>CAUQTA010000001.1:0-2681636 GCA_963520985.1 uncultured Sphingobacteriales bacterium
TGACTCTCTCCCACCTTCTCTCCCTTTTTTCAAAACCGGATTGCAAAGGTAAGAGGTCAACTTTTATCTCACAAGTTTTTTCTTCAGATTCTCTTATAAACCAAATAGTATCTTTTTTAAATGCAAAACCAGCGACTTTTACACTTTCGGTCGTTTATATATGGGTACTGTACTACAAGGCTCTCCGTACATTAGACTTTGCACAACTGGTTTTAGTAAGCGCGTAACTTCTGCATAGGCATATATAGGAACCGGCAAATCACCGCAACCTTTTACAACCACTTTGGCATCTTTATATATAGATACATCTATTTTAGAAATAGCTTGCTGAAATAAAGCTTGTTCCAAATCCTGCAAGTCGCCATAAATCACTAAATTAGCATGAGGCTCCAGATAAGTAGTTACTAACATGTAAGCCCAAACAGGAACAATGGCATCGGCAGAGCAAACAATGGCTACATTCTTTTCTTTATATAGAGTCCAATCGTGTTCTTTCAAAAACTGCCGGAAATCTTTTTCCCGAAGAATTAACTCCTGAAACAGATTGTCTCGTAGATCATAAACGACCCTTTCGCCTGAATGATAATAATCAGCCAAGTCAAGTGTAACCAATCCGCTGTTTGCTACCCGGTTTATAATCTCAGTGTCTTGTGTATTTTCCATAAGTCTTCAAGAAGAAATATCTTTTGTGCTCAAAAACTCTTTTAAATAAAAAGGCTCAAAGTTCTCAATGTCTTCTGCATGCTTCTCCTGAAATTGCTTCCAAGCTAATTCCCCAACAAAAGAGGCAGAAGGAAAAACATCCTTTATAAAAAGTGCATTGGGCTGATGAGATAACTTTTCCTGGCATTTGGCGGCACCATCCCCAAAGAAAAGAACTTTATGATTAACTAAGATTTCCAGGAAAGAGTTCTCATCTATAACCTTAGCTTGTGTAGGCTCTATTGCCTCCAACTTGTCATTATATATAGCACAATAAACTTCCATACGTCGGGCATCTATCATTGGGCAAAAATAGTATCCCTGAGACACAAAAAACCGACATACTTCATAAGCCATAGTTTCCAGAGTATTTACAGCAATCAACGGCTTTTGCAAAGCATAACACAGCCCCTTGGCTGTAGCAGTACCTATGCGTAAGCCCGTATACGAACCTGGTCCTTTCGAAATAGCAATCGCAGACAATTCGCAAAGTTGACAGCCAGCATTTTGCATCAATTGCTCAATGGCTACTGTAAGTATTTGCGAGGTAGCTTTTTCAACAAAGAATTGTGAAGACGCCAAAATCTTACCACTGTGATGCAAAGCAACGGAACATATACGTGTGGCGGTATCTATACTTAAAATGAGCGACATAGATGTTAAGTAGGCAGCTGAGGTTTTTGACAGGCAAATGATACTATATTCCCAAAAGCAAAAAACCACATCTGTAAAAGATGTGGTTTCAAAAAGCTCCCGAAGCTGGGCTCGAACCAGCGACCCTCTGATTAACAGTCAGATGCTCTAACCGACTGAGCTATTCGGGAGTAACAGGGCTGCAAAAGTAACATATGAACCCATATTTGTCAATGAATAGCAAAAAAATATTTAAAATTTTCTTTACTACGTTTTTTGCTGTATCTGTGTTTTACGTACTAATAGCGAGTAATATACTGAAATACAAACACTTACAAACTAAAATCAACTTCTTTACTCTACCTTTAGTTGTTGTGTTTTTTGGCAACAGGTTTGGTATTTTGATTTTTTTTCTGTAGTTTACTCAACAGTTGTATTGCCACTCGGCGTGGTTACAAAGAATCTTCTCTTGTTAAAACTAGAATTTGCTACCTGTGTTTTATAACAACTCGTTTACAAATTCCGTTAGTTTTATAGTTTATACGTGCCCGTCTTCTCGCAATTCACATTTGTTAAAAGTAGGTTTTATCTTTTCAAATCATATTATTTTCTAATGACTCTTCGTCTATATGTAATTGGATTGTTTTTATCTTCTTTGCTGGGTGGTGTAGTAACGCTTACAGGTTATAAGATGCTTTATCCGGAAAAATCCAATGAAACCATTGAACAAAAACAGAACCAATACTTTGCCTCTCAAGTTTCCAACGTAAAACCAGATTCATCACTTGCCCGCTTGCTTAAGGTTCCGGATGGACTTAATTTTATTTATGCGGCGGAAAAAGTCCGCCCGGCGGTAGTGCATATCAAAACACGTTATGAGCAAATTGCTTCTTTTCCTTCCGATGAGTTTCAGGAGAAAGATGCGGAATCTGATGACTGGTTTCATGATTTTCATGGGTTTGATGGTCCATTCAAAGGGCCATTGCCAAGAGAGTCAGCGGGTTCGGGTGTCATTATATCGCCAGATGGCTATATCACTACAAACAACCATGTCATTGAAAAAGCCTCTCAAATCGAAGTTATCTTAGAAGACAAACGCAGCTACAATGCAACTGTAATTGGTGCAGACCCTACTACAGACTTAGCTCTACTTAAAATAGAAGAAGAGAATTTGCCTTTTGTCCGTTATGGCGATTCGGAACAACTGCACATCGGCGAATGGGTATTAGCCATTGGCAATCCTTTTGATCTGACTTCGACGGTTACGGCTGGTATTATTAGTGGCAAAGGGCGCAATATCAATATATTAAAAGATAAAAACGGGATGCAAATCGAATCATTTATCCAGACAGACGCGGCCGTAAATCCTGGCAACAGCGGTGGAGCATTGGTCAATTTGCGTGGTGAGTTAATGGGTATTAATACTGCTATTGCATCTAATACGGGAATTTCGCAAGGCTATTCGTTTGCTGTACCTGTCTCGCTCACCAAAAAGGTGATGGACGATTTGTTACGTTATGGCTCTGTACATCGGGCTCTGCTTGGTGTTCGGATCAATGATGTAGATGCAAAAAAGGCCAGAGAGACTGGCTTAAAACATGTACGAGGTGTGATGGTCGAAAGTATAAATGACAAAAGCGCTGCTCAGATGGCCGGTTTGGAAGTAGGTGATGTTATTTTCCAGATCAATACGCAGAGTATAAACTCAATGGCCGAGCTACAAAGTGTGATAGGTACCTATCGGCCGGGTGACAAAATAAATGTCTGGTTTGAACGAGATGGAGAAGACAAAAACACTTGGGTTGTATTGCGCAACAGCAACGGCAATACTATTCTCTCCAAACCCAAAGCCCAGAAAACCATAAATATATTTGGCGCCGATATGGCTCCTGTTAATTCCATAGAGAAGAAAAAACTGGGTATAAACAGTGGCGTAAAAATCATTCGGATAGCAGATGGCCGGATGAAAGATGCCGGTATGAGGGTTGGCTTTATTATCACGCAAATGGATAGCCAGCCGGTATCGTCGGCAGAAGAAGTTTTTAAAATTATAAATGCCAGCCAACGCGCCATTGTAGTTGAAGGCATTTACGCAAACGGCACAAAAGGATATCATGCTATTGCACCTTAATAATAAGTGCAGTTTTTAAGTATTTGAAGATACTATTTTGTGAAGCTCTCCCAATTGTCTAAAATTTGGAGAGTTTTTATTTTTAAGCCTAGAATACCCAAAATCAATTTCTAAAACACCTTAAAATATTTCCCTTATGCAAGATTTTTTAAGAGCGCTATACATACGTGAGCAAAATGCAGCGTTTAGTACAGGCCTGGAATGGGGAATTCCGGATGCAAGTCGGCAAAAACCAGTTACTTCTCCAGTAGATGGCAAAACCATAGCTTCGATACAATGGGCAACTGCTGACGACTATGAAAAAGTAGTTGAAACAGCGCAACATGCTTTTCTGCATTGGCGGGAGTTACCTGCTCCAAAACGCGGCGAAATTATCCGGCAGATTGGAGATGAGCTTCGTAAGAACAAAGCAAATCTAGGTCGGTTGGTAAGTTATGAAATGGGTAAAATTTATCAGGAGGGCCTCGGCGAAGTACAGGAAATGATAGACATCTGCGATTTTGCGGTTGGCTTATCCCGTCAATTGTATGGCCTAACCATGCACTCCGAACGGCCTCTGCACCGTATGTATGAGCAGTACCATCCCCTGGGAATCGTCGGAATCATTTCAGCATTTAATTTTCCGGTAGCGGTTTGGTCTTGGAATGCTATGTTGGCGGCGATTTGCGGCAATGTTTGCATTTGGAAACCATCTGAAAAAACCCCTTTGAGTGCCATTGCCTGCCAGCATATCATTGGCAAAGTTTTAAAAGACAATAATTTACCAGAGGGTGTTTTTAATCTGGTGATTGGCGATGCAACTATTGGTCACAGTTTGGCCGCCGATAAGCGCATACCTCTCATTTCTGCAACGGGATCTACACGTATGGGTAAAAAAGTGGGAGAAACCGCAGCTACTCGTTTGGGAAAGTCGCTTCTCGAACTTGGTGGAAACAATGCGATCATCATTACTCCACATGCTGACATGGAAATGGCGATTCGGGCAGTTACGTTTGGTGCCGTAGGCACGTGCGGTCAACGCTGTACCTCTACTCGTCGTCTTATTGTGCACGAATCCGTCTACCAAACAGTTATAGACCGTCTCGTAACTATTTATCAGAAACTGCCTATTGGCAATCCACTGGAAGAAGGCGTGCTTGTTGGCCCGCTTATTGACGCACAGGCCGTTCAAAACTTTAGTCATGCACTTGAAGAAGCAATCAAAGCAGGTGGTAAAGTTTTAGTAGGAGGTCAAGTACTGTCAGAAGATAGGTATGCTTCCGGTAATTATGTAACTCCTGCAATTGTAGAAGCCCAGAACGAGTTCTCAATTGTGCAAGAAGAAACGTTTGCACCTATCTTGTATGCCATTCGTTACAGTGGCGATGTTGAAAATGCCATAGCTATCCAAAATAATGTAAGACAAGGTTTATCCTCCGCTATCTTTTCTCTTGATGTACGCGAAGTCGAAACCTTCCTTTCTTACGCCGGTTCTGATTGCGGTATTGCCAATGCCAATATTGGTACATCCGGAGCTGAAATAGGCGGGGCGTTTGGAGGCGAAAAAGAAACCGGCGGTGGCCGTGAGTCGGGTTCAGATGCTTGGAAGACCTATATGCGCCGCCAAACCAACACCATCAATTACAGCCGCGAATTGCCTCTGGCACAAGGCATTACATTCGATGTATAAGCAATCCCAAGAGTTGTTGGTCACCAATTCTTCTATATTGTTGATTTATAGGCTCTTATCTTTAAGTCTTTTTTGTAATTTTATTGTAATAAATGTTTAAAAAACTATATTTACACAAAACATATTCTCATTAACTACCTGACAGTCAATGGCATAGTTAGGAATTTTATTTTTACTTGTGATTATAACCTTGTAATGATTTGACCAAAATTAAACTTTGCAATTGTTTTTGAATATTATACCTTGTACCCGATTTTAAAACTGATACGTATTAACTAGTTTTTATTATGGCAGAAAATACTCAGAGATTCAACACCATCATGTTGATTGACGATAATGAGATTGACAATCTTATCAACCAAAAGATTATTGAGTCGGCAGGCATTGCCAAACATATTTTTACACATACCGGTGGCAAGAGTGCTATCGAATTTTTGAAAAATATGGAAAAGATTGCTGCTGTGACCAATAATGTGACACTGCCTGAACTGATTTTCCTGGATATAGATATGCCGTTGATGGATGGTTTTCAGTTTTTGGATGAGTTTGAAAAGCTCTCAAAAGAAACCAAAGAATATTGTAAGATTGTAATGCTTACATCCTCTATCAACCCGCAAGATATGAGTAAGTCTAAAAAATACGATTATGTGAAGAAGTACGTAAATAAACCTCTCACACAAGATAGTTTGAAAAAACTGGGTATATAAGAAATAATATCCTGCCAAATACAAAAACCAGCCTCTGCAAATTGCAGAGGCTTTTTTATTGTTCGATAAATTAACACTGAAATTCACCCATAAAGCAAAAAACCTTCGTCTTACAGGCGAAGGTTTTTGCTTTTGAAAAGATACTATTTTCTAGGAAGCAGACAAACGGCTTACGAAGCTTTCATCCATCTTAATTAGTTTGATAATAGTAAATCCTTTTATATCCATTTTCTGAAGTTTTTCAATCAGACTCCGGATTTTGGCGGCCTTCCCATTCTTGCTGTCATACAAGGAGGTTTTCATTATTTTGGTAAACATCAGCATGTGTTCGCATTCGTCTTTACCCATGATGCGAATTTGACGCTGAATGCTGTTAAGCAACTGGCTAAACAATTCATAATCATTGAGTAAGCAATATTGCAAGGCCAGCAATAGTTTTACTTCCAAATGAGCTATCGGGTATTTTTTCAAGCTCATCTCATTAAGCAGGTTGTTTACCCAGCGTGACGCCTCGTCGTATTTCTTAGCATAATAACAACACACAGCACGATAAACTACATAACACGTGTATTTTGGTAAATCATAGGCATCTGCTTCATAATCCTGGAACAGACCTTCATTTTCCTCATACATGGCATGTTCAGTATCCATACGAATGTGGCGCTGTACTTTTGTAAATAGGAACTGTGCCGGATACGTGTAAAGACTATAATTGGTTAGCAAGGTACTGGCAGCATCATTTACTTCATCAAAATATTTCTCTGCCTTTTTATATACCTTATAATGTGTATAATACTCCAGTTTCAGGAATTCGAATACCAGTTTCAAGTGATAGTAAACCGTATCCAGATTGTATTGCTGAAAAATCTTTTCAACATTATTCAGAATATCTTCAATCGGTTCTTGGTCATCATCCAAGTCTTCCGTTGTTTCCACAAACAGACGATGAAAAATGCTCATGCAGTTTTGGTAAACATACAAACGGTGAGATTGGTAGAGCTTACACACATTCTCCATCTCTTTGTTCAGATAGGTCAATTCCAGTTTTTCTGTATCTGTACCCGAAAGTGTGTAGTTGCCATACTTCTTAAAATACTCGGCCAGTAAGTCTTCTGCTTTATCAATGGCCAGCATGTAAGCTACGTGACGGTTATAGCTCTGCGAGTAGTTGTAGAAGTCTGGCGAATTGATGTGTAATTTTTTAAGACTCTTGTAGATGATTGTCAGTTCGTTGGATAAATCATAATCCAACAATTCTTTTTCTAATTTCTTTAATGTTGCTACGGCAATAGCTCTCTTTTTTGTGAAAAGAATTTCAGTGATGTTGGCAACCTTTTTTAGCAAGTCAGTCCGAGGACTTTCCATTTGCTGTAGCAGATACTCTTCAATCTTTTGATTTAATCGTGAACGTAGCGTATAATAGGCATTAGTGTTCACGTCAAGCTGTTCCATAATCTTACTATCAGACAACTGTTTCTCACGCATAAACTTGAGAAGATACGCCGATTTTTCAGCGTTACTTGTCATCAGTTGATTGTAAATGGCATCGTAATCTTCTGGTGACAGTTGTTTGATAATATTTTTAAGCTTTGCCATAGTAATTAATTTAATAGAAAAGTATGTTGTTTTAAAATACTACAAAGCAGGTTTTATGTTAGAAAGCGACCTTTAGGGCTTTCATTCTAACAGAGATTACAAGCCTGATTTGCATTCCGTTCTTTTAATTCTGATTTCATTTAATAATGAAAGGTTGCCATATGTAAACATTCAAAGTAGCTGTTTTACAACAAGTTATGCATTTGAGGCCCAATTATACTAATTTTTTTATTATTTCCATGGATTATTTATTCTGCCCAGAATTAGAGTCATTCTGCTCAAAATATTTTGGACTTGTTGCCTTATTTCTCCTTGTTGTATATCTCTTCTGTGTTTTGTTGCTGAAAGTTAATAGGTTATTTGGAGTTTGTGCAATTTTCGCATTTGAGGTTACTTGTAAGAATCTATTTTTTCTGTCACGTCTACCAGATTATTTACGCTAGTTTTTTTCAAAAAATCTGAATACAATACATGCTTTTTTAATAAAAAAATGCCTGCTCTGGTCACTTAAATGCACAGTACTTTTTTGGGTTAAAGTAGAAAGAAACAAAGTAAGAACTTTGTTTTTCCGCTTGATGTTTTTCCAATAGAGTATCCTATTTTCTGTTTTTTACATTTCATTTTGGCTTGGGTACAGGTTTTTTACTTTCTACGCTATACTATTTTGTTTCATTTTAAATTGCAAATTTTTACTCAACCTTTTGTTAATCAATACATTAACTATCTTTTAGCACAAGGGTTGGTATGTGATGTTCTATTATTTTACTAAATTTGCAATTTCTACTCATTTTATACTGCATTGAAGAATAAAGATTTTATTCAGTTATATCGCGATGACAGTCTGGTAAAAACACTTTATCAAAGACTTCATGGCGTTGATAAATCACCAATCCACTTGAGTTGCAAGGGAATTGTTGGTAGTCTGGATGCTGTACTTGCGGCAGCCATCTATCTACAAGATTTACAAACTCATGTGTTTATCTTACATGAGAAAGAAGAAGCCGCTTATTTCCTAAATGACTTGCAAAATTTACTGCCTGATAAAGAAATTCTGTTTTTTCCTACTTCGTACCGAAAGCCTTATCAATTGGAAGAAACAGACAATGCCAATGTATTGCGGCGTGCAGAAGTACTCAGTCAGTTAAGCTTAGGAGGATCTGAATTAATTGTTACTTATCCGGAGGCATTGACTGAAAAAGTGATCAGTCAGAAGTCGCTTGTTCAGAATACGTTTGTGGCCAAAGTAGGTGAGAAATTAGATACTAACTTTATTGCCGAATTTTTGCTGAGTTATGATTTCGAGAAAACCGATTTTGTCTACGAAGCCGGACAATTCTCTATTCGTGGAGGTATTGTGGATGTGTTTTCGTTTGCTAATGATTTGCCTTATCGAATTGAACTCTTTGGCGACGAAATTGAAAGCATCCGTACTTTTAACCCGGATACTCAGCTATCGGTAGCCACGGTTTCGCAGGTTTCTATTGTACCTAATATTCAAAGTAAAATCACAGTTGAAGCACGCGAAACTTTCCTGGGTTTTTTACCTTCAAAAGCTATTATCTGGATCAAGGATGTAGAATTTGCATTGGAGATAATTGAGAAACATTTTGAAAAAGCAGAGGAAGTATACGAAGCATCTTCTGAACCCAGGCTGATATCGAACCCTGCAGAATTATTTGACACAAGGCGAAACTTCCTTAATCAATTAAAGGAACGTACCGTAGTAGAGTTTGGAAAACGATTTTATTTTAAAGACACCGAAAAAGTAGAGTACCCATCTACCGCTCAACCCTCTTTTAATAAAGATTTTAATCTGCTGGCCAATACTCTTCAAGACAATCTTACGCATGGCTATATTAATGTGATTGCTGCGGATTCCATTCGCCAGCATGAACGGTTGAATACAATTTTTGAGGAAATCAATTCCTTCATCAAATACCAACCCTTAAACCTGGCCTTTCGGGAAGGATACGTAGATCATAACACCAAAATTGCCTGCTACACTGACCATCAGATTTTTGACCGTTTTCACCGATACAAAGCGCGTGAAAAGTTTTCTAAGTCAAAGGCTATGACATTGCGGGAGTTGCGTACACTGCAACCCGGCGATTATGTTACCCACATTGATTACGGCATTGGACGATTTGCGGGTCTGGAGAAAATTGATGTGAACGGGAGCCAGCAGGAAGCAATTCGTTTGGTCTTTCGGGATGATGATTTGTTGTATGTAAGTATCTACTCTTTGCATAAAATTTCAAAATATGCAGGCAAAGATGGAACTCCTCCGCAGATGAGCAAATTAGGCTCGCCGGAATGGGAAAACAAAAAATCAAGAATCAAGAAACAAGTAAAAGACATTGCCAAGGAACTGATTAGCTTGTATGCCAAGCGGAAAGCCGCACCAGGTTTTGCATTTACCAAAGACAGTTTTTTACAAGCAGAGTTGGAATCTTCCTTCTTATATGAAGACACGCCCGACCAGGCCAAATCTACGACGGATGTGAAGAAAGACATGGAACAAGCACATCCCATGGACCGGTTGGTTTGTGGAGATGTAGGTTTTGGAAAAACAGAAGTGGCTATTCGGGCTGCATTCAAGGCTGCTACTGATAACAAACAAGTGGCAATACTGGTACCTACCACTGTACTGGCTATGCAGCACTACAAAACGTTTAAAGAACGCCTGGAAAAATTTCCGGTTCGGGTAGAATATGTCAACCGATTTAAAACAACTCAGCAAATCAAGGAAACGCTGCAAAAAGTAGCTGATGGCCAGATTGATATTTTAATTGGTACACATAGGTTGGTGGGTGGCGACGTAAAATTCAAAAATCTAGGTTTGTTAATCATTGACGAAGAGCAGAAGTTTGGTGTAAAAACAAAAGATAAACTGAAAGAAATGCGTGTGAATGTAGATGTGCTTACGTTGACAGCTACCCCTATTCCCCGTACTCTGCATTTTTCTTTAATGGGTGCTCGTGATTTATCCATCATAGCCACTCCTCCTCCCAACCGACAACCCGTTACTACCGAGGTTCATACCTTTAGTGAGGAAGTTATAAGAGATGCCATCAGTAACGAATTACGTCGCGGAGGCCAGGTATTTTTTGTACATAACCGGATTAATGATATCGTGGAGTTGGGCGATATGATATTGCGCTTAGTACCTGATGCGAAAATAGGTGTGGCTCATGGACAAATGGAAGGTAGTCGTCTTGAAAAAACCATGCTCAAATTCATAGATGGCGAGTATGATGTACTTCTATCTACCAATATCATTGAGTCAGGCTTGGACATTCCAAATGCTAATACAATTATCATTAATCGGGCACACCAGTTTGGCTTGGCCGACCTACACCAAATGCGTGGACGTGTAGGCCGCAGCAACCGGAAGGCATTCTGTTATTTGCTTACCCCACCCATTTCGGCGTTAAGTACGGATTCACGCAAACGATTGCATACACTCGAAGAATTTTCGGATTTGGGTGACGGATTCAAAATAGCCATGCGCGATTTGGATATTCGTGGTGCTGGCAACTTACTGGGGGCTGAGCAAAGCGGTTTTATTTCAGATTTAGGTTTTGAAACCTATCACAAAATATTGGATGATGCCATTCAAGAACTGAAAGAGGATGAATTTAAAGAATTATTTGCACACGAAATAAATGTAAAAAAGCTCATAACCGACTGTGTTATTGAAACTGATTTGTCAATTATAATTCCGGAGACGTATGTTCCTAGCATTTCCGAACGCTTGAATCTGTATTCACAATTAGACAATATCAAAGAGGAACCAGAGTTAGAACGCTTCCAAGGTGAACTGTTAGACCGGTTTGGACCTCTGCCTGATGAAGTAAAAGATTTAATTGAAATGGTTCGTCTTCGTTGGGTTGCTGAAAAACTAGGTTTTGAGAAGCTGACCATCAAGAGTGGTACAATGAAAGGCTATTTTGTACCAGCAGATAATGAGAAATATTACAAATCAGAAGTATTTGGTGGCATTTTGCAATTCATTCAACAAAATCCGCGCAAATGCAGGTTAAAGGAAGCGAAAGACAAGCTTATTTTGATATTTGATGAAACCAAATCCATCTTACAAGCCCAGAAAATACTATCTTCTATAGAAGTAAAAGGTATTGTAAATGCTTAAATTTGGCATGTTGTTTTGAAAAAAGTACAATTGAGTAAAATCTGCTATTTTTGCAAGAATAATAGTAGTCTACTTTCCTAAATTTGCGAAGGCAAAACAAAATATAAAGAGTCCGCAATCTGAATACAGCAAACGGATAAATTCTGACCCTAATAATTTCAGTGAATATAAGCAATAGTTATTGCTGAGAATTCGTTTCTTTGGATAATAAAACCGAACATTAATTGACACACTAACCGTTAAGCAAATGATTTTTGTAACAAAATCATAAAATTGACGTTGGAGAAAGACTAAAATAGGCCAGTTTCCGTTAATTAAAAAGATTTCAACGAGTCTGGTACTTGATAAAATTTCGGAAAGCAAAAGTCATTTAAGGTATGGCGATTTCTATTTTTTAAAAGATACTATTTCATTGGCCCTACTAACGTGAAATGGTTGGATTTGTTTAGAATAGAATTATTTAGCGGAATTCTAATTTTTATTACATAGATTGATTTTTAACAGGTAATCAATTTATTATTCGATAAAAAGCCTGCATTTTCGTAGCAGAATTCAAATTGTATTTAACAGGTGTTGGTAAGTAATAGTCCTCCTTTGAAAATAGTACTTCTATTACTGCTGACAGCATCAAAAATAAGTGTTTAAATCAAATTCATTTTTAACAAAAAACAGGTCTATGAATAAGTTCTGGCGTTCAGCTTCACATGTGGTGCTTGCGGGCTCGTTGCTGCTCGCATTTACAGCGTGTAAGAAAGACAAGTATCCTACAGCGGCAAATCCGGGGAAAGAGAGTACAGCTACCGGCTTAGCTTATAATGAAGACGACGGCTTCCAAGTACCAGATTTTGAAGGCCAGCCCCAAGGTCCGAACCTTGTATTCATTGAAGGAGGTCGTTTTGTAATGGGTTCTGCCGAAGAAGATTTGACTAATTCACATGATAACATCGAAAGAACAGTGAGTGTGCAATCTTTCTGGATGGACGAAACTGAAATTGCCAATATTCACTGGTTGGAATACTTATATTACGTTCAGAAAGACTCTTCTGAAGAATTTTTCCAATCTGCATTGCCTGATACGACTGTATGGGTTAGCGAATTGGCCTTCAACGATTCTTACCGTGATCACTACCTTCGCTATCCGGGTTTCCGTTACTATCCGGTTGTAGGTGTAACTTGGAAACAAGCCGTAGACTACTCTACCTGGCGTACTAATGTAGTGAACAAAAAATTGGCTGAGGACGCGGGTATCGAACCTCCTACTGATGGTGGCGGACGTATTCCTCTTGAGTCAGGCGTTGTACTTCCTAATTATCGCCTTCCTTCTGAAGCAGAATGGGAATATGCAGCTTATGCATTGATCGGGGTACAATATCTGGACGAAAACCAAACCAATAAGCGTTTGTATCCTTGGGATGGTCACGCATTGCGTAATCCTTATGGCAAACAAATGGGTCGTTTCCTGGCCAACTTCAAACGTGGTCGTGGTGACTATGCCGGTATCGCAGGTAAACTAAATGATGGTGCTCTAATTACCAGCCAAGTGTATGAAAATCCTCCAAATGATTTTGGTTTGTACAATATGGCTGGAAACGTAAACGAATGGGTTTATGACGTGTACCGTCCAGGTTCTTATCAAGAAATTGATGACTTAAACCCTCTGCGTCGCAGCGGCTATCTTGACAAAGCAGAAAACTACGATAAAAAGAATAACAACTCATTGATTGACGACCAGGTACGGGTTTACAAAGGTGGTTCATGGAAAGATGTAGCTTACTGGCTGTCTCCTGGAACACGCCGCTATCTGGAGGAAGATTCAGCGACTGCTACTATCGGTTTCCGTTGCGCAATGATCAATGCAGGTTCTAACCGATAAAAATAGTATCTTTTTCAAGCAAAAAAGCCTCTCCAATTTATGTAGAGGCTTTTTTGTTTTATAATCTATTTTCTGCAAGCTTATGTTTTCATTTTTATTTGGAAAGAAAAAGACAGCCAAATTTAATCGGCTGTCTGATAAAACCTGGGTAAACCAGGATCAAAAATACAACGGGCTGGTACAAGAATTGAGCACTCAGACAGAGATGCATTTTGTAGTTGCATTCTTCAAGCGGACCATACCTTATGTACAGACCAAGTTTGAACAACGTGGTCAGAAATATCATTTGCTGGAATCGAATGGGCAACCTCATTTTCCAGAGCATGCAACTGCTATCGTTTTAACTGCCGACCAATTAGAGAACAAAAACCTTTTATCGCTAATTGATCGGTCCAAAGTTCCTGTGAGGATGCACTTTGTAGAGCATTATCCAAAATTACCCATTGAGAAATCAGTCCTTGAGGTTCTAAAAAACAGCGAAATGAAAATCACTATCCAGTTTTACAATTCTCTAGACGAACCGCTATTCCAAAAATTTGGAGGTGACAACATTATAAGTTTGATGCAACGAATGGGTATGCAGGATAATGAATATATTTCACACAGCATGGTAGACAAAGCAATCCTAAATATGCAAAAAAAGCTGGATGCGTCTGTCCCCAATGAAATCCGTTCATCTTCGATAGAAGAGTGGTTATCTGTCAACACTTCTGCTGGCTAATAGTACCTTCAGATATAGGAAAAGCCCTTTACTGCAAATGTTAAATCAGATGAGCTATTATTCGGCTACTGGCTCTAACTCATAGCTAATGGAATCGTAATACAAAGTTATGAGTCCTTCAAATCCGGAATCAGTACCAACAATCAGCCATACACTTCCTCATTATCCGTTTTCAATGTAATACTTTCTTCTTCATTCGTGCGTTCAATCAATTTATACACATACTCTTCACCAGGAATACCTATATCACCCAATACTTTTATAGTTGCTCCGCCCGTTGATTGTTGACCCTTATCTACATTCATAAGCCAATATCCATCTGACTGTAGCTCGGCTTTTGGTTCGAGAAAAACCACACCCGCTTTCAGATATACGCTAGCACCGGGGCTACCTCCTATCTCGGCTGATGTGGTAGGATATTGGGAAGCTATGTTGATTGAAATTTTTACTTTATACATCTGATTCTTTGTTAATCCTTCTACTTTCTTTTTCCAAAACATAAACAAATCGTCACTGCGGTTATGGCCCGTAATTTGTAAGCCTTTCGCTCCGTTGTTGAGACTGTTAGGCAAAGAAGTATGGATATGGCTTAATTCATAGATCTCTTTATTGGCTTCCGGGTAGTCGGCAAATCCGGCTGTCCAACCCTCGTTGCTCTGTTCAAAAGTGTATTGGTACTTTACTATGGAAGGCCGCGGATTGCTTTCGCTGCTTTTGCAGGAAAAGATAAGGAATGAACTAATTAAAAGAATACTCAGAAAGTCTAGGGAGAGCTTCATATTCGTAGTGGTTTGGCGTTGCAAAAATTTGCTCTCTCCTAAGACACAACGTTTAGCAGAATGGTTGCAAGGTTTTGCCTTTTCTACGGATACTATTTCTATTGTGCAGCCGCGATGCACGCAATGCTAACCTCCCGGCATTGGGCTTCTTGCAGGGCAACCACACACGCTTCCAGGGTGGAGCCTGTTGTTACCACGTCGTCTACCAATAATACTCTTTTGTTTCTAATACTCTCATAATCAATTACTTCGAATATTCTTTTCGTATTCTCATACCGCTCTATACGGCTTAGACTCGTTTGCGTACGATTAGATGTATTACGTCGAAGTGCGGTAAGTTGTGAGCCGATATTCATCTGCGATGCCAAGCCTTCAGCAAAGGAGTCGCACTGATTATAGCCACGTTTTTTGAGTTTCGCTGGATGCAGAGGCACCGGAATGATCGTGTCAAATTCGGTGTGTAATTGGCAGGTTTTGAGTTCGGCACCAAACCATCGGCCCAGAAGCTGACCAACTTCTTGTTTTCCATTGTATTTTAACTGGTGTAATGCGTTCTGCACATGCCCTCCTTTGGTAAACTTCAGAAATGCCCATGCATATTTTATATCTACTTTTCCAACAAACCGGTTGCTCAACGGATTAGTGAAACTTTTGTGATAGTTGGTCAAAGGTAAATGATACCGGCAATGTAGACATACACATTCTTCATTTTTTACCAGACTACCACTGCACATCAGGCAATAGTTGGGAAAAATCAAATCGATGAAGTCGTTGAATAGGTTCATGAATAGGAACGCTTTCGTGAGCTATTTTAGAAAATTAATGATTCAAAATAGCCCGACATTGTGTAGATTCGCAATCCATTTCGCAAACGAATATTACAGCAACTGTTTTTGTAACGTTTTCATAATCAATTAACTAACTTCCCGATGTCCGACTCACTTGTAGACGACTTTAATGCGTACCGCAGCAAGATGAACGAGCAGATTTTAGGCTCTAAAAATTTGATTATCAGTCGATTATTTAATCTGGACACGAACTGCTATGAAGAAGGCACGGTTGATGTGGTCACCAAAGAAATGATTGGCCTGGCATGTTCGATGGTGTTGCGTTGCGATGACTGTGTCAAATACCATTTAGGCAAATGCCACGAATTAAAGGTTACAGATCAGCAGATATTTGAAGTCTTTGCCATTGCCAATCTGATCGGCGGCACCATCGTGATTCCGCACCTACGCCGGGCTGTAGAATATTGGCAGGCACTCAATCAAAATTAGTTAAGTGAAATTATTAAGGCGGTTTTCTTGTTTCAAAAGATACTATTTTGTCTAAAGCATATTTGCAGGCAGATTTTTATTTTGAAATTACATTTGATTCATTATGGAACTACTATTAGATCAACAATGGGAGCAGTTGCTGGATAAACTGGAACAAACCATTGGTAAACGTCCGGCAGATTTAAACGGAGTCTTGTTTTTGATTGGTGTACAGGAACTTGGAAAAGGAATTCAACATTTTACCAAAGAGCAGAAACAAGACTTGATGCACATTGGTATTTGCAAAGTATTGAGTCGCGAAGGCTATTATGAATTGGAACGAGTAGATGCCGACGGTTGGCCACATTGGCAATTAGTAAAGAAACTGCCGTACTCCGATTTGCTGTCGCAGGAAAAGATGCTCAAAGAACAGGTAGTAAAGTACTTTGATAGAGAAGTTGGTTTCTAAGAACTAGATAACGTAAAGTCATCGTTTCAACAATCTTGTGTTTTAGCTATTTGATTTTAAGAATAGTGCCTTTTGTTTCTCTACTTACAATTGCCTAGCCCGGTTAGATGAAAATTATTTCCTTTAATGTAAATGGATTACGTTCTGTATTGCAAAAAGGATTTCTGCAATGGATTGCCGAAGAAAACGCCGATTACATTTGCTTGCAGGAAGTAAAATATGACACCCCACACCTGCTCAATGATTTATTTTCAAATCTGGGCTATGTGCACAATTCCTGGTATCCTGCGCAAAAAAAAGGGTACAGTGGAGTAGCCATATTAGCCAAACAGCCGCCATTGCAGATTCATCGGGGCAGCGGAATTGAAAAATACGATGCGGAAGGACGCATCCTCCGCATTGATATGGAAACGTTTTCCTTGATGTGTGTGTATGTACCTTCCGGTACGTCAGGCGAAGTGCGGCAGTCATTCAAAATGGAATGGCTCACTCACTTTCAAGAAGTTGTAAATAGTATCTCCCAAAATAGCAAAACCCCGATGGTCATTTGTGGCGATTTTAACATTGCGCATCAGGAAATAGATATTCACAATCCGAAAGCCAATGTGAACTCGACGGGCTTCCTACCGGATGAACGACAGTGGGTAAGCGATTTTTTAGAGACTGGTTTTGTAGATGCGTTTCGTTATGCCAATCCTCAAAAGAAATCCTACTCCTGGTGGACTTACCGCGCCAATGCCCGTAGCAAAAATCTGGGATGGCGCATCGACTATCATTTTGCCAGTAAATCACTCGAAAACCACATTCTCCGAGCCGAATCGTTGACCGAGGTATGCTTTTCAGATCATTGTCCTATTTTGCTGGAGTTAGCCCTCTAATATTCATAGCTTTTTAATACACAATTTTTTGATGCGTGCTTAGGTTTGTTAATTTTGCTATTTACCCAACAGCAGACAAGAGACCTATCTTAAATTCTCCTGTCTTACAAAAAATAGTATCTCTTTATGACTAAAAACCTACTCCTTTCTTTTTCACTCGTTTGGATTTTGTGGGGTTGTGGCAGTGACCAGGAAATAGTGCAGCTTACCCCGGGAAAAGGAGGACGCAACTATGGCGGCACACTTCGATTTAGTAAGACGGAATACCTTCGTACACTCTATCCGCCAGCCATTACCGACCCGGTATCTGCTCAGATCGCCTCCCAAATTTACGAAGGCCTTTTCCGGCTCGATATAAACAGCATGATACCCAAGCCTGTTCTGGTTGAGAGTTATGAAATCAGTTCTGATAGCACGGTATACACATTTGAGTTGAAGAAAGGCGTTTATTTTCATGATGATCCCTGCTTCAAAGATGACAAAGGGCGCGAGTTTACTGCAGAAGATGTACAACATTGCTTTACCGAACTCTGCCGATATTCTCCCGACAATCAAGGGTTTGTACTTGTAAAAAATATCATTAAAGGAGCTAACCGATTTTATGAAGCGAGCAGAAGCGGCAAAAACCCTTCTTTTTCTGTTGAAGGCATTCGAATACTGGAAAAATACCAGATTCAAATAACATTAGAAAAGCCGAATCCGCTTTTTGTTATACAGCTAGCCCGTCCACAGGCACTTATCTATCCACACGAAGCCATAAAAAAATACACAACTACCCGAATCAAAGCTGTAGGTACAGGCCCGTTTGTGTTGGATGATATAGAACGCGATATTTCTGTTTTCTTAAAACGAAATACCAAATACCATCGCCAGGACCAGTTTGAGAATGCGTTGCCGTATATGAATGGTATTAACATTCAATTCATACCCGACAAACGCACCGAACTTTCTGAATTCAAGGCAGGTAATTCGCAAATCATGTACCACTTGCCGCCCGAACAGTTTCTGGAGATTTTACGGATCGAATCTTCCTCACCTCGTCCGGAAGGCTGGACAAATACGACAATCGTTCACAAACCCGAAATGGTTACTCATATCCTGGCCTTTAATGCTCAGGATAAGTATTTCAAAAGTTTGTCGCTGCGTCAGGCGTTTGCAATGAGCATTGACAAGGCAACCATACTTGGCACCACTCTCAGTGGGGAAGGCATGGCTGCAGCTACGCATGGCATTACTCCTCCCCTGTTCAAAAATTACGCTACGCAAAAAATATCAGCCCTTCCCGAGTCACTCGATTCGGCCAGACAACTCTTGGAGAAATCACCTTTGCCCAGCGAAAAACCCAATCTGGCTTTTTACCAGGATGGTTCGCGAAACACGTTTGTAGCCATTGCCATAGCAGAGCAAATAAAAGCGGCACTGGGAATTGAACTAAATCTGGAGCCCATGACATTGGCCAAATTGTACGAAGCGCTACAACTTGGAAAATTTTCAGCTGTACTGTTACCTAAATTCGCCGAATACCCGGAACCATTGAGCTACCTGGAAGCTTTTTATGGAAAAAATAGTATGACTGTAGATGGCAAAACCTACCCCAATGTTTTCCGCTATCAGAGCAAAGAGTTTGACAACTGGTACGAGAAAGCCCTAGCAACCAAAGAACAATCCGAATCTTATGCTGCCCTTCAGAAAGCAGAGCAGATTATGATCAATGATGCAGTGGCTATTCCGCTGTGGTATGATGAGAGTTATTATCTTCTGAAAAGTAATCTCAAAAACTTTACGATTAACCCAATGGGTTTGTACGATTTTTCGGAAGTATATTTTGTTCCGGAGCCAACACCTCAGACTCAAAAACAGGAAAAGTAGTTTTCATTTCTGATAAAAAAAGTCAGCGTAAATACATTCAAAAAATAATAAAAAGCATTGTCAATTATCTGGCAATGCTTTTTATTTTACTTGTTTTTCTACCCTAAAAAAACTAACTTTTCTATTCGTTCGTTAATTTTATTAAAGTGCTAGTTAACTTAGAGTTGCATTGAAATAAAAGTGCCAAATAGACCATTCTGCACGCTCCCAAAATAGTATCCTGTAAAAACGCAAAACCTCGGTTTTTGATTTCTATCTTTTATGGCTATGAATATTCTTTTAGACAAGCTGACTGCTTACAAACAAAAATACTACCGCAATCTGCTGATTCGCGGCGTATTGCTTGGTGGGGCCTTGATTCTGACGGCTTACCTGTTTGTCAATACTCTTGAGTTTTTTGGCCGGTTCAATACCGCAATGCGGGCAGCACTGTTGTTTTCGTTTCTTGGCATTAGTGCCTATGTTATTTATCGGTACATTCTCGACCCGGTTATGAAGCTGACAAACTTGGGCAAGCCGATGAGCAATGAAGAGGCGGCGCAGCAAATTGGGAAGTACTTTAACAACATTGATGATAAGCTGCTTAACACCATCCAATTGCAGTCGCTGAGCTCGTCACAGAACCAACTGTTACTAGCCAGCATTGATCAGCGGACCCAGCAACTCAGTGTGGTTCCGTTTACCGATGCCATTGATCTGAGCAAGAACCGACAATACTTACGCTATATACTGCCTCCACTTGCGGTTCTACTGCTCATTGCCTTTGTGTTCCCAACCTTCCTTACCGATAGTTCACAGCGCATTGTCAATTTTCAGAAAGAATATGTACCCGAAGCACCGTTTCAGTTTGAACTTCAGAACCGCAATCTGAAAGTTTTTAAGAACGAAGATCTGACTGTTTCTCTTCATATTACTGGTAACTCGCTGCCTGAAACGGTGTATTTGTATGCCAATGGACGCAAGCAAAAGATGAATACGGAAGATGCCCGCAATTTTACTTTTACGTTCAATAAGATTCAAAAATCATTTGATTTTCATTTTGAAGCAGCCGGCTTCGATTCTAAAAACTATGATGTAAGCCTGATACCGCGTCCAAGCCTAGAAGTGTTCACGGCCCGACTTACGTATCCGGGTTACCTGAAACGTTCTCCCGAAATTCTGAATAACGTGGGTAATTTGCTGGTACCTGAAGGAACCACTATTCGTTGGGAATTTCGCTCCACAGACACTGATAGCTTGCTGGTAATGTTTGGCAACAATACAACTCCTGTAGTCGCTGAAAATGCTTCAAATAACACTTTTGAGTTTGCGACCAAAGCGACCAAATCCGAGAATTATCAGGTAAAACTAAAAAACAGCTATGGCACCAATAAAGAAGATATCAATTACTTTCTGGATGTAATACCCGATCAGTATCCCAAAGTTACGTTGGAAAGCTTTAAGGATACTACTTTGTACAAATACTTAATTTTTGGTGGTAACATTTCGGACGATTACGGTTTCTCCAAGTTGGCTATAGTGTACAATGTAGAAGCTGCCGATGAGGAAGATAACCGTAACAAGCGTAGTGGCGTGATTCCACTCATCTTGCAGCCCAACCAAACCATTCAGAACTATTACCATCAGTGGGCATTGGAAAAATTGAAACTGACGCCCGGCGACAAAATTCACTATTATGTGCAGGTATGGGACAATGACGGTGTCAACGGAGCCAAATCATCTAAATCGCAAGTATTCACCTTCTCTGTTCCTTCGGAAAAAGACTTAGAACAAAATCAGGAAAACTTATCCAAACAGACTAGTTCTAAAATGAGTAGTGCGTTGACTAAAGCCTCTAAGCTGAAGAAAGAGTTGAATACCTTGGAAGACCGACTGAAAACAAAAAAGCAACTCGACTACCAGGATAAAAAACAGATTGAAGAGGTAATAAAAAAACGCAATGAGTTAAATGCGGAATTGCAAAAGCTTCAGGAACAGATGAAAAACCTGGCAGAGCAGCAAAATCGTTTTTCAGAAACCAATCCGCAGCTGATGGAAAAGATGGAACAGCTTCAGAAGCTGATGGACAATTTGTTGGATGAGGAAACCAAAAAGCTCTATGAAGAACTCGAAAAGCTTCTGGATACCAACAAAAATAACTTTAAGCTTTTAGACAAGCTCAGCCAAAAAGAAAACACGCTGGAAAAGGAAATAGAACGGGCCCTGGAGATGTTTAAGCAATTGCAGTTTGATCAGAAGCTTGACAAAGAAATCAATGACCTCAAGGAAATGGCCAAAGAACAGGAGAAGCTAGCCGAAAAGACCGAAGAAAACAAAAAACCAGGCGATGCGCAGCAAAAGGAACTGCAGCAAAAACAGGAAGAGCTGAATCAGAAGTTTGAGGATCAAAAGCAGGATATGAAAGAACTGGAAGAAATGGATAAACAGCTGGACCAGCCCAATGGTATGGAACAAATGGACCAAAACGAGCAGCAGCAAAAGGAAATTTCAGAAAAACAAAAGCAAAGCTTGGAACAACTCAAAGACAACCAGAATAAAAAAGCAGCCCAAAAACAGAAAGAGGCCGCCCAGAAAATGGAAGAGATGGCAAAGGAAATGGAACAAATGCAAGGTGGCATGGAAATGGAACAAAGCCAGGAGAATCTGGATGATTTGCGTGACATCCTGGAAAACCTGATTACGCTTTCTTTTGACCAGGAAAAGCTGATGAAAGACTTTCGGAATGTAAATCTTTCGGACCCTCGCTTCCAAAAACTGGCGCAGGAACAATTGAAGCTAAAAGACGATGCCCGCATTATTGAAGATAGTTTGTATTCATTGGCAAAGCGCGTATTTCAGATAGAATCGTTTGTAACCAGAGAAGTTACCGATATGAAGCAACACATGGACGAAAGTTCACGCGGCATCAAAGAACGCCGTCTCAGCATAGCTACGGGCGAACAACAGCTGGCTATGACATCGATGAATAACCTGGCGTTGATGCTGAATGATGCACTGAAACAAATGCAGCAGCAGATGATGCAAATGAAACAAGGCAAAGGCAAACCCAAGCCAGGCCAGAAACAACAACCCGGTATGAGCGAATTGCAACAACAATTAAACAAGCAAATTCAGGACCTCAAGCAAAGTGGTAAATCGGGCCGTCAGCTATCCGAAGAACTGGCAAAAGTGGCTGCACAACAAGAAATGATTCGCCGAGCTCTCCAAGAAATGGAAAAGATGCGCAATGGAAAAGGAGAAAAACCGGGTGGACTGGAAGAGCTGATGCAGAAGATGGAGGAAACGGAAAAAGACTTGGTAAACAAAAACTTATCTCAGGAAATGATGAAACGGAACCAGGATATTGTTACTCGTCTGCTTGAGTCCGAGAAATCGCAACGCGAACGGGAAGAAGATGAACAACGCAAAGCAGAGCAAGCCAAAGAGATTTCGCCTTCGGTACCACCGGCTTTTGAGCAATACATTAAAAACAAAGAAAAGCAGATTGAATTACTCAAAACTATTCCTCCGGCCCTCTCGCCTTACTACCGGAAAGAAGTAGATGAGTATTTCAAAAAGCTTGACAATAATACTAAATGAAAATAGTATCTTTTAGAAATAAAAAACCTGCCAGGATACCTGGCAGGTTTTTTATTTCTATAGCCTTATGCTGTTACTCCCTGTTTTCTTTTGATATGCTTCAGAGAAATCTTCCCGTCAACACTTTTTGGCTTTATGAATAATCAACACATTGGCACAAAGATGCCTTGGAGAAATACGCCTTTTCAACGTGAAAAATCTACCCATATAAAGGTTGAAATTGTTCCAGATAAATTTATCCACCAATTTACGACTTTGACTCTATTCTCAACCTTTAGCAGTAATGTCTTCAATGAGAACCCTGATCGCATAGTTGATTAAATGAATCCCGTTAAATCACTTTCCATTGTCACCAGGGTTATCTATGAAGACCCAACTAGTATTTCAGAAAAATAGTATCTTTCAAAAACGCAAAACCTGATTTTCTAATTTCAACAATTTTACTTTAGGAGTTGGATACTCTTCGTATATGCGCATTCAAGAATAACAAGACGCTATCATAGGCTTTTACCTTCCTTTACAACTCTGTGTTATTAATGATTAAAGAATTGAGCAATGGTTTACAGTTTTGTTTTTCGCTCCACCAAGCACATAGGTTTTCAGAGAGTAGGCAGAGTCAATATGCCTATACTCACAGTGCAAATACAGTCTAATGGTATTTGCATTGTTAAAAATGTAATGTAAAACTTAGGCTTTCTTTTGGGTTCAGAAGAAGATTTAATGAAGCTTTTCTGACGTATTTGCATTTAATTCTACCACTGGTAGTGCCTCGCTACCAAAATTGCTCAGTTCCAAAACTTTTCCGGTACATTTACGTAAGCAATACGAAAAACTATCCCAGCTTTGTTTGGACATGAGAGAAGCAACCCATAAATTTGATACTGTATCAGTACTACCCGCGTTCATGGAATCGATTACTATTCAAATACCCTCAATGGTCGATAATATCCGCATCATTGAAAGCTTTATTGATAATGCAAAAGAGATTTACAAACTTGACGATGATATATACGGCAATATTCTCATCGCTGTTACTGAATCTGTTAACAACGCGATAAGACACGGAAATAATGAGGACCCAACCAAAAATGTAGCCCTTTCTATGTTTTTAGAAGAAGGTTCTGTGCGATTTATTGTTGAAGATCAAGGATTGGGATTCGACTTTAATAACCTCCCCGATCCCACATCTCCTGAAAGCCTAGAGAAGATTGGTGGCCGAGGAATTTTTCTTATGCGCCATCTTTCTGATGAGGTTCATTTCCGCAATCAAGGTCGGGAAGTTGAATTGATTTTTTACTTTAATTAATTGCTTCTTACTTCTATATGTTAATCTATATGCTAAGCCTCAATTGAGGCTTTTTTATTTTGATAGTAGCCTTGCTGATATTATTTCTGACTTCAGTATCTTTGCATTAAGTTATCTACAAATACATGAGTGTTATTACTTATTTTTCCGAAGACATTTCCTTTACCTTATCTCAAAAGCGGAAGATTTCCAGCTGGATTAAGAAAGTATTTCTTCAGGAAGGGTATATGCTTTCTTCCCTTAATTTTATATTCTGTTCGGATGAGTATTTACTCCAAATCAATCGCGAATATTTATCTCACGATTATTACACAGATATCATTACTTTTTGTCATTCTGAGAATACAGCGCCTATTGAAAGCGACATTTTTATAAGTATAGAACGCGTCACTGAGAACTCACAAGCCTTAAATACTGTTTTCCTTGATGAGCTTTATCGAGTAATGGTTCATGGTACTCTTCATCTATGCGGTTATGACGATCATAATGAACCAGATATACAAATAATGAGAGAGAAAGAAAACTACTATTTGTCATTAATTTAAAATATCACAAATGTTCCACGTGGAAACTTTTATCATTTTTGCATCAAGAAATGCAAAGGTTTCACGTGGAACATAAGAATTAAACAAAATAAAATCATGTTTCTAAAATACGATGTTATAGTGGTAGGTGCAGGACATGCAGGCTGTGAAGCGGCATTTGCAGCAGCAACAATGGGTAGCAAAGTGCTGCTAGTCACGATGAATATGCACACGATAGCTCAGATGTCATGCAACCCAGCAATGGGTGGGGTAGCAAAAGGACAAATAGTGAGAGAAATAGATGCGCTAGGTGGAATGTCAGGGATTGTAACAGATAAGACCATGATACAGTTTAGGATGCTAAATCGATCTAAAGGAGCAGCAATGTGGAGTCCAAGAGCACAAAGCGACCGAATGAGATTTGCCGAAGAATGGAGAGTAGCATTAGAGAACAATCATAATGTAGATTTCTGGCAAGAAATGGTTAATGGGCTAGTAGTAAAAAATGGATATGTATGTGGTGTGCGGACTGCCATGGGTTTAGAGATAGAAGCAAAGGCAGTGGTCTTAACCAATGGGACCTTTCTAAATGGCCTCATTCACATTGGGGAAAAAAACTTTGGAGGAGGAAGAACAGCCGAAAAAGCAGCGACAGGAATAACAGAACAACTGCTAGAACTAGGCTTCGAAGCTGGAAGAATGAAAACCGGAACTCCTCCTCGTGTGGATGGGCGAAGCCTTGACTACACACGTATGGAAGAGCAACCAGGCGACGAAAAACCGAGCAAATTCTCTTATACGAATACACAACCATTGGCTAAACAGAGAAGCTGCTGGATGACATATACAAACGAGGATGTACACGAAATCCTTAAAACCGGGTTTGATAAGTCCCCAATGTTTAGTGGGCGGATTAAAGGATTAGGACCCAGGTATTGCCCCTCTGTAGAAGATAAAATTAATAGATTTGCTGACAAAGACAGACATCAAATATTTGTAGAACCAGAAGGGTGGAACACAGTGGAAGTGTACGTAAATGGATTTTCAACTTCTTTGCCCGAAGATGTTCAATACAAAGCCTTACAGAGAATACCTGGATTTGAAAAGGTAAAAATGTTCCGCCCAGGCTATGCCATAGAGTATGACTACTTTCCGCCTACACAGCTTGAGTTGTCAATGGAAACAAAATTGATTAGAAACCTGTTTTTCGCAGGACAAATCAATGGGACGACTGGCTATGAGGAAGCCGCTTGTCAAGGGCTAATGGCTGGCATAAATGCTCATAACAAAGTATATGAAAAAGAACCCTTTATCCTAAAACGCTCTGAAGCCTATATAGGTGTATTAATAGATGACTTGGTAAATAAAGGAACAGATGAACCTTATCGTATGTTTACTTCACGAGCAGAATACCGTATTTTGCTTCGACAAGATAATGCAGATATTCGACTGACCGAATCTGGTCACACATTAGGGCTGGCTTCTGAAGAACGCCTCCTCCGTATGAAGCAAAAGAAAGCAGACGCCGCATTCTTGTTAAATGACCTTAAACAGAAAAAATATAGTCCGGAGGATATCAATGGCGCACTTGAAAACTTAGGTACAGCAATCATAAGAGAAAAAGGCTCTTTGTATAACTTACTAAAGCGTCCGGAAATTAACATGGACAACCTGAAGACGCTTGATAAAGACTTAGCCATATATCTGGATCGTTATGATGAGGAAATACAGGAGCAAGCCGAAATTGCAGTGAAATACGAAAGCTACATTGAGAAAGAACAAAAGGTAGCTGATAAGCTCTCGGAATTAGAAAATTACCGCATAACTGATAACTTTGATTACGACAGAGTACAAGCAATATCAAAAGAAGGACGGGAAAAGTTAAAGAAAATTCGTCCGATGACATTGGGTCAGGCTTCCCGCATTAGCGGTGTATCACCTTCTGATGTTTCCATCTTGATGGTATATATGGGGAAGTAAATCAGATTCAAGTATTGAAAACAGGGGCGAAACAGTTCGCCCCTGTTTTTTTGAAATCTAAAATCAATAGTACAGGTTGTAATGTAATCTGGAGAGTAAGCACAAAAGCGGTTCACAAATTCTCCATAATTTCCATAAACCCTTGCTACTACTCATAGAAATACTACCTTTCTATAAAGCAAAACCTGCCCTATTTCTTCTAACTTTGAACCTGAAAATACATTCAATGAATCAAACAATATGCCCGAGAATCTAAAAAGCTGTCCCTTATGTAGCTCACTGTTGCATAAACATTTTTTGATTTGTAAAGATTTCACTGTAAGCCAACAGGAATTTCAGATCGTAAAATGCGAAACGTGTGAATTTAAATTCACCAATCCCCGACCTTCCACAGCTGAAATAGGCAGCTATTATCAGTCAGAGGACTATATATCACACAGCAATACCAGCAAAGGAATAATAAACAAAGTGTATCAGTTGGTACGGAATTACACACTGAAGCAAAAGCTGAGATTGATGGAGGAATTAGGAATGAATACGCCTAAGCGATTACTGGATATAGGTTGTGGTACAGGCTTATTCCTCAAGACGTGTAACCAGGCAGGCTGGAAAACCAAAGGAACGGAACCCGATGAAAAAACGAGACAAATTGCGGTTGAAACCAGTAGTTCAGAAATAGCAGCAGATTTTCTAAACGCGTATTCGGGTGAACAATTTGACGTAATCACAATGTGGCATGTATTGGAACACGTTCATCTCTTGAGAGAAACCATTGAAAAACTATACATGAATTTGGCATCTAATGGACGCTTAGTAATAGCTGTTCCTAATGCCGATTCCTATGATGCCAAGCAGTTTAAAGAAAATTGGGCTGCATACGACTTGCCCCGGCATTTGTACCACTTCACACCAAAAACGCTTATACAATTATTCAACAAATTTGGCTTCAAAATTGCAGCAACTAAACCAATGTATTTTGATGCATTTTACATTTCTATGCTTAGCACCAAATACCGGGACGGTAAGATAAACTATATAGAAGCAGTACGTACAGGTTTGAAATCAAACACGTGGGCTCGGAAGAACAAAAGTAATTACTCCAGCCTCATCTATATTTTACAGAAAACAAACTAGGGCAAACAACACGCAGGTTTTAGCTTTTTAA
Organism: uncultured Sphingobacteriales bacterium; assembly: GCA_963520985.1. Taxonomy (GTDB): domain Bacteria; phylum Bacteroidota; class Bacteroidia; order Cytophagales; family 172606-1; genus Xanthocytophaga. The sequence continues at coordinate 27,988 of CAUQTA010000001.1, forward strand.
GAGATACTATTTTTAAAATGCAGATACTACTGCTAACAATTGGTCTCATTTTTATCAACTCTTGCCATTGGATAAAGCAAAAAATCGATAAGAAGGTGGACAAAGTTTTTCCGAGTTATGATGGGGGTCAACCCGATAGCCAGCGCAATAAGAGTAGATTCAAGGAATATCTGCAAACAGACTTGACGGATGATATAAGAAATATCAGATGCAAAACTGATTTTATGGGAAGCGATTATAAGGTCGAAATTCGTTTTACCTGCAATGAATTAAATTGCTATAGAATTATAAAGGCAAAACAATTTATCCCGAATACCACTAATTCGGATGAGATGTTAAACAATTCTATGTCTATAACAAATGTTGCAACTAGTAAAGACTTGAAAAAGTAAATAAATGCGCCGCCTAATTCACTCGAATACCAGGAACAATTCTGGTAAAATTCCAAAACACACGAAGCCATTTATTTGGATTTTTCACTGTAAAATTTTGCAGAATAAAATTTTGAAAGATTTTTCGTAGAAAGATATAGACAATATTTTCTTTACGAAATCAAAAAATAGTATCTCCCAAAAGCCAAAAACCCTCCCATCAAAAAACAAATAAACTCTAAAAGATACAAAGACACTTTTTCATTTAGCTCATCATAGTATGCAGAAATACAGCCAGGTTTTACTTCTAGTTACGATACTATTTTCTTCTTTTCTACTTACACAGTGTGCCTTGCAAGGAGCACCTACCGGCGGCAAAAAAGATACGCTTGCTCCTGTCATTGTAAAGACAATTCCGGAAAATAAAAGCCGGAATTTTACAGGAAAAGAAATTCAGATAGAGTTTGATGAGTACGTGCAAATCGAGAATCTTCAACAGGAACTCATCGTAACGCCCGATGCCCAAAGCGAATACGAATCCAAGACTACCAAGTATGGTATTCGGCTGGTATTCAAGAAACCGTTTACACAACCTAACACTACCTATACCATTAATTTCCGCAATGCCATTAAAGACATTACCGAAAAGAACATTGCCCGTGACGCCAAGCTGGTATTCAGTACGGGTGCAGCATTGGATACATTATTTGTGGAAGGAAATGTAAAAGACCTGGAAACCGGCAAACCGGAAGAAAACACTGTTGTTTCTCTTTACAAAGTAAATGATACACTGGATATACAAAAACACCGGCCTTATTACTTTACGAAAACGGATAAAAATGGAAATTACAAGTTGGAAAACATTAGCGAGGGAGAATACAAGATGTATGCATTAAGCGAGAAAGACAATAACCAGCGCTACAACCAGGATAAAGAAAAGATTGCTTTTCTACCCAAAGCATTGGTGGTAAAAGACAGCAGCCAGTCAAACGTGAACTTTAAAGTAAGCATTGTAGATGAAGTACCGCCCAAGATTGCAAGCAAAACAACCCTGAGTGATGCCTATCAGATAGAAATGAATGAAGGCTTGACCGATGTGGAGATACGTCTTGAAAATTCCACACAAAGACTGGCGTATGCAATTGATGCTAAAACGCCCAGAACCATCAAACTTTACAATACCGTTCAGAGTTATGATAGCTTGGCAATTGCTCTTATCGCCAAAGACTCGGCACAAAACGCAGCCACCATTGCTACGAAAATTAAATTCAATGAACTGGATGAAAAACAGCAAAAAAAGAAAACCGTTTTTCCTTTTGAAGTTTCATCGTATCCCAATGCAAACGAGCCCGTACTTAGAGACTTTGTTTACCAAATCACATTTTCAAAACCGGTAGGTATTTACGATCTGAAAAAGATTCAATTACTAGCCGACACTCTCACCCCTATTCCACTTGATATGACAAAAGACTTTCAGTGGAATAATTCCCTCACTCTATTGACGCTTACAAAGCGTTTAGACGTAAAGAAAAGCGTCCGTTTTCAAGCTCCCAAAGAAACATTCTTTAGTGTGGAAAAAGATACGGCCAAAGCCATAAAAACCGATCATCAGATAAAAGATCCCGAAAACTATGGATCCATCAGCGGAACAGTAACCATCAAAGCCAAGTATTACATCATTCAGTTGCTTGACAACGGAGGCAAGTTAATTGCCCAGATCCGTAACCAACCCAATTACTTGTTTCGCTACCTACCCGCTGGAGACTATAGTTTGCGCATAATCATTGACAGCAACAATAATGGCAAATGGGACGCCGCCAGCTTTGACAACCGACAGCCTGCTGAAGATATAATTTATGGCTTTGAAAAACGCAAGGTAAAAGAGAACTGGGAATTAACGGAACAGAACGTCCAGTTTTAAACAAATCATCTGATTAGCCCTATCAATTCAAAGGCCTCACTAGTGGTACTACTAGTGAGGCCTTCTTATTTTAAAAACCATTGCAAAGGCTTGCAAACGATCTATAACCTGTAATTACATCTGGATCAATAGCAGATATTGGTCACTCCAGTGGCTGAAAGGGAGTGAGAGCTAATCCATCAGATATGCAAAGCCAATAGAACTGAAATGCTTGTGGCTTATATGTCCAAGCGTTATATCCACTTGTTAGTTTCTATTCGCCGCAACTTTCGTTCAGCAAATTGGTCCAGCATCTATAGAATAGGCACCGAGCAAACTCTTGCAAGAGCATACACATTGGCATAAGGAATTCAACGGTCTCCATATAGACGCGAGACTATTTAGCAATCAGCGGTACTATCACCGAACGGATCATGCACCTACAACATCCACAACCAAGAGGTATCTAACCAGATGACAATTTAAAAATCGGCGATTGCACCCGACAGTCTTTTAGGGGCTCTCTGGCTTTTCCGGCTGAAGCCAGAGAGATATAAGCTAACTTTTGAATAATCAATACAACCCGAACTTAGCTTTGAGGCATACTTATTTACTCAGTCTTGTTAACACTAGGAGACCAGCTCAGAATGATAGGGACTAATCGAGATTCCAAAGGACTAAGTAGAACAAAAGAGTAATCGAGCCTGGTTAGAGCTTCAGAACAGATATACAAGAAGCGAACATACGAACAAAGACCAAGATTAAAACCAACTAGCCAATTGTCAGTCGTTAGCAGTTCAAATTAAATTGTATTTTTACTAGGAATATACGTTTTTTTAGTGTAAAATTGATATACAAATTTAATTAAATTAATATAAAGCGCTTCGATTTAAAAACAGACCAAACGCGTGCTTGCTAAATTGATTAGCAAATATGTTCTCTAAACGAACACAAACACTCTGGATTTGAAGCGAATGAAAGCTACCTCTAAAAGCCTGACAAGATGTCATAACCTCATGGGTGATATTAAAAAAATATTATCTCCAATTTATGCCCAGGTTACATTCAAAACATTTGCCTTTTGGATGGGTAAATCTACTATAATTGCCTACAGTACTTTCAAACGCTTTTCTGCTCAAGAAGCTACTACAATTAAGATCAAACCCGAAAATTTCCATACAACAGACCCCACCTCTAACTTAAGGTCTATTTTTTCTGCAAATAATTCCAAATCATTGTGGATAACTCTGTGGATTAGTGGAAAACTCGGGTGGATAATGCCATCGAAAAATGTTTATCCAACGTTTATCCATTGCGGATAACCTACTCGAATCGGATAAAATCCTAGGCAATGTGGACAACCACCCACTTATCCACAAATTAGACCACTAGTTATCCACACTCCTGGAAAGAAGTTTATAAACACCTCGGAATTTTGGAAAAATGTTCATAACTTTTCAAAAGCACTGACAATCTTGTGGAAAAGTGTGGATAAACCTGTGGATAACCCCCCATTTATCCACAACCTATCTACAAAAATGAAAACATATTTAGGGGTTTTCCACTTTTCAACTTATCCACCGGGTAATTATAGTAGTAGATTTTATTTTATAAAAAGAATTAATATTATATATAAGAAAGAAAAGAAATAAGGAGTTATATAAAGGAACACATTTAGCATCTCGAAAAAATGAAAAACATATTTTTACTGACACTGACATGGATATGGGGGGTTGCAGTGGTATGGGGGCAACAGGACATAAAACTAGCGGAAGAATACCTGCGGCAAAACGAACCTGAAAAAGCAAGGGACATCTACCGCAAATTGATCAAGGATGAAAAGCTGATACCGCTGGTTCAAAAAAGGTATGTACAGACACTTCAAAGTATGCAGGCATGGGATGAAGCTGAAAAGTTTTTGAAACGCCAGATCAAGAGCCAGCCAGATATGCTTATTTACAAAGCAGAGTATGCTGTAATCGCCGATCTGCAGGGGAAGAAGGATGAGGCCTCAAAAGTGATCAATCGCATCTCAGACGACCTTAAAAAGAATCCACAGACAATACACCAGACAACCCAGTATATGATCGAAAACCAGCACTTGGACTGGGCCGAACAACTGTATCTGGATGCGCGCAAAAAAACGGGTAATCCAACAGAATATGCCTTCCAGTTGGCGCAGATTTACAAGAGCACAGGTGATGCCGAAAAAATGCTGAGTGAATACGTAGGAGTAGCTGTTGAGAATGGCGACAATTTGATTATTGTACAAAACGCCATGCAAGACAATCTGGAAAAACCAGAAGATTTTGAGAAGCTCGAAAAAGTACTGCTCACAAAATTGCAGAAAGAACCCAATCAGGGAGTATACAATGATTTACTTATCTGGTACTACATCCAACAGAAAGATTTCCACCGGGCTTTCTTACAAGGTCGTGCAATTGACCGTAGGCTCAAACAGGAAGGACAAAAATTAATGGAGATTGGTCAGATCAGTCTGCAGAATAAAGATTACAAAGCGGCCACCGAAATTTTTGAGTATCTGGTAAAAGAATATCCCCAGGGAAATAATTACCCAGTAGCCCGCCGGTATTTAATCAATGCTAAAGAAGAATTAGTAAAAAATACATTTCCTGTAAACACGGATGCGATCCGGTCACTGATTGTTGATTACAATGCGTTACTTCAGCAATTAGGAAAAACACCTAAAACGGTGGAAGCAATTCGGAACACAGCTTTGTTGCATGGTTTTTATCTGGACGAGAAGGATACTGCAATTTCCATGCTCCAGGATGCCATAAAAATAGCCCGAAATGACCAAAAGTTTATTGATCGTTGCAAACTGGACCTAGGCGATATTTACCTGTTGAAAAACGAACCCTGGGAAGCAACACTGATTTATTCTCAAGTTGAAAAATCGGAAAAAGACAGTCCGCTGGGATATGACGCCAAATTGCGCAACGCCCGACTGAATTATTTCAAAGGAGATTTTCAACTGGCACAGGAACATCTGGATATTCTGAAACTGGCCACCTCCCGTGAGATTGCCAATGACGCCATGGATCTGAGTATTCTCATTCAAGACAATACAGGGATGGATAGTACGGGAGCCGCCATGCGAGATTATGCCAAAGCCGAATTGCTGCTTTTCCAGAATCAGGATGAGAAAGCTCTGGCTACGTTAGATGGCATGTTGACCAAATATGCCGGCCATAGTTTGGCCGATGAAATATTATGGCAACAGGCCCAGATTTATATTAAACAAGGGTATGATGAAAAAGCGGTGGAAAAACTGCAAAAAATTGTGACGGAATACGGGTATGACATTTTAAGTGATGACGCTGAGTTTACCATCGCTAGGCTAAAAGAAGAAAAATTAGGTAAAAAAGAAGAGGCGATGGAAATGTATAAGAATTTTCTGATCAAACATCCCGGTAGCATTTTTGTAGTAGAAGCCCGCAAACGTTATCGAAATTTACGAGGCGATGCAACGCAATAAATCAAAAAGAGGCAGCCCAAACGGCTGCCTCTTTTTGATTTGCAAAGTCGCTTAAGCGACTAATAGAAAAATAATATGGTTAAAAAGACTAAAACCCCTCTCCTACCCTTCTCCATTCCATTCTTTAAAAAATTGATTCAAGTACTGTTCCATGAATTGATGCCTTTGCTCTGCAAGATGTTTTCCGGTGGGTGTATTCATTTTATCTTTTAAGAGCAGCAATTTTTCATGGAAATGATTAATGGTGGGAGCCGTACTGTTTTTATATTCCTCTTTGGTCATTTTCAAATTGGGTAACACAGCCGGATTGTATAATTCCCGATTTTTAAATCCACCGTAATTGAAGGCACGTGCTATGCCTATGGCTCCTAGGGCATCCAACCGGTCCGCATCCTGAACCACAGCTAACTCCGTAGAATGAAAGGTTGCTGCGAAATTTCCTCCTTTGAAAGATACATTCCGGATGATGAGGATAACGTGATCATTTATAGCTGGATGCACATTCAACGATTGTAAGAATGCGTAGGCTTTCTGCGGCCCCACTTCTTCGTTTCCATCATGAAACTTGGCATCGGCAATGTCATGAAGCAAAGCCGCCAGTTCTACTACAAGCATATCAACCGCTTCGGACTGGGCCAATAGTTTTGCATTTTTCCAAACCCGTTCGATATGAAACCAGTCGTGGCCACCTTCGGCATTTTTTAATTCTTCTTTTACAAAAGAAACTGTTTTTTCAATAATTTGATGATTTGTCATTTCTGTCTATTTTGGCTTCAAAAATAATATCTTTTAGAAACCAAAAACCCCTTTGTCAAAATTATGGCTCCTCGTCCTTACATTTTAGCTGAGACCAATTGGAAAACAGTGAAAGCAACCCCATATGAAGTTGTTGTGTTGCCTTGGGGAGCCACCGAAGCACACAATTACCACATGCCTTACGGAACCGACAACTTCCAGTGTGATTATGTAGCTGCCGAGTCGGCACGGATAGCTTGGGAAAAAGGCGCGAGAGTGGTTGTGTTGCCAACCGTTCCGTTTGGAGTAAATACAGGCCAGCTGGATATTACTCTGGATATCAATATGATGCCAAGTACACAATTTGCCGTCTTGCGTGATGTAGTGGATGTGTTATCACGGCAAGGCATTCCAAAATTAGTTGTCTTAAATGGACATGGCGGCAATCATTTCCAACAAATGCTTCGCGAATTGCAAGCCTTGTATCCAAGTGTATTTTTGTGTGTCTTGAATTGGTACCGAGCGGTAGATGATAAGAACTACTTCAATGAACCCGGTGACCATGCTGGGGCCATGGAAACCAGTGCCATGATGCACATTGCTCCCGATTGGGTGCTGGATTTGTCGGAAGCAGGCAATGGAGCCACAAAATCTTCTAAATTAAAAGCCATACGTGAAGGCTGGGTTTGGGCGCAGCGTGAGTGGAGCAAAGTAACAGCCGATACCGGGGTAGGAAATCCGTACGAATCAACACCTGAAAAGGGAAAACGGTACCTTGAGGCAGCTACACAGAAGATTGGAGAATTTCTGGTAGAACTAGCCGCCGCAGATACTTCTGATTTATATAATCCCGAATAGAAAAATAGTAGGGTTGAAAACAAAAAAACCTCGCCCAAAGGCAAGGTTTTACCGGTTGAAATTCTTGGGTTGTAATGGGGTTTGTTACTGAAATTCTCTTATAATCAAATTACTTACCGTTTACGTTCAAACTGAAAGATAGGTTTTCATTCTGAAGTGTTTTTTTTAATGAATCAATATTTTTTTGAACTACAACGTCAATTTGTTGGCGTATTTCATTCATCACCACCAATTTCCACTCTTTATTTAAGTCTTTGTTTTCTGTACCGAAGGCCGTAACAAATCCCAATTCGATGGGGCGGGAAGATTTTGGATCCGCCTCGTGATAGAAGTTGTTAAATTCATACATGAAAACGCCATCCTGAAACAACAACGTAGCTACAAATACGATTCGCCCATCAACCGACGCTTTTTTATTCGTAGTTGAGCTTTGGAAAGGAATGGAACTCGCAATTGAAATCATTCCCATTTCTTCACTTACAAAAGACATGGTGTGCTGGTTAAACATCATCCAGTGCTGGGCTCTTTCCATCAGTTGGGCCTTAGACGCTCCAGACACTTCGACGGTCTCTGCATAAGCGACCATACCATCCGTTTGTGCCATCTGTAAGGATTGGGCTTTGGCTAGTATACCACAGAAAAAAAACAGAATAGCCAGAAATGCAAAGAAGAAATTCAGGTGTAAGGGTTTGTTCTGCTCCATGATTAAACAGATGTAAGGGTTTGTTGTATTGACTTTACATACCTATATACTTTTGCAAAAAAAAAGGTAAACCTTACATAGGAAATAAAATTAAAAAAAACAGGTGTAAATAATTAAATACTTGATATTCAGAATACTAATGCATTTAACTTCTTGCGAACATTTCAAATTCTTACGTATGTCACTAAAATGGCATTCTAAAAACGATGCCCAGGAAGTTTTGTCGCTTAAAAAGATAGTATTTTTGACAACCACTTTTGTCATCTATATCTATGAGCCATCCTGTTTATATAAACCAAGCCATTGAGCAAACACTGCTATCCTTTTTGAAGGAAAATTCCTATAGCCAAGTTATTGTACTGGTTGACGAAAACACTAAGAAACATTGTTATCCTTTGGTAAAGTCATTGCTTCCAAAGCATACGTTGGTGCAGATCAAAAGTGGGGAAGAACATAAACACTTGGAAACGTGTACCCGGATCTGGCAAAAAATGACCGATGCCAAACTGGATCGCAAAGCATTGTGTATCAATCTGGGTGGTGGAGTAATTGGTGATATGGGTGGTTTTTGTGCAGCTACTTATAAACGAGGAATTGACTTTATTCAATTGCCAACTACCTTACTGTCTCAGGTAGATGCCAGCGTAGGTGGAAAGTTAGGAATTGATTTTCAGGGCTTCAAAAATCACATTGGTGTTTTTGAAAATCCCAGAGCGGTGCTGATCGCAACAGATTTTCTGCAGACCCTCCCCTATGCCGAAGTTCGGTCAGGATTTGCCGAAATCATCAAGCACTGCCTTATCGCCGACGCGGCTATGTGGGATGTGATTCGTCTCCGGGATTTGGAAGAACAAAAGTGGGATGAACTCGTCAGCCATTCGGTTGCCATCAAGGCAAAAGTTGTTGAACAAGATCCTACCGAGAAAGGCTGGCGAAAAATTCTCAATTTTGGTCACACCATAGGCCATGCGGTAGAAAGTTATATGCTAGAACAGCCCAAGCGAAAACTGTTACACGGCGAAGCGATAGCCATTGGTATGATTGCAGAAGCGTATTTGGCTTATAAACGCAAGCTGTTGACAGAGGAATTGCTTATGCAGATTGAAGAGTTTGTGTTTTCAATCTATGGAAAGGTAAAATTAACAGAAGAAGATATAACGACCATACCACCACTGGCCCTACAGGACAAGAAAAATGCAAGCGGAAAAATACAATGTGTGTTGCTTAAAAAGATTGGCGAACCAATTATAGATCAGGTAATTACACAAAAGGAAATACAGGAGGCTTTGAAATACTATCAGGGATAAAAGCAAAACCCCGACAGCAAACCGGGGTTTTAATAAAAGTCAGAAAGCGATCTTATTTAAACTCAACACATAGGTGATCATACCCGGCGAACTTCGGTTTCTATTCTTTGCAAGTTTGTAATTATATTGGATAAAATAATTGTCATACCAAGGCGAAGTGCCTTGTTCAATAATTTCATTATCATAATCAATTTGAGTTAGCTCCACAATGGGATTCGGATTATCATCTTGAATTCCACCGGGGCGGATGATTTTAGTATAAGGTTTGTTTTGAACTAAGAATGATAATTTAATTGTCTCATCCGATTGTTTCTTCGCATAAATATACTCCGTATTTACAGCAGATAAGTTTTTACCTATTTTAAAGAAATTATTCCATAGGATATCTCCTTGTGAGTTTAAGCCAGCAACAAATACATGCGTATATAAAGCACCTATAGTGTTAGGTGCAACCGTTAATGCTATAGGTGCTTTGCTCACTTTCGCCTCGTATGCATATGCAGGAAAGTAAATTTCTCCAATCCAGATGTATTGACCATCCTGCCAAATTAGGTCTCGAGATATCATACGATATTCACCATAAATTCTAATGGATTTTTGGTTTAGAATAGATTTTCTTGTTTCAATTAATGAGCTATCAAGTAATCCAAAATTTGAAAAATTATAGGACTTCCAAGTAACGACATTAGAAGTATTGCTTGCACCAAAATAAAAGAGCGAACCGAAGAGGGCTTTTCCATATAATAGTTGGTTTTCCCTATTCAAAGAATCTTTGGCTATATAAAGCTGAAAAGGTAAATAGGGTGAAGTAGATGTGAACTCATGCGTTTTCTGATACTTGTCTTCCTGGAACTCATACATTTTTAGGGATGGAAACTCTTTCTTCTTTTGATGTACTGCAAACAAATCAACAAGCTGTGCTTTTTCTTTTATATGAATATTTCTGAAGCCAGTGTCATCTTTTTCTAAACTTATCGGTGTAAATTTTCCTGTGTTTACGTTAAGACAGAATGCAGACTGCAGATACGTTACATAGATTATGTCTTTGTAAACTTTAAATTCACTTAAAAAGTCATAAACAGGATATTTCTTAGGAATTTCGAATACTTTCTTTTCAATCTTATGTGAATGAATGTCGTAAATGAGAAGCTCTTTTTTAAGTTTGTTCGTTCTGGAGAAAAAACAATATAACTTAGGGTTACTAGTCAAACTATCGTAGTAAACACCAGAAAGTTTTAAGTAATCTGCAATACCACTACTTACTTCTGATTGTTTGTGAAAGTTTTTATCTAAATGGACAATGGTCCATCTGATATCAAGTGTCTTCTTTATTTCGGTGTCTTTTTTGATAAGTACAAGTCCCTCACTACCTACAGGCTGAATAGTAAAGGGGCTATTTTTTGATGCTTCTATCTCAATTTGTGTTTGAAAACCTGGCTTTTCTTGCGCATGGGCTATTACGCAGGAAAAAATATAAATAAAGTAACAAAAGAAATTTTTCATAAATGTTAAGCTAAGACCTACTAAGCAGATTACTATTAAATTGAGTGTATGACATATAAAAACCCGATCAATCTACATTGATCGGGTTTTTTTCTTCTAAACTATAGTATTTTCTAGCGATACATCACAGAATTAACAGCCTCAACCACACGTTTGGTATTTGGCAGAATTGCTTCGATCAAGGTAGGTGCATAAGGCAACGGTAAATCCATGCTGTTTACGCGACGAATCGGCGCATCCAGATAATCGAAAGCAAAACGTTGCACATGATAAGCGATTTCACTGGAGATCGATGCCAGCGGCCAGGCTTCTTCCACAATCACCAGACGGTTGGTTTTCTTGACAGAATTTACGACCGTTTCATAGTCAATCGGACGAACCGAACGCAAATCGATAACCTCAACAGACACGCCCTGTTTTTCAAGTTCCGCTACGGCTGGCATCACTATTCCTCCGGTCATTGGATTGTCGCAGAGCATTTTGCCAAACGACACAACAGTGACATCACTCCCCTCTTTTTTTACATGTGCTTTTCCAATCGGAATCAGGTATTCTTCTTCGGGCACTTCGCCTTTGTTGCCGTACATCAACTCCGATTCCATGAAAATAACCGGATCATTGTCACGGATAGACGTTTTAAGCAATCCTTTGGCATCGTACGGATTGGAAGGAACCACTACTTTCAGACCAGGTGTGTTGGCAAACCAGTTTTCGAAGTTCTGGCTATGCTGAGAGCTGAGCATGCCAGCATTGCCGGTTGGTCCGCGAAAAACAATGGGTACCGAATATTGCCCACCCGACATGGACATCATCTTGGCGGCGCTGTTGATAACCTGATCAATGGCTACCAGCGAAAAGTTGAATGTCATGAACTCAACAATGGGGCGAAGGCCGTTAGAGGCTGCACCTACTGCAATACCCGCAAAACCCAACTCGGCAATGGGCGTATCGATCACGCGTTTATCCCCAAACTCATCCAACATCCCCTGGCTCACTTTGTACGCACCATTATATTCGGCAACTTCTTCACCCATCAAAAATACGTTAGCGTCGCGGCGCATTTCTTCAGACATGGCCTCGCGCAGGGCTTCGCGGAATGCAATTTCTCTCATTGTATAAAAATTGAAGTAATTGTTATCGGTTTATTGAATGGCAAGATTAATAAAAAACAGCCAAATTAAATTTGGCAACAAGGAGGCAACAAAATTAGACAGAAACCAATAATTCGCAAACTGTTTTTTTAGCCCTTCAACCCCGGAAGAGGAGAATTTAAAATAAGTTTGATCCGTAGCGGTTTTTTCCTTTTCAAGTATACTATTTTGAGTGGCAAATTTCGTACTCGCAATCTCAGTTCCGAATTTTTGAAATTACTCCATGAGTAACTAACGTTTTTTTATTTCAAATCCAAAATAGTATCTTTCCCAAGCCAAAAACCTGCCGATAACGTTTAAAATGTCGGTTTGGAAATATTATGAATCAGCTAACTGAAGAACAAATTTGCCAGTTGTCTCCGGATGCGGCCTCGCTGGCGGCAGGAAAAGGCCTGGCAGCTGCCGCCAAATGGGAGTCGTTTGCCTACAATGAACGCGTACTCTGGGGCGAAATAAAAGGCAGCGGAAGCACCCCCTACCGGACGCAAATAGACCTGAATAATACCGCATTCAAATGCAGCTGCCCCAGCCGCAAATTTCCCTGCAAGCATGGTTTGGGATTGTATTTGATATTTGCCCGCAACTTTTCAGGTTTTACCCAAACCGACAATGAGCCGGTCTGGGTAAAAGAATGGATAGATAAACGGGCCTCTAAGCCAGCCACTCCCGAGCCCAAAGCGGATACCCATGTAGATACAGCTGCCAAACAAGCCAAAGCCAAGGAAAAACGGCAAAACAAACGGTTGGAAGAAATAGCCGCCGGTGTGGCTGAATTGGATCTGTGGCTCAGAGATTTGCTGCGTGGCGGAATGATCAGCTTTCCCGATAAAGGGGCCTCGTTTTGGCAAAAAACGGCTTCTCGCATGGTTGATGCCAAAGCACCCGGACTAGGCAACATGGTAAAGGAGTTTCAGGAGATTAATTACTTTTCAGGAACACGCTGGCAAGGCGAGGCTTTGCAGCAGGCCACTAAATTGTTTTTGCTTCTCGAAAGCGTCAAAAACATTGAAAAACTTCCCGAAAAACTTCAGGAAGAAGTGAAAACGTTTTTAGGTATATCGCGGCCGCAAAAAGAACTGTTTGAAGATGAGGCTGCCGAAAAAATAAAGGATACCTGGCTGGTGCTGGGTCGGCAGCGGGAAACCAACGACGAAGATCTGACCATACAGCGCGATTGGTTGTATGGCACTCAGTCCAAGCGGTTTGCGTTGATTCTGAATTTTGCTTACCGCAGTGCCCCCATTCAAAACCTGGTGGTGCCGGGTACAGCTACCCAAGCTGAGTTGGTATTTTATCCGGGCAATTATGCCATCCGGGCAGCTATCAAAGTAATCGGTTCCAACAGTTCCAAATTCCATACACCAGAACTGCTCCCAAACTGGGATGCTGCCCAGCAACTTTATTGCCAGATTCTCTCCTTATCGCCCTGGGCCGACAACATTCCAATGTTTATTGCCAATGTATTGCCGGTGATGCAACAAGGTCGGTGGTACCTGAAAGACACCGATAATTTTGTCATGCCGCTAGATGCCTCCTTTGATATTCAAAAACTGTATCAAATACTTGCCATCTCGGGCGGTCATAGCATTCATATGGCTTTTCTTCGTCAAAAAGATACTATTTTGCCGGTAGGCGTTTGGATTGACGACAAGTACAAACTGATATGAGACTGATTATCTGGCTATGGCAAAAACTATTTGGAAAAAATAAATTAGAGGCTGTTCTCGACCAATATGGTGTGCTGAATATTGATCTGGATTCGGGCAATTACATAAAAATCACAGATGCTACTGCATTGAATGGTTACCGGCGCGACAACAAAGACCGTCATGACCCCGAATTTCTGGAATATACCGATGTCATTACGGCTGAATTGGGCAAAAGCTTTGGGATAAGCTTTTATGTTTTGGTTAATAATTCGCACAAAGAAGTAGATATAGAACTGACAACCCGAATCATACATCCGAAGTTAACCAATCCAGTAACTGGTAAGTCGGCGGAACAACAAACCGATACCTTTATCTATACAACCCCATACTATCAATACCTGTATGCTACGTTTGAATACGATTACGAACGAGTTAATGGAACCTGGGTTTTTCAGGTTTGGAAAGGACAGCAGCTTATGCTCGAAAAATCGTTTGAAGTATACTGGAAATAGTATCTTTTGAAAGTTAAAAACCCACTCTTATATGGCTGACTTTTGGAGCGATTTAGTGAATACAGCCTTACTAGGCACAGACAAACAGGCCTTTGACGAATCGTTGCTGCCCGAGTCGATCCGGGCGGTGGTGCAGAAGGCAGACAAGAAAGACAAAGAAGCACTTTTTTATAAAACGGCGGCGTTAGCCAGTCAATATTACAAAGCCGGTACGCAGCCTCAGCAAATGGATTTACTCGCGGTTCAGCCCTGCGTGGACGAAGACCAACCCTACGCCCCAGTAGCTGCTATTGCATTACTGCGGAAAATACTTGAATATGAGAAAGGAAATCTGGTATTGCTGGAAAGGTGGCTGGAAGGTTGCGTGAAAAAAGGCTGGGTGATTGCTCCTGAGTTGCTGCGCGATTTGCTCAACAAAGGAACCGACAAAAAATACAAAGACTTACAGTCACTGATCGTGCCCGTTGCTGGCAAACGGGGGCAATGGCTGGTGCAGTTTAACCCCGAATGGCGTTATCTGCAAGAACCCGACTATGCGTTGCTTTGGGAAGAAGGAAAAACCGAGGAACGGAAATTCGCGTTGGAAAAAATACGCAAAAATAATCCTGCACAGGCCCGCGAAATGCTGGAAGCCAGTTGGAAACAGGAGTCGGCCAAAAACAAACTTGAATTTTTAACGGTTCTGTCTTCTCACCTGACTCCAGACGATGAACCGTTTTTGCAGCAGGTATTTGACGAGATTCAGACCATTCGCCAGAAAAAGAAAGATGCAACACCTGATTTGCTCAGGCAAGTCGTAGCCCTGCTGGTGGCATTGCCCAATTCAAAATTAAGTCTGGAAATCTGGGAGAATACCAAGCGGTATGTTCAGAAGAAGAGTAGCAAAAAGCTGTTGGGACTGGTTTCTTCGGAAAGTTATGTCCTCAGTTTGTCTGCACAAGAGGATGATTACCTGAACAAAGACAACATGTGGCATCGGTTGGGGATTTTGGAAGAAAGCTACAACAAATCGCTTTACACAGACATAGAAGGCTGGTTGTATGAACTTATTGCTCGCATACCCCCCCACCGCTGGAATGAATACCTGGAAACCAGTACGGAAGATGTTCTGACGCACTTTAACACGGATGCTGGTTTTGTGAAGGAAGAATCTAAAAAGGAAAAGAAAACCATTGCCTTGTTTACCATTGCACTGGCCGAGGCCGCTATTCTGCACAAAGACAAAACGTGGCAAGCCGACTGGCTGCGGTATTTTTCAGAACGTTATCCGGTGCAAACGACACAGATCATGACCCAATTGGTGCAAATGCTGGACAAAAAGGAACAAGAAGCGTTTTATCAGAAATACATTGATTTGAGTAATAGTGCTTCCTATGCGGCAGATTTCAGAAATGCCTTGACTACTCACTCGCTTCATGCCTGGTCTTTGGAATTTACACAATACGTGGTCAAAAACCTGGCAAAGGATATGAAATCGTATAATTATGGATATCTGACTGCGTTTTTAAATCAAGTCCTATTTCGGATGCATCCCGACATTCGCAAAGAAGATTTGTCAGCTTATTTACCGTCAGATATCCAAAGCTGGGTACGCACCCAATACGACCAGAACTTCGTTTACCCGTTACAGGAGTTGATGGCCTTGCGTTTGGAAATGGAGCAGGTATTTGCTTGAAAAAATAGTAGGATTGAAAATGCAAAAACCCACCAGGTTGCAATTGTATAAAGAATGAAAACACTGGATATTGTCTTATTGGTGCCTTTGCTTTGGGGAGCCTACAACGGGTATAAAAAAGGATTGCTCATGTCGTTTGTTGCCGTAGCTGCCTTTGTAATTGCCGTGGTGCTGGGGTTTCGGCTGTTGCATGTCGGGCTTGAGTGGATTTCACCGCATCTGAGTGGCGTTCCGCGGCGGGTATTGCCTTACATTGGCTTTTCAACTATCTTCTTTCCCATCATTTTTCTTGTAAACAAATTGGGACAAATGCTGCGCAGCTCCTGGAAATATACGCTGATTGGCAGTTTTGACAGTGTGGCTGGAGCTATTGTAGGTTTGATGTTGTGGGCATTCGGGGCCAGTGTCGTTATCTGGATGATCACTTCCATTGGCGTTCGCATTCCTACCGAGTCGCGCAGGGATACAGTTGTGTACCCGGTAGTGGAGCCGATGGCGCCTTTAATCATAGACAAAGCTTCGGGTTTGTTGCCAGCCGGCGAAAACCTGATGAAAAAATTAAAAACGAGAATAGAAGGAGCTTGATAAAGAAGATGAATGAAAGTACTAATGTTCATTTTCTTCCTGAATGCCAGATCAGTAAAAAGCGTCCTCAATGTGTAAGACTTCGTGCAAACTGCCCAGTGTAATAGCGATTACATCAAAGCGGATGTCGTATTGCCAGTCTGTCTGATAAATGTATTCACCTGCGGCTGCATGAATCTGGCGGCGTTGATTGGGGCTTACAAAACTTTCGGGTTCACCAAATTCCAGGTTGGAACGTGTTTTCACCTCTACAAACACGAGCAGTCTGTCTTTTTGAACGATTAAATCAATTTCAGAACGCTTGTAGCGAAAATTTCGAGTCACTACTCGCCATCCTTTGGCTTCCATGAATCGGACCGCAATGTCTTCACCGAAGTTGCCGGTTTTTTTGGATCGGGGAACGGACATACATGTAACAGATGAATTTGTACATTGACATAGACGGAGTGCTACTCACCAAAAAGCAAACCCTTCCACCCTATGCTTTTGAGTTTATTGATTTCGTTATCCAGCACTTTGATTGTTATTGGCTAACTACGCACTGCAAAGGTGACCCTTCGACAGCGTTGCGGTATTTGGCCGATTTTTACCCGGCAGATTATATTCAAAAACTGAGCAAACTAAAACCTACTTGCTGGGATACTTTAAAAACAGAGGCCATTGATTTTGCTCAACCTTTTTATTGGCTCGATGACTATGCCTTCCAATCAGAAAAGAGCGTTTTAAAAGCCTATCAAGTACTTCCTGCTCTTATCGAAGTGGATTTATCAACCCCTCACGAATTAAAAAGAATAATTAACGAGTTGCGTGAAATAGTATAGTTTTACTAAGCAAAACCTGTATGAATACCCTTATGATGGGTGATTGTAAACTAAGTTAATTCGGTATCAATGAATAAAGCAATACTGGAAAGCTACCTAAAGAATCTAAAGCGCGCGATAGAATCAGGCAAACAATTACAAGTACCCCGACTAGATAGAAAGGTGGATGCAGTTTTCCTCATAGGCATAGGAGATTCACGTGTTCCAGCAGAAGTAATCAAAGTAGGCTTAAGAAATACGGCTACTATTCCTATACATGTTATTAAAGGGGAAGCCTTGTCAATTAACTTTACTGCACAGTCGCTTATAATTGCCTACGCGAGTGAGCTTTATCCTGTTGATATTCAGAAAATTATAGGTGCTGCAGTCGAAAAAAGCGCCATGATTGTAGGTATATCTGCTAGTGATGATTTTATAAAATGGCTCCTAAGTAATCGGCTTGGAGTAATCTCATTACCTCGTTTTAACGAAAGCGAAATTGTTTATCCGATTGTACATATTCTGTATTTGCTTTATTTTTATGGATTCGTAGCGCAAGCCACAATCTCGCAATTAGACGATGCACTTAAGGTAATTGACCAACGCGAGTATTTCATCCAACAAGGAGCCGAAAATCTTGCCCTTGGTCTGATTCATAAACCACCAGTCGGACTGGCTACTGAAAAGTTGACAGCCGTACTTTATCATTTTCAGCGGCGTTTCGAACAGCTTCATTCGCGTACACATACCATTGTATTAACGGATGAAATCAAGGAATCACTAGAAGCGGATGCATTTCGAGAAACTTTAATACTTGTATTCTACAGTACGCTCAATTCGGAAGAGGAAGAAGAAGCTTTGCATCATTGTAGCCGCCAGATTGAACAATTTTCGGATGGGGCAGCCGATATCTATTTGCGTTATGGTGATTCTTTATTCGTGCAGCAACTCTATGCCATTTTGTTGATCGATTGGACAGCTTACTACCTGGAAAACAGCAAAGAGATAGCTTTGCAATAAAGAAAGAAGCAACTTTTCACTACAATGTCCTGTTACATTCGTACTAGCAAGCAATGGTTATGAATTTAAAGCAAAACAAACAAGTACGCTACCAGCATCTGGGTTTGGTTGATTACAAAGAGGCGTGGGATTACCAGACACAGCTTTTTCAGCAAATCCTGGATCAAAAGACAAATAACCGCAATCTGCCGATTGAGGAACAGGTTTTGACTTCCAATTTCCTACTATTTTGTGAGCATCCGCACGTTTATACACTTGGGCGCAACGGAAAAGCCGACAATCTACTATACTCGCCTGAGCAATTATCCACGATTGGTGCCACTTATTACCATATTAACCGCGGGGGCGATATAACTTACCACGGGCCTGGGCAACTAGTTGTCTATCCAGTACTGGATCTGGAAAACTTTTTTACCGACATCCATAAATACATGCGTCTGCTGGAAGAGGCAGTTATCCGAACATTGGCTGAGTACCAGATAAATGCAGGCAGAATTTCAGGACTGACAGGTGTGTGGCTAGATCATGAACAGCAGCAGAATCCGCGTAAAATATGTGCAATGGGCGTGAAAACCAGTCGATGGGCTACCATGCACGGGCTAGCGTTGAATGTAAACGCAGATTTGTCTTATTTCAGGCACATTGTTCCCTGTGGCATTGCTGATAAGGCGGTAACCTCCATGGCAGCCGAATTGGCCGAGCCGCTTGAGCCGGCAGAAGTAGCAGCCAAGCTATTGAAACATCTCTCCGAATTGTTTGGAATGCAACTAACGATGAAAGAAATGAGTAAGGCACCGTTTTCCGCCTGAAAAATAGTATCCTTTTACAAGGCAAAAACTCACCATTCCAATAACTGCATTACCGCATCATCTCCGATAACTGCATTGGCAGGCATTGGATGAGCCTGATCAAAAACCGCTAACTGTTCAGCTGTTAGTGTTGCATTGGCTGTTTCATCTATTTGGCCTGCTTTGGTCACCCTATTTAGATCCAAGCCCAAATGCTTAGCCAGAAATGCATACGCGGCTAAGCGTTTGGAAATGCCATAATCGTGTTTTTCGGCAGCCAAGTGCTTATTTTCAACCTGATTGTTGGCATTGTAGTAAGAGTATACTTTCTGAATATACGGAAATTCAACTTCCGGTGTGTGTTTTGTCCAGTCAGCACCATCCGAAACTATAAGCATCGGACGTGGTGCCGCTAATGCCGCAATTTCCACATTGCTGGTTTGATGGGTGGGGCGTTTGTGTATAGGCATTCCACTTTCACATACGCAGCCTCCAAAGAAATAAGCCGAAACCTGCACAACAGGCACCGAAACTTTGATGCGTGAATCTATGGCTGTAAGTAAAAAAGCCTGTGTTCCTCCTCCCGACTCGCCTGTAATGGCGGTTTTCTGCGAATCGACTTCAGGTAGCGAAAGCAGGAAATCCAAAGCCCGCATGCTGTTCCATATCTGTACTTGCAGTGCTTGGGGAATTTTATGGGAGCACTGCCTGGAGTCGCCGTACCCGATCATGTCATAGGCAAATACCACCGCACCCATCCGGGCCAACGTAGCGCAACGGTTTTGTAATTGTTCATGAAAGCGACCATCTGGATTATTTCCATGCCCGTGTGTACAGAGTATTCCTGCTGTTTTTCCTTTGATCTTTAAGGGTTTATATAAATTTCCAGTTACATAAAACCCCGGTAAGCTTTCAAAGGCTACATTTTCGACACTGTATCCATTCACTATTTTCTTGCTGTGAATAATGGGCTTAAGAGAATTAGGTGTTGGTGCTTTTGCCAGCAGAGAACCTTCCAAAATTCCCTGGCGAATTTGTGCGGCACGGGTTTCCCAAGATGTTTTATCGTGATGAAGCTGCGCAAGTTCTTGATGAACCTGCCGGGCTTGATCTTCCGTATAAAAAGCTCCCTGGCACAAATCCGGTTTTTCAGGATTGAACTGAGCCCATGCAGGAAGTGTGATGAGAAGAAACAGCAGTGTTTTCATGTTTTTTGATTAATCTCCTGAAAATAAGGAAAAAACACATACGGTCTGCCTCCCATGAACGAGAAAGGAAAATAGTATATTTGCAAAAACCAAAACCCTACCCTAGTGTCTATCGATTCGTTGACAGCTGAAGAACCGCGTTTGTTTACTGTATCTTTTGGATTGTTGTGCCTAAGTTCGTTTCTCTTCTTTGCCAGCTTTAATATGATGATACCCGTTCTGCCTGATTACCTGACAGAATTGGGCGGTGCGGAATACAAAGGTTTAATTATCAGCTTGTTTACATTGACGGCCCTTATTTCCCGGCCCTTTAGTGGAAAGCTAACCGATACCATAGGCCGAGTTCCTATCATGGCATTTGGGTCGCTGGTTTGTTTTGT
The DNA here is from genome assembly GCA_963520985.1 of uncultured Sphingobacteriales bacterium. Lineage (GTDB taxonomy): Bacteria > Bacteroidota > Bacteroidia > Cytophagales > 172606-1 > Xanthocytophaga. The sequence continues at coordinate 48,632 of CAUQTA010000001.1, forward strand.
GTGTGGGTTCATGTATCCTGTTTTTCACACAGTTGGGGGTTTTTTGTTGCTACGCCTGGTACATGGTTTTTCTACGGGGTTCAAGCCAACGGCCACATCAGCATACGTTGCAGACATTGTTCCGTTTAGGCGATTAGGAGAAGCAATGGGATTGCTGGGTATGAGCGGAACGCTGGGTTCGTCGATTGGTCCGGCCATTGGCGATGCCGTTACCGATGCGTTTTCCCGAAACGCCATGTTTTATACCTCTTCGGCACTGGCTTTTTTATCCATCGGCATTTTGATGGGAATGAAGGAAACGCTACATCCGCGGCAACGTTTCAGCCCGAAATTGCTGCAGATCTCATGGGCCGATATGTACGAACCTACGGTATTGCGGCCATCTATCGTCTGTTTTCTGTTTTGTTTTTGTTACGGTGCAGTTTTGACCATTACTCCCGATCTGAGTAAATACTTAGGCGTGGCAAACCGTGGATTGTTTTTTACCTTTACTACTTTATCTTCTCTGATTACGCGGTTTACAGCGGGTCGCATCTCAGACCGGTATGGCCGGGAAGCCGTCATGTCTGTTGGCTTACCCATCATGGCTTTTTCGATGCTTGTAATCGGCTTAGCGAATACACCCGTATTCCTGCTGACTGGAGCGGTTTTTTATGGCATTGGGCTAGGTATTTGCTCCCCTACAGTACAAGCCTGGACCATCGATTTGGCTCCAGATGGTGGACGCGGAAGAGCCGTGGCAACCATGTATATTGCCTTGGAAGCGGGCATTGGGTTAGGGGCCTTACTTTCGGCATTTCTGTATGACAACAATCCCGCCAAATTCGGTCTGGCATTTTATGTGATGGGCATTCTGACTCTAATAGCTTGGTTTTACATGAGGAAAACGCAGGCAAAGCCAGAAACTAACTAGTATCTTCTCAAAAGAAAAAATCTCTCCATGACCCTACAGGATTTTGAAGCGTTTGTCTATCAGAATATTAATCCCTCTTTTCAGCGATTGGTTTTACTGACTGCTCGGCCGGCAATCCGATTGAAAACAGAACCCAAAATTGACACTGAAATTGGGATTGGTGAATCCAAAATCGGCGGCTATCCCGATTTGCCGCCCCATTACGACTGGCCCCTAGCCACTTACACCAGTGAATTTCTTTGGTTTACGGCTCAGATCAAAATCGAAGAATTTAAAAAATGGGATGTAGAAAATGTCTTACCTGAAAAGGGAATACTTTATTTTTTCAATTTATATGATTGTGGACAGGTTTTGTTTTATGATGGCAATTATACCCAATTAGAACGCCGCACACCGCCCGTGGAGTTACAACCCAAAAGAAGAAACTGGCTGCAACGGATTTTTACCCGAAACGAACGTAAAATTTTTGAGGGTTGCAAACTCAATGCGTCTTTTGAATATACCATTCATCATTGGGAAGCTTTATACCAATCAACACTTGACAGTTCGGAAAATGTATTTAATGGTGAAACTTTCTTTGCTAACTACGATAAGTTAATCCACAGCAACGAATCGGATAGTCGGCATTTATTGCTCGGTTATGGCACACCCATTCAATGTGACTACATTGAGGCCTATCCGGTAAAAGGAGAAAAGTGGAGTTATCCAACGGAGACGGATATTGAAGAATTCAATAAATGGACACTTTTGCTTCAATTGGACAGCGACTTTAATACGAAGATGTGTTGGGGTGATTGGGGAAGGATCTATTTTCTGATTGAAAAAGAAAAACTAAAGAAAGCCGATTTCTCAAACGTTTATGTGACAAGCGAATGTTATTAACATCCAAAATAGTATCTTTCATAAACCAAAAACCTGCCTATTGCTCATAGGCTCCAATATCCGGCTTGGCATCACGGGGTTTTCCGTTCAGGTCGTTAAGCACACCCAGATCAATGCCGGCATCTACCAATGGCGAACCTGTTTTGGGGCTGAAGTTCATGCGTTGGGTATCGGCAAAAGCCGGTGCTGTTTCCAGAATATTACTGGCATTGTATAGCAGGGCATTGGGAGCCGTTTTTAACAGATTATTCGAAAAATTCTGGATAAGAGAATTACCGGTTTTTTGTGCAAAGCCAACTTCTTCTGATTGCGTTCCCCATACTACCGAGTTTTTCACTTCGCAGGAGATACTATTTTGCCGGTCAGCGCCATTGATGTTTACATAGTCGGAAAAGAGCAATACCGGATTTTCACGTTGCAGCAAATACGACTCCCCTACCAGCGTACAGTGCCACAAGCGGTAATTGCCTCCACCCAAACCGGCAAAATGAAATTCGCCGCAATGTGTAATACGAAGATTGGTGGCTTGTACGTCCGAATCTACCGCAAGAACACCTGACTGTCTGGCATACTGGATGATGCTATTCTGAATTACAACATCGGGTTGGGTATCATTATCAGGTGCATCTACATAAATGGCATTGGTTGCATTGCGCACCTGTACAAACATTAATTTACTGTTCCGGTTGGGTTGCCGAAACACCAATCCTTGCCAAAGCCCGGATGCTTCCCGGTAAGGACCATCCTGCCGGAAACTGGAAAACAGAATGGGTTCTTCGGCGGTACCTGTTGCCTGTAACATTCCATCTACTATGAGAGCGGCATTGTTATAAGCATAAATGCGTGTTCCGGCTTCAATGGTTAGTTTGCATCCATTCCCTACAATTACTGAATCGTATAAAATATAAGGTTTACCCGCAGTCCAAGTTTGATTGCAGGCCAGGGTTTTTTGCTTGATAAAATTGGCATCCTGCCCCCATGCCAGGAGTTTAATATTCGGAATGGTATCCTGCATTTCAAACTGCAGCGAATCGTACAGCACAAAGGGTTGAATGGAATCACGAGGTGGAATATTGATTTTAACCAAAACCAGCAGGCTATCTCCCCCGCGCAACTCAATATTCTGGGAAACTGCCAACGGTCGCCCACTCACAGTAATGGAATAGGGAGAAGCAGCATCTCCCAGGCGAATGGATTTAATTACTACCGCGTTTTTATTGGGATTGCGTACCGAAAAATACTGCGTAACGGTAGGCAGTGCTGTAAACACAGTATCAAATACAATGGCGTCTTCTGAAAATGTAATCGGTTTGGGATTTCTTGCTACTATCTCATCCTGCGGTTTGCAGGAGAAAAATCCCCATACCAAACAGGAACCAATGACGAGCCATTTAACAAAAGAGAGAAGCATATCGTACTTATAAATTTCAATAGCTGGAAATCTGCGGATGCGAGTACCTGTTATATTTTTACAGAATCGACTTCTGAGTCATCCAATCTTAAAAACGTTCTATTTATTCAAAATGGTAATCATTCATAGAAACACAGATTTACAGTTCAGATACTTAAGCGAATTAAAAATACGAAATAATTTCTCTTTCGTATAAACGGATGTCTATACACAGAAACACGATTTAACACATTTTTTACACAAATCAGGAAATTGCCTGGGGAAGCAATTGATTTTCTTACATGGCTCCTTCTTTCAATTTTTCAGCATTATCAGCCATACGCAACTGGTCAATAAAGGGCAAAATATCACCATTCATTACAACAGGTAAATTATAGACTGTATAGCCAATCCGATGATCGGTTACACGTCCTTGCGGATAGTTGTACGTACGGATTTTCTCTGAACGATCACCCGTCGATACCAGGCTTTTTCGGTGGCTGGCTATTTCGGCTTCCTGCTTACGCACTTCCTCTTCGTACAGTCTGGTGCGGAGCATTTGCATCGCTTTCTCCCGGTTTCCGAGCTGCGACCGTTCCGTTTGGCAAACCACTACCACACCCGTAGGAATGTGAGTAAGCATAACTTTGGTTTCTACTTTGTTAACGTTCTGACCGCCAGCACCTCCCGAACGCGCAAATTGCATTTTTATATCGCTCTCCCTCAGTTCAAAATCAATGTCATCGGCTTCGGGCATTACTACTACAGTGGCTGCCGAAGTGTGCACACGGCCTTGGGTTTCGGTTTCAGGTACTCGCTGCACCCGATGTACACCCGATTCGTATTTGAGCATGCCGTATACATCTTCGCCTGATACAGTGGCGGTTATCTCTTTGTATCCACCCATGGTGCCTTCCGTAAAATCGGCAACATCCATCTTCCATCCCTGAGTTTCGGCAAAGCGCTGATACATACGGAACAAATCGCCGGCAAAAATGGCCGCTTCATCCCCACCGGTACCACCGCGAATTTCCAGAACGACGTCACGACTATCATTCGGGTCTTTGGGTATCAGCAGATTGCGAATATTCTGTTCCATTTCCTCTTTTTTAGGAAGCAACTCATCCAGTTCTATTTTGGCCATCTCCCTGAATTCCTCGTCTTTTTCCGTTTCCAGTACTTGTTTGGCACTGTCAATGTTTGCCAGCAAGGTTTGGTAGGAATGGTACTCAGCAACAATCTTTTCTAAATCTTTATATTCCTTGCTCAGCTTCGAAAATCGGCTTCTGTCAGCAACTATCGAAGGATCGGTAAGTTGCTGGCCTACTTCATCAAAACGATGTTCAATGGCTTCTAGTTTATCTAACATAATGGGAAAAATATAATTTCTGCAAAGTAAGCGCAGGCATTTACACAGAAATTTTCTACGCTATAAGCCTCAAAATAATTTTAGTTCAATACAAAAGTAAGCAATAAACTTCATTTTCAGTGGGCAAGTTTCTACACTTCTAAGCTTAAAACTTACGTGCAAGTTACAGGCCTTTGCAATTACCTTTTTGGCAAAGAAGAAATATAGTATTGAAGAAAATAATATGAAAAAAAATACAAAAACCTACCCTACACAGTTGCCATAGGTTTATGCACTTTTCGCGAGAGTGAGAACACCTACCTTTGTAAACGACGAAATTAAATTTTAAATTTTATACGAGGCTATGAAAAGACTTCTATTAGTATTTGTCCTTTTTGTTTTTGCAAACCGTGTATGGGCGCAAGAGACAGATTACCGCATTCATGCAGTATTTCTATATAACTTTACAAAGTATGTACAATGGCCAACCGGTCAGTCTGGTGACTTTGTAATTGGAGTAGTAGGAAACTCACCAATCTATGACGAGCTTGTTAAAATTACGAATGGTAAAATGGCAGGGTCACAAAAAATCGTAGTGGTTAAGTTTAAATCACCCGATGTAATTACCAACTGCAACATGTTGTTTGTGGCGTCACAGGCAAACTTTGAAAATGTGCAGGAGAAAGTTGCTGGCAAACCTGTATTATTAATTACCGAAAGACCAGGCCTAGCTCAAAAAGGCAGCAACATCAACTTTGTTATCAAAGAAAACAAATGGCGTTTTGAATTAAATGAAAATGCCACTCGCAATGCAGGTTTGAAAGTATCTGCTGAGTTGTCAAAACTGGCGATCAGTGTATAAAATAGTTATTAACTGAACAGAAAGGGCCTTGCTTATTTCAGCAAGGCCCTTTCTGTTTTATAGTTATAATACAGAATGTTTATTGAACTCGGTTAACAAGAGTACCAATGTGTTCGATGGAAATACGGATTTCGTCGCCGCTACGCAGCGAAAAATCATTCGGCGGGATAATGCCGGTACCTGTCATCAGATAACAACCTTGTGGAAAGGAGCATTCGCGGAACAGATAATCAACCAACTCGGTATGTTGGCGTTTCATTTGGTCAAGGGCAATGGTAGCCGAAAAAACCGTTTGTGTATCCCGTTTGATTTCAAGCTGGATTTGCGCAGAAAGAGGAATAGGCTGAGCAGGCACGTACAAACAGGGCCCTAAGGCGGCACAGCCATCGTACATTTTGGCTTGGGGCAAATACAACGGATTTTCTCCCTCAATGCTTCTGGAGCTCATATCATTGCCGACTGTGTAGCCTACTATCTTTTTGTTGGCAGAAATGAATAAAGTCAACTCAGGCTCCGGAACATCCCAGGTAGAATCTTTCCGAATTCTTACGTGTCCGTTTGTACCCACTACACGAGGCGCGGTAGACTTGAAGAAAATTTCGGGACGTTCCGCTTCATAAACCTTGTCGTAAAAAGTACCTCCTCCTGCGTCTTTCGATTCTTCCATCCGGGCCACTTTGCTACGGATATACGTTACGCCTGCGGCCCAAACTTCCTGTGTCCCAATGGGTGGCAATAACATGTACTGATCTAGCATAGCAGATACACCTACCGGATACTTATTGCGAATAGTCATTTGTAGAAAATCATACAACTCATCCCGGTTCACCAATGTATCCCAGTCATGGTAAGGCGAGTCATAAACAATTCCTTCCGATTCAATAAAAATGGCGGCAGTAGTACGGTAAATCTTCATACAGGATTAAGAGTGATTTTTGTTTAGCAAAAGATAGTATTTCAATAATGAATATGTGTCACAATTACAATAAAAATTCTCAATCGGTCATAATAATTGAAATGAAAGTCGGACTATGGGTTCGGACTTCAATTTGCTATTTTAAAATTATACAAAGAGATTTTTGGCAACTGTGTGCAACTATTTGCCAGAATCGTATAATCACTTTCAGGCAATGCTAGTGAAATCATACGAAAAAAGCGACTCAAGAGAAGTCGCTTTAAATTTAGAAAAGTCTTGCCTAAAATAACGTCCAATCAGGTTTTCTGCTTTTTCTTTTTCGCGGCCGGGAACAAGATATTGTTCAGAATCAGCCGGTAACCAGCCGAATTTGGATGCAGGCTCAAATCGGTTGGCTCCTCTCCCACCTGATGCTGGTAATCTTCGGGATCGTGACCCCCGTAAAACGTCCAGGTTCCTTTGCCAAAAATGCCGTGAATGTATTTGGCTTCTCCAATGGATTTGCTTTCGCCCATGAGTACAACTTCCGGCTTGATGAGGCTTTTTTTGAATCCTGTCGTTTGTCCTAAGAAACCTTTCACTACACTCAAATGGTTCTGACTGAGCATGGTAGGCACCGGATCCCATTTGGCTGAAAACTGAAAGAGGGTAAAGTAGTCATTGTTTTCGCTGACCGGACGTTCGTAGATCTGATTATCAATGTTTGAATACTCGTAGTCAAATGGGTCACGGTTTAGGGTAAAATTGCGGAAGGCAAATGTTTTGCCGTAGTCCAATTTTTGTTGGGCGTTGGGGTCGGCGGGGTCGCCATCGTACACACTTTCGCAAATGTCTACTCCATCGGCAGCCAGCGCGATGTCGTAAGTGTCGGCTGCAGAACACATCGCAAACAAGAAACCGCCACCAGCGCAAAAATCGCGGATTTTTTTCACAACGGTCAGTTTCAACTGAGAAACTTTGGCAAATCCGTATTTCTTGGCACAAGTTTCAAACTCCCGCTGCTGGGCTTTATACCAGGCCGTATGGCCGTGGGTACGGTAAAATTTTCCATATTGGCCCGTAAAATCTTCGTGGTGCAGATGCAGCCAGTCGTATTTGGGCAGTAAGCCGTCCATTACCTCATCGTCAAAGATAATGTCATAAGGGATTTCGGCGTAGCTGAGCACCAGCGTTACGGCATCGTCCCAGGGTTGTTTCGATTTGGGAGAGTAAACAGCCACCTTAGGCGGTTTTTCCAGCTTCATCACATCCATATTCACATCGGGAGCACTGATTTCGGAAGTAATCTGCGCTGCCTGCGCATCCGAAATCACCTGATAGCTTACCCCGCGAATCCGAAGCTCACTCTCAAAGTTCTGCTGATACGTAAACATAAAGCTGCCTCCGCGGTAATTGAGAAGCCAGTCTACTTCCGTATTCTTGGCAAGTATCCAATAGGCAATCCCGTAAGCTTTCAAGTGATTGGATTGCGACTCGTCCATGGGAATGAGGATGGACGAAGCCCAACTGCTACCCAGGCTGCAAAAGCCCAGCACAAAAAGCAGAAAACGAGTGAACGTTTTTGTTTGCATGGTTGAAGAAAATAGTATAAACGACAGAGTCAAAACCCACTTGGTTATTTTCAATAACGTGGAAATCAGAAATTTAGTTAAATCTGGATGCCAAATTTTTGGACAGCGTTCAATTCTGAACGATAAATTGGCAGTAGGTGGTTTTTGAATTGTAAAAGATACTATTTTCAGATGGTTTCTCAAAATCACTTTTTAGTAGCAGCCGATTTTTTGTTACCAGCTACCAACCATCCCAAGGGTTCTATATTAAAATACAGTTCAGGTTGGTTTAGCTCGTTGGGTTGTTGCAAAGCAATCTTATCAACTCCGGCCGCGAGTTTGCGATCTTTCACATACAGGCCCAGCGCCTCCATATACACTTGCTCATCACCAATAGAAGTGACCACTATTGGTGTTTTAGCTGTTTTGCCGTCACCGCTTTTTTGCAGTACCTCCATCAGTCGTTCAAACTTGTGGAGCCACTGACGCGATTCGGCTCTTTTTCCCAGATTGTCGTACGCAAAATGCATCCCAAAAACGTAATTCATATTAAAAGGCGACTTCTTCAGGCCTTCGCGACCTACCTCCAGGGCTTTTGCATAATTTTTGGCCTCAATGAGTTGTTTGAATTCTTTTTGCCGAAGGTCTTTTTCGTAAGGCGCATAGGTAGGCTGCTGCGTAAATCCATAGTAGAGATGCTTGTACTGTTCGGCGGTGAGTGTGGTGTCGTTTTTCTCGTAGCGAGCCAGTAAAACGGGATAGAAAAAAGGCGACGCGGAAGAGGACGTGTTTTTATAAATTTCCGTAAAATTTACGTTTGAGATCTGTTGCCCAAATCCCGGCAAAAAGGCTAGTAAAATAGCAAAAAAGCTAAAAGTAAATGATTTCATGAGTATATTGGAAGAGAAAAATAAATACAAAGAGTTTAGATATGTAGGTTCGTTTTTAACGTATTTGTGGCGGGTATGGTTTTTCAATTTGAAAAGATACTATTTTAGAGAATCGAAATCCGGCCTTTAGCCGATCCATTGATCCGGCAATTTCAAATTCTGGCAATCGGTTTTTTCCGCTTGGCATAATTCCTGACCAAGCTAGCTGATTTTTTAGTAAATAGGAAACCATTGTTGATTTCTACATCTGGTACTCTCAACAAAACAAACTGCATACAGAAGTGAACATAACCGAAAATATCAAAGAAGGTTTGCGGTCCATTCAGGGGAATCTGCTGCGAACCATACTTACCGCCCTGATCATCACCATTGGCATTACGGCTTTGGTGGGCATACTCACCACGATTGATGGCATTCGGGCTGAGGTTGATAGTAGTTTCTCGTCGTTAGGTGCCAATTCGTTTACGGTTCGCGGTATTCCGCAATGGCGCCGCATGAATGCCGGACGCAATGAAAAGTTGCAGCCTCCGTTGAAATACCACGAAGCCCGGAAATTCATGGAAGAGTATAAATTTGCACCTACTGTCACCGTCAATACCATGGTTTCGGGAGCCGTAGAAGCCAAATACCTTTCCAAGAAAACCAATCCCAACTCGCGTTTGATGGGCGGCAACAATCAATACATGGCCATCAAAGGATACAAGCTGGCCTCAGGTCGTGAGTTTTCCAATACGGAAATGCAAAACGCCATTCCTGTAGCCATTATTGGCAATGACATAGTGCAGGCCTTGTTTGATAAAACCGATCCTTTGGGCAAAGAAGTCATTGTGAGGGGATTGCGGTTTAAAGTAGTAGGTGTATTGGAAAAAGCAGGTGGTATGTTTGGTGGAGGAAGTGCCGACCGCAACATTCTTGTTCCGCTGGAAACGGCTCGTAAAGTGCCCACTACATTCGATTTAACTTACGATATTACTGTTTCGGTACCTAATGTAAGCGATCTGGATGATGCCATCGGTGAAGCAACCGGCCTGATGAGAGCCATTCGTCATGATCGGCCCACTGAGAAAGATTCGTTTGAGGTCGAAAGCAGCGGTTCGTTGCGGGAAGAACTCGACGGAATTACGGGTGTGTTGAAAATAGGTGGCGGCGTGATCGGATTTGTGACTTTGCTGGGTGCCGCTATTTGTCTGATGAATATCATGATGGTATCGGTGACGGAACGTACCCGCGAAATCGGGATACGCAAAGCATTGGGAGCCACGCCCTTGCGTATTCGCCAGCAATTTTTGATTGAAGCCATTGTGATTTGTTTGCTGGGAGGCATTGCCGGGGTATTCCTGGGCATTGCCGTGGGTAACCTGATGTCTAGCCTTATGGGTTCCAGCAGCTTCGTAATTCCTTGGATATGGATTATACTGGGACTAGTTGTGTGCGTGATAGTAGGTTTATTGTCAGGCTATTATCCCGCTTACCGCGCCTCGAAGCTTGACCCCATCGAGTCGTTGCGGTATGAATGACAGGATGTTTCAGATTTCTGTTTCCAGAGCGTACTTATAAAAGCAAAAAGGATAGGCCAACCGGCCTATCCTTTTTGCTTTTATAAGATACTATTTTTAATACCTATTGGCTTTCGGGAGTATTTACAAATACTGTTCGATATCGCCAATGCCTTCGCGTACAATTTCGAGTTCATCGTGAGTACAGTCTATAACTGTTGATGCAACGTTATTGCCGTAGCCGCCATCAATGACAATATCAACCAAGTGTTTGTACTTTTCATAAATCAGTTCCGGATCCGTGGAGTACTCGATGATTTCGTCGTCGTCTTTTACCGATGTCGTAATAATGGGATGGTCCAGTTCCTTGACAATCAAGCGGGGAATCTGGTGATCGGGAATCCGAATGCCTACCGTCTTTTTGTTTGAATTCAGAATGCGCGGCACCTGATGGCTAGCCTTCAGAATGAATGTGAAAGGCCCAGGCAACGCTTTTTTCATAAGCTTGAAAATGGGTGTGTCTACCGTGGCATATTCGGAAATATGGCTGAGGTCGTAGCAGATAAACGACAGATTGATTTTTTGCGGCTTAATGCCTTTGATCTGACACACTTTTTCTACGGCGCGCTGCTGGTGTATGTCACACCCCAGGCCATACACCGTATCTGTCGGATAAATGACTAAACCTCCATTGCGGAGACAATCCACTACTTCCAGAATTTTGCGTAATTCGGGTGTTTCGGGATGAATTTTTATCAATTGTGCAGCCATAAGTGGATGAACGTGAATAAGTTGGTTGAGTCAGCAGCTAAAAAATAGTACCTTCTGTAAGGTAAAAACCCAGTTAGTGCAAATGAACAGTCAAAAATAAAATAATATCCCGCCAAGGACAAAAACCCAGGACGCCGTTTTTGGTGACTGAACGAAAAAGCATACTTTTGTCGTTATCTTGACGCTATTCATTACGACATTCATTCAATTTTTACTACTTAACTTTCAACCTTCTGCCGTATGGCTAAATCCACAAACTGGAAAATAGGCCTTTTCATTACTCTGGCTCTTATTGTGATTTCAGGTATTTTCTACTTTTATCAGGTTACACAAACCGCTAATTTACAGGTTGATAAGGAAGATACCTATCTCTATATTCCTTCAGGCGTTGGCTATGCCACTGTGATGGACTCGTTAAAGAAGAACAACATCATTCAGGATGAACTTTCTTTCAGCTTCCTAGCCAAGCTAATGAAATACCAGGAACGCGTAAAAGCAGGACGCTACAAAATAAAAAGCAATATGGGCAATCTGGAAGCCATCCGAATGCTGCGTGCCGGTCGCCAGGAACCCGTGAAAGTTACTTTTACCAATGTGCGGCTCAAAGAACAATTGCCGGGCAAAATTTGCAAAAATCTGGAGGCCGATTCGGTGGCCTTTGCCGCCATGATCAACGATCCCGAATACGTGAAGAAATGGGGCTTTGATACCGTTACCGTAACTACGATGTTTTTGCCCAACACGTATGAGTTCTACTGGAATACTTCGGCCGAACAAGCCTTTGAGCGGTTCAATAAAGAATACAAAAAGTTCTGGACGGAGGACCGATTGAAAAAAGCCCAATCCATTGGTTTTTCACCGGCACAGGTAAGTACGCTGGCCTCGATCATCGAAGCCGAAACCAACCAGAATGACGAAAAACGCCGCATGGCTGGTACGTATATCAATCGCCTCACCGCCGAAGAAACCAACCGCAAGCTCCAAGCCGACCCTACATTGAAATTTGCCCTGAAAGATTTTGGCATTAAGCGGATTTTGAATGTGCACAAAGAAGTGGAGTCACCATACAACACCTACAAATACCCCGGCTTACCTCCCGGCCCGATCAACCTGCCTTCGATTACGTCTATTGATGCAGTGCTGAACTACGAAAAGAACAACTATTTGTATTTCTGTGCAAAGGAAGATTTTTCAGGACATCATAATTTTGCCGTTACCTATTCAGATCATCTCGCCAATGCCCGGCTCTACCAGGCTGCGTTGGACAAACGAAATATAATGAAATAAAAATCCTCCCCCAGCCCCTCCTGTGGAGGGGAGTTCTTTTGAATTTTGGAATTGAGATTGCGAAAAACAGTACCTTCTCAAAACAGAAAACCCTGCCAGGCAGGGTTTTCTGTTTTTCTCTCCTCAATGGGAGAGGCTGGGGGAGGATTTTTATTTTTTGCCTGTACTGCCATAGCCACCTGCACCTCGTTCGGTTTCGCTAAGTGACTCAACAGCTTGCCAGCGGACTTGCTGGTAGGGAGACACAATCATTTGGGCAATGCGTTCGCCGTGGGCAATGTCAAAAGCGGTATCGGATAAGTTTATTAACAACACCATGATCTCGCCGCGGTAATCGGCATCAATGGTGCCGGGGCTGTTCAATACCGTAATGCCGTATTTGAGGGCCAGGCCGCTGCGTGGACGAATCTGCGCTTCGTATCCTTCCGGCAATTCCATGAACAAGCCAGTGGGAATCAGTTTTCGCTGTCCAGGCTGAAGGCTGATGGCTTCGGCCAAGTTGGCGCGCAAATCCATTCCTGCCGAATGTTCGGTTTGGTAATTGGGTAACTCGTTGGCCGATTGATTGATGACTTTGACAGAAACGGTTTGCATGGGTACTATTCAATTTAGAATGAATGATAAAATGATTTTGGAATTGGGAGGGCGGATTGCGGAAAATAGTATAGTTGAAAAACGCAAAATCCCACTCCAGAAACTCTTAAAATAGAAGGAACTTATTATAAACCAACAGATCCCTTTTTACCGCTTCCTTAGGGACAGCACCCGTCCAACGGGAATTTTTTCGACATACACAATTACCGCTAGATACGTTATCGTGATAGCCAGATGAAATGTCGTAGTCAATAACGGATTGGTAAACGAAATGCTGCCTACCAGCCAGATAAGCACGGCTGCACTCAACACATAACCTGCTGCCGACACAACCGAATAAGGCACGGGAAAGTACTTGTTTCCGAGCAGATAGCAGGCAACCGTCATGGCCGCACATGAAAGTAGAAAAGCCACTGCACACCCCATATATCCAATAAACGGAATCAACAGAATATTCAGAATGATATTGACTCCCGCTCCCAAGAAAGTCAGCCAGGTACCATAATACGTCCGGTCAGTAAGTTTGAACCACACACTTAAGTTGTAATACACACCGAGTAGCAGGTTTCCCAACAACAACACCGGTACAACGGCCAAACCTTCCAGGTATTCGGGCCGCCGTAAAAATAATGGCGCAATCCAGTTCAGGTTTACACTGATGGCTAGCCACAAAACAGCACATGCGATGACAAACCATTTCATTACCAAGGCAAACGTACCAGGCGCATTTTTGTCAGCACTCTGGCTAAAGAAAAACGGCTCTGCCGAATAGCGAAATGCCTGCACTACCACATTCATCAAGATAGAGAGCTTATAGCAAGAGCCATAAATACCCAATGCCGCTTCCGAACTACGACCCGGATAAAAGCCTTCCGGAAGAAACTTGTCCAGCGTCAGGCGGTCAAACAGTTGATTGGCCGTACCCGCAATGCCCATGATCAGAATCGGATAGCCGTATTCCCATACCGGCTTAAAGGCTTTCCAGTCGATTTTGAAACGGAAATCGCGCAACAAATCCCACATCAAAGGCAGAAAAACCAAATTGGCGATCAGGTTTGCCAGAAATACATAGCCTACACTAAACGCTGGATAGTAGATGGCACTAACAACAGGTTGTAAAAACGAAAGGTACTTGCCATTGTAAACATCCCGGCAAAACCACAGGAAGAATACGTTTAGAAAGACATTGAGCAAAATATTGACCATTCGGATAAAAGCAAACCGCCGGGGACGCCGCTCCAACCGAAGCCGGGCAAACGGAATCGCCACAATGCCATCCAGAGCCACCACCAAGGCCATGATGATAATATATCGTTCGTGTCCCGCATAACCGAGAAAACTGGCAATCGGGACGGAAAATAGTATGAAAATAAGACTGAAAACCCCCGATACCAGCATTACTGCGCTGAAAATCAGATTGTAATACGCTTTGAAGTTATCCTTTGTGGCAAACCGGAAAAAAGAGGTTTCCATGCCAAAGGTGTACAAAATCTGCAGGAACGCTACGTAAGTAAAAAGCTTGATCTGAATGCCCGATTCTTCGGCATTGAAGGCAAACGTATGCAAACTTACCAGCAAAAAATAAATAGACCGCCCCACAATGCTAGGCAACCCATACAACGCAGTCTCTCCGGCAAGCTTTTTAAGTACAGACATAATATAATTGTCTGAACCTTGATCCGTGGGATTATTGGATTATCGTGATTAAATAAATCCTTTAATCTACAAATCCTACAAATCAAGGTTCAGACTTAGTTCATTTCCCTTGAAAATTGGCAGGACGTTTTTCCAGAAACGCTTTGGTTCCTTCTTTGAAATCTTCAGTGCGGCAACAGATGCTGAACGCATTGGCTTCGGTTTGGTAGCCGTTTTCGTCTTTGTTAAGGGCAGCATTTACACATTCAATCACCATTTCAATCGCAACCGGAGCTTTTGACAATATTTTAGATAGTATTTCCTCAGCTTTGGCGAGCAATTCTTCCTGGGTTGCTACCACATGATTCACCAATCCGTATTGGTAGGCTTCGGCAGCAGAAATGATATCAGCGGTCATCATCCATTCCATCGCTTTCGATTTGCCCACCAGTTGCGTCAGTCGCTGCGTACCGCCATAACCTGGAATAATGCCCAGATTCACTTCAGGTTGCCCGAATTTGGCCGTTTCCACGGCTACCCGCAAGTGACATGCCATAGCCAGTTCGCACCCACCGCCCAATGCAAAGCCATTGATGGCCGCAATAACCGGTTTGGGACTGTTTTCGAGCATGGCAAAGATTTCCTGCCCGTTTTCAGCAAACTTCCGGCTATTCACTTCATTCATTTCCTGAAATTCGGAGATATCAGCACCCGCCACAAATGCTTTCGGACCAGCCCCGGTAATGATAACACCACGGATGGAAGGTAGGTCGTAAAAGTATTGGATAACGGTTTTGAGTTCTTTTAACGTTGTGAGACTGAGGGCATTGAGCTTTTCAGGACGATTGATGGTAACCGTCAGAATAGCTTCTTTCTGTTCTATCGTAATGTTTTTTAAATCTTTCATAAGGAGCAAAAGCTAAGTTAAAAAAGTTAGCCAGCGGTTAAAAATACTCTTCAAAGGAATAAAAAATCCGTTGCTTTTCCCAAAAAGGAATCGCTATTTTGGAAGGTAAACCTCGCTTTGGTCAACTTTGTTAGAAGAAGACGAAATGAGGCAACATAAATTGTAATTCGTTTATCTTAAATCGTATCTCAAACTTATGGCAAATAAAACCCCGATTACCGTTGCGTATGGCGATGGCATTGGTCCGGAAATCATGCGGGCCGTGCTGCGCATTCTGGAGGCGGCCGGAGCCCAGATAGCCCCCGAAGTAATTGAAATTGGCGAAAAAGTATACCTCAAAGGCGTTTCGGCCGGGATTGAAGAGTCGTCGTGGGAGAGTCTGCGCCGTACCAAGGTTTTTCTCAAAGCTCCCATTAGTACACCGCAAGGCGGCGGCTACAAGAGTTTGAATGTAACGACCCGTAAGACCTTGGGTCTGTACGCCAATGTACGTCCGGTGCAAGCCTATCATCCGTTTGTCGATACGCTGCACCCGCGCATGGATTTGGTGATTGTGCGGGAAAACGAAGAGGACTTGTACGCAGGCATTGAACATCAGCAAACCGATCAGGTAGTGCAATGTTTGAAGATCATCAGCCGGCCGGGAAGTGAGAAAATCATTCGCTATGCCTTTGAATATGCCCGCGCGTATGGTCGCAAAAAAGTGACTTGCTTTACCAAAGACAACATCATGAAAATGACCGACGGGTTGTTTCGTAAGGTGTTTGATGAAGTAGGCCAGCAATACCCGGACATTGAAAAAGAACACTGGATCATTGACATTGGCTCAGCGCTGCTTGCCGATGAGCCCGAACGATTTGGCGTAATTGTAACACTGAATTTATACGGCGACATCATTTCCGATATTGCGGCACAGATTGCCGGTTCGGTAGGCATGGGTGGTTCGGCCAATATTGGCGATTTGTGTGCCATGTTTGAAGCCATTCACGGTTCGGCTCCTGACATCGCCGGCCGGGGCATTGCCAATCCATCGGGTTTGCTCAACGGTGCCATCTCTATGCTGGTGCACATCGGTCAGCCTGAAGTAGCTGCCAAAATCCACAATGCCTGGTTGTGTACCATTGAGTCAGGCTTGCATACGGGCGATATTTACAAAGAAGGCGTTTCCAAAAAACGGGTAGGAACCGAAGAGTTTGCCGACGCCGTTATCGAACGGCTGGGAAATACACCTCATCATTTCAAGCCCGTAAGTTATCAGTCGGCTCCCAAAACCGTACAACCCACCGCACTTTCTACGCAGACAAAGAAGAAAAAAGAATTGGTAGGCATAGATGTATTCCTGGATTGGAGCAAAGGCAGTGCACTGGATTTGAGCAAAATCATGGAGACGGTAAAAACCGATACGCTGGCACTGAAAATGATTTCAAACCGGGGCGTAAAAGTATATCCCGATGGCATGCCCGAAACCTTCTGTTCCGATCACTGGCGTTGCCGCTATACTACCGCTACCGAAAAGCCGCAACCCATCACTCATACGCATGTATTGGAACTGATGCAGAAAGTACAAGACGCCGGGTTAGATTTTATCAAAACCGAGCATCTTTACACATTTGACGGTGTAAGAGGCTATTCATTGGAACAAGGCGAATAAGCCGGTTTTTGTGTTTTGAAACATACTATTTTAACAGGGCATCAGTGCAATGCCCTGTTGTTAAAACACGGTACCTTCGGCAACAGCACGCATCTGATTTAAATCATGTTGAACCGACTCAATTTTAGCAGAGAGCGTATTGACAGCAATTTTTCCGAGAGGCAATCGCAAAGAAGTATCTTCTGAATACACTTTGTTGAGGATGGCTTGTGCCGCTTTTTCCGGATCGCCTTCCTGCTTTCCGTGAATTCCTTTGATTCGTGCCTTGAAGGCACCTGCCGTTTGCTGGTAGTCGTCAATTGCCTGCTGAGCTTGCCCCAGATTATCTCCCGCAAACTCGGTCCGGAACGGGCCCGGCTCTACAATGGTGACCTGAATCCCCAGCGGCGCCACTTCCTGAGCCAATGCTTCGCTAGCCCCTTCCAACGCAAATTTGCTGGCACCATAAATCCCAAATCCGGCAAAGCCTTTGAAGCCGCTATGCGATGAAATCTGGATGATGTGACCTCTTTTTTGAGCCCGGAAAAGAGGCAGAAAGGCTTGCGTAACGGCTAATGCACCAAAAAAATTGATTTCAAACACGCGCCTTATCTCTTCAGAGTTGGTTTCTTCAATCGCCCCCACAAAACCCACCCCTGCATTGTTTACCAATACATCTATTTGGCCATGCTGCGTCTTTACAAAGGAAACTGCCTGCTCAATGTGTGTCGGCTGGGTGACATCCAGCAGCAGGGAAGTTCCTCTGCCGTTATTTTGCTGATTGAACTCATCCACTTGGCTTTGTTTTCGAAAAGTACCTATCACAAAGTCGCCTTTGTTCATAACTGTCTGTGCCAGAGCCTTTCCTAGTCCAGTGGAGATGCCCGTAATAAACCAGATTTTTTGTTTCATCATTAAACTAATTTTAAGAGTTGAACAGGAATATTGATTTTTACCTTATCAGAAACGGCCAGGTTTCCCGTTCCCAGCAAAACATTGAAAGACAAACCGAAATCTTGTCTGTTGATGCTACCGGAAATAAAGAAACCTGCTTTGGTGTTACCAAACGGATCTTGTGGCACGGTGCCTGCATATTCCAAATCAAATACGACCGGTTTGGTAATGCCGCGAATCGTCAGATTGCCGTGCATCTTGTACTCATTAGCAACAGAAGAAGTTTCTATTTTCGTACTTTCAAATTTCATTTCAGGAAATCTCTCCGAATTAAAAAAGTCATCTGCTTTCAAATGGGTGTCTCTTTGCGCGTCGTTGGTGTCTATGCTGTTGGTTTGCACCGTTACATTTACTGCCAGATCAGAAAAATCTTCTTTTTCCGAAACCACAGTTGCCGCATAGTCTTTGAAAAAACCGTTTATTTCGGATATCCCGAAATGCCTTACACTGAAACCTACTTTGGTGTGACTTGGGTCTATTGCCCATCTAATTGGATTTTGCATTGTCGTTAAAATTAATTGGTTATTAGACAATGCAAAGATGCGGCAGAGGCGAAGATTTAAGGTATGACGAAACCTACCTTATCCGGTATTTTTCGGACATTTCGCTGCGAAAGGCCAGCGGTGTTTTCCCGGTTTCCCGTTTAAAGATTTTTGAAAAATAAGAAGCATCAAAATAACTTAACGAAGCAGCAATTTCGGTAACAGGAGCATCCGAAAAGGAAAGCAAACGTTTCGCTTCCAATATACTTCGACTTCGAATTACTTCCGTTGCCTTTTTGCTGGTAATTTCTTTTACAACCCGATTGAGATGATGTGGGGTGATATGCAGCTGGTCGGCATAGTTTTCGGCAGTCAATCCTTGTGCAAAATGACTTTCGAGCAATTGCCTGAACTGCTTGAATAAGACAATGCTCCGCCTGGATGAAACGTTGGTCTGCTGGGTTTCAATGCTTCGCTGCACCTGCAAAAGCAATATATGCAACAAGGATCGCACAATATCGGTATTGGCCTCAGGTCGTTGGCATTCGGTCAGGAGCAGGTGAATATAGTTTCGAAACAACGCATATTCCTGGCAACCCAACAATAACTGAGGATTAAAATAAACGTTGTCCAGAAAAGTAAGCTCAAATAATTTGTCTTTGTTCTGAGCGTTGTAAAGAAAAAAGTCTTCCGTAAAAAAGATCGTCCCTCCTTTGAGTTCCTGCCAGGATTCAAACTCGTGCACTTGACCTGGCGAAATAAAGAACAAGCTTTTAGGGCCAAGGTCATAGGTCTGGTAGTCAATTACTTGTCGGCTATAGCCTTCGTCTACCCACAAGATCTCGTAAAAAGTATGCTTGTGCACATCTTCCACTTCCGGTTCTGCCATCTCTTCAAACCGCGTAATTTCAAATTCTGTGGGGTTAGAAGGCTGATTGATAAAATGACCAATGGTATATTTTTGAAATAAATCTTTCATATCAGGTGGGTTTTGGGTTTGTTGTCGATATTATTTTCGTGGGTTCCTCCAGAAAAGATAATTCAACTTACTGAAATAGTTGGCAAGTTTTCGGTTGTGTGTCGGTGAGGCAGTGTCTATTTTTGAGCTATAAAATAGTAGGATTAAAAACACAAAAACCCCTATGTTGTCACCACAAGATACTATTGCTTCACCAGCCATGCTCACAGACGATGTCATGTATCAGGCTATTATAGACAAAGATGCTTCGTTTGAAGGAATATTTTTTACGGCAGTCAAAACCACCGGTATTTTCTGTCGGCCCACGTGCACGGCTCGAAAACCCAAAAAAGAAAATGTTGCGTTTTTCAAAACCACGCAAGAAGCGATTCGGAGCGGCTACCGGCCTTGCAAGGTGTGCCAGCCGTTAGAAAAACTGAACGAAACACCTGGCTATATCAAAACGATAATAGACGAGCTGACCAATGATCCTTCGCGAAAATTTAAAGATTGGGATTTGGAACAGCTTGGTATTGAGCCCAATAAACTGCGTCGTTGGTTTTTGAAAAATCACGGCATTACGTTTCAAGCGTATCAACGAATGTTCCGCATTAATTCGGCTTTTAAGAAGATTCAGGAAGGCGAAACTGTGACCACTGCAGCCTTTGATGCGGGTTACGAATCGCTCAGTGGCTTTCAGGATTCGTTTAAGTCTGTTTTTGGAGTAGCTCCTTCCCAAAGCAAAACCCAGCAAGTAATTGATCTGACCCGATTGGAAACGCCATTGGGAACCATGATTGCTTGCGCAACCGCAGATGGCATTTGCCTACTCGAATTTACAGATCGCAAGATGCTGGAAAGCGAATTCAAGGATGTAGCCAAACGAATGAATGCTGCTATTGTGCAAGGCCATAATCCGCATTTCAAGCAACTGAACCAACAACTCACTGACTATTTTGAAGGGAAACGCCAGCAGTTTTCCGTTCCTTTGGTTACACCCGGCACGGAGTTTCAGCAACTTGTCTGGCAGGAGTTACAAACCATTCCGTATGGGTCCACACGGTCTTACAAAGAGCAGGCGGTGGCTCTGGGCAAACCCGATGCCGTGCGTGCTGTAGCCAATGCCAATGGAATGAACCGGATTGCGATTCTGATTCCGTGCCATCGGGTGGTGGGCAGCGATGGAAATTTGACGGGGTACGGTGGTGGAATATGGCGGAAAAACTGGTTGCTGGAAAGGGAACTAGCCCACCGAAAATAGTATGTTTTGAAACCCCAAAACCGCCTACTACCCGGATTTTGCCTTAGTCTGATGGGTATTGATAATGGGTGAAGCCGTTGGGTTGCATTGGTATGACTGCCAGTTGCCATTGGCAAAAATTTCAACAATGCGGTAGCCTTTGTAGGCGGTGCCCCAATTCCCGCCAAAGTGCCCGTCAAAAAAATACGGCTTACCGCCGCTCAGTTTCCGGTCGTCGATTTCGTGGTCATGGCCATGGAAAATTCCGGCTACGTTAGGCGTTTTTTCCAACAGTTCTTGAACAGGAGAACAATCGACACCGTGCTCGGTCCATTTCTTGTTGGGCGGAATGTGTAAAAACACAAAAACCCATTTCTTATCCGCATGTTTTTGTAACGCTTGTTCCAGCCAAGCGGCATCGGCACACAAGTATTCTCCTTTTTCGTTGGAAGTATCGGCCAGCAAAAAAGCGTAATCGCCTATTGCAAAATCGTGGTTCGGTGTATAGCCCCACGTGTTTTTCCAGGTTTCTTCGCTTACCCGGTCATGATTGCCGCGCGTTACGTAATAAGGCGTAGGAAACTGATCGAACGATGTTTTTACTTTGGGCAAAAAAACGGGATCATCGTGAAACAGGTCACCATTGATGAAAATAAGGTCAAGCTTCTTCTTTTTCTCCGCTTTGAACCATTTGGCTAGGTTGGCAAAATCTTTTTCGTAAGTCGTATCCGGTTGTCCGTAATGACCGTCCGAAGCAACTGCAAACCGAAAAACGGGCTCACTGTCAGCCGATAATGGCAGATTACTGATCGACCACGGAAGAGTAAAACTCAGCAGGGAAGTTTGAAGAAAATCGCGACGTTTCATACGGATTGCTCAAGAGAGTCTAAAGGTATGAACCTCTATCCAAAATGCCCACTCTTTTACGCATCGCCAGCCAAATATAATATATCCTTAACATAGGCCGTTCGGCAAAAAGGCTTTACCACTAAAATATTCGTTGCAACACAGGCAAATGAAAAATAGTATCTTTAAAAACCGAAAAACCGGACCTGTTCCATACACTCAAAAGTAAACGTACCGAATGAAAAAATACGCCTTACATACGCTATTGCTTTGCAGCATGGTGTGGGTATGCAATTGCAAGCCTCGCGTTCCTATGGTACAGAGCAAAGATGCATTGCCCGTTGCGGCATCCGAAAATTCACACAATCGCAGTTTTGTCATTGATACGTCCCAAAGCTTCGTGTATTGGGAAGGACGACAAGGACTGGCACGCATCGTTACCAAACACACAGGTTCATTTGGCTTTCAGTCGGGATCGATTCAAGCAAAAGACAATCAGTTGGTTAACGGGCAGTTTGTGATTGACATTACGAGCTTGAAAAACTTTGACTTGAAAAACCCGAGTCGCCGAGATGTACTTGTCAGACATTTGAAAAGTGAAGATTTTTTTGACGCCGCCCGGTTTCCAACTGCATCCTTTGAACTGATTTCAGCTGAAAGACAATCCGGTGATAGTTTGCAAATCAACGGAAATTTAACACTTAAGGGAATCACCAAAAGCATCGGTTTTCCGGCCAACGTGATTTTCTCAGAAAAAGGAATAACTGCCCACGCCAAATTTTACATCAACCGGAAAGACTGGGGCATTAACTGGCATTCTGAGGCTTCGGTCGGGAATGGCATCATTCGACCAGAAGTAGGCATTGAGTTGAAGATTGTTACCAAATAGTAGCTTTTAAAAACAAAAAACCTCCTCTTGCGCAGAGGAGGTTTTACTTCATAAATACTTGAAAACTACGCCTGCCACTCAGTATGGAAGATGCCTGCCTTGTCGAGACGTTCGTAGGTATGCGAACCAAAATAATCGCGTTGTGCCTGAATCAGGTTAGAGGCTAAGCGACCACTGCGGTAAGCGTCAAAATAAGATAACGAAGCGGCCAATGCCGGAACGGGAATGCCATTGGCAATGCCATAGCTAATTACCTGACGAGTAGCGGCTTGGGCGTTATTTACTTCTTGAGCTGTGGTTTCGTCGAGTAACAGATTGGCCAGCGTAGGCGTTTTGCTGTAAGCCTGACGGATATTTTCCAACAAAGCAGCCCGAATGATGCAGCCTCCCCGCCAGATACGCGCCACTGTTTCAAGTTCCAGACCATAGTTGTATTCTTTAGATGCATCCGTCAATTGGGCAAGGCCTTGTGCGTAGGTCACGATGTAAGCAAAGTAAAGCGCCTGCTCAATCTGATCAATCATTGTTTGCTTATCACTTGCTGCGGCTGCCGAAGTTGCCGGATACAGCTTTTCGGCTTGTACGCGTTCTTCTTTTAGTGCCGAAATTTCGCGCATGGTTACTGCCATGTCAATGGTTGGCACCGGAATGCCCAAATCCATCGCGTTTTGCGATGTCCACTTGCCCGTTCCTTTTTGTTTGGCACGGTCCAGAATCACATCCACCAAATGGTTCGGTGTTTCGGTATCTTTCATGGTAAAGATATCGGCCGTGATTTCTACCAGAAACGACTGAAGGCGTTGGCTGTTCCAGCGGGCGTATACCTCATGCAGTTCTTCATTGCTTAGTCCCAGGCCACGTTTCATCAGGTCGTAGGTTTCGGAAATCAGCTGCATCAAGCCGTATTCAATGCCGTTGTGGACCATTTTTACGTAATTACCCGCCGAGCCTGCACCCAAATAAGCCACGCAAGGGTCTCCATTTACTTTTGCCGAAACCGCCTCTAAAATCGGTTGCACCAACGCATACGCATCTTTGGGACCGCCCGGCATAATGCTCGGACCGAAACGGGCTCCGTGTGAACCACCCGAAACACCAATGCCCATGAAATGAATGCCTTTTTCGGATAAATATTTTTCACGACGGTCGGTATCGGCATAAAACGAATTGCCGCCATCAATCAGCAGATCGCCTTTGTCAATCAAGGGCAGCAAATCTTCAATAACCGCATCCACTGGGGCACCGGCAGGAACCAGCATCATGATTTTTCGCGGACTTTTGAGTGATGCCACAAACTCTTCGCGGGAAGTGGTGCCTTTTACCGGTTTGCCTGAACCTTCCTGGTGCAAGGCGGCAGACTTGGCGGCATCTGTATCCAAACCTATGGCCGAGAAACCGTGGTCGGCAACGTTTAAAATAAAGTTTCTACCCATCACACCCAACCCAATCATTCCAAAGTCGTACTGCTGAGACATAATCTTGTGAGAAATTTAGAGATGAAGAAAAAATATAAAAGTTCAGCGGCCTGCGTTTGTTGATTCTTGGCACCTCCTGCATAGGCAGGTTTTTGAAGTTGCGAAGATAGTATTTTTGACCGCTGCTTGTATGTAGTTTGATGGATTTACCCGATTAAAAAGCAATTAACAAAAAGTCAACGGGTTGAGTAGCAGGTTTTTGCTTCGGTTGAGATACTATTTTTCCAAGGCCTTTACCTTGTTCAGCCGCCGTTCGTGCCGCTCTTCGCCCGAGTAACTTGCTTTCAGAAAGGCTTCCACAATTTCCCACGCCAGGTTTTCACCAGTTACACGGCCTCCCAGGCAAATCACGTTCATGTCGTCGTGTTCTACGCCTTGGTGCGCCGAATACGTTTCGGTAATGAGTGCTGCCCGTACGCCTTTTATCTTGTTGGCTGTAAAACAGGCCCCTACCCCACTGCCACACAAAACCACTCCGCGAGCCACCTCGCCAGCAGCTACTGCCTGAGCCAATGGAACGGTAAAATCCGGATAATCGTCTGTAGAATTATACTGGGTAGCACCAAAATCAACCACTTCGTATTTGAGTTCCTGGATTTTGGTTTTAAGCTTTTCTTTGAGTTCAAAACCGCCATGGTCGGCCGCAATTCCAATTTTCATATGGTAAAAATTTGAGTGGAAAGTCTAATTTGTCATGGGTATTTCAAAACAAACTTGTTATTTTTTGGAACGATTTTGCTGAACAATAAATTCATTTGGTATGTTTGCCCTACAATAACGTACCTTTCTACCTAACTCATGAAACAAACCGACGATCATATTCTGGTCATTTTTGGCGCTTCGGGCGACCTGACCGAACGCAAATTGATTCCGGCTATTTACAATCTGTATTGCCGGTCTTATCTGCCTGAAAAATTCAAGGTATTAGGCGTAAGCCGTACCAAATTTACCGACGAAGCGTATCGCACCAAAGTTATTCATGAAAATGAACACTTGCACAACAACGGTGCGGAGGACAAAAGAGCTTCGTTTGCTGAGAAAATCCATTACCATTCCATGGAAACCAGCGATCCGGCAGCGTATGGCTCACTCAAAGAACGACTGGTAGAACTCAATACGTCGGCAAATTACATTTTTTACCTTTCCACACCGCCCAGCTTATACGAAGTAGTGGCGAGAAGCTTGTCTGAAGTAGGCTTAAGTGACGAAATCGATGGCTGGAAGCGAATTATCATTGAAAAGCCGTTTGGATACGATCTGGGAACGGCTCTGAAGCTTAACGAACAACTGCTTTCGTATTTCAACGAGCCACAAATCTACCGAATTGATCACTACCTGGGCAAAGAAACCGTTCAGAACCTGCTGATTACCCGTTTTGCCAACAGCATTTTCGAGCCACTCTGGAACCGAAACTTTATTGAACACATAGAAGTAACCGCTGCCGAAACCGTAGGCGTTGAAAAACGTGGCGGCTACTACGATGGCTCGGGTGCCATGCGCGACATGGTGCAGAATCACCTGCTGCAGTTGGTGGCTTTGGTAGCCATGGAACCCCCCGTACAAGCAACTGAGACGGCCATTCGGAACGAACGGATGAAATTGTTTCAGTCGTTACGCCCCTTGACAGCCGAAGACATTGAGAAAAACGTAATTCGTGGACAGTATACTGCGTCTACGATTCAGGGGCAGGCCGTACCCGGTTACCGGGAAGAAGAAGGAGTTGCCTCCGATTCACGTACCGAAACGTACGTTGCCATGAAGTTTTTCATTGACAACTGGCGTTGGTCAGGCGTGCCGTTCTACATTCGTACGGGAAAACGGTTGCCTACGCGCGTTACGGAAATTGTCATCCATTTCAAGGCTACGCCTCACCACTTGTTCATCAAAAACAGCAGTGTGGTCAATCAGGAAAACATGCTCATCATCCGCATTCAGCCGGATGAAGGCATGGTGTTGAAATTTGCCATGAAAATTCCGGGTGAAGGCTTGCGTGTGAAAGACGTGGACATGGACTTCCATTACAAAGACCTGACCGACACCTACATACCTGAGGCTTACGAACGGCTCTTGCTCGACTGCATGCAAGGTGACGCCACTCTTTATGCCCGTGGTGACGCTGTTGAAGCTGCTTGGCAATTTATTGATCCTATATTGAAGGCTTGGGAAACCAATCCCAACGTCAAGATGTACGGGTACCCGGCGGGTACCTGGGGGCCTGAAAATGCCGATGACCTGATAGAAGGCAAAGGCATTACGTGGCGGTATCCATGCAAGAATTTATCAAACGACGGAATTTACTGTGAACTCTGATAGCATAGGTTTTGGCTTTTGCAGCCCTAGTATTTTTTAGTATTCACCTAAATTTTGTTTCTCATGTCTGTACACGTATTCGATACCCCAGAGCAATTGTCTCAGTCATTTGCTCAGTATTTGGTCGACTTGGTTAGCCAGAAAGATGTTTTTTATCTGGCTATTTCGGGCGGGAAAACCCCGGTGTATTTGTTTAATGCTTTAGTGAATGAACACAGAGAAAGCATTGACTGGTCAAAGATAAGGCTGTTCTGGGTAGACGAACGTTGCGTGCCGCCGACGGATAAAGAAAGCAACTATTTGCTAGCCAAGCAGCATTTACTAGACAAAGTCGGCATTCCGGAGGCCAATGTGTATCGTATGCACGGTGAAGCAGATGCATACAATGAAGCCATCCGTTACGAAAATTTGATTCGTGAAGTGGTGCCTTCGGTTGGACAAGTGCCTCATTTTGACTTAGTTATATTGGGTATGGGTTCTGATGGACATACAGCTTCCATCTTTCCCGACCGCATCGACACCATTGATAGCGAAAAGCTTTGCATCAGTGCGCGGCATCCGCAGTCGGGCCAGCTACGGGTTTCGTTTACCATGAAACTCATCAACCATGCCGATCATGTGGCTTTCATGGTGACTGGTGCCGATAAAGCCGAACGCCTGGAAGAAATTTTTGACGAAAACGAAACCGCCGCTCTGTATCCGGCCAGCTACGTAGCTCCCCAAAGCGGTAACTTGCATTGGTATCTGGATAATGCGGCTGGCGAATACTGGCAAAAAAAGACGAGCTGGTGAACTTTCTGATTTTCTTTTCCGTATAGATGAATAAGTGGCAAGGGTTTTGCCGGAAAAAAAGATATTATTTTCTGGCAAAACCTTTTGGTAAAATATTACCAGAGTTTTCCGATCTGTGTGTTTCCTTCTCCATTCCTTTTGAATTTTTGAAAAACTAAGCGAGTATAAAAAAAATTTTCGTTTATATGTTGCAACATTAAATGTATATACATATATTTGCCTCATAATTCAATTTGACCAGAAATTCCTTTTACTATCAAACCTTCATTTTAATTAATCCAATCATGAAAAAAATTAATTTCTTAGTTGCGTTGATTGCACTTTTTGTAATCACAAATGTAGCCTCAGCAGACAATGGAAAGGGCAAAGCCGTTACCCTGAAAGCAGACGTGAGCAAAAGCACACTTACCTGGAATGGTAAAAAAGTAACCGGCGAACACACCGGAGATATCAAATTAACGAATGGTTCGTTGGCTGTAAACGGTAGCAAAGTAAGCGGCGGCCAGTTTGACATCGACATGAACAGCATCACTTGTACTGACATTACCGATGCCGAATACAACGGAAAATTAATTGGCCACTTGAAAAGCGAAGATTTCTTCAATACCGCCAAATTTCCAACAGCAACATTCAAAATCACCAAACTGACTCCTAAAGGCGGTGACAACTACGATGTAACCGGTAACCTGACGATCAAAGGCATCACCCAGCCTGTTACCTTCCCTGCCGTAGTGAAAGTGACACCTGCAGGTGCCGAGGCTTCCGGTAAAATTACCATTGACCGCACCAAATATGACATCAAGTACGGTTCAAAGTCTTTCTTTGCCAGCATTGGTGACAAAGCCATCAACGATGATTTTACAGTTGATTTCAAATTGGTAGCTGCTAAATAAGGGCTTGCTTCAAAACAATCCATAAAAAAACCCGGCATCGACATGCCGGGTTTTTTTATTTTCAAAAGATACTATTTTCAGCTTTCGCGGTGAATCAGCTTTTCGATGAACTCACGCAGAGCAGCCTTGCGTGGTTCTGCTACTGCAATGCTATCCAGGCACTGTAGGCCTTCAGCAAAAAACTCGTTCATCTTGGCTTCGGCTAATACCTTGATATTGAGTTCGTTATAGATTTCGGTAACGGCTTGTACTTTTTGTTGCGGATCACAATCAGTGGCTTGCAACCATTCCTTCAATTCTGAGGCTGTGCTGCCTTCGGCAAGTTCCAGGGCTTTGATAAGCAAAAATGTTTTTTTGTTGGCAATGATGTCGCCGCCTACCTGCTTGCCAAATTTGGCTTGGTCGCCAAATACGTCCAGCAGATCGTCTTTAAGCTGAAAACCCGTGCCAATATCCACACCCATGCGATACAACAAATCGGCTTGTGCAACAGGTACGTCGGCTAAAATGCCGCCAAGCTCCAGACTGAAACCCAGCAAAACCGCCGTTTTCAGTTGGATCATATCAATGTAATCGGCTTCGGAGACGGTAGACAACTGCTCAAAATTCATGTCTAGCTGTTGCCCTTCACACACCTGAGCGGCACACCGATTGAATTTTTTAAGGATGACGGGCAATTTTTTGTGATCTGCCTCCAAAAGCAATTCGTAGGCACATACCAGCATCACATCGCCCGAGAGAATGGCTACGTTGTTATTCCATTGGTGATGGACCGTCGGCTTGCCCCTGCGCAACGGTGCCGCGTCCATAATGTCGTCGTGCATCAATGTGAAGTTGTGAAAAACTTCAACCGCAATGGCTGGTTTTACAAAGGGCTGCCAGTTGTCCTGAAACAGAGAACTACTCAGTAAGGTTAAGGCTGGCCGCAACCGCTTGCCTCCTAGTGCCATAATGTACCGGATGGGCTCATAGAGTTCGGCGGGTCGCTGGCCGTATTGCAATTGGGAAATTTCCTGATGGAGTGTTTCGAGAATGGCTTGAATCATACAAAAACATTGAGCGGCCAAAGAACGGACTTCGGCGTTACAAAATCAAACCTGAAAGCGGGGTTTTTGTTTTTGAAAAGATACTATTTGGTTCATCACAATTGGAACTGATAGCCAACAGATAAGGTAAAAGACTGATTGTAAATCTGCTGGCGGTTGGGAATCATGTCTTTGGCACCGATAGAGGCTATGCTGCGCTGCCAGCGAATTTCGCTAAATAACGCATTGCCGTTGGGTAGCGATTTCTGATAGCCACCTCCCAGCCAAAATCCGGTATCACCTTTACGTAACCGGGATTCCTTGTTAGAATGGTTGTACGCAATGGGCTCTGTCTGATCAGAATGGGGGTAAATTTTAAATTTTCCGGTTTGATGCACTGATAGAAGTAAACTTTGGTAAAGCCCACCTAAGAGGTAGACGTTTTTGATGTGAAATTTTGCGGTTAGCGGGATGGTCAGGTAATTGTAATTGTTGTTTGCTTTGCCCTCGACGGCTATGTAAGGAATAACTCCTGTGCCATAGATACTTACATAAGTAATGGGTAGCCGATTTCCTTTATTTTCATATTGCAGGCCAGTCTTTAACGAAAACAGCGCGGAAAATCTTCTCTCTATACCAAAACCCGCCGACCAACCCATCTTGATCTCTCTCCCGGCCGTATTATTCACATCATAGTTTACAGGATAATAAGAAGAACTGTAAAGGGCATAGCTAAAAGTAGAAGAGCCAACCACGTCGCCTCCCGTAGCTTGTGATGCTGATACTCCAATTTCGGGAGAAAAATACCAACCTTTGGTATTCTGGCTCATGGCCCAATGAGAGCTACAAAAAACGGCGAGGAAAAGTAGAAATCTTTGCATAGAAAAGTGATTTCTACCAAGACACACAAATTTTCTTATTAGTTGCATGTTATCTCAATGAATATCAAAAACATGTGCCGCATATTGCCAGGCATCGCCAAAAGTCTCTTTATTGAGTTGCAGACCAAGATTTTGGGATTCCAGAAAGCTTATAAGTTGCTCGGTGGGGATATTTCCGGTAAGGTCGTCTTTGGCCATGGGGCAGCCGCCAAACCCGCGAATGGCACCATCAAATCGCCGGCAACCGGCCCGATATGCAGCCGCAATTTTATCAGTTACTGATTGAGGGGTGGAGTGCAGGTGTGCGCCGAATTCAATGGTTGGAAAATCGTGCAGCAACTGACGGAACAGCGGTTCAATGATTTCGGGTGTAGATGAGCCAATCGTATCTGATGGAGCCAGAATGTTTACACCCAGTTCAGTTACTTGCAGGGCCAGTTGTGATACCTGTTCCGGATGGTACGGCTCGTCATAGGGATTGCCAAACGCCATGGATAAGTACACAACCAGGGTTTTGCCTTTGGCCGAGATACTATTTTGAATTTGCGCTACCTCGGCCAGCGCCTCAGCAATGGATTTGTTGGTATTTCGCTGCTGAAACGTCTCGGAAACCGATAACGGAAAGCCAACATACGTAATTTCGTCAAACTGAGCGGCTTGCTGGGCGCCCCGCAGATTGGCTACAATGGCCAGTAGCTTGGTTTGCGTTTGTGACAGATCCAACCCTTTCAGAACTGCTTCGGTATCAGCCATTTGGGGTACGGCTTTGGGCGATACAAAACTACCAAAATCCAGCGTGTCAAAACCCACCTTCAGCAATTTGTTGAGATAGGTGGTTTTGACTTCGGTAGGGATACTATTTGCAAATCCCTGCATGGCGTCGCGTGGGCATTCGATCAGTTTCATTGCAATGGCTATGCGGGTTTAAGTTAATTTGTAGAGCACAATCATGTTCATAATATACAACAAGAAAATAGCCAATGTATCCCATGCCATTACAATTTTCTTTTCTCTGGCCGGAAAAATGAATCCGATAATCGCAACTGTAGCCATCAGGATTACAAAAAACACAGAGACCAGGTTCACATCCGATGCGTCTTTCAGCAAATGTCCTTTGGTATAAAACACATCATCAAAAAACAAAATGAAGATGTTGAAAATATTGCTGCCTAGCAAGTTACCTATTGCCAGATCGTCTGCTCCCATACGCACAGCTGCCAGCGATACGGCTATCTCTGGCAAAGAAGTGGAGACGGCCAGAAAAAGTGTTCCAACAAACGATTTGTCCAGGCCGGTTTCTTTCGAAATGTGTTCGGCAAAATAAGGCAGGGCAAGTGCTGTAAGAATAATCACAAGGGCAAAAAGAACGTAACGGATTATCACTTGCGGCAAAGTGTATTTGCTGGACGTCTCCTGCATTGCGGGTTGGTGAGTAAGCGTACTTTTCTGATACGAATACAGCGTCTTAACTGCCCAAAAATAAATCACTGCAAAAGAAATACTCGTTAACCCGATGGAAGAAGTAAGTACAATGTCTTCGTCCAGAAACAAGCCGAGCCCAGCCAGTACAACCAGAATGATTCCTAACGCCGCGGCCAGAATGTGGCTTTGCGATACTTTACTTAGCAAGGGCTGGGTTTTCGGAGTAAACACATCCATAAACGAAAGGATGCCCAGGTTAAAGGCACAACTGCCGATGATATCCCCCACGGCCAGGTCGGCCGACTGGATAATAGCTGAAGAACTAAACCCCACCATTAGTTCGGGTAAGGATGTTACCGCAGCCATGAGTATAAGCCCGATCCAGGCTTTTCCCATTCCTGTCAGGTCGGCTAATAAATCTCCGTAATACGATAAGCGTTTACCAGCAAAAAAGATGATGGTAGCACAAACCAGGAAGCCCAGAATATTGACGATCATTTTATACGTGTGAGGTAAGAGCGGCTATATTACACAAAGAATACCAGACAGATACACGCAAAATGACAGCAAAAAAGCCCGGACAAATCATTGTTTTGATTGACCGGGCTTTTTGTTGCATACTGGGAGAAGTTTATAAGTCCAACTGGAAATGATGGCAGGAAATGCGGAATCCTTTGTTGAGATAAAGCCGATGGGCATCAAAACGCTGGTGACCCGAATCCAGGTGTACGCCATTTAGCTTTTCCTGGCGTGCTTTGGCAATGATGTAGTCGAGCAACTGGCTGGCATATCCTTTGCCACGGCTTTCGGGCAATGACGTAAGGTCGTCAATGTATATAATGTGACCCGCATAAAGCATGGTCATATACCGGAAGCCCAATGCCGAAACCGCCTTTCCGTTTTCTTCAAGAAAGAGAAGAGAATACCCTTTTTGAGTCATTTCGCTCAGCAAGGCAAGGTAGCGATCCTGGGTAAGGTGCGGGCGTAAAGCATGCATCACTTCCCAGCATTTTAAAAAATCGGCTTGTGTTGAAGCTATTTGAATTTCCATGAAGTAGTCGTAATGTTTTTAAGGTTGTCTGACTGTATTTTGCCTTCGTCTTCTGAAAAATCAGAATAGTATCCTTTTCAAATGAAAAACCCTGCCCTGATTAGGAGAAGATAATCCGGAAAACAAACAGGCTTACTTTGTCTTACCCATTTGTTGCAGCTCAATCAGATAGCCGTCAGGATCAGCGAAATAGATTTGCTTCACGCCGTCAAAGCGTACTTGTGCATGATACTGGATGTTGCGTTTTTTCAGAAAAGCTTCTGCCTGATCCATGCTTTCGACGAATATGGCAAAATGGCCACCGTTACGGTCATTGACCACCGGCTCGGTGCGGCCCGCCAGCAGGTGAATCTGCTGATCTTCCCCGATTTTGAACCACGCCCGGATGGCTTTCAGGTCGTCTGGCACCGGAATAGGCTGAAGGCCCAGCGTTTCACGATAAAATCTGGCACTTTCTTCAAGGTTCTTTACGTGCAAGCCAAGGTGGTTGTGCTTGACGACACCAAGTTTATCGGTCGATTGCCCGAAGGAAAGCAAAGAGATACTAACAAATGCAAAGAGTAGAAACGTTCTTTTCATGATTTTACAGGTATTTTAACACTAAATGTACAAAATAGTATCTGCAAAAAAGGAAAAAGCTGCCAATCTGAGCAATAGACATTAGATTATTTCAAAAACAGAAGAAAAAAATAGTATCTGACAAACTACAAAAACCCATACCTTTGTCTAATAACTTGTAAATGAGACATTAAAATCATGCTTGGCTTAAAATTACCAACCGACCCGCGCTGGGTTGACATTGCAAAAAAGAACATTGATGACATTCTGATTGACCATGCGTATTGTGAACAAAAGGCGGCATCCAATGGCATTTCGCTGATTGTCCAGTTTCCGGAACGCACCCGGCTGGTGGAGACCATGACCGAGGTAGTAGCAGAAGAGTGGAATCATTTTGAAAGAGTACTGGCCGAACTTAAAAAACGTGGGTATCAACTGGGCCACAAACGTTCAGACGAATATGCCGTTCGCCTGGGCAAACTGGAGCGAAAAGGAGGACGCATAGAGCAGCAACTCATGGACAAACTGCTGATCAGTGCACTGATTGAAGCCCGCAGCTGTGAACGTTTCCGGCTGCTATCAGAACAGATTGCCGATGAAGAACTTAAGGCATTTTACCATGAACTAATGATCTCGGAAGCAGGTCATTACCGTACTTTTCTGGATTTAGCGAAAGAGTATATGCCAGCCGAAACCGTTCGTGAACGATGGGACGAGTTGCTGCAAGCCGAAGCCGAAATAATATCGACGATGGAACTACGTGGGGACCGCATGCATTAACAAGTGGAACAAATTTATTCTTTCGAAAAAAAATAGCATCCTTAAAATTATACTTACGTATAATCGTTTAATTCTATATTTAGAAATCTGCTGATAACCAGTTGGTTTGGTATTTTTGTCTTGATTGCAGTGGTTTCAACAAAAGCAGAATTGTGCAAAACCACCCGCCTGAAAGCCTATGGCAGTTAGCTGCACTTTTGTGTGTAAATAAATCAGAAAATGTTGTAAATCAGGGGTTACCTTGAACAGTATATCTCGTATGGATGGAAGACAAAACAATCGAAAGAACTATCAGATCAGATACTATGCTGAAAAGTAAAACAATGGTACCAGAAGATTCAAAAATTTTTCTACTGCAACGCAAGTCTGTGTTTACTTTCTCGCTTGTATTTTATTAACGTTTGATTATTCTCCTGAAATAAAAAAATCTTTAGTTGTTTTGTCTGTTTGCTGAGCCTCATCACTTTAACACAAAAAATCTCACGACCGTTAATTAACTCACTATCTTAAGCCCATGAACTGTCGCCATTGCAAAACCGAGCTGAAACACGAATTTGTTGACCTTGTCAGCAGCCCTCCTGCAAACTCATTTCTTACGTACGAGGAACTGAACGAGCCGGAAACTTACTATCCTCTGAAACTGTATGTGTGTCATGAGTGCTACCTGGTACAAATTGACGAATACAAGAAGGCTACGGAAATTTTTAACAGTGATTACATTTACTACTCATCCTTTTCGAAAAGCTGGCTCGAGCATGCCAAGCGTTATACCGAAATGATGCAGAAACGCTTCGGAATCAATGAAGATTCAATGGTTGTTGAAATTGCATCAAACGATGGCTACCTGTTGCAATATTTCAAGGAGAAAAACGTATCCGTACTCGGCATCGAACCTACCCGCAATACCGCGGCTGAAGCCGTGAAAAAAGGCATCTCAACCATTACCGACTATTTCAGCCGTAAACTGGCCATTCGGTTAGGTATGAAAGCCGATCTGGTTGTCGGTAACAACGTATTGGCTCACGTGCCCGATATCAATGATTTTGTGAGTGGGATGAAGATCATTCTTGCTGATAATGGCATTGTCACCATGGAATTTCCACACTTGCTGAAGCTGATTGAAGAATGCCAGTTTGATACCATTTATCATGAGCATTTTTCCTACCTGTCGCTCATATCGGTTCAGCGCATCTTTGCAGAGCAAGGTCTGGAGGTATTCGATGTAGAAGAAGTGCCTACGCATGGCGGCTCTCTGCGCATTTTTGCCAAACACATGGGCAATCCAAAGCATGTAATTACTGAGAACGTAGCGATACTATTGCAAAAAGAAGAACATGCCGGCTTGAAAACCCTGGACACCTACAGGAATTTCCAGGAATTGGTTACGCAAATCAAGTATAACTTTCTGCAATTCTTACTGGAGCAGAAAAAGAACGGCAAGAAAATCGCCGCCTACGGGGCTGCTGCCAAAGGAAATACATTTTTGAATTACTGCGGGGTAGTGGGAACCGACCTGATCGATTTCGTGGTGGATGCGTCACCTTACAAGCAAAATAAGTACTTGCCCGGCAGCCACATTCCGGTAGTCAATGAATATACGATTAAGGAACAGAAACCTGATTACATAATCATACTGCCGTGGAACCTGCGTGAAGAAATCTCCAAACAGTTAAGTTACATTAGCGAATGGGGCGGTCAGTTTGTAACGTGTATTCCAGAAATGAGAGTAATTTCAGGTGTGGCCAAAGAAACACCCGTTCTGGAGTCAGTGGCTAATTAATTATGACAGTGTCAACGCAAGATCCGCAGGTAGCGGAAACAAAAAACATACAGCCGGGAGAAGAGATGTATCAGCTCGTAACCCGGCTGTATCCTATTTGTCGGAGCATTACCGGCAATGGAGTAAGGCAAACCTTACAAATCTTACAGGAGTATATACCACTGAAAATCCAGGAAGTAGCTACAGGAGCAGCCGCATTTGACTGGACAGTTCCAAAAGAGTGGAATATAAAAGAAGCCTGGATTAAAGACCCTGCCGGAAATGTGATTGTCGATTTTAAAAATCACAATCTGCATGTATTGAATTATAGCATTCCCGTTCACAAAATAGTATCGCTGGAAGAGCTAAAACCTCATCTGTTTTCGTTGCCCGATAAACCCGACTGGATTCCTTACCGGACTTCTTATTACAACGAAAATTGGGGGTTTTGTTTGACACACAATCAGTTGCAATCTCTTCAAGAAGGCGAATATGAAGTTTGTATTGATTCATCTCTGGCGGAGGGAAGCCTGACTTACGGTGAGTATTTCATTCCGGGCCATACAACGGAAGAAGTATTGATCTCCTGTCATATCTGCCATCCTTCATTGGCAAATGATAATCTTTCCGGAATCTCACTGGCGGTATATCTGGCCCAATGGTTGCAAACTCAGCCACGCCGCTATTCCTACCGGTTTGTCTTTGTGCCCGGTACGATAGGTTCTATCACTTGGTTGAGCATTAATGAAGAGCAGGCTTTTCACATCAAGCATGGCCTGGTGGCAACATTGGTTGGAGACAACGGGAAATTTACGTATAAAAAATCCCGCCGTGGCAATGCCGAAATTGATCAGGTAGTAGCTCATGCCCTGAAGCACATCAACTTACCCTATCAAATCATTGATTTCTTTCCGTATGGATACGATGAAAGACAATATTGCTCACCGGGATTTAATCTGGCAGTGGGTTGTCTGATGCGTACCCCTCATGGACAGTATCCTGAATATCATACCTCGGCCGATAACCTGGATTTGGTAACTCCTCAAAATCTGACCGAATCGCACCAATTGTACGAAACCATTTTGCAGATTCTGGAAGGCAATAAAATCTATATAAATCAGAATCCTAAATGTGAACCGCAGTTAGGAAAACGAGGATTGTATCGCGCCATTAGTGGTGATAACCATGCAAAGTCGTACGAAATGGCTATGTTGTGGGTATTGAACTTTTCGGATGGCGAGCATTCCCTGCTTGACATTGCTGAACGCGCCGGAATCCCTTTCGCTTTTGTGCATAAGGTAGCCACAATTCTGGAAGAGCATGCATTGCTGAAAGCTCAGTAAATAATTTCTCTTAAAACAAAAACCTCCTTAATAAGGAGGTTTTTGTTTTTACAAGGATACTATTTTTGAAGCAGGAGAGTTTCAAAAATAGTATCCTTTATCAATTTTCAGTTGGGCGAAATGTCCATTAGAGTGGACCGATTGTAAATCATCTCAAACCCTTGCAGCACACAACTGTGCTTCTCGCCGGAGGCATACTGATAAATGGCATCAAAATTGGCCTCGTAAGCATTCTCACTCAAAATGACCCGGGTAATAGTATCAAGCATGAATCTGTAATACGAATGGGTAAGTGGCAAATAGCCCCAGACAAAATCGAATTCGAAGGCGTCGGTGCCAATGATATAGGGCTGAAAACGGGTGATAATGTAATTACCCAAGCCATTTTGGGCTTCAATCAAAACTTCGGCTTTGGAATGGATGGCATCTTCCATTAATTCTTGTATCCATTTCTCCATGGGTAAAAGAAACTTTTAGGGTTAGTTAACGGCTTCTAAATGACGGTTCCATAGTGGCTTATCTCTGATCATGAATCAGAAAAAGTATGTTACTCTGCTCTTTTGCATTTGGAGAAGGCATACGCACAAATAAGCCTAGCCAAAAAGCATCGGAAAAAGTATCTATCAGGTGAGTTCTATTAGTCAGATAGGTTTGGTTTGGAACACATTCTTGACTCCATGTTCCAGTACGATCTAATGGTGCTTTTTTGAGTTACATGTAATAGATGAAGGCTCTTGGTTTTGAACTGTGTAGCCAAGGTGATTTTGATTGGTGCAGCGGATTGCACCAGTTTTGATTTGCCAGTCTTTTGTTCTTAGCAAGTGTTGTGTATCAGTTTTGGGGTTTAAATCAATGTTTCAGATTCCTTTTTTATGATACTTCCGAGGCTTGTAATTGAAAGGTAACGTATTACGTTAGTTATTGTAAAAGAAGCTGTGATATTAAATTGCAATTTACGGATTTTTAGGTACTTACGCATAAAGAAGCCATTATAAAATATTTTTGTATTAGGTTGATTGATCGTAGGTTATACCTTTTTCGGATTGGTTACTTAAAAACTAAAAAAGGACAGCCAGAAGCTATCCCCTTTTACAATCAAACCATACAAAACTATGATAAAATGTAATTCTTAACCTTAACCGTTAATATTATCTATAAATAACCTATGCTTTAAGTCCTATTTTTTCTTTTATATGTCCAAAGATATAACAAATATTTGTATTTGTCAAGAAAAATCTTTGATTTTTTATAAGAAATTGTCAGATAAGTACAATTTTAAAAAGACTTAAAAGTTACAATTACTAAAAAACGCAATAAACAGATAGAGTATTTGTTTATAAGAAGTTGTTATTCAATGCATTAGTTGATAGTTAATCTTCTGGATAGGGAATAAAAACAAAATTTGTGAATTCTTCATCTACTACAAACAGGCAGCAGTATTCATCCGGATCTTTGTAAGCAGCCTTAAATACGTCGGTATCATCCACAATCTGGCGTTGAATGAATTCATCCAGGAAAGAGGCATAGTAGTTCCAGTCAGTGCCTACTTCATACTTTCGAATAAGCAATTGACCTATCGGAATATCTACTTTGGAAACCGGAAAAATAGGCCATTCGGAAAAACCACGCTTACGGATAGCATACGAAGCTTCCTTAATGGCATCGGCAACCAGGACGAAGTCTTTGCTGATGGTTCCCAGATATCGTCCATTTAATTCAGGATCATTGGCAGAATCTAACATATACTCAGGAGGTTTTGACAATTGAAAAGATACTATTTTCGTTCCAGGCAAACGACATTTTCGACATGATACGTGTGTGGAAACATGTCTACTGGCTGCACGGCAGTTACGGTATATGTGGCATCGAGCCAAGCGAGGTCACGGGCTTGTGTGGCCGGATTGCAACTTACATACACAATGCGTTGCGGGGCGGCATCGAGCAAAGTCATTACTACCGCTTCGTCCATGCCGGCACGTGGCGGGTCGGTGATAACTACATCCGGAATGCCGTTTTGCTGAATGAATGAACCGGTGAGTTTGTCGCGCATATCGCCGGCATAGAAATCGGTGTTGGTTATGCCATTAATCTGCGAATTGACTTTAGCGTCTTCAATCGCCATAGGAACGTATTCTAACCCAATAACTTTTTTGGCTTGGCGTGCCACAAAGTTGGCTATGGTGCCTGTACCGGTATATAAATCGTAAACGAGTTCATGGCCTTGTAACTTGGCAAACGAACGGGCTACTTTGTAAAGTTCCAAGGCTTGTACAGCATTGGTTTGGTAAAATGACTTGGGTCCCACCCGAAACTGCAAATCTTCCATCCGTTCGGTAATGTATGGCAAGCCGTGGTACAGCACTACTTCCAGATCATGAAATGTTTCGTTGCCTTTCGAGTTGATCACATACTGCAACGAAGTAATTTGCGGAAAGCTTTGTTTCAAGTACTCAAGCAGAGGAACACGCAACGCTTCGTCTTCGCTAAAAAACTGTACAATCACCATAAGTTCGCCCGTGGTCGTAGTGCGAATAATCAGATTTCGCAAATAACCCTCCTGCTTTACCAGATCAAAAAACGGGTACTTGTTTTTGCGTACAAATTCCCGAACCGCTAACCGAATCGCATTGGAAGGGTCGGGTTGCAGATAACACGTTTCAATATCCAAAATCTTATCAAACCGGCGGGGAATGTGGAAGCCTAAAGCTGTACGATCCAGTATTTCTTCACCGCTTTGCATGTCGTTGGTGGTAAGCCAGCGGTTGGACGAAAACGTATATTCCAGTTTATTGCGATAAAACGTAGTTTGTGGCGATGCCAGAATGGGCTGAATCTCAGGCAGAGGCACTTTGGCAATGCGTTGCAGATTGTCAATAACTTGCTGGTGTTTTTGCTGCAACTG
This sequence comes from uncultured Sphingobacteriales bacterium, assembly GCA_963520985.1. Classification (GTDB taxonomy): domain Bacteria; phylum Bacteroidota; class Bacteroidia; order Cytophagales; family 172606-1; genus Xanthocytophaga. Next base: position 88,263 of record CAUQTA010000001.1, read on the forward strand.
GATCTCGTAAGGAATGTGTTGCCATTTACAGCCACCACAGGTACCGAAATGCTGGCAAAACGGTGTGGTTCGCTGGGCTGAATAGGTATGAATTTGCACGACCTGTGCTTCCCAGAAATTTTTCTTTTGCTTGGTTACCCGCAAATCCACGACATCACCAGGCGCTGCGATGCCATCTATGAAAACGACCATTTCGCCATGACGAGCCAGGCATTTGCCTTCCGCCGCAAAATCGCTGACGGTTATTTTTTCCAGAATGGGTTGTTGTTTGTTCTTTTTTCGCATAAGTCCGCAAAAATACGGAAATGTCACGGGAAAATAATAGGTTTTGAAAAGCCAAAACCTCCGCTATGTCATGGAAGAGAAAACTGCTGCCCAAGAGGATGGAGAACTCTAACCCCAGGCAGTTCGGTAATCAATTTGTGTAATCGAGATTTATCCTGACAGAGAGGCGTTAAACCCACATCTAAGGTCTTTAAAGAAGGAGGCAAAACACTAATTGGAATCGTCTCTAATGGAGTAATGATAACAGAAAGTATTTTCAGATTAGTAAGTTGGTTAAGTGTAGAAGGAAGAGCAGCCAGATTGCAGTTTTCAATACATAACTCTTTCAGATTAGTAAGGTTGGCAATGGCGTCTGGTAAAGACGTTATCTCACATCCACGTATAGATAAATACTCAAGGTTGGTAAGTTGCAGAATCCATTCCGGAAATTCTTCAAAAAGAACATTGAGTATCTTAACTCTTTTCAATTGGGAAAGCGAACCTATTTCGGAAGGTAGAAAAGTAGGATGGCCAATGCTTGTATGTATGTCTAGTGATTGCAGATTGACTAGCCTTGAAAAATCAGAAGCAGATTGATTTAAATCTTCCTCGAATGCTTGCAACCGCAAGTGTTTCACTTTCGCAGGAGAACGCAACGTTTGATTAATGCTTGTATATAGTTTTGACCTCAACATCGAAACATAACTTTTAATTTAAAGAGGACGGATTTCCATGAATCCACAAATGATAAGCTAGGTTTTCAACCAGTATCTTTTGGAAACGCAAAACCTGCTTATTTTTCTTTTGTCAAATCCTTTTTTATCTTTCATAGACAGGAACTTATCTCATGTATTTTAGCGTTATATACCATGCATCATTCTCAATAAAGGCAGGTTTTTACTCTTTAAAAGGTACTATTTTTTTACAGCGGTAAACAAACAGCAGACAACTATGTCCTTTCGCATTACATCAGAATACCAACCAACCGGCGACCAGCCTAAAGCAATTGAACAATTAGTAGAAGGTCTTTTAGTAGGTGAGCCTGCCCAAACATTGCTTGGTGTAACAGGTTCGGGAAAAACCTTTACTGTTGCCAATGTAATCCAGCGGGTAGAACGCCCGACGTTGATCTTGAGCCATAATAAAACCTTGGCCGCACAGCTATACGGAGAGTTCAAACAGTTTTTCCCCAACAATGCTGTCGAATACTTTATTTCCTATTACGACTATTATCAGCCCGAAGCGTATATGTCGACCACGGATACGTATATTGAAAAAGACCTAATGATCAATGATGAAATTGAGAAACTGCGTCTTTCAACGGTTTCGACATTGATGAGTGGGCGACGGGATATTGTGGTAGTAGCCTCTGTGTCTTGTATTTATGGTGCGGGCAATCCCGACGAATACGAGAAAAGCATTTTGCGGCTGCAGCGTGGACAAACCTTTGCCCGCAACCGATTGCTCTTTGGATTGGTTGAAATTCTGTATAGCCGTACCGAAGGAGAGTTTACCCGGGGCACATTCCGCGTAAAAGGCGATACGGTAGATGTTTTTCCGGCTTATGCCGATTATGCATACCGCATTATTTTCTTTGGCGACGAAATAGAAGCCTTGCAGCGCATTGATCCTGCGTCGGGCCGCAAGCTTTCTGATCAACCGGCTATCTCCGTTTTTCCCGCTAATCTATTTGTGACGGGTCGAGATACATTGAATGCGGCTATCCAGCAGATTCAGAGCGATTTGGTGGCCCAGATCAAGTATTTTGAACACGAAGACAAATATGCCGAAGCTCAACGCATCAAAGAACGCACCGAGTTTGACATGGAAATGATGCGCGAACTAGGCTATTGTTCCGGCATTGAGAACTATTCGCGGTATTTTGATGGCCGCATTCCGGGAGCTCGTCCATTTTGCTTGCTCGATTATTTTCCGGACGATTTCCTCCTGGTAGTCGACGAAAGCCACGTGACTATGCCGCAGATACGAGCCATGTGGGGAGGTGACCGGTCGCGTAAGACAGCGCTGGTCGATTTTGGTTTCCGATTACCTTCGGCTTTAGACAACCGCCCACTTACCTTCAACGAATTTGAAGAACTGACCAATCAGGTGATCTATGTTTCGGCCACTCCTGGCGATTATGAACTGCGCAGATCGGAAGGCGTTGTGGTAGAGCAAATTATCCGGCCAACTGGCTTGCTTGATCCGCAGATTGAAGTGCGGCCAAGTTTGAATCAGGTTGATGATTTGCTGGATGAAGTAGAAGAACGCGTCAAATTGCAGGAACGGGTGCTGGTAACCACCCTGACCAAACGCATGGCCGAGGAGCTCAGCAAATACATGGATAAATTGGGCATCAAATGCCGCTATATTCACTCAGAAGTGAAAGCGCTGGACCGGGTGGAGATTCTGCGCGAATTGCGGCTAGGTGTATTTGATGTACTGGTGGGTGTAAACCTGTTGCGTGAAGGGCTGGATTTGCCCGAAGTATCACTAGTGGCTATTATGGATGCGGATAAAGAAGGATTTCTGCGCGATGTGCGTTCACTGATTCAGACCATTGGTCGGGCCGCACGTAACGACCGAGGCAAAGTGATCATGTATGCCGACCGAATGACGAACTCAATGCAAAACGCCATTGACGAAACCGATCGACGCCGCGCCAAACAAGAAGAATACAATGCGGACCACGGCATCACTCCGCGCACTATTCTGAAGTCGCGCGAAGCCATTATGAGCCAGACCTCCGTAGCCGATTCGCGCAAAGAAGCCAAGCAGTATTACGTTGAAAGCGAAGAAGTGAGTGTCGCCGCCGACCCGGTAGTAGCCTATATGACGCGTGAGCAACTGGAAAAGCTTGTTCAGGAAACGCAAAAAAACATGGAACGTGCCGCCAAAGATCTGGACTTCGTGCAAGCGGCTCGCTACCGCGACGAACTCGCCGATCTGAAACGGATGCTCAAAGAAAGATAATCCCAAGCCCCTCACACCTGAGGGGTTTTTGCTTTTGGCGGGATACTATTTGAATTGCGCCTCTTGGTTACTGTTTTCGTACCGCAACCTGCCACCTTTGCAGATGACGAGCAGGTACTTCATCTTTAATCGACTGTTCCAGTACCGTACCACCCAGAGCAAGGCCCAGGCTAGGCAGAACGCCCAGCACGGGTTCTGGAGTTTGATCAATATGTTCTGATAGAAAGATAATACCCAGCATAAATGTGGTAAAACCTACTGCCTTTCCCACTGTACGGGCTGTTTGTTTACCCAAAGAAAGCCGACGTATTCCGGCCAGTTTACTGATTCGCATCTCACGTTCGTTTTTCAGAATAATGGTTGAGTCAGTAATGGCACGAATGCGCGATTTTACATGTACAAACGTCGAATCCTGTAAATCTTTTGAACGCAGAATAAACACATCGCCTGGCTGATTGTCCACTTCGCGCTGCGTTGTCTTGAACGCCAGCAAAACTTTATCGCCTTCCCGTATTTCTACAGTTTGGTTGGTTTTTGAGTCAGTGAGTACAAGTATATGTTGGGCCTGAAGTAGTTCTACGCAAAGAGTGGTTAGTAAGCTTATTATAAGTGTTTTCATAAAAATCGCTCAAATTTTAGGGCTGTTTCTGATAAGTCACAGATGCTTCTATACTCGGAACTTTGACTTATAGAATGCCAGATGCTAGTTCTTGCAATTCTCTTCTTTTTTGATGCCAGGGATGTTATAAACATACTGTCCTGCTCCTTTTTCATATCTTCGTTACTGACATGTGGGTAAGTGCTCAAACGCAATACCGCTGGTGCCTGTGAAATAGAGAGTGGTACTTTCTACTTTGGCAAAGGTAGACAGATGGGAATTCATCCTCCAATTCCAAAACCCTATTGATCCGCAGAGGGAATGGTTTAGGTTCTTTCTGTTTGTTGCGGCAACTGAATGTTGCGAAAAGAAAAATATGTTGAAACTGTTTAACTTTTTGAAAGTTTTAGTGGAACATTTGTTAACCAGACATGGCAAAATTCCATAAAGCCAGTGCAATTTTGTTGCACTGGCTTTATTTTTTCTAAGAAGATCTTAACATTGTTCAACGGATACGAATTTTTCTTTCAACATTACGTCTGCTAATGGATAAAATCCGAAGGAAAAACGGCCGGGTTTTGTGTAATAATAGGTTTGGGCTGCCTTATCGTATTCGATGGGAAAGCCGAAATCCTCACGCAGTTGATCAATCCACAGAAATAGGGCGCGTCGACTGACACCAATTTTCCGGGCAAATTGTAAAGGAGTACCAGTAGATCGGGTCCGGATAAGAATATCCATGTGATTCATTCGGTTAACAAAAGTAATGACGGGCATCGGTACAGAGGCGGTTAGCTAAAAAATAAGTGAAAATGTACAATAGGAAAGAGTTCGTGATCTGGTGTAACAACTTTCTTCCAAAAAAATTGTTTTAACGCGTGGATAAATACATTCCAAATACTTGGAGTTAAGTCTTCTACAAAATACGAACAATGCTTTTGAAAAGGAGTCGTAGTTCGGGTAGGCTAACAGTATGTTTTTAGGAAGAATTTTATCGCTAAATGTTTTTTTCGGATAACCAGGATTTTTGTTTTTTGCGGGTACTATTTTCCAGCGGCTATTTTTATAGTTATTTGCAAAAGGCATACAGCCTATATTACTAATGACAAAGGTATACTTATCAGCATTAGAGAAATATTTCCAACCATTAAATAAACAGGAGTCGAAAGAATTGGTAGCGAAGGCTTCGTTTCTCTCAATATTTGGAGATATGTTAGGCCCTATACTTGTATTTGGAGCGTTATTGCTTAGTATTGGAATTTATTTATTTGGGACTCTCGGTGCAATAGTCATCATTCTTGTTTTGTTAGTATTTTTAAGCATTCCTCTTTATTATGCTTTTTTAGATCAGAAATCGCTAAGAAAAGATATTATATTGGGCTATAAGGTTGTTTACTTAGGACTTATAGAAAAGAAGAGAGAGGATTCAAGTTCTTATAACAGCAATTATTATTTCACTATTATTGGGCAAGAATTTGAGGTTTCCTTTAATCAATGGGAAAGACTCAAAATCAATCAACGCATAGAAATACACTTTGCTCCATATAGTAGGTATATTTTTAAACTGATTGATAGAAATAATGATCATTAATTTTACAGTACTTTAAAAAATATTTTTCTCGGTTTAAAATTATGCAGATTGTTACACTCACCCTCAACCCGGCCATTGACAAAAGCACAACCATTGACAGACTCGTTCCTGAACAAAAACTGCGTTGCGCCAATCCAAAATTTGAAGCGGGGGGTGGAGGCGTAAACGTATCCAAAGCCATTAAGAAATTAGGCGGCGAAACGCTGGCTATTTTTCCCATTGGCGGCCCGAGTGGGCAACTGCTGGTCGATTTGCTGCAAAAAGATGACATTTACTGCGAGCCCGTACTGACCGAACAATGGACGCGTGAAAACTTTATCGTAGTCGAATCTTCGACCAATGCACAATACCGGTTTGGCATGCCCGGTCCTACCCTGACAGAAGCTGAAGCCCATCGATGCCTGGATGCGATAAAAGTAGCGCAGCCCGCTTATCTGGTTGCAAGTGGCAGCTTATCGCCTGGGTTGCCAGAGGATTTTTATGCTCGGGTGGCCAAAGTTGCCAAGGAAATCAATGCCCGGTTGGTTTTGGATACCTCAGGCGAACCACTTCGATTGGCTGCAAATGAAGGAGTTTATCTACTGAAACCGAATCTGGGCGAACTGAGCAAGATGGTTGGTGTGGAATCGTTAGAGATGGATGAAGTAGACGAAGCGGCTTCCGAAATTATAAAGCGAGGCGATTGCGAGATTGTGGTTGTATCCATGGGGCCAAACGGTGCATTATTAGTTACTAAGGACGGTTTTGAACACATTCCGGCGCCTACCGTCCTGAAAAAGAGCACTGTGGGTGCCGGTGACAGCATGGTGGCCGGCATGACCTGGATGCTGGCTCAAGGAAAAACACCCCGCGAAATGGCCCGTATGGGCGTAGCCTGTGGTTCGGCGGCAACCATGAACCCCGGTACAGAGCTTTTCAAGTCCGATGATGTCTACAAGCTGCACGACTGGATTTGTGCGTACGGCTCCCGGTACAGTGGGTAGTTTTTGCTTTTCAAAAGATACTATTTTCGGGTAAAGATTATTTGTCCAACGCTTGTAACGTGCGCCATAAAACATGGGCTGTCATCTGCAGGCTTTCTTCCGAAAGATGCTCGCTTGTGTCAGTAGGTTGATGATAGTGCTGAAACAGCGGGGCTTGCGAAATGATTTCCCGCAGAGTTGCCTTATCCACGTCAAATTCCTGGGCCTTGTAGTAATGCCAGGCTATTTCAATGTCTTTTTCCGAAATGCAGGTCACAGTAAACGCATCGGCCAGACCCGCTTTCCGGAAACTGGCATGGTCGGCGGTGTTGGCTACAATGCGGTCAAAGCGGCGGGTAAATATGTTTTCGATATTGGCGGTGCTTTCCAGTGCTTTCAGTACCCGTCCGTTGTTTTTTTCATTCAATGACCACAGCGCCAGCCGGTCGCCCTGCCCTACCATTTCCAGGTTGATAAGCCCAATCATGCCATGAATGCCCAGCTGGTCTACATATGCCTGAGAACCACGCAGATGCCGCTCTTCCTCATCAAAGAAAAAAAAGCCGATGCCCATTTTTCGCGAAGGCTTTATGTGATTGCGCCGGATCAAATCAAGACAAACCGCAATGGAAGAGGCATTGTCATTGGCACCTGGCGAATGCGCAACGGTATCAAAATGCGAACTGATGCCCACCCATTGCGGCATACCCGATGGAACCAAAATATTGCGTCCGGTAGCATACGGATGAATTTCGTAGGCAATTCCCCAACGCATCAGTGTTTGTTCAATGATTTCGCTGCGTTTATAGGCGCTCTTTCCCTCTAATGATCTGACAATTTCGAGCAATTGCATGCTATTGATTTACTTTCTGTTGAATGTGGTTAAGCGTGGTATCCAATTGTTTGGTTAAGTCTTGGTAAGGTTTTACTTCCGGGCGGTAGTCTTTCTGGTATTTTGCCAGCAAAGGTAACGTTTTCATGATTTTTAATGCCGTATGGTAATCTTCAATGTGTTTAAGCTGATCTTTGCTTGCGGTTATCAACTGACTCAACGGAGCCGTTTGCGCATCGTGTTGCTGCTGATTGGCATTGAGTATGTTTCTGATTTTTTGCTTCAGCAGGGAATCCTGTACCGTAGCCAGCATCCGATCCGCAGAACTAACATACCGGTTGGATTTATCATCGTATTTAGCAAAGGTTTCCTCCAATTTTTGCTTTCGTTTGGCTCGCAGTTCCAGTTCCTTCTCCAATTGATTCAGCTCCGGATCTTTGGCGGCCAGTTCTTTATACAAGTCATTTACTAAATCATCGTCATAACGACTTTTTACGCTTCTAATAATGTCATAGGAATCACTGTTTTGCAACGCTTCCGGCGTTTCCTCTGCTGCGGGTTCATTTCTTGACGGTTCTGTTTGGCAGGCAATCAGAAAAAGGAACGTAGCAAAAATAATCGCTGAAAAAGACAGTTTCATAAGGCGGTGAAAAAATGCAGGGTTTTTACCTTTTCAAAGATACTATTTTCAAAGTTGGGCTACGAGTTGGTTCACGGGTACAGTTTGCGCCAGCGTACCAGCCTGAACCAACGTTTCCTGCACGTGCTGCAACATTTCGCCATGAACAGCATTGGTGGTTGACCATTCGGTATCGGCAAGCCATTGCTGCACATCAGCTAACGGGAGTCCATAACGCTGTGCAATGGTCTGATCCAAATTGGGCCGTGTTTTAAAAGTGCTTACAAACTCATTGAAACCATCGCAAAGACGTTGCAGCGTTTCCGGCTGATTCTCAATCACTTCGTTGCGGGCCACCAGCACAAATCCCGGCCAGGGCGTAGGACATAACCCCACTCGGCGCAACTCGTCACTGTCTACATATGGCTGCGTCATTACTTTTTCCCACATAAAAGCATCCGCTTCACCTTCACGAAGGCCGCGCCGCATTCCATCCAGGTTGTTCAGAATCACCATGGCTAAATCGGCCAAGTTCCAGTTCAATTGTAACGCATTGACATAAGCCATCAAGTGCGAACCCGAACCCATTCGGCTTACCGCAAACCGGGCGGCTTTCAAATCGTCAACCGACTGGAAACCGGATTCGCTATTGACAAATATTCCCCAGTTCAAGGGTGTCTGCACATGGATTTTCAATAGCTTCGATGGATTTCCATTGCAGATGTCGGCTACAATTCCCTCGGTCAGGATGGTTGCCAGATCGAGCTCCCCATCTCGCAATGCCTTGTTCATGGCCCCTGTGCCGCCGGGATAGTCGGACCATTGTAACTCAATGCCTCGTGCTGAAAAAAAACCTTCCTCGATAGCTAACCGCCAGGGAAGATTGAAATGTTCGGGAACACCCCCAATACGGATCATAGATAGATTAATTAAAATGTTATAGTCTCGATTATGAGGGCTTTCTGGGTTGTTAGATTAAAAATCGCAGGTTTGACACGCATGACCGAGAATGAGTACCTCGTTTAAAAACTGACATTCATTCGGAAAAAAGGCAACGATAACGTCTCTCTTACGGGTACTTAAAATTATGCAAACAAACAAAAGCGTTTCCTGCATCTGTTTAATCCGAAAAATCTGTGTAAATCGGTGATCCCAAATAGTATGTTTCAAAAAGCAAAAACCTGGTATTTTTCAGAACAGGGTGGCTCATCTTCTCACAAAACCTGAAAAAGTACATGAGTAACGAACTATTTGAGTTAGAATTATAGTTTTGGCAATATTAACCAATAATCTGCACTTCGTGTTATTTTTACCGCAGGCAAAAACCACCACCCGCATGACAACACAATTTTTATCTCTGCCGCAGACCAATCAGTTTTCTTCTCTGTTTCTAGATTACATCCAGCAAAAACCGGAGCTACAGCCTTTTTATAGCACATTTCCGACGCTGGAAAACTTTGAGAACGTCATTAAAAGCCGCTCCTTCGACGAGTCAAAGCGTGTTGCTTTGCATCAGGTGCTTAAACAACAGTATGCCACCTGCGATTCGCCGGTGCTGCAAAAGCAAATAGATACACTGCTTCAAAAAAATACATTTACCGTCACCACCGGGCATCAGCTGAATATTTTCAGCGGACCGCTCTATGTAATCTATAAGCTGGTGACCACCATCAACCTGGCTCGTGAATTGCAGGAAAAATACCCCGACTACCATTTTGTGCCCGTGTATTGGATGGCTACCGAAGACCATGATTTTGAAGAGATTAGCTACTTCCATCTCTTTGGCAAGAAATATACCTGGGAAACCGAACAAACCGGTCCCGTAGGCCGCATGAACCCCAAGGAGTTGCAAACGGTATGCGAACAGCTAACCGATAAATTTGCGCTTTTCGAAAAAGCTTACCTGGAGCACGATACACTAGCCGAGGCAACCCGATGTTGGGTGACCGAACTGTTTGGAAATCTGGGACTTTTGTGTGTAGATGCCGACCATGCGTTGCTGAAAAAAGAGTTTGCACACATAATGAAAGCTGATCTGTTTGAGCAACTTACACAAAACACGGTTAATCAGACTTCCGAAAAACTGGCTTCGTTGGGCTACAAAACGCAGGTCAATGTCCGTGACAGCAATCTGTTTTACCTGGACAATGGCCTTCGCGAACGCATTGTGAACAATCATGGAAAGTACAAGATTCTCAATACTGACCTTCTTTTCACCAAAGAAGACACGCTAAAACTACTGGAAGAAAATCCTGAAAAGCTAAGCCCCAACGTGTTGCTGAGGCCTTTGTATCAGGAAACCATCTTACCCAACCTAGCCTACATTGGTGGCCCTGCCGAAGTAGCTTACTGGCTGCAACTCAAAGAGTTGTTTGATACCCTGAATACTCCCTTCCCCGTGCTGATGCCACGCAACTTTGCACTGGTTCTCAACGAAAATACTAGGAAAAAATTAGAGAAAACCGGCCTGTCGGTAGAAGATTTGTTTACGGATGAAACTACACTGAAACGCAGGTTTGTAGAAAAAGCCGTTGCCGAGCCCATCTCACTGGAACCTGAATTGCAGGCACTTGCCAACCTGTTCGATTCCATTCAGCAAAAGGCAGTTGCCCTGGACAAGTCGCTGGAAGGCTTTGTGGGAGCAGAACGCCAGAAGGTCAAAACCTCACTCGAAAACATTGAAAAACGACTGAAAAAGGCAGAAGAGCAAAAGCAGGAAACGGGCATCCAGCAGGTGTTGAATCTGAAGAGCAAACTGTTTCCAGGCGGCAGTTTGCAAGAACGTACCGACAATTTTCTGAATTTCTACGCCAATAACCCCGAATTTGTGAATAATCTATTGAAACAGTTTGAGCCGCTCCGGTTTGATTTCCAGATTATCAGTGACTGACACGCCGGTTGGGCAATAACCTTTGACATGAATTTCGCGTATGAAACAGTGCAGAGTGAGTTTCTGGAACAGGCAGGTTTTGGCTTCAAAAAAGATACTATTTTTGTGAGCAGATACGTCTCTCCACTATTTATTTGACAGGTTATTTATGTATTGGCACAAAACTCCCTCCTGGTTACGCAAGTTTTATCCTACGTTTACCTGGCACAAACCCAGCCCGGAGAAGACACTCTATCTGACATTTGACGACGGTCCCATTCCAGGAATGACCGAATGGGTGCTTGATCAACTCACTCAGTATCAAGTGAAAGCAACGTTTTTCTGTGTGGGGGAAAACATCCAGAAATATCCTGAAGTGTTTTCTTGGGTGCGTACCCAGGGCCATGCCATTGGTAATCATACCTTCAATCACTTAAATGGCTGGAAAACCCAAGCCGACGAATACCTGCGCAATACCCAGTTTTGCCAGAAATTTCTTACTTCCAAAAAATTGTTGTTTCGGCCACCTTATGGCCGCATTTCGCGTAAGCAAGCCAAGCTTTTGCAGGAAAAAGGATACGAAATTATCATGTGGGACGTGCTCAGTGGTGATTTTGACCAGAAACTTTCGCCCGAGAAATGCCTGAACAAAACCATCGAAGCCACCGAAAGCGGCTCCATTGTGGTTTTTCATGACAATGTGAAAGCAGAGAAACGTCTTTCTTACGTACTTCCCCGGTACATGGAACATTTTTTGGCAGAAGGCTATACCTTTGAAACTCTGGCCTGAGCCCTTGCAGGCCATAAATTTCCTGGAAATTAAATAAAACCTGCCCAATCGGAAACCTTAAATGAAGCAGGAACTGGTAAAATTTATATGTTGTTGCCAACCAGCCATACAAAATAAAACCGCTTTCCGCACGTCATTTCTTATATTTGCGTTTTCCTTTTGGTTTTTGTTTGAAAACAAGCCTGCGTTTATTTCCCTAATTTCATGAAAACATACCTCCGCTTGATTGGTTATGCACGGCCGTTTGGTCGTTTTGTAACTCCTTTTTTTGTTTTCTCCCTGTTGAGTATCATATTTGGTATCTTTCAGTTCGGTTTGCTTATCCCGCTGCTCGATATACTCTTTGGTCAGGTAGATGCAGCTAAGGCCCAGCAATTGCTTTCCAAACCCGAGCCTGCACTCACCTTTGGTTACCTCAAAGATCTTTTTTATTATTATTTCTATCACTACAGTGCCTCGGGTAACAGAATGGCGGTTCTCTACTTTGTGACAGGAATAATCATTGCCGCCGTAATACTAACCAACGTATTTCGATACCTGGCGCAGCGGGTTGTGCAGGATGCCCGTACCTATTCGGTAAAGCAACTTCGCCAAGCCATTTTTGACAAGATCAATCGCTTGCATGTGGGCTATTTTACCAATGAACGCAAAGGTGATTTACTGTCCCGCCTCACCACCGATGTGCAGGAAGTAGAAGGTTCGGTGGTAAATACATTGGATGCCGTTTTTAAGGAACCGTTTTTACTTATCGGTTATTTCGTCCTCTTATTTGCCATTTCGTGGGAGCTGACGCTTTTCACCCTTATTGTCATTCCAATTTCGGGGATTATTATTGCCTGGGTGACCAAATCACTGAGGAAGGAAGCTCAGGAAGGACAGGAATCGGCCGGGCGGCTGATGTCGATCATTGAAGAAACCTTGTCAGGCATTCGCATTATTAGCTCGTTCAATGCACAGGAATATGTAGTGAAGAAATTTGACGAAGAAAACGACCACTACCGGGAAACCATCCGGCGCATGGGCAACAAACGCGAACTGGCTCCGGCTTTTTCAGAAGCCTCCGGTGTAATGGTGGTAGCCGGTATTCTGGTATACGGCGGCAGTCTGATCCTTGGGAATAACGCATCGGGTCTCAAAGCCAGTGAATTCATTACCTACATTGCCACCTTTTCGCAAGTGCTGCGCCCCGCCAAAGCCATTGTTTCGTCTTTGTCGGGCATTCAGCGGGCCCAGGCTGCCGGTGAACGCATCTTGACAGTCATTGATACGCCTGAGGTGGTTAGGGATTCTCCTGATGCGCTGGTGATGACAGAATTTTCAAAAGGCATTGAGTTTAAGAATGTCAGTTTTTCGTATCCGGAAAAGCAAGTCTTAAAAAACATCAGCTTTTACGTTCCCAAGGGTAAAACTGTGGCTTTGGTCGGCAGTTCAGGCGGTGGAAAATCAACCATTGCTGACTTGATCCCGCGTTTTTATGACACAGCCGAAGGCAGTATTTTTATTGATGGAACAGACATTCGCAACTTTACCCTTGAGTCGTTGCGCCAGCAGATGGGCATCGTCACCCAGCAATCTATTTTGTTTAACGACACTATCTTTAATAACATCGCGTTTGGCCAGCCCGATGCCCGCGAAGAAGATGTAATTCGGGCAGCCAAGATTGCCAATGCCCACGATTTCATCATGGACAAGGAACAGGGCTATCAGACTAACATCGGCGACCGGGGAAGTAAGCTGTCGGGTGGTCAGCAACAGCGGTTGAGCATTGCACGGGCGGTTTTTAAAAATCCGCCGATACTCATTTTGGACGAAGCTACTTCGGCGCTGGATACTGAATCGGAACGATTGGTACAGGATGCGTTAAGCAAACTGATGAAAGGCCGCACGGCATTGGTGATTGCGCACCGGCTAAGCACCATTCAGGAAGCCGACGAAATACTGGTTGTCCAGAACGGGCAGATTGTGGAGCGTGGCCATCACCAGGAACTGCTCGAAAAAGAAGCCGGTGTGTATCGCCGCCTTACGCTTATGCAGCAGGCCGTGTGAAGTCGGGTTTTTGTCTTTTAAAAGATACTATTTTTTCAGGCAGTAACTGTTGCAAAGGTTAAATCCTGTTAAATAGTTGTTGCATCCACTACTAACAAAGTATTTTCGTTACCAGAAAACGACGCCGTTTTCTGGTATATTTTTTTCTGCTCCCCTGTAAAAGCATACACATACTATAGATTATAAGATTTCGTTGTTAATCAAGCCTTTGGATTTTTTATTGCATTTCTATGAAAATCAACACGTTTACTCTCCTGATCATTTTTTGGGTTGTTTGCATTGATGTTTTTGCCGGAGGGGTACGTGGAACCATTAAAAATACAAAAGATGCCGTTATGCCTTTTACTTCCATCCTGGTCAAAGGTACAGGCATCGGCACCATGGCAAACGAAGAAGGCAAATACGAGATCGCTTTAAAATCTGGCTCCTACGAACTGCAATTTCAATACCTGGGCTACAAAGTGCTGACACAGACCGTCGAAGTAGGTGATGATTTTGTGACGTTAGACGTAACGATGGAAGAAGCCGTGGTGCAACTCAACGAAGTCAAAGTGGGTTCAGACGGCGAAGATCCCGCCTACACCATCATGCGGAAAACCATCAGCATGGCCCGCTTTCACTCGCTGGAAGTAGACAATTGGTCGGCACGGACGTACGTAAAAGGATCATTTCGGCTGCTGGATGTGCCATTTTTGTTACGAAACGCACTAAAAAAGAGCAACCTGCAAGTAGGTACTACTTACGTGTTGGAATCCATCAACGAGATTTCGTTCCAGCAGCCGAACGTAGTCAAAGAAAAAGCCATTTCCATACGTTCCAATCTGCCGCCCGGCACGCAGCCTTCCATTAACTTTGCGCAGCTCAATATTTACCGGCCCGAATTCATGAGCATTGTGTTGCCGCTGTCACCCAAAGCGTTTGCTTATTACCGGTTTACCTACGAAGGCGGCTTTGAAGACCGAGGCCAGTGGATCAACCGCATCAAAGTAACTCCCCGCACCAAAGGGCAAAATGTAGTGGAAGGCTCCATTTTCATAGTAGACGGATTGTGGAGCATTCATAGCTACCGGTTCAATTTTACAGATGAAAACGGAATCAAATACAACCTGCAACAAATCTATACACCTACCCAAGATGTATGGATGCCGATTCAGTCAGAAATTAAGGTTCACATCAATGTATTTGGCGCTGAAGGCGAAGCCCGTTATGTAACCTCGGTGCGAAATTACCAGCTCAAAATAAATCCAAAATACCACCAGCAACCAGTAGTGGTCGACGAGAAGATAGACAAGGAAAAAGCCGCTGAGGTGCGTAAGCAAACCATAGACACCGAAACGGCGCTGAAACAAAAAGAGCTTACCCGCAAACAATTACGTAAGCTCACGCGGGAAATGGAAAAAGAAGATCGTCAGGAACGCAAAGAACGCGGCGAAGATGTAAATGTGGTGCGCGACTATTCGTTTGATGTGGATACGCTGGCGCGCAAAAAAACGTCTGATTTCTGGAATGAAGAGCGTCAGGTTCCGCTGACCGATGTTGAGATCAAGGGATACAAACAGGCCGACAGCATATACAAGGCCAATGAAGAGAAGATCAAAAAAGATTCGCTGAAGAATTTGCCCAAATTCCGCATTTCTCATTTGTTTTTCGGGCATACCTATAACTACGGCAAGCAAACCGAAAACGAATGGTATCCCCGGTCTTTGTCTTTTGATTCGCCCTTTCTGAATCTGAATAGTCCCGACTATTTCATTAATAACACATTTGGTTATTTCAATACGGTGGAGGGTGTGGTATTGCGTACCCGAGCCAAATATACCGAACGCATCAACAAGGATTTGCGCTGGAGCCTGGAAGGCAACCTGCGTTATTCGTTTGCCCGGGAACGTCTGAATGGCGGCTTGATTTTTGGCCGCGGAACACCTTCGCATTCGTTCTCCGTTTCGGCAGGCCGCAATGTTTTTCAGTTCAATCCGGCCAATCCCATACCCGAAGGGGTAAATATGACCAACGTATTGCTTTGGGAAAAAAACTACCTGAAAATCTACGAGAAAGAATATGCCACTGTTCAATGGTACCGGCGCGTTACGGAAAAATTCTCGGTGAATACCTCGCTGGCATTTGAACACCGCCGCCGCCTCGAAAACCGCGTTACCAAGGGTTGGTTTGACTATGCCAACCGTGAATTTACCAGCAACGATCCCAGCAACATTGAATTGAACGACCAGACGGCCTTTCCGGAACACAACGCCTGGATATGGGCTACCTCACTCACATTCAGACCCTTTGCCAAAGCGGGAATTTACAATGGCCGCCGATATATCATCAATAACAACTCGCCCGTATTTACCCTGACTAACCACTCCGGTTTTGGGGATGTGCACTTTAATCAGTTGGAGTTAGGCGTAAACGATGCCTTTTCGTTGCTCAAAGGTGAACTCAAATACCTGGTGCGTGGAGGCATGTTTTACGGCCCCAGCAAGCCGCGATACCTGATGGATTTCAAGCACTTCAATGGCAACCAAACCCGCTGGCAGCCACAAGGCCTAGATTATTTCCGGCTGCTGGACTACTACGATTATTCTACTGCGAACAATTATGTTCAGGCCCACCTGAACTTCCAGTTCAATCGGCTGCTGTTGACGCAATTTACCGCATTGCGTTTGTATGGCATTCAGGAGTATGTCTTTGGCAATGCTTTGGCTACCCCTAAAGTAAATGTGTACGAAGTAGGCTATGGCTTTGGTGGCTTGCTGAAAATATTTGGTGCTGAACTAGTTACTACTTTCCAGAATGGCAATTATGTGCAAACCGGTTTTCGTCTGAAACTAGGCTTTAACTAAAATAGTATCTTTCAAAACCACAAACCTCCTTACCATCAACCTGGTTTTTACTGAAACGGCACGGATGCAATTGTGCCGTTTTTATTTTGAGCAAGGGGCCCGACTGCCAAATCCACGGTTGATACACACAGAGTTGGATAAAAAGACAGAGTTTGTAACTTAAAGAAAATTTTACAGAACATATTCCGCGCATCTGTATCGCTATTCACTTCACTTTTAACCTGAAAAACAGTATGAAAAAATTTTTCAAAACCCTCCTCTGGTTCGGTGCCTTGTGTTTGTATACTGCTACGTATGCCCAAAGATTCAACGGACTGGACACGCACATGGGCAACCTGTACCGTGTGTCTGACGCAAAAACGAGGTCCATTAGTCCCGAAAATTTTACGGGGGAAAAAGGCAAGGGCGGCATGGCAACCGAAGGCACGGGCAAAAACGCTTCGCGCGATCTGGGCCAAGGATGGAAAGTAAGCCCCAGCGTGGAAATCAAAGCCAAAACCACCTTTACCTTGGCCGAAATCAACAGCTCGGGGGCCATCCAACACATCTGGATGACACCCACCGGCAAGTGGCGGTATTCCATTCTGCGTATGTATTGGGACGATGAAAAAGAGCCGTCAGTAGAAGTGCCCGTGGGCGATTTTTTTTGCATGGGCTGGCAACAATATGCCCCGCTTACTTCGCTGGCAGTGACAGTAAATCCCGGCAGTGCCTTTAATTGCTACTGGACGATGCCTTTCCGCAAGAAATGCCGCATCACCATGGAAAACATTGCCGAAGAATCCATGATTTTGTATTACCAGATTGACTATACCGTAACCGACATACCCGATGATGCCGCCTATTTTCACGCACAGTTTCGGCGGGTCAATCCCTTGCCTTACAAGCAAGTATATACTCTGGCAGAGGGCATCAAGGGCAAAGGGCAATACGTAGGCACATACCTTGCCTGGGGCGTAAACAATGTGGGTTGGTGGGGCGAAGGCGAAATAAAATTTTACATGGATGGCGACAAGGATTTTCCGACAATCAACGGAACGGGTCTGGAAGACTACATCTGTGGATCTTATAATTTTGACGTGAAAGGAAAATACCAGGAATTTTCGACTCCTTACACCGGACTGCACCAAGTAATACGTCCCGATGGCACCTATCAAGCCCAGCAGCGGTTTGGCATGTACCGCTGGCACATTACCGACCCGATTCGTTTTGACAAAGACCTGCGAGTAACCGTGCAAGCCTTGGGCTGGCGTGACGGAGGTCGCTACCTGCCCCTCAAAGACGACATTGCCTCTACAGTGTTTTGGTACCAAACCGAACCTCATGCGTCTTTCCCGAAACTGCCCACCAAAGACGAATTGGAAGTAAACTGAAATCCTAAAATGAATGAAAAAATCTAATGCAGAGTTAATCTAATCCGTTTTGATGGCCTTATTCCATTAAATGGATTAAGTAATGAATTTCAGTACATTATTTGTTCCACAATCCGTCCTCCCCATTCTGAATTTCATTCAAAATAGTATCTTTCAAAAACAGAAAACCCTGCTGAGTGTAGGGTTTTCTGTTTCAATTGCTTTTGCTTTCGGCCGCTACCATTTTTTCAATCAGCATAATTAAAATGTGAATTACCTTAATATGAATTTCCTGAATGCGGTCTGCATAGCCATAATGCGGAACCCGGATTTCCACATCGGCAAAGGCGGCCAATTCGCCCCCGTCTTTGCCGGTAAGTGCCACTACCGACATGCCCCGCACTTTGGCTGCCTCGGCAGCCCGAAGCACATTGGCCGAATTACCACTGGTGCTGATGCCGAGCAGCACATCGCCCGGCTGGCCCAAGCCTTCGATAAAGCGGCTAAAAATATATTCAAAACCGTAGTCGTTGGCAGTACAGGTGATGTGGCTTACATCTGAAATGGCAATAGCAGCCATGGAAGGGCGATTGCCCCGATATCGGCCTGATAACTCTTCGGCAAAGTGCATGGCATCGCAATGGGAGCCACCATTGCCACACGAAATGATTTTCTTTTGGTTCAGTAAGGCATCGGCCATCAGGCGGGCCGCTCTGTGAATCTGCTCGGATGAAACGGAATCGTTCAGGAATTTTTCCAATACCAATGCGGCTTCACGCAATTCATTGGAGATCAGGCTTTCGTATTCCTCAATAGGAGTATCAATGGATGGCTGCATGGTCAAAATAGTATCTGAAAAAGAGGCAAATCCCTGCGGTTATAAATCGTCTTTGTCGGTTGTATAGGGACGAATGGTAGTAGGCAACACCGATGTATCATTGCCAGCCACATGCTTGTCGTAGAGCTTGGCTTTCAGTTCCAGGTTTTCGCGGGTCACACGGTCATGTTTGCGGCGCACACTGGCAATGTGTATGTTTTCAAACACACTTTCGAGCATCAGTAGGATGAAGCCTACCAGCGTTGCATACATCCAAAAGGTGTACATACCCTCCTGGCCAAAGGTAGCAATGGCACTCTCGTTGAGAAAAATCATCGTAAGCACGATGAGAAACATCAACGTATAAATCACATATAAAAATGGTTTTAAGGATTTCATAGGCTTTTCTAGTTAAATAAGCACTCTGATGTAATAACCAATTTTTGGATCAAATTGTCTTCGAAACGAGCAATTAGTTGACTGCAAAAAATAGTATCTTTTGTAAAGCTAAAACCCCGGCATTAAAATTCATTCAATCGTTGCCAGATGTTCCAACGCATATTAAGCGCAAAAATAGCCGAATTCTGTGTCACCAACGAACTACTTTGCCGCCGAACGGTAAGCTTACCATCCAGAAACAGATTGTGCTTGAGTTGATAAGAAGCCGTAAAATCGGCGAAAACCAGCTGTGTTGCTATGCCCTGACCGATGTTGTTGCCATATTCACGTTCGTAAGTACGGTAATCTTTCCGGATATTGCCACCCCAGTTGGTGGTGCCATTTTCGTCCGGGCCATCCGCACCGTAGCGGGCCACCATCAGTTTGCCCGTCAGATTCAGCCGGTTAATAGGCTGATAACGGGCTATACCAATCCATTCTACAAAATTTGCTCCCAGCGGATGTGCCAACGGCAAGTTGTAATGGGCATAATTGGTATACGAAACGCCTGAAGAATCCAGCTTATGCGCATAGGTATACGGACGCACAATGTTGATCTCGGTTTGCAAATCCAGGTTGCGGATCGAGAACGCATCGATGTACTTGGCTCCTAGCTGAATGGCTTGTTTGTTGGCCCACCAGCCTCTGCCCGACCGTACTTGAGAAAGCAGAAACTCGTCCAGCACCAACTGTCCGTACACTTGAAAATGACGTAGAAAATTCCATTTAAAATCCATACCCAGGATAGAATTGTCGTCGCTGCCCAACTGTTGCTCCACGTAGCGGTAAAAAATAATGGGATTGTAATAGTGGAAATCGTAGCGGAAACGACGACGCGGGTCGGGCCGACCAAACATGACCGATTCAAAAACGCCTACATTCAGGTTTTTGGTCAAGTTCACACTCAGGTGATGGAAGGCAAAGTATTTTTTCGGAAACTGCGAATCGCGGAACGTAAGCACATCGCCCGTCATCTGGGCAAATATATTCATGTAGTTGAGCTTCCATACTTTGGTATTAATCTTCAGAAACGGATAAGCCGCTGCACCATCGCCCAGGATCAGTGACCGATAGCCGCTGCCAATGAAGTTTTTATCGTGCCCGAACTGAATCATGATCGGCTTTAGCACATGAAAGGTAAAATACCCGCGAGCCGTGATGAAATCGGCCCCATCAGAGCCAAGCCGCTTCCAATAGCCTTCGTACGGAACGGCATTGTACAGATTGGTATAGTCTTGTACATACTGTGGAAAAACCGCCTGATTATCGGTAAACATGGAATAGAAGCCCAGCTTTTTGCTGATCATCCCACGCACTTCAGCACCTCGGGTATTGATATACCGTGTGCCGCTGTAGGTTCCGCTTTCTTTCCCAACTCCGAAATACAATACCGGATTTACATGCAAATCAAAATCTTCGGTCTGGACAGAAAACAAGTCCGACTTTTTCTTATAAAAATACTTCAGGATTGGTTTTTTACTATCGTTATCTGCACTGTCACCGGCCCATTCCCAACTGTCGTTGCGCAGATAAGTCAAGTTGAAACGGTCTTTTTCTGACAAAAAATTATGATTGGTCGCTACACTGTCGGTGAGTTGTACAATGGCCTGCCGCGAAAGTGGCCGTACATGGGCGTGCATACCCTCGGCAAACCGTCCGGATTTGATCTCGTACCGGTCAATCAACTGGTAATAATCCTGGTTGAGGGGCACATATACGCTTTGAGCTTTGAGAGTGTGGCAAAAAAGAAACAGAAATCCAAGAATGAGGAACTTACGTAGGTCTAAGTAAGCGTATGAGCTCATAAAAGCGGGATTAAGTAAGAATAAAATCAGAATCTGGGCTGAAAGATAGAAAAAACTTGGCAATGAAAGTTGTACGTATCTGCTTGACACAAAGTTTTTACGGAAACCAGGCGGGTTTTTACTCTTCAGAATATACTATTTCGGGCCGATTCTGGCACAGATTTTGAGAAATACTTAGTACAACTATGAAAAATGTAAATAAAGGTTACAAATAGTCTGTTAATCTTTACCAATAAATGTGATCCGATTTTGTGAGGATTTTTTGAACTATAATTCAAATTGCTATGAAAACTATTAAACAACTTTCGCATGTACCGCTGATGTACTGTCAACTAGCCAAGCTAGTAATGATTTTGCTCATGGGCTTGTGGATGTTTTTGTTAATGTAAACACCCCAAGTTTTTCAACCGCTATCAAAAAGTAAGCAGTTCTATCTAAATAAACTGTGCTACAAACTACTACAACTAAAAAAGAAGAGCCAGCAACTTGCTGGCTCTTTTGCTTTGTATATGGGCACTCTGGTTTTGTCGCTATGCCAAACGGCAATATTTATGCTCCGTCCTCGTTTTTTTGCAAGAAAATAATGAAAACAGGCAATTTTTTCGCAATTTGCAAAGCAGCCTCTGTTTGCCAACAGCCGGTTTTGCCATTTTCCAGGATACTATTTTACAAACCATTTTCTTTCAAAAAACCATTTGAGAAATGAAGAACATCAAAGGACCTGCTATTTTTTTGGCCCAATTCATGGGTGACCAGCCCCCATTCAACTCTCTCGATTCCATTGCCAAATACATGGCGTCACTTGGCTACAAAGGCATTCAGATTCCAACATGGGACAGTCGGTGCATTGATTTGCAACAAGCCGCCGAATCCAAAACCTATTGTGACGAACTGAAAGGAAAACTCAAAAATATAGGGCTGGAAATCACCGAATTATCTACGCACCTGCAAGGACAATTAGTGGCTGTGCATCCAGCCTATGCCGCCATGTTTGATGGTTTTGGTCCGGCTGACTTGGCTGGTAAACCTGCCGACCAGCAAGCCTGGGCAACCCAGCAACTGAAGTGGGCGGCTAAAGCCAGTCAAAACCTGGGTCTGAAATCGCACGTTACCTTTTCCGGTGCGTTGCTTTGGCCATTTATGTATCCTTGGCCGCAACGGCCTGCCGGATTGGTGGAAACGGGTTTCAAAGAATTAGCAACCCGCTGGATTCCCATCCTGGATGCGTATGAAGAAGTAGGTGTCGATGTGTGTTATGAGCTGCATCCGGGCGAAGACTTACACGATGGCATAACGTTTGAGATGTTTTTGGAGCACACCAATAATCACAAACGCGCCAATATCAATTACGATCCTAGCCATTTTGTATTGCAGCAATTGGATTATCTTCAATTCATCGACTTTTACCATGAACGCATCAAAGCCTTTCACGTAAAAGATGCTGAGTTTAACCCGACGGGCAAGCAAGGAGTTTACGGGGGTTTTCAGGGCTGGGTCGAACGTGCCGGTCGTTTCCGTTCATTAGGAGATGGTCAGGTTGATTTCAGTACCATTTTCAGCAAACTGGCTCAATATGATTACGACGGTTGGGCTGTGCTGGAATGGGAATGTGCCATCAAACATCCTGAACAAGGCGCGGCAGAAGGTGCGCCGTTTATCGAAAACCACATGATCAGAGTAACCGAGCGTGCCTTTGACGATTTTGCCGGAACGGGTGCCGATGAAGCTTTCAACAAAAAAGTGTTGGGACTGTAAGTATATCCAAATCGGAACATACGTAATAATGCTGCAATTAGACGGTATTTTGTTGTAGGCTTTTGCGTTTGATGTCCGCTGAGGTTTTTACTTTTGTCAACATACTATTTTCAAATACATCTTAATAACCCTATCATGAAAATTTTATTTTTGTCTATTGCCGTTGGCGTAGCATTGGCCTTTACGCCAGCACCCCAACCTAATGCGGTTAAAAAAGGAAAGTGGGAAAGCTTGTTTGATGGCAAAACCACCAAAGGATGGCACAACTACCTGAAGCAAGATGTATCATCTGCCTGGAAAGTTGAAAACGGCGTGCTTACTCTATCTGGCAAAGGTGGCGGCGACATCGTAACCGATAAGGAGTACGAAAACTTTGAATTGGAACTGGAATGGAAAATTGCGGAAGGTGGCAACAGTGGCATTTTCTATCGCGTACACGAAGATGCCCAATACAAAGTGCCTTACCTGACAGGCCCTGAAGTGCAGATTCTGGACGATGAACGCCACCCGGATGCGAAGGCAGGTAAAAACAACAACCGCACGGCAGGTTCACTGTACGACATGCTTCCTCCTAGCAAGAAAGCCAATCCGGCCGGGCAGTGGAACAAAGTGCGTGTAGTTGTGAATAACAACCATGCCGAACATTGGATGAACGGCGTAAAAGTAGTGGAATACAACCTGGGCGGTGACGACTGGAAAAACCTGGTGAAAGACAGCAAATTTGCTACTTGGGACGGATTCAACAAGTTTGCCAAAGGGCACATTGGTCTGCAAGACCACGGCGATGTGGTTTCGTTCCGTAATATCCGTATACGCGAATTGTAAAATAGCCTCCAACCCCGAAGGGGAGCTAAATAGTATATTTTCAAACTTAAAAACTCCCCCTCCGGGGGTTGGGGGAACTTCTGTACCATGTCATCCAAACTCACTCGTCGGTCCGTAGCAAAAAAGATGCTTGGCGGAGCCGCTTTACTCACCACACTTCCTTCAATGTCTATGGAGTCTACACAGCCAGAAGAGGTGGCCATGAAGCCTCTCAAGGGAAATATCAACCATTCGGTGTGCCGCTGGTGTTATGACAAAGTCCCTTTTGAGGATCTTTGCAAGGCAGCAAAAGAGATTGGGTTAAAATCCATTGAACTGGTAGGACCTGAAGAGTGGCCCATCTTGAAGAAGTACGGACTTACTTCGGCATTGCCTTGGGGCGCGGGCTTGGGCATTGAAAAAGGCTTTAACGATCTGCAATACCACGAAACGCTGATCAAAAGCTACGAAGAGATGATTCCTAAAGTGGCTGCAGCAGGATATAACACGATTATCTGTTTTTCGGGTAACCGCAACGGAAAAACGGACGAGGAGGGATGGCAAAATTGTGCAGTTGCGTTGAAAAAACTGATGCCTACGGCTGAGAAACACAAAGTTACCATGATCATGGAACTGCTCAACAGCAAGGTAAACCACAAAGATTACCAGTGCGACCACACCGCATGGGGAGTGGAACTTTGCAAACGCGTAGGTTCCGAACGGTTTAAATTGCTCTACGATATCTACCACATGCAAATCATGGAAGGCGATATCATCCGGACTATCAAAGACAACCACCAATACATTGCCCATTACCATACGGGAGGCAATCCGGGTCGTCACGAAATAGACGAAACTCAGGAAATCTATTATCCAGCAGTAATGAAAGCCATCTTGGAAACGGGCTTCAAAGGCTATGTCGCCCAGGAATTCGTACCAACTCCTGCCGATAATGCCGGAAAAATAAACTCTCTGCGCAAAGCCGTATTGCTTTGTGATATCTAGGTTTTAGCATTTGCAGATATACTATTTTGGTAAAAAGTGAGAGTCCAGAGATAAAGAGTTTTGCAACTTTCATCTCTGGACTTTCACTTTTTATACTTGTGCTTCTTAGGAATTTGGAAACACTTTGGGTTCTGCATCATCCTGCGAATGATCATTTGCCAGATCCTGCGGAGTTACATTGGTAGTTGTGTTCTTTTTATTCATACCATGCACATGCTGCAAAAAGGCATCAATATCAGGGTTTGCATAGGTGCCAAACGCATCTACAAGCATTCCTTTTGCGCCATCCTCTGTTTCAATGGCATATAGGATAGTCATGTCGCCTGGGTCAGATGTTCCTTCAAAACGGAAGTAATTGACAATTTTTACTTGTTCCGCCTGGTACGATTTACCCTCACTGCCAGTAGCTTTCAAGACCCCGTCTTCTACTTTAAAGTCAGTAGAGTAGCCACTTTTTCTCAAATCCTCCGTCCGTTCAGTCAGAGAATTAAGGGTATGTTCTAATTTCGGTGAATTTTCTAGTATCATAAAAGTGCGTATGTTTGCTGTGATAGAATGGTATAAATAACTATGCCAGCACACTCACTTCTAGCCGTGAATCTTCCTGTTGATTTTAACTTTTTTGGTATAACCCTCAATTCGCACCTGGTATTTGAAATTCTGGCCTATTCGCTGGGATTTCGGTATTATTTGTGGTTGCGGCGGCATCGCCACGATGCCATCAGTGACGCTGACCGGTTGTGGATTTTTATCGGGGCCGCCGCCGGAGGACTAGTAGGCTCACGGTTGCTGGGGGTTTTAGAAGATCCGCGCCTACTATTTGATCCAGCCTACAGAAGTCAACTCCCTTTGTTTCAGCACATAGGGTGGCTGGCACTTCTGCAAAGCAAAACCATTGTGGGTGGCTTGCTGGGCGGGCTCATCGGTGTTGAACTTACCAAAAAGTGGATCGGGGTTTATACCTCCTCGGGCGACTTGATGGTTTACCCTATTGTTCTGGGTATGGTATTGGGGCGTATCGGTTGTTTCCTAGCTGGCATTACCGATGGTACCCACGGTTCACCTTGCAACTATCCTTGGTGTATGAATCTGGGTGATGGCATACCCCGTCATCCGGCAGCGTTATATGAAATTGTTTTTTGGCTTACATTGGGAGCTTTTCTTTATTTGCTGGAGCAACGTTATGTCTTAACTAATGGCAGTCGTTTTAAAATCTTACTGGCTTCATATCTGGTGTTTCGTTTTTTTAGTGAATTTATTAAACCAGTTTATTACTTCGAATTTGGGTTATCGAGTATTCAACTGGCCTGCTTGGCCGGAATTGTTTATTACTACCGCGTATTTTTATTTCCCAAATCGCTGCTTGCCATTAAAATAAGTACCTGAGGCAAACAAAACGTACAGAAGCACAAACCGTTGACTTTTAGCTTTTTGTCGCGATGTGTTTCTTGTATCTGCTTAAATTCCCTCCTCTCAAAATAGTACCTTTTCAAATGAAAAAACCACCAGAAGAAGCCCTCTGATGGTTTCAGGTGAGTTATGAAATAGACGCTATTAAATTTAAAAAGTATTAGAAGGTTAATGTTTCACTGGTGCCGCGAATGGTCAGTGTTGCTTTATTGTCACAGGTGCCATCACCAAAATCGTATGTGGCATCCGGGTGCCCCGCTACTTTTATCAGGTAAGTACCTTTGGTGAAGCCATCAGCACAGTCGGTGGTAGTGTACAAAGGTGTACCAATAGTTGCTGAGAATGCTTTTCCGTCTTTAGAGGTGCCACTTACGCTGCCGGAAGTTTCCAGAGTAAAAGTAAAAATCGGGACAAATTTCACTTTCATGTTGTAGGCACTGTTCCATTGTGCTTTTGAGCCATCTGCATAAGTAAGTACCGCATTTTTAAAAGCAAATGTGTAAACGACTTCGTTTGTACCGGTTGTCCATGAAACGTTGTAGTCACCAGACAATTGCTTGCCATCCACTTTGTAACCCTCAAACTGCAACGAGCTGGCATTTCCACTAGATGGGATTGTGTAAATCAGTTTCCCACTGCGTGTAATCCCGTCGGTGCAGGTTTGTCCAGTACCAAAATCGATGGTAAGAGTCAATCCACCTGCTTCAGATCCGGTGTAAGTATAAGTCCCGCATACAGATTCTTTAGTAGTAGCTAGTCGCCCGGCAGCTTTTCGTAGGGCTTTGTCACCATTGCTTTCTTGCGAGATATCTAGCGCCATATCATTAAGGTTTTCAATTTCGGCTATTACATCCAGCGTGGCTTTTGCCGAAGCAAAATCTTCTTGCGTAGCGGGCTTAGCTTCCTCATTTTTCTTGCATCCGGCAACAACGGCCACCAGAAGTAATAAAGCGAATAAGCGAAGCATAAAAGTGTTTTTTTGCATGACGTTAAAAAATTGCTAGTTTTCAAGCTTAGTTTACAGTCTTGAATACTTCGACGAATAAGTGAGGTAAATCGATAAATCCAGTGTTTTAATAGAAAATGTGTAATAAAAGATTCATACTTGATTTTTTATAACTGATCGGTTTCTATAAGAAAATACAAAGTAACGGACATGTAAGTCCGATTCCTGTTATATATCGTCCTTTTCGTTATATTGCTCAGCTAACTTCCTTGTAAGAAATCTCCTGAAAATTGTATGTCAAAACAGCGGCCTTATACCTACTACGACTTTACCCTGAGCCTTTGCTCCACTTGTTTGCGGCGCATCGAAGCCAAAATTGTTTTTGAAGGTAGTAACGTCTATATGCTTAAACAGTGTCCGGAACACGGGCGAGAAAAGGTGTTGATTGCAACCGATATAAATTATTACAAAAACATTCGGAACTACAACAAAGCCAGCGAAATGCCACAAAAATTCAATATGGCAACGCATTATGGTTGCCCTTACGATTGTGGATTGTGTACCGACCATGAGCAACACTCCTGCCTGACGCTGATTGAAGTGACCGACCGATGTAATCTTACCTGCCCAACCTGCTACGCCGAGTCTTCGCCTACACATGGGCGACACCGCACACTAGAAGAAATTGAACGCATGATGGACATTATCGTGGCCAATGAAGGCGAACCCGATGTGGTGCAGCTAAGTGGTGGAGAACCCACGGTGCATCCGCAGTTTTTTGAAATACTATCCCTGGCAAAGCAAAAACCCATCCGTCACCTGATGGTCAATACCAATGGCATTCGCATTGCCCAAGACGAAGCGTTTACTGCCAAGTTGGCCACGTATATGCCTGATTTTGAAATATACCTGCAATTTGACTCGTTTCGTAAGGACGTGTTGGAGCAAATGCGGGGCAAAGATTTGCGGGACGTACGTAAGAAAGCATTGGAAAACCTCAACAAGTACAATGTTTCTACAACGCTGGTAGTAACATTGCAAAAAGGACTGAATACCGACGAAATCGGGAGCATTATTGAATACGCTCTACAACAACCCTGTGTACGAGGCGTGACTTTTCAGCCTACGCAAGTAGCTGGCCGATTGGACAATTTCGACCCTGCAACGGACCGCTATACCCTGACCGAAGTGCGGCAGGACATTCTGAACCAGACGCGTATTTTTAAGGAAGAAGATTTGTTGCCAGTGCCTTGTAATCCAGATGCTTTGGTAATGGGCTATGCCCTTAAGCTGGACAATCAGGTGTTCCCGCTTACCCGCTTTATCAATCCGGACGACTTGCTCAACAACTCCAAGAATACGATTGTATACGAGCAGGACGAGCATCTGAAAGATCACATGGTAAATCTGTTTAGCACTGGAAACTCGGTGGAGTGTGCTACCGATGAGTTAAACGCCATTCTGTGTTGTTTGCCCAGTGTGCAGGCTCCTGGCCTTACCTACCAGAATCTGTTTCGGATCATTATCATGCAATTTATCGATGCCTACAATTTTGATGTGCGGGCCATCAAAAAATCATGTGTGCACATTGTAAATAAAGATGGTAAAATTGTGCCATTTGAAACAATGAATCTCTTTTACCGCGACGATAAAGCCAACCATCTGGAAACGTTGCGTCAAGAGCGGGAAACGAAAGCAATAGTGTAATTACACTCCACCAAAAGAATTGCAATGTCAAGAATCAGCAAATTGATCATAGGAATAAATATCATTATCCTTTTAATCTACACGGTAGCTTCCTATGACCGCCACGATGATTATTATACATTTTTGATTGCCTTTCGTATAGGTATTCATCTTGCAGTTAATCTGGTTTTGTTATTCGGTTTATCTTTCTTTCCAGATCGGGAGTATTCTAAAGCAATTGCATTAAGTATGGTTCTGATTTTATTGATTGGATTTCCTTCTTGTTTTTTGGTAGGAGTATTAGGTAGGTAATTCTTATTCATTCTATTTATGAATTCTCTAAGCCGCATTATCGGGATTAACTTTCTCATTCTCATTGGGTATGCGTTGGTGGGAGCTGCGATTGGTAGCGTAGATTCTGGTCAAGACTCTACTTACGGAGGTGTTTTTGTTGCCATGCTAGTAGGTGTGCCTATTCAGTGCCTGGTCAATCTGGTGCTGATGATCATTGCCTTTTCGGGCCAGCAAACCGAGCGAGGCAAAGCTTTTTTGCTAAGCCTTTTAATGGTATTGCTTATTGGCGGTGGAGGTGGTTTCTTTTCCTGCCTCATGGCCTTAAACTTAGGTGGCACTAATTTTCACTAAAAACAGTAATTTCAAAATAGTATCTCCACAAAAGCAAAAACCCCTAAGTTGAGGTTATGCCCAAAGGTTTGTATTTTTGCGAACCTTTCATGAAAATCGATGCAAATCCAACAGGTAATTTCGGAAATTAGACAAACGCTTCTCAGTGTGTTTGACAGAGTTGATACTTGGTTCGAAAAACCAGAGCCTATCCGCATGTATCAACCGCAAAACGGAGGATGGTCCATTCGTCAGATTTTGGAGCATGTTTCCCTGACAAGTCATTTCTTGCTGATTTTGATTGACAAAGGAACTCGCAAAGCATTGGAAAATACCTCCAAAATGGATTTGGCTGCCGAATTGGAACGCTATTCGTTTGAACAAACCAAGCTGGACGAAATAGGCATCTACCAATCGTTTGAGTGGATACGGCCCGAACACATGGAACCTACCGGCAATCCGTCGTTGGAAGAAGTGCGGCAGACCATTCAGGAACAGTTGCAGCGTTGTTTGCATTACCTGGAACAACTACCTGACGGTGAAGGAATTCTGTATAAAACCACCATGACAGTGAACAACTTGGGTAAAATAGATGTGTATGCCTACATTTATTTTCTGGCCAAGCATGCCGAGCGACACATCACCCAAATGGAACGCAACGAGAACGAATATTTACAACAACTCAATTTGATTAGTTAAAATTTAGAATTGCGCGTATGGCAGGTCATAGCAAATGGGCAAATATCAAGCATCGGAAAGGAACCGCAGATGCCCGCCGTGGAAAAATGTTTACCAAACTGAGCCGCGAAATTATTGTGTCGGCCAAAATAGGCGGTGGAGATCCGGCGGCCAATCCGCGGTTACGGATTGCCATTCAGAATGCAAAGGCCATCAACATTCCAAAAGACAACATTGAACGGGCCATCAAAAAAGGCATTGGAGCTGAAGTGGAAAACTATCAGGAGCTTACCTATGAGGGAAATTTCGGTCCGGTGGGTATTTTCATCGAAGTAACTACTGATAATCCATTCCGTACAGTAGCCAACATTCGGTCTTATTACAACAAAATAGGCGGTAGCCTGGGAACCAATGGTTCGTTGTCGTTTATTTTCAGTCGTAAGGGAGTATTTCACTTTATTATGCCTGAAGGAATGGAATTGGATGATTTAGAGTTGGAGTTGATTGATGCCGGAGCCGAAGAGGTGAACGCCGAAGAAAAGGATGTCACTGTAATTACTTCGTTTGAAGATTACGGGAACATGCAGAAAAAGCTGGAAGACATGAACATCGAAATCTCGGAGGCTTCGTTGCAGCAGATTCCGGGTGTGTTGGTACCACTAGATAATGAGACTTACCAGAAAGCCATGAAACTCATTGACTTGATGGAAGACGACGATGATATCCAGAAAGTATACCATAACATTGATGTTACGGAAGAGCAACTGGAACTGCACGGATAAATGACTTATGAAAATAGTATCTTTTTATTGGTTAAAACTCCCCTTTTGCAGCATATTTGGTTTCCATTGTTTGTGTTTCCCTATGAAATTGTATTGTCTGTTGATTCTCAGTTTTTTCGCCTTTTCTGTGGCCTGGGGCCAAACCGATTCGGCAAGGCTCGATGCTAAGTCGCAACATGAAAAATTGTGGAAAGAATCGCGCAAGACCCGCAGTGAATTTCTGGCTGATTATGGAAAAGATGATACAACACGAGCCCTGATTTACTTGTTTTTTCGAAAAAAGAATTCGGGTATTATGGAAGTGTCATTTGCTCCCTTGATTGCGTTTTCGGGCGTGATAAGTGAATACATAGGTAGTCAGACCTCCCAAAAAGCCTACTCTTATGTTGCTTATGGTTTAGTTGGGGGATATTTTGTAGTTATGATTAATTCTATTATAAAAATGGGCAGGTATACCCGATTTGCTCTTTTAAAATTAATCAAACAACACGAGTCAGGACATCCATACCCTCAGAAGTTTCTAAAACGTATAGTCGAAAACGATTTGCAGCGATAAATAAAATAGTATCTAAAAAGTCAAAACCTGACAATTAGCCGCCTTTGCGAGCAAAACGAAGCAATCTGCTAACTAAAATCGCAAACCTTTCAATCCCATTTTTTGCCGAGCCTGCCACAATGGGATTGCTTCACTTCGTTCGCAATGACGCATAATATATAATTGAGCCTTCCGTTTCCGGTCAGACACACAGTGTCAGATCTGCGTTATTTTCCATCCTTTCAATCTTATCATCCGACGAATCAAGGTTCTGACAACTCCCTCACCCGGCCGCTACTGTAGTAACTGTTGACATAATAGGGATTGGAAAGCGAATCAATGGTAACACCGCGTGACGTAGACGCATGGGCAAAACGTCCATTTTGCAGGTAAATACCCACATGCGAAATGCCCCCGCCAAAGGTGTCGAAAAACACCAGATCGCCTTCGCGCAATTCTTGCTGTTCGATGGGATCGGTGTTTTCATTGTACATTTTAGCGGCGTTCCGGTTGAGCGTCAGTCCATACGCTTCGCGATAGACGTTGCGCACAAAACCCGAACAATCCGTTCCGGTGCGACTATCCCGGCCATCCCGATAAGGCACGCCAATCCAGTTGATGATGCTCTGCGTCAGGGCTTTGCTCGACTGTGGCGATGGCGAAGTATCGGTAAGTAGCTGGTATTTTTGTTGGAACTCATTGTCCGAAATCAAAACAACCGGAAGTGTAGTTGATTGAAAGTCAGGTTGCAGCGGACG
Organism: uncultured Sphingobacteriales bacterium; assembly: GCA_963520985.1. Classification (GTDB taxonomy): domain Bacteria; phylum Bacteroidota; class Bacteroidia; order Cytophagales; family 172606-1; genus Xanthocytophaga. Next base: position 120,045 of record CAUQTA010000001.1, read on the forward strand.
GTTAATGTAGCGGTACATTTCCCAACCCGATGCTAGTGCCGCAATGGCAATCAGCGCCCAAGGAGTAGCCCGATGGCGTGCTATTTCACGCCGATGTGCATAAATCCATTGGCCCAGCCTGCCGAGCAGCAGTCCTATTTCCCGAATGATGATCCAGAAAAGTTTGGCAATTTCCTGAACAACCACCCACAATTGATTCGCTATTAATTGCATAGAATTCATAAGAAGTAGTGAATCGTAGAAGGTTGTTCATAGGGCAGAAATACAATGGGTTAGGTGAGAAAATAGTAGGATTTCAAAAGTAAAAACCTCACTCTGTATACGAAAAAGAGAAACTTTTGTTGCCTTTAGGTTTTAGGCCTCTTGGATAACGAAAAAATCAGCGATTTGATTGCAATGAGTTGAATAATGAAAGAGAGGATTAATAAATATAGTAGCCGAATAACTATATCGAGTTCATAATTATGTAATCCTTTATCGAAAGCCACCATGATTGGATTCCGTCTGACAGATACTTCTGGAGCCCAAAACCAATCTTTAAGAATGGGAAACGCACTCAGGCAAAGAGCAATAAGAAGAACAAGGTTACATAGGCAAACCAGGAAGCTTACTATTGAATTAGCACGTTTCAGTAATATTATTATACCTACTACAACATAACGAGTAAGAATTAATACACACAAATAAAATGTAGCAGTGGAGAAGAACAATTGATAGGGTTTTCTTTCAAGAATATAATCTACGAAGGAATGCGTTTCTAATTCTTGAAATTTAATGAGAGCATAAAAGCGCCATATGTCAGCAAGAGCAACTAAAATTGCTATACCTAGAAAAATGAATACCCACCAAAGTTCCTTCTTAACTTCTGCTTTCATACATTTTTAATAGGGTATGGGCGGCATGCAAGGGAGATTGATTGCCTTGCATCACATTTGCTTCCAATTGGGAAAGCTGATGTTTTATGGCCGGATTCTGATAAAACTGCTCCTCCAGTTCGTGGCGAATGGTTTCGTGCATCCATTGCAGGTTTTGTGTCTGGCGATTGTGCTGAAAAAAGCCATTTGCCTGCGTAAGTTGCCGGTATTCTTCCAGTAGTTGGGCTATTTCGGCCATACCCGTATTTTCCAGCGCCGAACAGGTTTGTACGGGCGGTATCCAACCCGATTCGGTGGGTGGCATCAGATGCAGTGCATTATGGTAAGTGGCTCGGGCAGTGCGGGCAGTGGTGGCGTTGGCTCCGTCGGCTTTGGTAATAACCAGGGCATCCGCCATTTCCATGATTCCCCGTTTGATTCCCTGCAATTCATCGCCAGCTCCGGCCAGCATCAGCAACAAAAAGAAGTCGACCATTCCATGAACCACCGTTTCGGACTGCCCCACTCCTACTGTTTCCACGAAAATGACTTCATACCCGGCGGCTTCGCAGAGTAGCAACGCTTGTCGAGTACTGCGGGTCACTCCTCCCAGCGATGCGCCTGTAGGTGAAGGTCGTATATATGCCAACGGCTGGTTGACCAGCGTTTCCATGCGGGTTTTGTCGCCCAGAATGCTACCGCGACTGCGTTCACTGCTGGGATCAACGGCCAAAACAGCCAGCTTTTTGCCCAATGAAGTGATGTGATTTCCGAAGGATTCAATAAAAGTGCTCTTGCCCACGCCTGGCACCCCAGTGATGCCCACACGAATGGAGCGACCTGTATGTGGCAAAACGCCTTGTAGTACTTCGGCCGCCAATGTTCGGTCAGAGGGTAACGTGCTTTCTGCCAGTGTGATAGCCCGACTCAGTATCATGCGGTTGCCTGCAAGAATTCCTTCGATGTATGCTGTGGCAGATAAACGTACAGGCATTGGTTGACAAACGAGTAATAGAAATAGTAGGACAAGATAAACAAAAACCTGCCAATGTAGTGTGACTGATTTTAAGGGTGGAGAAAAGATACTATTCCAGATCGCACTGACGGGAATAACATTAACTAACAGCGGCTTGGTGCTGAATGGCAAACACAATGAGTTCGTCCAATTCGCGGTCGGCACGTTGAGCGGCATCGGTAATGTCTTCACGCGATACTTGGGCGGCAAATGTCTTGTCTTTCAGGCGTTTGCGGACTCCCTTAGTGTCCATTCCTTCATAACCGGTTGGCCGCATGAGTGAATAGGCATGAATAAAACCCGAAAGCTCGTCGAAAGCGTAGAGCATCTTGTCCATAGGAGTTACCGGATCAACCCCGAAAAAACGAGGCCCGTGTGAAGCAATAGCCCGAATGATTTCCGGGTCAATGTTACGGCGTTCCAGTTCTTCAATGATCCGGCGACAGTGGTCGTCGGGCCATTGATCCCAATCGGCATCGTGTAGCAATCCGGCCACTTCCCATTTCAACTGACCTATTTCATCCAGATTCTCTACTTCTCTGGCCCAAGCTTTCATCAAGGTACTTACCTGACGCATGTGACGCTTCAGGCTTTCGTTTTTTACCCAATCGTCGAGTAACTGGTTGGCCTCTTCCAGTGACATCAGATTCCCTACATTGGCAGGATTACCGAATTCGGTACGGCCCAGGTTGTGTGTAAGCATGATTTGTAGATTAATTCTGAAAATAGACTTTGGTGCACCACAAGCCTTAACCTGTTAACTAGGATGGTGAGAGATAGTCACCTATGATACATGGGCTAAAGCTGAAAAATAGTATCTTTTCAATAACCAAAACCCCGGCCTATTTTGCCTTAGGTTGGTGCATCATCAGTTCGTTGATGAGGGCACTTACCTGAGCCGCCGGCATTTTTTCCACCAGATACTGGTGATTTTTGCCTTGGCTATCCCAAGTATTAGTTCCCTTGGGCTGGCAAACAAACTTTCCCGGTTTCACGGTATAGTATTTTTCCCAACCGCGAATGGCTACCAGTACGGCGGTTTGGTCCCAGCTTTTGCGGCCGTTTTTGTCTTCTTCACCTCCTTTGGGAATGCTGATGGCAAACACATCTTTGACGGGACTGTTTTGTATGTTGCTTTTGATCAGCGGCAAACCGGTAAACACCCGTTCCCCTATTTCAAAACCACTAAACGTGATCGGTGTAGGCCAGTTGTCGAATGTCTTTTTGGAAGAAGCGGCATCCTGGTTTACATTGAATTCGTCGCCTTTGGGAAAACCGCCCGCCATGCAAACCAACTGCTTTACCTTTTTCTGCACCAATTCTTTGCCCGAAAGAGGCGACAGTTTATCGGCTTTGGAGTCGAGCAGATTGGCCATATTGGTCAGGAACCCGACCGTTACGATGGTCACGCTTTTGTCCGGTTGTTGAGCCAGAATCTTCCGGTACAGGGCAATGGCATCCTGTGCCTGTGCATTGGTTTTGATGCTGTGCGGATAACGGGTCACCAGTACCGAATCCCATCCTTGGACGGGAGCCAGATCGACGGCTTTGCCTTTGGGAACGCCAATCGGTATCTGGGGGCGTTTGAAATACGTGTTCAGCACGCTCAGTACCGCGGCCGCATTGGCGTATTTGTCGCTGGCAATGGTGGCCAGTATCCGGCATTCGCCTTTATCGGCCAAGGCATGCATTAGTGCTATCGCTCCCACGTCGTCGTAGTCGGGACCAATGTCGGTATCCAGAATAAGCGAAACCGGAGCGGATGATTTGGGTGCATTTTGTGCCATGACACTATTGGCACAAAATAGTATTCCCAGAAAGAGCAAAACCTGGTGAAGGCGAAAGTGATTCATGGCAGTTGGGTTAAAGGGTAGCTACACCGAAAGATCCATTTTTACTTTGCTTTTCAGAAAAAGTGTAATCATTTCCAGCGCAGTGTGAAAATGGGTATTGTTGGGCACCACCACATCGGCATCGTGCTTGAGTGGGGCAATGTATTTTTCGTACGAAGGTACAATGTGGTGTTCAAGCCGGTAGAGCACATCGGTGAGGTCGTAGCCCCGTTCGGTATTGTCTCTGAAAATACGCCGCTTCAGCTTAATGTGTTCTTTGGCATCAATAAATATTTTCAAATCGAGCAGCTGACTCAGTTCCGGATAGTACAGTACAAACAAACCTTCTACTACAATAATCGGTGCCGGATTAAAGGTAAGCAGCTGCGGTTCTTTATCCGCTTTGTTAAAGGTATATTCCTTTTGCTGAATGGGGCGGCCTTCTTTCAGGTTCAGGATATGATAGGCAAATAGCTGATGGTCAATGGCTTCGGGTAAGTCGAAGTTGTGTACGCCGTTGGGGTCGAGGTGCTGATTTTCGAGCGGTTTGTAGTAATTGTCTTGTGAGATCAGGCAAATTTCTTCTGAAGTAAAACCGCGCAGCAGGCTGTTGAGAAAATACGTTTTACCAGAACCAGAACCACCAGTAATACCGACAAGGAAAGGGCGTTGCATTCGAATGATTGGGAGTTTGTTGAAAAGAAGGGTGAAATCGTTTTTCAAAAATACGAGGTTTGAGGGCAAGACAAAAGAAGAAAGACAAGAGATGCGAGAATTTGTTCTTGCTCACATAGGATTTATGCGGTTATGCAATGAAAAACCCCGGTAATAAGTACCGGGGTTTTGGGTTTTGTGAAGATACTATTTTGAATTATTCCGCTTTGTAAGCAATCACCTTATTTACGAAAAAGGTAGGAACCAACAGCATTTTTTTGCTAGGAATGTAGTCAATGTCCGCCGTATTCATTTTTTGCTCAACCGAATCGTGTAGCAATTCAGGCTTGCCATCCGGGCTTACATGCCAGATTTTGCCACGCCACTCGGATGCAAAATAGCCTTTCTTGCCATCTGAAACCAACCCGTCGATGCCGCCGCTGATGCCTTCGGCCAGGGTTGAAAACTGCTTGGTTTTCAGGTCATAGGCCAGAATTTTGCCGTCGCCGTTGCCAACTAACAGCTTGCCTTTTTCATAAAACAACCCATTCGGACTGTTCAAAGGTCCGCCTTCGGCTACTTTCATTACCATTCCGTTGTGCAGCATCCACAGGCGGTTGCTGCGCATATCCGTAAAATAAACCATGCCTTTTTCGTCGGCCGTAACGTCGTTCAGGAATTTGGCTTCGGGTACGTCGTATTTCTTAACCACCTTGCCCGTTTTCAGGTCTATTTCGACCAGTTTGAAAATTTCGGTCACGTACAATTTGTTGCCCACCACAATCAAGCCCTTGGTTGAGTTGAGCCCCTCGGCAATGCGCTGCAATACTTTGCCTTCAGGGCTTACTTTGGCAATGAAGCTTTTGGAGTTTTCAGCAGCGGGGCCACCGTTGATGCACGACACGTAAATGGTGTTGGTTTTGGCATCGTAAAACACCGACTCTGGGGTAGTGACAGTGGTGTCTGTTTCCCAAGTCTTGGTTAGTTTCATTGATTGGGCTACCAGCGATTGAGAGCCAGCTACTAAAAATGCGCCTAAAAAGGCAGTTTTGATAAAGGACAATTTCATGGATGTTAAGGTTGAAGTGATAGACAAATTTATTGGTATTCAGATAGTTTGCAAGAAAGCGAAAGTTAAAAAATTAAGACCTTTTGTCATGCAAAAAGATAGTATTCTTTGTCAAACCAGAAATAGCAGAAAGATGTTTCACCAATTGGAAATAGTATCGTCTGCATTGGCTAAACCCACTATAACGCAACAGGAGTTACCCGGTATCCTGCCTTGCGCAAAAGTTGCAATACGCCTTCTTTACCACCCAAATGTCCCGCTCCTACGGCAAAAAAGGTAGGTTTTTCGGCTGCAATTTTGGCAATTTGCGGTGCCCAGCGTTGATTCCGTTCGCTGAGAAGCACGTCTTCGTATTTGGCGGTGGTTTCGCCACTGGCAGCAATGTCTTTTTGCATGCCGTCAATATCCTGGTTTTTGTACAGGCTAACAAGCCGATCCGTATTTTTCTGAGCCTTAGTTGTGTCCCGAAGGGTTTCCATCAGCATGTCAGCCTGGTCTTTGTACGAAATTTTATCGATAACGGCCATTTGTTCCTGCAACGTTTCCAGTCCCAGTGTTTCCAGTTGGTTATCTTTCGCCAGTTGAGTTAAGGATGCTTCCCAGGAAGCCACTTTGCAAGGCATCGTAGACGGCAGTGCCAGTGACATGACAAAAAAGGGTTTGGCAGAGGCGAACAGATCCATCGGCATGCCCGTCTTTTTCTGGAAAAACGTACTTACCAGTTCATAGTCTTTTTCAGATAACAACGACTTCAGCTTAGTGCCATCGGGCATGTTCATTTGTTGCATCATTTGGAGCATCATGGCAGGGTCGTCCATGTCCAGTTCCAGATACAACTGTTTGGTTTGGGCCAGTTTTTCTTTCAGTACATCCGTAACTTTCAAATCGCTTTCGCACAGCAGGTGAATGGTGCCAAAAATATAGGAAGGCGTTTTCAGGTCTTTTCCCGAAATCTCCCACAGCAGTGATTTCTTGTTTTGAGCAGAAAGCCCGACAGTAGTTAATAAGCCCAGAATCAGAAGAATGCATTTTTTCATAGTCAAAAATAGTATGTTTCGAAAGTGAAAAGGCCTCATCCCCAACCCCTCTCCCTACAGAAAGGGGAGTAAAAAGAAACCCCACCCTAAATCCCTCCCCGTGAGGGAGGGACTTTCAGATTCGCGAAAGTCAAGTCCCTTCTCAGAAGGGATTTAGGGATGAGGCGTTTTACATTTTTTTCACGACAATCTTAATATCCGTATTGCGGCCTTTGTCGTCACTGCACGATATTTTTATCTCGCCGGGCTCGGGCAGGAAAAACACCCGCTCGGTTGCTTTGGCCGCTTTGTAAAACCGGTCGTTCACGTACCAGTACACTTGTTTTACGTCATTATCAGCGTGGCAGGTCAGAAGCATTTCAGGCGGCTCATTCACATCTACCAGGTACTCCCGGCCATCGGCGGGAGTTACAATTTCGGGAGCATCTGAATGAAACACCCGTGTACAAGCCGGATTGTGTGGCGGTATGCGTTTGTAAGCCACCCCCCACGTATTGTAAAACGACACCAGTGCAGGCGGCAGGTTTTCGTACAATTGCTTTTTGTATCCATTTTCAGGCAGACAGGTAGTGCAATACGAAAACGATTCGTCAGGCGAAACCGCTACTTTTTTCAAATGCTTGCAAGTCTGCGTATTGGAAACCAGCGGAATGTAATAATCAACCACCTGATGGGTGCATTGGTCGCTAGGGAGCAATCCGGTTTCGCCACAGACCAGTCGCATTTGCAGGTTTTTGGGGGCAAGTAACCGACTACCAGCGGCGTTGTAATCCACTGAGTTAAATACCTGAAACAACAACGGCGTCGCAATGTCGGCGCCGGTTAGTTCGGGGACACCTTCGGCATTGGCATTGCCCACCCACACGCCTACCGTGTACCGGCGGTTATACCCAATGCTCCATGCGTCTTTGCGGCCATACGAAGTGCCGGTTTTCCAGGCAATGGGTGGCGCATGATAACTGTTCTGGTAGCCAGTGGGCAAATCGGGACGTACGGCTTGCATCAATATTTCATTGATCATATAGGCCGACTGTGTCGAAATGAGCTGAATAGACGAGGTTTTCGTTTTTTCAGAGATACTATTTGGTAAATCTTGGGATTCCGATTTCAAGTTCTTGAGAGGGCTATAGTTGCCTCCATTGGCAAAAGCGGTGTACAGGGCTACCAGTTCTTCCAGCGTAGTGCCGCAGCCACCCAAAATGGACGACAAGCCGAGCTTGTGTTCATCGCGGGCAATTTGTTCAAAACGGGCCGCTTTTAGTTTGGCTACAAACGCCGGAACGGTAATGTCTTCCAATACTTTTACCGCCGGAATATTCAATGAATTAATCAGGGAGTTTTCTACGGTAACAGCGCCATTGAATTTCTGGTCAAAGTTTTCAGGGGCATAGCCATCAAACTGCGAAGGCACATCGAGCAACTGGGTTTTGGGTGTGATTTTTCCGGCATCAATTCCCAAGGCATACACCAATGGTTTCAGCGTGCTTCCCGGCGACCGGATGGCGCGGGCATTGTCAACTTGGCCTGCGTGGTCATTGTCATAAAAATCGGGTGATCCTACATAGGCGAGCATCTCATGGGTCTGATTGTCGGCCACAATAACTGCCAAGTTATGAATGTTGTATTTCTGGAGCCGCTTGTGGTAATTATAAGCCAACTGCTGTACCTTGTCTTGCGTAATGCGATTTAGCGTAGTATGTAAGTTCGCTACTTGCACGTATTTGGTATGCAGCCGATACGACAGATGTGGTGCAATGGCTGGCAACGGGGTACGTTTTACCTGTAGCGGCTCATTAAGCGCATCCTGAATGACCGATTTTTCAAACACGCTATTTTCTTCGAAGCGACGCAACCATTTGTCGCGTTCCTGCTGAAGTAGAGTGGAATTTCGATTGAGTGAAAGTGATGTGGGTCGGTTCGGAACAATGGCCAATGCTGTAATTTGTGCCACGCTCAGGCGATTGGGAAGTTGCCCGAAATAGAGCAAGGCCGCCGACTTTACGCCTTCTACATTGCCACCGTAAGGCACCAGATTGAGGTACAATTGCAGGATTTCGTCTTTCGAAAAATGCCACTCCAATTGCACGGCCCGAAACACTTCCACCAGCTTATTGCCATACGTACGCTCTTTGGGTTGCAGCAGGCGAGCCACCTGCATGGTGATGGTTGATGCCCCGGAGGTTTTGCGTCCGGTAAAGATATTATTGGCGGCGGCTCTGGCAATGGCTATCGGATTGACGCCCAGGTGATAATAAAAGAAACGGTCTTCTTTGTGGATAATGGCTTTGCGCAGTTCCGGCGTGATCTCGTGCAATTCCGTCTTCATCCGCCATTTGTCGTCATGGCTCAGAAAACCATACAGCACCGAACCGTCGCGGGCCGTAATCAGTTGGGCATAGTCGACCTGCACCCGAAACGGAAAAACAGTATCTAAAACAAAGAAAAAACCTGCCAATGCGAGTAAAATGGCCGCTGTGCGTTTGCCCCAAACAAACCAACGCGTGTGCTGATGAGCTACAACCCACCTGCCTGTGCGGGATTTCCGGAACCATTCGGTTGGCTTTTTCCAGACTTTATTCATGAATTTTCTACTAACTGGCTTCGCTAATAGTCAAAATTAACTAGAAAAAACGATTTTTCGTGATTGCAACGCCTCCTACTCGATATTCTTTTTTACTTTTGCCGCACTAACCGACTTATTCCAAGTCAGATTAACCCATTACTGAATTCACAGAAGTTGATACCCATATCGTATTTTTTGTTGGTAGGAGCCCTGTTGTTCTGCATCGGCGTGGCTGTTATCGTTACCAAACGCAATGCGATTTTGGTGTTGATGGGCATCGAATTAATGCTGAATGCGGCTAACCTGAATCTGGTAGCATTTAATCGACTGTATCCTAAAAATGTAGAAGGACAAGTGTTTGCCTTGTTTGTAATTGTCGTAGCTGCTGCCGAAGCCGCTGTGGCACTGGCAATTGTGTTAAAAGTGTATCAGTATTTCCAGACTGTAAACCTGGACGAAGTGAAAGACAAAAAGGATAAGTAAAGTGAGGGTTTTCTGTTTTGGCAGGATACTATTTTCTTAGTGGTTTAATGGATTAAAATGCTTGTACTGGCTGCTCTCTTATTGCCTTTGGTTGCCTTTCTCTGCTTGATGAGCTTTGGCAAAAAACTTCCCCGACAAGGGGATTGGCTGGCTATTGCAGCTACACTAGCCAGCTTTGGGTGTTCGTTAGCGGCTGCTAGTCAGGTGTTTCCAAAGAAGATGTTGCATTACCAAATCGACTGGTTCAATGTTTACATCCATGAGTTTAAGGTAGGTTTGCTGCTCGACAAATACTCAGCGGTGATGCTGGTATTGGTGACGCTGATTTCGGCGTTGGTCCAGATTTACTCAATAGGCTACATGAAAGGCGACCCCAAGTACAGCCGCTATTTTGCGTATTTGGGCTTGTTTACGTTTTCCATGCTGGGGTTGGTACTGGCCGATAGTCTATTTTTGCTTTACTTTTTCTGGGAATTAGTCGGTTTGTCTTCCTACTTATTGATTGGGTTCTGGTACGAAAAACCGGCTGCTTACCGTGCGTCACGCAATGCCTTCATTCTCAATCGGATCGGTGACACCGGATTGTTTTTGGCTATTATCTTTATTTACCTCCAGTTTGGCAGTTCGGATATTATCCTGCTAACTCAGAATGCCGTATTTCCCGAAAATACCTTGTGGATGACCTTTGTGGGTTGGGGTATTTTTTGTGGCGCCGCCACCAAATCCGCCCAATTTCCGATGTCCATCTGGTTGCCGCCCGCTATGGCAGGCCCCACTCCCGTTTCCGCATTGATTCACGCCGCTACCATGGTGGCCGCCGGCGTATTTTTGCTCATCCGCACTTTTCCGTTTTTAGAAGATACTATTTTAATGCTCGCTGCCGTGGTGGGAAGCGTAACGGCTTTTGTGGGAGCTTTTGCCGCTTTGTTTCAATATGACATCAAGCGGGTGCTGGCTTATTCCACTGTTTCACAACTGGGGTACATGGTGGCTGCCATCGGCATAGGCGCACCCGAAGCGGCCTTGTTTCATTTGGTCACGCACGCCTTCTTCAAAGCGGGTCTGTTTTTATGTGCGGGCTCGGTGATCGATGCCTTGCACAAAGCCGAACACCGCATGCACATTGCTGATCCTGAGTTTGATGTACAGGATATGCGCAACATGGGTGGGTTACGAAAGCAAATGCCGATTACCTTTCTGTGTTATACCATTTGTTCGCTGGCCTTGGCCGGATTGCCGTTGACATCCGGGTTTTTGTCAAAAGATTTGATTCTCAGTAAAATGCTCCTCTGGACTTCCCAAACCGGAGCCATGGAATGGATGTGGATAGTGCCGGTTTTTGGTTTTCTGGCGGTACTATTTACGGCTTTGTACACAGCTCGACAACTGAAGCTGGTTTTTGGAGGCTTGCCGCGCTATTTTGCTTTGTACGACGATCAATTGCGTTACATCAACGATTTCACTGAAGAATCGCCGGCAGTGATGACACGCGTTATGGGCATATTATCGATCCTGTCGTTCTTTTTCTGGTTTTCCTGGATTCCCTGGGAAACCGCCGAAAGCTGGTTTTTCAAAGCCTTTCCTGATAATCAGGCTTTACCAGTAGAAAACGCCGGAATATGGAGTAGGTTTTTTCTGTCGCTGAATGCGGCTGTCGTGCATGAGATTACCCTGGTTGCTTCCATTGTTTTTGTAGTCTTAGGTTTGATCATAGGTTGGTGGCGTGCGGGTGTGCCCAACCGACTGGTGCCGGTTTTCGTACGCAAGCTATCCTATCATTTCCTGTATACCGATTTTCTGGCTCAGTTGCTATTGGTACGTGGTACATTTGTGGCAAAACGCATTACTTCATGGACCGACAAAGCGGTGATTGATAGAGCCGTTAATTATGCAGGCATTTTCACGGTAACCTGGGCGCACATTATAGCCTGGTTTGACCATACGTTTGTGGATGGAATTGTGAACCTGTTGGCAACCTTAGCAGGAAAGTTGGGAGTTTTGGCTAAGTCCATTGCCGGAACCAAAGTGCAGAGTTTATTTACGGCCGCTTTGTTTGGTTTGATAGCGCTTCTGATTTGGGCAGTAGTTTTGAACAGTTAACGAGCTGAACGAATGAGAAGAGCAATAGGCATTTATTTACTGATACTGTTAGGAAGTGGATGCACGCAAACGGCTGAGAACCAGCAAGGAAACTTGTCGACCCAAACCAACAGCACCAGATTTAACGAAAAGAGTAAAAAGTTGACGTTTTTGTCAAAGTATGTCAAAAGCCATTCCAAAGTCGAAGATGCGGAGTTCACCATCTTTTATCAGGATAATAGCAGTGGAGCAGTTGCGGGACCATCGGATTATACCATGGTAGTTGCCATAAAAACCGAAAAGAATACAGTAAACCAATGGATTAGCGGATTTGAAAAACAAGGCTTTCAAATGAATCGTAAACTTTGGGAAAAACTGCCCATACAAGACTGGAAATTGGATGGCCCTTCCGAAGTTTACAGGAGTGGAAACAATATAAAACTGATTTATCCAAAAAGTGACGTGTTGTTAGCTTATTTCACTACTGTACCCTTTGCTATTGAAAAATACCAAGAATAACCCGTTCTATACATTTTCTTAACCTCTTCATTCGTTGTCGACGCACATTCTCTCCATACTCATATTTCTGCCGATTTTCGCATCGTTGGCCATACTGTTTTTGCCAAACGAAAAACCTGCCTTGTATCGTTGGATTACACAGTTAATCAGTACAATAAACCTAGGCTTGGCGGGATGGATCTATTTCATGTTTGACATTCAGAAACATGGAATAAAAAGCGTAGATGACATGCAGTTTGTAGAGAAGCTTCCTTGGATTACCGTTTCAATGGGCGAGTCGGGTAAGCTTGCCATTCAGTATTTTGTGGGGCTCGATGGATTGAATATGCCCATGGTTTTGCTTTCGGCGCTGGTACTATTTATTGGAGCCATTTCAGCCTGGACCATAACCTACAAAGCCAAAGGATTTCATTCACTGTATTTGTTGTTATCGGGAAGCATCATCGGTTGTTTTGCCGCGCTGGATTTCTTCCTGTTTTTTCTGTTTTTCGAGTTCATGCTGTTGCCTATGTATTTCTTGATAGGCATTTGGGGTGGCAAGCGGCGCGAATACGCTTCCATCAAATTCTTTCTCTATACATTGGCGGGGTCGGTTTGCATTTTGCTGGTCATGATCATGCTGGCTTTTTCGGTTCAATATCCCAAAGGAACATTTACCTTTGACATGCTGGCCATGGTTGACCACGCCAACTTTTTACCCGATTCCTTGCTCAACTGGAAATATTCGCGCTGGATGATGGGCTATCCGCTGCGGTTATGGGCATATGTATTCTTGCTGATTGGCTTTATGATCAAGTTGCCCGCTGTGCCGGTTCACACTTGGCTACCTGATGCCCACGTGGAAGCCCCAACCCCTATTTCAGTAGTATTGGCCGGAATTCTTTTAAAAATAGGTGGATACGGGCTTATTCGGGTAGGCATTGTTATCTTTCCGGATGCGTCGTGGACCTACTCGGGCATTATCAGCATCCTGGGCGGAATTTCGATTGTATACGGGGCCTTGAATGCCATGGCAGCTCACGATCTGAAACGAATGGTCGCCTATTCGTCGGTTAGCCACATGGGGTTTGTGCTCATAGGCATGGCCTCCATGACCAACGAAGGCATTAGCGGAGCTATGTATCAACTGTTTAGTCACGGTATCCTGTCGGCCATGCTGTTCTTACTGGTAGGTGTTTTGCAAGACCGTACCCATGACAAAACCATCGAAAATTACCGGGGCCTGATGAGCAAAATGCCTGTTTTCACAGTCATGACAATCATCGCCTTCTTCGCTTCGTTGGGCTTGCCCGGGTTTTCGGGTTTCATTGGCGAGTTTTTCTCCATCATGGGATGCTTCGGTACCGATACCATTCCGCGTTGGGTAATACTGCTGGCCGTGGCGGGTTTGATATTGGGCGCAGCCTACTTCTTATGGACACTCCAGCGAATGTTTTTCGGCAAATACTGGACCTGCGGTGGCGAGGAATGGTCACTTCAACTAACTGACCTGAATTTCCGCGAAACCTTTATGCTTGGTTTCCTTGCAATTCTGGCTCTGGTTTTTGGCATTTTCCCCAATCTGTTATTTACTCCCATGCAAGCCACCATCACTTTCCTGACACAGATGCTTCAGGAAAGGCAATAAAACAGAATTTAGAAAAAATTGTATTGGATTTTGAGGTGCCGCCATTACTTTCCCCAAAGAAAAGATAGCTATTTATGCAAAAATCATTTTTCCCTAATTTAGAGTCACTACGAGGTTTTGCTGCCATTTTCGTCTTGCTTTTCCATACTAAAAAAGAAACATGGTTATACTATGTTCCATTTGTTGAAAGAGGACATGTATTTGTTGATTTCTTTTTTGTCTTATCCGGATTTATCATTGCTTATAACTATGACAATAAGATTCAGAATGCACAAGACAGCAAGTTGTTTGTACTGAAGCGAGTTTTTCGGTTATATCCTCTTCATGTATTTGCAATGTTTTTGGCCTTACTTGGCTGTGTCATTGCGCCAAAACCTAATACACTTGAAACATATAATACTTTTGTTATCGAATTACTTTTATTGCAATCAATTCCTCCTTTTATTTACTTGTATAACTATACATGGAATATACCCGCATGGAGTATTTCTACAGAGATGTGGACATATATACTCTTTATTCCACTCTTGAAAAGACCATCCAAAAAAATAAGCTTTCTTATCTTTAGCTTTATCTATTTGCTTGTCTATACTCAAAGCTGGCATCATTTGCAGTTAACTGGTTTTATGCCATTGCTAAGATGTATAGCTGCATTCGCGTTGGGAAACTACATTCATAAATTCTATATGCAAAAGCCGACATTTTTGCTCAATATTTTTGCAGATACATTAACGATTATTGCCATTATTGTCGTATTTTTTCTCTATGCTTATCTATATACTAGTAATTATTATTTTGAAGTGATTCTTTCATTCCTTTTTGCAGTGCTAATTCTACTTGCTACCAAAGACGATTTTATTTTATCAACAATTCTGCAATCCCGCATCCCTTTGTATTTAGGAAAAATTTCATATTCCATCTATCTAACACATTCGCTTGTTATTTTATTTGTCAGTAAATTCATGACTATAGTTTTAAGAATACCTTGGCAAGAACAGCATAAAACGGTTCTCTATCCTCTATTCGTTTTAGTTTTTACAATAGTATTTTCAAGTTTCACCTATCATTTTATTGAATCTAAATTTAAGAATGCTTATAAACGCTTCTTAAATGTGCGAATATATCAATAAGAAGAAAAAATTGTACTGAGGCTTGAAAATTCTCCTGATATTTCAGTAATTGCATGGTTTTTACTTGCAAAAGCAACCTCGAAACACATTACATTCAAACCTATCCTGTTATATTTGTAGTTCTGCTATTTTGGCAATAGTATCTTTAGTAAATAATGTGTTTTTCCATCTATAGTCATTAAAAAAGATAATTGGATAAAACCTTACGGTTTTTTGCTTTTTAAAAGATACTATTTTTCAGTGGTAAACTTGTAAAACGATTTATAGCGTCATGTTAAATCTTGTCATCTTTGGCCCGCCGGGTGCGGGTAAAGGCACACAATCAGCCAAATTGATTGAAAAGTACCAGCTAGTGCATATTTCCACCGGTGATATGTTCCGGATGCACATCAGTCAGGAAACCGACTTAGGCAAACGGGTAAAACAGATTCTGGCTGATGGATTGCTGGTGCCTGATTCCATTACCATTGATATGTTGGAAGAAAAGGTGAAAGAAAATCCTACGGCGAAGGGCTTTATTTTTGATGGGTTTCCGCGCACCGTTCCTCAGGCAGAGGCGTTAGACGCTTTTTTGGCTGGCAAAGGAGAAAGTGTGAATCTGGTAGTGAAGTTGGACGTAACTGAAACGGAGATCAAACAACGCATTGCTGACCGCCAGAAAGTGAGTGGCCGTGCTGATGATGAGGCCGAAAAACTATTGAAACGCATTGACGAGTATTATAGCAAAACCATTCACGTATTGCCTTACTACGAATCCCAAGGCAAAGTAGCGGTAGTGAATGGCATTGGCGATATCGACGAAATTTTCCAGAACCTGTGCCAGGAAATTGATTCCGTTGCTTCCTAAGTAATAAGGCAGGTTTTGGCTTTTTCCATCCTACTATTTTTCCTCAGCTTTTGCTGATTCTATTAATTTATCCGATGGTAGGCACAGACCTACTTTCAAAGACTGCAAAAGAATCGTACTTTTGCAGTCTTTTTTATTTGTATTCCCATTCGAAGTAACTGTTCGAATGCTCAAAATCAGAAACACAGATGGCTTCTAACTTTATAGATTACGTAAAAATCCACATGAAATCGGGGGCCGGAGGAGCCGGTTCCACCCATTTTCGCCGCGAAAAACATGTTGAAATGGGCGGACCCGACGGCGGCGATGGGGGGCGTGGTGGGCACATCATCATTCGTGGAAATTCGCAACTCTGGACGCTGCTGCACTTGAAATACCGCAAACACGTAATTGCCGAAAGTGGCAAAAACGGTGAAGGAAATCGGCGTACAGGTGGCCAGGGAAAAGACGAAATCCTGGAAGTGCCAATCGGAACAGTAGCCAAGCTGGCCGAAACCGACGAAATCATTGGCGAAATTACCCATGACAAGCAAGAACTGATGATTTTTCCGGGTGGCCGGGGTGGTTTGGGAAACGATCATTTCAAAACGCCAACCAACCAAGCGCCGCGCAAAGCCCAACCCGGCGAACCAAGTACTGCCGATTGGGTAGTGCTGGAACTGAAGCTGCTGGCCGATGTGGGTTTGGTTGGTTTTCCGAATGCCGGAAAATCGACTTTGTTAGCCAGTGTATCGGCGGCCAAGCCTGAAATCGCGGATTATCCCTTTACCACATTGGTGCCTAACTTGGGTGTAGTGGCTTACCGGGGCGACCAATCGTTTGTAATGGCCGATATTCCAGGGATTATCGAAGGGGCAGCCGAAGGTCGGGGACTCGGCTTGCGGTTTCTGCGCCACATTGAGCGAAATTCCAGTTTGTTGTTTCTCATTGCCGCTACCACCGAGCATGCCGGCAAGGAGTACAAAATTTTGCTGAACGAGCTGGCCGAATACAATCCCGAACTGCTCGACAAAAAACGCATCATTGCCCTTTCCAAATGCGATTTGATTGATGAGAAAGAGCAACAAAAACTATTGAAGCAACTGCCTGCCGATATCCCTAAACTTGCCATTTCGTCGGCAACGGGCATGGGCATTCAGGAGATGAAAGACATGATCTGGACGGCTTTGCATTGATCTCAATTCTGTTATAAACACAAAACCCCGCTTTACAATAAAGCGGGGTTTTGTGTTTTTGAGACATACTATTTTATTTCGGGTCTTCGTATACGGTTATCTGCATGCCGCTAACGGCGGATGTACAAAACCAACCTACGGGCTTTTTGGAAGCATTGGCAGTATTTACAAAATTGGTTTGCAGGTTTTCGGGTGGGCGGGCAAACAGTCCGCCATTGTTGATCTGCGATTCGGCCTGAATGAAAAACTCGATGGTGGCTTCCGTTACCGACCAAATCTCTACTTTTACCGCATCACCTACTTTAAATGGATCACTACCCGTTGTAATGGACTGCTGCACCGGCGGAATAAACGGAAAACCGTCCGAGCCATTGTCATTGTCGCGGCCACTGATGCCATTGGTGGCATAGCTAAGCAGCTTGGTCTGATACCTGCCGTTTTTATACGATTTTATCCAATAGAAGTCTTTCTTTCCAATCAAATCTGTTCCGTAAAATTTGGCATAGTAGCCTTCTTTGGAATCACCGGGGCCGACTTCTTCCAGTTCGGTCGTAATGGAATCGACTTTGGTTGTGCGGTTTAACTGACTACTAGCTTCATATACATCATTCTGATATCGAACGGTAAGCTGAAAAGTATCACCTACCTTGCCAATGCTGTCGTTGGTGGCATGTTGCCAGGCATATACGCCGTTGTTTCCCGTATCTTCAAATACAAACTCGCGGTTGGTTGTTTGGTTTTTCAATACAATCTCTGCTCCACTTATTGTCGGCGCATTGCCCGCCTGAAAATACGGAACCGTTTCCGTTAGTCTTATGATTTGCGTCGTGTCCCGATTGCTGATAAAGGCATCGATCACCAGTTGTGAAGCTGCCGGAGCCACATCGACATTAATCACATCTTCGCAAGAAGACAGAATGCCTAGAAGCAAGCCGAAAAATAAAAAATTCTGTATGGTTTTCATATCAAGAGAATAGCCAGGTTTTTGCTTTTTGAGAGATACTATTTTGGACCGCAGATTAAAAAGGATTTTTAGGATTAACTTGATTAGTAAAGACTTGAGTACCGCTTTTATCAATCTGTTGAATCATTGAAATCTGTTTCAATCCGTGGTCAGAACTTAAAATTGTATGACACTGCCGGAATAAATGAACCCACAATGGAATAGCGGATGGCTTGCGTTTTAGGTACGCCATTGTTGGAATCGCCATAACTGTAATCCGGATTGTTCTGGAAATAAATCGAGAACGGATTGCGACGATTGTAGGCATTGTACACCGAAAACACCCAGTAACTTTCCCAGCGGCGGCCTTCTTTCTTGCGGTTTTTCTTCGTTACCGACAAATCCAGGCGGTGATAAGCCGGATTGCGGAAATTGTTCCGTTTTTCATCCGGAATCAAAGGCACCGTAGGCAACTCCTGAAATTCGGCGCGATTGGTATAGAATGTAATCGGCGTGCCGGACTGATACACAAAATTGGCCGAAATGCTCCACAGTTCATTGATCGTATAGTCGCCGGTGACGCTCAGGTTGTGTAGGCGGTCAAAGCGATTTGGGAACCATTCCCCTTGATTGATCGGTGTTCCCGCCAGCCTACGTTCGGTGCGAGCCAGCGTGTAACTCAAAAAGCCGGTCATGCGGCCACGGGTTTTGCGCAGCGAAAATTCCAACCCGTAAGCCCGGCCAATGCCCTGAATCAAATCGCCTTCCAGGTTCGGGTTCAATAGTAGATCGGCATTATCCACATAATCCAGTTGGTTCTTCAAATCTTTGTAGTAAGCCTCAACGGAAGCCTCATAAATGTTATCATCAAAATTGCGGAAGTACCCGATTGCCACCTGATCAGCTAACTGAGGCTTGATGTTGTTGGTGCTTGGCGTCCAGACGTCTAGCGGTGTAGAAGCTGCCGTATTGGAAACCAAATGGATGTACTGTGCCGTACGGTTGTAACTGGCTTTCAGAGAGCTACGGTCGTTTATAGAAAAATTGGCAGAGAAACGAGGCTCAAAATTACCATATGTTGCAATGTTTTTCCACTGACCGAAACGCTTGATTTCAGCAGGCTGGCGGCGGGTTCCATCCGCGGGTTTGTCGTAATAATAAGCATCACCTGAGCCCATGTATTGGAACAGCGAATACCGTAAGCCGTATTGCAGCGTAAGCTTCTCGCCTATCTTTTGCTCATTATCAACGTAAATGCCACTTTCCAGAGCATATTTGCTATCCAGGCTTATGTTATTAGAAAAGTCTTTATTCGAGACTACGGCATTACCTGGACGAAAATCGTAAAGTATGCTTTGGGCACCAAAACGCAATGTGTTTTTGGTATTGATATAATACGTGAAATCTGGCTTTACACTGTAGTTGATGATATTGGAACTCCAATCGAAGGTCGATTTCTGCACATTGTCTTCAAACCCCAGGAAGTAGTCATAATTGCTGTAAAAAGCCGTCAGGTTCATGAACAGCTTGTCATTGAAGAGGTGATTCCAGCGGCCTGAGGCGGTAGTGCTTCCCCATTTAAAGCGAAAATCGGGTGATCCGAATACATCGCGGCCAAAATAACCCGACAGATAAACCGTATTTTTAGGATCGATGATGTAATTGACTTTGGCAGTTAAGTCATAGAAATAAAACTGGCTTCCTTTTAAGTCGTTGTTCAGGAAAGGCTTAGCCAATACGTCAATGTATGACCGGCGCGCCCCGATTACAAACGATGCCTTGTCTTTGATCAATGGCGCTTCTACCGACAACCGGCTAAAAATGGCCCCGACACCACCCTGGCCCGAAAACCGCTTGTTGTTTCCTTCTTTGGTGCGTACATCCAGAATAGAAGATAGCCTTCCGCCATATTGTGCCGGAATGCCGCCTTTGATTAGCTTTACATCTTTTACGATATCCGGATTGAAGACGGAGAAAAAGCCAAACAAGTGAGCTGAATTGTACACGGGCGCCTCGTCAATGAGTACCAGATTTTGGTCAATGCTGCCCCCACGGACGTTAAAGCCGGTGGCTCCTTCACCGATGGTGCTTACTCCCGGCAAGAGCTGAATGCTGCGAATCACGTCAACTTCGCCCAGAAAAGCTGGGATTTTCTGTATGGTCTTGATATCCAGTTTGTTCACACTCATCGAAACGTCTTTGACATTTCCATCGGGACGGTCGGCGGTCACTACCACTTCTTGCAGCTGCACGCCTTCTTCGGTAAGTTCAACATCCAGTTTCTGATTGGATGTTAAGGCCACCTCTTTGTAAATAGCCTGGTAGCCTACGTAGGTTACGCCAATGGTATAGTTGCCGCTGGGCAAGGTAAGTGAGAAAAAACCGTATTCGTTGGTGAGTGCGCCTGCGGTAGTACCTTTTACAAATACCGCCACGCCAATGAGGGTTTCGCCACTTTTGGCATCTTTGACGTAGCCACTAACCGTAAATTTGTCTTGAGCCTGTGCCGACAGGCCTGCGAATAAACAGCACGTGAATACGCAGATAAATTGGAAAAGTAATTTCATAGTGTATGGATTTAACTTAAAAAAGGATAGTTGGTTGTCGCCTTAGTAGAAACGCAAAAGTAGGTCGGATTACTTTACCAGAAGTCAAAAATCTGAACAAACCGCCGAATTTTATACGTAGACGGCTGATTTGGATAGATAAACGAAAGAAATTAACCACCGGGCAGGAATTAGTTGAAAAATAGTATCTTTTAATAGTCCAAAATCCAGGATACGCGTATAACGCGTAAGTACTATTTTTAGAGCAGCGTTATTGCATAAAGTTGATTGTTATGGATTCCGATTACCCATTAAGCCAGCAAATCCTGGAAAACCCACGGATAGGGCGGCGCTTTGTTGTATCCGATATTCATGGATTTGCTAAAACATTTAAAACCTTGGTTCATGAAAAAATTCAGCTCACCCCCCTGGATCAGTTGTTCCTACTGGGCGACTACATTGACCGTGGCCCTGATAGCGTAGGTGTCATTGATTTTATCCTTCAATTGCAAGAATCAGAGTATCAGGTACATGCGCTGCGGGGCAATCACGAGCAAAACTTTCTGGATAACTACGCTAATTTCCACCAAGGCATTTATCAGAAATACTTTCTGGAAACGGTTGCTATGGAGAAGTTTGACAAAATGCTGGACACCGACAGGCGGTTGCTACCCGCCTATCAGCAATTTTTTGAATCCCTGCCGTTCTACTTTGAGCTTGACCGTTTTTACTTGGTGCATGCAGGTTTTGAATTTCAAAACCATACTATTGTAGATAACTACAACGCCATGATTATGTTGCGGCGATTTACTGAAAACCCGACCCGTAAGACAATCATTCACGGGCATGTGGTCACCAATCTGTCTATCATTGAGCACAAAGTCCGGAACCGCAGCACTATTATTCCGCTTGACAATGGCTGCTATCACGGAGCTGCCATACGAGGGTTGCAGATGCCCAAATTGCTCGGGAATCCGCTCCAGAATGTGGGAAAGCTACTAGCTCTAAACCTGGATACGTACGAATTGCTGGAACAGAAAAATATAGATTGAGTAACTCATTGCGAAATCTGAAAATAATATCTTTTTTTGAGGCAAAACCCCTCTGTTAACAAAAAACGTAGAATCTGTTATGCTAATGGCACCTTCTATTCACAAAACGCTGTACCTGCCATGAATATAGACGACGATGACGATTTTGATTTCGACGATTTGAATGAAGAGGACTGGAACAGCGAAGATGTGCGCCGGGAAATGCAAGAGCACCACGACCGGGTGCATAACATGCCGCTCATGAAGAAAGCAGAAGAGATTCTGCACCTGACTGAGGCCATTGTAGCCACCATCAATGAAGACGATGATGTGCTGATGGTACGCGAGCAGATGATGAGCAATGCCCTGATCATCATGCCAAAAATTGCGGGAGCCGAAGGCGGCAACCTCTACACGCTGCGCATGGAGAATGCGGTAATCATCAAAATCCACGTTCGGGAATTGCTCGCCCAGACTTCATTGGTAAAGGCCGAGAAGCTTGCCAACCCAATTGACCTGCAAATCCTTCGCAACACCATTGAGGAATTTCGGGTTTTATTTGTAGACTGGATCAAGGGCTTTGATAAGTCAAACGACATTCCCGACGAATGGGGACTGTTCTATGATGCCTGACCCCCCACAGACCTTACAAGGTTTTTAAAAAACCTTGTAAGGTCTGTGGTTTTCGCTCCAAAAAAGATACTATTTTTGCCGCATATCATTTAAGGCAACGTAACTCCTAAACTGTATATCTTTTGGCAGCATCTATTTCTCAACTTCTGCAGAATGTATCGGTTACTTCCGTAATCGGCGACTCCACTTCTCCCATTTCCAAGCTATGTCTCGATTCGCGACAAGTGCAGCCGGGAAGCATGTTTGCGGCTGTGCGGGGTACACAAGCCGATGGCCATCAATACATTGCAAAAGCCATTGAATTAGGTGCCTCGGCCATTTTATGCGAAGTTTTACCCGCAAGCCCACACGATTCGGTCACGTATATTCAGGTTGCAGATAGCGCCAAAGCATTGGGTTTCATTGCTTCTAATTTTTATGGAAATCCCTCGCAAAAGCTAAAACTGGTAGCGGTGACCGGTACCAACGGAAAAACAACCACGGTTACGTTATTGTATCAATTGTTCCGGAAGCTGGGCTACCGCACGGGCATGCTCTCTACCGTGCGAAATTACATTGATGATAAACCCGTGGAAGCAACCCACACCACGCCCGATGCCATTAACCTGAATGCCTTGCTAGCCGATATGGTGGCCGCTGGTTGTACCCACGCTTTTATGGAGGCTAGCTCGCATGCCATAGTGCAGGAACGCATTGCAGGTGTGCAACTGGCCGGAGCCATTTTTACCAACATCACGCACGATCATCTCGATTTTCACCAGACATTTGACAATTACATCAAAGCCAAAAAGAAATTGTTTGACGAATTGCCTGCCTCCGCATTTGCCTTGGTCAATCTGGACGACAAACGGGGGCTGGTGATGCTGCAAAACACAGCGGCTACCAAGTCGAGTTTTTCACTGATCAATCCCGCTCCGTTTAAAGGACGACTGATTGCCAATAGTTTGCACGGGCTGCAAATGGAAATTGAAGACAAGGAAGTCTGGTTTAAATTGATAGGCGAGTTCAATGCCTATAACATTTTAGGGGTTTATGCCACTGCCATATTACTGGGCGAATCGAGCGAAGAGGTATTGGTGCAGCTTTCGGATGTTTTGCCGGCTCCCGGCCGCTTTGACCAAATCCGATCGGATAGCGGCATCATTGGCATCGTCGATTATGCCCATACACCCGATGCACTGGAAAATGTGCTTGAGACCGTTCAGGAACTAAAAGAAAGCGGAAAAGTAATAACGGTAGTAGGATGCGGCGGAAACCGCGACGCCGCCAAACGCCCTGTGATGGCCGAAATAGCCTGTAAACTAAGCGACTGGACCTTACTTACATCCGACAATCCCCGGTTTGAAGAACCCGAAACCATTCTGGCTGATATGGAAAAAGGGGTAAAGGTAACTGACCGCAACCGGGTTCATATTATTGCTGACAGAAGAGAAGCCATTGCAAAAGCGGTAGGTTTAGCTCAGCCCGGAGATATTATTCTGGTAGCAGGCAAAGGACACGAAACCTATCAGGAGGTCAAAGGCGTAAAGCATCCGTTTGACGACAAGAAAATCCTGGCGGAGGCGTTTGTGGCCGCTGGAAAATAGTATCGGTACAGAAACCAAAACCCCTGAGTTTCGTATCTTATCACTTGAAAACCAGCTTTCTATAGTAATTTCTTATTTTTGACGATTCGTATTTGTTCATAGCTACTACACTTCCATTCAATGCTTTATTATCTCTTCGATTACCTGGATAAACAATTTGATTTTTTTGGCGCAGGTGTTTTCCGATTCCTGTCCTTTCGGGCAAGCATGGCGTTGATTATTGCTATGTCGATAGGAGCCATTTATGGAAAGCAACTCATTAATCTGCTGCGCCGACTACAAGTAGGCGAATCCATTCGTGATCTGGGGCTGCATGGGCAATCCGAAAAGAAAGGTACACCCACCATGGGAGGATTTATTATCATTGGTGGTATTTTATTACCGGTTCTTCTATTTGCTCGCCTAGACAATATATATATTATTTTGCTTATTATCAGCACCCTTTGGTTAGGATTAATAGGTTTCCTGGATGATTATGTCAAAGTATTTAAGAAAGAAAGCGCACTTCCATGGTTAGCGGGTGATCGGGGGATTAAAGGAAAAATTAAAATCGTAGGTCAGGTAGGTTTGGGGCTTATTATCGGACTTACCTTGTATTTCAACCAAAGTGTAGTGATTCGGAAATACGAAGGCCGCATTAACTATGAGAATGTTTCGGCTACGCCTTATCATGACATCAAGTCGGTACTCACTACCGTGCCTTTCCTGAAAAACAACGAATTGGACTACGGCAAAATCCTTCCTTTCATTCCCCAGCAATACGAATGGGTAGTGTTTGTGTTGGTGGCTATCTTTATCATTACGGCCGTTTCCAATGGGGCCAACATTACCGATGGCATTGACGGGCTGGCCGCCGGTACGTCGGCCATTATCGGGCTGACGCTGGGATTGTTTGCCTACTTGTCGGGCAATGCTATCTTTGCCAACTACCTCAAAATCATGTACATACCCAATCTGGGCGAGCTGGTAATCTTCAGTGCGGCGTTTGTGGGGGCTTGTGTCGGTTTTTTGTGGTACAACTCCTATCCGGCATCGGTGTTTATGGGCGACACGGGAAGCCTGACATTGGGCGGCCTGATTGCTGTCATGGCCCTAATCATTCGCAAAGAATTGATGGTGCCTTTGTTTTGCGGGGTTTTCCTGGCCGAAAGCACTTCCGTGATTTTGCAGGTTTATTACTTCAAATACCAGAAACGACGGAAAGGAATTGAGTATGCCCGTGAACACCGCTTGTTCAAGATGGCTCCGTTGCATCATCACTACCAGAAACTGGGTTACCACGAATCCAAGATCGTGATTCGCTTCTTTATTATTGCCATCATTCTGGCCGTATTTAGTATCGCAACCCTGAAACTGCGTTAATCCACAAACACTAGCATATG
Organism: uncultured Sphingobacteriales bacterium; assembly: GCA_963520985.1. Taxonomy (GTDB): domain Bacteria; phylum Bacteroidota; class Bacteroidia; order Cytophagales; family 172606-1; genus Xanthocytophaga. The sequence continues at coordinate 145,050 of CAUQTA010000001.1, forward strand.
AAAATCGTTGTTTTAGGTGGCGGCGAAAGTGGCGTAGGTGCTGCGCTATTAGCCAAAGCCAAAGGATTTGAAGTTTTTTTGTCCGACAAAGGCAAACTTCAGGATAGTTACCGGCAGGTTTTGCTTGCTGAAAACATACTATTTGAAGAAGAAACCCACACCGAATCTCAGATTCTGGATGCTACCGAAATAGTGAAAAGTCCGGGCATTCCGGATAAGGCAGAGATAATAAAGAAACTGAAAGAAAAACACATACCTGTTATATCCGAAATCGAGTTTGCGGCTCGGTATACCCAAGCCAAACTCATTGCCATTACGGGCTCCAACGGAAAAACCACGACTACGCTGCTTACCTATCACCTGCTGAAAGAAGCTGGCCTGAACGTAGGCTTGGCCGGTAACGTCGGGCATAGCTTTGCCGAACTGGTCATTGAAGATACGTTTGATTATTACGTACTGGAAATGAGCAGTTTCCAACTGGACAATTGTTATCAGTTCCGGCCACACATTGCCATTCTGACCAATATCACCCCCGATCACCTAGACCGTTATGAATACAAGTTTGAAAACTACGTGGCTTCCAAGTTTCGTATCATTCAATCTCAAACTGTAGACGATTTTTTTATCTATAACGCTAAAGACAAGGCCGTTATGGATTGGATTAATGAAAAATACGGGTCAGTTGAAAGCTTGACGCCTCAAACCGTTCCGGTGGCAGTTACCAGTGAATTAAGCCCTGATACAAAAGCAACTGCCAGAATAGGATATGCCACCGACGATGAAATAGTATCCGTCTGGGAGCAAAAACCTCTGCCTTTCACCGCAGAAGAGATCGTGTTGAAAGGCAAACACAATGCCTTTAATGCCTTGTGTGCGATTCAGGTTTGCCGTATTTTGAATATTTCAGAAGTACAGATCAAAAACGGTTTGCAGACCTTCCAGAATGCGCCTCACCGCCTTGAAAATGTAGGAACCATCAATGGAGTTACGTTTATCAATGATTCCAAGGCGACTAATGTCGATTCGGTATTTTATGCACTGGGTAGCTTCAATAAGGAACCCATTATCTGGATTGCTGGTGGTGTGGACAAAGGCAATGACTACACGCAAATAGAGGAACTGGTAAAACAGAAAGTGAAAGCCCTGATTTGCTTAGGGAAAGACAACGAAAAATTAGTATCTTTTTTTGAGGGAAAAGTGCCTGCCATTTACCAAAGCCAGAGCGTAAAAGAAGTAATTCAACTCGGATTGCAATTGGGGCAATCTGGCGATGTGGTGTTACTGTCGCCAGCCTGTGCCAGTTTCGACTTGTTCCGCAATTACGAAGACCGGGGCAATCAGTTCCGGGCAACTGTAGCAGAACATACCCAATAACAAAAAACCACTTCCTGCCATCCCACTAATCCCGTTTATGCAGACGGGATTTTTTGTATTCTCCTAGAAACCGCTATTTCATAGTACTTTTCCTACCTGCCTACCATAGAGCGGTCTTCACCAAAATCATTTGCACTTTGCGCATTTTATAAAAGGATTCGTTTGTTCGCGGCTTTTTTTTAGGCCTCTTTCCTGAATTTTCATTTTCGTTTGTAAACCAAGCCACTTTTTTTGAACGGGTTTTTAGGATATCTATAGATAGTAAAGATTTTAAAAATTTTGTACTATTTTAATTTTTTGGTGCAAATTCCGTCTTTTGAAAAAACGATACTTAATAAGAAAAATGAGTATATTTTACAGTTTTTGCAATAAAAATTAAGAATTTTCGTTTTTTATTGTGAGAAATGCTTAATTTTGGAACAGTTTTTTAGGTTTTTCTTGTTGTTATAGAAAAATCGTTGCTCGGTATAAAATTGTATTTAACTTCTTAAATTTAAAAATTATGAAAGCGATTCTTGCAGTAGTTGTATTAGTGATAGCTGGTGTGGTATCTGTACAAGCCCAAAGCGGGGCAGATTACAAGCACCCTTATGGACTTCAAAAAAGTAAAACCAAGATTGCTCCCGCACAAACACAGCGTACCAAAGTAGCCGATGTTAGACGTAATTATAAAAATCCTCAGAGAGAACAAGGTGAAGTAGTAGTTACTACACCTGGCAGAGAGGTAGAAAATGTTACCAATCCGCTGACTTCAAATGATAATTACAAACGTCAGAATAGAACTTGGGAAAACTCAGAAGCGTTACCTCAAGAAAACACAATTGTCGTGAAAGACTCTACTGAGAAAAACCGGCGCAAAGAATAAGTTTAGAACGAAGTAGTGTTTTTGGCCCCCTTGCCTGGTATGGTAAGGGGGCTTTTATTTATAAAGTCGCCCCCTTTTTTACTGATAAAGTCGCAAGTCATTTTATGAATTCACAGTTCAACTTCGCTACTCTAGAAAACCAGAATAATGAACGATTTAAAATTGAACTATTTTTATATAATTTATTATGCATTTGATCTAATAATTGGAAAAATATTTTTCTTCCTACGGAAAGGCCAAAAGTTGTTACCTTTGTAATGCCTTTTTTACGAGATTTGATTAGTTGTCAAATTGAAATTTTTTACGGAGTTGGATTTAATCAATAAATCTATGGCTTCATACAGCAGCTTTCCGGCATTTTATGTGCAGGATCTTGATTGAGGCCAAAGGCGGGAAATGCCGAAAAAACGGTGATCTTATTTCATAATAGGAAAGCCGCAAGTAAAAAAGAAAAAAGGGATATAGAATCGAACAATTGCAAAACCCCTTCCTGTTTGTAGGAAGGGGTTTTGTCTTGGAACTCACCAGCAAGCAAAAAATTAAATCAGGCATCGACCACAGCACTATCAGAAATTACTTTGCCGCCTTTGATCCGGATAATTCGTTGCGTTTTTGCGGCTAGCTCCAAATCGTGTGTAACCAGTACCAGCGTAGTGCCATTCTCCCGGTTAAGATCAAAGAGCAAGGCTTCTACTTTATGGCTGGTTTCGTCGTCAAGGTTACCGGTGGGCTCATCGGCAAATAGAATCTTGGGCCGGTTCGAAAATGCCCTTGCCAGCGAAACCCGCTGCTGCTCTCCACCCGACAGTTGCGACGGATAATGATGACCACGCTGGCCCAATCCTACCCGTTCGAGTAATTCCTGGGCATACGCACGCGCATTGCGGGTGCCGCGCAGTTCCATTGGCACCATTACATTTTCCAATGCGGTTAAGGTAGGAAGTAGCTGAAAATTCTGAAAAATAAACCCTACGTGTTCATTCCGAACGGCAGCCCGTTGGTCTTCCGACAAAGTATCCAGACAGATGTCGTTCAGGTAAACACTACCCGACGAAGCTCGGTCGAGACCTGCACATAATCCTAACAGAGTAGTTTTGCCGCTACCCGAAGGACCTACAATGGAAAAGGTATCGCCGGGTTGCAATTCAAAACTTACCTTTTCGAGAACAGTTAGGGAGCGGCCACCGCTCTGATAGGATTTGGTCAAATCCTGAACACGAAGTATTGACATAACAGAATATACTGGATAAAACAGAAGCGAGAAGATTGTTGTGAATAAATAGTATCTTCCCAAACAGAAAAACCTGCTTCTCTCAAAAGACGATTAGTTTGAGTGAAAATTTTGATGGTTCGAAACTTTTTTGCTCGTATTTGATTTTACTTTCACAAATTGACGTTCTTAATGTAATACCAAAAAACTGATATTCGTTTCTATGTCAACCTTTAAAAATACCGTTTATCCTTTTCTGATAAGTCTTTGGATACTAGCTGCGGGAGTGTCGTGCCAGTCGGGTGCAGAGAAAGGCCAGACGGCCGCTGCCACCAACAAACCCGCCGACAGCGTGCCGCAAAATAGTATACCCGAAAAAGCAAAAACCCAAACCATTCTATTCTTTGGAAATAGCCTTACGGCAGGTTACGGACTGGACCCGGCGCAGGCGTTTCCATCATTGATTCAGAAGAGAATAGATTCGTTGCAATTGCCTTATACGGTTGTCAATGCCGGTTTGAGCGGCGAAACTTCGGCTGGAGGAAAAGCCCGCATTGGCTGGGTGCTTCGCCAACCCGCGGATGTATTTGTATTGGAATTAGGCGCCAACGATGGGCTCCGCGGTATAGAGCTTACCAGTACTCGTGCTAATTTGCAAGCCATTATCGATACCGTAAAAGCACACAATCCCGCTACCCGATTGGTAATTGCCGGAATGCAGATGCCACCCAACCTGGGTCCCAAATATACGTCTGATTTCCGAAACCTGTATCCGGAACTGGCTACGAAAAACCAGGCTACTCTAATCCCATTTTTACTGGACCGCGTGGCAGGGATTTCCTCTCTGAATCAGGCAGATGGCATTCACCCAACCGAAGAAGGACACCGACTGGTGGCAGAAAACGTCTGGAAGGTGTTGGAGCCGGTGCTGCGTACCGAATCGCAACCCTAACAGAAGGAAAAGGCAAAAAAGAATTATTATTTTTGCCTTTTTCAAGAATTTGTTTGAAAGAAGACACAATTCAGATGCAACCTTTTGGCTAATAAATGGGTCATAGATGAAAGGATTTTTTATGACCCTACCGATACGAATCGCATTCCTAGCTTGTGCCTTTTTGCTCCATGCCTGCTGCAAGGACCATCGGTATGATTTTTCGCCCCTACCTTCGATTGCATTTGTTAAATCGCCACCTGCTCAGTCTACAGATACAGCTCTCACGTTTACACGTATCTACGCTCTCAAAGGCAAACGCAATCTGTACGACTCTCCTACCGATTTTCCCCGATCCAGCTTTCAGGTTCCTATTGCATTGGGCTCAGATACAACTACTTATATTTTTGAAGGTGCAAATCGGATAGACACCCTTTCGGTAAGCTATGATCGAAAGGTACAGTTCATTTCCCGTACTTGCGGGGCTACTTTATACATTCAGAATATTCGTCTTAGTGAACCAACTTCCTTTTCTAATGTCAGGATTAGTACCGATTCATCGAATGTTTACAGCAATAACAGTTACAATTTTGTTGTGGTTGTTAGCATTTAACGGAGTTGCTATGGGCCAGCAAGCAGCAAATCATGCCTCAACGGGTAAAGGTTCGCGCTATTACATAGGGCTTGACGTATCGCGCAACCTGTACAATTTTGTGTATCCGGGTTTACATGCCGAAGTATTGGGCAAATACAATTCCTTTGAAAAAACGGATCGCTTCACTTATACGGCGGCCATCGGGTATTCAAAAATGCGGGTCAGTAAGGATACGCTGTATCATAACCTGGTGGGATATTTTACCAAAGGATGGTATGCCAAGGCAGGATTTGAACTCGGTGATGCCATACCCAACCGAATAAAAGCAACCTTTGGAACGCAGTTTATTTTCAGCCGCTACCAGGAAGGGGGCGACTTCTGGTTTGAAGATGGATATTTTGGAGATGCCCGCGTACCCTTTTTACGGCGGGACAGATGGGCGGCCGGTCTTGAAACGGTGCTCAATACGTACTTTCCGGCACACGAACGGCTGTCGTTTAATTTGCAATTGCGTGTAGCTGCCATAGTAGCAAGCAACCGAAGTTCTTATTCGTCAGATATTCCGCCTTTCTACACGCCCGGTTTTGGACTTTCGGGCAATGGAGTGTTGTCTGGCGGCGTTTCTTTGCAGGCATTTTATCTGTTAGCAAAATAGTATGTTCAGAAAACAAAAAACCCGCCTGTTTTATGAATCAAGCGGGTTTTGAGAAAGTAAGATGCTTTAAAAATCGTAGCCCAGCGTGAGGTAATATCGTGGCTTGGAATTAACCACGAAATCTTCAACGCCCCAGGCCACGTCAAACTTGACATAATAGCCAAACAACAAGGTGCGAGCCCCCGCTCCATAACCGATCAGGAACGGATTCTTGAAGTTAGTTACCGTTACATAAAAAGGCCCGTTTTCTTCAACCGTTGTATTCAGGCTGTTTTGCCGGCTGAATGGCGATGAACCTGTCCAAGCCGTGCCAATATCCGAAAAGCCCACAAACTGCAGATTTTTGAAGAAGTTGGACGTAATAGGCCCGCGGTAGAAATACCGGATCAAAGGCAAACGCAGTTCGGCGTTGAAGAGTAAAAAAGAATTGCCGGAAAGTTTGTTGATTGGAAAGCCACGCATATTGGTAGCCAGCTTGGTAAACAAGATATCCCGATTGTCAAATCCCTGCGCTATTTGCAAAGGGTCGTTGGTAGCCCGCGAATCGCGGTCATTGAATACCCAGTTGTCCATGCCACCCAACAAGTATTGCTTGGCGGCTTTTCCTGCAAACTGCCCATAGGCCAAACGGGTAGCCAAAATAATGTCGCGGTGCACCTTCTGGTAATGCCTTACATCTATGTTAAAATTGCTGAAACTTCGAGATGAGGCACTCACGCCGCTTTTGGAATCACTTACACCTGCATAGTTCTCGTACTGGACCCGAATGCGCGTTCCTTCCATCATGTTCAACCCATTGAGAGAGGTATTGTCAAATACATATTCGACACGTGCTCCGGCATAACCGGTAGTTGCAATGGGCGGTGCCGAACCGGTGTTAAAGTCGGCTTCTACAAACCGGGTATACATAAAAGTAGGCGCAAACGTAAACCGACTGGATACACTTATTGGATAAGAGGCCATCAATTGGATCTGATGCAGATTGTATCGCTGAGTGTACGCTTCGGATAAGGCCCGGTTAAAGTAATATGTTTTTTTGTCATACCGTACGCCAAAATCCACTCTGCGTTTCAAATACTGGTATTCACCATAAAAGCCACTGCTCGCCAAATCAATGTATCCGGTGAGCCCGCCTTTCAGCTTGTGGCCTTCCAGTATCTCATTCATTTCTACGTCAAAAGTAAGGCCCAATCCGTTGGGTTTTAGCAATGGATTGATTATCAGAGATGTAACAGCATTGTCAATGGTAAACCGCTGTTGATAACTAGACGGGCCGTTTATTTGCACGGCTTGTTTGCGGTTGGCTCCTTCGTTTACAGTGGCAATGATGCTTCGGGTCGATTCGGCATTGGCGGGTTTCTTACTATCGGCATCAAACTGATAGTTATCGGTATCTACCTCACCCGGTTCCAGTACCAGTTCCTCTTTGGGTTTGGTGGGAGTGGGAGTTTGTGACGGTTGCGATTCGTTTGCAGGTGTATTTTTGCTTACATCTATCTTGTCAATCAGCAGTTCGCTGCGTTTGGTTTGAAGTAGGGGTTTGGAGTCAGAAAAGTTGAATTTTTTATCATACGCAACAAATTCCCGCCGATCATCCAGAATATTATACGCTAAACTGCTATCCGCCTGATGAATGTCATACGAACGTATGCCTTGCCGGAAGAAGCTCACCTGCTGCGGACTTTGATTGCTACCATTATACCGATACAGTTGATTGATACCCGTCAGATCGTTCAGAAAGTAGATGCTTTCATTGTCTACAACTGGTTGCAGTTCGTTGCCTGGCGTGCTGACGATTCGCTGCAAGTTTGTGGTTGATTTGGACGCATCATAAATAAACAGATCAAACGAGTTGCTAACCGATTGATAAGTACCACGATCGGCTTTCAATGAATCACTCAGACGGTTTGAACTAAAGACAAATGAATTGGTAGATTCGCCGATGAAACGAGGGTTCAGGTCATCATACAAATCATCTGTAACAGGTGAAACCGCCCCCCGGCCAATGTCATAAATAAAGATGTCGTTTTTACCGTTTCGCACCGCGCTCATGATCAAAGTACGGCCATCGGCCGACACATCAAAATCCTTTACCTGGACAAAGCTTTTGAGAAGCTTACGGTTGGCCAGACGGTTGTAAAACTTCTTGGTTATGTCATATACACTAACCACATATTCGCCGGTTTTGCCATGTATTACCACAATCTGATTGTTAGTACGCCAGCCAACCAGCGGAATCTGCTCGTCAAAACGCTGATTGATGGTTCTGTATCCACCCGACATAACTGTGGTGCGGTTACCGTTTTTCAGGTTTTTGGCAAAAACCCGATAGCGGCCCCGATAGTTTTCCGAATACACCATCCACTGCCCGTTGGGGCTGATTTTTACCTGATTGTATCCAAATCGATTTTGGTTATTCCTGCGTGCACGTACATCCTCACCAGGCATGGTGTAATTATTGACAATCGGGGCATTCATAGATGTGTAGAAGTTGCGCCACTCCTTCAGGAATCCACTATAAGGATAGACGCCCAGTGTACTGACAATGCTGCTTTCTTCGTTCCGAATGATGCGGGTCAGGTTCAGAATATTCGAAATGTTGGATTTTCCGTAGCGTTCGGCAATGTAATTCCAGATCGACTGCCCCACCAATGTGGCTTCGTGCCCTTCCAGCATGGACGGTTTGCGGACGTTTTTATGCACAATGAGATCGCGCATGTAATCATCCATTTCGGCTCCCCAGCCTTCGGCAACATACGCGGCCGCTCCCGACACAAACCAGTCGGGCAATGACAACAGGTAAGAGCTTTGAACCATGTCTTTCAAGCTTCCGCCAAACATCATTTCGGTAATGAACATACGCGAAATGCCCAGACTTAACTCACGTTTAAAATTAACCGCGCTACCTGTATAGGGAATTTCAATGCGCGACTTTACGAAGTTGGTTTGCCCACCCAGCAAAGCAATGTCGTTATTGAGGCCCACATTGCTTTGTTGCAGATCGAGAACGGAGTTGTAAACGAAGATTTTGGTTTTGGAATAAGGCGTGTAACCCAACAAATCAGCAATGCGGTCAAAATCGGATTCGGCATGGCGAGCGGCAAAATAAGCCATCTCATTTCCTTCCTGATAATAATAAATCTCAAAGTTGGTCGTAGTGATTACTTTCCAAGTAAACTGCTTGTACTGAATTCGGTTTTTGCCAAATACATCCAACGCTGTTTGTGACCACCCACTTGAAGTAATAAAAACTAAAAATGATGCTATATAGAGCACCCGAAAGGCAGACTTCATAGAGTACAGAATTATTGCTGTGGTTGCGTTTGCCGTTACCAATCCAGGCTTCAGAATTTTGAAATTCAAGGGTTTTTGACTTTCAAAAGATACTATTTTACTGAAAACGGTAAACGTATTTCATTCATTTATTTATTTTTTATACAACGAAAGATAACGATTAATGTTGATTTCAGGCATAATTTCCTGTTGAAATACCAAAGAACTGGTAAAATGTTGTGCCAGATATGGCATTAACGAAACTCCTTTGCTACCCATGCCGCCAAAAAAGCCAACCGTGTTATATGTGGGATGAATACCCACCAATGGTCGGCGGTCGGCGGTGGCAGGCCGGATGCCCGCCCAATGATCGATTACTTGTGTGGGCCTGCGAATGAGTTTTGACACTTTTTCCAGCAATTCATTTTTACCGGTTTCGGTTGGTTGCCAGTCCAGGTTTCGCCAGTCGTAAGTTGCCCCTACACGGTAGGTTCCGTTGGGTAGAGGTATAACGAACAAATGCTGGTTGATAATATAATCTGTCGCAAAATCGTCAATTGCCAGATGAAGTACTTCTCCTTTCACAGGGCGAAACGGCAGCCAGTCAAAAAAAGGATTGCTAATGGCCTGTGGGCCTTCACAAAATAGTATCTTTTTGGCCGTCCAAACCCCGTATTCCACATAGTCATCAAAAATCCTTAGTTGCTGATAATCAAAGGCGGCTTCCTGATAAATGTGTTGTTGTTGCAGATATGTGCGAGCGGCGGCCAGAAACTGACGTACATCCAGATAGCCCGCATGTGCGATGCTCATACCGCCATAAGGGGCACAAACTGCCTCACTAACCGGTTTCTGATTGATGTTAGCAAAATAAGCCATTTCGGGCTGGGCAGTTTCGGCAATCCATGTATTTTGCTCTTCCAGCGAAACAAAAGGCCGGTAAATGGTTTTGGGATAAAAAAATGAAGTTCCTAGCTTTTGTTCCTGCTGAGGGTAGTATTTTTCTAAAAAAGGAAAAAGTGCGGATGCCATCCAGGTTCTACTCATTCGCCTACCCGTAATGGGATTAAACAATCCTGCCGCTGCCGAGGAGGCCGTCGGCTTGGATGGGTCGGTGAGCAGACAGACCGTTTGGTTGTGTTCAAGAAGGGTAAGGGCCAATACAGAACCCGCCAGTCCTTGGCCTATAATCAGATAATCGAGTGGTACCGAGTTCAATGGAAATGGTTGTGAGCGAAGTCAAAAATAGTATATTTGGAAAAGCAAAACCTACTGTTTTCTATTAAATTGCTACTGTAGTAGTTATCAGCATGTTCCTTCCTCTGACATCTGTTGGGTGCGTAATAGCAGTAATAGGGTGTGTTTACTTTTGCAACTAGCTAATATTAATATTGACAATCAATTAGCGAATAATCAGTATAAAATTAGAATATAGTATAATTGAGTAAATCTACTTTCACTTGTTAATGATCTAATACTGTTATTTGGTCTGTTTTCTGGCTATGAAACATAAGCAAATTACGAAAAAGCTTTCCCGAAAGTTAAAAAAAACATACTATTCCCTTGCGGGCAAACCCAGGCCCACAAGTATGGTGCCTTTGTCACTGGAAAATGCCAAAATAGCTTACGGCGCATACAATGACGTGACAATTCATCATTTTTGCCTTAAAAGTGACAAGTTGTTCAAAGTTGCCCGACATCTTCCCGAGGATGCTTCCTTTGTCGGCTACAAACATACTTTTCCGTCAGTTGCTGCCAATTATGATTCGGTATTGCTCGACATTCGCAATCCGAATTTCAGCTTTCAATACAACCACCTGGTAGACGACAAGAACCGCCCCATCTACGAAGCCCGTGTACGGTTTGACGAATTGCCCATTCAACATGAGTATCTCATTACACCTGACAAAGTAAAAGGGACCATTGCTTACTTTTCCAATACAGTTCCCAATCAATACGGGCACTGGTTGCAAACCCAACTGCCTTTGTTGTTATCCTACTGGGAAACTTTCGGAAAGGAAAACATCGATTACTACTACATAGGTGAATGCCCCGTTGTCGATTTTGTGGTAGAGTCTTTTGCAAAACTGGGTATCCGGCGCAATCAGATCCTTAACTACCCTTGTCGGGCCGACCGGTCTCTAATTTCGATGAAGTTTCGCGATATTGAAAAGATACAAGCATTACGCACCGGCTTTGAACTGGATTTCTTCAGCCACCAGTTCATGCGACAAAACCTGTTTGAGCCCAAAACGAGCAAGTATGGACGAAAATTGTTTGTGATGCGTGGCAATGTTCGTTTTCGCCGGGAGCTCAACATCAATGAAGTGCGAAAAGCACTGGAGCCTCAGGGATTTGAATTCATTTCGATGGAAGGCAAAACCATGCAGGAAGAAGCCGACATATTCGGAAATGCCGATATCATTGTCTCCGTACATGGTTCGGCTCTTCATAATACGCTTTTCTCAAAGCCCGGAACAAAAGTTGTCGAGATATTTCCGTACGATTATTTTGAGCCTTCCAATTACATAATAGCTAACTACAGTGGATGTGATTACTATTATGCCATTGGTGAGAGATTGCCCGGTGGAGCGGAATTTAGCAACTACAAGCAACGCAACGAAGCGGATATCCTTGTTAATCCGCAAAAGCTTCTACAGCTGGTGCAATGGATTGAAGAAGAAAAAACAAACCAGGATTTTGCCGCCAATGCCGTAGCCTAGAGTTTGTTTGCTGAGAAGAGAGCCAGACTTATTTTAATAAAGCTACCCCAACCGGACAATACAGGCAGCGACGTTCGCTGCAATAGTAGGTGTACAACTCCAGGCAGGCTTGCGAATCAAATGCATTCTCTATGTCCAGATTCATACTGTCCTGCCACAGCCGGGTAATTTTGTTGTCTTCCGAGGGGAGCTCTTCCAATAGCATTACTGCACGTTCAATGTAATGCCTTTCGTTGCAGATGTCGGCATAGGCAACCAGTAAAGGCACTACACTGTTGATCAGGATATTGTGCTGGCTGTCTTTGCCCAGGTTGCCGACCGCTTTGCTGCTTTTGCCAAAATGATAGTGTTCCTGCCAGTAAGCCGAGGGTTTTGCCTGTATCAGTCCTATTATTTGCTGAGGTTGATCCAAAGCCATAAAAGAAGAAAAGAGGGCTTTCCGCTGATGCAGCAATGCTGCCAATTGTGCTATGCGTAAGGTTGGAAAATTTGCAGGGCGCAACCGCAAAAATTTCCATTGGCTTGCGGTAACGGAGGTTTCAAGGTTATATTTATGTTTCAGAAACTGATATTCCCGCTGCAAAGATTGCACATACGCATCATCGCTCTGCGAAGGCAGCAGTCCGGCTTGCCCGAATAGCAGCGCTTCCACTTGCAGAAGAGAGTCGGCGTGTTTTTGTACAATCTTTAATGGTAATGACTGAGCCAGTGCCTGCATGGGGTCACTGTTGATTTTAAAGCCAAAGTTGCGCGCCAGAAGCTGATAAGCTGTTTCCTCCCAGTTTTGCTGATTGGATTGATACAGTTCTTTTGCTAGCACAGCTTTTTGTCGTACTCGGTGCATGAGTGCCTTGTCCAATGCTTGGCGTTTGTAGACCTCTTTTACAGACTTGAACTGTGAGTTGCAAGGAATAGGAGCTAGGTTTTTGACTAGGAACTCGTAACGGGTAATCAAATTCTGATCTGTGTGCGGCTGTAGCATGACCACTGGTATCTCCGTCCCATCGTTGTGATAAATGGGCTGGTTGTGCTCCCATACTACGTGTAGTATCACGTTATCGTATGCGGCATTCTGTTGGTGGCGATGTTGCTGCCAGTCAGACGACCGTAAATGCATTTCTACATTGCCAGCCCACTCAAGTCCATCTACTAATACACGAGCCTGAGTAAAGTCAGGACCGGCATTGGTATTCCAGATTCCCGGCTTCAGAACCTGCACAGCCCGTCCGTCGGCTGTCTTAAGCTTGGCCGAATCAAAGTATTGAAATTTCCAAAGAAAATGTAAAAAAGCCTCTTGCATAAGGAACCAGTAAGTAGACAAAAAATAGTATCTGCCGCTACTGCCAAACCACACTTTATGTTTCCTTAATCCTTGCTAGTCAGGCGATGGTAACCCGTTATAGGCATAAATAAGTTGAAGCGAATTTTAAAGTCAGCCCCCTTAACGAACATTCCGAATGCGATTGGGGTAATCGGTGATGATACCGTCTACACCCCAGTCTTTCAGCTTTTGCATATCAGCTATTTCATTTACCGTCCAAGGTAGTAGCTTCATGCCCATTTTGTGAATTTCATCCACTGTGCGTTTGGTTAGTATCAGCTTGTAATACGGACTATAAATTTGTGGAGTAAAGCCGATCTCTTCCAGGTTTTTCTCCACCGATTTTGCATTGGCAACAAGAGCAGCTAAAGCAACTTCCGGATAGTTGTTTTTCCAATATTTTAATACCCGAAAATCGAAACATTGAAGAATAACACGATTAAGAGGCACATGCTGTGCGATTACCTGGTAAGTCAGGTCTGAAAATTCGCCTATCATGGGATGAAAAACACCTTCCTCTTCCGGAGTACTTTTGATCTCAATGTTGTAGTGTACCGGAGGCAGATTATGTTGTTTGCAGTAGTTCTCCGCCAGTTGCAGAACTTCACTTAACAAGGGTTTTCGCGTTTTCTGCTTTTGCTGTTCGGGAAAGTTCTTATTCCCTTTAGACCCACAATCAAACTGGCGGATCTGGTCATAAGTGAATTGGTAAATATTGTATTTGCTTTTGTCTTTGGTCACATCATTGCCTTGGGCATCCTGGCAAATATCAGCTGAAAAAAAGGGCTCGTGCGAAACCACCACCTGTTTGTCTTTGCTGATAACCACATCGAGTTCGAGAGTAGTCACTCCTATTTCCAAGGCCTTCTCAAATGCGGGTAAGCTGTTTTCGGGCATAATTCCCCGTCCGCCTCGGTGTGCCTGCCAATCAAAAGTGGGTTGAGCGTAAAGAGTCATAGTACTGATAAGAAAACTAACAAAATAACACAGGCGTTTCATAGCAATAAAATTAACATTGAGTGAAAACGCAAGATGAAATTAATAAATGAAACTTTACATATTGCTATGTTTAAGAAAAAGTAAAGAAAAAGAGAAGCCTGCAAATTGCCCCTAGGGTTCAATACAAAATAGTATCTTTTAAAAACACAAAACCCGCTGATGAGCTATCAGCGGGTTTTTGGGTTGTAGGTGTAAAGGTTTATGCAGCAGTAGAAACTTGTGCGGCAGGATAAATACCGATGTCAAGTTTTTGTGTATTGCGCACTATTTCCAGCTTCGACCATTTCTCAATGTGTTCTTTGTCCAGCAAGCGAAACAGGTCTTGCGTCGAATGAACAGGCGTATTTTCAAAACCAATGATGATGTCGCCTTCCCGCAATTGCGAACGGACCGCAGGTGAATTTTTTTCGATGGAAACGACCATCAATCCTTTGGTTGTCTTCAAATTATAAAAGTTAATAATTCTAGGATTAAGTGTAATCTCCTGCAATACGATGCCCAGATACGCTTTATGCACTTTGCCGTCTTTGATCAGGTGGCCGGCAATCTCTTTGGCTGTATTGATGCCAACTGCGAAGCTTAAACCCTGAGCCCCACGAATAACAGCCGTATTTACGCCGATCACTTCGCCATCGGCATTAACCATCGGGCCACCCGAATTACCAGGGTTCAAGGCCGCATCGCTTTGAATGACATTATCGACCAGGCGACCTGAGTTGGTGCGCAGCGTACGCCCCAGAGCACTGACTACACCCGTTGTAACAGTGTGCTGATACCCATACGGATTTCCGATGGCTATGACCAGTTGTCCAATGTTCAGATTTTCCGAATTGCCCAGCCGCGCCACAGAGAATCCATTTGCATAGGTTTTGAGTACCGCCACATCTGTGTCCGGGTCTTCACCTACCAGAAAGGCCTCTGTTTCAGAGCCATCCAACAGGCTTACCACAATCTTATCGGCTTGGTGTACTACATGGCTATTCGTGAAAATTAACCCGTCTGACGAAAAGAAAAACCCGGAACCGGAGCCGGCGGGTTGGACTTTTCCTTGTTGGCGTGTATAGATATCTATTTTCACCACTGCGTTTTTGATTTGATTTACAGCACCTACAACGATGTTAGAAAAAGCATCCATTTTATAAAGAATTTGGTGAAACCCGCCACATTGTACCCCTAATTGATACGCTATAGAAGACGGGTAACGGTTACCTTACAATTTCATATCCAAATACATGAAATCGGCTATTCTGGCAAAAATAGTATCCTCTAAATACCAAAAAGTGCCGTTTTGTCAGAATTTGATTTTGGTTGAAAGCCCCTGAAAAGAAAACAATGTATTGATAATGAATGTCTTAGATGGATAGTGCTTAAAAGGCATAACCCGCGGGAAGTATACTAAAAACCAAATAACCGTCCTTGCCACATGTATAGGTTCGGAAGCTAATGGGGAAGCGCTGCCAAACAGTTAAACGGCCTGATTTACAAAGGTTACCGCGTTTACTGCCATTCTCAGTCAAAATATTAGATATGTAGGATATCTACGGAAAACGGCCGATTCCTCATCGTGTGAAATAGTAGCTTTACAGCCATAACAGTTTTGACTATGAGACAATTATACCGTAGAAGTTTTGTCACGGCAATAGCAGTATTTTTTCTTTCGGTGGCAGGGCTTCAGGCACAAGTAGGAATAGGAACGCCATTCCGGAATCAGACACCAAACTCAAAAGCCGTTTTACATTTGGAAGCGGAAGCTTCCACTCCTCAGGGGTTCTTACTACCGCGTATCAACCGGTCCAAGTTTGTCGGACTCACTTCTTCTGACAACGGAATGATTGTATATGACCAAACAGACAATCAGTTTTACTATTGGTTAAATGACCGCTGGGCACCATTAAGCAGTGGAGCAGCGGTAACACGCGAAACCTGGACGTCAGGATTGGGTGTTCCCAACAATACCCTTGGCACAGAAGGCGACTTTTATTTTGACTCCATCACCAAAGACCTGTATCGCAAAAACAGCTCAGGTATATATACCAAACTGTTCTCGCTGGATGTGGACCGTTTTTGGATTAGCGACAATGCTACGCTCAATACATACACTACCCGGAATGTAGGCATCGGAGTGGCGGCTCCTACCGAGAAACTGGAGATAAACGGCTCCATTGTTTCATCGGCACTTAAAAGTACCAGCAACCAGCTATTGTTAGGAAACAGCAGTGGAAAAATTGTTCCTTTTGCCAATGCCTCCGGTGTACTTACCAATGACGGCAGTGGCAACCTGACCTGGCAAACGCTTACCATTCCCAATTACAAGCCAGGTGCTGGCATTTCAATCAACAGTGACATTATCAAAAATACAGGCGATACAGATGCCAATGACGATATCATCACAACTACCGTAGCCGATGGAGACGTAACGGGAGTCTATTCCAATCTGACTATAAAGCCCAATGCCATTACCGGATCTAAACTAGCGGATGGAGCCGTGACCGCAAGCAAACTACTCGATGGCAGTGTAACAGAACTTAAAATCGCCGACCAAAGCATTACAACGGCTAAAATAGCTCCGCCATCCTACGGCAACATGCAACTGGTATCCAATGCAAAAGGTCAGGTAACGTGGATTCCCTCTACAACAGCTACTCTTGGGGCGGGCGAAATCGCTGTTGGCACAGGAACAAATGTAAACAGTGTGGTACCTAGCCAGGACATAAATCTGACTACCAGTGGCAAAGTGACTGTGTTGGGTCTGTTGGGTAGAACACTGGATAATATAAACACTCCTCTGACTAATCAGGTGTTAAGTTACAACGGTTCTCAATGGACGTACAAAAGCATTGAAACCCTGGCAACAGCTAATGGCGATGTACAAGGGTTGTTATCAAATACGACGGTAACTGCGCTGCAAGGACGAACCATGTCTGCCGCAACACCATCCAGTGGCGATTTCCTGCAGTGGAGTGGCAGCCAGTGGAGACCCGCTACGGCTACTTTTGCAGGTGATGTGAGTGGCACACTTACATCCAATACCGTTCAGCAAATCCAGAGCAAACCCTTGGATGTTTCGCTTTCCTCTCTAGGCGTAGCGGATGCCAGCAAAGTGCTGACCTGGAATGGCAGCCGCTGGGCAGCTCAAAGCATACCGGTTTTTACTTTGCCCAATACAGGAAATGGCAAAATACTGGTTGGCAACGGTAGCAGTGTCAACTCTGTAAATATGATGGGTGATGTTTCACTGGCTAGCGATGGCAGTACCCAACTGACCAACATCCAGGGCAAAATCATCTCGGCCAGCAACCCGTTGACCAATCAGATATTAAAATACAATGGTTCGGCCTGGACACCTTCCAATTTACTTCCTGCCGGAGATCTGGATGCATCAACCAACACCTTGTTGAGTTTGCAAGGAAGAACTGTGTCCGCAACAGCACCTTCGGTAAATAATGTATTGACCTGGACGGGGTCTGCCTGGCAGCCCCAGCCTATTCCGACATTCACGCTTGCCAATACGTCCAATGGCTCTATATTAGTAGGCAATGGCACCTCCGTAAATGCCGTTGCTGTATCAGGCGATTTGTCATTGGCAAACAGTGGTTCTACCCAATTGACTCACATACAGGGACAGGTAATAAGCGCTGCAACGCCTTCAACAAATCAGTTTTTGAAATTTAACGGAACAGCTTGGGTTCCCGCTGCTATCTTGCCAGCAGGTGACGTGGACGCAACTACAAATAGTTTGCAAAAGTTGCAAGGCCAGCCTGTATCAGCAGTATCGCCTTCACTGAATAATGTATTAACCTGGACAGGTACAGCCTGGCAGCCGCAAGCCGTTCCTACCTATACATTACCCAACACAGGCAGCGGCCAGATTTTGATTGGCAATGGCACTTCTGTAAATACCGTGGCGGTAAGTCAGGACTTAGCGCTGGCTACCGATGGCAAAGCTACCATAACCGGTATCCGAGGAACCAGCATCTCGTCAACAGCCCCCACAACCAGCCAAGTACTTGCTTATGACGGAACTCAATGGGCACCTGCTACCCTAGCAAATAGTGTAAGCGGCGATGCAAGTGGCTCTTTTTCTGCAATTACGGTTGATAAAATCAAAGGGACATCCATTGATGCGGCCCTGGCATCAGCAGTAGCAAACGATAGAGTATTGACGTGGGATGGAACCAAGTGGACTGCAAAAGCGGTAACCATTCCGGCACCTGTTAACACGGCATCCGGCGAGTTGGCGATTGGGCAAGGCGGTTCTATCGCTGCTAAAACGATCAGTGGAGACGTTACAATCAATTCGAACGGACAGGCAACCATTCAGAAATTAGCCACAAATGCCTTGGATAACACCGTACTCAGTGGAACAGATGTCAATAAAGTTCTTACCTGGAACGGCACCAAGTGGATAGCCACTACAGTTGCAACTCCCACGCTGGCCGGAGATGTGACAGGCTCTGCAAGTTCAGCTACCGTAAGGAAACTTCAAGGAGCTACAATAGATGCCAGTGTAGGTTCACTGAATATACTCGATTTAAACAAAGTTTTGACCTGGGACGGAACCAAATGGGTAGCGGCGGCTCCGGCCAGTTTGTTTGGAAATGCATCTGCACTACAGAGTGTAGCTATTAGCCCAATCACACCCACTGCAAATCAGATACTGACCTACGACGGAACTAAATGGATTCCGGCCAACGCCTTTTCAATGCCCGCCGGTGATGTAAACACCACTACCAATACAGTGGAGAAAATACAAGGTGTTGACGTAAGTGCGAGTAATCCAACCTCGGGTAATATCCTTTATTACGATGGAAGCAGCTGGATATACAAAAATGTCTCAGATATTATGCCATTGAGTAGCGGAAAGCTATTTATCGGGGATGCTACCAATCATATGACCGAACAGACCCTAAGCAAAGACTTGGCCTTGAATAGTGCGGGTCAGGCGACTTTAGTAGGCATTCAGGGAAAAGCCATCGATGTGAGTGCCGCAACTTTGGCATCAGCAGACAATGGAAAAGTGCTCACCTGGGATGGTGCCACTTCCAAATGGACACCCAAAACACCTACTGCAGCAGCACTTCCAGCATTAGAAACGCAAACCTACAGTGCAGCACAAACCCGTTACTATAGTTTTGATCCTACTGAATTTTTAACAATAAATGCAAATTCAGTGGAGATAACGTATTCGGGTGCGCGAGGGTCAGCATTAGAACCCACTTCTGGCTCCAGTACATGGGCCGCGGCTACACTGCATTTGCCACACGGAGCCATTGTGTCAAACATCAAATTTGTGTGCTATGATAACAAACCGGGTAAAGACATTTCTTTTTACTATACTAAAAATGACGCTACCGGGTCTACTAGCGACATCGCTACGGCCAGCAGTTCGGGAAGCAGTGGTGCGCAAACGCTGAATGCGTCTTTTACAGATACCATTGACAATCAAAATTACTCCTACAAAGTAGTGGTGAATCTGAATGACAACTCACATCAGGTATTTGGAGTGCGTGTTACCTATACTGTTGCCAAACCGGATTAATACTGCCAAGAAAAATAGTATGATTTTCAAACCCAAAACCCTGTTGTTTATTGGATTGTGGCTCAGTGCACTAAGCCCAGTGGTCGCTCAGATCGTGAACCAAGGGCAGGTTATTGTGTCTGCTGCAAAATCGGTAATCCATTCGGGTGAGGTAATCAATCAAGGCGAAATTCAGCACAGTGGCGACTGGTATGTAACCGGCAACTGGACGAACACCGGAAAATATGCCGAGCAAACCGGAACCGTGCGATTGATCAATTCCACCGAGCGGCAAACCGTTACACACGGAGGGCAGGCGTTCTACCATCTGTTGGTGTCGGGTGCGGATAAGATACTGCAAGATAGTCTTTCCATTATAAACCGGCTTGGTTTCAACAATGCACACATTGTTACCGAGCCAAATAGTATCTTTTTAATGCGTAAAACCGCCACCCTCAATGGAGCTTCTGATAAGGCATATTTTGACGGACGGCTTTACTGGGAAGGCACCCAGGAACGGTTCTATCCGGTAGGAAATGCCAATGGGTATGCGCCGCTATGGTTAAGCGATGAAAAAAGTCAGGGCCTGCCCGTTGTTGGAATTAATCTGGCAACCCCAGAGACGATGCCAACATTGGAAGGGAGCATCGGTAAAATTTCGGCAATTCGCTACTGGGAACGAACGGTACTGCGAGGCCAGTCGGACGGCTCGTATGTCACGCTGAGTATTTTGGGAGACGAAAACGTGCCGACTCTGGATTCAGTAATCGTAGTGGGTTCAAATGATTTGAATACCTTTCAGGATTTGGGTCAGAACCAGGTAGCTGGCAGTAATTCAAGCGGACGGGTTACCAGCTATGGATATGCAAATATGCGTTGGCTGGCCGTAGGTATACTGGCTACTCCCGACAAATCGGGACTTATTTATGTGCCCAATGCCTTTGCCCCAGGATCACTTAATGATGAAGAACGAGTATTTAAAGTGTACGGTGTAAATATTGCCACTGAGAGTTTGCAATTGCAGATCTACAACCGCTGGGGCAATCTGATTTTCAACAGCCAGTCAATCAGCGAACTTACCGAAAAAGGTTGGGACGGAAAGAACCAGACCACCCAGAAAGAAGAAATACAGGGAGTATATACCTATGTTCTGAAAGGCCGGTTCAATACCGGAAAAGTTTTTCAGAAAAAAGGTACCATTACTCTAATCCGGTAAAGGATGGCCCAAGGCAGAGGTTTTACGATGTTGGCGGATACTATTTTAATTCAAATTGTTGGCTTTTAGCCTTCTAGGTCGTTACAAAGCTCTATCCGATTATCTAACACAAATCTGTTGAATTTCGGTTGGAATAAACAATTTTTCATTTAGCTACTCAAAATAAGCACATTAGCATAAGCGTCATGAGATTACGGATTCTGTTTTTCTGGTGTATGGGAATGCTGATAGCAGGTGTTTTGCGTGCACAGGACCCCAATTTTTCGCAGTACTACGCGGCGCCGCTGTATCTCAATCCGGCATTGGCTGGGGTTGAGCCCGATGTAACCTTTTCTGCCGTATATCGCTCACAGTGGCGTAGTTTGGGCTTTCCCCAGCAAATTGGCCAGTTTTCGGGCATTGTGCCACTCAACAGTCGGCGGCATCCGCTGATGCAGGCTGGTGGCATTGGCTTTGCCGTTTACAATGACCTGGCTGGCGAAGGAAACAATTTCCGGACCACCGGCATTCAGGCCGGGGCTGCGTACAACCTGGCATTGACCGGCGATTTTTCGCAGGTGCTTAGTTTTGGTATGCAGGTGGGCATGATACAGCGGGCCATTGATTTCGGCGATCTGCAATGGGGTTCGCAATACAATCCGGCAGCACCCTTTTACGGTTTCGATTATACGGTTGCTCCTACCGTCAATATGGGTACCCTACGCGAAAGAATTCTGTACCCTGTGGTGCATTCGGGTGTGGTTTGGCATTTTAACCCTGCCCGTGGTCTTGTATCCAAGCCTTTGAGTGGTTTTGTTGGCCTTTCGGTTTCGAATCTGAATCAGCCCAACGAATCGCTTTTGCGGGAAGGAGCAAGTCGGTTGCCTATGTTGTTTCGCTTGCAAAGCGGATTGGACTATGAACTGAATTCCCAGTTTCACCTGATGCCAAACCTATTGTGGATGCGCCAGAATGGCAATAGTCAGATTAATGTGGGCACCTATCTGTCCTATCAGCTTACCGAATCAGACAGCCAGAATCAGGCACGTGTTATGGCAGGCGGCTGGTACCGGGTAGGTGATTCCTTTGTGCTTTCGGCAGCCCTCACAAACGCCAAATACACCCTCGGATTTAGTTACGACATTAACGCGTCTTCGCTGCGTTATTCCACGCATGGCCGGGGCGCATGGGAGGTGTCGCTCACATATCGCATTGTGAAGAAAAAAGCTACCCGTCGTTTTTCGACACCCCTTATTTAAAATAGTATCCTAAAAAATACAAAAACCTCCTAAGATTTGAAACAAACAGTTACATATTTCCTCATCATATTTCTGCATCTGATCACAGGCGTGTATCCGGTAATGGCACAAAAAAACAAAACCAAAGCCAGCACCGTAGCATCCGTCTTGCCTAACTACCAGATTCTGGGTTCGGGTCTGTCCAAATCAGACCAGCGATTGCTGGTATTAGGCGATCAGTATAGCCAGTCAGAACAATATGCAGAAGCAGTGAAGTATTACGAGCAACTGAGCCAGAAGCAGCCGGATAATGTCTACATCACGTATCACCGGGCCGAATGCCACCGCAACCTCTTCCAGTATACTCAGGCGGAAGCCGCCTATGGAAAAGTGGCCTATGCAGACAGTATAAATTATCCGGAGGCCGTTTTCTATTATGGTTTGATGCAGAAATTGAATGGAAAGTATGCCCACGCCATTCATACCTTCGACACCTTCCTTCGCCAGGCAGCTTCTTTATCCGAAGAGAAATTGCCGCAGAAAAAACAATGGATTGACCGAACCCGGCAAGAACAGGAAGGATGCCAGTCGGCGCTGATCCGAGAAAAATTTGTTCAGGGGAATTTTCATTTTAAACCGCTTTCCGCGTCAGTCAACACCCCTTCACACGACTATGCCCCGGTGCTGATGGGTAACGACAGTCTGCTTGTAATCACCTCAGGACGTACTACCAAGAAAAATCCTGCCGATAGCCGCCTCGGTGAGGCCTTCAGCGACTTGTATGCCTATTCGCTGCAAAATGACACCACGGGTAGTGTGAATAAAGCACTTTTGCCAAATGTGAACACGACCTGGAGTGACGGTGCCGGTTTTTTAACTGCTGACGGTACTAAATTTTATTTTACCAGTTGCCAGGGGCCGGGTGTTAACTGTGCCATTTTTGTGAGCGAACGTAAAAATAATCGTTGGCAAAAACCTGTAAGGCTGAATGATAAAATCAACGAAGTTGCCAGTGATTCGCGTCATCCGTCGTTAACGCCCAGTGGCGATACCTTGTATTTCGTCTCGAACCGTGAAGGAGGCTATGGGATGAACGACATCTGGATGAGTTACAAAGCGAGCAAAGACGATTGGCAGACACCTGTGAACTTGGGTAGTAGAATCAATACCGCCTACAACGATGTTTCACCCTTTTACTATGCTACAGACCGGCAACTTTTCTTTGCTTCAGATGGGCATACCGGGCAAGGTGGATTGGATTTGTTCTTTGTTAATCTTTCAGACGCTTTTCGGAATCGTACGGCCCTCAATCTGGGACCACCTTTTAATTCCAATCGCGATGATGCTTTTCTGGTATTGGGGAAAGAAAAAGGCTATCTGGCCTCGAACCGTGAAGGAGGAGTCGGAAATTTTGACATTTACAGCTTTACCATCAAAAGTCACCAGAGTGAAGTTACGTCCATAGAGCAATCCAGAAATGCGAAAAAGCCTGATTTGGCGTATTTAAGCGAGTTTCAATTTGAATATTTGTCCACAGAAGAAAAAATACTTCTGGATCAGATCACCAATAAACGCGAAGCCGGTCGTTTGTATGGCATCGATTTGTCATTGACGGAACAGGAAACTCATTTTTATGAAAAGCTTTCGTCTCAGGAGAAAAGTCGTGCCGAAAAGATGGTGACTACCCTACTGAGCCACAAGGATTCTACAAGTATCGTTGCTGAAGATAAATTTTATTACGAAAAGCTGGCAACCAGTGAAGAACGTTTCCATACGCAGCGAATTGCCCAAGCCTACCGCAAAGCCTTGGAAGACAACTCAGCCGTAGATTTGCTTCCGGAAGACAAGGCATACATAGAATCATTGGGACAGGTAGAACGCAGCCGATTGTTTCGGCAAGTGGCGGGTCAGCTTACTCACCGGATTAACAACGATGTGGCTACTCAAGAGCAGGACAATTATTATTACGAGAAACTGTCTCCAGAGGAGAAAGACCGGATCAACCGCATGGCTGCTGCCCGTTATGCCGCCCGTATCAACAACCACGACGAAGAACTAAAAGCGGAAGATCAGTTCTTTTATGAAAAATTGTCGTCCGAAGAGAAAAATCAGCTTGACCGCGTCGTTGCTAACCGAATGCGGCAACTAAGCGAAACCTTAGACGGATCCATGTTGACCGACGAAGACCGGAGCTACTATGAAAAGCTACCAACGGAAGAAAAAGAACGCATTCATCGGATGGCGGCGGCTCGTTATGCCGCAGCGATAAATGCTACTGAGGAACATTTTACGGAAGAGGATAAATTCGTCTATGAGAAGCTATCGCCTGAAGAGAAAGACCGCCTTGGCCGTTTGATGGCAGCACGTACCATGGTTGCTGCGACCAAAATGGACCTTTCGGAGCTTTCTTCCGAAGACAGGTTTCAGTATGAACAGTTGTCACCCGAAAACAAAGACCGGATTAACCGCATGGCTGCTGCCCGTTATGCCGCCCGTATCAACGGAACAGAAGAGAAATTAACGGAAGAAGATGCTTTCTTCTACGAAAAATTGTCTCCCGAAGAAAAGAAGCAAATAGATCGTTTCGTGGCGGTGCGGATGGGAATGAGCCGCGATGGAATGGATATGTCCGTATTGCAGGACGAAGACCGGAGTTATTACGAAAAATTACCTACAGAAGAAAAGGACCGCATCGAACGGATGGCTAAAGCCCGCACATCGGCTGCTATGACAGGTACTACTCCTGAATTTACTCAGGAAGATGCCTTTTTTTATGAGAAGTTGTCTCCGGAAGAAAAAGACCGAATCAATCGATTAATGGTAGCACGCACAAGCGGAGGCCGTGAGCTGATGGACAAATCGTTGCTGGAAGAAGGGGATTGGGTTGCGTATGAAAAGCTTGCAACAGACGATAAAGACCGGATCAATCGGATGGCCGCGATACGCTACGCCGCCCGTATGAACGGAACGGAAGAGAAGTTTTCACAGGCCGACCAGTTCTT
Source organism: uncultured Sphingobacteriales bacterium (assembly GCA_963520985.1). Lineage (GTDB taxonomy): Bacteria > Bacteroidota > Bacteroidia > Cytophagales > 172606-1 > Xanthocytophaga. The sequence goes on from CAUQTA010000001.1 coordinate 169,949, forward strand.
TTACGAAAAACTATCGCCGGAAGAAAAACAACAGATAGACCGCATGATGGCCGCACGGGCTGCAGGCAAAGGCATGTTTCGCGACGAGTCTACCCTGGACAGCGAGGCTTTCAGCTTTCGCCGGATTCCGTCAGAAAACAACAAAGTTTTAAGTGCCAAAAATGGCCGTAAGTTACAGAGCAGTCTAGTTGCAGACGAATCCGTGTTGAATGGCACCACCGCCGATGATGCACTTTCGGCACTGAATGCTTCATGGATAGGCAAATACAAAGAAGTCAAACTGTCCGGCAAATTAATGGACGCCAATACCGGGCAGCCTGCCGCCGGGTTATCGTTGCCGTTGGTTAATGCCGAAGGAAAAATTGTGAAGACCACTACCACCAATCCGGACGGTACATTTCAATACCTCAATTTACCGTTATCGGAGAGTGTCCACATTCGGGTTGAAACAGCTCCCTCTTCTTTGACAGAAACGCAGCTTCTGTATGTGGAGGACATGGAACTGACAGCTTACAAAGAAAGTTCTACTCCGGTCAACTTCGAATCGGCCTACTTTGAGTTTGATAGTTATGTGCTAAAAAGATCAACTGCCCAAATATTGGACAAACTGGTAGCATATTACAAAAAAAACAAGACTATTCAGATTGAGCTGAATGCATTTACAGACGACAAAGGCTCGGAAGACTACAACCTGCGTTTGAGTAACAGGCGTGGTTTGGCTGTGCAGACTTACCTGCAAAGTAAAGGCATACCGCCAAGTAGTTTGGTTATGTTTGCCAGAGGTAAATTCAAAGGCAATACGGTGACACGGTTCGGAGCACCGCAAAGCGATGCCGCCGCACGCAAAGTGACCATTACCATTCAGAAAAGTGCCGACCAAAACTCGGCCGAAACGTTTGTGATACTACCCGACACGGATCTGGAAGTAATTGCTCAGAAAACGGGTGTTGCTGTTGAAAAACTGCGTAAGCTCAATGGCCTCAAAACCAATGTCGTAGAGCCTTACCGCCCCATCCGGACCCGGTAGACAGGGATGGCGAATGAAATTAAAATAGTATCTGATAAAAACGAAAAACCCCTGTTAACAGGGGTTTTTCGTTTTTATCAGAAGGAAATTGAAATTATTGCAATTTTGACAAAGCTTCTTTGATACGGCGTAACGCTTCAGTCAGGTTTTCGTCAGAAGCTGCGGTTGATAGGCGAATGCAATTCGGTGCGCCAAAAGCTGCTCCTGAAACTGTAGCCACATGCCCTACGTTTAGCAGATACATGGCCAAGTCATCCGCATCTTTAACGGCGTTGGTACCGTCTGATTTGCCGAAATAATGGCTCATATCCGGGAAGGCATAAAATGCGCCCTGAGGAACGGCAATCTTCAATCCAGGAATCTCACGTAAGCCGGCAATTACCAGATCGCGGCGGCGGCGGTAGGCTTCGGCCATTTTGCGGGTATCGTCCAGCGGCCCGGTTAAAGCGGCTACGGCAGCTTTTTGAGTAATCGAGCAAGTACCAGAGGTTACCTGACCCTGAATCTTGTCGCAGGCATCAGCAATCCATTTGGCTGCCGCAATGTATCCCAAACGCCAGCCGGTCATGGCATAGCCTTTCGAGCATCCGTTTACCGTAATCACGCGGTCTTTGATGGCCGGGATAGAGCCGATGCTGAAGTTTTTGCCTTCAAACACAATGTATTCGTAAATTTCGTCGGCCAGTACAAAAATATTCTCGTGGCGTTCGATTACCTTGGCAATGTCGCGCAATTCCTGTTCTGTAAATACCGAACCGGTTGGGTTGCAAGGTGATGAGAACATCACGATCTTGGTTTTATCGGTAATGGCAGCTTCGAGTTGCTCGGCAGTCACTTTGAAATCATTTTCAAGCGTACCACTTACCAGTACCGGCACACCTTCGGCTAGCACTACCATCTCACTGTAGCTTACCCAGTAGGGTGATAAAATAACCACTTCGTCACCCGCATTAATCAAAGCCAGCAGGGCATTGGTCAGCGACTGTTTCGCTCCGGTTGATACTACAATGTTTTCGGCTTTCCAATCCAGGTTGTTGTCGCGGCGCAGTTTGTCGGCAATGGCTGTGCGCAGTTCTGCAATACCTGAAACAGGAGTATATTGTGTGAAATTATCGTCGATGGCTTTCTTGGCGGCGTCCTTTATATGCTGAGGGGTTGGGAAATCGGGCTCGCCAATGCTGAGGCTAATTACCTTGACACCTTGCGCAGCTAGTTCACGGGCTTTTTTGGTCATGGCCAGTGTGGCAGATTCTGCCATGGCATTCACGCGGTCTGAAAGAAGGGAAACAGGGTCCAATACGGCTGACATGATTGGGTTTGATTGAAGTTAAATTACTGAAATTTATTTTAACAGGGGTTTTTAGTTTGAGAAGGGTATTATTTTAACCCGGCAAAAATACAGACTTCGCATTAGAGATACTAATTATTTTGTGCTTTTTGCACCTGATTCGAGGTGTAAGTATTATAGACGGGTTGTATTCTCAACGGAGTTTTAAAATACTTGTTATCAATATTCTACAAAGAATGATTATTTTTGCGGCCACATTTTTACGTAAATCCAAATTATAAGTTCTATGAAAAAAGTAGTTTATACCCTTTTGTTATTCTGTCTGCTTATCGGTAGTTCGCTATATGCCCAAATCAGTACACCTCAGCCTAGTCCGGGTGCTTCTGTATCGCAACGGGTAGGGCTAGCCGATGTAAAAGTAGAGTATTCGCGCCCCAGCCTGAAAGGACGCAAACTGTTTGGCGAAGTACGTGAATACGGCAAAATCTGGCGTACAGGTGCCAATCAGGCTACGAAGATTACCTTCAGCGATGATGTGACACTTAACGGCAACAAAGTAGCCGCCGGTGAATATGCCCTTCTATCCATTCCTACCCAAGCCGAATGGACTATTATCCTAAACAAAGACCTGAAAGTAACCGAACAAAATTACAAAGCGGAAAATGACGTGATTCGCTTCACGGTAAAGCCCTCTACCTTGCCTGTTAAATTCGAAACCTTTACCATCGACTTTTCGGATTTGGGCACCACCACTGCCAACCTGAACATCTACTGGGAAAAAGTAAAGGCCACTGTTAAGGTCGAACACGACATAGATAAGAAGGTGATGGCTCAGATCAAAGAAAAGGTAATCGACAACGCCAGTCCTACTTCCGGAGAACTATATGCCGCTGCTGTATACTACCTGGACAACAACCGCGACCTGAACCAAGCCCTGACCTGGATGAACAAAGCCACTGAGAAAGAGCCGCAATTCTGGCAACTGCACCAAAAAGCGAAATTACAGGCCAAGCTCAAAGATTACAAAGGCGCTGAGGCGACTGCTAAGCAGTCCATCGAACTTGCCAAAACCGCCAACAACAGCGACTACGTAAAAATGAACGAAAAGCTGCTAGCCGAGCTGCCTAAAAAATAAAATAGTATCTTTTTCCAAGCAAAAACCCTCCGAAAGCAAAAAGGCTCGGAGGGTTTTTGCTTTTCTGCTGGCGGGTTGTTATTCACTGAAAATGAGTCGTTTTCTCATTTGGAAATAAGTTGTCGAAATACATGTGTTGGTCGAAAAAATCCTAAGGAATGAAAAAACCAGCCATTTTTTGATCCACAGCCTAAACTTATTTCTTCGTTTTTCGTGTGTAGGCCTATAAACGGTAATACAACCAAATCCACTGTATATGAAAAAAATAGTTTACAGCCTTAGCCTTCTGGGCCTATGCCTGGGTATGTCATGCGAAAAAAAAGAAATCGACACAGCTACGCCCTTTGCCTTGTACAACCAACTGGTATGGGAAGACAACTTTACCTCCGAAACGCTGGACGCCACCAGATGGAACAAGGGCAACGGAGTCTACTTCACCGAACACGGTGAGAAACAGTATTTTACCAGTCGCCCGCAAAATGTCTACCTCAAAGACGGTAATCTGATTATTCAAACCAATAAGGAAGAATATTCTGGCAAGTCGTATACATCCGGTGATTTATCGACAAAAGGCAAGTTTGATTTTCAGGACAATTACCGCATCGACATACGGGCAAAGATGTCTAAAGGAATGGGTATCTGGAATTCCTTTGCCTTCTTGCCAGAAAACAACAAATACGGCCCCTATCCCAAGAGCGGTGCCCTTACGCTGGAATACCTGGGCCGCAATCCTAAAAACGCCATTCTCAATGTTGCCTATGGATCTGAAACCGAGAATATTCAAAAAAGCCAGACGGTTATCTTAGATGCAGCCAGCTTTGGCGATGATTATCACGTATTTTCGGCTATCTGGGGAAATGATTTGGTCAGATGGTATGTTGATGAAAAAGAAGTGCTGCGTGTAAAGCAATCCGATTTCAAAAATGCCATTTATCCGTTTAATGAGCCTTTTTTCCTGACAATTAAAACCCTGGTTGGGGGCGATATTGCTGGCGAACCCAACGACCAGACGGTATTTCCGCAGCAGCTTTCCATAGACTATATTAAAGTATTTCGGGTGCAATAATACCTGGTAGCGATATAGATTGCCGAAGCCTTGTTTGCAATGCAAGCAGGGCTTTTTGAGTTTGAAAAGATACTATTTTCGTTTTAAGTTTTTGGGACAACTACCCATGCGCATATAATACCTTTCCTTTTTTTCGTTAAAACTGTATATTTTATCTCAAAAAACTCTAATTTTCGCCAGCAATACATTTTCATTTATCCTGATAACCTCTTTTGTTAGTTTACCTATGCAACGAATATCATTTACTGCCGCTGTTGTTAGCTTATTAACGGTTTCGTCGGCGTTTGCTCAGCAGCCACCTGCCGAAAAGGCTCAGATGAAACCCGAAATGACCGAATCGTGGGAGCCTGAAGTAAAAGTTATTACACCCGGAGCCAACAACGCCGCCCCCTCCGATGCCCTTGTTCTTTTTGATGGAAAAAACCTGGAGCAATGGGTGTCTGTAAACGACCCTCAGAAACCAGCCCAGTGGACCGTAGCCAACGGCGTATTTACTGTAAAGAAAGGCACCGGCAACATCCAGACCAAAGAATCCTTCCAGGATTACCAGTTGCACATCGAGTGGCAGATCCCCGCTAAAATTACGGGTACCGGCCAGGGGCGTGGCAACAGCGGGTTATTCCTGGCTTCAATCGGGGCTGGCGATGCCGGATATGAGTTGCAGATTGTCGATTCGTACAACAACCGTACGTATGCCAATGGTCAGGCGGGCAGTATTTACAAGCAAACCCGACCACTGATAAATGCCATGCGCAAACCCGGTGAATGGAACGTGTACGATGTGATTTTTACCGCACCTCGTTTCAAAGAAGACGGCTCCTTGTTCAGCCCGGCACGTGTTACGGCTTTTCATAATGGGGTTTTGATTCAGAACAATACCGAAATCAAAGGACCAACCGTCTACATCGGATTGCCCGAATACAAAGCCCATGGCAAGGCGCCCATCAAGCTGCAAGACCACGGCGACCCCAGTGAGCCCATCAGCTTTCGTAACATTTGGATTCGGTCTTTATAATTTTTTATAGATTTTATACATAGATAGCCGGAGCTGTGTTCCGGCTATTTTCTTTGGTGTTTTTTAGTGAAATGCCCAAAATTTTTGTTATTACCCATAACTTTTCCTATTTGTTCTCTCGTATAATGGGTCAATGCCTTATCTTTGGCCACATTGTTTTGTAAATCATCCATCATGAAAATCTGTAAATTTTATCTGTCTTTTTGCACTTTCTGCTTTTTAGTTTTTGTAGCCAATGCTCAAAACACGCTTAACAACCAATACAAACAACTAAAGGAAGAATCGAACAATTACCAGGAATTTAAAGTGATCAAGCAAACTACACTCGATGGGTTCTGGAATAGAGTGCAGGACTCGGTGAGTGTAACTAAGAAAAAGCTAACCGAAGCCCATCAGGAAATTGCGACGCAGAAAGCTACCATTACGCAATTGCAGCAACAGGTAAAGGAGAAAGAAGAGCAAATGCATAAAAACGACGAAGCTTGTCAGCAAGTGCCAGTTGCAGGGATTAACGCTGACAAAAATAGCTATGTTACGACCAGTTATGTTCTATATGCTGTTTTGTTGGCTGTGCTGGGCTTCTTCTTTTTTCAATATCAGAGCAGCAACCGCGTAACGGTGACTACCCGCAGAGATTATGACGAAGCTCGCCAGCAGGTAGATGAGTACAAGAAGAAACTGCTCGAAACCCAAACTTCACTGGGCCGTGAACTGCAGACCGAACGCAACCTGGTAGACGATCTTCAGAAAGAAATCAATAGCCTGCGCAGCCAGCTGGCCAAGTAGGAAATAAAAACAGTATCTGCCAAAACAACAAAACCCCGTATAGGAACATACGGGGTTTTGCGTTTTAAAATCATACTATTTTGCAGTACTTATTTGATCAGGTTTTTCTGACGAAGAATGCGTTCAAAAAACTTAATGTCATTGTCCGAATTGAAAATGCTGAATGGCAGATAAATGAATTGCCCGCGTGAAAGCACCAATGTATACGCCTCTTTGTCTTTCGATACTTGTTTTACCATATCCCAGCCTATCTGCATGCCTTCTTTGGCATTAACCATCGCGTTGATCTGCTTGTTGTTGATGTCATACGAAAACTTGTCGAACATCACCTTGTATTGCTCCAACTGTGAAATACCGGTAAACTGAATCACCCAGAATATCAGATAGCCCAAAGCCACTAATACAGCAACCAGGTAAATCCACCAGTTGTGATACACACCCGTTACGTTTAAAATCACATTGAGTAAAATAATTCCTACCGGCACAAACACCCAGTGCCATTGGGTGCGTAGCAGCTGGGTCATGCCCAGGCGTACGTATATTTTTTTATCCAGTTGGTATTTTTTTGTTTTTACGCCCGGTGTCGGCACTCCCTGCTGCTGCTGCATTGGGTTGCGAAAAAACGGATTTTGATTACGTGCCATACATCTAAAATTAATAACCGATAAGTATACTATAAACGATTAGATACGAATTGAGTTTGCTATCAATGCGCTGTTTTTGAGCCTGCATTTTAGATATTGTCCCTGAATTGTACAATGGGAAGATCAACGAAAAGTAGTAGCATTTCTACGTTTTTCAGCAAATCCTGCTTCTAAAATCTGTTTGACTAAACTTCAAAAATTAGGGCTACAAATGTAGCCAAGTATTCAGAGAAAAGAAATGAACAAAACAGAAGAATTATAAATATTTTTTATCAGATCAATTAGCTGATAACCAGTGCGTTATCTATTTTGTATTTGAAAGTTTGAATGCCAACGCCACAATGCCTGTAACTTTGACAGATAGGCTGCGTATAATGTAATGTGCTGATAGCCAGATAATTAAATCTGCAACGTTGGCATTGTTTATTTTTCGTTTTAAACTTTTACAACTCATGAAAAAGAATTGGATTTTAGCTGCAGTAGTTGCCGTAGGTGTAACTTTCAGCGGAATGGCGCAGACTACACCTTCTCAAACTACGCCGTCGCAGACTACTCCTTCTGGCAATAAAAAAGACAAAGACAAAAAAGATAAGAAAGACAAGAATTATGACCGTCCGATGAAAAAGGACAGCACAATGCAGACCGATACCACAGGTCGTAAATAGTCTTACATTTTTTTCTGGAATATAAGCGGGAGCCGGTACAGTGTACCGGCTTTTAATTTGAAAAAGCTTTTAAGCTGATATCAAGGCTTTTTACCGAATGAGTGAGTGCTCCTACCGAAATGTAATCAACACCCGTTTCGGCTACGGGTATGATGGTATGTTCGGTGATGCCTCCCGAAGCCTCCGTCGGGAACCGGCCTTTTATCAGCGCAATAGCTGCGCGCATTTGATCGGGCGACATATTGTCGAGCATAATCCGAGTAATACCTCCAATTCTCAGCGCCTCTTCCACTTCACTCAGATTGCGGGTTTCTACCACAATCTGCAATTGACGACCCGTTTTCTTCAGATAGTCGTGAGTAGCCACAATGGCCTGAGTCACTCCGCCTGCATAATCGATGTGATTGTCTTTGAGCATAATCATGTCAAACAAACCGAACCGATGGTTTTGCCCACCTCCAATGGCTACGGCCCATTTTTCCATCATACGGAAGTTGGGCGTGGTTTTACGCGTATCGAGTAGCTTGGCCGACGTGTGGGCAATCAGCTGCACCATTTTACTGGTGTAAGTGGCAATGGCACTCATGCGCTGCATGCAATTGAGTACCAGTCGCTCTGCTTGCAAAATAGACTGTGCCTTGCCACTTACCGTCAGCCCGACATCTCCGTAAGATACACGAGCCCCATCGGCCAGCAGAGAAGTAACTTCCAGCTCAGGATCTACAGCATGAAAAATCAGGGGAGCAAGTTGCATTCCGGCTAGAATCCCTTCATCTTTGATCAGCAAACGGGCTTGGCGTTGCGTGGTTGCCGGAATAGCAGCCAGGCTCGAATGATCTCCGTCGCCAATGTCTTCGGTGAGAGCTGTGCGGATAAACCCATTGAGGGCTTCGGGGGTCAGGTAGGAAAGCGTATTCATAAGAAAGATAATTTGTACTGAATCCAAAAAGTCCAATCAGATATTGATTAAGGAATATTGTCGCAGCCGCTGTGGTAGAAAATAAAAGTTGCGGTCAAAAATACTATCTTTTTAAGTAACAAAACCCCTCTTTTTCGCCGAAATTTTGAGCTGTTCATTTGTTTGGTGCCCTTAAAAAGCTTAATTTCGCCCCCTTAATTTCACAACCTTCTTTCTGCTACCTTCGCCTTCCTGTTTCTATGGCATCGTCTTATTCGGTAAAATTGTTTTCTGGTTCCGCTTCCCGGTATCTGGCGGAGAAGATTGCCTATTACTATGGCAAGCCGCTGGGAACGGTCACCTTGCAGCAGTTCAGTGACGGCGAAATGTCGCCTTATTTTGAGGAGTCGGTGCGTGGGTGTGATGTATTTTTGATTCAGTCCACTTTTCCACCAGCAGATAACCTGATGGAACTGTTGCTGATGATCGATGCGGCAAAACGGGCTTCGGCAAAATACATAACCGTTGTGGTCCCTTACTTTGGGTATGCCCGCCAAGATCGCAAAGATAAACCGCGCGTGGCCATTGCCGCAAAGTTGGTTGCCAACCTGTTGTCGGCGGCAGGTGCCAGCCGAATCATGGCTTGCGATTTGCACGCCGGTCAGATTCAGGGTTTCTTTGACATTCCGGTTGATCACCTGGATGGCTCGGCTGTATTTGTGCCGTATTTTCGTAGCCTCAAACTCGAAAACATGATCATCGCATCGCCCGATGTTGGTGGCGTAAGCCGGGCCCGGGCCTTTGCCAAATACTTCGGTGCCGACATCGTGGTGTGCGACAAACACCGCAAGCGGGCCAATGAGATAGCCTCCATGCAGGTGATCGGTGATGTGGAAGGTGCCAACGTAGTGCTGATTGATGACCTAATCGATACGGCAGGCACCATTACCAAAGCCGCCAAGATCATCATGGAAAAAGGTGCCAAGTCGGTGCGTGCCATTGCCACCCACCCGATTATGTCGAGCAAAGCCTACGAAAACATCAATAATTCAGTGCTGGAAGAAGTGGTGGTGACAGATACCATTCCACTCAAACAGGAATCGCCTAAGATACGTGTGCTCACCGTGGCTGAGCTTTTTGCCAAAGCCATCCGAAACGTACACGACCATGAGTCCATCAGCACGTTGTTTTTACAAGTGTAATTTTCAAAGTGGCAGACAGGCAAGGCCGGAAAATAGTATCTTTCTGAAAGCCGAAACCCCTGTCTGGCTTTTTTTATAATCCTTTCTTTATTTTTCACTTAATCAATTTTCATTTTATGAAGTCAATCGAGATTATAGGGTATCAAAGAGCAAATCTCGGCAAAAAGAACTCCAAAGAACTACGTACCCTGAGTCAGGTGCCGTGTGTATTGTATGGAGGAGCCGAGCAGGTACATTTTTCTGTGCCCATGATTCTGTTCCGCGAACTGCTTTACAGCCCTGAAGTGTATCAGGTAGATCTGAACATCGAAGGCACGCACTACAGCGCCATTGTACAGGATGCACAGTTTCATCCGGTGAACGAGATGATTCTGCACGTAGATTTCTTGCAACTACACGACAATAAACCTGTAACAATGTCGATTCCTGTACGCATGGAAGGAACGGCTGTCGGAGTAACCAAAGGGGGTAAATTGATTCCAAAACTGCGTAAACTTTCGGTAAAAGCTCTGCCTAAAGACATGCCTGATTACGTGTCCGTTGATGTAAACGGTCTGGATTTGGGTAAATCCATCAAAGTAGCAGATGTGAAGGCTGAAAATTACACCATTTTGAATTCGCCTTCCAATCCAATCGCCTCTATCGAAATTCCAAGAGGGTTGCGTGGGAAAACCGCCTAATAATCACAAATCTGATTATAGAAGCAAAAAGCTTTCCTGGAAAGGAAAGCTTTTTTATTGTTACCAAATTACGGGGAGTATTTGATACGGGGTTTTGTGTTTTCCAGAGATACTATTTCTAAGGTGAGTAATGAGGTTTGCGAGCCCAAAAATTGTTCTTGCTCATGATCCTCACTTTTTGAGCATGCAACAAGGATAAGCGATACAGAGAGAAATCGTTGGTTGAGAAAACTCTTAGCTCCCGTTATTTTACTTTTACCGATACCAAGCCTACCTGCGCTTTGTTGGTGTAGTAAAGCAACAGCTTGTCATAGGCATCTACATACACGGCTGCAATGGCGTGACTACTCGGCAAAGGCTCATTCCCAATCAGAGTGCCGCTTAGTTCATATACGCTGGTTTGGTCGGCAGAGGTAATGGCTATTAGACGCAAGCCTGCTCCAAAATTGTAATACTGAAGCTTAGGCATTTGCGCTGACTGCCGCGAAGTTTCCCAGATTTGAGAACCTTTTGCGTTCAGAATGCTGATGTTGCGGTTATCAATCCGTGCCACCACCCAGTCGTGACCCGTGGGTTCGGCACACAAAAGGAACTGGTTGCTGCCCGAAGTGCGGTACAACTGCCTTCGTTCTACGGTCTTTCCTGATAAATCCACACGGATGATTTCGCCGTCTCGCGTCACGACGGTGATGTACGTGGTCTCGGGGGTTAATCCTCTCTCAATCAGAAAATTACTCTCAGTGCGAGCCGACAAATCAACGGGGAACCCGGCGTACGGTTGGCCGCGTCGGTTCAGTAGTGTCAGCTTGCCATTGGCCTGCATTACCACAAAATAGTCTTTGTCGTGGATGCGTAGGTGCTCAGGAGCACATTGGAGGCGATAACCCGTATGCAGGGGATTCCAGCCTTCCAGTAAATTTCCTGTCTTGTCATACATATACAAGTTGCCCAACAAATCAGAAACCAGGAAACGATACTCCCGGTTGCCATCATAATCGATCAGCGATAAGGTGTGAAGAGCCGTTTGTGACGAAACTCTTAAGGGATACGGAGCCACCGGATTGCCATTACGATCTACTATGTGTAGATGCGACTTGCTCGCAAACAGATACTGAAGTTTGTTATTCTTCAGGTAATCGATCTGATATACTTCCGACTGAATGGAACTCTCAAGCCATTTGCGCCATAAAATCTTTCCCGATTGATTAACCAGATACAGCCGATGAGCGGCATCCTGTATCAGCACTTCCCGGCTGTGATCTACATGGCTGCGCACCAGCAACGGCGACTGAGCGAGCAATGTATCAGCGTTGGTGCGCCAGTTTACCAGAAATTGGTTTTGCTGCGGAGCATTAGCGTTTTTTTCCCGGTAAACAGCCAAAACCTCCGTATCGTAAGCACCTTGCCGGTGATTGCCAATCTGTAGCTGCAGCGTTTCAAAGTCTTTCCAAACACCACTGTATTGTTGCAGCAACTGGCTCCAGTGCGGAGCCGCATTACGCAGAAGCAACGCCCAGGCATGGTCTACGTCGACATGAATGGTGAAATGCGCCGATTTCTGGAGTTCGCTCTTCTTCTTTGATTGACTCCAGACATCACCCGATGCGCGTTTGTCCAGAATGTTCTTAATGCTTTGCACCGAATTGCCAAAAACGACATACGAGTCTATCAGAGCATAAAAACACTGCGGAAAACCATTGATGACACTACCAAACAGCTTTGCCGGAAATTCAGCTTCGTCAATCTGGCGAATGGTGGCACCTGCGTAATTTTCGGTATAAGAACGTGAACTGCCAGATACCTGTGCGTCAATTTCTTTGATGGATTGCTGAGGCTTAGTTGTCTTCACAAATAACAGACGATCCGGTTGTTCGCTGGTGGTTTCTACCAATGCCAGCGCCATTTCTTTCCCTACCCAGCTAAAAGATTGGTTGATGAGTTTTGCCCCGTGTGACAAATCGTATTTTTGCTGGTGTTGAAAAAACGCCTGAGGGTTGCTAAAAGACCAATGATAAAATACCGCCGTTTGGTTGGGGATCAGTGACAAGCAACCGACTGGCTGGGGTGCCTGTTCATCAAAAACACTCAGGTAATTCTTCTCTTGCGGTTGTGAGGGCAGGTAGGTTTTACCTTTTAGCAGGATACTATTTTTGCCCTGCTCCAGGGTCAACGCTGAAAACTGCCCGGCATTGGCTAAAATACCTGCTTCTGTCGTACTTCCGGTGGCAACTACCGCCAGCCTGGGCAACGTATTGAAATTGACAAACACCCGGATCGGAGAGGAAGAACTGGCTCCTCTCTGAGCTTGCCACTCAACCCACTGTTTATCGCTATTTACTGAGCTTTCGCCCAGTTTCCGTATGACATCTTCTACCAGAAACGAGGTATAGCTACCAATGAGCATATCGTCCTGAACAATGAAAGAAACGAGTTGTCTGGAAGGGCGATGGGTAATTTCAGTGATTAACTGACCGCCAAAGGTTCGGGTGTCGACCCTGAAATCGGTGCGATGGCGGAAATGCTGAAAAAGTTGAGATACCTGGCTTTGGTCACGTTCGCTCAGAGGTATGTAAAAAACATAATCAAAATCGTGACGGGTAGTGGCATGCAGCGAAAATAGTATCTTTTTTTTCGACAAAACCTGCTTTGCTTCCGGCAAACCCTGCAACGAATCCATACGCGCCTGGATTGTCTGCACATATGGCATTGACCAGAACGACTGCCAGGTTGGGTTTTCTTTCCATTGCTGCCACTGTTCAAGAGGATTATCCGCTTCAAACACAGCTACCGCCGTTACCGGAACGGCCGCCCAGGCAGGCGACACCTGCCGGTTTTTCCACCAATGATACAGCCCTAGCCCAACCAAGCCGACCAGGCAAATGCCCACGGCAACAAGAATGTGTTTTCTCTTCAAGAGACGAATGAAAGCAAGTGGTTTTCCGTAAGTTGTAGATATACTATTTTAAACAGCTATTAGATTCAGACAGCCACCGGAGCTTTGATAGCCGGATGCGGATTGTAGTTTTCAATCGTGAAGTCTTCGTAGCGAAACCCGAAAATATCTTTTACGTCCGGATTGAGGCGCAGGGTAGGTAATGGTCGTAAGTCACGCGAAAGCTGCAATTCTACTTGGTCCAGGTGATTGAGATATAGGTGCGTATCGCCTCCTGTCCAGATAAACTCCCCTACTTCCAGGTCGCACACTTGGGCTACCATGTGTGTAAGCAACGCATACGAAGCAATATTAAATGGCACACCCAAAAACACGTCGGCACTACGCTGATACAACTGGCAGGAAAGCTTCCCTTCGGCTACGTAAAATTGAAAAAATGCATGACAAGGCGGCAAGGCCATCTGGTTTACATCGGCTACATTCCAGGCACTGACGATCAGACGCCTTGAGTCTGGATTGCGTTTGATTTGATTGATTACCTGCGTAACCTGATCAATGGTTTCGCCATTAGCGCCTTGCCAGCTACGCCATTGTTTTCCATATACCGGCCCAAGTTCTCCTTCTGCATCGGCCCATTCATCCCAAATGCTTACGCCATTGTCTTTCAGGTATTTAATATTGGTAGAGCCCTGCAAAAACCACAACAACTCATGGATAATGGACTTGGTATGCACTTTCTTGGTTGTCACCAGCGGAAAGCCTGCATTCAGATCAAACCGCATCTGGTATCCAAACACACTGATGGTTCCGGTTCCAGTGCGGTCTTCTTTCCGTACGCCATGGTCTAGGATGTGGCGCATTAAGTCTTGGTATTGCTGCATACAAGTGGAGGTCTAATTGCACAACGAAGGTAGCCCAAAGCCCAATGTTTTGCAATGAACAGGAAAGATAAAAATTCGCCAGAAGCTAATCGGATGAGGAAAAAGTGTTTTGAATAACACTAGTTAAGAATCGCTTTCGCGGTTGTTTGCCCTTTAACTTATTCATTAACCATTTAATGGCGCGTTTGTCGGTACGTCGCATTTGTTGGTACAAACCATAACTTTTTCTAATTCCCAGTTTGCCATCAATACAAGCTGCTAAGTACAGTTTCACCAGATGATTCAGTATTGTATCATTCCAAGGTTTTTCTCTAATAAAAGTATATAAGTCCTTGAATACCAGGAATTGCTCTAGTGCATCTTTGGCTTTGGCAGTAGAGGTTCGCACACTTTGGGTATGGCTACGAAAATAGCTATGAGGTTCTGCTAAAAAAGACACAGAGGTTAAGGAAAGCATTTTGAGCCATACCAACCAATCGCCGCTAAGCCGATAGTGCTCATCCGCCCCACCGATCTTCTCATAAAGCTCTTTTTTAAAAACTACCGCGCTGGCATTGGGAATCGAATTGCGCGATAGCATGTATTTTGTAATCATTTCCTCTCCAGGGATCACAAAATCTTTTTTCCACAATTCTTTGTCTACGGTTTCTGTATGTTTCAGGTGAGTACCATGAACTTCGCCAGTCTCATCCACATCCCACGACTGGCAATACACAATGCCTACTTGTGAATGGATTCCAAACTGAACCAGCAATTTTTCGAGCAATCTTGGGTCGGCATAGTCATCTGATTCGGCAATCCAGATAAAGTCACCTTTTGCTTCTTTGATGCCTTTGTTCCATTGCTTAAAGGGGCTGCCACTGTTAGTTTGGTTGTAAAGTATTTTGCTTACTTTAGGATGATTTCGATAGAATTCTATGACTTCCCGACTGTTATCCGTTGAGCAATCATCTACGATGATTACTTCAAAATTCTGGTAGGTTTGATTTAAGATGCTCTCAATACGCAGAGTCAGAAACTTGGCGTGATTGTAGTTAGGAACTAAAATAGAAACAAGAATATCTTTCTCCAAAGTTTAATGAGGTTTAATCAGTAGGATACTACCATTAACTAGCCGCTTTTTTGGAACTTGCTGAACCTAATAACTCAGAAGGAACCAACGCGCGAACTTTCTCTTTCATGATTTTTTTTAAAGTCCAGCCTCTTGAATCTGTTAATAAATATTTAAATAGATAATAAAAGAAAAGGCTATTCTTAATATTCAAAGACATAAGTACACGAATAAATTCCTGACAACTTTGATATTCCAATTTGCGCCATTTGTAGTCACTAAAAGAGTGAACCGACATAGGCAAATAAGGTTTCCATTTTTTTGAAAAAATCGCAGCATTTTTCACCCAGGACTTGTTGACGCTACCCGGTGAAAAGTGCTCTAATAATACATCATATACAACACAGACCCGAAGTCCCTTTTTAAAGATTTGAAGAGAAAAATCCAGATCATAAAAATGAAATTCTTTTAGCACAGTAGAGTCAAATCGATTCTCTTTCCATACCGATTTTCGGCAGCAAAACCAGACTCCATCAACTGTGACTACATCGCTAATGGGTTCATCATAGGGATTATAATAATTTGTGAAAGTTGGCGTATCGTCAGGAAAGCTTTGAATGAGATTTGAACGGACATAGCTTCCCCCAGGAACCCACCATCCTTCTGGATTTTTTGTCTTTACTTGGCCACCGGCAACACCTATTAATCCTATTGATATGTCTTGTAATGTTTTGAATACATTCTTACCCCAGTCCTGTGTATGGAACTTGATGTCTTCATGCATAAAACACAAAATGTCATAGGTACTACGTTCAGCTCCTATGTTATAGGCCTCACAAATGCCATAAGTGCCTTTGCTATTATCAATTGCTTGAATCTCGAATGGTACACCAATGGTCAGAGCTACATTTTCACTAATTTGTTTAAGTACTTGAGTATCTCGGGAGCAAATTATAATCGATATCATTCTTTATCAGATGTAAATGGGCTGTGTTGTTTTACGTAAGTTAGAAATGCTGTGTTGTCAACTTTTTTGGATTTTTTTCCAATTACAACAATATGAATGGGATGTATTAAGTCAATCGCTTCAATCTGAATGTTGCAGTAGGTGCATATTTCAATTACGAGTGGAGCGTTAAAAACATGGTGATGCAGACAGCGGTTTTCGTAATTATGCAACGACCGTTGATAGAAATTTTCTTTTGTGCCGGCAAGAGGATCCATTGATAGATCATGTAGCTCAAGTATCTCTTCCAGATGAGTCAAATCGTCTTCTTTTATGTCCTTCTTAAAATCGTCTAATAAATGATTGAATTTGGTAACAGGTCGGTTATGATCAAAAGTACCTTCTTTGTGTGGGACGACCATCAATAATACACCTTTGTTTTTTAATACCCTTAACCAGTTTTGCAAAGCTCTCAAAGGGTTGGCAATATGTTCTATACTATGGGATGATAATATAAAATCATACTTCTTATCTGGAATAGTACTCAATTCGGATGCTTCCTGGATGTATTGAAACCCAAGCCTTGACTTATTATCATATAGATAGTTCCAGCCTTCTTGCAGTTCGCCCTCCCAAACAGTTTTAGTACTAAAATTGCACCCATCTACGCGTTTTGCAAGAGGATAAATAGGAATAATGCTATTCGTTTCAAATATATTGCTTGGCCCGCCTACTTCTAATCCTATCTTATTGTATAGTAAGTTATGGTAAACTTCGAAATTTTTTATGTATGGTAAAGATGGGATGGAAACTTTTGAGGATAGAAATACCTTCTTACTAAGAACTATAAAGATTAGTTTGATGCCCCCCCGCTTATATAATTTTAAAAGGTTTTGTAATTTTTTTTGTATCACAGCGATTTGATAGTATTAGGTGGAAAATTTATTCTTGTGAGTGTTGGCTAGTTCAGTAATAATTAAAGACAATTTACTAGCAGACACCTCTACATCACATTGAGTGATGGCTTTCTGAGCTGCAGCCTCTCCTAACTTTTTGGTTTTTTCTGGATCCTCCATTAAAGAAATAACGCTTTGTGCCATAGCTGGTACATCTAAGTAAGGTATTAGTATACCAGAATCGTTATTAACAAATTCTGGCATGCCTCCTGAATTGGAAAAACACACAATAGGGATACCCATAGAGGCACTTTCTAAACATACCAATGGAAAAGGATCTTCTCGTGACATTAAGGCAAAAACATCGGAAATGGCCAGATAGTCTGTTGCATTAGTTTTTTGCCCAATCAAAAGAATCTGATTTTCTAGTTCAAGTTTATTAATATCGTAATGTATTTTATCAAGCTCGACTTCCGGGCAGTTTGCTCCTATCCAGATAAATACAATCTCTTGCGTAGACTGCTTTATCACCTGCCGGGCGAGCTGAACAAATAAATCTGTTCCTTTACGCCAGTCAATCGTACCTGACGAGCAGACTATAAAGGCATTTTCTGAAAAGCCTAATGCCTTCCGAAGGTCTGCTTTGGGTTTGCCTTTGTATTTGTTGTAATAACTTTTGGCCGGAATAAACTCGTACACTAGTTCTATCTGTGCAGGGTCAAGATTGTGATTGCTGACCAAATTTTGTTTTACACTTTCTGCAACAGCAATATATTTTGATATATAGGTATTAGCTTGTTTGAGCAGGAATTCGCCACAGGCATGTTTAATGGCAAACTCCAGTTCATGAATATGACAAATTACGGGAATATCTATCATTGCTCTCAGTGCAATAATAATATCAGCACTTGCAACAGAGTTAGCATAAATGAGATCAAAGTTTGAGTCTGCTACAAAACTTTCAAGGGGGCGTTCTTTAATTTTGCGGATAGGTGGGTTAGGAGTTCCTTTAATGAAGGATGAAATGCGTCTTTTCAGCGAACTTTTCTGGGGGTAGACAATAGGAACAACTCGGTCCACTGGTTGAATGAGCTGCTCCCAAAAGTATGTAGGGGCAAGGGCCTGAAACTCTTTTTCCATCTCACCCCCTTTTTTTAGTAACACTGAAAATTGAATTTGAGAGTTTCCTTTTAGCCACTGTAGCAAATGAAGCAATACCATAGGAGCACCTGTCCGGCTGGCATCATGGCTGATAAATAAAACATTTAATGGCATTGTTAAATCTTATTTAATTTATAATAACTCTACCCGGCTTCGCAAAGCAAGTGGTAAAGCATTGTAACGTTGCTTAAATTCGGGTTCAAGCTCGGCAATGTAGTTTACCATTGAGTAAACCTTTCTGTTGTACAGGGCGGCATATAAACCTATGGAACTAATTATAATATAAAATGTCGCCGTTGTGGAAAACGCGATTCTTTCCAGACTTATGGTCTGGTCTATTTCTTGAAACTCAATGCCTGCATTATGCTCATCAAAAATGGTACGGATAACCCCTGGACTTATATCAGCTTGTAGCTGGACCGGATGAAACTTGTAGTAAACTGTGCTTATTCCTTTTTCCTTGAAATGGGCAATAAGCAATAAGAGTGCATAAGCAAGAGTAGCCTTATTGATAAATCCTGTTTCAATAATTGCATCAAACACCAGTACAGTATCAAACTCATAGTTTGGTGCTGATGATAGTACAGGAAGACCTACTACTTTTTTTCGGGGGAAATCGGGAAAGGCATCTTCGGATATGCCATATACATGCTTATAAGATTTTTCAAAAAAATAATCTGTTCGGCTTAATCTCAAACCATAGTTTAGCAAACTTTTGAGATAGGCTTTCAGTTTCCTTTTTCGTGGAAGAAAATAAACGCTCATCTCCTTTTGTGTATGATACACTCCCAGACCCTCCTCTATATACGAATAGCCTATGCATTTTTTATTGCTGGCAACCAATTTAAATGGTTTCATATAACTCTGGGGCACATAAAATAGAAAATTGTCGCCATCGGTTACCTGTTCCAGAAAGATATCCAGTTGAGCAAGCCGTTTGCGTCCTTTCCAAAATTTCCCAAAAAAAGGAAAAGAGTCCACCGGATAATAGCTAAAAGGAAAATCAAGACTTTTTATATGTAAAGATTCTAAATCAGGTTTAAAATTTCGGCCATAAAGAATAACACAATGTTGCTTATCTAACTTTTCAAATTCTATGGTTTGCAGCGAAACTAAATATGTAATATGACTATGAGTATAGAAGATGTGTTTCATTAGAAAATAAGTTTTTGTTATATATCAGCTTTGATAAATAACATTATTTATTATATAACAATAAAGTCTTATTTGAGTACTTATCATTGTTCAAGGGATTAAAAAAATAATTAACACTTCATTTAGAACTACATTAGTCTACCAAAATCTTATCTTAAATCTTAATAATTAGACTATTTTATTGACACCAAAGCAAATTGTTTTAGTAAACTTACTAGTTTGAGGTTCAAAAGTGAATAGATTATTTAACGAGTTATATGTTCTTTGAAATAATAGTACATATTTTGGTTATAGTATCTGAATCCAATTCATAATATAGAGGTAGCCTCAATAAACATTTTTCATATCGATCACTTTCTGTTAAAATTCTTCCATCATGCTTTGCTTGGTAAAAGGGACTTTTATGTAAGCTGAGATAATGAAAAACTGCTAGTATATTTTTTATTCTAAGTCTTTCAACTATTTTATCTCTTTGTTCAATAGTTTGGCATATTAGATAATATAAATGCGCATTGTTGGTAGCAAAGTTAGGTATTACTGGGAGTGATATGGTTCCAGGTAATATTAATTTTCTCATTTCTTGATCATAATGATTCCATAAGTTATTTCTTCTCTCTTGAATTTTTTCTATATATTCTAATTGAGCATATAAGAAAGCTGCTACAATTTCTGACGGTAGAAAAGAACTGCCTACATCTACCCAGCCATATTTGTTTATTTCACCTCTAAAAAAAGCTGAACGATTAGTTCCTTTTTCCCAAATGATCTCAGCGCGTGCCGCAAACTGAGGATCATTGACAACCAACATGCCTCCCTCTCCAGATATGATGTTTTTGGTTTCATGGAATGAGAACGCTGCCAAATGACCAATTGAACCTAAAGGACGGCGACTACCATCTTTACCTATATAATAACTATCAATTGCTTGGGCAGCATCTTCTACTACATAAAGGTTATGCCTTTCTGCAACAGCCATAATTTTGTCCATATCGCAAGCGACACCCGCATAATGAACCACCACAATTGCTTTGGTTTTGTTATTGATTAAAGCCTCAATGTTATCTTCATCCAATCCTGGGTGATCTTTTCGACTATCGGCAAAAACGATATGAGCCCCCCGAAGTACAAAAGCATTTGCTGTGCTAACGAAAGTATAAGAAGGCATAATTACTTCATCACCGGGTTGAATATCCAGCAAAATGGCAGTCATTTCTAAGGCATCAGTACAAGAAGTAGTAAGTAAACATTTATCAAAGCCATATCTCTCCTGAAAGAATTGATGACATAATTGAGTATACTTGCCATTGCCAGATATCTTACCTGTATGAACAGCATCCTGTATATAGGATGTTTCTTTTCCTGTCATGTATGGCTTATTGAAGGGAATATGCATTACAATCGTACTCTTAGTTTATGAAAAGATATCAGTTCCTCATTCTCGTCAAGAACTGCTTCATTGATAACCAACACATCTTGCCCACATACTACATAGGGTTTATTTTCTTTAATAAATAAAATTTTCCCCGGAGTACGATTTACAACATTGTATTCCTGTGCAACACTTGCATCGCGAATTCGTATTTTTTTACCATCATAGAAGCAAAAGGCTCCCTTGTATGGATAACCAACTGCATCAATAAATCTTTTAACCTTTTGAGCCTTTTCATTCCAATTTATTCTATAATCTTCTTCATCTCTCCAAAGGCTATAAGTTGCCATGCTTTCATCTTGTGGTTTGCCTAACAAGGCTCCATTTAAACTCTGTTCTATTATTTCGATAATAAGTTGTCCATATAACTCACTTACTTTTTCAATAGCAGTCTGGATTTTTAAGGGATAATTTACAGTAATGCTTTTAACCCCAACAATATTACCTCTATCAAATTCTTCACTAGCTTGCAAGGCTGTTACTCCTATTTGTGAGTCACCCTCTATTAAGGCCGTTACTAAAGGATTAAACCCTCTGTATTTTGGCAATAAAGAATCATGAAAGACAATCAGTTTATCTGAATAATCTCTGATCAGCCATCTCCAGCCAATTGCAATCTTTAGATCGACGTTGAAATTCGTTTTCGTGCTATTGCCTCTCTCATAAAATGGAATAGCATAAATGGCAGCAAGTTGTTGAATTTCTTCAAAGTAGTCATTAAGTACAGCCGGGTCCTTGGCGGCCATTACAAAGGCTATTTTTTCTTTAATTCCTTCTGTGGAACTATTGACAATAGCTGTCAGACAATAAAGGCCTTTTTGACCCATTAAGTATAAACCTATGCTACTCATCTGTTCTTTTTTCAACAATATAAATAGGACGATTCTTTACACCTTCGAATGTTTTACCAATATAGAGCCCAACCACACCTAGGGTAATGAGTATACAACCGCCTAAAAACCAGATACTGGTAATAAGACTCGCATATCCAAGTACAGTAATATCACCTCTAAACCATTTAAATAGCATATAAAGCGCCATAAAAATAGAGATGGTAGCAACAGCTAATCCTAATTTTATGGTTAGCCGTAATGGTTTATCACTGAATGCTAAGATTATATCAAGTGCTAAATTGAGCAGTCTTTTTAAGTTGTAGCTTGATTTTCCTTCTTTTCTTGAGGCATGTTCAACATTTATTTTAGTGGATGAAAAGCCTACCCATTTGATCATTGTGGGGAAGTAACGAATACTCTCTCGCATACGACAAACTTGCTCAATTACTCTTTTATGATAAATACCAAAGTTTGCAATGGTTTCATCTTGGTTAGACCCTGTCAGATAAGCAAGCGTACGGTAGAATAATTTCGAGACTAATCTTTTGAAAAAAGAGTCTTGTCTGTTATATCGGCTAGCCAAAACAATGGAAAAACCATCTTTTGTTTTCTCAAAAAGCTTTTCTATTTCTTCTGGCTGGTCCTGCAAATCACAGTCCATTACTACAATCCATTCTCCAGAAGCATGATCGAGACCTGCACTGATGGCATAATGCTGTCCAAAGTTCCGACTTAATTTCAAGCCAATAACTTCAGGATGTATTTTAGCTAACTCCTCAATTTTGAGCCATGAATTATCTGGGCTATTATCTTCTACTAAGATTATTTCAAGTTCACTAAACTCTTTGGGCAGAGATTTTTTTATTCTTGTAACTAATTCTACCAAAACATTTTTAGCTCTGTAAACAGGTGATACAACTGAGAGCTTCATATCGCTTGTAAATTGCATGAATAATAGTAATTGTTTAGGATTATCAAGAGGCAGGTTTTGCCTTTCTAGAACATACTATTTTCTTTGTGCTCTTTTTTTCATCCCTACGGAATCTCCGCGCAAATATGTTGATGCTCCTGTTTAGAAAAGCCTTCAGTTTGCGACAAGATCTCTCTCAAAAGAATTTTTATGCACAATCCTAAACAATATTTATTGTATCTATCGATAAATGACAAAAAATATATAAAATGTATATATAAGTACTTAGGCACAAATGGTTTAAATTGAGTTAATTGTGATCTGCAATGCGCAAGTTGTTGACAGTTAAGTAGTTGTACTATTCATGGTAAGTGACAAAACACTACTAACTATATAGGCGCGCCTGCTTATTCAAGAGAAACTTCCATTTATATATTTGTGTAAACATCCTCTTTCAGAAGAATTTCTGCTAGTTTAAAATCAACAATTGAATCAATATCTATAGATCTTTCCTGTGGCATTATATAGGCACAGCTATTTCTTCCGATAAAAGTTTTATTCTCTATGAGAAACGTAGTTTTACAAGCATAGATTGCCCCATTTAATCTGTAATATGGAGGAAGTTCCTGGCGATTTTTAGCCATCACATCTGGTCTTAGAAAATTACCCATATTTAAATCTCTGGGTAGAATATTTGTCCATAAAGGATGGTGTTCCGCTTCACATACTGATACAACAGAATCTAAATTATTATCTGATAATAATTTTTCAATTGCTTTATTTATATCAATTGCTGTTCTCAATGGGGAAGTTGGTTGCAGTAATATAGTAATATCAAAGAGTTCATTTTTAGATTGAAAGTAACTTAGAGTGTGAAGAACAACATCTATGCTTTTTGCATTATCAGTTGCCAGTTCTTCAGGACGAACGAAAGGTACTTCCACATCTAACGTAGTTGCAATCTTAGCTATTTGTATATCATCCGTTGAAACAATCACTCTTCCCTTATAAGCACTATTTAGAGCAGCTTCTATACTATACTGTATTAGAGGCTTCCCATTCAGCGTTTTTATATTTTTTTGAAGAATACCTTTCGAACCACCTCTTGCAGGAATGATATATAATATTTTCATTTTAATAAGCTATTGTAAAGCATGCACAGATTGAAAATAGTGAAAAATACTAGAATAAATTATTTCAGATAATATACACGCTTTTCTACTTCCACTTCAAGAATATCTTTAATTTTTGCCTTATTATCAGGTACTTGAGTATAAAAGCCAAATAATAATTTAAGTATGTTATAACTTGTTAATGGATATTTACCTTTTCTTATAATAATATTTCTGTAGGAATTACTCTCTTTATAGTTTTTTAATTTGAACTTTTCCGATTCTAATAATAAGCTACGAAGTCCATTTTTTTGGAGAGTGAAAAAATTCGTATTTAATGAGGCAAACTTAGTTTGATTATGAAAGGCTTCTTGCATTATACCCGTAAAAGCATAAAACCTTAGTCCTCCACCCTCAATGTTATATTCTATATTATATTGTTGTAATGAATCTGTAACTATAAAGGTAGAATTGTTGCGAACTATATCATTTGAATGAAAATTATCAATAAGTGATAACTCTTTTAACCACTCACGTTGATATTGTATATATTGAGTATAGTTATATAGCATAAACCCAGTTATGATAAATGCATAAAGTATACGCTTACCGATGTCAAAAGCAATCATCTCTATTAATCCAACTATTATGAAAGCTGTTCCTACAGGAAGTAATAGTTGATGCCGTGTATCAAATCCTTTAAATGAAGGTATTTTGCCTACGGCTGTATAGGGGAAGGCCCCTATAAGAAAAAGCATAGTTCCCAGTGCAATTAGGAGTAACTTTGATTGAATTGAACTAGCAGTGTTTTGATAAAACTTTATAAAGGCAAGAGTACAAATTAATAGAAAAAACATACTTAAAATCCAATGTTCACTATAACTAGATATTAGACCATACATTAGGCTGCCTAGTGAGTCTTTTATTGTTTTCAGCAACATTATAGGAACAGCTAATAAAGAATGATTGCTGATGGCATTATATCCGCCTAATTTATACAAACCAGAAGGTTGTAAAAATAATGACTTATACATCCAGAAGAGTATAGGTATGATATAATAGTCTAGATAGAGTAAGAAGTTTAATTGTTTAAGTTCTTTTCTTCTCTTCAAGAAGATCACAGTAACAGGAACAATAATATAAAAGACTAATAATGAATTTGTAATAAAGCTTAGAAAGAATAAAACAATAGAGAGTATACGTAAATACAAAAGAGGGGTTTGAATGTATTTGAGGAAAAGATAATAGGCTACAAAGAATAAGAATAAACAAAGCGTATACGGAAAGCAAATCATAGTTTGTCTTGCCGCATTAAATGGTAGTATTAAAAAGAAAAGTGTAATTGCAAAACTATAGACTGGATTTACCAGCATTAATCTAAGCAAGGACCGATATAGTAATAAGCCAGAACCGAAGCTTAAAATAAAAGTTAGAAACGAATAAATAAATCGAGGAAAAGGAATACTTTGTAAAAAGAGATGTAAATATCCAACTGGAATAAGTCCATTCCCATTAAATTGTTGCATTATACCTTCTGCAGAATTATTATATACCGTCCAATCGTCCCAATATATTCCTCCATTTATTAAAAGAAAGATATGACATATAAAGTAACAGACGAATAAGCTCCTTTCTTGTGTTATAATCTTCATTATTGATACTCTAGATATGTAATATTAAATATAGACTATAACTATCAAAGTTTTTTCAACTTTTGACTACTCATCCTTTTCCCAACTAGTATTAAAGTTTAATATGTTTGATATCTTCCTGAGCTTTGTTATAGTCTTTATGCTGACCAATGTCAAGCCAATAACCTAATAGTGGATAATATGTAACTTTTTTTTGTTGCTTAATTAACTCTTCTATAAAATCAGTTGCATTATAAAACTCGTTATAGGGAATAAGATTGATAAGCTCTCTCTTTATAAGATAAATACCTGAATTTGCGTGGTAGGTATAAGTAGGTTTCTCTTGGAATGAAATTATCTGTTCACTTTTTGTCTCTAGAATCGCATAAGGTATATCTATCTGGTAAGGTACTGTTGCAATGGACATATCAGCATCTTTTGCGATAAAATTTTTAAAGAAATCTTCAAAATCTATATTAGTAAGAAGATCTGAGTTCATTACTAAAATAGAATCATGCACAAATGAAGATATTTTACTTAATGAACCGAGTGTCCCAAGTGGTTGGTCTTCATAGACGTAATTGATAGAGATTCCTTTATTTGTTCCATCTTGAAGATAATCAATTATCTGCTTCCCTAAATAGCGTATAGAAATATATACATTATGAATACCAAAGGAGTTTATTCGATCCAGATTATGCTCAATAATCGGCTTTTGCCCTATTGGTAACATAGGCTTAGGCGTTTTATCCGTCAAAGGTCGGAGTCGTTCTCCTCTACCTCCAGCCATTAAGACTGCATCAACAGGTAAGATTGTTTTCTTCTCATTTAAATTGATCAATCTTATAAGTCTAAAATCCTCATCTACTACAGGTACCAGCCAAATTAATTTACGCCTAAACTCATCTAAAACTTGGATATCATAGTTGTTCTGCTGAAGATACTTAAAGTTACGATGCATACAAAGTTCTACTGGATCAGTCAATTGGAATCCATTAAGTAAGCCTCGCCGAACATCCCCATCTGTTAGGCTGCCTAATATTCTCATGTTTTCATCATGCACAAAAAGTGTCAGGTTGGTTCCTAATGAATTTATCTGACTAAGTGCTTGTCTGATTGAAGACTGATGATGTATAATATGTTGTTCAATTACTTTCACAATTGAGACTTAAGTATGTTAACGATTTTATATGCTGTATTTCCAATCCCATAAATATTGACAGAGTCCAATTCTGGCGCGGTTTCAACATGAGTAACAGATCTTAAAATACTATCTTTCTCCAAAGCACAATTAAGTATATTAGGAGTAATAATTCGTCCTGACTGTCTTTCTCCTAGATTAATAACATACTTTGGAAAAAAAGAAGCTTCGACAAAACCACTGGACGTATTACCTAACATCATTTTACAATGCTTCATACAAGAGAGGTATCCTAAAGTGCCTAGCGATTCTACTCCTACCGCATTTTTTTTTGAAGCAATAAAAGTAATTAACTCTTGTCTGATCATATTGCCCATTGTATCAGTATTAGGCATTGTAATCAACAATTGATAATAATCCATATCTTCTAGTGCACTTATTAACTCTTGTATGTATTGCTCATTACGTTCAAAGGATACGGTTTCTGGATGAAAAGTAATCAAAATAGTAGGAATGCTTAGGTCTATAGCAAATCTCTCTTTGATTTCAGCAATGGAATACAAGTTTAGATTTTTCAAATTATCTATACTTAAGGCCCCTACATTATATACATAATGATCGTTTCCTAAAATTTGTACTACTCTTTCTCTATACTGTTCTGTCGTAGTAAAATGATAGGTTGACATAAGAGACAAAGAATGCCTGAATATATTATCAATGGCTCCTAACGTAGTTTCGCCCCCGTGAATATGAGCCACTGGTATGTTAAAAGGGATGGAGGAACTAACAGCGGCAAACATCTCATATCGGTCTCCTAGACAAAAGATCAAATCGAATGATGCTTTGTTCCATATAGATGCAAAACGTGTAGTAGTAAGCCCAATAGATGAACTTATAGATTCTGGGGAGTCTCCCAGAATTAAAGACTCAATTACATATGATATATTGAAACCATCTTCACGTATATGTTTTAATGTATACCCATGTTGTTGAGACACATGGGTTCCAAAAGCAATAACTTCCAGTTCAAAAAAAGGATCCTGATGAATTGCTTTCAAGAGCGGATAATAAATACTATAATCTGCTCTTGAACTTGTAAGTATACCTATTTTCATATCAGATCACTCCACATTAATTTATGATCTTCATTGAGATCATATTTTACAGATTTGCCTATTACTAACTCCATCATCATCGGAGATATACCATCTCCAGGACGTTTCATAATTAAATCATTATCTTCAATAATATGACCCTGAGTTAGAGAGTTATTGAGATGAATGCTTTTACGTGCAATATCTTTGTTTTTTAACTCTGATGGAGAAGGCTGCTTTCTTCCACTTCCACCCATAGCAGCTTCGATATTGCGGATACATTTTACCATTTCTTTTAACTCAGATGGGTCAAGTGAAGCTTTATGATCAGGACCTGGCATATTCTTGTTTAATGTGAAATGCTTCTCAATCACTGATGCCCCTAGTGCTACAGCTGCAATAGGAACTTCTATACCCAATGTATGATCAGAATAACCAACTTTAACCCTAAATGCCTGCTCAATGGTTTGCATTGCCTTCAAATTGACGTCTTGCATGGGGGTAGGATATTCCGTATTACAGTGTAATACAGTAATATCCTCAATAGAGGTACCTGATTCCGTCAAAATAAATAAAGCTTTTTCTATTTCACCTAAATCTGCCATACCAGTAGATAATACCACTTTTTTGCCAAGGCCGCCAATCTTTCTTAAATAGGGAAGGTTGGTAATTTCACCTGATGGAATTTTGAAAAAAGTTAAACCCAGACGGCATAAAAAATCAATACTTTCTAAATCAAATGCCGTTGAGAGAAACTGAATGTTTCTATGTCTACAATAAGCTGTTAATTCGTAATGTGCATCATCACTCAATTCTAGTTGCTTCAACATTTGTAGTTGTGCCTCATCTGAATGACTATCCATATTTTCAATCTGGTATTTTGCCCGACTAGCCACCTTTGATACTAATTTTTCAGACTTAAATGTTTGAAATTTCACTATGTCGGCCTTTGCTTCAGCAGCAACATCAATTAGCCTTTTTGCTAAGTTAATATCACCATTGTGATTGACCCCTGCTTCTGCAATTATTATGGTATTAGTCATGCTTTTTTTTTGTTTTTCCTGGATTACCTACATATAGTGAGTAATCTTCAGTATCATGGATTACGACAGTACCTGAACCAACAATAGTACTATTCCCTATTTTAACAGATTGATTTATAACAGAGTTACTACCAAGAAAACAATTATCGCCTACTATACAGCTTCCATTTATTGTCGCACCTGTTGAAATATGAACATGATCACCTACAAGGGTTTCATGTTCGATTATGGCTGAGGTGTTTATAATACAATTTACTCCTACAGATACTCCACTATTGATTACTACATTATGCATAATGACAGTACCTTCATTTATAACAGCTCGCTTTGAAACATATGCTCTTCCTGAAATAATGACCGGCAGATAGGCCCCAAGTTTCTTTAACTTATTAAATACACTTACTCTTGCCCTGTTTGACTTTATGTGACCAATAGTTATAACAAAATTCTTATGTACATTAACTAACCTTTCCAGATCATAGTCAGTACCAATAATTTCATAACCTTCTACAAAAGTTCCTACTTTGTCTTGTGTATCAATGACTCCTTTGATCCGATAATAACCCTGATGTTCTATTACATCAATTACTGACTTACAATGTCCACCACCGCCAATTAGAATAATGCTTTTTTCTACCATTTATATTATTACGCTACTAGGTATATTTACTAAACGATCTTCCATCCATTGAGCATTGTCAATATTTTCACAAATACAGTTTTGAAACATAGGTAATTTGTTCATTAGAGTCCAGGAAGGGCGTGTCATTACTCCATTATCATTGGTGTATTTTAAAAAATCATCTCTCTCCTGGCGATCTTTCATCAAAAGAGCCTGTAACCAATAATTAGAGTTGGCAAAGAGAGGCTCTTCTATAAACTTCCACGATGTTTTTTCAAAAAAAACTTTATAGCATTTTGCCAGCTCTCTTTTTTTATCGATAAACATAGGAAGTTGTTCCATCTGTGCACATGCAAGTGCAGCATTTAAATTTGGAAGACGATAATTATATCCAATCTGATCATGGACAAATTCCCAGCGATGAGGTACTTTAGCCTGTGTTGTTAGGTGTTTTGCCAGCTTGCCAAGTTCTTCATTATCTGTAACAATCATTCCGCCTCCGCCACAGGTGATGGTTTTGTTTCCATTAAAACTATATACTCCCAGTAATCCAAACCTGCCGGTATGTTTTCCCTTATATTGACTGCCTAGAGATTCAGCAGCGTCTTCTATTAACGGAATAAAATACTTCTGACAAATATGTTGTATATCAATAATCGCAGCAGGATGACCAAACGTATGCATAGGTACGCATGCGGCTATTCTTTTTCCAGTAGCCACATGATAACAGGAGTTATTCTTTATTTCGGTTTTCGTTCTAAGAAACTCTTCCAATCTGAATGCAGATAATCCCAAGGTATTTACATCAATATCTACAAATACAGGCTCTGCACCGATATAAGTAATTGCATTACAGGTAGCAACAAAAGATAATGGCTGAGTAATAACTAACTCGCTTTGTTTGACACCAGCAAGTAGCAAAGCCATATGCAATGCAGCAGTTCCGTTAACGGTTGCTATAGCATATTGAGCACCTGTATATTCTTGTATTAATTTCTCAAAGCGATTGACGTATTCCCCTACTGAAGAGACAAAGCCCGAATCTAAACAGTTTAATAAATATTGTCTTTCATTTGCGACAAATCTGGGTTCATGCAGAGGAATAAATTCTTCTTTTGTTTCAAATAAAGTTCTGATGTATTGAATTACTTCTTCAAACATTATAAATCTCTGCTTTATATTTATTCAAATTTTCAGATTTCTTAAACCATTCAATAGTATATTTTAAGCCTTCATCAATTGTATAAATTGGCTTCCATGATGTATTAGTCAAAATTTTGGTATTGTCTCCCAATAAGCGTTCTACTTCACTTTTAGGAGGCCTTAATCTAATCTCATCTGTTACGATCTGAGCGTTAGGATTAATAAGGTTAATAAGTTTCTGAGCAAGATCTCCTACAGATATTTCATTTTTAGTAGCAATATTTACTTCATGTCCTATTAAGGAGTCGTTATTCGCTATTGCCACAAATCCTTTTACAGTATCTTTCACAAAAAGTAAATCTCTTGTAGGAGTAAGAGATCCCAATTTTATTTCTTCTTTACCCGCAAGTAACTGTGTAATAATAGTTGGAATAATTGCTCTTGCAGATTGTCGGGGACCATATGTATTGAAAGGCCTCACAATACTGACAGGCGTACCAAAGCTTCTATAAAAAGATTCTGCAAGAAAATCGGCACCTATCTTGGTTGCTGAATATGGAGACTGTCCTTGTTTTGGATGTTTCTCATCTATAGGTACATACAATGCAGTTCCATATACTTCGGAGGTAGAAGTTACTAAAACTTTTTCTATCTGAAGATCTTTAGCTGCCTGTAGTATATTAAGTGTACCTTTGATATTTGTATCTACATAACTGTCAGGCGAATGATAACTATAAGGAATAGCGATCAGTGCAGCTAAGTGAAAGATTATGTTTACATCTTTTAGAGCAGTTCTAACGCCATTAGGGTCTCGAATATCACCTGAAAAAATTTCTATTTTACTTAAGACCTCTTTTGGTAATGTCTCAAGCCATCCCCAAGTGTTGAAAGAATTATAATAGACAAAAGCTTTTACTGTACATCCTTCATCAATAAGCGTTTCTACTAAATGGCTTCCTATAAAGCCATCTGCTCCTGTAACTAATACTTTTTTATTTTTTAGCACATCGATTACATTAGAATTTTATTACTTAAATTTTCCTGAGCAACTAACTTCCATTCCAAATTAGCGACCATAATGCCAGGCCTTTTTGCGGCATAAGACTTAAGACTTGAGTCAAAAGATTGTTCTTCAACATCAAAAATAAGAATATCCTTGTTGATGTTAATAGGTCCTACATTTGTCTTACCGATACCAAGATTTGCAATTTTATAACGACCAGCTTTTAATGGAGTAGGGAGACATACAGATACTCTATAATTGCCTGCTTTTCTTTTATCTAATCTTTCAGGATTACGATCTGTGTCAAAAGAAACTGCTAATACTTCGCCATTACGCTCAAGTATCATTCCTAAATCTAGACCTATAGCATCTTCCCTTATAACATATTCAATATCTAATTTGATTTGATCAAATACATCAAATACTTTTTTCTCTAAGCCTGTAGAATTTGTTAAAGTTGCTCTTAAAATTTGTGCTGGTAATGTTTCATCTATTGGAAGTATAGCAGTAGATTGTTGATTGCTACCAGTTTCACTTGAATCAAGATAAACAGAAGCAACTTCTGCAATACTACCGCTGGATCTAAGCATTCCTTTTTGTAAGTAGATACCCTTATTACAAATTGAACGTATTGACCCAAGATTATGACTTACAAATAAGATTGTTCTTCCCTGTTTATGAGCTACGTCATCCATTTTACCTAAACATTTCTTCTGAAATTCAGCATCGCCAACGGCCAATACCTCATCCAGAATTAAAATCTCTGATTCCAAGTGGGCTGCTACCGCAAAGGCGAGTCGCACATACATACCCGACGAGTAACGCTTTACCGGAGTATCAATGAACCGCTCAATGCCTGAAAAGTCGACAATCTCATCGAATTTTTTGGTGATCTCGGCTTTGGTCATACCCAAAATTGAGCCATTGAGATAAATATTTTCGCGTCCTGTTAGGTCTGGATTAAAGCCAGTACCTACTTCCAGTAAGCTGGCGATGCGCCCTTTCACTTTTATGCTGCCTGTAGTAGGCAGCGTAATGCGTGACAATATTTTTAACAATGTACTCTTTCCGGCCCCGTTTTTACCAATGATGCCAACTGCTTCGCCTTGTCGCACTTCAAAATTAATGTCTTTCAGCGCCCAAAACTCCGCACCCTCTACCTGTGATTTTTCCACAACAGAAGCAAATGGGTCTTCCTTGCCACGTTTGCGAGCCCACCATCGCTGAAAATCACCTTTTAGTGTATTTGTACCCGTCTTGCCTAAGTGGTAGCGTTTTGAAACGTTCTCTACTTTTATAACTACTGACATATATCCAAAATCTTAACTAACAACAATTCAAAGGAAAAAACAGTATCTCTGAAAGTACAAAAACCCTAGATCGAGTCCATGGCTACTTTCTCCGCTTTGTTAAATACCAAAGCTCCCCATATTAAGACAATACACATAATCAAAATGCTATATAGTAGGGTAAGGGCAGTAAATCCGGGCGTTCCTCCTAGCCAGATATATCGGAAGGCTTCTACTACCGATGTCATGGGGTTAAGCGATAATAGCCAGCGGTATTGGGGCGAAATCTTAGACAATGGATAAATGACAGGTGTAGCAAACATGAGCAGCCGCATGCTTACGCCGACCAGTTTTTGTAAGTCTCGGTATTTAGTAGTAACCGAAGCCAGCAGCATACCTAACCCTAACCCTAAAAGGGCAGTTTGCAAAGCCAATAAGGGTGTAAACAGTGCATACCAGCTTATCTGAATGGGTGTGCCTGCACTGAGATATATAATCACCAAAGTGATAAAAAGTACCAACTGCATGCCAAAGGCAATGAGAGAGTTCAGGGTGGCGCCGATGGGTACAATGAGCCTAGGAAAGTACACTTTGCCAAATACGTGGGCATTGGCATTAAAAGTACCCGAAGTGCCCAGCAAGTTATTGGCAAAGAGAGTCCATAGGGCAATACCTGGCAGGTAAAACAAAATGCGGGGCATGCCATTGGCAGACATATTAAACAAAGAGCCAAAAATAAAGGCATAAGTCAGTGTGGTAGCCAGTGGCTCGGCCAGGTGCCATACGGGCCCAAGCACCGTTTGCTTGTAAGCCGATACAAAGTCGCGACGCACAAACTGCATCAGCAAGTCACGGTAACGCCATAGTTCGCGCAGGTCTATGTCTAGCAGTTTGGGATTGGCTTTGATTTCGGTATCCCACTGTTCGGGCAGGTCTGATTCGGGTAAGATTGTTACGTCCATTTCTTTGTCCACGCAGCATTTAACGACAAAATCATCCAAAAGGTTGTTACGCTTTTGTTCATTCTACATTGGCAATGTTCAATCTGAAGAAAAAATACATCTGTATCAGAGATGTTCTACAGATTTTCTCAATTGACAGATTAATCTAAGTCTAATTGGCTTTTAACGTTGTATAATTCAGAAACCAGCTTCGGATTTTCATCTGAATCACGCCCAGAATTGCCTCCCGAAAAATCCGGATCGACATCTTGGATTGGCCCCGGGCCCGGTCGGTAAAGATAATGGGTACTTCCTTGATTCGGAAACCGTATTTCCAGGCCGAGAACTTCATTTCAATCTGAAACGCATACCCTACAAACCGGATTTTGTCCAGATCGATGGTTTTTAATACTTTGCTGCGGTAGCATTTGAAACCAGCCGTAGCATCGCGTATGGGCATACCAGTAATAAACTGCACATACCGCCCGGCAAAGTAAGACATCAGTACGCGGTTCATAGGCCAGTTGACCACATTGACCCCGGTAATGTAACGTGAGCCAATGGCCAGGTCGTATCCGTCATGGGCGCAGGCTTCATACAAACGCACAAGGTCTACAGGGTTGTGCGAAAAATCGGCATCCATCTCAAAAACATACAAATATTCCTGTGCCAATGCGTATTTGAAACCGTGAATGTAGGCTGTGCCCAGGCCCAGTTTCCCGATGCGTTGTTCTAAAAATAACCTTTCCGGAAATTCGACCTGTAATTCTTTTATTTTCTCCGCCGTACCATCGGGTGAGCCGTCATCCACGATCAAGATATGAAACAAAACGGGCAGCTCAAAAACTGCTCTGACAATTGCCTCAATGTTTTCAATTTCGTTGTACGTAGGAATAACGACAATACACTCTTTCACCGATGTGTTGAATCAATGGATTGAACTGCGAACAAGACGCAAATCTATTTCTTTTCTGCTACAAGTCATATCTTTTTGTATAAAACAATTAGAGAAGTCAGTCAAAAATTGAACTAATCCGGGATACTATGGGATTGGATGAAAATTTTCCTAAATGAAAATAAATTAGAGGGTAAATTATTTTCCAAAAAAACGGATTCTGTTACTTTTGGAGTGCTATCCTCGGGGTGCCGTATGAGTATACATATAGGTACACTTTTTTCTTCGTATTTTCGTATATTCAAACCAGCAAAGAAGTTATGTATCTGCTTTATTTTCCACACCGAAACGAATTTGTTCGTTACGACAACTTCCGGTTTGTAGGGCTCCAGGAAGAAAAGAAATTCTGGCATTTTCTGAAAAAAATGCCAGCTAACCTACTCGAAATCCTGAATGAAAGTGGATTTCAGGCGGCAGAGCCTACCGATGGCCAATCTTTCTTTGAAGAAAAGAGGCGATTTTTGAGACTCACGGCCCAGTTTTCGGTATACGACTTGGTGCAGCAAAAAAACGTAACAGGTACAGGCAAGGATTGGGTAGATGCATTGAACAACCTGGCAGGGCAACTGACCAAAGTCAATTCTGCTAATCCTGCGGCATAGGAGGTTTTGCCATCAGAAAATATACTATTTTGGGCAGACTTTCGTATAACGGTTGACATCGCCTTAAAAAATTCATGAGAATATACCTCTCCTTCTTGCTTTTATTGTTGTCTGTAATGGTGGTAAGGGCTGCGGAAGTGCCCATGCAGACTGCCGACTTTGTTTATGAGCCGCAAATCCGGACGGTATTGCTCTATCCGGCTGGTGACGATGCTGTAGCTGCTACTTTGCAAGCTCCGGTGCTGCCTATTGATCAAACCGTTCCACTGATTCTGGAATTTGACGAACTCGGCGATAAAATAAATTATTACCGGGCCAAGCTTTTTTTCTGCAATGCCGACTGGACGGTTTCTTCCTTAAGCGACATGGATTTTGTGGCTCGGTTCAATGAGTTTACCTTTGAGCAACCCAAACTATCCGGCAACAATGCACGGGTGCACTATACCCACCAACGGCTGGAAGTGCCTCAGGTAAAACTTCCCGGCAATTACCTCCTCCTGGTATTCCGGGAAGGCAACGCCAAAGACATTGTGGTTACGCGCCGGTTTGTGGTTTATGACCGGATTGCTACCATTGCACCTAAAATTACTTTTCCGCCCGGCGTAACCGAACGCCGCACCAATCAGCAAGTGGAGTTTACTGTGGATTATGGCAGCTTAACGGTAGCCAATCCTTGGACAAGTATGAAGGTGGTAATCAGGCAAAATTACATATGGCAAACGGCCATCACAGACCTGAAGCCTACAGCAGTGCGTGAAGACCTGCATCTGGCCGAATACCGGCCGTTTAACCTGGAAAGCAACTTTCCGGGCGGCAACGAATTTCGCTTCTTTGACATTCGCAGCTCCCGCTCACTGGGGCAAAACGTGGTGCGGCTCGATCCTCGTGCCGATACCACACAAGCTTACCTGGCTCCTGCTGCTTCGCGCGGCACACAGCCCTATGGCCAGGTGATTGACCAGAATGGCCGTTTTGTAATAGATCAGTATGAGTTTAGCAATGGCGATGTGGAAGCTGACTATGTCCGGGTGCATTTTACCCTGAAAGCCGATCCCATCAAAGAACCGATTTACATCTGGGGCGCCTTGACCGACTGGAGGGTAAGTAAAAACAATCAGATGGTTTATGATACCGAAACGGGTATGTACCGGGGGGGCTTGCTGTTAAAGCAGGGTTATTACAACTACCGCTATGTGATAGGCAGAGCCAACAACACAAGTCTGGACCAGAATACGCTGGAGGGTAGCCATTTTGAAACCGAAAATGTGTACGAGATTATCGTTTACAACCGGCCCCCAGGAGCCCGTGCCGACCGCATTGTGGGATACATAAGCATCCCCTACAACAAACGATAGCTATTGGAAAAGAAGGCGAATGGCTGCAATGAGATTTTCTTCAGCTTGGAGCTTTTCAAAATAGTATCTTTTCTGATGGCAAAACTCCCGCCTTTGGCAAGGAATCAGATTTAATTAATGGCAAAGAGATTGGTGACAGCCAATTGATTAACAGTTAGTGAATTGAAGATTCATTTGCCGGAAACCGATTGTTTATCGAGTAGATACGGTTCGGTGCGGCGTGCCAGATCGGCATTGACAATGTCAATCATCCCAAAGCCTTTGTTAGTAAAATAACCCAGGCCGCATTCAAACAAAAACTGCTGAACTTCCGGAGCCGAATACAGCAGAAACGGAAAGGTATAGCCCCGCACTTCATAGCGGTTGCTTTCTTCCTGAATCGGGTAAATGCGGGCAAATTTCTTATCGCCTTCCTTTATTTTTTGCAGATACGATTTGTCGGGAATAATCTGAAATTTATAGAAAGACGCAATCTGATCAGACGTATAACGACCCGACTTTTCCATTCGCATCATGGTTGATTCGTAGAGGAAATCGGAAAAAGTATCGGTGTCGGGAGCAATGAATTTCTTGGCGTAAAAATCGTTGGTGATCGGATCGACGGCTACTATCGGCGAAATGCAGACACACTTGAGTTCTTCCACAAATACCGGTAGTTGTTCTTTTTCTACACTTTCGGGGATTAACTGCAAAGTTCCGATCTCAATTTCGCCTTTTTCAAACAGATGATTCAGAAAATAATCGATTACTTCAGAGCTATAACTCGAAAAAACCAGCGTAGCTCTGCTTGAGTAAAAATGCAATCCGTTTTTGCTAACCTTAGTCTGACCTTTTAATCCTGAAAAACTGTATTCAATGTTTGGAAATAGTTCTATTCCACCTAGTATTGAGTCTACTAAGTGGGCTAATAAAGACTGATGATAGAATGGGACATAACCACCCTTGTTTTTAACCAAAAAAATTATTCTTACCCTCACGATTTCAGCGTTTTAGTAATGAATACATATCTATACCTGATGCAACAAGCAAGATGATAAAAATGTTTGTGTATTTTTATTCTGCCAGAATCATCGGAGCGTTCTGGGAATTTGTAGTAAAAGCCACAAAAAATAGTATGCCTGAACAGCAGAAAGCCTGCTATTGAACAACGTGGCCTAAGAAATAATTAGACGATGGATTTTGTCTTTGTCAAAGATAGTATTTATTTTTTCTTGTCTTTCTTCAACGATTTGATAAACTGTGCCCAGCGGAAAGGATCCAGAAAAGTCCATGCCGGACTGAAATAACGATTGGCTTGGTAGTTAAGCTGTTGCTGGTTTACATAACGGAAGTTCATGCCCGAGCTGGCACCCATGCTTTGGGTCATACGGGCCAGGGCAACCGGATTGAAATTGCGTTCAAACTGTTTCTGCTGGTCCTCTTCGGGAAGTTCCAGGGCCAGTATTGCTTTTTTGAATAATTCTTCGGTAGGATAAGGATATACTTCTACAATGGGCAGGTTGGTGGTGTCGGTTTTAAGTTCAATGACAACGGAGTGGCCTTCATCCTTTATATCAGGTATGCGATAAAAACGTTTCTTAAAACCAATGGCGGTAATAACCACACTATCCCCGGCTAAAGTTGGCATCGAAAACGAACCGTATTCATTGGTAGTAGAGCCACGCCCTGCTTTTGGAATATACAATGTGGCCCCAATGATGGGCTGGCCATCATCTCCACTCAGTACCAATCCTGAAAACTGAATAATGTGAATCTTGCCCTGAGCCTGCACTTCAGGTGAGCACACTATAGTACTGATTATCAGGATGAATGTGTATACAACTAATTTTATATACAATTTCATAGTCATTTTTTCAGAAAGATATATAATATAACTTGAAAATGCAGCCTAAAGTTGTTAGGTTTTACATTATTTAACACTTTTTGACTGGTTTTGGCAGGGCTTTAAGTCAGAGTAGCCATGCGGTTTTTTGATATCTGTTCCCAAGCTCTACCATGTGTCTGTCGGAGGCTCAGGAGAAGATGCGCAAAAAAGTAACAATAAACGGCGCCGACAAAAGAAGACCATCAAAGCGGTCCAGAAAGCCACCGTGACCGGGAATACTTGCTCCGGAATCTTTGATATCCATGCTTCGCTTAAAGAGAGATTCCACCAAATCGCCATACGTGCCTGCCACTACAATGATGACGGCAATGCAATACCATTGCCAGTAATGTAAGTCCGTAAAAAAATAGGCCAGTACAGTGGCTATCAGCAGGGCCGCCAGCATGCCGCCAATGCTTCCCTCCCACGATTTCTTAGGCGAAACTCGTTCAAAGAGCTTGGTTTTGCCAAAATAGGTACCTGCAAAATACGCACCGGTGTCGCTGGCCCAGAGCAGAAACAAGCACCCGAGTATAATCTGATAGCTATAGGCGTTGTGCAGAAAGGCGCAAACATTTAACAGCGAAAAGGGAACGGCCACGTAGATGATGCCCAGAAAGGTGAAGCCAATGTTGGTAAAAGGCTTCTTCTCATTGCGTTTGTAGAGCTTGATGAAAAAAATGACTGAAGCGACTGGCGATATCCAGAAATAGTGTTCTACGCCGAGTAGTTTTTTCTCAATCAGAAAAGTGAGAACAAAAATGCACAACCCTGTGAAAGTACCGTAATAAATAAGAGGCGCATTGCCATCCAAACCCAGCAATTGGTAAAATTCGCGCAGCGTAAAGGCACAAATCAGGAAAAACACCGTAAAATACGCCCATTGGTTCCAGTAGATGGCGCCAATGATGGCCAGCCCGCCGATGATTGCGGCAATGACCCGCTGCTGGAGATTGGAAAAACGCGTTAAATTCAGATTCACACTCAAATAGTATCTTGTTAAAGTCAAAAACCGGCTACCCCTGATTGGATTGCTCCATAACGATCAATGCCTGAATGGTGAAGTCAGGATGAACATAAATTTCAAAATGCCCGAAAAGATAAGAACTATCCTGCTTGTTTAAAATTACTGTCGGAATATTGTTGTTTTCCAGAAGCGTACGTAGCATTTCGGCCCGGTATTTAACCGGTGTTTCGTACATTTTCTCCCACTGAGGCATACGATAAAAGAATGGACTTTTGATTGATTTGAACCAATTCCCGAACAGAAATATACGAATAAAAGCTGGCTAAGCTGCTAAAAAACGAATTGCTGGTACAAAAGTACAAGAAGAATCGGAATATAAGGCAAAATACAAGACATCGGCTGCCTACTGCACGACTAACGCCGTAAAATGCAAAGAGCCAATGGCCACGCGGCCATTGGCTCTTTGAGAGGTATAAGAATAAAAGCATTATTTTACCTGCACCCGAAAATAACGGGTAAAGGTCTGGCCTTTGTGGGTGCCCGACCACTGCATGGCAATGTTGTTGCCTTTTTTGGGCGAAGCTAAACCTAGTTCGGCCCAGGTCTTGGCAATAATGGCCTTGCCTGTGTTATCAGTTGTGAGATCGGCAATTTTGGTTCCGCTACGGGTCGACAGAGTTACTGCCAGGGCATTTACGGGAATGGAGTCAATGCCTACCGTGTGGTCAAGTATGCCCGACTTGTCCAGTTCATAGACAGAAGCACCAATGCTCAGCGGCAGCGAATCTACATACGTAACGGTAGGGTCGGTAGAATAATCGCCTTGTGCCGCGCCATCAATCTTTACCAGCACCGGCGAAGCTACCCGGTCTACAAAGGGGTCGTCTACTTTTTCGCAAGAGGCTAGTGCCAGGCCA
Source organism: uncultured Sphingobacteriales bacterium (assembly GCA_963520985.1). GTDB lineage: Bacteria > Bacteroidota > Bacteroidia > Cytophagales > 172606-1 > Xanthocytophaga. Next base: position 210,189 of record CAUQTA010000001.1, read on the forward strand.
GCCAGAATGAGGAATAGAGCCAGGTGGGTTTTTATTATTTTTTTCATACTATTTTGCTTAGGGTTGTTAGTCATTGCATAACAGATCGTAGCGGAGGTTTCTGTGTTTTCGCTGATACTATTTTTCATCCGGCTACTGATTAGTAAGTGATTCTGGGTTAATTTTCGACCCACCAGAGTTTGGTTTTAAAATCATTGGGGCCGCCATTCAGTGATGCGCCACTGGTCATGTTTTCGCTATTAAGTGCCTCTTCTGAGGTTGGGTATTTGAGCCGTGTGGGCAATACGCCATCATTTTCGAACAACGCTCTGGGGTCTTTGGCTGGCATTACCGGAAAACCTGTCCGGCGATACTCGGTCCAGGATTCAATGGCTTCTCCGAATAAGGCGATCCATTTCTGATCCATGATTTTTTCTTTGGTCACACTCCCAACCGTGCTGAAATATCCTGCAGGTGCCGTTACTTCGTATTGGGCAAATGAAGCCGCAATTCCTTCTTCAAAGTACGCCTGGGCGTCTCCGGTAATGTCGCCATCCAGTGCTGCTTCAGCAAGAATGAACTTTAGCTCTGAGTAAGTCATGATTATGCTGGGGGCATCGGCTTTGGTGAATGCGGTATTCAATACGGAGGCTTTTCCCAGATACGTTGTGGCAATTGCATCGGGCAGTCCATTTGGAACACCCACATATTCGCCACCTACCGAAGTTGCATATACCGGCAGCCGAGGGTCGGTCAGAGCAGTCATTTTATCCACCAGCGTTTTGCTCAGGTTCCAGTCGGTGCGGCCTTCCTGTATCATTACCTGATGCCATTCGTTGTTGCTGGGCAGCGTGGCAGTATGTTTCAGAATGGCATTGTCCGTATTGGAAGTGAAAATGGGGTAAGTGGTTGCATCACCGAGTATTTCGGCCATAATAGCTTTTGATTCCGCTGCTTTTTTGGCGGCTTGTCGGTTTGCTAACCGTAACCGAAGCGAGTTGGCAAATTTTTTCCATTTCAGAATGTCGCCATTGTATAACACATCGCCTGCAATGGGCGGGCCGCTTACAGACAGCTTTTCATTGGCGAGTTTTAAGTCGTTCAAAAGCCCTTCGTAAATCTTTTCCTGCGAATCATAAGCAGGCTTATAGATAGGTGCTTCGGCAGTTCCTTTCAATGCCTCCGAGTAAGGAACGGCTCCCCAGATGTCAGTGATCGTAGAGAAGATCCAGCTGCGCAACACCAAACCTACACCTTCATAATTGGCATTGGGCATGGCGCTGCCTTCCTGCGAAAGCGTAATGATGCGCTGTACATTTAACAAGGATTCGTTGTAAAACGATGCCCAGTTGTTATCGTAAAAGGCAGGCGATACGCCGTAATTATCCCCTTCGTTTGAATAAATGTTGCGCGCCAGGTACTGCATCCACAACATGGTGCCATCCAGGTTAAGCCGCTCAAAGCGTGTGCGGCCACCCCAGTAGCGGTCCACCGACCGTTCGATGGCGGTAGGCAACAAAAACTGCGGACTGATCGAGGTTGGGTTGTTAGGGTCCGTATTCAGTTTGTCAAAATCACTGGTACAGGCACTCAGCACCGAGATCAAAACAACCAGTAAACTTATTTTTAGCATATATTTTTTCATGGAACGGGTAGGTTAGGTTTGTAAATACCTGAAAAGAAACAGGCAGGTTTTGGCTTTTTGGGGATACTATTTTTTCTAGAATCCTAAACTCACGTTAAAGCCCATGCTACGTGTGGTCGGCAATTCGCCATAGCCAAATCCCTGCTGGTTGCCACCAAAGCGGTCAAATTCCGGATCGAGATGCGGATGGTTTTTGAACAAAATGGCCAGGTTGCGTCCTACAATCGAGATTTTGGCGTTTTGGATAAAGAGCCGATTAAGCCAAGCCGTTGGTATCTGATAGCCAATGGAAACTTCGCGCAGTTTTACATAGCTGGCATCAAAAATGGCTGCTTCGTGAAAGCGACGCGGATTGTTGTAACCGTAGAACGTGTTGGCCGCCACTACGATGTCATTAGGCACATATTGAGGATTGTCGGCGGTTCCGATGTTTTTCACGCCTTTACCAATCACGCCTTCTTCACGGCCTACGGCGGTTTCTTCATACTGGCCTGTCCAGCGGGCATTGGAAGTGCCTTCGTCGTACACATCGCCGCCCATGCGTACATCAATCAATGCCGACAAACTAATTCCTTTAAAGCTAAAAGTATTCATCAAGCCACCGGTCCAGTCAGGTTGGATATTGCCCAACACTCTGGAAGTAGTAGAAACCACAGGTAAGCCATCTTTGTAAATAAGCTGTCCGTCAGGCGTTTTTTCGAAACCGATGCCAAACAGGGCTCCGTAAGGCTGCCCCACCGAAGCCAGCGAATACAAGCCCCGACGTTCGGCCAACGGGTATGTAGTGAGGCCTTCGGCCAGTTCGATTACTTTGTTGCGGTTGCGGGCAAAATTAACAGTTACATCCCAGGTAAAGCCACTTGATAGCTTAACGGGAGTTCCATTTAATACAATCTCTACCCCTTTGTTGATGATTTTTCCGGCATTCAGGGTGCGCTGATCATATCCGCTGGCTTTTGAAATGCCCACCCGAAGAATCTGATTCTCAGTTGCTTGATTGTAATAGGTTACATCCAGTCCCAGACGGTTGCCAAAAAAGCGTACATCCATACCGAGTTCAATGCCGTTGGTTTTCTCCGGTTTGAGGGTACTATTTGCAATGATCTTATTTTCGGTGTATTGTGGAATGCTGCCGTTCCAGGAGCCTGCCGATGTAAATACCTGTTGCAAGCTATACGGATCGGTGTCATTCCCCACAGATGCCCAGCTGGCCCTTACTTTTCCAAAAGACAACACATTGCTTTGCACATTTAGCAGTTCAGTAACGACAGCACTTAAGGCAACCGATGGATAGAAATAAGAGCGGTTTGCAGCGGGTAACGTGGACGACCAATCGTTACGGCCGGTTACATCCAGGAATAAGGCGTTGCGAAAGCCCAGTTGCATAGAGCCAAATACGCTTTGCGACTCGCGTTGCAAAATCATGCTTTGCACCGTGTTCAAGCTGGGTACCGAATTGCTCAGGTTGTAAATGCCATCTACTACCAACTGACCCACTTGGGTAAAATTACGCTTGTAATAGTTGGTGCGAAGCAAGCCACCAGCCATGGCCGTTAACGAGAAATCGGTGCCAAGCTCTTTAGAGAAGGTAAGTATCAGATCGGTATTGGTTTCCTGGCTGCGAAACACTTCTTCCGAGTATTGTCCGGGTGTCCGGTTTCCGTTACGCACCCGTTCAAAGTTAAGCACATTGATGCGAGTATCTGCCCAAAAGTCGGTGCCGCTGCGCAACATGGCATTCAGATAAGGCGTAATTTTATAGTTAATGGCTACATTGCCCACAATGCGGTCTTTGATGTTGGACAAAGGCAGGCGGTCTTGTGTAAAGAAAGGATTGGTGAAGAACGTATGCTGCCAGTTAGGAGGGTCGGTATCTGCCGGTTTGCCAGCTAATGCACGTTGGATATGTACATCGGTATAATCTTCCCAGTTGCGGAGTTGTTCCCAGGAAATATGCCGGTGCGACCAGATGAACTGCTGCCCTTCGGTATAGCCCCGGTTATCAGAACCTGACTTGATGTATTCTGCCGAAATGGTGGCGTTAAGTTTGGGGGTGAAGTTATAATTAGAATTGAACTTAAGGTTGTTGCGGTAAAAATCGTTTTTATACATAATGCCTTTCTGGTCCATGCGACCTACCGAAAGCCGGAAACTGCCCTTGTCGTTACCGCCTGACAGGGCCACGTTGTTTGTGAATGTTTTGCCGGTTTGCCAGTATTCGTCCCAGTTGTTGGGTTGCGGGGTTAGCGGTGCCACTTCGGTTCCGGTCCACCATTGGCGTACCAGCCGGCCATCCAGTGGAGCACCCCAGCTTTCATCCGTTCCTTCGGTGCCACTCAGCGGCCAGTACGACTGCGGATAAGCAGCCCGATACTGCGCCATTTCTTCCGGACTGGTAATGGCTCCACTCCAGCCGTCGGTATACCAGGTGCGGTAACCATTGCCGCCGCCATACACATTCTGAAATTTAGGCTTAACCAGTGGTCGCTCAAATGTCAGGTTAGAGTTGACTTCAATGCCAATGCCTTTGGTGTCTGATCCGTTTTTGGTAGTTACCAGTATCACACCATTTTGTCCGCGTGAACCATACAAGGCAGTAGCGCTAGGTCCTTTCAAAACAGACATTTCCTTTATGTTGTCCGGACTGATTTCGGACAAGCCGCCACCAAACTGTTTGTTAAAAGATTGGGGAAGTTGCTCAAGCGGTACGCCGTCTACAACGATAAGAGGCTGATTGTAACCACCGATGGATGATTGCCCGCGAATCTGCACGGTAGAGCCGCTGCCTGGCCCTGCATTAGGACTGATGCGCACTCCGGCAATTTTGCCCGACAGGCCATTGACTACGTTTGATGACCGGGCTTCAACCAGATCTGCTCCTTTTACTTCCTGCACCGTGTAGCCCAGTGCCTTTTTCTCCCGTTCAATACCAAAGGCGGTCACTACCACTTCATTTAACGAAGCAATGTCTTGTACCAGCGTTATATCTATAGTAGAGCGGTTGTTGATGGGAACTTCTTCTGCTACATAGCCAATAAAGGAAATTACCAGAGACCCAGTGCTGTTGGGCACTTTCAATTGAAATTTCCCTTCAGCGTTGGTGGTTGTGCCAATGGTGGTTCCTTTTAGAATTACGTTGACGCCGGGTAGCCCGGACTTGCTATCCGAATCGGTTATTGATCCGGAAACGGTGTGGTCTTGTGCTTCTGCATACGTGTATGCGCATAGCAATCCCATTAAAAGAAAGAGTAATTTTCTTTTCATCATTAATTAGGTTTGGTTTGGTTAAGAATAATTACAGGCCTAGCCTGAACGCCTATCCGCAAGAATGCCGCATTTCCTTTTGGGTAGTAAGGTGTTGAACAGTGAGTAAGATCTGAGTAATGTACCAAAACAATACTCCTGAAACGTCTAAGTAACCTCGTATTAAAATGTAAGTATTCTGATTGAGCTGGACAGGGTTAAAAGCCTTTGGGTAGGTAGTAAGATCGAGCTGCTGACCTGTAGGTCAGAATACAGAGGAGTCATTTCTACCAAGGCTCAAAAGTTTTTAGTGATTTAACTGCGGCTATTAAATCCCTAAAAGACCCGATATGACGAAGCGTAGCTTCCTATTATGAGCAATATATCGAATTTATATTTTTGTGCAAAATTTTATGTTGGTTTTTTGTGTATATAGGAATTATAATTCTATCTAATATTTGATACACAAAATAAAATTACAGAGAGGCTATTGAATAAGTGAAATTTTTTGAATAAAAAGTACAATCTCTAACATGCTTATAGAGAGTTTGTTAATTGAAAAATGATTGGAGGTTTTTGCTTTTCAAAAGATACTATTTCCAGCTTGGCCCCAATGGAAGTTAATATAGCTATTGTCCTTTACAAACCCAACAAAGCTAGCTGATTGCCTAAGGGCTTATTCTATTCTAAACAATGTTAAAGATGGGTGTCAAACGGATAGAAGCTACCTTAAAATAACTGTTTGGTATTCATCACTTAGAAATAGTATCTTAAAAAAAGACAAAACCGGCTTAAAGCTAAAGCATACGGAAGTCGTGACAAAAGATCAGGAAGCCAATGGGAATGCGGAAATTAGTTTTGCAAGCAACTGCTTGTGAGCCAAACATTTTCTGTTTGTAAGTTATCCTTTGGTAGGCGGTTTTTACTCAGGTGCCAGATAAAATAGTATCTTTTCAAAACAAAAAACCTTAGCAGTTTGGCAAAGACTTCTATTTTTGTGAGCAACTTTCTATCTGATCTCTGTGAAAATTCCGGCTACTTTTTCAGATACGGCTAATCTGGCTTCCAAGCTGACTGTTCGGCGCATCTGGAATGGGTTACAAGTATTGGGTAGTTATTACTATTCCAAATTTACAGGCAAACCTGTGCACAGAGGCTTGCCTGTGAGCATTGCTTTTGAACCAACTACTTCGTGCAATCTGCGTTGTCCCGAATGCCCAAGCGGTTTGCGGTCTTTTACCCGTCCAACGGGAATGCTCGGTGCTGACCTTTTCAAAAAGACCATAGACGAGCTGCATCAAACACTGCTGTACCTGACATTCTATTTCCAGGGCGAGCCCTATCTGCATCCCCAGTTTTTAGAACTGGTTCAGTATGCAGTTGCGTGTAACATATACACGTCAACATCGACAAATGCCCACTACCTAACCGACGATAATGCGCGTAAAACCGTGGAATCGGGACTTGACCGCCTGATTATCTCCATTGATGGTACTACCCAGGAAACCTACCAGCAGTACCGTGTAGGAGGAAAACTTCATAAGGTGATAGAGGGTACCCAAAACATCATTCGTTGGAAAAAGAAACTGGGTTCCAAAACCCCCTTTATTGTGTTCCAATTTCTGGTTGTAAAACCTAATGAGCATCAGATTGCAGATGTGCAGCGACTGGCTCAGGAGCTGGGTGTTGATGCCGTGGGTCTGAAAACTGCTCAGATTTATGACTATGAAGAAGGTTCTCCTTTAATTCCTACTATAGATAAATACAGCCGTTACCAGGAAACAGCCTCCGGCACGTATGAGATTAAAAGCAAGCTGGCAAGTCATTGCTGGAAAATGTGGCAATCGTGCGTGATCACATGGGACGGCCTGGTAGTACCCTGCTGTTTTGATAAAGATGCACACCATCGCCTAGGCGATGTGAGCCAGGAGAAGTTTGCTGACTTGTGGAAAGGTAGCCGCTACCAAGATTTCCGGCGCACATTGTTGCAGTCGCGCAGTAAGATAGAAATGTGCCAAAACTGCACAGAAGGAACCCGTGTATGGGCTTGATTGTCAGTGATGCAACTCCATAAAAAAGTATTCTCACCATTGAAAACCATGTAAGTTTCTTGTTACTTGTGCATTTTTTACAAGTTAATTATTCTATTTTTCTCTCCAAAGTTCTCTTTTCTTACGTCACTCTTACATCAAAATGTAACCTTTTTAGGCTACCAAATCGGGCGAAAGCGTATCCATCCTTGAATTCTGGATAAATCTAATCAATCTAATACATAGACGCTTTTGACTTACATAAAACTATGAACCAGCATCTTAAATACACGTTTCCCTTTCTGATATGTGTTGCGTATAGTGCAAACCTGTTTGCCCAAAATCTGTCTCCTTATTCAGAGGCAGGGATCTTTGGTTTTAAAAACAATACTACTCATGCACCTGTGGTAGCCGCAACCTATGACATGGCTTATAATTTTAATGATGGGTTGGCAAAAGTAGTAAGAGATGGCAAAGCGGGTTTTGTAGATACCACAGGTCAGGAGGTAATACCACTCACTTTTGCTTATATATCTTCTTTCTCTGATGAATTAGCACGCTTTGAGGCAACTAACGGCAAATGGGGTTTTGTGGATCGTCATGGAAAAATTGCAATTCCGGCAGTATATGATCTGGCTACTTCGTTTTCCGAAGGTTTGGCTTTGGTAGAAAAGAATAGCCGCAAAGGTTTTATCAATAAAAAAGGAATAAACGTCATTCCGTTGGTCAATGATGAAATTACATTCTTTACCGAGGGTCTGGCCGCTGCCCGCCGTGGCACCAAATGGGGCTATCTGAATAAAAACGGAGCCATTGCCATTCCTTTTCTATATGACGAAGCTACTCCTTTCACAGATGGGTTGGCGTTGGTAAAAAGAGGCAACAATTGGGAGCAGATTGATAAAAACGGAGTGAAAATGTATGGCCTGAATTATGACGAAGTTTTGTCTTTTTCGGAAGGAATCGCGTTGGCACTGCAAGATGGCATGTTTGGGTATATTGACAAAGCGGGAGAAGTATTGATTCCATTTGAATATGAATCGGCCAGCCCTTTTGCTGACGGATTGGCTCAGGTGAAAAAAGATGGCAAGTATTACATGATTAACCAACACGGTAAAGTAGTGACGGCATTACCTTATGAAGAAGTGTCAGCCTTCAGTGAAAACCTGGCCAAAGCCAGACGCGGAAGTAAGTGGGGTTTTGTGGATAAAACAGGTAAGATTGTGATTCCGCTGGTATATGATGAAGTATCGCATTTTATCGAAGGAATGGCAATTGTGACTCAAAATGGCAAGAAGGGGTGTATCAACAAACAGGGTCAGGTTGTCATCTCCATGAGCTATGATCACATCTATCCTTTCAATAATGGAATAACCATTGTGCGTAAAAACGATAAAGTGGGCTTTATTGATAAGCAAAACCATGAAATCGTGCCCATTAAATACGATGATGCCAATGATTTTTCGGAAGGAGTGGCCGCAATAAAGATTGGTAGTAAATACGGGTTTGTTGATATACACGGAAAAGTCGTGATTCCGGTTGAGTTCGATGCGGCCCAGTATTTTGCTGATGGGCTGTCCAAAGTGGAGCGAAATGGCAAAAGCTTCTACATTAACAAATCAGGTAAATGCATCATCCACAAAGGTTGCAAATGCGATGGAGTAGAGGATGTGCTGGTGTCAAAAAATTAATTTCATTACCTTATAAATGCAAAACCCCGGGGATGCCGGGGTTTTGCATTTATAGAGGATAGTATTTTTAACCATTACGCGGTCTTATTTGCGTAATTGACTTGTGAGACAACCTGCTCGGCCAATGTATGCAACGTTCTGAGAACGTCACGATTGGAGGATAGATTGTACATTGCCGCCGTTTGGTTATGGCCAACTTTGAGTGTATATGCATTTGGATAATTAGCTAACGCTTTGAATGTATCTTCGTCTGTGTGATCGTCACCTGCGGATAACGCAAAACAGTTGGGATATTTTTCCATCCAGCGATGTACAGCATGACCTTTATTTATACTGGCATTTTTTATTTCAATTACTTTGTTACCTTCCAGAATTTGTAAACGACGTGGCGTAATGTATTGAGCGAGTTGTTCGATTAATTCATGAACACGCATTTCTGCCAGTCCCTGATCCGATTTGCGATAGTGCCACACCAAGGAGAAATGTTTTTCTTCAATAAAGGAACCTGGGGTGCGGTCAACAAAAGATTCAATGATCGGACGGATTTCCTCTTTCCAATCAGTTTCTAGAAAATCGGCGTGGGTCCATTCTCCATCCATATCTTTGTTCCAAACCCCATGCTCGGCCACAATTCCCAATGGCAAATGGCCTACCCATTTTTCCAATGTTTCCTTATCGCGACCACTGATAATGACTACTGCGTTATCCGGATTCTTGCTCAACTTTTTCAATAGACTGTACAAATATTCATCGGGTGAGGCTTTCTGCGGGTCATCCTGAAAGTCAACCAGTGTACCGTCATAGTCAAGCAGGAACAGACGTTTATCAGCTGCAGCATAAGCGTCTGTGATCTCTGCCAGAATTTGTTCGTTAAACTGCTTGCGTTTGATTTTGTCAGTGGCAAGCCGGGATTCTTTTAATCTTTCCATAAATACTTCTGACCATCGTTTTACATTGTATCGGCGCAGCGTTTGTTGCATTGCTGCATTTCGGGCTATTTGTTCTTCGGCAGGCATGGTGAGAGCTTTGTGAATGCCGCGTACAATATCATGCGGGTCATCGGGGTTGACCAGGATGGCTTCGGTTAGTTCTTTGGCTGCTCCTGCCATTTCGCTGAGAATCAATACACCTGTTTGATCGGTTTTAGTCGCAATGTATTCTTTTGCAATCAGATTCATTCCATCACGGAATGGAGTGATCAAGGCAATGTCTGCCATGTAATAGACCGCCGCCAGTGTATAAAAAGGAAGTGCCCGGTAGAAATAGTGAATCGGTGTCCAGCGAAGGGTATTAAATTTACCGTTAATGCGACCAACGGCTTGGTCTATGTCTTCTTTTAGCTGCTGATATTGATCTACAGTAGCTCGCGAAGGCACCAGAATTAACAGCAATGTTACTTGGCCCTGCCATTCCGGATAACGTTCCAGAAAACGTTCGAAGGCTTGTATGCGCTGAAGGATTCCTTTCGAATAATCCAGCCGATCTACTGACAGGATTATTTTATCTTTTCCCAATTGTTGGCGCAATTCTATGATTTCACGAATGGTTTCTTTTTCAAAAACAGCTTTGGCAAATTTATCATAATCAATGCCCATCGGAAAAGAATCTACTTCGGCAATGCGTCCCGCCATATTCACTTTTCCCAACGAATGGTTCAATCCCAAAATGCGCGTAGTAGCACTCAGAAAATGCCGCACATAATCATATGTGTGAAATCCAACCAGATCGGCCCCCAAAATACCCTCAAGTACTTCTTTGCGCCATGGAAGTGAACGGAAAAGCTCATAAGAAGGAAAAGGAATATGCAGGAAATAGCCAATGGTAGCATCGGGATACGCTTCACGAAGCATTTTAGGCAAAAGCATCAGCTGATAGTCGTGTACCCAGAATACGTCGTCAGGGCGGGCTATTTTCTTGATTTCCTCGCAAAACCGCTCATTAACCTGTCGGTAAGCTTCCCAATATGTTTTTTTGTAAGTGGCATATTGTTTAAAATAATGGAACAAAGGCCAGATAATCTTATTGCTAAACCCTTCGTAAAAGTTTTCGTATTCCCGGTCGGTTAAGAATACGGGTTGCAAGTGATCGGCATTCATGCGGGTAGCAAGGTCCGCTTGATCATCGGCTTTGATCGTCATGCCAGGCCATCCTACCCAATAATTTTCTTTTGCATCGGTAGAGCTCAATCCGGTAGCTAAGCCGCCCACGCTTTGTTCGTAAACAAATTCGCCATTTTTCACCTTTACAGAAATGGGCAACCGGTTTGATATCGTGATAAGTCTTGGCATGTTCTAAAGTTCTAATAGAAGGAATAGATGAAATTAGGTTTGATTTGGTAAAAAATGACAGGATAGACCCGCGTACAATCTGGCAAAGAGCCAATCACAACCGAATCGGTAACTTTATTCCGAAATTACAAGATTATGCCTGAAATTAAGTAAACAAACAGTTAATTTTTTCTAATCATTTGTTCTTTTTACAGGCTTTCTCTACTTACTATCCATATTTGAGACTGGCTAATTCACTATCTTAGCACAACAGGAGTATGCTTAAAGTGCATCGCTATCTGAACAAATCTTTAGCAAAAAGTAAAGTTTTCGCGGGAAATTTACAATATAAATTAGATTATTTTAATAAAATTTTGTGCCAAAAAAATAATACTCTTTTCCGAATACGGCTTTCACTGTAAAATTCTAGTTTTTTCAGATTAGATTTGGAAGCGTTTTGTCAGCACGCATTTCAAATCAAAAAATTGATACCTAATTGAGTCGAGTTTATACAATCAATAGCCTTATTTTGACAAAGTCATTCACCCAAACCCTTACCGAATTGCTGCAAAGTTTTTCCGGATTCCATCCGGAACTAGGTTTGCTTCTCTTATTTGTTGTGCTTATTCTGGCTGATCTTTTCTTTCATAAACAAGTTGCCGGACTTACAGGCTGGATAGCGCTTTTGGGTTTTGGCGGGATACTATTTCTAATGGCTAGGCAGTGCTGTGTGACGGTGAATGAGGATTCTTCGCTTTTTTTAGGGTTACTTGGTAACAGTAATCTAACTGTTTTATTTAAGTCCTTGTTTGTGGTTTTGGGTATTTTAACCATACTGTTTTCTTGGACGGAGCAAAAAAGCTACCCAAAACGGGGTGAATTTTTCTCGATTCTAACGGCTATACTGCTAGGGCTGAATCTGATGGTTATGAGCCGGAACTTTCTTCTACTGTATCTGGGCATTGAACTAGTTTCCATCGGTTCTTACATACTTACTTATTTTTCGGAGAGCCGAAAAAGTGCGGAGGGCAGCCTCAAGTACGTTTTGTTTGGGGCCATGAGTTCGGGGATTATGTTGTATGGGATGTCTTGGTTATATGGATTGACGGGAACAATGGCTTTCTCAACACCCGATTTCTGGACAAGCCTGGCTGCACAGCCTCCCCTGTTGGCAAACATCGCTTTGCTACTGGTATTGAGTGGTCTTTTATTTAAAATTTCTGCCGTGCCTTTTCATGTATGGGCTCCCGATGTCTACGATGCAGCGCCTATCGCTGTAGTCGCCTTCTTTTCTGTTGCTCCAAAAGTTGCAGCTTTGGTTATCTTACTAGTCATTAGCCAGGCTGGTGCTTCACAATGGCCTGGTTTTCAGACTTTGATGGCTATTATCTCTCTGGCAAGTATTACCGTCGGCAATCTGGGCGCACTGTTGCAAAAAAATGCCCGCCGCCTGTTAGCCTATTCGTCCATTGCCCATGCGGGGTTTTTACTCATTGGCATTGTGGCAACGGGGTTGTTTGCCACGCAAAGCTTTCTGTTTTATGTGATCGTGTATTTGTTTATGAATCTGGCTGCATTTGTACTGGTTCACTGGTTGGAAAGAAACACTCAGTCGAGTACACTGGCCGACTATCAGGGTTTGGGATTGCAGTTTCCGGGAATAGGTATCGCCGTTGTCATTAGCATGATTGCCTTAGCCGGATTGCCGCCCACCGCGGGGTTTACTGCAAAACTCTTGCTTTTTTCGGCATTATGGGAATCCTACCGTCAGTCAGGAGAACTGCTGTTGCTGGTTTTGTTTGGATGGGGCTTGTTCAATCTGGTGATTGCAGTCTTCTATTATTTACGTATTCCGTATCTGTTGTTTTTTCGTAAAAGAGAGAAAGAAGAGGAAGTGCGCTATCGCATGAAGTGGCTCGAAGTTGTGTTGCTGGTTGGGGTTTTGACACCTGTACTAGTACTATTTTTTAAATCTGACTTGCTAACTGAATCATTATCTTTGTTCTTACGTTAGTAGTCTTGAGGATTTCATATGGATGCATATTTCTACAGAATATTAATTTTTTGTTCAGCAGCAAAACTATTATTTTTGGTTATCCTATCTTTCCAATATGAGTGACCCAATAAAACATGAATGTGGTATCGCGTTAATTCGCCTGCGTAAACCCTACCAGTACTATATTGATAAATACGGCACGGCTCTGTATGGCGTCAACAAGCTATACCAGATGCTCGAAAAGCAAAGCAACCGGGGCCAGGATGGTGCTGGTGTGGCTGTTGTCAAAATAGGCGTTCCACCAGGCATCCGATACATCAGCCGCTATAGGTCTATTGACAATCAGCCGGCCGCCAAGATTTTCAAAAAGATAAACAAGAAATTCAGCAAATCACTGAAGGGGCACAAAGACCGCATCTATGACGGGCAATGGCTCAAAGAAAATGTAGCTTTTACGGGTGAGTTGTTGCTGGGTCATTTGCGTTACGGAACACACGGAGCCAATAGCATTGAAAGTTGCCATCCCTTTTTGCGTCAGAGCAACTGGCGCAGCCGCAATCTAGTAGTGGCTGGCAACTTTAACATGACCAACGTTGACGAACTGTTTGATAAGCTTATCTCTCTGGGGCAGCACCCAAAAGAGAAAGTGGATACGGTGACAGTAATGGAAAAAATCGGTCACTTTCTGGATGAGGAAAACCAACGCATTTTCGATTTGTACAAAGACCAGTACACCAATGAGGAAATGAGCCATGTGATCGAAGAGAAAATGGACATTCCGCGTGTGCTGCGCCGTTCGTGCCGTGACTTTGATGGAGGCTATACTATGGCGGGTCTCATTGGTCATGGCGCTTGCTTTGTGGCTCGTGATCCGTCGGGTATTCGTCCTGCCTATTACTACTCAGATGATGAAGTAGTAGTAGTAGCATCTGAGCGAGTAGCAATCAAATCGACCTTTAACATCTCATACGATTCCATTCGGGAAATTCAGCCGGGACATGCCCTGATTGTACATAAGAATGGCGATTTTGCTGAGTATCCTTATATCAATCCGCTCGAAAAACGCTCTTGCAGTTTTGAGCGGATTTATTTTTCGCGTGGTTCCGATCCGGCCATTTACAAAGAACGCAAAGAATTAGGACGGTTGCTGGTGCCTCAGGTGCTGCAGTCAATAGATTTTGACCTGGAAAATACGGTTTTCTCCTATGTCCCCAATACGGCCGAGACGGCCTTCCTGGGAATGGTTGAAGGCATGGAAGATTGGCTGGTGGAACAGCGCCAGCAGGCTATTGCCGACAATCTGCCAAAAGAGGAGCTGAATAAGCTGATGACTCTGCGGCCCCGCATCGAGAAGATGGTCATTAAAGATGCGAAATTACGCACCTTTATTACAGACGATGCGCAACGCGACGACATGGTATCGGCTGGGTACGATACTACGTACGACATCATTAAACGGGGAGTGGATACACTGGTCCTCATGGACGATTCCATTGTGCGTGGTACAACCCTGGAAAAGAGCATTTTGCGTATACTGGATCGGCTGGGTCCAAAGAAAATTGTGGTAGTATCCTCGGCTCCTCAAATTCGCTATCCTGATTGTTACGGCATTGACATGTCTCGGATGAAAGAGTTCGTTGCCTTCCGGGCTGCTCTGGCTCTGCTGGAAGATCGCAATCAGTCTGAAAAGCTTTACAATGTGCTTGAAGAATGCAAAAGTGCCTTCTGGAACGACCGGGCTAGCGAAGATAACTTCGTCAAAACGGTTTATGAAAGCTTTACCGATGAAGAAATTTCGCAGAAGATTGCCGAAATCATACGTCCGCATAACTTGTATGCCAAAGTGGAAGTGATTTTTCAGACGGTAGACAACCTGCACAAGGCTTGTCCGAACCACATCGGCGACTGGTACTTTACCGGAAATTACCCAACAGCCGGTGGCAACAAAGTAGTAAACAAGGCATTTATGAACTACATGACCGGCGTTTCGGTGAGAGCGTATTAGGCCGGCGCCAACAAAATAGTATCTTTTTAGAAGCAAAAACCTCGGGATATTTTATTCCGAGGTTTTTGTTTTTTCCGGGTATGGCTTTCATTTCATTTGTACATTTGCGCATCTCCCGGCCAGTTCCAAAGGGAGGTTTTGCCTTTTCGAAGGATACTATTTTCTCATTCTTAATTTTTAATTCTTCATTCTTATCTTACCAACTCATGGATTATAGAATTGAAAAAGACACGATGGGCCAGGTGCAAGTACCCGCTCATGTGTATTGGGGTGCCCAAACCCAACGTTCCATTGAAAACTTCAAAATTGCGCAGGATATCAACAAAATGCCGCGTGAAATCATTCGTGCATTTGCCTACCTGAAAAAAGCCGCCGCTCTGACCAATCTGGATGCGGGAGTATTGCCAAAGGAAAAGTGCGATTTGATCGGACAGGCGTGTGATGAGATTCTGGAAGGAAAACTGGACGACCAGTTTCCGCTGGTAGTGTGGCAGACCGGCTCAGGTACGCAAAGCAACATGAACGTAAACGAAGTGGTTGCTTACCGGGCACACGTAATCAATGGAGGTAGTTTGCTGGATGAGAAGAAAGCCCTGCATCCCAACGATGATGTCAATAAATCCCAGTCGTCGAATGACACCTTCCCGACGGCGATGCACATTGCTGCGTACAAGATCTTACTGGAAGTAACCATTCCGGGTATTGAAAAGCTGCGTAATACATTGGCTGCCAAATCAAAAGAGTTCATGCGGGTGGTAAAAATTGGCCGTACGCATTTTATGGACGCTACGCCACTTACGCTGGGGCAGGAATTTTCGGGTTATGTATCGCAGCTTGACCACGGCTTACGGGCCATCAAAAACACATTGGCGCATTTGTCTGAATTGGCCTTGGGCGGAACAGCCGTAGGAACAGGCATTAATACGCCTCCTAACTATTCGGAGAATGTAGCTAAGCACATTGCCAACCTGACAGGCTTACCTTTCATCACAGCTGAGAACAAATTTGAAGCGTTAGCTGCTCACGATGCAATTGTAGAAGCCCATGGGGCCTTGAAAACCGTAGCCGTCAGTCTGATGAAAATCGGCAACGACATCCGGATGTTGTCGTCGGGACCAAGAGCTGGCATCGGTGAGATTTTTATTCCGGACAACGAGCCGGGTTCGTCTATCATGCCAGGTAAGGTAAACCCAACCCAATGCGAAGCTATGACAATGGTAGCCGCCCAAGTAATGGGTAATGATGTGGCTATTAGCATTGGTGGATCAATGGGCCATTTTGAGTTGAATGTATTTAAGCCTGTGATGATTTACAACTTCCTGCATTCGGCCCGTTTGATTGGTGACGTATGTGTGTCTTTTAATGATAAATGCGCCGAAGGCATTCGCCCGATTGAAGAGAACATTACCAAGCACGTAAACAATTCGCTGATGCTGGTAACAGCCCTGAACACCAAAATTGGCTATTACAAAGCGGCTGAAATTGCCCAAACCGCACATAAAACGGGTTCTACGTTAAAAGAAACAGCACTGAAACTCGGCTACCTGACTGAAGAGGAGTTTAACGAATGGGTAAAACCAGAGGATATGGTAGGTAAGATTGATTGATTTTGACTCAAAACAGATAAGTTGTTGTTTTACAGCTGCTTGAAAATGTAAGAACAATATAGTCTGTTTTATAATCTAACGTTGTGCCCACGTATATAACTCAGTTAATACGTGGGCAGACTGAATAAATCTGTATAATTATCTGTTCTACACCAGCCATCTATGAAGTATCTCTTTAGCAAAATCATTGCCTTATTGTGCCCGGCACTGTTGGTTGCTTGTCAGCCGGATAGTGTGCCGGCCAATCTGGATGGACCTGCATTGTATGAACGCTTTCACGGCAAATACAGCATCATATCTTCGACCAGTAGCGTTGCTGTAGACATCAATGCAGATGGCCACTCGTCTACGGATTTGCTACTGGAGATTCCGGCTTTGGGTCCTGACTACTGGAATTACCTTGAACTTCGCATCATAGTCCATAGCAAGCGTTCTGGTGATGCAGATTTCCTGTTCAGCCAATCCTGGCCTGAACAGGAAATCTTTATTCACGACAGCCAGACCCAGCGTTGGGAAGGTGAATACATTGCCTATCAGCCCGACTTGACCGTAAACTATTCAATGCAGGGACGAGGACGTATATTTACTTTTTCACCTGATCTTAAAAGCCTAATCATTACACCCAACGACGAAAAAGACACCCGAGATGTACATCGGTGGACGCTTCCCGACAGCGTAACGATTCTGGACAGTGCGGCCGAACCCCGGATTCAAATCATTAATCGTCGGCGGTTTTACACTTCCGAAGGCGTAAAAGAAGTGCTGGTGACAACCATCTATCAGCGGTTTACAATGGTTACATAGCAAACTGAAATGTCCTGAAGCATAGCTGCCCAAAAATGGGTACAAAATAGTATCTTTTTGTAACACAAAACCCCAATCTGAAACGGTTGGGGTTTTGTGTTTATTCACGTGGATTGTCTTGGCGTTGTTGCCGCCTTTGCTGAAACTGTTGGCGCCGGTCACCGTTCATTTCCCTTCTTTCCCGGCGTTGTTCGCGCCATTCCCGGATGATTTGCCGACGAAAATCTATTTCACCTTTGTAAAACAGGGCCGTCTGGCGAGTACCTACTACTTTCAGAAACCGCTCCATTTGCTTCTTGGTGATATCCACCTCTTTCATGTGCAGGTCAGCCAGTTGACGCAGCGCATTTTTGATTTCGTCTTCACTGGCATCGGGTTTGACCGAACTGCGCAATTGAACAATGGCCTGCTGGTTAGTCTCTTTTTCCTTTTCCATTTCGTTATAAACCGGCCAGAATTGCTTGGACTGCTCAGGTGTCAGCTTCATTTTGTTGGTCAGGAAGGTAACCCGGGCATTTTCCAACATTTCCGCATTTTGTCCGGTGCCCTTCAGCACCCGATCCCAGATTGCCTTCTGAAATTCAAATTCAGTCTTATACAATTCGGCCGTCTGGTGAGCCGAGATTACCTTCGTAAATTTATTGAGATACTCTTTTTCGATCTCTACATCTTTGCGGCGTACTTCGATCATTTGTTTCAGGCCTGCCTTGAGTTCGTCATCCGAAGCTACCTGGAACCGGTCGCGCAGTTGAGTGAGCGATTTTAAATTGGTTTTCCGGTCTTTCTCAAACTCATCGTACACCGCCCAAAATGGTTTCGCCTGGTCTGAGACAAGGCTCAAGCGCTTGGTGATCAGCGCTACCTTGGCCGACTGTACTTTGTCATCTCCTTCGTCGTCCTCTTGTGCCCAGGCAAAATTCAACCCTGCCAGGCTCAGCAACAGCACGTACGTCCATTTTCTTATTTTACTCCTGATCATATCGTTCAAAATTACAAATCATAGTTGCAGTAAGGGGTATTATTCTATGCTTTCGGCTGCATTCAGCAAATCATCGTCGCTGAACTCAAGTTGATCGAGGCCGTTGGCATCCAACTGAATTTTAGCAGGCGTCGCATCGGTTTTTATTTTGGTAAACCGGACGTCCTGTGTTTCCAGGTATTGCAAGATTTCTTCGTCCGAAACATTGCAAAGCAACTCCGTACAATCTTCGGTTTGGGTTGTTGCCGGACGGAACCAGTAACCCGTTAGCAATATGGCAATGGCGGCCGCTACAGACGCCGCGTACCTGGCCCAGCCGGGTATCAAACGGATTACTTTCGTTTCCTGTTGGTTCGGTTCTGTTTCTGTCTTTTCCGTTACGCTTTCTGTCGTTACTGAAAATTGCTCAAAATAATTTTCGGGTAGCTGAAAGACATTTTGTTTCGGAATCGCAACTAATATACCCAACTCTGATTCTTCCAATGCCCCGAAGTCCAGAGAAGCCGGTTTTTGATTTTCAGCCGATACTATTTTCGACAGAATCCGTTCGGATAAATGGTCAAAATAGTTTTCGGGCACGGCATATACTTCTTTTGGCTCCAGGCCAACCTCAAAATTTTCCAGTGCTTCCAACTGAAATGGCTTTGCTTGCGGTTGGCTTTGCAGGCGTATTTGTATCCGGTTGTACAGCGTTTCGAAGTATTCGGGGGGCGTTGCAAATACGGGCTGTTTCACCAAATCGTGTAGCGGGGTGTAGTCTTCCAAAGGCCCGGTGCCAGAAAAAGGCTTTTGCGTGCTTTGCTTCAAACGTTCTTGGATTTGCGGCAAAAGTACGTCAAAATAACCTTCGGGAATCTGAAAGATATTTGTTTTGGGAATATTTGGTAATTTCTCTTCCATTTCAGAGGACAGATTGAAATTCGCCTGCGGTGGTAAGGCAAGGGAATCTTTCACTATTTTGATGAATTTATAGGTGTATGGTTTAATTGCTCGTCAGATATTCTTCTATTTTCTTTACGGCCAAGTGATACGAAGCTTTCAGAGCACCTTCGGAGGTACCTGTGATTTCGGAAATTTCCTGGTACGTTAGCTCGTCGTAATACTTCATGTTAAAAACCAGCCGTTGTTTATCCGGCAGTCGCAACAAGGCTTTTTGCAGCTTTATCTGAATCTCATCGCCCGTAATCAACTCGCCACTATCCAGCTTCTGGCTTAATTCATTGGCTACCACATCGTCAATGGGAGTAAGGGCCGCCCGTTTTTTCTTATTCAAGAAATTGAGACATTCATTGCTGGCAATTCGGTAAAGCCACGTATATAGCTGTGATTCTGCCCGAAACTCGGCCAGGTTGTGCCATACTTTTATAAACACTTCCTGGGTGAGGTCATCGGCATCGTCATGGTCAATGACCATCTTCCGGACGTGCCAATAGATCTTTTGCTGGTATTTCTTTACCAATGCATTGAAGGACGCTGTGCGGGTTTCGGCTACCCGAAACTGCTCCAATATCTGTTTGTCTTCCAAAATCGTAATTCTTAAAAGAAATTCTGGCTTGCGCTGCCGTATTTTATGTAGTTGTGCAGGTTAGATAGGAAATGCGGGAGTTCGTTTAATTGGGGGTGGCATTTTTCAATAAAAAACAAAAGCGTGTCTCGCTAAAAACACGCTTTTGTCTACTAAAATAGTATCTGTAAATCAGGAAAAACCTGTCGGTTATTTTACAATGTCGCTGCGGATTTCTTTTACTTTGGCAGTAATTCCTTTCAGGCTTTGGTCTGTAACAGCAAAGTTGCCCGCATTTTTACGCATGTTTTCTTCAAACTTAAGCGCCTCAAACTGAGCATACAAATCGTTCAGTTTTTGAGTGTACGCAGTTACCGTTTCGTCTTGCTTTACGCTTTTGAGCAATGTGATCAATTCGCTCAGCGATTGTTTTTGCTTGATGATATCCAGGATCAGTTTAGTAAGTACTCCGTTGCGTACGTCAGCCGGAATGTCTTTCGGATATTTTTCAATCAGACCGGTAGACAAATACAAACCTTCTACGAAGGTACCGGTTACAACCAGCGCACCTGTTGCATCGCGTTGGTCTTTTGCCAAGTGTTCACGAACATACAACATGCTTTCGTCAACGATTCTTACCAGAGAGTCTTCTTTTGATAAGTTTTCCTGGAAGCGTTTCTGCATGTTTTCTCCAAACGTGTTGCTCAAGCCCAGGTGGTCGGCAAGTTTTTGAGAGGCTTTCAGGTACGTAATGATGTCTTGGGTTTTGTTATACACACTCAGGTAACCGATGTCAGATCCATAAATGCCTAGGTTCAGAGCGGCTTTGTCATTGGTAGTGGTATAGCTGCCAACTTTGTTTGACGGATTGATCAGTGTTTGCATGAAGTCGGCACCAGTCAATTTTATAGTGGCAGGTATTTCGCTGGTTTTAGGCAGAGAACTCAACAGAGGGGAAGGCTGAGTTGATGAAACAGCCGAGGTATCTTCCATGGCGGCAGTCGTATCTTCAGTCATAGTAGCGTCATCTGTTTTTTTGGCGCCATCACAGGCATTCAGCAAAACAACACCACTAAGAGCAAAAAGGAAAAGCGAAGACTTACGTAGGCAATTTTTCAGAAACATAATCAATGTGGTTTGGTGATTAAGGTGTATACAGCAAAACATCATCGAAAAAAGGATTTTTTAGTTGATTTTGCAAGCGGTTGCCATAAATAATTAAAAAGTAGCATCATGTGGCGTTTAGTGGTTTGATTTGCGGGGATTTGCAGAGAAGGGGTTTTGTGATTTTTCAGGATACTATTTTGCTTGAGGCCACAGAAGCAGCTACCAAGTCATAAACAAAAAATCCCGCATCAGGCGGGATCTTTTGTTTACTTTCTGTTTTTCAACGCTTCTATTTCGGTGTCTACCAGCCGAATTGGAAACTGTTTGCGAAGACTGGCCAGCCATTCTTTTTCCAGGTAGGCCTGGTAATCGGAGATGAGTTGTCCGCGGGCCTCTTCAAAGGTTTTGGTGCGGGGCTCATCCACACTCAAAATCTCAATGTAAACAGTGCGGCCATTGACATTAATGGTGGAGTTACCCGGCTTCCAGGCGGTTTGGTCTATCAGGGCATTATCGCCTTTCTGAAATATGCCCTCCGTGATTTCCAGGCTCAGCGGTTTTCGCGCATTGAATTCGCGTTCCAGTACTGATTTGTCGTTGGTTAGCAATGCAAATGCTACCCGACTGTTGCGTTTGGCATCGGTGCGGGATGCCGGCGTAGAAGATCCAAAGTCGCGAATGATAAGTTGCGTAATGTCTATTCCATTTTGAGTCAGATAATCGCTTATGGCCTGAGCACGTGCCGCTGAAATAGTCGTTTTCTCACTTTTGTCGGCATGTCCCGAGATTTCGAGCAACATGGCTTTGTCCTGCAATGCTTGAACAATGGGGTCAAGTTGTTGTTTCTGCTGAACTGCCAGAGTAGCCGTGTTTTTGGCAAAAGTCAGTTCCGGAAACTTAGGCTCACGTACCGCATATGGTTTTTTGGTCAGGCGGGTTTTTAGTTCGTTCAGGATACTATTATCCGCTGCATTGTAAATGGACCCGGTCACACGTTGTTTCCATTGATAATTATTCTTATTGGCTTCATAATACTGTCTCTGGCCGGTGGTATCAGTCAGTGATTTTGACCATACCTGTGCTTCCATGCGCTGGAAAAGCAGTATGCCGTCATGGTATTCCTTGATCAGGTATTTGAAATCGGGATATTTGTCTTCCAGATGGGCTTTTTCGTATTTAATCAATGACTCGTTTACAAATTCCTCGTATAGCCGCTCCATCTGATAGGCTGCCGTTAGCTTTTCACGAGGCTGCTGATGGGTTTTGGCATACTCAAAGAAATCTTTGATTCTGTGTTTCTGGTTTTTGATGGTAAACAGCGTCAGAGAAAGATTTTTGTCGGCAGGGTTGTAATTCCAGAGGGCCGTTTTCAGCGAATCATTGGCTTGTGCAAATGCCAGTTTGCGGGCGTCGGCGTTTTCCACTACGTTGTTTTCGCGGTGGAGGCGTTCCAGCAACAACTTGCGGTTAAGCTCAGAACGCGAGTCTTTGGTTACTTTTTGCTGCAAGGTCGGTTCCAGCTGGGCAAAAGGTTCCAATCCCTTGCGTTCAATGAGTTTGATGATGTGCCATCCGTAAGGCGTTTGAACAGGCGCACTGTAGTCGCCGGGTTTGGCTAACGCAAAAGCGGTGTTTTCAAATTCGGGTAAGGTGCTGCCGGTGCTGAATGCTGGCAACACACCGCCTTTGTTACGTGAATTGCCGTCTTCCGAAAAGTCAGCGCTGAGTTTGTTCCAGTTTTCGCCTCTGCTAAGCCGACTGTAGATTTCGTCAATTTTCTGTTTGGCCGCTTTGACATCCGCTTCCGGTGCATCCGGGTTGATGCGCACCATGATGTGTGCCACCGTAACTTTACCGCGACTAGGCCTTTTGTCTGTTACTTTTATCACATGATAGCCAAAACGCGTACGCACCGGCTGCGAAATAGAACCGACTGGCGTTTGATAGGCAACCTTCTCAAACGGATAAACCATTTGCAGGGAAGTAAAGTAGCCCAGATCTCCATTATTGGTTTGTGCCGACGGGTCTTGGGAATATTGCCGTGCTAACTCGTTAAAGTTCTGACCCTCAGTAGCTTTCTTGCGTATTTCCAGGATCTGGTTATACACCTTCAGGGTATCTTCGGGAGGGGCTTCCGCAGAAACGGGTAGAAGAATGTGAGAAGCCCGCACCTCTTCTTTCATGTGTTCGTAGGCCTCGCGCACTAATGCCGCAGTAACCGTACTGTCTACCAGATAAGGTTCGGCGAGTTGTTCGCGGTAGCCTGCCAGTTCTTGTTTAAACGATGCCAGTGTATCCAATCCCAAACTCTGCGCTTCCTGAACTTTGAGCCGGAAATTGAGGTACAGATCCAAGTAGTCCTGAATGCTTTTTACCTGATTGCTAGTATCGGCAATGCCACCGTTTTTTTCGTAGACATATAAAAATTCGGAACGGTAAACGGGGGCCTGGCCTACATAGGCAATGACTGGGTCGGCTAGTACACTGGTGGTATTGGTAGTTGGTTGGCTGGTTTTGCAACCCCAATACAGAAAGATGGTAACCGCAAAAGCTATTCGACGGGTAATTCGCATAGGTGATGTTTTGTGAAACGGAACGCAATTTTAACGATTTTTTGAAGCAAATCGTCTGTTTACCTAAAAATAAAGGAGATGTTGTAAGATTTTGCCGGATTTTAAATATCCCTGAACAGGTTTCTCGATGGCTACACTAAATGGCTGACTATCACTGCCTTGCTGATAACTTATGAAATAGTATCTTTTCAAAAGCTAAAACCCGGCTTTCGGCCAGGAAGGTAAAATAAAAACGCTCCAAAATTTTGCAACTTTGGAGCGTGGAATAATATGGTCAATGATTTCATTGATTTACCGCAGGGCGGGGCGTTTCTTTGGTGAGCCGCCAGGTGCTTTGTGTGCCGTGGCGTTCTACTTCCACTTTGTCTACCAGTCGCTTTACCAGCATAAGCCCTACGCCGCCATTTTTACCTTCGCGTACAATCTGCTGAATGTCTGGATTTTTATGAGCCGAAAAGTCATAGTAAATGCCATCGCGGTCAATGATCTCACAGATTACAGTGCCGGCAATCACTTTTATTTCTACTTCAATGCTATCGTTGGGGTCTGACTGATGCGAATGCACAATCAGATTGGCACATACTTCATCTATTGCCAGCACTACTGCTGGGATTTCGTTTTCTGGAAAATGCTCTTCACGCAAGACATGGCTGACAAAGTCTCTTACCGATTTTAAATTTTTCCGGTCACATGAAAACTGATACTGGTAAATCATTTCACTGTATTATAGTTCTTACTGCACATTCTTAATAGCGGTGGTTGTATGTAATAACTGTGGCAATTATGCATTTAAAGCTTGCATGGCTTCTTCTTCTGAATTGACAATGGAAAGGAGCTGGTCTAAACCCAATATTTGGAATACACGCAGGACTTTTTCGTTTAAGCCAAAAAGGACCATTTTAATGCCCTGTTCCTCAAAGTCTTGTACTCTTGACATAAATACTCCGAGCCCGGCCGAAGAAATGTACTTGAGGTGTCGGCTATCTATTAATAATTTCTTCTTTCCGCCTGTAACTGCATTTTCGATGGAGCTATCCAAAAGTATCGACGAACTGGCGTCCAGCTCCCCATCTACTTCGATAACGGTCACTTCATCTTTGTCTAAAGTATTGATTTTCATAATTCTATTGCTCAATACGTGGGATGTGATGCGTATGTTACGTATATGTAATAATTTTATTATAGCTCGGTGATTTTCAGCCAAGTAACTAAAAATATATAAATCTTATAAAAGGCAATTTTTTGCATGCGTAAGTTTTAACAACAAAAGTGTATAATTTTTTTACATAAAATACGAACAGACTTTGAAAAAGGTCAAGTCCGCAAGTTTTCCATGTTATTTTGAAAAAGGCATTTTCTTCCAATTGACAATTGCGCGTAACCTTAAGGAGGAGAAATAGAGTAGGAGTGGGTTTTATATCTTTTTTTTATAGTATTTTTGGCTTCTCGGATGCCCGGTAATTTTTACCTGTGTAAAATAAAAGGCCAAACAACGACTTCTTAACCAAGAACCTAGAAACTTATCGCTTATGATTCGTAATGACTGGACCCGCGAAGAGATCGCCCAAATTTTTAACTCGCCCGTATTGGATTTGATTTACCGGGCTGCTACCGTGCACCGCCAGCACCACGATGCCCAGGAAGTGCAAGTATGTACGCTGCTTTCGGTGAAGACCGGCGGCTGTCCAGAAGACTGCGCCTATTGCCCACAAGCTGCCCGCTACCATACCAACGTAAAAGTGCATAAACTGCTGGAAGTAGACGAAGTATTGGAAACGGCTCAACGGGCCAAGGATAACGGTAGTACTCGTTTTTGCATGGGAGCCGCCTGGCGCGAAGTACGCGACAACAAAGATTTTGACAAAGTGCTGGAGATGGTAAAAGGTGTGAACGGAATGGGAATGGAAGTTTGTTGTACGCTGGGCATGCTCACCCATGACCAAGCCATGAAATTGAAAGATGCCGGCCTGTATGCCTACAACCACAACCTGGATACCAGCGAAGAGTTTTATAATGAGATCATTACCACCCGCAATTACGATGACCGCCTGGAAACGATTGAACACGTGCGCAAGTCAGGAATTTCGGTATGTGCCGGTGGCATTATCGGCTTAGGCGAAACCGAGAATGACCGCATTGGCATGCTGCATGTGTTGTCTACTTTGCCCGAACATCCGGAGTCAGTGCCAGTAAATGCGTTGGTTCCCGTGGAAGGCACGCCGCTGGAAGATCAGGAACGGGTATCCGTGTGGGAGATGGTGCGGATGATTGCTACGGCTCGCATTCTTATGCCGCGTGCCATGGTTCGCCTGTCGGCGGGGCGGGTCCGGATGAATACCGAAGAACAAGCCCTTTGCTTCCTGGCTGGTGCCAATTCGATTTTTGCCGGTGATAAACTCTTAACAACCCCTAATCCGGAAGCAGATGCTGACAAAGAGCTTTTTCAGGTATTGAATCTGAAGCCGCGCAAATCATTTAAGAACGAACACGTAGAAGCCTGAGGTTTTGGCTTTTGAAATCATATTATTTTAGAAACAGGCAGCGATAAATTCGCTGCCTGTTTTGTTTTCAGCCTTTTACCGTAAAAATCGGAACAGTTTCGGCTACTTGCTTCACCATGCCGGCTTCCAGTTGTGTTTCGATTACCGGACGAACAGGTTTGAAGGCAAACGGGGCTTCTTTTTTCAATTCATCGTGCCACTTTTGCAGGATATCCTGTCGCGATTTGATTTCCGTACTTTCCGGATCAATGGGCGTAACGATGTGAAACTCTTTCAGAAACCTGGCAAAAGCCGCTTCGTCATATTTCATCGATTCGCCGCGCGACAAGCTGCGACCTGCGCCGTGACTCGCACTAAAATTGCTCTGCGAATTG
This sequence comes from uncultured Sphingobacteriales bacterium, assembly GCA_963520985.1. Classification (GTDB taxonomy): domain Bacteria; phylum Bacteroidota; class Bacteroidia; order Cytophagales; family 172606-1; genus Xanthocytophaga. The sequence goes on from CAUQTA010000001.1 coordinate 236,494, forward strand.
CCTCTGCCTGCCAGGATAAACGACGAAGTTCCCATGGAACCAGGTATCAAAGCTGGTTCTCCAGTCCAGGCAAAGGGAGTTTGTTGCAATTGTTCGGGGCCGCGGGCTGGGCAAGCTCCTTTCCGATGCAAATACCATTCTTCGCCAGCTATGGTTTCTTTCCAAACCATGTTGTGCCCCGAATCGTAAAGCAAACGAAACGACTGCTCGCCGAAAAACTCGGAAAATACTTTTTGCATCATCAGGCCCAGAAACAACCGATTGGCAAAGGCAAAATTAGCCGCATTGTACAAACCTGTAAAAAAGGCATCGGTATACGCTGCATATTTCTCGGAAAGCGGCAAAGGCAACACGCCGTTTTCGGGTTTGCGTAGGCTTGCCGGATAAATCTCCGAAAGATATTCTTTGAAAGCCAGTGCCGTTGGATAGCCAATGCTCACTGAACCTGTGTGAATCATGACTACAACCGCATCTTTTTTCAGACCCCATTCGTAAGCAATGGTTCCGTCGCTGATGTTTGCCACTCGTTGCACTTCCACGAAATGATTGCCGCCGCCAATGGAGCCCAACTGGGCATCGTATGACAGGTAATCAATGTTGGTATAGTTTTCCAATCCAGCAAATATGCCTTTGACTTGCAACGAACCATTATCAATCACACGCTGCAAATCGGCTTCCTGTTGGGCCGCGTCATATTGTTGCCACAAACCGTTGCCAATGGTTTCGGCATTCGTTTCCCACAAACCTTGCAAGCCGTATTGCAACAACGCCTTTTTCTGGCGTGGCGTAATGGGCAACTCACGGCCACCCTGAAAATAGACATGCCGAATCCGGCGGGTCATCTCTTTGAGACGCGACCGAACCTGCTCTTCTGACAAATCGGTGACATAGAGCCTCATGCCACAATTAATGTCCTTTCCAATGGCTTGCGGCAAAATAAATCCTTTGGTGGTCAGGGTGGTTCCAATCGGAATACCTGACCCTTTGTGAAAATCGGGCGTGATGGCTACCTGACCTATGCCCACATCGGTGGAGCCGAAAAAGTCAGGATCTGCCTGTTGAATTTGCTCTAAGGTTTGCTGCAACTGCAAAAAACGGAGAAGCTCATCCACCGCCGAATTTTCCACTTTAACCTGTTCATTGGCAAACAGCCGCACGGGAATATCATACGGATTGTCAATGACAGATTCGAATGAAGAAATACGCTTCATAAAAATCGTTTGTATGTAAAAATGAGATAAAGGCGCCTACTTATGAAACAGGCGAATCATGCTGTACTAAGCAGCATGAAAAATAAAGAAAGGGAAAATCTGATGCCTGGCATCGCTTTTTGCAGCAACCGCCTTTGGGAAAGGCTGCGCAAAAATACGAAAATAATTTAGCAGATATTGATTCATGAAAAATAATATCTTTCTATCTTCAAAAAACACTTGTTATTTTTTATTCTTAAGATCAACCGCTTGTAAATTTGAATCTTGTTCAACTCATTGCTCAGGGCGAAAATGGCAAACTTGAATTTAAAAGTACCCTGGAAAGCGCTGCCAAAATTGCCAAAACGTTGGTGGCATTTGCAAATACCGGCGGTGGCACTTTATTGGTCGGCGTGACTGACGACAAAAAGATTTGCGGAATAGACTCAGAAGAAGACCAACTGTCCATTTTGGAAGAAGCCTCCGATAGGTATTGCCAGCCCGCCATTTTGGTTCGGTACGAAATAGTATCGGTAGAAAACAAAAAAGTACTGGTGGTGATAATTCCTGAAAGTGAAGAAAAGCCGCACACGGTAAAGGAAAAAAACGGGCAAGAAAAAGTGTACGTGCGGATGAATGACAAGAGCGTCCCGTCGGGAAAACAGACCGCCCGCAGCATTGCCACTACCGAAACCCCCGTTCCTGATAAGGCTTTGATGCAGTCGACACCTGTAAAAACGTTGCTCAAATACCTGCAATCCAACGAATACATTACGGTAAAGCGGTATGCCAAGCTGGTAAACATTTCAGAACGGCGAGCTTCTCGGTTGCTCATGGATTTGTCGGTGAGCCAGATCATTATTCCTGTGGAACGAGATAAAGACGTGGTCTATATGGCTTCGCTCAGTGCGGCTCGTGGCGGTACATGATACAGAAAGTGAAAAGTATGAAAACACAAAACCCTCACCTGTTTCATGTGAGGGTTTTGTGTTTTTAGAAAGTACTATTTTTATTTTTTCTGCGGGATGACGAATAGCAACTTGATCCAGATAGGCGCTTATTTTTTGTATTTCTTGCCTACCCCAATGGCATAGCTAAACAGCAGATTGATAGAGGTGTTAAACGTTTTGGTCGTGGGTTTGCTTCCGTTAGCTAAAGTTGCTTCAATCGGAATCAGACTTTGCTGGTAACGGATATCGGCCTGAATCCAGCGTGCCTTTGCGATCTTAAAGTTCATGCCAATGCCGGCTACAAATGAAAAATCAACGGACTTGAAGCGTTCCGAGTTTTCGAGATCGTCCAAGCTTTGTCCGTTTTCAGTGAATTTCTTCGTTTTGGCGTTTAGCAAGAAACTGGCAACGCCTCCGGCAAATACATTGGGTCGCACTTTTCCTTCCAGATTCATGAAATAACGAGCCATAACGGGAATATCGATGTAGTTAAGCCGCTGATTGTATGTGTAGCGTACATTGTTAAGTGTATAATCAAATTTGGCGCCTTTCTGAGAATACAACACATCGCCTGAAACACCAAAATGACTCACATCGCTGTACATAACATACAAACCGCCTGTAAAGCCGGGTAGAAACGAATTGTCGTAAGGACTGCCGTTGAGTTTCGAAATATTGGCACCCAAACGTGGACCGATGCTCCAGCGTTGCTGAGCCTTGATTTGATACGTGCACCCCAGTGTGATGAATAAACTGATAAGTAAAATAAGCCGGTTTTGCTTCATAAAAAGATACTATTTTGGATTGTTTGGTGTTAGGATGTCGCAAAAGTAGAACGAGATTGGTAGCTTTGAAAACTTTTTTTGACAAAGACGCTTCAAACAGTCTATGAATATCGAACAAAAACTGAACGCAAAGTTGCAACAGCGACAGGCGGAGGGCAGTCTGCGGAGATTGTCTGTTGCCGGTGCCGGAATGATCGACTTTTGCTCCAATGACTACCTGGGATTGTCACAAAACAGACAGTTGCATGAGCAGATACAGGAACGGTACGCACAACTGTATTCGGTGAGCAATGGCGCCACAGGTTCCCGCCTGATATCAGGTAATTCGTTGTTTTACAATGAATTGGAACAGTGGCTGGCTACATTTTTTCAATCCGAAAAAGCTTTGATCTTCAATTCGGGATATGCGGCCAATACCGCCATCTTATCGGCAGTGCCGCAACGTGGCGATACCATCCTATACGACGAATACATCCACGCCAGCTTGAAAGAAGGGGCCCGGCTCAGCTTTGCGAGTCGGTTTGCCTTTCGGCACAACGATCTGGAAGACTTGGAAAAGAAATTGCAGAAGGCAATTGGCGATGTATTCGTAGTAGCCGAATCGGTGTATTCGATGGATGGGGATTTTGCTCCTTTGCAGGATACTATTTCAATTTGCGAGAAATACGGAGCCCATCTGATTTGGGATGAAGCCCATAGCACGGGTGTGTGGGGCAAGGATGGCAATGGAATAGCCTGCGAATCAGGCTTACAAGATCGCATTTTTGCGTGTGTATACACGTTTGGCAAAGCTCCCGGCGTGCATGGTGCGTGCATTGCTGGCTCACAAACCTTGGTGGATTTTCTCATCAATTTTGCCCGGCCTTTTATTTACACCACGGCTCTGCCACTGCACAGCCTGGTGTCCATTGAGCAGTCGTTTGCCTTTCAGAAACGCCATCCCGAATTGCAAGAATCACTGCAAACAAGAATCCGTTACTTTCGGCACCAGTTGGACGAATATCCGGAGTTAAAACGTCGTTTCATTAATTCTCAAAGCCCGATTCAAGCCATAAAAATTGGTGGAAACCAACGCACGCGTGAAGTGGCTAAGCTCCTGCAACAGAACGGTTTTGATGTGAGACCTATTTTGGCCCCTACCGTGAAAGAAGGCGAAGAACGGTTGCGCATTTGCCTGCACAGTTACAACACCGACAACGAAATGACGTCGCTTCTGAAAGAATTGCATTTTGTACTGGCAGAGGCAAATCTTGAAAAAGAACTGGGAAGTCTGTAGGTGTTTTTGTTTTTTTGCGGCTGCATTTTTGATTTTATAACGCATGAATCTTACCGAAATATTTGAGTCGTTCAACAAACTACGGGTTCTGATTATTGGAGACGTGATGATTGACTCTTACCTGTGGGGCAAAGTAGACCGCATCTCCCCCGAAGCCCCAGTGCCGATTGTAAGTGTAAAAAAACGTGAAAAACGATTGGGAGGTGCCGCAAACGTGGCCCTGAATGTGAAGTCGCTGGGAGCAGAAGCCATTTTATGTGCTGTGATCGGTGCGGATGCCGACGGTCAGGATTTTTTGCAGTTACTTGATGAAAGCGGCCTTTCGCGGGAAGGAATCGTAATCAGCAATCGCCGCATTACCACCATTAAGCAACGGATTTTATCGGGTTCGCAACAAATGCTGCGCATTGATTCGGAGATGGAAAACCTGTTGATTGAAGAAGACAGAAATAGTATCCTACAGCGAGCCAAAACCCTGCTGGCCAACTGTGATGTGGTGATTTTTGAGGACTACGACAAAGGGGTGCTTGACGAAACGCTGATTCAGGCAATAATCCAACAGGCTCGCAACCAGCAGATTCCGGTAATTGTCGATCCGAAAAAACGCAACTTTCTGCACTATCAGCAGGCTAGTCTGTTCAAGCCCAACCTGAAGGAACTGCGTGAAGGACTCAAACTGGATTTCAATGTGACCAATAAAGCCGAATTAGAAGAAGCCGTGCAGCAACTCAAAGACCGTCTCCAACTGGAGGGTGTATTGCTGACACTCTCGGAGAGAGGCGTGTTTATTGAGTTAGAGAATGAGAAACACCATTTGCCGGCTCACGTGCGTCAGATTGCCGATGTGTCGGGAGCGGGTGATACAGTGGTAAGCATTGCCGCCTTGTGTTTGGCGTTAAAATTGCCCCCTAAAGTCATTGCCGAACTGGCAAACCTGGGCGGTGGCTTGGTATGCGAATATGCCGGTGTGGTACCCATTGACAAGCAGCAACTCCTGGAAGAGGCCCAAACCAGCAAAGTTCTGAATGGGTAGAGAGGGGTTTTTACTTTTTTAACCATACTATTTGAAAAACAAAAGCCATTCTGTATTGAATGGCTTTTGTTTTTCAAATACTTCGTTATTAACTAAAGAAACCTTTGCCTTTTTCCTTCAGATTTTCAAAGGCTTCTGTTGCATCCTTTTTCAGGTCTTCAAATTTATCCTGTGAAAATTCTTTCAGCACATTGGTGAAATCAAATTCTTTGCCTTCTACCAACCCGGTAAGTTGGCTTCCTACCGAATCCGGTAATTTGCCTTTAATGTATTCCAGTGAGGCCATGAATGCAGATTGGGCTTGCTCATGCGAAATGCCTACTTTGTAAGCTATTTCGTTTACTATTTCATCGGTTTTCATTTGCGTACGTGGTTAAGGTTTTAAAAATCAGTGAAAAGGAAGCGAATATCCGGCAGGAAGTCAATAAATATTTCACTTTTTACGGATGCGGGTTTTGGCTTTTCACGCGATACTATTTGGCTGGCAAGGCGGGTTTGGCGTGATGCGCAAAGTCCGCTTCACCTTCCCAACGACTTACCACGCAAGTAGCTACGGCATTGCCCGCTACCGAAGTAGCCGAGCGGCCCATATCCAGAATCTGATCGATGCCCAGGAGCAGTGCCAATCCTTCGCCCGGCAGATTGAACAGCGACATGGTGCCCGCTATAATCACCAGCGATGCCCGAGGTACGCCGGCAATCCCTTTAGAAGTAACCAATAACGTAAGCATCATTGTAATTTGCTGGGTCAGCGTCAATGGCATGTGGTACGCTTGAGCAATAAAAGCCGTGGCGAAAGTCATGTACAACATAGAGCCGTCCAGGTTAAAGGAATAACCTAACGGAAGCACAAAGCTGATGATGCGCGGCGGACAGCCAAATTTTTCCAGCGCTTCAATGGTTTGCGGCATTGACGCTTCGGAACTGGCGGTACTAAACGAAAGCAACAGCGCTTCCCGAATGGCTTTCATCAAAGGAATAAAAGGAACCTTGGAAATGATGCAAATGATCCAAAGCACCACACAAATGAAAAACACTAGTCCTAGGAAGAAACTGACAATCAGATAGGCATACCCAACAAAAATACCCAATCCTTCGCGGGCTACCACAGCGGTGATGGCACCAAATACACCAAAAGGAGCAAAGAGCATCACATAACCGACAATCTTGAACATGACATGTGACACCGCATCCAATGCCTTCACAAGCACTTTGCCTTTGTCACCAATGGCACCTACCGCAATGCCAAAGAAAATGGAGAAAACGACAATCTGTAGAATTTCGTTGGTAGCCAACGCTTCGGCAAAACTTTGCGGAAATACGTGTTCGAGAAACCCTTGCAGGGTCAGTTTTTTTGCTTCAATCCCCGTATCCGTACCTTCCTTGGGCAGTGTCAGATTCATGACTTCACCGGGTTTCATCACATTGACTACTATCAACCCAACTATCAGCGATAAGATCGTGGCCATGTAAAAATAACCCAGGGTCTTAATGCCGATCCGCCCCACCTGTGTAAAATCGCCAAGTTTGGCAATGCCCACCACCAGCATGGAGAATACCAACGGCCCAATAATCATTTTAATCAGGCGCAGAAATACTTTGCTCAAAAGAGCAAAATAGTCGCCGTAAATTTGCGCCTGTGTTACTTCGCTTGTTTTCTTAGTGGCTTCATTCACAAGAGCGATTTTTTCGGGAAAAGTAATGTACAAAAAATAGCCCGTGATGATGCCAAGCACCATACCAATGACAATGCGCCAGGTAATGTTTAGTTTCATGGATTGAGTGGTTAGTTTGCTGTCCTGGTCGTTTCTTGTTGTGTCATGCCGGTTTTGCCTTTTTGGGAGATACTAGTTGCTGGTGGCAAAAAACACAAACAAACAAACGAATGTGTGCAAGATAGAAAAACTCGGGAGTATCCAAAAACTATAGTTTTCGGAAATACATGCGGTAACGGGGCTGGCGATACCAGAATTGCAGATACATGATGGGGTAAAGCAGGTAATCGGTAAGCCAGAAGGGAGTCCGGAAATGGATATCGTCCGTGATTAGGCTTACCGATTCGGAAACGGCATCCACTTTGTGTTCGTGGTGCCAGTAGTTTAGAAAAAACGGACATTGAATGCCTTCATCCACGAAAATCATCTGTTTGTCATTTTTCTGAAACGAGATAATCTTACTTTTCCATACTTGCCGGAAAAACAGGAAATTCAATTCGACGTGTACTTCTGCGCCTGCGTGGTTGCCTTCGTAACGCAACAGGCGGGTAGGAGGAAAGGGAGGCGAAACAAAGGTGAGCAACCGCTGGTCAAAATGCTCGGCAACGGTTTGCAAAGGCGCCAGGACCTGGGTTTGGATCAGAATGTGCATAAGACAATGGTAGCAGACAAATACTTGGTTGTCAATATATCGAAAATTGTGCAGGATTCGTTTGGGATAGTAAACTCTCTCTTCTGGTTTTAGTTATAAAAAAGAACGTATTTTGAATCAAAATTTTACACCACTTGCCTTATTATGAAAATCACGAAGAGACTATGGATAGTTGTTTGTTTGGTAGGGATTTGCGGCCTAAGTCAGGCACAGGACCGACCTATTATGAAAAAACGCACCAAACCTGAAGACTTTTGGAGAAAAACGTTTGTCGCTGTAAATCTGACCCCTTCGCTGGGTGGAAATTCGTTCGGAGCCTACATATCCCCCACATTTGGTTATCGTGTTACTGACAACTTCAATGCCGCTGCCGGGCCGTTGTATATGTTTAACTCGTTTAGTAATGGTGCATCGGGAGGGCGAACAACGGCCAGCATCTGGGGTGGGCGGCTATGGGCGCAGCATCGTATTTTCCGTACTTTCTATGGCCATGCTGAATATGAGGTGATGAATGCGATTAAGATGCAGGTAGACGCCAATGGCAACCGGTATTACTACATGAATGCCAACGGCGATTTTCCGCGGCAAGCCATTGGCAATCCGCTGGTGGGTTTTGCTCTGGTAAGTGCAGGCGACAAAGGAGAACAAAGCATTACCATTCTGTACAATCTCAATTACGTCGATACCGCGACACCTTACCAGCAGTTCTTTGGCATTCCCATTGTGTTTCGGGCTAGCATAAGTTTTAATTTGGGTCGAAATTAAACAAACCTCATTACTCATAGCTGCCTCCGAAAGCCTTCTTAACTTGAGGGCTTTTTTGTCGTTTGAGGTCTACTGTGAGGTTTTTGCTTGTAAAAAGATACTATTTTCAGATTTAATGCCCATTTTTGTAATTGGTTAGTTACAGTCTGTTATGACAAAGGCGTTTCATGCCATAGCCTTTGCCGCAATCCTCTATTTGTATCTCTAATGAACTCTTACGGAAAAGCATTTCGAATTACTACTTTTGGCGAATCACACGGGGCTGGATTAGGCGTTATCATTGACGGATGCCCGGCCGGATTAACAATAGATACCGATTTTATTCAAAACGAACTCGACCGTCGCAAACCGGGACAGAGTCGCATTACCACTCAACGCCGCGAAAAAGACGAATTTCAGATTCTATCCGGTGTATTTGAAGGCAAAACCCAGGGCACACCCATTGCCATGGTCATCTTAAACGAAGACCAGCGTAGCCACGATTATTCGCACATTGCCGAGCAATTTCGTCCTAGCCATGCTGATTATACCTATCAGGCCAAATATGGCACTCGCGATTACCGTGGCGGAGGCCGTAGTTCGGCGCGTGAAACGGCAGCGCGTGTAGCTGCCGGAGCAGTGGCAAAACTATTGTTGCAGCAACTAGGCGTAAGCGTAACCGCGTATGTGAGCAAAGTAGGCAAACTGGCACTGGAAACTCATTATTCGCAACTCAATCTGGCTTTGGCTGAGGAAAACGCCGTACGTTGTCCAGACCCCGCACTAGCGCAGCAAATGTTTGACCTGATTGACGAAACACGCAAAAACGGCGATTCCATTGGTGGAATCGTCACCTGTGTAATTACAGGAACTCCTGTTGGTTGGGGCGAACCGGTGTTTGATAAATTACACGCCGAACTGGGAAAATCCATGCTCAGCATCAATGCCGTCAAAGGATTTGAATACGGCAGTGGTTTTGAAGGCGCCTCCTGGTACGGCTCGCAGCACAACGATGCCTTTTATACCGATGAAAATGGAGTTGTACGGACTCGCACCAACTATTCTGGGGGCATTCAAGGCGGTATCAGCAATGGCGAAGACATTTATTTCAACGTGGCATTCAAACCGGTTGCCACCATCATGCAAGATCAGGAAAGCGTAGATCAGAATGGAAACGTTGCCATTGTCAAAGGCAAAGGCCGTCATGATCCATGTGTGGTGCCGCGCGCCGTACCCATTGTGGAAGCCATGGCAGCACTGGTTCTGGCCGATTTTTACCTGAGAAATCGGACTGCCAAGGTGTAAAGTGAGAGTTTCACTACTATTATATTATCAAATATATTATCAAACAAAAAAGGGTTGCCTAGTATAGGCAACCCTTTTTTGTTTGATAATTATTCTTAGAGTGCAGAATTACTGATAACCTGAGGAACAATGTCTGTTACAGTTATATTGTTACCAGAGCGTGTAATACGTAACACTCCGATTTTTTGGCCTACTTGCGACTGAGTGAAAGTATCAGAGACACGGCTTATGTTATTTCCGGTCGTTTGAACCGCGATTGTTGATTCTACAGTAGTAACATTGCTTGGAATATCATATACTTCTATCGCTACCAAATAAGTACCATCTGTGAAATCACTAGAATATACTTCTAGTCTTTCTGGATTTTTGCTTGAAGAGGATGCCTCATCTATATAATTCCTTGTAGAATTGACTTCTTTGTATAGAAATATATCCAAATCAGTAGTGGGAGATGTTTTATCCCAAGAAAGGTTAAGACCTAAAACGTTTCCTGAAGCAAGGGCAGCCGGAATGTCGTTGTCTTGCAAAGTTAACGTGAATACACTGCTTTCAGAATTGACCAAGCCTCCTGATATAGATTCAATTTTAACCTTTATATCTTCAGTATCTTCAAACAAAACATCATTGTTGATGTTAATGGTTATTTGGCCAGTAGTTGCTCCTGCAGCGATTACCAGAGAGTCTGGTGCTGTGAAGTCTTTGTTTTTAACAGCAGTACCTGTATAAGAGAACTTTACAGTTACTGGTTTGTCAGAGGTTTTGTCAAGATTAATAATAGGTGAAACCTGAGTAGAAGATTCGTCACGGGTTAGCGATGTTTCCAAAAACTTAGCAGAGGCTGGTTTTACTTCTTCTTGTTTTTTGCAACCTACAATTGCAGCTGATAAAACTAATGAGGACAGTAGTAATGTTTTTTTCATAGAGTGTTAACGTAAGACGGGAATAAATTAAATCGTCTGCAAAGGTATTTCTGGTTAACACTCCCGGCAATCTGAAGCAATCAATATACTTACAGTGTCAGAGACACGTATTTCTTTAACTTATTTCTGGAGCTAAATCATATAAATAATAATAAAGTTAAGTAACACGTTAAATTACAAATCGTTACTCATGTGAGCAAAGAGGGACTACAGAAATGAGTATTGTATTTAATTAGGCTATTCAATAGGCAATGGCTTGCTTTTTGCATAAAAAGCAGAATAATTACATGACTCAATTAACGCCCAGTCGTGATTCTGAATAATTTCTACTCCTAAAAACCTAGAACAGATTCAATCATTGTCAGAATATCTTCTCTAATGGATTTTTATTTACTTTGCTAAAAGTAAGTAGATAGTGTAGTACTCTTTTAATGACATGCAGACACCCAAACGTTTTGCTTTCCCGACCTTGCGCAAAGTGGCCGACCTGATTTACAAAGGTCAGCCGTTGCTTTCGCATTTTATGAGCGAAGGAGGAGAGCATTACCTGTTTTACTGGATTGACGGCGACTTGCTGCAAAACCGGTGGTTGGTGTGTCGGGTGCGTCTGGAACAATTGCTTAAATACACCGACTGTAAAGTTTCCCTGCATAGCATTTTTATGGCTCCTGCCGACGGTTTTCTGTATTCGCTGGAAACCGATAATGGCTCCGAACTGCAATACCGCAATGTTCAGTTGGTGTTCCCGGCTGATGTGCCCGCCCGGCAATTGCCTCCTAAAGATTCACTTTACAAAGGGGTTCCTCATGCTCAGCCACTTGATTTGATGAGCCTGTCGGAGCAATACGATTCGGGATTATTGCAGATTCATTTCAGCGAATCGCCCAGAGTAGGTTACGGAACGATTGATTTGTCACTGCTGGCCCCGGTGTTGCACCACCTGCACGAAATCGCTGAAGGCCTAGTCTACAGCTATTACAAACGCCAGAACGACACCCGCCATCTGGCCGACCGGTTTTCGAAAGACGATCATAAAAAGCTGATTTCGAGTGCCGCCCACTACGAATTGCTGCACACCATGCCGGGTTCCTTTAATGTGTTGCTACGTCCTCAGAACCAGCAACTTCCGATGATCGGCCAAGAAAGCGAGCCTGACAAATTCAGCCGGTATTGGTATGAATTTATCGGAGCCAGTTTGGATTTTGAAAAGCTGAAAGCCTTTGTTGCCCAGGTAGATAGCCGCGTGATAGCCAGTTATCAGAACCTGCTCAAATTGGTCAAAAATTCGCATTTGCAATTGCAGTTGCGTTGGGCTAATTATTATACAAAGTTGCAGTGGCAGCAACTCATCAGTTACCAAACGGCAGGGCAAATCCTCGAAAATATCAACCAACTCGAATACCTGTCCGACCAAACCATCCGCCTTACCGGCAAGTTTGTCGCCATCAACATCCGTTCCAATATGTATGTGTTTGAGGCCGACAACAAAGAGATTTCCAAAGGATACGTGGCTACAGCACTGCATCATGGTGTGCCGCTGATTTTCTTCAGCCGCAAATATGAAGTGATTATCCAGCGGATTGAAATGAAACAGGCGGGCAAACCCAAGCCCAAAACTAAAGATTTGCTCATTGCTTTTTCGGAAGTAAATGCCTCCAACCGGAATTTGTTTACGATCAATAACGGGCTCATTCCGGGCTCAGAGCCGTTGTAAAATGGTATTATTTCAAACCCAACAACCTTCTGCTTGTTAAATGTCTTTTCAGTGTAGTATCTAAAAACTAAACTTGTATTTTTTCTTCTTCAAATAGGATAATACAAGTTTGAAAAAGAAAAAATGCTGAAAATACTTTTTTTACTTATCAATCTTCAGTAAGTTTATAGACTAAATAGAAAACATGAACCCCTATTTCTTAAACATATCTATGTCTTGTTGTCCCGGTGTCAATTACTAAGGGCTTGTTACAAGCATTTTGAGTACCTGTAAACAGCCCTTTGCGAGAGTAGAGGGCTCGTTTTTTTAGGAGGTTTTCCATATATAAAACATACTATTTTTCAGCAACATAGCACTAACTAACATGCAAAGTTTCCGCACCGAACTGGAAAACCCAGTGGTAGAAAAAGAGATAGTGGATTTGGAGAAAAAAATCCGGATGTTCCGCGAAGGGCAAATCCACGAGGAGAAGTTCCGCAGTTTGCGGCTGGTACGCGGTATTTACGGCCAGCGTCAGCCGGGTGTGCAAATGATTCGCATCAAGTTGCCTTTCGGAAAAATGACCGTGAAGCAGATGTTGCGCATTGCCGATGTTTCCGATGAATATGCAAGCAGCAACTTGCACCTCACAACCCGTCAGGATGTGCAGATTCACTTTGTGAGCCTGGACAAAACGCCTGAGCTCTGGGCCAAACTTGCCGAAGACGATGTGACTATCCGTGAAGCCTGTGGCAATACGGTACGTAATGTGACGGCCTCTGCAACAGCGGGTGTAGATCCGGAAGAACCATTTGACGTGTCTCCTTACGCCGATGCCATGTTTAAGTACTTCCTTCGCAACTCCATCAGTCAGGAGCTGGGCCGGAAGTTCAAAATCGCCTTTTCGAGCAGTGACCGCGATACCGGGTTCACCTTCATGCACGATATCGGCTTGATTCCGAAAGTGAAGATCGAAAACGGACAGGAAATTAGAGGATTTAAAGTGATGCTGGGAGGTGGCTTGGGAGCCCAGCCGTATCTGGCACACGTGGCCCATGAGTTTCTGGAAGAAAACAAGATTATTCCGTTTACGGAAGGCGTTATTCGGATCTTTGACCGGTACGGTGAACGCAACCGTCGCCACAAGGCCCGTTTAAAATTCCTGATCGAGGAAGTGGGTTTTGAGACGTTTATGGAATTGGTCGCTCAGGAACAGAAAGCGTTGAAATCCAAAACGTTTGTTGTGGACCGCGATACCGTTGCTCAGCCAGAACCTCCGGCAGAAAACAGTATCCTGGAAAATGCCAAAACCCTGGATGTGGCGCAAATTACATTTCAGGACAAATACCAGCGTTGGTACAAAACCAATGTGTTTGAGCAAAAGCAAAAAGGATTTTACGGTGTTCAGATAAAAGTACATTTGGGCGATTTGCCGACCAGCATTGTTCGTCAGTTGGCTCCAATTGTAGCAACGTACGCGGCGGATGACATTCGGGTAACCGTTAATCAAGGATTGTTGCTGAAATATGTTCGTCCGGCTTCATTACCGTACATTTTTGCGGCTTTAGAAGAAATTGGATTAGCCGAACCCGGTTTCGATAGCACGGCTGATGTAACGGCTTGCCCCGGAACAGATACCTGTAACCTGGCGATTTCGAGCAGTACCGGGATTAGTGCCGAACTGGAACGAGTGATGAATGAAGAATATCCGGATCTGGTTTATAATCAGGACATTAAAATCAAGATTAGCGGCTGTATGAATGGCTGTGCGCAGCACAGTGCCTGCCAAATTGGCTTCCACGGTAGTTCCGTTAAAAAAGGGGCCGCCGTATTACCTGCCCTGCAAGTGATGTTGGGTGGTGGCATTGAAGGCAATGGCTTGGGCAGCATTGGTGATAAAGTGATCAAAGTGCCTAGTCGCCGTGGCCCGGATGTGTTACGTTGGCTGATCAACGATTTTGAAGCCAATGCGGCAGATGGCGAATATTTTAACAATTATTACCGTCGCCAAGGCAAAGATTATTTCTACAAATTGTTGAAGCCACTGGCTAATCTGGATAACCTGACGCAATTGGATTATGTGGATTGGGGCAAAACCGAAAACTTCGAAACCGCCATTGGTGTAGGTGAGTGTGCCGGTGTCATGATTGATTTGGTAGCAACACTGTTGTTCGAAACCGAAGAAAAATTAGCATGGGCCAAAGAAGCGTTTGAAGCACAGGCTTTTGCCGATAGCATTTACCATAGCTATTCGGTAATGATCAGCGCGGCCAAAGCTTTCTTGCTGACACAAAACGTAAACTGCAACTCGCAACACGGCATCATCAAAGACTTTGAAACGCATGCTGTTCAGAGTGGAACCGTAACATTGCCAACAGATTTTAAAACACATATTCTGCAAATCAATGCCAACGAACCTACTGCTGAATTTGCGGCTTCTTATCTACAGGATGCACAACGTTTCCACGAGCAGATTGTAGCCGTTCGCCAGAAAATGCTGATGCAGGAAGCGTAAAAAATAGTATCTTATAAAAAGTAAAAAGCCCGGGTAATCCGGGCTTTTTACTTTTTATAGTAATGCACCTTATTGTTCAATTAGTTGCTTGATTTCCTGATCTTGAAATGTTGAAATTCCATTTTTAACATTATGCTCAAAATAGCTAAAATTATTATGCTCTTTCATTTTGTCTGCAATCTCTTTCGGTGTTAATACTTTTTTGACATTAGCGACGAGGACTGTAGCAATTAAAAAATCATATTCATTCATTTCATCGGTCCAGTCAATTTTTAGAAAACCATTTTTATCAATCACTGGAACCTCACTATCTATGCAATAGTCCGTTGAATTAAATATAGGACTGTACCCTTGATAAATCTTCTCCCATCGGTTTCTTATAATATCAGCGCCTTCTTTGTTCTTATTGTCGATAGCAGGATTAAGAAGAAGCCCGACAGTTCCCCAAGGCTTATCCAAAGAAGGGCAGTCGCCCCAAAGTCCTGATGCACTTGCTAATGCAAAAGCTTGACTTTCCAATATTCTCGCATTCCGGACTTCCTCTTTAAATCCTATGACATATTCTCGTCCAAATTCTGTTGTCGGATGATTAGAAAACAGGATGGAGTACGTATTGGTCGCTTGGGATAACTGACCATATTGAATTTTGAGTTTAATAGGTTGCTTTGTCAAAATGGCATTTAGTTTTACCAACTGCCATTTATGGACAATGGGCTTGTCCTTCCAAAGTAAAGAACCTGTTAGTATAACGCCTCCTTTGAAATTCATTTTTACTTTTTATATCTAATCCTGTTTCGCTTTGATTCCAATGTTCTTCTTCCACCAATACTGAAACACCAGCAATCCCCAGATACGGGCGTGAACGTCTTCCGGATTGGCAGAGAAAAGTTTTTGTTTCAATCTCTGCACTTCCGTAACGGAGAAAATTCCCTGCTCTTCAACAAAGCTATCGCTAAGCAGATCGTTGGTAATCAGGATTTTGAGCTCGTTGCGCATCCATTTGAGCAGCGGCACTTCAAAGCCGTGTTTGGGACGTTTGTACAGCTCGGGCGGCAGTTCACTACGGAAAGCATCCTGAACAATCTTCTTTTTCATACCACCATCAATCTTGTAATTCGTTGGCAATGAAAAGGCAAACTCAACCACTTGGTAATCCAAAAACGGATTGCGCACCTCCAGGCTATTGGCCATACTCATCAGATCCACTTTGGGAAGCATGTCGTTGGCTAATACGAGTTCGACGTCGGTAAGCAGGAAGTTGTTGAAATCAGTATCATTTGAAAGATGTCTCAAAATAGTATCTTTTCGGGAAGCAAAACCCTCGCTCTCTTCAGAAGAATCTAGAGATGGCTTCAGAAGAGACTTCGCTTCAGCTTCACTGCAAAACGTCGCCATGCGCCAGTAACGGTCTTTGGCCGAGAGTTGAGTAATTTCGGCAAACTTCTGGAGTTGTCGCACTTTGTTGCCAAACGCCGAATTGCGCGATTTGGGCAATGCATCCCAGAGGGTTTTGAGGCCGGCGACGATACTATTTTGCAAGCCGCCCTGCCTCACCCGAAACTCGGCCATGTGCTTGTTGTAGCCCGCAAATATTTCGTCGGCACCGTCACCGCTGAGTGCAGCAGTGACTTTCTTGCGGGTTCGTTTGCTCAGAATGTACACCGCCAATGCTGACGAATCGGCAAAGGGTTCGTCAATGTAATCGAGCATATCGTAGAGCCCATCAAGCAGGTCATCGTTACTCAGCGAAAAAACGGTGTGATTGGTGTTGAATTTCTTCGCAACCAGATTGGCATAGCGGGTTTCATCAAAAAACGGTTCATCGCGGTAACCAATCGAAAACGTGTTCAGATGCTGTGTATGTCGCGAAGCGAGGGCCACAATCACCGACGAATCAATACCGCCCGACAAAAACGCACCCAACGGCACATCTGCAATCATCCGTCTTTGTACGGCTCCATCGAGCAGTTCTACCAGTTGCGAGCATGCTTTTTCGTAGGAAAGGGCCCCCGCCCCCGAAGGGGCAGTTTGCATTGTTCCCCCTTCGGGGGTTAGGGGACTCCCATACCATCGTTTTATTTCGATTTCCCGGCCTTTCATTTTCAAAAAATGGCCTGGCATCAGTTTCTTTACTCCTTTGAAAATGGTATTTGGCGCCGGAATATAATTGAGTTGCAGGTACTGGTGCAGCGAATCGTAATCTAATTCACGTGGGAAGCCAAAAACAAACAGCGCTTTCATTTCGGAAGCAAACAACACTTTGTCCTCGTCTATGGAATACAGAAGTGGTTTTACTCCGAATCGGTCACGGGCTACAAACAGGCTTTCGTTCTGTTTATCATAGATGGCGAATACGAAAAAGCCGTTCAGGCGGTTCAGACATCGTTCGCCTTCCCGAATGTATAGTTGCAACAGCACTTCAGTATCCGATGTTGACTGAAATTCAATGCCTTCCCTTGCCAAATCTTGTTTGATCTCCTGAAAATTGAATATCTCACCGTTGAATACAATCGTGTATCGGTTGGTGGGGTCGGTCATGGGCTGATTGCCGCCGCTGGTTGTATCGATGATGGACAATCGGCGATGCCCCAGTCCCACATAGTTATGCGCAAACGTATTGCCCCGGTCGGGCCCCCGCAGGCTCAGCGCCTCGGTCGCATTCCAGAGACTGATATGATACATACGACCTATTTCATTGAATGCATATACACCAGTAATGCCACACATATCGGAATTCGGATTGGAGAATTGAGATTTCGGACTATTTTACGGCAAGATACGCAGAATGTGCGAACGGACAGGCGAAAAATCTTCTCAGCTCTCTAGAGAAGTGAGATCAAAATACCATCCATAGTTTCGCAGAACATTGAATTGCTACACAATGCATCCATGCAATCAAAAAACATGATTTGGTGCATTCTGGAAATAAGCTATCAAACCACAATGGATTAGCTTGAATGAAGTGAAAATGGTATCTTTTCGGGCTTAAAACTTTTCTATGTAACTAGTAATAATGAAAAACTACTTAACCCTTCTATTGACGTTCCTTATTGTTTCGTCTATTCAGGCCCAGCGGATACAAACACTTGAGGAATTTGGTGAGAAAGAAGTAATCCCTGCTGGCTATGCCGTAGTTTATGGGAATTTTATTCAAAGGCTTGGATTCAGCAGTGGAGGATTCCCACAGGATATAAGGTTGTTAAATCTGGAAACAAAAGAAATCTTAGCTTTTCGGGTTAAACCTACTTTTAAATCGGCTAAAGAGAATACATTTATTTACATAATTAAACCCGGAACTTACGCTATTCTCAATTACTGGTGGACACAAAGTAAATGGTATGGTGGAAAGATGTTTACTGAACCTATTTTTAAAGGCATAGATGCAACAAACGAAACCGTATTAAAACAAAAAACAAGGGAAGAACTAAAACCGTTTGTATTCTCGCTTTCCGAAAACACTCTGAATTACCTCGGAACCTGGCACTTTAATACAGGGTTGGTTTCTTTTACAGATGATAAATCTGGGTTGGATGCCGACATAAAAGACAGCTATCCCAAACTTGATTTTACAGCAGCCAGTACAATCTTACCAAAATAGTATCTTTGAAAACAGTAAAACCTCCCATATTATAATGCCAACGTCCGCCGCTCCTGATGGCTTTGGTATGCGGCCTCAATCAACTGAATTGTTTGTAAGGCTTGTTCAGGTTTTACGGCTAATCCCTCCCCGTGCACTATGGCATTGTAGACATTTTCGTAAAATGCCTGGTACCGGCCAGCCAGCGTTTCCACTTTGCTGCGGTAGTGTAGGCCGTTGATGTCGGTATTGAGCAATCCCCAGTCACTTTCGGATTCCTTGCCCCAGTTGGGCTCCAGCGGCAATCGGCCTGCTTTCAGAGCGTCTTCCTGTGGGTCAATGCCCGATTTGAGGAATGAACCTTCGGTGCCATGCAATTGATAACGAGGACCTTGTTCCCGCACCAGATAGCTCGATTTCAGTGTAACGCGAATATCCGCGTAATGCATCAGAATGTGGTAGCTGTCGTCGATGGTGGCGCCGGGGCGTTGGGTGCGCAATTCGGCGGTAATGGCTTGCGGCATGCCAAACAATACCAAGGCTTGGTCAATCATGTGTGAGCCGAGGTTGTACAAAATGCCGGAACCGGGGCCGGTTTCTTCTTTCCAGGTATTGGACTCTACGAAATTGCGGTAACGGTCGTAATGCGCCTCAAACTCGACGAGTTTACCCAGTAGTTGCTGGTTTACAATCTGTTGTATTGTCAGAAAATCGCCATCCCAGCGGCGGTTCTGGAAAACGGTGAGAATGCGGTTGTGCTGGCGGGCAATGTCAATGAGTTTTTTCGCTTCGGCAGCGGTAATAGTAAAGGGTTTTTCTACCACCACGTGCTTGCCGGCTTGCAAGGCTTGCTTGCACATGTCGAAATGCAGCGCATTGGGTGTGTTTACGACCACCAGTTCAATGTGCTGATCAAACAAAATTTCGTCCCAGGTTTTGACGCGAACTGCTTCTGGAAAATCGGTTTTCGATTTTTCGCTGGTACGTTCCACAATCTTTTTCAGCCAGAATCCACCGTTGGCTTTTAACAAGGGTCCGTGAAATACTTTGCCCGACATGCCATACGAGGCCAGTCCGACTTGTATAATTTTGTTCATATCCATGTGGGTAGGTCAATGTGCAAAGGTGCAAAAAAAGTTGAATTGTCAGAATCCAGATTCATGGGATTTAAAGATTATCCGATTGGAATTTAAAATAGTAGGATTTGAAAACGAGAAACTCCACCACTACGTCCCTTTCCTCTAAGAGAGGGACTTTTGATTCGTGAGACAAACTTCCCTCTCAGCAGGAAATGGGACCGGATTGAGGTTTACTGTCCGTTTTCGGACAGAATTGTTCGACTGCGAACAAGTCAAAACCTGCCAAAACGCTTATTTTAGCCTATAAAGCCATTTTTTATTTTTGGCACAGCAATTGGCAATAGCTAGTACACACAAGCAGTACAAAACTATCCTTAACTGCTCATCAACTTTACAATTACCAAAATACCATGGACCGCAAGATTGAAAAAAAGAAATGGACGCCTAAAAAGATAGCCTATATCGGAGCAGCGTCTTTGTTTGGGGTTTTTGCTATCTACAGCCTACTATTTGCCAACAATAAATCCAAACTGAATGTAGAGACGGACAAAATTACCGTTTCGGCTGTGTCAAAGGCTGCTTTTACCGAAACCATACCGGTCACTGGCGTGGTTCAACCCCTGAAAACGATTCGTCTCGATGCCATTGAAGGTGGCTATGTAAGCCGCAAATACATGGAAGGTGGCAATATGGTGAAAAAAGGAGATACCATTTTGCAATTGCAGAACCATCGCCTGATGATGGACTTTGTGAACCGGGAAACCGAAATGTACCGTCTGGTGAACGAATTGCAAAATACCCGCTTACGCCTGAAACAAGACCGTTTTACATTGCGTCGCAACTTATCGGAGCTGGACTTTAAAATCAGTCAGGCAAAAGACTTGTACGAACGCAACAAAGGACTGGTGAAAGAAAAACTGATTTCGGAACAGGAGTTTTTCAAGTTCAAAAACGACTACGACCAACTGGTGCAGCAACGTGAAATTGAAGTGGAATCGCAGAAGTTTCAGGAGCTCAACGCCGTTACCCAGATCAAGCAACTGGAAGGTACGCTGGCACGCACCGAACGCAACCAGAAGATGATGCAGGATAACCTGACTAATCTGTACGTGAAAGCTCCGGTAGGTGGACAACTCTCCACGATTGACGTAGAAGTGGGCACTAACATCAATGCAGGCCAGAACCTGGGCCAAATCGATGATTTGAACGGCTTTAAAATGCGGGCTCAGATCGATGAACACTATATTTCTCGCATTTACCTGGGCCTGAAAGGAAGCTTTGACTTCAACGGGAAAAGCCACGAACTGACCATCAGCAAGATTTATCCGGAAGTAAAAAATGGTCGCTTTGAAGTTGACATGATCTTTACCAAAGGTGCTCCCGAAGGAATCAAACGTGGCCAATCTTCACCCATCCGGGTAGAACTAGGCAAAGCCGAATCGGCTGTGTTGCTCCCTACCGGCGGATTTTTCAGTACCACGGGTGGCAACTGGGTATATGTGTTAGATGACAGCGGCAAACGCGCCACCAAACGCAACATCACACTGGGTCGCAAAAGCCCTGAATATTACGAAGTGCTGGAAGGTCTGGAACCTGGAGAGAAAGTAATTACCAGTTCGTACGAAAACTTTGGCGACAACGAGGTATTGGTATTGGACAAATAAGCTGCCTACCCTGAATCCCTTCCCGTGGAGGGGATTTAACATAAGTGTTTAAATAGTATCTTTTCATAACTCCAAACCCGCTGAATCCTACTCCCCCTTCTTGGGAGGGGCTGGGGGAAGCCCCTTATCTCTATGATCTCGACCCAAAACCTGAAAAAAGTTTTTACGACCGATGAGGTGGAAACTACCGCATTAAATGGTGTTAGCATTGACATTCACGACGGCGAGTTTGTCGCTATGATGGGCCCTTCCGGGTGTGGCAAGTCTACCTTGCTCAACATTCTGGGTTTGCTCGACAACCCGTCTGAAGGTGAATATCATTTCTTTGACCACGAAGTCGCTAAGGTTTCGGAACGCCAGCGGGCACAACTGCGCAAAGGATCCATCGGCTTTGTATTCCAGAGCTTTAACCTGATTGACGAACTGACCGTATACGAAAACGTAGAACTGCCGCTGCTGTATTTGAAAGTTCCTGCCATTGACCGCAAGAAGAAAGTGGAAGAAGCCCTGGAACGCATGAATATGATGCACCGTCGCAATCACTTTCCGCAGCAACTGTCGGGTGGTCAGCAGCAGCGGACGGCCATTGCCCGTGCCGTGGTTGCCACTCCCAAACTGATACTTGCCGATGAGCCTACCGGTAACCTGGATTCGGTAAATGGAGAAGAAGTGATGAAGCTGCTCCGTAGCCTGAACGAGGCGGGCACTACCATCATCATGGTAACCCACTCTCCATACGACGCCGGATTTGCCCATCGCACCATCAACCTGTTTGATGGTAAAGTAGTGACCGAGAATTTCCATGTTTGATTTCTATTCAGAATCATAATTCAAAGTTCTTGATTATCAGGTTGCACATGGTAAAATAGTATGGCTGCAAAAGCAAAAACCTGCCTATGCCAAACCCGAAATCCGGAACTTTGATCCATTACTATACATCTTCAATTCTAAGGAAACATGGCACACATCGCAGTACCGATTCCTACATTGCCAGGCAAGCAGGACATCGAAATTGAAGTAACCATCAACGGCCAGAAGCAACAGCTTCACTACCGGGTAGAGCTTTTTTACTGGCAAGACTGCAAAATTCCGACTATTGATCGTGCCGATTGCATACGACACATGTTGTCGGATTATGACCAGGACTGGACGTTGTATTACATTGGTGCTCCTACCGATGATTTTGTGCCCATTACGTTTCGGCGGAAAGGAGAAGCGTTGCCTATTTAACACATTTCCTATCTGATTCACGTATCGCTACTCTCAAAACAGCACCTTTTGCAAGGTACCTGAAATGACTTTGCCTATTCCAAACACTACACATAGACTGAATTTTGAATGATAGAATGAGTAAATGATTGAATAGAGGGGTTTGTGCTTTTGTAATCCTACTATTCTACCCTTCATAGAGTTTATTTTTACTCCATTATCCTCTTATGCTGCGCAACTATGTCAAAATTGCACTTCGCAACCTGGTCAGGAACAAAACCTACGGGCTGATCAATCTGTCAGGCTTGGCGTTAAGCATGACGGGATGCATCCTGATTTTCATGCTGGTGACCTATCACCTGCGTTTTGATGATTTCCACTCCCATTCCGACCGCATCTACCGCGTCGTAACCGAGATGCACCGGGAAAACATTAACTATAACTCAAGTGTGCCGGCACCTTTGGGCAAAGCATTCAGAAACGACTATTCGTTTGGTGAAAAAGTAGCCCGGATTGCCACCTACACCGAGCAGCTCATCACCCTGAAAAACGGCGCTGCCTTAACGAAAATAAAAGAGAAGGAAGGGGTTGCGTTTACAGAGCCGGAGTTCTTCGAGATATTCAACTATCCGTTGTTGCAAGGGAATAAAAAAACCGTACTGGCGTCCCCGAACACTGCCATTCTGACCGAACGAGTGGCGCAGAAGTATTATGGCACAGAAGACCCGATAGGCAAACAGTTCTGGCTTAACAACAAGATTGTATTTACGGTAACGGGCGTGTTGAAAAATTTGCCTGAAAACACCGACCGGAAGACTGAAATCTACGTGTCGTACCCGACCTTGAAATGGCAGAATTCCTGGTTGGCCAGTGACGATTCGTGGGGTGGCATTCAGGATGTTATGCAATGCTTTGTGCGGTTGCGGCCCGGTGTTACGGTAGCCCAAGTGGAAAAGGTGTTTCCGGCATATGTGAAAAAATACCGGCCTACCAGCAAAAACGTGCACCACTACCACTTACAGCCCTTGGCAGATGTGCACTTTAATGCCAAGTATGGCGGCACTATGGAAAGGCGCAATCTGTGGGTATTGTCCGTAATCGGTGTGTTTTTGATGGCAACGGCCTGCGTCAACTTCATTAACCTGGCAACGGCCCAGGCATTGAAACGTTCCAAAGAAATAGGCGTACGCAAAGTACTGGGAGGAGTAAAGAGACAACTGTTCTGGCAGTTTCTAGCCGAAACCGCTCTGATAGTGGTAACCGGAATGATAGTGGCGCTGGGTTTTGCGTACCTGTTGTTACCCGCTGCCAATGCGTTTTTTCAAACCCGAATGGATTTTCAACTGTTCTCCGACTGGACGCTGCCTCTTTTTATTCTGTCATTGGGCGTTGTGGTTACTTTTTTCTCCGGTTCGTATCCGGGGCTTATTCTGGCTGGCTTTCAGCCGGTGGTGGCACTCAAAGGAAAACTTTCACAACAGCATATCGGTGGTTTCAATACACGCCGTACTTTGATTGTCGTGCAGTTTGCCATTTCCCAGATACTAATCATTGGAATGGTGGTCATGATGAATCAGATGCGTTATGCCAACCAGGCCGATCTGGGTTTTGACAAAGAGGCCGTAGTGATGATTCCGATCGGAATTGATACGACACTCACAAAAATGACGACGGTGAAGAACCGGATTTCTGCCATTGCCGGAGTCGAGAAGGTTACTTTGTGCTATGCGGCACCCGCATCAGATGCGGCCTGGAACAATTCCATCCGGTTTGACAATCAATCGGAAGAAGTCAATTTCCGGACCAGCATCAAGGCGGCGGACGAGGCTTACATATCTACCTTTGGATTGAAGATCATAGCCGGGCGGAATCTGTTTCCATCCGATACGGTACGAGAATTTGTTGTGAACGAGGCACTTACACAAAAGCTGAACTTTCGGAAACCAGAAGACGCCCTAGGAAAGCAGATCAGTGCCAATGGAGGCTCGATGACCGGGCCTATCGTCGGAATTGTCAAGGATTTTCATGACCGTTCTTTTCACGAAGACATTGGTGCCGTAGCCCTTACCACTTTCAAAGAAAACTACAGTGAATTTGGTGTGAAAGTGAATCTGGCAAAAGTAAAACCCATTCTTGCCTCCATCGAAAAAGCCTGGCTGGCAGCTTATCCCGACCAGCTTTTTGAGTATCAGTTTTTAGACGAAAGCATTGCCCATTTTTATGAAAACGAAAAGCGTTTTCTGCAGCTCATTCAGGTTTTCTCATTCATCGCTATTTTCATTGGTTGCCTGGGTTTGTATGGTCTGGTCAGTTTCATGGTGGTACAGAAAACCAAGGAAATCGGCATACGCAAAGTGCTCGGGGCCAGCATCGGTAGTCTGTTATGGCTGTTTGGCAAGGAGTTTAGTCGGCTCATTGTGGTAGCCTTTGTCATTGCAATGCCCATTGGCTGGTATGTGATGAACAGCTGGCTGCAGGATTTCCAGTACCGTATGGAAATTACACCCTGGATATTTGTCTCAACGTTAGTGATATCCTTGCTGGTTGCCATTGTTACAGTTGGCTATCAGGCCGTTAAAGCCGCATTGATGAATCCGGTCAAATCACTACGGAGCGAATAATTCTCAACTTCGAATGAGTGAACGACGGAATGGTGAAGGTAGGTTTTGGAAAATAGTATGTTTTCGAAAGGCAAAACCTGGCCCCAACCCCTGAAGGGAGAGTTTTAATCTTTTTGCTCGGAAACAGCTTTATCATAAGACATTTTTAGCTCCCCCTTCGGGGGTTAGGAGGCGATCTCTTCTCATCCGGTCAATCCTATAATTCCACGTGCCAAGGTTGTGAGCATTCCGAATTACTTCCATTCGTTCCTTTGTTCGCCAATGGACAGCAAGTGTCCGATTACGAACACAGCATGGAAAACGAACTAACTAAAAGTGGCGATTTCGGTAGGAATGGCCACTTTTCGGATTCCGGCATTGTATTGGCGTACACAGTTCTATTCACAAAATAGTATCTTTTTTGACCGCTAAACCTGCTTGTTATGCTACAAAGCTATCTTAAAATTGCCTTCCGGACATTGGTTCGCAACAAGGCGTACGCATCGATCAATGTACTGGGACTAGCATTGGGAATTGCTTGTGGATTACTCATTTTTACCATAGTTACCTACCACCTAAGTTTTGACACCTTTCACAAGGATGCCGATCGGGTCTATCGCATTTACATGACATTCAACACGCCCGACGGCTTAGGTCAAACTCCCGGTGCTACCCTACCACTGGGAAAAGCCATCCAGAACGATCTTACTTTTTTTGAGAAAACAGCCCGCATTTCCATACATGACAATACGATACTCTCGGTAAACACTTCTTCAGAAACGAAAAAATTCCGTGAAAAATGGGGCGTTATGTTTGCCGACCCGGCCATTCTGGATATTCTGAACTTTCCGCTGGTGCAGGGCGACCCCAAAACCGCATTGGCAGAACCCAATACTGCCCTGATCACCGAAAACATCGCACACAAGTACTTTGGCGGCGAAAATCCCATCGGTAAGATTATCCGCTTTGAAGCAAAAATCGATTGCAAGATTACCGGTATTCTAAAAAACATACCAGACAACACGGATTTTCACGCCGAGATTTTCATCTCGTATCCTACCCTGTTTGCCTACGATAAAGACTACAAGGAATCGCAAGACGAATGGGGTAACGTGTCGAGTAGCGACAATCTGTTTGTGGTGTTAAAGCCTTCAGTTTCAGTAGCTACCGTGGAAAATGCGCTAGTGGGTACAGTCAAAAAATACTACGATAAACGCGACGCCGCTGTCATCCGGTTTCGGATGCAGCCCCTCAATAACATTCACTTTAATCCGGATCTGAATGGATTTATTGCCAAGCGAAATCTTTGGGCACTGTCGCTGATCAGCGTTTTTCTGATCGTAACCGCCTGTGTCAATTTTGTGAATCTGGCGACGGCACAGGCCCTGAACCGGAGCCGCGAGGTGGGTGTACGCAAAGTGCTGGGTAGCCTGCCGTCGCATCTGTTCTGGCAGTTTATCGCTGAAACCGCCCTGATTACCATTGCCGCGCTGATGCTGGCGTATCTGCTGGCCTACCTGACGCTGCCCTTCCTCAATCAGCTACTTGAGACACAGATGCAGATCAACCTGTTTACCAACGTTTCCTTGCTCGGTTTCACCATTTTGTTAGCGATACTGGTTGTATTTTTATCGGGTTCGTATCCGGGGCTGGTGTTGGCAGGCTTTGAACCCATCAAGGCACTGAAAGGCAAGCTCAATCAAAGCAGTGTGGGCGGTTTTCCGCTGCGGCGCATTCTGGTGGTAGCGCAGTTTGCCATTGCGCAAATGCTCATCATTGGCACCGTTGTGATTGCCAATCAGATGAATTTTTCGAAAAAAGCCGACCTGGGTTTTAACAAAGATGCCGTAGTGATGCTGACTGTCCCTGAAACGGACCTGAACAAAATGACCACGCTTAAAAACCGGATTGCCCAAATGGCCAATGTCGAGTCGGTGTCGTTATGTTATCAGGCTCCTGCCTCGGATAATTACAGCCAGAGCAGCATGCGATACGAAGGCCGTACCGAACCAGAGAAATTCCAGGTAAACCGCAAACTGGCAGACGCCAACTATGTACCTGCATTCGGGTTGAAACTGGCCGCTGGACGCAATATTTTCCCCGCTGACACCGTACGCGAATACCTGGTCAATGAAACACTGGTACATAAATTAGGATTCAAAAATCCTCAGGACATTGTAGGCAAGTCCATTACCATCAACGACCACAAGGCACCCATCGTAGGGGTAGTTCATGATTTTCATAACGTGTCTTTTCATGCAGCCATCCAGCCGATTGCCATCATGTCGTCCTATCAAAACTACCAGAACCTGGCGGTTAAGATCAATCTCTCTCAGGTAAAAACAACGTTAAGCGAATTAGAAACCATCTGGAACCAAATCTATCCGTCGTATGTGTACGAAAGCCAGTTTCTGGATGAACGCATCCGCAGGTTTTATGAACTGGAAGAAATCATTCTGCAACTGATTCAGGTGTTTACCGGCATTGCCCTGGTGATCGGTTGCCTGGGCTTGTATGGATTGGTCAGTTTTATGGCGGTTCAGAAAACCAAGGAAATCGGCATACGCAAAGTGCTCGGGGCCAGCATCGGTAGTCTGTTATGGCTGTTTGGCAAAGAATTCAGTCGGCTCATTGTGGTGGCTTTTGTCATTGCGGCTCCAGTGGCGTGGTATGTGATGAACGGCTGGCTGCAAGACTTCCAATACCGCATTCAGATTGGCGTTGGCATTTTTGCAATGTCTATAGGCTTTACATTGCTTGTTGCCGTGCTTACCGTTGGGTATCGCTCCATCCGGGCGGCACTCACCAATCCGGTCAAGTCGCTGCGCTCTGAATAATCTACTGTTGAATGATGGAATGAGGAAATAGGCGGGTTTTGTGTTTTGAAATCATACTATTTTTCAAATCCCCAATCCCAGTTCCGAAATTCATTCAATCATCTAACAACCAAAATTACAACCCTGTCTCTCATGCTGCACAACTACTTCAAAATTGCCTTCCGGAATTTGTGGCGTAATAAAGCTTTCTCGGTAATCAATGTTTTCGGGCTAGCCATTGGCCTGACCACCTGTGTGCTGATTATGCTGTACGTAGCCGATGAGATCCGTTATGACAAGCACCATACCGATGGCGACAGAATATACCGGATTGCCTCTGAGGTAAAAGGCGAAAAATGGGTGGCCGCCCCAGCTCCACTGGCAGCTGGTTTGAAAAGGGAATTGCCGGAAGTAGAGCAGGTAACCCGGCTGCTGCGTTTTCCGGGAGCGGAAAAGATGCTTCTGAAAAACGAACAAAATCAAACGCAGTTTTTCGAAACCAACGCTTATTATGTCGATTCTACCTTCTTCCAGTTATTTACCTATGATTTCAAGTTTGGTGACAGCCAGACCGCCCTCTACGAACCCAACAGCCTTGTGATTTCTGAAGAAATAGCCGCCCGGCTTTTTGGCAACGAAAATCCGGTAAACCAGGTGATCAAGATAGGTTTGTCGTTTGGCGAGTTTAACTATACCGTCAAAGGCGTATTCAAAAATACCGGCCACCCCTCCCACATTCCAGCTCATGTGCTGCTTTCGATGCGCAACAGTGATATCGGCACTTGGGTCAATGCCCAGACCAGCTGGGCGTCTAACAGCATTTTTCATTCGTATGTAAAGCTAATCAAAGAAGCCAGTCCACACGCATTTGAAAGCAAACTTGCGGCGTTTCTGGAACGGAACGGCGGCCCGGAAATGAAAGCTGCCGGTTTTAGCAAAACCCTTTTCATACAGCCCCTCAAAGACATTTACCTGCATTCCAATTATGGCTACGAAATAGCTTCCAACGGAAACAGCAAATACCTGTACGTTTTCTCGTCCATTGCGGCATTTCTGCTGCTGATTGCCTGCGTCAACTTCATGAACCTGAGCACGGCTCGCTCCGAAAAACGGGCGCGTGAAGTAGGCATGCGTAAAGTAATCGGGGCACCCAGAAGTGCACTGGTCGTCCAGTTTCTGAGCGAGTCGCTACTGATGAGCAGTTTAGCTCTTGGCTTTGCCTACGTATTCATCGAGTTGAGCATGCCCGCCTTTAACCAACTCACCGGCAAAGAATTGTCCTTGCAGCAATTTCCTCATGTATACCTCTGGCTGCTGGCCCTGACCCTGGTTACCGGCTTGTTGTCGGGACTGTATCCGGCCTTTTACTTGTCGTCTTTTCAACCCATTGCCGTCCTGAAAGGGAAGTTACTGAACACCACAGCTGCCACAACCATCCGGCGTGGGCTGGTCGTTTTTCAATTTACCATCTCTACGGGACTCATTCTGGGGGCGATTGTCATTGGCCAGCAAATGCACTACCTGAGCAACCAGAATCTGGGCTTCGGCAAAAACCAGAAGATTGTTTTACCCCTGCAAACCAATGAAGCCAATGCCAATGTGCAGGCCTTGAAAAACCAGATGCTCAGTTACGCTTCGGTGATTTCGGCGGCGCGGGGTGGTGCTTACCCTGGCAGTGAAAGCGTGACAAGCATGCTTTTTAGTCCTGAAGGCAAAGCCAGCGAACGCATAGACATTCAAACCGTTGCCGCCAGCGAAGGTTACATCGAAACCCTGGGCCTTACGCTGTTGCAGGGAAGAGGGTTCAGCCGTGCATTTCCCAATGACCAGGACGCACTGGTTCTCAACGAAACCGCCGTCCGACAACTAGGCTATGCCACAAACACGGCCATCGGCAGAAAAGTAGCGTATGAGTTTCAGAACGAGACCCGTGTGATGACCGTCGTGGGTGTGGTCAAAGATTACCATTATCAAAGCTTACACCAGAAGATAAAACCCCTGGCCCTCACTGTGCACCCGTTTTTTAATGGTCCTACCAGCTACCTCATTGCGGAAGTAAAAAGCGAAAACTACCCACGGCTGATTGGCGATCTTGAAACTGCCTGGAAGAAAATCAATCCAAACTCACCCTTCAGTTATTCCTTTCTGGATCAGGACTTTCAGAAAAACTACGCTAACGAGGAACGCACGGCACACCTGATTCGGTATTTTACGCTGATCGGAGTATGCATCGCGTGCCTAGGTTTGTTTGGCTTAGCAGCTTACACGGCAGAGCGACGCAGAAAAGAAATTGGGATTCGCAAAGTGCTCGGAGCGTCAGTGGGGCAAATCATAACTTTATTATCAACCGGTTTCCTCAAGTTAGTACTGCTTGCCTTTGTCATCGCGGCGCCCATTGCCTGGTATACGATGAATCAGTGGTTGGCTAACTTTGCTTATCGCATCGCTATTTCGGGGTGGATTTTTGTTCTGGCGGCGGGTTTGGCTGTATTCATTGCCTTGCTGACGGTAAGTTTTCAGGCCATTAAAGCAGCGCTAGCCAATCCGGTTAAAACCCTGAAAAGCGAGTAACGAATCCTAAAAAATAGTATGTTTTACAAACCAAAAACCTACCGATGAAAACGCTTTTTATTACTTTGATTAGTCTGACAATTAGCTTATTGCTGGCAGCCAGCGCATCCCTTCGTGCACAAGCCATCAAAGGCAGTGGTCATATCATTCGCAAAGAGATTGCGGTAAGCAGTTTCGAAAAACTTCATAACCACTCCAGTGCCGATGTGTACCTGGTGGCAGAAGGCTCGGGCATTGTTATAGAAGCCGACGACAACATTATTCCCTACATTGAAGTAGCGAATGAAAAAGGGAAGCTGACCATCCGGAATCTGAAAAACTCCTGGTTCAACAGTAAAAATGGCATAAAAGTGACTGTTCCCATCAAAACCCTGAACGAAATCGCCAACAATGGCAGCGGCAATCTGCTGGCAGAAACCACTATCAACAGTTCAGACTTGGTAATTGAAAACAGTGGTTCGGGAAATGCCCGGTTGCCGATTCAGGCACAAAACCTGCACATGACTCAGACGGGTTCGGGTAATGTGTCACTATCGGGCAAGGCTGAGTCAATCACCATTACCCTGCGTGGCAGC
Source organism: uncultured Sphingobacteriales bacterium (assembly GCA_963520985.1). Taxonomy (GTDB): domain Bacteria; phylum Bacteroidota; class Bacteroidia; order Cytophagales; family 172606-1; genus Xanthocytophaga. The sequence goes on from CAUQTA010000001.1 coordinate 267,363, forward strand.
GGCAATCTCAACGCCACCGCCTGTTCTTCCAAAACCGCCCATGTCAAAGTGAGCGGCAGTGGCAATGCCGACATCCAGTGTACCGATTCCCTAACGGCCACTGTCACCGGCAGCGGAAATATCACTTATAAGGGCAGCCCTAACGTGGTCAAGAGTGTATCTGGTAGTGGCAATGTACAGTCCAAAGGGAAGTAACGCTACTTTGCATTCCTGTTTATGAATGAGCAATACGTCTGAAAATTGTCTGAATTGTGATTGACTGGGCCAAACTGACGTTTCGTGGGATTAGTGGAGGGATAATCTTTAATTACGCAATTCTGACGCTGTGCGTTTGACCAGAACCCGAGGCTGGCCCTTAAAGAGGGAGTTTAGTTAAGTTCCCCCTTTAGGGTTAGGGGGCAGGTTTTCACTTTTCAAAACATACTATTTTTTCCTGTTCGGCAGTGAACAACGAGTGTCCGCAACCGGACACTCGTTGTGCTTTTAGCAACATGGAACACCCCAATTGACGCAAGGAAACCGGTTTTGCATTTTCGGCACCGAATTGGCATAACCAACTAGTATCGGCTGCAAACCTAAAACCTGCCCTACCTATGTTACAGAACTACTTCAAAATCGCCTTCCGCAACCTGTGGAAAAACAAGGTCTTTTCGCTGATCAACATTTTGGGATTATCCCTGGGCATTGCGGCGTTTGTACTGATCCTGGAGTACATTAGTTTTGAGCAGAATACCAATAAGTTTCATACCAATCTGCCCAACCTGTACCGGGCTTTGTTTGAAGTCAGTTATACCGGAAAGACCTTCACCTGGGATGCCCTGCCGCCTGGTTTGGCTCCGGTCTCCAAAGATAACTTCAGCGAAATAAAAGACTATTGCCGGGTGGCGGCCAGCGGAATGGCCAACGGCATTGTGACGTATTCGGACAAAAACGACGGTTCCTACCTGAAATCATTCCGCGAAGAAAACATCGCCTATGCGGAAGGCAACTTTTTCGACATCTTTACTTTTCCAGTAGCATCAGGCTCAGCAACCTCGTTGCGACAACCCAATACCGTTGCCATCTCCCAATCGTATGCCGGTAAATACTTTGGCTCCGAAAATCCGCTGGGTAAAGTGCTGATGCTGCACAATCAATTTGGCAAAACGCCGTATACCGTGACCGCCGTATACCAGGACATGCCCGCCAATTCTGACTTGCAGTCAACGATGATTTTTTCGCTGCAAACCCTGGCTAATCCGGATAACCTGAACGGAAACGGCTGGGCCCGGCTCGATGGACTGGACAATCAGTGTCTGACTATCTTTTACCTGCTGCGCGATGAGGCCAACTACCACAAACTGGAACAAAAAATAAATGCACTTAAAAAGAAACTGAAGCCTGAAGCCCCTGAACTGGTGCGGCTGCAACCCCTAAAAAACCTGCACCTGGCTCAGTCGCTGGACGATTACTACATTACTTCCGGCAACGTAGGCTTCATTTACTTGCTCGGAGGCATTGCTGCACTGATTCTTTTCATTGCGTGGTTCAACTACATCAATCTTTCCACGGCGGGTTCGCTAAAACGGGCCAAAGAAGTAGGGATACGCAAAGTAATCGGAGCCAGCCGCCAGCAACTGATCTGGCAGTTTCTCGGAGAATCCGTTTTGCTCAATGCCTGCGGATTTGTACTGGCCTTGGTACTGGTGAGCAGTACGCAGTTCATCTTTAATGAATTGATTGGCAAACCACTGTCCTTGAACGACATACAGCAAAACTGGTTCTGGGCAATGGGGTTGTTGCTCTTGCTTATGGGCTCACTGCTGTCGGGTGCCTACACGGCTTTTGCCCTTTCCTCGTTTCAGCCCTTACAGACGCTCAAAGGCGTTTTCGGCAAGTCGGCCAGAGGCATCTGGCTGCGCAAATCACTGGTGGTGTTTCAGTTCAGCATTTCCATTGGTCTGATTGCCTCTACGGTGGTGCTGGTGAGTCAGTTGCGCTACATGCAGAACAAAAGCCTGGGTATGAATCTGGAACAATTGCTGGCATTTAAAGTGGAAGACCTGAAACAGGACGGCAGCATAGGGCCAAGTACCGATGCATTTATGAATAAGCTGAGCCAGTTGCCTTATGTGAAAAGTTACAGCAATCCCGGATGCATGCCCGGCAACTGGTACAACTTCAACACGGGAGGCATTACGCGACTCAATCCGCAACCCATGGACGACAAGAAAAACTACGCCATTGCCTGTATCGACGAACATTTCCTGGAAACATTTGGCATTCCATTGCTCAAAGGACAAAACTTCACGGCTCAGATGTGCGAAAAGCAATGGGGCGACGTCTCCCGGATCATGGTCAATGAGAAAGCGGCCCTGCAACTGGGCTTCGCTACTGCGCAGGAAGCGGTAGGCCAGCAGATAAAATGGGGAAATGACAAGCAATACGAAATCATTGGGCTGGTGCAGGATTACCACCACAAGTCGCTGCAGCAGGCCATTGATCCGATTATCTTTTACCCGCGGCACAACGGCATTTATTTTACGCTTCGCCTTACTACCGATCAGATGCAGTCACAACTAGCCGAAATGGAAACAATCTACAAACAGAGTTTTCCCGGCAATCCGTTTGAGTACTTTTTTGTGGATGACAACTATAACAAGCAATACCAGACCGAGCAGCAGTACACCCGGATTTTTACGTCGGCTTCGTTTCTGGCCATCTTTATTGCCTGTCTGGGCTTATTCGGGTTGGCCGCCTTTACGGCCGAGCAGCGCACCAAGGAGATTGGCATACGCAAAGTGCTCGGCGCTTCTATTAGTCAGATCGTTACATTACTTTCTACCGATTTTCTGAAACTGGTACTGATTGCTTTTGTCATCACCACACCACTGATCTGGTACATTGCCAACCAGTGGTTACAGAATTACGCCTACCGGACGGATGTCAGCTGGTGGATTTTTGCCCTCACAGGTCTGCTTGCGGTGCTGATTGCCGTAGGTACCATCAGCTACCAAGCCATTAAAGCGGCATTAGCTAATCCGGTCAAGTCACTTCGTTCGGAATAATTTGAAATGAGCAACTGATCGAATGAAAGGATAGGGTTTTTCTCTTTTGGAAGATACTATTTTATCATTCACTTCATCATTCAAAAATAGTATCTGTGAAAACCTTAAAACCTCCTTGTCTATTATGCTACGCAATTACATAAAGATTACCCTACGCGTACTTTGGCGAAACAAGGGCTATGCGACCATTAATGTGACCGGTATCGCTACCGCGTTTTGTGTGTGCATGTTTCTGTTCTTAACGGCGTACCTGCACCTTACCTACGACTCTTTTCATCGGGATAGCGACCGTATTTTCCAGACGTACTTCTTTTCCAACGATCCGGATAAAGCGACCAAAATAGGGGGAATGCCGCTGCCGCTCCAGCCTGCTCTCAAGGCCGAATTTCCTGAAATAGAAGCAGCTACGCGCATACTGAATGAGCAGGGAGTAGTTGAGTACAACGACAACTACCTCGACAAAAACATCACCTTTGTCGATGCCGATTTTCTGCGCCTTTTCACGTTTCCGATGCAAGAGGGGAATGGTGCCGTTGCTCTCAACGGACTGAACAATGTAATCATCAGCGAGAACATGGCCCAGGATGTGTTCGGCCATGACGACCCCGTCGGGAAACGAATTCGCATCAGCACCCAGGGTGTTCAAAAAGAATATTTCGTGACCGGCATCATCCAGGATGCTCCCGACAACTCGACCATAAAGTACGATGCACTGGTACGCGTCGAAAACGCACCTGCCTATGTCGGTGGCAAAGACAACTGGACCGACTTTTCGCACATGGTTTTTATAAAAACGATTGCACAGGCTGACCAGGCAACGCTTGAAAACCGCTTGAAAGTGTTTGCAAAGAAATATTTTTCAAACCAACTGCAGGATCTGAAGGCAAAAGGCGCCAAGCCCGATGCCAGAGGCGATGTGTTTGCGTTGCGAATCCAGAAAATGGCCGAAGTTCATTTTGACCGCGAGTCTTCTGACCGCAAAGGAACCCCCATTGTTGTTATTTACGTGTTGCTAGGGCTGGGCTTTTTCATTCTGCTGATTGCCTGCATCAACTTTATCAATCTGAATATTGCCCGCTCGCTCACCCGAGCCCGCGAAGTGGGTGTACGCAAATCGCTGGGGGCCGTCCGAAGCAGCCTTTTCTGGCAGATCTGGAGCGAATCGGCGGTGCTTTGTCTGTTCGGGTTTCTGCTGGGTGCCGGCCTGACCTACCTGCTCGTGCCGGAGTTCAATGCCGTATTCGGAGCCAAATTGAGATTGATCAATGCCTTGCAGCCGGGTTTTATTCTTTTTGTTCTGGGTGTGTTTGTGCTTGTTTCGCTGCTGGCGGGCGGGTATCCGGCATGGAAAATGGCAACGTTCAATACCGTGCACGTACTCAAAGGGCAAGTGTCGCTGAAACGGCCGGGCGTGTTGCGCAACACGCTCATTGTCACTCAGTTTGCAATGGCTTGTCTGCTGGCCTGTTGCACCATCATTGCCTTTCAGCAAGTAGAGCATCTGCGCAACAGTCCACTGGGTTTTGACAAGGAGCAGGTCATTTCGATTCCGGTGGGAAACTACGTAAACGGCCGGCAGGTTTTGCAACGCATGCGCAACAAACTGGCTAACGACCCTACCGTAGTTGCCTTGACTGGCTCAAGCGTAAACATTGGCCGAGGCAGGGACCGGCGCACCTCACGCAGTACGATGGGCTTTACCAACAAAGGAAAAGAAATTTTAACGGACATTCTGCTGGTCGATTATGACTACCTGAAAACCCTGAAAATACCCGTTGTGGCTGGTCGGGATTTTGACCGTACCTACGCCACCGATTCCGTGAATCGGATCATCGTTACGCAGAGCCTGGTAAAAATGATGCAGGAAAAGAATCCGGTCGGGGCGTTGCTCGGTGACGATGACGATAAAACGAATGCCAAATCCGAGATAATCGGCGTGATTCCCGATTTTCACTTGTACTCTGTCGCTTCGGATTCGCATCCCATCACCCTGCATTTGTCTAACTCCGAACCGATCCAGTATATTTTTGTCCGGGTGTCTGAAAAGAACCTGATGGGTGCGATGGATAAGATGAAAGAAGTATGGGAAGGGGTGGCTCCGCAGGCTGAATTCAAGGGCTCGTTTCTCAACGAAAACGTAGACGAATGGTACAATAACGAAAAGCAGTTGTTTCAGATTTTCAGCCTGGCGTCAAGTATCGCTATTGTGCTTACTTGCATCGGGTTGTTTGCCGTGGCGCTGCTGATGATTGAACAGCGCACCAAAGAAATCGGCATCCGCAAAATTCTGGGAGCAGATATTGCGGGCATCATTCTGCTGCTTTCGCGTCAGTTTGTCAAGCTTGTACTCATTGCACTGGCTATTGCCGTGCCGCTGGCTTGGTTTGGCATGAATCAATGGCTTGTCAACTATTCGTCCCGCATCGAAATAAGCGGTTGGGTGTTTGTAGGGGTTGGTCTTGGGGCCATATTCATTGCCTTGGTGTCAGTCAGTTACCAAACCATCAAAGCAGCCCTTATGAATCCGGTCAAAAGCTTACGCAATGAATGAAACCAAATTTCCCTTACACAACATGAAATACTTGGTCGTAATCTTACTAACTGGCTTTGCAGCGATTTTTTGTTCACAAGCTGCCACCGCCACTGTGCTCAAAACGCACCTCACCGACGACGGAAGCCTGCTGTCAATTCGGATAATGGGCAATCAGAATGGACGTGTAATCCACTACGACCGGCAGTTTGACATCCGGAATCGGAGTGTCTGGCAAAAGGAGATGATCGTGTACCGGGCCTATGCATCCGTAGATCTTTTTCCGTCACTTAACCAGTTGCCTTGGCTGGTTGGTACGGTTGCAGTTATAATGGTTGGGTTGGCTGTGATCTCACTGTTGATTTACCGGGACCGCCGGATGCCGCATTTGCAAATGTAAATGACAGAGTAACTATACTGAAAATAGTATCTTTTCAAACTCCAAAACAGGCACCTATGTTCCGAAATTACCTCAAGATAGCCATTCGTAATCTTTGGAAAAATAAACTTTTCTCCTTCATCAATATTTTTGGTTTAGGGTTGGCCATTCCGTTTGCGTTGTTGTCATTGCTGCAGTTGCAGGCCAGTTTCGAGTTTGATAATTTCCATCCCGATTCTGACCGCGTTTACCGCATCCTGACGGATGAACGGTCGCAGGAAGGAGGCGTCACCAGCTATGCTTCGTCGCCGTATTTACTGGCCGATAACTTGCGTGAGAAGTACGCCTGCGTTGAGAAAGCGACCACAGTAGTGCGGGAGTTTGGTTGGGAGCTTAACAACCGACTCAAAACCCTCAGAGTACAGACGATCTACGTAGAACCTGACTTTTTTAACGTTTTCGGATTTAAACTTGCCAATGGCAGCCTGCCCGTAGAGCCTAACAGCCTGGTTTTGACCCACGAAGCTGCCCAACGTTTTTTCGGAGACGCCAATCCGGTAGGGAAAGTACTGGTGCATCCGACGTATGGCGCCTTCAAAGTTACAGGCGTATTGAAGCCCTTCAAACGCGAAACGCAATTCAGAAGTGACGTGATGGTTTCAATGGCAAGCTACCTGGCTACACACCCTGATGCCAAAAAACCGAGTTCCTGGGCTGATTACCAGTCGTATACCTTTGTGAAGCTGCATTCTACGGCCCGGCCCGAAGCACTTGATGCCGCTATTGCCGACGTAGGCCGTCAGAGCAATATAAATTTGGTTTCCGCAAAGAAAATGCACTCATTCCGTCGGCAGGCGCTGGATGCTATTTCGCCCAGCATGGAAGAACTCCGGAACAATCCCTACGTAGATGCCATGAGTGACATTTACGTGAATTTTGCCATTCCGGTGATGATTTTGCTGCTGGCTGGCTTCAATTATACCAACCTTACGCTGGCTCGTTCGCTGAGTCGCGGCAAAGAAGTAGGTGTGCGCAAGGTGATGGGCGCATTCCGCTATCAGCTGGTTCTGCAGTTTATCTGCGAAGCGATTCTGATTGCTTTAATGGCTCTGGTAGTGGGCGTATTTATACTGGCGCTGATGCGGCAGTTTATTCATGTGCAGTGGGTGACCTGGGAAGTGGAAAACCAAACGATCATTTGGATAGTTTTCCTGGGTTTTGCGGTATTCTTAGGCTTTTCGGCGGGCATTCTTCCGGCCTGGATCTTGTCGGGTTTTCAGGCGGTTCAAATCCTCAAAGGCACTCTCACTCCGGCTTCTTTTGGTAAGCTCAATTTCCGCAAAGTATTGGTTGTTATCCAATTTGCGGTTACACTGGGGTTTGTTTTCATGATTGGGCACATGTACAATCAGTTTAACTACATGGCTACCGAAAACGAAAATTTTAACCGGAAAGACATCTTTAATATCACGGTTGCCGATAGCAGTTACCGTTTGCTAATCAATGACATAGCCCATAGCAAGGATGTGGAAAAAATCGGCCTGACATCGGTGCCCTTCGGTGGAGCTACTGCCGAGCTTGCCATCAAAGCAGCTCCCGATGCCGAGAATACATCGGCTTACTATTACGCTACCGACCGCAACTTCATCGAAAACATGCACTTGACGCTGGTGGCGGGCCAGAACTTACCTGTCACTCGTGCCGATTCGGCGGGTCATTTTGTGTTGCTCAACGAAAAAGCGGTAGAACGCCTGCACCTGGGCACGCCCCTGGATGCCATCGGAAAAAGCATTTTCCTGAACAATGCTACCGAACTGCAGGTGGTAGGAGTAGTGAAGGATTTTTGCCATTCCAGTTATCAGTTTCGCAAAGAGCCGCTGGTGTTTCAGTACAATCCGTCTCGCTTTCAGGTCATTTCGGTTAAAACCTCAGACAAAGTAACCAAGGGCGATTTCCTGAAAAACATGCAGACACTCTGGAAGAAATACAATCCTTACCAGCCCTTGGTTTACTCCTGGTACGAGCAGGAAATGTATGAACGCTACTATCCTGCCGAAGACATGAAAATGATGGGAATGGCATCGGGAGTCATCTTTGTGATTGCCTTGATGGGATTGCTCGGAATGGTGATTTACAGTACGGAAAAACGTATAAAAGAAATCGGCGTACGCAAAGTGCTTGGTGCTTCGGTGTGGGAGGTGGTACGGCTGTTGTCCTGGAGTTTTGTAAAACTGCTCTTCTGGGCAGCCGTCATTGCCATTCCGTTTGGGTATGCGTCGGGTCTGTTTTTCATCGGTGTTTTTACCTATCACGCAGGTGTCAATCTGGAACTCATGGCTTCTCTGGCAGCATTGATTTGCGTCATTGCCCTGGGTGCCATTGTTTACTACGCTGTCAAAGCCGCTTTGGTTAACCCGGCTAAGTCGCTACGCTCTGAATGAATTGGGAAGGCCGATTGCGGAATGGGTCTGATTTGGATTGGCAGGATTTGATTGCGCAGGTCTGACGCTGTGCGTCTGACCGGGAACCACAGGCTTGCATAAAATCGGACATTCCGCAACAGGCAGGTTTTGCGATTTTGGAAAGATACTATTTCCAACTCCGCAATCGGCCTTCCCAATTCCGAAATTCAAATTCAAAAATACTATCTGTGAAAACCTTAAAACCACCCTTTCTATGTTGCGCAATTATTTGAAAATCGCTTTTCGGAACTTATGGAAAAACCGCACGTTTTCGGCCATCAACATTCTGGGCCTTTCCATCGGGATGGCTGTTTGCCTGCTCATTTCGCTGTTTGTGCTGGATGAACTGAGTTATGACCGTTTTCATGCAAAAGCCGACCGCATCGTTCGGATTGACATGGACATCAAGTTTGGCGGTTCTGAGAACAGCTATGCCGTTTCACCAGCTCCGACGGGAGCGGCCTTTAGGAACGATTATCCTTTTGTCGAAAATTTTGCGCGGTTGCGCGAAACCTCAGCGGTGGTCAAAAAAGGACAGCAAAACATCGCCGAACATCAGGTGGCTTTTGCCGATTCATCGCTATTTTCGGTATTCACGTTGCCCATGCGATACGGCAACCCGGCCAAGGCCCTGGCGCAGCCCAACTCCGTGGTGATTACCGAAAGCATTGCCCGCAAATATTACGGCACCGACAACGCCCTGGGCCAGACCTTTATCATTGAAGACAACCGGGCTTACAAAGTAACCGGAGTCATCGAAGACTTGCCCAAAAATTCGCACATCCAGCGAAATATCTTCCTGAGCATGGCCAACCTGGAAGACAGCAAGCAGGACATCTGGGTGAGCAGCAACTATAATACCTATTTGCTGCTGAAAGAAGAAACCGACAAACGGAAATTGCCTGCTGCTTTTAAGGAAACCCAGAAAAAATACATACAACCGGCCATTGCCCAGGCACTGAATATCAAAACCATCGAAGAATTTGAGAAAGGTGGCAGTCACCTGCGCTTTGCGTATACACCTCTCACCGACATTCACCTGCATTCCAATAAAGTAGCCGAGCTTTCGCCCAATTCCAACATTCAGTATGTGTACATATTTTCGGCGGTGGCGCTGTTTATTCTCTTCATTGCCTGCATCAACTTTATGAATCTGAGTACGGCCCGTTCGGCAGGTCGGGCCAAGGAAGTGGGCATCCGTAAAGTGCTGGGTTCGTTCCGTTCGTCACTGATCGGGCAGTTCTTGTCCGAATCGGTACTGCTAAGTGTGCTTGCTTTCGTGATTGCCATTGGTATCTGCTTTATTGCATTGCCGTTTTTTAACGAACTGGCCAGCAAGCAAATGAACCTGTCACCGGCCGATAATCCGTTGTTGTTTCCGTTGCTGCTGTTGTTTGCGGTAGTCGTCGGTTTGCTGGCGGGTAGTTATCCGGCGTTGTTTCTGTCCACTTTCCAGCCCATTCAGGTATTGAAAGGCCAGTTGAGTGGCGGAATGAAAAGCGGGCGGCTGCGCAGTGTGCTGGTGGTGTTTCAGTTCTTCGCCTCGGTGTTTCTCATCATTTGCACGCTGGTCATTTACCGGCAACTCAATTTCATTCAGAACCAGCAGTTGGGTTTTGACCGCGAGCATGTGCTGATTGTCGACGACGCGCAGGCACTGGGAAGCAAAATGGAGACGTTTAAAAACGAAGTGTTGCAGGTGGCTGGTGTCAAAAGCGGCACCATCAGTTCATATCTGCCGGTGCCTTCGTGGCGGAGCAACAGTTCGTTTTTTCCGGAAGGGCAGATGAGTCAGGAAAACAGCGTGCTGATGCAAAACTGGGATGTAGACGTAGACTATGTCAAGACCTTGGGCATGCAGATCATCAAAGGCCGCGATTTTGACAAAAACATGCCTACCGATTCCAATGCCATCATTCTGAACGAGTCGGCCGCCAAAATCCTGGGATTTCAGGACCCGATCGGCAAGAAAATCTATACGTTTGAAGACATGCAAACTGGCAAGATGATCTCCTATACCATTATCGGTGTGGTAAAGAACTTTAACTACGAATCGCTGCGCGAAAATGTGGGAGCTTTGAGCCTGATTCTCTCCAAATACAACAAGTCGGTTTGCTTCCGCCTGACGGGAGACAACATGTCGCAAACCATTGCCCGCATTGAAAACCGCTGGCAAGGCCTGGCCAACGGACAGCCGTTCAAGTACGAGTTTATGGATCAGGCGTTTGACAACATGTACCGCAGCGAACAGCGCATTGGCCGAATCTTCATCAGTTTCGCGATGCTGGCTATTTTCATTGCCTGCCTGGGTTTGTTTGGCCTGGCCTCGTTTACGGCCGAGCAGCGCACCAAAGAAATCGGCATACGAAAGGTACTTGGGGCATCGGTGAGTCAGATCGTTACTTTACTTTCCAAAGACTTCCTCTCCCTCATTCTGGTAGCTTTTGTGCTGGCCGTGCCTATTGCCTGGTATGTGATGAGCCAGTGGTTGCAGGATTTTGCGTATCGCACCGAAATTGCCTGGTGGATCTTTGTAGGAGCGGGCCTGCTTTCACTGGTCATTGCGTTGCTCACCATCAGCTTTCAGTCCATCCGGGCTGCGCTGACCAATCCGGTCAAATCGCTGCGTTCGGAATAATCTGAAATGGGCGGAATTTGTCTAAACCTTGATTTGTCGGATTATAGGATTGATAGGATGAAAAGAGATGACCCCCAACCTCCGAAGGGGGAGTTTTTGCCATCTTACTCAGAAATAGCTTTGTCACGAGACATTTTCAGCTCCCCCTTTGAGGGGCGGGAGGTTTTGGCTTTTTGAAAGATACTATTTTTCCTGTTCGCCAGTGAACAACGAGTGTCCACAACCGGACACTCGTTTTGGTTGACACATGTAAAAACGCCGCAAATGAACCGAATAAGCCGGTTTTGCATTTTCGGCACCGAATTGGCATGGCAAAATAGTATCGGCTGAAAACCCAAAACCTACCTGCCTGATTATGCTGCGCAACTACTTCAAAATCGCTTTTCGGAATTTAAGACGTCATAAGACGTACACATTTATCAATATTCTGGGATTGGCACTAGGCATTGCTTGTAGCCTGCTCATCTTTACGATGATCACCTATCATTTGAGTTTTGATACCTTCCATAGTAAATCTGAGCGAATTTACCGGCTGGTTACCGAGTTTCACGGCGAAGAAATGGGCTACTCGCAGGGTGTGCCAGGTCCGTCCGGGAAGGCATTTCGCGAGGATTTTGCCTTTGCCGAAAAGGTGGCTCGTGTAGCCGGCTTTCACGATGCGCTGATCTCTATACCCGGATCAAAACAGATAAAAAAGTTTCAGGAGGAAGTAGGCGTTGCTTTTGCCGAACCCGAATACTTCGAAATTCTTGATTTTCCGCTGGTTCAGGGCGATTCAAAGACTGCCCTCTTTCAGCCCAATACGGCTGTTATTACCCGGAATCTGGCCGATAAATACTTTTCGGGCGAGAATGCAATGGGCAAAGTAATCCGGTTTGACAATAAGATGGACTTTAAAATCACCGGCATTCTGCAAGATTTGCCGGCCAATACCGACCGTCGCCACGAAATATACCTGTCTTACGCCAGTCTGAAAGAGCACAATGCCTGGTTGGCTTCCGAAGACAGTTGGGGGGGCGTGTACAGCGACATGCAATGTTTTGTGTTGCTCAAACCCGGCATTACGGAAGCAACGGTAGAAAAAGCGTTGCCTGCCATGTCGACTAAGTATTACAAAGGAGACGACGCCAAAGTATTCCAGTTTCGGCTGCAACCCATTGCCGATATTCACTTCAATCCCAATATGGACGGCTATGTGGAGAAGAAAAACCTGTGGGCCTTGGCATGGATCGGGGTATTTCTGATCGTAACTGCGTGCGTCAACTTCGTGAACCTGGCAACGGCACAGGCCCTGAACCGGTCAAAAGAGATAGGCGTACGCAAAGTGCTGGGTAGCCTGCCGTCGCATCTGTTCTGGCAGTTTATCGCCGAAACCGCTGTGATTGCCGTAGGGGCTCTGGTAATTGCCTACATAATGGCTCTTGTGGCCTTGCCTTCCATCAATGCGTTGTTTGAGAGTCAGCTTGCCATCAATCCGGCCCAGAATGGGTATCTGCTGCCCTTCCTGTTTGTGCTGCTGGGCGTGGTCATATTTCTGTCCGGCTCCTATCCGGGATTGGTGTTGGCCGGTTTTCAACCCGTATTGGCCCTGAAAGGCAAAATCTCACAGAAGCATGTAGGCGGGTTTTCGCTCCGGCGGGTATTGGTGGTGGCTCAGTTTGCCATTTCGCAAATACTGATTATTGGCACGCTGGTCATTGCCTATCAGATGCGTTACTCCAAAGAGTCAGATCTGGGTTTTTCCAAAGAGGCCATTGTGATGCTGCCCGTACCCGTTTCGGACAAAGTAAAAATGAATACCTTACGCACCCGCTTGTCTGAGCTGCCAGGGGTGGAAAACGTGTCTTTTTGTTATCAGGCTCCGGCGGCCAATTCTAACAACAACACCGGGCTGCGATACGATAACCGTCCTGAAGAAGAAAAATTCAGCATCAACATGAAGGCCGCGGATGATGCGTATGCCACAACTTTTGGCTTGAAGCTGGCCGCTGGTCGTAATATTTTTCCTTCGGATACCGCCCGGGAATTTCTGGTCAATGAAACGTTTGTAAAGAAGCTGAATCTGAAATCGCCTGCCGATGTAATTGGCAAACAGCTGAGCATCAACGGTGACCACATGAAGGGGCCGATTGTAGGCGTAGTGAAGGATTTCTACAACTATTCATTTCGCACCGACATCAGTCCGGTTTGCATCATGTCTGACTACGAACGTTACGGCAACTGTGCGGTTAAGATACACATGGGTAGTGTAAAAACGACATTGGCTTCTTTTGAGAAAATCTGGAACAGCACTTATCCGGAGTATGTATACAGCCACACCTTCCTCGACGAAAAGATTGCCGAGTTTTATGAACTGGACGACATTATGCTACGCCTCATCCAAGTGTTTGCAGGCATTGCCATTCTGATCGGCTGTTTGGGGTTGTATGGCCTGGTGAGTTTCATGGCAGCCCAACGGACCAAGGAAATCGGCATCCGAAAAGTGCTCGGGGCCAGTACCCGACATGTATTGTGGTTGTTTGGACGTGAATTTGTGCGGTTAATCGTGCTTGCCTTTATCATAGCGGCACCTGTGGCATGGTGGGTAATGAATAACTGGTTACAGGACTTTAAGTATAAAATCACCCTGGGGCCGGATATTTTCGGCATTGCCATTGCATTTACCCTCCTCATTGCGGCTGCAACCGTCAGTTATCGGTCTGTCAAGGTGGCTCTCATGAACCCAACCCGTTCGTTACGAAGTGAATAGCAACTTGTCAAAAATCTGATAAGTATCTATTATAGGTTTAAGTTTTATCCATCATTTTCTATCTGGTATGCTGTATAACTATCTGATAACTGCCTTTCGCAATCTTTCCAAAAACAAGCTTTATTCGTCTATCACCATTCTGGGCTTAGGCATTGGACTGGGAGCAGGGATGCTGATGCTTTTGTGGGTGCAGGATGAGCTTAGCTTTGATCAGTACCACAAAAATGCAGACCACATCTACGTTCTTTCGGCAAATTTCAAGATTGACGGCAAGAAAGAAACATGGGGTACCACACCCGCACCGCTGGCCACTTTCGGTAAGCGTGAAATACCCGAAGTAGTAGAGGCCGTCCGGATCAATACCATCTGGAATGCCCGGGTATTCCGTTATGGCGATAAAGTCTTTAGCGAGAAAGACGGTCTTTTTGTAGATCCGGGTCTGTTTACCCTATTCAACTTTCCGTTGTTACAGGGAAATCCACGCAAACCCTTTCCCAGCAACCGTTCCATTGTACTTACACAATCGACTGCACAGAAGTACTTTGGCAATGAGAATCCGATGGGTAAGGTAATCCAACTGGATGATAAAGACGGCTACATGGTGAGCGGAGTTATAGCCGATATGCCTGCCAACACATCGCCCAGCCTCAAAGGAAAGTGGTTTTTGCCTTTCGCCATTCTGAACGAAAACTACCAGAATGCAAAAGATTACCCCGATGGAATGGAAAGTGACTGGGGGAATTACAATTATTCGACTTGGTTTCAACTGAAGGAAAATGCCTCTGCGGGCAGCGTGGCAAAAAAAATCACAAGGATTCACCAGAAAAACCAGAGCGGAGAATTTACGGCCAACCTATCGTATTTCTTATTGCCCCTTTCCAAATATCACCTTTACAATGCCGACGGCACCGAAGCGGGCATACAGACGGTACGCATTTTCGGCATTGTTGCCATAGTCATTTTGCTGATTGCCTGCGTAAACTACGTAAATTTAGTAACAGCCCGGGCTACTAAGCGTGCCAAGGAAGTCGGTATCCGTAAAATGATTGGCGCCAGCCTGCCGCAGCTTTTCGGGCAGTTTCTGGGCGAGTCATTATTTGTTTTTGGTTTGTCTCTTTTGTTAGCGGTATTTTTTGTGGTGCTGTTGCTGCCGGTTTACAATTCCATTGCCGAAAAAGAGCTGGTTTTTGATATTTTCAATCCTACTATTTTGCTCACCGTCGGTGGTACTTTAGTGCTAACCATGCTAGTGGCGGGTATTTATCCGGCGGTGTTGTTGTCTTCCTTTGAGCCCTTGCAAGCCCTGAAAGGACGTATTTCTATTGGTAGTTCCAATGCTTCGCTGCGACGGATACTGGTAGTTGCCCAGTTTGCGGCATCCATCGTTCTTATTGTGGGCACGTTGATCATTAGTACGCAGATGCGTTTTGTGCGGGAGAAGGAACTGGGTTATGCCAAAGAAAACATACTCACTTTTGGCCTGCGGGGTGATATGGGCAACCACCGCGATGCCATTCGGGCTGAACTACTGAAACAACCGGGCATACGGGGCGTAGGCTTTTCGAGCCAGAACATCGTTCAGTTGGGTAGCTCGTCGGGCGATGTCGATTGGGAAGGGAAAGAGCCTTCGCGGCAGTTTATCATCAACCAGATTTCGGGCGACAAAGAATTGTTTGATTTACTGGGGCTGCAACTCAAGGAAGGTTCCGGACTGTTGGGCACCAAAGCCGATTCGGGTCGTTACCTGCTCAACGAAACGGCCATTGCCCGAATGGGCATTCAGAACCCGGTAGGTAAAAGCTTCACTTTTCACGAATACAAGGGAATCATTGCCGGGGTAGTCAAAGATTTTCATTTTGCGTCGCTTCACCAGAAAATCGAACCTGCCATCTTTTTCTATCACCCGGGCTGGTGGCAAATGGTCTGTGTGAAAACAACTGGCAAAGATGCTCCCAAAGCGATAGAGGCCATTAGCCAGATCTGGAAACGCTACAATCCGAATGCAGAGTTTACCTATGCCTTTCTGGACGACACGTACGACAAGCTATACAAATCGGATCAGCGTGTGGGTGTTTTGTTTAATTACTTTTCACTGATTGCCATATTCATTTCGTGTCTGGGCTTGTTCGGTTTGGCCACCTTCACGGCTGAGGCCAAAGTGAAAGAGATTGGTATCCGTAAAGTACTTGGCGCTTCGGTAGGTCAGCTTGTTGGCTTGCTCAGTAAAGATTTTGTCAAGTTGGTAGGCATTGCATTTCTGCTAGCTACACCTCTGGCCTGGTACATCATGAGTGAATGGCTGCAAAATTTTGCTTACCGGATTGAGATATCCTGGTGGGTATTTGCTTTGGCCGGAGGCCTGGCAGTAACCATTGCCTTGCTGACGGTGAGTTTCCAGGCGATTAAAGCAGCGCTAGCCAATCCAGTCAAGTCACTCAGAAGTGAATAAAGGTGGAATTTGCCTGAACTTGGCCGAACTAACGTTTCGTCGGATTTAGAGATTGATAGGATTAAAAACGGCCGGTTTTGGTCTTTGAAAAGATACTATTTCTAATTCCGAATTATGCCCATTCAAAATTGAAAACAGCACTACCATAAATTATCGCACCTATGTTATTCAACTATGTCAAAATAGCCTTTCGCAATCTGAGAAGAAGCGTCGGATTTTCGTTCATTAACATTCTGGGGTTGTCGCTGGGCATGGCCGTTGCCATGCTCATTGGCCTGTGGATGTACGACGAGATTTCCTACAATGCCTATCACCAAAACCACAGCCGCCTTGCCCAGGTATGGACAAGCTTTTACAATGATAAGGAAATCGGATCGGGAACGGCCGTTTCCATTCCGCTGGGATTGGAGCTACGAGCTAAGTACACTGCCGATTTCAAAAATGTGGTACTTACCTCCTGGAATTTCAGTCATATTCTTTCGGTAGGCGACAAGCAGATTGCCTCCAAAGGCATGTGGGTGCAGCCTGAATTTCCGAAGATGTTCACCCTGAAAATGCTCAAAGGCTCACCGGATGCGCTTAAAGATCCTTCTGCCATTTTGCTGAACGAGTCAATGGCCAAGTCCTTTTTTGGTGACGAAGATCCGATGAACAAGACCATCCGGATGGACAATACTACCGATTTTAAAGTAGCAGGCGTGTACGAAGACTTGCCGAAAAACACCCGTTTTAACGAAACCTCTCTGCTGTTGTCTTGGGAGAAATACCTGAATACTGAAAACTGGGTGAAAGAATCACAAACCCAGTGGAACAATCATTCATTTCAGCTATTTGTTGAAATGAACCCGCAGGCCGATTTTGATAAAGTGACCAATAAGATCAAAGGCATTGCCATGCAGCACCTGAAAGCCAATGTAGATGGCCGGGAGTCGGCTTTTCTGCATCCCATGGACAAGTGGCATCTGTATTCCGAGTTTAAGAATGGCATAAACACCGGAGGCCGCATTCAGTTTGTTTGGCTGTTCGGGATCATCGGCGTGTTTGTACTCTTGCTGGCCTGCATCAATTTCATGAATCTGGCTACCGCCCGTAGTGAAAAACGCGCCAAGGAAGTCGGCATCCGCAAAGCCATTGGATCGGTTCGGCAGCAGTTGGTCTTTCAGTTTTTGAGTGAGTCGTTGGTGATGGTTACGCTGGCACTGGTGCTGTCGTTTTTATTGCTATTGCTAACGTTGCCCTGGTTTAACCAACTGGCCGACAAACACATGGAGGTGCAGTGGACAAATCCGATTTTCTGGACGCTGCTGCTTTCATTTACATTGTTCACCGGGCTAGTGTCGGGCAGCTATCCTGCTTTTTACCTGTCTTCTTTTGATCCCGTGAAAGTACTGAAAGGCACCTTCCGGGTAGGCAGACTGGCTTCGCTGCCACGTAAAGTGCTGGTGGTGGTGCAGTTTACCGTTTCCATTACACTCATTATCGGTACGGTCATTGTGTTCCGGCAGATCCAGCACGCCAAAAACCGCCCGGTAGGCTATGACCGCGAAGGCCTGATTACTGTCCCGCTGACTACGCCCGACTTGAATGGCAAATACGCCGCCCTGCGGGAAGAATTATTCAAAACCGGAGCTGTTGAAAACATGGGGCAGTCGTCGAGCCCGATTACCGAAATCTGGTCCAACCAGATTGGGTTTGACTGGGAAGGCAAAGCACCCGATTGGGTGCCTGCTTTCGGAACGGTAGCCATTACACATGATCTGGGCAAGACCGTCGACTGGAAAATCAAGGAAGGACGCGATTTTTCCCGTGAGTTCAGTACCGACACCTCTGGACTGATTTTCAATGAGGCGGCAGTTAAACTTACGGGCATCAAAGATCCGATTGGCAAAACCATTCGCTGGAACGACAAACCTTACCAGATCATTGGCATAATCAAAGACATGGTGATGGAGTCCCCTTTTGAGCCCATCAAACCTACTATTTTCTCCTTGAACTACGATTGGGCCGGTGCCATTACGGTAAGATTGAAGCCGGGCATGCCCGTACGCGATGCATTGGCCAAAGTAGAACCCGTCTTCCGCAAGTTTAATCCGAGTAGCCCGTTCCAATTTGATTTTACCGACGAGCAATACGCCCAGAAATTCAGTGCCGAAAACCGGATTGGAACACTGGCCAGTGTATTTGCGGGGTTAGCCATTCTGATTTCATGTTTAGGATTATTCGGTCTGGCTTCCTTTACGGCCGAGCAGCGCACCAAGGAAATCGGCATTCGCAAAGTACTCGGAGCTAGTATATTCAACTTATGGGGTTTGCTCAGCAAAGACTTTGTACTACTGGTACTTATCTCATTCCTGATTTCGGCGCCGATTGCCTGGTATTTCATGAGTCAATGGCTCGACGGATATACATACCGCTCTGATGTAGCCTGGTGGGTATTTGCTTTAGCCGGAATTGGTGCTTTGGTAATTACACTACTGACGGTAAGTTTTCAGGCCATTCGGGCGGCATTGGCCAATCCGGTCAAATCGCTCAGAAGCGAATGAAATAGGTATACTATCCGTCAGAAGTAAGCTTTTATGTAAGTAAAAATAGTATCTTTTTAACAGCCAAAAGTCATGCTGAGAAATTACCTGCTTATTGCGTTGCGTAACCTGACGCGCCACAAGACGTTCTCAATGATCAATATCATCGGACTATCGGTTGGGTTGGCCTGTTGCATTACTGTTTTCATATTCATTCAGGATGAGCTTCGTTACGATGCATTTCATACCAATGCCAACCGCATTTACCGGTTGGTCAATGAACGGGAAGCCGACGGTAAGCACAATACAATAGCCCTCACGCCGCCGGCGTACGGTCCGGCATTGCAGGCAGAGTTTCCGGAAGTAACGCAGTCTGTACGTTTTTTTGACATGCGTGAGCCTTTGGTAGCGTATGGTGATAAAAAATTCTTTGAACCGGGATTTCTACTGGCCGATGCCCCGGTCTTCGAAGTATTTTCTTTCTCTTTGATCAAAGGTGATCCCAAAACGGCATTACAGGCACCACACTCACTGGTAATCACCGAAAAAACGGCGAAAAAATATTTTGCCAATGAAGACCCGATCGGGAAAACACTGACCGTAGCCGGTGACCTTAAATTTACGGTTACGGGTGTAATGCGCGACTTACCGGCTCAGTCGCATCTGGAGATCACCTGTCTGGGTGCATTTAATGCACTGAAAGATTTTGTTGAGCCCAAACGCCTGGAAAGCTGGGGATGGAGTCAGTTTTACACATACATCATGCTCGCCGACAAGGACAATCTGACGGGACTGAAAGCCAAGCTTCCCGCGTTTGTGCGGCGCCATGTCGATCCGGAAAACTTCAAGGAGGGAAACCGTTACCAGACTCATTTGCAATTGCTGACCGATATTCACCTGCACTCCTCAGAAGTGGAATATGACATTGTGCGTAAAGGGGATAGTATGTACGTGTACGCGTTTTCGGCCGTTGCCTTTTTTGCCTTACTGATCGCCTGCTTCAACTTTATGAACTTGTCCACGGCCCGCTCGGTATTGCGAGCCAAGGAAGTTGGTTTGCGGAAAGTAGTAGGCGCATCCCGTTCGCAGCTCATCGGTCAGTTTATGGGCGAGTCGCTGTTGATGACGGCTCTGGCTTTGGCACTCTCCGTCGGTTTGGTGTGGCTGATGCTGCCGGTCTTCAATCAATGGTCTGGCAAAGCCCTCACGCTCCATTCGCTGTTTAACGTACAATCGCTGGTGGGTCTGTTGGGCGTGGCCGTCATTGTGGGGCTGTTAGCGGGCAGCTACCCGGCGTTTTTCCTATCGGCTTTCCAACCGGTTCGGGTATTGAAAGGCCCGCTTACCCTGCACCAGCAAAGCGGCATTTCGCTGCGAAAATTACTGGTTGTTGTGCAGTTCATGGTATCTACCGTACTTATTATCAGCACCGTTGTCGTGTTCCGGCAACTTACGTATCTGCAACAGAAAAACCTTGGCTTTTCAAAGGAACAGCTCATTCAGCTGCCACTGCGCAACGGCGAAATGCGGCGCGGCTATGAACGCATCAAATCAGAACTGAACCGATATCCCGGCATTGCCTCCTCTACAGCTTGTTACGGGCTGCCGGGCAGTCTGTTTGCAGGTGACGGCATCCGGTTGCCCGGCAAAGACCGTGAATTTTCGATCAACATGTTTGTGGTGGACCACGATTACATTCCTACCCTAGATATCAAACTAGCGGCCGGGCGTAATTTTTCCCGTTCGTTTGGCACGGATACAGCCCAGGGATTTATACTCAATGAGACCGCCGTCCGTACACTAGGACTAGGCACCCCAGCAGCCGCAATTGGTCAGGCAGTACAATGGCGCAAATGGGTTGCTCCGGGCACTGCCGACAGCCTCAAACAAGGTACAGTCATTGGCGTTGTGAAAGATTTTCACTACAAATCTTTGCATCAGAAGATAGAACCACTGGTACTGCATATTTTCCCTGGCGGATTTGCAGATGTAGTGGTCAAGGTGCGTCCCGAAAACACAGCAGCCACTCTTCAGTTTTTACAGCAAAAATGGCAAGCACTGGCCAGCGACTGGCCCTTTGAATATACATTCCTGGATGAGCAGTTTGCCCGGAAATACGAATCAGAACAATCGTTCAGCAAAGTGTTTGGCCTTTTTACGGTCTTGTCCATTTTTATCAGTTGCCTGGGATTATTCGGCCTGGTAAGCTTTATTACTACCCAACGAACCAAGGAGATTGGCATCCGTAAAGTGCTCGGCGCTTCAGTAACAGGTATCATTCTGTTGCTTTCCCGGGATTTCCTCAAGTTAGTACTGCTTGCCTTTGTCATCGCGGCGCCCATCGCCTGGTATGCCATGGATCAATGGCTAATTAACTTCGCTTATCGCATTGACATCAGTGCCAATGTCTTTATAGTTGCCGGCCTGGCGGCGCTGGTAATTGCCTTGCTGACGGTGAGTTTCCAAGCCATCAAAGCGGCGCTGGCCAATCCGGTCAAGTCGCTTAGAAGCGAATAGAAACAGAATGGAAGAAGCAAAGAAAATAGTATCCCTGAAAGTACTAAAACCTATGCATGCAGGATCTTTTCCAACTTCTAAAAAATAGTATCGCCAAACAAACAAAGACCTCCACTTATAACTTGTCTATCATGCTACACAACTACCTGAAAATTGCCTTGCGAAACTTGCGCCGCAGCAAATCATTCTCAGCGATTAATATCCTTGGCCTTTCGGTTGGGATGGCATGTTGTATGCTTCTGCTGCTTTACATCCGCAGTGAACTCTCGTTTGACAGACATCAGGAACATGCCGACGAGTTGTATCTGCTCGGCTCCCGATCTACTATTGGACAGAATGCCGACAGGGAGTTTCCCACGGCTTCGGCCCCGTATGGCCCGGCTCTGAAAGATGAATACCCGGATGTAGTGCAGATGGCCCGCCTTTACACGGCCGATGAAAAGACGTTGTTTCAGGTACGCGAACAGGGCAAGTCGCTGCTATCGTTTTACGAAACGAAAGGCTATCAGGTAGACTCGACATTTTTTGATCTGTTTACATATTCGTTCATTGAAGGCAATCCAAAGACTGCCCTGACCGCTCCCCGTTCGGTGGTCTTGTCAGAGGAAGTAGCCATTAAATTATTTGGCAGTAAACCGGCACTGAATAAAGTGATCCGGATTGGTGGCGAGGCCGGAATGGGTGAAGAATTTAAAGTGACGGGGGTCTATCGTAACTCCGGCGCCCTGTCACACATTGATGCCCGCTTCTTCATGCCGATTTATACCGGCGACATCGGGAATTTTCTGCGGGATGCCCAACCGGATTTTGCCAACAACAACATGTTTTTCACCTACCTGCGCCTGCGGCCAGGTGCAACAGTTGAGTCGCTGGAGAAACGCTTTCCTGCCTTCATAGAAAAATACGCCCGCGCCGATCTGAAGTCGGTTGGCTTTGACAGGCAGCTGTTTCTGGTCAATGTTCCAGACCTGCACTTATACAGTAACTTTTCCTCAGTAATTACGCCAACGAATAGTACCGCATACCTGTATATTCTGGGCTCCATTGCCTTTTTCACGCTGCTGATTGCGTGCATCAACTTCATGAATCTGAGTACGGCACGGTCAGCCAAACGGGCGGCGGAGGTAGGTATTCGCAAAGTGATGGGGGCTGGGCAGGGAATGCTGGTAAGGCAATTTCTTGGAGAAGCGTTAGTAATTACGTTTCTGGCGCTGCTGATTGCTCTTGTCCTGGGTGTGTTCTCACTGGGGCTGTTTAATCAGCTTACCGGCAAAAGCCTGTCCCTGCTCGAGCTGTTTGACCCGCGCATTCTGCTGACTTTTGTCGGGCTGGCCTTGCTTACAGGTCTGCTGGCAGGCAGCTATCCGGCCTTTTATCTATCGCTATTCAATCCAACACACGTACTCAAAGGGCGCTTTACCAATTCCCTGTCGGCGCTGATGCTGCGACGAGGTCTGGTGGTGTTTCAATTTGTAATATCCGTCGGTTTGGTGCTGGCCACTTTTGTGATTCAGGAGCAAATGCGCTACCTGCGCGACAAGCCGCTGGGCTTTACACAGGCGCAGCAGATTGCCATTCCTTTTCGCAGCAGCGAATCTCGGGACTCGTATACAGCCTTCCGCAACGAAATTCTGCAAAACAATCAGGTTGTGGCTGCTGCCGGAACGCAATTTTATCCGGGCATTCCTAATCTGAGCGACATGGTTTTTCACCGCCCCGACCAAAGTGTTACAGAAGGGCACGACATCCGGACCAACCGGGTCGACTTTGAATACCTCCAAACGATGGGGTTTGAGCTCAAGCAGGGACGGCTGTTTTCGCGGCAGTTTCCGGGCGATACGGCCAACCGCATCATCGTCAACGAATCCACGCTACGCACCTTTGGAATTGCCGAAGACAAGGCCATCGGGCAGCAACTGAATTTCGACTGGCAGGGCCAGACCACGCCTTTTGAAATTGTTGGCGTGGTGAAAGACTTTCATTTCGAAGACCTGCACCACGCCATTGAGCCGTACGCTTTTATGCTTAACCGGCGTCCCCGGTTCAATTACATTATTGCGCATGTCAACAGTGCCAATATGGCTGGCGTACTGGGCTTTATGGAACAAAAGTGGAAGGGACTGCAACCTGAAGAGCCATTTGAATACACCTTTCTGAACGAGGATTTTCAGAAAAACTACCAGGCAGAAGCTCGCACATCCCGGATTGTACGGACATTCACGATCATCTCCATTCTTATTTCCTGTGTCGGCTTGTTTGGCCTGACTGCCTTTGCCGCCCAGCAGCGCACCAAAGAAATCGGTGTCCGCAAGGTACTTGGTGCCTCAGTGGGTAGCATTGTATTGCTGCTGGCCAAAGATTTTCTGCGGCTGGTAGTCATCGCCATTATCATTGCTTCACCGCTTGCCTGGTATGCGATGCATCAGTGGCTCCAGGGCTTTGAGTACAGGATTTCCATTCCATGGTGGGTTTTTATATTGAGCGGCCTGATGGCTATGCTGATTGCCTTACTAACGGTGAGTTTTCAGGCGATTAAAGCCGCATTGATTAATCCGGTCAAGTCGCTCAGAAGTGAATAAGATGCAGCCATTGGTTGCTTTGTCTGTAAGGATACTTTTTTACTTTAAGTAGATACTATTCGCTCATTTGTTGATTTCTCAGCCCGTTTTTCAAAGGCTGTACATCTTTCCCACTTCAACTTTGAAATACTATGTTCAAAAACTATTTTAAAATCGCCCTGCGCAACCTGAACCGGCACAAAACCTTTTCGATGATCAATATCGTGGGGTTATCCATTGGTCTGGCGGCTTGTTTGCTCATTCTGCAATACGTGGCTTTCGAGTTGAGCTATGATGATTTTCACGCCAAAGCCGACCGGGTCTACCGCATCCGGCAGGATCGCTACAACGAAGGACAGCTGAGTACGGAATGGGTAGCGGGTGCGTATGCCGCCGCCAATTCATTTAAAGATGCCTTTCCGGAAATCGAAGCTTACGTGAAAGTGGTAGGCACCGGCCCCAAAGTAGCCGATTACAAAGACAACAGCTTTAAGATTGAGCAAGTGTTCTTTGCCAGTGAGGCGTTTTTTACGATTTTTTCGTATCCGCTGTTGGAGGGTGACGCCAAAACCATGCTGACCCAACCCAATACGGCCGTCATTTCAGAATCCATTGCCAAGCGGCTGTATGGCACCACCAACGTAGTGGGCCAGACACTGCGCCTCAACCAAGACCAGATTTATAAAATAACCGGGATATACAAAGACTTTCCCGCCAATACGCATTTCAAACCCAATCTGCTGCTCTCCTATGCCACATTCCTAAGCCGGATGCGGCCCGACAACGACCCCGAAACCGCCTGGCAATGGGATGGCTGCCTGAGTTATGTATTGCTGAAGCCCGGTACCAATCCGAAAGCCTTGGAGGCCAAATTTCCGGCTGTAGTTGATAAGTTGGCCGGCGAAGACCACAAACGCTACAATTCGGCGGCGGTGTACACACTTCAGCCGCTCAAAGACATTCATTTGTATTCGCATTACATGGGCGAAACCGAAGCCAATGGCGACGGCAATACCACCTATCTGTTGCTGGCTATTGCGTTCTTTATTGTCATTATCGCCTGGATCAACTACATCAATCTGGCTACGGCGCGGGCCATCAACCGGGCCAAGGAAGTAGGCGTGCGTAAGGCGGTGGGGTCGCAACGGGAACAACTGATCCGGCAGTTTATGTTTGAGTCCGCCATCCTCAACGGACTGGCGGTGGTGCTGGCAATGATCATTGTTGTGCTGGTGTTGCCGTTGTTCAACAACCTGTCGGGCCAGCATCTGAGTTTTTCGCTGCTCATCAGTCCGCTGTTCTGGACATCTTTATTGGGGTTGTTTTTTATCGGTACTTTTTTCTCCGGGTTGTATCCGGCCTTTGTGTTGTCTTCGTTCAACCCGGTGCTGGTGCTCAAAGGACGCATGGTACACACCCGTCAGGGCATTGCGTTGCGCAAGTCGCTGGTTGTGTTTCAGTTCGCCGCTTCTCTGTTTTTGCTGGCGGGCACAACCATTGTCTTTCACCAGATTCAGTTTATGCGGCAGCAAAAGCTGGGCATGAGCATTGAACAGACGCTGGTGCTCAATCCGCCGATCATGGGCGGCGACTCCACGTACATGCAGCGACTGGCCGCTTTTAAAGAAGAGTTGCTGCGGCAGTCGACCATCCGGAGCATTGCCGCTTCGACCACCGTGCCCGGCCAGCCCGTTGACTGGAATGCAGGAGGCATCCGGCTCAAAGGCATGGATGAAAAACAAGGCAAACAATACCGGGTAATCGGTGTGGATTACGACTACCTGCCTACGTACGGACTCAACCTGATTGCGGGCCGCAACTTCGCCAAAGACTTTGGCAGTGACCCTAAGGCCGTAGTATTTAACCGCAAGGGCATTCAGCAACTGGGCTTTACCAAACCCGAAGAGGCCATTGGCAAAGAAATTGAATTCTGGGGCGAAACCTTTACCGTCGTCGGTGTCGTCGAAAATTTCCACCAGCAGTCGTTGCGGGAGGCGTATGAGCCGCTCATTCTCCGTCTGATTCCCGATCTGCGGGGGTATTTTTCCATCAAGCTCTCCACCGAAAACATCGGTGGCAGCGTAGCAACCGTACAAAAAACCTGGCAGCAGTTTTTCTCCGGCAATCCATTCGAATATTTTTTCCTCGACGAGCATTTTGACGAGCAGTACCGCGCCGACCAGCGGTTTGGGCAGGTTTTTGGGTTCTTCACTACACTTGCCATTCTGGTGGCTTGCTTGGGATTGTTCGGGCTGGCTCTTTTCACTACAGCGCAACGGACCAAAGAAATTGGCATCCGCAAAGTACTCGGGGCTTCGGTAGGCGAAATCCTGCGGATTCTTTACAAGGAATTTGCGTTGCTCATTCTCATTGCGTTTGTAGTAGCGACTCCACTGATCTGGCTGGCGGCCCACAACTGGTTGCAGACCTACGCCTTCCGGGCCGACTTGAAATGGTGGATGTTTGCATTGTCGGGGGTAGGCACGCTGCTGATTGCCTTGCTGACAGTGAGTTATCAGGCCATCAAAGCCGCATTGGCTAATCCGGTCAAGTCGCTTAGAAGTGAATAATTGCGGATTTCGGAAGTTGTCTGAACCTGGATGCGTCGGATTTATAGATTAACAGGATGAAAAAAGATGCCTCCCAACCCCCGAAGGGGGAGCTAAAAATGTCTTGTGACAAAGCTGTTTCCAAGCAAGATGGCAAAAACTCCCCCTTTGGGAGTTGGGGCCAGTTTTACCTTTTCAATACATACTATTTTCTGCAATCCGAAAGTGCAAATTAAAACTGCTTAACCATTTATGCTGAAAAATTATTTTAAAGTAGCTTTTCGTGGACTTTGGAAAAACTGGCTCTATAGCTGCCTGACCATTGCAGGCCTGTCGATAGGCGTTGCTTCGGCGTTGCTTACAGCACTTTGGGTGTTCGACGAACTGGCCTATGATACTTACAACAAGCATTATGCAACGCTGGGAATGTTGCAGAAAAACCGGACCTATAACGGAGAAATCAATACCGAAACGTCACAGTCGATAGCGTTAGGAGCAAAGCTTCGCGATTCATATGCGCATCTGTTTGATGAGGTAGTCGTTTCGTCGTACGGTGGGGAAAGAAGCTTACGCTTTAAAGAAACCGCCATTGTGAAGCGGGGGTATTTTATGGAGAACGGAGGCGAGAAGATACTGGATTTGGAGATAGTCAAAGGTTCAGGTCATTTTCCATTAGACCCATCGTCGTTACTCATTAACGAAAGCATAGCCCAGAGTTTGTTTGGTAATGAAAACCCGGTTGACAAGATTGTGAGCATGGATGGCAAGGCCAACCTGAAAATTGCGGGGGTTTATAAAAACATATCCCGCAACTCTACCTTCCGGAATGTGGCTTTTTACGCCTCGTTTGACGCATTTCCGCAACTGGAGCCCTGGGTAGCCAATGCCCGAGACAGTTGGGAAGAAAACTCCTTTCCGATTTATGTAAAACTAAAGCCCAATGTCACTTTTGAGCAAGCTTCTGCCAACATCAGAGAGGTACTCAAGCCGGTAACGGCTGATAAATCACAACCCGAACTGTTTATTCACCCTATGGCCGACTGGCATTTTTATCCGGAATTTAAGAATGGTGTCCGGGTCAATGCCACCTACAAAACCTTCTGGGCCATTGCCCTGGTAGGGTTTATCATTCTGTTGCTGGCTTCGATTAATTTCATCAATCTGATGACCGCCCGGTCAACGACCCGTCTGAAAGAAATCGGCATCCGGAAAGCCATCGGCTCTGACCGGCTGGCAATCATGAAGCAAATCTATGTGGAAATCGGCTTGGTTGTCGGGGCGGCGGCGTTGGTGGGTTTGCTACTGGTGCAGCTGAGCCTGCCCTGGTTCAACGAAGTGGCCGAGAAACAATTGTCATTAGACATACTTAGTCCGGCTTTTGCAATCGGTTTTTGTGCCTTTGTTGGAATCGTTGGGTTTGTGGCTGGTATGTATCCTGCATTGTATATCTCCTCCTTCCATCCGATAAAAGTGCTCAAAGGGGTTAAAATCACCAACCAAACCGAAATTTTTTCCCGCAAATCGCTGGTGGTGGTGCAGTTTGGCATTTCTGCTTTTTTGCTGATGGCTACCGTAGTCGTGTACCAGCAGGTAAAATTTGGGCAGCAGCGGCCTATGGGCTACGATACCAACCGACTGATACAGATTCAGAAAAAATCGGCGGTAATGCAGGGCCACTTTTATGCCATGCGGCAAGCATTGCTTACTTCGGGCGGTGTGGAGGAAATGGCCGAAACCAACACGCCTATTTCCGAAAATTGGCACAGCAACAGCGGGTTTGACTGGAAGGGCAAGCCTCCGAATGTTTCCGAAGATTTTGCAGTGGTAAACGTAACCCCCGAATTTGGCAAGGCGGTTTCGTGGAAAATACGGGAAGGACGCGACTTCTCCAGAGCTTATTCACTGGATACGGCGGCTGTGATTATTAACAAAACACTGGCCCGCCTGACCGGACTAAAAAATCCGATTAACGAAACGTTGCGCCAGGGCGACAAAACGTATCGCATCATTGGCATCAGCGAAGACATTGTATTTGACTCGCCGTATGGCACTGTAAAGCCAACCGTTTATTTCATGCGTTTGGCAAATATGCCTTTCATTACACTCAAACTCAACTCAGACCTCAGCATTTCAGAATCCATCGCACGGGTAGAACAGGTGCTGAAAGAGTTTGATCAAGACGCAACCCTCAACATCAAATTTGCGGATGCGGAACTGGAATCGAAGTTCTGGCGAGAAAAAAGAATCCTGAATCTCATACTTGTCTTTACGCTGGTGGCCGTCAGCATTTGCTCGCTGGGCTTGTTTGGGCTGAGCACCTTTATGGCTGAGCAACGGGTCAAAGAAATTGGCATCCGCAAGGTACTTGGGGCATCGGTTTCGCAGTTGCTTCTGCTGCTGTCCAAAGATTTTGTCAAACTGGTTGCCCTTTCGCTTTGCATCGCCACGCCTATTGCCTGGTACGCAATCAATCAATGGCTGCAGGATTTTACGTATCGGGTCACGGTTTCGGGTTGGGTGTTTGTGCTAGCCGGGGTAT
Source organism: uncultured Sphingobacteriales bacterium (assembly GCA_963520985.1). Classification (GTDB taxonomy): domain Bacteria; phylum Bacteroidota; class Bacteroidia; order Cytophagales; family 172606-1; genus Xanthocytophaga. The sequence continues at coordinate 296,302 of CAUQTA010000001.1, forward strand.
TGGTGCTTGCCATTGCCTTGCTGACGGTAAGTTACCAAGCTGTAAAAGCGGCGCTGGCCAATCCGGTCAAGTCGCTTAGAAGTGAATAAATTTGGAATTGAGAGTATAAGGGTTTTGGGTTTTTAAAAGATACTATTCCCAATTCTGCAATCAGCCCTTCCAATTCCGAAATTCAAAAATAGTATCTCTGAAAATCCTTAAACCCCAACACCTATGTTACGCAGTTATTTTACCATTGCGTTTCGGAATTTGACCCGAAACAAAGTGTACAGCTTCATCAATATAATGGGACTGTCGATTGGCTTGGCGGCGGCTATGCTGATCATTCTGTATGCCAAAGATGAGGTGAGTTATGATCGGTTTCATGCCAGAGAACCACAAATTTACCGGGTGGTGAATCAGTGGCTCAATCCGGATGGAAGTGTCAAACAAAAAGATGGAAATACGGGTGATTTTCAAGGACCTAAATTTACGCAATACATCCCTGAAATACAGACGTTTGTACGATTGCGAAGTAATTCAAGGAATATTCGGGTAGACGGTGAAATTACCAACTACCAAATGCTTGACGTTGACTCCAACTTTTTTTCTGTCTTTACTTTTCCTTTGAAAAGCGGCTCGGCCACCCAAGCATTGACTCAGCCAAAGTCAATTGTGATTTCAGAAAAGATGGCCGAGAAATTCTTTAACAACACCGATGTGGTTGGCAATACACTGGAAATCATGAACAACAACCGGTTCGAGCCTTATGTGATTACCGCAGTGGCCAAAAACTGTCCGCAAAACTCTTCCATTAAGTTTGACTTTCTTTTGACCCTGATCGTCAACAAAGAAGAGTATGCCAACTCCGACAACTGGTTCAGTTTCTTTCAGAACACCTTTGTTGTGCTTGATCCCAAGGCCAATGTGCAGGGAGTCGAAGCCAAAATGAAGCGGGTTTTTGAAACCGACGCCAAAGATGCCATCCGCAACATGCGCGAAAAATACGATATAAAAGAGTCGGCCCGTTATCTGCTGCAACCTTTGGCCAGTATGCACCTGAGCACCGATTACGTAGCTTCCAACGGATTGGTAGATGCCAGTAATCCGATGTTCTCGTACATTTTGGGAGGCATTGCCATTTTCATTCTCCTCATTGCTTGCATCAACTTTGTGAACCTGACCGTAGCCCGTTCGTTGAAACGCGCTAAGGAAATAGGCGTACGCAAAGTAGTGGGCAGTGACCGCCGCCAGCTGATCATGCAGTTTATGGGCGAATCGTTTTTGCTCTGCTTCATTGCTTTCCTGATGGGTATTGCACTGGTACAACTGGTGCTTCCTATCTTCAATGAGTTGTCTAACAAAGTGTTGTCGATTTCGTATTTGCTGGATGCCCGCCTGGTGATAAGTTATCTGGTCATTTTCATGTTGACGGGTTTGCTGGCTGGCTTTTATCCGGCGCTGGTATTGTCGAGTTACAAACCCATCCAGACGCTGTACGGTCGGTTTAAGCTGTCCGGCAAAAATTACCTGCAGAAAAGCCTCGTCGTATTGCAGTTTGGTCTGGCTTCTTTCCTCATCATTGCAACACTAACCATTTACTCTCAGTTTAGTTTTCTGACCAACAAGCCGCTTGGGTACGATGATAAAAACCTGATTCGGGTAAACAAATGGCAGATGACCCGGAAAGAAGCACAACTCTTTAAAAATGAATTGTTAAAAGAACCCGGCATCGTAGATGTGGCCCCTAAAAATGGCGGCGAATGGGGCACCATTGCCAAAGTAAACGGTGAGCAACAAATCAAGTTTGCTTATGAAACCATCGATCAAACGTTCCTGCCTTTGCTGAAGATTCCCATTTTGCAAGGACGCAACTTTTCGCGTGACATGCCTACCGACTCCACACAGTCGGTCATTGTAAACGAATCGTTTGTGAAAGAAGCAGGTTGGAAAAATCCCATCGGGCAGGAGGTGAACTTTGCCTATCACGATGATAAACTCGTCTATCGGGTCATTGGCGTAGTCAAAGACCATCACTTTTATTCATTAACCCAGAAAATAGGTTCGCAGCTTTTTACCATGAAGCCTGCCAATGACCTTGGCACGGTTTACATTAAGATCAAGCCCGGTACGGAAATGGCAAGCCTGAAGCACATTGAACAAACTTTCAAGAAGCTGTTTCCCATTCAATCGTACGATTACACGTTTAAAGAAGCCGAAAACCTGAAAAACTATGAGTCGGAAGCCAAATGGCAGCAGATTGTCTTATTCGGTGCCGTGCTCACTATCTTTATTTCCTGCATAGGTTTGTTTGGTCTGGCAACTCTATCGGCCGAGAGGCGCACCAAGGAAATCGGCATCCGTAAGGTATTGGGGGCATCTGTCAATCAGATTGTTACGCTGCTTTCCACCGATTTTCTGAAACTGGTAATTCTTGCCTTCGTTCTGGCCATTCCGATGGCGTGGTATGCTACCAACGCGTGGTTGCAAAATTATCCCTACCGGATCGCAGTTTCCGGGTGGATTTTTGCATTTGCAGGAGGAATTTCGGTGTTTGTGGCATTGGTTACGGTGAGCTACCAAGCCATAAAAGCGGCTCTGGCTAATCCGGTCAAGTCGCTTCGCTCAGAGTAATTTCGGATTGCGGAATAGGTCTGACCTTGGCTTGGCCGAACTGACGTTTCTTCGGATTTAGAGATTGATAGGATGGAAAGAGATGGCCCCCAACCCCGAAGGGGAAGCTGAAAATGTCTTGTGACAAATCTATTTGCGAATAAGGTGGCAAAAACTCCCCTTCGGGGGTTGGGGCCCAGGTTTTGGTCTTTTGAAAGATACTATTTTTCCTGTTCGGCAGTGAACAACGAGTGTCCGCAACCGGACACTCGTTTTACTTTTTGACGTTGCAAAAGACCTATACAGAATAGAAAAGCCCTTTCTGCATTTTCGGCACCGAATTGGCACAACCCAAATAGTATCTTTTGAAAATCCAAAACCTACCTCTTCGACTATGTTACGCAACTATATCAAAATCGCCTGGAGAAACGTGATGAAGAATAAGGCGTTTTCCTTTATAAACATCGCCGGCTTGTCTGTAGGAATGGCGTGTTGCATGTTGATACTGCTGTACATACAAAACGAAACGACTTATGATAAGCACCATGAACGCGCCGAGGACATTTATCGGCTGGGCACTACGTTTGTAACTACCGAACAAACCCGCAACATGCCTACCACCCCGGCACCCATGGCGTTTGCCCTGAAAGCAGATTTTCCGGAAGTAGAGCAGGTGACGCGCGTATTCGTTCCATTTAGCGAAGACAAAGCCATTTTCAAGTTGTTGCAGAACAATAAAACCATTCAGTCCTTTTATGAAACCAAGGGCTATTTTGCCGATTCCACTTTCTTTGATGTGTTTTCGTATCATTTTCTGGAAGGCAATCCACATACTGCCCTGAATGAACCTAACTCTGTAGTAATCTCGGACGAAATCGCCCGGAAAATGTTTGGTGCTGCCCCTGCCCTAAACCGCCTTGTCCGCATCAGTAGCAGCAACGGCAACATTGATTTTAAGATTACGGGTGTCTTCAAACCTGAAAACTTGTCGCACATTGAAGGGCGTTATTTTATGTCGCTCAGTAGTGGGGATATGGGCGAGTACATTCGCACAGTAAAGAATTTCGCTTTCAATAACATGTTTTATACCTACCTGCGACTAGTACCCGATGCCACGCCGCAGGCTTTGGAAAAAAAGCTCCCTGCCTTTGTAGACAAATATGCAGGTAATGACCTCAAAACGGCAGGATTTCAAAAGAAGCAATTTCTGGAAGCCGTGCCCGATTTGCACTTGTATTCGGAAGACAATGGCAACATGGGCAGCAAAGGCAGCATCCAATACGTGTATCTGCTCACATCCATTGCCATTTTCACGCTGCTGATTGCCTGCATCAACTTCATGAACCTGGCTACGGCACGGTCGGGCAAGCGGGCGGCTGAGGTTGGCATCCGCAAAGTGGTAGGAGCCGAAAAAAGCATGCTGATTGGCCAGTTTCTAGGTGAGTCACTGCTGCTCAGTTTGCTGGCATTGTGCATTGCTGTAGCTATGATTTACGCATTTCTGCCGGTATTCAATGCGCTGGCTCACACCTCCATCCAGCTTTTTACGCCAGATCACCTGGTTTCTTTGGTGTGGTTTGTGCTATTAGCGGCTTTTACGGGCATCGTTGCCGGTAGTTACCCGGCGTTTTATCTGTCGTCTTTTCAGCCGGTACGGGTGCTCAAAGGTAAATTCATCAACAGCCTGGCTGCCATCAATCTGCGTCGGGTACTGGTGGTATTTCAATTTGCCATTTCCATTGTGCTCATTCTGGCATCGCTTGTGGTATGGCAACAGATGCATTACCTCAACAGCCAGTCGCTGGGTTTTAACCAGCAACAGCAGATCATCATCCCGCTGCGCACCGAAGCTGCCAAGAAAAATTACCAGGCATTCAAGGCCGAAATACAACGCAATACGCAAATCACTTCTGCCGCCGGGGCTTCTTCTTATCCGGGAATCTTTCTGGCCCGCGACCAGAATTTCTATACCGATGGCAAAACCAATGCCGAATCGCTGAACCTGAAAATGAATGACGTAGACTACGATTTCATTGAAACACTGGGCTTTGAACTGAAAAGTGGTCGCGCCTTTTCCCGCGATTTTCCTTCGGATACCAGTCGCATCATCATCAACGAAAAGGCGGCATCCGGTTTCGGTTTTTCGCCTGAACAGGCCATTGGCAAGCGGCTGCATTTTGAATGGAATGGCACGGTGTATGATCTGGAAGTCGCTGGTGTGGTCAAAGATTTTCACTTTGAAGGGTTGCAGAAAAACATTGGGCGCTTTGGGTTTTTGCTTGACCAGGGCGTTCATAACTACATGGTTGTAAAGGCGAACACGGCCTCTATGGAAGCCACTACGGCGTTTCTGGATAGCAAGTGGAAAGCGCTGAACCCCGAAGAGCCCTTCGAATATTCTTTTTTAGATCAGGAATTTGAACACAACTATGATACTGAACAACGTATGGGACTCATTGTCGGATATTTTACGTGCATTGCCATTCTGATTTCGTGCCTGGGCTTGTATGGCCTGGCCGCCTTTACCGCCGAACAAAAGACCAAGGAAATCGGCATACGAAAGGTAATGGGAGCTTCTATTCCCAATCTTGTACGGTTGCTTTCCGGTGATTTTCTGAAATTAGTGCTGATTTCGTTTGTAATTGCCGCGCCGCTGGCCTGGTATGCCATGCATACGTGGTTGCAAAATTTTGCCTATCGTATTTCTCTGCAATGGTGGGTATTTGCCGTAGCCGGTTTCGCGGCGCTGCTGATTGCTTTTCTGACGGTGAGCTACCAAGCCATAAAAGCGGCGCTGGCCAATCCGGTCAAGTCGCTTAGAAGTGAATAAATTCGGATTTCGGAAGTTGTCTGAACCTTGATTTGTGGGATGATGAGATTGACAGGATGAAAAATCACGCAGATCTGACACTGTGTGTCTGACCGGAACCTGAAGCTCGGGTTAAGTTTGGTATTACTGGATCAAAGTTCTTCGTCATTGCGAACGAAGTGACGCAATCTCCAAGTTGCAGGCTTGGCTAAAACGGTTACGAAAGGCTCGCGTTACAAATTAGGAGATTGCTTCGCTTTGCTCGCAATGACGGATAGATGAGTAGGTTTTGGCTTTTTCAACCATACTATTTTTCCACATCCGAAATCCGCATTTCAAAATTATTCAGTCAATGCAACCTTTGATTTCATTTTTGCATCTGGCATTGTAGTAAGACACATTCCAACCTGATTTTTACCTATGAAAGCACTTTTTACTTTCTTGCTGAGCGGCCTGTATGTGGTTGCTTCGCAAGCTCAGTCGCTGACCAAAGACCTGGATTCATTTGACAAGATTGTCTCTAGCCCCCTCATTGATGTGGTCTTGATCAAAGGCGAAAAAGAAAATATTCGAATTGAATATGAGAACATTACGCCAGACAAAATCAACATCAAAACCAAAGGCAAAACCCTGCAGGTGTATCTGACCGATGCCAAAATCTCGACATCGAAGAAAGACGGCAACTGGAAAGAAACCTCGTACTGGTACACGCTTTATCCGGGAGCCAAACTCAAAGCTTACATTACTTACCAGCATCTGAAAGAAATACAGGTGCGTGGCGAGCAAAGATTGGTTTGTGATAATGTGATTGAAAGCAAAAAGCTGAAGATCAGAATGATGGGTGAGAACAAGGCAGAGCTGGCCGGACTGAAAGTGGATAGGTTGACGGTTGCGTTGTTTGGCGAAAACCGCGTGGACGTAGCGGCTGGTACGGCCGGTTTTCAAAAATACCGGATGTTTGGCGAAAACAAAGTATATGCCGAAAATCTGCTTGGCGAAAAGATCCATACCAGCATGTTTGGCGAAAGCTTATTGGATTTGCACGCATCGGAGAAATTGAATGTCAACTCGTTCGGCGAGTCAACGGTGCTGAATAGTGGCGCAGGCGATATGCATAAGAAAATAACCCTTGGCGATAACACAGTTCGCAGAAAATAGGGTAACGTAAACTAGTCTGCCAGGATTTAAACCTCGTTACTCGCATTGGAATGAGGGGGTTTTGCGTTTTTGAAAGATACTATTTTTCTTGTTCGGCAATGAACAGCGAGTGTCCACAACCGGACACTCGTTCTGTTTTGTACATGTAAAAATACCTTAAATGAACTGAATAAGCCCTTTTTGGAATTTCGGCACCGAATTGGCATGGCAAAATAGTATCTTTTGAAAATCCCAAACCTACCTCTTCGACTATGTTACGCAACTATATCAAAATTGCTCTGCGAAATCTGCTCCGAAACAAAGCCTATTCGATTATCAACATTGGCGGGTTGGCCGTTGGGATGGCCGTAGCCATGCTTATCGGTTTGTGGATTTACGACGAACTGGTTTTTAACAAATACCACCAGAACTATGACCGCATTGTGCAGGTGATGCAGCACAACATGTATAACGGACAGAAGTCGACCCAGGTGTCCAATCCGTATGTGATGGCTGATGAAATCCGTAAGAATTACGGGAGCGATTTTAAATATGTGTTGCAATCTTCGTGGACCTCAAACCACATACTGGCTTACGGAGATACCAAGCTAAACAAAGAGGGGAATTACTTTGAGCCGCAGGTCATTGATATGCTGTCGCTGAAGATGATCAGCGGAACCCAGGATGCGCTGAAAGAGCCTCATTCCATTATCCTTTCCGAATCCGTAGCCGGTGCCTTGTTTAAAAATACCAATCCCATTGGCAAAATCATCCGAATTGATAATAAGACCGATGTGAAAGTGACCGGGATCTACGAAGATATCCCTCATAATTCTGATTTCAGAGAGGTGACTTATCTCATGCCCTGGGAGCTGTATGTGATTAACAATGAGTGGATCCGGAAGATGAACGATCCCTGGGACAGTAACTTTACCCAGACGTTTGCCCAGCTAGCCCAACAGGCGGATGCGGAAAAGGTTTCGGCCAAGATTAAAAATGTAAAGTACAATCGGGTAAGCCAGGATGACCGCCGCTACAAACCCGAAGTGTTCTTGCATCCGATGAGCAAGTGGCATTTGTATTCCGAGTTTAAAAATGGCGTAAATGCTGGAGGTCGCATCCAGTTTGTTTGGCTTTTCGGCATTATCGGTGTATTTGTACTCCTGCTGGCTTGCATTAACTTCATGAACCTGGCCACGGCACGCAGCGAACGACGCGCAAAAGAAGTGGGTATTCGCAAATCCATTGGGTCGGTGCGCGGACAGTTGATCAGTCAGTTTTTCAGCGAATCGCTGCTGGTAGTGGGCTTTGCCTTTGTATTGTCCATCGTACTGGTATTATTCATTCTGCCAGCCTTTAACGAAGTTGCCGATAAGAAGATTTCCATTCCATGGCTGAATCCCGTTTTCTGGCTTTCGGGCATTGCCTTCACGGTGATTACGGGTCTGGTGGCAGGCAGCTACCCGGCGCTGTATTTGTCTTCCTTTGAGCCCGTCAAAGTGCTCAAAGGCACCTTCCGGGTAGGCAGGTTGGCGTCGCTGCCGCGCAAAGTGCTGGTGGTGGTGCAGTTTACCGTTTCGGTGACGCTTATCATCGGAACCGTTATTGTATACCGGCAGATCCAGCACGCCAAAAACCGTCCGGTAGGCTATGACCGCGACGGACTAGTGATGACCTTTACCGGAACCCCCGACATTCACAATCACTACGAAACTCTCCGGAACGATCTGAAAAACGCGGGAACCATCGTAGAAATGACCGAATCGACCAGCCCAACCACGCAGGATTGGAATACCAACGGCGGGTTTTTCTGGGAAGGCAAAGACCCTAACCTGGCCGTCGATTTTCCGAACAGTGGTGTTACCCATGATTATGGCAAAACTGTAGGTTGGCAGTTTAAGGAAGGACGCGATTTCTCGCGCGACTTTGCTACCGATTCGGCCGCCTTTGTGATCAACGAAGCTGCGGCCAAATACATGGGCTTGAAGAAACCTGTGGGCTCCATCCTCAAATGGAATGACCGGCCTTATACCATTGTCGGCGTGATCAAAGACATGGTGGTGCAGTCTCCTTACCAGCCAGTTCGGCCTTCGGTGTTTCACATTTCCAAAGAGGCGGAAAACGTCATCATCATGAAGCTGAATCCCAATCGGAGTGCCAGTGAATCGCTGAGCAAGATAGATGCGACTTTTCGCAAGTACGCTCCTGCCCTCATATTCGACTTCCAGTTTGTAGACGAGGAGTATGCCCGCAAGTTTGGCAACGAAGAACGCATCGGAAAGCTGGCGGGGTTCTTTGCCATCCTGGCCGTGTTTATCTCCTGCTTGGGAATTTTTGGCTTGGCCTCGTTTATGGCCGAACAGCGCACCAAAGAAATCGGAATACGCAAAATACTCGGTGCCAGTGTAGTGAATTTGTGGGCGTTGCTTTCCACCGATTTTGTACGGCTGGTATTAGTGTCTTTCTTGGTTGCCATGCCCGTAGCCTGGTACTTTATGAGCGAATGGTTGCAAAACTACGAATACCGTACCGATATTTCCTGGTGGATATTTGCACTGGCAGGCATGGGAGCCTTGGTAATCACACTACTTACAGTCAGTTTCCAGGCCATCAAAGCGGCGTTGGCCAATCCGGTCAAGTCGCTTCGCTCAGAGTAATTGCGGATTGCGGAATTGACCGAATGCAAAGAGATGGCCCCCAACTCCCGAAGGGGGAGAGAAAAATTTTCAGTGACAAAGTTGTTTCCGAGCAAGAAGATACAAACTCTGCCTTCGGGGTTAGGGGCCAGGTTTTGTGTTTTTGAAAGATACTATTTTGATAACTACGCCTTGTACAGATCACTATAAATTAAGACTATCAAGCTTATGTTGCGCAATTATTTTAAGATAGGCATTCGTAACTTACTGAAAAACAAGACATTTTCAGTGATCAACATTCTGGGGCTGGCCATTGGCCTCACCGCTTGCCTGCTCATAGCTTTGTATGTGCAGCACGAACTCCGCTACGACGCTTTTCATGAAAAAGGAGACCGCATTGTGCGGGCCGTCATGGAATACAGCATGGGAGGTGAAGTAAACAAAGTGGCCGTTACGGGCACAAAAGTGGCTCCGGCTCTGAAACGGACGTTTCCGGAAGTAGAGTCGGCGGTGCGGATGTACAAAACCGATAATGTGGTAAAGGCCAATGACAAACTGCTTTCAGAGCCTAATTTTTATTACGCCGACTCTACTTTTTTTGATGTGTTTTCTTTCCGGTTGCTGGAAGGCAACCCGCACACCGTTTTAACGCAACCCAATACGGTGGTCTTGTCGGCTTCCACGGCCCGGCGGTATTTTGGCCAGGAAGATGCCATAGGAAAAATCATTCGTGTTAACGATGATAAGGATTTTCTGATAACGGGCGTTGCGGAAGATTGTCCGGCTTATTCGCAAATCAGATTCGACTTTCTGGCTTCGTTTCATTCGTTGCGGGCTGCCCAAGAAGAAACCTGGTGGAATGCCAACTGGACTACTTTTTTGCTGTTACGCAGTCCCGAAAGTATCGCTTCGCTGCAATCCAAAATCAAGAGCTACATGAAAACCCAGTTTTCGGCAGAAGAAATGAGCGGAGGCAATTACCTGACGTATTTTCTGGAGCCTTTTCCGAAAATACATTTGTACTCGGATACCGAAAGCACCTTTGAGCCTAACAATGACATTACATACATCTATATTTTTATCGGTACGGCGCTGCTGATTCTGGGAATTGCCTGCTTTACCTACCTGAACCTGACCACCGCCCGCGCCACCGAACGGGCCCGCGAGGTAGGCATGCGCAAAGTGCTCGGTGCAGTGCGGCCACAGTTGTTCTGGCAGTTCATTACCGAGTCAGTGCTGCTCACCACTACGGCTTTGTTTCTGAGTGCACTGCTGGTAAGTGTGATGCTACCGGCCTTTAATCAGTTAATTGGGCAGCAGCTCACGGTTGCCGAGTTTTTCCGCTTTGAAAACATACTATTTGTTTTCATTCTCAGCGTTTGCATTGCGTTGGCGGCGGGTAGCTATCCGGCGTTGGTGTTGGCTGGTTTCCAACCGATCAAGGTATTGAAAGGTTCTTTCAAGAGTTCGGCGTCCGGGTTGCGGCTGCGCCAGTCACTCATCGTATTTCAGTTTGCCATTTCGGTTTTTCTCATTGTCTCAGCCTTCATCATTGGCGACCAACTGCATTTTATCCAGACCAAAAAGCTCGGTTATGAGAAGGAGCATGTACTGGTGGTGCCTATCAATGGAAAAATTGACAAAAAAATAACGGCATTCAAGTCCGAATTCCGGCGTGATCCGGAAGTGCTTCAGGTGGCGCGGGCCTACGAGACCCCTGTGTTTATAGACGGCGGTTACAGCGTCTGGGCCAGTGGAATGCCCGAAGGAAAATACCGATCCATCAAAGCGTTGCCCGCCGACAATGATTTTGTAAAAACCACAGGGTTGGAAATCATTGCCGGCACCGATCTGACGGAGATGGATTTGATCCGTGCTGATCAGGATACTACCGGCAACAATTATTTTTCATTCATACTTAACGAGTCGGCTGTTAAATCGCTGGGCTGGACGGCCCAAACCGCCGTTGGCAAGCGAATGAAGCTGGGTGAAGACCGACCCGGTGAAGTGAAAGCCGTGGTTAAAGATTTTCATTTTGCCTCATTGCATACGGCCATTGAGCCACTGGTCATTTTCCCGAATTCGTACAACAACGTAATGCTGGTAAAACTAACCGGCAAACAGTTGCCGCAGACAATCAGCTTTCTGGAGCAGAAATGGAAATCGCTGGAACCCAGCCTGCCTTTCGAGTACCAGTTTATGGACGAAGAATTCAACCGGCTTTACACCTCCGAAATGCGGATTGGCAAGGCTTTCAATGCATTTGCCGGTTTGTCCATTTTCCTGGCTTGCCTGGGTTTGTTTGGCTTGGCTACCTTTACCATTCTGCAACGGTCCAAGGAAATCAGCATTCGCAAAGTGCTCGGGGCCAGTGTGAGTCAGTTGATTGCGCTGCTCAGCGTGGATTTTATCAAGCTGGTTACCGTGGCCTTGGTCATTGCCATTCCGCTAGCTTGGTATGTCATGAATCAATGGCTTCAGGATTTTGTATATCGCACCGAAATATCGTGGTGGATCTTTGCCATAGCCGGTTTCGTGGCGCTGCTGATTGCTTTTGTGACGGTGAGTTATCAGGCCATCAAAGCCGCATTGGCTAATCCGGTCAAGTCGCTTCGCTCTGAATAAAGGCGGATTGCGGAATGGTCTGAACCTGGATGCGTCGGATTTATAGATTGATAGGATGAAAAGAGATAGCCCCACCCCACGAAGGGGGAGCTGAAATAGTATCTTTTTTTCAATCAAAAACTCCCCCTTCGGGGGTTGGGGCCGGGTTTTACCTTTTTGGAAGATACTATTTTTCTTGTTCGGCAGTGAACAGCGAGTGTCCGGTATCGAACACTCGCTTTGCTTTTAAGGTTGTCCAAAACGCTTTAAATCAAGCCTAAGCACTTTTTTCATTTTTCGGCACTGTATTGGCAAGTAAAATACTATCTTTTCAAAGTCAAAAACCGGAGTTTTATTCTGCAACTATTTAGTCATCTCTTAATACCATGATTCAACTTAACAACGTATTCAAGTGGTACGAATCCAAGGCGGGCCGTACATTTATTCTGCGTGATGTAAACCTGACTGTCAAAGAAGGCGAGTTTGTGTCTATTATGGGGCCGTCAGGATCGGGCAAGTCGACCTTGCTGCATATCTTAGGCATGATGGACGAGCCCTCAGAAGGCGAATACTACTTTCTGGACCAGCCGGTACACAAAATCAGAGAGAAACAACGTGCTGAATTATACAAGAAATACATTGGCTTTGTGTTTCAGGCCTATCACCTGATCGACGAACTGACCGTATACGAAAACATTGAAACGCCGCTGTTGTATCATGGCATGAAATCGTCGGAACGGCAGCCGCTGGTAGCCGATATTCTGGATCGTTTCCAGATTGTAGGCAAAAAAGACCTGTTTCCCAGTCAGTTATCCGGCGGGCAGCAGCAATTGGTAGGCATTGCACGTGCCATCATCACCAAACCCAAGCTCATCCTGGCCGACGAGCCGACCGGCAACCTGAATAGCAAGCAAGGTGAGGAAATCATGGAGTTATTCAAACAGCTTAACAATGAAGGCGTTACGATTATCCAGGTGACACACTCCGAGAAAAACGCCGCTTATGGCAGTCGCATCATCAACCTGTTTGATGGACGCATAGAGCCCGCCAATGTTGTACTCTGAGGTTTTGATGGTCAAAAGGATAGTATTTTGAAAGAAGAATTGAAATTTTTTGACTTTGATGCAACCTCTCCTTTGTCGATTACATCTTATAGATACATTTTTTCTCAACCTAACGCGCATTCACTATGAAACTAAAATCGACACTACTTGCTCTGTTTATAGCCGCTGCAGCCTTTGTGCAATGTCAGGCGCAGAACGATGGCGACAAACCATACCTGACCAAAAATTTCTCGCCAGCCGGGCTGACCAATGTAAAAGTGGAAACCAGCGGAGGTAATGTATCAGTGTATGGACAAACCTCGGGCGAAGCCCGCATCGAAGTATACATCCGTTCAAGCAACTGGAATCAGAAGCTATCTGAGTCAGAGCTGAAAGAGAGACTGGAAAACTACAGCATCAAAATAGATAAAGATGCCAACACACTCACCGCTTATGCCAAGCCTGTGGACTCAAACTGGAAATGGGGCTGGAAAAACGGCCTGAGCATTTCATTTAAGATTTATGTTCCTGCGAACATTACGTCTACATTGAACACCAGCGGTGGAAACATCAAACTATCGGGCTTGTCCGGTAATCAGAATGCCAAGACCAGTGGCGGAAACATCGACATTGCCTCAACCAAAGGAATGGTAGATGCCCGCACCTCTGGCGGAAACATTGATATTGACGGTTTCAATGGTACTCTGGAGGCCCAAACCAGTGGCGGAAACGTAAAAGTAGAGGAGTCAAAAGGAACACTAAAGTTGGGCACTTCAGGTGGAAACATTCGTTTGGCGCAGGTATCAGGTGGTGTAGATGCACACACCAGTGGCGGAAATGTAACGGCTGATATTGCTACGTTGGAAAAATACCTGACCCTATCTACCAGTGGTGGCAACATCAACGTAAAGATGCCAATGGACAAGGGCATGGACCTGGACCTTTCAGGTGACCGGGTTTCGGTAGCGATGCAAAATTTTGACGGAACAATAAAAGATGACCGGGTAAAAGGCAAACTGAACGGCGGCGGCATTCCTGTGAAAATCTCTACCTCCGGCGGCAATGTTCGCGTAAACTAATATTTCGAGATCTTTTCAAACAGAAAAACCCGGCCATGTGACCGGGTTTTTCTGTTTGAAAAGATACTATTTTTGAATCATCCTTTTTCGGCGAGCAGCTTGTCTACAAACAAATTAAACTCTTCAATGAATTCATCGTAATACTTACCCGTACCCGGACCACTGAAACCCGTATGAATGCGCCGGACTTTCCCCTTTTTATCAATAAAGATAGTAGTCGGGTAGCCTTTGATTTTTTCGAGCATCGGCAATGACTGGGATGCGGTGGTATCGTTTACACCTGCCAGCAAAACGGCATAATCAATATCAAAGCGTTTTTTCATGCGTTCCAGCTTTGGTCCCGATACCGCCAGATCTTTGCTCTTTTCAAATGCCAGCCCTACAATCTCAACACCCCGGTCTTTGTTTTTCTTGTACCAGGGAGCCATGTAGTTGGTTTCATCCATGCAGTTAGGGCACCACGAACCCATGATCTGTACAATCATTACTTTGCCCTTGTACTTGTCGTCACTGAGCGATACCGGCTTTCCATCCAGATCGGGGAAAGTAAACGAAACTGCATCGTATCCTTTTTTGAGCAGAGTGTAACTATTGGCATCAGGCAAAGCCGCTTTGTCATTTTTCACGGCCACCCACTTGCGGTAACCTTTGTCACCCGACCAAAACTCGCCGGTCAGTTTTTTTCCGGCGGCATCGGCTGTCGATTTAAACAGATACACATGCGAACCGTCAAAAGTAGAAAGCTTTTGCTCGGCACCGGCTGCATTGCCGATCAGATACCGGTAATCGCCGGTCGGAGTCAAAATAGACCCGCTTAACTCATTGTCTTTTTGATTAAATACCCCCACAGCTTTAGACGAATCAGACTCGCCATAAAACGTAACATCCCAAGTTCCGGTAATGTTAGTGGCATTTGTGCTGTCGGTTACAGGACTGAAACGATAGGTAATTCCCTGAGTAGCCGAAAAATCCATTCGGACTACACGACTAGTGGCTTGTTTGGTGTAATAGCCTGTCATCAGCGAGTCATTGGCACTTGCAACTATTTCAGCTTCAAATAGACGCATGGGAATGTGCAAAGAATCGTTTTTCAGAATGGCATCATCCATTTTGAGCCGTTCGGCGCCGTTAAGTACAAAGACGGAGTATGTAGTGTCGTTTTGCTTGGCTATGTCAAGGCCAAAAGGCAACTCACCACCGGGCGACTGAATAACCGCCCGCCAAATGCCAGTTTTAATGCTTGCCTGTACATTGTTTTCCTTGGTACCGGTCTGGCAGGCACCTAATAAAAGTACAAATGTGAGTAAAGACAAATAAGAAGTGTACGAAATACGCATAAGCATGTTATGATAAACTGTATAAAAAGATGGTCTTATAAAGGTATTGCTTGTGTATCAATAGGGAATGCTTCAAAAAATACAATTTACGTTTGGGAATTATAGATTGCTTCCTAAACTCAGGAATACAAAAAGGAATAGCATTTTTCTTATTTTATTACAAAGTAGTTAATCATATCGTTCCGATAGGCATAAAAATACAACCTATATAGTTCCCCACAAGCAGTGTCTTTGTTTTAGACAAAAAAAACTTGTTTCTGGTAAAATTTCCCTTTTCTGTCCCCTTCTTATAAAAATATTTCTACTAAAATTTTGTTTTTCATTTTGAAAGTTAGTAGTATTAAATTTCGGAAAAAGGCGGGTATTGCAGTAGAATATTCAAAGTATTGCTTTTTCTTGAAATAATCTTAACCGGCGCCAGCAGTTAAAGTCATGTGATTCGTTGCAGAGTTAATTCAACTTTGTCTTTGATTTGTACTAATTCTCTTCCATTGAAAGTTTAGTTCTTAAGCTTTATATACCTATTTCTATTTTTAATTACCTAACACAATCTATTAACCAATCAAACAAAAGTATCTATGAGGAAAACTTACAAACTTTTGCTTGCGGTGTTTCTGACCTGCTGGGTTGGAGCAGCGTGGGCGCAAAATCGCTCAGTAAGTGGTAAAGTGACCGATTCAGGAGATGGATCTGCGCTGCCAGGCGTCAGTGTGGCAGTGAAAGGAACTACCACCGGAACCACTACCGGAGCCGACGGAAGGTACACACTGGCAGCAGTTCCAGACAATGCCACATTGGTATTCAGCTTTATTGGCTTTACCAATGAAGAAGTTGTAGCCGGCACCCGCACCACCATTGACATAGCACTGGTTTCTGATATTAAATCCCTGCAAGAAGTAGTCGTAACTGCTATCGGTATTCAGCGTGAAAAGAAAGCACTGGGCTATGCCGTTTCAAATGTAAAAGGCGACGACTTACAGCAACGCTCAGAGCCTGACCCATTACGGGCCCTGAATGCAAAAGTACCCGGTGTAAACATTACCGCAGGTGGCGGTGCTCCCGGACAAGCTACCAAAATCAACATTCGCGGTAACTCTTCCTTGACTGGGAATACACAGCCTTTGTTTGTTGTAGATGGTATTCCGTTTGATAACTCTACCAACGGGGGTGATGCCAGTAATTTTGCCGGCAACACGTCAGTTTCAAACCGTGCCTATGACATTGATCCGAATAACATCGAATCCATGACTGTACTGAAAGGTGCAGCCGCGGCGGCTTTGTATGGTTCTCGTGCCACCAATGGGGTTGTGGTTATTACGACCAAATCCGGTAGCAAAGGCAAGAAAAAAGGCATGGAAGTGAATTACAATTCTTCTTACTCCATTGAACAAGTATCTTCTAAACCGGATTATCAGGACAAATATACCCAAGGTTCTAACCAGAACTACAACGGTGGTTTCATTGGAAACTGGGGTGCCGTATTTCCTGAATACGTAGATGAGATGAATGCTCAACTAGGGGTGAATTATTACACAAAAACATATAGTTTATACCGGACTACTGCTGCAAACCAAGCCGCTGGCATCGCGGGTACTCCTTATCCTGAAGGATTTGCTGAAAACCCATTGCGGATTAACAACGCCAATTTCTGTGCCTTGTATCCTGAGCTTTGTGACGATAAAGACAACGGCTTGCCTTATAGAATTCAGCCACACGACATCATCGGTGGGTTCTTCAAGACAGGCCGTGTGATTGAAAACGCCATTAACTTAAGCTCAACCGGCGACAAAACTAGCTTGAATGCAGGCGTTTCCCGGATGACGAATGAAGGGATTGTGGACAACATGAAGTCGTCGCGTACTACCATGAATTTTGGTGGAACTGCCATATTAGCTAATGGCTTGACATTGAGCGGCAGTGTACAGTACATCAACACCATGCAGCAAACACCGCCTACTGGTGCCGGGTATTATACAGACTACGGCGGGTTTGGAAATGGCGGTTCGATCTACGGGCGTATTTACTACCAGCCTCGTAACTTTGACCTTATGGGGCTGCCATTTGAAAATCCGATCACGGGGGCTAATTTATATTATCGTTCCGGCTTGGACAACCCCCGCTGGGCCGTGAAATACAACCGATACACCAGTAATGTAAACCGTGGCGTAGGTAACCTGGCCTTGTCTTACAATGTAACTCCCTGGTTAAATCTATTGGTAAAAGGTGGTGTGAATACCTACTCAGAAAAACGTGAGTCTTTAACCCGTAAAGGAGGAACCGCTGTTCCGTTGGGCTTCATCGGAAACACAGACATCACCTATACCGAACAAGACTATAACTTCATCGCCACATTTGACAAAACGTTTGCCGAAACCTTCTCGGTACGGGCTCTGGTTGGTGTCAATGCAAACGAACGTTTGCGCAGAAGACAAGACTTAGGTGGCAATAACATCATCCAGCCTGGTTTTGGTTATAGTGCCACTCAGTTGGCTACACCTCAATTTAAATACTTGAGAAGATTGCTGGGTGCCTATTCAGATATCTCATTGTCTTACAAGAATACTTATTTCTTAGGCTTTGTAGGCCGCAATGACTGGGCCTCTACTCTGCCCAAAAGCAATCGTAGCTACTTCTATCCAGGAGTTAACGCTTCTGTGGTATTTACAGATGCCATGGGCCTGAATTCGAAAGTTCTGAATTACGGTAAACTGCGTGCCGCCTATACCAAGGTTGGTCGTGAAGCCGATGAATACCTGCTTTATACTACTTATAACTTTGGTACTGCCTATACCAATTACCTGGGACAAACTTTCTTTAATGCATCTTTAAGTGATTTGTTAAAGAATCCCAATCTGAAAAATGAATCAACGGTAGAGTTGGAGTTGGGTACCGAATTGCAATTCTTTCAGAATCGGGTCAATCTTGACTTGACCTATTTTAGTCGCAATTCATTTGACCAGATTGTAAAAAGACGTATCCCTTCTTCTACAGGTTTCAGCGAACAGGTAGTAAACGCTGGTCAGATTCGTAACCGAGGCTGGGAACTGGGTTTGAATGTAATACCCGTAAAATTGGAAAACGGCTTTGAATGGAATTCATTTTTTGCCTTTACCCGCATCCGTTCCCTAATTGTAGATGATGGTGTAGGCGGCAGTGTGGCAGCAGACGGTACTGTAACGGGTGGTATCTTCCTGGGTGGTACAGGTACTTCTTCACTAGGTACACTGCACGTAACAGGTCAGCCTTATGGTATGATCTATGGATCTAAAAATGCGACAGATGCCAATGGAAACATGCTGATTAATGAAGGTACAGGCTTGCCATTTACACTGCCAACTTCTCGTATCATAGGCAATCCTGCTCCCAACTTTACTTTGGGATGGACTAATAGCTTTACATGGAAAGGCATTTCTTTGAGTGCCCTGATCGACTGGAGACAAGGTGGCAAGATGTTTTCATCAACAGCAGCATCTTTGTTGCTGAGAGGTCAATTGAAAGTTTCTGAAAACAACCGTGAAGGGGTGCGTGTGGTACCAGGCGTATACGGTGATCCGGCAACGTACGAGCCTATTCTAGATGATAACGGACAAACCATCCGCAATACTACGCCGGTTACTTCATTTGATTATCACTTCACAGATGGATTTGGTGCTTATGGTGCAGATGAAGTAAATGTTTACGATGTTACTACCATTCGTTTGCGTGAAGTGACACTCGGATACAGCTTGCCTAAAGCACTTTTGTCCAAAACACCATTTGGCAATATTCGCATTTCTTTGTCTGGTCGTAACCTGTGGTTCCGTGCTCCTAACATGCTGAAAGGATTGAACTTTGATCCTGAGGTACTAGGTACTTTCCCTGACCTGAACATTCAAGGGTTTGATCTGGGTGCAACGCCATCTACCCGTCGTTATGGTATAAACCTGAACCTGACATTCTAATTGTGTGACCCTAACTGAAATGTATTCTATGAAATTTATATATAAAGCTCTACGTACGTTTTCCATCGTAGCTGGCCTTTCTGCGGTTTCTAGTTGTAACCTGACAGATCTGGACATCAGCGAAGACCCTAACAATCCCCTGAATGCTTCACCTGAACTGGTTTTAGCTTCTGCAGAATTGAATGTGGCTGGTTTTTTTGAGAATATTAATCAGAATGCCCATGGCTTTATGGGGATATTAGCCAGTGCCGATTCGTATGGACTGAATAACAACTCGTACAATGGTACCTGGAATTATTTCTATGAGACTCCAGCCAAGGACATTGATGGTATCATCCGCACAGCAACAGAGGCTGGAAATACGCCTCATTATTTAGGCGTGGCTCAAACGCTGAAAGCCTACCTATTTAGTCTGATGGTAGATTCATTTGGTGATGTTCCTTACACCGAATCTTTGTCAGGCGACATAGATGGCAATACCAATCCGAAGTTTGACGACTCCAAGGCTATTTATACAGACTTGATCAAACTTTGTGATGATGCAGTAGCAAACCTGGGTACTCCTTCTGCAGAAATTATTCAGGGGGATGTATTTTACAATCCTAACAACCAGATTACTGCAACTCAGCAAACACAGGTTGTGAACAGATGGATTAAACTGGCCAATACAGTTAAGCTTAGACTGCTGTTAAATTCAAGCCGGGTAATGGACAACAAAGCTTCTATCGAAGCAATCCTGACAGGAGGCAACTACATAAAGACTGCCAGCGATGATTTCTTATTCCGTTATAACCGGTTGTCTGTTCCAGATGGTCGCCATCCGTGGTATCAGGCAACATATGCGGGTGCAAACAATGGATTTACCTACTTTTTGCATCAGTATATGTACGAAATGTTGCGTGACGATGATCCACGGGTGCCATTCTACTTTAGACGTCAGACTACTGCGATCTTGAATCCGAATGACCCCAGCGAAAAATCAACCATCCCTTGTTCACAAACTACCGGCTGTAAATATGCCTACTGGGTGCTGAATCCGTTTATCTGGAAGACCCTTTATCAAGATAAAGGTAAAGCCCAAACCAAAGCCGACACCAATTACATTGCCGGTTTCTTTGGTCGCGACAGAGGTGACATTGCGGGTGTGCCACAAGACGTGGATCTTAGAACGGCTCCTGGTGCCTATCCTGCTGGTGGTCTGTATGATGTAATTGCTCCTGGCAAAACGGGTGGCGTCAATACCAGTGGTTCAGGAAGTGGTATTTCGCCTATGATTACCTCCTGGATGGTTAAATTTTATCAGATTGAGGCCATTCTTGCATTGGGTGTTTCGGGTGATGCCAAAAGCTTGTTTGAACAGGCAATGGCTGAACAGATGGCCAAAGTAGAAACCATTGGCCTTGCTGGTGACCCAAATGCTGTTGCTATGAGTGCAGAGGCAAAACAGAAATACATTAAATTATACCTGGATCGCTACGATGCAGCACCTTCAAACAACGCAAAGTTAAATGTTGTATTGAAACAAGCCTGGTTTAGCAACCTCGGTAATGGATACGAGATGTGGAACGCCTTCCGTAGAACTGGCTATCCCAGTGACATACAGGTGCCTGTGCAGCGCTACCGCAACTTCGCTTTACGTTTGCCTTATCCGGCTCAAGAGCTTTCGCTGAATGCAAATGCACCCAAAGAAGCTCCGGCGTTTGACAATCCTGCCAACAAGTTGTTCTGGGACCCGATCGGTTTCCAATTCCAATAATCTGTTTTTACGAACGCAACGATTTAACTATCAATGAAAATGATTAAGAAAAGCTATATATTTTTACTTGTGTTGGCAACGCTAGGAATGGCCTGCCGGGATGAAAGTTTGAATCCGTATGTGGAACCCCTGTCTGGCGTGCACGGTTTTGCAGCAGACACCGAAGCAAATAGCGATGCCGGAGGTGGCACTAACAACAGCATTGAAGTTTCCAACATTGATTGGCGAGCAAATGGAGTTCCTTTCGTTTTCCGCTGGTTTTCTTTTGATAAGTCGCTAACTGTAAATAAAGTGGAATTCTACGCTTATTTTGATGAGCCTTATGTAGATAAAGATGGTAATCCGGCAACTGCTTCACACGGCGGTTCGGCTCCTGCTGGTGGTATATTAATCCCAGGAGCAACCATTGAAAATCTGGCAAATGGTGAGAAGAAAAGCGTTACCATTACGGTGGATCAGATATACGACTTGTATAAAGATGCTGAATTTGACTATGATGGTGATGGAACCAAAGAAAAAGTGTTCTCTACTAAACGTACAGCATCAAGACGATTTCTACCAGGTGATTACATTATGGTTCGGTGGAAGTTATATACCACTGATGGTGCTGTATATAGAAGCTGGAGTCCAAGCTTGGAGAGTGGCGAACCTAAGTTTTCAAATGCTTCGTTTTCATGGGAAAGAGAGTTTCCTGTGATCTCCACCATCAGTTCCTTTACAGGCCCCGGAAGTACTGTTACCATTAAAGGGGTTGACTTTAGTAGTGTAAAGAATGAAATAGAAATAGCTTTTGGAGACAAGACCATTCCTGCATCAGATATATTATCTGTTTCAGAATCAGAGATTCAATTCAAAGCGCCTGCTAATGTAGTAGCTGGTAAAAATTATCCAGTTACCGTTTCTGTAGTTGGTTTTGATTCAAATTCTTCTACGGTTAAATTTTAAGTCTAGATTTTAATAGATTGCTAAAACCGCACCTTCAAGGTGCGGTTTTATTTTGTACTTACAGCTATGAATTTGTAGGGAGCAGAAAATAGTATGTTTTAAAAAGCAAAAACCCAATGGCAAAGACTTACGACTTTTTGTATCTTTAAGTGACTTATCAAGATGATCGCGATGCGTTTTATAATTGTGGGTTTGCTGGTTTTGCTCTCGTATTGGTGTGTGGCCCAATCGCAATTACCAAAGATCGAGCTGCGAAAGCTGGGCGGAGGAATAGTGTCAACGAAAGAGTTTGCAAAAAATCGGGCAACAGTGATCGTTTTCATGAATCCGGAATGCCCCATCACCCAGCAATACATACCTTTACTCGCCAGGCTGCATCAACAACAGGAGCCTTCTGGAATTGGCTTTTATGGCGTTTTTCCGACGTCTATTTACGAAGAAAAAGAACTGAAACGCTTTCAGCAAACTTATCCGGTTTCGTTTCCTCTGCTGATAGATACCCGAAAGGGAAAATGTACCCGTTGGCTTCAGGCTACTGTTACACCGGAAGTGTTTGTACTGGATTCTGCCGGACAGATTCGTTATCAGGGAGCCATTGATAATCAATTTTATGCCTTGGGAAAACGGCGCGCCGAAGTAACCGATCACTACCTGACGGATGCCCTGGATGCTTTGGTACACCAGAGCGAAGTGAGAGTAAAACAAACTCAGCCATTGGGATGCCTGATTGAAGCAAAATACCGATAAATCTTCATGAAACCGAATAATACAAGCGGGGTTTTGGCGTTTTTGGGGATACTATTTTGCAGCATTGCACAAGCCCAGCAACTGCCCAAAAAGATCACCTATTACGCCCACATCGAGCCTATCATACGTACCAACTGTGCACCCTGCCACCAGCCAAAAAAAGTGGGACCATTTAACCTGCTTACGTATGAAGACGTATCGAAGCGGGGCAAATTCATCGCCAAGGTTACGCAGAGCCGTTACATGCCGCCCTGGCACGCCGATCCGGAGTTCAGGCACTTTGCCAACGAACGGGTCTTGAGCCAGAACGAACTAGAGCTGATCAAACAATGGGTAGAAGCCGGAATGCCTGAAGGACGTAAACGAAGCGAAAAGCCCATCCCCACAGGGCCGTATCCGACGCGGCAACCTGACCTGACTGTAAGCATGAATCAGGCATTTCAAGTACCCAATACCAATACCGAGGAGTTTCGCTTTTTCCATTTGCCTACCCGTTTACCCAAAGATACGTATGTTGAAGCCATTGAATTCGTGCCGGGCAACCCTGCGGCCGTACACCATAGCCGGGTAATGGCCGATACTACCAACGCCATTGCAGGAATTAACGGTATGTCAGAAAACGATCCGGCGGTGAAAACGTATCAGAAAAAGCCGCTGGCCGACGAGTTCATGTATGGATGGGTACCGGGCAATTTTCCCGTTTTTTTTCCGGCGGGCACAGGAAAAAAACTATACGCCAATACGGATATCATTCTGAATGTGCATTATGCGCCTTCTTCCATTCCTTTGTCAGATCAATCGAAAGTTAATTTTTATTTTGCCAAAGGTCCCATTGATCGGGAAGTGCAGACCCTCACCATGAATGAGCGGTACATTACCAATCAGCCGTTTGTACTTCGGGCCGAGACCAAGCCTGTCTTTTACATGCACACTGGGCCCCTGCCCGAAGCCATTTCGCTGATTTCCATTATGCCACACATGCACTTGCTGGGCAAAACGTTTCTGGCCTACGCCATTACGCCTACCGATGAGGTGATTCCATTGATCAAAATACCGAACTGGGATTTTAACTGGCAAACCATGTATCAGTTTCAATCGATGGTAGTGTTACCCAAAGGAACTGTTATATTTGCCGAGGCCACCTATGACAATACCCGTCAGAATCCAGAAAACCCCTACATTCCGGTGCGTGACATCACCTACGGTTGGGGCAGCAAGGATGAAATGATGAACCTGATCATGTATTATGTCAACTACCAGTCGGGTGACGAAAAAACACCAATGCGGCAGGCCCCGGATTAACCAAAATAGCTAAGTAAAACATGCGTAACTATCTGATTGCAAGTCTAATGATTTTTGCCTTTACAATATCGGCAAAGGCATTCAAAGTAGATACGGTCGAAACGTTCAGTGCGGCCATGAATAAAAAGATAAAAGCCGTAGTCATCACGCCTGACAAATATGCGGCTGGCAAAGAATTTCCGGTGGTGTATCTTTTGCATGGCTACAGCGGCAATTATTCCGATTGGGTCAAAAAAGCACCAGGTGTCCAAAAATATGCCGATCAATATGACCTGATCATTGTTTGCCCGGATGGGGGATTCGGCAGCTGGTATTACGACAGCCCGGTAGACACCAAGTGGAAATACGAAACCTATGTAGCCGAAGAATTGGTACAGTGGGTGGATAAAACCTATAAAACCATCAAAAGCCGTAACGGGAGGGCCATTACCGGCCTCAGCATGGGCGGGCATGGGGCGTTATACCTGGCTCTTCGCCATCAGAATGTATTTGGCGCAGCAGGAAGTATGAGTGGAGGAGTTGACATCCGGCCGTTTCCTAAAAACTGGGACATTGCCGCCCGACTGGGAAACTACGCTGAGCATCCCGATGCCTGGAACCAGCACACCGTGATGAACATGCTGCATTTACTAACTCCGGGATCGTTAGAGCTGATAGTCGACTGTGGTACTTCGGATTTCTTTTTTGGTGTAAACCAGGCACTTCACGAGAAAATGCTGCAAAACAACGTTGCGCATGACTACATCACACGTCCGGGAGGCCATACCTGGGAGTACTGGAGCAATGCCATTGAGTATCAGTTGGTTTTCATGAATAAGTTTTTTCGGAAGGGTAGCAAATAAGTGATTTCAAGCTGGGAAAATAGTATCTTTTGAATTGCAAAAACCGGCCATGATTCAGGACCGGTCAGTTGACCTCTTTTCGAGCCATTGAAATACCGCGGCCGTAACCAAGCCGCCAAGGGCATAATACCCTACCGTCATCAATTGGGTTTGCAGTGTGCGGTTGCTAGGAGACACAGGAAGCCCCAGTGGTTTCGGCATCAAAACAGCGCCCAATCCGGCAGCCAGCCCTAAGGCTGCTCCGCGTATCCACGCGTTTGGTGATTTTCCGGTACCTGCCAGGCTGTAATACAACGAATTACTCACTAAGTCACCAGCCATTGCCCACCCATAACGGGCCTCTTTTCGGGGAGGCTGTATGTTGAACTGCTTCAGCAATTTTGCCAGTGCACTTTCGCCCAATAGATCCATGCGGGGTGCATTGGGTTCAACCTGCCGGATAACTTCATGTAGAAGAGTGACTGAGGCAGCTCCTGCCAGGCCGGCCCCCAAAGTCTGTAGTGTTTTTGTTGCCATTAAAGTAGAATTTAAAAAAGGAAGAGCACTCCCATTCGTGCCGGTCTGCATTTCCCTGCGTGCTCTCTCCCATATGAAATGAATACTGAGACTGAATAAAAGCAATTGACTTATAAAGTTTTAACTTTCATTCAGTGTCTTTTTTTGTCTTTCCTTAAAGGTTATTTGCCGGCCATCGCTTTCTGATTGATGTAGCTCTTGGCCAGGTCGTTGAGCAGCGTATCGGCTTTCTGTTCTTCTTTCAGCGTCTGCTCCAGCAATTGCGCAGCTTCCGTTTTGCCAAGTCGCTGGGCAAAATGATGGGCAGTGCCGTAGCCGGAAATTTCGTAGTGCTCAATGCGCTGGGCCGAGGCAATGAGACCGGCATCCTTCACTTCAGGCGTTGCTTTCTCATCAATCATGCTTTCACCTTCCTCAATCAAGCCTTCCATGGCTTCGCATTTCTTGCGGCCTGCTGAAAGACCGCACAGTTCAAACACTTTTTCCAAGCGTTCTTTTTGGGCTTTGGTTTCGTTCAAGTGGTTTTCAAAAACCTTTTTCAACCGCGAATCTGATGCCGTTTCGGCCATCTTAGGCAGTGCTTCCAGCAATTGCTTTTCGGCACTGTACAAATCTTTCAATTCATGTTCGAACAAATCTTCGAGACTTTTTAACTTAGTCATAGCTGATAAAAATTTAATTTTTAGATTAAAGCTTCTTCAAACGAAGCACTGATTTGTCTAACTGTCCAAAAAAACCATACCACTACGATAGTGTTTAGGGAAATGGATGGAGGCCTAGTTATGTGCCAGAGGTTTTGTACTTTTGTAGGATACTATTTCGTTATCACCTTGTACCACATTCCTGTTTTATTGAATGAATGCATGGATGGCCTGGCTATTAAGCCCAACGGCGTTTATGTAGACGTAACCTTTGGCGGAGGCGGTCATTCACGGGCCATCCTCGAAAAGCTAACCACAGGCAAGCTTTTTTCGTTTGACCAGGACGCCGATGCTGTTGCAAACGCAGCCACTATTACGCATCCGGGTTTTCGGCTGATCAAAGCCAATTTCAGGCATTTGCGCAAATACCTGAAATTATACGGTGCTACGAAAGTTGACGGATTGCTGGCCGACTTAGGGATATCTTCGCACCAGATCGATGCCGCCGAACGGGGATTTTCGACCCGGTTTTCGGCGCAGCTTGACATGCGGATGGATCAATCGGCGGCGGTTTCGGCACGCGAAATCATAAATACCTATAGTGAAGACCAACTGCATAAACTGTTGGGTATGTATGGCGAAGTGAAAAATGCCCGGACGCTAGCCGCCGCCATTGTGCGTAATCGGTTCTCCAAATCCATCGCTACTACCGATGATCTAACTCAGGTTTTGAAACAGTATGCCCCAAAAGGGAAAGAATTTAAGTATTACGCCCAGGTTTTTCAGGCACTTCGTATCGAAGTAAATCAGGAGCTGGCGGCACTGGAAGAAATGTTGCTGCAAACAGCAGATGTAATCAAGCCTGGCGGCAGATTGGTGGTTATGTCGTATCATTCGCTGGAAGACCGGCTGGTTAAAAACTACATCCGTACCGGAAAATTTAGCGGAGAAGCGGAGAAAGATTTGTACGGAAATACGGATGTGCCATTTCAGTCAGTCACTAAAAAACCGATGGAAGCAGATGAGGACGAAATTGCCCGAAACCCAAGAGCCCGCAGTGCCAAACTGCGCATCGCGGAGAAACTGTAAAACCACAGCTTGAAGCATATTTTAAGGATTAAAGAATCGAAAGGAATGGTGAAATACGCTTTAACTTGTTCTTTTTGCATGTAGAAGAAAAATCGCAGATCTGACACTGTATCTGACCGGATGCACGAAGCTCGGATAAGTTTAATCACCCGGATGAGAAAGCGGGCAGCTACAAGGGTTGATTCTGCAGCTAACGGAATGGGAAGAAATGTATTCTGCAATTCGTGAAATCATTTGAATCGGTTTCAATCTGCGGTCCAAAATAGTATCTTTATAAAAGCAAAAACCCCACAGAGGCACCTATGGCAACCAATACGTACAAACGGCCTACCAAGAAGATTGAAACCAAACGGAAGCAGGTGAATTTTTTCCGGTTTGTGGAAAGTTACCTGAGCTTGGGCGGAATTTTTGAGCAAGGATTGCCCATCCGGTACATTCCACATATTTTGTTTCTGACCTTTTTGGGAATTGTTTACATCGGAAACATTCACTACGCCGAAAAAAACATCCGCAAAGTAAACCGGCTAAAACGTGAAGTAGATGATCTGCGGGCCGACTATACCACCACACAGGCCGAATACATGCAGGCCAGCAAACAATCGGACGTAGCCCTAAAAGTAGCTTCCCGCGGACTGGTGGAAAGTTCGGTGCCTCCTTACAAAATCATTGTTAAGAAAAAGAAATAATCGTAATCCGGACTATGATTGATGGGATTGATTTGACCGGCAGGATTAAAAAAACAGGTGGGTTTGGCCTTCCAAGAAGATACTATTTCTGACAGCGACATTTCAGTTCATAAGCCTAAACACCTTCTGTGTGTTTAGAACCCGATTACAGAATTGCTTTTGGAACACAATCCTAAAAATTTTACTCCAGCCCAAGTCATACAAAAAGAAAAATCCCGTAGCCAGCAGTTACAGGATTTTTAGTCTTATTTCAAAATGAGAAAAATTATTCGGCGGGAACTTCTTTAGCCACCAGGTGGCGGGGTTTTTCTGCCACTGGTTTTTTCTTGATGAACCGGCCTTTAAGGCGTTCCACATTGTAGTACATACAAGGCACAATCACCAGCGTCAGGAAGGTAGTCACCAACAGACCAAAGATGATTGTCCAGGCCAAGGGGCCCCAGAATACCGAGCTTTCGCCACCGATAAAGAAATGTGGATTGAAACTGGTAAACAACCCGGCAAAGTCGATATTCATACCAATTGCCAGCGGAATCAGACCCAGAATGGCCGCAGCTGCCGTCAACAGAACCGGTGTCAGACGAGTCGTACCACCGTCAATGATGGCTTCTCTCAGCTCTTCACCCTGCTCACGCAATTCATGGATAAATTCCATCAGAATGATACCATTTTTCACCACAATACCTGCCAGTGCAATGAAGCCTACCCCCGTCATTACAATCGAGATGGTCATGCCTGTCAATGAGAAGCCCAGCAGAATGCCAATTAAACTGAAAATGATGGTAGTAAAGATGATCAGCGGCTTGGTAACCGAATTAAACTGAGCCACCATGATGAAGAACATCAGTGCAATGGCGGCCGCAAAGGCAGCTATCAAGAAATTCATGGTTTCCTGCTGATCTTCCTGTTCACCAGCCGTGCGAACAATGTATCCTTCTGGAACATCAAGGTTGTTGATTACTTCATTGTTAATCTGAGCCACAATTTCGTTGGCGTTGTAGCCTGTCAACACGTTGGAGCCCAACGTAATGATGCGTTCTTGATTTTTGCGGTTAATGCTGCTAAAAGTAGTTCCATAGTGAATAGTAGCAACGGAATTTAACGGAACCTGACGGAATCCACCGGTAGCCATGTCCATGTACCCGATGTTGCCAGCGAGCAGTTCTTCTATTTTCTTGCGTTGGTTTTCGGCAACCCGTACGTTGATTTCGTATTCATCCTTGTTGTCGCGGAATTTGCTAGCCTCCAGTCCGAACAATGCGGTCCGCACAAACAAAGCTACCGATTGGGTGGAAATACCTTCGCGGGCTGCTTTTTCCTTATCAATATCAATGATGATTTCAGGCTTGTTCATCACCAGATCCGAGTTCAGGTCTTCTATCCCTTCAATGTTTGCCTTCTTGATGCCATCACGTACTTTGTTTTCCAGATCCATCAACACAGCAAAATCATCACCCGAAATCTCGATACTTACTGGCTTACCCGTTGGAGGGCCGTTTTGCTCGCGTTCTACTGATATTTCCGCTCCGGGAATGCCTTGCAGGCTAGTCCGGATGTCCTCCAATACCTTGCTGGTTTCAAATCCAATCCGTTCGTTGGCTTCTGTAAAGGCAACCGTAATCTTACTTTTGTACGATGCCGGCTGGCGTTCGGCGGGTGTACCTTGTGGGTTACCAGCTTCTTTGCCAACGTTCACAATCACCGATCGCACTTTGTCTTTGTTCGGCGCAATCACCTTGGCAACCCGCTGTTCAATAATGCGGGTAACAGAATCTGTCACTACAGCATCAGTTCCTACGGGCATTTTGGTGTATACATACACAAAGTTAGGTTCGCCACTCGGGAAGAAAATAACCTGCGGTTTGGCAATGCCCGTGACTACAAAAGAGATAATCAGTAATACAAACGCACCTACAATAAAGATCATGGAATGCCAGCCTGTCAATGCATAGGTAATCAACCGACGGTAGCCGTTTTTAAGCTTAGGCAATCCTTTTTCTTGGAAGGAGTTGATCACCGGAGTGAACAAATACTTATTGGCAATCACCAGCAGAATCAGGAAGATAAAGAAATTGCCTACCCCAATGTGTATCGAGTAGCCGATCACTGCCAGCACACCCAGAATAATCATTGGGCGCAGAAGCGAACGGAACCCTTTGTCTTCATCACCTTCTTCACTGCGTTTCATAAAGTCGGCAGCAAATACGGGATTCATCACAAAGGCTACTATCAACGATGCAAACAAGGTGAAAATCAATGTAAGCGGCAGGTAACGCATGAATTCCCCAATGATGCCCGGCCAGAACATCAGCGGCAAAAAAGGAGCTACGTTTACCAATGTACCACTGAGCACAGGTAAGAATACTTCGCCTGCGGCTTTTTTCACGGCATCTTTAATGGGAATGTGTTCGTCATGGAAGATACGGTGCGTATTCTCAATTACCACAATGGCGTCGTCTACCACAATACCCAGTGCCAGCAGGAATGCAAACATTACCACCGTATTGAGAGTGAATTTCAGCTCAGGCATAAAATAAGCCAAGCCCGAAATGAATACGAATGCCATGAATGCCGACAGCGGAACCGACAACCCAACAAACAGCGCATCCGTAGTGCCCATGAAGAACATCAATACAAACACCACAAAGATGAAGCCCAGGATAACGGTAGCCACTAAGTCATTCAGCGTGTTTTGGGTTTCTTCCGATTGGTCACCGGTAATCACGATGTCCAGCCCTTCCGGGAACTTGCTATGTTTGTATTCTTCGATCAGGTGTTCGATTTTTTGTGAAGCCGAAATCAGGTTTTCACCGCCACGTTTGATGACACTAAGCGACAACACGGCTTTGCCATCCAGGCGCGCAAAATCCTGCTTCTCTTTGAAACTGTCTTTCACATCGGCAATTTCTTTCAGAAACTTGCTGGAACCACGAGCCGACCGAACGACTACATTCTGAATTTGCTCTACGTTTTTGAATTCACCGGTTACACGCAATGTGCGCCGCACGCCATTAACATTGAGCTCACCACCGGAGATATTGATGTTTTCACCAGCAACCGCCTGCATAATGTCGTTAAATGTAATACCGGAAGCCTGCATCTTGTACATGTCCACATTGATCTGAAATTCGCGTTCCAGTGCACCTACAATATCAACCCGGCGGATTTCGGGTAATTCTTCAATGGCATCTTCCAGTGTTTCGGCATATTCTTTCAGGCGATTCAGCGAATAATTGCCCGATACGTTTACCTGCATGATAGGAAACTCTGAAAACTCGATTTCCTGTACCTGAGGCTCTTGGTCTAAGTCGTTAGGCAAGTTCGGTCTGGCACGGTCTACGGCGTCTTTAACTCTTTGCTTGGCTACAGGCACTTCGATACCCGAAGTGAACTCAACTACTACTGCAGAGAAGTTTTCGATAGAAGATGAAGTGATTTTCTTTACACCGTTTACTGATTTTAGCTCTTTCTCTATCTGCTTGGTAATCAGGTTTTCCACGTCAGCCGGGCTAGTCCCGAAGTTGATTGTCTGAACATAGAACTGTGGGATAACAATATCCGGAAAGTTTTCCTTGGGAAGGTTGTTGTAAGTAAACAAACCGGCCAGTGTAATCATCAGCGTGAGTACATACACGGTAGTTTTGTTTTCTACACACCATTCCGTGATTCGGAAGCGTTTTTGCTTAACCTCTTCGTTAGGAGAAGTATGATTGGAATGTTTCATAGAATGTTTTATAAATGTTAGGTTAAGAGCAAAGGGTAGGTTTTTGCTTTTTCAGAGATACTATTCTGGGTCAGGATTTACAGGAAAACTGTCCACAAAATCCTAGAAATCCCGATTCTTATTTATTAACAGCAACTTCCTGATTTACTTTGATGGGTTGGCCATCTACCAGATCCTGGTTGCCAACGGTAATCAACTGTTCGCCGGTTTGCAATCCGTCGGTAACTTCCACCCGTCCATTGTACGCCATTCCCAGTTTTACCTTTTTCAATTTGGCTACTGTTTTATTATTCTCATTGGCAACCACATAGACAATATCGCCTGACTCGGTGTTCTGTACCAGATTCTGGTCAATCACAATGCTGTTGGCTTTGGTTTTGTCATTGATGCTGACTATGGCCAACAGATTTGGTTTCAGCTTGTTGTCTTTGTTTGGTAGGGCTACTTCGATGTCAAACGTACGTGTCATTGGGTTCACTACCTGCCCGACAAAGGTGATACGGCCCGTAATCTCGTCGCCTACATCCGGAAGTTTAATGGTTACCGGGTCGCCTTTTTTAATCGCGTTGATGTACGAGTCGGCAACTTTGGCGGTAACCTTCATTTGTGACAGGTTCACTACCTGTACTACCGGCATTCCCGGAGCGGCCATTTCACCAATTTTCACATTGACTGCATTGACCGTTCCGCTGATGGGAGAGGCGACACGAGCCATGCCAATCTGAGTTTGCAGGGTAGCCATCTGGCGTTCCAGGCTTTCTTTCTGGTTTTTGGCTTGCAGGTATTGTACTTCTGAGCCGATCTTTTGCTGCCACAGGTTGGCCTGACGTTCATAAACGGTTTTGGCTAGTTCGTAGCCTGTTTGCAACTGTGCCATATTCTGGCGAAGCGTGGCATCGTCGGTAGCAAGCAGCGTTTGTCCGGCTTGCACAAAGTCGCCTTCTTTTACCATAACCTGAGTAACCACGCCACCCAGCTTAGGCATAACATTGATGTTCTTGTCGGCATCCACCGTTCCCTGCACCTCAATAAAATGCTTGAAAGTTTGGGGCTGTACCGGGTTGGCCATTACAATGCTGATGCGGGTGCTGTCTTCTTTTTTGCCGGCTCCCAGTTCTTTTTCCAGGGCGGCAATCTTCGTATCCAGTTCGGCTTTCTCGGCTTTCAGTTTGGTAAGCTCTTCTTTCTTATCAGTGGTACCACAGGCAACTGCCAAAAAAGTAGAGGCAATCAGCAGGGAGGTTTTGGTATGAGTTAAGATCGTATTTTTCATAAAATAAGGGATCGTTTTAAAGATAAGGTTTGATTGTTTTATTGAGCTTTGTATAAGTCGCCTGTGGCTTTGTCCAGATCTACCTTGGCTACCAAGGCATCATACAAAGCCGCATAATAGTTCGTTTGGGCTTCTTTGAGCGAGGCTTCCGCATTGATTACTTCAATGTTGGAGCCTACGCCTTGCTGGTATTTGATGCGCGTTACCCGAACCACTTCATTGGCCAGGTCTAGGTTGCGTTTCTGCATTTTCAGGCTCTCCAGTGAGTTCTGTAAGGTTACGTTGGATTGTTGTACCTGCAAATCAACTCCCCGCTGAAATTGCTGTATGTCGTTTTCGGTCCTTTGTATAGTAATCCGCTTTTGCTGTAGCTGATAGTGCGTGCCTAGGCCGTTGAAAATAGGTACATTCAGTTGGAAGCCGATAAAAGAATAATTGATCCAGCGTTTGGATTGGAAAATATCCTGTAAATAAGTGGATGCTGGATTGTAACCTGTTGTAAAAGAGGCTCCTAATGTAGGATAGCGACCTGCCTGAATGTTTCTCAGATCCAGCCGGTTTAGTTCTTTCTGTTGTTGTAATAAGTTGTATTCAATGCGTTGTTCGTAGTTAACGGTTTCGGTAGCGATAGGTGTAAAGGTAGTATTCGTCAAATCTGCAAGCTTTTCCGTCAGTACTATATTCTCATTCAAAGGCATGTTCATCTGGAACTTCAAGGCGTTTTCACTTAAAACAAGCAAACGTTCTACATTTTGGGCCTCTACCTTTAAATTGTTTGACTGTACTTCCAACCGATCTACATCTATTTTTTCTACAAAGCCATTTTTATTCATCTCCTGCGTTTCATTGAATAACTTTTCTAGCCGATCAATATTTACTTTCAACAGATCATATCTCTCACGGTTAACCAATACGCCATAGTAAGCCTTGGTTACATTTTCAACTACTGTAATCTTGGCACTTGTCAGGCTTTTTTCGCTTAACTGCTTATAAGCTTTTGACGCTTGTAAGCCAACCAGATAAGAGCCACTGAACAAGAGTTGAGAAGCGGTCAGGGAAGCACCACCATTATTTTTCAACCCAAATGCAAATGCAACCACATCGCGCGGGCCAAACACAGGTGTAGGAGCAGGAGTATAAGGGGTTACGTAAGTATTACCCTCTTTACGCAAATCGGTGTAAATATGCTGGGCCAGTGGATCACTAGTTCCGGATGAAAGAAAAGGTACGTTCGTACCACCATCCAGAACGGATTGTTGTATGCGAAAGTTATGCTGCAATTGAGCCTGGGCACTTATCTGTGGTAGGCCAATAGCCCGTGTTTCGCCAACACGTGCGTTTGCCGAGGCAATATCGAGTTGAGCATTCTTGATGGAAATGTTGTTCTGTATGGCGTAATCAATGGCTTGCTGCAACGAATAGCTGGTTTGGGCTTGTGCTGCAAACGTAGCTATTAGCAATGTAGCTATGGTCAGCTGCCAGCGGTATATCGTATACGGAAATACCAAAGGCTTAAAAAACAATAGGATAAATTTTTTCATTTTTCGGTAATTGTTTGTAGGTATAAGGTTAAGAATTCACGGCCTTTGTCGGATAAAATGCCGTGAAGAAAATGTTCAATAAGTTGGAGGTGAATGGTTTTAAGATCCATGAGTTTGCTTGGAAAAACATCCGGGTCAAAACCCATAGAAATTTGCTCCACCCGCAACCGGGCCAGTATTTCGGGATCAATGTCTGGTCGATACAGGCCTAGCTCCATCCCTTTTTTCAGATTGTCAATCAGTGATTGCAGTATCCATTTTTCTTTGTGTTCCTGAAAAATGTTCCAGGCCTTGGGGTGATACTTGCGTAACTCAAACAAGATAGTCGGGTGGACACTGTTTAGCGTGAATTTCAGGTGTTGTGCTTCGATGATAAACTCTTCAACCGGATTGGAAATGTTTGACCAGATTTCATTAGCCGTACACTTCTCAAAATCCAGGTGACTCTCAATGCAGCAGCATACAATCTCTTCTTTGTCAGCAAAATGCTGGTAAAGCGTCTTTTTAGATACACCCAGATGCTTGGCTATTTCGTCCATTGTAATCGTACGAAAGCCATAACGCATAAATAGATCTTCGGCTGCCGATAAGATTCTGTCACGGACTTCGCGTTCTTTGTCTTCGGTTTTCTTTTCAGTAAAGTCGCTGTCGCTATGTCCGTTGGGTTGTCTGATCATGTTCTTCGTTTCCTTCTTTATGGTTTGATAATACACTATTCTGCCAGGGACTCACTGAAAAGTCCTGACCGGAAATGGAGTGAAATAGATTAAGCGATGTGTGTGTGTAAGTAGTTGCGAATACCTGCTATGCTATTCCAGGTGTTTTGTGGGTAGACAGGCGCCTTCACAGCAAATCCTTTTTCTATTTTTCTCACAAGCTTGTGTATTTTCTGAGAAGAGATACCCAGGTCATCAGAGAAAAGGGCTTCATCGGGGATGAGTCGGTCGTCAATCTCGAAGTCGATGAGAATGTACCGTAGTTTTTCGTCAATGGTGTTCATAGTCTTGTATGGTAAATAATTTGTATGGTATGGTTGTAAAAGAGCCGACATGCAGTAACTCTTGGTGGGAACAAAACTACGGAAACTTTTTTGTTACAAAAAGTTTCCAAAGGGTTTATTTGACGAATCTTCGTTTTTTTCGGATGAAGTGTGGGTTTTTGACGGTGAATGGAAAACCGTGGAAACTTTTTTTGATTTTAAAGTTTCCATTGCGTCAGAGTAACGCAAGATTTTAGCGAAAAAATTATATTTTATCTCGGATAAAGCTATCAGGGGTGCTTGCAGTTCTATTTGATAAAGAATAAACATGCAGGGTTTTTGGATTTTAAAAGATACTATTTTTTGTAACCGTCAGTTTTGAATTGCAACCAATCCCTTTGAGTATAAATCAAGGCTTTACACTCCTTTTGTTTTGTATAGGCATCAGTTGCTCAGCGTTATATTTTTACGTATCTTTCATTCCCTTTTCCAGCAAAAGTTGCCACGATTTAAGAAGCTATGGGCGTTTTTCATTCAATACTTACTACACAAATTGCAACACATCTGGGCACCGACTATCTGATAGACGAGAAGCTCCGCAACTTATTGTTGGCAGTAAGTGAATCTTATGCCGTTTTTCCGGTTGCCGATACTAAAGAACCCATTCTGGAGAAGCTGCTTCAGCATCGACTAAAAGCCAACGAGGCTCGCTATCAGCAATTTGTAGAATGCACCACCGATCTTATCTACGAATGCAATGCCACCGGATATTTTACTTATGCCAATCCGGTAGCTTGCCAGACGTTTGGCTACAGTGAGCAGGAAATCTATTCGCTGCACTTTACCGACGTGCTTGCACCCGAACACAAGGAAATGGTTCGGGATTTTTACAAACGCCAGCATGAAGAACAGATCATAGATACTTATCTGGAATGCAAGTGCCTTACCCGTGAGGGCAACGTGCTATGGATCGGGCACAATGTGCACTTACAGGTACATCCCGCTACCCATGAGGTAACAGGATTTCAGGGGGTAGCGCGTGATATGACGGCTGCAAAAAGCGCTGAAGACACGCTGATACAGGCACGCCGGATGGCCGAAGAGTCGGTAAAAGCCAAGGAACATTTCTTGTCGGTGATGAGCCATGAAATTCGTACTCCGCTCAATGCCGTTATCGGATTGTCGCACCTACTGCTCGAAGAAAATCCCCTGCCAAGCCAGGTAGAGCATCTGCAAGCCATTAAGCATTCTGCCGACAGCTTGATGATGATTATCAATGACATTCTTGATTTCTCAAAAATCGAATCGGGTAAAGTCGCATTTGAAAGCATTGAATTTCAGCTTACCGATATTTTCCAGGGCATTGAAAAAAGCCTGGCTTACCGTGCCAAAGACTCCAATCTGCGGTTGCTGATCGACCTGGACCCCCGGTTACCGGCCTCTATCATTGGCGATCCGTTGCGCCTCAATCAGATTTTGCTCAATCTGATCAGCAACGCCATTAAGTTTACCGAGAAAGGATTTGTGGAAGTAAAGGCGCATGAAGTTAGCCGCAGTGATGCTACCCTTACCGTCGAATTTAAAATTACGGATACCGGCATTGGCATTCCTGCCGATAAACTAACTACCATTTTCGATAGTTTTACCCAGGCTACCCGCGAAACTACCCGCAAATACGGTGGTACAGGCTTAGGACTAACCATCACTAAAAAACTGGTAGAACTACAGGGCGGTATTATTCATGTCAAAAGTAAGGTAGGCCTGGGTTCTACGTTTACGGTATTGCTCACTTTTGAAATTCCTGCTACGCCCCTGCTCAGCAAACCGGCTGAAGCGGTTGCGAGTGAGCCTGTTACAGAATCGTTGCAAAACACGTACGTATTGCTGGTAGAAGACAACCGGATGAATCAGTTGGTGGTAAAGAAGTTTCTGGAAAAATGGGGATTGAAACTGGAGATTGCTGAAAATGGCATAGAAGCCATCGAAAAGCTACGCGAAAGCAGCTTTGACATTATACTGATGGATTTGCAGATGCCTCAGATGGACGGATACAAGGCATCCCGTTACATTCGCTACAACATGGATGTCCCTATGAAAAACATCCCGATTGTCGCGTTGACCGCCTCGGCCATGATTGATGTGCGGCGCAAGGTGCTGGATGCCGGTATGAATGATTTTATTACCAAGCCGTTTGATCCCAGGGACTTGTATCTCAAAATTCTGAAGTACACCAGCCGGGGCACCCAGCCGGAAGACAATGAACTGTTTGCGGTGTCGGTGCTGCCAACGGCCAATGGGTACGTAAATCTTCAATACCTGGAGGAAATATCGGCTAGCAATCAGGATTTTATTACCGACATGATTCAGCTGTTTCTACGTCAGATGCCTCAATTTGTGCAAAAGCTTAAAAAGGCGAGTGAAGATGCTCAATGGACAGACATGCGATACATCACTCACAAAATGAAGTCGTCGTTATCAACAATTGGCATTTTTGAACTCGAATCGGTAATGCGACAGATGGAGACCTACGCTGCGCAGGAAAGCAATCTGGCAGAAGCATTGCAATTGAGCACCCACATCGAACGCATTTGCACGCATGTGTATCAGGAACTTCATGAAAAACTGGCAGAAATGCACGCCAAATCCGTAAAAACCAAGTAAGTTGTCATTGGCAACGTGCCGGATAAGAATCGTAAGTTTCCGTTTTGTATGCCCGAGTTTCACTTTCACAATTCCCGTCTGCACTATACCCGCACTGGCACGGGCAGCCGTGCTTTGCTTGCTTTTCATGGCTATGGGCAAACAAATGCACATTTTGAGCCGCTTGCCAATCCACTGGCCTCACAATTTACCATCTACGCCTTTGATTTGTTTTTTCATGGCAAAAGCCTGTGGGCTCATCAAGAAGAGCCTCTCTCCAAAGCTTATTGGAAGGAGATGCTAACCGAATTTTTACTTCAGGAACAGATCGAAACCTTTGCGTTAATGGGTTTTAGCATGGGAGGAAAATTTGCTTTGGCTACATTGGAAAGCTTTCCGGAATGTGTAACCGAATTGACACTGATTGCACCGGATGGGATAAAAACCAATTTCTGGTATAGCCTGGCTACCTATCCCCAGTGGACACGTAAAGCCTTCCGGGGTGTAGTAGTCAATCCGCTTCACTTTCAGCAACTGGCCCAGTGGATGCATCAGCTCCGATTGGTGGATAAGGGAATTGTGCGTTTTGCACAAAGCCAGATGAATACCCGTGAAAAACGCCACCGGGTGTATTATTCGTGGATGGTATTCAAGAAACTGACTTTCGATATGAAACAGATTGCCCGATTGATCAATCAGCATCAGATTCCTACCAGGATGTTTGTGGGAAAATACGACAAGATCATGACCGCCGCCAACATGCAGCAGTTGTTAAAACACCTCGATCATCCGCAACTTGTAGTGTTGGAAGCGGGCCACAGCCGACTCCTGGAAGCCGTTGCCAACTATTATAGCCGCAAGCCAGTGCAGTAGTCCGTCACAAAATAGTATCTTTTCAAACACAAAAACCCCTTGGTAAGCTGCACGACTGACACTATTTTGCAGACGGATTTTGTGTATCAACTTATTAGGCTTTTTTCATGAAATATCTAATTGCCGGATTGGGCAACATCGGTCTCGAATACGAACTCACTCGACACAATATTGGATTCTTAATAGCCGACCAGCTTGCCGATAAGATAGAAACAGACTTCACCATGGATCGGCTGGCTTACCGGGCCGAAGGGCGCTACAAAGGCAAGACTTTAATCATTATCAAGCCGACTACGTACATGAACCTGAGCGGCAAAGCGGTAAACTACTGGCTTAAAACAGAAAAGATACCTGTAGAAAACCTGTTGGTGATAACTGACGATAAGGCGTTGGATTACGGTAAAATCAGGATACGGGCCAAAGGCTCGCACGGTGGCCACAACGGTTTCCGAGATATTGAGAATGTGTTGCAAACGCAGGAGTACCCCCGGTTACGGTTTGGCATTGGTAGTAATTTTTCGCAAGGAAGGCAAGTTGATTACGTGCTGAGCAATTTTAGCAAAGATGAGTTTGCCGAATTGCCCCTTCACATCGACCGTGCCTGTGACGCCGTCTTTTCATTCTGCACTGCCGGGATAGCCCAAACCATGACACAGTTTAATGTGTAAAAGCCTCCGCCAGCCCCTCCCGTAGAGAGAAAAATAAACTCCCCTCTTTTGCGGAGAGAGGCTGGGGGGCGAGGTTTTTCATTTTTGAAAGATACTATTTTGAAAAGCTCCTAAAAAACTCCCCTCCACGGGAGGGGCTAGAGGAGGCTTCTATGAAACCTTTTCATTCACGACTAGCTCCTACTCCCAGCGGATTCTTGCATGTTGGCAATGCGTTTTCGTTTATTCTGACCTGGTTGCTGGTGCGCAGAACGGGCGGTTCGCTGTTGCTCCGCATCGACGACCTGGACAGTGACCGGGTTCGACCCGAGTACATTGCCGATATCTTTGAAACCCTGGATTGGCTGGGGCTCGACTGGGACCACGGTCCGCAAAGTCCGGACGAGTTTTTGAGCCGTTATTCGCAAAAGCACCGACTGGATTTATACCACCAACTGTTGCATTGCCTACACACCGAAACAGACTTGGTATATGCTTGCGACTGCTCACGTACCCAGATTCAGACGGCTTCCGTAAATGGATTGTACCCAGGTATTTGTCGCGATAAAAAGTTGTCTCTAAATACACCAGAAGTAGCCTGGCGCATCCATGTGCCCAACCAAACGCATATAAAACCGAATGAGATTCGGTTTGTTCCGGTTACTACTCAGGGCTACTGGCTTGATGCCCTTATGGGTGATTTTGTCATTCGCCGCAAAGATGGTGTGCCCGCGTATCAAGTGGCATCCCTGGCCGACGATCAGCATTTTGGCGTTACGGGCATTGTGCGGGGCGTCGATTTATGGCCTTCCACGGCGGCACAAATCTGGCTGGCTCAGTTACTCAAAGAAACCGCTTTTATACAGACTGTTTTTTACCATCATCCTCTCATCACCGATGTGCAGGGGCAAAAGCTTTCCAAATCGGCGGGTGCCACCTCTCTAAGAGCCATGCGTCAGGTTTTGGCCTCGCCACAGATACTATTTCAAAACGTGGCTCAAAACTTAGGCTTGCCCCACAGGCATATAGGTAAAGCGGAAGATTTGTTGCAAGCATTTGATTTTGAGTTGCCTGATAAATTTATGTTTAGAAGCAATCCATTCGGATAAACCAAGGTTCCTGCACCCATTTTATAAGAATAACAACACATTTGAGCAGAATATAGAAGTTAGTTGATGATCGGACGGTTACTTTTTTTAGTAAATTACATTAACAAAAGCAGATCTACTGACAAGCCTCTACTCCCATGGATTTCCTGACTCAACTTACCGATCCTTATCTGAAGACGCTCTGGATTATTGCGCTGGCAGCGTCTCTGATTTTTATTGTTCAGTCGCTGTTTACGTTTGTTGGCCTTGACAACGGTGAAGATCTTGATACAGACCTGGAAGTAAACGGCTCTCATGATTCCTTTCATTGGTTTACTTTTCGCAATCTTGTGAATTTCCTGCTGGGCTTTGCATGGACCAGTATTGCGCTATATCACACCATTAACGACAGTTTTATCGTTGCGGTATTGGCCGTAGGTGTGGGCGGTTTTATGGTTTGGATGTTTTTCTGGATATCCATGCGCCTACAGGATTTGGCTCAGGACAACACCATGCGCATTCGCGATGCCATCGGACAGGTAGGCCATGTGTATTTGCACATTCCCTCACAAAAAAGCGGACGTGGCAAGCTGCACATTACCATTCAAAACACGTTGCGCGAACTGGACGCCATCACCGAAGGCGACAGCATTCCTACGGGCTCATCGGCACGGGTAGTAGATATTATCGACAACCAGTTGCTCATGGTAGAAAGAGAGTAAAACATCGTCGGGTATCTCTCTTTCACATCTAATACCCATTTCAAGGCAGGTTAATATCGCAAACCTGACTATTGGGATGCAAATTCTCTCTTAAATCATACATCTGCATGATCCGCTGGGCTTTTCGGAGCAAATCCAACCGGATAATTAGCCAATTTGCAGTCAATTGATAGCTGATCTGCTTTAAAGAAAGCAGCTTACAGAATCGGAAAGGTAAGTCCGCCAAAAACAGCCATCAGGCAAGTCCATGTAGGTAATGTAACCAATTATACATTCTATTTTCCATTTCTAACCATTATGTAGTATGCCACTATTACTTATCGTTGCAGTTATTGTCATTGTGTTTTTTGTGACGGTGATGGCCATGCTGAGCCGTTACAAGCGTTGTCCCTCCGACAAGATTCTGGTTGTGTACGGCCGTACGGGCACCGGCAAAGACGGTTCCGCTTCTTCGTCCAAATGTATTCATGGCGGGGCGGCATTTATCTGGCCTGTCATTCAGGACTTTGCCTTTCTGGATCTGACACCCATTTCCATTGAGGCCAATCTGACCAATGCGTTGAGCCGTCAGAATATCCGCGTGGATGTGCCTTGCCGCTTTACCGTGGGTATTTCGACCGAGCAAGACAGCATGAACAATGCCGCCGAACGGTTGCTAGGCCAAACCCGCGAACAAATTCAGGAACTGGCCAAAGACATTTTGTTTGGTCAGTTGCGGTTGGTGATTGCCACGATGACCATCGAAGAAATCAACTCGGACCGGGATAAATTCCTGACCAATATTTCACAAAACGTAGAAGCCGAATTGCGTAAGATCGGTCTGAAACTGATCAACGTAAACGTGACCGACATCCGTGACGAATCGGGTTACATTGCTGCCTTGGGTAAAGAAGCCGCAGCCAAAGCCATCAACGAAGCCAAAATCAGCGTAGCCGAGCAGGAAAAAATCGGGGAAATCGGGAAAGCCGAAGCCGACCGCGACAAAGACATTCGGATGGCCCAGACTTCCCGTGACCGTGACATCGAAGTAGCCAACTCGCACAAAGACCGCGAAATTATGATTGCGGCAGCCAAAAGAGACGAATCCATTGGTAGAGTAGAAGCCGATCGGGATACCCGTATCAAAACTGCTGAAGCCAATGCCCTGGCAGTAAAAGGCGAAAACGAATCGAAAATCACCATTGCCAACTCGGAAGCCCTTCGCCGCGAAAAAGAAGCTGAAGCATACAAGAAAGCCATTTCGGCCGAAAAAGTACAATCGGCCAAGGCATTGGAAGAATCGTATGTGGCCGAACAGAAAGCCGAACAAGCCCGTGCCGACCGGGAACGGTCTACGCAGATTGCCAACGTGGTGATTCCGGCCGAGATCCAGAAACAAAAGCTCATCATTGAAGCCCAGGCCGA
Source organism: uncultured Sphingobacteriales bacterium (assembly GCA_963520985.1). Classification (GTDB taxonomy): domain Bacteria; phylum Bacteroidota; class Bacteroidia; order Cytophagales; family 172606-1; genus Xanthocytophaga. The sequence goes on from CAUQTA010000001.1 coordinate 338,895, forward strand.
AGCCGAACGGCTCCGTGAAAAAGCCAAAGGTGAAGCCGACGCCATTTATGCCAAAATGGAAGCCGAAGCAAAGGGTTTGTACGAGATCCTGACCAAGCAGGCCGAAGGCTACGAACAGGTGGTGAAAGCCGCCGGCGGCGATCCGAACAAAGCATTCCAGTTGCTCTTGATCGAGAAACTGCCCGAGCTGGTGAAAACCCAGGTGGAAGCGGTGAAAAACATCAAGATTGATAAAATCACGGTATGGGACGGCCAGCAAAACAGCAACGGACAAACCTCAACCGCCAATTTTATCTCAGGCATGATGAAAACCGTACCGCCGCTGAACGACCTGTTTAACATGGCCGGCCTCAACTTGCCTGATTACCTAAAAGGAAAAGATGTGCTTGATGTCAATGGAGACAGCACCTATAAACTTGAAGAGTAAAGGCAAAGAAAATTAGTATCTTTTCAAAAGTAAAACCCCGGCTAGTGTTAGTTGGGGTTTTACTTTTATGTTGATAGCCTGGATTAATAAACTTAGAGGCAGGTTTTGATGTATTCAAAAGTACTATTTCAAAATCTGGCTCAGACTCTGAGGCTGCCACGCAAACATTGAGACAGAAAATGATTTGTAAATAGTTGGTTGTTACCGGTTTTCTAACTTCCACATTTCAAATCTTTGGTCAAGAATGAAACGCATTTTTATATAGTTTTTTAAATTGTCTGTAACGTAAGTTGTTTTATTTTGGGGAAATGTATTCTTGTAATCTTGTGTGTAAATACCTGGAAAATAGTGTAATGAAAATTGATTACCTAGTTCTGAGAGATGCCATAAGTCTAAGCTATCCGCCATATATCCTATAAGCTCTGATGCCTTTAGTTTATTCTCTTTGCACTTTTGGCTTTCTTCCCAATGATATTTATAAAAATCGGCACTTAACAAGTCGTTATCAACAAGCCACTTCAAAAAAAAACAACAAACTTGCGTGCTTGTGCATACGTTTTTGGAATGCCTGTCGCTATGTGCCAATCTGTACGGTAATATACACTTAAACTATTTTGAGGATATTCAACAAACCCCTTTTCTATGTACCCCTCCTGTATTTTCTCATTTGCAATAGATTCAGCTTCATGTATTGCATTTTGTGTTGTACCACACCCCTTTGAGTGAGAGTAGATATTGTGGTACATATGTCCTTCTGTTATACTTACATGTGGAGTGTTATAGGTTTCCACTCTGAAATGAAATATCCCTTGTAAAGTATGTTTTTCAAAATATCTTATCATAATTCTATGTTTGGCTTAGCAATCACTTTATAATCAACAAAAAAGGCCTCTATACCGAGGCCTCTTTGTTTAACGAACCGTGCCGCCGTTGGTAATCAGTGCGGTAGGACTTACAAAGGCGAGTTTGCCGTCAATGTTCTCGGCCATCAGGATCATTCCTTGGGAAGTGATGCCCTTGATGTCGCGCGGGGCAAGGTTGGCGAGCAAGCACACTTGTTTGCCAATGATCTCCTCCGGTTTGTAGTGCTCGGCAATTCCACTTACGACCGTGCGTTTGTCCAAGCCGGTATCCAGCGTGAGCTTGAGTAATTTTTGCGTTTTAGGTACGGCTTCGGCTGCCAGAATGGTGGCTACCCGGATGTCCATTTTCTGAAAATCATCAAACGTGACCGCTTCCTTTGCGGTTGGTACGGTTTTGCTAGCCAGTTCGTTAGCCTTTTTCGAATCTTCCAGTTTCTGCACCTGTGCCTGAATGGCCGCATCCTCAATGATTAGAAATAGTATCTCCGCCGGAGCAAAAACCTGCCCTGCTTTCACTAAATCAATGCTACCCGCATCTGCCCAGTGCAGATTGGAAACATTGATCATGTGGGAGATTTTCCGGGAAGTAAACGGCAAAAACGGCTCCGACAAAATAGCCAGACTAGCCACTACCTGGGCTCCCAGGTTCAGAATGGTTTTTACCCGTTCCGGATTGTCTTTGATCTTCTTCCAGGGTTCGGTATCGGCCAGGTATTTGTTGCCTGCGTGCGAAATATTCATCAACAGAGACAATCCTTCGCGGAAACGGTAGTTTTCCAATGCTTCCGCAATTTTGCCAGGTGCTTCTGCTAGCGTGTTTATCAGTTCTTTGTCAATGTCATACAACTCACCGCATGCCGGAACACTTCCTTCATAATATTTGTGGGTAAGGGTGACTATCCGGTTAATAAAATTGCCCAGATTACCCGCCAATTCGCTGTTGTTTTTAGTCTGGAAATCTTTCCAGGTAAATTCGTTGTCCTTGGTTTCGGGCGAATTGGTGGTGAGTACATACCGCAACACATCCTGCTTGTCCGGAAATTCCTGCAAATATTCGTGCAGCCACACCGCCCAGTTGCGCGACGTCGAAATTTTGTCGCCTTCCAAGTTCATAAACTCGTTGGCAGGCACATTGTCGGCGAGTATATAGCTGCCCTCCACTTGCAACATGGCCGGGAAGATGATGCAGTGAAACACAATATTGTCTTTTCCAATGAAATGGACCAGCTTGGTTTCCGGATCTTTCCAATACGTTTCCCAGTCGTTAGAAGTGCCCGGATGGGTCGTTTCTGGCAATTGCGATGTAAATAGCTCAGGTGCAGCCCCCATCTTCTTCGCCGTAAAGTAGTCTTTGGTGGCCGATATATACCCAATGGGAGCTTCGAACCAAACGTACAACACTTTGCCGTCGTTATCCGGAAGCGGAACCTTAATGCCCCAGTCCAGGTCGCGGGTCATGGCGCGGGGTTGCAGTCCTTGCTTGAGCCACGAATGGCATTGCCCGGCTACGTTGGCTTTCCATTCGGGATGCGAATTGATGTATTCTTCGATCTGCGGTTGGAGTTTGTCCAGGGGCAGGTACCAGTTTTTGGTGGGTTTTAACACGGGTTTGGCTCCCGAAAGTGCCGACCGGATGGGTTCTTTCAGTTCGGTTGGGCTAAGAGTAGAACCGCACCGTTCGCATTGGTCGCCGTAGGCATTGGGATTGCCACAAATCGGACAAGTACCTACAATGTAGCGGTCGGCCAGGAATTTTTTAGCAACTTCATCGTAATACTGATCCGTTTCTTTTTCCAGAAATTGTCCCTTGTCGTACAACGTCTTGAAAAACTCCTGCGAGGTTTCGTGGTGCACCTTTTTACTGGTGCGCGAATAGACGTCGAACGAAATGCCAAAATCGGCAAATGCATCGCGGATTTGCTTGTAGTATTTATCCACCACTTCCTGTGGCGTAATGCCCTCTTTCTCAGCGCGAATGGTAATGGGCACTCCATGCTCGTCGGTACCACTCACAAACAGCACGTCGGCGCCTTTTGCACGCAGGTAACGCACATAGGTGTCGGCCGGAATGTAACAGCCCGCCAGGTGACCAATGTGAATAGGCCCATTGGCATAGATCAACGCGGCCGTAACGGTATATCTTTTAGGATTTTGAATCATGAGTATCGAAAAAATAAATTGGGTTGCAAAGTACAAAATGAACAAAACAAGTCGAAGAAAAATCCCGAATTGACACATAATCGGTTTTTTTGTTTTTGTTGGATACTATTTCCAAACGGCTGTTTTGGCACATATCAAAACAGCTGTTCTTTTGTTTTATGGATTGAAAACTTGTTTTCATATAAGGAATTATAGGATTATGTCATTAAAAAATGTTAAAAAGTTTTGATAAATTTCAAGAGAATTTATCTTGCAATAGAATAAATACATTTCTGTTTTTAAAAGTAGCAACCTAAGCTGTCTGTTCCGTTGAGGTAAATAGGGTTTATCACCTACACACAAACTACGTCTATGAAAAATCAACTTCTTTTGCTTTTTCTCTGCCTGCCTCTGTGTACAATAGCCCAGGACAAGCCTGTAAAAGTGCGCTACGATCCCGGTAAATGGTATATTGGTGCCCGATTAGAGGCCTACTGGTTTGGTACAGAAAGCCATTATTCTGTTCAGAATACCCACGTCTTGCCTTCCGTAGCTGGTAATGGTGTGAATGTATGGGCAGGCCACCACCTGACTCGCCACCTGGATGTACAGGTGGGGCTGTTTCTCCATACACACAGTGTTGCAGGCAATACCTCCTTTTATAACCAGCAACTGAATGACACACTAGGCTATCAGGAAAGCCGCTTTGTCAGAAATCGTCCGTTTTATTTGCCTGCAACCCTCAAATTTACGCCTCTGGGTAATCATCGCCGTATTCAGCCTTATCTACTGGGCGGACTAAGCATGGCAGTGGGAAGAGTACAAAAAAACACCTCGCAGTACACCTTTGCTGTTGCAGAGCCAAGTTATTTTAACAACACTTCTGAGAAGGCAGGCTATAAGGCTATGTTTGCCGCTTACGTGGGGCTCGGCTTGCAGGTACGCACAGTAAACCGCATTTCGCTTTCACTGGATGTCGGATTAGGTAAAAACCTGAGCCGTTATGGCGGCATGTTTGCCAATGGGGGCCTAGGCCTGATGTTTGATTTTGCTCCCAAGAACTAAAACACAAAACCCTGCCTCGGAAAGAAGCAGGGTTTTAATAGTTTGAAAGATACTATTTTTAAACCTTGAACTTTCCTTTCAGGTAAGTAATTGCCATCATATATGCGTCTTCCGCTTTCTCTTTGTCGTATTGCGGATTGCTCGGATTGGCAAAGGCGTGCTCGGCATCATAGCTTTTTACGGTTACTTTCTTTCCAGCGGCTTGCATGTCTTTTTCAAATTGAGCCACCACCGCAGGCGAAATCCACTGCTCTTTGCTGGCAAATAAGCCTAACACATCGGTATTCAGCGTTTTCAGGCGATTTACGTCTTTTTCGGGCATGCCGTAAAACATGACACAGCCTACGGCTTGCTTGCCAGCGGATAAAGCCGCCTGCAACGAACGGGCACCGCCAAAGCACCAACCTACGGTGGCAATCTTGGCCGATTTGCCCGCATAGTCAATGGCACCTTTGGTAATGGCATCGAGGCGTTCGGGTTTGGCTTCGCCCATGTATTTGCCCGCCGTTTGTGGGTCGGTGGCTACTTTGCCGTCGTACATATCCAGAGCAATCACGTTTACTTCACCTTTCAGGTCGTTGTAGTATTTCTCCGATTCGCGTTTGATGTAATCATTCAGTCCCCACCATTCCTGGAATACGAACAAATACTTGTCGGTTTTCTTCTTGGCTTTGATTTCAAACGCACTGCCCGTTTGGCCGTCGGGAGTTTTGAAGGTTATCATCTGTCCGGCACCTTCGTATACGTACGGAAGCGGCGACAAGTGACTAGCCACAAACGCCGGGTCGTTGGTAAGGCGAGCCATGGCATCAGTAGCGGAGATCTGGCAGCAACTTTCTACTTTCTGTGCAAATGCAAACAGGCTGGTGGCCAAAATGGCCAGGCAAGTAAGGTATATTTTTCTCATACTAGTTTATAAGGGTTTTGTCTTTTTGGTATGTGATATAATCCAAAATCGCTCAAAAATGTTTCATTTTACCCGAAAAAAAGAAACCTCTATTTTTCAAATAAAAGAAAGATAGAGGTTTATCATTTATAAAAGATACTATTTCGTAAGTGATATTACACTTTCTTCAATTCAAAAATGGTAATCTCCGGCGGCATGCCCACCCGGCCCGGGAAACCAATGTAGCCATAGCCGCGATTTACGTACAAATACTGCATTTTACCGGCGGCGTTGGGTTCCTGGTACAGGCCGGCCCATTGCTTGTAGGCGTATTTTACCGGGCTCCATTTGATGCCGCCTACTTCTACCCCAAACTGGGCACCGTGCGTGTGACCGGCAAAGGCTACGTCAATATCCGGGTAGTTTGGACGTACTTGCGCATCCCAGTGGCTAGGGTCGTGCGAAAGCAACAACTTAACCGGCGAATCTTCGGCACCGCGATAGGCTTTGGCCAGGTTACCGTGTTTCGAAAAACTTTTGCCCCAGTTCTGAATGCCAATCAGGCTGATTTCATCGCCGCTCTGAATGATCTTGCGGTTTTCGTCCATCAGCAGATCCCAGCCCATGAGTTTGTGGGCATGCATCAGGTTTTTCAGGTTTTGAGCTCTTGCTGCTTCGCTTTCCCACGGTACATAGTCTCCATAATCGTGGTTACCCAAGGTAGAAAATACACCTAATGGTGCTTTTATTTTCTGGAAGATGGGCACATAATCAGCCACTTCGTCGGCCCTGTCATTTACCAGATCACCCGTGAAAAAAACCATATCCGGCTTTTCACGCAACAGCATGTCTACCCCGCCTGTCACGGCACGTTTGTTAAAAAAGCTGCCCGAGTGAATGTCCGAAATCTGTGCAATGCGAATGCCATCAAACGAACCCGGCAAATTGGGTAGCCGCAACGTAACCCGCCGGATGCGGTAATCGTGGGCTCCCAGCAAGATGCCATACCCAACGCCAATCAGCGGAACGGCTCCGGCAATGGCGGCTGTCTTGAGCAGAAATTCTGAACGCGGAATCAATGGCGCATTTTCGGTTGCCGGGGTTTCAACCGTTTCCGGGATACTATTCGGCGAACCCGAAAACTTATAGACAATCCATCGCACTAGCCGCACAATGTCATCAAACAGCACAAAAATGCCGACGAACAGTTTGATCAGCAGATTAGTAAAGACCAGTGTTATCACAATGGTACGCATGGTGGAGCCTTGCATGCCCGGAATGAGAAAGAAAATAAGCAGGGATACTATTGAACCGATGGAAAAGGCCAGCAAAACCCACTGAGCCGGACGCCGCCACGGTTCGGGCAAAAAACGAAATGCATGGTATACGTAGTAGTCGAGTCCAAGGAATACGCACACGATAATCAGCAATACCAACCAACGAGAAGCCATATAGGGATGAAAAACGGTTAAGATGTAGGAATACTGTGTTGCTATTGATAGACGCGATGGTGGTGGTTTTATTTTTAAATCGATCTTAAAAAGTGTTTTCTGGAAAATAGTATCTTTGAAAGGCTAAAAACCCAAGAGAAAACCATAGGCTTTCTAAATCGTACTTCTGACTATGTTTATTTACCAAGTTGATTCGTTTGCCAGCCAAGTATTCAAGGGAAATCCGGCGGCGGTGTGTTTATTGGATGCGCCTGCCGACGAAGCGTGGATGCAAAACCTTGCCCTGGAAATGAACCTTTCCGAAACAGCCTATGCCTGGCCCGAAGCCGATGGTTTTCGGTTGCGGTGGTTTACACCTAAGGTAGAAGTAGACCTGTGTGGACATGCCACTCTGGCAACAGCTCACATTCTGTGGCAATTACAGAAACTGACTTCAAATGAGCCTGCCTTGTTTCATACCCGTAGCGGATTGCTAACTTGCACCAAACAGGGCGACTGGATTGCCATGGATTTTCCGGCTAAAATTGCCGCTGAGGTTGCCGCTCCTGCCGGACTAGCCGACGCGTTGGGTGTTGCACCCTTGTTTGTGGGAAATAATAAAATGGATTATTTGGTTGAGATTGAATCGGAAGAACAGCTGCGTAGTTTGAAACCCAACTTCGCAGAACTGGGTAAGCTGCCCGTTCGGGGTGTGATTGTCACGACCCGCAGTCAATCACCGGAATACGATTTTGTATCCCGTTTCTTTGCGCCTGCTGCCGGTGTTTTTGAAGACCCGGTTACAGGGTCGGCCCACACCGCATTGGCTCCATATTGGGCAGAAAAGCTAGGTAAATCCGAAATGACAGCCTATCAGGCGTCGGATCGTGGCGGCGTGGTGAAGGTGAAACTTACCAATGACCGTGTGCTGTTAATGGGCCAAGCCGTTACTGTTATGAAAGGAGAATTGCTAACAAGCTAAAGATGATACTGGTTGTTGTATATGCTGGGCTTTTTGTCTTAACAATGGCCTTATTTTTTTTCAGAAAACAGGTAGCTGTCAACTATCAAAAAAGACTCCTTTTTCTACACATTGTTTTACTATTGATCTTAGGAGTTGACAGTTTCCTGATTACAACGTTTAATATCTCCTTCCGGACTTTCTGGGTTGACAGACTCATTGCCATTGGTTTTCTCATCAGTGGAGCGGCGTTGTTTGCACTTAGCAGCAAAACAACTCAATGGTGGGCTAAAATGTATTTTGGAGTTTTTTTCTTTTATCCTATCCTTACAGCATTCGCCTTGCTGATTGACAGGATTTTTTTCATGATTTTTGCCAGTCCTCTTCTTGTAATACTAGCAAGTCCTGATATTTATTATAGCGACAAAAATTATGACATTCGGACAATGTCAGGAATGCTAGCCCCAAAACGAGTTGTACTTATTGAAAAAAGTTTGCTGACTGAGAGGGCGTTAGGAGAGTGCAATGAAGAATCGATTGGAAATGGCAGCTATAAAAACGTTGAGCTTTTACAAACCAACGCTGATAGTGCAACCATTTCCGTTGATATCAAGGGAAAAAAGACAATTCTGACATTCCGAAACTAAACGGATAGGGCATTTTGGAGAAAGATCAATTTTAGATTCCAAAGGAGAAATTCTTTACGTTATACCCTTCCAAAAATAGCGTACTGTACGAATCCAAATAGTATCTCCGGAAAACGTAAAACCTCTCTATTCAGAAATTACTCTTTTTCATTGATCAGGCTCGATAACACTTCTTTGGTGTTTTTGAGCTCCATGTCTGGATTTTTAAACAGAACGTTGTCTATTTTCCAGCCATTTTCGTTTATCAGCACCACTTCGTCTTGCCAGGCAATATTGTCTGAGGTATTCTTAAAATCGACTTTGGCAGTGGCCTGGTCGCCGTTTACGGTAATTTCCTTCACGGTAAAGGCATTCTGACCCTCATACACACTGGTAAAAATATCGCCTTCAATCATCATCGGCTTTTCGGTTGGGTTTTCGCTGTTTTTGACCTTCTCGGCTTCTTTGTCTTCCCGTGCGGCGGCCCGCGTAATCAATTCGGCTAAGCTTTTACTCAGTAGCGATTGATCGGCTTTGCGGTATTCGGTGCGATGCGTTTCGTAAAAAGCCTCGAGGGTTTTTTCGATTTCAGGCTTGGCGTTGTCGGTGCAACGTGTCAAAAGTAATCCTGTAAAAATAAGGAGTGTAAGAGTGGCGGTTTTTTTCATATCCATTGGTAATCAGAACTGCTTTAGGGTAAACACCAACTCGATTGTCTATGAGTAATTATACCGAAAATAGGCGGATTCTATAAATTTTTAGGATTTTTCGGGATAAATATAGAACTTTCACCCTCTTCGCTAACCACTTATTTCCATTTGTTTGACCATGAAGCAGGTTTTCTGTTTTTGTTTGATACTATTTTTATCGGGTTTGTTTACATCCTTCAAGAATCCTGCAACGGAACCTGCCGAGTTTGAAACCTATACCCAGGCCATTCCCGCATCGGAAGTTTCGTTTAAAATGATTGCCATACCTGCTGGCGAGTTTATGATGGGCAGCCCCGAAAGTGAGTCCAAACGCAAACCCGACGAAGGCCCGCAGCACAAAGTAAAGCTGGATGCGTTTTGGATGAGCGAACTGGAAGTTACCTGGGACCTGTTTGAATTATATGCCTACAAAGAGCTAGAAAAGAAAACGGCAGAAGCCCTGTCGGCCACCAATGTGCTCAACAACAAGGCCGTAGATGCGGTTTCGCGACCTACCACTCCCTACGTGGACATGTCATTCGGGATGGGTAAAAAAGGCTATCCGGCTATTTGCATGACGCACTACGCGGCCGTTCATTTTTGCAAATGGCTGTATGCCAAAACGGGTGTGTTTTACCGTCTTCCTACCGAAGCCGAATGGGAATATGCCTGCCGGGCGGGGACCACCAGCACCTATTCATTTGGTGATGCAGCCGACCAATTGGGAGACTATGCCTGGTATTTCGAAAACAGCAATGGCAAAACTCAACGTGTCGGTAAGAAAAAGCCCAATCCGTGGGGCTTGTACGACATGCACGGCAATGTAGCCGAGTGGACCTACGACCAATACGTGCCTGACTATTACAAGCAATTTGCTGGAAAAACAGCTGTCAATCCAGTGGTTGTGCCTACCAAGCTATATCCGCATGCGGCAAAAGGCGGCTCGTGGGATGATGACGCCGACCGGTTGCGCAGTGCGGCGCGGCGCGGGTCCAATGCACAATGGAAAAAACGCGACCCCCAACTGCCACGCAGCGACTGGTGGCTCACCGATGCCCAGTTTGTGGGTTTCCGTGTGGTGCGTCCGGTCAAACAGCCATCGGCTGCCGAAATTGAGAAATATTTTTACAAAGCCATTACCGATCAGTAAGGGCCGGTTTTGGCTTTGCCAAGGATACTATTTGCTATATACCTTTTGTAACACCTAAATCTCAAGAACATGGAAAATAAGGATACCAATGTTTCGCGGCGCGATTTTGTCAAAAGTTCTGCGTTGTTAATGGGTGGCCTCAGCGTAGGCTTATCGGCCGAAGCCAGCGCGTATGCGGCTGGAAAAGACACCATCAAAGTAGCGATTATCGGCTGTGGGGGCCGGGGGCGTGGTGCCTTGAGGCAAGCCCTGAGTGCATCGCCCAAAGTAAAAGTAGTGGCCATGGCCGATGCTTTCCGCGATCAGCTCGATCAGTGCTACCAGATTATCACCACACCTAATGCATCGACCGACAAGCCGATTGATGTGAAAAAGCAGGTTGATGTGCCCGAAAAAAACAAGTTTGTCGGGTTTGATGCGTATAAGCAAGCCATAGCGTTAGCCGATGTGGTGATTCTGACAACACCTCCCGGTTTCCGGCCCATTCACTTCGAAGAAGCCGTCAGGCAAGGCAAGCATGTTTTCATGGAAAAGCCCGTAGCTACCGATGCCAACGGAGTGCGTCAGGTAATTGCTGCTGCTGAAGAGGCGAAGAAGAAAAACCTGAAAATAGTGGTGGGTTTGCAGCGCCACTACCAGAAATCGTACCTGGAAACGCTGAAGCGGGTGCAAGACGGTATGATCGGCGACATCATCGGGGCCAATTGCTGGTGGAACAGCGGCGGTGTTTGGGTGAAAGAACGCCAACCCAACATGACCGAAATGGAATATCAAATGCGCAACTGGTATTACTTCAACTGGCTCTGCGGCGACCACATCAATGAGCAGCATATCCACAACATTGACGTAATTAACTGGTTTAAAGGAAGCTTTCCGGTCAAAGCCGTAGGAATGGGTGGCCGTCAGCAACGAACCGATAAGAAGTTTGGCGAAATCTTTGATCACCACCATGTGGAATTTGAATACGCCGATGGCATGATTCTGAACAGCCAGTGCCAGCACTTTGAAGGCTGTGCCAACAATGTGTCTGAATTGCTGATTGGCACCAAAGGCAAAGCCACCGAAGGCAAAATATTAGACTACAAGGGCAATACCGTTTGGCGGCACCGCGGCGACGAAGATCCCGATCCGTATCAAGTGGAGCACGACGTGCTGTTTGATGCCATCATCAACAACAAGCCCATCAACGATGCCGAGCATGCCGCCAAAAGCACCATGACCGCCATTTTGGGTCGCATGGCTACCTACTCTGGCCAGATGATCAGTTGGGATGATGCGTTTAACTCAACGCTAAGCGTTATGCCCAAAGCCTTTGCCTGGGATGCCGAAACACCAACCAAACCCGATGCCAACGGCTTTTATCCGGTTCCGGTGCCGGGCAAAACGAAGGTGATGTAACACAACTGAAAAAAATAGTATCTCCGGTAGGCCTAAAACCTGCCGGTTTTGCTTTTCTACCCATTCATGGGCAAATATTTTTCATCGAAAGAAGGGTTTTTTCATTATTTTTGAGTTCTGATCGGTGTGAAATGGCGTGAATGAGTTAAGACAGGACAATTGCATATCCGTCTGTTATTCCAATATCTTTACTTTTGTTTTTGCATGCGGCGTTTGTATTCCTTCTGGTGCTATTTTTGGTTTTTAGGCTTGTTTTTGCTTCTGTTTCCCTTTTTCTGGCTTTTTCTGCAACGCAAAGCTTGGCATCCCAAGGCGCATTACCTGAACCGGCTCTGGGGACAATTGTTCTTTCCGTTGTGCGGACTTCCGGTTGAAGTGGAACATCGCGCCGCATTGGATAAGCAGCACACCTATGTTTTTTGTGCCAATCACTTTTCGTATCTCGACATTGCCATTATGGGCGTTGTGTTGCCGCACTATTACGCCTTTATTGGCAAGAGCCAGATTACCAAAGTTCCCTTGTTTGGCTATATGTTTCGCAAACTGCACATTCCGGTCAATCGCGAAAGCAAGATGGAGCGTTACCGCATTTTGCAACAAGCTGTCCAGTTTTTGCACGAAGGACGCAGCATAGTTGTTTTTCCCGAAGGCGGCATCAAATCCAAACAACCCCCGCACTTGGCTGAATTCAAGGATGGGGCTTTTCGGATGGCCATTGACACGCAAACGCCAATCGTGCCGATCACCTTCCCCTACAATTGGCAGATACTACCCGACGACGGCAAGCTGTTGTTTCGGCGCAAAAAGATAAAGGTCATCATTCACGAACCCATCCCAACGGCAGGCTTAACCGCCGATTCCCTCGAAGAGTTAAAAGACCAGACGTATGCCGTAATTGAAGGCGAACTGGAAAAACATTTTGCTACCCTGAAAACGGAAAAATAGTATCTTTTGTAACGGATAAACCTCTTAACTCGCTGCTGCCAATTGCCGCATTCCCGACTGCTGGCTGTAAATCTCCTGTAGTTCGCCAATCAGATAGTCTATTTCCTTTAAGGTGTTGAACTTGCTGAACGACAACCGCACATTTTCGGCAGTAGCAAGGCTGTCAATGGCGCGCAATACATGCGATCCGTGGCTATGCAGATTGGAGCAGGCACTGCCGCCGGACACGGCTATGTCGCGTTGGTCGAGCAACTCCACCAGCGATCTGCCATCTGCAAGGGCGGGCAAGCAAATGTTCAATACGTGTGCTACACTTCGCTCCAGATCCGCACTCTTTCCATTGAAAACAACCTGGTCAAAAGTTTGCTCAAGGCGATGGATGCAATGTGCTTTGAGTTGTTGAATGTGCGTTTGAATAGCCGCATGTTGCTGATAGGAAATGGATAGGGCTTCGGCTAGGCCCACAATGCCTGCTACATTTTCGGTTCCGGCCCGTAAGCTGCGTTCCTGCGAGCCTCCGTGCAGTAGCGGTTGCAAACGCAGGCGTTTATCAGCGTAAAGAAATCCAATGCCTTTGGGGCCATGGAATTTGTGGGCCGAACCCACTGCAAAATGTACCGGTGTTTGCCGTAGGTTAATCTTCTCTTTCCCAATGGTTTGTACCGTATCGGAATGAAAGAGAGCCTTGTAAGTACGGCAAATATCCGCGATCTCTTCTATCGGATTCAGATTGCCAATTTCGTTGTTGGCATGCATCAGGCTTACGCCGGATGCGGGATTCTTCTTCAACAAATATTCCAGATGTGCCAGATTCAGTTGACCTTTGGTGTCGGTTTCTACTAAACTGACGCGTATGAGGTCGTTTTTGCGGTAGTGTTCCAGACAACGAAGCACTGAATGGTGTTCCAGAGGACTAGTAATAAAGTGACGAATGTGGAAGGTATGGATAATACTCGAAAGGACCAGATTGTTAGCTTCAGTAGCTCCCGATGTAAAATAGATTTCTTCGGGCGAGGCTCCCAGCCAGTTGGCTACGGTTTGGCGTGACTTCTCAATAGCTTCCCGGGCCAGTCTGCCCTGTCTATGGGAGGAGGATGGATTGCCATGAAGATCCGTCAAATAGGGTAACAAGGTTTCTAATACGCGTAAATCAATAGCCGTTGTAGCGGCATTATCCAGATAAATTTCCATAAAGAATAAAGGTCTTTAGTTGATGAAACAGATTTTTTTGGCCGTAGGATAGTCGGGGTTTTGGTATTTTGCGCTATACTATTTCTGTGGCGCGTCACTAGCAAGAAGCAAAACGGACAGGATGGCTTCTTGCCAAGACAACTTACATGTATTTGTGAGAAACTGCTATTTCCACAGGTAATAGGGAAAGACAAAAAAGTAGCTGAAGACGCATTCGAAAACGTCTTACTGCTGAAACAGAATACAAAGAGTAATTCATAATGCCTTGTTAATTTATAGTTCCTATACTGTTAGGTCAGGGTGTAGCACTGTTTTCACTTGATGAAAAGTTGCTGGAAGTTCATAGAGCCTGGTCTCTCCCTTCCTCTTTATAAATTAACCAATTAAGGGTGGACTTAATCAGTAGTTGGTAATGCAAAAGTAAAACAGGATTTTTAAACTGCAAACTTTTAATCTATTTTTTCTATAGATTTTGTAGAGATACAATGTGCACATACTAAGACTATGCATTTGGTCAGGTGTAAAACTTGTATTTTTATTTGTTATGATGCAGCCAGTTAAGGTTTTTGTTTGTCCATGTTTAGTATTTTGTCAGGCTATATAAATAAGTCACCATCAAAGTATGGTTTTTGAATGCAATGAGTCAAATCTTCCTGAAGTAAACCTTCTTATGCAAAAAGGATAAGGACGCTGATACGCTAGAAGAGAAAGAGCGGTTTTTTTAAGAGTTAAGGTTGTCCCAGGCTGATCTACTTTGCCACCAGCAGCCAAAAATCGTACACTACCTATCTATGAACGGTTAACAAATCAAAATTAGCTGGCTTACCTATATATAGGCATTGGCAGTGTTTTCGTAAGAATAACTAAACTTCTGGAGTACGTGAATTGGAAAAAACAACTATCGGAGCTTTTCTGCTTAGGAATCAACTTTAATTCGAGCAAAGTTACCCAGTCATCTTGCACACGCATATTCAGAGCCAACAAGATCAGTTTGGGTAGGGCTGCTTGTGGCAAAGACGTGGCTAGGTAAGATAATTAAGACCTTCTGCCTCATTGTTGAAGACAAAATTTGTTTGTTTAAACATACAAATATGGAATCTATGATGTGCCTATTGTCGGTATCGTCTACTAATGCAATAATGGAAAAGCATTCATTACCAACAAGTTTGATACTAGTGGATACATCGCTGTACTTGCACGGCTGGGACAACAGACAAAATAGTATGTTTGAAAAAGGCTCAACTACGGGTCTTGAAACGGTTTTTTGTTACCCGGCTAAAGTTCACTATCTTAGGTTTGTCAAACAACTGTAAACACCTACTCACTCCAACCAGATGGACGGGCGGTTAATTTATCGATCTGATCTACTTTATATACAGTGATGTTGTACAATCTTTCCTGTATCGCCTGTTTATTACAAAGGATATATCCATTGCATCCACGCTGGTAATTGGATGAGCTCAAGCCAGAATCGACGCCAATTTGGTTGTGTACCCGGTTTACTACTTCTGATTTATAAATTTCTAACGTAAAAATAGTACTTTACCTCATTTTGTATATGGAACAATCACCAAAAAAACGTTCACCCCTACGTCTTACTTTCTTGATTGGTAGTCTGTTAGGCTTGATTCTAACAAGTATTTTTTTGAGCCGCCGTAGCGTCGATCAAATTCAGGACGCGTCAGCTTCAATCTACAGGGACCGCTTGGTTCCGACTGGAATTATTGCCAATTTAACTTCCAAGATTTATCAGAAACGACTATTGCTTGAATCGCATGTACTAAATAAAACCGAGCCGGGATTAACCCTTATCGGGCCAACGATTAATCGCATCAATCGCCAGATAGATTCATTGCTGATTGACTATGGCAATACCAAATTGACACCTAAAGAAGCCGATCTGTTTGCTTTACTCAAAGAGCGGCTGGCAGTTTATAACCAGTTGGAAGAAGAAATAACAGCCAAGCCAATCAACTCACCCAATGCGCAACAAGTTTTGTTTGCGGGTATGGGGCACACAGCATTTGGTCAAGTAGCCCAAACCCTGACTGAGTTGTCAACCTTGCAGTTGAAAGTAGGCGAACGATTGGTAAACCAGTCGAGAGGACAAACTAAGTATATTTATGTTTTGACGGCTCTACAGATTGGTCTTGTCCTTGTAATTGGCTTTAGTCTGTTCTGGCAGCGATACTAGATGTCCATAGTATGTTAGAGAATTCGATGGAGGAGTTAGCCTGATGTAGGAATTCTTTTTTTTCAATTGGTTATTCAGGAAATAAGTTAAAAAAGTTCTCTTACATATGTACCAAGAACAAAAAAGCCCTAAATTGGCTAAATTTAGGGCTTTTTGAATGGCTGAGAACAACCAAAACTTAATCTCGCAGAGAGGAAGGGATTCGAACCCTCGATACCGTTACCGGTATACACGCTTTCCAGGCGTGCCCCTTCAACCACTCGGGCACCTCTCTATGTAAAGATCGCGAAAACGGGATGCAAACTAACAAAATATTATTGATATAGTAAAACGAGTAAAGAATTTATCTGATAGAAGACGCTTCCTGGATGTACTCTTAACAATCTTGCTTGGGAGATTGTGTGTGATTTCTCTGCGTTGAGTACAATATATTGATCAATGGCTTCAATCGGTTTTCGTTGCGATAGCCCAACTGCGGCCTTTGGGGTAATAGGCATTATGCGACAACCCCTGGAAAACCCGAAGGCGTTTGGTGAAGCATTGCAGCGGTATCGGGAGCAGTCGCAGAAGACCTGGCAGGGAGTAACCGAAGAACGAGAACGATCTGTTGACCGGCAAAACGAAGAGTTTCGGGAGAATATAGCCAATATGCAGTTGTATGTGAATCCTTATGACAATTCTACTCAGGTAGAGCTGACCACTCCCTACAACTATTACGGGATGGACAAACAAGGACGAATCTTAGGAACGGACGACCCTAACGTTAATCCCAATGTGAAATCTGCTAGTGAAGGAAGCCGGATGTCGCCTTACCAGCGGCGCTGAGTAGAACGTAAAATAGTATCTTTTGAAACGGTAAAACCTCCTTATTGAAACCCTCGCTGGCGCATGGCTTCAAAAACCAAAATAGCCGTACTGGTGGAAACGTTCAGCGAGTCAATTTCGCCGCGCATCGGTATCTTAATCTGGTCGTCGGCATTACGTAACCAATTGTCGCTGAGGCCAGTGGCTTCAGTGCCCATGACAATGGCACAGGGCTGCGCCAAGTCGGTTTCGTGGTAAAAATGAGTCGCCGTAAGGGCTGCGGCATAGCTGCGGATATTCTTCTTTTTGAGCCATTGCAGCGCTTCATCAGATGTACAAACCGCCACCTGCGTGCTGAACAGACAGCCGATGCTGGACCGAATTACGTTTGGGTTGTACAGATCGGTTTGCGGATCGCAGATGATTACCGCATCTACCTGAGCGGCGTCGGCCGTGCGAAGAATAGCTCCCAGATTTCCCGGCTTTTCCACCGATTCGAGTATAACGAGAAACGGATTAGAACGAAGCTTCAGGGTTTCCAGCGTTTGTTTCTTTGGCATTACCAAGGCAACCAATCCATCACGGTTTTCGCGGTAGGCTATTTTGTCAAAAACCGGTTTGCTCACTTCCAGAATAGTATCTTTTGAAACCGAAAAACCCAAAGACTGGCTATGCAACTCCCGGCAGACAAACAAAGTTTGCAGCGTATAGCCTGCATGTAAAGCCAGTGTAATTTCCCGTTCCCCCTCTACCACTGTCAGGTTTTGTTCGCGCCGTTCCGCTGCCTTTTCGAGCAGGCGAACTACATTTTTTATCTTGGGATTCTGAGGACTGGTGATGATTTCCATAAAAAGAACTAGAGGAGGTTTTTGCTTTCAGGAAGATACTATTTTGTCAGAGCCCTGGCAGCTTGTTCAAACCGACGTTTTGAGTATTAAAGGATTATCCTGATGCAAAATAATCCCGGTAATTTTTGAATCCGACGAAAAAGTCAATTCGGCTAAGCCAATCCGGATTCTAATCAAACAACGGCCAGATGACACCAAAGCCAAACGCACGCCGCTGACCCGGATAATAAGCCGATGGGAAATACCCATTGCCAAACACGAAGCCCTGGTTAGCATGCGACATCTTGGCAAACAAACGCACCCGGCCTACGCGGGCATTGGCAAACACATCCAGGATCGGATATCCTTTAACCAGAAAATTGTCCTGCAAATAAAACTGCCCGATGGCTGGCATATATGCATCGGCATAATAGTCTGACTTGTAGTGGGCGTCTACGCCGATCTGCATGTATAACGCCTTTTTAAACAAGTAACCCTCGGCATACCAGCGGGCATTGATAAACCATTTGGGCATGCGAATCACGTTCAGGTTGTTGGTTGTCTGGGTGAATACCACTTGATTGATTGCATGGAAAACTTTTCCGTGAAACGCCAGCGTGGCACCCAGATTGATAATCTGAAACGGGCTGCTTTGCTTGGGCATGGCGATGGTATCCTGTGAAAAGTAAACGTAGTTGGCAAGGTTTGAGATGATGGCTGAGGGCTCGAAGGAAAGCGATTTGTATTTGAGATTGAGTTGTCCAAACAGTTGATTGACACTGATGTTTTTAAAATCATTGTCCCATCGGTAATGATTGGTTGACATGCGTTGCTGCGCTAATGTAGGCGAGTACAACATGCTGAGGTAACCAGCTCTGAACCAAGGTGATTCAAAAGTTGCACTGATCTTGTAATCGCGGAACAACAGATATTCGCCTTCGGCATACAACTTGATGTTTTTACGAAAACGATACTGCCCCCAGGCACCTAAAAAAGTTTCGCCGCGCCGGATGCGTACATCCTGATAAGGCGTATTGGTGGTCGCGGGGTAAGTACCACTGTAGTTTACACTGAAATCCCGCCGACGCACATACAGCCGATAATCCCATCCCTGGTATTTCCCTTTCAGACCAAAGCGGTTTTCGTATAGCACATACCGCTGCTTGTCGCGCGTGCTGTCGTCCGCGAAGTAATACCGCAATGAATCGTTTTTGATTACATCCGGATAAAAGTACGTTCTACGGAAGTTGAAATACGTATCATACTGGTTATTAAAATCATTGTAGGAGTAACGCTGAACCTGGCGGTCAAAAACGTGGTATACCTGAAATCCGTTACCGAACTTATACTGATGAAACACATGCCAGTTGGTACGGAAATCATTAGAACCGGCAACACCCAGTGTAGGAGGCAATTGCGAAGAACCGTTCTCCTCGTAGTCCACAAGCATTGCATCCGGATTGGCCGACAAAGAATCTAACAAACCTCCCTGTTCGTTGATGCGGTGGTTCAGGTGTGAAAAATGCGCCAATATGTGGTAATTGCTGTCAGCCGAAATCCAACGGGTGTGCAGCACCAATGCATAACTGCTGGTGTGCCCGTCGCCTCTGGTGGCATATCCGTATTGCTTCGCAGCCGTAATGCGTTGGTAGTCCAGCCCGACGTTCCAGCGGGGATTGATGTTTCGGGTATGGCTCACATTGAGCAACTGCTGAAATTGCCCGCCTTGTACATAGCGGATATAGGTATAGGGTGACTTGGTGTCGTAATATTTTACGTTTTCGGGTGTGATCAGGTAGGGACTATAAGCGTTCATGCCAAAATAGGTCCCGATTTGCGGGGGTGGCGTATAGAAGACCGGACGTAGCGCCGTTCCTAAGTTTCCCAGGTCTACATACCGGTTTCCAAACCGATTGACGAAATTGTAGTTATGAATATTGTCTAGCGTGGAGTCAACCGCATACGTGGTATCGCGGTTATTGAGCAGGTCATTTTCGGTAAGGTAACGCGAAGTTTCGGGGCCATACACCTGTTTTGTCGAATCATCCAGAATGCTGCCCGATTTGGAGCCGCGCCCTGCCGCCGGATCGGAGGAGGGAGTTTGCCTGTTGCCAGGTATCTGGGCGTGAGCTGCTAAGCTCATCCACAGAAATACAAACAGAATCGATAGAAGCCGCGAAATAGGTTGTCTAGAAATCACACGCAAATGTACTGCAGATTTTTTATTTGGTAAGTGTTTGCCCGAAAAAGGATAGTACTTTTCCTAGCAATTACCATGCCTTTACTCAAATTTGCCTTGACAGGGTTTTTGATTTTGCGGAGATACTATTTGAGGGAGCTTTAAAAGGAAGAATTGCCTTATAGTTCTTTGAGCAGCTGACTGACTTTCTCTTTGTAGATGGGCGTATACTGGGCCAGAGAGGTGAGTTGCTGGCGAGCTTGGTTCCGTTCGCTTTTCTTCAGATGTATCAATGCCAGGTACCAGTGTGCCTGGGCCACAAAGGTACTGTCGTGCTGCCGAGACGCCTCTGTCAGGTACATTTCGGCTTTGTCGAGCTGGTTGATTTCGATGCTGGAAATTCCGGCATAAAACAGGATGTCGGGTTGGATTTGCTGTGAGGGTGGAAAACACTCAAATTGCTGCAAGGCTTCGGCATAATGTCCCGTCTCGTAGAGTTCCAATGCATTGGCTTCCAAGGGAGTCGCGATGCTGCTACTTTGTTCTATGTAAGCCACTACATTGGGATAAGGCTCATAATAACGCGAAAACAACATCTTGTTTTTTTGGTCACGTAGCAGGTACGTACATGTCAGGCCGATAACCAGTGCCAGTGTGGCCAGCAAACAGATTCGCCAGTTTTTGCGGGTTCTGCTCATTGGGATATTCACATACTCTTCCCGCGCCTGAATCTCCGCCTCTAATTGCTGCAATCGTTGTTTTAATTCTTCCCGCGAAAAAAGAATTTTTTTATCATCTCCATTCATAAATCCTAAAAATACGGATAATTGTTACAAACAAGTATCATCTGTTAGTTACTTCTTTATGAAAAAGTAAACGCTAAAAATCTAAAAAAGTTAGAAATCAATAGTTTATTTTTTTATTGAATTCTGTTTTTGATTCCACTAACTTTAACCCATCAAACCCGTTTTATTTTTTCAGCAGCTTTACTATTTTTTATCATGACCCGCTATTGCATTCTTATCATTCTGACGGTTGCTCTGTTTTCCCAATGCAAACCAAATCAATCCCAAGAACAAACTTCCGAAGTCAATTCCGATTCCCTGCAAACACAACTTACCTCACTCACCGATAGCCTCCAAAACAGCTGGAATGCAATGATTGCCGCCGATGATGAAAAAATTAACCAAATAGGCGCTTTGCTGAAAGGCATCTCCCAATCTTGCAGTTATGACAAAGCGGCTTACGGAAAGCTGACGCAACAACAATCGCAACTGGTTGCGAAACGTTATGTTGGCCCCGATGCCATGACCAGCGAGCAAATCGACACTTACGATATGGCAACCGACTCATTGTTAAGTGGCTTGCATATCTTTTATGAAAAAAGCCGTGCCTCGGGCTGCTGTCAGGAATGTGATTCTTTGCTGAGTGACATTGAGCAGCAACACGGAGAAGTGGTGGTATACCGCATCCGGTACGACAACCACGCCAAAGAATACAATGCCCTCATTACCCAACAGAAACAAACTCTGGCTGCTCTCAAACCAGAATACAATAACCTGAAAACCAAACAATTGTTTTCGCTGATGCAGTAAGGCGACATCAGGTACTTTTTGTTTTTCAAAAGATACTATTTTGTGCTGACGGATTTGCGGGCTGCCAATCAGACAAAAAATCCTGCACTAAAGGTATTCTCATCCGTTAGCATAAGATTGGTTTATTTGGCAAAAGATTTCTCCTTTTGGGTTTTATTTTGAGATGGACGCCAAAGGCCAAATTTAAGTGAAGCGTTTTTGGAACAAACCATATATTTCCAGATAATGTATAAAAATATCTTAGAATAGTAATATATTGCAAAATCCTTTACCTTTGCCACCGCAAAGCGCGAAGTACGCATGCATTCGCAAATAGTATCTTTTGTGAATGAAAAACCTACCTAACCTACTTCACGTTAAACAAGAACATTCCAATCATCAACTAACTTTTTAAATTTTAATCTCTCTGTATGGCCTATATCGAACCCGCGCCGATTAAAGACAAAGAAAATCCGCTGGAATCCATGATGTCACGGTTTGACACAGCGGCGCAACTCCTGGGTATAGATGAACAAACGTATCAGATACTGAAAGTACCGGCCCGACAGGTCATTGTCGGGTTGCCTGTAACCATGGACGACGGCACGATCAAAGTATTTGAAGGCATTCGGGTGATTCACTCCAATATTCTGGGGCCTGCCAAAGGGGGTATTCGCTTTGACCCGGCAGTGACACTCGATGAAGTGCGGGCCCTGGCAGCCTGGATGACCTGGAAATGCGCCGTGGTTGATATTCCGTATGGCGGTGCCAAAGGAGGCATTGCCTGCAATCCGCGGGCTATGTCAGCTGGTGAAATCGAACGCCTGATGCGCGCCTACACCATTGCGATGCTGGACATCTTCGGCCCTGATAAGGACATTCCGGCCCCGGATATGGGAACCAGTCCACGTGAAATGGCGTGGCTGATGGACGAATACTCGAAAGCAAAGGGAATGACCGTAACGGCTGTGGTAACGGGTAAGCCTTTGGTTTTAGGAGGCTCGCTGGGTCGCACCGAGGCTACGGGCCGCGGAGTGATGGTCACGGCACTGGCAGCCATGGAAAAACTTCGCATTAATCCGTACCGCTCTACCGGCGCCGTACAGGGGTTTGGAAACGTAGGTTCGCATACGGCTGCCTTGCTGCACGAACGCGGTGTAACTGTGCAGGCCGTAAGTGACATCAGCGGAGCCTATTTCAATGACAAAGGCCTTAATGTTACAGAAGCCATGCGCTACCGCGATACACACGGCGGATCATTAGAAGGCTTTGGCGGTGCAGAGAAGATATCCAATGACGATCTGCTGACACTTCCGGTTGATGTGCTTGTGCCTGCTGCGAAAGAAGACGTAATCACGCTGGACAATGCCTCCCGCATTCAGGCAAAAATGATTATCGAAGGTGCCAACGGACCTACTTCCGCATCGGCTGATCCCATCATCAACGAAAAAGGAATTCTGGTAGCTCCCGATATCCTCGCTAATGCCGGTGGGGTAACGGTCTCTTATTTTGAATGGGTACAAAACCGACTGGGTTACAAATGGACGCTGGAACGCGTAAACCGCCGGAGTGACCGCATCATGCGCGATGCCTTTGACAAGGTATATCAAACATCACTCGATTTCAAGGTTTCCATGCGCATTGCCGCCTACATCGTAGCCATTAAAAAAGTGGCCGATACCTATAAGTACCGGGGCGGATACGGTTAAAATTTTAAAAAATCATACATTACACCCAGGCCAGAGTCTTATTCACTCTGGCCTTTTTATTTTAATTGACCTATCGACAATTATTCTACAAACACATTGATTGTGTGCAAATTGGGAAAAGGGTCTTACTCAAAAAGGAAGGTACATTTGCCAGGGTTTTGTAAATACTCAATAAGGCTATCCTGTAAATCTAGTATTCGTCGATGATTTTTCGTGTTCGTATATGATAATTCCAAGGTCGTCGACTAAATGGGTGTTTGTGTACAGAACTCTTGTTACTCCTGTTTCAACTGGCGTATATATACAGGAAAAGTACATTGTAAGAAGCGTGACAACAACGAGCAATCTTACCTATAACCAGCGTATCTATGAACAATCTGTTATTTAAACATTTTTCAATTGGAATAGTACTACCTCTCATTCTGCTTTTTGTTTCATATGCCAATAGCTACGGCCAAAGTTGTAATTCAGGCTGTACTACGATTGTTAACTCTCTGAATGCGGGTAGCGCTACTGCTATTACAGCGCCATTAAATGCTGTAGTCTGCATTCAGGCATCTACTTCCCGCTCAATCACCATTTCAGGTAACAATGTAACCATATGCGTGGCATCCGGAGCTACTCTTAGCTCTAATATTAGTTTTAGCGGAAGTCCTACCAACTTGACTATCAATAATTATGGCACTTTCAGTAGTTCATTGAATAGTGGCTTGCCTACTGGAACTGTTATCAATAATGCCGGAACATGGAGTGGAAATATCAACACGACTTTTTCAGGTGGAAGTATTACGAATAATGGTACCTGGAGTGGATCTATCAGTACTTTTACTACAGGTACAATTAATAACACTGGAAACTGGAATCAAGCTATCAACAGTTTTGATAGTGGCATATTTAATAACAACAATGGTGGCAGCTATAATACAAACCTGACACTAAGCGGCACTGCTGTTTTTAATCATAATACCGGGGCAAGTTTTACTAATAACAGCATCAACATCAATATTAACGACAACAGTACTTTTAATAATTATACAACCCTTAACAAACCCATTACCATTAATAATAGCGGCACATTCTGGAACCGTAGTACTGGTTCGTTCAATAACACAGTGGCCTTTAATGGAGGTACTTTCACTAATAATGGAAGTGCAACCATTACCAACTCAAATTTTGATATTAACGGAATCTTTACAAGCTCAACTGGAAGTACTTTAAATTTTACAGGTAGTGTAGACATTAACAGTTCGGGCTCTTTGGCTGTTTCTTCAAATGTCAATTTTCAGATCGGCGGCAATCTGACGAATAACAAGACTTTCTCAACCCAAAGCAATTTAACCATAGGCGGTACCTTTACTACCAATAATAACGGGACCTCCTCATTTCAGAGTGCATTAGTAACCGTAAACGGGTTGACCACCAATAACGGCACACTGAACGCAACTAACAGCTCCCTAACCCTAAAAGCAGGCCTAACAAACAACGGCAGTGACATCATTAACCTGAACGGTTCATTGCTTACCGTGACGGGTACCTTTACGAACAATGGGATTGTCAACAATACAGGGAGCGGGTGTGTGGGAATAAGAGTTACCGGAACCAGTACCCAAAATGGCAATGGAGTTTATGGAACTGCCGGCCCTGCTGCGACCACTCCTAAAACAGATATTTGTACCAATGGCGTCAGCGGATTCAATACCAACACAGGTATCTCGAACAACACAACAAGCTGCACTTGCTCCATCAACCCGCTACCGGTAACATTCATTGGTTTTACTGGCGCGTTGCAAAACCATACGGTGGTCTTGAAATGGCAAACGGCCGACGAGAAAAACAACAAGGAGTTTGTAATCGAACGTTCGGCAGACGGCAAAACGTTTGAACAACTGGCTACTGTTGCTGGAAAAGGCACCACCAATCAAGTATCTGCTTATCAATTTGTAGATACCAACCCTTTTGCAGGAAACAATTACTACCGCATTCGGCAAGTCGATTTTGACAATACCGAATCGTATTACAGCAAGATTGTAGTGGTGAAAACAACGGTTGTTATCTCTCAGGTAGTAATTGCTCCGAATCCTACTGCTGGCCAGGACGTATCCATAAACCTTTCGGAAACTCCGGCTCGCCTGAAAGTAACGGTTTTAGACATGAAAGGCACCACACGAATCAGTGAACAATATGCGCAACCACAAACGGAAAACGAATTATCGGTGCAAGCTCTTGAGAAGGGAATTTATGTAATTGTGATTCAGTCAGACAAGCAGACCGAAACTTTGCGATTGATAAAGCTCTAGCAGGCAGATTTTGTTGTGGGAAAAGAACTAAACAGAGAGACTAAAATGAAAATCTATTCCACTGACTTTCAGTTCTTGGACTTTTAGAGACTATCTGAAAATGAGTTAATTGTATATTTTTAAAGCCAAAATTCAAAGACACAAGATTGGATTTTCAATCAAAGGGTTTTGGAGTTTGAAAAGATACTATTTTTTAGTTCTCAAATTGCTTGCGCCTCTTTACTTGACTACTTGTCCCTGAATTTTTAGCATTTCTTCGTCTCCAAACAAGATCTTCTTTTTGCTGGCAATGCGATATCCCGCAAAACGGTTCTGCTCAAAGTCGGCGTGCAAGAGTTTTTCTGACTGGTAGAGGTAATTGGTCTGCTTGATCAGTCCCTCTATAGAATGGAGTTGTGTCGTATCTTCAGCAAAAGTAACCTTAAGCCATTGCACTTTGGCGTGCTCTCCGGACTTGAGTGTGTAAAGACGCGTATGTGGTTGAGGAGACGAAATAGCATAACTGCTTTGCAAACCGGGTTTGCTGATATCAAGTTCTTTGAACGCATTCAGTTCCTTTTCCCAATTTACCTCCCCAATCGTTTGCTTTTCCGTTTGTCCGTTTACCCATACATTTTTGTCAATCTGGGCATGGCGCGAGTCTAACGTTTGAGCCTGGTTATTGATTAAAGCTTCTACGTCTATAAAACTACCATTAGAAGAGCTTGGCTGCAAGGAAGGGTCGTCACATGCCGCAAAACCACTCACTATCAAAACAAAAAATAGTATCTTTTTCAATTCAAAAATCTCCCAAAAATAATAGTGCAAAAAGTAAAAGATGCCAGCATGACTTCTGTAGAAATAGTATCTTCTCAAATGCTAAAACCCGCTGCCTGTGCTGGCATCTGTAATATTGATTAAACCAGCACGTTGCCGGTCATGTCTTCGGGTATGCCAACTCCCATTAGTGTCAGGATGGTCGGGGCCAAATCGCCCAGCTTACCGTCTTTAATAGTTCCCTGGTAATCGTTGTCTACCAGAATGCACGGAACCGGATTGGTGGTGTGCGCCGTATTGGGCGTTCCATCGGGATTTACCATGTAATCGGAATTGCCGTGGTCAGCAATGATGATGGTGGTATAACCATTTTCCAAGGCGGTAGTCACTACAGCTTGGGCACATTGGTCTACTGCTTCGCACGCCTTTACGGCTGCTTCAAATACGCCAGTATGACCCACCATATCGGCATTGGCAAAGTTCAGACAGACAAAGTCTACTTCTTTGGCCTTCAGTTCCGGAATGATGGAATCCCGAATTTCAAAGGCACTCATCTCCGGTTTCAGATCGTAGGTAGCCACTTTGGGGGAGGCACACAGCAGACGCTTTTCGCCGTCAAACGGCTGCTCGCGGCCACCGGAGAAGAAGAAGGTCACATGTGGGTATTTTTCCGTTTCGGCAATGCGAATCTGCTTTTTACCTGCTTTGGAAAGTACTTCGCCCAAGGTGTTGTTCAGGTTGTCTTTATCAAAAATGACTTTTACATCCTTAAATGTGTCGTCATAGTTGGTCATGGTTACATAATACAGATTCATTTTCTTCATCTGAAACTCGGGAAAGTCTTGCTGAGTAAGCACTTCAGTGATTTCACGGCCCCGGTCGGTACGGAAATTGAAACACAACACTACATCGCCTTCTTCAATCAAGCCTACCGGTTTTTCTTCCTTGTCAGTAACGATAATCGGACGGATAAACTCGTCGGTTACACCGATGTCATACGATTTGCGTACACCTTCCAGTGGATCTTGCACGTTAGTGCCCACGCCATAAACCATGGCATAATACGCTTGCTTTACACGTCCCCAGCGGCGGTCACGGTCCATGGCCCAGTAGCGACCAGTAACCGAAGCAATTTTGCCAGTTGTACTGTTCAAATGGTTTTGCAAATCTTCCAGATAGCCCAGTCCGCCTTTCGGATCCGTATCGCGGCCATCCATAAAAGCATGAATGAATACATTGCTCAGTCCGTTTTCATGGGCAATGCTGCACAGCCCTTTCAGGTGGTTAATGTGCGAGTGGACGCCGCCATCGGAAACCAAGCCAATGAAATGGATCTTTTTATTGTTCGTCTTTGCATAATTCAATGCTTCTACTAGTACAGGTTCTTTGCCAAGTGTGTTTTCTTCCACTGCCTTATTTACTTTTACCAGATCCTGATACACAACCCGGCCCGCTCCCAGATTCATGTGGCCTACTTCGCTGTTGCCCATTTGCCCAGCGGGTAGCCCTACTTCCAAGCCCGAGGTATTGAGCTTGCTATGCGGATATTTAGGATACAGGCTATCCATAAAAGGAGTGTTGGCTTGGTCAATAGCCGAAACCTTCGGATCGGAAGCGATGCCCCATCCATCCAGAATCATGAGAATGACTTTTTTGTTCATGTACAACTGAAATTTACTGTGGTAGATACGGTTAAAAATTACAGACTATTTACTTGCTGAAAAATACTAGGATTACGAACTCGAAAACCTCTATTCTTACAAACCCGAAGTGTGTGCTAAAGTTCAATCGGAGCATTGTAAGGTTTAGGACGCAAATATAGGGAATCTCTCAGGCTCACCGCATACAAACAATCAGACAAATGATTAATTTTGCTTAAGAAGTGTATTTTGTACAAAAGGCAGAGAAAGTAGCCTTTCTGAAGGAATCTGAGTAGTAAAAGACAAAAGAAATACCTTTGGCATAGTTTTCGCGACCATTTATACAAATCCTCTTGTAAAAATAAAGATATGAACAAAGTAAAACAGTTATTCTTCTGGACGGTGGTCGTAAGTGTGTTTGCATTTACATATGCCAAACCACAGGCTCAGGATGATGTATTTAACGGCGCCAAAGTGGCCCTGAAGTCGGGCAATGCCAGGGAACTGGCCAAATATTTCAATAACAACATTGAACTGATTATTGAATCGGAAAATGTGGAGATGGACAAAGTGAGCCAAACCCAGGCCGAACTGATTTTGCGTACGTTCTTCCAGAAAAACCCCGCCAAAGATTTTGTGTATGTGCACCAGGGAGCCTCACCCGAAGGTTCCAAATACAGCACGGGCACCTTTCAATCCGGTTCCAAATCGTACCTGGTTTACATTGTGGTAAAGCAGTTTAACGGCAAATACCTGATTGACCGACTGGACTTTCGGGAAAAAGTCTAACGAAAAATATGATCTCGGAAAACACAAAACCCACCTGAATGCATCAGGTGGGTTTTGTGTTTTTGAAACATACTATTTTACTGGCTGACAGTAGCTTGTCTTAATTTTTCCTTCCAATTCTGGTATCGAATATTGTTTGGCCGCTATTTGTTTAAATGTCAACTGTTCGTTGGTAAGCAGATAGGTAACGAATAATCGGTACTTGAAATACTCAAAAGCACCAGATGAATTTTGTTCTCCTTTGCATAAGATGGTCAGGCCTTTTTCGGTTGGAAATGAACTTCCATTGGCTATGTAATCGCAGTAACCCTCATTCTGCCAAACCGCAAGCTCTTGTCCACGAATCCCTTCTCTCAGCAAGCCATGCGTCGTTTCATGGGCAATCACACCCGAGAGACTTCTTACAGTGTATTCTTCGCCATTTCGCCTGATTATATTCTTAGCGATATCCGTTTGGGACAGGAATATGTTATCTGTCAACTTCTGATTGACCGCAAACGCGCCTCTGGATGAAAACGCCCAAAAGGCATATTCATTGAATCCGCTGGTAACAAAGATTCTTTGGTGAATATCGTTGGTCTTGTAGAACTCACTTCTGCCCAAAAGTGCTTCGGCACTATCCAGAATCCAATAAATATTCGCATCCAGTGCATTGTGTGAGTAGACTTCAAATGATTTGTACTTGATTTTATTCCCGAATGCCAACTGAGGGTAAAGGAACAAACCCAAATAAACCAAAGCCAGCGAGCCCAGGGTCAACCCAATTCTTCTGAATACTCTTCTTACATTCATGGAATAAACGATTTTGTCCATATACATAAGGTTTGCTCACTGAATTTGGGTACACGATGTTTCCCACAGGACTATTAACCATTGACTCAAAGGTAGTATTTTATAATTGGTTTAGAGCAAATGAAGTATGCTAAAATTAAGCGAGTTTTGCCTTTTCAGAACATACTATTTTGAACCGAATTCAGGCTTGATTTGCTCTAAGTCTGAATGTTTCTGACTTTGTGTAAGCTTTTCGTTTTTTACTTGTGGACGGGAATCTGGCTTTATGCTATCCTGATTTCAATATCCCTCGTTAAGCAAATAGGTCAGTCCGCTCTCTGACTAATTGACGCTAGGAATTTTGCCATATGTTTTGACAATGATTAACTCTTATCTTCAATTTACCCAAAACGTAACTTAATACAAAATAAAAGTCTTGCTATACATACGCTTATTGTCAATGTAGATATTCATCATCCAATTACCTTTCACAATTTCGTATGGTGCATCTAAACTATAAGAAGAAGCTGATGGGACATTGGTTGGCCTTTTTGTTGTGTATTTTATGCTTTTAAACTTTTCACCTTTCTCATTCGTTATTTTCTGCGGGTAAATCCATTCTATGACAACGTCAATGTCTACTGTATCTTTTGCAACTATCATGTATACAACCCCAAAATTAGCCTTCGGAAGAGCTTGAATTGAGTCAGTGTTGTTAATTATTTCAAACTCTTTTAACAAACCACGCTTACCCGTTGGAGAACCATTAAGTTTTTCTTTCGTCCCATCTTTAACTTTTGCAAGTCCATAATCAAGCTCTTTGAACTCTAGTGTTCCGTAAGTTTTAGAGTTAATTATTGCCTGACAAAATGCTGATTGAAAGAAAAGCAATGCAAGTAACGTTAGGGTTATTTTCATATTCAAACTAGTGACTTTAAATTATTTTATAAATATCGCATATCAAAAAGCGCATAAATTTATATAAAGCTGCTTTATCACAAACAAATATGGACGTAGACAAGCAGCTTTATTATAAATTTGAAAACTACTCACCCAACACCATCTCTGCTTCTTTTGGTTCTACTCGTGGAGGCAGTAGTTTGTACATCACCGGCGTTACAATCCGCGACAACAACGTCGAGCTGATCAATCCTCCAATCAAGACCAATGCCAAAGGTGAATACAACGGATTGCCTTCTATGGCTAGCGGAATTAAGCCTCCGATGGCAGTCAGCGAAGTAAGCACGATGGGTACAAAGCGAATCTCACCGGCGTGTTCAATGGCTTCGAGCAATGACATGCCTTCCTCACGGAGTTGATTCGTAAAATCGACCAGCAAAATCGAATTCTTCACTTCAATGCCTACCAGAGCAATCAGACCAATAACCGCCACAAACGACATCGGATAGCCCGTGAGCCAAAGCATGACAATGGCTCCCACAATACCAAGCGGAATCACGGAAAGGACAATAATGGAGCTTTTGAACGTCCCAAATTCCAGAATCAACACACCCAAAAATCCAAAAGCTGTAATGAGAATGATGGTACCCAAGCCACCGAACGACTTCTCACGGCTTTCCAGTTCACCGGCTGCTTTGTACGAAAACCCAGTCGGGAATTTCATCGCGTCCAGTTTCTGCAACACTTGCTGGTATACATTGTCGGTCAGGTAGCCGCTTTTTAAGAAGGCAGTTACCGAAACATAGCGGTCTTTGTCGTAGTGCCGAATCAGGTTGGTAGATGTTTCCAGTTGCACATCGGCAATCTGTTTCAGTGGGATGGCCGTACCGATAGCCGAGTTGATGTACAGATTTTTAAACACTTCCAGGTCCGCATATTTGCCTTTGGGAACAGTCACGACAATGTTGTAATCGTCTCCTTCGGTGTCCTTGAACTGACCGATGCTTAACCCAGCCACCGCTAGGCGAATGGTCCGGTTAATTTCAACAATCGGAATACCTAATAAGCCAGCTTTGTCTTTGTTGATGTTGATTTTGAGACTGGTTTTGCGGTTTGCCAGCGGATTGTTCACATAAATGGTCCCTTCGGTCTGCTTCAATATCGATTCCACCCGGGCTGCAACGGTTCGCATGGTATCCAGGTTTTCCCCGAAAATGCGAATGGCAATCGGAGCTTCCTGGTTGGGGCCTTGCTCAAAATCCTTCACCTCAATCTTGGCATTCGGGTATTTCTGGAAACGCACCCGCAATTGGTCGATCAGCGCCACTTTATCCGAAACGGCCATTTCCTGGGTTTGTACAAAGATTTGCGCAAAGTTGGGCGATTCGCCCTTTTGAATCACGTTGTAGTAAATGCGCGGGTTGCCTTTGCCTACATTAGCTGTGAAGTAAGCAACTTCAGGGGTTTGGCGTAATCCTGCCTCCACGTATTTAGTCACTCGATCCGTTTCGTAAATATTCGACCCTTCCGGCGTTTCAATGTTGATCAGAAACATGGGTTTTTCCGACTTGGGAAACAGACTGAACCCAACAGACGGTAGCATCAGAATCGCCCCGACAAAAATAATCCCGGCCACGATCAGGCTCACCACCGGATACGCCAATGCCCTGTGTAGAAGCTTGCTATAGGTTCCACTGATGCCTTTTTTCAAGATACGCAGAAAGAAATTTCCTTCCGGATTGTGGTGATGCGCCAAAAGGCGACTGGACAAAAAAGGCACAATGGTCAGCGAGACGATCAGCGAAGCAATGATGGTGAACGTAACGGCCATGGGCAGGCTACGGATAAAATCACCGGATGCTTCGGGCAGGAAATTGAGCGGCATAAACGCCAGCACCAGCGTAGTGGTGCAACCAATCACGGCAAAGGTAATCTGCTTGGTGGCTTTGATTGCCGCTTCTTTCTTGCCATACCCTTCGCGCAGGTACCGTTCTATGTTCTCAACCACCACAATCGAATCGTCGACAAGAATGCCCAGAGCCACAATTAGTCCAACAATGCTCAATTGGTTTATCGTAAATCCGGTATAATCCAGCGCTGCCAAACCCATGGCAATGGAAAGTGGAATGGATATCATAACCACGGTAGAAGCTCGCCAACCCAGCGGAAGCAACGTAATGAGTACCAGTACAATGGCAATCAGGAAGTCTTTGGCAAAACGGGTAAGGCGGTGTTTCACACTTACCGACTGATCGAAGTTTTTGACCAGCTTGATATCTACTGGCAATTCTTTCTGAAACGATTCGAGTACGGGACTGATTTCATCGCCTACTTTGAAAATGTTTTCGTTGGTTTTCTGGCTGGCAGTCACCAAAACGCATCGTTTTCCATTGATCCGCGTGAGGTGTTTCTCTTCATCGTAATTGAACTCGACATCGGCTACGTCTTTCAGGTAGATGATTTTGCTGCCCGACGTATACACAATGGTGTTGCGCATCTCATCAAGGTTCGAGTAATCGCCACTGGTTTTGACATTGAATTTGCGCGTATTCAGATTAACGCTTCCCGCCGGAATGTTCAGGTTTTCGCTTTGCAAGGCCTGCACCACACGGTTTACGGGAATGCCTTCCTGCGCCATTTTCTCAATGTTGAGCGATATACGCACGGTTTGTTCCGGATAGCCCCAATCGTCCACATTCTTCAGGCTTTTTACCTTTTCCAGCCGTTCCTTCAGCTTATCGGCATAGTCTCCCATGGTTTTGTACGAAGCTGATTCCGAAACCAGTGCCGTTTGCAGAATATTCACATCGGTAGGCGAAAATTTCAGAATGTC
This sequence comes from uncultured Sphingobacteriales bacterium, assembly GCA_963520985.1. Classification (GTDB taxonomy): domain Bacteria; phylum Bacteroidota; class Bacteroidia; order Cytophagales; family 172606-1; genus Xanthocytophaga. The sequence goes on from CAUQTA010000001.1 coordinate 371,938, forward strand.
AATGGCGTAAATATCCTGAGGCAGAATGGTTTTCAGGGCATTCACCTCGCGTACCATTTCCTGGTATTTTTCATCCGGGTCCGATTCGTATTTGTACTCAATTGTCACAACCGCCAACCCATCGTCAATGCTGGAAAAAATGTTTTTGACATTGTCCAGTTCGTTCAGCCGTTTTTCGGTTGGGTCAACCACCAATTCTTCCATGTCGGCCGGGTCGGTGCCGGGATACACGATGATCAGACTAAACGAAGGGGCCTGGAACTCAGGGTCTTCGCCACGCGGCATGTTCAAAAGTGAGTTTAAGCCGAGCCCCACTACGGCGATAAACATCACCAGCATAAACTGCCAGTTTTTGACGGAAAATTCGGAAATGTGCATCTTCAATTAATAATTAAAAATGAAGAATATAAGAATGGTAGAGTGTTGGAAATGAGGATGGAAGCCTTTTTGAAATAGTATGTTTCAAAATGCGAAAACCTCCTTGGTACGAGAACAGATTAATTTTTAATTCTGCCGGAATCATTCATGACCGCTACATCCGTTTGCTCAGTAAGGAATGAGGAACCTGATGTGATTACTTCTTTCGTATTCTCCAACCCCTTGGTAATCATTACTTTCTGGTTGTCAAAGAATGCAATCTGAACCGGAACCTTTTGCGCTGTTTTGCCATCAGCGGATACGGTATACACAAAGGCTTGTTTCCCATTGCCTTCTACCAACGCCTCTATGGGTACAGTGAAGTAAGTCCGGCTTTGGCTGGGAATAATCTCTGTTTTGGCAAACAGACCAGGCGCAAAGCGCTGGTTACCAGGCTTTACCTGAATCTCAATTTCGTACAGTTTACTGGCAGCATCAGCGGCTTGGGCCAGTTCGGTTACGGTTCCTTCAAAGGCGTCATCCGGATAGGCGTCCAGCGTAATCTTTGCCTTGTCGCCAATATTTAACCGTGCCCAATCTTTGTCTGAAACGCCGACACGCACCACCCAATTTTGCTGTCCGGTGGCTGCTACATAGAGCACCGGTGTGCCTGGCCCGGCCAATTCGCCTTCATTCATCAGTTTTTTGAGCACCGTTCCCGTAGCAGGCGACCGTAACTGCGAATAGTTTTGGTTAAAATGGGCAATGTTCAGGTTTTGCTTGGCTACTTCATGGGCCGTGGTTGCATTCTGAAACTGTTCCAACGTGGCAGCCGTATCGGCATACAAATTTTTTACACGCTGCAAATCGCGGTCAGTTTTTTCGTACGATTGTCGGGCTTGTGAAACCTGTGCGTTAATCTCGGTCAGGTTCAGCGTGGCCAGCAGTTGCCCGCGATTTACTTTTTGGCCTTCCTGTACATATATTTTATCAATAATGCCGCCTGTTTTGAACGACAACCGCGCCTCCACATCCGACGAAATCAAGCCGGAAGCAAATACTGATTCGGTTACCGTTGCCCGACCAACCGCCACCGTTTGGACAGCTATCGATGTATCGTCTTTTGGATTGGCATTGGTTGTTTTGTCTTTCTGGCAAGCGGTAATGCCCAGAAGCAGAAGGCTTAGCGATGGAAAAAAAATGCGGTAGGTTTTCATGTTTTTATAGATACTATTTTTAGAGACAAAAGAGGTTAAGACGAAAGACGAACCGCTATTGCAAGGCCACTACCTTGTTGACCTGTGCCTGCTTGATGAGTACATCGTAGCGGGCAATGGAGGCCGCTAGCTTAGCGGTAGTGACGTCATTTTCGGCACGAAGAAACTCAACGAGCAGGGCTTGGTTGTTGCGGTAGCGGCTGTCGATGAGTCGGAACGATTGGGTTGCTTTGGTAAGACCGTCCTGCGCGGCCAGTAAACTTTTCTTAGCGGCTTGCCAGTCGTAAAACGATTGGGTCACTTGTAGGCGAATCTGTTGCTGCACTTCCGTGAATTTGCTGTTGAGCAAATCGGCCTGGATGCGCGACTGTTGTTCCTTCGACTTCTTTTCGCCTCCTTTGAATATGTTCCACTGCAAGCCAAACTGGGCCAGCGCATAGCGTTGCGACGAATCGAATGTATAGCCAAAGCCTTGGTAACCAATGTTTCCACCTACAAAAACCGAAGGCAACAGCCGGTTGTTGCGGTTCAGGCGAATGGCGTTTTCGTTGGCCTTGATGCTGTAGTTCAGCTGGTTTACCTCCTGCCGATTGGTAAGGGCCGCTTGTTGCAAATCACTCACCGATGTTTGCGAAGCGGCCGGTGTGGCAACGGTGGTATCGGCAATAATTTCGGAACCCAGGTCGCGGTTCAGCAAAAAGTTGAAATACGCTTTGGCCGATTGTTCGTTCTTTTCGGCTAATGCCAGCTGCTGGTCAATTTTCGAAATCTCGTATTCCGACGAATACACCACATCTTTGGTCGCTACGGCATTGGCCACCAGTTTCTGATTCAACTTAAGCAGCTCCTGCAACACAATTCTCGACTGGTTGAAAATCTTGTGAGCCTCCAGCGATTGTAAATACTGGTAATAGGCACTGATGATGGTGTAACGCAGCTCATTTTCGTACACATTGCGCCGAGCCATCTGTGCCGAAACCAAGTCTTTCTGAATCTTGTAATTGAAGTAAATATCCGAGTTGAAGATCGATTGTTGGAATGCAATGGTGGTTTCGTGAAAATTGTGAGGCGCCAACTGTATATCCACATTCTGAATGGTGGGAAACTTATCCGAGCCCGTCATTTGATTTAATGTCGAATAAACCGGATTGAGCAAATCTCCCACCGGAAACTGTAGCCGGCGGCCTCCTCCGGCCAGCGTGTAGGTGGCGTTTACGTGCACCCGGGGCAAATACAAGGCATGGGCTTGCTGCAAGGATTCAATGCTCTTTTCGAGTTCCAGTTTTTCCTGTTTGAGAGCCAGGTTGCTGTTGATACCTTCCTTTACATAGTTGTCCAAAACGGCCGATTGTCCTTGGGAAGTCAAAGGAATTGCCATTGCCCACAATGACCAGAGCCAAAATTTTAATCTGAAAAGATTCATATGTTAACTAAATTAACACTGTTTATGAATTAAGAAAAAAGGATCAGAATATTGATTGTAATCGTAAAAAAATAGTATCATTATTCAATAAAAAACCTTGATTATCAGAATAAATAATCAGTTTTTTCGCCATGCTGCTTTCAAGTAGTCGTACTATACCCGAATCAGGGTCAGCATATTTTCAATCGACTCCCTAAATAAGGTCGGCAATTTCTCTGCCGGATACATAACAAACCGGTTGCGGATGTGCAGCGAAACCATGCCATGCACAAACGAAAAGATAGACATTGTGGCTACATCCACATCCATTGGTTTAATCAGTTTTTGTTCCAGACACTCGGCTACGGTTTGCCGAAGCAATTCAAAGTTGTGCATGCCACAATCCCATTCTTCATTTTGCGCATGTATCGCATCAATCGGCGCAGTCATAATGAACATCAGATCATAATAACCCGGATTTTCGAAGGCAAACTGTACGTACACCTCGCCCATCCTACTTAGCCGCTCCAGCGGATCGGCTATTTGCATCAGAGGATTCATCTTGGCGAAGAGCAAATCAAATCCGTTCTCGTGGACATCAAAAAAAAGCTCGTTTTTGTCTTTGTAATACAGATATATCGTAGCGGGGCTATATTCAATCTTCTCAGCAATGTTGCGCAGAGATGTCTTTTCAAATCCCTGTTCCAGAAACATGCGAGTGGCTGTCTCCAGAATCAGGTTTTTCATTTCCTGTTTTTCGCGTTCTTTTCTCTCAGAAATTCCCATTATCGATTAGGTTGCTTGTTAACGTTGCAAATTTACTAAACAGTGTTTATCAAACAAGAAGCGTTTATTGTTTTTTATTTTGCAAGTCAAACTTTAAACAAGCCTTGGTTGGCAGTCGGGGTTTTAAGTTCTGAAGTGTACTATTTGTTGTTCCCGTTTACCCGAAAAGTTAGCTGCCGTTCACCTTCAAGGATTAAAGTAAGGAGATTTACACTGTTGGTAGAATTGGATTCAGGCTCAAGCGGAGAAAAAAGAAATTCAAGCGTATAAAACCTGCGGTCAAATAGTATGTTCCGAAAACCAAAAACCCTATCTGATGATTCAGATAGGGTTTTTGTCAGCCACTTGGGCTGTTGTATTTTGCCAGTCAGTGTAAAATGCTGACTTAGGTAGTAGCAGGCGAAGTAGCGCCTATGGCATCCTGTGTGAATTCTTTGGAGGCATCACGCTGGGCCAGAGTAGCTACCCACTCATTGTAATTTTCTTCAATCCATTTGCCTAGTACATAGTTAACAGCCAAGGGCAAAGCTACGCGTGCTACCCAGGAGGTGCGTTTTGGAAAAAACAGGTTGATAACCCCGAAAGATGCCGCTTCTATTCCGTATTTTAGTACTTTGTGTGCTATTTCGCTGTCCAGAAGCTGGGCCAGTTTGGAATGCGGGTAGGTTTCCACCACCGTGCCTGAACCTGGTTTTTCTACCGATACCTTCTGGTGCAGATAGTCGGGTGTTTCTTTCACAGCCGAGTCTTTATGATGAATGCCGTTGCTATACGTTGCCATAAGTGAAAATATCTTGATAAACAATGAAAAGATGTATTGGAAAAGCTACTGCTGTAAAGTAAGAAAGTCAATCTGCGAACTCCCATCGTATCAGGCAAAATCAAAAGCGGCACTTCATTCCTATTCCACTTTGTCACATTTCCAGATTGACTTATTAAACTTGAGTTTGTAATTTAATCAGTTGATTTGCAGCATAGGGGCAGTTCTTGGACGAACTTTCACCTCTCTGACTACTACGCCGGGACGTTCGGCGGCATAAAGGAAATTTTTGTAACTTCTACGGATGATAAACATCGCTACTTCCACATCGCGTACCAGATACTTGCGGCAATACCCTTTGCGCTTGGAATGGGTGTAAATAACAACACTGTCATCAACAGGATTGATCAGAAACTTTCCTACACGGCAGCCTTTGTACACAATGTAAGGGTCATTGATGGCGTAGCCTCTGTCTGTTAATGTTCTCCGTAATAACTTCCAATGAATCGGTTTCTCCCATAACCGATCCAATGCCATGCGAAATTGCATTGTGAGGTTATTTTTCATAGTCTCTCTAAAGTATATTGTATAAAACTATAACAACTTTTGTAACCACTTGTTTGCGAATGAATTAGCACGCTTTGGAAAAGCAATAGCAATTCATCGAAGATGTTGGTTGTATACAATAGTAAAGGAATATGCCTCTCTTACCAGAGAACCTGATACATATTACAACTCATTGATTATCAAACTATTAATGTTTTATAAGATTGAGCGTATAGCTATTTTTAAGCCTCTGTGAATGCGTAAAATATTCCACAAATAAGTGAATATTTAGGGCCATAGATCGTCATAGGTGTCCGCAAAAGCATTTTTCGCAGTAGAGCAGCGACATCATACTTGTACTTTTTTCCAGTTTCCCCTACGAAACAAGATAATGGCACCCACGGCAATCAAGGTTTCTGCCGCAGGAATTGAGATAAAAGCACCGGTTACGCCCAAATCAAAAAAACGGGACAGCACAAAAGCGAGCGGCAACTGAAAAAGCCAGAAACAGATAAAATTGATAAGAGTGGGCGTTTTGGTATCACCGGCTCCGTTCAGCGACTGCATTACTACCATCCCGATTCCATAAAACACATACCCCAGGCTGATGATCTGCAGCGCGCTGGTGCCGATTTGGGCCACATCCGTTTCTTTTGTAAATACGTGAATGATAGGCCAGGCAAACAGCAGAAAAGTAGTGGTGACACAAAACATAAAAATTGCATTGTAGCGCGCCGTCAGTAGTACACTCTTTTCGGCTCGTTCGGGTTGATTGGCTCCCAGGTTTTGCCCAACCAACGTAGCGGCGGCGTTACTCAGTCCCCACGCGGGTAACAGAAAGAAAATAACATTGCGGATGGCGATCTGGTAACCAGCCGAGGCACTGGTGCCACCGGTAGTCGAAACCAGCCAGGCCAGTACGACCCAGCTTCCCGAGGCAATCAGAAACTGAAAGGTAGCAGGCCAGGCAACCACCAGCAACTGCTTCATTACTGCAAAGTCGGGTTTGAGATGCTGCCTTTGGATGCGGATCTGGTTAGAGCCTTTCCATAGGTAGTACAGTTGATAGAGTACGCCTAAGCCCCGGCCCAGCGTTGTGGCAATGGCCGCACCCGGCAATCCCCAGCCTGACCAGGAGTCCACGCCGTAAATAAACAGCGGACACAGGACAATGTTGCAGATGCTGGCAATCCACAGGCTACGCATGGCAATGGCTGCGTTGCCCGCCCCTCTGAAAATACCGTTGATTAGAAAGAGCAAAACAATGATCTCGCTGCCACCCAACATGATACGCGAAAACAGGGCTCCATCGGCGATTACTTCGGGTTTGGCTCCCATCAGACGCAGAATATCGGGTGCAAAAATGCCACCTGCAGCACTGATTACCGCCGTGAGCCCCAACGATAGCCAAATGGCTTGCATGGCCGAATGCGAAGCCGCATTGCTGTCTTTTTCGCCGGTGCGGCGGGCAATGATGGCCGTAGCGGCTGTACTTAAGCCAATGGCAACCGAATACACGAGTGTCACCACCGATTCGGTGAGGCCTACGGTGGCAATGGCATTTTCGCCCAGTTTGCCCACAAAAAACATGTCGACCACGGCAAATACCGATTCCAGGCTGAGTTCCAGAATCATGGGAATGGCAAGCAACGCAATGGCTTTCCGGATGCTGCCCTGCGTATAGTCGTATTCTTCTCCTTTGAGTGATTGCCGGATTAAATGAAAAAACTTGGAAAATTTGGTTTGAGTATGCATGCGGAATGCGTGTAAAAAAGTGAGTGCAGAACAGGATAGACCAGAGGCACAACGCCGAACGAGTTGTGCAAAAGTCGGATTTTGCAAGTAAGAAAAGGCAGAATGCAAGGAAAGTGTAAGCCACCAAGCAGCTTAACGTGCTAAGAAAGGTTTCGTGTGGAAACTACACCAGGGGCGGAAAGCAGAATGTCAGATTCATGGCACTAAGTTATCAATTCTCTTTGGTAATCAAATACTCTAACTGCGAGAATATTAAAGCAGCGTGATACGAAAAAACGAATCACGCTGCCTATCCCGAAAAAATAGTATGCTGCAAAAATGAAAAACCCCGCTGTCTTTTCCTTGTGAAATGGGATTAATGGCAAAATGCGGCTTTCATTGGCAATGCCTAACTCGCCTTCTGGGCAGGTATGTAGCACAGAGCAGCTACGCCACAGGAAAAACATCTGGAGCTAACTAGCTGTAAATCAATTGATTTTTTTACGTTTTCAAATATGGGCATGCCCCGGCCCAGAATAGTTGGATTCATGAACAGATGGTACTCGTCAATGAGTTGATGCTGAATCAGGCTGGATACGAACCGGGCTCCGCCATATACAATGATGTCGCCTCCGGGTTGTGTTTTGAGTTTATTTATCTCTTCCAGCGTATCTCCACTGGCTACAACGGCATTATTCCAGGTAGATTTTGTAAGAGTTTTGGAAAAAACCACTTTGGGGGTATCTACCATTTTGTGTGCTGCATCGGCTGTTTCGGGGTTGCTGAGCATGCCTTCCCAGGCTGGAATAAACCCTTCGGCCAGTATCCGGCCCAGCAAAATGCAGTCTACCGGAGCAGTAAGATTAGTTACATAGTCATTTAGCTCCTCGTCCCAATCCTGAATCAACCAGCCCATTTCTCCATCGGGGCCGGCCACGAAGCCGTCCAGCGATACTTGCATTTGCAATTTCAGTTTTCTCATACAATTCAGGCTTTGGAAAATTCATGTTTTTTAACAGCGTTCAGTTTATGGTAGTACACATACGAAACCATCAAAACACCCAGGACCAACAATGGAAAGAACGTTTGTCCGCTTAGCCCGTCTACGGCCCACAAGCTGATAAAGGCAAACAGGAAATCGAAGACAAATCCGGCGTAAGCCCATTCTTTCAAACGCGGTGGCACCTGTGGAATAATTAGCAGCAATGAACCGATGACTTTGCATACCGCCAGTGCCAAGCCAAAATACTCCGGGTAGCCCAAGTGCCGGATGCCCTGTTTGGCTAGTTCGGTTTGGGAAGTAAGAGCAGGCATCACGCCTTCAAAAAGGAAAATGAGGGTGGTCGTAACCCAATAAATAATTTTATCTCTTTTCATGATTTTACAGCGTATAATGAATGGGAAAGAAAAGACGGGCAAGTGGAAACCGATTAAGATTCTTTCAGATCGTAGTTCACCATCCACTGAATGCCGAATTTGTCGGTAAGCATACCGAAGTAGGCATTCCAGAAGGTTTTTTCCAGCGGCATGGACACCTGGCCACCGGCGGCGAGTCCGTTAAAAACCTGTTCGGCTTCTTCCAAACTGGCGGCATCTACTGACAACGAAATGTTGGTGCCGCTGGTTGCATTTTGTTTCATCGATTCCAGAGTGTCGGTGCCCATCAGAATGGTGTGATTGCCAATGGGCAGGGCAATGTGCATGATCTTATCTTTTTCATGGTCAGGTACGTTTTCGGTGCCGGGTACTTCGCTGAACCGCTGCACCATGCGGAAATCACCACCGAATACCGATTTGTAAAACAGAAAAGCTTCTTCAGTGTTGCCATTGAAGTTAAGATAAGGATGAAGAGTTGGCATAAAATATAGGTTATGGTTATTAAATAAAGTTGCTGGGTTGATAGCCAGGTTTTGCCTTTTTGAAAGATACTATTTTGGCAACCGTTGGATTGGGATTTTACTCAATGTTCGTACGTACTTCGGTCAAGGAATATCTCCAGCTTTTCTTTGGATGAATGGCGTCGGGCAGCGGGGCCACCCAATCCGCTTCGTCGGATAAAACTTCGGCCTGAAAACCAAAATCGTTCAATAGTTCAATCAGGCGCAACGACTGCACCGAACCGAACGAACAGTGCACCCGCAGAATGCGGTCACAATCGTCCAGATCGAACTGTGCCGTGTAGTGGGCGAAAGTCTGGTGTATTTGCGCCAATAGCAGCACTGCCTGACTTCGGTCTTTCACATCGGTTTTGAAGACTTCAATCATTTTTTAGGTTTTGGTTGTAAAGCGGCTTGTTTCCTTTCCGGTTTTTAGTACTTTTGTTTGTTTCGCAAACGAAGTGTTTGTATTGCAAACATACTACCGTTCCAAGAAACACAAGGGGGGCAATTCCGTCAAATGCAGGGTAACATGCGACAATTTTTTAGCGTATCTTAGGTAATACACCATTCCTTTTTTTAGCAGCATTCAGGTCACTTAAAATGCAGATCATAAACCCAACAACCCATGAAGCATATCTCCATATTAGTCCCCCAAGGTGCCATTTTGAGCAGTGTGGAAGGCCCGCGCCAGGTGTTTACCGAGGTAAACAAACTGCTGAAAAACCAGAACCAGAAAGCTTTTTGCCAACTGGAACTCATTGGACTTGCCGACATCATTCCGCTGTGCGGCGGAAAGTACACGGCTTATGCGGATAAGAAAATTCAGGATGTGAAACGAACTGACCTGATCATCATTCCGGCGCTGGATGGCGATATGCCTAAACTTCTGGAGCAAAACCAGGCGTTTATCCCGTGGATTACCGAGCAGCACAAAAAAGGGGCGGAGGTAGCCAGCCTCTGCGTAGGTGCCTTTATGCTGGCTGCCACAGGGCTCATCAACGGTCGCCAGTGCGCCACGCATTGGCTGGCCGCCAACGATTTCCGGAAAATGTTTCCGGAGGTGCTGCTCGTCGAAGACAAAATCATTACCGACGAACAGGGTATTTATTCCAGCGGCGGGGCGTTTTCGTACCTGAATCTGGTGCTGTACCTGATCGAGAAATACGTGGGGCGTGATGTTGCCATCTTTTGTTCCAAGGCGTTTCAGATAGATATGGAGCGGCACAATCAGTCGGTTTTTGCCATTTTCAAAGGGCAAAAAGTGCACGAAGATGAGCCCATCCGGAAGGCGCAGGAATTCATAGAAACCCACATAGAAGACCGGATCACCGTTGACCAGCTGGCTTCGATGCTGGCTCTGGGTCGGCGCAATCTGGAACGCCGGTTTAAGAAAGCAACCGCCAATACGGTAGTCGAGTACATCCAGCGGGTAAAGATTGAGGCAGCCAAGATGAGCCTGGAGTCGTCGCGCGACAACGTGAGTGAAGTAATGTACAAAGTGGGCTACACCGACACCAAGGCATTCCGCATGACCTTCAAACGGATTACCGGCCTATCGCCCATTGAATACCGCAATCGGTATAACCGCCAAATCCATGTGTAGAAAATAGTATCTTTGAGAATGCAAAAACCTGCCATTCTTAAAACACCTGTGGTTATCTGTCTGGCGATAGCCGTCCTATGCCTGAGTTGCTCTGGTGCAAAGCCTAATCCTAGCGATTCCCTGCCGCTCGACTCGGTATTTACAGCAACATACAACACCCAAACCCTGACGGTTAGCGTTGCTTTTGCATCGGCACAAGCAACGGGTGCCATCACGGAGGCAAGTTTAGCGGAGGTTTCCGGAATTGTCGCCAGCCAAACCAACAAAGGATTGCTGTGGGTACAGGAAGATTCTGACAATCCCAATCAGATTCAGTTGATCAACGAAAACGGCGCCATACAGGGTACTTTTACGTTGCCTGGCATTGTGAATCGGGATTGGGAAGACATTGCCGTTGGGCCGGGGCCTTCAGCAGGCGTCAGTTACATCTATCTGGCCGATATTGGTGACAACTCGTTTCAATATCCCACCAAAACGATCTACCGGTTTCCAGAACCTGACATTACTGGCAAACAACTCCCGGTACAGGCTGATGTAACCGGAATGGAAACGCTGAACATTGCCATGCCCGATGGCGTGAAGAATGCAGAAGCTTTGCTGGTTGACCCACTTACCAGAGATATTTACGTAATAGCCAAAGATACCAATGCACTGGTGTATGTGGCTCGTTATCCGCAGGAAGTGACTAAAACCATTGTGTTGAAGAAATTAGCTGTTTTGCCTTTCTCTTCGGTTACTGCTGCCGATATTTCTGCCGATGGAAAGGAAATGCTGATTAAAACCTATACGCAGATTTTCTATTTCAGGAAAAAATCGAACGAAAGCCTAACTGAATTGCTGCGCCAAATCCCTGACACAATACCCTATCTGTTAGAACCCCAGGGAGAGGCCATTGGTTTTACGGCTGACCAGTCAGGATTTTATACCCTCAGCGAGAAGCTTGGAACCGGTACGCAGAAGATGTATTTTTATAAAAGGAAATAAATGCATAATGATTTTGCCACTCTTTCATAAATAATTCATTTATATATAAACAAGAACGGCTGGTAAGAGTACACTTACCAGCCGTTCAAAATAGTATCGTTTCAAAACGAAAAACCTCACTCAATCCGGAATACGTGTACCGGCATCACACCCGGATGCAGCTCCACGTAATTCCACTCGTGGTGCCACTGGTAACGGGTATCGGTCATCAGGTCGTTGACTGTGTAGGCTGATCCCGACGATAAGCCCAGGTATTGGATGGGGACTTTAATCCAGCCCGACTGCACATGATGCGGGTCCAGGTTTACGACTACCAGTATTTTATTGCTGTGCATGTCGTCCATTTTTGCGTAGCATAACAATTGCTGGTTGTCGGTTTCACCAAATTCAATGTTCCAGGTGGTTTGCAGCGCGGCATTTTCGCGACGAATGCGATTGATGCGCGTCATTACGTCCCGTATTTTGGTGCGGCGGTTCCAGTCCCAGTTGGCAATGGCGTATTTTTCCGAATCAAAATATTCCTCTTTGCCAATGTGCATCGGCGAATTGATGCCAAACTCATACACAGGCCCATACAAGCCATAGTTTGAGGATAGCGTAGCCGCCATAACCAACCGCGTGAGGTGAGCAGGTTCGCCGCCGGTTTGTAGCATTTCGGGCAAGATATCAGGTGTATTCGGCCAGAAATTAGGCCGGTAATATTCCCGCATGTCGGTTTTGGTGAGCTCGGTCATGTACTGCTTTATCTCGTACTGGGTATTACGCCAGGTGTAATACGTATACGATTGGTTAAAGCCCAGTTTAGCGAGTTGTTCCATCACCCGTGGACGGGTAAAGGCTTCGGCCAAAAAGATGGCGTCCGGAAACTGTTTACGAACCTCGCGAATGCACCATTCCCAAAACACAAACGACTTGGTGTGCGGGTTATCCACCCGGAAAATATACACGCCTTTGTCAATCCAGTATTCAAAAATGCTCTTCAGTTCTTTCCAAAGGTTTTCCCAATCTTCGGTTTCAAAGTTGATCGGCAAAACGTCCTGGTATTTCTTCGGCGGGTTTTCGGCATACTGCACCGTGCCGTCGGGTCGCCAGCGAAACCACTGCGGATGTTCCTTTACATACGGGTGGTCAGGCGAACATTGCAGCGCAACATCGATTGCTACTTCGATGTTAAGTTCTTTGGCTTTGCTGACAAAATTCACAAAGTCGTCTACGGTGCCCAGTTGCGGATGGATGGATTTGTGCCCACCTTCTTTGCCGCCAATGGCCCACGGCGAGCCTGGCTCACCGGGTTGAGCAGTCACCGAATTGTTGGCACCTTTGCGGTTTGCTTCGCCAATGGGATGAATCGGCGGCAGGTAAATGGTGTCAAATCCCATTTCGGCAATGCGGGGCAGCAGCAGTTCGCAATCTTTGAATGTGCCGTGCTTGCCCGGCTCAAACGACGCCGACCGAGGAAAGAACTCGTACCAAGTACTGAACAAGGCTTTCTGGCGTTCTGCCTCCATAGTCAATGTGCGATGATACACACTGGCGTATTTTTTATCGGGATACGACTCGACTAACCGACTTACTTCTGAACCTAAAGCAAACGAAACCCCAGCCGCTTGGTCGGCTTCTTCACGGAGTTGCTGAGCCCAGGTTTTTAGCGTTTGGGCATCGGAAGCAGAAGCTCTTTCGGCGGCCTCTTCAATCCAGTTGGCGCCAATGAGCAACTCTACCGAAACATCCTGGCCGGCTTCAAATTTTTTCTTCAGTCCTTTTTGCCAGGTGTATAGGTGGTCAACCCAGCCCTGCACAGTGTATTCATAGATTCCACGTTTTTCGGGAACAAACGAAGCCTGCCAGTGGTCGTTTCCCTGAAACTCCATCGGTATTTCTTTCCACGTACTTTCGTCAGTATGCTTTACTAGCAAAGCGGCACGAACCTCATCGTGGCCATCGGCAAAGACGTCGGCCGTTACAATGAGTTTTTCGCCTACCGTCCGCTTAACAGGAAAGCGTCCTCCGTTCAGTTGCGGTAGTACGTGTTCAATGACGACGCGACTTCTTCCGTCTTGTTCTATCATAGGTAATCAGTATTTATGTGTTTTTACTGGTTTAGGATTGCAGCTTTTGCTGCTCTAAAAATAACAGATAAGACCGAATCAAAAAACGCACCTCGCTGAAAATCAAAAAAAAAGAAACCCGTACAAAAAGTGAACGAGCAAATGGATGGAAAAAAGCAACAAAAAAGACAGGTGGAACGGGCCCGCCTGTCAGGATATTTGTGTATGCCGGAAAGCAACGGATTGTAAGGTTTTTGGATCTAAAAAGATACTATTTCTAGTTCTTACTGGCTTTAAAATTGCGCAGGCAATCTTGCAGGGCCATGGCCACATCGTATTCGTTGGCTTCCAGGACAAATTCTTCAGACAACTTGCAGTAGGTCATGAATTCTTCCAGGTCGTTGCCTGCAAGGCCGGTTACACGACCGACAAACTCAGGATTTACTTTGGCCGCATACATTTTTTTGCGTTTGTCTTCGGCCATCATCGTGGCTAGTTTGCGGCGCGACTTGGCTTCCCGGCTGAAAGCATTGTAAAGCGCTGTGATAGGCCCACCTATTGTCACGCCTATGCCGTTGCCATTCTGCGCCACTGCCGAGGGAGTGGCTAACCGTGGAATGGCCGGAAGCTGCAAATCGGGGGTGTCATCGGCCAGTTGCAGGGCCAGAAAATCTTTCTTGAATTGCTTTTCCGAATAAGGCCGCACCACTACTTCATTCAGTTCGTAGGTTTTGGAATTCATAACAGCCCGTACGGCAAGTCGGTCGGCAGCGTAATAGGCAGGCACCACATAAGTGGCCGTTTGCAGGTTAATGGCCGAAAACTCCAGGGTATCACCGCGCTGGGCATAAATGGAAAAATAGCCGTTATCTGCACTGATGGTCCCGAACCGGCTTCGTTTGTTAATGATGGTTACGTATGGGGCTTTAGTCATGCTGTCGCGTTGCAGGGTAAAGCCTTGCACCAGAATGGCTCCCGCCGAAAACCGGGCCGCCTGAGCTTCCGCTTCGGTAGTTAGGGCACTAAGCCACCCGCACATGAGCAATAATAAAATGAGCTGTCGTTGCATGGGTTGTATCGTTTTACCAAAAAAATCTTATGTGAAAACAGCTTTTGGATTAGGTAAAAAATAGTATCTTTTTAAAAGCAAAAACCTAGGCTGTTGGCTAGAATCAAGTACGAAAGTAACCATTTTTTTAGTAGGCTGCACCATTTCTATGCCATTTTAACATAATTTAAGGATTGCGAAGTACCTACCCGGTTGTGCATCTGAAGGCCAGGTTTGGGTGAGGCAAAAGATACTATTTTTGTGCGGGAAGTGAGGTGGCTTTTACCCAGTGGCATTCAGGCGGCGGGCAACGAAACAAAGAAGCAGCTGCCTTGGTCGGGTTGGCTTTCTACCCATATTTTTCCCTCGTTCTTTTCTGCAAATTCTTTGCAGAGCAGCAACCCGAGGCCGGTCCCTTCTTCGTTGGAAGTGCCCGACGTAGAGAAATGCGTCTTCATGTCAAACAAACGGCTCTTTTGTTCCTGAGTCATGCCTTTGCCCGTATCTTTGACCATAATGACTACATAGTCTTGCTCTGAAGTGGCGCGGATCACCACTTTGCCGCCCGCCGGTGTAAATTTGATGGCATTGGAAACTAGGTTCCGGATAATGAGTGAAGCCATGTTCCGGTCGGCATTGACTTGCAACGCAGACGGAATCTGGCATTCGAGCAAGATCTGTTTATCCTGAGCCGGAAGCTGGAAGGTATTTATGAGTTCTTCGGCAATAGGTTGCAAACGGAACGGTTCACGATTGGTTACAATTCCTTCCATCTGGCTTTTGGCCCAGTGCAGAATGTTGGTAAGCAACCCCGAAGTGGTGTGAACTTTGCGGCGCAACTCTGGCGCAATGGTTTGCATTTCTTCTACCGACAAATACCCATGTTCCAGCAATTCGAGAGTAGCCTCCAGTGAGTTTAGCGGGCTGCGGATGTCGTGCGAAATAATGGAAAACAGCTTGTCTTTGGTGGCGTTCAGCTCGATGAGTTGCTCTTTCTGGTATTCGATTTCCTGGTTCTTGTCCTTTAGCAGTTGGTGGTTCTGCCGTTGGTAGCGGATGTACTGATAAAGCAAAAAGGCCATTCCGCCGAGCAATATCGTGCCAATGATCAGAGCATTTCGTTCGTACGTCTTGCGTTTGAGTTCCTGTTCCTGAATGCGTTTGTTCTTATTAAGTAAGTCAATGGCCCGCTGCTGATTGGCAATGTCAAACTTGGTTTGTAAGTTATTAAGAATAAGGGTTTTTTCTACGCTATAAATAGAGTCTTTGGCTTGCTCACCCATGCGCTGGTAATACAACGATTTTTTGTAATCTCCCTGTTTCTCGTAATCATTGGATAAGAGAAATGCGATGCCACGAATCAGACTGTTATCCTTTGTTTGTTGCGCCAGGTTCATGGCAATGATTCCGTGTTGCAAACTGGTTCTAATGTCTCCTTTGTATTTAAAAGCCAGAGCCAGGGCTTTTCGGGCATTGGCCATCTGATAGACAGCACCGAGACGTTGGTAGTTAGTCAACGCCTGATTGAATAGCTGAATGGCTTCATTGTGTTTCTGGAAGCCTAGTTTTACATAGCCCATATTTTCCAGCACTTCTCCCTTCAGAATAATGTTGTTCTGCGGTGTAATCACTTGCAGGGCTTCCTGAAGAAGAGCCATTGCAGTGTCCCGTTTGTGGTAGTTTTTGTTATAGATAACCGCAATTTGGGTAAGTTGCCGGGCCATTTCATCTCTGGATTGGCTCTTAAGAGCATACTTGTACGCTTTCTGGTAATAATCCAATGCCCGTTCGGTTTGTTCCTGCCGCTGATACAATGACGCAATGTCGCGGTAAGTTACCGTTAAGCTCAGTGCATCGTGAGCTTGCTCAAAATAAGGTATGGCTTTCAGAAACATATCCAGCGCATTTACCTCATTGCCTTTGCGCATGTACACCACCCCTGACGCATGGTAGGCATTGCCCGTCTTTTTGGTTGCTTGTAATTTCTTTGCTGTTTTTAGTGCCTGAGTAGCAAGGATCAGAGCGGTATCAGGCTGAGTATAGAAAAGCGCATAGACCAGATCGATCTGATACTGGATTCGGATGGTGTCTTCGTTTGGGTGATTGCGAAGAAGATGCAGCAAGCTATCCGCATGTTTGTTTTGTGCATACAAACAAACGGATGTGTAGGTACCAACAATTGCCAAGACTGCAATGACCCTCCTGAAAGACATGGGAAACGTAAACTAAGTTACCTTTTGCGAATGTACATAATATTCAACTAGCAAAAAAAGCTGGAAAGAAAAAGTAAAAAGAGAGCAATTGCTTTTTTGCCATAAAGTGGTTTAAGGGATAGTCAGACAAAATAAAAAGAAGAATGTTTAATTTCTTCCGGATTTTTCTCTGTTGAAAATAGCGGTTGCTTTGTCAAGTATTCTTGTATTGTTGCGGGTTCAAGAGCTGGTGACAGAATGGGAAAGCCCTGGCAGTTATTGATTGAAAGGTTTGCCAGGGCTATGTATTTATAGCGTGATTTCTTTGCAGGCCCGGTACAAGTCTTTGTAGTCTTCACGGGTTTTGAGCACTGTTTCCAGGTACTCATTCCATACTACTTTATCCTGTACAGGATCTTTTACTACGGCTCCCACCAGGCTTGCGGCCAGGTCTTCGGCGTTCAGGATGCCATCGCCAAAATGAGCCGCCAGTGCCAATCCGCTGTTTACCACCGAGATAGCCTCTGCAGTACTCATCGTTCCGGTAGGCGTTTTGATTTTGGTCTTGCCGTCTTGGGTGATGCCGCCGCGAAGTTCGCGAAAAACGGTCACGACGCGTTTGATCTCTTTCAGGGACGGAGCTTCGGCAGGCAGTTCGAGGGTTTTCGACAAGCTGGCTACTCGGCGCTGCACGATGTCAATTTCTTCATCCATGTTGCTCGGAACAGGTAAAATCACCGTATTGAAGCGACGTTTTAATGCCCCCGAAAGTTCGTTTACTCCCTTATCGCGGTTGTTGGCTGTGGCAATTACATTAAATCCTTTCACTGCCTGAATTTCGGTACTCAGTTCCGGAATGGGCATTGCTTTTTCTGAAAGAACGGTGATCAAGGTATCTTGTACATCAGCCGTAATACGAGTCAACTCTTCAATGCGCGCAATTTTTCCGTCTGTCATTGCCGTCATCATGGGCGTTACTACCAGCGCCCTTTCCGATGGGCCCTCGGCCAGCAAACGGGCATAGTTCCAGCCATACCGGATGGCTTCTTCGCCGGTGCCTGCGGTTCCCTGAATCAAGAGGGTAGAGTCGCCGGAAACGGCCGCCGCCAAATGCTCCGATACCCACGATTTGGCCGTTCCGGGTAGGCCATACAGCAACAATGCCCGGTCGGTGGTGAGTGTGGCTACGGCTATTTCCATCAACCGACGCGATCCGATGTATTTTGGCGAAATTTCGAAGCCGTTTTTTAGCTTTCCACCTATCAGATAGGTCACCACCGAGGCAGGCGACAGATGCCAGTTGGGAGGAAGCGTACCTTTGTCTTGTTTTTTCAATTCGGCGAGTTCTTCAGCAAATTGCTGCTCGGCATGCTGGCGAAGTACAGACATAATAGTAATTTAGAATGAGTGAATGATCAAATGCTGGATTTTTGGATTTTGAAAGATACTATTTTTAATTGTTCATTATCACAGGAACCGCACTTGATACTTTTTTGAAAAAACCGTTTGCTACTATCCCATGCCCGAATCCGCATCCAAAGTTATAGTCGGCCGTTTTTTCCGTAACAGTTACTCCTTTGGGTGATACCCTGAGTGTCAGTCGGCAAGTGGTATCAAATGCATCTTTGTAAACGGCGGTATTGTTCCGGTAATCGAGTGTATCCAGAAAACTGCCCGAATTATAGCTTGGATATCCTTTTGAAATGTTAAAACCTACAATGACCCTGGTTTGTCCTATGAGCTTCATCTTCAGCGTGCCATAACAGCCGTAAATCTCCCCATCTTTTTCTTTGGCGTTACTTACCAACTTGTAAGAACCTGTTGGATCAATTCCTGCCTTTGACGCAGAAGTACTATTCAGCAGGAGACAACAGATACAAGAAAACGGCTTGGCTGTCAGGGGGTTTTTCATCTTCAAAAGATACTATTTTCCAACAACTGGTTCTTATTGTCCATCGATATACGGATCTGGTACTTTCTTAATAACCTCATATTCTGTCGAATCTACTTTTTGGAGGGCAGCCTTGTATTTCTGGCAATCCAGTTCGGTGTTTAACACATGGGGTTTGGTAAAAGGTTTTTTTGTGAGGCCAGTAGAAGGATCGGCGAATGACTTTTCCATAAAGGTAGCAAAAATGGGCAATGCGGTCTTAGAACCCGCCCCGCTGCCATCACGAAAGTGAATGTTCATGTCGTCGCCACCAAACCACACCGCCGCTGCCAGGTCTTGAGTAATGCCTACCGTCCAGCCATCTGCGTAATTTTGGGTGGTTCCGGTTTTGGCACCTACTTCATTGCCGTGCGAAAACTTATATTGCCGAATGGCTTGTGCCGAGCCCCCCTGTTCTTCTACGCCGCCACGTAGCATGTACGTCATCAGATAAGCTGATTCTTCATTCAATACTTCCTGACTTTGAGTTTGAAATTCTTCCAGTAAGTTTCCGTTGCGGTCTTCAATACGCAACAGGTACTGCGGTTTGTGCCATACACCGCCTGCTGCAAAGGTGGCATAGGCGCTGAGCAACTCATACATACTCACCGATTCGGTGCCCAGGCACAAGGCCGGATACGGTTTCAGCGGACTTTCAATGCCCAGCCGCTTGGCGTAATCGACGATCATAGACGCGCCTACTTTTTGAGTGAGACGGGCCGGAATCGTATTCAGCGATTTGGCCAGTGCTACCCGCAATGTCACCAGCGAATCGCTGAAGGTGCGGCTGTAGTTATCGGCCGTCCAGCCGTTGATGGTAATGGTGCGATCCCATTCGCGGTCGCAGGGTTTGTAACCGGCGTTGTCAATGGCGGCGGCGTATAAAATGGGTTTGAACGTAGAGCCGGGTTGCCGCTTGCCCTGCCGCACATGGTCATACTGGAAATGCCGGAAATCAATGCCGCCCACCCAGGCGCGTATTTGTCCGGTTGTCGGCTCCATGGCAAGCAAACCCGTTTGCAGAAATTTCTTGTGGTACGCAATCGAATCGAGCGGACTCATGGTGGTGTCTTTTTCACCATCCCACGAAAACACCGTCATATGTACCGGTGTGCGGAGTTCGGTCCATACCGAATCTTCATTCCCCTTGTAAAATTCGAGCAACTGCTGAAAGCGGGGCATTCGGGCAGCGACATTCTGCACGTAATTCTTGATTTCTGCACCTGAAGCACTGCGCCACGGATCCTGACGCTTCCAATAGTTCATAAACTTTTTCTGTTGTTGCTTCATTTGTTCGGCTACGGCTTCTTCGGCATAGCGTTGCAGACGGGCATCGATGGTGGTATAAATGCGCAGCCCATCGGTGTACAAATCTTTGTCGTGACGCTTGGCGATTTTGCGTAATTCTTTTTCCAACTCGGCCCGGAAATACGTAGCCAATCCGCGAGTGGCATTTTCAGGTCGGTATTTCAGATTGAGCGGCTCGGCGGCAAATTTGGCGCGTTGAGTTTCAGTGATGTAGCCGTGCTCGGCAATTTTGGACAGCACGAAATTCCGTTTTTCGCGTGCCCGTTCCGGATGGCGTATGGGGCTGTAGTAATACGGATTGTTGACCATGCCTACCAACAGGGCCGCCTGTGGAATGGTGAGCTTGGAGGCATTGGTCTGAAAAAACGTACGCGACGCTGACTCAATGCCAAACGCACGACTGCCAAAATCCACCGTATTCAGGTACATAGCCAGAATCTCTTCTTTCGTATAACTGCGTTCAAGCTGAACCGCGGTCAACCATTCCTTGGTTTTATCAATCACCACATTATCAACGGCTCCATGCATGTCGTCTTTACGCATGCGAAAAAGATTCTTAGCCAATTGCTGAGTAACCGTACTGGAACCTCTTCTTTTGCCAATCAGCAAGTAAGGTACCACAGCTGTTGTACCCACAAAGTCAATTCCTGAATGCTGGTTAAAGCGAATGTCTTCGGTAGAAACTAGGGTATTGATAATGTTGGAAGAAAGCTGAGTGTAATCCACTGTATTCCGGTTTTCATCACGGTAGTAAGAGCCTAGAATGGAGCCATCTACTGCAAATACAATGGATGCTTGGTTACTTTTGGGGTTTTCGATTTCTTTAAAGGACGGCATCCGGCCAAATAATCCGAATAAGTCAACGTTTACTGACCAGACGTAGAGAAGAAATAGTAGGAATAAACTGACAAAAACCACCCATATTCGCACAATCCAGGAGTAGTATTTGCCTTTTTCGAGTTTGATTTGCATAGACTGATGTAATTGGTGCAATGTTTTGGCAAAAGTACTCTTTTTCTACAAAATGCCACTTTTGCTATAATTGACGTTCCAAAATAGTATCTTTTTTTTTATCAAAACCCAATATATTTAGAAACACTACCTAAAACTTTAGAAGAGTTAAACTTATTATTAAGAAGCTTAATTAGAATTAGTCAACGACTTGTATTCTCAAATGAAAAATCAAAAAGTCAGAATATTGTATCGCCCTGAAATGTGTCCTGACATTTTGGGAGAGGGAAGCGAGTCAAGAAGTCCTCTGAAGCCCAGGTTATTGCTGGACTATCTTGATCGAATGCAATTGTTAGATAATTTTGAGGTAGATGGGGCTTTCTCTGCATTTAATAAAGAAGATTTTTATTTAGCTCATACTCAAGATTATGTCGATGGTTTCTTTCAGAGGCAGTTACCTTATGCCAATGGTCACGGTTTGTTAGGAATTCAATGGAGCGGAGAATATGCAGAAAGTACGCGTTACACAAATGCTAGTTTGTATCAGGCAATTCTTGGTTCTATCAATAATCCGGCTCAAATTTATTTAAGCCCGACTTCTGGATTCCATCATGCGGTGCCAGAACACGGAGCATTGTTTTGTGCATTTTCAGGTCAAGTCATAGCGGCTCTTAAAATTTACAAAAGCTTGGGCAAGCGAGGCGCTTTTATTGATTTGGATGGACATTTTGGGAATAGTATTGAGGATAGTCGAGTTTTTGCTCCCTTGTTACAGCATGCCATTGCTCCGGGATGTAATGTCAATATTCGCACAGCGCATCAGGAATACCTTCAAGATTTACAAATCAGAATGCTACTTATAGAGGAAATGTTTGTTGCCCAACAGATTGATTACCTGGTGTTTTGTCATGGTGCCGATAGCCATCAGGAAGACGATATTGGTCATCAATTAACTACGGATGAATGGTTGGAATGTGTAAACATCTTTTGCGCATCTGTCAAAAGTATTGAAGCTTCCGTAGGGTATCCGGTTCCTGTTTCTTTGGCCTTATTTGGTGGTTACAGAGACGATGATTATGATTCAGTACTATCTTTGCATACTGCAAGCCTATTGAGGACATTACAGCAATTGTCGGGAGCTAATACATCCTACTATCCACTTGTTCGCAAAAATCCCAAAAAGACATTTTCATAAATTAGTATAGGTTTTGGATACGATTTTGCGCTGTCAGGTTTTCGCTTTTCTGAAGATACTATTCATTCAAGTATCAAAATACTGTGTAGAAATTAACGTAGGCGAAAACTGCATGAAAGCGTACCGTTAAATGGTTGATTTACAGTCTCGAAATGTTGATTTAGTGTTTCGTTAACATTGATTTAATGATCTGTTGTCTTTCTGGTGAAAAGTTAAATATTTCATAAGCATTCGTTAACGTGTAAGTGATAGTAAAAGCCTTTTTTTGCATTAAAAATCAGGCAATTTGAAGACTCATTTCAAAACTATCGTGATTTCAGATGTTCATTTGGGTACATCTGGTTCCAAGGCCAAGCAGGTTGCCAACTTCCTGAAGCAACATTCCTGCGAAAAGCTGATCCTGAATGGTGACATCATCGATGGCTGGCAATTAAAGAAATACGGTACCTGGAAACGCAAGCACACGCGTTTTTTCAAGACGGTGCTGAAGATGATGGAAGATCACGATACGCAGGTAATTTACTTGCGAGGCAACCACGACGATTTTCTGGATCAGGTGCTGCCGGTAAAGGTAGGTGGGTTTTCGATCCAACGTGAATACATTCTCAAATCGCACGGACGGCGGTTTTATGTCACACACGGCGATATTTTCGATTCGGTCACTTCCCAATTGAAATGGATTGCCCAGTTGGGCGACATTGGATATACGTTTTTGCTGTGGGTAAACAAACTATACAATAACTACCGAACCAGTCGGGGCTTACCTTATTACTCGCTTTCGCAAAAGGTAAAGGCCAAAGTAAAATCGGCAGTAAGTTACATATCTGATTTCGAGACACAATTAGTGGAGCTGGCCAAGGCTAAGCAATGCGAAGGCATTATTTGCGGGCACATTCACCAACCGGCCATCAAACATTACGGAGATGTGTTGTACCTGAACTCAGGCGACTGGGTGGAGTCGTTGAGTGCCCTGACCGAAGACGAAGAGGGCGAATGGAACCTGGTATATTACAACGAAACATACAAGTCGGAAACCGCCTACGAATACGATGAGGCCGAAATGGAAGACGACGAACTTGCCGACATGAAAGCTCTGGAAGAACAACTCAAATTGGTACGGGTGCTTAAGCAGGTTGGTTAATTTTGTGAAATAGTATCTTTTGAAACACCTAAACCTACCACCATTTATTTTATAATTTTCTCCTTTAGAGAATATTCAGGGCTAGCCTGAACTACTGCGTTTTACAGTTAAAAACCGACCATTAGGGTCGGTTTTTTATTTTTCTAATATGCTATTTCGGGCAAACGAAAAGAGCTGCCAATATCCGGCAGCTCTTTGTTCTATTAGAAGCGTAACGTTGAAGGCAAGTATTTGGCAATCAGATCTTCGTAATACGGTTTTAATTCTTTGACATTGGGTGGCACAGGCACCTTCGAGTACAAATCGTAAGGGTTAAATTTATTGACCCACTGAAACATTTCCTGGTCATGGCTGTCGAGCAAATGATCGTAGGCATGCTCGCGGTGTTGCGCATAAAACGAATGGTAGCGAATCATGTACAGCGCAGGTTCGGGCATGTAGTCTTTGAGCATCTGGTACAAATACTCATCGTGCCCCCAGGACATATGCACATTGCGCAAACCGCAGTTGGGTTCATATACGCCGTATTTTGTGTTTAGTTGGGCATTGTCGTGGTCTGGATTGGCGGTAAAAAACTCGGGATACACAATCTTGTCCGAAAACTGACACCCCACCGGAAAAGTATCGCCCACTACGGCCCACTGCGGCTCGCCAAAGAGACACAATACTTTGCCCAGATCATGCAAAAAGCCGGTCAACACAAACCAGTCCGGATGTCCGTCGGCACGAATCGCTTCCGACGTTTGCATCAGGTGTTGCAACTGGTCCAGGTCCGTATCCGGGTCCGAATCGTCAACCAGGGTATTGAGGTATTCCACAGCACTCCATACAGGCATCTCTTTCTTGTTAAATCTGAGGAAATCGGCCTCTTTCTGGCGTACAAAATCGTAGGTTTGGTAAGTATGGTTCAAACGATAAAATTCCCGAACTGTATTAACTCGCTCAGAATCAATGTAGTTTCGGTATTCTTCTTTGTTTTTCTGAGGTTGACCTTCTTCCGGATATCGTACCAGCAAATCCTCTTCCCATTCTTCCAGATTTTTGAGCGGAGACTTTTCTTTTTCTGTCAGATTTGTTGTCATGATTACAAGTATTGAGTTTAGTTCAAAGTTAGGATTATCCTGTGATTTTCCAAGATTTATTCATGACTATTTGTTCAAGCGCAAAGAAACAACGTCTTCTTTTCAAGGAACTGCCGGATTTTGCTTTTGAAAAAGATACTATTTTCTATAGGTTCCGGATTGGCAGTCTGCTCTGTTGATAGTCAAAGTTCTGTACGTATTTAAGCACTAGGATAAAGAATTTTGTGCAACTTGGTGGTTTACACTTACCAACAAGTAAATCTTACTATATACTGTATAAGCCTCAAATGGTTGTCTGAGCCGGTAAGGTTTTGTGCAATAGCCGTAATGTTTTAGCCGCTTCTGTCACATTTTTGTTACGGTTTGCCATGCGATTTGCATTTGCTCCTCCTCTCTGTAAACATACTATGGGCCTTATGTCTCAGCAAAAAAGTTGTACGTCCGGGTTTCATATAATTTGTTTTCAATCAAATGGAATGTAATAAATAGCCTAAATCTGAATTTATTGTCAGTCGAAAGAACCGTAAACTTGAATTCGTAACGCTATGGAGAAGGTTACGCACGTGCACAACTGTAAGGTTTTCTTTTCAACCGCCTAAACTCATTGCGGAATTTCAACTTATGCTTATTAACCCTGGTCTTGTTGGTTCGGGCATCTCACAGCAACCTTTTTCACATGCCTTCTTAAATAGCATTCCGCATCCGTGCCTGGTAGTCACTACCGACTGGGGGCATTTACTCTACTGCAATCAGGCGTTTGATACACTTTGGCAATTGGAAAGTTCTGCAGAAACACCCGTTAGCCACGCCGACCGGCAACAAGCATACCTGCATTTCCGGGATAATTTTTTGGCAGGTGCCTCTACTATACTCCTTGCCGAAGACGAAATTACGTTTGCCGACGACCGGGTTTTTGCTAAAACCGTTTCTTCCATTCACATTACTGAAATAAACCAACCGGCTTACCTTTGTCTCCTGGAAGACATAACTCGCTACAAAAAGCGGGAACTGGAGTTGCTGCAAACCAATGCACAGCTTGAAGAAGCCCTGGCTGCCAAGCAGACCTATCTTTCTACCATGACGCACGAGTTGCGGACGCCACTGAACGCAGTGATTGCCATGGCTCACCTGCTCACAGACGACAATCCACAGCCGCACCAGGGCGAAAACCTGAAAACACTGAAACATTCGGCCGAAAACCTGCTGACACTCATCAACGATGTGCTGGATTTTGGCAAAATGGAAGCGAATAAACTGGTTTTGGAAAAAACGGTGTTTTCGCTGGAAGAACTGTTGAAAAACGCCCGAAATGCATCGCACTACCGGGCAAAAGACAAAGGAATTACGCTGAACGTGCACGCGTCATCGCACATACCTGCTTACCTGATCGGCGATCCGGCACGGCTTCTGCAGGTTTTGAATAATCTGATCAGCAATGCGGTAAAATTTACCGAAAGAGGCGTTGTGCTGATCGAAGCTGAACTAAAATCCAGAACAGAAAAAGAAGCCATGATCCGGTTTACCGTCTCGGATACAGGCATTGGCATTCCGCAAGAAAAATTGCACGCTATATTTGACGATTACACACAGGCCGGTGCCGATACCACCCGTAAGTTTGGGGGCACCGGATTAGGCTTATCCATTACCAAGCGGCTGCTGGAATTGCAAAACAGCCAGATCGAAGTCAAAAGCAAGTTAGGACTTGGGTCCTCGTTTTCGTTTGTCCTTACCTTTGAAATAGGCGAAAAACCCGATGTCCGAGCTCCCAAAGTATTAGAAAAGCCTGCACAGTGGCAAACTGCCAAATTATTGCTCGTAGAAGACAACGAAGTGAACATTGTTGTTGCCTCTAAGTTTTTGAAAAGTTGGGGATTAAAGCCAGACTACGCCCGCAACGGCCTCGAAGCACTGGCAAAAGTAGAAGAACAAAACTACGATTTGGTACTGATGGACATTCAAATGCCGGAAATGGACGGTTTTGAAGCGACACGAGCCATTCGAGCCTTGGATGAGCCGCGTTTTCAGAAAGTACCGATTATTGCACTGACCGCCAATGCATTGGATGAAGTAAAACAGCGGTGTCTGGCAAACGGTATGACCGATTTTGTGACAAAGCCCTTTACACCAAACGCCTTGCATGCTTGCCTGAGCAAGTATTTGCCCCAATCATTGGAACAACCCGCCGCTGCACTACTGCCGGATATGACGGAGCCTGCATTTGTGCCAACGTTTGCAGAATACATCTGGCAAAAAGTAACTACGGTTTCTTCAGAAGATGCCGAAACCCAGGAACATCTCTTTAATCTGTCGGTCAGTAGCATTCGGCAGTTCAAGATAGACTATCAATCGTCACTGCTTCAAAAAGATACGCAGCGGCTCGGCCAGATGTTGCACAAAGCGCGTACTTTGTTTCACATGCTGTCACTGGAAGAAATAGAGTCGGAGGCGAGGCAAGGCTATCAGTTGCTCAATGAAATGCCTCTGCGGGAAGATAAGCTGAAAGCCAGCATTCACAAAGTGCACGCCTTCTGCGACCGTGTGCTCGCCTGATATACGTAGTTCTGATAAGAAAAAATAGTATCTTTTAAATTACCAAAACCCTGTCCTTACGGCCCTTCTAATTGAAATTAGAAGGGCCGTTTTTTTTGAATATTTATTAGGAAAGTACAAAATATTTTTGTAAATTTATACACAATGGAAGAGCTGAAAACGACTCTTCTACAAGGAACTACGAAAACTATTTAAATGTTATTTAATCATGGAAAACGAAGTTTTTTTAGGAAAACAATTGTCCTTTCTACCGGAGGTGGAACCAACCGGACAAGCAAATGAAGACGCTTGGAAAAAGTCAATTCCAGCGCAAGTGTTTTTGAACCATTATTTTGGGATGCAGTACCACATCGAGCAGTCAAGCGAAGCCTATGCATTGCACACATCGCCGAATTTTGTGGAGCACAATCCAATCCTAACCGAAGTTGTAAAAGAAGAGATAAAAAAGCTACTGCTCAATAGCTGGAGTACCGAATATGCATTACGCACTACCGCCGAGTTAGGCGACGACCAATACTTGCGCAGTGCTTTGCATTGGACATTTCCACAGGCATACTACAGCATTCTGTTTGGCTTACGTGCATTCCTGGCTACGCTGGGTGTAACAGGCAACAACAGTGAACTGATTCGTCGGGAAGTGAGCCGATTGGTTGTCAAAGGGTTTTATCCGTTGCCGCTGGGCTATTATGCTTCCGGGCATTATGATAACTTTACCGTGCACCGGTTGCCGTTGGCTTCGTATAAGCCTAGTTTGCAACCCGCTGCCGAAGTAATTGAAGCCCAAGCTCAGATTGGTCAATTCCTGCGCACTACGCGCAAGCTACGGGCTCGTGGCATCCGTCAGCAAGTGCAGGGCAACCCCAAAACGGCATTGCGTAACAAAAGCGGCGCAGTATTGGAGAAATTTAGTCAGAGTCACTGGCAGCAATTGACTTGGCGCATTGGCTACACCACGTATTACGATCTGTTGGGGCGTTTGCGCATTTCGGCCAATCACCGGGAAATCGAGCGGTTCGTAGAGGCGGAAATAGATTTTCGCTTGTTTCACAAATGCCTACTCGATTTGGTAAGCTACATCAATTTTATTCACGAAAGCTACATTGCCAAGGCACTTGGCTTGGAAGCGTATCAGGAAATGATTGCCGATATGCCTGCCTATGTAAGCAATGGGTTTGTGAAAAACCGCTTGGATAGCCGCATTGAGCCGCTGTTGCATCGTATTGCATCGCCAGGACAAATAGCTGCTTAAAAACAGTGTTGGTTAGAGTTAAGAATCAGATATATATTAAAAATCAAAAACCGTGTTACTGATTGGTAACACGGTTTTTTCATGTGCCGGTTTTGCTGTTTTGAAAGATACTATTTTAAGTTGAATCTGCTGTACCATTAACTGTCGTAAGCAACGCGCGTCATGATGCTGCGACCCAACGTAATTTCATCCGCATATTCCAGTTCGCCGCCAATCGGGATGCCGCGGGCAATGGTACTGATTTTCAGATTAAACGGTTTTAGCTTCTTGGTCAGGTAAAACGCAGTGGTATCGCCTTCCATCGTTGGGCTCAGTGCCAGAATAACCTCTTTGATCTCCGATTCGGGAACACGGCGCACCAACGAATCAATATGCAAATCGTTAGGACCTACGCCTTCGATGGGCGAAATAATGCCCCCCAGTACGTGGTACAATCCCTTGTATTGCGCAGTGTTTTCAATCGCCAGAACATCGCGGGTGTCTTCCACCACGCATACCAGTGAACGGTCACGCATCGGATTGGCACAAATGGCGCACACATCGGCATCAGATATGTTGTGGCAATGGCGGCAATACTGGATCTGGGTGCGAAGCTGGGTAATGGCATCGGCCAGGGCCAGGGAGGTTTCTTCTTCTCTTTTCAACAAATGCAAAACCAGTCGCAAAGCGGTTTTTTTGCCGATGCCAGGTAGTTTTGCAATTTCATTAACGGCGTTCTCTATTAACTTGGAAGGATAGTTCATGTGGTTGTGTATTCGCTAGATGGGGCCAGGGTTGCCTGTCCGATTTTTGCATTCTGAAAATAGGTTAAAGGACTTCTGCTGAAATTCCCCGATTGCAAATCGCATTCCGCATAGAGGCCAGTTCGTCAAACGAGCCGTTTTTTACCTTGCACTTGCCTTTGTAATGGATGATCCAGGTGCATTGTTCGGCTTGTTCCGGTGTATGACCACACACGTCAATCAGGGTTTCGATCACATGCTCAAACGTATTTACATCGTCATTGAAAACGACCAGCGAGCACTCTTCCTCTGTGTCTACCGCTTCTTCTTCCAATACCTCTACATCCGGATCGCTGAGTGGAAAAAGATTGGCAGAGGGAGTGAAAGAGCTGGGAAAGGAAAACGTATGAAGTGTATTTTGCGATGCGTACATGATGTTTTTAAAATACTATCTTTTAAAAATGAAAAACCTATGGGGTTAAGGTTAGCAAATTTACGAAAAAATATCCAATTTAAGCGCGATTTCGGTCAGAAAAAACAAGTTTTTTGGTAGTATTCGAGAGTAATTAAATAGCTGATAATCAACTATTTATTTTCATTGTTTTATCCATTCAAACCACATGACTGCGGGCTTAGTTCTTACCATATTACTGGCGTATTTCGGCATTTTGATTGTATTGTCCTATGTCACCAGCCGGGGAGCTACCACGCATACCTTTTTTACAGCCGGAAAAAACTCGCCCTGGTACCTGGTGGCCTACAGCATGATCGGTACGGCTATTTCGGGCGTCACGTTTATATCCGTGCCTGGGCAGGTAGGTAACTCTCAGTTTTCGTATTTCCAGTTTATCCTGGGCAATGTGGTGGGGTACATGGTGGTGGCACTGGTGCTGATGCCCGTGTACTACCGCCTCAATCTGGTTTCGATCTATACCTATCTGCATCAACGGCTGGGTTTTTGGTCGTATAAGTCAGGGGCGGCGGCGTTTCTGGTGTCACGTACCATTGGGGCGGCGTTTCGGCTGTTTTTGACGGCTATGGTGCTGCAGTTGGCGTTGTTTGATGCCTGGGGCATTCCGTTTGAAGTAAACGTAATCATTACCATTGCGTTAATCTGGCTGATAACTTCGAAAGGCGGCATCAAAACCATTTTGTGGACCGATGCCTTCCAGACTACTTTTCTGATTGCCGCGCTGTTATTGAGTGTCTATCTGATTAGTCAGGCGTTGGGTTTGTCGCTGGGCGGACTGATCGAAACGGTTCGCGAAAGCAGTTATTCCAAGACGTTCTTCTTTGAAGATGGCAACGACAAAAAGTATTTCATAAAGCAATTCCTGGCGGGCTTGTTCACCACCATTGCCATGTTTGGCCTGGACCAGGATCTGATGCAGAAAAACCTGACGTGCCGCAACTTGCAGGAGGCCCAAAAGAACATGTACACCTTTAGCACGGTTTTTCTGATTGTAAACCTACTATTTCTGACGCTGGGGGCGATGCTGTACATCTATTCCAACAAACAAGGCATTCCCCTCCCTGCCAAAACCGACGATCTGTACCCTACACTGTTGGTGACTCGTAACGAGTTTGGGCTGGTAGCGGGTATATTTTTCATTCTGGGCATTACCGCTTCGTCGTATGCCAGTGCCGACTCGGCGTTGGCTTCATTAACTACTTCGGTTTGCATTGATTTTCTCGATTTTGAAAAACGTCCCGAAGAGCAACGCAAACGCATCAAAACCATCGTGCATTTGTCTATGTCGGTAGCATTGCTGCTGGTGATTCTGATTTTTAAAGCCCTAAACGACCAAAGTGTGGTGCAAGCGGTGTTTACGGTGGCGGGCTATACCTACGGGCCGTTGCTGGGTTTGTTTGCCTTTGGCCTGCTCACCAACATTTCGATCAAAGACCGTTTTGTGCCCATTGTCTGCGTTTTATCCCCTATTCTTTGTTACATCATCAATACCCATTCCGAAAAATGGTTGCATGGATACAAATTCGGCTTTGAGTTGCTAATATTGAATGGCCTTCTAACGTTTATAGGATTGTTGTTACTATCCAAGAAGAAACTAAGTAAAGAAGCAAATATCTGATTGTCAGATCATTATCTTTTCTCTAGTCTCTTTTTTCTTCTCGTACAAAATAGTATCTTACAGAAAGCAAAAACCCTATGCTGCAGCGCAATTTGTTTGTTTATGGCACGTTACGAAGAGCTTTTAACCATCCGTTTTATGCCTTTATGGCAAAGAACGCCACATTTGTAGCCGAAGGAACGGTAAATGCCACTCTGTACGACCTTGGCGAGTACCCAGGAGCCGTACCCTCTCAAACAAACCTGGTGCATGGCGAGGTTTATTTGCTCAGCAAAAAAATGTGCGAATGGACATTATCTAAACTGGATGAGTACGAAGGATATCTGAACCATAACTTAACCAATTCTCTTTTTGTGCGGGAATGGGTAACGGTTTCCCTGCCAGATAAACAAGTTACCCAGGCATGGATGTACTGGTACCAGCATTCGGTAACAGATGCCGTGTGCATTGCCTCCGGCGATTATGTAGCCTACCAAGCCGAAAAATAGTAGGATTGAAAGTGGCAGAACCCCACGCTTTTTCCATTTGTTTTACTTGATGCTTACCAGAAAAAGCTAAGAGCCACTAGCTAATCCCTATGGACTTGTTGCTGAACTCAACGTGTGCGAAACTCTGATTCGTCAATGGAAAAATCAAAGCGGCCTTTGGTAACTTTCTGCTTGGAAGTAACAAACTCAAACGTACCCGAAACAATGTAAAAGGTATTCTGTTTGGTGTAGTCCCACACCGAATTGATCTTGGCTTGCCTGGCCTCAGTAAACGTAATGCTGCCCGATGTAGCCTCTAATGGTTGCGAGAAATAAAGAGAGGCTTTATGGGGTGATCCCAGCGAAAACGTTTTGCCAGTAAGCAAGGGCAGTTGAGTTAGTTGTTTTACTTGTGTATCGGCAAGAGATACGATCATTTGTACAGATACATTGGGGCTGTTGGTATTACGCAATGTACCATCGACTACCATTTCCAGACGCTCAGCCTGCGTAGAGTCGTACTTGAAGTAAAAGCCGCCATTGCCCGAGAGCCACAGCAGACTGTTCATGTAACACCCGGCGGTATTGGCTCCCGTCTGAGTGGGAGCGGGTAGGGTAGGTTCTTCCGGCTTTTTAAAAAGCTGACATTGGGTAAAAAGCAGCGGCAACAGAAGCAGGTATAGTTTTCTCATAGTCTGAAATCGAAACGGCCTTTGGTAACGCGGGATTTGATGCAATCATTCTCGATGGTGAATTCAAACGTGCCAGACAAAATGTAATACACCGTAGTCCGGTCGCCATTTTTATTCTCTTTCCGTTGCACCCGCTGAAAATAAATTTCGCCCTTGCCTTTGGAAGAGCAGTTGAGGGAGTCGTTGTAGGCTTCAATGTAGGCAAAGTTGGCGTTGCCGTCTAACGAAACACGTTTGCCTTGCCATTGGGTATAGTCAGTGTTATCACTGGTGGGTAAGCCTGCCTGGGCAGCATTATCGAAGATAAAAATGATGTTAGCCACCTTCCCTTGGTAAATCTTTTCATTGAAGATTCCATTCATAAACAAAACCAGCGAATCGTTCTGTTCCTTATAAGAACGAATACTCAATGGACCTGTGGTGCCCTGAAGTCCCCAACGCTGGTATTCGCTTTTCCAGGCTACGTCATTGACCAAGGCACCGGCAATGTTGTTGCCTTTTTCGGTGTATTTAGGCAAGCGGCCATCGCCCGTATCAGGCTCAAAAACTTCTTTGTCGCAGGCGGTGAGCAGGCAACCGAGTAAAAGAAGCAGTAGGCAGTGGTAGAAATTTTTCATTGTGTCAGGATTTCTTGACTAAGACACGCAAACTTGCCAGACGGTTGCAGCTACTACTAAAAATATTTCTTACAATAACTCTTTGTTTGGGTCCCAGAAAACAGTGTCAAAATCCTGCACCTGGTCGTCTTTTACCACAAGCCCTTCGGCTTCCAGCAGTTTCTGCATGGCATCGGGAGCGCCAAAAAAATGCTTGCCGGTAAGTAGGCCATTGCGGTTAATGACCCGGTGTGCCGGAATGCCGTGCTGTGAATGCGAGCTGATCATTGCCCAGCCCACCATCCGTGCCGACCGTTTGGCTCCCAGGTATTCGGCAATAGCACCGTATGAAGTCACCCGTCCTTCGGGTATCAGGCGAACAACTTCGTATACATTCTCAAAAAAGTTTTCCGTCTTTTTAGAATATTGCATTCGTATGGCTGGTTTTATAGCGTGAATAAGACTTTTTTGCCTGAATATTCGGCGTATTCTTCAGGAGATGCATTTACATACTGGGAATTATATTCTTCTTCATAATCGGTATCTTTATCCTCATTATCATCTTCTTTCTTTTGATCTTCTTGGATGGTATTTTTGTTTTCTGTGCTATCGTCCTCATCTTCGAAATACTGATAGTCTTCATAAGAAAGATTTACTGCTTCGTAAACAATAACCAACTGATTATT
This sequence comes from uncultured Sphingobacteriales bacterium, assembly GCA_963520985.1. Classification (GTDB taxonomy): domain Bacteria; phylum Bacteroidota; class Bacteroidia; order Cytophagales; family 172606-1; genus Xanthocytophaga. The sequence goes on from CAUQTA010000001.1 coordinate 405,154, forward strand.
CTCTTTGCGGATTTCACCCTTACCCTCTAATGAAAATTCACCAGCACTGGGAAGAGCTAACTCTGTAATAATGAAATGTTCCAGTAAAGCAGGAAATTCATATTGTTGATACTCGCCATCTACAAAACTACTTAATTCTTTTCCGTCAATGGATGTCTGTACAAACGCCTCATCGCTACCGCAATCCCAGGTTAGCGTTACTTTTTTACCAGCATCCAGATACTGCAAAAGGGTTTCCTTAATTCTTTGTTCAGTTTGTTGATTGTTCATTTTCAAGTTGTTTTAACCAGTTCAATTCATTCTTATCGGGTGTGTACTGCCACCGCTCGGTGCAGTGAAACAATTGCAGGAGTCGCTGCACATTTAGAGTTGCAGGTAAAAGCTGAGCCAGTTGCAGCGCCTTTTCTTTGCTCAGAAACTGCTCAACCAGGTACACGCCAAAGTTGCTATAAGTAATCAGCAGTGATGACCGAAGTCCGCTGCGAAGATAAGGCCGCATCAGAAAATAGTCCAGTTCCGGATCGGCAATTTGCGGTGTGACAATCTCTTTGCTCAGTTCGTCATCGCTGTTTTTTAGCCAATCGTTTAAGGTTGGCACCACACCAAACAGATCCTCCCGGCAGTGTTCGGCGGCAATGTCTCTGACCAACACCGTTTTTCCGTCGCTATTGATAACAAAATCGCCAAGCAGTTCAATCGCTAACTCTATTCCGTACAAATTGTGCAGCAAAAGCCGGTGTTTCAGGTGATAAAAAAAGAGCTTGCTGCTATCCATGAATTTGTGAACAGCCACATAATCATCGGGTTGGCCCCCAAATTTTCGTTGTGACAACAAGCAGTGCTTCCAGATATTCATTCAGAACGGGCAGGTTTTTGACTTTGAAAAGATACTATTTGGATTGACAATTTAATCAATAATTAACACGGCTGCTATTTGAATCTCCAGAATTGATTTGCAGATTCACAGATTCGCATTTACTTGTTTATGGCAAAATCGTTTCGTTTCTGGCAAACTACTACTGCCGTTGGGCTTTTTATTGGATACAGTGGCTACTACCTGTGCCGGTCCAATCTGGCGGTGGCAACGCCGCTTATCATTCAAGAGTTTGGCAGCCAGGGCATTGACAAAGAAATGATGGGCCGCATTGCTTCGGCGGGTGTGAGTGCCTATGCCATTGGCAAAGTGATTAACGGCATGATTGGCGATGCCGTGGGTGGCAAACAAGTGTTTGTATTTGGGATGTTGGCATCGGTGATTGCCACGCTGATATTCGGATTCAGCACCGGCGAAGCCATTTTTTTCACCGCCTGGATTTTTAACCGGGCCGTGCAGTCGATGGGTTGGGGAGGCTTGGTAAAAATTACGACACACTGGTTTTCGTACCGCAACTACGGCAAGGTGATGGGCCTGCTAAGCCTGAGTTACTTGTTTGGTGACATAGTGGCCAAGCTCTGGCTGGGACAACTCATTCACTGGGGGCTCGATTGGCAACTGTTGTTTTTTGTGGCAGGCGGAACGTTGTTCATCATTTCGCTGGGATGCTTGTGGGCGGTGAAAAACGACCCGGAAAGCATGGGGTTTCCTCCGCCAGAAGTCAATCCGAACAATCTGCTGAAAGAAGAGGAAAACCAGGAGAAGCCTTCTCTAGCTACCATTTTAGCCACCTATTTCAGCAGCCTTTCGTTTATTCTTTTGCTAGTCATGTCGTTTGGTCTCACGGCTATTCGTGAAGCGTTTAATTTCTGGCTGCCTACGTATTTGTTCGAAGTGGCTCACATGTCAGAGGGAACCGCCTCGCAATTTAGTTCGCTGTATCCCATCTTCGGGATGGTGTCCATTCTGGTTGCCGGATTCTTGTCTGACAGTACATTGAGTGGCAAGCGAGGGTTGGTGATTTTGTTTGGCTGCGTACCCATGACGCTGGTGCTGGCCTTAATGGCTGCCGACTTGTCCGGGCAGCTTGTTCCCCTGATTCTCTCTTCCTTGGTTGGTCTGTTGCTTTTGGGGCCGTATTCGTTCTTGGCAGGGGCAATGTCCATGGATTTGGGTGGCCGCAAAGGTTCCGCTACGGCAGTTGGCCTGGTAGATGGCGTGGGCTATCTGGGAGGTACATTGTCGGTTTGGCTCACAGGCCGTTTGGCGCAATACAATGGCTGGAACAGTGCTTTTGTGGTGCTGGCTGTGATCACGGGCTTTACCGCAGTGGCTGCGGGGCTATTTTACTGGACTCAGGAACGCCGGAAAATGCAGGTATCTGCCTAATGATAACACGGCAGTTGAAGGCAGGTTTTTGACTTTTAAAAGATACTATTTGGTTTGCAGCAGCACTTTCCAGGCCTCTTCTACATTGCCACTGACAAGCAATTCTTGAGCTAGCAAATGCAGATGATCTTCCAGTGATTCGGCATGGTGGGAAAAACGTTGGAAGATGGCTTGAATCCGTGCATCGTAGAAATATTCTGCAATATCTTGATCGTCAGGTAACTGCTCAATATTGCCCAGTCGCCCCAGATTATTTCCTGTCAGGATGCGGCTATTTCGGATTTGTTCCGGAATCTGATCAATGCCAATGCCTTTTTTCTGATTGGGCTTGGGAACCGTAAAAATTGCTTCATTATTCACGCGACTGTAGTAATCACCCCCAAGACGGGCCACAGCATCCAGCAAATACGGATCGGCGCGTTTGCCTGTCGCATCCAGAATAGCAGTCTGAACGTGCACCCGCAAAACGTGGCAGATTACCAGATTACCGGCGCCACCGCCTGTTCCAAGTGGAATAATCTGGTCAACTTTGCATTCCATACTGGCCGGACTTTCGGCTACCCGGGGTGGTTTTACCAACTCCGAAGCAACAGGTGTCAGACCGGCTTTTACAAATTCATTGACCCCTTTTTCGTATTCGACACTAGCCAGCGAGGTTTGCTCCACAATCGCATAATTAACGATATTGATCACTACCTCAGGTACTTCCCACAGGTTTTCCAGCGTATGCTTGGTGCTGCCATCCCGGGCCCGCCGAGAAGGAGAGAATACCACCACCGGCGGATTCATGCTGAACATATTGAAAAAGCTGAACGGACTCAGGTTTGCATTGCCCTGCGCATCCACGGTGCTGGCAAAAGCAATGGGCCGGGGAATGACCAGGCTCTGTAACAATGCCTGGCATTCAGCTACAGATAATTCCTGAAGATTAAACGTATGAACCATAGGTGAGGCCTCCCCCTACCCCCCTGCCGTGGAGGGGGAATTAAACAAGAAGTTTTTAAGTTAAAAAAGATACTATTTCAGTTCCCCCTCCACGGCAGGGGGGTAGGAAGAGGCCGGCAACAGCTTCCCTCTTACTTCTCCAAAACCTATCCGTAGTTCACCCCGTTCACAAAATCCACGCATAATCACCGTATCGTTGTCTTCCAGAAATGTTCGTTCGGTACCATCCGGAAAAACAAGACTATTCTTTCCTCCGAGTGTCAACTCCAACAGCGAGCCCAAGCTGTCCGGTTCTTTCCCGGAAATCGTACCCGAGGCCATCAGGTCACCGATGCAAATGTTGCAGCCATTAACGGTATGATGCGCCAATTGCTGACAAATGTTCCAATACAGATACTTAAAATTAGACCGACAAATGGTGTGTTCTGCTGAATTTGCGGGTTGTATGGCTACTTCTAACTGAATGTCAAAGGAATGATTGCCGATATATTGCAGATACGGAAGCACTTCCGGTTCTTGAGGTGGACTGGCGGTTCGGAAAGGTTCCAATGCGTCGATTGTTACAACCCAAGGAGAAATGGACGAGGCAAAATTCTTGCCCAAAAACGGTCCCAGTGGCTGATATTCCCAACCTTGAATGTCGCGTGCCGACCAGTCGTTAAACAGCACGAAACCAAAAATATGGTCTTCTGCTTCGGCAGTAGAAACGGTTTGTCCCAAAATAGTATCTTTTCCAATGACAAAAGCCACCTCCAATTCAAAATCCATGCGTTTGGATGGGCCAAACGTAGGTGCGTCGGCATCAGCGGCTTTTCGCTGGCCTTTGGGGCGAGGAAAATCGGTACCCGAAACCACTATCGATGAAGCCCGTCCGTGATACGCAACCGGCAAATGTTTCCAGTTAGGCATCAGCGGCTGATCCGGCCGAAAAAGCTTGCCCACGTTGGTGGCATGCTCCATGCTGGAATAAAAGTCGGTATAGTTGCCCACCCGAACGGGAAGTAATAAGTCGGCGTCGGCTTGCCGAACCAGTACTTTGTCGGCATGAGATTGCAAAGCCGGGTTTGCGCTATCGAGCAGCTCCGTAAGCTGGGTGCGTACATAGTGCCAGATGGGTTTTCCTAAAGCTATGAAATCGTTTAAGTATTGGTTTTCGAAAACAGCAGCTGGGTTGGTTATTCTTTCCAGAAAACCAAACTGAGCAATTTCGTATAAATCCAGAATGTGTTCGCCAATGGCAACGCCCACCCGTGGTGCCTGATTATTGTACTGAAAAATACCGTAAGGTAGATTTTCTACCGGAAAATCGCTGTTGGCTGGTAGGTGAATCCAGGATTTTTTCATACTTTTTAGCTGACGTTTGTGTACTAAAAGTAGGGTATTTTTATAGAACAAAAAATCTGTCGGATGGATTTGTTGTTATTGTCTCTTGCCTGGACGGTTTACTATCTGGTGCATAGTTTGCTGGCGGCGACTTGCGTAAAAGCGGTTTTCCAGCCTTTGTTTGGTAATTTTTACCGTTTGTTTTACACTATTTTTGCCAGTGCATCGCTGGTGACAGTCTTGTATTTTCATTACCACGTTAAAGCCCAGCCGCTGTTTTCCAACATTTTTGTAGAGCTGGTAGGTGTTTTGCTGATTGTTGGCGGTACCATTGTGATGATTCTGGCTTTGGGCAATTACAATTTGGCTGAATTTGTTGGTGTGTCGCACATTCAAAATAGTATCGTTGCAAAATCCGAAACCCCGGTATTGATCACCACTGGCTTGCAGGGCAAAATCCGGCATCCGCTGTATCTGGGCGGATTGTTGTTTGTGTGGGGTTGTTTCCTGGCTTTTCCTTCGGTAAGCAATCTGGTGCTGGCGGGCATTACTACAGGCTATATTTTCATTGGAGCGTACTGGGAGGAGAAGAAACTCGTGGCCGAATTTGGCGAAGCGTATACTCATTACCAGAAAGCCGTTCCGATGCTGTTTCCCAGAATAAAATAACCCCAACAGCTTCGTTACGAAAACTGCTGGGTTTTTCATTTCTGGCAGATACTATTTTATTGCTTCACTACCTTCAGGTTTTCTTCGTGTCCAAGGCCATCGGTAATGCGAATCAGGTAGATGCCCGAATGCAACCCATCGGCATTAAATCTAACTATTTGCCCACCTGTGCTTTCCTGAGTAAAGAGTTCTTGTCCTTGCTGTGAAATAACCTTAATAGTCGCTTTCTCATAGCCATTGTGTAGTTGTACGGACAGATCTTTCGCAAATGGGTTAGGCAAGGCTACCGATTGGCTTTCCTGTAAAGTTGCCAAACTTGTACTGGCTGCAGCTCGTGCAGAAGAAGATCCAGTCGTAAACAGTTGGGAAACAGAGGATAATGCTCCAATTCCGGTAAAGGCAAAGTTTACACGCACTTCATACTTGGTGTTAGGAAGTAGCGAAGTTGGGCATTGCCACTGAGAAGAAGTTGAAACCACACTGGCTTTTATGTAATCGCTTCCTTGCCAGTCGGCCGGATACGTATCAATCTCATAGGAGATAAAGGCGGTACGTTCGCAACTGTTATCCGGATAGTTGCCCATCTGAACCATTGGCGTCAGAGAAACATTGGTGGCTCCTGCAAGCGGACTCATGAAGTCAGGGGCCTTGCGGTTGGGTCCGGTTGTTGGAACCATGTATGTGTTTTCGGCCAGCACATTACCGAGTGAGTCGACAGTTGTAATTTTAAGCTCCTTCATCCGAACTTCTCCTGGCTGATAAGCTGTATAGGAACCATTCGGATAGCCAATGCGGAAAGAAGCGCCTACGGTACCCATTGCTTGCTGGGCTGTAAATACAATGCCATTATCCGGGCAGCAATCCATGGAGCCGATACCAGTAATGTACACTTTGCGGGCTTTTTCGTTATTTGGATTTACTGCGATGCCAACGAAAGGAACCAGATCGCAAAAGACCAGTGGCGCATCCGGAGCCGGAGTGACTAACAAGGGTTTGGACTCGCGAATAACCGTTGCTTCGGTTGTAAAGGTATACTCGCTTGTCAGAACATTGGTACTGCTCACCGCGCCTGGAGCCTGGAAAATAACTTTGACCTGGTACTTGGTACCCGGTGATAGCGGATTAGGAACCTGCCAGGAATAGACACCACCTGTAAATGTCGTGCTTTGCATGTCACTTCCCTGCCAGTCGGCTGGGTAGCGGTCTACAGCAAAGTAGACTGCCTCAATACCTGAACCACAAGCGGTAGAAGGAAACGGTTTTACCTGCAAGGTGGGTGTAAGTGATACACCCGTAGCGCCGTCTGCCGGACTAATCAATTGAGGAAGAGGACTTTCGCTGTTTTTGTCACTGGTAAAAAAGGTAAAGTACTCCTGTTTGATCATATTTCCGTTGGCATCCAGGGTTTTTAGCTCAATCAGGTATTGTTGTTTGGGCTTGATGCTGGGACTCAAAACAACACTTTTATTTTGAATAGCCTCTGCCGAGGAAGCAAAAGTAACGACCTGCTCATCTAATAACTGGCGCGGATCGTTTAGGAATAACTTGTAAGAAAGCTTGCGTGCCTGTGGATTGTTGGCATTGAAAATAACCTGGTAAAAGCCCAGTACCCGCGGGCACAAATCCAATGTAGACTTGGCTGCCGGCTGAATCAACAAAGGCGATGCTTTTTTAGCAGCGGGAGTGTAACCATGGATTTTGGCGGAACCCAACAGTATACACAAAAAGGTGAATAAGAGTAGATGTTTTTTCATAATGATTGTAACAGGTGAAAATGAACTGATAAAATGGTTGATTTTAGTAAGGAAAGAGTTTCTGGTGAATTATGTATAAAAACCACTGTATAAAATTTAATACCGGGAAGTTCTTTTAGTGAAAGAAATGTAGGTAATGTAAATGCCAAAAATGAAAGATTTTTAATTTTTTTGTAAAAAAAGCCTTAGCTATAAAGCTAAGGCTCGGATGAGGCATTGCGTCGAATACAGGATGATCGTTTACAGTGTACCGCGTACAGCCTGTTCTCGTTCAATAGCTTCAAATAGGGCTTTGAAGTTGCCTTTACCAAATGATTTGGCGCCTTTGCGTTGAATGATCTCAAAAAACAAGGTAGGCCGGGGCTCTACCGGTTTGGTAAAGATTTGGAGCAGATATCCTTCGTCGTCACGGTCAACTAATATGCCCAGATCGCGTAGCGGAGCCAGGTCTTCGTCAATTTCCCCTACCCGGTCGAGCAGGTCGTCGTAATACGTGCTTGGTACAGTCAGAAATTCAACGCCACGGCTTTGCAAGGCCTGTACGGCTTCGATGATGTTATTTGTCGCAACGGCGATGTGTTGTATGCCCGGGCCGTGGTAAAAATCCAGGTATTCTTCCACCTGTGATTTTTTCTTGCCCTCCGCAGGTTCATTGATGGGGAACTTAATGCGACCATTTCCATTGCTCATCACTTTGCTCATCAGAGCCGTGTACTCCGTGGAAATGTCTTTGTCGTCAAAAGAAACAAGTTGGGCAAAACCCATCACTTTCGCATAAAAATCAACCCATTTGTTCATTTCGTGCCAGCCTACGTTGCACACCATGTGGTCTACGTATTGCAAGCCAACGGAAGTGGGTTGGTAGGTGGGTTTCCAGGCTACAAAACCAGGAAGGAATACACCGGAATAGTTTTTTCGTTCCACAAACAAGTAGATCGTGTCCCCAAATACTCTTATGCCGCTGCGTTTAGTTTGACCCGAGTTATCTTGTTCAGTCAGTGGCTCCAAATATGGTGTGGCACCACGTTTGGTTGTTTCCTGAAATGATTTTTCAGCATCGTCTACCCACAGAGCCACCACTTTCACACCATCGCCGTGGTCATCGATGTGCTTGCCTATTTCGGTGCCGGGTTTGAGTGGAGACGTAAATACCAACCGGATTTTGCCCTGTTCTACCACGTAACTTTCACGGTCACGCAAACCGGTGGATAAACCTGCGTATGCCAGCGGCTGGAATCCAAAAGCGGATTGGTAAAAGTAAGCCGCTTGTTTGGCATTGCTGACATAAAGTTCAAGGTAATCGGTGCCGTTGAGTGGCAAGAAATCTTCCGCTTCCGGAAAAATCTTTTGAATAGCTGGTGATGTTGCCTGGGTTTCCATGTGAATTGTGTTTTAGTTTGTTGAGGTTTTTGCTTTTCTAGAGATACTATTTTTCATTCCGCAATCCGCTTTCCGAAATCCGAATTTCAATTAATCGCTTCATTGTCACTGAGCCACGACTGGTAATACTTTCCGTCATCGAGTTTGAGGGCTTTCTCGGTAAGCATAAGTGGCCGGAACGTATCGACCATGACAGCTAGTTCGTTGGTGTGCGTTTTGCCAAGGCTGCGTTCCATGGCTCCCGGATGTGGTCCGTGCGGTATGCCGCCCGGATGCAGCGAAATATGACCTGGCGCAATGTCGTTGCGACTCATAAAATCACCATCTACATAGTACAGCACCTCATCCGAATCAATATTGCTGTGGTTGTACGGAGCGGGAACCGCTTGTGGGTGGTAGTCGTAGAGGCGCGGACAAAACGAACACACCACAAACGCACGGGTTTCGAAGGTGACGTGCACCGGCGGCGGCTGATGTACCCGGCCCGTAATCGGCTCAAAATCGTGGATTGACAATCCCCACGGATAATTGTATCCGTCATAACCCACTACATCGAAGGGATGATACGCATATACGACTTCATGCAAAAACCCCTGTTTTTTTATTTTTACTACAAAATCACCCTTTTCATTATTGGTTTCCAGTTGCAAAGGCAACTTATAATCCCGTTCGCTGTAAGGCGAATGTTCGAGGAGTTGCCCAAACCAGTTGCGGTATTTTTTGGGTGTATAAATAGGATGATGCGATTCCAGATATAACAAACGGTTTTCGTACCTATCAAACTCGATCTGGTAAATCATTCCGCGCGGAATAAGCAGGTAATCGCCCGGTTCAAAGGATATATGACCCAGCATAGTACGCAGAATGCCGCCTCCCTTGTGAACAAAGAGCAATTCATCGGCATCGGCATTTTTGTAAAAATAGTTGCGCAACGATTGTCTGGGAGCGGCCAGCCCAAAAATCACATCCGAGTTAACCAACAGCGGTTGGCGCGATTCGAGGTAATCCTCTGCGGGGGCCACATCGAAACCGATCAGTTTTCGGGATTTCAGGTTTCGTTCAACAGCTATTTTGGGCGAAACATCAATGGGCTCGCCAACGTGTTTTACCTGCGTAGGCCGGTGCAGGTGATACAGCAACGACGACATGCCATCAAACCCGACGGTTCCGAACAGTTCTTCGTAATAAAAACCGCCCCCTGATTTTTCAAATTGCGTATGTCGTTTGTGTGGGATTTTACCCAGTTTATGATATATAGGCATGGTATCTCTATTGTTGATGAAATATTAAAACTAGGATATTTATCTCGTTCGCAGAATCTTGTGTGTGCAAAACTGCCGTAGGTAAAATAATATGTTTTTTATTGCAAAAACCTCAGTAGTATGTATGTTTGAATGCTTGGTTTTGTTAAATAAAAAAATGGAATAGTACTGTTTTTGATACTAAAGTAACGTTATTTTTCTGAGATTTATTACTTCGTTTCTGAAAAAATAGTATCCCCACAAAAGCAAAAACCTCATACATGGAACGACGTATGAGGTTTGAAAATAGTTACTCCTCAGCTGATTACTGATAGCCCCGGCCACCAGTGCCTTCTACCATCATTTTGCCTTCCAGTTCACCCAGAAACTCAGTGGATTTCATCGGTTGTGAAAACATCGGAAAGTCTTTTTCACAAGCCATTTTTTGTTCTTCGGCGCTGAGAGTAGCCGTACAGTCGGTAAGGGTAATCACATCATAGCCCAGCTCATAGGCGGTGCGCATCGTCGATTCCACGCAGCAGTTGGTCAGAAAACCCGCCAAAGCAACCGTCTGAATGCCACGGCTCCGCAACACAAAATCAAGATTGGTGCTTACAAAACCGTCCAGACCACGTTTGCCTTCGATGATGATATCTTCCGCGTGAGGTTTCAGCGAATCCACAATCTCAACTCCCCAGGTTCCTTTGCGAAAGGATTTGCTGTCTACTACTCCTTTCAGAATTCCGTACGGTTGCCGACGCAGTTCGTGGTAGTTTTCGGTAAACGAAATCGGCACATGTACAATCTGGGCACCCATTTCGCGCGCCTTGTTTACCAGCGTTACGGTGTTGTTCAGCATCTGGTTCGATGCCATCACGCCTTTTACGGCATCGTGCAGAGAGCCTCCGGGGGTAGTAAAGTCGTTCTGAAACTCAATGAGAACAAGAGCGGTTTTTTCGGGAATAAGGTTCATAGCAGTGAGAGTTAAATAAATGGATAACAGGCGTTTAAATTACGTATTTATAAAACAATACCAATAAAAAATAGTATTAAATAATTATGAAAAACCTCGCCCCTTTTTTCGCATGTTTCCCCTGTGACTGATTACATTTGTACAAACGTGTTTTGCTATGGAGAAATTACTTACCACTCTCAAAAACAAACTTTCGGGCGAATTGTACTGGGATTCGGCCATGCGCACCATTTACGCCACTGATGCCTCGGCCTATCGGGAAATGCCGCTGGCGGTTGCGCATCCCAAAAACGAAACGGATATCCAGGAACTCATTCGCTTTGCCAACGAAAGCAAGATTACCCTTATCCCACGGGCTGCCGGAACCTCGCTGGCCGGGCAGGTGGTGGGCAAAGGATTGGTGGTGGATGTATCGCGGCATATGACGCAAATTCTGGAGATAAATGCGAAAGAACACTGGGTACGGGTGCAACCGGGCGTAATTCGCGACGATTTGAATAAAGCTTTGCTCTCATACGGCTTGTTTTTTGGTCCGGAAACCTCCACCGCCAACCGGGCCATGATTGGCGGAATGGTGGGCAACAATTCGTGCGGATTGCATTCCATCGTGTGGGGTGCCACTCGCGACCATGTGATTGCGGTAAGGGGTTTTTTGAGTGACGGCTCCGAAGCAAAATTCAGAGATTTGTCACCCGAAGAGTTGACTCAGAAAACCTATAGTCCGCTGAATTTTGGTGCAGCCAACTTCATCGAACAACTGCCCGAAAACAAGCGATTGGAACACCGGATTTACAATCGTTTAAATGCAATGCTTTCCAATCCAGTAAATCAGGAATTGATTCGTACTAATTTCCCAAAGCCCTCGGTTCATCGCCGCAATTCGGGATATGCTTTGGATGCTTTGCTGGAGCCCCCTAACCCCCAAAGGGGGAATTTTTTCTCCCCTCTCCTTGGGAGAGGGGTCGGGGGTGAGGCCTCCCCTTTGGGGGTTAGGGGGCCTTTTTCCTTCGGAGGCAGGGGGGCACTACAGAAACTGATTGCTGGATCCGAAGGAACGCTTATGCTCCTGACCGAAATCAAGCTCAACCTGTTGCCATTGCCACCCAAAGAGGCGGCGGTGGTTTGTGTGCATACCCATAGTTTGGATGAAGCCTTGCGCGCCAATCTGATTGCGATGCAACAACACAGCCCCATGGCCTCTGAGCTGGTGGACCGCTACATTCTCGATTTTACCAAAGGGCATCACGAATACGATAAGAACCGTTTCTTCATTGAAGGCGACCCGAAGGCGATCCTGATGGTTGAGTTTATGAGCGAGACATTGGAAGCTGTAGAAAATCAGGCAAATGCATTGATTGCCGATCTGAAACGGGCAGGTTTTGGCTATGCATTTCCTACTATTTTCGGTGAGCAAACCAAACAGGTTTGGGATGTGCGCAAAGCGGGTCTGGGACTGATTCGTAATCTGCCAGGCGATACGCAACCTGTTAATCTGATTGAAGATTGTGCGGTAGCTGTGGCCGATCTGCCTGATTACATGCGTGAACTGGAAGAATTATTAAAGAAACACAACCTGACTTACTCGGTGTATGCCCATGCCGGTGCCGGTGAATTGCACGTAGAGCCGATGATCAACCTGAAAACGGAAGAGGGAAACGCACTCTTCAAACAGGTGTTGGCGGAAACCACGGCTTTGGTTAAAAAATACGGTGGCTCGCTGAGTGGCGAGCATGGTGATGGCCGTTTGCGTGGCGAGTTTATTCCGTTTATGATGGGCCCCGAGGTGTACCGGTTATTCAGAGAAGTAAAACAACTCTTCGACCCTAACGGCATTTTCAATGCGGGCAAAATAGTGGATACACCGCCCATGAATGAGTTTTTGCGGTACACGCCTGGGCAGAAAAATCCGGAAATAAAAACAATTTTTGACTTCACGCGCCAGGAAAACGTGCTGCGGCTCACCGAAAAGTGCAGCGGTTCGGGCGATTGTCGCAAAACACATGTAAGTGGCGGCACCATGTGCCCTAGTTACATGGTGACTCGCAGCGAGAAAGACACGACCCGGGCCCGGGCCAACATTCTGCGCGAATTTCTGACAAATTCTCCCAAAGAGAATCGCTTTGATCATCACGAAATCAAAGAAGTGATGGACTTGTGTTTGTCGTGCAAAGGCTGCAAAGCCGAATGTCCGTCCAATGTGGATGTAGCCAAACTAAAGGCTGAGTTTTTACAGCATTATTACGATGCCAACGGTTTGCCCATCCGGACCTGGATGGTGGGCAATTTTGCGAAGCAAATGCGGGTGGTTTCTCTAACGCCAAACGTTTATAACTTCTTATTCGGAACCCCTGCGATACGAAAACTGATTAACCGAGTAGTGGGTTTTCATCCGGATCGCACCATGCCGCTTTTATCGGCGACCACCTTGCGCGAATGGTACAACAATCGTATTTCGGAATTTGGAATTCGGAATGAAAAAAATAGTATCTCCGAAGACCTAAAAACCCCCTTCACGGGAGGGGGAAGGGAGAGGCTTGTCTATCTTTTCTGTGACGAGTTTACGGATTTCAATGATGTGGCCATTGGACAAAAAGCCATTCTGCTGCTTGAAAAACTGGGTTATCAGGTCATAATTCCCGAACACCTGGAAAGCGGCCGCAGTTATCTTTCCAAGGGCATGTTGCGCGAAGCACAAACCTTGGCTGTCAAAAATGTGGAAATGCTGGCCGATCTCATTACAGAGGAAACCCCCTTGATTGGCATTGAGCCTTCGGCCATCCTCACCTTCCGGGATGAATTCATAGACCTGGTTCCGGATGACATGAAAACAGCGGCACAGAAACTGTCCCAAAATGCGTTGTTGTTTGAAGAGTTTTTTGTGCGGGAAATGGAAAAAGGAAACATTAAGAAAGAACAGTTTACTGAAGCCAAACGCTTGATAAAACTGCATGGACATTGCCATCAGAAAGCATTGGCTTCGGTAGTACCTACCAAAAAGATGCTGGCTTTTCCAGCAAACTATGAAGTGCAACTGATTCCATCCGGTTGTTGTGGTATGGCTGGTTCGTTCGGGTATGAAAAGGAACATTACCAAGTTTCAATGCAGATTGGCGAGCTGGTGCTGTTTCCCACCGTTCGCCAACAACCCGAAGACGTCATCATCGCTGCGCCTGGTACGAGCTGCCGCCACCAGATTCACGACGGCACCGGACGGAAATCGCTGCATCCGGTAGAGGTGATTTGGGAGGCGTTGGTGTAAAACTGACCATAATTTTCCAAGAACCGTCTCTAAATTAGAGTCTTAAAGGCTTTTGCAGGGGGGGTATGATTTAATAAAATTATCTAGTAAAGCCTTCTTTAGGTTACTAATGCAAATAGTTAGTTCGAATTGCTACAAAAAATGCAAAAACAATGATTACTTATTGATAAAAAAAGAATAAATATCTGTTGTCAGCTTTTGGACAATCAATAGCAAGTGAATTATAGAATAAGTAAATGAAAAAGATACTGATTGTCCTACTAGGAATTGTTATTACTAATGTAGCATACGCACAAAATCAAAATAATATATGGTACTTTGGATATAAGGCAGGATTGGATTTTAACTATAGTCCGCCTAAATCTATTGCAAATCCTCCTACACCAATTATAGATTCAGATCCTTTTGGCTACAGTTATTCGGGAAAACTAGGTATATTATCTGATAGATTTGGGCATTTAGTTTCTTTCTGGGAAGGGATTCGTGCTTATAATGGACAAAATGCACTCATGGAAAATGGAAATCTTCGGGAAGGCTACGGATCATTTTTTTTATCCTTAATTATTCCATCTCCGGCATCTGATTCCCAAGCTTATTTGTTTAAAGTTGCGAATGGCTCTCTATCCTACTACATAGCTGACATAACGGCGAGTAATGGTAAGGGCGCTATAATTAGTGGTAAAAACATGCTTTTGTATGGCGCAGGAGAGAAGCTTACTGCTACCCAGCATTGCAATGGTAAAGATTTTTGGGTTGTAACAACGAAAGGGACCCAAATTTATGCCTATTTATTAACAAGTAATGGCACTTGTACCGCTCCAATTATATCCTCAACGACGCAAATCTATTCCCTGTTTGGCGGTGATCTCAAATTTTCGTCTGATGGTAAAATGCTTGTATCAGTGGGTAGGAGCCAGGATACCGAAATTTTTACTTTCGACACAAATAATGGGCAGGCAAGCTCGCTAGTTCGCATACCTAAGGACATGTATGGTAACTATTACTCAGGCTATGCAACTGATTATAATAGTGCCAGCTTTTCTCCTGATAATTCTAAGCTATATGCTACTAGTGGAAATTGGCGTGCTTTAGATGGACGGTGTGCAAAAGTAGTACAATATGACTTGAAAGCGACAGATATCCCTAAATCAGGCTATATTTTATATGACAATACCGTTGATTCTGATGCAAAATTCATCGGTGGCCGTTGTCGTACAATGGGGGTTGGAGATGTACAATTGGGCCCTGATGGGAAACTATATATATCAAACCCTGGCCGGGACTCGTTACACGTAATTGAAAATCCGAATGCAATAGGTGCCGATGCGCGTTTTTTAATAAACGGTGTAAGTTTAGGGAAAGGAGCTGGGTACTGGCGATTACCTAATCTGATAGAAAGCTTTTACAATCACAATCCTTCAACCCAAACAAATTCATGTCCTGGTCCTATTGGAAAAATAGACTTTACCTACCGAAATACCTGTTACGATCAAGATACAAATTTTGATATCCAATGGAACAACAATGGTCCTTTTAGTGTGCTTTGGCAATTTGGGGACAAGTCTAGCTGGCAATCTGATACAAGTAACATTGTAAATCCTGCGCATCGGTTTACAAAGCCTGGAACCTATAAAGTCAGACTAATCTTGACATCATTGTATAACTGCAGCATTACAGATACAATCTCCAAGAGCATTACCATTGTGCCAAAAACTGCATTGGAGCTAGGGCATGACACAACACTATGCGTTGGAGAACAAACTACTTTTACTGCTAGCGTCAATGGAGCAAAAAGCTATTTGTGGAGTGATGGTTCGACGGATTCCGTATTGGTGGTAAAACAACCCGGAAAGTATTGGGTTAAAGTAGATCTGGATGGCTGTATACTCAGCGACTCTGTCATTGTTTCTAAAAGATCTCCTAGCGAGTGTATTCCTGCCTGCCAAACTATAACCAAAGAGTCTTTACCTACGCTGTTTACTCCTAATGGAGATGGGTTTAATGATTTCTTTGGCTTGGAGGAATCCGATGCATTGAAAGATTTTCAGATGGAAGTATACAACAGATGGGGGCGAAAAGTATTTGCTACAAACCAAAATATCAAACAATGGGATGGATCAGGTGCAGATAATGGTGTGTATTATTATCTATTGACTTTTATCTGCATTGAAAATAAAAAAGAGACTAAAAGTTATGTAAGGGGAACAATAACAATACTTCGCTAGCTTACCGAGATACTACCTAGATGGTAGTTTTTCAGGAAAAGCCATAGCTATTTCCATTTATACCCGCCACCCACCAAAAATACTATATTTTCTTTGGTGAAAACACTGCCTTTCCTATCTTTACTGCTTCTCGTTTGTTCCTTGCCAATACAATCTTTTATACTCGTACCTTAGCCAGCCCCTGTGAGTAGTGTTTTTTGCACTAACCTCTTTGGGGTTTTCTGATTTTGAGCGATACTATTTTCGGCAAAAGCAACAACCTTATTGTACAAACCAAACTAAAACCATGAAGAAAACTTTACTGTTGCTGACCCTGACCGCCGGGCTTTGTGGCTATCGGTCGGTGGCTCAGACACCCACGTTTCCTCGCAATGGTGTATACGACGAACGTCCACGCGTATACGCCTTTACCAATGCCACCTTACATACCGATTACCAAACCGTAGTGAACAATGCCACATTGGTGGTTCGGGGTGGTGTAATCGAAGCAGCTGGAGCCGGTGTTTCCGTTCCTACCGGCGCCGTTGTGACCGACCTCAAAGGAAAGCACATCTATCCGGGATTGGTGGATATGTATGCCGATTATGGAATGCCCGAAGTGAAAAAAGAACCTTTCAGCTGGGGTTCGTTGCGGACACCGCAATACGATACCGGCAAAAAAGGCCCCTACAACTGGAACGAAGCCGTCCGACCTGAAAATTCAGGGGCCGAGATATTCGTAGCCGATCCTAAAAAAGCAGAAGAAATGCGCAAATTGGGCTTTGGCACTGCACTGACCCACAATCCCGACGGGTTGTCACGCGGAACAGGGGTGATCGTTCACTTTGGGGCAGGCAAAGAGAATGAAGTGGTACTGAAATCAAATGCTACTGCCCACTTTTCATTTGACAAAGGCTCATCCAAACAGATTTACCCCGTGGCTTTGATGGGTTGCATTGCCCTCATCCGCCAAACGTATATGGATGCAGACTGGTACAAGAAAGGCGGTAACAAACTGGAACGCAACTTGTCACTGGAAGCTTTCAATCAGCAACTGGGTTTGCCAGCGATTTTTGAAGCCAATGACCGCCTCAACATTCTGCGGGCCGACAAGCTGGGCGATGAGTTTGGGGTGCAATACATCATCAAAACCAAAGGCGACGAATATGCCCGCATCGACGAAGTGAAGGCCACCAATGCGCCATTAATCGTATCGCTGGATTTTCCAAAACCCTACGATGTCGAAGACCCACTCGATGCCGTGCTGGTTTCGCTGGAAGAAATGAAACATTGGGAACTGGCTCCTGCCAATCCGGCAACTTTGGCCAAAGCCGGAATTCCGTTTGCATTGACCGCGACTGATCTGAAAAACAAGGCTGAGTTTTGGACCAACCTGCGCAAAGCCATTGAATATGGGTTGGACGAGAAAACGGCTCTGAAAGCTCTGACGGCTACCCCTGCCAGTTTACTGAAAATGGAAAACCAATTAGGAACACTGAAAAAAGGAGCTTTCGCCAGCTTCATCATCACGTCGGGCAATCTGTTTGATAAATCCAATGTGATTTACGATAACTGGATTGCAGGAAAACGGTATACCATTACCGCTATGCCCGATGTGGATGTACGTGGCGAATATACCCTAACCGTTGGCAGCCAGTCTTATAAAATGAGTGTGGCAGGTAATCTCGAAAAACCGGAAGTCAAACTGACTTCGGCCAGTGATACCGCCAAAATTGCTGCGAAGACAACATTAAGTAACTCACTGATCTCTATTTCCTTCAAAGCAGACAAAAAAGATAAAGCGGAAACCCGTCTGACCGGCTGGCTGAGTGGAGGTAATTTGAAAGGCGAAGGAATGCTGGCCGATGGAAAATCGGTAAAGTGGACGGCTACCAAAACGGATGCAAAGCCTACTGAAAATAGTATCGCTATAAATACTAAAACCCCGGCTTCTCCCACTGCCGACTTAGGGAAAATAACGTATCCGTTTATTGCTTTCGGATTGGAAACCAAATTGAAGGCAGAAGACATGCTCATCAAAAATGCGACGGTATGGACCAACGAAGCCGAAGGCAAGCTGGAAAATGCCGATGTGTTGGTAAAAGGAGGCAAAATAACACAGGTAGGCAAAAACCTGTCGGCTAGTGGCGTAAAAGTAATTGATGGCACAGGCAAGCACCTGACTTCGGGCATCATTGATGAGCATTCGCATATTTGCGCCGAATCGATTAACGAATCGCAGGCTTGTACGGCCGAGGTACGCATCGGGGATAACCTGGATTCGGAAGATATTAACATGTATCGCCAGCTAGCAGGTGGCACCACCGCCGCCCAGATTTTGCACGGCTCGGCCAATCCCATCGGCGGGCAGTCGGGGTTGATCAAGTTCAAATGGGGTGAAGCACCGGAAGCGTTGAAAATCAAAGATGCTCCCGGATTCATCAAATTTGCGCTGGGTGAAAACGTGAAACAAGCCTCTTCCGTTACATCAACCCGTTTTCCGCAAACGCGCATGGGCGTGGAACAAGTGATGATGGATGCCTTTATCCGGGCTAAGGAATACGAACAGGCGCTGAAAAAGTACAATCCGAAAGAAGCTGGAGCCGTACCCATTCGCCGCGACCTGGAGCTGGATGCTTTGGTCGAGATTCTGAATCAGAAACGGTTCATTACCTGCCACAGCTATGTGCAGTCAGAGATTAACATGCTCATGCACGTTGCCGATACATTAGGTTTCAAAGTAAATACGTTCACGCACATTTTGGAAGGCTATAAAGTAGCTGATAAGATGAAGTCGCGCGGCATTAACGCGTCGTCGTTTGCCGACTGGTGGGCCTATAAAATGGAAGTGCAAGACGCCATTGCCTATAGCCCTTCGATCATGAACAAAGTTGGCTTGAATGTAGCCATCAACTCAGATGATGCCGAAATGGCTCGTCGTCTGAACCAGGAGGCATCCAAAACAGTCAAATACGGAAATACCAGTGAAGAAGAAGCCTGGAAAATGGTTACCCTGAACCCGGCCAAGATGCTGCATCTCGATCACCGCATGGGAAGCATCAAGGCTGGCAAAGACGCTGACTTGGTTTTGTGGAACGGGCATCCGCTTTCGATCTACTCGCGTCCCGAAAAAACAATTGTGGAAGGCACCGTCTATTATGACTTGGAGCGTGACATCAAAATGCGGGAAGATTTGCAAAAAGAGCGGGCCCGCCTAATTACTAAAATGATGGCGGCCAAAGCCAGCAATCCGCAAGGAGCCCAGATGGCGACACCAAAAATCAATCGTCATTTTCACTGTGACAGCCTATTTGGCAACGAAGGCACATGTGGCAAAGCGCACAGTTTTGTAGAGTATATTTCGGCAGAAGAATAAGATTATCGGAGTCTGGTTTTGCTAATGAGGGGTTTTGTGTGTTTAAAACATACTATTTTACCGCACATAATCCCTCATAACCACTAAAAAGATATGTAAGGTCTCGGTTTTTTTATAGGTGACAAAAATTGTTTTTTAATCTATTTTTGAGCCCAGAAACCTATCCGTCTTTAAAGAAACAAAACCCTGTTATGGAAATTCAATTGCTCTCTTATTCCGTACCCATTTTTGCGTTTTTCATTTTGTTGGAAATGGTCGTCAGTGCCTGGCTGGGCTATCGTGCTTATCGCACCAAAGACACCTTTGTAAATCTGGCCTGCACAAGCCTTAATTTTGGTTTTGATGTCTTAATGCGTGGCGTACAACTTGGCGCCCTTACAGTGGTGGCCTTGTATGCTCCCTTCCATTGGGAAAAAACTTGGTATTACTGGGTAATACTCTTTCTTCTGGAAGATCTGGCTTATTACACATTGCATTTGGTTGACCATTACTGCCGGTTTTTCTGGGCCGTGCACGTAACACACCATTCCTCAGAGCAGTTTAATCTGACGGTAGCCATACGGTCTTCGGTGTTTCAGCCTTTGTATCGGTTTGTGTATTACGTGCCTTTGGCCTGGATAGGATTTGAACCGCTGGATATTCTGTTTATGTACGCTGTAAGTCAAACCTACGGTTTCTTTGTACACACCGAAGTGGTAGGCAAGCTGGGCTGGCTCGAATACATCCTGGTTACGCCTTCCCATCATCGGGTGCATCATGCGTCCAATGAGCAGTACATCGACAAGAATATGGGTATGGTGCTGATTATCTGGGACCGGCTGTTTGGTACTTTTGTAGAAGAAACTGAAAAACCCGTTTATGGCATCACTACCAAAATGGAATCGGAAAATCTGTATGAAGTGGTGACATACGAATGGCGAAACATGTGGCACGATATCCGGCAGGATATTTCCTGGAAAACTCGCCTTAAATACATCTTTGGTCGCCCGGGATGGCGTCACAAAGAAGAGTAAACCCCTTATTTCGAACTTATTAAAAACCCATACGACCCATGAAGAAACTATTCATTGCCCTGCTTACAGGTTTGTTTGCGGCACTTGCCACAAAGGCACAGCCGCCTGCCGTTGCTAAGCCACAGGCCAAAGCCATTGCGTTGAAAGGCGCTACTATTCATATCGGCAATGGTCAAGTCATTGAAAATGGGGTTGTTGTATTTGACCAAGGCAAAATCACCGCAGTAGGCAATGCCCAAACCGCTACAGGTAGTGCCGAGGTAATAGACGTTACTGGAAAGCAGATTTATCCGGGTGTCATTGCTCCTAATACCAAACTTGGCCTTGACGAAATCGCTTCTGTTAAAGCAACTCAGGATAACACCGAAACGGGTGCATTAAATCCGAATGTACGGGCCTTGGTTTCATACAATACTGACTCTGAGCATATTCCCATTACTCGCGACAATGGCGTTCTGCTGGCCCAGTCGGTGCCGCAAGGCGGCGTTATTTCGGGTACGTCATCAGTAATGCAACTGGACGCCTGGAATTGGGAAGATGGCGCCTATCGCAAAGATGACGGTGTCTGGCTTAACTGGCCCAGTATGTTTGCAGCTAACAACCGTTTTATGCCAGGCCCTACCCGAAAAAACGAGAAACGCATTGAGATTTTGAATGAACTAGACCAAACGCTGAAAGACGCTTATGGCTATGCCCAATTAAAAACCCCAACCCCTGTCAATCTGAAATTGGAAGCCTTAAAAGGCTTGTTTGATGGTTCCAGAACGTTGTTTATACGTGCTGATTATGCAAAAGAGATTGTAGAAGCCGTAAATTTTGCGAAGGCGCAGCAAGTAAAAAAATACGTAGTTGTAGGCGCTGCCGATTCGTATATGATTCTTGATTTTCTGAAGGAGAACAATGTGCCGGTAATTTTAAACTCGCTGCATCGGCTGCCATCCCGTTCGGAAGAAGATGTAGACATGCCTTACAAACTTCCGGCATTGCTACACAAGGCAGGTATTCTGGTCGCGATCTCGTACGAAGAACCTGCTTACAATTACCGCAATGTTCCTTTCCTGGCAGGCCAAGCCGCCGGACACGGCGTTTCAAAAGAAGAAGCATTGCAGATGGTGACCAGCAATACGGCTAAAATTCTGGGTATTGATCACCGTACGGGAACTCTGGAAGCAGGCAAAGATGCTAATATTGTAGTTTCGGACGGAGACTTACTTGATATGCGCACCAACAATGTAACCCAGGCCTACATTCAGGGCCGCCAATTGATTTTGGATGATAAACAAAAACGATTATACAAACGTTTCAGTGATAAATATGGAAACAAATAGTATCTTCTGAAACTAAAAAACCCGGCTACTCAGCCGGGTTTTTTAGTTTACAATCGCTATTGGGCATATTGCAGAAAGCGCTGCAACTCACGGCTATTGGATGAAAAGTCAAAAACGGAAGAAACGCGATAGTAATTTTGCTTGTCACAGGTGCGTGCATAAGCGTATTTGGCCAGCTTCAGGCGGTTGTTGTCAAATGAGAGAAGACGCATCAAATCCATTACATCAGCCGACATAACATTGGACCGCGATAACGCCGTTTGTATAATGCCTAGTCGGTCGCCGTCAAAAGCCCTATGTTGTACGGTTACTTTCAGGCGGGTTGCATCTTCGCGGCTCAGTACCGGATACGGATTGGCGCAATCACACGGAATGGTCTGGTTGTAAGGCGATTGGCGAGGCTGATTATATCCGTTTCGGTCGGGCTGCCGATAGTCGTAATCATCAGAGCGATCCGAATAGTTCTGACCTTTGTTATATGGTGATTTTTCCTGGAACAATCCCTGCGAAGAGGCAACCGGTGCTGTATTTAGTTCCGCTTCGTTGGCCCAGTGAATCTGCGCAGTTTTGTTCACTACAATGATGAAATAACTGGTTTCGCGGTTGGCCGGTAGTGAAATGTTACTTCGCAGGTTGTAGGTTTCGCCAGCCGTGGTGACGGTAATTTGTGCCACGTACTCACCGGCATTCATTGTCTCAAACCGAACATATTGGTCGCCTTGCTGGGTCTGTTTGTCAATCACTACTTTGAGCTTGTAATCGGATGGAGAAGCAAAAGTAACTTTGGCCTGGCCGAAAGTGTATAAAGATTGCAGCGCCATTGTAACGAATAGTAGAAAAGTTTTCATAGTTGTATTAATGTTTGTTTCTCTATCTCAAAGTATGTGCCAACAAGGCAGGTTTTGCTCTCTTTTTGGATACTATTTGTTTGCCTACTTCCAACAAAAAATCCCATCCTAAGCAGAAGACTCACTTCTGATTAAGACGGGACCGGGACAGTGCCAGTTACAAATAATACTAATCCATCACTCAGGCAAGCTGCGACGCCTTTTTCTCCTGTTTGTCGCGTTTCTTGTTGTCATCGTCCATATGCATTTGTACCACCTGGGCAGTTAATTTGCTGGTAGAATCATGCAAAAACAAATTGAAATGATCGGCGGGCACATCGTATACGCTTACGCCTGATTTTACAAATTGATGCCAGCCAAAATCACAGTTAATGAGTTTACGAGCTTCGTTGTTCAGAGAGCGGATTAGCACCAGGCTTCCCTGATACGGTTTCAGTTGATAGCCATAGTGGGCTTTGTAACAGGCCGTTCGGATGCGATCTTCCGTCTCTACCAGTTTCTGATTCAACTCATCTGACTGCATGTGTGCTGCCTGCATGACGGCTACTGGCTTATGGTTCAGTTTGGAATCTATCTTTTTGCGCAGTTCGCGCCATAACAAACCTATTTCATTCCGGATCACCTGCCACTTATTTGCAGTGGGATAATACATTTTGTCCAGAGGCGTTGTTACAAATTTCCATGCGTTCCAGAGCAGGTAGCGGTACTGCACACGCGAGTTGATCGGGAACGTATCGGGTGGATAGGTATCAAAGACAAACAACTGACCTACCTCATAGCCGCGACGGGTTAAGATTTGTGCTATTTCGTAAGCAACTGACCCACCCGACGAATAACCTGCTATGTGGTAAGGTCCCTGCGGCTGTTGTGTCAGGATCTGTTCGACAAAGTATTCGGCCATGGCTTGGTTAGTATCCAAGGGTGCCGTAACTCCATCCAAACCTACTGCCTGTAGCGCATACACAGGCTGGTCCGGATCAAGAAATTCGGCCAGTCGGTATACATATTCAATGCCTCCAGAGTTGGGGTGGGTGCAGTATAAGGCCGGTTTGGTTCCCTGGGCACGCACTGGTACCAGACACTTCCACGCATCTTTGAAACTCTGTTCAAAAATCAGCTTCTTCAAATCGGCAATGGTAGGATGCGAAAACAAAATAGCCGTAGGCAGACGGTTGCCGGTTTGCCGTTCTATTTCGCCTACTACCCGCGCCGCCAGCAAGGAATTGCCACCCATCATGAAGAAATTGTCATGAATGCCGATTCGGTCAAGCTTCAGAATATCTTTCCATATTTGCTGAATCACTTGCCCGATAAAGGTTTGCGGTTCAACATAATTGCCTGTATTTAATTCTTCTGCGGCGGGAGGGATCATTTTGCCTTCCGCATCGAGCAGGTTTAGCTGCTTGGGTAGCAGACGCCGTTGTACCTTTCCGGTAGGCCCTTTGGGTATTTGTTCGGTAAATATAACACGCGCAGGTACTTTGTAATGAGCCAGATGATGAGCAATAAATGTTTTGACTTCCAGTGCGGTCAATAGCTTATTTTCCTTGGGCACTACCACCACAGCTACATCCTCACCCAGTAATTCGTCGGGGATGGCAAACGCCGACGCTTCCATAATGGATTCGTGCGTTGCCAGAAGTTCGTCCAGTTCTTTCGGCGAAACCTTTTCGCCCGCCCGGTTGATGATTTCTTTGATGCGTCCGGTAATAAAGAAATAGCCTTCTTCATCAAAATAGCCTTGGTCGCCCGTGCGGAACCATCCATTAAGAAAGGCGGCAGCATTGGCTTCCGGGTTATCAGCATAGCCTTTGGTTACGTTGGCCCCTCTGGCTACAATTTCGCCCTGCTGGCCAGCGGGTAGAAAGTTACCCTCAGCATCCATGATAGCTACCTCTGTCCCTGCAGGCAAGCCTACCGAGCCTGTTTTTCGGGCGCGAGGAGGCATCGGGTTCGATAAGATATGAGAAGCCTCTGAAAGTCCGTAAGACTCAATAAGTGGTACCCCGAAGGTAGCTTCTATGGCATTGAGCACGGTTGGCGTTAAGCTTGCAGAAGCCGAACGGATAAATCGCAAAGTGTGGTTTTTGACTACGTCAGGATAGTATTTCGACCGTTCCAGAATAGCCTGGTGCACTGTTGGGCCGGCTGTGTACCAAGTGGGTTGTGTATCTTGCAGATAGTCAAAAAACAAATTGGCATCAAAGCCATTGGTGCAGATGATCGTACCTCCATGCACCAGCGTAGTAACCAGAACACCGATCAACCCATGCACGTGAAACAGCGGCAGAACGTTTAATGAACGGTCACTGGCTGTCAATTCCAGGGTTTGAGAGGTATTCCAGCCTGCCAGATAAATGTTCCGATGGGTCAGTGGTACAATCTTGGGCCGCGAGGTAGTTCCTGAGGTATGCAGCACCATGGCGACGTCTTCCAGCCCGGCATACTGTCCTTTCTCTTTTGTCCACTCCATGCCCACAAATTCAAATAGGCCGACGGAATTATGGTCAGTAGGTCGTATTTCAATGATGGGAATATTTTTCTCAATGGCAACCTGACGAGCCTGCGTTTCGAACCCTTCAAAAGTAAAAAGGGCTTTAACATTTAAATCGGTAAAATAAAAATCGAACTCGGAAGGCTGGTAGGATGGATTCATGGGTGCACAGGTTGCTACCATGGTTAGTGCCAGAAACGCCAGCTTGGTCTCCGGGGTTGTTGGCATGATCAAGGCCACGCGGTCATTGGCCCTGATACCCAGCGAATACAATACATCGGCAGCTTTCTGACAATGCTCGTATGCCTGAGTGAAAGTCAGTTCGGAGCGGTTCCGCGCAAACAAAAAGGCTTTGTCAGGTTGTTGGTTAGCCTGAAATTTCAACAGATCTTCTACCGAAAGTGCGGTAGGGGCCTGGGTTGGATTCATAGTTCTGGATTAAATGTTTCTTTATAGCGGTGAGTTCTGTATAGTTATTACCGTTTTTGCAAAAAGAATGCAAAAATATTGTACTTCTTACTTGCTCAATTAATACTTTGGAAACAGATAATGTAAGCGAATCGCGAAGCACTTAGCACACTCCCGAAACGATTGAGAATGAATTCATTTAGTACAAAAAAATTGACAGAGGCCGTTCATAAATTAATTGCCTAAGGCAGATAGAGAGCAGTCTTTGAAATACAGGCCACTCTGCTACATAAAGATGTGTAAAAGGCTGGTTATTAGAGGATTTGATTTGGTGCCAACCAAAGAGTTTCGGATTGTTTGATTGACTTGTCAGGAACCGAGGCTTCGTATATGCTACTTAACTTAGTACTGATTAGTAAACGATTCGCCTATAGAGTAAACAAAAATTTTTTTAAATTTTTGTTTCTAGATAAAAAATACAGAATCTGCTTTGGGTTTTGGCGATTACTTGATTTATGGGAAGCAAAAATGGAAAATATAAGAAGAGTTATAGAGAATTTTGAATGCCAGCCTCAACTCTGGTTTGATAGAAGCAGTGTTACATAATCCCGGCAGTTTTTGTGATAAATAGTACATAAAACAATAGGAACAAAGCACCTTCCCAACGGGAAATACGTTTGTCCTGAGTGATAAGATAAAACAAGACAGCTCCTATTAGATAAACGGGTAATGGAAACTTCAGTAGTTCGGTTGGTATTGTAAGGGGCCCCAGCAGGCTGGTGATGCCCGGAATTGCCATGGCGTTGAAAATACAGGAACCCAGTACATTGCCAACTGCAATGTCGGCTTTGCCCTGGCGGGAGGCGGTAATGCTTACTACGGCTTCGGGGAGGGTAGTGCCCAGCGACAGCACGGTTACCGAAACTACAGCTTTGCTGATTTGCAGCATTTCGGCAATTGTTTGCAACGACTGAATGGTATAGTTGGCACCCAGGAAAATAAATACCGCACTTACCAGAATAATGAGAACTTCTTTGATTCGGATTGCCTTTTTGTGTTTTTTTTCGGGAGCTTCTTCATTGAGCAACAGGTTTTTTTCTGTTTTTCCTTCTTGCAGCAGATAAACGGTGTATATAATGTAACCCACAAAAAGCAAGATCTCTTCACCCCGGCTCACAAGACCGTCCCACATGATGAGGGTGAGCAAAATGGCTGAGCCGATGAGAAAATGCAGATCAATAAAAATGTACTGATCGCCAAGCTTGATGGTACGCGGCGCAAAAACACTGGTGAGGCCCATTACAAACAGCAGATTGGAGATACTGGAGCCAATGATGTTGCCTGCTACGATCTCGGAGGTGCCGTGATAGGTGGCAATGATGGCTGAAATGAGTTCGGGCAGGGATGTGCCAATGGAGACAATGATAACGCCAATCACAAAGGGCGACATGCCCAGTGCAAGGCCTATCTGCTCGGCTGCATTGGTAAAAAAACGCGATGCCATAATGAGCACAAACAAACTGACCACAAAGATGCCAGACCACAAAAGAAGCATTTATCAAGAGAGTTAGTGGTGAACAACACCCCAAAGAAAAGAAAAAGATGGCATTTTGCGAACGCCATCTTCGAAGCAGGGGAGGTTTTGCCTTTTTAAAAGGTACTATTTCATTGCTCGTTTTCAGAACCCGGCACCGGATAACTTTTGGCAATGTCATCAATAACCAGCACCCAGTCGTTGCCCCGAAATGTTTCACCGGGGGCGTCAAATTCTTTTTGTCCGTTGGTGCGTATTTTTCCAATGCGTGCCACTACTCCTGCTTTGGGGTTGAACCACCAGCCATAAAACTGCTTTCCAGTCAGCTTGCCCAGATTCACTTTTACAGTTTCGCCATTGGGAACGTATACAAACAGAAAGCTGCCGTCCGAAGCCCGGGCGGCCCGCACATGGTTCCGGCTGGAATCGGCAGTTGTAAAAAGCAACTGATCGGGAACCAGCAATTGCCAGGGGCGTGACTCAAACAAACGCCGCATGTAACCGATTTGGCTAGAACCCGGATGGTTCAGGGCTTCGGGCCACGGAGTGTGAGCCGCCGAAATTGGTTGCCGGCCTTTCTGCCAGAACTGCCAGATGTTGTGGTCACCATAAGTATGACCGCAAGCCCCCGAAAGCATGGCCCAGTAACCAGCCTGCCGGACGTCAAAATCTTCAAAATAACCATTCTCGACTTTCCAGTTAATGGGATGGTCTTCGTAGCGAGGCTCTCCGTCCAGGGTTGGTTTAGCGGGTGTTTTGGCCAGATCTTTTACAATAAAATCATAGTTTGGCAAATCGAGCTTGTAATGGCCCGACTGCGACATATTGAAATCGAGCCAGTTGTCGGCATGGAAAAAAGTAGAAGAAGCACTTTCGCCGGTCGGGTGATAGGTAATCAGTTGGGTATTGCCGACCACCTTGCGAATGCCTTCGGCCATGGCCCGTATCACGGCAAAATGTGTGTCGCTTTCCGGGTTGCGGTCACCACCCAAAATCCAGATGATCGGTTTGTTTTTGTAGCGGTTGGCCAGCCATTCGCCATACGTACGCGCGTTGGCAGGCGTGAACACTTCCGGACCAATGCCCCATTTCTTGTTCCACTTGTCGCCCCAAGTGGGCAGCAGCCCCACAAACATTCCCAGCGATTCGGCTTTGGTGATCACATAATCAACGTGTTCGAAATACTCTTCGTTAGGCTGAGTAGGGTCATTGTTTTTGAGCGGCGTTTTTCCGTAAGGATTGGGCACGGTCAGTCCGTCGTATTCGGCTAAAGCCGCGGCTTGTATCACCGTAAAGCCTTTTGCGGCGCGGTCTTCGAGGTAATCATCCGCTTCTTCGCGGTTCAGCCGGTGAAACAGTTCCCATGCCGTATCACCCAGGTAAAAAAAAGGTTTGCCATCGGCATATACCAAGAAATGTTTGTCGGGGCTGACTTTGAGCTGTTGTGCAGTGGCCAGAAGAGTCATGAATGCAAAAAAGAGAGTAAGTGTAGTGATTCGGAACATACCTGTATAAATTAGATTGTTGCTATCGATACAGACGCCTATCCGGAAGAGTCGACGAAAAATAGTATGTTTTCAACTGGCAAAACCCGGCCTCCGGAGTGGAAATCTACCAATGGTTAAAGATACCATTTTTTGGATGATTTGCTTTACCTCACCAGATTTTAGTTCTTTGCACAAAACCTCGCCTTTCGGAACAATCCTAATCTGGAATTGGTGAGGTGTATCCAAGTTATTTACTTTGTTGTATGCTTGCTTTTCCAAATGCCAAAATAAACCTGGGGTTACACATTACTGAAAAACGAGCCGATGGCTTCCACAACCTCGAATCGTGTTTTTATCCGGTAGGCTGGGCCGATGTG
Organism: uncultured Sphingobacteriales bacterium; assembly: GCA_963520985.1. Lineage (GTDB taxonomy): Bacteria > Bacteroidota > Bacteroidia > Cytophagales > 172606-1 > Xanthocytophaga. Next base: position 434,030 of record CAUQTA010000001.1, read on the forward strand.
CTCGAAATCATCGAAGCTCCGGTGCTGGAATTTACCAGTTCGGGCATTGCCATTCCGGGAGAGGCTTCCAGTAACTTATGTGTAAAAGCCTACCAGGCAGTTAAGAAAGATTTTGACTTGCCTCCGGTGCACATTCATTTGCATAAGGCTATTCCCATTGGAGCGGGGCTGGGTGGCGGCTCGGCCGATGCGGCTTTTGCCGTAAAGGTTCTGAATGAAAAGTTTGGACTGGGTTTGTCAGCCGCACAAATGGAAGACTATGTGCGGCCCATTGGCAGCGACTGTGCTTTTTTTGTGCAGAATGAGCCGCGCTACTGCTACGACAAAGGCGACCGTTTTGAGGCAATTTCGCTTTCGCTAAAAGGCTATTTTGCCGTGCTGGTCTATCCGGCCGTTCCTGTTTCCACCAAAGATGCGTATGCGGGAATCCGGCCCAAAATGCCCGAAGTCTCTCTCAAGGAAGTGATAGCCCAACCCCTGTCCGCCTGGAGAAATTTGCTGAAAAACGATTTTGAAGAGGGGGTTTTTGCCTTGCATCCGATACTATTTTCGGTAAAGGAAAAATTATATGAGCACGGCGCTGTTTATGCGTCGATGTCGGGGTCAGGCTCAACGATTTTCGGCATTTTTGAGAAGGAAATCGCGCTGGAAACTAGCTTTCCGGCTGATTATCTGATCTGGAATGGTTGGTTTCAGTAAACATAACTTGGGTATGAATGCATTTTTTGTCGGGCTTCGCTGGCTTCTGCTGCCGTTTGCGTTACTATACGCGGTCATTACCGCCATCCGCAACTGGCTCTACAACCGAGGCATTCTGAAATCGCATTTGTTTCCCCTTCCTGTGATCTGTGTGGGCAACCTGACGGTAGGCGGTACCGGCAAGACCCCGCATACCGAATACCTGATTCGCTTATTGAAAGCCACGCATTCGATAACTACGCTGAGCCGCGGATACGGCCGGCAAACCAAAGGCTTTCTGTGGGCTACACCGCAGTCTACCGCCGAGCAGCTTGGCGACGAGCCGCTGCAGTTTTACCAGAAATTCGGGCACGAAATTCGGGTAGCTGTGGGAGAAGACCGTGTGACGGCTATCCGAAAAATCTTGTCGGCTTTTGAGTTTCAATCTCCAAAACCGGAAATCATCCTTCTCGATGATGCTTTTCAGCACCGGCCCGTAAAGCCTTCCTTTTCTATTCTGCTGACCGATTACAATCGACTGTTTTACGACGATTTTCAATTGCCTACGGGCAATCTGCGCGAACCGCGCAACGGAGCAAAACGGGCCGGTGTCGTAATTGTGAGCAAATGCCCCGCCGACTTGTTGGCCTCAGAGCGAGATCAGATTGGCCGCAACGTACAGAAATATGCCCGGCCAGGTGTACCCGTTTTTTTTACGGGCATCCGGTACACGCAGCCTGTGGATTTTGCTTCCGGAAAAGATACTATTTTGTCGGAAAAGGTGGTGCTGGTTTCGGGCATTGCACAGGCAGGCAATTTAGAAAAGTATGTGAATCAGACATTTGAGTGTGCTCAGCACCTGAATTTTCGCGATCACCATGCCTACACACAGGCCGATGTCTCAGCCATCGAGGAAGCTTGCCAGAAACACAATGCTTGCAAGGTGCTTACTACCGAGAAAGATTATGTGAAGCTCAGGTCGCTGACTCTGCCGCCGGGAATAGCTTTTTATTACCTTCCCATTGAGATTTACTTTTTGTTTGATGCCCAAGCCTCCTTTGACCGACTCATTGTTCAACACCTAACCCAGAGCTAACTGATATGGCGTAGAAACTCCAACCCGATACTCAGGCCGTTGGCAAAGCACCCGGTACGCTTATCTATACCGGCGAAAAATCGGTAGAAAACATAAAGCTTCGGATTTACGATTACAACCAGGCTCAGTTTCATAAAAAAGAGGCCGTTCACCTGGAAGAATGTTTCCCTACCGGACAGAAATCGATGGTGAAATGGGTAGATCTGGATGGTGTGCAAAACATAGAAGTGCTGACCGACATAGGAAACGCGTACGGGTTACATAGCCTCGTGATGGAAGATATTCTGAATACGCAGATCAGGCCCAAAATCGAGTTTTTTGACGGGTATGTGTTTGTCGTTTGCAAAATGCTGTCTTACAATACCCGCCAGCATGAAGTGGACATTGAGCAGGTGAGTTTTGTACTGGGCGACCATTACGTACTTTCGCTGCAAGAAACACCGGGCGATGTGTTTGATCCCATTCGCGAACGAATCCAGAGCAACGGCAGCCGCATCCGGCGCGGAGGGGCCGATTTTCTGTTGTATTCGTTGCTGGACATCATCATTGACAATTATTTTCTGGTACTCGAAAAATAGGCGAACAACTCGAAGACTTGGAAGAGGAAATCAGCCGGTCGCCGTCGCGCCGCAATCTGGCCACGCTGTACCAACTGAAGCGGGAACTGATCTTTGTCCGGAAAGCCATTTGGCCCATGCGCGAAATTGTCAATATACTTTATCAGGACGAGGGGCCGCTCATTGCCAAAGATACCCGCAAATACCTGCGCGACGTCTACGACCACACCATACAGGTGATTGACACCGTGGAGTCGTACCGCGACATTGCCTCCGGGCTGCTCGATATTTACCTATCCGGACTGAGCAACAAAACCAATGACACCATGAAGGTGCTCACCATCATTTCGACCATCTTTATGCCGCTCACTTTCATTGCGGGGGTCTACGGAATGAACTTTGACAACATGCCCGAACTGCACCTGCGCTATGGCTATTTCTGGACGCTGGGCGCCATGTTGATCAGTTGCCTGCTTATGATTGGGTGGTTTCGCCGGAAAGGCTGGTTGTAATGCAGTAAAAATAGTAGGATTTGGAAATCAAAACCCCTCTTTGCCTGCCAGGCAAAGAGGGGTTTTGATTTTGAGAAGATATTATTTGCTATTACGAGCTATCGGACTAGCGGTATTGCTGCGGTTGATCAGCGTAAGCAATTGTTGCAACATTGAATCGCCGCCGCGGGCATCTTCGTGAATGTTGCGAGTCAGGGAGATTTGCGGCTGAACACTGCGCTTCTCCAGATCATTGTCACGGGTAACGATGGAAGTAGAAACGTATACTTTGGCTTGTGTATTTGGCAATTCGAAATCAACTAGGTCGCCAAATGATACAGCCTGGCAAGCCGCGTTTTCTTCGCCGGTAATGATACCCGCGTTTTGCTCTTTGCACAATTTTACAAACATGCTGGCTGCCGAAAAAGTGGCACCGTTAGCCAATACGTATACTTTACCAGAGAATTTTTTGCTGCTACTTTTGATGAAGTGTTGCTTGCTGGTTACCTCCACCAACGAGCCGGGAGCAGCGCGGTTGATACGGGATGCATACGACTGGCGGCTCAACTTTACCATCAAATACTCAACGAACGACTGTTTTTTATAGTCTTTCAAAAACTGGCTCGATTTTACCATGACCCGGCTTTCCACGTTTACCGGGCTAATGTAGCTGAACAACCGGTAGGCATTGTGCACCAGTCCGCCTGGGTTGTCGCGCAGGTCGATCACCAGGTTTTTGATGTGCTTGTGATTGAGTTGCTTAAACGTATCTGACAAAAACTTTTCGTACTGGGCATTGTCGCGTTTGTTGTCAGCATTGTAAAATGTATTGATGTCCAGGTAAGCGGTTGAGTTTTCTTCGTCAATAATCAACTCGCGGGTAATTTCACTCGACGAATTGGCTGCATTAATGATGCTTCCGGTTACAGCGTCAATGGTTACCTGATGCACTTTGCCATCGGCAATGCGGTACGTAACTGTATAAGTATCAGTAGGCTCGTACAATGACCAGTACAGAATGTCAAAGGTGAATACATTTTCCAGTTGGCGCCATTTCGATTTTTCCAGATTGGCATCGGCACTCAGCAAAGGCAACATACGAGCAATGACTTCGGCCATTTTCACGCCATTAACTGACAGCAGTTCGCTACCCAGCGCAGCCGAATCAAGCGAAGTTGAATAATCAGCGCGGATGTACGCCTTGTTGTCTTCAATGGCCAAGCCCAGAGGGAAAAACTTTCCCTTCTCAGATACATAATTGACCAGCGACTCATTGGATTCGGCAAACAGGTGGCCGTCTTGCACCAGTGCAACCAGATGACGCACAATTGTCAGAAACTCGTTTTCGGTTACTGTTTCTTCCTCTTTCTTTCTCAGGCCGTCAATCGCTTGTGCAAACGACTGATGAAACGTAAGGCTATCGGCAAAGCAATACAAGCACGGATGGGCTTCTTTCAGTACCGTTTCCAGGCGTTGCAAATCCTGAATGCAGTCGGCTTTGGGGTAGCTAACCAGGCTTTTCTGATAGGCAGCAGCACTGGAACTTTCTACGCGTGTTGCTTCTGATTGGCCGTAGCTGAACCCTAATCCCAGGAAAATGGTAAGAAAAAGAAGGTACTGACGTGTCATAGGTGCAAGGTTGATTATGGATTGTAACCTTTTGTAATCCTATATACTCTTTTTCACAAAAAAGTCACCGCAGAATGGTTTTTTTGCAGAATTTGCGGTTACCTTTAATAACTTATTGAAAACAAGAGAGATAAGCTTATAAATTTAAGCGATTCTGTTTTCTCACAGAAATTATTTTAAAAAATAATATCAAAAAAATATGAAAAACCTGCTGTTGCTTTTCATTTTGCTTTCATGTAAGATTTTTACCGGATTTGCACAGAATGCAACCTTTGAATCGGCGCAGACACCTGAGAAAGATATTAGAACGCTGGAAATGAAACGTTTTGAAATGATGATACGCAAGGATGTGAAAGGACTCAGCGAAATTATAGGCGAAGATTTAGTGTATGTACATTCCAACGGGCTACAGGAAAACAAAGAACAGTTCCTCGAATCGCTTGACAAAGGCAAGGTGTTGTACCAATCCATTCAGACCGAAGAGATAAAGGTACGTATAGTGGGAGAGATGGCTCTGATCAATGGCCTGATTGCCCTGCGCGCCTGGATGGGCGGCAAAACCCAAGACCTCAAAGCCCGCTATACCGATGCCTACATCAAACGGGATGGTCGTTGGGTACTGGTGTCCTGGCAATCGACTCGGGTAGGCCAATAGCCGAAAACGCAGATTAAACCAGATTACATGAATCAATCGGATGGGAACCTTATGTTCCCGGTCAGACACACAGTGTCATGTCTGCAGGCATCGTGAATCTGTTTAATCTATAAAATCTGTAGTCCAGAATAGTATCTCCAAAAAATCAAAAACCGCCTGCCATGCTTTCGCAAATTTTTCCAATCTTTGCGGCCTGAAAATTCTTTTGTTATGCTAAGCAAACGACATATTATCAAGGATCTGCTTCAATTTACGGCATTTGAGACCGAAGTACATGTAAAAGGATGGGTACAAACCACCCGCACCAACCCCTATATTGCATTTATTTCCCTGAATGACGGTTCCAGTGTGCACCATCTGCAAATTGTCGCCGATATTGAGAAATTCGGGCAGGAATTCATCGATAAGATCAAACACACAGGTACATGCATTGCCGTAACCGGCAAATTGGTGGAATCGCAGGGAGCCGGGCAGAAGGTGGAAGTGCAAGCTACTGAAATAGAATTATACGGAGAGGCCGACCCAACCAAATACAAACTACAAGCAAAACGTCACTCATCGGAATTTTTGCGTGAGATTGCTCACTTGCGTCCGCGTACACGTACGTTTGGTGCTGTATTGCGCATTCGGCATGCATTGGCATTTGCCATTCATAAGTATTTCAACGACAACGGATTCTTCTACCTGCATACGCCCATCATCACCGGTTCGGATGCGGAAGGAGCAGGCGAAATGTTTCGCGTAACTACCCTTGACCCTATCAACCCGCCATTGACTGAAACCGGCGAGGTCGATTACAAGCAGGATTTCTTTGGCAAAGCCACCAACCTGACCGTTTCAGGACAGTTGGAAGGCGAGCTGGGTGCCATGGCCTTGTCAAAAATTTATACGTTTGGACCAACGTTCCGTGCCGAAAACTCGAACACCACGCGTCACCTGGCTGAGTTCTGGATGATAGAACCCGAAGTGGCTTTTAATGACCTGGAAGACAACATGAACCTGGCCGAAGACTTTGTGCGGTCAGTGATTGCCTATGCCATGGAACATTGTGCCGACGATCTGGCGTTTCTGGAAGCGCGTTTGATTGAGGAAGAGAAAAATAAGAAGCAGGAAGAACGCAGCCCCATGCCGCTGCTCGAAAAGCTGCGGTTTGTGGTAGACAACCCGTTTGAACGCCTCACCTATACCGAAGCGGTAGACATTCTGGTCAAGTCAAAACCGGCTCAGAAAGGCCAGTTCAAGTATCCGGTAAGCTGGGGCATTGATCTGCAATCGGAACACGAACGGTACCTGGTGGAGAAGCATTTCAAAAAACCGGTTATCCTGACCAATTATCCCAAAGAAATCAAGGCGTTTTACATGCGTCAGGACGACGATGGAAAAACCGTTCGGGCAATGGACGTGCTTTTTCCGGGCATTGGCGAAATCATCGGTGGCTCGCAGCGGGAAGAACGCTACAATAAGTTGCACCAGCGCATTCAGGAATTGCACATTCCGGAAGAAAGCCTGTGGTGGTACCTGGAAACCCGCCAGTATGGCACCGCGCCACACGCCGGTTTTGGATTGGGTTTTGAGCGATTGGTCTTGTTTGTAACCGGCATGACCAACATCCGTGACGTGATTCCATTCCCTCGCACCCCACAAAGTGCTGAATTTTAGCAAGAAATAAAATAGTATCTTTTGAAAACAAAAAATCCTGGCAGACCTTTGCCAGGATTTTTTGTTTTCAGATAAACAACTAGTGTTATGGACTTTGTATACCAAATCGGCTTGGACGGTTTCTTTCCGGCTACACTTTCCACCGAACAGAAGATTGATTGTATCAGACAATGGATGGATACCCGAATTCCGATTGTTCAGCATGAAGTCATCAATGGAAAAGTGTTTTTCTTTCAGAATGATGAGACAACGAACAATCAAACGGTCGTGCATGAAGAAAAAGATACTGGTTTTGCCAAAGAAATCGTCAAATTTTACCGGAGTCACAAAACAGGAGGCCGTTTAAGCGCAGAGGCTTATGAATCAATGCTGGTCACCAACCTGGCTTCCATCAGGCGAGGTGCTATACTGATTGCGGTAAGTACTCCGGCCTTCTCTATTTACGCGCAACAAAACAAGTATTGGGATGCTGTGCTAACAGAAATTCCCTATTTGCAGAAAAGTTTTATCATTCCTTGGGAAGATGCCCTAGCAGGCCGTTGCCGTAAGGTTATGAAAAATCCGGAAACAAGTGACAGCGTCAGGACTCAAATACAAAGTTTTTATGAGTACAATGTCTCAATTGCTCAATCGTGCCCAACCAACAGCCAGTATCAGCCGGCCTATTTAGTTGTTTCCATCCTACCTCAGTAATGAAAAATAAGGCTGATGGGCAATCAGCCTGCATGGAATGTGTTTCCTATTCCTTTTCATAGGCATAGCTTTTTTAAAAGCAATACTCGAAATAAAGTTATTAGCAATTAGATCAGCTACTTATGAAACATATTGGAATTTTACTGGCTAATATTGCCCTTATTTATTTACTGGCACATTGTAGTTCTCAGCCACAAACCGAAGAAAGTTCGGGGAATACAGCGTCAGTTGAAGAGACTGAAGTGAGAACTGAGGTACAGCAGGTGGCGTTGCCGCAGCCTTTTGAAACCAAATCGGTCAAAAACTTTAGCAAAGTGATCGGATGGACCGGTGAGCAGAAACCAACCGCCCCGGCAGGCTTTGCCGTAACCAGGTTTGCCGCCGACTTTGTGAATCCTCGCTGGATTTACCAGGCTCCCAATGGAGATATTTTTGTGGCAGAATCAAATACGGAATCAACGGGTACCAAAAAGATTACCGATGCAGTAAGCGGAAGAGCCAAATCGCAACGTCTGGAAGAGAGTGCGAACCGCATTACCTTGCTGCGCGACACCAACAAAGACGGTGTTCCGGATTTGCGTCACATTTACCTGACAGGCCTGAACAAACCTTTCGGAATGTTGGTGCTGGGGAATTACTTCTACGTTGCCAATACCGACGGTTTGTGGCGTTATCCTTACAAAGCAGGCGAAACCGAATTGAAAAGCCAGGGCGAAAAAATCGCCGAACTGCCAGCAGGCGGTTACAACAACCACTGGACACGCAACATCATTGCCAATGCCGACGGTAGTAAAATTTATGTATCGGTGGGTTCGGGTAGCAACGTAGCCGAACACGGCATGGAAAATGAAATTCGTCGGGCTAACATTCTGGAAATGAACCCTGATGGAACTAGCGAACGGATCTATGCCAGCGGTCTGCGCAATCCGGTAGGGATGGATTGGGCACCCGGAACGCAAATCTTATGGACAGCCGTAAATGAACGCGACGAATTGGGTGACGAGCTGGTGCCCGATTACATGACCAGCGTAAAACAAGGCGGATTTTATGGCTGGCCCTATGCCTATTTCGGCCCTAATCCTGATCCGCGGATGGAAAAAGAGCAGAAACCGGAACTGGTACAAAAGACCTTAGTTCCCGATGTGCCTCTGGGCTCACATACGGCTTCATTGGGCCTGGCTTTTTACGATCAGAAAGACTTTCCGCAAAAATACCGCAATGGCGCCTTCATCGGGCAGCATGGCTCCTGGAATCGCGCCAACTTATCAGGATATAAAGTCGTGTTCGTTCCGTTTGAGAATGGAAAGCCTGCCGGAAAACCCGAAGACTTCCTGACCGGCTTTGTGGCCAATGCCGAAAAAAGCGAAGTCTATGGCCGCCCAGTGGGCGTAACTGTGCTGCAAGACGGATCGCTACTTGTAGCCGACGATGCTGCCAATACCATCTGGCGGGTGAGCACTCAAAAATAGTATCTGCCAACGAATCAAAACCGGGCCGATTTTTCGAAAAATCGGCCCGGTTTTATTTTGTGCCAATTGCTTCCCGTCTCAAATCGACTATCTTTGTATAAATGAAGACAAACTACTCATCGGAGAAAAGCCGCCGTGCTTCCGATACCACCCTGAAAGAAGCCATTGACGAATTGTTGCGGGTGTATCGCCTGCGGGCCAAATTTGACGAAACCCACGTGGTACATGCCTGGGGGCAGATCATGGGGCCCGCCATTGCACGCCGCACGGAGAAAGTATATGTAAACGACCGTAAATTATTTTTGCAGATCAACTCGCCTTCGCTTGCCAACGAATTGCTACTGGCCAAGTCGCGCATTGTTGAAATGCTCAACGAAGAAGTGAAAGCCAATGTGATTGACGATGTGGTTTTTCTCTGAAACACAGCCGGTTTCGCCTCTTGAAAAGATACTATTTTTGGTAGGAATATCGCCGCCCAAACCGTATATTCGCTTTTAGATAACACATCGGTTTACTAACCACACAACTTTGAGTTTTGAGATTAAACTCCCTCTGTTTGAGGGGCCCTTCGACCTGCTGCTGTTTTTCATTGAACGGGATGAGCTAGACATCCATGATATTCCTATCTCCCGCATTACCAACGAGTTTCTTGACTACCTCCACAAGCTGGAGGCCATTAACATTGACCTTGCCAGCGAATTTATCCTGGTAGCGGCCACACTGATGCGCATCAAGGCAAAAATGCTGTTGCCCCGCCCCGAAGTAGACGCACAAGGCAACGAGATAGATCCGCGCGATGAATTGGTGCGACACCTGCTCGAATACAAAAAATACAAATCGGTAATTGGTACATTTTCGCAATGGGAGGATGTTCGACAGCAACAGGAAATGCGCGGCAACATTGTGAAAGAATTGCAGGGCATTGCCGAAAAGAGCAACGTGGATGTGGAACTGCAAGACTTGGATTTGTACAAGCTGCTCAAAGTATACCAAAAGGTGCTGACCCGCTACCAGATCAACCAGAATCGGCCGGTGCATACGGTGGTACAATACCCGTATACCATTGAAGGGCAAAAGAATTGGATAGCCGAACAACTCCAAACCGATTACCGGCTGGCCTTTACCGACATCATTGCTCTGAATGCGAGCAAGATAGCCGTAATCTACAATTTTCTGGCGGTCCTCGAAATGATTCAGTACGGCGTGGTTTCACTGCAGGTGGGAGAAGGGTTCAACAACTTCTGGATTGAACGCAACGAAGAGAAAGAAGCGTTGGTTGAGGAAGAGTAAATGACTAAAAAATAATATCTTTCATAACAGAAAAACCCTGGCGTGAGCCAGGGTTTTTCTGTTATTCTTCATCGCTTTTCCTTCGCCAGAATCCAAATATGTCGCCAAATACGGTTCCTTCCACAATCTGACGGAAGACCTTATAATACAGAGTGATATACAAAATGCCCGTCATTACCCAGATAATCAGAATGTTAAACCAGAGTGTCGGAATCTGAATGCCTAAGAACGGCTTGGTGGGTGCATAGTAATGGGTGCGAAACTCCCAAAAGCTGCCTGTAACAGCTGGCGTATGGTAAATCGGATAAATCTTCTGGATGAGCCGGCCCTGATACTCAATAATCCGGTTTTCGGCAGCCGAGTTGGTTGCCAGTTGCGCTACGGTTTCGTTGTAAAACCGGGCCCGCTGGTCTACGAGTTGCTGGCGTGCCTCCTCTCCCTGGGTCATGCGTTGCAGCAGGCTGTCCTTGGCATTGTAAGCCCGGTTGTATTTTTCGATGTAAAACTGCCTTGACCGTTCCAGAAAACGCTTCAATCGCTGGGCGATGCTCTGGTTAAAGCCCTTGGGGGTCAGGCTATCTACGGCTGTAAATCCGATGGAAGGATTTTCGATCAATTCTTTTCTGATTTCCGTCCGCAACAATCCCAGGTAGTCCAGGTACTGATCGTTGTACAGGCGGTTGTCTTCGTCTTCCAGGCTCATGCAATATTCCAGCTTGGAAGACAACGTGGGCAGGTAATATGTCTTTTTGTAATCAGCTACGGCGATTTCCTTGTCGTAGGGATAGAATTGTTTTTCGTACCGGTTGTGCATGAACTGCTCAACCAGCAGTGATTCAAACGCCCAGCGCGAGGCCATGTAATCACCGGCAATGGGTACTTCGCCTTGCTTGTAAATGGCCGGGTTGATCTCGTCAAACTTGATCACAATGCCGCCCAGCACCAACTGCGGAATCAGCAGGATGGGAATGAGGATATAAATGGTAATCACCGAATTGAAGGTAGCCGAAACGTTGAGCCCCAGCATGTTGGCAAAGCAGGCGCAGCTGAACAGTACCAGGAAATACGTCAGATCCATGCTCTCCAGGTTCACTACCCGATTGGCTACCAGCACATAACTCACAGTCTGCAACACCGAAAAACCAAATAGTACAAAAACTTTGGACAAAAGGTAGCTATTCCGGCTCAAGTGCAGAAAAGCTTCCCGTTTGCGGGTTTTGGCATCTTTTATTATTTCCTCGGCACTGATAGTCAGGCCCATGAACAGCGAAATGATGATGCTCATGAAGATGAAGGCCGGAATATTGACATTTTCGGCAAATACATAGGTGCCTTTGTTAGTCAGTTCGTCTACCGGATGATACCGCACAATGTAAGACAGAATGAATGCCAGCAAAGGTGCCTGCAACAGGTTTATGGTAATGTATTGCTTGTTGCTAAGCTTGGCCAGGATGTCTCGGGTGGTGTAAATGCGCCACTGTTTCCAGCGGTTCGGAATGTTTAGTGTATGCGGCGGCTCTTCGTGAATCGGCTCCACAAAAGGCAACCGGATTTTCTCTTTGAAATAGTGGTACCAGCGTTGCGGCGACACCTTGCGGTCGGTGGTTTGGTTGCCGTATTCGTCTACCACCTTGGCTTCTAGAATGTTGAAAATCTGGTCAGAGTTGATCTCCTGCCTATCTACTTGGTGGACCAGGTGCTTGAAATACAGTACGCCCTCTGTCGGATTGCCGTAATACACCTGATAGCCGCCCGTATCCATGACAATCAGCTTGTCAAACATCTTGAAAATCTCGGGAGACGGCTGGTGGATGACCACGAAAATCAGCTTGCCCAGCATGGTCAGTTCGCGCAGCAAGTCCATGATGTTTTCCGAATCGCGCGACGACAAACCCGATGTGGGCTCATCAACAAACATCACAGCCGGTTCCCGGATCAGCTCCAGCGCAATGTTAAGCCGTTTGCGCTGGCCGCCGCTGATGGTTTTGTCCAGAGATGAGCCGACGCGCAAATCCTTTGCCTCATACAAACCCAGATTGCGTAAAGTCTGCACAACCAGCCGATTAATGTCAAACTCGGAAAGATGCGCGAAACACAGCTTGGTGGTGAAGTATAAGTTCTGGTAAACCGTCAGTTCCTCGATCAGGAAGTTTTGCTGAGGCACGTACCCGATCACACCTTCTACACAGTCGGGCTGGCGATGAATATCAAACCCGTTAATCAGAACCCGTCCCCGCTGCGGCTTCAGGTTGCCATTGAGCACATTGAGCAGCGTCGATTTGCCCGACCCGCTGGCTCCCATGATGGCGACCAGCGTGCCCGACTCTTCGGCAATGTTGACAGGATGCAATCCTTGTTTCCCATTCGGAAAAAAGAATTCGACGTCCTTTACCTCAAAAACAATCCGCTGTTTTTGCTCTGACCGCAGAAACAGCCCGATGATGTCACTATAATAAATGGTTTCGGACGAGGCACGTATCACGCTGCCACTCGTCAACGGCGTTACATAATGAGACTTAAGCTGGTGCCCGTTCAGAAATACATCCGTCGCCGGGTGGGCAGCTCCCAGCAAATACATGTCGCCCTCAGGCAAACGCAACACGCCTAGGGTGCTTTTGATACCAGGTTTATGAAAAAAAGCGCCTTTGTATTCTTCCGGCGGCTCCTGCGCGTCAATGATGAGAATATTTTCCGACTGAAGACTGAAAATGTCACGCGTTTCTACAAATTGCCGGATCGAATTGTAAATGCCTTTTTCCACGTGCAGCGCCTCGCACACCAGGTTCATGAAATGGTCTTCGGCTGAGGAGAACAGGTTGTCGGCCAGACCAATCTCGATAAGACGGAGCACAATGATGATTTTTTGCTTTACTTCCAGTTCGCTGTTGATCTGTGAGCAGATGCGCCGCACCTCTTCGTCGGTAGAGGCAGAGGTTTTCAGAAAATTCTCAAAAGTGCGGATGTAAATGGGAACCGACTCGTCGTCTACGTTTTCGTAGAGAAACTGCCGGATGGTTTCCCGTTCTTCTTCTGAAATTCCATCAATTTTGGCACTGATGGCTAATAGTTGCAAAATGGCTTTGAGTACTTGTTCTCTCACAGATGTTGAATGAAGGCGTGGTGAAGGCTAATTCGGGAAATAGTATGTTTTCAAAATTAAAAACCCTTGCCTTTTCTGAAAAGGTCGGGAATGAAAATTTTGAAAAAATTACGGGAAAAAACCGGGGAATAAAAACCAAATATAATTTTTGCGGAAAAACGAAAAATCGGAAAGTAACTTGAAGTTGCTGCCTGTAGCAGAAAATAGTATCTGTCGCAAATCAAAAACCCGTTTCTTTTTGTTTCACTGTTTTGTTTAAACCAATGATTTTTTACACCTAATCGCACACTGTTATGAAACCGTATGTCATTTGTCACATGTTTGGGTCGGTGGATGGCCGCATCAAACAGGATATCTGGGAATTGAAAGACCACCACAAGTACTTTGAAGAAACGGCGGCGCAGATTACCGCCGATGCCTGGCTGGTGGGCCGCACCACCATGCAGGAGTTTTCGAGCCAGCAGGAATACACATTCAGCCTAGAACCTTCAGACAATCCAACACTTAGGGAAGATTTTGTAGCTTCCAGAGTGTCCAATACGTTTGCCGTGGTCATTGATCCGTCGGGCAAGTGCGTGTGGGACAGCAATATGGTATCTACGGAGCAGGTGATTGAAGTGCTGAGCCAACAGGTTTCGGATGGGTATCTGGAGCACTTACGGAGCAAGAATGTCTCGTATGTTTTTGCCGGAGACAAAAACCTGGACTTGGCCTTGGCACTGGAAAAGCTGTACGACCTTTTTGACATCCGCATTGTACGGATTGATGGCGGTGGACATGTCAATGGTTCTTTTCTTGAGGCGGGTTTGATTGACGAATTTAGCCTCATTCTCGCACCCATTGCCGATGGCACCATCGGCGCCCCCACCGTATTTGAAGCCAAAGAGGGCTATGAAGGTCGTCAGGCCACGCATTTTTCACTTACTTCGGTAGAACGCATCTACGAAGATTTCCTGTGGATTCGGTACAAAGTTCTCAAAAGTATCCCGCCAAATCGCTGATTTTTAGTTGAATAGCTGTAAATTTATCCAGCATGATTCGTTACAAAGCATGCTGGATTATTTTTTTAGCCAAACTTGTCAATTCAGCAGACTGGTTTTAGATGCATCATCATTTGCCTTCAGATTTATGAAAATTTGCTGTATCGGGATACTTCTGCTCTTACTGGTTGGTTGTGCCTCAACCAGCAGCTATAAGGACTATTTGAATGACTACAAACTATTCCATACAATACCTGACCTAGCTGAATTAAAAGGAAAAGAGGACTATCAAAAAACACTCAAATCCTACAAACAATACAAAACAGGTTATTGGGCTGGCTACAGTTGTCGTGGGCAAGCGTATTGTTACAAGGCGCTGGGAAAAGAGCGCAAAGCCTTACAAAAATGGAAAAAAGCCTACCGAGGTGGACATAGAATAGACTTTTCACAAATGCAGCAGGATAGCACCTTTTTTGCAGCCATATGGCCTCAGTTAAAAAAGATCTACCCGAGCCAAAGACAAAAATACTTGGCTACCCTGGATACAAACCTTCGGGAAAAGTTGAGGGACATGGTTGCTAGAGATCAAGGCATTCGATACCAATATCAAGATCCCAAATATGCAAGTAAAAAAGATTCCATTAAGGAACTGTGGCTACAGATAGACCGTCAGAACATTGCGGATCTGAAAGAAATTGTCAAGCAATACGGATGGCCAGGTATTTCGCTTACAGGTGATGCATACACAACTGATATTCGTGGTCTGGAACAAATGGCAAGTCTGATGGTAATTCACGCCAGTGAAGAGGTAAACCAATACTTTCTACCCTATGCCAAACAGGCTGCCAGAAAGAACAAAACCATTTGGCGTGATCCTGAATTCATCATGACCAACTTACTGTGGCGCTTTGAACGAAAGTACGGGCATGTGAAACTCAGAGAAGTGTATTTAAAGAAAGATGGCTCGCTAAAGAAAAACAAATCCTTCTTTCAGATTGGCTCGTTGGCCAAATGGTTACAGGACAATGATAAAGACAAAGTAATTCTTTTTGCTACGGCTTACTCAGAGCAGCAGGCAAAAGCGAATCGTAAAAACATCCGCTCGCTAGAGCAAATCAAGCAAATGCTTGGTGAGTTGGACATTGCTCCTGATCGAATCACCATCAATGACACAATAAAAATAGTAAAGGATGACGGTTTGGGAAAGTACAAGGTGGGACTCAACTATATCAGAGAGCTGTTTCGCTGATTGATAGCGATTTATCAAAAAACATTATTTGAAAGCCCAACTATTCAGTTACTTCTGAACAATAAATCCAATAGTGAGGTTATCCTATACATGTAACATCTAATCACGCACAGCTGCTATGAAAGAAACGAATTCACTGAATGCCGCCACTTCCGGAACATTTACCATTGGCAAAGACCTGACCGTCAACCGGATGGGCTATGGTGCCATGCGTATTACCGGAAACGGAATCTGGGGACCGCCCAAAGACCGCGCTGAATCGGTGCGGGTATTAAAAAAAGCCGTAGAGCTGGGTATCAACTTTATCGACACCGCCGACAGTTACGGTCCGTATGTCTCCGAAGAAATCATTGCCGAAGCATTGTATCCGTATCCCAAAGATCTGGTGATTGCCACTAAAGGCGGTTTTGACCGGACAGGCCCCAACCAATGGGTCATGAATGGCGATCCGAAACACTTGAAAGAGGCGCTGGAAGGTAGTCTGAAACGCCTGAAACTAGACCGCATTGATTTGTACCAACTGCACCGGTTTGATCCCAAAGTGCCTGTGGAAGAATCATTAGGCTTTCTGAAAGAGGCCCAGAGCCAAGGATTGATTCGGCACATTGGCCTTTCCGAAGTATCCATTGAGCAAATCAATCAGGCCGAAAAACTGGTGGAAGTAGTATCCGTGCAAAATCAGTACAACTTTAGCAATCAGCGTTGGGGCGATGTGCTCACCTGGTGCGAAGAACGCAATGTGGCGTTTATTCCGTGGTATCCGTTGGGCGCAGGCAATCTGGTTGCCGAACAAGCCCTGAAAAAAGTAGCGGATAAGCATCAGGCTACCGAAATACAGATTGCCTTGGCGTGGTTGCTGCAAGATTCATCCGCAACGCTGCTGATTCCCGGAACTTCATCGGTATCTCACCTGGAAGAGAACATTGCCGCTGTGAATATTCGTCTGGATGCGGAAGATTTAAAAACACTTGCTCAGAAATAAAATTGATTCCCGGAGATAGGGTAGGTTTTTGTCTTTGACTACGTCGAATCTTCGATTTCTAAAGATACTATTTTCCATCTCCGGGAATGCAACTAATTGGCTGCTTTGTGGGTCATGCACAAAAACACATGCCTATGAAAAAGTTGTTTCTACTGTCGTTTGTACTGATTGTGTCAGGATGTGAGTGGGATAGTGAGCCTATTGCTAAAAAAGAACCTGCTTTGTTGGGCGAATGGCGCTTTTTTATAGTGGGCAATCACAATGCCGATATGATCTGGGATATCGATACGTTCCAGTTCGAAAAAGCACCCCGACTTATTTTCCTGGATAAAGGTGTGATCACAGGTCGCACCCGTTTAAATGAATTCAACGCAAGCTATACGCAAACGACTGATTACATTCATCCACAACAAATTGCCAAACAGGGTAATCTGACAGTGCAGCTGATAACACAATTTCCAATTCAGAAAACCTCTGGCTTGAATCTGCCGCCCGATGTTCTACTGACTTCTCTGGAAAATATTTCTTCGTATTATGTATCAAAAAGCGGCAAGTACGAATACCTATCACTATCCCATTCGGGTGGTACGCAAGACTTTCTGCTCTTTGTGCGAAAAACAAAATAAAGAATTGGCCTTAGTTCATACTTGCTCCGCTTCCATCAGCATCAGGGCCATCCGAATTTTTTCGTAGGTAAACTGCCCACCCAGGTGTTCGTATAAGGGAGTGATTCGGTCGCCTTTTTGCATTTTCAGGGTTTTTACTCCTGCCAGGATACTATTTTTCTCATCTTCATTGAGAAACTGATTCCAGTTGATTGCCAATCCTTGCTGTTGAAGTTTGACAAAATGGGTGAAAATAGTGCCGGGTGACATGTTGCGTTTGGTGGCAATGTCTTCAATGGTAAGCCCTTGTTCGTACAACTGGTAGGTAAGCTGGTACGTATCCACATCCGACAACCGGGCGGCACTTTTGCTTCCAGCCAGGAAGTTGGTGATGGCATTCATGAATTTTTCGCCATAGCGGTTGAATTTCTCCTGGCCCACACCCGTTACGTTGAGCATTTCAATTTTGGTAACGGGTTTTTTCTGCGCCATATCCGAGATGGATGCATCGCTGAAAACGATGTAAGCAGGTACACCTTCGGCATCAGCAATTTCTTTGCGAAGGTTACGCAAATGCTCAAACAGCTCATCGCGAATGATTTCGCGCTTGGTTTTGACAGGTTCGGTAGCCTCGACTTCCAGCGCCTTGCGTTCGGAATACGGCACAAACTGCGACAGTTCTACCTTCCGGTTTTCTTTCAATACCTGCCAGCTCGCGTCGTTGAGTTTAAATACGTGCCCTTCGTCGTAGGCGATGTCCATAATGCCCATGTTGAGCATCTGATAAATGTATTCCACCCATTCTTCAAAGCGTAAATCTTTGCCCGTGCCAAATGTTTTCAGGTTCTGGTAGCCTTTTGAGGTTACGTCGGCCCGGTAAGAACCGCGCAAAATGTCAATCAACAGATTCAACGGGACTTTTTCGCCGGTACGTGCAATGCCTGACAACGCTTTTTGGGCCAAGACAGTACCATCAAACTTGCTACGCGGGTTTTTACAAACGTCACAGTTGCCGCAGTCGTGGTCAATGCTTTCGTTGAAATAGCTCAGCAGAATGCGTCGCCGGCAGATGTCTGTGGTCGCGTACTGTTCCATGCGTTTGAGCTTGGCGTTAAGCAATTCGCGACGTTCGGGCGAAGCTTTTTCGTTAAACTCCATCTGCATCATTACGTCGGCATAGCTGTAAAACAGGATCGTTTCGCTGGGCATGCCGTCGCGGCCCGCCCGTCCGATTTCCTGATAGAAGTTTTCGACATTCTTGGGCATGTTGTAGTGAATCACCCACCGCACATTTGACTTATCGATGCCCATGCCAAACGCGATGGTGGCCACGATAATCTGCACATCGTCTTTCAGGAATTGATCCTGCACTTCGTTGCGGTCCTGGGCACTCATGCCCGCATGGTAAAACCGGGCCCGGTAACCCATTTCACTGAATTTGGTGGCTACCGATTCGGTGGTTTTACGGCTGAGGCAATACACAATGCCCGACTGATTCTGGTGTTTCAGCAAAAATTCCTGCATCACCTTTATCCGGTTGCGGCCCTGCAGTACGGTCAGACTAAGATTGGGACGGTCAAAGGAAGCAATAAAAACCTTGGCCTCTGAGATATTGAGCTGATGCAGAATGTCTTTGCGGGTCACCTTGTCGGCAGTAGCCGTGAGGGCAATGACCGGAATGTGCGGAAACATGTCTTTCAGAATACGCAATTGTGTGTATTCGGGACGGAAATCGTGCCCCCAAAACGAAACACAGTGCGATTCGTCTACTGCAAATAGATTGATGGGCAATGATTGCAAAAACGGAAGAAACCCGCTGGAAAATACTTTTTCGGGCGAGATGTATAACAATTTGAGAATGCCCGATTCGCATTCTTTGAGTATCTCGGTTTGCTCAGAAGCAGAAAGCGTACTATTGACAAAAGCGGCCTGTACACCATTGGCTTTCAAGGCCTGTACCTGATCGGTCATCAGCGAAATCAGCGGCGAGATTACCACCGCCAGTCCGGGCTGCACCAAAGCCGGCACCTGATAGCAAATGGATTTGCCGCCACCGGTAGGCATCAATACCAGACAATCTTTTTTGGCTAATACGGTGTCAATGATTTCGGCTTGCAGAGGACGGAATGTGTCGTAGCCAAAATATTGTTTCAGAACGGCTTCTTTGTTCATAGTTTATTCATAAAAATAGCACAAAACGGGAGTTGTGCTATGCAACGATTGGTACATTTTACAACGTTTCAATCTGCTGAGAGAAGATGTAAAACTACCACTTTTTTACAAGAAAGCCGAGAGAAATGTATGGAAAGATGAGCTGTAAGGTTGGCCTTTCCCTGCGATCTGCTGCCTGTCTGTTAATCAGTACCGGGAGCAAGTAGCAGACCAAATAGTATCTTTTGAAAAACCAAAACCTGGTATTGGTAACCACCGGACAAGCCCAATCCTGGGCAATATTCAATCGCGAATGAACGCAACTTTAAAATTGTCAGTTACGATACCAGCTGCATGTCAAAAATAGTTTTCTATCTTTGCAGGTAACGATTCAGGAAAAAAAACGCGAAATGTAAGAGATAATTTCTTTCAGCTAAGTAAAAACAGCATCCGCCCTGCGGTTGATGCCATGTTTCACCTTTAACGAAAGCGAATTATGCTCATTCTGCAAAACATTTCCTATACTCTTCCCAACAAAGAAGTGCTGTTTGATGCCGTCAGTCTGACAGTACATCCACACGAAAAAATTGCCTTGATCGGAAACAACGGAACCGGCAAATCTACTTTGCTCAGTCTGATTGCCAGGCGGTTGCCTGCGTCGGGTGGACAGATCAAAACGGATACCGAACCCTACTACGTGCCTCAGGTATTTGGTCAACACAACCAACTCACGGTTGCGCAGGCTTTGCAAATAGAAGATAAGCTCAAGGCCTTGTCAGAAATCCTGGCGGGCCAGTTGACCGAAAAAAACCTAAACACACTCAATGACGACTGGACGATTGAAGACCGCTGCTGGGAGGCGTTGCGTCATTGGCAACTGGACAGCCTGGCGCTGACGCAGAAGTTGGAAACCCTGAGCGGTGGTCAGAAAACAAAAGTTTTTCTGGCGGGCATTTCCATTCATCAGCCTGAACTGGTATTGCTCGACGAACCCAGCAACCATTTGGACACTTGGGGCAGGCAGCAATTGTATCATCTGATCCAAACGACTTCAAGTGCTCTCCTGGTGGTAAGCCATGACCGAAAGTTACTGAACCTGCTGGATACGGTTTGCGAACTGAGCAAGCGGGGAATAACCGTTTACGGCGGCAATTATGACTTTTATACCGAGCAAAAACAGCTGGCGGCCGCGGCATTGGCTCAGGAAATCGGAAGCAAAGAAAAAGCGCTGCGAAAGGCCAAGGAAAAAGAACGGGAAACCCTGGAACGACAACAGAAACTGGACGCCCGAGGCAAAAAGAAACAGGAGAAAGCCGGTGTGGCCCGGATCATGATGAACACGTTGCGCAACAATGCCGAAAACACGACTTCCAAAATAAAGACAGTGCATGAAGACAGAATTGGTGGAATTTCGGAGGAGTTACAGCAATTGCGATCTTCTTTGCCCGACATTGACAGAATGCGGTTTGGCTTTGACAATTCGGCTCTGCACAAAGGCAAATTGTTAGTTACGGCTACTGAAATCAATTATAGGTATGGTACGCAACCTGTATGGAAGGACTGCCTCAACTTTCAAATCAGAAGCGGTGAACGCATCGCTCTTAAAGGACTGAACGGATCAGGAAAAACCACGCTGATCAGACTGATACTCGGTGACTTGGAACCCCCAATCGGAACGGTGCACCGTGCTGACAACCAGTCGGTTTACATTGATCAGGATTATTCGTGGATTGACCCCAGCCTCAGTGTTTACCAGCAAGCTCAGTCATTCAATCAGGTGTCCATGCCGGAACATGAAGTCAAAATCAGGCTGAACCGGTTTTTGTTTTCCAAAGAAGATTGGGACAAGCCTTGCCATGCATTGAGCGGTGGCGAACGGATGCGGTTATTGCTTTGCTGCCTCACAATCCGCAATCAGGCACCCGACATTATTGTTTTGGATGAGCCAACCAACAATCTGGACATTCAGAATATCGACATTCTAACGGCTGCTATCAATGAGTACCAGGGAACGCTGATCGCCGTATCGCACGATGAAAGCTTTCTGGAACAGATACACGTTGAGCGGGTCATAAACCTTTGATTTATTCTTAGGCAGTGCAGCTATGGGTAGGTTTTCACATTTCAGAACCTACTATTTTTAAACATCCCCTAAAACCTATAAGATTCCATGAAAAGGAAATTAAAGCAGATTGTAGTAGAAGATACTAACTATCTGTATACCATGAAGGATCAATATCTTTGGGGAAAAAACAAACTTACAGTCAGGATATTCTTAGATGGAAGTAAAAGTACCCCGTTGATAGTAGAATTTCTCACTATTGATGATTATTATATGGGACAGTTACTAAAGACTGGGGTTTACTTAAGGAATGAAAATACGCAAACTAAGGAACAAGTTAATCTGAATAGACCAAAATTTATTAGAGACTTAATCCTGGAAGGGATACAGCAAGGCTGGAACGGGACAAATAGGATAGGGATTCAGGATGGGCTGACTTATCTAAAGAAATTAGGTTATGATATCAATAGTTTACTGGCAGAATAAGGTGTTGGGTTTTTGGCTTTTGAAAGATACTAGTTGAAGAAAGCCCTTTCCAGACCTGGAAAGAGACTTTCTGTTATTTTAACCTTCCACAGTTAAACTAATTACACCAATTCAGCCAGTGCTTCTTTGGTAAAGCCTTTCAGTTCGGCATTGCGTTCCTGCTGAATTTTTGACACCCATTCCGGATCAGCCAGTAGGGCACGACCTACAGCTGCCAAATCAAAATCGCCGCGGTCCATGCGGAAAAGCAGTTCGTCAATGGCGCTGGGTTGCGAACTTTCGCCCCGGAACGCATTCAAAAACTCGCCCGACAAGCCGATGGAACCTACTGTAATAGTTGCTTTTCCGGTGAGTTTTTTGGCCCATCCGGCAAAATTCAGATCAGACCCTTCAAATTCGGCATCCCAGAAACGGCGTTGCGAACAATGGAAAATATCCACTCCAGCATCGGCCAGCGGAGTGAGCCAGCTTTCCATTTCCTGTGGTGTCTGAGTCAACTTAAACGTGTAATCTTGTTGTTTCCATTGCGACAGCCGAATGATAACCGCAAAATCTTCGCCTACTTGTCTGCGCACTTCTTTCACTACTTCCACGCCAAACCGGGCACGTTCGGCTATGGTTTTTCCGCCGTATAAATCCGTACGCTGGTTGGTGCCTTTCCAGAAGAACTGATCTATTAAATAGCCATGGGCTCCGTGAAGTTCAATGCAATCAAAACCCAGGCGTTTGGCATCGGCGGCGGCTTGCCCAAAGGCAGTGATGATGTCAGCAATATCGACATCAGTAAGGGCTTTGCCTTGGGGCGTTCCGGGTTTAAATAATCCGGACGGGCCTTCGAAAGGCGTAGACGGTAGCCAGCCCGAATGATGCGGCATCATAATGCCCATGTGCCAGAGTTGAGGGCCCATTTGTCCACCGGCAGCGTGTACCCGGTCAATGACTTTCTGCCAACCCGCCAGCGACTGTTCACCGTAAAAATGCGGGATATTGGGATCGTTGGAAGAGCTAGGTCGCTCGATTACCGTTCCTTCCGACAGGATAAGGCCTACTTGTGCCGCCGCCCGTTTTTCATAGTAAGCAACCACGTTGTCTCCAGGAATGCCGTTGGGAGAAAAGGAACGCGTCATGGGAGCCATAACAATCCGGTTGCGCAGGTTCAGCGATTTGAGTTGGAACGGTTGAAAAAGAACGTCATTTTTCATGTGTATGGATGAGTTAAGAGTTTGCTTCCAATACGTTTTTACTTAATTGGAATATCGGAAAAAGTCGATATAAAAATCCAACACAAACTTTTCTGTTTGAGTTCAGAGATCGTTTTGAATAATGTGTTCCAATTGCTTAAATCCTTCTTCGTTGCGTTTGTAATATGTCCACTGGCCTACCCGCGTAGAGGTTACGAGCCCGGCCCGTTGCAGAAGGGAAAGATATTCGGAAACTGTAGATTGCGTCAGTCCGGCTTTGGCTTGGATCTGGCCTACACACACGCCCAAGTGTGCCGTTTTAGTGCAATCTTCCTGCAGAAAATGTTTGTCGGGTTCTTTGAGCCAGTTGAGAATCTGTAACCGAGTTTTATTGGATAAGGCTTTGAATACTTCAATGGAGTCCATACACAAATGTATCGTTTTCTATCTACGTTCTCAACGAAAATAGTATCGGATACATTCCCAAAACCGGCTAGTTTATTTCCTCAATGATGTAATCCTGTGCTGATTTGGACATCAATTCACTCTGAGACAAACCTGCTGCCTCCATAACGACGCGCTTTACCAGATCGGTATGCGTTTCAGTGATGAAATGGCCGGCACCCGGCACAAAGACAAACCTGGCTTTTTTGCACTTGATGTGTTTCTTGGCAAAATCCAGGTTCAGCGGATCGGCAATCCAGTCTTTACCCCCTTGGAATACAGTAAGGGGTGTATTCAGCGACTGCCATTTGGGTTCCAGTTCGCGTAGCTCGGCTGCATGGGCAAATTTTTCGGCAGTAGCTACTGCAAACGAACGAGGCAAAAACCACTGCACTACATCGTAGCGAGCGGCACGGGCAAACCAGAAAATCTTCTCCTTGGCTGGGTCAATGGGAGGGGCCACCATGCAGAGGTACTTGACCTTTTCGGGTGATAATAACGTGAGTTGAGCCGCAATGGCGGCTCCGTACGAACGGCCTACCACAATGACAGGTCCTTTGCTAGCTATCTGGTCAAGGAGAGGTAGCAAGCCTTGCGCCTGTTTCTGAATGGATGTAACCGCTAACTGTACCTGATTTTTACGTTTGGATTTGCCATAACCCAAGCGGTCCACGGCAATTATATGGAAATGTTTCTGCAATACTGTATCGTCAAGCATTTTCATGTAGCCATACCAGCCACCAGGTGCTCCATGAATCAGCAGCAGGGTAGGCAAGGTATCCGAGCCGACACTGGCGTAATTGAGCGTCAGTGAATCGTTTTGAATGGTATGAAACACAGGTTTGACGGGTAGATTCTGATAGTGCCTGACAAACTTTTTATCGGTCATGATTTGCCCTCTAAAACATCCTGTAGTGGTTGCCAGCACCAGGCAAGCGGCAAAGTAACTGAAAATGCTATGTTTCATGGCTAAAATTCTGCTGATAATACATTATACTTCTTTTACATCAGGTGGGTTTTGGTTTTTTGAGAGATACTATTTGTGATATGTTCTCAGTTGCTTGTATTCAGTAGTAAGGTACACATTTTAATTTGGCTCCCCAGCGGCATTCCACTCAAAAACTTACATGAATGCTAAATAAAAAAGCTATGCCCAGTTTCAATACACAAATGATTGGTGCCTGAATAACGAATAAATGTAAAAATAGTCTAAATCTCTACTAAATCTATAGGAATATTAGAAATATGATTTACATTTGTGGTTCCAATACTTATAACTTAACTTATAATGAAGAGAATCGTTCTACTTTTTATTATGATCGTCCTCGCGGGTTCAACCACACTCTCTGCACAGGACAATCTACTGCTGGTATCGGGCCAGGTGCTTGATAATCAGTCGAAACAATCGTTGCCAGGCGCCACCGTACGCGTAAAAAATACGACCATAGGCGCTGTTACGGATGCAAACGGGAACTTCACATTGAAAACCAAGCTGAAATTTCCGTTTACACTGGTATTTAGTTCGGTAGGGTATGCCCCTCAGGAATTCGTAGTGAGTACGCTGAATGACCGCATCAAAATAGAATTGGAAACTCAGACCATTCTGGGGCAAGAAGTAGTCGTAACGGCCTCACGCATCGAGGAATCGGTAATGCGGTCACCGGTTGCCATTGAAAAACTGGATTTGAAGGCCATTAAAGAAACTCCTGCACCCAGCTTTTTTGATGCGTTGGAAAATGTAAAGGGCGTACAGCTGACCACATCCAGCATTACCTTCAAAATACCCAACACACGTGGCTTTAACATTCCCAACAACTTCCGGTTTGTGCAACTGGTTGATGGCATTGACATGCAGGCCGGAACACTGGGCGTTTCACTAGGGAATACCATCGGCCCATCTGAACTGGACATCGAAACTGTGGAAATTTCTCCCGGTGCGTCTTCTGCCTTATACGGCATGAACGCCATTAACGGGATGGCCAACATGCTTACCAAAAGTCCGTTCAAGTATGAGGGGCTGAGCTTGTACCAGAAAACAGGGGTCAATCATGTGGATGGTGTGGATCATAAGCCAAGCATCCTCACCGAATCGGCTATCCGCTATGCAAAAGTGTTCAATGATAAATTCGCTTTCAAAGTGAACTTCAGCTATTTGCAAGCCACCGACTGGTTGTCAAACACCCAAACCGACCAAAACCCGAATACCCTGGGAACAGCCAATCCGGCTTATCCCGAACTGAACGGCACGGCCAATAACCCTGCCTACGATGCCTGGAACCGCTACGGCGATGAAAACAACAACGCCGTAACCATAACAGGAGTGAATTATGATGGCGGAAACAAAACGTTTATCCTGCGTCGGACAGGTTATTGGGAAAAAGATCTGATCAATCCGGTGGTAACCAATTTGAAAGCCAGCGGCTCACTGCATTACCGGTTTACTCCTTCCACCGAATTGTCTTATTCGTACCGGGTAGGAAAAATGGACGGGATATTTCAGCGGGGCAACAAGATTCAGCTCGATAATGTAGTGATTCAGAACCACAAACTGGAACTGAAAGGCAGTAATTTCCTGGTACGCAGTTATGTGTCTATCGAAAACACAGGCGATTCGTACAACCTGAAACCATTGGCCGACAACCTGGACCTGACCAATCTGTCGAACCGGGACTGGGGCAATAAATTCAAAGCCGAACTGCAGACACAACTCGACAATGGCATTGCATTAGCTGATGCCATGCGGCTGGCACGTACCATAGCCGATCAGGGACGAGTAGAACCGGGCACCCAAGCGTTTACTGATCTGAAAAACACCATTATCAAGACCAACAACTGGGACCACGCCAATGCCGGAATTGTGGGAGCACCGGCTACCGGAGGAGCCTGGCTGCGGCAGTCCAGTCGCATTTATCATAGCGATGCCCAGTGGGATTTGACCAATAAAGTAAAATTTGCCAATGTGCTGGTGGGAGCCGACCTACGTATTTACGAAGTGATTCCGGATGGCAATAACTTTGTGGATTTTACTAGACCTGTGGCTGACCGCAATAAACCGCTTAACCCGGATGCTCCCATTGAAGACCAGAGTTTTGGAAAAAATGTGTTTTACACAAAGTATGGTTTGTTTACTCAGGTAACCAAGACCTTCCTGGACGAAAAATTAAAAGTGTCGGGTTCGTTGCGCTTTGACCACAACCTGGATTTTACCCCGAAATGGAATCCGAGGATCGCAGCCGTTTACACCGTGGCGCATCAGCATAATTTCCGGGCTTCTTTCCAGAACGGCTTCCGTTTCCCTTCCATTTTTGAGGCCTTGTCGTTTGTAAACAACGGAAACGTGCGTCGGGTGGGTGGTTTAGGTTTCATTGCCGAAGGCCTGGGATACCTGGACAATTCGTACACACTGGCCTCGGTCAATGCGTTTAACGCGGCTGTTAACAAAGATGTAACCACCGGCCTGGCAGCAAATGATGCGGCACTGAAAAACCGCCAATTGTTGAAAACGACCAATCTTTCGCCTACTCGCCCCGAACGCATCAATTCCTTTGAAATCGGTTACCGAAGTGTGATACTGAACAACAAGCTATTGGTTGATTTTGATGCCTACACCAACGTATACGACGGGTTTCTGGGACAGGTAGAAGTGGCGGTTCCTGAAAATAATGCCGTTCAGGTGGGCACCGACCAGGCTGTCATAGACATGCTGGCAGCCAACCGCAGCAAACAGACCCGCTATCGGGTATACACCAATGCCAAAAACAAGTACAACAATTACGGAGCAGCCCTGGGTCTTACCTACAATTTTTACCAGAACTTTACTTTGGCGGGCAATATCAACTACAATGCCATCACCAAAAACACACAGCCCGATGTTTTTGTAACCGGATTCAACACACCCAACTGGTTTACCAATGTATCATTTGGCAACCGTGAAGTTGTAAAGAACGTCGGTTTTAACGTTGTGTGGCGCTGGCAGGAGTCGTTCCTTTGGGAAAGTCCGCTGGCCAATGGTACCATTCCTGCTTACAGCAACATTGACGCCCAGGTTACGTATCGCATTCCTGCGTTGAAAAGCAGCATTAAAGTAGGCGGTACCAATCTCTTCAACAACCGCTACGTTCAATATGCCGCTGGCCCAACCATTGGTGCATTGTATTATGCAGCCATTACGGTAGACGGACTATTCAAGAAGCCCGAAAAAACGGAACCTTGATAACAAAAACGAAGAGAATGGGTTGTTTCTTGATGAGTTAATGGGTTGATTGTAAATTCATTATAGTCGAAATAACCTGATCCCAGTTTTACGCACCTATTTAGGAAAATAGTATCTTTTCAAATGCCAAAACCCGGCATACGGAGGTTTTGGCATTTGAAAAGATACTATTTCCTGTTAACCCTTAAGTCAGCCTTAATATGAAAAAACTTTACCTTTTAAGTTTACTGACGATCTGTTGCATGACCCAAACACAGGCACAGACGGCTACAGCTAAGCAGACAAATCACGTAGGACAGCTTTGGCTGGGATACATGAACCAAACCCGCTGGACCAACAAATTCGGTACCTGGACCGACATCCATTTGCGGACCAAGGAAAACGTAATCAGCGGATTATCTCAGGCTATTTTTCGTGTAGGAGGAACGTACTACCTGGCCGATAACACCAAGTTTACGCTTGGCTATGCATTTGTCAATCATTTTCCGGCCCATAACCACAAAAACATATCCCAACCCGAGCATCGATTGTGGCAGCAAATGCAGTGGCATACCCGGTATGCCAAACTGCGTACCATGCAGTGGGTGAGGCTGGAAGAACGTTTCCGGCGCAAAATCAAAAACGACGACGAACTAGCCGAAGGGTATGCTTTCAACTACCGGTTGCGGTATAATTTCATGCTGGCGTATCCTCTAAGTAAAAAGGGTTTCGAACCCAATACATTGTCGCTAGTGGTAAACGATGAAATCCACGTGAATTTTGGGAAGGAAATCGTCTACAACTACTTTGACCAGAACCGGTTTTTCATAGGGTTGGCTTATCAGGTCAATGTGCACGACAACCTGCAGTTTGGATACATGAATCTGTTCCAACAGTTAGCCACGGGCAACCGTTACCGCAGTTTGCACACGCTTCGGGTGTTTTACTTCCACAACCTGGATTTGAGGCGTAAGAAAGAACAAACCAACTAGTATCTCCACACAAGACAAAACCCACCTGTATGTCTGTACCCAAACCCACCTTTTTCGAGGCCCTGCAATTCTGGTTTAA
Organism: uncultured Sphingobacteriales bacterium; assembly: GCA_963520985.1. GTDB lineage: Bacteria > Bacteroidota > Bacteroidia > Cytophagales > 172606-1 > Xanthocytophaga. The sequence continues at coordinate 462,750 of CAUQTA010000001.1, forward strand.
GTTAGGCTGGATAAGCTTTGGCGGACCCGCCGGACAAATCGCCATTATGCACCAATACCTGGTAGAGCAGAAAAAATGGATAAGTGAAAGCCGTTTTTTACATGCATTGAATTACTGCATGCTGTTGCCCGGACCGGAAGCCCAACAACTGACCATTTACATTGGCTGGCTCTTGCACGGCAACCGCGGAGGCGTGGTTGCCGGAGTGCTTTTTGTGCTGCCATCTGTCTTTATTCTGCTGCTGCTCAGTATTCTGTACGTCACCTTTGGGCAGGTGCCCTGGGTATACGGCCTGTTTGCCGGGCTGAAACCGGCTATTGTTGCCATTGTTATTCTGGCAATGATAAAAATTGCCAAAAAATCGTTGCACACCCTTGTACACTATCTCATTGCCGGGGCTGCTTTTGTCAGCATCTTTTTCCTTAATATTCCATTTCCGTACATCATCTTGGCTACCATTCTGATTGCTGTAGCGATCCAGCGATTTTTTCCGGCTGCGTTGGGCGCTTCTTCCGAAACAAAATCGGTGATAGAGGCAGATGAGCAGGAATACTACCTCAACCGGGATGTGCATCATGCCAATGCCGGATTTTCGTTCCGAAAATTAAGCCTACAGCTGCTATTGTTTCTCGGATTATGGATTTTACCCATCGGCCTGTTTTATGGCTTGTCCGATCATTTTGCTTTCTGGCAACGGCTTACGGTGTTTTTCACGCAGGCCGCATTGGTTACTTTCGGAGGTGCTTATGCGGTGTTGCCTTATGTGGCACAGGTAAGTGTGGAAAAGCTGCACTGGCTATCCCAACTGGAAATGATTGATGGCCTGGCACTGGGGGAGACAACCCCGGGTCCATTGATCATGATTCTGGCTTTTGTCGGTTTCATGGCGGGCTATCACCAGTTTGGCGGTTCGCTGGCTATGGCCTCGCTTGGGCTTCTGACCACTACTTATTACACTTTTCTGCCGTGTTTTGCTTTTATTTTCATGGGAGCACCCATTATTGAGCACACTAGGCACAATTCGCAGATTCGCCAATTGCTGAGTTTTGTATCGGCGGCAGTAGTGGGCGTGATACTCAATCTTTCGATCTATCTGGCCAGAGCAGTTGTCATGCCTTCTTCTTCACTGGCGCATATCAACTATTGGGCACTGGCATGGATCGTTATTTCCTTAATAGCACTGTACCGATTCAAATTCAATATGATTGCCTGGATAGGCATAAGTGCCCTGGTCGGGATGATTGCAGCGTTTATCTAAGCAGAATAGATTATAAGACAAAGGTCTGATTAGCAGTAGTTTGGTAGTAGTCTAAAATGCAAAATCCCCAAACGATTCTTGACGAAACGTTTGGGGATTCATACACAACGGCAACTCTTACCACCAGCGGTACACAATGCCGATCCACCCGCCCACGGTTGAGCCATTGGTGACCTGGTTGTAGCTAAATGGCAGATACTGGTAATTCAGTTGTGCATCCACGCCCCAGTGGCTTTCCCGGCCAAACAAGAACCTCGATCCAATTGCTACTTGGCCCGCAAAGGCAAACTGCTGCTTCGATTCACCTTCCAGACTTCCCATGTAATAGGTGTAATCGGCAAAGGCAACACCGGCACCAACGCCCACATACGGCCGAACAATGGAATTGACATCGGCAAAATGATACTTACCCGTTGCAAGTAATGACTGTACACTGAAGGTACGGGTTTGCACCGCTGAAATATCGGCTCCGGAAGTGGTCTGGTATACCTGGCGAGGCATCCGTTTCTTGAAGTAATTGTCCGAATACTGCGCACCAAACGAGAGGTTGTTACGCAAAACCCACTCACCCGCCAGCGAAAAGTTACGCGTACCCAGATCGTCGACATAATCGCTAAGGCCGCTTAGGGGTTGCACCACACCGTAGCGAAAGGTAACCTGATAGGTTGTGTACCGCTGATAGGGTGACGAGACCGGCTCCTGGCGCGGAACTACGGGTTCCTGTGCCCAAGCCGAACAAACGATGAGCCCCGCACACAAAAGACTCATTCCAATTTTTATATAATTCATGATTGTATTTCAGGTTTTTGAGTTTAAAAAGATACTATTTCTACGCACGGTCTACGCATTGATTCTGGATAGACTGGCAGGCCAATCAAACGCTACGATTTACTGCTTCTTTACATAATCAGACTGTGCAAAGATGGCATCGATCATCCGGTTGGGATTGTCGCCCAAGCCCCCACCCCGAATCTGAGCACTCCAGATTACATTGACCTTACCGCCATTGGCATCCACGTTTTTCAGGTCTACAATTTCAATGTACCAGTAACTTTCACTAACCTGATAATACGTGTAGTAAGACGGGTAGTAATAACTGCCATACCCATAGCCCCAGTATGGGTCGTAGAAATAGGGATTAACAGTGACGCCGGTTTGGGTTTGCTGCACGTAGGTGGCACTTACGCCTAAGTCGGGTTTGTCTTCGCGTTCTACCTGTATATAGCCCCGATTGCCCATGTTTTGCGCAATACGGCTCAGAAAAGCCAGATCAAAGTTATCGGCCGACTGCCCACGCTGATTGTTGTAAATGATTTGTATGGAATCTGGCACACTGAAAGTAGCATACTGGCTAAAGTCAATGGTGTTGTCGTGATTAGTAATAAATACCTGCGAATCAGCGACAGTGAGCCCATCCAGCGGATTAGGATTGCAACTTGCTGTGCCTACCAGCAATCCTCCCACCAACAAGCTGTATCCGATTGCTTTTTTTAATGCATAATTCATACGTTATCTATTTTGATAGTGATTTTGGTAAAAAATGTATTCTGTATATTAACAACGTTAAAAGGCTGATACTTATCTCACAAAACAAGAAAAATAATATGCCTTAAGTATAAGACACACAAAACAGGCAAAAAGTAAATTCCATCCCGTCATTTTTTAGTATTTTTGCTTTTCTTTTCACCATTGATTCAAGGATAACTCCCTTGCCCTATGAAAAAAACAATTGAATGGGTGCTTCCGCCGGAAGTAGCCTTTGATGCTGTCCGCTTTGAAAAACAAGTGCGCGAAAACCTTCGCCTCACCTCCGATACACCGGCTCAGATTCGCAAAATCCGACGTTCGATAGATGCTCGTAGCCGACAGGTGAAAGTCAATATTGCGGCCGAGGTCTACATCAATGAGCCGCTGCCTCCGCTGCTTTCGTTCCAAAAATACTATCCTGATGTAAGCAAAAACCCCCAAGCCATTGTAGTAGGTTGTGGGCCTGCGGGAATGTTTGCGGCCCTGCGACTGATTGAACTGGGTATAAAGCCAATTGTGCTCGAACGAGGCAAGGATGTACGTAGCCGTCGCCGCGATCTGGCCGCCATCACCAAAGAACATCAAGTCAATCCGGATTCCAATTATTGCTTTGGCGAAGGCGGCGCAGGGACGTATTCGGATGGAAAACTGTATACCCGTTCCAAAAAGCGGGGCGATGTGAGGCGTGTGCTGGAAATACTGGTGGCACATGGGGCAACCGACGAAATTCTGGTAGACGCCCATCCGCACATTGGCACCAACAAGCTGCCACAGGTAGTTACTGCCATGCGCGAAAGTATCTTACAAGCTGGTGGAGAAATTCGGTTTGATACACGCGTGACCGACTTTCTGGTAAAGAACGGGGAAATGAAAGGCGTGGTGACTGCCAATGGCGACACATTGGAAGGCTTGGGTGTGATTCTGGCAACGGGTCATTCGGCGCGCGATATTTTCGAATTGCTGCATGCCAAAAACATTCAGGTTGAGGCCAAGCCGTTTGCCATGGGCGTACGCATAGAACATCCGCAAAGCTTCATTGACAGTGTGCAGTACCATTGTGCGGTGCGGGGCAATTTCCTGCCCGCTGCTTCGTATTCGTTGGTCACACAGGCCGCTTATAAAGGTGTAGAAAAAGGCGTTTTTTCCTTTTGTATGTGTCCGGGAGGCTACATTGTGCCTTCTGCTACTGCTCCTGGCGAAATTGTGGTCAATGGCATGTCGCCTTCGCGAAGAGACGGTAAATTTGCCAATTCAGGAATGGTAGTTTCAGTGGACGAAAGCGACTGGCAAGCCTATGCAAAGCTGGGTCCATTGGCGGGACTCGAATTGCAGAAGATGCTGGAACAAACCGCCTTTCAGATGGCCGGACAAACGCAGGCAGCTCCGGCGCAGCGCCTGCAGGATTATGTGCAGAACAAACTTTCGGCTTCGCTCTTGCCTACTTCCTATCAACCCGGACTGGTGAGCACAGACATGACACACATTTTGCCGCCGCCTATTGCCATTCGTCTGCGAGAAGGACTGAAAGTATTTGGTCAGCAAATGAAAGGCTATTTGACCAACGAAGCCCAAATGATTGGGGTGGAAAGCCGCACTTCTTCGCCGGTGCGTATTCCGCGTGACAAAGAAACCCTGGAACATCCGCAGATAGGACGGTTGTTTCCGTGTGGAGAAGGAGCAGGCTATGCTGGTGGCATTGTATCGGCAGCCATGGACGGAGAACGCTGTGCCGAACAGCTCGCTGCAAAATATCAGACTGCCAAAGCTTGAGGTTTTGCAATTTTGAAAGATACTATTTTTAGCTTTTAGTTATTGGCTGTTAGCCATTAGCTTGTAGCAGTTGTAGGTATATTATGAAGCAGTACGATTCCTTACACCAATTCGGATTGTCTTTTCGAGTTTTGCAGAATGGCTGACATCGATTCGATGGCCCGGTAAATAAGGCAGCGCGTCGATTTTACTTTTCCTATTTGCATAATGTCTGTAATTTGTTGGTAGCTCATTCCCTCGTAGAAATGCAACATGAGGGCTTCCCGCTGCTTGGCCGGAATTTGGTTAAATGCTTTTTCTAATGTTTGCTTGGTTTCCAAGGCAAATAACTCAGAGAAGGCGTCGTTCTGCACTAGAAATCCGATATGAAAACCTGACATCTCATATTCTACTACTTGCAGCTGCGCATATTTTTCATCTTTTCGGATGGCTCGCATCAATTTATTGCGGATACACGCCAACAAATAATATTTGATGGATGTGGTATCGCCTAAGTTGCCACGGTTCTGAATAAGCTCACAAAACAAATCCTGAATACAGTCCCGAACCAGCTCACTTTTGAACGTAAACTGGCGACCATAATTATAAAGCTTGGCTGCATATTGATTGTAAATGGCGGCTAAGGCTTCGTCACAACCTGATGTAAACTCTCTCCAGAGTTGGGCATCATTCGATAGATGTCGGTTCATTCGAAGTAGAATTGTGTCATTTTTACACATTTTGTTGCATAAAAAATAGCCGAAAACGGCGTCTCACAAACCTATAAATAATTTTTAAAAAAAACTATGAATAGTACTAAAAAATATTTTTTCAGTTTCGCAGCGTAATGCAAAAATTTCTAAAAATAGTTGCAATGCAACAAGGATTCTCTACCGAAAAAAACACGAATTAGACGCTTTTTATATTTTTTGAAATTTTTTTGGGTTTTGCTATGGTCATTTTGTATAGGTGTGACTTTATAGGTATGAAAACCGAAATTTATGAATTTCAATCCGCAACGATTCGAAGATTTCATTCAGGAAGAGTCTTTTGTGCGATGGATCCGCAACCCTACTGATGATTCAGCCGCTTTTTGGCAACAGTGGTGCAGTCTTCATCCTGAACTGGCACAAGAAATAGAACTGGCCAGGCAACTAATTCTGGGAATCGAATACCAAACATCTTACCGGCTTTCTACCGAGGAATTAACCGATATGTTTTCCTATATCAAAAGCTGCACAACTTACGACAGCACAGCCCTGGAAAACATACAAAATGCAAAAGAATAACATGGTTTTAAGCAATCAAAAGATACTATTTACCCTCTAAACACCAACTACCCCCTTTTATGGAATACATCTACCAAGCAGATTCTAGCTAATAAAAAAAAGGAAGGAGCTAATCGTAATTAACTCCTTCGTACTGTCATCTATAAGGGATTGGCGTCTAACTATAGATGATAAGTAAAGTCTACCTATCTAGTAAACTAAACTCACATCAAATTTATGAAAAGTTTTCGCAAATTCCGGTTCTCCCAGGGGCCGGTATTTTGCCTGCTAGCCCTTTTTTTTCTAAATCAGGGTAATTTGCAGGCATCGAGTACAGATTTTCCTACCAGAAATACCTTTCCTGCCCATTCTCCAAGGGCATTTGTGGATGTTTCGGGTACCATTAGCGATGCTAACAGCCAGCCGCTGCCGGGTGTAAGCGTTGTCATCAAAGGCACTTCCATCGGCACTACTTCCGATGCCAAAGGCCAGTATGCCATCAGTATTCCGGCCGATATCCAAAACCCTGTATTAGTATTCACATTCATTGGTTTTGTGACCGAAGAAGTGACCGTCAGCGGCCGTACCCGCCTGGATATGAAGCTGCTTCCTGATATCGAAACATTGTCCGAAGTAGTTGTAGTTGGGTACGGAACACAAAAAGTAAAAGATCTGACCGGCTCGGTAGGAATTGTGAAAGTAGACGATGCTAAAAAAACAGCTTCGTACGATGTGGCGAAGTTGTTACAAGGCCAGGTAGCCGGTGTAAGCGTACACGGTTCCGGCGAACCGGGCGGCTTTGTGCAGATCAAAATCAGGGGTGTGAGTACGTTTGGTAACAATAGTCCCTTGTTTGTGATCGACGGTGTGCCCGTTGATGCGCCATTCGATTTCTCGCCGGATGACATTGAATCCATCCAGATTCTGAAAGACGCCTCCGCCGGAGCTATTTACGGGGCTCGGGCCGCTACGGGTGTTGTTATCATCACTACAAAAAAAGGCAAAGCGGGTCCGCTGAAAGTCGATTACAGTGGCTATGCCGGTGTACAAAACATTGCCAAACGCATTCCGGTACTTAATCGGGTAGGGTATCAGAAAGTGGTTTCGGCTGCCGAATTGAATGCAGGTTTATCCGTAGCACCCGCCAACGACCCTAACAATGCGGCATTTATTAGCAATGTTGACACCGACTGGCAGAAAGAAGGCTTAAAAACGGGATCCATTCAAGACCATAACCTTAGCCTTTCCGGTGGCTCGGAGGCGGTGCGAGGTAGCGTATCGTTGGGCTATTTTCGCCAAACGGGCACAGTAACGGGTCCTCAAAAATACACACGGTATACACTTAACAGTAATTTGAATGGAAAAAAAGGCATCTTCAGTTATGGTGCCAAACTAGCCTACACTCAATCTGAAAAGGTAAACAGTACCAATACCCGCGAACACGCTGTATTTGGAGGTGCCGTGACCAGCTTGTTAGCCGCTATCCCAACCATGCCTGTGTATGATCCGAATCGTTTGGGTGGATATGGCGGTAGTGACAATGCGACTCAACGTGCCATTACACTGAATGTAGTAGGCATGAATGCGTTATTGAATGGCTCTTCTGATCGAAATCGATTATTAAGCAATGTATGGGGCGAAGTAGAGCCGATCAAAAACCTGAAATACCGGCTGAGTTTAAGTTATGACCGCACTGATTGGAAAGACTTTTTCTTTGAGCCCAAATATGATTTAGGCTTTTATTACCTGACTACCAATGCGTATCTGTCGGAAACACGCGGGGCCGCCAATACCTTACTGACGGAGAATATACTTTCTTATCTGCACGAGTTTGGCAAACACAAAATCGATGTATTGGGTGGGTATACGTTCCAGAAAAACAATGCAGGCTCCACATTTGGCAGTGTATTAGGCTTATCAGAACCCTATATTCTTAATTTGGGTGCTCCCATTGAGGCTACAGGAGGCCGGAATGTAACGGCTTCCAGTGCAGTGTCTGTATTGTCTTCTTATCTGGGCAGAGTCAATTACAATTATGCCGACAAATACTTGCTTACGTTCAATTTCCGTCGCGATGGCTCCTCGCGTTTCAGTCCGCAATACCGCTATGGTAATTTTATGTCGGTAGCCGCTGCCTGGAATGTGCATAATGACATTCATCTGCCACAATTTATCAGTACGTTAAAATTACGCGGTGGTTTTGGAGAATTGGGTAACCAGAATATTGGTGACTACCGTTACACTACCTATATCAACGCCAATGCGGGTTATGTGTTTGGCGGCGTGTTGTTGCCTGGCGCAACTCGCACCCAAGTAGTAGACCCGTCCATTAAATGGGAAGCAAAACGCACCAGCAATGTTGCCGCTGATTTAGGGTTGCTGGGTGATAAGCTATCCATGACCATTGAGTATTACAACAATACAGCGTATGACTTATTGGCTGATATTCCAATCCCTAGTTCGGTAGGAGCCACCAATACCACTATCACCACCAATGCCGCTTCTGTCCGCAACTCGGGCATCGAGTTCTCGGCTTCGTACCGAAAAAGAGAAGGCGATTTCCACTACGAAATTTCCGGAAATTTCCATACGCTCAAAAACGAAGTGTTGGAATTGGGTGGTAGCAACAACCCGATCTACGGAGCCGCCAGCAAAACAGAAGTAGGCCAGCCGGTAGGTCAATTGTATGGGTATCTGACGGATGGCATATTTCAGACTGCCGACGAAGTAACAGCCCATGCCAAACAAATCAATGCCGCACCTGGCGACATCCGTTTCAAAGATGTAAATGGCGACGGCATTGTGTCTGCTTTGGACCGGGTGTATCTGGGTTCGGCCATTCCTAAAATCTATTATGGCGCAAACGTCGCGGCCTCCTACAAAAACTTTGACCTTTCGTTTTTCTTCCAAGGCAACGCAGGCAGCAAAGTATACAACGGCGTGTACCGCGATCTGATGACGCTGCAATACGGCAACCAACATACCGATGCATTGAACTACTGGACCACCTCCAATACCAACACCAATGTGCCGCGTCCCGTGATTGGCGACCCCAATGCCAACCTGCGTGATTCAGACCGTTTTGTGGAAAGTGGTTCATATGTCCGCTTACAAAATGCCCAAATCGGATACAGTGTACCTAAGGCAATTTTAAGCAAACTGAAAGTAGACCGTATCCGGGTGTATGTATCTGGGCAAAACGTATTGTTGATTTCCAAATACCGCGGATTTGACCCCGATTTTATGAGTGATGGCTTGTTTAGCCGAGGCTATGACTACGGTTCGTATCCGAATCCGCGTACCCTGATGATGGGCTTGCAAATTGGTCTTTAAGATTTACCCTTTAATCTGACTACGATTATGTGTATGAACATACTAAATAAGAAATTAGCTTTTGTGGCATTGGCAATTGCGCTGTTTTCAAGCGCCTGTGATAACCAACTGGAACAAGTGAATCCGAATGCTCAAACAACGGATACTTTCTGGAAAAGCGGCGATGATGCCCTGAAAGGAGTGAATGCCGCCTACCTTTCGTTGGCTATTGACGGCGGATACATGCGTTCCACGAACTTGCTGCTTGATTTGCGTGGAGATGACGTGCGCAGCAACAGTCCTTGGGACCAAATGTATAACTCGGGCAAGTTTGCCTTGAACACCGCCAACAGTGACATTTACGGATGGGCCTATGGAGCCTTTTACGAAGGGGTTTCCAAGGCTAATCAGGTCTTGGACTTTGTGCCAGCCATCGCCATGGACGAAGATCTGAAAAAGCGGGTTTTGGGACAGGCATATTTTCTACGCGGTCTATACTTCTTTCATCTGGTAAGCATGTTTGGCAATGTGTCGTTGCCGACAACGTCTGTAAAGAGCAAGGAAGATTTCTTCGTTCCGCAATCGACTGAGGCCCAAGGGTGGGAGCAGGTCATTGCCGATATGCAAAAGGCTTCGGAAATGTTACCTGTTTCGTATGAGAATGTAACGGGTGCCGACAAAAGCCAGACGGGACGTGCCACCAAAGGGGCGGCATTGGCTTATCTGGGCAAAGCGTATCTGTTTACCAAGAAATACCAGGAGGCTGCCAATCAGTTTAAGGCGATTATTGACATGGGTACGTACAGTCTTGTTTCCAATTACCGTGACAATTTCACAGAAACAAATGAAAATAACTCCGAATCTATTTTTGAAGTGCAGTTTTCGCGAGAGGCGGGTGGCAAAGATCTGAACTGGGGCGGAGAGCCCACTGCCGGTTGGGGGCGTGTTTCGGCACGGGCCATTACATATGGAGCACGCGGTTTCGGCTGGACCGATGTGCAGCCTACCCGGTCGGTTTTTAACGAGTTTCTGGAAGAAAAAACCATCGGTGGCGAAGATGATCCACGCCTGGTAGCCACTATGTTTTACAACAAGCCCGGTCTGAAACTGTATGGACAGCTTTTTTCTGAGAAATACGCCAGCAACGTCCAGGATTTGAACGATTTGTTTTGTCGCAAATACGAAAACGATGAAACCAAGGCCGATGAGTTTGACTGGCGGTCTGGTATTAACGAACGGCTTATGCGCTATGCCGATGTATTGCTGATGTACGCCGAATGTTTGAATGAACTAGGCCAGACTACCCAGGCATACGCATACATACAACAGGTGCGTAGCCGGGTGCAACTGCCCGACCTGGCAACGACCAAACCCGGCCTTAGCAAAGAACAAATGCGCGAGCAGTTGTCGCACGAACGGCTGCTGGAATTTTGCCTGGAAGGTCACCGTTTCGATGACATTCGTCGGTGGGGCTGGTTGCAAAACCCAACGAAGCTAGCCGAGCTGAAAACTCGGGATGCGGAGTTTAATAGCTATCAGCCTGGTCGCGAGTTTTATCCCATTCCACAACGTGAAATTGACAACAATCCAGGTGTAATCCAAAATACCTCCTATTAGTGATACGCCGGGGTTTTGATCTTTCAAAACATACTATTTTCCAGCGGTTGTTTTTGAAATACAGGTTAGGGCAGGCTTCCTGTTTGCCCTAACCTACTATCCATACTCAGTTTTCGTCAGGCCCGGTATTCTTTATCACTGAAAATTATCAGGAGAAAGTATTTCAACCGAAACTGAGCAAACAGGCAGGGTTTTGCCTTTTAAAATCATACTATTTTGAGCAGAAGTTATATGAATCATTCCATCCGGCTGTTTGTACGCATAGTGAGTAAAGTTTTTGTTGTAGCAAGCCTAGTGTTCAGTTTTACACAGTGCAAGGACAAAAGCGTGAAGCCGGGAAATAACGGCACCGATACCACTACCACGCCTGCTTTTGACATCAACACCATTACCGACACATATGCGTCGCTAGCCAATGATGCGAACTACCTGCGTTGGGGGCCATACAATGTGCATGACCCATCCATCCTGAAAATTGGCAATACCTATTATTGCTATAGCACCGATGCAGCCTACGGGGGTAGTGCCAATTTTGGCATTCCGGTGCGGCAGTCCACCGATTTGGTGAAGTGGAACATGATGGGCTGGGCTTTGTCAAACAAATTGCCTCAGCAAGCGGTCAATTACATCAAGCCAGGTGGCAAAGGCGCGTTCAATTCCATCTGGGCGCCTTACATCATGCAAGTGGGCAGCGAGTTACGCCTGTATTATTCGTTAACGGGAGAAGTGCCACGCCTGAGTGCCATCGGCTTACTAACAGCGACGAATCCGCTGGGGCCGTGGACCGAACGGGGCCTGGCAGTTGTTTCCAAAGACGATGCCTCCATCCAGACCAATGCCATTGACCCAACGGTGCTTGTCACGCCGGCGGGTGAGCACTGGATGTATTACGGCTCGGCATGGGATGGCATCTACGCTTTGCAACTGGACCCCGCCACTGGACTTGCCAAGAATGCGGGAGACAAAGGCAAACGCGTAGCAAACCGGGGATTTACCAATGGAAAATACAACGGAAACATTGAAGGCCCTGAAATCATTTACAATCCCGAACTGAAAAAATACTTTTTGTTCATCGCTTATGATTGGCTCGGCACCAAATACAACGTTCGGGTGATGCGAGCCAATTCGCCACAGGGGCCGTTTTATGACTTTCACGGAGCCGATGCCAATACCAATGTCGATCATTTCCCTATGATTGTGGCACCCTATCAGTTTATGGGGCATGGCGGCTGGCAGGGCACTGCTCACTGTTCTGTCTTTTCGGATGGCAGCGGCCAGTTTTACATGGCGCATCAGGGAAGGCCATCGGTGGATGCCAGTTTTATGGTGTTGCATGTCCGCAAAATCTTCTGGACCAAAGACGGTTGGCCGGTCGTTTCACCCGAACGATACGCAGCTACTCAGCAGACAGCATTTACCAAAGAGGATTTGATTGGCGACTGGGAGCAAATTAATTTCAACACCTACCGGATTGTGCCGGGTTATGGGGACGAACAAACCTCACCTGACACGTATGTGGCTGCCTCACTGAAGCTAAATGCGGACGGTACTTTTGGCACTGACGCCGCTAACAAATGGACTTACACCGCACCCGACCTGGAATTGAAATGGGCAAATGGAACCGTGCAAACCGTACATGTTGAGCGTGGCCGGGATTGGGAAAACAAAAAGGAAATGTTGGTTTTCAGTGGGTTGGATAACCAAGGTTTTGCCACCTGGGGAAAGAAAAAATAGTATCTCCCAAAAAGCAAAAACCTCCCCTTACAGATAAAAACATATGATACGATATATAAAACAAATAATACTGTTTCTGGCTTTCTTGCCGTCTTGGGCGCAACAACTCCCATTGACTATACCTGAAAAGGACGATTATACGGACATTGCCGGGCTGGAACACTACAAGGAATGGGGCCGGTTCAATGTCCACGATCCCGCCTGCATCAAAGTGGACGATTATTATTACGTGTACTCAACCGATGCCATTTACCGGCCCCGCAACATTGAACAAAAGCCAACGGAGATCAAGCCGGGCAATGTACAGGTGCGCCGCTCCAAAGATTTGGTGAATTGGGAATTTGTCGGTTGGGCGTTTGACGCCATTCCCACTGACGCTGTAGCCCACATTAAGGAAGTGAGTGGCGGCAAAGAGCCAGTCAATGTGTGGGCTCCGTTTGTGTACAAATACAAAAACACGTACCGGCTTTATTACGCCGTTTCGTTGTTTGGCAAAAAAACATCGTACATTGGGCTGGCTACCGGCTCCTCACCCGAAGGCCCTTGGCAACAAGCCGGATACGTGGTGAAAACCGATTCGAACAGTGTGATGAATGCCATCGACCCTGCCATTGTAGCGGATGAATCGAATGGCAAACAATGGATGCTGTACGGATCGTATTTTGGCGGGTTGTTTTGCGTGGAACTCAATCCCGAAACCGGATTGCCCCTGAAAGCCGGTGATTTGGGCCATCTGGTCGTCAATCGGGCCAATGCCAAAACCCGTGTGGTGGAAGCTCCGGAAGTAATCTACAATCCGCAATTCAAGAAATATTACCTGTTCGTTTCCTACGATGCTCTATTCACTCACTATAACATTCGCGTAGGTCGTGCCGATAAACCCGAAGGCCCCTATCTGGATATGCATGGTAAAAATTTGGCAGACACGACTAATAACTATCCCGTGCTGACCTATGCGTATCGGTTCGAGAATCATCCTGGTTGGGCCGGAGTCGGGCATTGCGGCGTTATTCGTGAGAAGGAAAACTATTTTCTCATGCATCAGGGCCGACTGGCTCCTACCAATCACCCGATGGTCTTGCACGTCCGCAAGATGGGTTGGACGCAAAACGGCTGGCCGGTTGTTTCACCCGAACGATACGCCAATGTGCCGCAAAAGCCCATCACCCAAAGAGAATTGATTGGGAAATGGGAACAAATCCGGTTGACCGAAATTGCCGATAAGGCCGAGCTATGGCAAGGCCAAGTGCGTGGCGGATGGAAATACGATACAGCATTGTTCAACAACTCGCAACTCATTGACTTACAGGCTGACGGAAAAGTGAAAAACAATGCCGATCTTTCCTGGAAATTCAAAGCCAATCGTTTGGAACTAACCAATGCCGCTACTAAAGAGACCATAGAACTGATACTTTGGCGCGAATGGGATTGGGAAAACAAACGCCTTACCATTGTCTATTCCGGATTGGACAAAAAGGGATTAGGCGTTTGGGGAAAGAAACGCTGAGGCAGGTTTTGTCCTTGTAAAAGATACTATTTTGCTATTTATTACTGAGCCAATTCATCTATTTTAATAACCATTTACCCATGAAGAAGTACGTATACAGTATTTGTTTTTTCCTCTTTGTAGGCATTTGTCAGTTGCAAGCCCAAACCACCCTGCTCACTGTCAATGCCGACAAACCCATCGCACCGATTCAGCCTACGATGTGGGGCATCTTTTTCGAAGACATTAACCTGGGGGCCGACGGCGGGGTATATGCAGAATTGGTTAAAAACCGGTCGTTTGAATTTACCGACAAACCGCTGATGGGCTGGAAAGAACTGGTGAAAGACGCTACCAACGGACGCGTGGTTGTTCAAAATCAGGTAGTGAAATTTCCCAATAATCCGCGCTATGCGTTGGTGTATGTCAATGCGACCAAAGGACAGTATGGCTTGCAAAACGATGGGTTTCGGGGAATGGGTTTCAAAAAAGGCATGCAGTACGATTTGTCCCTACTGACTCAGGCAATCGATGGCGACGTGAAACTGCATGTCGAACTGATCAATCCCAATGGCGATGTGTTGGGAAGCACTACGTTGGCTGCTTCCAGTAAGGATTGGCAAAAGCAAACCGCCAGCCTGACTTCTACCGCTACCGAGCCGATGGGAAAACTACGCATCTGGTTTGAGGGCAAAGGCGTGTTAGCAATAGACATGGTGTCTTTGTTTCCGCGCGACACCTGGAAAAACCGTCCGAATGGATTGCGTGCCGATTTGGTGCAGCTCTTGGCCGATATGAAACCCGGATTTTTGCGTTTTCCGGGCGGATGCATCGTTGAAGGCAGCGACCTGACCAAACGCTATCAGTGGAAAAAAACGCTGGGCAAATTGGAAGACCGCAAAACGCTGATCAATCGCTGGAATTATGAATTCGCGCATCGGCCCACACCCGATTATTTTCAAACCTTTGGCCTTGGCTTCTTCGAATACTTTCAACTGGCCGAAGACATTGGCGCCGAGCCGCTTCCAATCCTAAATTGTGGCATGGCCTGTCAGTTCAATTCCTCAGAAGTGGTGCCCATTTCGGAGATTGACGAATACATTCAGGACATGCTGGATCTGGTAGAGTTTGCAAATGGCGCCACCAGCACCCCGTGGGGAAAAGTACGTGCCGATCTGGGCCATCCGGCTCCGTTCAATCTCAAATTTATGGGCGTAGGCAATGAACAGTGGGGGCCGCAGTATATCGAACGGCTTGAGCTTTTTACCAAAGCCATGAAATCCAAATACCCCGAAATCCGATTGATCACCGGTGCCGGTCCCGACCCGAACGGCGATAAGTTTGACTACCTCAACGGCGTGCTTCGCCAGATGAACGTAGACATCATCGACGAGCACTACTACCGCCCTACCACCTGGTTTTTGCAAAATGCCAACCGGTATGATACTTATGACCGCAAAGGGCCTAAAATATTTGCGGGTGAATACGCTGCTCAAAGTGTAGCCACTGTAAGTCCTGACAACAAAAACAACTGGAATTGTGCCATGTCAGAAGCTGCCTTTATGACCGGGCTCGAACGCAACGCCGAAGTAGTGCACTTGGCTTCGTATGCACCGCTTTTTGCCCATGTGCAAGGCTGGCAATGGACTCCCGACCTGATCTGGTTTGACAACCTGAAATCGTACGGAACGCCCAACTATTATGTGCAAAAACTCTACGGTACCAACAAAGGCACTCATGTAGTGAGCATTACCGAGCAAGGTGCTGTGGTTTCCGGCCAGAAAGAGTTGTACGCTTCATCGGCCTTGGACAAGAGCACACAGGAACTGATTGTCAAGTTAGTGAACACATCCGCAAAAGCACAGGCAGTGACCATTCAATTGGATGGAACCAAGAAAGTGGCTAAGACTGCGAAACTGGTACAGATGAAAAACGATAACCTGGATGCGGTCAACTCCATCGAAAGTCCGCAGGCCGTTAGTCCAACCGAGCAAAACATCCCATTGAAAGGCAATCAGTTACCGATACAGTTGCCTGCCCGTTCGTTCTCAGTCATCCGCATAAAAGTTTCGCCCAAGACCATCGATTTTTCAAAAATATAAAGCGCCTCTTGTAGCGGGGGTTTTGGTCTGTCAAAAGGTACTATATTGGTGGAATAACTTAGATGCGTACAAAAAAGAAAAAAAATATTACCATTCATTGCGGATTTATTAGAAAAGCAGTAATATTGTGTCACACACACACAATTGTGTAGAAAGTGAAAACTTTGGGATTTTAGTTCAAAGGGTTATTAAGGAAGTAGGTAGCGTCATTGATTCTTTCCTACTTCCTTATTAATTATGCTGTGAACTTTTGTTTAAGATAATTATGATGACCCAATACGAACACTCTACACGCATACTGGTAGCACTTGACTGTATTATTTTTGGTTTTGACGGAGAGGACATAAAGCTGTTGCTGATCAAGCGGAACTTTGAGCCCGAAAAGGGAAAATGGTCGCTGATGGGCGGTTTCTTGAATGAACACGAAGACCTGGAAGTGGCAGCCGCCCGTATTTTGTATGAGCTGACGGGTTTGCATGACATTTACGTGGAGCAACTGCTGACGTTTGGCAATGTGACTCGCGACCCCGTAGAACGGACAGTTTCGGTTGTGTTTTTTGCGCTGATCAATATTGACGATCACGATCCGGAGGCGGTAAAAGCACACAATGCCTACTGGATCAATATGCAGGATATGCCCAAGCTGATTTTTGATCACGAAAAAATGGTGACTTTGGCTCGGGAACGGTTGCGGTACAAGGCGGCGTTGCACCCGTTGGGCTTTGAGCTGATGCCCGAAAAGTTTACCATTCCGCAATTGCAGAAATTGTACGAGGCCATTTATGGCATGACCCTGGACCGGCGCAATTTTAGCAGAAAGCTGCTTTCAACAGGACTGCTCATAGATACGGGTGAAAAAAACGAAAACTCGACAACCAAAAAAGCCACGCTTTATAAGCTGGACAAAACCAAATATCAGGACAAGTTTCACGAATTCTGGAATTTCATGCCCGATACATTTGTCGTTTAGCCTTGTGAGTACAAGCTCCGGTTTTAACTGTCTGTGGGATACTATTTTTTTTCGCAGATAAAGTGTCAAATAAACATATAATGTTCATTAAGCCATTCATACTAAAGTTTTTATAATGAAAAATGCTTACGTAATAGGTTTGGACTACGGTACCGATTCAGTTCGGGCCCTGGTGGTCAATGCCAACAATGGCGAAGTTGCTGGTACCGCCGTGTATGAATATCCACGCTGGAAAAAAGGGTTGTATTGCGATCCAATGGCGTCCCAGTTTCGTCAGCATCCGTTGGATTACCTGGAAGGATTGGAACAAACCATCAAAAGCGCATTGGCCCAAGCTTCTGACGAAGTACGGCAGAATGTGGTCGGCATTTCGGTAGATACGACCGGTTCCACGCCCGTTGCGGTGGATGTGGCCGGTACTCCGTTAGCCTTGCTGCCCGAGTTTGCCGAAAATCCCAGCGGCATGTTCATTCTTTGGAAAGACCACACTGCCAATGCCGAAGCCGAAGAAATCAACCAATTGGCGCATCATTGGGATACGGATTTTACCAAGTACGTAGGCGGCATTTATTCTTCTGAATGGTACTGGGCCAAAATTCTGCGAACCTTACGGGCAGATGCATCCATTCGCGAAAAAGCGTATTCCTGGGTAGAGCATTGCGACTGGATTTCGGCAGTTTTGACGGGCAATACCGATCCGAAAACCTTGAAACGGTCGCGCTGTGCGGCGGGTCACAAAGCCATGTGGAATGAAGAGTTCGACGGCCTCCCTTCTGAAGAATTCCTAACCAAACTGGATCCGTTATTGGCGGGAATTCGCCAACGCTTGTTTGACCAATCCTACACATCCGATGTGGCGATGGGCAAGATCTCAGCCGAATGGGCGGAAAAACTCGGCTTGTCAGCAGGCGTTACCATTGGTGTGGGTGCGTTTGATGCACACATGGGAGCCGTGGGGGCGTGCATCGAGCCGTATTCGCTGTGCAAAGTTATCGGAACCTCTACCTGTGACATTCTCACCGCTCCTTCCGAGGAGGTAGGCCATCTGTTGATTCGGGGCATTTGCGGCCAAGTGGATGGCTCGGTAGTGCCTGGCATGCTAGGCATGGAAGCCGGTCAGTCGGCTTTTGGCGATTTGTACGCGTGGTTTCAAAAAATAATTGTAAAGCCTGTTCAGGAGTTGTTGGGAGAAGAAGCAGCTCAGAAATTAAGTCAGCAGTTGATTCCCTATCTGTCAGAGCAAGCGGCCAAACTACCCGTAAAATCTACCGACGTCGTTTCGCTGGATTGGATGAACGGCCGCCGGACACCCGATGCCAATCATACCTTGAAAGGAGCCATTGCCGGGCTCAACCTCGGTACCGATGCCGTCCGGATTTTCAAATCATTAGTTGAGGCAACAGCCTTCGGTTCCAAGGCCATTGTTGAACGTTTTCAGCAGGAAGGCGTAGCCATCAAGCAAGTGATTGCCATTGGCGGCGTTGCTAAAAAATCGCCGTTTGTGATGCAAACCCTAGCCGATGTGCTTAATATGCCCATCAAAGTGGCCCGTTCCGAACAAACGTGTGCCTTGGGGGCAGCCATGTGTGCGGCCGTAGCGGCAGGTGTGCATCCCACTATGGAGGCGGCTCAGCAAGCAATGTCTTCTGGATTTGATGCTGTGTACGAACCGCGCCCCGATGTCGTGCCTGTGTACCAGACCTTGTATGAGAAGTATCTGCAGTTTGGCGACTTTGTTGAGCATACTTACTTGAAAAACAGTGCGTTGAAACCGGTTCTTTCCTGAAAGCCGGCCCAAAAAATAGTATCTCTGAAAAGGTGAAAACCCCCTCTGCTCATTTTTCCGAAAGATGTGTGGAGGGCTAACAGTGCCCCTTCGTTGTTCTATACATATCCTAATCCCAATGATTGATTTAAAAAAATACGAAGTCTGGTTTGTCACAGGCAGCCAGCATTTATACGGTGAAGAAACACTGAAACAAGTAGACGAGCATTCAAAAATCATTGCCGATTCGCTGGACAAGGCTTTGCAAATCCCGGTTCGGGTTGTGTTCAAGCCCGTTGTCAAAACGCCCGACGAAATTTACCGCATCTGTCAGGAAGCCAATGTAGCCCCCAACTGTATCGGTATCATTGCCTGGATGCACACCTTTTCGCCTGCCAAGATGTGGATTGGCGGCCTGAAAGCCTTGCAAAAACCACTCTTGCACCTGCATACGCAGTTTAACCGCGACATTCCGTGGAGCAGCATTGACATGGATTTCATGAACCTGAACCAGTCGGCACATGGCGACCGGGAATTCGGATTTATCATGAGCCGCATGCGGCTGAACCGCAAAGTAGTTGTAGGCCACTGGCAGCAGGATGATGTGTTGCAACAGATCAATGCCTGGACTCGCGTAGCCGCTGCCCGTTACGAAATGCAAACCATGAAAGTAGTGCGTTTCGGTGACAACATGCGTCAGGTAGCCGTAACCGAAGGCGACAAGGTAGCCGCCGAACTAACCTTCGGATTTTCGGTAAACACCCACGGCGTAGGCGATTTGGTGAAAGTAATCAATCAGGTAACAGATGCGGAAATCAATGCATTGATCAAAGAGTATGAAGATACCTACCAATTGATGGATTCGCTGAAAACCAACGGTGGCATGCGTGGCTCACTGGTGGAAGCTGCCCGCATCGAAGTCGGTTTGAAAGCATTCTTGGAAGACGGCGGTTTCTCGGCCTATACCAATACGTTCGAAGACCTGCACGGCATGCGTCAGCTGCCCGGCATTGCCTCCCAACGGATGATGGCGGCGGGATACGGCTACGGCGGCGAAGGCGACTGGAAAACGTCGGCCATGGTGCGGATCATGAAAGTAATGGCTAGTGGCTTGCCCGGCGGCAATTCGTTTATGGAGGACTATACCTATCACTTTGATCCGGCTAATAAATTGGTGCTTGGAGCTCACATGCTCGAAATCTGTCCTTCCATTGCCAAAGGTTCCGTTAACTGCGAAGTGCATCCGTTGGGCATTGGTGGCAAGGAAGATCCGGTGCGTCTGGTGTTCAATGGTGCCGGTGGCCCTGCTCTCAATGTGTCGCTGATCGACATGGGCAATCGTTTCCGGCTGTTGGTCAATGAAGTGGAAGCCGTTGACGTGACCCAGGAACTACCCAAACTTCCGGTGGCTCGCGTCTTGTGGAAGCCGCAACCAGATATGCAAACCGGTTGTGCCGCGTGGATTTACGCCGGCGGAGCTCACCATACCGTATACAGCCAAAACCTGACTACCGAACACATCACCGACTTTGCCGAAATGCTGGGCGTTGAACTGGTTGTCATTGACAAAAACACCAACCTCCGCCAACTCAAAAATGAGTTGCGCTGGAGCGAGATGTATTACGGCAAGTAAGGGCCTCCCCTGAAGAACCCCTATCCCCAACCCTTCCCCCGCTAGGGGAAGGGAGCTAAAAGTCCCTCCCTAATGGGGAGGGATTTAGGGTGGGGTTTTGCAGATTTAAAACATACTATTTTCAAAAACTTCTATATCAGATTGATTTACAAAGTTCTATGAAAAAACAATTAGTAACGCTTGTCCTTGGGGTAGTCAGTTATTGGTCTATGGCTCAAAATCAGGTAATTATCAATGGTGATCAGGGAAAGACTACCATTGACAAACACATCTACGGGCATTTTGCCGAACATTTGGGTCGTTGCATTTACGGGGGGTTTTATGTGGGCGAAAACAACACCAAGATTCCGAATAAAAACGGGGTGCGAACCGATGTGATCGAGGCACTTAAAAAAATGAAAATCCCGAATCTGCGCTGGCCGGGCGGTTGCTTTGCCGACACTTATCATTGGAAAGACGGCATTGGTCCCAAAAAGCAGCGTCCTTCGATGGTCAATTCCTGGTGGGGTAACGTCACTGAAGACAACAGCTTTGGCACGCACGACTTTCTGGATATGTGCGAAATGCTCGGAACTGAGCCGTATTTGGCCGGTAACGTAGGCAGCGGAACCGTAAAAGAACTCTCGGACTGGGTACAGTATGTAAACCACGAAGGGGTGAGCCCGATGTCTAATCTGCGGAAAGAGAACGGCCGTGACAAACCTTGGAATGTAAATTTCTGGGGCGTGGGCAACGAAGCCTGGGGCTGCGGCGGCAACATGAAACCTGAATATTACGCCAATATTTACCGGCAATATGCCACTTTCATGAGCGACTGGTCGAAGGATAGCAAACTGTTTCGCATCGCCTCCGGTGCTAATTCTACCGATCTCAACTGGACTGAAGTGCTGATGCGCGATATTCCACTGAATATGCTGGATGGTCTGGCGCTCCATCATTACTCGGTAATCGACTGGAACAAGAAAGGCCCGTCGGTTGCTTACGATGAAGATTTGTACTTCAAAACGATGAAGCAGGCACTCCGAATGGATGAATTGATTCAGAAACATGCCACTATCATGGACAAGTACGATCCTCAGAAAAAGGTAGCAATGGTAGTAGACGAGTGGGGCGGCTGGTATGATGTAGAACCCGGCACCAATCCCGGCTTTCTGTATCAGCAGAATACCATCCGCGATGCCATGATTGCCGGAACAACGTTGAATATTTTCCATAAGCACTGCGACCGGGTTCGCATGGCCAACCTGGCTCAAACCATCAACGTATTGCAGGCTGTTATTCTGACCAACGAAGAGAAAATGATTATGACTCCGACCTATCACGTATTGGAAATGTATAATGTACACCAGGACGCCACCATGCTGCCAGTGGATGTACAAACGAATAACTACACTTTCAACAACGAAAAACTTCCGGCTGTATCCGTATCCGCTTCCAGAGATAAAAGCGGCGCAACTCACGTTTCGCTGGTGAACATTGACCTGAGCAAACCGCAGGAAATTACGATCAATCTACACGGAATCAAAGCTTCGGGCGTTACAGGCCGCATTCTGACTTCGGCGAAGGTGCAGGATCACAATACGTTTGAAAATCCGGACAAGGTAAAACCGGCTGCCTTCAAAGGTGCTTCCATCAAAGGCGAAACCCTGAAAGTGACACTGCCTCCGGTATCGGTTGTCGTGCTGGAGCTGAAGTAAAAGGCCTCCCCTAAATCCCCTCCCGTGGAGGGGACTTTTTATCTCTATGCTGGGGTTTTTGACTTTCAAAATGTACTATTTTATATTCTAGAACTTTATTTATATGTCTGTATATCAGTCATTAAAAGAGCAGGTGTACGAAGCCAACATGGAAATTCCCAAGCAAAAGCTGGCAATCTACACATTCGGCAATGTAAGCGGAATTGACCGCAATGCGGGTGTGGTCGCCATTAAACCCAGCGGCGTGCCGTACGATGAATTGAAACCCAGTGACATTGTGGTTGTGGATCTGGACAACAAGTTGGTTGAGGGCAATATGCGTCCCTCTTCGGATACCAAAACGCATACCTTGCTCTACAAGCAGTTTGAGCACATTGGCGGGGTGTGCCACACGCATTCTACTTATGCCGTGGCATGGGCACAAGCCATGCGTGCCATTCCGAACCTGGGTACTACTCATGCCGATCATTTGGTGGCAGCCGTACCCGTCACGGAAGTCATGACTGACGATATGATTACCCGGGATTACGAACTGGAAACGGGCAACCAGATTCTCAACGTTTTTCGTGATCAGAATTTATCACCCGAAGAAGTGGAAATGGTGTTGGTTGCCTGTCATGGTCCGTTTACCTGGGGAAAGAATCCAGCCAAAGCCGTCTACAATGCTACCGTTCTGGAAGAACTGGCCAAAATGGCTTACCTCACGCTTACCATTAATCCGGCCACGCCAGGCATTAAGCAAACGCTGATTGACAAGCACTATTTCCGCAAACACGGCAAAGACGCCTATTACGGTCAGGGTTGCTAACAAATTGATATTCAAATTATTCTAGTTGTTAAATGCCTGCAAAGGCTAAGTCATACGTCTGTTTAGTCAGAACGAATCCACTATTTTTTTGCCTAAATCAGCTACACCTCATTTGAAACGCCTTTCACCCAAATCACTTTACTGCCTGCTGTTATGACTCTCGGACTTGAAACCACCGACTACATCATTTTCCTGATTTACTTTGTGATTGTATCAGCCTATGGCTACTGGATTTACACCCACAAAGGCAAGCAAACCGCCGACTCCAAGGATTTCTTCTTGGCAGAAGGTTCGCTTACTTGGTGGGCCATTGGGGCTTCCATTATTGCGTCCAATATTTCTGCCGAGCAGTTCATTGGCATGAGCGGGCAAGCCTTTCAGTTAGGGTTGGCTATTTCGGTCTACGAAATTGTGGGTGGTTTTTCGCTGATTATCATTGCCATTTACTTTCTGCCCATGTACATCCGCAACAAGATATACACCATGCCCCAGTTTTTGCAAATGCGGTACGACAACCGGCTGGCGACAATCATGGCGGTGTTCTGGCTGTTTTTGTACATTCTGGTCAACCTGAGTTCAATTATTTACCTGGGAGCATTAAGTCTGGAAAAGATGACGGGTTTTGGCTTTATGCCGTGCGCTATTTTCCTAACCGTGTTTGCGGTTATCATTACCTTGGGCGGGATGAAAGTAATCGGCTATACCGATGTGATTCAGGTGGTGTGTCTGGTAGTGGGTGGTTTGGCGACAACGTACTTAGCCTTGGAACTGCTGTCTGACAGAGTGGGAACGGGAAGTGGCGTGTTTGAAGGGCTAAGCCTGATCAAGCAAAAAGCGGATAGCCATTTGCATATGGTCTTTAGCCCGGGTGAATACCAGGTGTATGATGGCCGGGGCGGAATGATTGATGCCTATAACCAATTGCCGGGACTGATGATGTTTGTCATTGGCGGCCAGTGGATTGTGAACTTCAACTACTTTGGTTGCAACCAATACATTACGCAACGGGCTTTGGGAGCCGATCTGCCCACAGCTCGCAACGGATTGTTGTTTGCGGCGTTTCTGAAATTAATGATGCCGTTTATCGTAGTATTGCCTGGCTTGGCCGCCTATGTATTGTTTCAGGAACAGGCCGATCCGGCGATTGTGAAAGGAATTACGGAAGGTCAGATTGTCAAGCCCGATAATGCTTATCCGGTGTTGCTGAACCTGTTGCCTGTGGGGTTGAAGGGATTGGCCTTTGCGGCTTTGACGGCTGCCATTGTTGCCTCACTGGCGGGCAAGGCCAACTCCATTTCCACGATTTACATGCTTGATATTCACAAGAAATTCATCAATCCCAACCTGGATGAGAAAAAAACCGTGTGGCTGGGGCGGGTTGCTATCGTTGTTTCCTTTATTATTGCACTGGCAATTAGTCCGCTGCTCAAAAACTTCGGACAAGGATTTGAATACATTCAGGAATATACCGGCTTTATTTCGCCGGGCATTCTGGCAATTTTCCTGCTGGGCTTTTTCTGGAAAAAAGCCACTGCCAACGGTGCCTTGGTTTCGGCGATGCTGAGCATTCCGTTGTCGGCGTTGTTCAAATACCAGATTCCCGATATGCCTTTTCTGAACCGCATGGGAACGGTATTCTGGATTTGCGTAGCGGTTCATGTGCTGATTAGCCTGATCGAATCGAAAGGCAAGGACAATCCGAAGGCATTGGAAGTAAACCCGAGTTGGTTTAAGACGTCAACGACGTTTCGCATGGGGGCAGCGGGTATTTTTGCATTGATTATATTGATATACACTCTTTTCTGGTAATGACTGAAAAACAATACGGGCTTATTTTTGACATGGATGGCACCATGGTGGACAATATGATGGTGCACCACCACGCCTGGAAACACAAACTGGCAGAAGTGGGACTAGACCTCTCCCTAGATGAAGTGATTGCGAAATGCCATGGCAAAAACGACGATATTCTGGTGCGGCTGTTTGGCGATAAGTACAGTTTTGAAGAACGTGACCGCATTTCGTGTGAAAAAGAAGCCCGCTACCGGGATATTTTTTTGGAACAACTGAAACTGGTGGATGGCTTGCCCGAACTGCTGGAAAACGCCTATCAGCAAGGAATACCGATGGGAATCGGAACGGCGGCCCGGATGGAGAATGTCAATTACGTATTGGATAATTTGAACATCCGGCATTATTTCAAAGCCGTTGTCTGCGACCGGGATGTAACCCACGGCAAACCCGACCCGGAAGTGTTTTTCAAAGTGGCGGAGTTGATGCAAGTGCCTCCGGCAAATTGCCTGGTGTTCGAAGATTCGCCTACGGGAGCCAAAACCGCCCGCAATGCCGGCATGAAAGCCATTATTCTGACTACCACGCACCGGGCCGAAGAGTTTGCGGAGATTAACAGTGTAGTGAAGTGTGTAGACAATTATTTGTCCATCGATTTGGAAGAAGAATTGGCGAAGCTCTGAGAAACCGAAATTTTTGACGAATTTGTTTCTACTTTTCCCGTTTTTCTAACAACCAATTGTGCATTTTTTGAGCCTAATTGCATACAAGAAAAACAGGCAGGTTTTGCCTTTCTCAAACATACTATTCTGAAGTAGTCACTTTTACTTATTCATCACTTACACCTGGTAATGCCCTTATGAAAGTAACCTCGTTTATCTGCGTTGCCCTGCTCCTGGGTAGTGCGACATTGGTATCTTGCGACCAAAAAAATAATCAATCTGAAAACAAAGACTCCGTAGCCGTAATGGAAACACAAACAGCCAGTGGAATCAGCAAAGCCACTTTTGGGACACTCCCCGATGGCAAAGTTGCCGATATTTATACTCTTAAGAATGCCAGTGGCATGGAAGCCCGCATTTCTAATTACGGTGGCATTGTGGTATCGCTGACTGCTCCTGACAAAGACGGCAAATTTGCCGACGTGGTGCTGGGTTGCGATTCGCTGAGCGGCTATGTCAAAGGCGTTCCGTTCTTTGGTGCCTTGGTAGGCCGGTACGGAAACCGCATTGGCAAAGGCAAGTTTACCTTAGATGGCAAAACCTATACGCTGGCGACCAACAACGGACCCAACCATTTGCACGGTGGCAAAGTAGGTTTTGATAAAGTATTGTGGGAAGCTACCCCTACCGATGGCAACGAACCTTCCCTAAAACTAACCTATGTGAGCAAAGATGGCGAAGAAGGCTATCCGGGCAATTTGAGTGTGGAAGTGATTTACCAACTGAAAAAAGACAATTCGCTAAGTATCAACTACAAAGCCACTACCGATAAACCAACGGTTGTAAACCTGACCAATCACAGCTACTTTAACCTGACTGGCGACCCCAGCAAAGAAATCTTGAGCCACGAGCTTACACTGGCTGCCGACAAATTTGTTCCCGTTGACAAGAACCTGATTCCGACAGGCGAACTGAAGCCCGTTGCCGGTACCCCTTTCGATTTTACCAAATCCGCCGCCATTGGATCACGCATCAACGACTCAACGGATATGCAGATCAAATACGGCTTAGGCTACGACCACTGCTGGGTGTTAAATCCTTCCAAAGAATCGTTGAATGCCTTTGCCACTGTGTATGAACCCTCTACGGGCCGAGTAATGGAAGTTTCTACCTCTGAGCCTGCGGTACAGTTTTACACCGGCAATTTTCTGGATGGCAGTGTAATCGGCAAAAATGGCGTAGCAGCCAAATACCGCACCGGTTTCTGCCTGGAAACGGAGCACTATCCTGATTCACCAAACAAACCTGCTTTTCCAAGCACTGTACTACGCCCCGGCGAAACGTATCAAACTACTACCGTATACCGCTTCTCAACGCGTAAATAATTTGATCTAATGGCCTAATTTCTGATGGGCTAATGAGTTGATTAGAATTATGCAATTACAGAAACTTAATCAGCTTTAGATTAATTAGCTATTAAAAGTAAAATCCTGCCCTTAAGAGAGGCAGGATTTTACTTTTTCAGGGATATTATTTTTAGCCCAAATTGGATAATGAAAATAAAGCGAATTGCGAAGCAAGAGCCAGAAAAAAGAGCGTAGGGTTCTTTGCTTAGCGAGGGGCGGGCAGGTTTGAGCGGGGAAGCATTAAGCAAAGTGTCTTTTTTTGGTTACTTTTTTGGACAAGCAAAAAAGGAGGAGCAGCTACAAAGAGAGTGATGATAATTCGTTTGAAACAATTCTTTAGAAGTAGAACCTATCACAGGCGAATTACTTTGCAAATTTTGATGTTCGTATAAGAAAGGTTATTTTCGTGAAAACATTTGATACTGTGGAAGCTGCTACCAAACTTTTGAAAGAACACAATCTGCGCACAACGTCGTGTCGGGAAGAGGTTCTGGATTTCTTTCTGGAAAAAGACGCTGCCTTGTCGCATTCGGATTTGGAAACGCGGCTCAGCCCCAACTTTGATCGGGTTACGTTGTACCGCACGCTGAAAACGTTCCTGGATGCCGGGTTGATTCACAAAGTACTGGACGACGAAGGTGGCGCCAAATATGCCCTTTGCAAAAGCCACTGCACCGACCACCACCATCAGGACAATCACGTGCATTTTAAATGCACTAATTGTGGAACCACCAGTTGCCTCGACAACATCAGTATTCCGTCGGTTTACTTACCCAAGGGCTATGAAGGCACCGACGTATACCTGTTGGTGCAGGGTATTTGTCGCATTTGCGGAGAAAAAAATTGATTTAGAAAATAGTATGTTTCAAAACATAAAAACCTCATGGGCAAAAAAACCTGTGAGGTTTTTTTATGTTTGTGTTTCAGAGGGTTTTTAGTTGAGACGAAAACTCTTGCAACAATCAGCACAACCGATTTTTTCATGGAAATTTACCAACTGCGAAAACAAAACTACACCACCGAAGCCCAGCTTTGGCACCAGAAATTCAATCAGGTTGCCTGGTTGCGGGTAGTCCTATTTCTGGTCGGACTACTGGCGGCATGGCTCACTTACCGTTCCAGCGAAAGCGGGGCTCTGGC
The DNA here is from genome assembly GCA_963520985.1 of uncultured Sphingobacteriales bacterium. GTDB lineage: Bacteria > Bacteroidota > Bacteroidia > Cytophagales > 172606-1 > Xanthocytophaga. Next base: position 490,675 of record CAUQTA010000001.1, read on the forward strand.
GGCGGTGGTTTTCATTCTTTTCCTGATACTATTTTTTGCGACTCTCCAGTGGCACAACCGCATCGAATACCGGCGCAATCACCTGCGTTTCCTGAGTCAGATCAATCAGGAAGAAGTGTTGCGACTTCAGGGCAAATTTGCTCCTGAAAATACCGGTCAATCGTTTCGTGATGCGCATCATCCTTACACCGGCGATCTGGATATTTTTGGCCCACATTCCTTGTTTGTATTGCTCAACCGCACCCAAACGGCAGTAGGCAACGAACGACTGGCACAGTGGCTTCAAAAAGCAGCGACGCAAAACGAGATTATCGAACGACAACAAGCCGTAGAAGAACTGAGCTTGCACCTCGACTGGCAACAGAATTTTCAAGCCAAAGGACGGCATCACAAAGATGATTTGTCGTATGCCCAGACCATTCGTGATTGGCTGCAAACGCCTGCCGAACTGCATACCAAAACCTGGCTGGTGGCGGTTTCTTACCTGTTGCCAGCGTTGATGCTGATAGCTATTCTACTGACCTTGGTTACAGATGAGATCACGTATCATTTGCCGTTGGCTCTTGGCCTGTTGAATATTGGAGTCGTAGGGCTGGTAAACAAGCAAATCCATCACCTGACCGACCAGGCCTACGAAACCGGCAAATCACTGCAACTCTATGCCGATTTGCTGAAAGACATTGAAAACCACCCGTTTCAAGCTCCAAAACTGGTACAACTGAAAGCGCAGATTTCGACACAAGGCCATAAGGCTTCGGAGAAGATAGAGCAACTGGCGGGCATTTCGGCCAACTTGTTGTCGGCTCACAATCCGTTTTTTGGCTTTTTTGCCAATGCACTGGTTTTGTGGAACATCTACTGGGCCATTCGGCTGGAACGCTGGAAGGCCAACACCCAAACCGACCTCCCGCTTTGGCTCAACGCCCTGGCCGAAATGGAAGCATTGAACAGCCTGGCCGGATTCAAGCACGCCAATTCCGATTATGTGTTTCCGAGTTCGCGTGTAGACGAGATTGCTCTGCAAGCCAAAAACCTGGGACATCCGCTATTATTGCGTGAAAAACGGGTGATCAACGATTTTGAGCTGATTGGCAAAGGTCGCACCATGATTATTACAGGTTCCAACATGTCGGGCAAAAGTACGTTTCTACGCACCGTTGGCATCAATGCCGTGCTTGCCATGATGGGGGCTCCTGTGTGCGCAACCGAGATGCAATGTTCGTTGTTTCAGGTGTTTACCTCCATGCGCACCCAGGATTCGTTGGAAGAAAGTGTGTCGTCTTTCTATGCCGAATTGCAACGGCTAAAGCAACTGATTGAACTACTGCCGAGTGGCGAACCGATCTTTTACATGCTGGATGAAATACTGAAAGGAACCAACTCGCAAGACCGCCACGAAGGAGCCAAAGCCTTGATCCGGCAATTGCACCGTTACAATGCCTCTGGACTAATTTCCACCCACGATCTGGCGTTGAGCGAGATGGTAGACGAATTGCCCGATTCGGTTGAAAATTATAGCTTTAACAGTGAAATCATTGATGACAAACTGGTTTTCGATTACAAGCTGCATTCCGGCGTATGCCGCAGCTTTAACGCCAGCAAACTCATGCAGCAAATCGGCATTGAAATGAAAAGCTAGGTTTTTGCTTTCAAAAAGATACTATTTCAAAACGTCATTTTATGGCGCAACAACCATAACCAACCAATTCATTTTAATTTTACCTTTGTAACAATTGATCTTTTGTATAACCCATTCCTTTTTACATAAATGATTCAACGCGTTCAATCCATTTTCTTGTTTCTGATAGCCGCCTGCATGATTGTTATGATTTTTTTGCCTAACTGGACAGAAACTTCTCCTACCGATACCGTAACCATGAATGCCCTTAAGCTGGTGCACACCAAAACGGGGAGTGCAGCAACCGACCCGCGCAATGTGTGGTACATTGCAGGTTTGGCGGCGGTTGCCGCCGGTATGGCTTTGTTTTCGTTGTTTAGCTACAAAAACCGGGTATTGCAAATGGGCCTTGGGGCAATCAATGCCTTGGTGATGGCAGGTGTACTGGGTTTAATCATTTATTTTACCCGCGAAGCCGAAACCATCATTCCGAACCACGAAGGTTCGTTTTTGGTGGGCACCTATCTGCCTATGGCTGCCATGATTTGCAACATCATTGCCAACCGCTTCATTCGCCGGGATGAAAAATTAGTCCGTTCCGCTGACCGGATGCGGTAATAACAAGTTTGAATGATAGAATTTTGAATGAGGGGTTTTGCGTTTTTGAAACATACTATTTTTCGCAACCTGTCCTCCCATTCCGAAATCCGTTCGTTCCATCAATCAACATGGGTTCCTGATGAAGAAAAAACACCTTCTGCAATTTTTTATTGGCATTGTAGTCCTTGTGCTGGTCAATGTGTTGGCAAATCAATTCTTTTTTCGGGTTGATCTGACCGAAGACGAACGGTATACCATTGCACCGGCAACCGAACGCATGCTGGAAAAGCTCAAAGAACCCGTTCTGATTACGGTGTATCTGGAAGGTAGCATGCCGCCGGCTTTCAAACGATTGCAGACGTCGGTTCGTGAGAAACTGGAAGAGTTTAAGGCCTATGCCGGAACCAATGTCCGGTATCGGTTTGAAGACATTACGCTGGAAACGGATAAGAAAAAGCTCAACGAACGGGTGTATAACCTGATACAGAAAGGCATACAACCCACCAACTTGGTTGACAAAGAAGGCGGTAAAACCGTGGAGCGATTGGTGGTGCCCGCCGCAATGGTCAGTTACGCTGGCAAAGAAGTGCCCGTACTGCTGCTACGTGGCAACCAACGCACCAAAGGAATGAGTTCCGAGCAGATTCTCAATCAGTCGGTGGAGAATGTAGAATACGAGTTGGCATCGGCCATTCGACAGCTAACCCACACCGAACGCAAACGAATTGGCATTATTCAGGGATATGGTAATCTGCGTCCTATCCAGATGGCCGATATGATTACTTCGCTGCAAGCCTATTACGATGTGTTTCTGGTTCCTCTGCAAAAACAGCCTTCTCTGAAAGGCCTCGATGCGGTGATTGTAACCAAGCCCGACTCGGCCATTACGGAAGAAGACAAGTACAAGCTGGACCAATTTATTGTCAACGGGGGCAAGGCCTTGTTTTTCATTGATGCGCTGAAATCGGACACCATTTTGCGCGGCGAAAGCACGCTGGCTATTGAAAATGACTTGAATCTGGATGATTTGTTTTTTCGCTATGGCGTGCGTTTTAATCGTGACTTGGTTCAGGACCTGAACAGTGGCGCTATTCCGATGAATGTCGGAGTTAATGGAGATCGCCCCCAGATTCAACTCATGCCCTGGCGGTTCTATCCCTTGATCAATACATTTTCCAAGCATCCCATCGTCCGAAATCTGGATGCCGTCTATTTGCGGTTTGCCGGAAACATAGACACGGTAAAAGCCGTCGGTATCCGCAAACTGCCGCTCATGTTTACTTCGCCTTATTCCAAGGTAACGCCTGCACCCGCCAAGATAGATTTTAACGAAGCGCGCCTCAATCCGGACCCGAAGCAATACCAGGCGGGGCCACAGGTTGTCGCTTATTTGCTTGAAGGCAAATTCCGGTCGTTGTACGCCAACCGCATTACCCAAGCCGACCCACGTTATAAGGCGTTTAAAGAATACGGACAGGAATCGAAAATTGTCATTTGCTCGGATGGAGACTTGCCTGCCAACGAAGTGGACCCGGAAACCGGCAAACCCGCTGCTTTGGGTTACGACCGTTTCATGAACACCACTTTTGCCAACAAAGATTTTATTCTCCATGCCGTTGACTTTCTGATTGACGAAAATGGTGTCATTTCATCCCGAGCCAAAGAAGTAACTCTGCGCCCTTTGGACAAACTGAAAGTGCAGGACGAACGGCTACAGTGGCAACTCATCAACTTGGTGCTTCCGGTTGTGGTAATTGTAGCATTTGGTGTGATCCGGGCTTACTGGCGCAAGCGGCGTTTTGCTTCCTAGCTATTTATCCAAGATGATGTGTGTTTGCGGTGTGTCGCTGGCCAGTGTGATCTCAAAGGTGTAGTAATGATTTACTTCCAGATATTGTTTCCCCAAATAGTCTTCAGGCTTGTTAAGGCCTAGGTACCGCTTAGAACCAGGGGTAAGGAAATTGTACTTATTGTAGTTTGCCTTGATTGGTTCAAACGAATGATAACTGCTTTCGGCACCCGTTGCCATGCCACCCATGTACGTCGAGTATTTTCCCATCTTTCCACCTGCGCCAAGCCAAAACTTTTCAATCGGCTGACCTGTCAGGTTGCGAATGCGGATGTGAACTTCCTGCTCCGGTGAATTGCATTTAAACCCTACCAGTGAGAGTACTAAAAGGCCTGCTCGGCCAATCTTAGAAAATAGATTCATACAACAAAAAGCGAATATAAATTTGTAGTTGATTCCAAAAGTGCATAAAAGTCAACTATACGTTTAAAAAATATAAAATGCTGTAGCTGATTATGCAAACGAATAAGCAAAGCCAACAGAATTTAATAACGGTTTGGCGTAAAAATAATCATTCAGGGCTTTAAGAGATAAGGCTATTTTCTTACATTTGTCCGACAGAGTCTAAATTCCATCCAACTTATGAAGTTCACTGTATCGTCTTCGGCTTTACTCAAACAATTGTCATCCATTAGTGGTGTTATTGCCAGTAATCCCATTGTGCCTATTCTTGAAAATTTCCTTTTTCAACTGAATAATACCAAACTGGTTATCACCGCTTCTGATTTGCAAACGACAATGATTGCCGAGATGGATGTAGATTCTGGCGATACGGGCAGCATTGCTGTTCCTGCCAAAATCCTGCTGGATACATTGCGTGGATTGCCTGAGCAACCCATTGCTTTTGAAATAGATATCAATACATACGGCATCGAAATTCTGTCAGATAACGGTCGTTACAAATTATCGGGCGAGAATGCTGCCGATTTTCCGCGCATTCCGAACGTGCAGCGATCTTATGCCATTGATTTCCCATCTGACGTGCTGGAACGGGCCATTGGCAATACCATTTTTGCAACCAGCACTGACGAACTGCGCCCCGCAATGACGGGTGTCTACTTTGAGCTAAACGGTGATAACGTTACGTTTGTAGCTACCGATGGGCACCGCCTGATTCGCTACCGCCGCACCGATATCGGCTCTGGCGACGAAAATACCTTGATTGTGCCTCGCAAAGCGTTGAACTTGCTAAAGTCATCGTTGCCAACCGAAAAAACGATTGTGAAAGCAGAATTCAGCCAATCCAATGCCTTCTTTAGCTTTGATAACATCCGGATGATTTGTCGCCTTATCGACGAACGTTTTCCCGACTATGTGAACGCCATTCCTAAAAATAATCCCAATCATCTTTTCATCAGCCGGCTTGAATTACTGGCTTCGCTGCGTCGAATTGCGATTTATGCCAACCGTGCCACCAATCAGGTGCGTTTGCGCATCACACCAAAAGAAGTGCGGATTTCGGCCGAAGACCTGGATTTTTCAAATGAAGCGGTAGAAAAGCTGGTTTGCGAATACAATGGAGAAGAGATGGAAATCGGTTTCAATGCCCGTTTCCTGATCGAAATGCTGAGCAACCTGACTGCCAAAGATGTAATCATTGAGCTTTCGGCTCCTAACCGCGCCGGACTGATTCTGCCTAAAGAAAAAGATGACAACGAAGATGTATTGATGCTGGTAATGCCGGTTATGCTGAATAACTACGCTTAAGCAAACAATTCTCCTACATAAAAAAAGCGGCTATTAACAGCCGCTTTTTTTATGTGTGGGTTTTGCCATTTCTTATCCTACTATTTTCCTGAGCATCTACAAATCCAAGTGCTTTTTAGGATAATCAAAAAACAAAAGTTCTCCCTGCATGTTCCCGACAGCTTGCCAGGTAGGTGTGTTAAATTGGATGCCAATCATACCACTGGTAGGAATATTGTCAAATTCATGTGCACAAAGCTGATTGGCAAGCTCCGTAAGGCCGGGGTTATGGCCAAAGACAACCATTGAATCTTCCTCATCGGCTTGGGTATGTATGACCCGCAAAATAGTCTGTGTATTTGCTTCATACAAGGTCATACTCTTCTGAATCAAAGTTGCCGGGATATTGCATTGTTCCGCAACGATGAGGGCTGTACTCCATGCCCGCACCGCAGGACTACTAAGCCACAGGGCAGGTTTTGGACTTTTCTGAGATAGTATTTGGCCCATAAGTGGTGCATCCCGCAGGCCTCGTTTGTTAAGTGGGCGTTCAAAGTCATTCAGGTGTGTCTCTTTCCAGCTCGATTTGGCATGACGAAACAGATATAAGGTTTTCATATACGAGAATCTAATGGCTGTATAGTAAAAATAAGCGGGGATAAATAATCAAAAAGCAGCCGTTTTTTGCCCCAAAATTATTGCCTGGAATTAAATTAAATTTTTATATTTGGAAATTGTTCCATTCTATTTTCCCATTATTTTCATGCAAACAGGTACAGTAAAATTCTTTAATGCAACCAAAGGGTATGGTTTCATTAAGGATGATGATTCGAATCAGGAGATTTTCGTTCACATTACCGGCCTTCTTGACCAAGGTATTAAAGAGAATGACCGGGTTTCTTTTGAAACGATGGACGGAAGAAAAGGCAAAAATGCAGTCAATGTCAAAAAGCTATAACTAGTTTCCAGTTACCGATTCCCATTCGGACTTACGCCTCCCAAAAGGCTATCCCTGATTATCTGTAGCTTGCGCATTAAACTACCAACCTTTTATTTGATTGCTCCATCTCATCCCATTCAGAAAGCCTCGCAAAGCGAGGCTTTTTCTATTTTGCCCACACAGTTTTCTATCAGTTGGCAAAGTTAGTTTTTTGCGTTTTTTGACAAAATCTTACAGCGTTGGATAACTTACTGATTCATAAAAGGTTTTAGGCCACGGTGGTTTAAATAAAGAAAATTTACGGAAAAAATATCCATTTTTTGCTTTTTTATCGTTTACCATACATGACCGAAACGGATTAAAGAGAAAGAGAAGGAATGCTTTTTTATCGTTTTTTAGTGAAAACCTACATTCCTTCCTAATTTCTGCCTATAATACTAATTACCACTTAATACTTACAACCATGGCCTTCGAAGACGACTATCGTATACTGGGAGTACCTCCAGGTGCCGATCCCGAAGATATCAAACGAGCTTATCGGAAAAAGGCCAAATCGACGCATCCAGACGTTAACCCAAACGACGATGCGGATGCTGCGTTTGTAGAAATAAACGAAGCCTACGAACGTCTGGTGAACGAGCAGCAGAAAATTGAATCTCAGATACAACCTGAGTATTGGTTTTTATACGAAATGCTACGTCCTGAAACGCACCAGGAGCGTGCCATACGCTACGCCAAGCTATGGCAGGAAGAGTTTCGCAGAAACAACGAAATGTTTAAGCATTCGTGGGCTTACATTCCCGTCAAAATATTTGCTTACTCGCTATGGATACTGGCAATTACGCTAGCATTCACGTTTTTATTCGGTCCTCCGGTGGCTTTTGTGTACGTAGACCTGCTTACGGGTCTGTACATGTCGCCTATCATGCTTATTGGCATTGCCTTCTTATTTGGGTCTTATGAGTTTAAGCAGCAAATGAACCGTTACCTCTAACCGGCTACAGGCAGGTTTTGACCTTGGAAATCCTACTATTCTGACAATAAAAAAAGCATCCTGAGAAATGGGATGCTTTTTTTATTGGTAGCTGAAAGGAGTAATCATTCCCATTTCAACTCAGTGTCTTCGGTTGTGTTTTCCTCTTCGCCTGCATAACCTTCTTTTTCAAATTGTGAAAAATCGAAATCAGGCATCAAATCGGTTTTTACGTGATCTACTACTTCTTTCAATGCTTCGATAAACTTGTCGAAGTCTTCTTTGTAAAGAAAGATCTTGTGCTTCTCGTACACAAATCCATCGTCACGGAACCGACGCTTACTTTCGGTTATGGTGAGATAGTAGTCGTTGCCGCGCGTACTCTTTACATCAAAGAAATACGTTCTTTTACCGGCTCTCACACGCTTAGAGTACAATTCAGCTTTTTCTCTTTGCTCTTCCACAATCCTTGGGTTTAAATGTTTGATTATAAAAAAATGATTTTACGGGTACTAAAAAAGTATTTTATGTGCAGAATTGCAAATTTTCTGTAAAACATTCTCCGATTTTTACACGTAAAAGACAAAATTCACTGTAGAAAAAATGGTGCATCCTATTAAAAATCTTACAGGATGAGCAAGAAATTGTAGCCCACAAAGCTGGTTTTTTTGAGTGAGTTTTTTTACTTTGGATCAATGGATAAATAGCAAAATAGCCTATTTTGCTTATATTCAGCTGCTTGCAAATCCGAGTGACCTGTTTACAGCTTTTGCAAGCCATCCAAACCAGCTTCTTTTTGCAGAGTTAAAGTCAGGTATTTTACAAGATTTTATGACAGGTATGAAAAAAATGACTGCACAAACAGAAGATAATTTCAAATTTTCTTATTCCTTATTTTTTTTGTTTTTTGCATTTTTTGCCTTGTTACTTTCCGATGCCGTTGGTCAGGTAGAAATTGGCTACAAGAAACAAGGAAAGGCTTCTTTTTACGCAAAAAAATTTCAGGGAATGCGCACTTCCAACGGAGAACGCTACCATAGCAAGAAAATGACGGCAGCCCATCGAAGTCTCCCGTTTGGTACGCTGGTCAAAGTGACCAATCTGCGCAATGGCAAATCTGTTGTTGTACGCATCAATGACCGGGGGCCGTTTGTACGGGGCCGCTTGATTGACGTCTCGCACTTGGCGGCTACGGAACTTGAGCTTGTTGCAGCGGGCACGGCTCCGGTAGAAATGGAGGTAATTGGTACGGATGCTTCTTCGCCCGAACTGGATACCGAAACGATGGCAACTGTATCTGAACCGCTTACGCCAAAAAAGCTCACTCCCGCCTCGATAGCTACTAAGCCTCAGCCGCATGCCTTACCTGAATCCGCTACGCCTGCCGCAGTCTATCAGCCGGGTAAGATTTACACAATAAAGGGCGTGGTAACCACTACCCGCGGTTTTGGCGTGCAAGTAGGAGCCTTTCAGCAATTCGACAATGCAGCGGGTGTTTGTAAGAACCTGGTAAGCCGTGAAATACGACAGGTCTACATTCTGGTTGAAAATATAAAAGATAGCAAAACCTTCTGCGTGGTGGCGGGTACATTCAAGAAACGCAAAGATGCGGAAGCCTTCATTGTCTCTTTGAAAGAGCAGGGTTTCTCTAATGGCTTTGTGAAAAAGTATTCCAATTGAGGTTTTGAGTTTTGCAGAGGTACTATTTTAGCAAAAGAGCCTTCTGTTCGGAAGGCTCTTTTGCTTTTGGTCAGGCACTCTGCCGAACGTCTCGCACACTGTAAATGGCAGTCAGCAGATCACGTACCTGAAACAAACGGTCCAGTTCCTGACTCACAAAATCGTAAACGACTATGCCATTTTGAGCAATGGCAAAAGTAGCCGCATACGGAACATCGGCATCGATACCAGCCACCAATTGCCATAGGGGATGAACTTTGGAGTAGGCTCCCAGCAGTTCGGCAATGCGATTGTCTGTGTCGTGAATTAAATTAAAGTCCAGTTTGTATTTTTCTACCAGAGAAGGAATCTCTGCTGGCGCTACGGAAGTGAGTACCAGCAACTGCCCACCCAATCCTGTAATCTTCTGATGCGATTTCTCTAACAACTCCAGCTGATGCTGGGCGTATTGCCCCCAGTCGGGCGAATAAAAACTGATCACGAGCGGCTTGTGATCAACTAATTCGTACAAGGAAATCGAATCGCTGTTGCGTAGGTGAACCGGCAATTGCTGCCATACGCCGTCTGTGCGGCTCAGCTCAAATGCTGGAACGGAATCACCTATTGTTAGCGGTTTGCGTAAAAACGGATTGCTGGTATCGTAACGAGGCACGTAATCGGCAATGGAAATATCGTAATCAAATTCTGGTTCGAAATCAAAAACAAAAGGAACGGACGAAACTTTATTAACAGTATTCATATGAGTAAGAATCGGAAGAGTAAATGAAATGTAAAATATACTTTAAGCAAATAGAAACACTTGTCAATCAACAACATCGATGGTAACAAGGAAATGCGGGCTCCATACGTGCACTACCTGACAAGGGACTTTTTCTTTCTAAAAACATACTATTTTTCATTTCTCAAATTGTAATTCGTAAGGGCAGCAAAGATAAATAGAAAAATTTTGATTTCCTATTAACTCTATTGAAATTATAGAGAATAAGATAAAAATTTTGCAATAAATGCTTAAGTACGTGATTGTCACTATTGTAAATAGGTTGGCTTTACCATTTGCGACTAGCCAATACCAGCCGGGTAGCCAATAGCATTAGTACAATGGCGCTGAGAAAATAGATGACATTGCGGGAGTCGATCAGGCCTTTGCTCAGGGCCTGGTAGTGGTAGTCGAGTCCCAACTGATTGAGGAAGTAAGCAAAGTCACCACCGGAAGTCAGCGAAGAAAGAGAACTAAAACCAGCAAACAGTACAAAACACAGAAACGCCGCAACGATAAAGGAAACGATTTGATTTTCACTGATGCTGGAAGCAAAAATACCAATGGCCGTAAAAACAGCGGCGAGTAAGAGCAACCCAATGTAGGAACCCGTTACACCTGCTGAATCGATGTTGCCCTGCGGATTGCCCAGATAATAAATGCTGAAGTAATAAATGAGGGTAGGCAACAGCGTGAAAACGATGAGTAAAAAACAAGCCGCGTATTTTCCCAGGATAATGTCCCAGTCGGTCAGGGGGCGAGTGAAGAGTAACTCCATGGTGCCGCCCTTTTTCTCTTCGGCAAATGACCGCATGGTCACTGCCGGTATCAGAAACATAAAGACGTAGGGAGCCAGTGAAAACAAGGTGGACAAATCCGCAAAACCATAGTCGATCACGTTAGTATCTGGAAAGACCCAGATAAATAGCCCGATGCCTGTCAGAAAAATAACCATTATGAGATAGGCAATCAGCGAATTGAGAAAACTATTGATTTCTTTGCGGAGTATCGTAAGCATACGTCAGGCGGAAGATGGGTAAAATCAGGAGCAAAGTTGTGAAAAAATTCCTAAAAACTGCAATTCATTCGCAGGGTAAGGTTTGAGAAATAATGGCTGATTTTGATTCCGGAATCCGGCTTATTTTTGCAGTCAAACCTCAAATGTATCAAATTATGCGAGAAAACGGCTTTTTAATTAGTCTGTTATTTTTAATAGTGGCCGTTGGTTTCCCTGCCACTGCACAGCGTCACGAAAAGAATTCTGCGAAAGCGGCCGCTGCACAGACCTCCCTACCCGTCAATGACGCCGCATCGTCGGCTTCGGAAACTGTAACAGAAGAGCGGATTTTTACGGTAGTGGAGAAACATGCGGAGTTTCCGGAGGGAGCATCCGCCATGCAGAAATTCATACAGGACAATCTGAAAATGCCAAAAGTGGCCAAAAAGGCAAATGTGTCGGGAAAAGTATTTACAAAACTTCTGGTTGAGAAAGATGGTCGCATTACCGATGTTCAGATTATAACCGGTCTAACTCCAGCCTGTGATGCAGAAGCCATTCGCCTCATTCAATCGATGCCTAACTGGAAGCCGGCTGCTCAACGCGGCCAGATTGTGCGGTCATATGCCATGCTTGCCATCCCATTTGGTACAGCTGAAAAATAAGGAGTTTTTGCGTTTTGAAAGATACTATTTCGGAACCTTTATTTATAGGCTTAATTCAATTAACAGAATTTCTGAAGAGCAGGTCAGACATTGTGTCTGACCTGCCTCTTTAGGTTTGGATTGAACGAATTAATCGGATGGCAAAGAGAGCAACTACAAGGGTTGCCCCTACAAATAACCGAACAACAAAAGCGTTGTCCGTAATCCATAAAATCCGCGGTTCCGTCTATTTTGTCAATTGCCTGAATATGTCTTCCAAGGTATTGGCTTCCTGTTGCAGACCCAGCAAAGACCAGTTTTGTTGCGTTGCTAGTTGAAAAACCGATGCACGGACGTCCGTAGTGCCATCCGATACGATTTCATACGTATTGCCATTACGCAATTGTACCGACTGCACTCCCGCAAGGGATGCAATGAGTTGCGTATCAATAGGAGTAGCAAATTCGACAACAATCCGTACAGCGCCTTTCCGTTGTGCCTGCAACTCTTTCATCGTACTATCGGCCACAATAGAACCTGTGTTAATGATAATCACCCGGTCGCAAATAGCCTCCACTTCCTGCATGATGTGAGTGGAAAAAATAACGGTTTTTTGCTGACCGGCATCTTTAATAACCTGACGGATCTCCACGATCTGATTGGGGTCAAGGCCGGTGGTGGGTTCATCCAATATCAACACCTGTGGATCGTGTATTAATGCCTGGGCCAACCCCACCCGTTGGCGATACCCTTTTGACAGAGAACCAATCTTCTTTTTCTGTTCGCGGGTCAAGCCGCACAACTCAACCATCTGGTCGATGCGTCTGGAAAGGCTACCGCCACTCAAGCCATGCACCGACCCAATGAATTGCAGGTATTCCTTTACATACATATCCAGATAAAGGGGATTATGCTCGGGCAGGTATCCAATGTTGCGACGCACTTCCATGGGGTTTTGCACCACATCATAGCCGCACACCGTAATGCTTCCGTGGGTGGGCGGTTGGTAGCAGGTAATGCTTTTCATCGTGGTCGACTTCCCAGCACCGTTGGGTCCTAAAAAACCAACAATTTGTCCCGGTTGGGTTTGAAACGAAATATCATTAACCGCCCGCTGGCTTCCGTATATTTTGGTGAAGTGAGAAACGTGTATGGCCATAAAAGAAAATTTCAAAATAGTATAGTTCAAGAATCAAAAAGCCAGGTTGTGTTTTGGTAGGCTTCCGTTACATCCTGTTATCTAATAGGTGGTTTTTAGGTTGCCAAAGATATTATTTTTTCCGGTTAACTCTCCAAAACCAACTTTAAGAGGCATGGTTTTTTACCCAAGATTGACAATATTTTCTTACTGGAAATAGTTTTTACGGGTTTAGGAAATCTGTTATTCCCGATTTGATTACCAGTGGCTTATAAATTTCGGTAGCCACTGCCTTTTGTATATGCACACTTCAACTTTTGCTTTATGGAAACACAAACATTAATCAAACCACCCCAATGGAAATCGCTGAAATCCATTGCTCCCGGAGTTGTTGGCATCCCAACCATGATCGTCAATGCCTACCTGGTGGGTACCAAAGGAAATTGGGTATTAGTAGATACAGGTTTGCCTGGCAATGCCAAGCGCATTAAAAGTGCGGCCGAAACCTGTTTCGGAAAAGATGCCCAACCGCAGGCTATTCTTCTTACCCACGGTCACTTTGACCACATAGGTTCACTGGAGGCACTGCTGAAAGAATGGGACGTGCCCGTGTATGCACATCCGCTGGAGATGCCCTATCTGACGGGCAAGTCGAGCTATCCACCACCCGATCCAACAGTTGGCGGCGGATTTATGACCGAAATGGCTCGGTTATTCCCTACCAAGCCACTTAATCTGGGAGATCGCGTAAAGCCTTATCCCAGTGATGGGCGGCTTGACTTTTTGCCCGACTGGCAGATTATACATACGCCTGGACACGCGCCGGGTCATGTTTCCTTCTTTCGAGAAAGCGACCGGGTCATGATTGTAGGCGATGCCTTTGTTACTACTAATCAGGAGTCTTTTTGGGCGGCTACTTTCACCAAAAAACAAGAAATTCACCGCCCTCCGGCTTATTTTACACAAGATTGGGATGCAGCGCGGCGTTCAGTAGAAACCCTGGCTGGCTTAGACCCAGCCATTGTTGCAACGGGTCACGGACTACCCATGCAGGGACCGTTTATGTTGCGGGCACTGAAACATTTGGTAGAGAACTTTACTCAAGAAGCGTTGCCGGCCAAAGGAAGGTACGTAAAGGAACCTGCCCGCTTTAGTGAGCAAGGCGTAGATTACATACCGCCTGCGGTAACCGATCCTTTGCCACGTACGCTGGCCATGATTGGTGGTGCGCTGCTGGCCGGAGTGGCTACTTACATGTGGGTGCAGCGCAATCGGAACCATCGGGGCATTTCGATGTAATTAGATTTTGTTTGGAGTGCTTCTCCGGGAAAAAATTCCTTGTTCCGGGGAAGCACTCCGATTTTTAGGCTGATGGGGACAGGAGGTTAACTTAATACACAGCGAAATAGAATTACCTGTGTATACGTTGAAAAATAGTATCTTTGAAAACACAAAAACCGGCATTGCAAACGGATAAACCTAGCATTTTATGTATGGCTACATTACTAAATCAGCGGTTTCAACAAACTTGGTAAGAACTGCTTGGGCAATACTTGTTCTTAGCATTGTCGGTTGGATAGGTATACACACGAAATGGGAACACAACCAGCAAGAAACCCAATCGGAGGCGCACCTTATAGGTAGAAATGCCTTTCCGAACCTGTCGTTTGACAATCCAGTTGAGTTTGTCCAGACGGGTGATAACTCGGCTCGGTTTTTTGTAGTCGAACAAGCGGGAATTATAAAGGTCTTTTCTTCAAATTCGTCCACTAGTTCTTCCTTCCTGGATATTTCCTCCAGAGTCCGGTTTGGTGGAGAGCAAGGATTACTCGGGTTAGCGTTTCATCCCGATTTTTCAAAAAACGGGTTCTTTTATGTAAACTACACAGCGGCTCGTCCGTTACGCACCATAGTTTCCCGCTTCAGTATCAGCAAAACCAATCCCGATCAGGCTGATGCCGACAGCGAAAAAGTGCTGCTATCCTTTGAGCAGCCCTATAGCAATCACAATGGTGGCAAAATAGCATTCGGTCCTGACGGCTATCTGTACATTGCGACAGGAGATGGCGGCAGTACCGGTGATCCCCAAAACCACAGCCAGAACAAATCGTCTCTGTTGGGCAAGATGCTGCGCATTGACGTAAACAAAACTGAGGGTGGCAACCCTTACGCCATTCCGGCAGACAACCCCTTTGTGAGCGAAAGCACTACTCGTCCCGAAATTTATGCTTACGGGCTGCGCAATCCCTGGCGTTTTAGCTTCGATAAGTCATCGGGTAAGCTCTGGGTGGGTGACGTAGGCCAGAACGAACTGGAAGAAGTAGATATTATTGAAAAAGGCGGCAACTATGGCTGGCGAATCAAAGAAGCAGACAAATGCTATCAGTCCAGAAGCAATTGCATAGAAAAAGATTTAATCAAGCCGGTTTATCAATACAGCCATTCCAACGGCGATATTTCGGTGACAGGCGGCTATGTATACCGCGGCAACAAACTGCCTGACCTGCAAGGCAAATACATTTATGCTGACTATGCCAGCGGCCGCGTGTGGGCACTTACTTATGAAGAAGGCAAACCGGTGCAGAACAAATTGTTGTTTAAACTTTCGGGAACAGTTTCGGCTTTTGGCGAGGATGCCCAGCACGAACTTTACATTTGCGATTATGCTAACGGTAAGATTCTGAGCCTGACAGATATGCGTAAATAAAAGGTAAAAAGCGGTTAGTTTCTCTTTGCGCCGGATTTTACAATTTATTAACTGTAGACGCAAGGAATTCTGATATTTTTTTAATACTTTTGCGGGCTAATTTAAAAACAATTGCTAAAAGCTGAGTGCCATTAGCTCAAAATCCCATGCAAAACATTCGAAACATTGCGATTATTGCCCACGTTGACCACGGCAAAACGACTCTGGTTGACAAGATGATTCACGCTGCCAAGCTGTTCCGTGACAACCAGGAGTTTACCGACTTGATTCTGGATAATAATGAGCTGGAACGTGAACGTGGCATTACGATTGTCTCCAAAAACGTTTCCATCCGTTACAAAGATGTAAAGATCAATATCATAGATACACCAGGCCACTCCGACTTTGGGGGTGAAGTAGAACGTGTGCTAAAAATGGCTGATGGCGTATTGTTGCTGGTTGATGCCTTTGAAGGTCCCATGCCACAAACCCGCTTTGTATTGAACAAAGCACTGGAACTGGGTCTGAAACCGATTGTGGTTGTAAATAAAGTAGATAAAGAAAACTGTCGCCCGGACGAAGTACACGAGGCAGTGTTTGATTTGATGTTTAACTTAGGAGCTACCGAAGAGCAGTTGGATTTTCCAACGGTTTACGGTTCAGCTAAGCAAAACTGGATGGGTTACGATTGGAAAACTCCTGCAACGGATATTACCGCTTTGCTGGATTCGATTGTTAAATACATTCCGGCTCCACCAGCATTGGAAGGCCCGGCTCAACTGCAGGTGACTTCACTCGATTTTTCATCGTTTGTGGGTCGTATTGCCATTGGTCGTGTGCACCGTGGTACACTAAAAGAAAATACACAAGTGGCACTGATCAAAGCCGACGGCTCGATCAAGAAACTGCGCCTGAAAGAGCTTCAGGTATTCGAAGGGCTAGGTCGTGTAAAGGTTTCTGAAGTAAGTGCAGGTGATATTTGCGCATTAATCGGCCTGGAAGATTTCGAGATTGGCGATACCGTTGCCGATGTGGAAAAACCAGAAGCCCTGCCGCGCATTTCGGTAGACGAACCTACCATGAGCATGCTGTTTACCATCAACAACTCGCCGTTTTATGGCCGTGATGGCAAATTCGTAACTTCTCGTCACTTGCGTGATCGTCTTTTCAAAGAAACCGAGAAAAACCTGGCCTTGCGCGTAGAGCCTACCGATAGTGAAGACCGCTTCCTGGTGTATGGACGTGGAATTCTGCACTTGTCGGTGCTGATCGAAACCATGCGTCGCGAAGGATATGAGCTGCAGGTAGGTCAGCCGCAGGTTTTGTTCAAAGAGATTGATGGCGTCCGTCATGAACCCGTTGAATTAATGGTAGTGGACGTTCCGGAGGAAAGTGCAGGTAAGGTAATTGAGTTAGCGTCTCAGCGCAAAGGTGAACTGATGATCATGGAGCCCAAAGGTGATTTGCAACACCTTGAGTTCAACATCCCGTCACGTGGCATCATCGGTCTGCGTAGTAATATCCTGACAGCCACTCAGGGTGAAGCCATTATGACGCATCGTTTCAAAGCGTATGAACCCTATAAAGGCTCAATTCCTGAACGTATCAATGGCTCATTGATTTCGATGGAAACAGGTCCGGGTACGGCGTATACCATTGATAAATTGCAAGATCGCGGGCGTTTCTTCGTCGATCCGGGTGAGGAAGTATACATGGGCCAGGTAATTGGCGAACATACCCGCGACAATGACTTGGTGATCAACATTCAGAAAAAGAAACAATTGACCAACATGCGTGCTTCCGGTACGGATGAAGCCGTGCGAATTGCGCCTAAAGTTCAGTTTTCACTGGAAGAGTGTCTGGAATACATTCAGAAAGATGAATACGTAGAAGTGACTCCCAAAGCCATTCGGATGCGTAAGATTTATCTGGATGAAAACGAACGCAAACGGATGTCAAACAAAATAGAAGCGGCTGTTTAATAACAAAAATAGTATCTTCCAAAAAGACAAAACCTCGGCAAGTTTTTGATAACTTCCGGGGTTTTTTGTTAAGTTATGAAACGGGTTTTGTTTGTATTTCTTTTTGGCTGGCTGGTTTTCGGTGCCCTCACTTTTGCATCCTTTCTTTGGTACTGGGATTGGAAAAACCGTCTGGATTTTAAATTGGGATTCCCATTCGTTTTTTACCACCAATTTTATATTGGCGATTCGTTTGCTCATCATGGTGGTTGGCCTAAGTGTTTATTAGGCGATGTTGCGTTTGCCTGGTTTTTGGGTGGTGTATTGCTCCATCTCATCAAAAGGCACTTCTGATTCTTTCTTCCGAAACAGTATCTTTTCCTAGGTCAAAACCCACTTATAAGTGAATGGGTGAAAACATTTTTCGTGGCCAGGGGGTTTGTTATACTATACCACAACTTACACGATAGCAACCTGGACTATGGCCGAACAACACAACGTAAAGTACCAACCCCTTGAAAACTATGGAATTATCGGCAATCAGGATACGGTAGCACTGGTAGGAAACAACGGATCGATTGATTTTATGTCGTTTCCGCGTTTTGATTCGCCTACCGTTTTTGTCGGATTACTGGATGCCCAAAATGGAGGCAATTTCAAAATCACGCCACAACTGAACAACAGTGGCCACAAGCAACTATATTTGCCTGACACCAATATTTTACTCACCCGTTTTTTATCGTATGAAGGCCTGGTCGAAATCACTGATTTTATGCCCATTGCCGACAGCGAGTATGAATGCACTCTCATTCGGAAGGTAATCGCGATTCGGGGCCAGGTAAACATCCGCATGGAATGTTGTCCGCGATTTGACTATGCTAGGCATGGCCACGACATTCACCGCAAAGGCAACCAGATAATTTTCAAGAGCCACAAAGACGGAGCTTTGTTTCGGCTGGTAAGCGACCAAAAGATGCATATCAAAGAAAACGACGTCTATGCCGATTTTACACTGCAAGAAAAAGAGGTCGCTTACTTCATTTTTCAGATGATTCGGGAAGAAGACATTCCTGTACACAAAGATGCTTTCGGAACCAAAGAAACGCTGTATCAGAACGTTGAAAAAGTATTTCTTGAAACGGTGCATTACTGGAAAGACTGGACGCGGCAGTCGTCGTACCGGGGTCGCTGGGCCGATATGGTGAACCGGTCGGCCTTGGTGCTTAAGCTCCTGACCTCGCGCAAGTATGGCTCTCCCATTGCAGCGGCCACCTTTGGCTTGCCCGAATCGGTGGGAGGCATGCGCAACTGGGATTATCGCTATACGTGGGTGCGTGATGCCGCCTTTACCATGTATGCGTTTATCCGGCTGGGTTTTACCACTGAAGCGGGGGAGTTTATGCGTTGGATTCGCAAGCAGTTTGAAAAGAACGTAGACACAGGCGGCGGGCTGCAACTGATGTATGCCGTGGATGGCACAGCCGACCTGTTTGAAGAAGAATTGACCCATCTGGAAGGTTACGAAGGCTCCCGACCTGTCCGAATCGGTAACAATGCCTATCGGCAACTGCAACTGGATATTTACGGTGAGCTTATCGACAGCATTTATCTGTATGACAAGTATGGAGAACGCATTACCTACGATTTTTGGCAACAGCTTAGCCGACAGGTCGAGTACATTGCCAAGAACTGGCAGATAAAAGACCACAGCATCTGGGAAATCCGCTCCGAACAGAAAGAATTTCTCTACTCACGGGTGATGTGTTGGGTTGCCATTGACCGGGCCATTCGCTTGGCCGAGGCTCATGCGTTTCCGTATCCTTGGGAAGAATGGCGGCAGGTTCGCACGGCTATCTTCGAAGATGTCTACCATAATTTCTGGAATGAAGACCGCAAATCCTTTGTACAGTTCAAAGGAGGCGATGTGCTCGATGCGGCAGCATTGATCATGCCCCTGGTCCGGTTTATCAGCCCTTACGACCCTCGCTGGATTGCAACGCTGGAAGCCATTGAAAACGAACTGGTTTCGGATACGTTGGTGTATCGGTATAATACCAGCCATGCCGAGGATGGCATTTCGGGCGGAGAGAGCACTTTTTCGATGTGTTCATTCTGGTATGTCGAATGCCTGGCCCGTGGCGGACAGTTGGAAAAAGCCCGGTTGTATTTCGAAAAAATGCTGGGCTATGCCAATCACTTGGGGTTATATGCCGAGCAAATTGGCCTTCGTGGCGAGCAGTTGGGCAATTACCCGCAGGCATTTACCCACCTGGGCCTTATCAGCGCGGCCTATTACCTGAACCACGCCCTGGAGAAATCTAAAATATAAAACCCAACTGATACGTCTTCTGTATCTGGGAAAATAGTATCTTTCTCAAATACAAAACCCGGTATGTTTACAAACAGGCAAGATTTTTGACTATAAGATAGAGCGTACCTTACCTGCAAGTCTGGTTTTAAGCGAAGAATGTAACTACTTTAACTAATTTATCGTTACATTTGAAGTTGTATTTGGATTACTGATCGAATGAAAACTATGAAAATATGAGCAAAAAGCAGATATGGAGTATTGTTGGTATTGGATTAGTGGTAGCTGCCACCTGGATTGGCTACAAAAAATACCGTGAAGCAGAACCTGTCATCGCACTCTGGCAAATCAAGGAGGCTTACGATACACACGATATCCGCCTGTTTAAGAAGCATGTGGCTGCCAGTGCTGTAATCAACAGTGCCATGGATCAGGTAATCAAACAGAAAATGCCCACCGCCGGCGACAATCCGATGGTGAATACAGGCTGGTCGGTAGCATCAGACTTGATCATGCTGATAAAGCCTCGTATTTCCGAAACCATCGAAAACCAGATTTACCAGGCCATTGAAACGGGGCAGCTGAAGTTTGAAAACTCCGGTGACATGGCCGTGACTTCGTTGAAGAAAGCTTCCGAACCTTTTCTGGACGGCGAGTACCGTTTTGACAAAATAGAGGCGATTCAACGCGAAGGAAACGAAGCACGAGTCACGTTGAAATTTGCCTCTGATACTGCTTCCAAGCCTTTCTTCCTCAAATGCAAACTGGAGAAAATAGACGGTGATTGGAAATTGACAGAAATATTAAATGCAGCCGACTGGATGAAGCTGGCCGAAAGAAGATAAAAAAACAACAGATTGAAAATAGTATCTTTTCAAACGCAAAAACCTCTTCGTGACACGAAGAGGTTTTTGCGTTTATTTACTTTATGGTCTTTTGCAGAAACAATGCAGACACTACATTAACGAAATATCGGACTCACCTGCGGCAGAGATTTCACTTCGTTCAGAATGCTTTCGGTCAACGGCTTGGTGACAAACTTAATCACGTATTCATTATCAACGATCTTCTCAATGTCACGGCGATTATCGGAACTGGACAGGATGACTATCTTGCACTTATTTTTCAAGGTCTCAGGGAACATCTCAAATTCAAACAAGAATACAAAACCATCCACAATTGGCATGTTAATGTCCAGAAAAATGATTTCCGGCAGGTTTTCCGGATTATTCTGTTCCCGCTCCAGGAATTCCAAAGCACTTTTGCCCGAATTCTTTACCTCTACTTTCTTTGCAAACTTGGTGATTTCGATGATACGCTTGCTGATAAAGTTATCGGTGTCGTTGTCATCTACCAATAATACTAAGTCAATCATATTTTCCAATAAGAAGATTGAAGAATCTTTTAGTTCTGTTTATGTATTCAAAAATAGTAGATTCACTGTTCTTAGGACAGTGCTAAGTGGTTGATTACTAATGTACGTAATAAATTTCCGAAGTTTTTACCAAACCCGTTTGTTGCCGATGCCTGCTGAATGCCTTGGTGTACTTTTGGCCTTTAAAAACAGAAACCGGCAGGTAAATAAACCAGCGGATATACAGTGTAAGAATTGTGGTTCAAATGAGAAATGGACCCGTAAATGAACCGTTCTTGAGCCAATAAAGCTAAGATTTTTGCCTGAGAATAAGGTCACTAGCTTAAGCAACGGCTGTTGAGCCAGCCATAAGGACAAGGCAACCAATGAGCCTGCTCTGCGTGGGCTATTGCATTAACAGATAGGTTGCCAAAGCCAATGTAACCAAAAGCCCAATGGCGATCACCACCCATTTGAGGTAGTTGGTTGCAGGTTTTGGCGGAGGAGGCAAGATTATTTTTTGAGTGTGATAGGTTTTAGTGATGGGTTCGGTTCTAAGACGAAATTCCCCAGTAATTCTTTCCAGATCTTCCTGAGGCAGTACCACCGATTTAGGCTCATCCACTACAGGCGAGGCACCCAGGACTTCTAGTAACACGACCGTTATGTTGTCTTCCCCGCCGTTGTAATTGGCCGTGCGAATGAGTTCCTTGCAGAGATCTGCCGGCGAACTGTTTCTGCCGAGTATGTACCGTAAGGTTTCAGTGTTTACCATGCCGTTTAACCCATCGCTGCAAAGCAGAATTTTGTCGCCGGGTGCAATTTCCTGAATAATGACGTCTGGTTGGGGCGGATACTGATTGTCGCCTAGACTTTGCGTGATAATATGACTATCTGGATGGCTTTCCGCTTCATCCACATCCAGTTTGCCATCCAAAACCAGTTCCCACACAAGGGAATGATCGTTAGAGACAATCTTCAATCCCTCTTTTTCGCGGAATAAATAACAGCGGCTATCACCGCTCCAGGCAATGTAGGCATACGAATCCACAATCCAGGCAATGAGAATGGTTGTTCCCATGCCTGCATAATCCGGATTTTCGTGAGCCTGCTCTACAATGGAACGATGCGCATGCAATATTGCTTTTTCGAGGAGTTGCGGCATTTCACCTGCAGAAGGCATGGGCTTAGCGGCCAGTGCGGTAAAATATTCTTTGATTGCTTCTATGGCTAGTGCCGAAGCAATTTCACCCGCATTTTCGCCGCCCATGCCATCGGCTACAACGAGCAACGATCCCAGTTTTGACAAAAGAAAGGGGGTGTCAACTAAAAACCAGTTGCTGTCTTCCAGGCTGGTACAAACCAGAAAATTGTCTTCATTGTGTTCCCTTACCTGGCCAACATCCGTAAGGGCAGCCAAGCGGACGTATGTTTCAGCTGTGGAATGAGTGGTATAAGTGGATGGACTACTCATATGGATAAGAAATACAATTAAAAACCGCTTAAGTTGGAAACCGGAAGTTCATTTGATCTCACTGATCGGAATGATAGCAGGTCGGCCGTCCTTTTGGGCCGTGACAAGGCCTATGACTACCGGCCGCCTGTTGATTATTGCCAATGCAGGTGCGCCGTATGTGTTGGTACTGCCGCTGGCTTTTTGGAGCATAACCAGGCTGCCTTCTGGAGACACTCCTCCCAGAATGGCTTTGCCATATACCAGGTTCTTGCTTGTGTTGGTAAAGCCTAGGGTATAAATCTCATCCTTCTCAGAGCTTTCTCTGGAAAACGGCAGGCCTTTTTCGGGCATTCCTTTGAAAACCGCCCAATCGGTGCCACTTTCAGGATCAGCAGTGGAAATTTTGCCTTTGCCAAAACCAAAATCGCCTACGGACAGCTGATCTTTGAGCAAGTCAGTAGTGAATAAATGTGTTTGAAAGACCAATTGTTGTCCTTTGGGGCCTGTGGCAACGATTTTTACCGAGGCGCGGCCTCCGTTGTAATGAATGAAGTTGGCAAACAGATTGAGGTAATCGTCTTCGCCACGCACATACACCCAAGGCTCTACCCAGCGACGGGCCGTCACAAACCGCCCGTCGTCCAGCACGAAACCGGTTCCTTTTTCTTCCAGGGGAATGTTATTGACTATTACTTTTTGCTGGTCACCGTTTTTCAATTCCATGAATTCGCCATTGCTGTCCTTGATAGTTAAAAATAACTGGAGTGAATACAAATGGTTTTTTGCCTCATTCAATAGGGCGTTTACACCTGTTGGAGGTGCCAAGGACGCTTCTTTGGGTTGTTTCGCTACCTGTACAACAGGCGTTCTGGGAGAGGCCAATACGTTGATCTTCTGGCCCAATGCAGCTAGTTGCGCCTGAAACTCCTCGCTTTTTTTGTTTGCTACCGCCAGCGCTTCGGTTTTCTGAGTGCGTTCGGCAATGAGGGCCGAATCACCTTTGGCCAGTGCCATTTTTTGTTCCGCCAATTGCTTCTCTATCGAATGCGATATGGCTGCTAAGTCTTCTTTTTCGCTCAGGGTTTTGCGTATAAAGAAAAATGCTGCCACTGCACTCAGAACAAACACGATTCCCAAGCCAATCAACGCATAGCGGTAGGGCTTCAGTGCTCTTTCTGAAAACACCTTGATGCGGTCGGTAAATTTGACGGAAGGCTTATGCACTTTCTCGGCAAAATGCAACCGTGGACCGTCAGCTGCCAGCTGGATTTCGTCGCCGTTTTGCAGCAGCCATTCTTTCTGCACCGGACGCCCGTTGATGAGTGTCTGGTTGGTAGCAGACAAGTGAATAAGTACAACCTGCTGCCTGCGTACCTGAATGGCTGCATGCCTGCGGCTCACCATCGGAAACGATTCGTCAAATTGGATCAAACAACTGGTGTCTCGGCCCAGTTCAATGTAGTCGTCACTAAAAACTATTTTGGAGTGGCGCGGGTGCAACCGAGTTTCCGTCAGAAATTCGATGCTGAATTCCCGAGCCGGATGGGGGCTTTTTCGGTTTGTGGAGATACTATTTTCGCGTGGTTTTGACATATCCAAAATTCAAAGTAGGCAGACCAAGAACAATTGCAAAAGCGAGCCGCGTTATCCATCTGCCTCGGCTTTGGGCAGGTGGGTTTTGGCTCCGGAAATCATACTATTTTTTCCTTACTGCAAAAGTCGTTTGGGCAACGGTGCTGTGTTTGTGACAAATGAATGACGAAAAATTCTGATCGAAAGAATCTTTTCAAGAGGAACAAATGAAACAGAATACTGTCTTCTGCTGGTTCTGGAAACTTCTGCTCAGATAGGTCGGTTGCCAATGCGCATCGGATGTGATACCTGGAAATCAACGGTTAACTTAAAAAAAAATCTCCATGTTACAAAATGATTTGTCAGGTTAGGTGTCAATAGGCCGAACGACAGCCTGGCAGCTTGATTTTGAGTAAGTTATTGCAAATAATCGGTTAATTGCTTTACTTGTAGTAAATAACAACGATTGATTGGCAGAGGTTGAGTTTTGTTTCAGGCTCAGTGCAAATCAGGCGAAAAGTACCCGCAGTTTATCAGCACTAAACGCATTTCATTTCATGAAACATTGTACTAATTGTGGATTCAACAACCGGGATGAAAGCATACGATGTATCAAATGCAATTACGTACTTGAGCCTGTTGCTTCTGACGAAAAATCGAATGGTTACTACCTGGGTGGCGGAACCAGCCCAGTGCAGAAAACCAAAGCGGGCATCAGGGTAAACTCACCAGCCTGGGACGAAAAAAAAGAGCCTGACGCAACGTCACTCACCGAATCGTGCCTGTCGTGTGGGTATCCGGCGCGGACTGGCGAAATACTATGTCCCAATTGTGGAAAACCCCTGGCACCCGAAACCGATGCCAATAAGACCGTCAGACGGGTGGTGCCCGTAGTGCAGACAAGTGCCAGCTACCGTTTGGTTGCATTGTCTATGGATGCGGAAACCGAACTAAAATCCATTCCCTTGAACGGGGAAAACATTGTGCTCAACCGGGACCTGATCGACAGTGGCAACAACTCCATTTCCCGGACTGGCCATGCCAGCCTCACTTATCAGGGCGGCGAGTGGTGGCTCGAAAATCTGAGTTCACTGAAATCGACATTTATACAGGTAAACAGTCCGGTTAAAATCAAGGAAGGCGACGTGATTTTGATCGGTGATCGGCTATTCCGTTTTAAAATGGATTGAATATGTTTGATAAACTGAAGAATCAGTTCACCCGCAATTCCTCCGATGCTAGTGATATTGCAAACGTTGAAGGAAAACCGGGGCTGATCATCCAAGCCGAAAACAACACACAATACAAAATAGAGCAACTACTGGGGCAGGGCGGATTTGCAGATGTCTATTTGGTCAGAGAGCTGCGGGAGCAACAGCCATTTGCTTTAAAAATAGTGAGAATGTGGGAAATTCCCGTTTCGGAGCGAAAAGAGATTGCCAACCGGTTTGTTCGGGAATACGAATGTTCCAAAATCAGTTCGCCTTATCTGGTTCACTCTCATAACAAAGGCAAGCATCAAGGAAACCCTTTTTTTACAATGGACTATTGTTCAAACGGTTCGCTACGGCAGCGCATTGGCAGAGATATGCCTGTTGCGGCCATTGAGCACATCGCACTGGATACGCTGAAAGGCTTGTCGGCTCTGCACAAGCAAGGCATCATTCATCGGGACCTCAAGCCTGAAAATATTCTGTTTGATGATGACCAGAAATCCTATCTGACCGATTTTGGCATTTCCGGCTTTTTACAGTCGCGTATGACCATCCGTAACTGGCTGGGACATGTAAAAGACCTGGTAGGGACGCTGGTATACATGCCTCCCGAACAACTGGATGCCTCCAAAGCGTACATGTCTATGGGGCCCGTGACGGATGTGTTTGCGTTTGGGGTTTTATTATTTGAAATGCTATCGGGCGGGCATTTGCCCTTTGGGGACGATGCCGATAGCAACGAAACGGTGTATGTGGAACGGGTGCGCAACGGCAATTGGGTGAATCTATCCGCTTACGCCGATTCCATCCCCGAGCCGTGGCTGGATATCATTCAAAAATGTTTGCATCCCGATTTTTCGGTTCGGTACCAGCAAACCGACGAAATCCTGGCGTTGCTGGGCAATCGGATTTCGTCGTCTCCGGTCCTTCCTACAGGGTCAGAAGCCTTGCTTCGCATCATGAATGGCGACCAGCACGGCAAAGCGTATGAGTTATCCAAAATGCAGCGCAACGGCAACAAACTGTTGCTGACCGTGGGCTGGTACGATCTCAACAATCCGGGGGTGAATGACATTGAGATTGTCGAAGAATTTACTTCGTACATCTCCCGTTTTCATGCCACATTGGAATACTCGCCTGCACAAAACAAATGGTACATCCGGGATGGGCAGTGGATTAAGAAAAACGGAAAATTCGGCTGGTACAATTCCACCAATGGCGTACTGGTCAACTCCAAAAAAATAGATGAAAACGGCTGTGCGCTGATTAATGGCGATATCCTTACCCTAGGCGATACCACCATTCGCTTTGAAGCCGGGTAAAATCCCGTTTTTCAAAAATAGTATCTTCCGAAAAGCCAAAACCTGCCCTATCCTACTTGCGGGTTTCGAATACCCCGATATCTGAAAAAAAGACATCCCAGCCCATTGCAGCATCCGATGAATAGCTCTTGGGCGGTTTCTGAATGCTTGCCGGTTCGTGTTTGGAGAGCGTGCCGTAAGCGGGTTTTCCGTTTTTCAATCCTTTTACATTTTGAGAGAAAGCGAGAGTGCCTTTGTAACTGCCGTCTTCGCTTTTCTTCAGGTCCATTGCATAATTCAGATTGGTGTAATCCACTTCTACTTTTTTGTATTCCACCCCTCTGAGCGACAAACGGGCCAGGTAGTCGCGGATCTTGTATTTGTCGCGGGTGTCGCTGGAGGTTACTTCTATCCGGGCTTCGTCGTCTACAAATAGGGCACACGCCCGGTCGATGGACTCTCTGACCTTCTCCGGACTCACCCGATTGTCAATGATGGTTTTTAGCAGGTTGTTCAGTTCGGCAATCTTCTGGGTGGATTTTTTACGCAAGAGTTCATACTCCTTGCTATCGGCTGCCAATGGGCCGTCGGTGGGTTTGGTAGTTGTTGGCTTGGTAGTGGGTTCGGTAAGCTGGATGTCGTCAGGCTGGTTGCTAGTCGGTTTTTTATTGCTGAGTTTATCTTTGTCCGCAGTTTCTATCTGTGCGGTAGGTTTCTCTTTGTACAAATCAATCCGGTTTTTGACTGCCCCTAAGATTTCGGCCGACTGTGAAGGACTTACATATAACTGATGTTTGCCATTTTTAAACAGGATTACGGCAAGCACTTCTTTTCCCAGAGCAAACTCACCTTCCTCTTCGGGTTTTTCAAAAAGCACTTCCGTTTCGGTGATGGAAATGATGTTGCTCACAATCACCTGTTTGTCAAGATTGATGATCAAGTCATTCTTTAAGGCATTTCTTGAGTTTAGAAACGACCTGGCCGCTTCGTCAGAGATAGGAGGAAACAGCAGAAAATTCCCTTCCTTGTTAAAAACCATCATCACTTCTCTGGCTTCAATTGTCTTGGTTTGGTCTGGGGCCGTCTGATACTTCAGCCGCCGGGCGGTCAGTTCCACAATTTTTCCCTGCAAAACGCTTTCATCTACTAGGTAGATGATCTGCTTGTCTTGTCCCAAACAAGAAAGATAACTGCTTAGCCCGAAATAGAATAGACTTAAAAGACAGAAGTAGTTGTTTCTCATAAAGCCTTTTGCCTGAATGAGTGTATAAAATAGTATAGCCTAAGTAGGAAAAACCTGCCTAGGCATGATTGACACGAAACGAGGTTACTTTTTTATCAGTTTCTGATAGTATTTTCGTGATTGATGACTATCTGCAATCTCAACTTCCAGAATATAGGTTCCTGTAGGTATTTCATACGGCTGGGTATGAAATTCAAGCTGATGAAACCCCGGCGGGTACTGATACGACTGCCAGTTGCTCAGACGCTGCCCCAGGTTATTCAATAATCGCATTTGTACCTGGTAAGATGACGTCCCCTTGGGTAAAGAAACTGGAACGGTAAGTAAGCGTTGGAATGGATTGGGATAGCCTGAATTCACAATACTGGTTTCCGGAACCAGATTTTGCTCAATAAACGACAGAATGCCATAGTAAATGCGGAAGCGGTGCGAACCTGAAAACGAATAAGATGTGGTGGCGTTCATATTCACTTTGGTTTCTGTGGTGAGGTCGTGCAGCCATACGTCTTTGGCGTCTTCCTGTTGCTGAATCGCCCAATCAAAACTGATTTCCTGGCCTTTGGCCGCTTCTTTGATTTCAAAATCCCAGGTTTGTCCATCCCTTGCCACTGGCAACACACTGCGACTGACAGCGTCTTTGGTGGATGTTAAAAACTGAACCTGTGGAAAGTCACCTATCGAAGGAGGGCTTATTTTATCCAAAGCATCAAGTCCGGTTTGGGCTTCCCCATGAACCCCTATTCCTGCAATAGCGTCTAGTGTAGTGTGAGTGCGAACGGTGAAATCGACCAGAAATGGCATTTCAGATTCCTTTGTTTGCAGCTTACGTCTGGCACCATTAAGTGTACTGTTTCGCTTTACTGGTATTTTTAACAAGACCGTATCCGATGAACTGTTATACACAAAGCCACCACTAAAAGGCTCTAGTACCGTATTTCGATCCATACGTTCTAAGGTTCCGTTTCGTTGGTTATAAGTAACCAATTGCCCGACAGCCGCATTGTTGGTTGCACTGAGTACCTCGTCCCAGGAAATGCGTAAGTAGAAAGGATTGCCTACCTGGTTAAATCCCGGAGCCAGTTTTATGGTGAAATAGTCTCTGGAAAAAGTCCGTTTATTGCCAGCGTCACGATAATTGACAACAGATTGCCCATTGCCTGTTTGAATGCGCTTTACGGCGCCTTCGTTGGCAATGGCAAGCCAATAGCCTACACCTGGTTCTAGCTGTTGGGCAGGTTGCCACACACGCGGGTCTCCTTCCTCTGCAGCCGGAGAACCTAAACCTGCATATGTGAGCAATCTCCAAACGGTATTGTTGGGTGAGGTATTTCCCCCTAAAACTTCTGATAATACTTTTTTTGCCTCCTGATCATTCAAATCGACAGGCAGGGATATAAAATTGTAATCATTTTTCGTTCTGCCAAATTTAAGGTCAGTGTTCATGCGCAGGCCATCCGAAAAACGCAATGCTACTTGTATAGTGTCGGTGTAGATGGTTGGTTTTGCGGGGTTACGGTATTCAGCAGGTGGAAGCACAGACACAAAATACTCCAAGCCGACTGAATCAAACTGATTTACCGGAAGCTTGATGGCAAATGTATCACTGGTAGAAGTCAAAGGTGTGGTAATCCACTTATCACGTGTAAGACTCCGCGTATAGAGGTTAACTACTGTTCCGGAAATGTTCGGACTAATCAGCAGTTTTCCTTCGGGAGCCATTGTAATTCGGGCATCTTTATCGGCTTCTGCCTCTACTGGTTTTTGATTGGCCAGGAAATTGACTGATACCGGAAAGAAATCGGAAAAAGGCCGGTACCATATTCCGCTGCCGTTAATGCCTGCGTAGATGTGCGTATTACTGATCGTAAACGTAGATGGAGTAGACGGAGGGTCTTCAACCGCTTTTTTCCAACTTTGGCCACCGTTAGTAGATACATAAATAGCTTTGCTGTTGAGCGTAGTAAGGAAAAGACTATTGCCGCTACTATAAAATCGTTGAATGTACCCATCGTCTATAGTTAAAGGATTGGTAATGGTTTGCAAGGAGGGGGCACCCGAAAAATTGACGCTATGAAACGTATAGGTGCCGGTTGCATCTTTGGCACTGAAAAACAAACCTCCATTGTGAGCAACAAAGCCATAAATGTGAGCCCGCTTATTAATGGTTAACACCGGTGCCCAGAGGTTTTGTGACGTGTATTTATAGACAATGGAGGCATCCGGCACTGTCCACACATCGTGGCCATTGGAAGTGTTCGGATACTTTTCATATAATATATGTGCTTCATTGTTAAGTACTTGCAAACCTTTGATGCTAATATCTTTGTCGGGAAGCTTATCGGTTATGTACTGCCAGGTTTTACCTCCGTCTTTAGATAAATAGATTCGTTCCAGTGCAAGTGCAAACAAATTGCCCCCGGCACTTGCAACATCCTGCAGATACGACTGAAAAAATACCTTTGACTGCACCTGTGAGCCTCTTACCGTGATTGTTTCAACAGGAAGTGATGAAAGCACAGTCCAGGTTTCACCCTGATTGGCCGATTTGATAAAACCGTTATTCGTACCCACAATAATCTCACCATTTTCTGTAGTGACAATAAAGGCGCGGGTAGTTTCAATGAACCGGTCACTTGGTGTCAGTTTCGTATCCACTTGCTTCCAGTCAAATTTATCGCCTGTTGTGGCTGTGCGGAAAAGACCGTTTTCAGTGACAGCCAACAAATACTTACTGGTCAGGTGAGTATCGTATATGTAACTGATCTCCAGATTGTTGTTGGCGTCGTTCCAGTTGTTGTTTCCTGCTAGCTGGCGTTTTATGCCAAGCTCGGGTGTGACATATTTGTTTCCCTGATCTGAAACCTTGATGTTGGCTGTGTAAAATGCAGAGTTCCCTGAGCCGCCCAGAATCAGTTCCCAGGATTGGGTCAACTTGGTCATGGTGGTTTTACATACCCCAAAATAAGTACTTATGAACAAGTCGCCCTTTGTGTAAGAGATGTCTGTAACACCCAATGCGGCTTTGGAATCTGTAAGCGTTATCGTAGACCACTGGGGTTTTTCATCTGTCAAATCATAGACAAACAGTTTATTGTAGTAATTCTGAGATAAAGCCGCAAAGTAGTCGTAGTCCGGAATGCCAATGAGAATATTGCCCGCCTGCACGATTTTTTTTGCTATGATATCCGGATCAAGTGTTTGGAAATTGAACGTAGGCTTATTGACATCGGCTCGCAAAATGCCTTGTGATGAAGCCACGTGTACTTCACTGCCTTTGGTAAAAGCAAATGAATACACTTTGTAGTGCACGTTTTCCAGTTGTTGCTGCTGCCAGGTTTCACCCCGGTTTCTGGAAATATAAATGCGTGTATGGCTGCCACCAAAATCAGGATGGCCCAGATGATATACATCGGCAAGTATAATGTCATCAGAACTGATAATGGAGCCCACGCTCAGCGACTCGTCAGCCAGTTTATCTTGATTTAATTTATCTGTGATGGATTTCCATTCCGGGTTTTTCCCTTTTTCGTACTGATAAATCCCGTAGTTTTCGGTTCCAAAAAAAATGGATGTACCATACTGGTGAAAACAATTGATTGTGAATGGCTTGGGAAGCGTAATTTTTGTCCAGCTTTCCCCGCGGTCTCCCGACCAGAATAGACTTTTTTCGCCAACTGCATATACTTCGCCGTTGGTGGTCATGAAGAGGTTGCGCACATATCCGGACGGAAGCGTACCTGCTTTTTTCCATTGGGCTAGGCTCAGGCACGGAAGGAATAACAAAAGCAATAGAATGATTCTGCGTTCCATGTTTGTAAAAATGAATGTAAGTGTGGTTTGCGAAAACAGAGCAAATAAACTTTCGGGACTTGTTGATGAGTGCATTTGCTCTGGCAATCATAAAATTTATTTAGTCGGTACAAGCGGATCTTCAATCGCTTCGTTGTCCGATCTGTTTTTGATGGCGCGCCATAGCACGATTCCCCCAAAAACCAGAATAGGACCTGCGGCAATTTTAGCCGCTAACGGAATGGTGCGCGAAATCTTGAAATAACCCGTTTGGATGAATCGACCGGTGGTGTTGTTGCGGATGCGGAACTGGTAGGTACCGATCCGATCTCCAACTACAGGCGTAAATTTGATGCTATTTGTGTTGAGTACAGGGCCGTACACTTTCTTTCGTGCCGAAAAAGTATTGACAGGAATCAGATCCAGCTGAATGATGTCATCGGCCAGGCCGCCTTCCCATTCCAAGGTGTATTCTTTGCCCCGCCGAAAATGCCGTCCTTTGATGCGAGTGGTTAGTTTGAGTGGCTTGCCCGTAAGCACAATGTCATTTTTAGAGCCTGCTACTATCCGGGCTTTGGTAAAGGTGGCGGTGTTGGGTTCGTTGGGTTGCACACCGTAAATGCCACCCATCTTGATTTCGCCGTTGATGAGGCTGGCATTTACGTAAAAATCCACCTTAGAAGTATTTTTGTAAGGTGTTTTTTCATCTTTGTATTGGAACAGGCCATCAATCTCGCGATCATAAGTGACCTTTACAAAAAACCAGTCGTCGGTGCGGCTGTAAAACACGTCGCTCACCTCCGGATTAATGTAGCCGACTTTGATGGTTTCGGGATAATGTTCGCTGATTTTGGACAGATAAGAACCCAACTGGATGGAACTCTCGATGGTAATGTTTTTCTGGAGAACTTCCGGAGGAATCAAATCATTGAAAACACGCGTTCTTTCGCCCTCCTTCCCGCAAGACAAATAGATGGTTTGCTTATAGCTTTCGCGGGTGTCGGCATCTTTGGTTCGGGAAATCAGCTCGATGTATTCGGTGTAAATACGCACCTTACTGGCAGCACGGGTTTTGATAAATTGTTCCTGAGCTACCGTAATGGATTCCTGTGCATGTATCCTGCCGGTCCATAGAAAACTCAGGAGAAGAGTAAGTGATAAAACTGGTTTCATAAACGAAGAGGTTAGTGGTCATACGCAACCTGTTTGGGTAAGTGTAGCTCCGCGACACCTGTAACTAGGACAAGGTGTGGGTTTTCATACATTTTCGGATACTATTTTGCTGGTCAAGAAATAGTATCTTTTTCAAAGGCAAAACCCTGGTACTAAGGGCAATTCGTTTGGTCAGATGCGCCGCCGGTTACGGAATGCGTAAATTCTGCATCGCATACTGTTTTTTCTTGTCATCGTCTGCCTTGAGTAGTTCGGCTATCAGCCAACCCGAGTTGGCATCGTTTCGGTTAAATTCTTCAATCCGTAAAATCCAGTTATTGACTTGCAGCAGATGGAAAGTCACGTGTCGGGTATGTTGAAACTCGATCTCCTGATTGGCTACGGCATAAAAGAAAATACTGGTTGGGTCCATTTTCAAGTCCTGAGCGGCAAACTGATTGACAGATCCCGCCTGCGACAAATAACCGGGTATGCCGATAAAATCGGTTCCGTGGCTGTTGGGAGGAATGATTTTATCGTTTCCCTTGAGCAGCGAAGCCATTAGAAAGTCGGCCATGACCGACCGGATTACCCATTTCGACATCTTGGGCTGTGTTTCTTCGTTTTGTAGAATCAATGTGACACTGGCCGGCTTTTTCTTGTATAACACATTTACCTGCACCTCGGCAAACCAACGGCGGTCATAAAAATTGAGCTTGACCTGTTGCGAAGACGAATTGACGCTTTTCAGAAACTCTTCCATCAGTTCCTTGTTCTTGTGCTTGGCCTCGCTGAATGCCTGCCGGTCAAAAAGAGCCCTGATCTGCTCGTTTCGCTGGGCGATGGACACATCGCTTGGCAAGTCGTTTTTGGCCGATGACACATGGTTGCCATCGTTATCTTCTTCGGAGTTAAAGCGGTCTATGAAAGATTCAATCGAATGCACGCGTCTGCGAAATTCCTCCCCGTTCAGGGTCTTGTTCTGAGCCAGTATCGATGCATGAATGCATCCTGCCAAGCTAACCAACAGGAATGTTCGGAAAGACAATAAGTGGTAGCAGCCGTAATGCATAAGAACCGAAAGTTAAGTAGTGTGTCACCAATCCGTTTAGTATCAGGTGCTTATAAAGATTGATAGGCTTTGGGAAATAGTATCTTCTGAAATCGAAAAACCGGCCTATGCTACAGGCGTTGTCATTTTATTGCGCCAGCGTCTCTTTTACATTGATGTTTTCGAGCAGGGTTTCCATGACCGCTTCTTTTTTGTCACCTACTCTGTTGTATTCTTGGCGACTTTTGAAATTGACCTGTTTGATGGTTTTGTCGCTGGTGATCAGCATGCCTTCCACGTCTTTGTAAATCTTGGTATCCTGGTACATCAGTGCCGTGCCGTAATAGTAGCCATCGGTACCGCGGTTTAGTTTTTCCAGGCGTGTGCCTTCATAAAACGTGATTTCTACTTTGGCCGCCTTGATACTCGCCAGCCGCTTAAAGTAAAGCCGCACCGGGTACTGCTCTACTTTGCCAGTGGCGGCATTGGATACCTGCACCACATTGTTTTCATTCGAGAACAGCTTCATTACCGATTCGATCATATCCAGCCGGTCTTCCATCGGAATGCTTTTGTCGGATATCTGGGTGATGTAGTGTTGCAGGTAAAAAACTTTTTCCTGAATCGAGTGGATAAACCCTTTGCGCTGGGCCGGTGTGAGATTAGCAATGGTGGTATCGCCAAAGAAAGTTTGGGCAGACGCCTCCGTAATGGAAATCCATCCGAGAAAAAGCATCAGGTGAAACAACCAGCGACAATCAGGAGTCAATATCTGTCTCATATACGTTCTATTTGGGAGTCATCTGAATGTGTAATTCCACTATTTTATCATTCGGGTCTTTGAGCGTTTCAAGAATGGTCACTTTTTGCGGTATGTCAATCAGGAGCGTCAGCAAATTTTCAGGCGTATACTGGGTGCCCACTTCACTTTCCTTGTCATAGATCACCGCTTTTGTTGCATTGAAGTAGTGCAGTGCGTCTTCCTTCCACTGTTTCCGGATTTTGCGCGGAATCTTGTTGTTCGAAAGCTGATTTAAATATTCACTCAAGCTAGCCGGTTTTTTGAAGGCAGCCGCTGCATCGGTGGTCTTCTTGTTGCCGGCATTCGTTACCGGTTGGTCCCAATCGGCAAATTCGTTGGTCTTATTCGACTCTTTCTCCGCCACCGAATTGTCAACTGGCTGATTATTAGTAGAAAAACCATCGTCAGACGTAATCACAGACGAATCATTTTTTGTAGAAAAAGATTCATTGGCCACCGATTGGCTATCCGGAAGCGCAATGGTATCAGTGGTGGCTACAGTGGCCGTATCATAAATGAGTGTTTCTGTAGCCGCTTTTGACTTGGCAAAGGGATTGATCCAAACAAGCAGCGCAATGAGGGCGGCCGCCAGCGTAATGCCGCCGCCGATGTAAAAAACTTTGGGGTTTAGTCTGGTCTCTGGTTCGGAGGCAGGCGTAACGGATTGTTTCCAGTAACCCTTTTCCCAATAGTGTTTTCCCCAATTGCTGATTTCGCGGGCGGTGGGGCGGTTATGCCATTCGGCATTCATGCACGCATGAATGATATTGTTGAGCGATTTGGAAAACTGTGTCGGAAGTTTGGGTAATTGCCCTCCTTTCAGCAGGCTCTGTCCGCCATACCCATCCCACGGAACCTCGCCAGTGCACATTTCGTAAAGTGTGACGCCAAACGAAAAAATGTCGCCTGATTCACTGCGGATTGGATCTTGGGTGAATCGTTCGGGAGGTGAATATGCGATGGTAAGCTGTTTGGGTGTAACCGTCTTTTGGAGTGTATGACGGGCTTTGCTGCTGATGCCAAAATCGGTCAGGATAAAAAAGGATTCGTTTTTAACCAAAATGTTGTCCGGCTTTATGTCCATGTGCAACACGGGGGGCATTTGCTGGTGCATTTCGGCAATGGCACCTCCGATCTGCCACATCAGCAAGGCGATCTGCTTTTCATCAAACAGGATTCCTTTTTTGAGTTGGGTAGCCAGCGAACCATGCTCGTAGTAAGGCATGATCAGGTAGGGAGAGTTGTCGGCTATGTCAAAATAGCTCACTTTCATCAGGTGCGGATGCGAAAGCGCATGTGTAATGCCATATTCTTGCCGAAACTGTTTGGCTCCGTATTCGTCCAGCCCTTTGTCGGGAGCATATATTTTCACTGCAACTATGGCATCATCTGCTTTGGTATCTTTTGCCATCCATACCTCTGAAAAACCTCCCGTTCCAATCAGCTCCACCAAAATATACCGCTCGGCAAAAAGGGTATTTTGCTTGTTCAAACTCATAAAACGAATCAGATAATAAAAGCGCTAAAGAAGTATTATTAAGAATTCTGAGAAAACAATAGGGATATGCCGGTCACTGAGATGACCGTATCCGATTTGTCTTGTAAGGCTTAAAAAGTTTCTGTTCAGAAAAAGAAATGCACTCAGAAATGATCTAACGCTGCTCAGCTGGTAAGAACACCGAATACGCCATAAACCACATTGAAGTTTATTGGATTCGGTTGCAAACTAATGGAAAGAAATGCAAGCCTTTGGTAGCCATACATTTATGTAAGTTTAACAATACTTATCTTTAATACCTAATATACAGGGGGTTATTTTATAAACACAGCTTGATTGGCCGACTGCGGAGTCGGAAAACCTGTAAGCGTCTCCAACCATTGTGAAAAGAAAAAAGCCACCCGCAAGGTGGCTTTTTTCTTTTGGAAACATACTATTTTCCAACCGGTATGTATACTACATACTTCGTTTCAAAAAATTCTTCTTCAAAATAGGCACTCAATGGAAATAACTCATACGTGACACGGGCCTCGTTCAACTCTTCGTTCAAGTCGCCTCCTTTCAGATAGAGTATGCCGTTGCGAAGATCGTGTTGGTAGTGGCGGTTGATTTTGGTTTTCACCCATCCATAGAACTCCTTCATCTGCGTGACCGCACGGCTCACCACAAAATCGTAGGTGTCGGGCAGCTGTTCGGCGCGAGCCTGCTGGGCTACTACGTTAGTCAAGCCTACGCCCTGAGCCACTTCCTGCACCACCTTTATTTTCTTACCAATCGAATCGACCAGGTGAAATCGGCATTCGGGAAAGAGAATGGCCAATGGAATGCCCGGAAAGCCGCCGCCTGTGCCCACGTCAAGAATGTCGGTACCGGGTTTGAAATCCAGTACTTTGGCGATTCCCAGCGAATGCAAAATGTGCTTTTCGTAAAGGGCATCAATGTCTTTGCGCGAAATGACGTTGATTTTGTCGTTCCACTCGCGATACAGTGGACCGAGTTGGGCAAACTGTTCTTTTTGGCGTGGGGTTAGGTTAGGAAAATACTTGAGAATACTATCCACTGGGCAGTTTTATGTTTACAGTTTATTGCCAAAGATACGGGCTTTTTTAGTTTCTGCCGATACTATTTTCAGAACAACAAACCAGTCTCCTACTCAAATATGTTCCTGCTTGTCTTTCACCAGGTCATAGAGCAATTCGCGGGCCCGGTGAAGCTGCGCCTTGACGGTGCCCAGCGGTGCTTTCAGCTCTTCGGCAATTTCCTCGTAAGACAACTCTTGAAAATACCGCAAATTGACCAGGGTCTGGTATTTGGGAGGTAGCTTGTGAATGATCAAACGAATGATTTCGTTTTTCTGATCGCGAATGGCCTCTTCCTGCGGATTCAGCTTGGCATCTTTGATGTCAATCGTTACTTCGTCACCGTTACTGTCGCGCAAGGTACCGGCAATCCGCATGGTTTCGAGCCGTTTCTTGCGCAGGAAATCAATGCAGTTGTTGGTGGCAATGCGAAAAAGCCAGGTACTGAAGCTGAAATCCTTTTTGAATTTATCCAGATTGCGAAATGCCTTTGCAAACGATTCGATGGTGAGGTCTTCTGCATC
Source organism: uncultured Sphingobacteriales bacterium (assembly GCA_963520985.1). Classification (GTDB taxonomy): domain Bacteria; phylum Bacteroidota; class Bacteroidia; order Cytophagales; family 172606-1; genus Xanthocytophaga. The sequence continues at coordinate 528,547 of CAUQTA010000001.1, forward strand.
GTCCACATTGCGCACCATTTTCAATACGGTGTGATACAACGGCTTTTTATACCGCTTCATCAACTCAGCATATGCTTTCTGGTCACCATTGCCTGCCTGATCGACAAGCTTGAAATCTTCTAAGGCCTTAGCCGAAAACTCTTTATCTAACTCCATGAGGCACGTTTTGTGAATAAAGCCCAGGTTCCTACAAACATATAATAAAAAGTATAAAAAAAGTCGAACACCGGAAGCGTGTACCAGCGAATGCTTTCATCCAAGCGTTGTGAAATGCGGGAAAGCAACCAAGTTTGTATACCTATACGTAAAAAGAAACCTCCAACTACAAAAGGTATAAACGCTTGAAAGGTTAATAAAAGTATGCTGCTTACCCAGAAAATTATTTGAGAAACCGATAACAGTCCCAATAGCATCTTGTAACGCAGTTTGTATTTTTTGCCGGCCCCCAGATGTCGCCTTTTTTGGCGCATCCATGCCCGAAACGTCTGTTTGGGCTCCGAAGTTACAAACGAATCCGGATCAATGCATATCGATGTATTGTGTTTGTTTGCAACTTCACCCACAAACAAATCGTCATCGCCGCCCGTTACGCGCAAATGCGAGTGAAATCCTTTGTTCTGGATAAAGAGCGATTTGCAGTAAGATAAGTTACGCCCCACTCCCATATAGGGTATTCCTGTTACTGCAAACGACATATACTGTACTGCTGTGTAAAAAGTTTCGTGCCTGATGAGAAAATTTAAAAAACCTTTCTGATACTGATAGGGCGAAAAGCCGAGTACAACCTGTTTCTGATCGCGCAGAGCCGCCGTCATACGCGTAATCCAATCAGTACTTTCGGGCATGCAGTCTGCATCAGTTAGCAAAAGCATCTCATACTGAGCTGCTTTAATGCCCAGTGTCAAAGCATATTTCTTGGATGCAATGTGGTCAGGCGTTTCGTTGATGCGTACCAGATGCAATTGAGGGTATTTAAAAGACTCAAACAGCAGGTAGTCATAGCATTCGTCATCCGAGCGGTCATCGACAATGATAATCTCAAAACAGGGATAATTCTGATCCAACAAGGCCGGAATCAGTTTTTTCAGGTTTTCCAGTTCGTTCCACGCACAAACCACTACCGAAACGCCCGGCCACGAATCGTCAGGTGTTTGGGAAGAATGGATGAACTTGTCTTTGTAAAAAGCCAGCCGACTGAAAAACAACAACTGATAAAATAAAGAAACAATAACGCTACCTGCAAAAACGTAAAACAAAAGGGTGATCGGCAAGGAATACCTCAAAGACAGCAATTCGGAAATCATTCGTCGGAGAAAAAGGGACAGGTTTGGGTGTAGAACCAGATACTATTTTGGAGGTAGGCGGCTTCAGCTTCTAAAAGTTTTCCAAAATTAAGAAAAAGACTTGGGTGTAGCATCATATGGAAAGCCTAATAAAAAAAGAAAGCCTTTGCCGGAGGGCAAAGGCTTGCAATGGGTTGAAGGAAGTAGGGTTTGTTACCGGCGAAGCCAACCGTGAATGCTTTCGGAAACAGCTTCTACACTGGTACCTACTTGCGTGGAAATCTTGGACGGATTGGCCACGCCTGACTGGTTATCTTCTTTGTCAATGTTGTTCACGCATTTTGGCTCCTCTATGGGCTTGGCATTTTCCGCCTGACTGACGTGGCGAGTACAAGCCAAAAAACCAACTTTTACGTACCGTACCGATTTTGACCGATGAGAATCAGAATCTGTATCATCCTCTGCAGTTACACTCGGAAAGCCCATGCTCATCATCAGCAAACAGAGTAATGCAAGTTGGGAATACACTTTTACTGGTTTCATATATATCTAAGAAAAAATAGCCAAAATGAATTGATAGGACAAATGTATGTAATAATATAATACCTTGCAATACATAGTACTATATATTTTCTAAAAATTTTAAAAATTGTTTATTACCTATTGCAATGGGATACTTGACAAAGGAAATTTAGTAATCGCTGATTATCAATAAATTCCAGACGAACCCGCCAATTTGCCGTGTAAAGTGATTCTGTATCCGGATGAGATCCTTTGACTACACTTTGCACAACTTGGCAAACTACAAGCCATGTGCCAAAATCAAAAAAGGCCTCTTATCCATTATTTAAGCCTTTTGTCCTAAGGAAAGTGTCCGGAATCGGATAAAAGCATTTCAAAAGCGGACATCTTCAGTGCCTGTTTGTATAAGATGCACAACCCCGGGAAAAGGTTGCAGTATATTTGAAAATATTTTATTAATGGTCAGAAGCGGACTCAGTAACCCGCTAGCTGGAGCCAATTGTATAAGTGTGCGGTTTTGGGCGGATAAAAGGTAGTACTATCGGCTAGATGGTTGGCACCAGGTTGATTTCAGTGTTAAATAGTGTTAAAATCAGGCAAAGACACTTAATCGGGTGTAGTTTTGTTAAATTAGGTAAAGAATACCAAGGAACAGGTTCTTCTGAATGCAAAGGAATGAAGAGTTGATTTCAACTCTAGTTTGGATTGACAGAAAGTATGAAAAAACAGCAAATTCGATGGATTATTGCCTTGATGGCAATAGCAACACTCAGCCTGGTGGGGTTTCAGGGATATTGGATTTACCAGGCGCGCACTGTTGCCGAAGAACGTTTTGACCAGAATGTGCAGGAAGCATTGCAACACGTTGCCAATAAACTGCAACGCGAAGAAGTCGTATGGCTGGCGGCACAGCAACTGCGAGACACTACACCGGCCCAGGAGCCTGCTATCAAAAATAGTATGGTGGAAAATCCGAAAACCCTGATTGCAGAAAAATCATCTTCTCCTAAAAAAGCTACCCGAAAAGGAAAGCCATCAGACCACGTGGCCCATCAAGGCAAGGAAAGCGATTCGGCAACTGTTTTGTATCCGGCTGGTGGAGTCATTCAATTCCAGATTCAGCAGTCTTATACCGAATACGTGCCCATAGGAATTGACACCTCCAATCTCTATCCGGCTACCTTGCAGAACAGCAATTTGTTTCGCCGACGTGATCCGTTTCGGGACATGTCGCAATACAGCCGTAACCGGGAGTGGCAGGAAATGCAACGCCAGAACGAGGCGATAGAACGCTGGCTTAACGAAGCCATGCTGGAGCAAATGCGGCTCATGGGTATCACCATCGACTCGGCTACGGGCCAACTGGTGGCTTTGAACAGGGAGGCCAAGCCCCTCAGCAAAGTCAGGAAACGCAAGCCGTCCAAAACGGTAGCGAAGCCAGTACAAAATAGTACCGATTCTGTGCTGAAAACCTCGGCCATGACGGCCCAGGTAGACAAAGTGAAGCAGCAGTCAGAGATTGTGAAGGATGTGTTTCAGCAATTGTTTACCAAGGAGCGGCCCGTGCAGAAACGCATTGATCCTGTAAAACTGGATTCGTTGCTAAAGGCTGAAGTGCGCAATCAGAACATTGACATTCCGTTTGAATATGGGGTGCATTCGGGCGAAGCAAAGCAAGTGTTTTTTGCTTCCAACCAGCCAAACCGTGTGTCTATTCCGGGTGAGGCGTTTACCGTCAATCTGTTTACCAACGACTTGCACGCCAAGAACGACATTCTGTACGTGGTTTTTCCGGATAAGGAGAATTTTATCAATGGCTCCACCTTCTGGGTCATGCTCACATCCGTGCTTTTGTGTAGCGTTATCATGGGTATTTTTTATGTTTCCGTCAATACGATTCTGAAACAGAAAAAGCTGTCGGAGATAAAGAACGACTTTATCAATAACATGACGCACGAGTTCAAAACCCCGATTTCTACTATCTCACTGGCGTGCGAAATGTTGCAGGACGCCGATGTGCAAACGCATTCGAAGCAACTGAATCGTTACCTACGCGTAATTTCGGACGAAAACCGTCGTCTTGGCTCACAGGTAGAAAAAGTGCTTCAAGCCGCCGTGCTCGACAAAGGAAAAATAAAACTGAAGTTGACCGAAGTCGATCTGCATGAGGTGATCGACAATGTACTCCAAAATATTGGCGTTCAGATTGAGAAGCGGGAAGGTGACATAGATTTGCAACTGGATGCGGAAAATACGCAGATTATTGCGGATGAAGTCCATATCACCAACCTGATCTACAATCTGTTGGATAATGCCAATAAATATTCGCCCCAAAAGCCGCACATCACTATTCATACGCAAAATGTGGAGGGTGGCGTCAAAATCAGCATTGCCGACAAGGGCATAGGTATGACTAAAGAAGCATTGACCAAAATCTTCGATAAGTTTTACCGGGTATCCACCGGCAACCTGCACGATGTCAAAGGATTCGGTCTGGGACTGAGTTACGTAAAAACCATCGTGGATGCTCACCATGGCGAAATAGATGTGACAAGCCAACCCAACGCCGGCAGCGCGTTTGAAGTGTTTTTACCCTATCAACAGCAGGATATTCCGAATTATTAGCCATTAAAATGAGTGCTGGGCCAAACAAAATCTTAATTTTTTAATGGAGTTATAGTCAATGGATAAGCTAAAAGTATTATTGGTAGAAGACGATACAAATCTGGGAGAATTATTGAAAGAATACCTGGACCTGAAAGGATATGAAGCTACCCTGGCCCGCGACGGTGAAGAAGCCTTTGGTCTGTTTCGAAAAATAAAATATGACTTGTGCATCTTCGACGTGATGATGCCCAAAAAAGACGGTTTTTCGCTGGCCAAGGAAGTAAGGGGTTTTGACAAACAAATTCCTATTATTTTCCTGACGGCCAAGTCCATGAAAGAAGACACGCTGGAAGGGTTGCGCATCGGGGCTGATGATTACATGACCAAGCCGTTCAGCATGGAAGAATTGCTGCTGCGGATGAAAGCCATTCTGCGCCGGTCTCAGCCGCAGAATCAGGTTTCCGAAGAAAAGAAAGTATTTGAAATAGGAGGATATACCTTTGATTATGAGCAGCAAACGCTTAAATCGGAAGAAAAGACGACCAAACTCACAACCAAAGAAGCCGAGCTGCTCAAGTTGCTCTGCACCAATCTGAACCAAACGCTGGAAAGAAGCCTGGCACTGCGGCTCATCTGGCGTGACGATACGTATTTCAATGCCCGCAGCATGGACGTTTACATCACCAAGCTACGGAAATACCTCAAAGAAGACCCTCGCGTCGAGATAATCAATGTACACGGTACCGGTTACCGTTTGCAAGTGCTTTGACATAGGCGGAAAAATAGTATCTTTTTCAAACCGAAAACCCGCCTTTGAGTGTTTTAGTCTGAGAACCCAAAGCAAAAACACAACGGCTGCATTCGTTTCCCCCGCAAATCCGTCCTATCTTTGCGGCTCTACATACTGAATCTCGAACACAGAACTTACCGCTTATGTTACGCAGACCACGCCGCAACCGGCAATCCGAAACGATACGTCGTTTGGCACAGGAAACCACGCTATCCACCGACGACCTGATTTTGCCTCTTTTCGTCACCGAAGGCAGCCAGAAATCCATCGAAGTAGCGTCGATGCCAGGCATTTATCGTTTTAGCCAGGATTTGTTGCTCAAAGAAATAGAAGAATGCCTCCACCTGGGCATTCATACCTTTGCTCTGTTTCCGCAACTGGATGAAAGTAAGAAAGATAACCATGCCAGTGAAAGCCTGAATGCGGAAGGGTTGTATCTAAGAACCATCCGCGAAATCAAGCAAAAGCTGCCGGAAGCAACTCTGATGACCGATGTCGCCATGGACCCCTATAGCAGTGATGGCCACGACGGACTGGTAAAAGATGGAAAGATACTGAATGACGAAAGCCTGCCTATTCTGGCAAACATGGCTTTGGCACAAGCCCGTGCCGGTGCTGACATTGTAGGCCCGTCAGACATGATGGATGGGCGCATTGGGTATATCCGCGAAACCCTTGACGACGAAGGCTTTACCAATGTTGCCATTATGGCGTATACCGCCAAATACGCCAGTGCTTTTTACGGCCCGTTCCGCGACGCACTGGACTCCGCCCCTAAGTTTGGCGATAAGAAAACCTACCAGATGAATCCGGCAAACCGCCGGGAAGCGTTGATCGAAGCCGAACTTGATTATGCCGAAGGAGCCGATTTCCTGATGGTAAAGCCTGCCTTTGCCTACCTGGATGTGATCCAAACCCTGAATGAGAATTTTGCCTTGCCCATTGCGGCTTACAACGTGAGTGGCGAATACGCCATGATCAAAGCCGCTGCCCGCAATGGATGGCTCAATGGCGAAAAAGCCATGCTTGAAATGCTGATTAGCTTCAAGCGGGCCGGTGCCAAAATCATTCTCACCTATTTTGCCAAAGAATACGCCAAACTAGCCAAGGGGTTAGCCTGACAACAGAGGTTGACTAACGAAAAAGGCCGACTTTCAAGTCGGCCTTTTTCGTTAGTCAACCAGATTCTATTCCATTTGGTAAATAGAAGGCAGTTATCCGACAAAAAGAACAGTGACTGAAAAAATGTTAGCTTTCGGCAATTCTTTAATTTTTAAACAGACAGCTGCCTACAAAAGGCGTATGACAATTATAGCTAGTGAAACTACTTTGAAGGAGAACAAACAGAATGTAGGCTTCGTGCGAAAAAGATGCCTTCAGCGGCCCAGGATTATTTGTGACCATACAGAGATTTTACTTAGTGTAATAACAAAATAGTATCTTTTTTAAGTACAAAACCTCTACATGCCTCAATATGCCCTATACGATTGAATTTAATTGCAACAAAGATTAGAGATGAAAAAAGTGTGTGATGCAGGTTGCTTTTATTTTTACACCAAATCCTATTTAAGACGAGATGTAAGATTTTTCTTTTTTTTCATTTTCTGAAACTTTTATGGAAATAGACTTTTTCTCCGTAACCAAAAAGCCGCAAATGCAAGAAAGAAGACAGCGTATAAAAAGAACCAAAGACTTTTCCGATTAATCCCGGTTTTAAGCACCCTTTTGCAGACAATGATTGTGTAACCAATTGACTTTTAGTGACTTTTGGGTCAGCTTATGTAAAACGAAAAACCCTTCTCGCATAACGGGAAGGGTTTCCTAGACAAAATAAGTGTTAAACAGGTGTATGAATAATCTTTGTTATTCTAATCGTTAATACTACTCATGTAAGAAAAGGTAACCGCGATTTAGAAAAAAAATAAAAAAATCTTCAATCGACTAATTTTACTATCATCGCTTCGGTAGGCTTACTCACAATTCGACCCGATTCTCTACAATAAATACGCCTCTCATGGGTTTTGTAAGTGCAGGTGCATTGGGTGGAGGAGTATTCTGTTTTTGAGAATGGTGCAAGAGTGGCAGCTTCTCTATATAGGATATGTGCGCAAAGCCAAAAAAGCATAAAAAGAGTAACAGCAAGGTAAGCGGAGTCTTCATATCGAAACGGAGAATCTTGGATTGTAAATGCATGACTCTGTTTGAAGAAGATTGGTTGCATGGCAGGCTGCATTTTAACCTTTATTAACGCTGCTTAACGTTTGTTAAGGAAATAGTATCTTTTAAAATCAACAACCCCTGCCGAACTGACAGGGGTTGTATGAAAATTGGAGCAGTCTAGTCAAAAGGCCACCGCACCTCAAACCGTTGTGCCAGTTCTTTGAGACTATCGATCACAACCGGTAAAATTGGAATTCCCTTTTCGCGACGTTCCTGTTCCAGCAAACGTTCGGGGTCACCAGGAATAAGTACATGTTCCTGGCCTGCTACCGGAGTTGCGTTGCGAAATGACCGAATCCAGCGGTCCATGTGCTGCTTAAATTCGGCTGCCGGGCGAAAGGCATCCACACGCATGGCTCCCACAAAATGCCCGGTGCCTGACCCAACCAACTGTTCGGCCGAATTCATGAAACCTGCAGTTGCGAATGGCGGTACCCAAGGCCCGTAGTTAGCTCCCGACAATACACCCGAGAAAATGTCTACCCAGGCGCCTAATCCATAGCCTTTGTGGCTGCCGTGCTCACGGTCGCCACCCAGTGGCAGCAGCGCACCGCCTTTTTTCACGGCATGTGCATCCGTGACAGACTCTCCATTCGCATCTTGCACCCATCCGGTCGGGGTAGGCTGGCTTTTGCGTTGCAAAATTTCCAGCTTTCCGTAAGCCGCAGTAGTTGTTGCCATATCCAGTACAAATGGCGGCTCTTCTTGAGCGGGAATTGCCACGGAAATGGGATTGGTGCCTAATAATTTGTCTTTCGAAAAGGTGGGTGCGACCAAGGGGCCGGCATTGGTCATTGCAAAGCCAATCATATTGTGCGGCAATGCCAGCATGGTGTGATAACCAGCTATGCCAAAGTGATTGGAATTGCGAATGGCTACCCAGCCTGTTCCTATCTGAGCTGCTTTCTGGATGGCAATTTCCATTGCTTTCGGAGCTACAACAAGCCCCAAGCCCGCATCGCCATCCAAGACGGCCGTACTGGGGGTTTCGTGTACAATCTGAACGGCTGGTGCCGGATTGAGACGCTTCAGATCCATAAGCCGTACATAGCCATTGAGCCGGGCAACACCATGCGAGTCAATGCCGCGCAAATCGGCGGAAATGAGTACGTTAGCGGCCTGAGTAGCATCGGCTGGTGCGCAGCCCATTTTCAGGAAGATATTTTGCACCAATTCTTGAAGCAAGATAGGTGAGTAGGTTTGTGATTCCATGAACGAATGATTAGAAACCACAAAAATGGGAGAAGGCTCGAAGAGAAAAAAGAAAATATTGGATAATTAAGTGTAGCTAACCTATTCTCTCACTAAATCAGAACCGAATACAATACTGAAGAGAATCACAAAAGAATGGCATACCTAAGGTTCTTGTTTGGTTTCACTTTGTTAATAGAGCCTTGCGGATGGGCAGGTTTTTCTCCTTTAAAAGATACTATTTTATCTAACGAACTTATCGCTTCAGTTCACTGGCGACTCTTTCTATGCTTCTCTACTTATATATAAATATTACATCGTTAAAAATTTTATTACAAAGAGAAAGTTTCTTGACAGAACCCTGTTATTTTTGAAGAATGGCTCATTGGTGGGTTTTGTCTCTGGTAATTATACTATTTTATTGATCATTAAAAAGCCCTTATCTACAGCTAGTTGAGTAAAGCATCGTATAAAAAAATTAAAATCAGAAAAAGGACAACGTCTTCGTTTTTTTGATCTAATCGGATTACTACTAATCTCTGGACCTTAGATGCGCTTTATCAGTAAGTCTGATCAAGACCTGTACACACGACCCGCTGTTACTCAAAGTAGTCAGCGACAAGAATTAATCTTTTACCGACAATCGCTCTGGCAAAATAGCCTGATTTGTTATTTGGACGCAGCAGGCTGCATTCAGCAGATCAATCCTCGTTTTGAGCAGTTGCTGGGATTGCCTGAATCTGAACTGATCGGGCATAGTTACACAATTTTGTTATCTATACTGGCTCTGCCTGCCGAAACCATAGATCTGGTGTTGGCTACCATGCGAAATAGCCTGGAGCAAGAATCGATGTGGCGGGGCGAGTTGTGTTTTTACACCGGAAGCTACACTCTTGCCTGGGCCGATGTAACACTCATGCCCATCAAAAATGAGGCAAATCAGATAATGCGTCACATTATAGTGGGGCATGAAGTTACACACCAGAAAAACCACCAGCATCAGATTCATGTCATCGAGCAAGCCCTGGAAGATGCTTATACGGTAGCCAATCTGGGCAGTTGGACGTATCAGTTGCAGACACACCGCATCATTTGGTCTGAGCAGGTATTTAAAATTTACGGACTCATCCCTGATTCGGTGCCTTCGGCCGACGGCAGCAAAGGCTTTGTGGCGCCTAGCCCGCAGGAAGTGCTTGCCTGTTTTCATCCAGACGACCGGCCTTTGTACGAGAGAGCTGTTACGGCGGCAATTCAGAAAGGGGAAAGCTTTGATCTGGATTTGCGTATTCTGACTTTTGACGGTCACCTTAAATACGTACAATTGGTGGGAAGGCCTTTGTTTGCTCATCAGCGCTATGTGACTCATGTGCATGGCACCATCATGGAGATTACAGCACGCAAAGAGGCGCAACTGCAACTGGTAGAGCAAAACGAGCAACTGCTCAAAATCAATCAGCAACTTGACCGGTTTGTTTATAGTGCCGCCCATGATTTACGGGCACCGCTCATGTCGCTATTAGGGCTCATTGAGCTGCTGGAAGACAATGCGTCGGCATCGGAAAAGGAATTTTATCTGAATCTGATGAAACAATCCATTGCGCGTATGGACGTGTGCATTAGCGACATTGTCGATTTTTCGCGGAATAGTCGCACGCCCTTGCACATTACGGAAATAGACTTACGGGCGTTGTGCCAGCAGTTATGGGAACAGCTTTCATTTGCCAGTCTGGGCAATCGAAGTGCCAAACGACTGAAAAACACCGTGGAACAAACCGGGCGAGCCATCGACTTTCAGATAAACCTAAAGGCGCAATTACCATTCTGCTCAGACCAAAAGCGAGTATCAACGCTATTGAGTAACTTCCTGTCTAACGCCATCCGCTACAGCGATTCAACCAAAGCATCTTCGTTTATTCACATCGACGTTGACATACAAGCTGACCATGCCACCATTGCCGTTCGAGACAATGGCATTGGCATTGCACAGGAACACATCGAGAAAATCTTTGATATGTTTTACCGGGCTACTGATTCGAAGACAGGCTCCGGATTGGGATTGTTCATTGTCAAAGAAATCATTTCTACCCTCAATGGCAGGATTCACGTCGAATCAACTTTGGGTGAAGGAACGGTGTTTGCGATTACACTGCCTAATACCCCACTAATGACTGGTGTTTCTGAAGCTAAAAATTAGGGGTTTTGTCTCTGTGAAAGATACTATTTATAATATTCATAAAATTTGTTTTTAAAGCGTTCTTGCGGATCATATTTTAGTTTGAGCTTGAAAAAATGATCTACTTGAGGGTAAACCTTTCGCATTGTATTGCGGTCTATGTGTAATCGATAGGGTAAATAGTAGGTGCCCTCCGATTTTACAGCAACTTCAACCATTTGCTGAGTCAGTTGCCGCATGACCTTCTCACTTTTTTCATCTTTTTTCTGGTTAAACAAAAACACAAATCCAAAAACATCTTCCCTGGCATAGTTCAAGTAGCTGTCATGATCTTTATACACGTTTCGGATGGTGATATTTAACAAGTCAATGTCTGGATTAGGCAACAGGGTTTTTAAAGCTTCTATGTATGAGTAAAAATTCCGCTCAGGAATAAAATATTCCTGTAGAATGTCTGTTGACGTAGAGTCTTTATTTTCAATCAAGGTAGCATCTTCATTTAATATCTCGTTTCTGGTAAATATTGCTTCCGAAAGAAATTCGCTCAGGTTGGTTTCCAATTCCCAGCGCAACCGTTTGCCATATTCACTATTGACAGTACTCCTGAACACAAGCCGCTTGAGTTCAGATGTTTTCTTGTTGTTGGCAGGTAAGGGATTTACAGGTTGGTGAGCCGAATAGAAAGTGTTGAGCGTAGCATCTTTCAAAAAATTTTTATGCGAAACATTTAATCTCCCAAAAACCAGTTTGACGTCCTTGTTTTGAGATGCATGTCGCTTGAAATAGGTCAAGTAATCGGAAGTAGCAATTTTATATCGTTTGTAGTATAAACTTTCGTTAGGAACCACTCGCAGCTTGACATCAAGAATAATTCCCAGAAGCCCATAGCCCCCTATAACAGCATGGAACAGTTCTTCATTTTCGGTACGACTGCAATTTACAATTTGCCCCTCTGAAGTCATTAATGATAACGATTCCATACTGGATGAAACAGGAGGCGCATCTTTTTGCCAGCCATGACCGTTTACACTGATAGAACCTCCCACCGAAAAAGAGCTGAACGCCTGCATAACCGCCACCGACCGATGATAGGCGTCAAGATACTGAATAACGTCACTCCAGAGGGCTCCCGAACCCACCGTCAGGATATTCGAAATAGTGTCTAATGACATGATTTTGTAGGGACGCATGTTAAGAATAATTCCATTAGGATACATAGTATGCCCGCCCATCGTGTGCTGTGCTCCCGCAATCGAAATAGGTAAGTTTCTTTGTTCTGCAAAAGCAAGAATAGATCTTAGCTGTGTTTTAATACTATCTGCTGTGGATGGAACAGGAACAACCGTGTTGACTTTGGTTAAGTTTAGGCCACTGGCATCGTTGGTGTATCCTCTAGGAGTAATAGGTTTGGTGCTATTTTCTCTGAAGTATGTTTTTAGAATGTGGACAGTTGGGATGGAGATAAAAACAATCATACTGATTATTAGCAGATAGAATATGTACCTCTTTTTCATAGTCTAGATTAAAAATATAACATAAGTTCAGATACAAGCTACTTAATCTCCAAAGGAGTTACAAATAACAAAAGCGAACCTTCGTAGATTCGCCTTTGAAAATAGTATCCTTTCAACTGGCAAAACCTACTTTCCTTTGGAGCGATCTTTGACTACCAGTGCATTTTTTCCGAAATCAACTGCCAGTTGATTTATTTCTTCGGTAGACAGCGTTTTGTCAGCTACTACAATCCGATAACGGAACGTAACACTTTTGCCGGCAGGCAAGGTATAGTTAAGTTCTTCTTTACCTTCCGTAAATACCTTTACCCCCAGCGGATTGGCTGCGTATAATCCGTAACCGCGGGAATGCCAGTACGTTGGATAGCCCACGTTTTGGGGGTGGTCTATCATTACCAGTGAAATGTCTTCGTCGCCGATTTTTCCGGTCAAGTCCATCCATTGGGCACGTTTTCCCCAGACATCTTCGCCTTCCACGCCTTCGCTGCTACGGTAGTGGCCCGTTACACCGCTATTGTCCATTTGCGGTACCGCCGTTGCTTTGCCGCTGGCGTCGGTAAAAATTTCGGGTTTATTAGATGGGTGCTCCAACTGCCGGGCCAGTCGAATGGCTATCATGCCTTCTTTGTTGTCTGTAAAGGCCACGTTTTTATCCGTTGACGTAAGCGTGGTGACACGGTCAATGATGCGGGAAACGTTGTCGCCTGAAAATACAAACGTAGTAGTTTCCTTGAGCATGGGTTTGCTGTCTTTGTCCAGCCAGTCGGCCGTGACCGTAAGGGTGCCTTTGTCTTTGCCGCTTTTTATTTCCTTGATGCCCGTATGTACAATGGTGCCAAACGGACCTTTGTGTTCGGGGCCGACGGCAGTGGAGTTGTTCCAGAAGTCATGCCCGTTAACGTCTCCGTAATTAAACCATACGCCTACGTGATGCGGGTGGTCTACCCGCTCACCCGAACGGGGCTGCAAAGGATAGCCGCGTGTGATCGGTGTACCTTTTGCCGTCAATACGGGAAACAAAACCGGCTTTTTGCAGCCTTGTAATTCATCTGCTCCAAACAGGTATTGGGTAAACACCTGATTGTTTACCTTCACCACCACTTTGCCTTTTTCCTGCTCCAGCATTACGCCATTGGCAGATTTGGCGGTTTTTGACTGTGCGAAGGTACTATTTTGGAAATTGCCTGCAGCCAGGCATACTCCCAACCCTACGACTTTAAGTGCGATTTGTAAGTTTTTCATATTTATCGTTTACCTTATGTAAGAAAATCGGAATTAATGTTAAAAGCGGACGATTTCAGCTGTTGGTAAAGTGTAAAAAAATCTTTGTTTGGGAATAAATTTTAGCCAACTTTAGCCGAAAGATTAACGCATTCCGCTGGCTTACAGACAAATAAGTATACAGGAAAAGGTCTATTTTGTTTTATCCAATACTTACCTACTGCCATGCAAGTTTTGACAAAATTCTTATTCATAATCACCTTTCTTGCTGGGATTGTCTCTGCGCAGGCACAACTGAAGATCGACACTTCGTATGCCGTTGAAGACATGGTGAACAAAATCCTGATGGGTAAAGGCGTCAAAGTTGGTAACATCCGAATGAAAGGAAGCAAACTCGGCATGGGTTACTTTCATGTCAATTCGGATGTGATCGGTATGCGCAGCGGTTTGTTGCTGTCGACGGGAAACGTGCACGATGCCATTGGGCCTAACAACATGCCGGGACGTTCGGGTATTATCACCACCGAGCAAGCTCTTAAAAGCAAAGACATCGGCGACCGTGACCTAAACCGTCTCTGTGGCAGCAAAACCATGGACGTAATGGTGCTTGAGTTTGACTTCATACCTATGCACAACAAAGTTTCGTTTCGGTATTGCTTTGGCTCCGAGGAGTACCGCGAATACGTAGGTTCCCGCTTTAATGATGTTTTTGGTTTCTTTATCGAAGGTCCCGGACTGCCCAAGCGAAATCTGGCGGTCATTCCCGGCACCGACGAGTCGGTCGCTGTCAATAACATCAACCACAAGAAGTACCGTAAGATTTACCTGAACAACGACTACTTTGCCGATGTAAAGAATACCAAGATTGATACCAAACCACAAACAAGCTTTCAAAAACTAACCAGTGCCATTCTGCCAGCCAGCAAAACTTCGCTTAACCAGGATGCTTTTCTCATAGATGAAAAAGAACGAAGAAACCTGAATGAAGAATTGCTCGCTTACTTTCAATACGACGGATTTACGCGGGTGCTAGTGGCCGAATATCCGGTGATCCCGTACAAAAAATACCATCTCAAGCTAGCCATTGGCGATGTAGGCGATTATGCCTTGGATTCGGGCGTTTTTCTGGAAGCAGGTTCGTTCTCTAGCGAATCCGATCCCAAACTACCTAATTTCCAGGCAACTGGAAAGGGAGGTTTGGATAATATTCCTGATACTATTTTTGAAACGCCCGAGCTGGAAGCCATGGCCGGAAACAAGGTGGAAGCAGAACCCGCTCCCGTGCTCAAGAACATCAACTTGTTTCAGACCACCAACGTGCATTTTGCAACCGACTCATACCTGATACCCGATACTTCCAGACAGGAACTCGATAAGCTGGCTGGTTATTTACTCAAGAACAAAACACTGATTTGCCAGCTTTATGGCCACACCGACAATGTAGGAGGCAAAGAGTATAACCAGCAACTGTCAGAAAGCCGTGCGGTTGCAGTAATCAAATACCTGATTTCCAAAGGCATTACGCGTAGCCGCCTTTCCTATGCAGGGCACAACTTTGCCGAACCTGTTGCCGATAATGCCTGTCCGGTGGGTCGCCAGCATAACCGCCGCGTCGAGATCACCGTCATTGACCAAAGCACACCCATTGTGAGCCAATAATAATTTTGAATAATTGATTTCGGAATGAGAGAATAGAAGGGTTTTGGCATTTGAAAAGATACTATTTCAAACCTCCGCCCTCCCAATTCCGAAATCCATTCTCTCATTCAAAATTGAATGCCTAGCTCATTACAATTTCCTGCTTTTGAGAATCAAATGTGATGCGTTTGCCAGTATGCAGCGCGGTAGTGGCCATAATGTTGGCTACCGAATGATTGTAACCGGCTTTGGCAGGTGCATTTGGCTGTTTACGACTACGCACACAGTCCATCCAGTTGCGCATGTGCAGCGATGTCATGGGGTCACCACCTGTATTGGCATTGGTTTCTATCTTGATATCTGATTTGAGCGTTCCTTCGGCAAGTAAGTTGGCTTGCATGCCCATATCTTTGGCGTGGTTTGCTTGTAAGCCACCTTCAGGTGAAATCTTATTGGTATCCAGATTAATCATTCCACCATTGGAGAAGTAGTATTCTTTTACGCCACCGGCTTCGTTATGCATCCGTGAGGAATACAACACCTGAAATCCTTTGCTCATATCGTTGTCTGGGCCATAATCAAATACAGCCGTGAATGTATCGGCGTTTACTCGGCCGTCTTTCCACATGTAAATGCCACCATTGGCAACTACACTCCGCGGATGGTCAAAGCCTGAAAACCAGTGTACCGTGTCGATCTGGTGGCTCATCCACTGGCCCGGAATACCAGAAGAATACGGATAGAACAACCGGTATTCGAGATAGTAACGCGGATTCCACTCTACTTTAGGACGGTTGAGCAGGAAGCGGTCCCAATCCACATCTTCTTTGCGAATCTCAGACACCAACTTTGGACGACGCCAGCGACCAGGTTGGTTTACATTCCAGGTCATTTCTACCATGGAAATATCGCCGAATTTACCGGATTTGATGTAATCATAAGCCGCCCAATAATTAGGTCCGCTGCGGCGCTGTGAGCCTACCTGTACGATTTTGCCGGTTTCTTCCACGGCTTTCAGGGCTAGTTTGGCATCTTCCAGCGACTCGGCAAAAGGTTTTTCGACATAGGCATCCCGGCCAGCCCGCACGGCATCGGCGCAATGAATTGCATGCTGAAAATCGGCGGTACTGATGATAACCGCGTCCACATCTTTGCGGGCGTGCAGCTCGTCGTTGTTACGCACCTTAAAGAACTTTTTGTTAACATTCGGTTTGTCTTTCAGTGCCGCTTCGCATTCATCGCGGCGGCGGCTCCACAGATCCGAAACACCCACAAACTCAAAGTTCATTTCTTTGGCGTGGTTCATAAAGCAAGGCATCAATGTCTGCCGGAACCGGTCGGAAAAGCCAATAATGCCTACCCGCACCCGGTCATTGGAACCGATAATGCGGGCATAGCTGCTTGCACTCATCCCCATGGCCAGCGAGCTGAACGCGGCTTTCTTCATAAAGTCGCGGCGTGAGGTATCCATATCGTTTTTCATGATAGTAAGGATTTAGAAGGGTATGTGTTAAAAAGTGATTATTCAAATAAAAGTAAATCTAGGAAGCGGCGAATGCCAGTTTTCCTTTATGATTAGCCCCAATGCCAGCATTTTTACTATTGATTTTCGCTGAATTGTAAAACTTTTATTTTCTGTGCTAAAAAATAGTATCGTTAGAAAAAGAAAAACCTCCTGCTCTATTTCCTGTTTCGGAATAAAGCGCGGCAGTAGCATCCGTTACGCTGTTTCCTGGAGTTTTTCCCTGACTTTCATCAGCAGCTTTCCCAATTTATTAAGTCCTTTGCCATCACCGCCGTCTCCCCAGTAAGCATCGTTTTCGGTATGTTCAATGATTTTGGCAGAGCCCGTATTCAGCAGCTGTTCTTTTAGTTCCGGATGTTGTGTGAACTTTGCCAGCAGGGCTTTATACATGACGTTGTCTTTTTGGCGATCCCAGTTTTTGATGATTTTCATGCGTCGGCTCCGGCCTAATTCAGCCGCTTTCATCGGACTGGCCGCCTTGCGGATTTTTTCCTTGTACTCTTCATCGTCAAACTTTTGGGCTTGGAAATAATGTTCTGTTGTGGGCCAGAGCAATCCGTCCAGCTTTAGAGGATAAATAGCAAAGTTTGAAAAAATACCATAATCATCTAAAACGGAATAAAACCGAATTTCTTCCTCAAGGATACTCATGCATTTTTTATTTAGGCAATACGTTTCGATTCTTAAGCCAGTCCTTGAGTCGGTC
The DNA here is from genome assembly GCA_963520985.1 of uncultured Sphingobacteriales bacterium. Lineage (GTDB taxonomy): Bacteria > Bacteroidota > Bacteroidia > Cytophagales > 172606-1 > Xanthocytophaga. The sequence continues at coordinate 545,937 of CAUQTA010000001.1, forward strand.
GGGCCAAGTAGCAAGTATGGGGTTGTTTGGTGCTTTGCCGACGCCATTGGCCATCCCGTAGCCATGCCCGCCTTTCTCGTAAATATGCATCTCCGCCGGAACCTTGGCTTTGCGCAACGCCAGGTAAAATAGTACCGCATTTTCAGGCAAAACCCCATCATCATCGGTATACATCAGAAAGGTGGGCGGCGTGAAACTGGTTACGTGTTTCTCCGTCGACATGTATTCGGCCAGGGTTGAATCCAAGTCAGGGCCAATCTGCATGTCGCGCGAGCCCCGGTGCGTATAGGGCGTAGTAAACGAAATAACCGGATAAATAAGCATCAGAAAACTAGGCCGCGACGAAACTTTGTCCAGCGCATTTTTGGCTTTCGGATTGCCGTTGTCAAAGTGAGTTCCAATCATGGAAGCCAGGTGCCCGCCCGCCGAAAAACCCATGACACCTATTTTGTCTGGGTCATATCCCCATTCTTTGGCGCGGCTCCGTACGGTGCGCATGGCGCGTGTTACGTCATTAAATGCATGCGGGTAGCCATATTTCTTATGGTCCCAAGTATTTACCCGGTAACGCAGCACAAATGCCGTAATGCCTAATTCGTTAAACCAACGCGCAAAATCAAAGCCTTCGTGGTCCATGGCTCGGTTAATGTACCCACCTCCCGGACAAATCAATACGGCTGCACCGGTGGCTTTTTCTTTGGGCGCGATAAAGGAATAGATGGCAGGCTTGTCTTCGTCCGTATCTCCCAATGCACCCGGTGCACCTTCGGGCCAAAGCAAAATAGGTGAAGGTAAATTGGCAGTTGTTGATACGGATTGAGCAGTAGAGGGGTTCACGAATAAAAGGCAAAAAGTGATTATCAAAAATAAACGGGAAACGGACATAAGTGTATCTAAATAGTTATGAAACAGAAGCCCAAAAGATACGGTCTATCGGCTAGTTTACCAATAAATTCCATTGATTTGTTATGTTTCTGTGTGGAAAAGTACAAACTGTAAAGATATTGGTAAAATCTATTTTCAAAATTCCTTTACAGGTAAAGCATTTTCTTGGCATAAGCCGATAGAGGAAACCGTTACGGAAAAAATAGGTCTGCTCAAAATAGTACTTATGGAAACCTGAAAACCTACTGGTCCGCACCCGATAGAACCAAAGAAGGAACGCGTTAACTCTTAACCCGAACAAAGCCACTGCAGTTGCCTACACCTGTTGGCATAGCTCATTGCTTCGGGGCAGCGAGTAAGTGCTTTTACAGAGGAAGATCTGGTTAATGGAAATGGATTGGCAAAAGAACTACAGTGGGTTCAAGTGTATGCTTCAAATTAAACCGTAACAGCCTCGCAAGTTAAGAGTTACAGCTGGTACACCGTTGTGATTCTCAGAGGTAAGTTTGTGCACAGCTTCTTCCAAAAACACGGAGCAGAGGAGTAAAAAATAGTATCTTTTAGAATTGGAAAACCCCGCTATTGGTAAACACAATGGATGTAACCGATACCGGAGTTTTGCAATTCTGATTCAGGAAGATATGCGCGTAATTAGTGAGCTTTGATAGTTGTTGCTACCAGATTAGACGTTCCCTTGGCAAGGATCTTTCCCGCTTCATTTATCAATTGGCATTCGGCATTTACCAAGGTGCGTCCGTTGCGAATTACTTTGGTTTTAGCGTATATCGTTTCTCCTTCTTTGGCATTGTCCAGAAAATCAATGGACAGGCTCACCGTCACATAAACAAACTCTTTTCCTAAGGCATATACAGTCATCCCAATCACATCGTCAATAATTGCCGATGCGGCTCCCCCATGCAGAATTCCTACCGGATTGGTCATGTCTTTCCGCACCTGAAACGATAGCTTCATGGTTCCTTCTTCCACTTCCAGAATGGTTCCGCCCAACCAGTTGCTTAAAGACAATTGAGAATGATCGAACGGTTTGCCGATTTGGGATTGGAAGAATTGCAATACGGGATTAGACATATTTCTGACTACAAAGAATGAAAGGCTAAATTACGGGTTTATTACCCGATTGAGTAATACGGTTAACGACTCATTAAGTTCAAAAGAAGTGTCTTCTATTTTTTTGATCCACTGGATACCGGCCACATTGCAACAAAAAACAGCTTCTGCTTCGAGTAGATGCTCTTTTGTAAACAGTCCTTCCATCACCGAAACAGGATGTTTGTGCAACGCACGAATTATATTTTTTCGCATTATACCAGCTACGCAGCCACTCTCCAGGCTTGGTGTATAGACCACTTGGCTCTTTACCCAGAAAATGTTGGAGGCCACACATTCGGCAATGCAACCATTGACATCGAGCAAGATAGCGTCGTCAGATTGTGCATTTTTGCGAGCCATCCCTGCCATCACATACGGCAGAGCCGAAGTTGTTTTAAACTCAGAAATAGCAGAATGATTCAGGCGAATGGCTTCATAAAAGATTGCTTTTTCCTTTACTGATATTTGCATAGGTGCCAGCGGCTGCGCCGTAATCAGGCAATCAACACCGTTGTTTTCGGGTGTATACAAGCCCCCTGGCTTGCGCCAGATTTGCAAACGAACACGTGCACTATTACCCCGCTGGCAGGTTTTAACTAATGCTAGGATACTATTTTGAAGGCTGGCCTGTGAGAAACCATCAGGCAACTGCATGTGCAAGGCGGCCATTCCGGATGTAAGACGTTGGTAGTGATCGTTCAGAAACTTTATGACGCCGTTTTGTACAATTAGAGTTTCAAACAAACCATCTCCGTACAGAAAGGCGCGGCTGTGCCACTCTGGTAAGATTTCGTCAGTTTCAACGACTGTAAAATTAAATGCCGCCTTCATGGAATCATTTCGCCATTTATCACTATTTTTTTCGGAGCCACCTAATGAATCTGTAATATTGTTTACTACAAGTGGCCGAAAATAGTAGTTTTTTTCTGGAATGACAATGTCCGAAAACGAACAGCTTTGTTCAGAAGTGGACAATAGTTCAGGAGTAATTGCTTGACTATCAGTGTTTTTGAGGTCTGGCATAAACTTGGGGGAATGAATAGTTTTTCGGACATTAAAACAAATATTGTTATGAAACCTTTGAAAACCCTACCTATGAAAACCGTAACTCTACTAACGCTGGTAAGCATACTGCTGCTGAGTTTCTGCCAAGTGCAGGCTCAAAGTCAGGCTCAGGAGCAAACACCCAGTGACGGCATCTGGTCGTTACAGGAGTGTGTTAACTACGCCATGAAAAACAGCCTGACAATCAAGCGCAGTGAATTAACCTCGCGTAGCAATGAAGTTGCCTATTTTCAGTCGAAGATGGCATTTTTACCAACTGTATCTGGTAATGGCCAGCTTTCCTGGAACTTCGGTCGTTTCATTGACCCTACCACCAACGGGTTCATCAACCAAAATACCCAAACAGGAAACTTTGGTTTAAGTGGCGGTATTTTGTTATTTCAGGGCGGCCAGCAAATAAATACATTGAAACAGAGCGAAAGATCGTTTCGGGCAAGTGTGGAAGATGTTAAGCAGTCGCAATACGATGCCAGTCTGAACGTAGCCATCTATTACTTAGCTGTGCTGCAAAACCAGGAGTTACTGGAAGTAGCTCGTAGCCAGGCGGCTATCAGTACGGAACAGGTAACACGCACCGAAAAACTGGTAACTGCAGGCTCGTTGCCACAAACCAACTTATTGGATTTGCAGGCTCAGAACTCCAACGACCAACTGAATGTAACTACCGCCGAAAACAACGTGCGTATTGCCAAACTGAATTTGATGCAAGCGATGAACTTGCCTGCACAGGAGAATTTTGATATTGAAAAAATTCAGCTAGATGATCCTAGTATCAGTTCGTATGACAAGACTGCCAGTCAGATTTACGACATAGCCATCAGCTCACAGCCGACCATCAAAGCAGCTGATTTGCGTGTGGAAAGTACTAATTATGCAATTCGTGCATCTAGAGGCTCTTTGTATCCTCGTCTTTCTTTTGGTGGTGGTCTTAATACCTATTATTCAAACGCAAACCGTCTTCGGGGCGAACTGATAAACACAAGACAGCAAACCGTAGGGTTTGTAAATGGAGACCAAAACAGCCCCGTTATTACCCAAATTCCGCTGTATGGGGAAAACAAATATCCTTTTGGTTCCCAAATTAGTGATAACCTGGGCCAGTACTTTGGCTTTAGTTTATCGGTTCCTATTCTCAACGGGTGGCAGGCACGAAATGGCATTAGCCGTAGCATTGTTCAAAATAAAATAAGCCAACTGGATGCTACCAACGTACGAGTAATATTACGCCAGAACATTGAACAAGCCTATCTGAACCTGCAGGCGGCAGCATCGCAATACACTGCTAATCAGCAACAGGTAGCCGCGCAGGACTTGTCGTTCAAAGCATTCGAAACCCGGTTTAATGTAGGCCTGTCCAATTCGCTTGACTACAACACGGCCAAAAACAACCTGGCCCGTGCTCAGGCCAACCTCATTAACTCAAAGTACACCTACTACTTCCGGATGAAGATTCTGGATTTTTATCAGAACAAGCCGCTTACCGAACAATAAGCTTTTGACTTTTTGAAAGATACTATTTTTTAGCACATTTACCTCTAACTCAATGGCAAAGAAAAAATCAAACCGTCTCTTAATCATCCTTATTTCTGTTGTGGTTTTGTTAATTGCATTTGCCGTAATAGGTAAACAGGCCGGATGGATTGGCAAAGAAAAACCTACCGAAGTAGAACTAGCCAAGGCCAAACGAGCTGAAATCATTGAGAAAGTAAGTGCTTCCGGAAAAGTGCAACCTGAGGTAGAAGTAAAAATCAGTCCGGATGTATCTGGAGAAATTATCGAGCTTCATGTTAACGAAGGCGATTCAGTAATAAAAGGGCAATTATTAGCTAAGATTCGTCCTGACAACTACATATCGGCCGTTGATCGGGCCCGCGCCACTGTCAATAACAACAAGGCTAGCCTGGCACAAGCCAATGTTCAGCTTTCACGGACTCGGGTTCAATTGTCAAGAGCTGAGATTGAATACAAACGAAATAAAAGCCTATTCGAGCAAAAAGTAATTGCCGATGCCGACTGGGTTACTGCCGAAACCAATTACAAAGCGGCAGTTGAAGATGTCAAAGCTGCCGAACAGCAACTGGAAGCGGCCAGATACCTGGTACAGAGTGCAGAAGCCGGCTTGCGGGATGCGCAGGAAAACTTGCGCAAAACAACCATCTACGCACCCGTAAGTGGAACCGTATCCAAGCTAAGTATCGAGCTTGGGGAACGGGTGGTGGGTACCTCGCAAATGGCCGGAACCGAAATGATGCGGTTAGCCAACCTGAACAATATGGAAGTGCAAGCCGATGTAAATGAGAACGACATCGTGAGAGTACATCTGGGCGATACGGCAATCATCGAGGTTGATTCATACACCAGTATGAAGAAGAAGTTCAAAGGCATTGTTACAGAAATTGCCAATACCGCCAATGGAATGGCTTCGTCTACCACACAGACTACTTCAACCGATGCGGTAACCGAGTTTCAGGTAAAAGTGCGTATTTTACCATCCTCTTATGGTGAGTTAGTAAACAGAAAAAGCAAGCTGTCGCCATTCCGCCCAGGTATGACGGCTTCGGTTGATATCCTTACCGCACGCAAAGCCAATGTGCTATCCGTGCCGTTGGCAGCAGTAACTACCCGCAATTCGGAAGGAAAGGCGGTTTCCACCAATCCGGACGACAACAGCAATAACAACAACAATGGCAATACAAACTCAAATGCCCAAAACAACAAACCTGCTCAGGAGCTAAAAGAAGTAGTATTTGTTGATAACAATGGGAAAGCCGAAATGCGTGAAGTAGTTACAGGCATCAGTGATTATGATAACATTGAAATCGTGAAAGGCTTGAAAGAGGGTGAGCAAGTGGTTTCCGGTCCGTATAATATCGTAGCAAAGAAACTGAATACAGATGATCTCATTGCTACCAAAAAAGACGAGAAAGAAAAGAAGAAATAATTTTATACAATACTCATTCTGATATCTGCAAAGACCCTGCCCCTTGGCGGGGTTTTTTGTTAATAACAACTGGTAAAATAATATCGCTAGAAAATGCAAAACCGGCTACTCCCTTCACACCACCGTCAGGAATAAGAGAGAATACACATTTTGTTTCATAAAATCTGTATTTTGCAGCCGCACAACAAAATCCAATTTTTTAGACCATTGAAATCCGAATACCATCACCTAAATTCCACTGTAACTGTTGTAGGAGGAGGAAGCTGGGCCACTGCTCTTGTAAAGATTCTCTCCGAGAACGATGTGCATATTCGCTGGTGGTTGCGCAATCCCAAAGACGTGGAGTACATCCGAAAGTTTGGTCATAATCCTAATTACCTCAGCGATGTACAGATCAATCGGAAAAAAGTGCGCACTTTTCATCAGATGAAAAAAGCGTTGGAAGGTGCCACTCACGTGATTCTGGCAGTACCTGCGGCATTTGTTCAGGATGCCATGCGTGAAGTCACTCCTGAACAGCTAGCCGGGAAAGTGATCGTATCAGCGATTAAAGGACTCATTCCAAATGAGAATTGCTTGGTTACCGATTGGGTAGAGAAGCAGTTCCAAGTACCTTTTGACCAAATGTGCGTCATTGCCGGGCCCTGCCATGCAGAAGAAGTAGCGCTGGAGAAGCAGTCTTATCTGACAATTGCCTCTACAGATCTGGTTCGGGCTGCTTATTTTGCCAAAACATTGAGCTGTCGGTTTTTGCAGGCACATGCCATTGAAGATGTCTACGGAGTAGAATACTGTGCCGTAATGAAAAACATCATCGCGCTTACGTGTGGCATTAGCCACGGGCTCAACTATGGCGATAATTTTCAGGCGGTACTGGTATCTAACGCGATGCAGGAAATTAAGCGCTTTCTGGATGCCATTTATCCAATGCCACGCGATTTGATGGCTTCGGCATACCTGGGCGATTTGCTGGTAACGGCTTATTCCCAGTTCAGTCGTAATCGCACCTTTGGTAACATGATTGGACGGGGATACAGTGTCAAATCGGCCCAAGTAGAGATGAACATGATTGCAGAGGGTTACTACGCAGTAAAAGGAATCTATGCCATCAATAAAAAATATCAGGTGAACATGCCTATCACAAAAGCCGCCTACCGTATTTTATACGAACGGGCTTCGCCTGCAACAGAAATCCAGCTCTTGAAGAATCAACTACAGTAGGGGTTTTGTCTTTTGAAAATATACTATTTCAAAAATGATTTTAATGGCAACCGTATCTCCCCAATAAACAAATCGCTAATGCAGGAATTGTCAGTAGACATGTTGTTGTATGCCTATTCGCATGGGATCTTTCCTATGGCAGACGGCCGCGAGGGGGATGTACACTGGTACTCCGCTGATCCACGCGCCATTATTCCTTTGGATGCCTACCGTCCTCAGCGTTCATTGCGTCCTATATTAAATAAGAAACTGTTTGAAATTCGTTTCAATACCTGTTTTGAAACTGTAATGAGGCATTGTGCGGCACCTCGGGCTACCGATCCCAACACTTGGATATCAGAGGAAATGATTAGCGTGTATGGGCAATTACATCAATTGGGATATGCCCACAGTGTGGAAGTATGGTGCGATAACCAATTGACAGGCGGCCTGTATGGGGTGGCATTAGGCGGTGCGTTTTTTGGCGAGTCTATGTTTACGCTGCGCCCCAATGCCTCCAAGATTGCTTTCCATTATCTTGTGCAGCAGCTTCTTAAACAAGGATTCACTTTACTAGATACTCAGTTTATCAATGATAATGTGCTTCGGTACGGGGCTATTGAAATTCCTGCTGCAGAATATCAGCAACAACTTGAATTCGCTCTATCCCAACATAGGTCTTTTCTCTAAGCCACTCAACCCAAGCTTTTTAGATAGTTCCTTTCAGGAAAAAAATCAATTCTTATCAGATCGCTTTATCACAATTCTCTTGTTACCTAATTAGCCTGTAAGGTATATATACAGTAGGAATACCTAATTCTATGCAATCTGTTTTTTTACATTTTTCCTCTAAAACTAACATTGTTCTTTGAGGTATCTGCAGCAAGAAAGATGGCAAAAAAGAGAAGGAATCAAAAAAAATGCGAAATTCAATCAAGGCGACCCCTTAAAAGAATAATTCGGGCTTTAATAAAGCGTTCTCACGGCAACTATCTAATAGATAGGTAGACTATCGAGTGAAATGGAACCAGTATAGCTGCCACAACCTACAAATGAATACTCAGGTAGTTTTCTGATAACACTGCAGGAAGTTCATACGAAAGCAAAAGAGACTAGTAAATAAAATTAATAAAAACGGTTTAATTACTTACAGCGTCAAGTGATACGCAAATTCATACAACTAGCAGTACTTATATGGCTTGGTGCCACGCTGGGTTTTTCGGCCTGGGCTCAGGACTATGCTCTTCGTGGAGTTGTATTAAACGAATCGCTTGCACCGGTGGGTGGGGCACAGGTTTCTATTAACGGCTCATCGCCAGTTATAAGCACTCCTAAGGAAGGTCGTTTTCAGGTATTGTTGAAAAACCCTCCAACCGGATCGGAATTGGATGTTGTAGTAAATGTATCGGGATACCGGCTTCGCTCTAAAGAATTGAATTCAAGCCGTAAAGAAGTAGAGATTGTCATCGAGCCCATCTTTAAGACACTAGGTGGGTGGGTGCGCACAGCAGATAAGGTTTCGGTAAGTGGGGTTTTAATTAAGTTTAAAAACAGTTCATTAGAAAAGACCGCAGTTACTGACCGTGATGGCTTCTTTCGGATTCAGCTGCCAAGCGAAACCCCAGTTACCATTGCAGATTTCGCTGTGGAATCTTATAAAGTAAACAATGGCAATATTGAATTACGCAAAGTAAAAGACGATAATTTAAAGTTTGTCCAGGAAAATACGTTTGTATTTCTGACTGTATCCAGTGAAGACCTTGTGATGGAAATTGCTTCAACTGATCAGGCTCCAGAACACGAAAATAATGTATCTGCCAAAGAAGAAAAATCACCTAAACAAATAACAAACTCTGCTCAGACACAGTCCAGTACATTTACACTACCTAAAAACAGCAAAGATCTGAAAACCTTGGTAGAGCTGATCGGTGAAAAGCGGGGTGAGAATGCGGTTAAAGGAAGCTATGCACAAGTAATTAGCAAAGAGATTGAGATGATTAGTGCAGAACTAAGTCGTTTGCAATCACAAGTTTCCAATGCTGTATCTGAGCAAGACAAAGTAAGTGCAGAAGAAGCTTTTACTGCTTATATCAATGACGATTACATCAGGCGATTTATCGAATCGTTGCGGACTGTGGATCCTAATAATCCTTTGGTAATCCTGCTTGAGAAGTACAAACGTGATAATCAGGAAATTCTCAATGCTAAAAATGAGTCAGATCGGCAACTAAGCATTATTGCCAGTCAGTTCAAAGCCAGCAAATTGGTTTCTATATTGTTATTGGCATTGGTATTTGTAGCTCTCTTTTTTGCACTAAGTAATAACCGAAAAAAGAAGAAGCTTCAGGAGGCGACCCAGAAACTAGAAGAAGAGCGCCGGCGATTGGAGATTCTTAATGAAGAACTCAAGACGTTAATGGGAATTGTAGCCCATGACCTCAAGGCTCCACTCAACAAAGTAGTTGGTTTGACCCAGTTAATGCCTTTGGTAGGATCATTGAATGATGAGCAGGCCATGTATGTAAGCATGGTAAATCAAGTGGCGCACGATGGTCGACAATTCATAGAAAACCTGCTGGATTTAAAGGCAATAGAAGAACAGAAACGCCGCCTGCAACTCGAGCCTTTGGATATCATACAGTGGGTTAATCGCTCCATCATTGGATATGAGCAAACGGCGAATAAGAAAAATATTCAACTTGTATTGGAGACAACAGCTTCAGAAGGATGGATTACAGTTGATAAGTCTGCTTTTGGACAGATCGTAGATAATTTGGTATCGAATGCGATTAAGTTCTCACCTTTGGACAAAAATATCTTCATTCGTATCGATGTAGGATACTCGCTTGTTTCCATAGCTATCAAAGATGAAGGGCCTGGCATTTCGGAAGAAGATCAACAAAAGATGTTTAAGCGTTTTCAACGCCTTTCTGCTCGCCCAACTGCCGGGGAACATTCCAGTGGTCTGGGGTTATCGATTGTGAAAATGCTGGTAGAACAGATGAATGGCGAAATACATTTGGAAAGTTCAACAAACAGAGGCTGTACATTTACCGTGTATTTTCATAAACATGTCCTCGAAGAAACGCTGGAAGAAATAACCAATAGCTAAATGAAGATGTTCAAGTAAAAGGATTCTCTACCAAACTCTGCACTATGCCCTTTTCTATTTCTTTGATGAATGGAAAAGGGTATTTTGTTTTATAAATGAATTGCTTTGCGGTCTTATTTTATAGATGTGCAATTTTATATGCCAACTGTATGTACATTTGAAGTATAGCTAACTCTGCCTTTCATGTTACTGTCCGGCGTTTTTTTTCAAACTTCTACCTTAAATCGTCATGTGGTTTTGGTTGCTGTGGGGATACTATTTTGTATCGGGTATTCAGCAAAAGCACAGGAACTGGATAGTACTACCTTACAGAAATCTGTGAATCGGGTTCGTTTGCGAGCATTAGTAATAGGTGGTAGCGCAACTTATACAGCAACATTGGCGGGCTTAAACTTTCTTTGGTATGCCGATTCACCGCGTAGCAGTTTCCATTTTTTTAATGATAACTCCGAATGGAAACAAGTGGATAAGTTAGGGCATTTCTATACAGCATACCACATCAGCCGAATGGGGGTAGAGGCGTTTGAATGGACAGGATTGCCCCGAAGAAAAGCAATCTGGTGGGGAGGACTGATGGGAATGATCTTTCAAACCCCAATTGAAGTTTTGGATGGATTTTCAAGCAGTTATGGTGCCTCCTGGGGCGACTTAACTGCCAATACAGTAGGATCTGGTTTATTAATAGGACAACTATTATTGTGGGACGAAGAACGTATTCATCCTAAATTCTCTTTTTATCCAAGTAACTTAGCTCATTTACGTCCGCAGGTACTGGGAGAAAATCTTCTGCAACAAGCCTTAAAAGATTACAATGCACAAACTTACTGGCTGTCTCTTGATGTGAAGCCTTATCTGAGGAAAGAAAGCAGATTTCCAGCTTGGTTGTGTGTAAGTGTAGGATACAGTGCGGCAAATATGATTGCCGCAGACGACGAGCAGAGCCGAGGTATGGGGTTTTCTCCTTATCGACAATACTATTTGTCACTTGATGTGAATTTTACAAAAATTCCCACCCGAAGTCGCCTGTTGAAAAGCTTGTTTTTTCTAGTTAATACCGTGCATATTCCTGCGCCTGCATTAGAGTGGAACCGAAAAGCTGGATTCCGGTTACATGCACTGTATTTCTAACTTGTCTGTAAATTTTGTAACGTCAGTTCACTGTAATGGCCACCGTTTTCAGCTGCTGGGTGTATTTCAATCGGCTTTTTTCAAAAGCCGTCAGGTTCATTTCAAAGCGGGGCTTTCCCTGCTCTGATACGAAGTTAATCAAGCTTCCAAATTTAGCCGCTCCATCTTTGTTTGTAATTATAAGAGTAGGAGAGCCTTTTACCTTTTGCAAGATAGTACTCAATGCGTCTGAATGCTCAGCGCCCAGATACACAATATGACACGACTTGTCTATCTCACTGGCACTTCTGTAGACTTTGATAATAATTTTTCGACTGCTTGTACTGCGTGCAGTAGCCATTTTTCGTAATTCAGCCTCCATGTCCGAATTGGCTAATACACCAATGACAAATGTTTCCGTTTTAGAGTCATCAGGCCATTGAATCTCCTTGATAAAATTATAAATATAAATGCTATGTACCCGATAGGTGACCTCGCCGGGTCCGTCTTGCCTAGTAATTATGACTGGAGGCACAAGCGTATGGAGAAAAGTAAATATAGTCAATATAAGGGCTTTCATCAGTTTTTACAGCAATAGGCACTACTTATAATAAATTTAATTACTTGTTTCCCAGCAATTTGATCTTATTTTGTGTTTGCTGGTATTTTTCTCTGTCGTTCAAATAATGATAAATTCCACTTAAAGCTTTTAAAGAATTTACATTCTGAGGCGACAATTGTGATGCCTTCTCTACATACGGCTTTGCTTCCACAATAAGGGCAGAAATAATTTCTATCCGTTGATTGAACTGGGTTATGGTTTCTTCGTAAACGTTAGGTTTATTGATCAGATCTACCGCGTAGTTGTAATAAGTAATGCCTAAGTTGTAGTTAGCCAAGTAGTTGCTGGGTTCTTTTGCTAAAATCTTCTTATAGATGGCTTTACGCTTTTCAAAATAGGTTTTCTGATTGGCGGTATCTTTCTTTGAAAGCGACTCATAAACAGTGCCTGCTACCATCATTGCATCCGTATCTGTAGGATTGGCCTTCAGATAGTTTTCAATCAACCGCTCGGCTTTTCCATATTCTTTTAATTGCAAGTACAGATTGATTTCACTTGTGCGAAGATTAACATCGTTAGGGAATGCTACCCGCCCAGCTTCGATAGTTTGAATGGCTTTTTCACGGTTGTTCAGGCCAATGTATAATTGGGTTAAATCATCATAGAGCAGCGGATTCTTATACCCTTTTTGCAAGGCTAGCTCATAATATTTTTGGGACTCACTCTTTTGACCTAAAGAATAGGCCGCAAAGCCGGCATGATAAAGTGCTTCTGAATAGAATTCGTCCGGTTTTGTTTTGCCCCGGTAGTCTATGAACGCTTTTAAACCTTTCAACGCCTTCTCGTAATTCTTAGAATTCAATAAATCAATGGCCTCATTGTAGTAAGTGCCATAAAGATATTCTAAGGCTGAGCCGACAGAGCTAGTATATGTCTTCTTGGTATCAAGTTCGGTACTCTTGTTTAGAGCTTCGATGGCGATTTCCCGGTTTTCTGTGGCGGACGGACTTTGTTTGTACAATTCTTTGTACACAAACCCCTTCAGATACCAGGTGCGGGCTTCGCCTTTTGTGGCGTCGTTTTTTGCTGCTACTTCAATGGTTTCCCGAGCCGATGCCAAATCGTTTTGCTTCAAGTAACCTGCTGCTTTGTCTAACAAAACGGACTGGCCAAAGGCACTTGCGGAAACTATGACAAGCAACAGGCTGAAAATAAATCTTTTACCGAAATACATTGCTTAGAGTCAAGTTGATAAAAATTCTAAAGTCATTATACAAAAGTGCTAGTATATGCGGTTTTATGCTGTGCGGAAAGTGCGGATTATTTACAATGTAAGTTTTTAAACAGGAATAATGGGTTACTTATTAAATTATAAAAAAAGCCTGTCTGGACTTACCAGGCAGGCTTTTGATGTGATACAGAATTATATTTACGGACGGTTATCCGGTAAATTCCGTGTGTTAATGCTTTCGTTTGGAATGGTATAAGCTGCGATGATAGAAGCAACTACCAATACCGCAATAATAATAAGCCAAATCATAGAGTATGTATTGTTTTGAGTGATACGCTTTAACAAATTGCCGCAAATGCAATCATTGCATTTGCGGCAAAATTAGTAAAATTCAGGTTTGAGTACCCATAAGGATCTCAATTATTTTGGCGCAATCAACAAATCTGCCACAAGACGCGTTGTTTCTTTCAGATAGTCGTCTTTTTTCAAATTGTACAATTTCTTCTGGCTAGCCGAAGCGTTTGCTTCAGTTGCAGCAGGGGTATCTTGTACGTCATCTTCCACAGCTGCCATCAGCTTATTCTTTTTCTCTTCTTCTTCCCGCTCTTTACGGCGTTTTGCTTCCTGTAGTGAAACACGTGTGTTAGAACGAGCCTTCTTGGCTTCACTGATCTGGTTTTGCAATTCTTTCAGATCTATATCCGTTTGAAGACGCTTTTCATAGTTCTTCTCCAGAACAGATACCAATTTTTCTGAAATGTTATTCACCGGCTTGAAGTTGGAAGCCGGGATCTGATCCCATGGCAATGCATGCGGCTGGGAACTTTCGCCAAATTCGGCAGCGCTGAACACAGAGGGCAACTGAACATCTGGGGTTACGCCTTTCAACTGGGTACTATTTCCGGTAACGCGATAGAACTTGGCAATGGTTAAATTGACCTGTCCTAGTTTGTCAGTACCCTGCATCAGGCGATTTAAATCAACCTGGCTTTGTACCGTTCCTTTTCCGTAAGATTGCTCGCCTACAATTACACCACGCTTGTAATCCTGAATGGCTCCCGCAAAGATTTCGGAAGCGGAAGCACTAAAACGGTTAATCAATACGGCCAAAGGTCCGTTGTAGGTTTGTGCCTTATCATTATCTTTCAATACATCAATGGAACCATTGCTGTTGCGAACTTGTACTACAGGACCTTCTTGGATGAACAAGCCTGTAAGATCCACCGCTTCACTCAGCAATCCACCGCCATTGTTACGCAAATCCAGAACCAACGCATCCATTTTCTGGGCCTGTAACTCTCCAATAATCCGTTTTACGTCATTGGTGGTGCTCTTGTAATTGGTTTCTCCTTTCTGGCGATCTTCGTAATTGGCATAAAATGCCGGAATCTGGATGATGCCCAGGCGGAAAGGTTTTCCATTGTGTGTAATCGGAATGATTTCACCTTTGGCCGATGTTTCTTCCAACTTAATTTTATCACGTACCAGACGCAACTCGCGCGGCATTGAAGAGATATCCGAACCGGCCGGTAAAATTTGCAGACGCACAATCGTTCCTTTGGTACCACGGATCAGTTTCACTACTTCATCTACACGCCAGCCTACTACATCCACCATTTTACCATCATCGCCTTGAGCCACAGCTACAATCCGGTCGCCTTTCTGTACTTGTTTGCTTTTGAATGCTGGACCGCCCGGAATGATTTCCATCACAGTCGTATAATCGTTCTGTTCCCGTAAAGTTGCTCCAATTCCTTCAAGCGAACGAGTCATGTCTATCTTAAAGTTTGCCGAGCGGGCAGGCGACAAATAACTAGTGTGCGGATCGATGTTTTCGGCAAAAGCATTCATGTAGGCTTCAAACACATCTTCATTGGTCGTCTGGGAAATGATTTTATCAATGTTCTTATACCGCTCCCCAACAACTTTACTGATTTCATCCCAGTTCTTATTGTTCAGTTTCAGGCGCAATGCCTGTTCTTTTATATTTTTTCTCCACAACTCATTTAAGTCGGTCGTGCTTTTTGCCCAGGAGGCCTTTTCCCGGTCGGTTTCATAATACTCATCAACCGTAAAATCCATCTCCTTTTCGAGCAGTTTGGCTACATAGGCATCCCGCTCAGTAGCACGGTCTTTATATACCTGATAAATCTCGTAGGCGGCTTTCAGGTTGCCATCCTTCAGGTCATTGTCTAACTGATAACGGTGTTTTTCAAAGTTCTGAACATCAGACGCCAGAAAATACATCCGATTGTAATCCAGATTTTTCAAATAATTATCAAGCAATTGTGACGAAAGCGAATCGTCAATATTGGTCTTCTGATAATGGTATTGAGAAAGAATCTGGGCAATCATCACACTCACTTTGCTTTGGTCGCTAGTAGGTGTTAAATCAGTTTTGGGCTGGTTATCAAAGGTTTGATTATAAAGTAAGTTGGCTCCTACCAACAAAGGCAATACCACCAACAGCGACTTTTTCACAATCATACTCAACAGGGATTAAGAAATGAACAAATAGTATCTGCAAAAAACTAGAAACTGGCAATTTGTTAGCCATATCTGAGTGAGGTTTCTGAAATAACGCTTTTTCTCAAAAAAGAGTTGTTATTTATTTTATTTAATTCACACTCAGTATAATATAATTTTAATTGTAAATTAAAAATAAATTCCTAGGTTAAGCTACTGCAATTTCTGTGCGAGATATAAGCAGCATGTAAGAAATAAATTTCCTTTCTAACGAAAATAGAAAAAACTATTGCATAAAAACTGTAAATTATGATGAGTGGCCAGCAGAACCGTTTTATTTATTGGTATCAAATAATTTTATAGAAAATAATAACAGGTAGGTTTTGCTTGGATAAAAGATACTATTTTGCGGGCCCATTGCCCGATAATCTGTACCTATTGATTAATCCTTACTTTTATTCTGATCGTTTTCCTATGCCTCTATACATTGTTATCGCTTATGATGGTACGGATGCCGATGCATTGAGCCGCCGTATGAGTGTAAGAGAATCTCACCTAGTTGTAGCACGACGCATGAAGGATGAAGGAAAGATTGTGCATGCCGGAGCCATGCTGAATGATAATCAACACATGATTGGCTCCATGCTGGTGGTGTCTTTTGAGGAAAGGGCCCAACTGGATGCATGGCTAAAAACAGATCCTTATGTGACAGGAAACGTCTGGCAGAAAATTGAAGTTCGTCTTTTTCAGCCTGCCCCCTTGTGAGAATTGCCTATAATTCCAGTATCTCAAATCATTTTTGCTAATACTATGATATTAAAACTAAAAACCCCCCTTGTTTTTCTTGTACTGTGTTTCTTATGTATCGTGCATACAGTTGAAGCTCAGGATGCGCTGGTACTTACCAAACGCAAAAACCGGCGTCTTGAGAAAGTTTTTTTTATTGGTGACCGCATTACATTTCGGCTAAAAGAAGCTCCTGCTTTTGAAACAGGAGTTATTTCGGCCATCGAGAAAGAAGGTTTCCATACCAATGGTCGCCTGATTCGGATGGATGACTTGGCCGTAGTAAGCGAAAACGGACGGGGGTTAAAGTTTGGACTTGGCATATTGTCGATGGCCGTGGGTGGAGTTATCCTGTTTGCCGGTTTTCAGGGAATCTGGGTGTATCCGCTGGGAGCCGCATTTTTGGGAACGGGCTTGATACAAGCAGGCTTGTATGGTACGCGTCTTTTGTTGCATAACCGATATAATGTACAGGATAAATGGCGATTTGATGTTCGTGAACTGGAAAAAGATTCCGAACGATAGCCTTGAAACTACTTATGATTACCAATGCAATCACAGACCGGGAACTGCATCAGATCCTTGAATTGCAACAAAAAAATCTGGCATGTAACAATAGCCCTGAAGTAGTAGAAAGCCAGGGATTTGTGACAGTAGAGCACACGTTTGAGTTGCTCAAACGCATGAACGATGCCATTCCGCAAACAATTGGCAAAGACGGTGATCAGCTTACAGGCTATGCTTTGGTTATGCTCAAAGAATTTCGTCCATTCATACCAGTGCTAGAGCCTATGTTTGCACTTTTTGCTGATATCATGTATGAAGGAAAATCTCTTTCTGAATACAACTATTATGTAATGGGACAAATCTGTGTAGCAGAAGAATACAGAGGGCAGGGAATATTCGATAGAATGTATCAGCACCAGCGCAAACAATTCTCCTCACGTTTTGATTTGTGCATTACCGATGTTGTGACGCGTAATCAACGGTCACTCAATGCCCATACGCGTGTGGGGTTTGAAACAGTGCATGAATTCGATGATCCTTGGGGAACGCGTTGGGCAATTATTGTATGGGATTTTCGAAAAGCCAAATAACACCGCTTTTATTTGGCATATTTATCATTTACCTTTTTATACAAATCGGTAGGTATTTTCGATTCAAATACAATGGTCTTTGGTTGAGGCTTTACCCAGTCCAGATGCCCCTTTACCCAGGCATAGGCTAGTCCAAGGGCCAGAATTCCCACAAATACAAACATTTCTGCTAGTGTAAACCAACTCCAGAGACCACCAGTCTCAGCGTTTAATTGTCGGTTTCCGTAAATTGCCGCCCAGGGAAAAAGGAAAACGATTTCCACATCAAAAAGAATAAAAACCAATGCAACAATATAAAACTGAACATTAAATCTTCCCCAGGCATTGCCGATAGGTTCTTCTCCCGATTCGTAAGTGGCAAGTTTTTCCGGATTGGGGCGACTGGGACGCAACAGTCGTGCAGTCAGCATGGCTACCAGAAAAAAACAAATGGCGCCTATGATAAAGAGTAGAATATTACCAAATTCGGAGATCTGTGACATAATAAAAGTAACATAACACCATTGCAGATGGGTGACATATGCAATGGCTTGAATGTGGAAAAATCGACTTCTTAAATCAAATCAAGGAAGGCGGCAAGGGCAACCAGCAAACCGCCAATAAGCAGTATTACTGTCAGAAGAGAGAAAAACTGCGATTTGCCCGCCACAAACAACAAAATAACCCCAGCCAATACTGCCAGCAACGCGAAAAACAAAACCGGGCTAAGCCCCAAAATCGTACCTTCTTGCGCGGGGCGACGTTTTTTGATGGCCTTGGTTACTTGCTTTTCTACCATCTTTAGAGCAACTTTTGACAGACCCAGGGGTTTTTTAAGTTCCGGAGATAGTATTTTTCGGTTTGTGCTAGCCAACCCGTCCCTTTTTTCAGGCTGCGAAGTTTCCAGGGTTTTCAGTGCTTCGGCAGCACGAAAATCAGACCGGGTAGCGGGTAAATCAGTAGTTTCGGTGGAGGTTTGAGCCTGAGCGGCCTCCTGAATAGGCTGTTGCCTATTATCCGCAGATTCGGAAACGGCAATTTGTGACGCGGCAGGCTTCCTTACCGATGTGCACGAACTGAAGCCAAGCCATAGCAGACTTATCAACAGAAAAATGAGTCTCATAGTTAAACTAGTTTTGATTGGAAATGATTTTTGGTGAAGCAACGTAATAATAATGAAGCTACTCGCCAAGCCAAGACAGGTAACAGATTACTGCTGTTTGGCTAATAGTACTTAAAAAGTACAAAAATTGACGAAAAATAGACGAATTTGTGGAAAACAGCAAAATTTTATGAGACTTATGTGATTGGGTAGTACAGGGTGCAAAATCCGAGGAAGTTGCCAAACATAAGGAACATGTTTCAAAATAGTATCTTTTCTGAACGCAAAACCCCGTTGATAATCAAATACCAAAAACTTTGTGCTTTTTTATTTTTCACCTAGTGAAAAACTTTTATTTTTCGCCAGAAATATAGAGCAACTTTTACTTTGATTCCCAATTGCCACTGTGGCAACTGAGAAAGAACTGAAAGTTTTAGTAGCTATGAACCTATATTGTGGAAGTATGTCAAAATCAGGACCCATTGTAGTGGTAGAAGATGATCAGGATGATCAGTTCATTATGGAAAAAATTTTCCAGCAATTAGCTACTGCCAATCCGAGACATTACTTTACGAATTGCCATGATGCCTATGCCTTTTTGCAAACCACTAGTAAACAGCCCTGTGTCATCATCAGCGATGTAAACCTGCCCCGGATGGGTGGGCTAGAGTTTAAAAAGATGATAGACCAGAACCCTCTATTAAGACAGCGTGGCATACCCTTTGTTTTTCTTTCTACCTCTACCGACCAGAAAAGCGTAAACGAGGCGTATGCTACCACCACCCTTCAGGGCTTTTTTCAGAAGCCCGACACATACGAAGAATTGATTGAAATTATAGAATTGATTATGAACTATTGGCTTATAGGAAAACATCCGGGCTTTGCCTAAAGTTAAATAGTACCTTTTTTTGATTTAAAACTTGCCCTCACACTATTCTGTTTTACACTCCTAAAAAGTATGGCCAAGAAAATAATAACAGATGACAAAAATCTGCGCTGGTACAAAGACGCGATCATTTATCAACTTCACGTAAAAACATTTGCCGACAGCAATGGCGATGGCATCGGGGATTTTCGGGGCCTGATAACCAAGCTTGACTACCTGGAATCGCTTGGGGTATCGGCCATCTGGGTAATGCCGTTTTATCCCTCACCTCTACGTGACGATGGGTATGACATTTCCGATTATTATACCATTAATCCCAGTTATGGTACGTTGCAGGACTTCAAAGTCTTTTTGAAAGAAGCACATAACCGGGGTCTGAAAGTCATTACCGAGCTTGTACTTAACCATACCTCCGACCAGCACCCCTGGTTTCAGCGTGCCCGCCGTGCCAAGCCCGGCTCGGTATACCGTGACTATTACGTATGGAGTGATGATAACCAGAAGTACAAAGATGTTCGCATTATTTTTATTGATTACGAACCCTCAAACTGGACCTGGGACCCCGTAGCCGGAGCTTACTACTGGCACCGGTTTTTCCATCACCAGCCCGATCTGAACTACGACAATCCGAAAGTGCAGGAAGAAGTATTCCGTGTTTTTGATTTTTGGGCTGATATGGGAGTGGATGGTTTCCGGATTGATGCCGTTCCTTACCTGTTTGAACGGGAAGGTACTAATGGGGAAAATCTACCCGAGACACACGCATTCCTCAAAAAAATGCGGGCACACATGGACAAAAAACATCCCGATATGATGTTTTTGGCCGAAGCCAACATGTGGCCCGAAGATTCAGCCAGCTATTTTGGCAACGGCGACGAATGTCACATGAACTACCACTTCCCCATTATGCCACGCATGTATATGTCGGTAAAGATGGAAGACCGTTATCCGATTATGGATATCATTGACCAGACGCCCTCCATTCCAGAAAATTGCCAATGGGCTATCTTCCTCCGCAATCATGATGAGTTAACGCTGGAAATGGTAACCGATGAAGAACGCGACTACATGTATCGCGTGTATGCCAATGACCCTACTGCCAAAAGTAACCTGGGCATCCGCCGCCGGCTGGCTCCACTGATGGAAAACAACCGGCGCAAGATAGAACTGATGAATGTCCTTTTGTTCTCCTTGCCGGGTACGCCTGTGTTTTACTATGGGGATGAAATAGGTATGGGCGACAACTTCTATCTGAAAGACCGCGATGGAGTACGCACGCCCATGCAGTGGAGCGGCGACAGAAACGCCGGTTTTTCAAAGGCGAATCCTCAGAAATTGTTGTTGCCGCTTATTGCTGATCCTGAATACAGCTACGAAGCTGTAAATGTTGAGAATCAGCACGCCAATCAGAACTCAATGCTTTGGTGGACACGCCGTATCATTGAAGTGCGGAAGCGTTACAAGGCTTTTGGCCGGGGAGATATCAAATTCCTGCATCCCGCCAATGCAAAAGTACTCGCATTTGTCCGTTCGTATGAAGATGAGAATATTCTGGTTATTGCCAACTTGTCGCGTTTTCCGCAAGCTGCCGAGCTGGATTTGTCCGAATACAAAGGATATTTGCCGGTAGAAGCCTTTAGCCAGAATAAATTCCCTATCATCAAAGATTCGCCGTATCTGTTTACGCTTTCGGCGCACGGTTATTATTGGTTGTCCCTGAAAAAAGAAGAGGTAACCGACACCAGTCATGAAGGGGGACAAGTGCCTGTACTGGAGCTGGAAGATTGGGATGAACTTTCGGAGGCCAAAAAAGTGAAGTTTCTGGAAACCAAAGTGCTGCAGACCTACCTGATGGGCTGCCGGTGGTTTGGTGGCAAAGCCCGCACCATTCAGTCCATTCAGATTGTAGAAAACATCAACATCCCAGTTACCGATGGAGACGCTGCGTTTTTTGTGTTAGAAATCAGTTACAACGAAGGCTTGCCCGAAATGTACGCTCTGCCAGTAACATTAGCTATTGGTGACCAAGAGAAAATCGTTCGGGATAAACATCCCAAAAGTGTGATTGCACCTGTAAAAATTGGCACTAAAAAAGGGGTGCTCTACGATGCGGCTTACAACGAAGAATTCTGCAACACATTATTCCGCATCATTAGTCAGAAGAAGAAGCTGAAAATAGGAGACGGCGATTTGTATGGTTATCTTAGCAAGGAAGCAGAGCGAATGTTGCGAAAAGAGAAAGAGGTTACCATAAAATCGCGGATCTTGAATGCTGAACAAACCAACACCTCAATCATCTTTAACGATAAATATTTCTTTAAGATCTATCGTAAAATAGACCGGGCACATAATCCGGATCTGGAAATCACCCGTTTCTTGACTGAAGATGTTGGTTTTGAACATGTACCTCGTTTTATGGGTGCACTGGAATACCAGCAAGGCAAGCAGCTGCCAATGGTAATAGGGATGATGCAGGAACTGGTTCCCAATCAAGGAGATGCCTGGTCTTATATTGGCGATGTACTGAAACGATTCTTTGACCGCAAGCTTACCGAAGATCGCAATGTGAAAGTACCTGATCCCGTTGGTTCATTGCTTAACCCGGTCGGCTTTGAGCATATTCCGGAAATCATGCAGGAGTTGCTTGGCGGAGCTTATGTCGAAAGAGTACGACTATTAGGCCAGCGCACTGCCGAAATGCACCTGGCTCTGGCGTCACGCCCGGACGAAAAAGGATTTGAACCTGAGGCCTATTCGCTACACTATCAGCGGTCTTTGTATTCCGCATTGGTATCACAGGTGCGTAATTCCTTCGATTTGTTGAAGAAAAAGTTGAACGGATTGTCTCCATCCGTACAGGCCGAAGCTGAAGAAGTCATGTCCATGCGACAAGACATTCTGAAATTTATGCAACGCATCTACGATCATAAGTTTAATACCGATAAAATACGCACGCACGGCGATTATCACTTGGGTCAGGTTCTTTTCACGGGAAAAGATTTCACCATTATCGATTTTGAAGGGGAGCCGATTCGGGCATTCAGCGAACGTCGCCTCCGCCGATCTGCCTTGCGGGATGTAGCCGGAATGGTTCGTTCGTTCCATTATGCGGCCTTCTATCAGCTGATACAGAATGCTTCTTTCCGGGCCGAAGATGTAGCCTACCTGGAAAGCTGGGCCGAGCAGTGGTACCACTATGTGTCCAGCTTCTTTATGCAGGCTTACATGGAAAAGGCCGGGGGTAAGAATTTCTTGCCCGACAATCAGGCTGACCTGGATCTGCTGTTGCAGATTTTCATTCTCGAAAAAGCAATTTATGAACTTAATTATGAGCTCAATATGCGTCCTGATTGGGTGATTATTCCGTTGCGAGGCATCAAATACATCATGAACGAATACCTCAAAAACAACAAGTGAACACAGAGCAAAAAGTCCCGGTACCGGGACTTTTTGCTTTTGAAAGGATACTATTTTTAGCCTGTATCTGAGTGGCTCCACACACATGCTAATGAACCCGATTAAAAACCACTGCCCATAGGCAGTGGTTTTTTTATCGATCTTAATCTGCAAATGTACTTTGGTTGAAAATAGCTTTTATCCAAGTAGGAATAGTACAGGCGGATGAAATTTTTTGTTGTATTTTTTCGTTATAATCAAGATGGTCTTTGGGCAAAAAATTTCGTTAAGAGCAAAAAAAATGGTAACTTTACGTTAGTGTTTTTTCGTTTAACAACCAATAGGTAACTGTCATTTCAAATAGTATCTTTTTTATTGTAAAAACCTTAGTATCAATACGTTTTAATTTATTCATCGAACGCAACATATATGAGCGAAATTGTAGAAGAGCAACCCACCCTAACTAGTTATGGCGCCGACAGTATTCAGGTTTTAGAAGGACTTGAAGCTGTGCGCAAACGTCCTGGAATGTACATTGGTGATACCAACGTTCGGGGATTGCATCACCTGGTTTGGGAGGTGGTTGATAACTCAATAGACGAAGCACTGGCAGGGCATTGTGATCGAATCGAAGTTTCCATATTACCAGATAACGGAATTGTGGTGGTCGATAATGGCCGCGGCATTCCGACAGACATGCACCCGAAAGAAAAGCGGTCGGCACTGGAAGTGGTAATGACTGTATTGCACGCAGGGGGCAAGTTTGACAAAGACAGCTATAAGGTTTCGGGTGGTCTGCACGGGGTTGGTGTTTCATGTGTAAATGCTCTTTCGTCTCATTTGAAAGTAACGGTACAACGGGAAGGCAAGAAGTACGAGCAGGAATATTCCATTGGAAAGCCCTTGTATCCAGTTAAGCAAGTAGGCACTTCTGACAAGCATGGTACAACGGTAGAGTTTCATCCGGATGCCACTATCTTTACCACAACTGAATACAAATACGAAACCATTGCTACCCGCCTGCGCGAACTGGCGTATCTGAACAGGGGAATCCTGATCACCCTGACCGATTTGCGCGAAAAAGATGATAATGGAGAGTCACCTACCGAAGAATTTTATTCAGAAGGAGGGTTGATTGAATTTGTAGAATACCTGGATTCAACCCGTGAAAAGCTAATCCCAGAGGTTATCTATATGGAAGGTGACAAAGCCATTCCCGTGCAGGTAGCCATGCATTACAATACCTCGTACTCCGAAAACGTGTTTTCGTATGTAAACAACATCAATACGATTGAGGGTGGTACACACGTAGCCGGTTTCCGGGCGGCACTGACCCGGACATTGAAAAACTACGCTGACAAAGAAGGCATGCTGGACAAGCTGAAAATCGACATCGCTGGTGACGATTTTCGTGAAGGGTTAACTGCTGTTATTTCTGTTAAAGTTGCCGAGCCTCAGTTTGAAGGCCAAACCAAAACCAAACTAGGCAATTCAGATGTGGCAGGTGCAGTGAGTACCACCGTTGCCGACATTCTTCAAACCTGGCTGGAAGAACATCCCCGCGAGGCTCGTCAGATTGTCAGCAAAGTGATTCTGGCTGCCCAGGCCCGCCATGCGGCTCGTAAAGCTCGCGAAATGGTGCAGCGCAAAAACGTATTGTCAGGTACCGGATTGCCTGGTAAGCTGGCCGATTGTTCGGAAACAGATCCTACACAATGCGAAGTGTACCTGGTAGAGGGCGACTCGGCGGGCGGAACCGCCAAGCAGGGACGTAACCGAGCCTTTCAGGCCATTCTGCCGTTGCGTGGTAAAATCCTGAACGTAGAAAAAGCACAGGAATACAAGATCTACGAAAACGAAGAGATTAAGAATATGATTACGGCGCTGGGTGTGCAGTTTGGTAAGGATGGAGATGACAAAGCGCTGAATATGGACAAACTACGTTACCACAAAATCATTATCATGACCGATGCCGACGTGGACGGAAGCCATATTCGTACGCTGATTCTAACGTTCTTTTTCCGATACATGAAAGCCCTTATCGAAAATGGCTATCTGTACATTGCCTTGCCGCCTTTGTATCTGGTAAAACGTGGCAAAGAACAGCGTTATTGCTGGAACGAAGACCAACGCGATGTCGCTATCAAAGAACTAGCCAAAGACGGACGCGAAGATTCGGTAGGCGTGCAGCGTTACAAAGGGTTAGGGGAGATGAATGCCGAACAGTTGTGGGAAACTACCATGGACCCAGAACGCCGTAGCCTGAAACTCGTGACTATTGATTCGGCTGCCGAAGCGGATCACTTGTTCTCGATGTTAATGGGTGATGAAGTGGCGCCGCGTCGCGAGTTTATTGAGAAAAATGCTCGCTATGCCAAAGTTGATATCTGATAGTGACCGCAAAGACAAACCAGAGTGTGTGCATTACTGTACACACTCTTCAAATAGTACCTTTTTGAAAATAAAAACCCCTGCTATTAGTGGATGAGGATAGATTTTAGGAGACGCTGAGCAGAGGATATATTAACCATTGTTCATTTATTAACCTGTAAGAGAAGTGTTGAGTCAGACAGGAAATACAGAAGAAGAAAAAAAGGGGCAGGCCGCATCTCCCCCTTTTTCGTTTTTATTGCAACCCATCTTTCGCCTGCGCGACAGCATGTTGTCGCGAGAGAAAGTTTCGAATGTAATAGGTCAGAGTAACTACATCAGTCGCGACCTTAGCTGGTTGCAGTTTAACTGGCGAGTATTGGATCAGGCAAAAGATTTGCAACGAGGATTGCTGGAACGCCTTAAATTCTTGGCCATTACTTCCTCCAATCTGGACGAATTTTTCATGATTCGGGTAGGTAGCTTGTACAATTACATTGACTACGCCAAAGAGCGAATCGATTATTCGGGATTACGCGAAACCCCTTTTCGCAAGATGTTGCTAAGTACGGCTCAGGCTTTTTTCAAAGACCAGCAGGATGAATTCAAGATCCACCTGCAGCCGCTGTTCAAGCTGAACAATTTTAGCATTGCAAAGCCTTCAGAGCTGACTGACGACGAAAAATCGGATGTGCTGGCCTACTTTATGCGTACTATCTTCCCTATGCTCACGCCCATGGCATTTGATGGATACCACGCTTTCCCGATTCTGATGAACAAGGTTTTGATTTTTGGCGTGGTTACCAAAGATGACAGTCGAGAAGGGCAACGACTCTCGTTTGTGCAGATTCCTCAAAATCTTCCCCGTTTTTTTGAAATCTACCGGGATGACCAGATTGTTTTTGTACCTATCGAAGAAATCATTCGCAACGAAATAGCCAAGCTGTACCGAAATGTACAAATACTTTCGGTCAATCTTTTCCGCATTACCCGCAATGGCGATTTTACACTGGAAGAAAGCGATGACGTAGAAGCTGACTTTATTGATGAGGTAAAGCAAAAGCTAAAGACCCGCCGTACGGGCCGTGTGGTGCGTATTGAAGTAGAGCCAGGAGCATCGTATTGGATGATGAAAGTGCTGAAAGGACGCTGGGAATTGGATGATGACAATGTTTTTGTGGCCGATAGGATGCTGGATTTCACTAGTTTGTGGCAAGTTGTCAATCACAAAGATTTTCGTGACCGCATTCCGCCAATTCCTCCGCAGGTACTGCCACTGGATTTGCCGGCAAGTCTTAAAGAGAAAAACATTTTTGATGTCCTGAAGCAACAGGACATTCTACTGCATCATCCTTATAATAGCATGGAGCCCGTAGTCGATTTGCTTGAAAAGTCGGCAGAAGACCCGGACGTACTGGCTATTAAAATCACCATTTATCGGTTGGCAAAGCATTCGCGCATTACCAATGCTTTGCTAAAAGCAGCCGAAAACGGCAAACACGTTTCGGTGTTATTTGAGGTAAAAGCTCGCTTTGATGAAGAAAACAACATTCGGGAAGCCCAACGTTTGCAAAAAGCGGGTTGTTTTGTAGTATACGGTATTAGCCGATACAAAACACACACAAAACTGCTGCTGATTGTACGTAAGGATGGCGACGGTGTTACCCGCTATGTCCACTTATCAAGCGGCAATTACAACGAGGATACCTCCAAACTTTATACGGATTTGGGCTTGCTTACAACTAACGATGTGTACGCACAAGACGTGTCCGAGTTTTTCAATGTAATCACCGGCCATTCGTTGCCAAGCACCTACCAGTACCTGATTACGGCTCCGCGTGACATGCGTCGGCAATTGATTGAATTGATTCGCAAAGAGGCCGAAAATGCCCGGATTGGTTTGTCCAGCGGGATTGTGATTAAAATCAATTCGCTGGAAGACCGCGAAACAATAGACGAATTGTATCTGGCTTCGCAAGCGGGCGTTCCCATCAACTTGATTGTGAGAGGCATTTGTTGTTTACGGCCAGGGCGTACGGGGCTGAGTGAAAATATTACGGTTCGCTCTATTGTTGGCGATTTCCTGGAGCATGCCCGTTTGTATTATTTCCATAACAACGGCGAGCCTAAGGTCTATGGTGGCAGTGCCGATATGATGGTGCGCAGTTTTGACCGACGTTTGGAGTCGTTGTTTTTATTAGCAACGTCACACATCAGACAACAAGCTATCAACATGCTGCTCTATAACCTTCGCGACAATGTGAATGCCTACATCATGCAGGAAAATGGCGAATATTACCGCTGCATGACAGATGGCGAGCCCTTTAACATTCACAAAGAGTTCTATAAAGTGACTTTGGAAGAAGTAGAACAGGCAAAACTGTTTTGAAAATAGTATCTTTTCAAAATGAAAAACCCCGGCTATGACAGCTGGGGTTTTTCATTTTCGGATAGGAATAAAAATCAGGCTTCGTATGCTTTGAATATAGCTGTAGCGTTGTGTCCACCAAAGCCAAAAGTATTGCTCATGGCATACCGAATCGAATGCTTGACACTTTTGCCGATGACAATATTCAGTCCTTGCGGAAGTTCCGGATCCAATTCCTGTGTATTGATAGTGGCAGGAACCGTCCCTTCTTTAATAGCCATAACCGCCACAATGGCTTCTATAGCGCCTGCACCACCCAACAAATGGCCGGTCATCGACTTGGTGGCTGAAATACACAGATTCTTGTTTTCACCGAACAACGTTTTGGTGGCGCGCATTTCGCTCAGATCGCCCAATGGAGTGGACGTAGCATGTGTATTCAAATAATCAATGTCTGTCGCTTCAATGCCTGCATCTTCTAAAGCGGCACGCATACCTAATACCGCTCCTTCGCCTTCCGGATGCGTTCCCGTAAGGTGATAGGCATCGGCTGACATGCCGCCACCCACAAGCTCGGCATAAATCTTAGCGCCGCGAGCTTTGGCGTGTTCGTATTCCTCTAGAATCAAACAACCGGCTCCCTCGCCCATTACAAAACCGTCGCGGTTTTTGTCAAACGGCCGAGACGCCACTGCCGGATCTTCGTTAAAGGTAGACAACGCCTTGCACGCATTGAAACCACCCACGCCCGCCTCGCAAATAGGCGCTTCGGAACCGCCCGTTACAATGGCTACTGCTTTGCCCAGGCGAATGTAATTAAATGCATCGATCAATGCAGAGTTTGAACTAGCACAGGCTGAGATGGTTGTAAAGTTAATTCCGCGGAATCCATGCTTAATGGAAATCATGCCCGATGCAATATCGGCAATGGTTTTAGGTATGAAGAACGGATTGAAACGAGGAATTTTTCCGCCTTGTACATATTCGGTTACTTGTTCCTGAAACGTAAAGAAACCGCCGTTGCCCGACCCCCAAATAACTCCCACTTTATCTTTATTAAGCTTTTCCAGGTCAAAGCCCGCATCTTTCAGTGCTTCGTCGGCTGCTACAAAAGCATATTGTGTATAGGCATCCATTTTACGAATTTCTGGCTTCTCAAAATGATTGAGTGGATCATAGCCTTTTATTTCGCAGGCAAACTTGGTCTTAAAGTGCGTCGTGTCAAATTTAGTAATCGGTGCCGCTCCGCTTTTGCCTTCGACAAGTCCTTGCCAGTATTCGGCAAGTGTATTGCCGATGGGAGTCAATGCTCCTAGGCCCGTAACGACTACTCTCTTTAATTGTAACATGATGGAATAATTGGATAGTGAAACAGTTAAGATAAAATTTGAATGCAAAACGGCGACGAAATTAGTACGACCTGAGCATGTAGACAAACATTTTTTGCTATGTGGCTTGAAATCAGAAAAATAGTATGTTTTCAAATGCCAGAACCTCGCTTGCCCGGCTAAGATTTTATTTCCTTTTTTTGCCGCCTTTTTGGGTTTTCTTTAAAAGAAGCTCGTCTTGAATGATTTTTTCAAATTGATCAATTACATGCAGCAAAAGTTTAGGTTGGTTTAATGTTTTGGCAAGCAAAATGCCTCCTTCGGTAAGAGAAAATAATACAGCAGCGTACTTTTCAATGTCTGTATCCGAACCGAATTCACCGGTATGGATGCCAAGCTGAATGCTGCTTTTCAGCTTTTCCAATGTACCCGTCATGGTAATTTCCGCTTTTGCCCGTAAAACGGAATTGCCATCGTCGGCCTCAACCGCCAGATTCAGCATGGGGCAGCCGCCATTGGCAAACACCGCCGAATAGTGGGTGCGATAAAAATTGGCAAAGGTCATCAACTTGCCTACAGCCGTGGTTTCGTTTTGCCAGGCGGCATCCACTTGTTGGGTAATGAAACTCCAGTTGTATTCAAATGCGGCAATGGCAATGGCATCTTTGTCAGCAAAATTTCCGTAAATACATCCCTTCGACACACCCGTTACTTGCATTACATCCTGCACGGAGGTGCCTGCATAGCCTTGTTTGTTGAACAACGGCGCCGCTTTTTCAATTATTTTTTGCCGGGTTTTGTCTGCCTTGGACATATTATTTATTGCAAATAATTGATTGTGAGTATTTTGCAATTCTTGGCTTCTCTGTTGATCATTTAAAAGATTTCACAAAAATAGACCAATCGGTCTTTTTTGCAAAATCTTTTTATTCTTTTCAACTTTGTAGCTTAACATCACCTACGCTTTTGTCAGCAACGCACGCCTCCTTTTCACGTCCAATCACACTTCCACCCGGCAAGAAACTGTACTTTGCTTCCGATTTCCACTTGGGCGTTCCTGATGCCAAACGCAGTCGCGAACGGGAAGCAAAGATTGTTCGCTGGCTTGAAAGCATTGAAGATTCGGCGCACATGATTTTCCTGGTGGGCGATATCTTTGATTTCTGGTTTGAGTATAAATATGTGGTTCCCAAGGGTTTTGTTCGCCTGCAAGGCAAACTGGCTGAACTGGTTGACAGTGGCGTTCCCATTCTGATGTTTACGGGCAACCACGATATGTGGATGTTCCGGTATTTTACCGAAGAACTGGGCATTCCGGTACTGCGCCAACCCACTGCGTTTTCTGTAAATGACAAGAAACTGCTGGTTGGGCATGGCGACGGACTAGGGCCGGGAGATTACAAATACAAGTTTCTGAAGAAAATATTTGCTAACCCGCTGTGTCAGTGGATGTTCGCCAGAGTTCATCCGAATCTGGGAATGGGTATTGCCAATGCGTGGTCGCAAAGCAGCCGGGCCGCCAGTACAAAAAAGGGCGAAGAAAAGTTTATGGGTGACGACGAATGGATCTGGACTCACTGCAAAGAAGTAGAGGCCCGCAGCCACCACGATTTCTATATTTTCGGTCACAGGCATCTTCCACTCGACTTACAAGTAGGAGCCACGGCACGTTACATCAATCTTGGCGAATGGATAAACCATTTTACCTTTGCTTCGTTTGATGGAGAAACGGTAGCTTTGGAAACATTTGCTGGATAACTTGGAAAAAAATAGTATCTCTGAAAATTGAAAAACCTCCCCACCTTTTGTTCTGACTTCCGTTTCTGCTGCCAACGAAAGATTTGGGGAGTAATGGCTCTGTTTATCAGCCAGTTCCCATTTGCTCAGACGCCGGTTTTGGTTCGGCAAATTTCGCAAAAGCCAATTGTTGCGATCTCGGTCGACAATTACAATCGCCTCATTACCGCAGATGCGCAGGGCAACATTGTGGCTTATGATACCTTGGGAAAGGTTGTAAATAATTATTCGCCGGTAGTCGTTGCCAACGTCAGCTCACTGGAAGCCTGGCGTTCCATGCAAACATTGGTATTTTATCGTGATTTGCAGCAATACACTCTGCTCGACCGTTTTCTAACGCCACTCTCCGGCTATCCAAATCCGGCAAAGTTACCAGCTGAACAGATTGGCTTTGCCCGTGTAATGACACTGGCTTACGATGATCAATTCTGGATTTTTGATGACTCGGAGTTTAGTCTCAAAAAATTTAATGCGCAGTTACAGACTGTAGTACAGGCCATTCCGCTGTCGCTTGTGCTTGATACGCAGGAATATCAGATAACATTTATGCGCGAATACCAGAATCAGTTGTTTGTGGCAGACCGCAATTCGGGAATTCTGGTATTTGACAACCTTGGCAATTACCGCCGGAGCCTGCCTTTCAAGGGATTGAACTATTTCCAGTTTTTGGGCGAAGAGATTTATTTTCTTGAAAAAGACATACTTCATTTTTACAATCTGTATTCTCAGAAAGAGCGAAGCCTGAAATTGCCCCTATCTGCCCAGTTTGCGGTAATCGTAGGCAACCATATAGTGCTTTATACAAATAAAGGTGGGTTTTTGTATAACCAAAGATAGTATTTGCCGGACTGTTGGCAAGAAGTAGCACTGTACGGTTCTATATTTGGAAATGCACACGAATAGTAATTTACTGTCGAATTATTATATTTTTCTGCCAAAAATATAATTTTTTAGGGGCTGTAAGAGTTATTTTATAAGTTTACATCACAAAATTGATTAAATATATTTGGTTTTTGACTGATAAATTGTTGAAATTCAGGCTTTTAGTTCTGCGCATTACTTGCTTGAGATAAATTCGGCTCAATGATGACCAACTAAATTTCCATCCTTTTATTTTTCAGACATAGCATGATAAATGTACAAGAAAAGGTAACTTCTATGCTGGTTAGTAAACTGAACATAGAAGCCTCGCAAATCACTCCCGCGGCTAATTTTATCAAAGATTTGGGCATCGACTCACTGGATTACATTGAGCTGATCATGGAATTTGAACGTGAGTTTGACATCCGCATTCCGGACACGGAGGGAGAGCAACTGAAAACGGTGGGAGACGCTGTAAGCTACATTGAAAAAAAGCTGACCGAGCCAAAAAGTGCTTGATCTTGGTACATACAAAAGTTCAGTAAAATTAAATTACTGAACTTTTGGAAAAAGCGCTTTATCTTAAAAATCGCCATAGTCCACTTGCAGGCAGGTGAGCCCCAGTTCTTTGCGCCACATGGCCACCACCTGATCCCGGTCGTCAATCACCATTTCCACATAATATCGATTGCGAATGTGGGTTTCAAACATTTCTTTTTTTACAATGCTATCCTTGCGCTGATCTTTCGGTTCACGCATATATAGTTGAAAGTCAATGTTTTCTTCCCAGTCAAAATACTGACTAAGCCAGGATGAAGTTTCCGGATGGCAAACTCCGTCGCGACCCGAAAAGAAAATAATGCGATAGCCATGGTTTTTCAGCGATTTCACCAGATTAATCACATTCCATTTGGGTTCGTCTTCGCCCACGCGTTTCCAGTCATATGCCATGCGGCCATTCATTTTAGCCACGGTTCCATCGATGTCTACCAAGACGCATTTGGGCAGTTTCTCGTCCTGTTCTGCTGTTACAGGTAGCTGAGGCTTAGGCAGTAAAGTGGCACTGAAATCAAAGTTCTTCTTTAGAATCTGGAGTTTGGCGTATTGCTCCCGGATAATGTGTTCGCCTACAATATCTTCCCGGTTGCGGTCACGTTCAATGGCTTCTTCCAGCGAAATTTCAATCAATTTGAAACGCACTTCCACTTCAAAGCCCTCAGTCAGTTTGACAAGGTCGTTAATGTATTTTTGCTTAATGTGCGTATTGTCAATCAGCACGTTCCAGCCGCGACGCAAAGCCTCTTGCACGGTGGTTTTCTGAAGTTCGTTTACCAGTGTTTCAATGCGCGAAATCTGATTTTTGTCCCATTGCCAGTAGTCGTTCAAGCTCACAGAAATGATACTCTTGCGCAGGTCGTCGCGATTGACCCGTAGCCATCTCGGATTCTGTTGTACAAACTGGCGGGAAAACGTCGACTTTCCGCTGCCACTGATTCCCGTTAAGATTAAAACTTGTTGCATAGTTGTTAATTAATCAGTTGCGAATATGCACTAAAAAACCCCGCTGACAAGGGCGGGGTTTTGGTATTTTGAAGGATACTATTTTTTTATTTGCGTGTATTGCTGGTAGTGGCCCCTTCCAGTACTTCTTTCAGCTCTACACGGCTACCGTCTTTGTATGCAACAATCCAGGCATCTTTTACGCCCATTTCGCGCAGGTACTTCTTAAAGTTGTCGGCTTCCCAGTAATCGCCAAAATAACCCAACGTGTATTTTTTTGTACCGTCAGAATCCACCTCTCCACTGAAGTTTTTGTTATTTTTGAAGTACTTGGTCAGGTCTTTGTTTTTAAACGCGCCTACTTGTACTTTGAATACAACGCCATTAGCCGTTGCAGGAGCACCGTACATGCTTGAAGAAGCTTTGGTAGCCGCTGTTTTGGCCTCCGATAGTTGTCTTTCGTTCTCCTGAAGTTGCGCTTTTACTTTGCCAATCTCCGCATCTTTGTCGCTTAGTTGCGTTTCCAGATCAACAACGCGACTATTCAGATCTGTTTTGTCTTGTATTAATGCTGCTTTCTCGTCATACAAAGCTTTCAGTTGAAGAGGATCCAGGTCTTTCATTTTCTTTTTCCATTCTTTCTCCAACGCTTTGTCTTCCTTTGTTTTCTTCTGCGCATACACGCCTGTCGTGAAGCCCATTGTTAATAAAATAACAAGTACAAGCCAGTTCTTTTTCATAAGTAAAATGTATTGATGAGAGTGTAAAATGCTAAACTACAGCGCAGAAGATAAATGAACAGTTGCCTCGAAATCAACTAATTATGCACTATTCCTATGCAAGGTATATTTTTTTTTACAAAAAAAACAACTTCTGGTTTAGTTAAGCTTGAGATTCAGACAAAAATATTTCAATTTCATAGAAACATTGGTAGGATTTCGTTGGAAAACATACAAACTTAGAAAAGTAGTAAACCTCTTTTTTTGAGACCGTTCTGACAATCAATAACATAGGTAGCCAGCACCTTGGAAAATTCAAACTTTGTCCACATTTAGTGATTACTTATCCACAAGCTTTAAATAAGTGCTTTCAAGCGGTTGATTTTTAGTTTCTTAACCCGTTGCCAAACTAGGCCTGTTTTGTGGATAACTCCACAAGTGCCAAAAGGAGAATACTATCTTCATGGCAAGCAAAAGTGTCGGTTCCCGAAACGAGGTCTCAAAGAAGCTTCCATTTTTTTACGGAAAAATTGTAAAAATTACGCGGAATGATTGCAATATTACATACGCAAATCAGTCATTGTCAGTTATTATGAAAGCAATTATCCCTGTTGCCGGAGTGGGTTCTACCTTACGGCCGCATACCCATACACAACCCAAAGCGTTGGTTCCAGTGGCTGGCAAAGCCATTCTGTCTTATATTATGGATGATCTGATTGCGGCTGGCATCCGGGATTTTGTGTTGGTAATCGGTTATCTGGGCGATAAAATTGAGAAATACATCACTGATACTTATCCGGATATTGAGGTTACGTATGTGATACAGGAGCCGCGCGAAGGCCTGGGACAAGCCATCTGGCTAACACGCGAATACATCAAAGATGAAAAAGATGTCCTGATTATTCTGGGCGATACCATTGTTAAGCTTGATTTGCCGACTTTGCTGGCATCACCGTTTTCTATACTGGGAGTCAAGAAGGTAGAAGTACCGGGTGCCTTTGGTATTGCGGAAGTTGACAAAGAAGGAATGATCAAACGGCTGGTCGAAAAGCCCCGAATTCCCAAATCAAACCTGGCATTGGTTGGCATTTATAAAATTACCGATGTGGCTGCGTTGCTCACGGCCTTACACTACATCATTGAAAATCAACTGAGAACTCAGAACGAATACCATCTGACAGACGCTTTGATGAAAATGATTGAGGAAGGAGCCCAGATGATGACCATTCAGGTAGATAGCTGGTACGACTGTGGCCGCAAAGAAACATTGCTTGAGGCTAATTCGATACTAATGAACCGGAAGGAGTTTGATCGGCAGGATTATAGCCAATACTCCGATAGCATTATTATTCAGCCGGTTAGCATTGGTACAAACTGCACCCTGATCTCTTCTATTATTGGGCCCAATGTAGCCATTGGCGAAAACACAACGGTGCGTTCGTCAGTGATTCAGAACAGCATCATTGGTTCGTTTAGTGAGCTGGAAAATACGTTGTTGCATCATTCCATTATCGGGAACGACAGTTCATTGAAAGGCTTGACCCAAAGCCTGAATATCGGCGATAACACCGAAATTAATTTCAGTAATACAGGTCAGTAAACTATCAGAAAGAAAGAGTGCAAAAAAGCAACCAGTTGATAGATAGCTTTTTATCGGATGTCGTTTTCCGGATGAAAGAAAAATAGTATCTTTTTAAAGTACAAAACCCCGGCTA
Source organism: uncultured Sphingobacteriales bacterium (assembly GCA_963520985.1). Classification (GTDB taxonomy): domain Bacteria; phylum Bacteroidota; class Bacteroidia; order Cytophagales; family 172606-1; genus Xanthocytophaga. The sequence goes on from CAUQTA010000001.1 coordinate 581,520, forward strand.
TTTTTTTAGTTCGCAAAGTTCGATGTAGTGCCCATCCGGGTCTTGGATAAATATCTGCAAGCTGCCATCGGGGCGTTGCTTGGGGCCCGTAAATGTTGCATTCTTGGAACTCAATTCGCTCTCTACCGCTTTGATGTCTTCTACCTCCAGCGCGAAGTGGGTGCCCCGCGAATGGGAATGAACCGGCTCGATACGATTGCCAATCAGGTGTAGCTCTTGCGATTCGCCAATGCGAAACCAAGCTCCGGGAAAGTCAAATGCCGGACGAGGCAGCTGGGCCAGCCCCAGTATATTACGGTAAAATGCGATGCTTGCTTTTAGGTCGGCTACATGAACAGCTACATGGTTGAGTACTTTTATTTTCATAGACGAAGAGGGCAAAGGGTGTGGCCCGAAATTACATTAAGCCAGCAAGAATGACAAAAATTTCAATGGCTTAGGTTTTACTCTTTTTGCAGATACAAGTTGGCAAATCAGTCTTCACCCAAAAAAACACTTGTCAAGCCCAAGGCAGGTTGCTATTTTTACGGCTTCACCCATCATAACGTATGCAGTTAATTGAAGTTACTACGCCACAACAACACAAAGAGTTTCTGGATTTTCCGTCCCGGCTTTATAAAAATGAGCCTAACTGGATTCGGCCGCTCGATAAGGATATTGAAAAAGTTTTTGACCCTCAGAAAAATACTTTTTTCTCGCATGGCGAATGCATTCGTTGGATCTTGAAAGATGACAAGGATAAGACAATTGGTCGGGTAGCCGCCTTTATTGACCGGCATTCGACAGTAAAAGAATGGCTCCAGCCCGATGGAACAATAAGAAAAGAGCAGCCAACCGGCGGAATGGGCTTTTTTGAGTGCATTAATGATCAGAAAGCCGCTTTCACTTTGTTTGATTCCTGCAAAAAATGGCTGCAGGCTCGCGGAATGGAAGCCATGGATGGCCCCATCAATTTTGGCGAACGTGACCAGTTCTGGGGATTGCTGGTCGATGGGTTTTTGCCGCCTAACTATGGTATGTTTTACCACATGCCTTATTACAAAGAATTGTTCGACGCCTACGGATTCAAAGAATATTTCAAACAATATACCTACTACCGCACAGTAAAGGCACCACTGCACCCGGCTGTGTTTGCCCGCGCCGAACGAATTCGGACCAATCCCGACTATTCGTTTAGTCACATTTACAAAAACGACCTGGAAAAATACACCGAAGACTTTCGGGTGATTTACAACAAAGCCTGGGTAAAAATCAAAGCCGGAACTGCCGAGATGACTTTTGAGCAAAGCCGGAATCTGATGAAGCAACTCAAGCCCATCATTGATGAAAAGCTTATCTGGTTCGCTTATTTTAAAGGGGAGCCGATTGCCTTTTTTGTGATGCTGCCCGAAATGAATCAGATATTCAGGCATCTGAACGGCAAATTTGATACCTGGGCCAAGCTTAAGTTTTTGTGGCATCAGTGGCGGGGTACATGTCGCCGTATGTTTGGGGTGATTTTTGGTGTAGTGCCCGAGCACCAGGGAAAAGCCGTAGAAGCGGCCATTGTGATGGCGGCCCGCGACCTGATTCAGGACCATTATGACCGCTACGACGACCTGGAAATGAACTGGATCGGCGATTTTAATCCGTCTATGATGAAAGTGGTAGAAATCATGGGTGGCAAAATCATAAAGACACATCTGACAATGCGTAAATTATTTGACGAAACCCAGCCTTACGAACGACATCCGATACTGAAATAGGCCGGTTTTGCCTTTTGTAGCGATACTATTTCTTCAGAGATGTTTACCTTCGGCTGACTACTTGCATTTAATTAAAGTTTTATACATTTCTAATCTAACTTATTAATCTCAACACAAATGAGTTTACTCGCAGTGGGAACGGTGGCTTTCGATGCTATTGAGACACCTTTCGGAAAAACGGATAAAATTATCGGCGGCTCGGCTACGTATATCACATTAGCGGCTTCTTACTTTACTAAGAACGTAAATCTGGTGGCGGTAGTTGGTGACGATTTTGCACAGTCAGATATTGAAATGTTGCAGCAACACGGCGTTAGTACGGAAGGGTTGCAGATTAAGCAAGGCGAAAAGTCGTTTTTCTGGTCGGGTCGTTACCACAACGACATGAACAGCCGCGACACCCTTGTGACTGAACTGAATGTGTTGGCCGAGTTTGATCCCGTTATACCGGAAGCCTACCAGGATTGTGAATTCTTGATGTTGGGTAACTTGACACCCGCTATCCAGAAATCGGTCATTCAGCGGTTAAAGAAGCGCCCAAAACTAATCATGATGGACACCATGAATTTCTGGATGAATGTGGCTTGGGACGAACTGATGGCTACAATAAATATGGTGGATGTGCTGTCGATCAACGACGAAGAGGCACGTCAGTTGTCGGGCGAATATTCGCTTCGGAAAGCGGCGGCCAAAATCCTGACGCTTGGGCCTAAGTACCTGATTATCAAAAAGGGCGAACATGGCGCGTATCTGTTCAAAAAAGACCAAGTTTTCTTCGCTCCGGCCTTGCCGTTGGAAGAAGTATTTGACCCAACTGGGGCTGGTGACACCTTTGCTGGCGGCTTTATTGGCTACCTGGCAAGTACCGACGATATATCTTTTGACAACATGAAGCGGGGCATCATTTATGGTTCAGCTATGGCTTCGTGTTGCGTAGAGAAATTCGGAACCGAACGCTTGGTGAATCTGAACAGAGCCGAACTCGACAGTCGTGTTCAGGAGTTTGTGGACCTGGTACAGTTTGAAATTACCATGGCATAAAAAATAGTATCTTTTCAAAAGACAAAACCCGACTTTACAAAGCCGGGTTTTGTCTTTTGTATAGAATATTCACTCATCTTCAATCTCAAATTGTTTATTAGTTGCATTGTAGCTTTTCAATGTTTCCACAAAGTAATTCAATTCTATCTTCAAATCTTCAAACTCAAAAGGAATTGATCGTTGCCATGTGACAGAAAAACAATCCTCAAACACATCAACTTTGTAGTTCGTTTGTTTGCGAATTTGCTCGGCAATTGGCAAGTCTCTTTCTAAGTAGACCCACATTTTGAATTTATTTGTTTCTTTATGGAGTTCGATACTAAGAGTAAAATCAAATCCTTTGTAATGGCCTTCAAACCAGTTAAGCCTGTCTCTAAAAATAAATCCTTTAACAAGCTCTAATTCAATGAAGACAGGATAATTACGAATCTTATTGATATACTTGGGATAAAAAAGATTTTGATCTAGAAACGAAGATGTGGCAATAAGCAATATCAGAAACAAACTAACACTAATTATACCTAAAAAGAAAGATAAAGAGAGAACCTTACTGCCATTGCCAATCAAACCAAGCAACCAGTAAAATATGCATAAACAAAAGCCATACTTTATGTAAACCTTGTAATGGATTGTTATTTCTTTAATTTTCACATGGATATCCAATAATCAAACACTACAAATACAGAAACAAATCACGCACTTCGTTGATCAGGTTATTGAAGGCAGGTAACTTCTTGATGTCCGGTTGCCAGGCTAGGCCTCGTTCAATCAGATCAAAGGTGTGCTTGATTTTGGCTCCGGGAATAATGTTGTTGTGTGCGTCGCGGTCACGGCCCATGATCCAGAGCGTATCCGCAATAGCCGCTGTGGACACAATGTCGTGCGAAACGATGATAATGGTATTGTGTTCGTGCGTATTGGCAATTTCACCGATCATTTCGCTTACCTCATCTACCATATTAATGTCCAAGCCCGAGAAGGGTTCGTCCATCAGTAGAAAATTCTCAGAGCAAACCAATTGTTGAGCAATAGCGATGCGTTGCTTCTGCCCACCCGAAAGCTGTGCCGGATACATATTGGCATGTTGCCGCAAATGAAACCGGTCAAGCAATTCATAAATGCGGTCTTTGCGCTTTGCTGCATCGGCAATGGTTTTTTTTGCGGCAATTTCCAGGTTGCCCATCACCGTCCGGTGATTAAACAGGGGGTAATTCTGCTGCACAACTCCCATACGGCCCGGAGAAGCAGGCTTCAAGTCCTGCCCAATATATACCTCTCCGGTAGTGGGTTTAGTCAGGCCGGCCATGATTTCGAAAAGCTTTGTTTTGCCTACTCCTGACGGCCCCAGAAATCCCACAATCTGACCTTGGGTCATACCGGGCCGCACAATGTTTTTGACCTCTGCATTCACGTTCTGCAAAATCAGCTTGTCGCCCAAAGTCAGGCTTACATTGTCGATTCGTAAAATGCATTCGTTTTTAGAATATTGCATACCTAACTTTGGTTCATGTGAGGGTGGTGAATAAGTTTATTTACCTGAATAAAGCTTTGGTCATAGTTAGAGCGAACATGCAAAAGAGCTTTCAGTTTTGCCAGTTGTCTTTCTATACGTATCGTTTCCGGTTGTCCCGGCTTCCGTTGGAAAAAGTATTTTAACCAGGTGCGGCCATTGAACAAAAATCGAAGATTGGCCAGAAACTCGGAACGCCAATGGGTACGAATCCGGTTTTGGACACCCCGCCTTTGATCATATACATACCGATAGGTGTTATAATAAATGCTGGCTGCTCCATTTGCCTTCGTAATTTCCAGAAGTGTCTCCCATTTTAGGCGCTTTGTGGGCATAAAATGTTTTAAGCGTAGCGAAGGCATATACCACAGCTGGTAACCCAGCAACCGGACGGCCCAGGAAAGTTCAACATCTTCGCCAGAGCCTCTTTTGGACCCTACGCCGCCTGTTAATAAATAGGAAAATCCCAAAGACAGGAGCTTTTCGTAGGCTTCTTTGCGCAGTACCATTCCGGCTCCCCAGATAATTTCGTAGCTGTCTGTTACATTTGTCGGCTGTTGATGCAATTGGCCCACGGCAAAAGAAGTAGAATACTGATGGAACCAAAAGGGCGGATCATCTTCGAACGCAGCTTCATTTACTCCACCTATTAACCCAATGGACGGATTATTTTCCATATGAGTGTAAGCCGCCTCTACATAATTTTCGCTTAGCCAGTTGTCATCGTCACAAACAATTAGATAGGGGTAGCGGGAATGCAAAATGCCGGTATGCAATGCATGAATTTTTCCCGATTTTAGCTCGGATAGAATACGAATAGTAAGCTGTGAGTATCTTGTCTGAAGTTGTTTTGCAATCTCTGGTGTATTATCAGTGCTGGCATTGTCAATGATAAGTATTTCCCACGATACATTATCTTTTACCTTCTGTTTTGCCAAGTGGGTAAGTGTATCTGGTAATCTTAATGTCCCATTGTAAGTGCAAATCAGAACGGATACGCCGGTTTTATTCATAGTTCATATAATCTCTGAATGCAGCCCAAAAGCTGTAAATTTAGGAGGATTGTCTTATTTCTCAACTGTTAAGCTACTGTAAGGGAAGAAAAACTCTTTGAGTTGGCCAATAGCCCAATCCAGCACAATGCCAATAATAAGAATAACTAACTGGATGGCAAATACGGCATCCAAATGAAGGTACTTTTGCTGATTGATGAGCAAAACACCCACGCCCCCTTCACTGCGAACAATGCCTTCTACCAATGTCAGCATGGTCCAGCTGATGGCAAATGTCTGCCGCATCACTTCAAGAACCTGATCAAAACGGCCCAGAATGATTACCTCCCACACTACCTGCCATTCGCTCATGCGCAGGGTACGGGCATGGTAAAATTCGTGTTTAGGCACCGACTGAATGACCGAAAGCATAGAGGTTACAAAAAAGACCGTTATGCCAAAAACCAGCAAAGAGGTTTTCAGGCTATTGCCGCCGCTGGTGAGTTGGGTAAATACAAAGGAGAGGCCCACCAGGGTCAGGAAACGTCCTTTGGAAACCAGAAAACCGAGTGGTTTGAAGAACGGTATAACCGTAGCATAAGAAACCAGCAAGGAAATAATTACGGCGATGAGCATGGATTTGATGCATAGCCAGGTACTGGTTCCGATTTCGTAAGCCAGGTTCTGCTCCTGAAATAAGTTGCCTAATGCCCGCAGTATCTCAATGGGAGTTGGTAGAATGGTGGATTTACTTGTAAACCAGATCACCAGAAAGACTCCTATCTGAATGGCTACCATCAGGGTAAGCGTAGAACGTTTGTTCCGGCTATTAGGAATAAACAGAGGCTTGATTTTATCAAACATAACAGAAGGGAAAGAAAAGTGGGCAAAGCAAATGGCTATCTGATTGAGGCTTTCGGTTGGAAAAGCGTTGTGTTGAAATAGTATCTTTTAAAAAGACAAGATCTCAACCCTTCAATCAGACAGCCATTAAGAAGTATATCGTTTATTTACCCATTACAATGGTTACGCGACGGTTTTTAGCTTTGTTGTCAGGTGTTGTGTTGGGTACCAACGGCTGGGTTTGCCCATGAGCAAACACCTGCACCCTTCCTTGTGGAAAGTTGTTGGGTGATTTTTGCTCCATCCATTGTTTTACGGCAAAGGCGCGTTCTTCTGAAAGTGTCATGTTTTTATTCGGATCACCTACATTGTCTGTATGACCGTGAATTTCTACCCGCAGATTGTTTGCAACCACCAGGTCGTTAAACAGTTCGTTCAGTGCTTTTTGTGTTTGTGGTGTAAAGGTTGCCTTACCACTTTCAAACTCGATGCTCCACGATTTTTCAGAGACTTTCTCGGTGATATTGGCGTCACTGGTGAAAGCCACAGTTTCGGCAGCTGATACATTGTTGCCCGCACGGGAAAGGATGTTTTTCAAGTAACTGGTTTCAATTACATCGTCCGATTTAGGGAAGGTTGGCATCAGTTTTGGATACAGCTTTGAGGCTACATTGCCAAACAAATCATACACAATTTTGACAACATTGGTACTGCCCGAATTCAAACCAAAGATCTCCGCATTGTCGCCCAGATTGTGTACTGCCGAACCGCCCAGTTCTACTACCAAGCCTTGCTTGTCGGCAGCTTGTGTGCCTTTGTAATATTTTACCCAATAAGCTTTATCCGATTCGTTGTACACTTTGGCCGATAGTTCGCCGGCTTTGTCCAGGGCCTGTGAATACGATTTTACCTGATCTCCTCCTTCGGCAATGCCTTCGATCATTTTTTCCACCGTTTGGCGATTGTCTTCCATGTATTTCTTAATGCCAATCAATACGCAAGGCATCTGGCTGCGGTATTCTTTGGTAGATACAATCGAAACCAAACCACCTTTTTTCTCCGCAATGTTTACATCGCCTGGTGTCCAAGTGGCTACTCCATTTACGCTAATGGTTTTCTTTTCGCCGGTACGCTTTCCGTTTTGGATTACGTCGCGTTCTTCCGAATAGCCAGCAATGTATTTTTCGGCTGCATCCAGGTAATTATCCGCCGCTACAAAGTTCATCGCATCGGGATCGTAGGTAGTTTCATCCGGATTGATGCGAATGCCGTTGTCGCCACACCATTTGACTACAATGTTCCAGTCGCCATCCCGCAAAACTGCTGCCGTAAGTCCACCTTTAGCTGATTGAGGGTTGTCTTTCCAGGCAGGCAAGCCCATAAACTTGTCTTCTCCCAGCGATTTACCGCACGTATAAATAATCTGGGCCCGGTAATCCGGTCCGATTTTTTCAAGTTCCGGGTTCACACCTGATAAGAATGCAGCGGCGCCGTCGCCCATAATGGTCACAAAATGCGTTCCTTCAGTTGTGCTGGGGTTGTTTTTGTATTCGTTGGCAAACTTGATCAGCGCAGCTTGCATCTGAGGTACATCGTCTTGGCGGGTAATTTTCAGATTGACTCCTTTTTTTGCCATGACAGATCCTTCGGCGGTTTCCGAGCCCCCATTTGCAAAGATGGCTCCCATCTGTGCATTCCAGGCCCACATTAGCCAGCGTACCTGCGGCGAGTTCAGATTAGCAGGCTTGTCTGAAGGCAAAGACATGGATTGTACCGTGCTGGACGCATTTTTTGGGGCTGTTGGCAAGTCTACTTTTCCTACGTCTTGTGAAACAGCGGTTTTGGGTTGCAGCACATACCCGCTATCCATGATGAGCCATTTCAGGCCCCAAAGTGCGCCTACAATTAGAGCTACAATGGTAAGTCTGCCAAAAGGTGTTAAACGTTTCATTGGTTCTTATTTGAGTATAGGTTTAGATTTAGACGAAATTCTATTATTTGAATAGATTAAGTATTATGAGTTTATTCGCTTTTGGGAGCAGGCAAATCCATTTTGTTTTCGACCGTAATTTTACCGGCACCTGCTCTCTGAATTATTACTTGCTTGCCAATGTCACTCAGATTCTTGCTTTCATATATCTTCATTGCTGTTGATACATCTATGGCTTGTCTGGTTTGTTCATCTAGTTCAAAGGTTAGAGTAATAAAGTTAAGATGAACTCCCAAGGGTTCTAATATTTTATTTGATTCAACCAATAAAGTGTTTTCAAGCTCGGCTTGGTCTAGTTCTACTATGTCTTCATTGAGAAAAATGCTTTTGCTTATATCTCTTATGCGTTTGTCAATGACCATATTTTCTGCGCCTTCAAATACAGTGGTATTCAAAGCCCCGTCACTGTCAACATCGGCATTAGCCTTACCTAAGTATTTGGCTTGTTTGATAAATGCTAACGGCTGAGTGATAGAGTAATCATAGTCAATATGAACAGCAGCTCTTACCCTGTCTTTCAGATTTGTAATGAATTTGCTGTCACCTTGCATCGGAAAGTTGGGAATTACTACTTTCATGTAGCAAGGGTTCATCGTACCTTTTGGAACAGCATCACCTGCATTTATTTGTTCCCAGTTCATACCACAATCATTTGATACCAGCACTTGCTGATTTGACTTGGCATAGTTGCAGGTTTGTAGCAGAAAGGATAATAAAATAATACAAAATGATAAAATTCTATGTATCAATGAGGCAGGTTTTTAATTTTTAAAAGATACTATTTCTGAACCCGGATTCGTAGGATTAATGGATTAGCTTGATTTAAATAACTCCTCTCTAGCTAAGAATCCGGGTTCAGACGATGTTTACTTGGTTTGTGTCAGCAAAAAGCCAATGGTAAAGTTGGCATCCCAGTCAAATACGAATTGCTGGCAACCCGTGGCATCGGCAATGGCTTTGTAAATGTTGGTACCCGCTTTGTCTTTGGCATCGCTTAGGTTGTAGTCGGCTGGGGCTTTCAACACAGTATAGCGTTCTTTGCCGTTGCGGATTTCCTTGGCCAGTTTGAAAGGCGTACCCCCAATGATAAAGCACGTTTTGCGGTGACTTTCAGGCACTTGTTTGGCTTTTTCCATTACTTCGTTATACACCTTTTGGTCATCTACGCCATTCTGAAAATATTTGGCACCGTAGCTTTCCAGGGATTGAATTTTTCCATTCTCTTTCCACGAAATTTTCGTGTTGCCTGACCCAATGTCTACTACGAAAGCACGGTCTTCGTATACCGGAGGCAATACCGACTGCAAGGCCATAGTACCTTCCTGCTCAGCAGTTACCGTGTTTACATAATAGTTCAAGGTCTTTAGTTCCTTAGTGATTTTTTGGGTTACATCGGCTTTGGCTGCGCCAGAGCTTACCACAAAGTGAATGTCTTTGGGTGTTACACCGAAGTCGAGCATGGTGCCAATGTATTTTTTCAGGCCTGAACGAATGTCTTCGGGAGAAGCCATGTTTTCAGTGACCAAACTGTTACCAAATTCCGATTTCTCCAAATGCCAGTTGCTGCCTTCTTGCTTGATAATGAATGAATTAAATCCGCTGGCTCCCATTTCCACCACGCCCTTCAGTTTGCCGTTGGTTACGGCTGGTGCTTCATAGTCAAACGAGGAACGGCTTGTGGGTGTGCTGCCTTCAGTGGCAGCTGTAGTGCTCTCCGGTTCGGTCGGAGTTGTACTATTATCGGTTGAGGTTGTAGTTTCGACCTGAGCGGTTTTCGAATCGCCACCAATAACTCCTTTATTTTTTAAGACAATGTATCCGCCTACAATGGCAGCAACAATAATTGCTACAATGGTAAATCTTCCAAATGAGGTCAATTGAGCCATGATTTAAACGTTAGGTTTGTTTTTGAATTGAATATGAAAAAATAGTATGTTTTGGGAAGGGAAAACCCCGGTCTTGCACAGACCGGGGCCCAAACTTGTTAGCCAAAGGCCGTAAATTTAGTCAAACAATCGGTTGTATTGATTGCCCGTATGCGGAGGCTTGTTCACGGGAGCATCCAAGTCAATGTACTTGTTGGGGTTGTTTCCTTCCGCAATCAGCACTTGTTTCTGGTCGCCCAGCAGGAACGAAATGCCTTCTTTTTCCCATTTGTCCAGCATTTCAAGGCCTTTTTCTTCGTAAACCCCGTTTTGCAAGTCAATAGACTCCATAAAGTTGGCCGAAAGCTCCATGAAACGTTCCATTTCGCCCACTTTGCGGCTTACGTCGTCGGCAATGGCTTCCATGGCCTGGTCAAACATCATTCGTTTGTCTTTGTCGCCAGAGATAATGTTCAGCGCCGATTTCATGGCCGAGTGGCTATTGCGGATGGCTTCGCGTTCAATTTTCTTAACCTGTACCTGATCTTCAATGTCTTCCAGCAGAATGCCTGAGTTTTCGTACATTTTGGTGAGTACCCGATAGAGGATTTCCATTTTCTTGTACAAATCACCCAGCTTCATGTTCGACTCCTGCAAACGGCCCGCTTTACGCGTCTTCAGGATCATCTGTGCCTGGCTGCCTTTTTCTTTGGCTTTGTTGGCCAGGGCCAGGCTGTCGTTCATGGTGCGTTCGTTTTGCGTCATGATGTCTTTCAACTTGCGCATCTGTCCACGGAGTTTCTGAATCTGCTTATCCATGTTGCCCAAATTGCTTTTCAGGCTGTCAATGTACGATTCGAGAATACCCAGTGGGTCAATTTGTACAAACAAGCCGGTAATGAACCGCATGATGCTTTTGTAAATGTACCACATCAAGGTGCGGAACTTGGGATCAAGCAGGATGTATAATAAAACTGCCAGGCCCACCAGCAAAAATACAGCATAAAGTGTATTTTCGAGCAGCGTAATCAGATATGGCAAGGCTTTGTACAATACATAGCCACCTGCTCCGATCAGGGCGGCTGCAAATACTTTCCCAGTAGTTCCCTCGGGTCTTTCCCAGAAAGATTTTGGTTTCATTGAGTCTAAGGCGTCCATTTTCGATAATTATGTATTTTTATATTAATGGATAAATCCGGTTGAGGTAACCTTTTTATTTCTATTTTATGATTCATGGACAAAACAGCAGGTTTTCTACTTTTTAGTGATACTATTTTGCTGGGTTTGGGACAGACCGGTTTACCTGAGAAATTTCTCGATATTGGTAATGTCGTTCTGTATCTGTCCATTCACCGCATCCAGGGTAGTATAGAAATTGCTTTTAGTGGCTTCTATTTTGTTGGCAGCTTCACTAATAAAACCTTGCGCTTTGTTCATTTCCTCTTGGTGAGCCGTAATTTCCTCGGTTAGTTTTTTGATCTGTTCGGCCTTTTGCTGAATCAGGTTTTGCAACCGTTCCGCTTCTTTTTGTTTGGCGGTTACGTTCAGATCGACTTGCTGCAATACCGCTTTATCAAAGTTATCCTTCTCGCGCGACAAGATTCCCTGGTAAAATTTGGCGCTGTCGAGTAACTTCTCAACCGTAAGACCCATGGTAGCTGCCGTGGCATATGCCGACTTGTACCGTGTGGCTTCGTCTGGGATGATGGTCGCCAGTGTTTGCAGTGAGTTTTTAAATTCCAGAAAATCAAATCCGGGTTGGTTGTTTTCTTCCAGGGCTTTTTGCAACGAGTCGAAAATGCGCTGGTCTATCACGCCGACACCGGGTATAGAAGTCGTGTTTTGATTCCCTGCATTGGGAATGGGCGGAGGGGTTTGGCTGGTTTGGGTATTGGTTGTTTGTTTCTGCTCAGACTGATTGGATGTATTCTGCCCCTCTGTCTCTTCTACAATAAACAAAGACTTGATATTTTTTAAAACATTACTCATAAGTTTTCCGAATTGAAGAATTGTGTATTGTCAGGGAGTAAATATAAGGAAAAGCCAATGGAAATAATTGCTGCAATTTGTATAAATACCTGACATCAAAGTAAATATTCTTTGCTATAAAAACAAAAGCCTTCGGTGATTTCAACTTTGCGGGTATTTATGAGTGAAAATACCAAAGGTAACCTGCCCAAAAAGCGGGGTTTTGCCTTTTAAAAACATACTATTTTTGATTGCACCGCTATCAGTTGCTGTCAACCACGCAATTGCGGGTAGGAGGCGAAATAAATAAAGCTTGCTAGCTGTGTTACCCCAAATTTAGAATGGGGTAGCAAGCTAAAAGCAGTAAGCAGATTGATAATCAGTAGGATACACCCACTGCATTTGGAAAGATTTTTCTTCGCAACATTATTTATTTATGTTTTAAAATAATATTTTAATATTTTTTAATAATAATATTATTGCATTTGAAAATAATTATTACCTTTGAGCATCGATTTTATTTTTTGCTTTTCCTGACCCGTTCCAGACACACACTCAACGTTTACTACAACTATGATTACTGAATCGCCCTACGCTTATTGGTATGCGCAGCCTTCGGCAGTAAGCAAATCAACCGACCGAACCAATATTCTGCTGTCGCACTTTAACGAGGATACTGAGGTAGAAGAAGCTCCTTGTTTCTTCTGGGGAAAGCTGAAGAATCCTTACTTGACTGCCAAGTGCCTCACTACGCTATCCAAGGTAGTGCGTTCCCGGTTTGCCCTGACTATGCAAGAACTGGCTGCCATGCGCGACCCGATTGTAACGGCGGGTGCCGACAAAATGCGGTTTGAGGCCTTTTCGTCGTGCAATGGCGTGTATGCCCGGCTCGATATTTTGCCTGATGGCCTGGATGGCGAATTTTTGAGCAGCGGCACCACCAATGTCGATTTCAACGAGCCGATGATCAATGCCCTCACCAGCGTTCACAAACAAGACAATGTGTTTTTGTCGGTAGGGCAGCAAGAGGTGATTCTGGAACACAAGGGCGAACAGGTGGTGGAACGGAAAGTGACGCTGCCCACCCGCTGGATTAAAGGATTGACCACCGTGCAACTGTATCTGTCTGAAATGGAAGAAGTGTTTACACTGAATAAGTTACAAACGCTTCAGTTGTTTCAGAGCATGCCCAAAGGAACCATCAAGCCCGACTATTACTTGGTGATGCGCGCCAATAAGGCTATTTTTTCGCCTGCCAAAATAGATGGTGCCGTGGCCATTGGCGGTTTGCATCGGTTGCGTTTGCTTGAAGGGTTGCTTCCGTTTATCGACAGCCTGAGTGTATACGCAGCCGAAGGTGGCCAGGCCAGTGCGTTTGTGCTAAAGCTGGGTGAACTGCGGTTTGTTTTTTCACTTTCCGCAGATGCCTACCGGGGGTTCTCGGGTGAAGGCAAAGCCTTGGACCATCTGATTGAAGAATTGCCGCTGGACTGGCTGCGTGGTGCCAACCAACTTTTCAAGGCCAATGAGGAATTCAACCCCACGTTGTTTGCCATGCAACACAACCTGGAAATCAATACCGTTGAAAATCTGTGTTCCAGCTTGTCGTCGATGGGCTTGCTAGGGTATGATCTCATGACCCGACAGCATTTTTACCGTCGGTTGCCGTACAAGCTCGAACGCATCCTTAGTCTGAATCCACGCTTGAAAAATGCCAAGAAACTGCTGGCAAACAATGAGACGGAGATTGTTCGCAACGAACCCGGTCACGTAGAAGCCCGCGTCAAAGGCAGTGGATTGTGGCACACCGTGTTGCTGGATGGAAATACCGAACGGTGCACCTGCAACTGGTATACAGATCACCAAGGACAGCGCGGCCCCTGCAAGCACGTGCTGTCGGTAAAGATGCTGATGGCTTCCGAAAAATAGTATCGTTAGGAAAGGCAAAACCTCGGTGTTTCCTGTCGCAGTGCTTGAGTACAAGCCTAGCGATTCCGGTCTGCCCTGTATCTTTTCAATCCTGTCAATCAAATTAATCCAGAAAATCCTGATTCAAAAATAGTATCTCCCAAAAATCAAAAACCGGCATTCCATCTTTTTTACTTTCCCTGACTATGAACACGTTTCCGCAACAACTGGAAGAAATTATTCTAAAAGAACAAGCCGACAAACTTGTTCCATTTTTTAAGTCGGTTCCTACTGGCCACACCGAAGAACTCCGCAAGAAGATTAAAAGCATAAAGAAGGAAATCAATTCGTATACACATTCCATGCTTTGGGAAGCTCGGAGTTCTACCAAACAGATTCAGATGTTAGACTTGGCGGGTCTGGGTTTGTTGAGCAAACAGGATTTATTCAGTTCTCGTAATGACTCAATCAATCTGCTACGTACTGCCAGCTTTGATGAAGACCGTATGTGGATTGGGAAATACAGTCTTTGGAATTACATAATAGACGTGCTGCAATGGCGCAAAGTAGATTGGCTGACAGAATGCCTGATTAATCATCAGGATAAAAACGAGTGGTTTTCGCTGAATTATGAGCACTTGCGTCGGCTACTTGAGTTGGGACTGATCGAACATGACAAAAAACTGTTTGTGCGGCCACTGGTCAATTGGCTGACGGTCCGTCACAACCAAACTGAAAAAACAGATCATTACGAGTTTATAAAGAATGATGCGTTGATATTGGAAAGCGATTTGTTTTCCATATTCGACTACGAAACCAACATTCACTGGGTCAATCATTATATCCGGGATGGGGTAAAACCTTTGGGCTGGCAAGAGGTATTTGTGCGATTGGTAGAAGAAAAGCGGATTGACCGCTACACCGTATTGCAAAAATCGCTGGAGGCTATGAAGCGCGATTTCAATAAAAACCTGCTGGGTTGGTTTCGCGATTTGTTCTTGGCTCTGAAACCCACCGTTGGCGAAAAAATAACTTTGCAACATGAATTGTTTGAGCTTTTCAATGCCACCACACCGCTGCCCGTCAATTTTGCCGTAGAGCAGATCAAAGTGGTGTATCCGCACGATGATTTTGATACGTCCGCTTTTCTGACCAATGCCGAAAATGTACTCACCCGCAGCGATGTAAAAACTTCGGTAAAGAACCTGCTGGGAATTTTTGAGAAAATCGGCAAGCTGCAAACCGACTTTGCACCCCAAATTTGCCAATTGGCTGCCAACGCCTTTTTAATTAACGATTCGGCCATTCACGAAAAAGCGGCTAAACTCATTACAACCTTTGGTGACACTACGGACGAAATGCTTACGGCTCAGGTGGGTATATTTGCCGACTCGTTTTCGGCAACAGTACGTGAAAAATTAGCCGATTTTCTGGAAGCCTCTGCAGATGAAGTAGTTACTGAATCGGAAGAATACGTGTATCAGGCCGCACCACAAGCAATTTCGCTAACAGATGAAAATCGTCTCACACCTATTGCCACCTGGAATGACCTACTTTTCCAGATCGGCAAAGCACGTAATACATTGTCTGTGATTGACCTCGAACTGTTGTTTGACGGAATGATCCGTTTGCAAAGCCAGTTTCCCGCTGATTTCCGTACGCAGCTCAAGCCCTATCTGTCAAAGAAAGTGCAATGGCTTTGGGGAATCGATGGCATGCTTACGGCGTTGATCTACGATTGGGCCGAAGATGGCAAAGAAAAGCGGATTGAAAGCATTAAGGTTGAAGCTCGTTATAAATTCCTGAGTTTTTACAAACACCGGTTTTTGCAGGTTTTCAAAAGGATTTCTTCCAAAAGCACGTTGCCATTGCTGAGTACGCCTACGCATGATCCTTACTGGATTGATGCCGAAACGCTGGTCGACAGGTTAGAGGCTTACCAACAAGCCGGAGCGGAACCGGATTACCTAGATATGTCGTTAGCAATTGCGCGCACCATTCCTGTCAGTTCGGCTGCGACTTTGGAGAAAGTGAATCAACTGGAAGGCTTTTACAAGGATTTGCTCCTGTTTTTTCTGAGTGATGGCACCATTGCAGGCTTACCCAAAACATCATCGTCGCTATTCCAGAAACTTACTGCAAACTTGAAGTGGCTATTGGAGAAAAAATACACGGATGCTCCCAAAGAGCCTGAAAAACAGCTGGCTTTGTGGGCAGTTGCCGCACGTACCAAAGCGCCGAGTGCCACTTTTACTGTTTTGAAAGATACTATTTTTGGAAACGTTCCCAATGTGGCAGAACCCTTTGAATTGCAATGGGAAGTGAAGCGCCGCACAACTCGTTACAACAACACATGGACAAAAAAAGAAGAAGTCTATCATTTTGACGAATTGAACCCAGCTCTAGCACCCTACACACCTGTGCCACTGGGTATGTTTTACTCGCATGTGGTCTATCAGCGAAACAATAACAACTACGAATATTTTGTGCCCTCCGATATAGGACTGTACGCATCCATTATGCCTCAGTACATGGAGCCTTTCTATATCAATTTACTTGTTCACTATTGTACCAGCTCAGATGTGAGAGAACAGGCCATAGGTGAAGTACTGCGTACGTTGCTGCCTTCTCATCGCGAATTTAGCACTGCGGCGACGTTGTTTCTGGCAAGTGGGCTTGTCAATGGCGCACCCGTCAATCGGGGAATTGCTATAGAGGTTCTGATTCAAACCGTTTCCGATTTGCGATTACCAGTAGCCAAGCTCGGCGAAACACTGGGCAAACTGCTTGCAGGCAATTATGCACCTGTACAACGGCTCGTCGATTCATTAACCCAAGTAAAGGGTGTATCGGCAATGCACGATTCGGCTTTGATTCAGTTATTGGAAATGGTGTTTCCCCAGATCACTGGTGAACTACCCAAAAACTTGAAAAAGCTGCTCGAATTGTATGCCGACCTTTGTGCCAAACACCGTTGGCAACCCACAGCAGCGGTAAAAGAACGGGCTACCGAATGGCAGAAAAACGCGACACTGAAAAAGGTGGCAGCCCAATTGGTATAGCAAAATAGTATCTTCGCAAAGACAAAAACCACTCAATTCTTTTTTAATCTATGGAATCGTTTTCTTTTACTTGTAGTACATGTGATAAAATCCACGAAGGCATTCCTAGCTTTAGTTTCGATGCGCCCATCTATTATTATTCGATTCCAGAGGAGGAAAGAGACGCAAGAACAGAATTAACGTCAGATACATGCGTAATTGATGGCAACCAGTTTTTTGCAAAAGGCTTTCTCGAAATCCCGGTTCACGGATTAGAAGAAACATTGAGTTTTACTCCGTGGGTCTCACTGAGTGAAGCAAACTTTAGAAAATTTCAAGAATCACAAAAAGTAAAAGATGCTTCCATATATGGTTCAATGGTAGGATGGTTTTCCTCTTTGATCGCAACTTTTGAAGACTGTCTGGAAGTGAAAGCAAAACTGGTACTGCAAGATAATAACTATCGGCCTGACATTGTTTTAGAGCCTACCATTCTCCCTTTGTCATTGGCAGTGCAAAATGGAATTTCCCAAGAAAGGTTTATTGAGATAGTGGAATTTTACATGCACAAATCGGCAGATGGCAATAGTTAAAGAGGCAGAGGCTTATTCCTTTTTATACGATACTATTTGTTGTTATCCCTGAGAGTCTTACAAAAAGCTCTGAAAGTAGAACTTAGGAATGGATTTTGTGAAAAGGCTATCATAACATCAAACTCGTTTTATTCATGACAGACTTTTTGAAATTAGCACTTACAGGAGTTGCCTTGGTACTACTAAGTGGTTGCAACTCTAAACCGCAGGAAACCAGCCAAGCCACAGATACAACAGCCGTTGCCGATGCCGTTGTGGTAGATGTACCGAAGGACACAGCTCAAAATACGCTGCAAACCATTAGTGGAAAGGTGGAACAAGTGACCTTTGGCAAAGATGGCTACACTGCCAAACTGACAACCGCCAACAAAGAAGTGTACTTTGCGACGATAAGTCATGCCAACCTACGCGAGAATGCCAGCCAATACCGTGAAGTGAAAGTAGGCGATGCGGTTGAACTAACAGGCGAAGTCTGGAAGATGGGCGAAGAAACCCACGTAACTGTGCGGGAGTTGAAATAACGGGGGTTTTGTCTAAGATATTATTGTTAACGTGAATTTTGGAGTTTGTAGAAACATACATTCCTCTAGCTGAATGCTTGTCATGTAAAGAATATTAAAATGGAAAATGATATCTTAGACAAAACCCTAGAACAATTAGAGAATGATTTTATACCACTATCTAATAGGAGTAGTGTTACAGGTTTGGTATACAATGTACTTTCTTTAAGAAAGAAGTTACTAAAGGATTACTCAATAGATGATCTAAGGCTTTGTATTTCTCAAAATGAAGGATTACCATATCTCATACCAATTGCAATCCCTATAATTGAGAAGAATCCACTAGTAGGTGAATTTCCGTTTCCGGGAGCTCTACTTCTTGCTCTTCTACGTTCTAACAAACTATTCTGGGACGAGCATTCTGACTATAAAGAAAGAATTGTTAATATTTTTGATAAGCGAACAATTCAAATGATAACTGAATCTGAGCTAACAGAAGAAATTAAACAAGACTTATTTTATTGGTTCGATAAGTTTGGTAATAATAAAAGGCTCAGTTGATAAAACTGAGCCTTTTATTATTATAGAATCCTGTGATCTAGTTCATTTTCTTGAGCGATACTAGGTACTCCACCAAATCGGCCAATTCCTGGGTGGTTATATTGTCAGCCAAGCCGCTGGGCATCATTGAGTTATCCATTTTTTTCATTGAAGCCACTTTGGCCATTTTATAGCTGCTTACGGCGCCGCCAGGCATTTTGAGTTGCAGGTCGGTTTCGGTTTTGCTGACAATGATACCGGCCACTGTGCTGCCGTCTTTCAGTTTCACCTCGTAACCTTCGTAGCCAAAACTAATTCCGGCGTCGGGGTGCATGATGGAAATGTACTGGGCTTCGCGGGGCAGTTTGCTGCCGATCTCGGATAGCTTCGGTCCGAAGTCCATGCCTTCCCCTTTGACCTGATGGCACACCGAACAGTTGTTCCTGAATATGGTGACGCCGTTGTTGGCATTTCCCGTTATTTTCAACATCTGGTCGAGAGGAGGATGTTTTTGGACGGTCGCCGTTTTACCCAGATACGAAGCGGCTTCCGTGCGTACACTCTTGCGCCAGGCACCGCTTACGCTGTTTACCAGCGAGGCTTTGAGTTCTTCCGGTACGGAGCCTTGTTTTAGTAATGTTAGGACGCGTTCTTCACCATCCCAACTGTTGCCAATGCGTTGTGCCGCTTCCCGACGAAGCGACAACGGATTTTTAGCATTGAATGCCGTTTCTTCCAAAATTTGCAGCGATTCTTTGGTGCCTACGCCGCGTAGTGCGCTAAGCATCGCAACGGCTTGTTTTTCATCCTTTCCATTTACAACAGTGCGTACTTTGGTACCGCCGTTTTGTTTGAGTAGCAGCGCTGCCGCATTTTTACCTAATCCGTCGGTATTTTTGTCAAGAGCCAGTTTTAACAGCCGGTCGTTTTCCTCTTCCAATTCGTAACGGGTCACCAGTTCAATAAATTCAGGCGTGCCTTCCACCGAATTCAGTACGCTTTTCAATGCCTGCATGGCTACATCTGAACGGCGAATGGAGGCCGGGTCCAGGTGATTCAATGCCAGTTTGTTAATCTGATTTTGTTCCGCACCGTTGCCTTCCAGCATTTTGAGCAAGGCTGTCGATTTGGCATTGACATCGGAAATAAAGTCGAATGCGCGGAAATACCGCAGCCGTTGTGCCATAGGTGTAGCCGATTCCGTTGCCAATTGAGCCAACAGAGGAACTGCTAACCCTGACCGGGAACGCCACACAACATCGCGATTGGCATTGCCAACGGTAGCGTTGTTGCCTACCGCTTTCTGCCAGGCGGCAAAATACGTGTCCCAGTTCCTGTCGGCTCCAACACCCAATGCTTCCAGGTACCAACGGTCAGCACCATCGTGTTTTTGTGCCAAAGTTGCCCACAATGCAGGCGCATCAGCACTTTTGCTGTGATGCAGTGCCAACGCACATTCGCGCCGCACCTGTGCATCCGGGTCATTGGTGAGTTGTTTTACATACGGAATCACATCCAGTTTCAATTGCCGGGCTGCTCGTAAGCCAGCCATTCGCATGTCGGCATTGGGGCTTTTCAGTGCCATTTCCACGTATTTCTTTCCTTTGCCTTCCATTTTCGCCAGTATCCAGAACGCGCGGGCTTGCATGCGGGGGTTCTGGCTTTGCGATTTATAGTATTTTGCCAGCGTTTTTTCGGCTTTGGCTCCCATGTTGTGCAGGGCAGTCCATGCCTGATAACGAACCGAAACATTTGGGTTTTCCAGTGCTTTTAAAGCTCCATCAACAGTAGAAAAATCGTATGCAGGAATTTTGTAGGCATGGTTAGGCGGTGCGATGCGGAAAATACGTCCGCGATTCTGATCGCCTGCCTGGTGGCCGCCTACCCCCGGATCATACCAGTCGGCAACCATCAGTGAGCCATCGGGAGCCACACATACATCCGACGGGCGGAACCACTGGTCGCGTACACCTTCCACCAGATTGACAATGGTAGCTTTGTAACCGGCCCCGTCTTTGGTGACCGGATAGCTCCGCACCACATTGGGGCCCGCATCGGAGTGAATCATCTGATTGCGAAAGACTTCGGGCAGCAGATTGCCTTCGTAAATAACCATTCCGGTGGGTGAACCAGCTCCGGTTTGCAGCAAATTGGGAACAACGCCAGGGTCGTTCAAGTGCCAGTGGCGGCGCGGAATTTCCGGCTCAATGTTGGTGCGGTTCGCTTGCCAACCGGCTCCGGTAACTTCGTCGGTATAGCCGTAATTGCCGTAGTCCATCACGTAATTGATGCGTACGCCTTTGTTGCCGTCGTCGTCGTTATCGCTTTGCCACATAGTGCCATAGCTGTCCACGGCTACTTCATAATTATTCCGGAAATTATGAGCCAGCACCTCCACATTTTTGAATTCGGGATCGCACCGGAATACCATGCCTTGCTTGTAGTTTTTCAACGAAATCTCGTTGCCTTCCGGATCTTTGATAAATTGACCGCTTTTATCTTTCAGCTGTTCGCCGGCATTGCCAAAGTTAAAATACAACATTCCGTCCGGGCCAAAGGTAAAGGCATGCATGCCGTGGTCGTGTTGCTCGCCTTCGATTCCCTCGAACAGAATGTCTTTTTTATCCGCTTTATCGTCGCCGTTTTCGTCGGTGAATAACCATACGTACGGGCTTTGCGATACAATTACCTTGTTTCCCATTACCCAGATGCCCAGCGGTGCATTTATTTCCGGTCCTTGGTAAAATACCTTGCTCACGTCCGATTTGCCATCGCCATTGGTATCTTCCAAGATCAGAATCCGGTCACCTTCCTTATGTGTGGGATTGCCGTTGATGGCCGGACGGTAGTTGTAGGCCTCGCATACCCACACCCGGCCCCGGGCGTCAATGTCGATGTTGGTAGGGTTGGTGATGCTGGGCTCCGATGCAAAAAGTGTGGCATCCAGCCCGTCCGCGATTTTGAGCCCAAGCAGGGCGTTTTCAGGCAGGCGTTTTTGCTCATCGGTGAGTTGTCGATACAGACTATCCAGAACGGCCTCCGAAGGGCGACCTGGTTTTATGTCCCGATAGGCACTTCCCAACAGCAATAATCCAACTAGCCCAGCCGAAATGCCGTAAATTTTTGTGCGTTTCATGTAGATAAAAGAACGGTAAGAAATTGGAGAGATTGTAAATTTACGGTCGTTTTGGTATAAAATAAAGCATTTTTGGTATTTATTTGAGGGGAGTTCGAAATTATTGTTTTTGTGACAATTAAAGCGTTGAACGGGGCCGGAAATAGTATCTTTCAAAAGAGAAAAACCTGCCATATTGCCGATGCGTATTTGAATCCATTGCATTCCAGAAATCCGTTTCCTTCCACGGTCTGAAATAGTATCTTTTCAAAAGCGAAAACCCCCTCGGATTCATTCGGTGGTATGCGGTCTTCTTCTTACATTTGCCGCATGACTTTGAAAAATGATTTGCTGTTACGTGCGGCCCGCGGTGAAAAAATGGAACGCACTCCTGTCTGGTTAATGCGCCAGGCTGGGCGGATTCTGGCCGAATACCGGGCCGTTCGCGAAAAAGCGGGTAGCTTTATTGCCTTGGCTACAACCCCTGAACTGGCTGCCGAAGTAACCATTCAGCCGGTGGATATTCTGGGTGTGGATGCGGCCATTATTTTTTCAGATATTCTGGTTATTCCTGAAGCGATGGGGCTGCCTTACGAAATGGTAGAAAAACGCGGTCCGTGGTTTCCCAATGCGGTGCAAACCGAAGCCGATGTCCATAAATTGAGAATTGCCGATGCCGAAGCGGATTTGGGCTACGTGCTGGAAGCCATTCGGATTACCAAACGAGAATTGAACAATCGGGTTCCGTTGATCGGGTTTGCCGGAGCACCCTGGACCATTTTTGCGTATATGATTGAAGGAAGCGGCTCGAAGACGTTTTCCAAAGCCAAGCGGATGCTGTACACCAATCCGGAATTGTCGCATACACTGCTGCAAAAAATTACGGATAGCACCATCCACTATTTGCATGGACAAATTGGAGCGGGTGCCGATTTGGTACAGATTTTCGATTCGTGGGCAGGCATTCTGAGTCCGGAGCAATACCGTACGTTTTCGCTTCCGTATTTGCGCCAGATTTGCGATGCCATTCAGCAGGTGCCCAAAACCGTTTTTGCCAAAGATGCGTGGTTTGCCCGTGCCGAAATTGCTCAGTTAAATTGTGATACCATTGGACTGGACTGGACCATGGACCCTGTAGAATCACGCAAGTTGGTGGGGCCAAACAAAACACTACAGGGCAATCTGGACCCGTGCGTGTTGTATGCGGATTATAAGACCATTGAGAAGGAAGCGCACCAGATGTTGCAGGCTTTTGGACCTACCCGCCACATTGCCAACCTGGGACATGGCGTTTATCCAGATACGGATCCAGATAAGGTACGCTGCTATATTGAAGCAGTAAAAAACTTTAGATTTAGCTAATCGCAATCAGCTTTAGCTACTAGCAATTAGCTTTTAGGTATTAGAAGGAACTTTCTAACATCTAAAAGCTAATTGCTAAAGGCTGAAAGCTCCTTACAATGTTTTAATCTTGATATTGCGGAACGACACTTTGTCGCCGTGGTCTTGCAGCAGAATGTGACCTTTGGCCGCTTCACCAAACTTGCCGTTGGCATTGTATTCGGGTGCGTTGTATTTGCTCATACCCACCAGTTTACGAAACTCCTCGCTGCCACGTTCGTATTCCACCACTTTTTGGCCGTTGAGCCAATGTTCAACGTGTTTGCCTCGCGACAATACCCGACCCTGATTCCATTCTCCAATCGGTTTGGCATTCTTGCCTTTGGCAGTAATTAAGTCATACAAAGAACCTACCGTGCGGTTGCCGTCGCGACCTTTTTTTGCGTCAGGATGTTTGTCATCGTCCAATACTTGAAATTCCAGTCCAAACGCCGAGCCTTTAGGCTTGGGCTTATGCTCCACTACAAAGTATTTGACTCCACTATTGGCTCCATCCGTAAGTTTGAACTCAAATTGCAAGTCAAAGTTGCTGTATTCGCCATCGGTTACGATGTCGCCGCCGTGTTGGGATTCGGCTCCGTCAGATTTTTGTACCGTCAGCGCTCCATCCTCAACGGCCCAGCCGTGGTCCGGGAACTTATCCATGTAAGCACCACGCCAGCCCGTAGTCGTTTTGCCGTCAAACAGCAACTGCCAGCCATCGGTCTTTTCCTGTTCTGTCAAACCATTCATATTCATTGCCGGGCCCGTGGTCGTATCCATCACTATGGCACTATCGGCGGGGGTTTGGGCAATTTCAGAGGTACTATTTTTATCGTTGCCTCCACAGGCCATCAGACTTGCCAATGCCGAAGCAACCAGAAACGAGTGTGTGTATTTCATAAATTAGATAGAAAGACCGATTTTGGTTTGAAGATACTCTTTGCTGATTTTTTGACACTGTAGCGGTGTACGCGCCTTGTCGGGTACGGAATCAAGCTCGATGATGCCCCAGCCTTTGAACTTAATCTCGTTTAGAGTGGTGAAGAAGGCCGGCAAATCCAACCCTCCCTGGCCTAACTCCACAAACTGATACGATTTAGGATCGTCGGTATGGTTTGGATTGGGGCGTTTCACATCCTTCAAATGCAACGCATACAAAATGTCTTTGTACGTTTTGGCTGCTTTGGCCGGGTCGCCGCCGCCTTGCCAGTAATGCGCAATGTCAAGCAAAAATTTCACATACTTAGTGTCAATGTTTTGCAGAAGCACATCCACTTCTTCGGGAGTTTCGCCTAGTTGATGCATGTGGTTGTGGTATACCGCCTGAATGCCCACATCAGCCGCCTGCTTGCCTACTTCGTTCATCAACATCGCACAGCGTTTCAATTCCTCGGTGGTAGGCATGCGGTCTTTGGGGCGTGAGCTGTTGGTAAGCTGAATGGCACTGCCGCCCAATGCTTTTACAAACTTGGCGTGGTTCAGGTGCGTTTCGCGTTGGGTTTTCTCCAAAGCAGGATCTATGTCTACATTGCCACTCGAAAACATGGCCAGTTTCAACTTGTGTTTCACCAGCAGGTCTTTCAGGGCGTTTACGTTGTCCTTGTAATCTTTGTAGGTGTTGGCTCTGATCTGAATGCCTCTTAGTCCTAGTCCGGCAATTTCGTCAATGGCTTGTTTGTCGTTGCCACCCCATGTAATGGAAGAACACGCAATGGAATACAACGGTTTGGGAGCTGCCCATGCCGCCGAACCCAGCAAACTAGCTGCAGCCGTATAAAAACCGGCTTGTTTTAAAAAATCTCTACGTGAAACAGATGTTGGCATAAGTGATAAGGGTTATTATTTATGGAGGTTTTTGACTTGCAAAAGATACTATTTGCTAAAGCCGATACAAGGAAGATCGGAAAAAGCTGCATGTATAATAGCTCTAAAAGCCGCCGATTTACCGATAATGAACAAAGAATTTATTAAAATAGCCAGCTTTTGTTGGATAATTAAAGGCTGATACTGCCTGATTAAAAGTACTAGCAGGTAATGCTGTTAATCAGATAAATGCAGGATTCTGCTGCTTAAGTCGTTTTCTTCTTTTCCAATATTCCTTTGGATACACTTTCGTTCAGCACGTTTTCGGCATAATCCCAAAGCGTTGCCGAGCCGTTTTTGATGGCTTTTTTCTTTGCGTATACTTTTTCGTAGTCTATGCCAAACTCTGCCCAAGTGCCGCCATTGTTAGACGCATTTTGTAGCAGCGGCTCCAGCCGGTCCATGGATCTTGCGAATTTGGCTTCGGGAGTTAATCCCTCTTCAAATTCCTGCCAGATGGCGATAAACTCAGCCGCTTGCTGGCTCGGCAACAAACCAAAAATTCGTTTGGCGGCCACCAGTTCTTCATCGGTATTTACATGATTCTTCGCCGTATCATACAGAAAAACATCGCCAGCGTCTATTTCCACGATGTCGTGTATCAAAACCATTTTGACCACTTTGAGTACATCAACCGGCGTGTCTGCGTGCTCGGCCAGCACAATCGCCATTATTGCCAGATGCCAGCTATGTTCGGCATCGTTCTCGTGCCGGTCGCTGTTGAACAACCTGGTTTTTCGCTGAATGTACTTGAGCTTGTCAATCTCCTTTATAAAATTTAGCTGCTGCAATAGGATATCCGTTGTCATCGCCAGTTGGTATCTGAAATAGTATCTTTTAAAAAGGGAAAACCTGCCTGTTAGGGGTAAATCAGGTATTTCTTACGCATGGTTTTGTATTGTGATAAGGCGGGTTCCCATGAATCCTGGATTTCTTTAACGTTTTTCCCAGCCGTAATCTGGTTTTTAAACGCATAATCGCCCGCCAGGATATTGATGTCGCCCATTTGCTTGCTGTAACTGCGGTCAAAGAATTTTTCCTTATCGGGATAGGCTTTGTACAATTCCATCATCCAGCCCAAATCAATTCGTTTCGACTTACGCAGTTTGGCAACATCGTATTTGCGCAAATCCAATCCATAACACGCTTCATTCATGTGCAGAGGCGTTTCGCTCATGCCGGGTATGCTCACGGGCGTAAACGAAAAAGTGTATTTGCCTTTCAATGCCGGGCTGCCCAAAACGGTAAACGGAAACTGAGTGCCTCGACCCAGGTTGATAATCGTTCCTTCAAACAAGCAGATGGACGGATAAAGCATGATGCTTTGCTGCGTGTTCAGATTGGGTGAAGGTTTGACGGGAAGCACGTAATCCATGTCATGACTGTAGTTTTTGACCGGAATGATCTTAAGCTTGCACTGGCGTTTTTCGGGTAGCCAGCCTTCGCCGTTGATCATCTGGGCAAACTCGGCGATGGTCATGCCGTGAGCTATGGGAATGGGAAACTGCCCCACACCCGATTTTAGTTTCATATCCAGCACGGGGCCATCAACCAAATATCCGTTCGGATTGGGCCGATCCAGAATCACCAGTTCCTTGTTGTTTTCGGCACAGGCTTCCATCACATCGCGCAGTACATTGATGTAGGTATAAAACCGGCAGCCCACATCCTGAATGTCGAACACCATCAGGTCGACATCGGCCAGATCTTCGGCGGAAGGTTTGCGTTTTTTTCCATAGAGCGAAATGATGTTGATACCCGTAGCCGCATCTTTTTCGTCCGATACCTTGGCGCCGTTACTGGCATTGCCGCGAAAGCCGTGTTCAGGACCAAATACTTTGACTATGTTGACGCCCCGCACCAATAGGCTGTCTACCAAATGCTTATTGCCAATAATCGTAGTCGGATTGGCCAGCACGGCTATGCGTTTGTTTTGCAGATAGCCAATGTACGCTTCCGTTTGGTCGGCACCGGTGATGATGGTGCTGGCGGCTTTACTTTCCCGCGCAATGCTGGACTGCTCTTTCGTTGCCGCTTTTTGCTGCAAAAAACACCCGCCCAATACAAGCGATAGAAAAGCTATGGATACTTTCAAATGCATCATGCGTTGTTTTGTTTAAATTTTGAGTCAATAGATTTCTCCCTTGCCCCGAAGCTGTTTCAATCTATTTTTAGAAATAGTATCTTTTCAACTACCAAAACCCGCCTTTATTTAAACGATTCGTAATACTCCTTTAGTTTGGGATTGGTTTCGTTGGTCCGAATGTCCTTACGCAATTCTTTGACACCTTCCACTTCTTCAAACAAGCCCAGCGTTTGGTAGGCATTGAAACGCACAAACTCATTAGACGCGGTGCGTGCCACTTTTTCCAGGTACGGAACGCCTTTTTTCTGCGCGTCACGGGGCTGCTTCTGTAGGAAGTCGCCAAACAATTGCGTGAAGGCGTATAGGAAATTGATGTCGCTCCGGCTGAATTTATCGGTAAACCAGTCAAACTGCTTGGAATCTCCCGTTTGCGAATAGTAAGCCGCCAATGCCAAGACAATGTCGTTGTTGGTATATTTCTGAAACTTGGCTAGTTGTTGTTCAGCATCGGCGGGTTGGGTGCGCAAATACCCGATCAGTGCCGTTGCCACCACATAATACGATGAATCGCTTAAGGCTTTGCGGAAAACATCCTGGTATTTTTCCGGTTGCCAGGTAATCAGCTTGCCCAGCGCTTCGGCACGCACATACGAACGTTTGTCCTGTGTGGCCATTTTACTCACAATCGGCTCAAAAGCACTGGCGTTTTCTTCGGGCATGTTCCGAACGGCCATTTGCCGGATCACCCACGATTTGTCGTTGAGTGCGTCTTTGGCGAGTTGCTGAATGGCCGCGCTGCGTTGCGACAGAGCCGCAGTCTGCGCTTTGGCGGGTTTGTCACTGGCAGTCGAATCTTCTTCCTCTTCTTCAGCTACTACTTTAAATATCCCGTTGAAAGCCTCGTACCGGGCAAAAAACTTGTCGGAATGATAATACTGAAACACCAACTCACTTTCGGTTTTGGGATGAGTCACCTTGGCTGGCAACAACTGCGTTTCTGCATCAAACAAGACCAGTTCGGGTTTGGTGGCAGAGGCAAACTCAAACGTTTGTTCCGGTTGATTGACAACAATATCATGAACGGTTTTCTTGCCGCCAGTCCACACTTCAACCTGAAGCGGAAGTCGGTAAACCTGCGAAACCGACTCGTCACTAGGCGATTGCTTAACGGAAAGCTGCACTTTCCCATTGGCATAAGTATGGGCTACTTCCACTACCGGATGACCAGCAGTCAGGAACCATTGGTCAAAGAACCAGTTCATGTCTTCGCCAATGGTTTCTTCAAACGCTTTGCGCAAATCCGAAATTTCAGCTTTGTTGTAGGCGTTGCGTTTCAGATACAGATTCAACGACTTGAAGAATGCCTCTTCGCCTACGTATTTACGCAACATGTGCAGCACCAGCCCGCCTTTTTGGTACGAATGGGCATCAAACATGTCTTCTTTGTCGGCATAATAATAGCGAATGAGTGGTTCTTGCTTGGTTTCGGCTTCAGACATGTACTGTTCCTGATCGCTTTGCAAATGATAGTCAGCTTCATCACGGCCGTGTTTGTGTTCAATCCACAGGTATTCGGAGTAAGTAGCAAACGATTCGTTCAAAGGCAAGTTTGACCACGATTCGGAAGTCACCAGATCGCCAAACCAGTGATGAAACATTTCGTGGGCAATCACATCGTCGTTGGTTTCGTCTACCAGTTCGCGGCTGTCTTTCTGCACATAATCGCCAAAGACAACCGCTGTTGTATTTTCCATGGCTCCCGATACATAATCGCGCACAATCACTTGCGAAAACTTGTCCCACGGATACGGGTAATCGAGCACTTTGGAAAAGAACGTCAGCATTTCGGGCGTGCGACCAAAAATATCTTTGGCGTATTTGCCATACGGCTTTTCGACCAGGTAGTTCAGTTCCAGGTTGTTCCATTTGTCTTTCACTACGGCAAACTCGCCCACTGCCATCATAAACAAGTAAGGAGCATGAGGTTTGTCTTGCTTCCAGTAGTCGGTGCGGGTGCCATCGGTATTGTTTTTAGAAGAAATGAGCAAGCCATTGGACAGCGTAACATACTGTTTGTCAACGGTCATGTATATTTCTTCGGTGCACCGTTCGTTGGGCGAATCAATGGTTGGGAACCAGCAAGACGAAGCCTGGGTTTCGCCCTGCGTCCAGATTTGCTTGGGCTTGTTTGGGTCTTTGCCATCGGCATTGATGAAATACAATCCCTTGTCTTCGGTAATGGCGGCACTGCCTCCTTTGGGCAGGTCATTGGGTTTGGCTACATACTGGATATGCAGGGTGAACTTATCGTTGCGGGTGAGGGGTTTTGGCAATTTTATTCCTAGTATTTTCTGATCGTACGCATATTTCAGCGCTGTTTTTTTGCCGGCTTCCAGCAAGGCAACTTCCTTAATATCAAAGCCTTTGGCGTCGAGGTGCACCGAATCTTGGGTGTAAAAATAAGGCTTCAGCGTAAGAGTGGCCGTTCCGAGCAAATGCTGGTTGGCCCAGTCAAACGATACTTCGAGTTTGGTATGCAGCAAATCGTGTCGGCGGGTACGTTCGGGTTGGTAGGGTAGCTTTTCTTCGGGTTCTTCTTCCTCCTCTTCGTTTATTGCGGCTTGAACAACCGAATCAGCAGCAATATCGGAAGCGGTATTTTTAGTTGACGCGGATTGAGAAGATTTGCAGGCATTTAAATTCAAAATCAGTGATACTACACCGATTGTCGCAATCAGTTTTTTGTGCATTGGATTTCTTTTGGTTACTTGGTGTAAAGAAATTGAAAAAAACGCATAAGTCATACATTCTGCTTGGCTTTGTACCTTTCATAACCGGAAACCCGAATTCTGAACCTTCGCATTATGCTAAAAATCACAGTAAATAACCAACACACCTTCGACTTGGATGAAAACGCTGCTTCTGATCTGGATATTGTCGAAATCCATCAGGGAGGTTTTCACATTTTAAAAGATAGTATTTCGTACAACGCCGAAGTGGTCAAGGCCGACTACGAAGAAAAAGCATTTACCATCAAAGTGAACGGGCAGCTGTATGAAGTAAAAGTGCAGGATAAGTTTGATCTGCTACTGCAACAACTGGGCATGAGTAACGCGGGCAGCAAACAGGTGAAAGAACTGAAAGCCCCTATGCCTGGCCTGATTCTCGATATTAAAGTAACCGAAGGGCAAGCCGTGCAAAAAGGCGACCCGCTGATTATTCTGGAAGCGATGAAGATGGAAAACATCATCAAAGCCCCTGCCGATGGCACGGTGAAGCAGATCAAAGCCCGTAAGGGCGACAGTGTGGAGAAAAACCAGGTGCTGCTGTCATTCTAAGGGTAGGGTTTTTGGTTTTGAAAACCTACTATTTTCTCCAATGCCTCAAATGCAAATCGCGCGTTTGTCTTTCAGGTTTTTTGTTATCTTTGCGCGGCTTTTAGCCAACACATTCACACTGCAACCCCAATTTTATTTCTTCATCTTAAATTAAAAGTACAGGCCTACGGGCCAAAAAACATTGCTCGAATGAAATACAAACGAATTCTACTTAAACTTAGCGGTGAAGCTCTGGCCGGTGAACAGGGCTACGGTATCGATTCAAGCCGACTGAATCAGTATGCACAGGAAGTGAAAAAAGTAGTGGATGCCGGTGTGGAAGTGGCGATTGTGATTGGAGGAGGAAATATTTTCAGAGGAGTAGATGGAGAAAATTCGGGGATTGACCGGGTGCAGGGCGATTACATGGGCATGCTAGCCACCGTTATCAATGCCATGGCTGTGCAAAGTTCGCTGGAAAGCAACGGAATATACACCCGCCTGATGTCGGGGATTCGCATCGACCAAGTGTGCGAGCCGTTCATTCGTCGCCGGGCAGTGCGCCACCTCGAAAAAGGCCGTACCGTGATTTTTGGAGCCGGCATCGGCAACCCTTACTTCACTACCGATACCACGGCCAGCTTGCGGGCCATTGAAATTGAAGCCGACGTGGTGCTGAAAGGAACCCGTGTGGATGGCATCTATACCGCTGATCCGGAAAAAGACCCAACCGCTACCCGTTACGCCAAAATTTCGTTTGAAGAAGTATATGCCAAAGGCTTGAATATCATGGATATGACTGCCTTTACGCTGTGCAAAGAAAACAATCTGCCCATTATCGTGTTCGATATGAACAAGCCAGGCAACTTGTTTGACTTAGTGAATGGAAACGACGTTGGTACGTTGGTAACAATGAATTAATCCGTATTGATAATCAGTTACTGAATAAACAAAGTAGAAAAGCTTAGCAATACATTATCCTATCTAACTACTTAACAATGGAAGAGATACAGTTTTATCTGGATGAAGCCAAAAGCGACATGGAAAAAGCCATCCAGCATACAAACACCGAACTGACCCGGATTCGGGCGGGGCGGGCTACCACCAACATGCTCGATGGCATTGTGGTGGAATATTACGGCGCACCAACACCGCTGAACCAGGTGGCTTCTGTCACTACGCCCGATGCACGCACGCTGGCTATCAAGCCTTTTGAGAAAAAGATGGTGATTGAAATAGAGAAAGCCATCCGTAACAGCGACTTGGGGGTGAATCCTCAAAACGACGGGGAAATGATTCGCATCAACATTCCTCCGCTGAGCGAAGAACGCCGCAAAGAAATGGTAAAACGTGCCCGCAACGAAGTGGAAAACGGCAAAATCAGTGTGCGCAACGTACGCAAAGCCACCAACGAAGCCTTACGCAAACTATTGAAAGAAGGCGCTTCGGAAGACGACGTAAAACGCGCTGAGGAAAAAGTACAAACCCTCACCGATCAATACATTGCCAAAGCCGACGAGCTTTCGACCAAGAAAGAAGCCGAGATCATGACAATCTAATCGAAATTGTCAGTGAATTATAAAACAGAAAACCCCAGTTAATGAAAGCTGGGGTTTTCTGTTTTTGGAAGATACTATTTTGAATGTCCCTAACGGATATTGTCTCTAAACTATTTCAATACTTCTACCAGGTGATTCCATTGCAGTTGCCGGGCGAAATCCAGTGCCGTTTTACCGCTTTGTGTACGCAGATTGGGATCAGCTCCTGCTTTGAGCAACGCTTCAACGGACGTTCGGTTTCCGGCTATGGTTTCGCGGTGCAGCATGGTATAGCCAGCCTCGTCCTGATGAGTAACTTCGGTGGGGTACTGTCGTAAAAATTCCTCCAGTTTTTCTTTCATGTTACTACTCATCGGGTGCTCTTCCATATTCTCGGGATGTTCTTTTTGTTCGTATACCACCAGAATGTCATTGTAGTCGCCAAAGTTGATGCCCCAGGCGGTGTCGTGTTCTTTGCGTTCTTTGTCGGTCATTTGGGAACGGATTACCTGTATCGTAAACCCGCCGTAACTGCGGCCCTGCGAGACAAACAGCCAATCCGAAAGGTGGGAGAGCGGAACAGACACTGCATCCCCATTTTTGATGTTGGTCAGTTCGTTGGGTTCATTGACCAACTTGCCATAAATAAGGTCGCCATCAAAACCCACATCCGTAATCCACATATGTTCAACCAGCGGATTATTTGGATCGTCGGTTTCTTGAGCAAACGCAATTTTGGCGTAAGCCATATCCAGACCAGGCACAATCCGGCGAAATTCCCAGGATAATTCGCGCCAGAAATACTTAAACGTGTTTTGGGCCTGCTCATATGCCTGACGCATAACAGTGTCATCTTTGTGAAAAAGAATCGTGTTTTCAGTCATTGTAGTTTTTGGGTAAGGGTGTTTTGGTTGTCTAAAAGATACTATTTTAAAATCGGGTTTAGGTATCGCAACTTACATCATCCCATTCCTGGTTTTTGTAGCCAATGAGCCAGTTTAAGGCATAATGACGTTCATACACCACGCTTGGAATTACAGACTCTAGTTGCTGGCCTTTGATTCGCGCATCCACACAGGCCCAGTCGAGGCGGTAGTGCAGGTCATTGGCGTTCAGTATTTTAACTTTGGAACGAGATGTCAGTGCACCACGTATGAAGTCATTTGGATCTTTGTCGGGCCCAACGGGATAGTTTTCATACGGAATGTCATCCAAGTTGCATATTTTGTTCGGAAATGCCAGCGTATCCACTTTGCCCAGAGCCCACATCAGCGTCCAGATGGCTTCGCACTTCCAAGTTTCCTGATTTTTACGGTCTTCTGTGGGGTTTTCCAAAAACTCACGTTCGTCAGGGGTTACGTATTGCCACAGGTTATGCTGTTGCAAATAGCCAGTGGCATCCTCACTGGAGAGTGTACCAAACGCCACCATGTTGGTCATGGCCAGCACGCAAATGCGTTGCGCTATCTGTTGTGGTGTTCGCAGCGTCGTGTCGGCTTCCGATGCTACACAAGGCAAATGCTCGTTTAGGTTTATATTCCGGGATTGGAGTAGTTGTTCGCTGGTGGC
Organism: uncultured Sphingobacteriales bacterium; assembly: GCA_963520985.1. Lineage (GTDB taxonomy): Bacteria > Bacteroidota > Bacteroidia > Cytophagales > 172606-1 > Xanthocytophaga. The sequence goes on from CAUQTA010000001.1 coordinate 614,927, forward strand.
TTTTCGTTGTTTTTGGTCGTCAGTCCAGTCGGCAGCAGGTTGATCGAAGTAAACCAGATCTATGTTAACGGTAAGTGTTTCTATCTCGCAATTGCCTTTTGTGTCTATGATCAGATCGAGGTTGGAATCCAGAAAATGCTGACCGTCCGATTTGCTGATAACGGTCAGCGGCTGCACAAACAAAACCGCATCAAACTCGCGGGCTAGTTTCTGGATCAGTGTTTTGAGTTCGGGAACTTCGCCCTGTTCCTGTATCACCGAAAACTCGCAATTGAGGGTCATAATCTTGCGCAGAAACAGTCCCCGAATGGTTTCGTTTTGGGTTGGAAGTGAAGAAACAAACCCGTACAAGCCTTTGAGATTGCCGGTCAGCGGACTATCGTTAACTTCCGGAATCTGATACGAAGGAATGGCGCGCTGCCGATACGAGATTTTTAACCTTTTGGCAGAGCTAAACAAACCGCTGCCTTTTAGCTCCAGCAGCGCAATATCAAACCCGTCCTGTTGAGAAAAGTTTATTTTTGCATTGGGATACGTCTGTTGAAGAATGTTCTTGATTCGTTCAAAACCCAGCTGGTGGGAGTAGAGGGTGCAAATCATAAAGGGAATGCGAATGAATAAAAAATGATGTGCTGGTTATACGTAAAAATGACGGAAAAGTATGAGAGGTTTTTGATTTTCCAGAGATACTATTTTGAGATGCTCGGTTATGAAATCCAACTCATTTCCAAAATTCCCACCATTTCTTGGATTGTGGTTCTGAAATTTTTACAGGTTCCTTTTTAACTGTGTTTTGTGCCATAGATGATTTGGAGTTTTCAGTAGAAAGTTTTGATTCTGCCATTTTTTGAATAACCGCTAATGTCGCTCTGCAATCTCCAATGGCAGAGTGGTCGCCACCGGGTAATTTCTGAAACGCATAATCAGAATGGGTTTTGGACCATTTACCTACGAATCTGGAATACTGTATCATTACACATTCTGTTTTCATTTTGAGATAGCTGCATTCATCTTGCTCACAGGTTTGTTCAACTAGCTTCTCGTCATATGCGGCATTGTAAATCAGCACAGTTTTGCTTTTGACCAGATTTTCAAGCTGAGACCTGATTTCTGAGAATGTAGGGGCTGTCTGTAAATCTTCAATCTTGATTCCATGGATTTCGGTCGCCTGTTGTGCTATTCGTTTCCTTTTTGTTGGCTTGATTAACGTGCTGAGTAGCTCATTTCCATCCAGATCCAGTAGGCCAATCTGCAGTATCACATCGTTTTTCTTAAGGCCTGTAGTTTCTGTATCGAAGATCACATATTTATTCTTAGTGCTGAGAATGTTGCGTGCCCATAAGATGGTTTCATCTTTGTGCTGAGGATTTCTGTGTGTCATAATAGAAACGATTTTCGTACTATAGAATAGGTTAGATTGTTTTTAAAGCTTCAAGCAAATGTAGTGTAAAAAGGCGTTTGCACTGGCGATAATTCATTCTTGATTCACTTGTCGAAACATTGTATTAGTGGGTATGTGTAAGTTTTTATGAGTTTGAGACTATCAAATAGTCCGTTAATGATGTTCTTTTGCTTGGTATTAAACCTATTCTTACTTATGAAACGTATACAAATTTTAATTGCAAGTTTGCTGACTGTATTCCTTATTTCAAGCTGCAAAAAATCCAGTGATGAAGCGAACGGACCCAAAGCTTCAAAAGAATTTTACATTCAAGCCAAGATCGATACGAAGGATTATCTTGTACAGGCCGATAAAGTAGGATTGGATGGATATGCATCGGGTGTAGCTTATATGGGCCATTCATCCGATGGAGCCACGGAACTAGTGATTGAGCAATCATTTATCAGTAAATACACTTCAGACCTTAATAAGTTGATGATCAATGTGGTAAAAGTAGTTCCTCGGCGTACGTATGACAACGAAGCACAATGGCCACAAATCATGTATGGCTTATTCAAAACCTCAGAATATACGTTTGGCCGCACCCCTCAGAAGGAAGATGAAGAAGAAGATAACTATGTGGAAGGAGTTGTAATCAGTTACATTGACGCAGACGGCAAATTCTGGAGTACTGATATGGGTAGCGCCGACCAAACAGGAAGCGTGTTTAAAATAACCTCAGTAACCAAAAACACAGATCCGCAAACAGCGCCTTTTAGCAAACAAATCATCACGGCTGAGTTTTCGTGTAAGCTATACGACAAGTCAGGGAACAGCAAAGTGGTTTCAAACGGAAAAGCACGGGTTCGGGCTCTTACTCATACCGATTTTGAGGCCGGAGAATAAAAAACAAGTACGAGAAAGGCTCCTTTGAGAAGGAGCCTTTTTACTTTTCAAAACATACTATTTTCTAGTTTACCACTTCCAGCTTTACGTTCAGCGTAAACTCGTCTAAATCCAGCGGCACGGTTTCGGCTACTTGCGGAACCAGTTGCAGTTCCAATGCCTGCGTTTCGGTGCAGATGTACTCACGGTTGCTTTCCAGTGCCGAATCCACAAACGAATCCAGATTCTGGAAGGTTAGCTTGATCTTGTCCTGCACTTCCAGTCCCGAATCCTTGCGCAGATTTTGAATGCGGTTAACCACATCGCGGGCAATGCCTTCGCGGCGCAGTTCGTCGGTCAGCGTAATGTCCAGCGCCACCGTCAGGCCGCCTTCGCTGGCCACAATCCATCCGGGAATGTCCTCTGCCGAGATTTCGACATCTTCCGGCGTAATCGTGATGGCGTCGCCGTTCAGGTTGGTCAGGAACTGGCCGGTTTTCTCCAATCCACGGATACTATTTTGGTCCATGGCCTGGATCAACGCCGCCACGTCCTTCAAGCGTGGGCCATATTCTTTGCCCAGTTTCTTGAAATTTGGCTTGATTTTCTTTACCAGCAATCCTGACGCATCGTCGATGTATTCGATGGCCTTGATGTTGGTTTCAGACAGAATCAAGTCGGCAACTGAACGCACTTTTTCGCGCTGCTCTTCGCTTAATATTGGCAGCAACACCCGCGATAGCGGCTGACGCACCCGCAGTTTATGGCTTTTGCGTAAGGCATGCACCATCGACGAATACCGCTGAGCCAGATCCATCGATTCTTCCAGCTTCTTATCAATGCGTTGGGTATCGGCCTTTACAAAATCCGTCAAATGCACCGATGTAGGAGCCAATGGCGTTTTGTTGGCAATGGCTTCCGTACGCACATTATCGGTCATGTTCTGATACAGCCAATCGCCAAAGAACGGCGCTACCGGACTCATCAACTGCGCCACTACAACCAGGCATTCCTGCAAGGTTTCGTAGGCGGCTTTTTTGTCCTGGGTCAATTCACCTTTCCAGAAACGACGACGCGACAAACGCACATACCAGTTGGACAATTGCTCGGTGACAAAATACTGGATGGCACGCGTTGCCTTGGTCGGCTCGTAGCTTTCGTACGCTTCCTCCACTTCCAGGATCAGCGACTGCAATTTGGAGATGATCCAGCGGTCCAGCTCGTTCAAGTTTCCGTAAGGCACCCGATCCGATTCTGACAGCTTGTAGTTATCCAGATTTGCATACATTGCATAGAATTGATACGTATTGAACAACGTACCAAAGAATTTGCGCTGCACTTCCGTGATTCCATCTGAATACTGATCGATCAGTTTCAGATTTTCGTAATGCTCAGGAGTCTTTTTAGGATCATAAAGCTCACGTTTTCCACTCTCATCTTCATACACTTTATCCCAGCTAAATTTCAGATCATCCCAAGGGTTGGCATTGGAAATCATGTACCAACGCACCGGATCAGAACCGTATTTGCCCAGTGCATAGAAAGGATCCACTACATTGCCTTTCCGTTTGGACATTTTTTCGCCGTTTTTATCCAGCACCAAGCCTGTCGAAACAACGTTTTTAAACGCCACACTGTCAAACAGCATTCCGGCTATGGCATGCAGCGTAAAGAACCAACCACGCGTTTGATCCACCCCTTCGGAGATAAAATCGGCCGGATAGCTTTGGTCAAAGATATTCTGGTTGTCAAACGGATAATGCCATTGGGCATATGGCATCGCACCTGAATCGAACCAAACGTCGATCAAATCCGGCTCACGAAACATGACCTTGCCACTTGCCGATACCAGGTATACTTCATCCACATACGGGCGGTGCAAGTCGTGTTGCCCTTCGGCCAGTTGCTTCAAAAACTTCTCGTTCTGAGCCCGTTGATCTGATGAAAGAACCGTGTCTTTCAAGGCATGTTCTACACCCTGTCTCAGTTCTTCTACCGAGCCAATGCAAACTTCTTCGTTATCTTCACTCCGCCAGATCGGCAGTGGTGTTCCCCAGAAACGGCTACGGCTCAAGTTCCAGTCCACCAGATTTTCAAGCCAATTCCCAAAACGGCCCGTTCCGGTGCTTTCAGGTTTCCAGTTGATGGTACGGTTTAGCGCCACTAGCTTGTCTTTTACCGCCGTAGTACGGATAAACCAACTGTCCAGCGGATAATACAACACCGGCTTGTCAGTACGCCAGCAATGTGGGTAAGTGTGTTCGTAGCGTTCTACTTTAAAGGCTTTGCCTTCCAGTTTCAGAATGATGGATATGATCTCGTCTGTCGTTTTGTAATCCGTCGCTTTTTCGTCTTCATTGGTGTAATTCTTCACATAGAAGTCGTCTTCACCCAGCGGACGATGCGTTTTGATGCCGTACTCCTGCACTTTCCTGGCAAGCTGACTGCCGATTTCCTTCACAAACTGGCCTTTCCGGTTTACGACAGGCACTTCTTTGCCTGTCTCGTCTTTTACCAATATGGCCGGAATTCCGTTTTGCTGCGCTACCCGAAAGTCATCCGCACCGAAAGTGGGAGATGTATGCACCACGCCAGTACCATCTTCCGTCGTGACAAAATCACCAACGATAACCCGGAACGCGGGTGTATCGGGTGTGACAAACGGTAGCAACTGCTCATATTCAACCCCTTCAATGGCTTTGCCTTTAAACTCTTTCAGTATGGTCCATGGCAACACTTTGCGTTCTCCGTTGGCATACGCTTCAAAATCGCCATCCTGCCCTTTCTCACCAAAGTATTTGCCTACCAGTGCTTTCGCTAACACTACCTGTACCGGAACATAGGTATACGGATTAAAGGTTTTAACCAGAACATAGTCGATGTTGGCACCAACTGTCAAGGCAGAGTTGGCGGGCAATGTCCAAGGAGTTGTCGTCCAGGCTAGTATGTAGGTGTTTTCGGTTGGTCCGAGAAACTTTTCGCCTTTCACCTTAAACATGCCTACAATCGTAGTGTCCTTAACATCACGATATGTTCCAGGCATGTTTAATTCATGTGAACTCAAACCGGTTCCGGCAGCAGGTGAAAAAGGCTGTATGGTATACCCTTTGTACAAAAGTCCTTTTTCGTAAAGTTGCTTCAGTAGCCACCACAGCGACTCGATGTATTCGTTGTGATAGGTCACATACGGATTCTCCAGGTCAACCCAATAGCCCATCTGCTCGGTCAGTGTATTCCACTGATCGGTAAACCGCATTACCGTTTCACGGCATTTTTTATTGTAGTCTTCAATGCTGATTTTTACACCGATGTCTTCTTTCCGAATGCCTAGTTCTTTCTCTACCTGCAACTCAATCGGAAGGCCGTGCGTATCCCAACCGCCTTTGCGTTTCACCTGAAAGCCTTTCAGGGTTTTGTAACGGCAAAAAATATCTTTAATGGTACGGGCCATCACGTGGTGAATGCCCGGCGCGCCATTGGCTGAGGGTGGACCTTCGTAAAACGTAAAGCTAGGCTTGCCTTCGCGGCTGCTCACCGATTGTTCAAACAGATGGTTCTGTTTCCAGAATGCCAGTACGTCGCGGGCAATCTGTGCGTAATCGGCCGATTTGTATTCTTTGTATTTCACAGTTTTGAATGACTGAGTGAATAACTGACTAAAATAAAGCCCGAAATTAGTGAAAAATGCGCCATATGCCAAAAATAGCTGATCTTGAGCAGCAGGATGCAAAATAGTATCTTTTGAAAATCAAAAAACCACCCTTTGGACAAATCCGTTTTTGCTAATCGGCTGAATCCCAAAAATCAAGGCTCTGAAGCTTTTTTCCATTATCTTTCGTTTCTTTGTAAAACAGTTTGCTTACCCGAGAAGGTTCATCCATTCCATTCGCTATTCGTGTATGTCACAAAAAGCCAAAGAAAACATACTGCGCCGCATTCAGAAGTCGCTGGAAACGCCTACGACCCGGCCTATGCCGAAGCCCGACTTTTTGGCGCCGATTTATACGCCAAACGACCAGGAAACGGCCGTTGCATTTGTGGAACGGTTTAAGAAAAACAACGGCCAGTTTTATTATTGTGAAACCGAAGCCGAACTATTGATGCAACTGCCCGCGCTGATTCAGCCAAAACAGTTGGAATACGCATTTGTATGGGAAGAAAAACTGATCGAAATGCTGTCGCACACAGAGCTTCCGTTTCGACGCAATGAAGAAGAATTTTTGAAAGCCGATGTGGGCATTACCTTATGCGAATGCCTCATTGCCCGTACCGGAAGCATCATGGTTTCGTCAAAGCAAACGGGTGGTCGCCGCCTGACTATCTATCCGCATGTGCATGTGGTGGTAGCTTACACCTCGCAGATTGTACCCGATATCGGGGATGGCCTAAAACTGGTTCAAGACCGCTATGGAGAATTGTTTCCGTCCCTGTTGTCGATGGTGACCGGCCCAAGCCGTACGGCAGATATTGAGAAAACGTTGGTGCTAGGTGCCCACGGCCCCCGCGAATTGGTTCTGTTTTTAATAGACGGATAATAAAGAAAATGAGTTACTTTGTTGATGGATAATGGGTTGATGAGCCATTCCGGATTTAAATCGGTTAACTCATTTCACTCATTTCACAAAAAGGGTCTGTGTAACACAGACCCTTTTGTTTGCTCCAAATTGGAAATAGTATCTTTTAAAAGTCGAAAACCTACCAGCTGCCGCCTGCACCCCCCCCGCCAAACGAACCCCCGCCAAAGCCACCAAATCCGCCACCGCTGCTGCCTCCGCCGCCCCACCCACTGGAACTGCCGCCACTACCAAAAATAACGAATGGTGGAGTGAAGCCTCCACCGCCACCCCGGTTGTTGCGTCCACCGCCACCTTTGCGGTTGATTTCCCGAATGATAGGTAAAATGACACCAAAGAATACGAAGAAGAGAATGACAAGGGTGATCCAGCCGCCACCACCGCCGTCATTTGATTTGCGTGGTTCTGCTTTAAATTCACCGGCGGGCAAGCTGGCCAGATAAGTCGTGGCTTCGTCAAGCCCTTTGTAATAGTCATTAGCACGGAAATTAGGCTTGAGGTAATTTTCTCCCACTCGCTTTGCAATTGCATCCGGAATGGAGCCTTCCAGCCCGTAACCTGTCGCAATGAAATACTTACGATCATCAATGGCAACGGTAATCAAAAGACCATTGTTCTTGCCTTTTTGCCCGATGCCCCATTTATTGGCCAGATTAAACGTATAATTTCCGGCCTCGTCGCCATCGTACGAACGGATGAGTACAATAGTAAACTGAGTGGACGTAGAATCATTGTATGCTTCCAGCTTTTGTTCCAATGCCTGCCGGTCGCTGGGGTTGAGCACACCAGCAAAATCATTGACCAGTTGGGGCGGGTTGGGTTTGTTGGGAATGCCATCCTGAGCCTTCGCCGCAACCGAAAAAATCAGAAAAACAAAAAGCCAGATGTAATTTTTCACAAAACAGAAGAATTAATGTATCAGCCACAAGCTGTTGACTGATACAGTGTTATGTTGTAGTAAAATGCCGGGTTTTACGCTTTGGAAAGATACTATTCGCCAAACGAAATATCATCCGAAAGTTCGTTGACATCATCCGATTTATACGGGAAATGCGACTTCAGTTGTTGACCTGCTTGTAAAATGCCAGCACAAATGCCTTCCACAATTTGATTTTGCTTGAAATGGTCGCGCATCAGATCTTTTGTCGTAACCCAGAAATTATCGGGCACCGCCGCATTGATTCCGGCATCACCTAGAATGGCAAACTTATGATCGTCCAACGCTATGTAAATGAGCACACCGTTTTGCAATTGAGTGCGGTGCATTTCCAATTTGGCAAATATTTCCTGCGCCCTTGCCAGCAATTCGGTAGGGCACTGCCGTTCGACGTGCACCTTCACCTCGCCCGACGTATTGCGTTCCGCTTCCTTAATGGCAGCAACAATGCGTTGTTTTTCGTCTTCCGTAAACATATCGTTTCAATTTACGTGAATGAATAAAAGCAAATGAGTTGTAACGTTTTGCTACAACTCATTTGCTTGGAAATATTAGAACTGCACTGTTGGGGCCTGATCTGCACCGGCTTTTGCCGTAAAGTAACCTCTTTCCGTAAATCCGAAAAGGTTAGCGAATATGACAGCGGGGAAAGTTCGCCGACTGGTATTGTAATCCTGAGCTACTTGGTTAAACTTTTGTCTTTCAACCGTGATCCGGTTTTCTGTTCCTTCCAGTTGTGCCTGTAATTCTAAGAAGTTTTGATTAGCTCTCAATTGAGGATAGGCTTCAGCTACAGCTAACAAGCGTGATAGTGAGCCACTCAACTGATCCTGTGCTGCCTGAAATCGCTGAATGTTTTCGGGCGTTAACTGGTCTCCACTGATGTTGATTTCGGGGCGGGTAGCATTGGCACGTGCCTGGATGACAGCCTCCAAAGTGCTTTTCTCAAAGTTTGCAGCTCCTTTTACCGTATTCACCAGATTCGGAATCAGATCCGCACGACGTTGGTACACGTTTTCTACCTGGGCCCAGGCACTTTTAACTGCTTCTTGCTTGCCTACCAGGCTGTTGTATGTACTACAGCCACCCATCAGCAGCAATGCAGCGACGGCAATTATGGCAATCAGACCTATTCGTTTCATGAGTATAAGGGATTGTTTAGGATAGTAGTTAATGGAAGAAATGGCTGTAAGTAACCTGCATTCATTGGAATGAGTAAGGAAACGAAACCTGGAAAACAGCTCAAAAAATAGTATCTTTTAAAAAGTAAAAAGTCAGATGTCCAGGCTGCGTTGTTCTTTTTCTGCTTTGTCAAATTCAGCCTTGGGAATTTCTGCAAATCCATCGGCATACATCTCGTCCAGGTCTTCCTGAGTCAGCTCAAACTCATCTCGTCCCAGCGTTTCGTCTTCCATTGCAATCTCAATGGCTTCGTAAATGTATTCGTCTTCAGGCTTTGCAATCGGACTGATTTTATAATAGACCATTCCGTCTGAAAAGGCTTTTTTTAAGTAAATGGTAGACATGTGAATTGGAATTGTTGGACACGAAAGGTGAAAAATTAAATTGATTTAAACAAATATTGTTCCTGCTGTCAGCTTAACACAGATGGTGCTCACAACGGATTTTTCTGCACAAACTGGCGTTATGTAAGTTTCATTGTTCATTTGCAGGCCGTTTTCAGGTCACTTTCTGCCTACTCAGACGGATAAACTCATAAAAGTACAGCTATGAAAGTCATAGGGTTTAATTCTTATGACATACTCTTTTACTAAACACAGTTCTATATGAAGTACATTTCTCTCATGGCAGCTACAGCTTGTTTGTTATTTACAACAGCTGCTACCTCTCCTTCTGCCAAGGAACATTACAATGCAGGTATCAATAACCTGAGAAGCCAGAAATTTGTAGAAGCCATTGGCAGCTTCACAGAGGCTGTCAGCATTGAGCCGAGCTATGCGGATGCGTTTTATCAGCGTTCCAAAGCCAAAGAATTGCTGGCGAAGCAAAAAGGATACACCGACAACGAACATTATGCCGACCTGCTGGAGGCTATGCGATTAGGTAAAAAAGAGGCATTGTCGGATATGCAGGAAGGCTTTGCCGGAGAATGTGTCTCTGGTCTTACTCATGATGTTAGTAGCAACGAGGTATATTGCCTGGATGCAAGCAGTGCAAACCTGAAAGCTGTTCCTTCCAAACTGGGTCAGATGAAAAACCTGATTCAACTGACGGTAGGCGACAATCAGTTGACCAGTATTGACGCAATTTTGTCTAATAATAAAACATTATTGTTTTTGGATGCACGTTATAACCAGATAGAAAGCTTGTCGGCTAACATTCAGAATCTGACCTATTTGCAAGAACTGAATCTGCGTAACAATAACCTTTCGACGTTGCCTGCTGAAATGGCTCAACTAAAGAACCTGCAAATGCTGAATCTGGCCGATAATCCAATTTCGGATTCTGAAAAAGCTCGGATTCAGAAAATGTTGCCTAAATGCAAGATTTACTTCGGTGAAAAATCGGTTGTGGCAAAAAAAGGCAATGCAAAGTTTCATCCAACCCGCAGAGCGAATGAAATGCAGGCAAACAAGCCAGCTCCTTCTAAGTTCTGAAAGTATAAACTATGTATGTATCATGCAATCAACCTCAGGAAGTAACTTTCTGGGGTTGATCTTTTATGAGAAATCATTCTTTCTTTCTGATACGGAGGGGGACTTTTCAAAATATATTATTTCATAATGAAGCAAAAGATACCAAACCGGAATCTTTTGTTAGTTTGCATGTAAGGTTTTGCCTTGCCATGTGTAATTGCCTAGTTGAATAAAATGCAGTCATGTCTGGTGATTACATAAAGCTAGTTAAATCAAGGTGTTGGCTGTTTGCTTGTAACTTTTTGGGGCGAATCATGGGGCAGGAATTACTTTTTAGACAAACAGAAAAACTGTGAAAATGGAGATGTAACCAACAAGTAACTTGAAATAGGTTATTTAGTGCGTATTTTGTTAAAAAAGTAGAGTGAATATTTACTTTTGCAGGCAATCTTTCACTAAGGCAGTAAATACTTTATTTCCTCTAAGTTTTAAACTTCAATTGTAGTGCAACCGACAACTATTACAAAACTTTCCATTGTTATTCCTGCATATAACGAAGGTCGAACCATCCATTTAATTCTTAATAAAGTAAAGGCTGTCCAACTCATTGATGACATTGAAAAAGAAGTAATCATTATCAACGATTGCTCCAAAGATGATACGGAAGAAGCCATTTTGCGTTATCAACAACAGAATCCTGACCTTCCAATAACCTATTTTAAACACGAAGTAAACAAAGGAAAGGGCGCTGCACTGCATACAGGCATCAGTAAGGCTACTGGTGAATACGTAATCATACAAGATGCGGATTTGGAGTATGATCCACGCGAGTTTAATATTTTGCTGCAACCTGTCATTGAAGGCTTTGCCGATGTCGTTTATGGTTCGCGGTTTATGGGCGGCAATCCGCATCGTATCTTATTCTTCTGGCATACAATTGGAAATAAATTCCTGACATTTCTGTCCAATATGTTTACCAATCTGAATCTGACAGATATGGAAACCTGTTACAAGCTTTTCAAAACAGAGATGATTCAGTCAATAAAGCTAAAAGAAAATCGGTTTGGGTTTGAGCCTGAGGTAACTGCCCGCGTAGCCCGAATACCCAATGTGCGTATTTATGAAGTTGGTATTTCGTATTATGGACGCACCTATGCCGAAGGTAAAAAGATTAATTGGAAAGATGGATTTCGTGCCATCTATTGTATTCTGAAATACAATTTGTTTAGCAAATAGCTAGTGGTAGGTTTTTAGTTTTTTAAGGATACTATTTTATATATTATCAAAAAGCCTCTGATATTAAGAGGCTTTTTTAGTTTAACGAACTTGGTTTTAATAGACTAATATTGCCAAATAGTTATAGCCTATATCTAAATAATTATAAGTCGTATTATAGAGAAAGGATATACACGATAGAGGAAAGACTATTCAAATTATCATTGTAATTTTAAATAAGCTGATTCAATAACAGAATAATATCTTTGAAAAAGGAAAAAGGCAACCCTAGCCATTGATTCTGCGTTTTAACTTTTAGTTTTGATTCCCGACTTTTCTTTAGTTTTTTTACATCCGTTTTCTAAACTAAGATTTAAAACGCATAGATATGCCGCAGATAGATTACCACCCTCCCCGTATTATTGCCGAAATTGGCTGTAATCACATGGGTAAATTTGAAATTGCCCTTGAATTAATAAAATTAGCCAAAGAATGTGGAGCTGATGTTGCTAAGTTTCAGAAACGCAACCCGAAAGAGTTATTGACTGAAGAACAGTACAATTCACCGCATCCCAATCCCTATCATTCGTATGGTGCAACTTATGGCGAACATCGCGAATTCTTGGAATTAACAAAGGAACAGCATGCCGAATTGAAAAAATATGCCGAAAGCATCGGTATCACATATAGTACTTCGGTGTGGGATACTACTTCGGCAGAAGAAATAATCGAATTGAATCCTGAACTGATTAAGGTGCCGTCTGCTTGCAACAATCACTTCGAAATGTTGCAGGTTTTGCGTGACAAATACAAAGGTGAAGTGCATGTGTCGTTTGGAATGACTACGCACGAGGAAGAAGAGACATTAGTGGAATTTTTTGAAGAAACCAATCAGGCAAAAGACCGTTTGGTTGTATATTCCTGTACTTCAGGTTACCCAGTACCTTTTAAAGATGTTTGCCTACTGGAAATTAGCCGTTTACATGACTTGTATGCGTCACGGGTGAAACAAATCGGTTTTTCGGGCCATCATTTGGGTATTGGTATTGACATTGCCGCTTATGCTTTAGGCGCCATGTGGATTGAACGTCACTTTACCAAAGACCGCACCTGGCGAGGTACTGATCACGCAGCTTCGCTTGAAGTGCCCGGAATGCAGAAACTGATTCGGAACCTGCATCAAACGCATGAATCCATGCAGTCCAAATCAGTTGAGATTCTGGAGATTGAGGATGTCCAACGCAAAAAGCTCAAGTACCGCAAGGGATAAGTATGATTGGCAACCAGACTATTATAAGTCTTATTACAGCTCGTGGAGGAAGTAAGGGATTGCCTGGTAAAAACACGCGCCTTTTGCTTAATCATCCCCTGATAGCGTATAGTATCAAAGCTTCATTGGACTGTCCACTGATTGACCGGACAATCGTTACAACCGATTCAGAAGAAATTGCTGCTATTGCACGGCAGTATGGAGCAGATGTTCCATTCATTCGTCCTGAAGAGTTAGCAGGTGATTTGAGCCGCGATTTGGAAGTGTTTGAGCACGCATTGCACTGGTTAAACGACCATGAGCAATTCCGTCCGGATATGATTGTGCATTTGCGTCCTACATCACCGATTCGTTTTTTAGCTGATATTAATACCTGTATTCAACGATTAGCTGCTCATCCAGAAGCCGAAGCATTGCGCATTGTGACTCCTTCACCCATCACTCCATTTAAAATGTGGAAAGTAAACGACGCGAATGAGCCTATGGAGGCATTGCTAGCCGTTGAAGGGATTGCGGAACCGTACAATGAACCCCGTCAAAATTTGCCACAAACGTATTGGCAAACCGGCACCCTGGACATTACTCGTCGGCAAACCATACTTGAAAAAAAATCGATGACCGGGCGTGTAATTCTTCCGTTTGTGGTTGATAATAAATTTGTGGCCGATATTGACGATTTGGCAAGTTTTGAGCGGGCGGCGGCTATTATTCGAGAATACGACTGCATTAAATTTCATGATTAAAACAGATTCTCCATTTGTTGTTATAGGAGCGGGTTCTATTGGTGAGCGTCATATCCGCAATCTGCTGGCCTTGGGTTATACCAATATTCATGTATATCGCCAGCGCAACCTGCCTTTACGTACGTTGGATTCGCAGCAGGTTCGCATTTTTCAGGATTTTGCAGAAATTGAAGTCATACAACCGGTTGCAGCCTTTGTTACATCGCCTACTTCCTTACACTTGCAACAAACACTGGCGTGTGTAGAAAAAGGGATTCATACATTGGTAGAAAAACCGTTGTCGCACACGCAGGAAGGGCTAAACGTTTTGAAGAAAGCCGCGGTAGCGCAAAACGTGTATGTGCACATAGGCTATATGCTGCGGTTTCATCCGTTGATGCAAAAAATAAAGGAAGCCGTTGAAAATCAACACTATGGCAGGCTACTTTCGTTTACCACCCATTGGGGTGAATACTTGCCTGACTGGCATCCGTGGGAAGATTACCGAACTTCGTATGCGGCACAGGCCGAGCTAGGCGGTGGGGCTGCCCTTACTCTAAGCCATGATTTGGACTTGGCCAACTGGCTCAGTGGTGCTGCGATAAAAAAGTATTACGTATTGAAAAATTATGCCTCTTCATTGGAGGTAAATACGGATGCAGGTGCTGATTTCCTAATCGAATATGAAAACGGAGTCACGGGACATGTGCATTTGAATTATTTTGAGCAACCTGCTCAGCGTTACCTGAAATATGTATTTGAAAATGGAAGTGCTGACTTTGATTATTACGCCAATACGTTGACGTTTCGCACAAAAGAACACACACTGATTGAAACCGCAGAAGGATTTGACCGCAATCAGCTTTTTATTGACCAGACCCGATTTTTTCTGGCAAAATTAACTTCGTTTTCTACTGCGGATAGTCTGCAGCAAATCGCCGAATCGGAACAAATTATCCGGATGTGCACCGAAAAATAGTATCTCTGAAAAAGTAAAAACCCTTGCTATTTATAAATCCTATTTTTTATGTCTCAACCTGTTATCAACATTGCCGACAAAGTGATTTTAGTTACCGGAGCTTTTGGATTGATTGGCAAAGAAATTAGTTTTAGCTTTTTGGAAAGTGGTGCCAAGGTAGTACTGGCAGATGTTAGTGAGAGTAGAATAGATCCAATGAAAGCAGAGCTTACCCAGAAATTTTCTGTGGATCAATTTTTGGTGTTGTCCTTAGATATTACAGATGCAGAGAGTATTAATGTTTGTGTACAACAGATTGTGACTGTATTCGGACGGATTGATGTGCTAATCAACAATGCGGCTATTGATGCCAAATTTGATAAATCGGGTGCCGGAAATGTAAACCCAAGTCGGTTTGAGAATTATCCGATCGAGTTACTGAAAAAATCAATTGATGTCAATCTGACTGGTACGGTACAAATGACCCAGGCCGTTTGTCGGCAGATGTTGAAGCAACAATCGGGTAACATTATTAATGTGGCGTCTACGTACTCGCTGGTAGCTCCTAATCAAGGCTTGTACGATTTCGGGGATAACGAAATCAACTACAAACCCATTGATTACATTGCTACTAAGTCGTTTATTCCCAACTTTACCCGATACATCGCTACGTTTTACGCCAAAGACAACATTCGTTGCAATGCCATTGTACCACACGGAATTTACAACGAACATGAAGAGAAATTCCTGGTTAACTTCCGTAAGTATTCCCCACTTGGCCGCATGTGTGACCGCTCAGAACTTAACGGACCTTTTACATTTTTAGCTTCTGATGCATCCAGTTATATGACTGGGTCTTTGCTAGTTGTAGACGGTGGCTGGACAGCTTGGTGATTTTAAACACATTTCTACCGAAATTGATATGAAATATAAGTGTGAAGCTTGTCAGAAAACACAATATTCAACTATTAGTCTCAATGACTATAATGTTTTGGAATGCTTGAGTTGTGGTATGGGAATGGTTGATCCTATTCCATCCAATGAAAAGCTTGAAAAACTCTACAATTCAGCTGAATATTTTGCTGAACACATGAGTTATGATTATTCTACTTTATCAGAGAATAGAATAAATGCTTTAATAAAGGAGAATACCAGTTATCATTTAAAGCATCTAAAAAGGTTTTTAGATTTGACAGGTAAAAAAGTATTAGAAATAGGTTGTGGTGGTGGATTTTTATTGAAAGGGCTTCAACAGGAAGGTGCAGAAGTGAAGGGGCTGGAAACTTCTAATGCCTCTGTAGATTTCATCAATAAGAAACTGAAGCTATCTGTACAAAACGCCAATTTTGAAACAGTTGAGTTTAATGACAAATTTGATCTGATTATACTTAATCATGTTCTTGAGCACTTCGTTCATGTGTTGCCTGCCTTGCAGAAGATAGAGAGTAATTTGAATAAAGGAGGACTTTTGTATTTACGCGTGCCTGATTTTGGTAGTTTCGATAGAAGAGCATACAAACAGCATTGGCCTGCCTTTTTGCCATTTCATATCTATTATTTCACAGAAAGATCACTTCAATCTCTATTGAAACAAAATGGCCTAAGCGTTATATATGAGAATTACTTCTTTTCTGAGAAATTTTTAGAAGGCTATCCTAAAGCTGTTAGGAAACTTGCACTACGAGTATGTCATTCCTTTGGATTGGAAAAGAAGTTTAGCGGAAGAACAATAACTATTATTGCCAGAAAGGATTGAAATAATTCGTGTTCTCAGTCAAACCGGATGGCCTTTACCGGATTTATTCGTGAAATGACCAGCGTCGGAATCAGTAAGATACCCAGTACCAGCACTAGTACAACGGCATTAAGTAGTAAAATGATCGGAATGTCCCATTCGATGGGCACACTGTCCATGTAGTAGGTGTCCGGGTCGAGGGGGATAATGTGGAAAAAGTATTGCAGGGCACAGAACCCAATCCCGATTAGGTTTCCCCAAAACATGCCTTGGGCAATGAGCCGCAGACCTCCCCACAAAAAAATCTCCTGAATCTGAAAGTTGCGGGCTCCCACCGATTTCAGCAGTCCGATCATCTGCGTGCGTTCCATAATCAGAATCAGCAGGATAGCCACCATATTGAAGCAGGCTACAAACAAAATCAGCGTGATAAAAATGGTTACGTTGCGATTAAGCAATAGCAGCCATTCAAAAATCTGATTGTACTTATCCGTGACTTTCTCCAGATTCATGGAGTACTCCATTTTATCAAATACTTTCTTGGCACCTTCCTCCAGATCGTTAAAATCTTTAAGGAAAATCTCATAAGTGCTCACCTGGTCGGCTTGCCAGTCATTCATGCGGCGGAGCAAGTTAATGTCACACAACACCATGTTGTCGTCAAATTCTTCCATGCCCGTTTCATAAATCCCTGTGATACGCATTTTACGCACCCGGGGCGGATTCTGCATGAAGTAAACCAAGACTTCACTGCCTATTTTCAGGTTTAATTGCCGGGCCAGCCGTCGGCTCAGCAGGATATCACGTGAAAACGAACTGTCGGGAATAGAAATAAAATTGCCTTCCCGCAGGTTAGGCTGAAACATTGTTACATCAAAATCAGAGCCAATGCCTTTCATAATCACACCCTGTACTTCGGTATCGGTTTTTAGCAAAGCCGCTTTCTGAGCAACTCCCTGTATATGAGCAATTTCGGGAATTTTCTGATAATTCTTGTATAGCGGTGTATTGAGCGAGATGGGAGATGTCTCAAATGAGCGGTTCATCGAAAATTCAGATACCTGCAGGTGACCGCCAAAGCTGAAAATTTTCTGGTAAATTTCCCGTTTGAAGCCTCCCAGAATAGCAAATGAGATAATCATCACGGCTAGGCCCAAAGCCACACTGGCTACGCCAATACGTGCCACTGTTGCCGAAAACGATTGCCCTTCTGTGTGCCGGATACGTCCGGAGATAAATGCTGCAACATTCATAACTATGTTGTTTGGTATACCCGATTAGAAAATTGCAGGGTTTTGGCCTTTGATCTGATACTATTTGGTGGTACCTATTTCCTGAACTTTGCTTATTTTTCTTCAATGTTACATTCCTTTTGCCAAATAAACAATGGGGTTGTTTTCATTGGATTCCTTACTTTTGCCAGTGAAGCAGCAAATTCTTAGCTTTAAAGTTTTGTCTCTTTTCTATGTTGATATTTTCCTGCCTGCCATTCCGTTTGCTATTTTTTTGGCTTAATATAGCCATATGGGTCTCTTATCTTCTCTTCGTAACGACACAGGAAACTCCTGCGGTTTCTTACAGGAGTAAAGTTGCAAGTCTGCTAACAGGTGCTGAACAAGTAGATTTGTATTTGTCCGATTTGCGAACAAAGCGGGTTGCCCTGGTGGTCAATCATACGTCTTTGATAGGCACTACCCATCTGGCCGACACACTTTTGAGTCTTAAAATAAATCTGGTGAAAATATTTGCTCCTGAACATGGCTTCCGGGGCGATGCCGATGCCGGCGAATATGTAAGTACTGCGAATGATGCCAAAACCGGCCTGCCGCTGGTTTCGCTGTATGGAAAAAACAAGAAGCCATTGCCCGAGCAACTCAAAGATGTAGAAGTAGTAATATTTGACATTCAGGATGTGGGAGCCCGGTTTTATACCTACATCAGCACGATGCATTACGTGATGGAAGCCTGTGCTGAGAACCACAAAAAACTGGTGATTCTGGATCGCCCCAATCCCAATGGGCAGTATTTTGACGGTCCCGTGCGCAAACCATCTTTCAAATCGTTTATCGGAATGCACCCGATACCGGTAGTGCACGGCCTGACGGTAGGCGAGCTGGCGCAGATGATTAACGGAGAAGGATGGCTAGCCAACAAAGCAAAATGCAACCTGCAGGTAATTCCAGTTAAAAACTATACCCATCAAACCCGCTATGCATTGCCTGTGCGGCCGTCGCCCGGTTTGCCAAACGAAACAGCCGTACGATTGTACCCATCGCTTTGCTTTTTTGAAGGAACAACCATTACCTGGGCGCGCGGCACCGAGTTTGTGTTTCAGGCCGCCGGAGCTCCTGACCCGGTTTATGGCACCTTTACTTTCATTCCCAAATCAAACAGAATCATTAAGAAGCCGCCTTATGAAAATCAGTTGTGCTATGGGCAGGATTTCAGACACGATACCACGCGCCATTTCACATTGAAATATCTGCTTGATTTTTATAAAAGGGCACCCGATAAAAAAAGGTTCTTTCTTCCGACCAGCCACTTTGACTTTCTGGCCGGAACCGACCAACTCAAGAAACAGATTCTGGCAGGCAAAACAGAAGCTGAAATTCGGGAAAGCTGGAAAGATGACCTGCGAACTTATGCCCTTATGCGCAGAAAATATTTGCTTTACCCGGAAAAATAGTATCTTTTTGGGAGGTGAAACCGGCAGTGCTTTACATCCGACTCACAATTTAATCAGCAGCGCTTCATAAGAGTACAGCCCAAAATAGTATCTTTCCAAAACCAAAAACCTCTACATTTACAACCCATGAAACGACACATTCCGAATATATTTACTTGTGGCAACCTGTTTTGTGGGTGTATAGGGATCGTGTCCGTATTGAAAAACGACCTGAACTTCGCTGCGTACATGGTCGGCTTAGCAGCTGTGCTTGATTTTGGTGATGGATTTGCTGCCCGTATTCTGAAAGCTTACTCTACCATTGGCAAAGAGTTGGATTCGCTGGCCGACTGTGTCACTTTTGGCGTATTGCCCGGTATGATGCTCTACAAACTGCTTGAACGTAGCCTGATGCACGACAAGTACAGCATCGAATTATATGTTCTGTTGCCCTATCTGGCATTTATCATCAGTATCTTTTCGGCTTTGCGCCTGGCTAAATTCAATGTAGACACCCGCCAAACTGAATCGTTTATCGGCGTACCTACGCCGGCCAACGCCTTGCTTGTGGCTTCCCTGCCCTTGATTTTATGGCAACATCCGCAGTTGACGTCTTTTATTCTCAGCCCTTATACACTTATTATATACATACTGGGTATGAGTTGGCTAATGATATCAGAAATTCCGTTGTTTGCTCTCAAATTTAAAGATTTTACCTGGGCACATAACCAAGTGCGATACATTTTTCTGATCGCATCACTGGTCCTAATTATTCTCTTCCAGTTTGCGGCTTTACCACTTATTATTGCTTTGTACGTGGTTCTCTCCTTGTTTCGGTTCTAGACAAGCCTATTCATAGCGGGTTATTTTTACTGCAAACCCCGCGTTTTTATTACCTTAACCAGTTTCTTTCCTTTTCCTACCCTTTTTTCCACCCACCCACTCCTATTTTTATTCACAGTCAATAACTTACTTTCTGTAGCTGCTTTCGAAGATTAAATAAAAAAAGGAGTGTTTTAAATACTTATCCGCCAATAGTTTCATTTCCTCTCATACCTAATCCTAAGCATTGGTCCTGTTCTGTTGCTCAGGCTTTACATTTTTTCTGTCAGGCGTACTTATTCATGAGAAAGGCATACATGGCTTTTCGGTGACATATTAACGTTATAAGTGTTAAATAGAGGTAAACCTAGTTTTATGCAGGAAAAAATATTAATCATTCAGACAGAAAATTCCTCCCTGAAAGCCTTTGATATGGTGCTGGGTAGCGATTACAAGCTCATCCTGAAAAATGACGGCTTGGAGGCATTGGAATGGCTTGAAAAAGGGAACCTGGCCGATTTAATCATTGCGGATGCTGCTATGCCCTATCTGAATAGTTTGGATTTTATCAAAGAGTTACGTTCGCGTCACCTTTACCGTGATATCCCATTGCTTATCTTGTCAGAACTAGACAAAGTAATGGATCGCAATTCGTACATACAGGCTGGGGCTACCGACTTTGTTGTGAAACCCATGTCCAAAGCGCAATTAAAGCAGAGAGTCAGACAGTTACTCGAAAATTCGAACTTTAATACCCAGGAAACCCGCCTGGCAAGTTGAGCAGAATATTACAGCTGTAGGGAATCAAAACCAAATGCGTTTGAAGGCCTCAATCCATCCTGTATCTTCGATAAAAATAATTACTACAGCTATGAAAACTTTACTAGTGCTCATTTTGACAACAGGCGTATTGGCCTCAGCCTGCACTACGGTAGATCCGGCACATCAGACACGTAGTGGCAAAAAAGCCTATGCTTCAAAAGCGCCGAGAAACAGAAGTGCCTGGAAATAAACATATACCCCTTCTTGCTTGCACTTATCATATAAAACCTCTTGACTGTGCTTTGACAGCGCCTTTCAGGAGGTTTTGCTTTGTATACAGGTACTATTTTGGGACATCGAGCAGTGGCAACCTGCCTTGCAACCCACCTGTATGAAGGGAGATAAGTATTTCTCCCCGTTTGAAAGCTCCTTGCCGAATCAGGTCTTCTGTTCCAAACAACATTTTTGCAGTGTATACCTGTTCAATCTGAAATGCGTTTTCTTCCTCAAACCGTTGAATGAATGCCAATAGTTCTGGTGTATGTTTGGCGTAGCCGCCAAAATGATAATCGGTTTGAAGCGACCAGTTTTTAGGAACAGGCAGGTTTTGGCCATTCCAATCATAGTATTTTTGCAACAGGTTTTCGATTTCAGTTTGCAGGAAGTCACCTCTCTTTAATGCCGCAAACCCAAGGATGTGACCTTTGCCTTGGCTTCCGGCAATGAGCCCGGCGAGAGTGCAGCCTGTCCCACAGGCACACAAAAGATAATCAAAAGGGACCTCAATCTCTTCTATGATTTCGGTGCAACCTTTGACTGCCAGAGCATTGCTTCCGCCTTCAGGAAGCAAATAAAAAGAGTCGTATTTTTGCTGAATTGTCTGAAAGTTAAAGGCCTTTTCCTTTTCTGAGTACGCTTGTCTTGACCAGAATTCGAGTTGCATGCCACATGACTGGGCAAATTGAAGTGTGGATGACAAGGTTGCCGATTGGTCGCCACGAACGATTCCAACCGTCTCGAAACCCATCAATTTCCCTGCTGCCGCCACCGCATACAAGTGATTGGAGTAGGCTCCTCCAAAGGTAACCAACGTATGAATTCCCTGATTTTGGGCTTGTTGCAAATTGTATTTCAATTTTCTCCATTTATTCCCCGATATTTGCGGATGAATCAAATCATCGCGCTTAATCAGCCACCGGATGCCTGCTTTCTCTGCCACAGCACTTTTTATTTCTTGAACAGGGGTAGGAGTGTGAATCATAGAAGAACTTCGGAAAAGATCTGATGCAAACGAGTGGAGGTTTTTCGATTTTCAGAGATACTATTTTGACCCAACAAATGATAAACGAAGATATAGAAAATAGCGACTTCAGTGACGACGACTTGTACGAACATTACCGGATTGTGGTAGACAAAGGGCAGTCACTAGTACGTGTCGATAAGTTTTTAATGGATCGTATTCCCAATGCCACTCGGAATAAAATACAGCAAGGCATTGAAACCGAATCGGTTAAGGTAAACGGAAAACTGATCAAGTCGAGCTACAAAGTAAAGCCGCTGGATATCATTACCGTTTCGTTGCCTGAGCCACCGCGGGATACCGAGATTATTCCTGAGAATATTCCGTTGAATATTGTTTTTGAAGATGAAGATGTACTGGTGATCAATAAGCCTGCGGGCATGGTGGTGCATCCGGCCTACCAGAACTGGACCGGAACGCTGGTTAATGCATTGGCGTATCATTTTCAGAATCTGCCTACCACTCAGAATGGTGAAGGTCGACCTGGTTTAGTACATCGCATCGACAAGGATACTTCCGGGCTGATGGTTATTGCCAAAACCGAACGGGCCATGTCACATCTGGCACGGCAATTTTTTGAACATACCATTGAACGCACTTATTATGCCTTGGTATGGGGAGAAGTAAATCCGCCCAGTGGAACCGTAAATGTGCATCTAGGACGTAGTCTTAAAGACCGGCGGGTGACAGCGGCTTTCCCCGAAGGCGACTTTGGCCGACATGCGATTACGCATTACAAAACCCTGAAACCGTTACGGTATGTGTCGTTGTTGCAGTGCAATCTGGAAACGGGCCGTACGCACCAGATCCGGGCCCATATGCAATATCTAGGTCATCCGTTGTTTAATGACGCCACCTACGGGGGCGATAAGATTCTGAAAGGGACTACCTTTACCCGCTACCGTCAGTTTGTTGAGAATTGTTTTAAGATGCTGCCTCGTCAGGCATTGCATGCTAAATCACTGGGTTTTGAACATCCTCGCACCCGACAGTGGCTGCAATTTGACAGTGAGTTGCCCGAGGATTTCCGTTCGGTGCTCGAAAAATGGGAAAAGTATATTATTACCAATGACTGACGTTTTTCGCGGATGAGTTTGTTGCAAACCCAACTGGATTGGGTTGGAGCTGGAGAAAATGGAAACGAGAAAAATAGTATCTTTTGAAACCTCAAAACCTCCAAACCGTTTGTCAGTATAAGCTTAGGAAAAATCTGTTCAGGATTATACTCCATCTCTCTTTTACCACCAATGATGAGAAAAGTAAATGTCGGCCTTTTGGGTTGTTTGGGGATACTATTTTCGGCAAATGCCCAAACGCCAACCTATCATTCTAATGAGATTTGGACACGGCTGGCGTTAATCAAGGAGATTAGCCCGCGATGGGAAACGCGTCTGGATTTGAATTACCGCAGACAAAGTAATTTTTTAGAGCATGAAGGCAATCCCTTCCATTTTCCGCAGGCCCATCTGTTTCGCGTATCGGTTGCGTATCGTACCAAAAGCAATTTTTCAGTTATTGCTTCGCCCTTTTTGTATTCAGATAATTTCCGACTCAGATACGTCAATAGCCAGCAGAGTACTGTAGCGGTTGTGAACCAGCGCGAAATCCGGTTTACATTAGGTGTTCAAAAACTCTTGAAACTAAGTAAGTTGCAGGTTCGGCCGCGGGTCATGGCCGAATACCGTAATTTTCTGGATACCGATGCCCAATGGCGAAGCCGGGTGCAACTGCACTTTCAGTATCCGGTTTACAAACCTCACGAAAGCCATATTCTGTCTGTAGTGGCGTTTGACGAAGTGTTTCATAACCTGACCCATCTGGACAAAATAGTGATCGATCAGAACCGGAGTTTTTTAGGAATCTTCTATCAGGCGGGCAAACTATTTGAGTACCAATTGGGTTATCAATTTACCTATCAAAAACAGTCTGCCTTTGTGCTTAATCGTTCACAAGTACTGGCGTACGTTCATTTGCGATTTTAAATACCAGGCAGAATTGGACTTGACAAGGAAAAAATAAAGTGAAATTTATCCGATTTTACATTGCAGAGAATTCAATCTTTGGCTACTTTGCATTATTGTTCCTGAACCTCAAGTCTTTAAAGACTCACTTATTTACCTCTGTTTCACCCGTTTAACTTTCTTGTTGTGTTATTCATACTCGCCTTTTTTATTCTGCACTGGTACATTTCGTTATTTAGCCAGACATTCTTTTTGCATCGGTATTCTGCTCATAAAATGTTCACAATGAACAAGTTTTGGGAGAAGTTCTTTTATCTGCTCACCTACGTTTCACAAGGATCTTCGTTTCTGAGTCCGCGGGCTTATGCCATTTTGCATCGCATGCACCATGCTTACAGCGATACCGAAAAAGATCCGCATTCGCCGCACCACAGTGAGAATATTTTCACGATGATGTGGCAAACCAAAGATGTGTACAACGACTATGTGCGTTTTCGCAAAAACCCAGAACCGCAGTTTGACCGCAATTATCCGTATTGGGAAACGCTGGAAAAGATTGGTGATTCCTGGATTTCACGAGTTGGCTGGGGTGTTGCATATATACTTATTTATGTAGCAGCATTTATCTGGCTGGATATGCACTGGGCGTTTTTCTTCTTGCTGCCCATTCACTTTCTCATGGGACCCGTACATGGGGCAATTGTCAACTGGAGCGGACACAAATATGGCTATTCCAATTACGACAACCACGATCAGTCTAAAAACTCGCTGATTCTGGATGTAGTGATGATGGGCGAATTGTTCCAAAACAACCACCACAAACTTCCCAACCGACTGAATTTTGCAACTCGCTGGTTTGAATTTGACCCAACCTATCCAATTATCAAACTATTGAGCTGGCTCAGGATTATTGAGCTTAAGCCGGTAAAAGTAAAAGCGTAACCATCCTGCTTTGCCACAAGCCTGCTTACAAATAGTATGTTTTTAAAACCGAAAACCCTGCCACAGGCAGGGTTTTCGGTTTTAAGCCTGCTCAGGTTCGATGGTCAGCTTTACCCGTTTGATGCGTTTGGTGTCGGCTGAGAGAATGGAGAATGTCCAGTGTTTGTATTGAATCTTCTCGCCTGTTTGGGGAAGCCGGGTGAAAAGTTCCAGCAAAAGCCCGCCCAGCGATTCGCTGTCACCGCGAACGGCATCAAAATCATCCGGATCAATTTCCAGAATGCGACATAGGTCGTTCAATAAGATCTTCCCCTCAAACACATAGGTGTGGTTGTCAATTTGTGTAAAAGACTTCTCCTCCTGGTCAAACTCGTCACGAATGTCTCCGATAATTTCTTCAATTATGTCTTCCATCGTCACCAAACCCGATGTGCCCCCATACTCATCTACCACAATAGCCATGTGAACCCGCCTTACCTGAAACTCATACAGCAGGTCATCTATCTTTTTATTTTCAGTGATGAAAAAAGGCGTATGCAGAAATTGCTGCCAGTCAAACTCCTCGTTTTGATCCAGATAAGGCAGCAAGTCTTTGATATACAAAATGCCCGAAATGGCATCAATGGTTTCTTCGTAAATAGGAACACGCGAATAGCCTGATTTATTGATTTTATCCATCAATTCATGAAAGTCCAGTTCGAGCGGGAAAGCGGCAACATCGAGTCGGGGACGCATAATCTGGCGGGCGGTGATGGTGCCAAAATTGACTACCCCTTGCAAAAGCTGTTTTTCGCTTTCCGAAGAACTGGTCGATACATTGCTTTCCAGTACCTGAGTAAGTTCATCTACTGAAATTTTGTAGCCACGTTTGTGCAGGTATTGTTCCAGGTAGTGAGTAATCTGCAGCAGTATCCACGAAAAAGGAGCCAGCAGATAAGAGGCAATTACGATGGGATAAAATGACTGAACCAAGAAAAAACGAGGCTTGCGTATGGCATATAGTTTGGGCAATACCTCACCAAAAAACACAACAATGAAACCTAAAAATAGTATCCCTGCAAAAGCCAAAACCCCATCAATCTGATAAGACTGACGCACATGCCATACCACATAGACAACCAATGCAACCAACGACGTGTTGACCAGCGAGTTGGCAAGTAGCAAAGTAGCTAATAAGTGTTTGGGTTTACTGGCAAAATGCCCGATTACGAGTTTTATTCTAGGATGCGATTTCTGATGTTCCTCTTTTTCTTCAGGAGTCAGAAGAGAGAACAGGGTTTCAACACCCGAAAACAACGCAGAAAGGAAAAGGAGAGAGAAAAAAAGAAGAAACGCGATCCCATAAAAAAAATACTCGCTACCTATTACGCTCAGAGCAGCTATAGCCCACGACAAAGGGTCATCAGTATCAGGAGAGATTTCCAAGAGTATAGAATTAGGTTCACAAAAAGCAATTGCATGGACAAAATGAATCATTTTACCCATGCAATTGCTAGTTTAAAAAGGAAGATCATCGTCACCTTCGCCGGCAGGAGGCAGCGGTGGGTCTGATTCTTTAGCCACAGGTTGAGAAGAATAGGCATTGCCAGACGAATAGCCACCTGTAGAAGTTGTTTGTTCTTCGCGAGGCGAACCACCCAATAAAGTGAAATCATTTCCAAGCACATCCAGTGAATAGCGCTCTTTGCCATCTTTGTCGGAATACGTACGTACGCTTAGTTTTCCTTCCACAAAAATCTGGGTGCCTTTGCGTACATATTTCTCAACGATATCTGCTTTCTGATTCCAGAATTCAATTCGAAACCATTCCGTTTTTTCATGACGTACACCGTTGCGGTCGGTATAGGCATCATTCACGGCAATAGAAAAATTCACCACTTTACGGTCGGGGCTTAGTTGGCGTGTTTCGGGGTCTCGGCCTACATTACCGATGAGAGTAATTCTGTTGTAGCTCGCCATATCAGTACAAGAATAAGATTAAGGTTAGTTAAAATGTAACGGGCAAAACAATAAAGAAAACCAGAAAAGAAAAAATCTCAGAAAGAATAAGATTGATTTTTGTTTTGCGGAAGTGTTTTGTTGGCTAAAACTAGCTAAAAAAAATGTTCACTCAAATACTTATTTATCAAAACAGGCTTAGGCAATTGATGGATTTGCTCAATGGAATAAAACCGCAGATTATCCGGTAAATCGTGTTTTGAATTAAGCGTTATACACCAAAACTGTGCCTCTATTCGTTGATGACTCAGAATGTGAGTGTAGGTTTTAAGCGGTTCAGCAATGGTATTTGACGGAAGCAGGTTGGTCATTTCTGGTAATTGTACAAGATTCTCTCTATCCAACTGTGTACTGGATTCTACTAACATAAAATCGTACAATCCTTGCCAGATGTCTTTTGTATTACGTAGACGCATGGCAATCCGGTTGCCAGACAGAAGAACTATGTAATGAAAAAAGCGTTTTTTTACGGTAGCCTTTTTACTCTTTACAGGCAATAGATGTTGTCTGCCAGATAAGAACGCTTCGCATTCCTGCTGAAAAGGACACAACAGGCAATCGGGAGAAGTAGGCGTACACTGAATGGCTCCAAATTCCATCAAGGCTTGGTTGAACAAGTCAGGTTCGGTAGGAGAAATGAGGCCATTGGCCAATTTGGAAAATTCGGTTTTAGCACCGTTTGATGCAATGTCCGTTGTAATTCCGTACAAACGTGATAAAACCCGGAATACATTGCCATCCAGCACCGCCACGGGTTCTTTGAATGCAAACGATGCAATGGCAGCAGCGGTGTAAGGCCCTATTCCTTTTAACTTTAATAAACCCTCATAAGTATTAGGAAACAGGCCTCCATGCTGCGCTACAATGGCTTGTGCTGTTTGCTGCATGTTGCGGGCTCGGGAATAGTAGCCTAAACCCTGCCACAACCGCAGTACTTCCTGCTCGGGAGCCGCAGCCAGTTCCATGATAGTGGGAAATCGTTTACTAAACGCTTGATAATAAGGGAGTCCTTGTTTGATGCGTGTTTGTTGCAAAATAATTTCGGAGAGCCAGATCAGGTACGGATCTTGCGTATGCCGCCAAGGCAAATCGCGCTTGTGGTAGTTGTACCAATGAATAAGCCGTTGGGCAAAAGTATGGGCGTTAATCACAACGAAAGAAAATTAATATCGTATATATAGTATAATTTTAATCAGCCTAAAATTGTTCAAATTTTGTGTGGCCTCTGCAAAAAACGCTGGTTTTCACCTATGCAAAGGTAACCGTTGGTAAGATCTCATTTTGAAGCTAATAGATGTAGTATTTGCCTCTAAATTAAATGATTATAGGCATTGTTAAATTTTTAAAATAGCTTATAATGTATTAGTTTTGCATCGTTCAATACAACCTAACTATTGTTTGAATCTATAAATAGTGCAAACTCTTAACCAGTTTATCACAGTGACAAAAGCAGAAGTAATCACAGAAATCGCCGAAAAGACCGGTATCGACAAAGCGGATGTAGCTCAAGCCGTAGAATCTTTTATATCAGTAGTAAAAAACTCAATGGCTGATGGCGAAAACATCTACATCCGTGGATTTGGCAGTTTCGTAAATAAGAAAAGAGCTAAAAAAGTAGCTCGTAACATTTCTAAAAATACGGCAATGGTAATTGATGAGCATTTTGTGCCATCTTTCAAACCAGCTAAAGACTTTGTTGAGCAAATCAAAACAAGCAAAAAAATCAAGGTTTCTGCTAACTGATACGTTGGCAGTATTTTAATCCTTCTGATTATTCCTCTCTTCGGATTTTGTTCCGGTTTGCCATATATACATTGAAATACAACTGCTTGTCTCAGGTGTTTTAATGTATATATGGCTTTTTTTTGCCCAATCTGTTCGTAAAGCATTGGTAATGTCAGTAACGATTACCAACTTTGCAAATCCGTATGCAACTCCATTTCTTCAGGTAGAAGCCGTACAAGAAATAGTATCTACCCATGTGTAAAAAACTTGCGCCTTAAGTAGGTACCGCTTAGTTAATGGAAAATCAGCATAAACAGTAGTAACTTATGAGAAGAGCACAGATTATCGCAGTTCTGCTTGCCGTTGTTGTGGTAGGTGTTTTGTATAGCTTACCAAAAGTAATGGTAGGCGATAAAGACAAAAAGATTGAGAATCAGGCAGCTACGGCCAATGCTGCTGCTCAGGGAGATGCAGCACATAATTCGTCACTTAATACAGAGCAGGCGGAGATAATAAAAAATCTAACAAATCAATATGAACTTGTCAAAGATAATGAAAAAAAGATTACTTTTGCAGATTCTTTGGCAAGCTTGTATCGCCAGGCTATGATTTTTGACAGTGTTGCGGTGTTTCGGGAAGCAATTGTTGCTCTTAAACCTTCCGAAAAAAACTTGCTGCAAGCTGCAGATGCCTGTTACGATGCCTTCTTTTTTGTGACAAATCAGCAAAAAGCAGGCGAGTATGGAGAGAAAGCCCGAGACTATTACCAGCAGGTCTTGGATAAAAACCCTAAGCTGTTGGATGCTAAGGCCAAAATGGCTATGACTTATGCCACTAGTGCCAATCCGATGCAGGCTATTCAAAAGCTACGCGAAGTGCTTGCTGAAGATGCAAAAAATGAGCAGGCTCTGTTTAATCTTGGATTATTGTCGATCCGTTCGGGGCAGTACGAAAAGGCAGTGGAGCGGTTTGCGGAATTGTTGAAAAACAATCCGGCTAATTTGCAGGCAAAGCTTTACTTAGGTATCAGTTATGCCGAAATGGGGGATAAAACCAAAGCCCGGCAACTGTTAGAGGAGGCCAAAGCAGCAACAAAAGATGTTATGATTCTGAATGCAGCTGACGAATACCTGAAGCAACTTGGTGAAGGGCAATAAGGCGGTTTTGCATTTGAAAACAATACTATCTTAATTATACAACATGATTATAATAACAATTTAAAATCTTTAACCATATTTTCTCACTTTAAAACATTTTACCATCATGCCCTGCGGAAAAAAAAGAAAGAGACATAAGATTGCCACGCATAAAAGAAAAAAACGCCTAAGAAAGAACAGACATAAGAAGAAGTAATAGATAATCCTACTTCCCTTTGGTAAATACAACCTTAGGAAAGTAGGATTTTACTTTTTCAATGCTGGTTCATGCGTTTGTGTGCAAAAGGAAAATACACTATCCCAAACCTGAGTGACGATAAACGCCATTCGGGTAAGCAATCAAAAGAAAATTACAAAGCTAGCTAAGTGGGTTGCAATCTATGTCGCAACGAATGACTACCCACTAGCCCGTTTATAGCTCAAGCACATTAAGGAATACAGAACGCTGAAAACTATACTCTTGTGCTGTCAACAAATTGGCGCGTATACCAACTGCCGCGTCTGTAAAAGATGGAATAGGAGTTTATCGGTTGTTCTGATTGGTATCGTAACAGAAGCTATTACGGATTTTACAGAAAGAATTTAGAAAAATACCTGTTGAAAAGTATTCATTTTGTCATCAGTGTCACACTCTCACCGATGCCTGATTAAGTAAGAATATATAGGCAGGTTTTTCGTTGCTGAAAGATATTATTTCGCACAAACTCTTTTTGGCATCCTTTGCCCCATTGCCAGAGAGTCAGGTTATTTTCCTCATACTCACCTATGTTACCAGTGTTGTTCTGACACGGATTCTCTGCTATGCCTAAGCGGTGAGTCTTATTAATCAATTTAAACTATTTTACAACGTTGAGTAACGAATTAGTTATCAATTCTACCGAGAAAGGTGGGAGGATAGCTCTTTTAAAAGACAAACGAATTGTAGAGTACCACATTGAGGAAAGCGAAAATCAGTTTACAGTAGGTGACATCTATTTGGGAATCGTGCGTAAAATCTCGCCGGGTTCCAATGCCGCCTTTGTTGACATTGGTCATGAAAAAGATGCTTTTTTGCACTATCAGGATCTAGGACCAAATTTCGGATCGTTAAACAAACTTACTCAGGATGTGATAGCCAAACGCCATACAGGCATTCGCCTAAATGGAATGCAGCTAGAGCCTGAAATTGATAAGTTTGGTAAAATCTCACAGGTACTTACTAAAAATGCATCAATACTGGTGCAAGTCGTAAAAGAGCCCATTTCAACTAAAGGCCCGCGTCTGTCGTCTGACATTTCATTGGCGGGTCGCTATATTGTATTGCAGCCTTTTTCCAATGCAGTTAACATCTCTAAAAAAATAACCAGCAAACAGGAGCGGCAGCGGCTAGCTCGTTTGTTAAACTCCATCAAGCCCCAAAACTTTGGCATCATTGTTCGCACGGTGGCCGAGAACAAAGAGGTGGCCGAGTTAGACAGAGATTTGAAAAACCTGCTGGAAAAATGGGAGAACGGAATGAAGCTGCTGCGCGACGCCAAGCCTCGCGAGAAGGTTATTGGCGAAATGAACCGCGCTTCATCTATGTTGCGGGATATGCTAAACGAAAGTTTTGACAGCATCACCGTTGATGACAAGGATACCTACGAAGACATACGTTCGTATATTCACACCATTGCTCCCGACAAAGAAAAGATTGTAAAGCTTTACAATGGCAAAAACAAGATTTTCGAACAATTTGGTATTGAGAAACAACTCAAATCCATTTTTGGTCGGTCGGTGAGCTTGCCCGGTGGCGGTTACCTGATTATTGAGCATACGGAAGCCATGCACGTGATCGACGTAAATAGCGGAAGTCGTTCAAATACCGAGGCCGATCAGGAAGCGACTGCGGTCAATACGAACATAGAAGCGGTAAAAGAAATAGCGCGGCAACTGCGGGTACGTGATATGGGAGGCATCATTTCCATTGATTTCATTGACATGAAGAAGGCCGAAAATAAACGCCTGCTCTATGATAAAATGAAAGAAGAAATGCAGTCGGATCGTTCTAAATTTACCATACTGCCACTGACCAAGTTTGGTGTTATGCAGATTACCCGCCAGCGGGTAAGGCCCGAACTGCACATTTCGACTGGTGAAACCTGCCCCACTTGTGGAGGAAGCGGCAAAGTTGGACCGACTATCCTTGTAACTGATCAGGTTGAAACCAATCTGGATTACATACTTATCCGGCAAAATGAGAAGGATGTAACACTGGTCGTGCATCCTTATCTGCATTCTTATTTTACTATTGGTTTTCCATCCAAGCGAATGAAATGGTTTTTTCACTACAAAAGCTGGATTAAGATAGTAAAAGATTCTTCGCTAGGAATTACAGAATATAAATTTGTCAATAAATATGGCGACGAAATAGAAGTAGTCGCATAAGCGTAGTAACAAAAAAGCACTGCTCACAACAGTGCTTTTTTGTTACTCGAAAATACTATAGTTTGAAAAGTCAAAACCTCTCCCATTAAAACTTAATTCCTAAGTCTAGTGACAAAAGGCTATTGCGCATTTTTACACTGTTATTAATCTCATCACTGCCATTTTTTACGTTTCCATTCAGCACATTAGAAAGACCACGATTGTAAGTCAAGCCAAAAAACAGAGCCGTGTTAGTGCCCATAACCAGTTCTGTTCCTGCGCCAAGCAGCAGCCCTGCATCGGCTGGCCGGAAGGCATTTTTGTTGCTACGGTTATTGTAAAAGAAATTTTTTGATTTGTCCAGGGGTTTTTCGGCTAGTTTAGCATCAAGGGTGCCGCCGATTAAGAAATAGGCTTTCATATCCGTGGCGATTTCGTTTGTGTAGAACTTCAATGCTACCGGAATCTGCAAATATTGCAGGTTATAGACGCTGGACAGATTGTTCCCATTAACGGTGCCGCTGATTCCTGTTCGCTTGACGGTGTACCACAAGCCAGTGTGAAATGCGTAGTTATCCGCAAAAAAGAAATCGGCAACCGGCCCTGCACTAAAGCGCAGCCCCGAACCATTTGGTGTAACACCATCATAAGAACCTTCCGTAACGACCGAATTGAAGGCAATAGCCGGGGAAAATTTAAATCCTAATTTTATCTGTGAGTAGACTTGTACAGACAAAAAAGAGACAAAAAAAAGTAATGCAATTTTTTTCATAATTTTGTGTGTTTTTTAGCTTCAGAAAAGCGGGATTTTTAGTGTGAGAAAGATACTATTTTACAACTCGAATCATAAAAAGCTTGTCGGGCATTCTCACAAAATGTTCACCTGGTGAATAACTTTGTTGTTTCAGACTAATATTCAATACGTTAGCTGCAAGTTTACGTAAACCATCCACAAAATCATAAAATTTTGTTTTCCGCAAATCGTCTTCCTACTCAAATGAACGAAAGAAATTTAGTAAAAATTATCTTGGCTCTGTTGGTAGTAGCTGCCAGCTGTACTTCTGAAAAAGAGACAAAAATTGATACCAGCCAGGTAAAACTCGATGTTGCCACCGTAACCATTCAACGACTGGATGCAGAAATGATACAGCTAAAGACCCGGCCAGAAATGCAGTCGTTTCTGGACAGAAATCCGGTTCTTAAGGAAAACTACCTGCAACCCGAACCCGGAATGCCCGACTCTGCGGTGGTGAATCGCCTGTTTCAGACCTTAACCAACCCGGACTTTCAGAAGTTTTATGGCCAGGTGCAGCAAACGTTTGGCGATATGAATGACATTGAGAGCCAACTGGAAGAAGCGTTTAAACACATTAAGTATTACTATCCGGATTTTAAAACACCCAAAATTCAAACCGTCATTTCCGGATTGGGTTCGCTATCACGCGATGCTGCGGCCCTTTCGGTTTCCGATAGCGTGGTAGTGATTGGGCTTGATTTTTACGCTGGCGAAAAAGCCATGTACGTGCCCAGTGTTCCTAACTTTTTATTGAAAAAGTATACAAAAGCTGCTTTAGTGCCTTCCATTGTCGGTGTATTGGCAGAGAAATTCATAAGACAGAATCCCGGAGACAAATCCCTGCTCAACGATATGATTGTGGCCGGCAAAAAGGTGGAGTTTACACATCAGATGATGCCCGCAACACCCGATAGCTTGCTTATATTTTACACCAACCAACAACTGAAAGATACAGAAGCACACAAAGATGTAGTATGGGCGCACTTTATCAAGGAAAAATTGTTATACGAAACGAATCACTTCAAAAAAGTAAAATACATGGGTGATCGTCCTTATACTGCAGAGATCGGGCAAGACTGTCCGGGAGCCATTGGCCGCTGGCTGGGCTGGCAGATCGTAAAGAAGTTTGAAAGCGAAAACCCGCAAGTGACTTTGCCGCAACTGATGCAAAATGCGGATGCGCAGGATATTTTTACAAAATCAAAATACAAAGGGGAATAGGCAGGTCTTGGCTTTTAGAAAGATACTATTTTCTTAATCGCCCGATAGCCGCATCCTACTGAAATAACAGCGTTCACATATATTAAACATTCAATAAAGACAATGGCAAGAGGCAATCGAGCAGAGATAACGGAAGAAGATAAAAAACGGAAAGTAAACAAAGCAGGTTTACGGCAATTAGGCGAAATATTCAAATACGTAAAGCCTTATCGGGGCTATTTTATCATTAGTCTGCTTTGCTTGAGCTTATCCTCTTTATTTACTCTTGCATTTCCAGGTCTATCGGGCGATTTGATAGATGCGGCACAGGGCAATCATCCCAAAGGATATACCATCAATCAGATTGTATTGGTTTTGTTGGGCATCCTGTTGGTCAATGCAGTGCTGTCTTTCTTCCGGGTAGTAACGTCCTCCATCGTGAGCGAAAATGCTCTGCGCGATTTGCGCGTTGCCTTGTATGATAAGTTATTGCATTTGCCGGTTCCATTCTTTGAAAACCGGAGAGTTGGAGAGCTTACCAGTCGGCTGACTGCCGATCTGGGACAGTTGCAGGATGTGTTTTCATTTACATTGGCCGAGTTTGTACGCCAATCGCTCATGCTGATTGTAGGCACTGCCATCATGTTTATTCGGTATCCACGTCTTACAGTCTTCATGTTAGCCATTTTTCCCGTTGTTGTAATAGGAGCAATTGTATTTGGAAAATTCATTCGAACACTTTCCAAGCAAACACAGGATGCCTTGGGCGAGGCAAATACTGTTGTAGTTGAGACTCTACAATCAGTTAATGCGGTAAAAGCATTTACAAATGAATTTTATGAAGTAGGCAGATACACAGGTGCTTTAAAGAATGTAGTCAGTAAAGCTTTGCTGGCGGCAAGATATCGTGGATTGTTCTTTTCATTTATCATTTTTGTTGTATTTGGCGGCGTAGTAGTAATATTATGGTACGCGTCTACTTTATTGGCAACAAAAGAAATTACTTCAGGAGAATTAATAGGATTTGCTTTCTACACCGCATTTATTGGTGGCTCTATCGGCGGAATGAGTGATTTATATTCCCAATTGCAAAAAACCATAGGCGCTTCTGAACGCATCCGCGAAATACTATCCGAAGAAAATGAAAAAACCACCCTTCCCGAAAAGAAAGCATTGCAGGAAGTAGGCGACATTTCATTTGAACATGTAAACTTTAGCTATCCTACTCGCCCCGATGTGCAGGTGTTGGGAGATATATCATTGCAGATTCGGAGCGGGCAGAAAATCGCCCTAGTAGGTCACAGTGGCGCTGGCAAATCAACCATTACCTCGCTTTTGTTACGGTATTATCAGCCGCAAGCAGGTAAAATAACCATAAGCGGAACCGATATTGAGGCATTGGATTTGAAAGAACTGCGCAAAAACATTGGCATTGTGCCTCAGGAAGTTATGTTGTTTGGGGGCAGCATCGCCGAGAATATCTCTTATGGCAAGCCCAATGCCACATTGACCGAAATCCGTGAGGCGGCGCGAAAAGCCAATGCCCTGGAGTTTATCGAACGTTTTCCGGAAGGATTTGACACACTAGTAGGCGAGAGAGGCGTAAAACTGTCGGGTGGGCAGCGCCAACGCATCGCCATTGCGCGGGCTATTTTGAAAGATCCCAGGATTCTGATCCTTGACGAAGCTACCAGCTCATTGGATGCCGAAAGTGAACGCCTGGTACAAGAAGCATTGGATGAACTGATGAAGAACCGCACCACCATCATCATTGCTCACCGGCTGGCTACCATCCGCAAAGTGGATTACATTTATGTGATTGGCGATGGGAAAATTCAGGAAGTAGGTACCCATGACGAACTGGCCGAATCTGAAAACGGCATCTATAATAATCTGCTCCGGTTGCAGTTTGAACTACATTAACTCGCTCACAATTAGTATCTTGTTTTTATTCAAAACCTGTTGCAAACCAACGTAAGGTTTATTGTGAAGAGGGCGCTTTTAAAGAAGTAGAGATTTTTTTTTGGGAAAAATTTGACAGTAATAAAAAAGTCAGTACTTTTGCAATCCCTTTCAATAAGGGCTTTCTAAATGGGGGTGTACCAGAGTGGCCAAATGGGGCAGACTGTAAATCTGCTGACTTATGTCTTCGGTGGTTCGAATCCATCCGCCCCCACAAAAATGAGTGAAATTGAGTTGTATTACGTGAGTAAGTTTTCGGTTTACTCATTTGAAAATCAGCTTAATTACTCATTGGTTGTCAGCGGGAGTAGCTCATTTGGTAGAGCGATAGCCTTCCAAGCTATAGGTGGCGGGTTCGAGCCCCGTCTCCCGCTCCAAAAGTAGAAAGTCAAAAGCTTTCTGCTTTTTCTTTTATAGTCAAGTATCAGGATTTTTTGTTCTGATATACTAAAAATTGACTTATGCCGTCGTAGCTCAGGGGTAGAGCACTTCCTTGGTAAGGAAGAGGTCGTGGGTTCAAATCCCATCGTCGGCTCTGTTAAGTACAATTTTTTATTTAATTATACTTTTATCACATAACTTTAAAACGAGGATTTTCAAACATGGCAAAAGAAACGTTTGACCGTTCCAAACCCCACGTAAACGTTGGTACCATCGGTCACGTCGATCACGGCAAAACTACTTTGACTGCTGCGATAACAATGGTATTGGCCAACAAAGGTCTGGCAGAAAAAAGAGATTTCTCTTCTATCGATAACGCTCCTGAAGAAAAAGAACGCGGTATTACAATCAATACTGCACACGTAGAATATCAGACTGAAAATCGTCACTATGCGCACGTTGATTGCCCTGGTCACGCCGATTACGTTAAAAACATGGTTACAGGTGCTGCTCAGATGGACGGTGCTATCCTAGTGGTAGCTGCTACTGACGGTCCTATGCCTCAAACAAAAGAACACATTCTTTTGGCTCGTCAGGTAGGTGTACCTCAACTGGTAGTTTTCATGAACAAAGTTGACTTGGTAGACGATCCCGAGTTGTTAGAACTAGTAGAAATGGAAGTTCGTGAATTGTTGAGCTTCTACAAATTTGATGGTGACAACACTCCCGTTATCCAAGGCTCGGCTTTGGGTGGCTTGAATGGCGATCCTCAATGGGTTAAAACAATTGAAGAATTGATGCAGGCTGTTGATACCTGGATCCCACTTCCTGAGCGTCTGGTTGATTTGCCTTTGTTGATGTCTGTAGAAGACGTGTTTACAATCACTGGTCGTGGTACTGTAGCAACAGGCCGTATCGAGCGTGGTGTAGTTAACGTAGGTGAAGCCGTTGATATTTTGGGTATGGGTGCAGAAAACCTGAAATCAGTTGTTACCGGTGTTGAAATGTTCCGTAAATTATTGGATCGTGGTGAAGCAGGTGATAACGTAGGTTTGCTGTTGCGTGGTGTTGACAAAGATCAGATCCGTCGCGGTATGGTTATTTGCAAGCCAGGTAGTGTAAAACCACACGCTAAATTCAAAGCTGAGGTGTATATCCTGAGCAAAGAAGAAGGTGGACGTCACACTCCATTCTTCAACAAATACCGCCCTCAGTTTTACTTCCGTACCACTGACGTAACTGGTGAGATCAAATTGCCAGAAAACGTAGAGATGGTTATGCCTGGTGACAACCTTACCATTGAAGTACAATTGATCAACACGATTGCTATGGAAAAAGGTCTTCGTTTCGCGATTCGCGAAGGTGGCCGTACCGTAGGTGCTGGTCAGGTAACTGAAATCTTAGACTAATAAGAACGTCTATATACAAATCCCTTCTCAACAACTTGAGAGGGGATTTTCTTTTGTTTAAAACAACCGGTTTTTTCGTTAGGAAATATACTATTTAGGTAAACAATTCTTGAAAAGAATTTGTATTTCAAAATCAATTGGTTACCTTTGCAGTCCGTTTTTTGGCAATACATACACACGGGTGTAGTTCAAGGGTAGAATAGCGGTCTCCAAAACCGTTGATGGGAGTTCGAATCTCTCCACCCGTGCTCTTAATTAATCAAGTAAGCAACTGAAGATGAACAAGTTTTTCGCTTTTATCAGAGACTCCTTCGTAGAGGTAAAAGAGCACGTTTCCTGGCCAAAATACTCTGAAGTGCAAGGAAATGCCACGCTAGTATTGGTTGCTTCTTTGTTGTTTGCATTAGTGATTGGTCTGGTAGATTTTGGTTTTAAAAACGCTATGCAGGCGATTTATCAATCTATTTTCAGTAATTAATCACGATCCAACTATTTTTCTGATGAGTGAGTTAAAGTGGTACGTACTCCGCGCAGTAGCCGGTCAAGAAAAGAAAATAAAATCTTATCTGGAGACAGAAATTGCGCGTCATAATCTGTTGGATCACATTGCTCAGGTAATTATTCCTTCAGAAAAAGTATACGAAATCAGAAACGGGAAGAAAAAAGTAAGAGAAAAAAATACATTGCCTGGCTACGTCATTATTTCGGCCAATGTTGAACACCCGGAAGTAATGCACACTATTACGGGCATTCCCGGTGTACTTGGTTTTCTGGGGAATGAAAATAAGCCGGGTACATCCAGTAAAATTCCAGTTCCATTGCGCCAGTCGGAGATTAATCGCATTCTGGGTAAAATGGATGAAGAGGCAGAGCAGGGTGAGAAGCTGGAGACGCCGTTTATTGTAGGTGAAACAGTAATGGTAATGGATGGTCCGTTCAAATCTTTCAAAGGAACCGTAGAAGAAGTTTTTGAAGAGCGGAAAAAGTTGAAGGTGATGGTGAAAATCTTCGGACGCAACACACCTGTGGAATTGAGCTACGTAGAAGTAGAAAAACAAGAGTGACCAGTTGGGGAAAAATAGTATCTGCAAAAAGATTAAAACCCGACTTATTCAATTTTTGACTGTTACGCCTCCATATATACGAAAGACCCGAGCTAATTCATTAGCAGAGTCTTTCAACCTGTGTACCGGATGTGTGCTTCCAACACAAAACGTGCACAAAAATCAGAAAGCTTACTATTGAGTGTGGCCTCCCTAGTAACTAACTTTCGCTTAGTGTATTAGTGAAGCGAATCAGTATTCATTCGCATTTAACTTATTCAATCAAATGGCAAAGGATATTGCTGGATACTTGAAATTGCAGGTAAAAGGCGGACAGGCAAACCCTGCACCTCCTATTGGTCCTGCGTTGGGTAGTAAAGGTATCAATATTATGGAGTTCTGCAAGCAATTCAATGCAAGAACTCAGGATAAGATGGGCCAAATCGTGCCTGTTTTGATTACCTACTATACTGACAAATCTTTCGAATTTGTGCTGAAAACTCCTCCGGCAGCAGTATTGTTGTTGGATGCAGCCAAGGCCAAAAATGGTTCTGCTGAACCTAACCGTAAAAAAGTAGGCTCTGTTACTTGGGATCAGGTGAAAACCATCGCCGAAACTAAAATGCCAGACCTGAACGCATTCACGATTGAATCTGCTATGAAAATGATAGCCGGTACAGCTCGTAGCATGGGTATTACGGTTTCAGGTACAGCACCCTGGGAAAGCTAATTATTAACTGATAGCCAAAAATTCACCGCGTTTTTCGGCATAATTCAAAAGCAATGGCAAAATTAACTAAAAAGCAAAAAGAAGCACGGTCTAAACACGACTTGAACAAAGCGTACTCACTAGCGGAAGCTGCGCAAGTTGTAAAAGAGATCACTTATACTAAGTTTGATGCTTCTGTGGATATAGACATCCGTTTGGGTGTCGATCCACGCAAAGCCGACCAGATGGTTCGTGGTACAGTGGCTCTGCCGCATGGTACAGGCAAGGAAGTACGCGTATTGGTACTTTGCCCTCCTGACAAGGAAGCTGAAGCCAAGGAAGCAGGCGCTGACTACGTAGGTTTGGACGAATACATCTCTAAAATCGAAGGTGGCTGGACCGACATCGACGTTATCATCACTATGCCGACAGTAATGGCTAAAGTAGGTAAGTTGGGTCGTGTACTAGGTCCTCGGGGCTTAATGCCAAACCCTAAGTCAGGAACTGTGACTATGGAAGTAGGCAAAGCTGTAAAAGAGGTAAAAGCTGGTAAAATCGACTTCAAGGTTGACAAAACCGGTATTGTACATACTAGCATCGGTAAGGTTTCTTTCTCACCTGACAAATTAGCTGATAACATTCAGGAGCTTATGAACACAATCATGCGTTTAAAGCCTTCTTCAGCTAAAGGAACCTACGTGCAAACCGTGTACATGTCTAGTACAATGAGTCCAGGCGTTCAAATTGACAAAACCAGTATCCAAGGTTTGTAATTCAAACTCTGGAATTTTTAACCATTAGATGACGTTTTAATCCGTCGAGATATAACATGACACGCGAAGAAAAAGCGGTTATCATTCAAGAATTAACCGAAAAATTTCAACAAAAGCCCTTCTTCTACATCATGGATGCTTCTGGCATGAGTGTAGCTGAGGTGAATGCTTTTCGTCGTATGTGCTTTTCCAAAGGGATTGAATACCGCGTGGTAAAAAATACCTTAATCAAGAAAGCACTGGAGAATATCGAAGGTGATTATACTCCTTTCAACGACCAAGTGTTGGCTGGTTTTTCTGGTGTTCTTTTCTCTGACGAGTCGGGCAAAGCTCCGGCTGTGATGATTAAAGAATTTCGTAAGAAATCAGGCAAAAGTACGCCCGTTTTCAAAGGCGCTTCTGTGGATACAAGTCTTTTCATTGGCGAAAGTAACCTGGAAACCCTGGTTAACCTGAAGTCAAGACAAGAGCTGATCGGCGAAATCATTGGATTGTTGCAATCTCCTGCCAAAAATGTGGTTTCTGCTCTTCAGAGTGGTGGCAACAAACTGGCTGGTATTGTCAAAACTCTCCAGGAAAGAGGCGGCGAATAAAAAGCAAATCCGGGAAGACGCAATTAATATCTTCTCAGAAGGCAAAACCTGCCTACTGGCTAACAGCCAAAATTTAATTTATCTAAACATTAATTTATTCACTATTAATTTTATAAAACAATGGCAGATTTAAAAGCATTTGCTGATCAGTTGGTTAACTTGACTGTTAAAGAAGTTAACGAATTAGCTCAAATTCTGAAAGATGATTACGGTATCGAGCCTGCTGCTGCTGCGGTTGCTGTTGCTCCTGCTGCTACTTCAGATGCAGGTCCTGCTCCGGCTGTACAGACTGCATTCGATGTTATCCTGAAGTCAGGTGGTGCTAACAAATTGCAAGTAGTAAAACTAGTGAAAGATCTTACTGGCCTAGGCTTGAAAGAAGCGAAAGAACTAGTTGACTCTGCACCAAAACCAGTGAAAGAAGGTATCGCTAAAGACGAGGCAGATGCTTTGGTGAAACAATTACAAGAAGCCGGTGCCGACGTAGAATTAAAGTAATTTCTACATATCGGTCTGTAGGACAAAGACCTGCCTTAACAAGTCAGGTCTTTTCCTGTTTGTATAATAGTAGACTTGCCTAACTCTATTATTATTAACTCATAAAGAAGCAGGTTTTGGGGTATAGGTCAGATATTATTTCCTTTCAGGAATAGTACTTTTTTGCAAAGATTACAAATTTGGGAACAATTTTTGCTAAGTAGCCGTTCTATTAGTCGTACCCTCCTGTATTATCTCCTAACTTAAACATACAAGGCCTTGACTACCAATCGTTTGAACAACCGTATCAGTTTTGCCTCCACGCGGCAGTTGGTAGATTATCCGGATTTTCTGGAAATCCAATTGCAATCGTTTGTAGACTTTTTTCAGATCGAGACTGCGCCTGACAAAAGAGCTCAAGAGGGGCTTTACAAGGTATTTATGGAGAATTTCCCGATTACAGACTCACGGGAAAATTTCAAACTAGAATTCATTGACTACACCATTGATCCTCCGAAATATTCGGTTGATGAATGTATCGATAGAGGCTTGACATATTCAGTACCTCTAAAAGCTAAATTGCGCCTTTCTTGCAGCGACCCGGACAACGAAGATTTTGAGACCATTGAACAAGAAGTATTCTTGGGCAATGTGCCTTACATGACAGAGCGGGGGTCGTTTGTAATCAATGGTGCCGAGCGGGTAATTGTATCCCAACTGCACCGTTCACCGGGTGTGTTTTTCTCCATGAGTAAGCATACCAACGGTACAAAATTATATTCTGCTCGGATTATTCCGTTCAAAGGTTCATGGATTGAGTTTTCAACTGACGTAAACAATGTCATGTATGCATACATTGACCGGAAGAAGAAATTTCCGGTAACAACGTTGCTGCGTGCCATTGGTTTTGGTTCTGATAAGGAAATTCTGGATTTGTTCGGCTTGTCAGAAGAACTGCCTGTTAACAAATCCAACATGAAAAAAATGGTTGGACGCAAGCTAGCCGCAAGGGTATTACGTACTTGGATCGAAGACTTCGTGGACGAAGATACCGGTGAAGTAGTATCTATTGACAGAAATGAAGTATTGCTAGAGCGTGACCATGTTATCAAAGAAGAGGACTTAGATGTAATCCTGGAATCAGAATCGAAAGTGGTGATTGTGCATCGCGAAGATGTAAACGTGGCCGATTACAGTATTATTTACAATACATTACAAAAAGATAACTCAAACTCTGAGAAAGAAGCGGTTGAACAGATTTATCGTCAACTCCGGAATACGGAAGCTCCCGACGAACAAACTGCCCGTGAAGTTATCCATAGTTTGTTCTTTAGTGACAAGCGTTACGATTTAGGTGAAGTAGGCCGTTATCGGATTAACAAAAAATTAGGCTTGGAAATTTCGTCAGAAGTTCGCGTATTGACAACCGAAGACATTGTTTCGATTGTGAAATACCTGATAGGTCTGATTAACTCCAAAGCACTGGTAGATGATATTGACCACTTGAGTAATCGTCGCGTGCGTACTGTTGGTGAGCAGCTGTATGCTCAGTTTGGGGTAGGTTTGGCCCGTATGGCTCGTACGATTAAAGAACGTATGAACGTACGTGACAACGAAGACTTTAAACCTGTTGATTTGATTAATGCCCGTACGTTGTCATCGGTAATCAACTCGTTCTTCGGAACCAATCAGTTGTCTCAGTTCATGGACCAAACCAATCCATTGTCTGAGATTACGCACAAACGTCGTATGTCGGCACTTGGGCCAGGTGGTTTGTCTCGTGAACGTGCCGGTTTTGAGGTACGTGACGTGCACTATACACACTATGGGCGCTTATGTACCATTGAGACACCGGAAGGACCGAACATCGGTTTGATTTCTGCACTTTGCGTTCATGCCAAAGTAAACAGCATGGGCTTTATCGAGACTCCTTATCTGGAAGTAGACAATGGCAAAGTAAAAGTTGAAAAAGAACCCATTTATCTGACTGCGGAAGAAGAAGATACGCACTACATTGCACAAGCTCGTGTAGATGTGGATGAGAAAGGCCAGTTCCAAACGGATAAAGTAAAAACACGTTATGAAGGTGATTTTCCGGTAGTTGAGCCTGAGAAAATTACTTATATGGACGTAGCTACCAACCAGATTGTATCGGTAGCGGCTTCGTTGATTCCATTCCTAGAGCACGATGACGCCAACCGCGCCTTGATGGGATCAAACATGCAACGTCAGGCAGTACCTTTGCTTCGTCCTGAAGCTCCAATCGTGGGTACCGGCTTAGAAGCTCGTCTGGCTCGTGACTCTCGGGCGTTGGTAGTAGCAGAAGCAAACGGTATTATCGAATTCGTAGATTCAACCAAGATTGTGGTACGCTATGATCTTACCGACAATCAGCGTTTGGTGAGCTTTGATGCAGAACTGAAAACATACGAATTGATCAAATTCCGTCGCACGAACCAAGATACTTGCATCAACCTGAAACCGATTGTATTTAAAGGACAAAAGGTAATCAAAGGGGATATTTTGTGCGAAGGGTATGCAACTCAAAAAGGTGAATTGGCACTGGGCCGAAACCTGATGGTAGCGTTCATGCCTTGGCAAGGATACAACTTTGAGGATGCGATTGTAATCTCTGAAAAAGTAGTACGCGAAGATATTTTCACTTCACTTCACATTGAAGAGTTTGAACTGGAAGTACGTGATACCAAACGCGGTGAAGAAGAATTGACTTCTGAGATTCCAAACGTAAGCGAAGAATCGGTAAAGAATCTTGATGAGAATGGCATCATTCGGGTAGGTTCCGAAGTGCGTGAAGGGGATATTCTGATCGGTAAGATTACTCCTAAAGGAGAATCGGACCCTACACCGGAAGAAAAACTGCTTCGTGCCATCTTTGGAGACAAAGCGGGCGATGTGAAAGATGCCTCCATGAAGGCACCTCCATCATTAAAGGGGGTTGTTATTGACACCAAATTGTTCTCTCGTCCAAAGAAAGACAAAGACGGCCGTGAGAAGATGAAGGCTGAAGTAAAAACCTTGATGAAGAAATACAGCCGCGACTTGACTGTAGTGAAAGACACGATGGTGGAGAAAATGGTGCAATTGCTGGACAGCAAAACCAGCCAGGGTGTAAAACATAAGTTTGGTGATGAAGTAATGTCTAAAGGTGTCAAATTCTCTCGTAAAAACATTGCAGAGAATATGTTCCCAGACAAAAACATCTACCGTGATGAGAGTTCTTACAACGTTCCGGAAGAAGTGAACTTGTTGTCGGACCTGAACCTGGAAAACTGGACAAACGATGCGGAGACCAATTCCTTGTTAGAATCCCTGGTGAAGAATTACAACAAAAAACGGAATGAAATCTCGGCTCGCTTCAAACGTGAACGCTTTACACTGGAAGTTGGCGATGAACTACCAGCCGGTATTGTACAATTGGCTAAAGTTTACGTAGCTAAGAAACGTAAACTGAAAGTGGGTGATAAAATGGCAGGTCGCCACGGTAATAAAGGGGTTGTGGCTCGTATTGTACGCGAAGAAGACATGCCATTCCTGGCCGACGGCACTCCGGTAGACATCGTATTGAACCCACTGGGTGTACCTTCACGGATGAACCTAGGACAGATTTACGAAACC
Source organism: uncultured Sphingobacteriales bacterium (assembly GCA_963520985.1). Lineage (GTDB taxonomy): Bacteria > Bacteroidota > Bacteroidia > Cytophagales > 172606-1 > Xanthocytophaga. The sequence goes on from CAUQTA010000001.1 coordinate 659,897, forward strand.
GTGTTGGGATGGGCTGGTAAAAAATTAGGTAAAACCTACGCCACGCCAATTTTTGACGGTGCTACTGAAGAGGAAGTGCTCAATGAGTTGAAGGATGCAAAGCTACCAGATTTCGGACGTACATACTTATACGATGGTCTGACAGGTCAGCAATTTGACCAACCCGTAACCGTAGGTATCATCTACATGCTGAAACTTGGTCACTTGGTTGATGATAAGATGCACGCCCGTTCTATTGGACCTTACTCACTTATCACACAGCAACCATTGGGTGGTAAAGCTCAGTTTGGTGGTCAGCGTTTCGGTGAGATGGAGGTTTGGGCACTGGAAGCTTTCGGTGCGTCGCACATTCTGCAGGAAATCCTGACTGTGAAGTCGGATGACGTAGTAGGCCGTGCTAAAGCATACGAAGCCATTGTAAAAGGTGAAAACATGCCAAAACCCAATATTCCAGAATCATTCAATGTATTGGTTCACGAGTTACGCGGGTTGGCACTGGAAATTACCATGGATTGATTTCTTTACGATGCAATCTGAACCCAATTCGTTCAGGTTGCATTGTTACAATTCATCCAGAATAGTATTGGATAAAAAGGCAAAACGGCACTTACAAAATAGTATCCTTTCCAAGAGGAAAACCTCTATCCAAACAGGATCACTAAATCAGGGTTTTTTACTTTTTTACCATAGTATTTCTGGAGTATATCTAAGCATTGTTGCCCATACTTATATTTCTAACATATGGCTTTTAGAAAAAATAAAAAAATCAACGCAGACTTCTCCAAGGTTACGATTAGTCTTGCTTCTCCACAGTCTATCCTGGATAGCTCTTATGGAGAAGTAACACAGCCAGAAACCATCAATTACCGGACGTATAAGCCGGAAATGGGCGGGCTATTCTGCGAGCGGATTTTCGGACCTGTAAAAGATTGGGAATGTCATTGCGGAAAGTATAAAAGAATACGTTACAAAGGCATTATTTGCGACCGTTGTGGGGTAGAAGTAACGGAGAAGAAGGTGCGTCGTGAACGCATGGGACACATTGAATTGGTTGTGCCGGTAGCTCATATCTGGTATTTCCGTTCATTGCCTAATAAAATCGGTTATTTGTTAGGGCTTCCTACCAAAAAACTGGATCAGATTATCTATTACGAAAGATACGTAGTTATTCAGCCAGGGGTAAAAGAAGAAGAAGGTGTAAAGCAATTGGATTTCTTAACCGAAGATGAATACCTGGATATTCTGGATAAACTTCCTCGCGAAAACCAACTGTTGCCTGACGAAGACCCTCAGAAATTCATTGCAAAAATGGGTGCTGATGCGTTGGAAATGCTGCTTTCCCGTACTAATCTGGATAACTTATCATACGAACTTCGTCACGTAGCTTCAACGGATACCTCTCAACAACGGAAAGCGGAAGCCTTAAAGCGTCTGAAAGTAGTAGAGGCGTTGCGTGATGCCAATACCCGTATCGAGAACCGTCCGGAATGGATGGTAATCCGTATGGTGCCTGTGATTCCACCAGAATTGCGTCCGCTGGTACCGTTGGATGGTGGTCGTTTTGCAACTTCCGATTTGAACGATTTGTATCGTCGGGTTATTATCCGCAATAACCGTCTGAAGCGTTTGATTGAAATCAAAGCGCCTGAAGTAATTTTGCGGAACGAGAAACGGATGTTACAAGAAGCAGTTGACTCACTGTTCGACAACTCGCGTAAAGTAAACGCCGTTCGTTCAGAAGGAAACCGTGCCCTGAAATCGCTTTCAGATATGCTGAAAGGAAAGCAAGGCCGTTTCCGTCAAAACTTGCTCGGTAAACGTGTTGACTATTCTGGTCGTTCGGTTATCGTGGTAGGTCCTGAGTTGAAACTGCATGAGTGCGGTTTGCCAAAAGACATGGCGGCCGAATTGTTTAAGCCATTTATCATTCGGAAACTGATTGAAAGAGGTATTGTAAAAACCGTAAAATCAGCGAAGAAGATTGTAGATAGAAAAGACCCAGTGGTTTGGGATATTCTGGAGAACGTACTGAAAGGACACCCTGTGTTGCTAAACCGGGCTCCAACCCTGCACCGTTTGGGGATTCAGGCGTTCCAACCTAAACTGATTGAGGGAAAAGCGATTCAGTTGCACCCGTTGGTAACCACGGCATTCAACGCCGACTTTGACGGTGACCAGATGGCGGTACACGTACCACTTGGTCAAGAGGCAATTTTGGAAGCTTCGTTATTAATGCTGGCATCACACAACATTCTGAACCCTGCTAACGGAGCTCCAATTACTGTACCTTCACAGGACATGGTATTGGGCTTGTATTATGTAACCAAAGGCCGTAAAAGCACACCTGAATATCCGATTAGAGGAGAAGGAGGGACCTTCTATTCAGCTGAAGAAGTGATCATTGCTATAAACGAAGGAAAACTTTCCAAGCACGCCAATATCAAAATCCGTACAAAAGTTCGGAATGATAAGGGCGAATTGGAAGCAAAGATGATCGAAACTGTAGCCGGTCGAGTATTATTCAACCAGGCAGTTCCTGAAGAAGTTGGATATATCAATGAGTTGCTGACCAAGAAAAAATTACAGCAAATCATTGGTCACGTATTCAAAACAGTTGGTGTATCACGCACTGCCAAATTCCTGGATGATATCAAAGAATTGGGTTTCCAGATGGCCTTCCGCGGTGGTTTATCCATTGGACTAAACGACGTAAAAGTACCAGATGCAAAAGCCAAACTGATTGATGCAGCAGTTGTAGATGTAGACAACGTTTGGAATAACTACTTGATGGGTCTGATTACGGATAACGAACGTTATAACCAGGTAATCGATATCTGGACACGCGTAAATACGCAAATTACCGAGTCATTGATGAAGCAATTGGAGGGTGACCAACAAGGTTTCAACTCAATCTTTATGATGATGCACTCTGGAGCCCGCGGTTCTCGCGAGCAGATTCGTCAGTTAGGTGGTATGCGGGGACTGATGGCGAAACCTCAGAAAAACCTGCAAGGTTCGGTTGGTGAGATTATCGAGAACCCAATCATCTCTAACTTCAAAGAAGGTCTGGATGTATTGGAGTACTTTATCTCTACCCACGGTGCACGGAAAGGTTTGGCGGATACAGCTTTGAAAACAGCCGATGCGGGTTACTTGACTCGTCGTCTGGTGGATGTGGCACAAGATGTAATCATCAACGAAGAAGATTGCGGTACATTACGTGGCATTGTAGTAACAGCACTGAAAGACAATGAAGATATTGTAGAGCCACTTTCTGAACGGATTTTAGGTCGTGTAACGGTACACGATGTATTTGATCCGATTTCTGGAGAGTTGATTATTGCGGCAAGCGAGCAAGTAACAGAAGAAATTGCAGCCCGTATTGATCAAACCAGCGTAGAAGCGGTTGAAATTCGTTCGGTATTGACTTGCGAAACCCGTCAAGGTGTGTGCGCCAAGTGTTACGGACGTAACCTGGCTTCAGGTCGCATGGTAGAGAAAGGGGAAGCCGTAGGCGTTATTGCAGCGCAGTCCATTGGTGAGCCTGGTACACAGTTGACTCTTCGTACCTTCCACGTGGGCGGTGTGGCGTCAAACATTTCGTCAGATGCAAACATCAAAGCCAAATTTGATGGTGTGATCCAGTTTGAAGAGCTACGTACCATCACTACTGTGAATAACGAAGGTGAGAAAGTAAACGTAGTAATGGGCCGTTCGGGTGAGATCAAGATTATGCAGGAAGGAACGGATAAAGTGCTGATCAGCAATCACGTACCTTATGGCGCATTCTTGAAAGTAAACGACGGTGAGAAAGTAAAACGCGGTGATGAGCTTTGTTTCTGGGATCCGTATAACGCGGTAATCTTGTCAGAGTTGGATGGTAAAGTGCAGTTCGAGTCTATCGAAGATGGTATTACCTTCCGCGAAGAGTCTGATGAACAAACTGGTTTCCGTGAAAAAGTGATCATTGATACGAAAGATAAAACCAAGAACCCTGCCGTTGGCGTTTATAACAAAGACAAAGAAGGAAAAGCCTATAATATGCCAGTAGGTGCGCACTTAGCTGTTGAAAATGGCGCAACCGTACGTGCAGGACAAGTGTTGGCGAAAATTCCTCGTGCGATTGGTAAAACCCGTGACATTACTGGTGGTCTGCCTCGTGTAACGGAATTGTTCGAAGCCCGTAACCCGTCAAATCCTGCGGTTGTGAGTGAAATCGACGGTGTGGTTACCTACGGCGGCATCAAACGTGGTAATCGTGAGATATTTATCGAGTCTCGTGACGGTGTTCGTAAACGGTACATGGTGCCTTTGTCTAAGCACATTCTGGTACAGGATAATGACTTTATCCGTGCGGGTGCGCCGTTATCAGACGGAGCCATTACGCCATCCGATATCCTGTCTATCAAAGGACCGACAGCGGTACAGGAATATCTGGTAAATGAGATTCAGGAAGTATACCGTCTGCAAGGGGTGAAAATCAACGATAAGCACATCGAGTGTATTGTACGCCAGATGATGCAGAAAGTAGAAATCATCGAAGCAGGTGATACCAACTTCTTGCCAGGTCAATATGTAGACCGTTTCGAATTCCGTGCGGCCAACGATCAGATCATGGATATGAAGGTAATAACGGATGCGGGTGAGTCTGAAACCCTGAAACCAGGCCAGATTATTTCTGCACGTCGTTTGCGTGACGAAAACTCAAGCTTGAAACGCCGTGACCTAAAAATTGTCGAAGTACGTGATGCACAGGCTTCGGTTTCGCAACCAACCTTACAAGGTATTACGCAGGCTTCATTGGGAACCGAAAGTTGGATTTCTGCGGCATCGTTCCAGGAAACGACCAAGGTACTAAGCGAGGCGGCTGTACGCGGCAAAGCCGATCAAATGATTGGTTTGAAAGAAAACGTAATCGTTGGTCACTTGATTCCTGCCGGTACCGGTATGCGTCGCTACCAAGGTTTGTTGGTAGGTTCACAAGAAGAGTTGGAAACGATGACATCTGCCAAAGATCGTCAGACAAACTCAAATCCTCGTCGTCGCGAATTGCAGGATTGATATAATTCAACTGTCTGATTGTCAGTTGTGAAATAACAAAGTAAGAGTTACGTGACCTTGTCCGTAACTCTTACTTTTTTACGGGTATTGGGTTTTTCTATCAGAAAAGGTACTATTTTTAGGCCATTATTTATCGAATGTAATACTTGTAATCTATATCAACCATGGCTGAAAAAAACAATCCGGAAGAAGAAAATCAGTTGAACATAGAATTGTCGGAAGAAATGGCCGAAGGCGTTTATTCCAATTTGGTGATGATTGCACATTCCAATAGCGAATTTGTACTGGATTTTATCCGCATCATGCCCGGAGTTCCCAAAGCAAAAGTCAAATCGCGAATCATCATCACACCTGAGCATGCCAAGCGGTTGCTACTTGCATTGAAAGACAATATTCGCAAGTATGAAGATGCTTTTGGAGCCATCCGCCAGACGGAAGAAGGCTTTACATTGCCAATGACTTTTGGAGGAAAAATCGGAGAGGCCTGAAACAGATGGTTTTTGCATTAAAAAAGATATTATTTCACAAATAAAACGCCCTGATAAACCGCCGCTTATCAGGGCGTTTTGTTTGTAAGTATGGTTACTTATCGTATATTTTGCCATTAAAATCGTTTACTCGTCTTTTGTAGCCATGCCAGTGCCATTCTTAAATTGCCCATCGTGTGGAGCTATGTTGGAGTTAAGATACCGCCATTCGAAGATGGTTGTTTGCTCGTATTGCGGGCAAACCAGCTACATCAATGCCGATAGCCTTACGGCTGTTGGTGCGCCGATTCTCCTGGCCGATTATGGATCCATCTTATCAGTGGGAAAACGAGGGAAAATTAAAGGGAAGTCGTTTGAAGTGCTGGGGCGGCTGAGGTTTGACTACGAAGACGGATTCTGGGATGAATGGCTGGTAACACTTGATGGTGAATGGGATACCGAAAGCTGGCTACAGGAAGATGACGGGAAATTTACCTTGTTCCGCAAACAGAATCTGGCACAGCGAACCGCTTACACGGATTTTCAGGTGGGCACTACCACCAATCTCAATAATCAGGCAGTTTTCGTAACTGAAAAAAACAAGGCGATCATCAATGGAGGCGAAGGCGAGTTGCCGTTTCAGGTGAGAGCGGGTGAACAAGCAGATTTTGTAGACGGAATTGTGATAGGCAAAAGGCTGACTTTCAGCTTGGAATACATGCCCGATGAAGTGATGTATACCATAGGAGAGCCGGTAACTGTTCAAGACTTTCAGTTTGTGTAAGAAAGTAAGTTATGCTCTAACATCTTTCTGACAAAATAGTATCTTTCCAAACCTAAAAACCCCCGTTTGTTCTTACACGTTTCATGGCCGCTATTCAACCACAACAGTATTTTCAGTCTCTCCGGCAGTTTCGGTGCAACAACTGCGGGGGCGAAATTACGCTGATCAATACCCGTACCCGTTACGTGGGTTGCCAGTATTGTGGGGCGGTGGTTGATGCGCGTTCTGAGGCACATCAGGTTATTTCCAAACTCAACGAACCGTCCAAGTTTCCACCCCGGTCCTTTATTCGGTTGGGAATGACTGCAACCTTTAACGGCATAAAACATCAGGTGTTGGGGCGAACTTGCTGGAAGTCAACTTACAAGGAATATTGGAAAGACGAAGATGGCAGCGGCTACTCCGACGAAACCTGGACGTACGACGAATGGGTGCTCATGAGTGAACACCGCACCTATTTTTATCTGATCGAGGATGCCGAAGGCTATGCCATTTCCACGTCCATCATTCCGCTGACGCCCAACTTACCCGCCCAAGAAAAGCTGGCAAACTTCAATTCAGGCTTGTCGGAACGGGTGCAGGAATACGGCAATTCAGAAGTGACATATTTTGAAGGAGAATCGACGTATCAGATTCACAAGGGCGACAAAATTCAGTTTGCTGAGTATCGGTCAGGCGGAAAATCGTATATTGTCGAGACTCGTCTGGATATAAGGCAAGTACGCAAAGAAATTGAGTTTTTTGAGGAGAAAAGCATTAGTCGCAATCAGTTGATGGACGCCTTTGTTGGCAACCCAGAAATTGACAAAGAAATACAGCAACGCAATCAGCGGCGTACAGGCAATAAATTCTGGAGGCAGGTTTGGGGTTATGGCGCCCTACTATTTTTGGGGTTGGTGTTTTATTCAATGGGGTCAGGCAAGCAAGTCTTTTCACAAGACTTTACAGTGCCACAAGCCTTGGATTCGAATAAAATCAGCGATGACCCTGAGTTATTGACTCTGATTCGGCCTTTTCAACTGGAGCCTGGCATTGTCAAACTGGAATTGTCGGCAACACTGCCCGACAATAGCGATGCCTGGGTAGGGCTCGAACTCCGTGACTCACAGGGACAAGTAATAAATGTGGTTGAAGACGAGTTTTTCCACGAATCAGGCACGGAGTACTGGCAGGAAGACGGTGAAAGTGGCTGGGAGAATTGGGAAGAATCGGAAAAAGAGAAAGAAGCTTTTTACAGAGTGGACGAAGCTGCTGCGTATTCGGGCAAGGTCTATGTGATTCCCAATGCGAAAGGCGACGTGAAAGTACATTTCGCTGTTTTGCAAGAGAGCATTCTAAGTCGGTATTTCCTGATTGTTGCCATCTTCTGCGGGTTGGCTTTTGCCATTACGGTGATCATAGGAATACGTGACTGGCGTACAAGCTGAGGTTTTTGATTTTTAAAAGATACTATTTTGCTTATGCAAACCTTCACCCGATTGCTGATTCTGAGTGGATTAGGGCTGATACTGATTGTCTCCTATATGGCGTCTGTGAATGGCTATGGTCTGTCCCGGCTTACTGATCCTCGCATACAGGAAGAGGCGCGAAAAGACAATGGGGGCCTGCGGTATTTTCATGGCCGCAGCATCCGGGGGGGCGGACCCCGCTATGGAAAATAATCTTTACCAGCTACAGCAATGATTAATCCTTTTGCCGTTTATCGAAAATATCCTTCTAAGGAGCATGCTCAGGGATTACTTGGCTTGCTGGATGAGAATCAGATAGAGCATTCTGTCGAAACAACGGCTCCTACCTTTGATGCCACTTTCGCACAAAATCAGAGGAGCGAGGAGATAGTCATTAAATTAAGAGCTTCTGATTTTCAAAAAGCGGATGTGCTTCAGGAGCAACTAGCTGCCGATAGTTTCAATAGCCTTGACAAAGATTATTACCTTTTTGGCTTTATGGATCAAGAACTAGTTGAGATTGTGGTAAAGCCTTACGAATGGAGCCCTTTTGATTATCAACTGGCCCGACAACTACTAAAGGAAAGAGGAAAAGAAATCAATGCAGATGTTGTAAATGCCATTAAAAAGAAAGAAGTTGAAGATGCCTCTAGAACAGAAGTACCGCCCAATGCATGGGTCTGGGCGGGTTATGTACTTTCTTTAATGGGTGGTCTAATCGGATTCTTCATTGGCTGGCATTTGGCAAGTCATAGTAAGATGTTACCTAATGGACAGATAATGAAAGTATACGATGACAATATCCGGCATCATGGGCAACGCATCATGATCATTGGCGGAATTTTTATTGTTGTGTGGCTTTTTATCAGATTTGGTTTTCAATTATTTATATAAACAATCAATATGTTTTACTGGATACAAGCATTTCTTCTTCAGGTTCCGTCACTGGAAAAAGGCATCATCGGAACTATTGTGTATACCATCATCGGGTTGATTATGTGCGTGATTGGCTTCAAAGTAGTGGATTGGTTGATTCCCGGACATCTGGCCCGGCAAATCGCGGAGGAAAAGAATCTGGCGGCTGGTATTGTCGCAGCTGCCTTGATTCTGGGCATTTGCATCATCATTGCCGCTGCCATTGTAGGCTAATTGTCTGAACCTTGGTTTACAGGGTTGCAGGATTAGGCTTTCATCTAGGCAAGCTAGTAATCCCACAAACCAGGGTTAAAAAAAATAGTATCTTTTTAAACAGAAAAACCAGCCATTATCCTTAGAATGACAGAAACCGAAGAAATTCAGAATGCCAAAGGACTGCCCGTTTTGCTGGTTTCGGTTTTCATCATTGCTACGTGTGGTATATTGTACGAGTTGCTGATTAGCAGCATTTCGACCTATTTTTTAGGTAGCAGCATTCTTCAGTTTTCCCTCACCATTGGCTTTTTCATGTCTTTCATGGGCGTAGGGTCTTATTTTTCGAAGTACATCCACACACGCCTGCTCGACCGGTTTGTCTCCATTGAAATTCTGCTGGGGGTCATCGGCGGCTTTTCGGCCTTTATCCTGTATTTTTCGTATTCGCTTACCGAAAATTACCACTTGGTTGCCTTTACTCTCATTAGCGTGCTGGGTACCCTGATCGGCCTGGAAATCCCTTTGGTAACCCGTATTGTAAACAGCTATGCAAGCCTCAAAGATACGGTGGCTCAGGTGCTTTCGTTTGACTATATTGGTGCCTTGCTGGCGTCGGTTCTTTTTCCGTTGGTCTTGTTGCCTTACTTGGGTACCATGCGTACTTCCTTTCTGGTGGGGGTTCTGAATCTGAGTGTGGCGGCATTCAATAGTCAGTTGTTTATCAAAGAATTAAAGCATGGCATATGGCAGCGTAATGTGTCGGTGCTGCTGATTGCGGTGTTAGTGGGCGGTTTTCTCTATTCGTTCCGTATCACCAGCTTTTTCGAGCAGTTTGTCTACCAGGATGAGATTTTGCTTACCCGGCAGTCTGCCTACCAACGTATTGTCCTCACCAAATGGCACCAGGATTACCGGTTGTACCTGAACGGGCATTTGCAGTTTTCCAGTGCCGACGAATACCGCTACCACGAACCGCTGGTGCATGTACCCATGGCCTTGGCTCGTAATCATGAAAAAGTGCTGGTGCTGGGCGGGGGCGACGGGCTGGCGGCTCGTGAATTGCTTACCTATGCGGATGTGAAGCAAATCGATCTGGTGGATTTGGACAAGGCCATGACGGATCTGGGCAAAGACAATCCGATTTTTCAGAAGTTGAATCGCAATTCGTTCAATCAGGCTCGCGTACGGATTTTTAACGAGGATGCCTTCAAATTCATAGAAAAAGCATCCGAAATGTATTCAGTGATCATTGTGGATTTGCCTGACCCGAGTGATACGGGAATCGGAAAGTTATATTCGCGGGAATTTTACAAGATGCTTCAGAAACGCCTGGCTGTGGACGGAGTGATGGTTACACAGGCTACCTCGCCTTATTTCGCACCTGATGCATTCTGGTGCATTTCGCACACGCTGCAAGACGTTTTCCCCAAGGTGAAGCCGTATACGGTATACGTTCCCTCGTTTGGGCAATGGGGGTTTGTATTAGCTAGTCATGCGCAGAATCCTAATCTGGGCGAAAATAGTATCTGCCAAATTCAGAAAACCCTGGCCTCCCGACCAATGCGGTTTTTGAAGCCCGCCGTGGTGCCGAGTCTTTTCATTTTCGATCCCGATATGGCTGACCGGCCTACGCCTGTTAATACATTGGATACGCAAATACTGATGCAATATTACGAGAAGAGCTTGCAGAACTGGGAGTAGTTACTGAGGGTTATATTTAGTATTGTATCCTGGATTTGAGTCCGGTCTTAGTGCATTAGGATAATTAAAATCCGTTTTAATATCAACCGAAACTTTTTTTACTTGTTTGAACACCTGATAAGGGTTTGGGATTGACTCCCAATAATCATAAAGCTTAGTAGTTGTTCCTTCATCTGTTTGAGTTCTACCGCTAAAAAACTTGATAGTACCCACATTAAAGATTCGTTCAACAAAATTTACAGTCACGACAATATCCGAGATTTTATCATAGTCAATACTCTTAAAATCAGTTCCGATAAAGCCTGTTCTCATCATTACTCGCTTATTTGTATAAGCGTAGCTTGTATTACTGTAAGCAAATAACTTTTTAATAAATCCCCACAGAAAAAGGATAACGGGGATTGCCGCAAACCAAACCGAAAAGCCACCAGTTGTTCCATCTGCGTTTTTAATGTTTTTTGTTATGAAGTAATAGCTGCCAACGAATAATAACACGCCAACGCCTGCGCCCAATCCGGTTATAGAATAGGGAATAAACTTAGGCTTATCTGTCCATAATATCTCTTCATCATCATCTTTAACACTATCAAAGTCTGGTAATAAATTTCTATCAAATGCGGTAGTCATACATTTTTTTCGCCTTGGTTTATACTACATAAAGATACGTATATTTTGTGTGTTAGCTTGTTATCAATTGGAGAATAAATCTTTATTAAAAGTTCATTGAATCCAAATAATGGCTATTCGTTTGGCATGATTCATTCTATTTATGTAAATAGATGAAATAGTTTTAGCTGGTATGAGAGTGTCAATTGATTTAATATTAACAATCCGTTATCAATCCATTCCTCACTCGACATTTTGCGTTTCTTGTTTCATATTTGCATCTCAACCCTTATACTTCCATGATACGGCAGGTTTTGTCTTTTTTTACGATACTATTTTCGCTGGCGGTTGCGGCACAGGTAAAGCCGTTGCCCAAGGCTCATGCGCACAATGATTACGAACACACCCGGCCATTGTTTGATGCCTTGGCGCAAGGGTTTGCCAGCGTAGAGGCTGATGTGCATTTGATGAATGGCGAACTGTATGTAGCCCACAACACTCCCAAAGAACCGCAAGCCAACACTACACTCAGCGAGCTGTATCTGAAACCGCTGCAAAAAATAGTATCTCAGAACAAAGGAAAAGTATACCCTGGCTTTGATGGCATTTTTTATCTGATGATTGATTTCAAGACGGCTGGCGAACCCACCTATCAGGTTCTAGAAAAGCAACTAAAACAGTATCCGCAGTTGCTGAACAACCCGCATGTGGTCATTTTTATTTCAGGCAACCGGCCCACAGATACAATCTTGAAAGAAACCAAACCTGTAGCCAGCCTGGACGGACGGCCAGTGGATATCGCTAAAAATCTGCCAGTCAGCAAGATGCCCGTTATCAGCGACGATTTTCACAAGATTAGTCAATGGAATGGACAAACGCCTATGCCTGATGCTGACCTGCAAAAGATAAAAACATTGGCACAGCAAGTACATGCACAAGGTAAGAAACTACGTCTGTGGGCCATTCCGGATCAGCCGCTTGCCTGGCAAACCATGCTCGATGCCGGAGTCGATTTTATCAACACCGACAAACTGGAAGAATTACGTGCGTTTTTTGAAACAGCTAATAAGGGAAAATAATAGCTGAGGTTCTGGCTTTGGAAAAGATACTATTTTTCCAACCATTGTGAGAAGGCAAACACCTGCCTGACTTTCGTTAGCCGAGCATCACTTTGTCTTTTTGCTTTTGATGCGGATCTGAAAATGCAGGTCACTGATCTGTTCGCTTAAGCCTTCCTGATGAGGGCGAATGCTGTACAAATGATTCAGTGCCTTCAGTGCGCCCCAATGGTCGCCGATTACCAGATAAATAGATGCCATTCCGGATAAAGCCCCAAAGTGGCGTGGTTCCAGCACAAGGGTTTTCTCAATGTCGGCAATGGCTCGCTTGAAATCGCCGCGCAGGTAATACGATGTGGCGCGTTTGTTCCAGGCTTCCGCATAGGCTTGGTTGCGGCGAATCATGCGGGAAAAAACACGGATAGCCGAATCGTAATTTTCATTCTGCAAGAACCGGCAACCGCGTTTCATCATCGTATTGGTTTCGTCCGAGCCTCCCTCCATCCAGATATCCCATATCATATCTTCCACCACTTCCGCCTCTTTATCATTGTTGGTCTCTTTCAGAATAACAAAAAGATTATCCAGTAATTCGCCGGATTGGGGTTGATCAGAGTACATCATGGTCACAGCTGAGTTAGAGTCGTAAACGAATAAGTTGAAAGAGCCCAAATAAGAAACAAAAAATAAGCCTGAGGCTGCTACTTGTTACGATGGGGAGGTGCTGCGTAAAGTCGTAAATCGAAGAAATGATGTGATAATATGATAAACAATTGCCAAAAAAGCAAATTTCTATGAAGAAAAACGGATAGGATTGACGATATGCCTTAAAAGTGCAAAAAATAAATTCTTTGTTGGTGAAAAGTTACATTCAAAATAAACATGTATAAGCAGATGCTTTCTTGTAATTTTTTACAAATGTTTGATTCTGTTCCGGTTATGTTGATTTGAAGCTACGGATAATTTTTGCCACAGAATGGGCAATGCAACAAAAAATGCGCCACACTAGGTTTTGAAATCTGTAGAAATACTATTTTTTAACAGAAGAATACAAAATGCTAGCCAACCAGCATTTCTCGTAGGATAGGAATGGAACGCAGTTCGCCAAAGTTGTCGACGTGGAGACGGTAAAAGAGCAGCACATATTCCAGAATGCGTCGGCGCTGGCTATTTGACAAGCTAACCTGCTGGTGGATAGGAGCCTGAATCAATGTATCAAAAGATTTCTCATCTTCCTTGGCCGAATCGAGTAACTGCGATTCTTCAATCTGGGTAAATACTTCCTGGGCTTCAGACGGGGCAAACCCGAGGTATTGGGCAAAGTTTAACAGAAACTGAATCGGAAAATTTTCGTAATGTTCGGTTTGCTGGTCCAGGTAGCGGATAGCCTGGTATAAAAACTCAAACAACGGAGGATTACTGCTTTCTTCTTTGAGTGATTTATTAAACACTTCACTCATAAACAAGGCGATGCCTGATTTTGTAAAATTATAGGGAATATCGGTAAGTGGCTCGTGGCATTTGACCTCTGACAAACGCATGATGTTACCCCCTTCACGGTGGTAAACCACTAAATCGAGTAACGTAAGTGGTTGGAAAAGAGCGATTTTGTTTTTTCCTTTGGAAGTTCGGACTCCGTTTTCAATGTAAGTCTGAAGGCCAAATTCTTCGGTGTATATCTTGGTAATGATGGAAGTTTCCCGGAAACGAATGTAATTGATAACTATACCACGGGTTTTAAAAAGCATAACTAAGCGTGATTCGTAAACACATAAACCTGATTGCTCAGGGTTTTTCATCTTTTAAAGATACTATTTTTTGCCCACACATTGAAACGGATTTTCAGGATTAACCCCGATTGTAGAGCAGATTTTCGCTTGCCTGGTGGAATCCGGCTCTGATGAAATTTGATCTGAGTCACTGCGCGTACGGCACCCATTAGCTGCAACCTTCCTGTTGCTATGAACTGAGCTCGATTATTCAAGCACGGCAATCTTAGCGACCTGTTTTTCGCTGCCATCGTCACTGGAGGCAAAAATAAGGTATACACCCGAGGCAACCCGCCGCCCTTTGTAATCCTGCACTTTCCAGGTAGCGGTGCCCCCATTGGAGCGGGTTTGATACACCAGCCTGCCTGAAACATCGGTAACTTTGACAATGCAATTGGTTGCCAACCCGGATATGCCGACAGTGCCATCAAACTCGGGGCGCACCGGGTTGGGAAATACCTTTACCTGATTATGCTGCGGTTTTGACTCCGTTGCCGTTCCGCGGTAAGAAATTAGGCCAGCTTCGGTTGAGAAAAACACTTCGCCGGTGCTGGGTTGTATTTCCACATCCAGAATGGCATCCGAAAGCAAAGGCGTATGTTGAGTTGTAAAATGAGCTACTTGCTCGGTAATGTCGGCATTGAACAGCCAAGCCCCGTTGTGTGTACCAAACCACTTGCGGTTGCCACCATCTATGCGAATTGTGGTCACCACTTCGTCGCGCAATACGGGGCGACCATCAAATATGGGGGCAATGGCGTCAAACGGCTGATTTTCAAATACATTATACGGATTGTAAAAATAAGCCGCACCGCGTCCGGTTCCGATCCATAGCTGACCTAAGGCATCTTTGGCTATCGAGTAAACCAGATTGTTGGGAATGCCTCCTTGCCCCACGGCTGTAGACAACAAGCGGCCCCGGTTGGTGGCTGGGTCAAATACCCATAAGCCGCCCGACGCCAGTGACATCCAGCAGTATCCATAATCGTCAATCAGTAAATGGGTAGGTTGGTTAGCTGCAAATGGAGTGAACACAAAACTGCGCCATTGTCCGTCTTTAGAACGGGCATACAAAGACGGTTCTGCCGCATCGGTAGCATAAATGGCTGCCCACAAAGTGCCCGTTGTGTCGGCTACCAATCCCGTTATCCGGGCTGTTTGTGGAGGGGCATTGGTTTCGGTGAGCCGCTGCCAGTTGCTTTGCAATTTCTTTATCAGAATGCCATCGCCAAACGAAGCAACGTAAAGTTCCTGATTGACAGCGTTGTAAGCCGCCGCGAGTAAGTCTGTGACGGGAGGCAATTGCAAGGAGGTTTCTGTATTTCCGGTGGTACTATTTTGCCAGCCTGTAGTAGTAAAAACGCTAAAACCAGTGGGGTTCAGAGCCGGAGCAAAGGTGCCGGTGTACCCTCCGGGCAGGGCCACAATGTCGGTTTGCTTGCGGGCCAGCCGCTGAAAACGATTGCTGACAGGTCCGTTGGGAGCATAGACTTTAAACACACCCGACGCATTGCCAAGCAAGCCTGTAACGGCATCGGCAATCCACAAGTGGCCCGAAGCGTCATATTCTGCCTCTTGCGGCGATTGGATGAACGGATGAGAAATGAGTTGCGGCGGTTTCTGACTTTCCAGGGATACTATTTTGCCTGGGTATCCGGCCAGAAGTCTCCCTTGCGATGCTGTCAGAAACAAGGCTGATTCATTGGGCAAAGTGGCATTTCTGACCCATTGGTTGCCGCTGAATTCGTATACCTCATGGGTGGCAAAGGCTGCATAGATTTTGGTGTCCCATGCCGCGATTTGCATAACAGCCCCACCCGGCAACTCTCCTGTGACGGGTTGCCAGTTAGCGTAGTCCTGCAAATTAACCCCCGCCAGCGGTGCAGTAAGAATCCCCGCCGCTGTGGCCAGGTAAATCTGATTCTGGTTGATGGCCGTTCCGTAGATGGCCAGTTCGGTGCCGCCTGAACCCAGATTCAGGTACGATTCACGGATTTGCTGTTTGACAAGGTCAATCACAACGACTCCGAAATCATACGCCAGATACGCTAACTTATTGTAAATGAGTATATGGGAAGCTTTCTTGCTGGCAGTGATACCGGTTGATTGTGCAATGAACTGGAGAGACACCAGGCTGTTACCTTTCAGCAAATCAATAGCCCCATTGACATAAGTAACAACTAAGGTTTGCGTTTCAATGTCGAAAGCCAGCTTGCTAATATTGATACCGCTAAAGCCGTCCAAACGCGACAGTGGTGTAGCCTGCTCATATTCCGTATCATACGCAAATAAGCTACCGCCTGCATAGACATTTTTCTGAGCTACCGCAACAGTGTGTGCAGAAACGTAAGAAGCATGAATTCGCCAGGAACCTATGGGAATGTCTTGTCCGTAAGTACGTTGCACAAAAACGGCTGCAAAAATCAGTAAAAAGGAAAGACTGATGCGCATGAACAAATTGTAAAACGATACTGCCAGCCTGATTTTCAGAAGGCAGGTTTTTCAGTTGTAAAAGATACTATTTGTCTGGTCTGTTAAGATTTGGATTTGGATTCGGGTTGCTCTAGTCTAGATAACGGATTGATGGCCAGAAAAATGCTGAGCAAAGTTAAAAAAGCTCCCATCAGAAACGGGGCTCCGGGAAAATAGATCGACGCTTTAGGGCTTGTAAAATAGCCAAACAAATAGGTCATCAGCAAAGGGCCGATAATGGATGTGATGCTGATCAGACTTGTCAATGCTCCTTGTAACTCGCCTTGTTCATTGGCTGGTACCTGAGTGGAAATAATGCCTTGTAAGGAAGGCCCGGCTAGGCCGCCCATGGCATACGGAACCATGAAGGCAAACATCATCCAGCCTTTGGTGGCGAAGGCAAAACAGACGAATCCGAATACGTAGAACGCCAGACCGAGATATACCGAGTTGCGCTGGCCTAATTTGGGAATCATCAGCCGATTAAGCCAACCTTGAACCAAGGCCACCATCAGGCCCACAAAGCTCAGCGAATAACCTACCCAATCTTCGCCCCATTTGAATTTTTCCATGGTGTAATAGGTCCAGGTGCTTTGCGTGGCATGGCCCGCTACATAAATGCACACCAGCGATGCCACCAAACTGATGATTACCGGGTATCTCTGCAATTGCAGGAGTGCTCCTGCTGGATTGGCACGTTTCCATTCAAATTTGCGTCGGTTTTCCGGTTTCAGCGATTCGGGTAAAATGAAAAATCCGTATAGCCAGTTGAGCAAGGTAAGTGCCGCAGCTGCAAAGAATGGAACCCGTGGCCCGTACTGTCCCAATATTCCGCCAATGGCTGGGCCAATGATGAAACCCATTCCAAATGCCGCTCCCAGAATGCCGAA
The DNA here is from genome assembly GCA_963520985.1 of uncultured Sphingobacteriales bacterium. Classification (GTDB taxonomy): domain Bacteria; phylum Bacteroidota; class Bacteroidia; order Cytophagales; family 172606-1; genus Xanthocytophaga. The sequence goes on from CAUQTA010000001.1 coordinate 677,284, forward strand.
ATTCTGTGCCCGTTCTTCGGGTTTGCTCACATCGGCAATGTAGGCTCCTGCCGTAGTAAAACTGGCACCTGTAATGCCGGCAATTACCCGACCAATAAACAACCATACGATGGTAGGGGCAAAACCAAGTAAAAGGTAGTCGATGCCAAATCCGAACAGCGATGCCAGAAGCACTGGTCTCCGGCCATACTGGTCGCTGAGGCCACCTAAAATAGGCGAGAAAAAAAACTGCACAATGGAATACGCAAACAACAACCAACCGCCATATTCGGAAGCATCGCTGATGGTGCCGCCGGTCATTTCCTGGATCAGTTTGGGAATAACGGGAATGATAATCCCGATTCCGATAACGTCGATGAGTAACGTGATAAAAATGAAAAGCAATGCGGTGTTGCGTTTTTTTGCCATAGAAGGAGGATGTAAATGGGGCTGTAAGTTAGGCATTTTACCTGCTTAACCCTGAAAAAAATGCAAACAGATTTAAAGCAAGCCATTGGTGCTTGCCCATGTTTGTTACTGACTTGGTTGCCTACGATGAAAACCATTTTCTCCACAAAACGGAAGCGTATATGCTCTGTGACTTACTGACCGCACGGGAAAAGGCTACAAAATAGTATCATTGAAAAAGGCAAAACCTCATTTGCTTGAATCTGATTGGGAATTGGCAACGTACATGAATCACTGAATCTTGTAGCGTAGTGTAAGGCCGCTGTAAAAGTTGCGTCCAGGAGCAGGATTGAAATACCGGTTTCCCACCGCATTTAGGTCATTGCCGAGGCTGTAACGTTCGTCAAGCGCATTGTCGATGCCGCCAAATACGTTGATGTGGAAACGTTTTAACTCTTTCTTGAATCCGATTTTGCCGCCCAACAACCGATAACCTGTGGCAAAGGCCGTATTGGCATCATTCAGGGGAAGCTTATCGGTATAATTGAACGTGGCATTCAGGTAAAAACCTGGCGTACTTTCTACGTCCAGACCGGCTACAAAGATATTAGGTGCAATGCCTGTCAGTTGCTTGCCCGAAAGGTCGATAGTGGTCTGGATGTAATCCTGGAATTGAAAATCGTTGTATGTGTATGAAACCCAGAGCCTTGGCGTAAAAACCCCTATGCTTTGGAATTGCGAGGTAATGCGACTCTCAATGCCTTTCTGCGACGTTTTGCCGGAATTGGTAAAATAATCGGCTCCCGCTTCGGTGCGGCGGCTCACAATGGTTTCTTTCAATCCAAACGAAAAGGCGGTCACATCAAAAGAAAACAAGCCGTTGAGCAAACTGCCCCGCGTACCGATTTCGTAGTTAATGCCGCGTTCGGGATTGAGTGTGGTATTGAAAAGGGCTGTTGACGGACGAATTTCATCGGTAGTGGGAGAGGAATAACCCGAACTGATGCTGCCAAAAACGGAAATGGATTCGGTTAGTTTTTTGAGCAAGGCAATGCGAGGCAGCAGAACCGGATCAAAATTGCGTTTTTGCACACCCGAGTTATCCGGATAAAAACGCATCAGTTGGTAATTCTGTTTGTTGAAGCTGCCGCCAAGCGTAACGAAAAATTGATGTGGCAAATCCAGTTCTATCTGTGAAAATAGTAGGAATTGATTGACCAAAACCTCGTCATTGAATTGCAACGTGTCCATCCGACCGGCGTTGTTGCCGTAGGTTTGCAGCGAAGTAAGTCCGTGCTGAAATTCACCACCAAAGACTATCTTGCCGCTCCAACTGGTTTTTTCAAACCGATAGCTGGTGGTGGTGCGGCCACCAAAACCTTGTTCGGCGCGTTTGTCGTAATTGCGGATGGTCGGGTTTTCAAACTCGGTAACCGTTCCGTAAACCGACGTTTTGTTGTTCCAGCGGGCATTGAAATCATAATCTTGCGACACACCCAGCATGAACGTTTGGTTCGAAACGGCCGCTTTCTGTTCTTCGGCTCCTTTGTTGGGACCACCCGCCGGACGGGCTTGCCTCGGATCTGCGTCGTACTGGGCTTGGGTCAATGCGCCAGGCGTACCGTAATACAAGTCGCTGTAAAACGTATTGACGGCGATGGTGCGGCTGTTGCTGGTGAAAAACTTGGTGTTCAGGTTCACCATATCGCGCCGCATCTGGGTTTGTTTCCGGTAGCCTTCCGACTCCAGATGCGAATACAACGCCGTTGCGTTCATCTTTTCCGTGCCCGACTGCACCATTGTATTCAACCCAAACAAGCCATAGCTACCTACTAATGTACCTGCCTGGGCCGTAATTCCTTGCTTAGCTATCGGACTTTGTAACAAGGCCGTTCCTCCTGTTCCGGCTCCGTACAGGCTTCCGCCCGGCCCCTTGATGATTTCCATGCTGCCGATGGCATTGAAATCGAGCAGGTTCAGGTAAGTGTTGCCACCGGCATCCGTAAACGGAATGTCGTTCCAGTAAAACTTGACATTGCGAATGCCGAACGGCGACCGTACCAGACTGCCCCGCACCGAAAACCGATAGCTCCCTGGTGACCGTTCTTCCATTCGTACACCAGGAATTGTATTGACTACAGGAACTATGGATGCGTTGGCAAAGCGTTGCAGGTCGCCGGATTTGATGATGCCAATGGTAGCCGGTGTTTCTAACAGAGGACGATTGTTCTGAAAGCCATTAACATATACTGTGCTAAGATTGACAACTGAAAGCTCCGACTCCTCAATTAGAATATTCTCATCACTCAAAGTGAGTGGATCATATTGCAGATATATAATCTGCTTTTTTCGGTCTGCTTGTAGGCTGATCTTTTGGCTTTGATAACCTATATAAGAAATTTTTACTTCAATTGTAGTACGGTTGTGCTCAAATGAGAAATTACCCTTGTCATCAGTCATAGTTCCAGAATTGCTATCGAATAGAATACTAACTCCATTTAAAGGGGTATTATCTTTTGCACTTAGTACTTTCCCTCGAATTGTGTATTGCCCCCAGCCATTTAAAAAACTTAAGCACAAAAAAATCGTAAGTAGTATAGGTTTTCGGTTCATGGAAGATACTATTTGGGTTGTTAGGTTTGTAAAGTTTCCAGTGCAAGAGTAAGAAATAGTGCCAGACCTGTGATAAGTTGTGGTTTCTTTTGGTTTATCGACGGGAAAAGCGGAAATTCGTGCCCGAAATGGAACAACCTTCTCATTTTGATTTTAGTTTGGGAAGGCTCTAAAAATTGTCATCCAAAGTTAATTCTTTTATGAACAAGAAAATTGTAAAAGTAGCGGATATTGAATGTGGCAGCGACCAGTTGTTTCTGATTTCGGGCCCGTGCGTGATTGAGGAAGAAAGCATTATGATGCGTACCGCCGAAAAGCTGAAAGAAGTAACCGAAAAAATGGGCATCCCCCTGATTTTCAAATCTTCGTATCAGAAAGACAACCGCAGTTCGCTGGATTATTATACGGGTCCTGGCCTGGAAAAAGGGCTGGAAATACTGGCAAAAGTGAAAGAACAATTTGGATTTCCGCTTCTGTCGGATGTGCACTATCCGGATCAGGTATTGAAAGCAGCCGAAGTGCTGGACGTGATTCAGATTCCGGCGTACTTGTGTATGCAAACCGACCTGATGGTTGCCGCCGCCAAAACCGGCAAAGTGATCAACATCAAACACGGTCAGTTTCTGGCGCCTGATAACATGGGCAAGCCGGCGCAAAAAGCCGTCGATTCGGGCAATGACCAGATCATCCTGACCGAGCGGGGCTATACCTTCGGCTACAACGACATGGTGGTAGACCCACGGGCTTTCTACTTCATGCGTCAGACGGGTTTTCCGGTAGTATTCGACATTACGCACTCCATTCGCAAATACGGCATTCCAAGCGCCGACCCGAAAGGAGGCAACCGCCCAGTGATGCCGACCATTGCCCGCGCAGGCGTTGCCGCTGGGGTGGATGGCGTGTTCATCGAAACGCATCCTGACCCGGCTTGTGCGCTGTGTGATGCAGCCAGCCAATTAAGTGTGTACGAACTGGAAGAATTTCTGAAGCCATTGATTGAACTGCACGAAGTAGAAGTAAAATACCGCCAGGCGGTAACCGTATAAATCCACAGATTGAAATGGAGTGAATGGGCTGTGTTTGAGGAATGAGAAGTTGTCACTGAATCTGTGGTCAAAAATAGTATCTCTGAAAACCTCAAAACCGGCAATACCATGAACACTTACAAAAAACACATCTGGGAAATGACCGAGGCCGAGTTTGCAACCCAACTCAGGCCTGGTATAGTAGCTATACGGCAAGCCCTTTTTGCAAAAGGCTTGCCGATCTCTTACATTGATCATGATTGCTGTGAGAGGGAAACGCATTTTGTGAATGAATATGCCGACGGCACCAAATACCTGATCGAGTTTCACTGGATCGCCCGTCGAGAATACGTGATTCGACAATTGAATGGATAAACCTCAGCTTTTTGTCATTGCCGGTCCGAATGGTGCAGGAAAAAGCGTACTTTCCAAATGGTTGCTCAACAACACACTGGTGGCATTTGACGGAGATAAGTTGCAAAAGGAGCTGACCGAAAAATACCCGGCATTGCCCTGGGAAGTGATACAACAAATGTCGGCCCAACAGTTTGAAAGCCAATGGCAGACAGCTCTGGAACGGCAGGCGAATTTTGCCTATGAAACCAATTTTACGTTTCCGCAGAGCATTCAGATACCCAAAGCCTTTCAGGAAAAGGGCTACGAAATAAATTTGTTTTACATTGGCCTGCATACCTTAAGCGAATGTGCCCGACGTGTGGCCTTGCGGGTGCAAAACGGCGGGCATGACATAGACAGCGGTAGCCTGGAACTGAATTTTAACGGAGGTATCGTGCACGTTATCAAGCATTTTGCTTTCTTTGATCGTTGCGTGCTGATTGACAACTCAATTCTCAACGATCCTAAAATTGTTTTATACGCCGAATTTGGTAAAATCAAATCAAAATCTGCAACTTTGCCCCGCTGGGTAACCATGCACTTTTCAGATATTCTAAACTCAGAATAGTATCTTTTTCAGATACAAAACCCATAGATACTCATTGAATACATACAAATAATCTACCCAATGGAATTATATTTAGATTCTGCCGATTTAAAAGAAATCGAAACCGGGATGAAATTAGGTTTTCTGGCCGGTCTTACTACCACTCCTACTTTCATGCACCGCGAAGGCGTAACCAACGTCGATGCCATGATTGTAAAACTTGCCCAGATTGTACCTGTGTTGCAGATAGAAGCGTTGGGTGCTACTTCAGACGAAATCGTGCAGGATGCCGAACGGCAACTGGCGCTGGGCCTTGACCCTGCCAAAACCGTTTTCAAAATTCCTGTTTCGCTGGAAGGCGTAAAAGCCTGCAAAATTCTGCGCGACCGGGGTATGATGGTCAATGTGCACTTGGTCTATACCATTCAGCAGGCGTATATGGCTATGACCGCAGGTGCCAGCTACATCTGTGTGTTGGCAGGCCGCATGCAAGACCAAGGTTACGATGCCTTAAAACTGATCCGCGAATGTGTGGACATGATCAATTATTACGGTTCCGATTCGAAAGTGATGTTTTCGTCGGTACGGAACACCGAGCACGTGCGCAATGCCATTGAGTTGGGTTGCCATACCATTACCGTGCCTTGGAAACTGATGAAAATCCTGACCGAAAACAACTTTACCAGTGTCGGTACACAGCAGTTTTTTGAACATACCCGCTTGGTGACCATGCGTGTACGCGACATTATCAGCGACAAAAATCCAGTGGTTCGCCCACACGACGAAGTATTGGATGCCGTAGTTCAAATGACGCAGTCGGGCTTTGGCGCGGTGAGTGTCCTTACCGATGAAGGCCGCCTGATTGGTATATTCACCGATGGCGATTTACGCCGTCAGTTGGCCAACAACGGCAGAAACCTGATGAGCCAGAAAATGTCGGCTTTTGAATACAAAATGCCTACCACCATTCCGGCTGATTCGTTGCTGAACGAAGCATTGGCTATCTTCAAGGACAAGCAAATCGACACCATCATCGTCACTGACGAAGACCAGGTAATTGGCATGCTCGACATTCAGGACATGGCCAAATGGGATTTGGTTTAACTTTTTAGATTACCCAAAGAGAAAAGAAGATGCATTCTCGGATAGAGAATACTTTTTTTCTCTTTTTTTATTTCTGTTTACATGCATAACATTCTTCCTTTTTTTACGGCAAACGGTGGGGAGGTTTGGACTTCTCCCGAGATACTATTTCAAAAAGCTTCCAGAATCCGTGCGTATTTGTTTGATTGGGATGGCGTTTTTACCGATGGCAGCAAACTTGCCGACGGCACCAGTCCTTTCTCCGAAATCGATTCGATGGGTGTGAACTTATTACGGTTTGGGCATTGGCTGCGCCACCAGCAAGATTACGCTTTTGTAGGTGTGATGACCGGCGAGAAGAACCCATCAAGCATTGCGTTGGCACAACGCGAGCATTTTGATGCCGTGTATTTTCGGATTAAGAACAAGGGAGAAGCATTTCAGCATTTGCTCAAAACCTATAACCTGCAAGCCGAAGAAGTCGCTTTTGTGTTTGATGATGTGCTGGATTTGTCGGTGGCCGGTATGGCAGGGTTACGTCTGATGGTACGCCGCAATACGGCGCCGCTCTTTGCTGAATACGTAAAAAATAAAAAACTGGCCGACTATGTGACTATCAATGAGATGCACAGTGTACGTGAAATGAGTGAACTATTGCTGGGCCTACAGGGCAATTATGAAGAAGTGGTGGAAAAGCGGCTTCAGTTTACCGAACAATACGCGGCGTATTTCGATGGCCGCAACAAACGCCAGACCACACTTTACACCAAAGACAACGACCGGATTGTGGAGTTGTTAAGCTGAAATACTAGACCAGACGTAAAGACTTTTGCCGAAAACACCCTGGAAATCGGTTAAAAATAGTATCTCTATAAAAGACAAAACCCTCCAATACAGAGGGTTTTGTCTTGTTTGTTCAAAATACATCTATCAAAGTATCCAACGGAAAAGGATATAGAGTGTAGCTGAAAGAAATATGGTTACTGGCAACGTGAGAATCCACGCCATGGCAATGTTGCGTATGGTTTTGGGTTGAAGGTTTTTGATCCCATTGCTGGCAACCATGCTACCCGCTATCCCTGACGAAAGCACGTGTGTCGTACTTACCGGTAACCCTAACCCGGTGGCCAAACCAATGGTACTGGCAGCTACCAATTCTGCCGAAGCCCCCTGGGCATACGTCAAGTGGCTCTTGCCGATTTTCTCACCGATGGTTCGTACAATTCGTTTCCAACCGATCATGGTCCCTAATCCGAGTGAAATCGAAATCATGATAATGACCCATTGGGGTGAATAGTCGGTAAAGGCGGTCAGTCCTTTGGTCGATTTGCTGATGGCATCGGCATCTTCTTTGCCCACCTCTTTTTCGATGATTTTGGTTTGCTTCTTGATCAGCAGTATGTCCCGACGAATTTCCAGGCGTTTGTCAGGTGCAATATCCTGGTAAGACTTACTGGGAATTGCCTGTTCCATCTCACCCAATTCTTTTGATACTGTAGCAATGGCGTCTTTGGCCTCGGTAGAGAGGCGTGCCGTATCCAATTGAGAAACAGTTTGATGCAATGAGGCAACGTGTGTTTGCAGTTCTTGCTTGTCAAGACGGGTATCTATGGCAAAATGCAGCGGTACAATGCTTATCAGAATCAGCATAACCAATCCTACCCCTTTCTGGCCGTCATTGGAGCCGTGAAAGAAACTAACCAGCGTACAAGTGATAATCAGAATGGTGCGAATCCAGAGAGGAGGAGCTTGCTTTTTGGGTGGTTCCTTGAAAATGGTCTTGTTCTCGATTGTCCTCCGCAAAACGTACATAAGTACAATGGTAACACTGAAACCAAACAAAGGCGATATCAGCAAGGAAAGGCCAATTTCGCCAGCCTTGCCCCAGTTCACGGTGCTTGCCGAATCGTTGAGTAGTCCAAAAGCCAAGCCTACACCCAAAATAGAACCAATGAGTGTATGCGAACTGGAGGCCGGCAAACCGAAATACCAGGTTCCCAGGTTCCAGATAATGGCACTAAACAGCAAGGCGAGAATCATGGCTACATTGTGCCAGACGTTCTGGTCTATGAGCAAATCGGTAGGTAACAAATTAACTATGCCCATCGCAACCGCAATGCCACCGGTAAGCACACCCACAAAATTACAGATACCCGACCAGGTAACGGCGGTCCAGGGTTGAAGAGAATTGGTATAGATAACGGTGGCTACTGCATTGGCAGTGTCATGAAATCCGTTTACAAACTCAAAAGCGCAGGCACATAGGAGACAAAATAAGAGGAGAATTAATAATCCAGCTTCTAATCCAAACATAAGTAATTATCGTATTTTTTATGCAAGATAGAGTAACTTTCGCACGTCAACGTTACCGTAATGTTAAATCATTGCCTTATCTTTTACATCTGTATTTTTTATAGGAAGCAAAGATAAATTATTTTAGTACTTTGGCGGCTTTTTTGTTTCTAACTTGTTGATTCTGAAAAGATAAGTTTTATCCTGGCCTACTTAGGGTTTTGGCATTCGGCAAGATACTATTTTTGCGTTTTTTACAGAAGTGAACTACAAAGTAATCATTATCGGAGGAGGACTGGCCGGTCTGGTCAATGCCATTTTACTCGCACGTGCGGGCATGTCTGTGGCGTTGATCGAACGCAAGGTGTATCCGTTTCATCGTGTATGCGGCGAATACATTTCCAATGAAACCCTGCCGTTTTTGAACTCCTTAGGTATTCAGCCGGTACAATGGGGTGCGGCTACCCTTGACACTCTGCAAGTTACGTCGCCACGCGGTACCCGCCTCGAAATGCCGCTTGATCTGGGAGGCTTTGGCATAAGCCGGTATGTACTGGATGAAAAGCTATTTCAAATGGCAACACAGGCAGGTGTGACAGGGCTAACGGGCAAAAGCGTGGAAGATGTCGCATTTGAAAATGAGCAGTTTACCGTAACCCTCAGCGACCATACACACCTACAGGCTACTTACGTGATTGGTGCGTATGGCAAGCGGAGCAAGCTGGATAAGCACCTGCAACGCCAGTTTATCCATAGCCGTTCGCCGTACATTGGTGTAAAATACCACATCCGGACCGATTTTCCCTCTAATCAGATTTCGCTGCACAACTTTACAGACGGCTATTGCGGCATAAATGCGATTGAAGAGTCTAAATACAATCTGTGCTATCTGACTACACGCGAAAATCTTCGCCGGAGCGGTTCATTAGAGGCCCTGGAAACAGAGGTCTTGCAAAAAAATCCTTTCCTGAAAAGTCTCTTCCAGAATGCTGATTTTTTGTTTGAGAAACCGGAAGTGATCAACGAAATCTCGTTTGCTCCAAAAACGGCCGTCGAAAACCACATTCTCATGTCTGGAGATAGCGCCGGCATGATTACGCCGCTTTGTGGCAACGGAATGGCTATTGCCATTCATTCGGCTAAACTATTATCAGATTACCTGATACAGGCACAGCAGCAAAACTGGTCGCGGCAGCAGCTGGAACAAACTTATGCCGCTCATTGGAATGAAACATTTGCCAGGCGACTATGGGTAGGCCGGCATTTGCAACGCCTTTTTGGGGATGCTACCCTCACTGATCTGTCGGTGCGTACGTTACGGGCATTTCGTCCGTTGGCCAAATTGGTGGTTACGCAGACGCATGGCGTACCCTTCTGAACAGCAGGTTTTTGTGTTTCTGGAAATATTATTTTTTCTGGCATCCCGTAGGATATTCACGCAAATTCGTGGCCTTTCCTATCGGAGAATCGGTCAGTTGTGCCAGGGCTTCTCTGACAAAAGACTTTGGTTTTTAATTCTAAAAAAAGTCAGGCTCAAAGAACGTGAGCCTGACTAAAAATAGTATCTTCTGAAAGTCAAAAATCCGGCTTATTTTTTCTTTAATACAACCATTTCTTTGTATTTACCAATCACCTGATCGTAAAACTGCTGCAGAGGCGAGTAGTAATACGCGGGAATAAACACAGTTTTGAATTGCACATTGGTGAATAACTGCAACTGAGAATCTTTCACGGTAGCCTGATACCGGAATGTACCCATGTTGTCGGGCAAGCTGACCAGCGTAGGTTTGGGCAATTCTTGCACTTCGTAACCCTCCGGAATACGCAGATTCAGAATAAACTGAAAGCTGCTCGGGTAATCCAATTCAATCGGCAGATTGCGTTTGGTGCCCTTGAAGGGATTTTCTTGAAACGGATGCCACAATACAGGTTGAAAATAAATGGTACGGCTCTGACTGTCCGAAGCTTCATCCAGTTCCAACTGGTATTTGTGCGTCAGCGCTTCTTCGGGTTTGTCCTGATTTTCCTGTTCAAATTTTATCAGTTTTTTGTCGTTTAGCAGCGTCTTTTGCTGATCCAGGAATTTTTGCTGGCCCAGTTTGTGAAATGTCTTCCGGGTGCCGATGGCCTCATAGCCTTCATACCGCACTGAGAAATTATACAGGGGTTTGGCTGGGTTTTCCAGGTTAATGTCTGCATAAACGGTTTGTTTGGCCATTGCCGCTTGTTCTATTTTGATCCAGCGGCTTTTGGGCTTCTCCAAAACCAAGGCAGACCAGTTCAGATCCTGTTCGTCCAGTAGTTGATAAGGACGCAAAGGGTCGGTTGCATTGAGCAGAATATCCTTGTTATCCACAGTAACACAAGCAAGTGCCTGATTGAACTGAGTGAGTATTGCAGCGGTTTGCTGTACTTTTCCGTGGCTGCGCGTACTGATCAAAGCTGGTGCGGCTTTCAGATTGGCTTCTTGCAACAATAACGTGAGCAATAAGTTGATTTCAGCGCTGCTGCCTTGTTTGGAATCCAGAAACTTATTGAAAAGTTGTTCGGGAAATATCTGATGCTCCCCGTTCCAGGTGAAATTAGTTTGAATGTATTTGTAGATTTTCTGAACTTTTGTAATCTCTGAGTCGGTGTTTGCTATTATTTGGCTGAGCATATTCTCAGCTCTGCCACCCCGATTTAAAAAGTTGCGGTAAGAGTCATTAGTTAATAATTCCTCGCTCAATTTATCCCAATCGGTCATGAGGGTTTTGTATTCACTGCTGCTGTAAACAGTAGAACCCGCTTTTTTATAACCTGCCAGCTGAAACCGGAGTTTTTCGGCATAATCGTAATAATTTGCCACAAAAGGTTCATCTACTAAAGCCGGTATATTGTCCAATGACCAAGTAGAAACGTGCTCCTTACCCATCAATTGCTGGTATTTTGTCATCAGACGGTCGCCTTGCAGCAACACCCGATAATCCAAATCCTGAACCTGTATGTTGGCGGTAATCTCGCTGTGTAGAGAAGGAATATCCGACTGAAAGTTCCATCCATCGGGAAAGGTGTAACGTTGGGAAACTTTTTTGTATTTGTATTCCAGGATTGAGCCCACTTCCACATCCGGAAACGCAAAACGTTTCTCTTTCCAGTCTTCATGATCCGCATCAAATATCTGACTCCTTGATATTTCGGTAGCAACCGTCTTTCCAGTTTTATCTATTTTAAGGGTTTGTGCACTTAACCCTTCGATTTTGTCTTTGGAATAATAAGCAATTTTCATTGTGGCTCTGTCCAACGCTTTCTTATCCAGAATCTTCATCCGTATGTGAAACTCTGTGGTAACGGCGTTGTAATCAATGGTTATCTTTCCATAGTCGGCTAATACAACAGCCGTAGCTGCGCTGTCAAACGGGCACACGGTAAGCTTAATTTCCTGGGCGGTGAGTTTGCCCCACTTCGGAAAGTTCTGAGAATAGGAAAGAAAAGAGAGACAGCCAAAGCAAGCGACCAGCAGTAATTTTAATCTCATAAATTGTGTTAGACGGGACTTTTTAATTCGGAAAAGATACTATTTTTTGGATAAAATTTTGTTTTTGCGTGTATCCCAAGCATTAATTCAATAGCGGCCTCTTTGGTAAACATACCTCAAGAAGAAATTGCCGGGCAACCTTGGCAAAAATAGTATCTTTTGAAAATGAAAAACCCTAGCCTTTAAGGACGGATACCAGTTGTCGCTTTATCGGAGCAGTGTTACCATGCCTTTGTATTGCTTATTGCGGTAGGTAACCAGGTAATAATAGATGCCGGTTGGGTAGCCAAAGCCGGTCCAGTCCGACTCGCGGGTTGTGCTTTCAAATACCTGTTTGCCCCAACGGTTGTAAATTTCCACTTTCACAAACTGGTCGTGGCAATTGTCAGGAGGTAAGTATTTCAATATCTGGAAGGTTTCATTGGTATAGTCGCCATTGGGGGTGAATACATTGGGAACAGAATCGGTAGGAATGACGTATTCCGGGTCATCAATGTGAATGGTCACACTGACAGTGTCGGTGTTGTTGGTGGCACAGGTATTATCTTGCAGGAGAAAATCAACGACAAATATTCCATCGGGTTTTATTTGTAAGGCACGGCAGTCGGGCGTCCAGGCAAACGGCTGTACGATGCGGCCTACACCAGTTTGGTTGTTGACAAACTGCATGCCTGCTTCTTCCATGGAAAACCCGCGTCCCGTGGCTGATAGAACAATGACATTTTGGTCGGGATCGGTACCTACTACATCAAATGTCACTTCCTCGGCTGGTTTGAGTATGGCATTATTACCGGGCAACGTGGTCGAAATTTCCGGTCGCTGATTAGGAACTGGTTGAAAATACAGCGTAACGCTTACCTTGCTTTGCTTGCCTGTGTTGGGGCATCGCTTATCGGTAACAATGAAATCGACTACATACATGACTCCGGGCCTCACTTTTGAGCAAGGTGGCACCCATACAAAAGGCGTAGTGAGAGTGCCTTGTGCCGTGCCGTTGGTAAAACTCATGCCTAATTCCCTGAGATCAAATCCCCGGCCTACGGCCTCCACTGAAATCTGGTCATTATCCGGATCAATGCCTGTTACATTGAACAAAAGCTGGTTTCCTTCGCGTACAATTGCCGTGTTGCCTGGCAAGTCGGTCCGGATGGCTGGGGCTTGGTTGGGTAAGGGCTCGATGATAAGCTTGACATGCAGCGTATCCCGGTTGGGAATGGGGCAGGCGTTATCCTGCACAATCACATCAAACTCGTACGGTTTGCCGGGTTCGCTGGCTGCACATTCGGCCCAGCACAACTTAGATTGCAAGGTGTCTTTGGTCGTGTTAATAGTGCCACTGGAAGGACTGATGCTCACAACATTGGCTGGAAAATTAAGCGGATTAATACGAACACTCAGGTTTTCGCGCCCAGTCGCATCCGAAAGGAGCAAGTCCATACACCGATCGGCCTGTGAGGCTTTGAGCAAAATAGTTTCGCCTTCCCGGTAAAAATCGGCCTTGCCTTTTTCTTTGAGCTGCACCTGAGGCGGCGCATTGTACGGACAGTCAACCACCAAAAGCTGAAAATCCCGGCGTACCTCGCCAATCTTCTTCCCGTTTCGGTACTCTTCACAAGCAACTGCAAATACAAACAAGCCTGTCTTGTTTGCTGTAAAACTGAGCAAACCTGTTTGAGAATCTACCCGCAGTGGTTGCGGGCCCGGAATCACATTAGTAATGGAAATGCCGTTGCTCCACTGCACGGTAGGATAAGGCGCTGCCGAAGCCAGCGGCCGTGGGTTATCACGGGTACTAAAACCTGTATAAGGTGTTACCAGGGAATAACGAAGTTCGTCGCCATCGGCATCAGTTGCACCAAAGTCAAATACAAATGGCCGATTGACACAGGCATAATCTCCTTTGGGAACTTCAAAAACCGGCGAACTATTAATAACCGGTTTGTTGTTGACTGCGACTGCCGGGAATTCAAGATAAAAGCTATTTCCGGCCGCTTCTGGATTGCGGATGTTGGCAATAATGTAGTTGCGGCAGCATCTTTCCCACACTACATAGTAACCGGCAGGGTCGCTAAAATCCTTGATAGGCAAAACAATGTCACGTTCGTAACGGATCAAACGCGTACTCAATCGGGCATTCACGCAGGTTGGATTGGTATAAGAAACCATCTGGCGAAGCGTTTTATAAAGAGTTACTGTTGCCAGTGCCTGATTGGTCCGTTTGCTATAAACCACTACATCCACAAGTTCATCTTCGGCGCCGGGTTCGCCATTGATGACGTCAAAATAAAGGTTAAGAGCCAGTGTATAGGCATTGTTCGCACTATTGAGAGAGGTGAGTTCTAACTCGCCACCCACAATGTGAGTAGCCCAAGCCGCTTGCACTGACAAAAACACACCTACTATTGCTAGCAGTAGAGATTTCTTCATACTGGAATGAATATATTTCCGGAAATGGTTGTTGCTTTTTACAATTCAGTTGCCTGTTACACTTATCTTGAGATGTCTTTGATCTGCCTAATGTTTTGTTGTTCAGGCAGTTGAAGAGGAAGTTGTGGGCTATGAGAGAATGTCATTTGATCAATGAGCCGCTTCTATTTGGCATAGCACAAAATTGTACGCTAAATGTAAGAATTTTTTCCGAAATACACGTTGGTTTTTTGTTAAGATTGTATTCAGAAAAGATAAAATAAGAGCAAAGAAAGATAATGGGAAGATTATCTGGCAGTTAGCTGATGCAACGGCATGTAAGAAATAATTCCACTGATTCGGTTATTTGGGTCGTACGGCTTTTACAAAAATTCCCTGGTAATAATCGGACAGCAGATTGTCTTCCACTACACCCCGGCTGGTGCTGGAATGAATAAAGGTAATGGCATTGCCGTTAACAGCCGTAATCAAGCCGGCATGGCTTACCTTGGAGCCGCCCTTGCGGTCTGAGAAAAACACCATGTCACCGGGGGCTATTTCTTTGAGAGAGATTTCGGTGCCGAACTCGGCCTGTTCGTTGGAAGAACGCGGAATCTTCAAACCTACCGATTCGAAGGAGTTGCACAGCAAGCCAGAGCAATCGATGCCGGAGCGACTGGTGCCCCCGTAGCGATAGGGCGTTCCCAGATACGACTGGGCTGTTTGAATCACCTTGGATGTGCTACCGGTTACATGCCAGTTGGGATTGGAGGTTGGATTGCGGGTAGTCGTTTTTTTGTCGTCAAAGTCAAAAAACTCCTCTTTTTTGCGGGTAGGAGTTTTGTAGGTGTTGTGGTGATTGGAACCACGCTTTTTTTCATAGGTAACTACATTGAGTTTTTTGCCACAAGATGTTAACAGAACTGCCAACGAAGCAAAAAAAGTAGTGGTAGATAATAGTTTTCTCAGTAGGTTGTAGGACATAGCTGTAGTGCATATGTGTTTATAACCCAATTTTCGTGAAAATATTGTATTTATCCAAGAGTTTCCCGATAAAAATCAAATAGGTAATTTGGGAATTGGGGCGGTTTTGTCTTTTGAAAAGATACTATTTTAGTGAATGCTGCTTTGTTTAGGTGCGCACCATCGGGAAAATCAAGAATACAACTTCTTTCGTATAATAAGTTCTTCTACCCGTTCGGGAACAAGATAGGTAATGGATTTGCCCTCCTGAATGCAAGCCCGCACAAACGTAGCCGAAATATCCATGAGCGGTGCGTTAACCACCTGCACATTGGGATGTTGCGTCAATTCATTCAGCTCGGCGCCGGGACGCGGATATACGTACAACCCGTAGTATTCCAGTATCTTATCAAAGTTTTTCCACTTCTTAAACTGCTCCAGGTTATCGCCACCAATGATGAGCCGGAAGGTGTGTTGCGGGTACTTTTCCTGAATGTGGGTGAGGGTATCAATGGTGTAGCTGGGGCGGGGAAGCTTGAACTCAATGTCAGTGGCCCGAAACCGCGGATTGTCGTCAATGGCCATCTGCACCATGTCGTAGCGGTCAAACTCGTGCAACAGACTTTTGCTTTTCTTAAACGGGTTTTGCGGCGATACGACAAACCAAACTTGCTCCAGGTCGGCATGGTAGGCCATCACATTGGCGATGATGAGGTGGCCTACATGGATGGGATTAAAAGAACCAAAAAATAAACCAATTTTCATAGAAGCGATGGGTGGTCGGAGGTTTTGCCCAATTGAAAGATACTATTTTACAGCTAAAGCGGCTGATCTCAGGAAATAAAATCTTCAATCAGTTTCTCTGCTTTAAGCAAGGTTTCCTGTAAGTCGGCATTAAGCAAAGTGACATCAAACAACGACTCATAGCTGAGTTCTTCGGCGGCTTTGGCCAGGCGTTGAAGAACTTTTTCTTCCGTTTCGGTTCCTCTTTTCCTCAAACGTTCTTCCAATAATTCAAGTGAGGGTACCTTGATAAAAATAGCCAGGGCTTTTTCACCAAAATACTTCTTAAGGTTGAGCCCGCCTTGGACATCCACATCAAACAGGACATGTTTGTCCGAGTTCCATAGCCTTTCTACCTCCGATTTCAAGGTGCCATAGTACATATTCGGATACACTTCTTCCCATTCTACAAATGCTTGATTGTCGATTTTTTGACGAAAATCGTCAGGCGAAAGAAAATAGTAATCGATGCCGTCTTGCTCGTGGCCACGGCGGGCACGGGTGCAGGCAGATATCGAAAAGCCCAAATTAGGAAACTTCTTAAGCAAATGCTGGACAATAGTGGTCTTTCCCGAGCCCGACGGCGCGGAAAAAATAATGGTTTTGCCCTGGAAAGATAAAGTATTGATGGCGGTATCGTGTTGGTGAACAAACCGCAAAAATAAAAATAGTTTACCGTTTTCTGTCTACAGTTGTGCATTTTATTGATTAGCTATACTACAAATAGTATCAAGCCAATGTGAAAAAGTGCCTTATGTTGAAAAACGGTAAACTATAAGAAAGAGTTGATTACTTTGCATTGTTGGCGCCGTCGAGGATTTGCGCGCGGATGTTTTGGATGAGGTCTTCCGGAACGGTCTTCTTCTGAATTCGGTCACATAGAAGCTGGCGGATGGTAACTTCCAGGTTGTGATTTTCCATACAGGGTAGGCAATGATTCATGTTTGCCTTAAAGTGCATGATTTGCTCTGTCGTGGCTTCGCCGTCTAAAATCAATTGTATGGCGTGCATACATTCGTGGTGGTGTTCACACTTGCTGCGGTACTCGACACCTTCTTGCTTCTGAATTAGTGACGGCAACTTTTTAGGCGTTGACATAATACGTAATTTAAATTTCTTTTTGAAATAAGACTATGATATACAATTAATTAGATAAAGCAGATTGGAATACCAAATCTGACCCGAACCGTGCAATTTTATAATTTAAACTGCGTAAATTTTACAAAATGTACTTTTTTAGAAAAACAAATGACTTTCTTTTTACCCGTCTTACTTATTGGAATGCTTTTTAAGTCATATTTTTTATTTGATTTCTACAAAAAAATCCCCTGCATTCTTCTAAAAAGGTTTGAATGACATTTTAGAAAAACTTTGTTTGACTACTTAATTAAAAGCCGGATAATAAAGTTCCGTGTAGGCTGTTTTTGCTGTCACACTTACAGTGGATTAGTCTCCATAACCCATTGTTTTTGCGTATTCTTTGAGCTTGTCTTTCAGCAAGTTCCTGGCGCGGTGCAAGCGTGACCGCACAGTTCCGATAGGGATATTCAGAATCTTTGCCATCTCTTCGTAGGTAAATCCCTCGATATCAGCCAGAATAATCACGGTTCGGAAATCAACTGCCAAGGCGTTCAAAGCATTGGCTACTTCGTCACCGATCATCTCCTGCAAGGTTTCTACCCGCAAGTCGGTCGTAATGTTATCAGCTTCGGCATCTTCGGAGTTGTAAAAGGTTTCAATCTCCTGATAATCCACTTTTGCCGGTTCTTTACTTTTTTTCCGGTAATCGTTAATGAAGCTGTTCTTCAAGATTCTAAACAGCCATGCTTTGGCGTTAGTTCCTTTCTGGAAAGAATTAATGAAACGAAACGCCTTCAGATAAGTGTCCTGCACCAGATCATTGGCATCGTCTTCATCCATGGCCAGGCGAAAGGCGAAATTATACATCGAGTGGATATGGGGCATGAACTCCTGATCGAAAATCGCGTATTTTTCCGCTTCAGAGTAGTTTTGTACGGGATGCTCCGCACCTGATTCCACAGCAGAAAGGCTGTCGTCATCAGATTCGGTTGGGTTATGGATCACGTCGTCAATCATATCAAATCTAAAGAAGGGGTAGGTGACAAAATTAAGAGAATAGTTGAGATAAATGTGTACAACCTGACAGAAAATCAATATGCAAAAACTTGATCGTTGTGAAATCCAGTGGGTTGTATCAAACGCAATAGTTTTTTAACAACTGCATACAGGCCTAAAACAATACGATTCTGGCTTCATATAAAAATAGATTTTGATGAATGGTTTGGTGGCAACTAACTAGTTACTTATTAATTCCCAGTGTGGGAAAGACATCACCCGAGCAGACTGGCCTGAGGTTGCTGCTTGTCGAAATACTATCCTGGAAAAGGACAAAAGTCCTGACTTACTTGAGTGATGTATATGCGAATGACCGGGCACAGGAGATGTGCACAAAAATAATACCCTACCCCCAAAACCTGACAGTAAGGCAACTAACCTATGCATTTCCAGTTTGTGTAAGTCGTCTTTTGCCTGGTTTGGAAAGAAGCGGTTGCAAACTGACACTATGGCAGCCTGAAATCCCTTGCAAAAATACTATCTGCTGAGAAAGTAAAAGCCCGGTTGCGTATATGTAAACACTTGGATCCGTAATTTTTGGAAAAGTTCTTACACAGTAAAATGAGTATTTTACTGTGAGTGTAAGCTATAAGCCAAAAGTCGTATTGATTCTTACTTAGGCTTTTAGGTTTTTTGTCTAAGCTATGGACCTTCACTCTCTCAATATGATGAAACGTTTAATCTACCTTCTTTTTTTATTGAGTCCATTTATGACTTGGGCTCAAAACGTCTGGTTCTCAGATGAATTTTACGACAACAACAACACTTGGCTTGTCAAAGATGGCTCTGATATCAGCTATAGCCTGGATAAAGGTATGTACAGTGTAGAGGTCAAAAATTCTAACGTGCATTGGTCCTGGAAAGGAATTTACCTGGATCCCAAGAAGGACTTCTCGTATGAACTGATAGCCCGCAAGAAATTTGGCGACGAAAATGCTGATTTTGGCATTGCGATGCTCGGCAAGAATGGCAATGTGTATCAGTTTCGCATCAACCCTAACCGTCAGCAATGGTGGATTGGCTCTTATAAAAAAGGATGGGAGTCCATTGTGAATAACGAAGTAAAGGCATATGCTGCTGACGATTATAAAATTTCAGACAAAATCAAGAAAGACAGTACATGGAACAAGATTACGGTTCAGCGTAAAAACGACGAGATCATTTGCCTGCTTAATGATGCGGAAGTGTTTCGGGCTACGTATTCCAAGAACTTTGACCCGTTTTCTGGGAGCATCGGGTTTGTGGTGTCAAACAAGATGAAGATGGATGTAGATCGTGTCACTTTTTTGCAAGACAATGTGACCAATCTGCTGCCTAACATGCCGACCGATCTGAAAAAGGAAAACTTAGGATCATTGGTTAATACGACATATGATGATTTGAGCCCGAGGGTGGCTCCCGACGGGAAAACCATTTATTATAGCATCAAGCTGCACCCTGACAATACAGGCGGAGCCAAAGACCCCGACGACGCCTGGTATTCGGAGCTGGACGAAAAAGGAAGCTGGGGAAGCCGCAAAAAACTGCCTGCGCCGCCTAACGGTCCCGGTTCTACGTATGTGGTGAGCCCGCTGCCCGACAACAATACGCTGGTAATGAACTGCAAGTTTAACCCAGACATGACCATCAGCAACGAGTGGGGACTTTCGATTGTGCAACGCACCGAAACTGGCTGGACACTTCGCGAAAACATTGACATTCCTGATTTTAACAGCAAGACCAATATTCTGGAAATGTGCATGTCGGCTAACCAGAGAGCGGTGTTGGTTACCCTAAAGAAAGACGATACGTTTGGTGAACGCGACATTTATGCGAGTGTTAAGGGCGAAGACGGCAAGTGGTCGGCACCGTTTAACATTGGCAACGTGGTCAATTCGGCACAAGATGAAGCGTCGCCTTTTATGGCTGCCGATGGAGTTACGCTTTATTTTGCTTCCAATGGGCATCCTGGTTTTGGCTCAACGGATATTTTTGTGACACGTCGCCTAGACGATACCTGGAAGAACTGGTCTACTCCCCAAAACCTGGGAGCTGGCATCAATACAAACGCCTGGGAAGGGTACTACACCATTCCGGCTTCGGGGGCCTTTGCTTACCTGACCAGCAACAACAATGGCCTGGGCGGCCTGGATATCGTAAAAGTAAGTTTGCCTGAAGCCGCGCGTCCCAAACCTGTGGTAATCATTTATGGCAAAGTGTTGAATAGCAAAACAAAACAACCCCTGCAAGCCGACATCACGTATCGTGATTTGAGCAATAACAAAGAACTGGGGATTGCAACTTCCAATCCGGTGGATGGTTCGTATAAGATCGTGCTTCCGGCGGGGGTGGCTTACAGTTTCCTAGCCCAGAAGGAGACCTTTTATGCGGTGAGTGAAAACATTGATCTGAAAAAGCTGGATAAATACCAGGAAATCAAACGGGATTTGTACTTGTCGCCCATCGAAGTCGGGCAAACGGTTAGGTTAAACAACTTGTTTTTTGATACAAACAAATTTGCTCTTCGCGATGAGTCCAAAGCGGAACTTGACCGCTTGATTACCATTTTGAAAGATAATCCGGCCATGAACATTCAGATTGAAGGGCACACCGATAATGTCGGTCAGGATGCGGCCAACCTGGTTTTGTCAACCAACCGGGCTAAAGCCGTTGTTACTTATCTGATTAGCAAAGGGATTGACGCAACCCGCTTGAAGTCAAAAGGCTACGGCAAAGCCAAGCCCATTGCTGCAAATACAACCGACGAAGGGCGTCAGAGAAACCGCCGTGTGGAGTTTGTTATTTTGAAAAAGTAAAACAGGTATGTATGCAAAAGAGGTGCTTCTGTTATTAAGAAGCACCTCTTTGTATGTAGGGCAGGCTTTAGTCTTTCAGGAGATACTATTTTATTCTTCACCCAAAAATGGATACTGATAAGCCGTAGGCGATACAAACGTTTCTTTGATAGTGCGGGCTGATACCCAACGCAATAAGTTTAACAAGGAACCCGCCTTGTCATTGGTTCCTGAAGCACGGCCGCCACCAAACGGCTGCTGACCCACTACAGCCCCTGTTGGCTTGTCATTGATGTAGAAGTTGCCTGCCGAATGTGTGAGGCGTTGCGTGGCCAGTTCAATAGCATAGCGGTCCTGCGCAAAAATGGCACCTGTCAAAGCATAGGGTGATGTTTGGTCAACAAGCTCAAGCGTATCTTCAAAATTCTCGGCCTGGTATATGTAGACTGTAAGCACCGGACCAAAAATCTCTTCACACATTGTCAGCGACTGTGGATTTTTGGTTTCCAATACGGTAGGCTCTACAAAATAACCCGTCGACTTGTCACAATTACCTCCCGCTACTACGGTTACATTGGGATCTTGTTTGGCTTTTTCGATGTACGCAGCAATTTTGTCAAAGGCTCGTTCGTCGATGACTGCATTAATGAAATTGCGAAAATCTTCTACGCCACCCATGCGGAAGGTTTTGAGTTCTTCCAGCATACTATTTTTTACTTCTTCCCATATGTTACTTGGAACGTATGCCCGCGAAGCCGCCGAGCATTTTTGTCCCTGGTACTCAAATGCACCCCGTAGCAATCCAACGGCTACCGCCTTTGGATTGGCAGAAGGATGGGCAACGACAAAGTCTTTCCCACCAGTTTCGCCTACAATCCGTGGGTACGATTTGTAGCGATGGATATTCTCACCGATGGTTTGCCATATTTTCTGAAATACGCCGGTGCTGCCGGTAAAATGAATACCTGCGAAGTCAGGATGTTTAAAGATGATATCGCCTGCAACCGGGCCATCGACATAGATCAGGTTAATTACGCCATCGGGCACACCTGCTTCCTGAAATACTTCCATCAGCACATTGGCCGCAAAGATCTGGGTATAAGCTGGTTTCCAGATAACAGTATTTCCCATTAAGGCAGCCGATGCAGGCAAATTGCCAGCAATGGCAGTAAAGTTGAAAGGAGTCAGGGCAAAGACAAATCCTTCCAGTGGCCGGTATTCTACGCGATTCCAGACGCCTGTTGATGAAATGGGCTGTTGCTGATAAATTTCCCCCATGTACGCCACATTGAAACGCAGAAAGTCGATCATCTCACAGGCAGAGTCAATCTCGGCCTGGAACGCATTTTTTGACTGCCCCAGCATGGTGGCTGCATTCAGTTTGGCCCGATACGGTCCTGCTATCAGGTCAGCTGCTTTCAAGAATATACCAGCCCGGTGTTCCCAACTCATTTTCTCCCATTGTGACTTAGCCGCTAACGCTGCCCGTATGGCTTGCTCTACATGTTCGGCATCGCCTTCATGAAAATAGCCAAGTATATGCTGGTGGTCATGGGGGGGCGAAAGGGGAAGGCGCCGTTCTGTGTATACTTTCTCACTGCCAATGTACATCGGAATTTCTATCTGCTGACTGCGGGCTTCTGCCAGGGCTTTTTTCAAGGTCGCCTTTTCGGGTGAACCCGGCGCGTAAGATAGAATGGGTTCATTTTTGGGGACAGGAATATGGAAGAATCCGGTGGACATACAATAATTTTTTGGTTAGTTGATGAAATAAAATGGGTAAGATTTTTGTTATTAAAAGTGGATTTGTTAAAGTTTAAATCGAAAAAGTAATATTTTGACTAAAAACTTAACAAAGTCTTCATATCAATTTTACCATTGCTCTTTTAGGGAATGGTATCTTTCAGTAACGAAACACTAAACTTATTTTATTCGTTTAAATACAAATGGTACCAAAACAAACCCGAATAACCTGCTGTGGTTGCCAATTCCGGACGTTTTACCATACAGGTGTCAAAAACAATAAGGCTGCGAATTTAGCGAAATGCTTACGTTCGGGCAAAAAAACATACTAATTCCGAATATATCTGATTGGTGTACAGATATCTATTGAAATTGTACTGGATTTGATAACGAGTCTGGTAGTATCTTAGAAGATTGATTTTTCAACTAGCTTTTTATGACTACTTTTTCTTTTAACGACCTATACGAAGAGTATACTGAAGTTCGTAAACTCAACCTGAATACAGAGCAGTTTACTGCTTTTGTTACTTATTATCCGGCCTTGTTAGTGGCAAAAACGGATGGAGTAGTGGATGAAAAAGAGTGGTCCCTGATTCAGGACCTTTCGAACCGGATTGTGAATGATACATTGCCGCAAAATGCAGACAAGGAACAGATAAAAGATTATAAAAAGTTGTTTTACAGCGAGTTTCATTACCTTATCGAGAATCTGGATCAGTGGGACCGCAAATTTATGAAGGCTTTGCAGCAGTTGCTGGCCGAGCAACCCAAACACGTAGAAACCGTGGCGGAAGTATTGTATCTGCTGGCAAAATCTTCGAATGGCGTTTGCGAAAAAGAAAACACCATGATTGAATACTTGCGTGCAGAATTGAAAATAACTGATTTGTGTAAAGACATAAAGGTTTCGCCTTCTCAAAAATCGGCGAAACAAGGGTGGCTTACCTTCCTTACATTTTCCTGGTAAAATATAGTATCTTTTCTAGATAAAAAACCCACTTACTCAAAGAGCAACTAGCTAAGGTAAACGGCTAGTTGCTCTTTGTTTTCCAGCTTTACTTCAATGTGTTCCTGAATGGTAGTAGCTAGGGCATAGCCAACGTAATCGGCAGCGATGGGAAATAAGGTATGGCTGCGGTTGACAATGACCCCAACCCGAATTTTCTTGACGGGAATCTCCAAGAAAGGCTGTAGGCTATGAGCCAGTGTACGGCCTGTATTCAGAACGTCATCGAGCAAAATGATGCTCTTGTTTTTTAGAAAACTCGGTTCACAATCGAGTTTGATCTCACTCTGAACCGGCGAAAACTTTTCCAGATCAATGCGAACCAAATGAACCTGCAGAGGTGAAATGGATGTGAGTTGTTCTTGTACCAATTGCGCAAAACGATATCCTTTGTCATAAATCCCGGCCAGAACTACTTCTTTTTCAGTAGCATTGTTCTCATAGATCTCATAGGCAATGCGTTTGATTTTTTGCAGTACTTGTTTGCTGTCCAGTATCAGAGTCGGATTGGCTGTCATGGTATTCAGGTTGATTTTTGGCTCTAAAGAAAGCCAAAATTACTCAAAACTCAGATAAGGAGCGATTTTTTGCAGCGTTGTTTGGTCTAAAATTTTAATGTTCGCCAAATCGCTTGCCGACCGATATGCGCCGTGTTGCAGCCGATACGCCACAATGATTTTAGCAAGCCGGGGTGTGATATACGGATGGGCGTCCAACTCGTCTACAGTGGCATAATTGATTTTTAATTTCTGAGTTGGTTGACTTTCAGGCAAATAAGCGTATTTTAAAAGTTCATCCACTACCAATGAATCCAGTCCATACACCTCTCTTACCTGAGTCAGGTTGGCAAAGCCGCCTAATGCATCGCGGTATTTGATGATTCGCCGCGACAAGCCGGTGCCAATGCCACGAATTGCCTTGAGTTGGTTGGTATCAGCCGTAT
Organism: uncultured Sphingobacteriales bacterium; assembly: GCA_963520985.1. Classification (GTDB taxonomy): domain Bacteria; phylum Bacteroidota; class Bacteroidia; order Cytophagales; family 172606-1; genus Xanthocytophaga. The sequence continues at coordinate 701,898 of CAUQTA010000001.1, forward strand.
TGAGATTGAACCTTGTTGGTTTTGAAAATGATTTTTCCGAATGATCAAAAGGCTTAAAAGAGGGAGGGGTTTTATCATTACTGGCGATACTATTTTTGTCCGCGGTTTCGGGTAACTGAATGTAAGGAAGCAATTGCTGATATAACGTATCCGGAAAATCATAAATCTTTCTCACGTCGCTTTTGATACGGAAACTGCCTCCTTTGTTGCGAAACTTGATAATTCGTTCGGCGATAAAACGCGGTGTGCCTAATTGCTGCCACTGCTCTGCCGAAATCTGATTGGGATTGAAAGGAAAGAGTTTCTGGGTAAAGACAGGGTAGTGCTTCTTTGCAGAAGTAGTCGAATGAGCAAAGGTTGAGTCCACAGAAGAGGTGTCGAGCAAAGAAACCAGGCTATCGAGTTGTTTTTTATCAGAAGTAGGGTCATATGCGTCGGAAGGAAACAACAGCGGTACCCAGAACATGCCAGCAATGAACAGCAACATAATGGCAGACAGAACCAGAAAACCGTTGGTTTCACGTTGGGAAAATCCGAGGATCTGCTGAAGACGTTGGTAGAGTTTTTTCATATATGAAAATCCTGACCTGTATATAACTACAACACCCGACAAGCGAAATCTGTCGGGTGTTGAAAAATAGTATCTTTTAAAAAGTCAAAACCCCGTTAGGTGCCGGTCTCAAAATTGTTCCTGGGTGTCTTCATCTTCAGCTTTATCCTTTTCTGCCGTTGGCTTTTCTTTTGAAGCTTTGGGTCCGTCTTTCTCCGCATCAAATATGAGTTTGCCTTTCTCGTCCCATTCCTTTGAAACAATAGGCTCAGTTTTATCAAAGGCGCGCCGTGGGTACTTGACTTCCCGCTTCTTCATCTGGCTGTATTTGCCAAACTGGTAGTATTCATACCAGGTGCCTATCTTGTGGTTGTGTTCGTAACGCCCTTTGGCTTGTAGCTGACCACCTTCATAGAACGCATAATACATGCCGTTTTTCTCGCCATAATGTACGGGAGTCATCTCCTTGATTTTTTTTCGGTCCGCATCGTAGTAGACAATATCCGCTTCCTTCGGCCAGCCGTGGTAATATTTTGTTTTATCTTTCAAGGCAAAGTTTTCATCATACGTTTCCCATCGGCCATGTTTCGTGCCCATAAAGTAGTACCCTTCGGCTACTACCTTGCCGTTGCGCATTTTTTTGTAAGGGCCGTGTAACAACCGCATATCTTCCTTGTCTAGATCCAGTGTTTTCTGTAGTTGTCGTTTGTGCGGATTATACCAAACTACTTCCTGCACACTTTTCAGATAAGGATTTGGGTCTTTGGGCTCCAACACATGATAAAATATTTCTATTTCAGAGCCATTTGTCGAAAACTGCTTAATGAAGTTTTTCTTGATCTTAGTGCCGTAAAAGATATTCTTGGGTTGCTTGAGAGGTGTTTTTTCGGCAGTCTTTTTCTTTTTGGCTTGCTCTAGTTCTGCCATAATCAGTGCTTCCGGATCATCTTCGCGCAGTAGGCTATCCTCTGCTATGTCCTGAGCCTGAGCTGTTGAGCTTACAAGCAGGCATACAAGCAGAAGAAGGTTTCCGCAGAGATAACCCATAAACGTAGTAAACTTAACTCTTGAAAACAGATGCATCGCAAAATATTCGGGTTGGGTTTCTGATTCAGAAACGTAAAAGTATGCGTTTTATTTTGAAGCAGTTACCTTAGAAAATCAATTTTTATACAATGTCCGATTTTTTTTGCTTTTTATAAATTAGCTCACGAATATATTGTTATATATCTGGTAATCAGATCGAATCAGGTTTTTTAATTTTGCCAGATGCTATTTTGAACCAACAACTCATATCATTTTTTCATTAAAAAAGCATCTTGCATGCTTACATCTGATGTATATTTGGTAATTAATGGAATGAAAACATATTCATGTAAGTTATTATGGATATTTACTATAAATCGCAAAAGTGCTTTTACCTTTGAATGTGGAAGACACCTTTAATAATTGCAACCGGAAAAGTCTCATTTTACAAATACATACAAACTTGGAAAAGAACGCTAAAATTTATGTTGCTGGTCACCGTGGAATGGTCGGATCAGCTATTGTCAGAAAGCTGCAAGCAGAAGGTTACCAAAACATTGTAACCCGAGTCTCTGCCGAATTGGATTTGAGAAATCAGGCTGCTGTCCGTCAGTTTTTTGAGGAGGAAAGACCCGATTATGTATTTCTGGCAGCTGCCAAAGTAGGCGGTATTCATGCCAATAATACCTATCGCGCCGATTTTATTTATGACAACATGATGATTCAGAACAACATTATTCACGAATCGTATAAGAATGGTGTAAAGAAATTGCTGTTCCTGGGTTCTTCTTGTATTTATCCCAAAATGGCACCTCAGCCACTAAAAGAGGATTATTTGTTGACCGGCGAACTAGAGCCTACCAACGAGCCCTACGCCATTGCCAAAATTGCCGGCATCAAGATGTGTGATGCTTACCGTAGTCAGTATGGGTGCAATTTTATTTCGGTAATGCCAACCAACTTGTATGGTCCTAACGACAATTATGATTTGAATAACTCACACGTATTGCCTGCCTTGATCCGTAAATTTCACGAGGCCAAAATCAATGGCAATCCGACTGTAGAAGTTTGGGGCAGCGGCTCACCTCGCCGGGAATTCTTGCATGCTGACGATCTGGCAGCCGCGTGTTTCTATCTAATGGAAACCTACAACGAACCTGGCTTGGTCAATATCGGAACAGGCGAAGATGTAACCATTAAAGAACTCGCCGAACTGGTGCAAAAAACGGTAGGCTATACCGGCGAAATTGTCTGGAATACCTCCAAGCCAGATGGTACGCCTCGCAAGCTTATGGATGTAAGCAAACTGGCGAGCTTTGGCTGGAAGTACAGCATTACGCTGGAAGAAGGATTGCGCCAGGTGTATAAAGAATACTCAGAAGCAATAACCGCCTAATTTGATCATTTTTGACCGAGTCATATATTGCTATTGATAACACGATTGATTTAAACGTAAGATAAAAATCCGCAAGAACTTACAATCTTGCGGATTTTTTTATTTCTACTTCTATCTTTGTATAAATCCTTGAACTACAATATGAATCTATTTACTCTCAGATATATAAGGCGGGTTTTGCCAGGTTGGATGCTACTATTTTCTTTCTTCTTTACCGCGCAGGCACAATGTCCTCAGGCCAGCTTTACCTTGCCCGACACCGTCTGCATTGGAGAGACAGTAAATATCGTCAATACATCTACTGGCGCCACTCGTTACGAATGGGACTTTTGTAGCGGGGATTTGAATAAGACACCAGTAATCGGAAATACAGTGAATGTTCCATCGATCAAATCTTTTGCACTAGGTATAAGTACGATTAGTGACGGTGAGAACTGGTATAGCTTTATCACAACTACAAATTTTACCAGTCATTCTATTTTGAGACTTGATTATGGAAAAGATTTAAATAGCACGCCTTTAATTACAGATCTTGGGAATCCGGGAGGGTTATTAAATAATCCTGATCAGATTAAAATTATTAAGATTGGGCAAGAATGGTTTGGATTGGTGGGAGATATAAGTGGACTAGCTGGCAGGACCTTAATTAGACTAAGTTTTGGTGATAAGCTAACCAATACTCCCTCTGCAACAGCGGTTGAAAGCCTCAGGGGTCGATTTGCAATGCCAAGAAGCTTAGATATCTTAGAGGATAATGGTAATTATATAGTTGTTGTAGTTAACCATTTGAGTAATAGTTTTTCAATAATAAATTTTGGAACATCGTTACTTAACGAGCCCAAAGTTACAGACGTATTAACCACTTCGTCTGTACAAAATGCTCCTAGCGGTTCAGGATTAATGAGAGTATCAATTACCAAATATTGCAATCAATGGATAGGAGTTGCAGCGTCTTACAATAATAAACTATTTCTACTTGAGTTTGGCGAAAAGCTGTTTTCAGTACCAAAGATTACGGAATTGCCAAATGCCATTTCTTCCGGCGCTTTTTTTACATCTGTTAAGTTATTAATAGATAAATCGGATATAAATGCAATTGTTACTCAATTGGATACAAAAATAGTAGTTTTCAATTTTGGAAATAGTCTAGGAAATAAACCTGTTATTCATAATTTATTTGATTACAAAGCTACAGAACTGGGAGGACCAGATATTATAAATGACAATTCTTCAACTATTCTTCTTGGTATTAGGTATGTAGAGAAACAATTAGTACAAATCAATATCGATAATTGTAGTGCTTCTTCAAGTCAGAGTATTATACCGAATCCTATTAATCTTACTTATAATGGTCAGGGTAAACAAATAATATCAATAGCTGCCTATAATTCAAATAATGATGTTTCTTATTTCACAGATTCACTGTATGTTAGGCCCGCTATCACCTCCACATTTTCTGCATCAAATCAATGTATCAATCAGCCTGTAACTTTTAAGAGCACAGGAGTAGTTGCAGGCAATAGGGCAGTTTCCTATACCTGGAATTTTGGTGATGGAAATTCAGCTACAGGAGCATCTGTACAACATACTTTTACACAGGCTAAATCTTACAATGTTTCTCTAACTGTGACAGACATTTGTGGAAAGATACTTACAACTACACAAGTCGTCCAAATATATAATACCTCTACTCCTGATTTTACGATTCCTGCTGTGGTCTGTTCTAATCAGCCCATTGCTTTTATGGATGCTTCCTTAGTAGGTGATGACACCATTGTAAAGTGGGAATGGAATTTTGGCGGGGAAACTCGTAATGAGCAAAATCCTACTTATATGTTTACTCAAGCGGGAATGCAAACCGTTTCTTTGTCAATTACTGGAAAGAGCGGATGCCAAACCAATATTTTAAAAACGATTTCTATAAAAGAAGGAGCTAAGGTGGAATTTGCTGTAGCGCAGACATGTTTAGGTCTACAAACGCAATTCAAAGATGAAACCGTTTTAGGGACAGGTACAACCATGGTATCGCGTAAGTGGGACTTTGGTGATAATACCACAAGCACCGATCCCAATCCAACACATAACTATAACCAGCCTGGGCAGTATACAGTAAAGTTGACAATTCAGAACAATATTGGCTGTGATGTCACAAAAATACAGACAATAACCATCCGCAGATTACCCCAAGCCGTATTTTCGAATGCTTTGGCGTGTGCAGGAGAGGGAACTCAGTTTACAGATGCCAGCACAATAACAGATGGGACTATTACCCAATGGTTGTGGAGTTTTGGTGACGCAGGTAGTTCGGCTAATGTATCTACGGCCTCCAATCCTGTCCATGTGTTCTCTACACCAGGAACCTACCAGGTTAAACTCAAAGTAATAACCAATTATGGTTGTGCAGACTCGGTGATGAAGGCGGTGACCGTTTTAACTGCGCCAAAGGCTGATTTTTCCTTTCAGTCAAGTTGTAGTAGCCGAGAAGTCGCTTTCACTGATATTTCACAAACGGGAAACTCCACAATTACAGCTTACTATTGGGAGTTTGGAGACAATACCACTCCTTCAACAGAAAAAAGCCCAAAACATACCTATGCCAGCGAGGGTGCATACACTGTACGGTTAACAGTCACTTCTGCTTCCCGATGTACCAATACCATTGAGAAAACAGTAGCTTCAGGAGGAGTTGCGGTAACATTTACACCTGACACCGCGATTTGTGCGGTTGGCAGCGTCAGCTTTACTCCACAAGTGATTAGTACCAATGATCCAGTTAAAAGCTGGCAATGGGACTTTGGATCATTAGGCTCCTTTACTGTAGAAACCCCAACTGTAATCATTCCTGGTTCTTTCACATCTCTAAGTGCGAGATTAACTGTAACTACTGTATCAGGGTGTAGTGCAACTTTCTCTAAAACAATACCCATACGTCAAGCGGCAATTGCTCAGTTTGGCTATCAAGTTCCAGCAACTAATCCCCTTACAGTAACTTTTACCAATCAATCCATCAATGCCAAAAATTATGTATGGGACTTTGGTGATAATACCACAAGCACCGATCCCAATCCATCACATACCTATAACCAGCCTGGAATTTACGAAGTTGTATTGAAGGCGATTCATGTCAATGGATGTGAAACTACCCTTTCTAAAACATTACCTTTGGCTATTGCCACTGGAAATCAGATAAATGTATTTCCAAATCCTATTGTAAACGGAAAAAATGCCACACTGGGCTTTGTATTGTCAAGAAAGCAGTCGGTATATATAGAATTGTTTGATTTGGCAGGACGGAGCCTTCAAAAAACACTATTTGATAATACAAAAGACAATTTCAATGCAGTAAATCTTCAGGAGGTTCTTCCTATCATTTCGTCGGTTTGTCAGGGAGTTTATATCATTACTCTCCGTTTTGAAAATACATTGCAAGCACAGAAAGTAATTGTGCAATAGGTGTTTCCAAATGAATTTTGTACTTTTGGAAGTTTTTACAAAATAGTATCTTTTCCTGAGCGAAAACCTGAGCATCTCTCAAATGTCCAAATTGATTATTGACGCAAATAGAAGCAAGTTTAGCCTGAATCTGAAGGAATTGTTTGCGTACCGTGACCTTTTTCTTATTCTGGCTTACCGGGATTTACGCGTTCGGTATGCACAAACGTTTTTGGGAGTGTTATGGGCCGTTATCCAGCCACTTTTTACATTAATAATATTTACAGTAGTTTTTGGTAAAGCAGTAGGAGTAGAGCGAGATATTCCTAAAGGAATACCTTATGCTTTGTTCGCAGCCTGTGGTATGAGTGCCTGGACTTACTTTGCGTTTGTGATGAATCAGGCGGGAAACTCCATTATTGGTGCACAAGGTATGATTCAAAAAATTTACTTCCCGCGGCTGATTATTCCACTGTCAAAAGCAGTTGTAGGATTTGTTGATTTTGGAGTGAGTCTTCTTTTTATATTGGTGCTCATGATCTGGTATGGTTTTGTGCCTTCTGGTCATGTTATTTTCCTTCCCTTCTACATACTTACGGCTGTCATAGCGGCGCTGTCAGTGGGTATATGGTTGAGTGCATTAACAATACGTTATCGTGATTTTCAGCATATTGTGCCATTTATGGTTCAGTTCGGCCTATATGCAACTCCAATTGCATATCCAACCACGATGCTTCCGGAAAAATTTCGATGGTTATTTTATCTAAATCCAATGACAGGTATAGTGGAAGGGTTCCGCTGGAGTTTGTTAGGAACAGACCCCCCACATGTATATGCCTGGTTATCGTTCGGGTTTACAGGATTACTGTTTTTGTCTGCCTTGTATTATTTTCGAAGAGTTGAGAGAATTATGGCTGATATTGTCTGATTCTATAGGTAAAGATAAAGATTTAGCTGTCGACTTTGCAGAGTTTACTAATTTTCTAAGATACTATTCTCTAAACAAGAAGTCCTGAAATAAAGAATGTCTGATATTGCAATTAAAGTAGAAGGCCTCTCTAAACTATATCAGATAGGTACTCAAAAGAGTGGCTCACTAGGTGAGAGCCTAACCGATAAATGGCGCTGGATTAGTGGTAACCAGAAAAGTGTTACATCAGAAGAGTTCTGGGCATTGAATGATATTTCATTTGAAATAAAGCAAGGAGAAGCGGTTGGTATTATTGGAAAGAATGGCGCAGGAAAGAGTACCCTACTTAAAATACTATCACGTATTACCGAACCCACCAAAGGGCGAATTGAGATTAATGGTCGGGTTGCTTCACTATTAGAAGTCGGTACCGGCTTTCATCCAGAGCTATCCGGCCGTGAGAATATTTATCTAAACGGCACTATTCTGGGTATGACCCGTCGCGAAATTAAAGCTAAATTTGACGAGATCGTTTCATTTTCAGGTGTGGAGAAATTCATTGATACACCTGTAAAGTATTATAGCAGTGGGATGTATGTGCGATTGGCTTTTGCTGTAGCTGCTCACCTTGAACCTGATATCTTAATTATTGACGAGGTGTTGGCGGTTGGTGACGCAGAATTTCAAGCTAAGTGCTTGGAAAAGATGGAGACTATACTCACTAAAGAAAATAAAACTATTTTATTTGTCAGTCATAGTATGACAGCAGTTCAAAGCTTATGTACGAATGTAATCTACTTTGAAAAAGGAAAGTTAGTTGATCAAGGAGAGACTTATAGTATTATAAATAAATACCTTAATGTTAATGCCAAAGACAGCATACTCTATCAAAGTTGGACAAATCCAGATGAAGCCCCAGGGAATGAATATGTAAGGATAAAATCGGCTAAAGTTTCTAAAGTAGATGAACCTTCTAAAAATAAGCCCATTACTATCAATGACTCCATTTATCTAAATTTTGAATTTTGGAATTTAAAAGCAGAGCAAAATATAAACTTGAGTATTGTGCTTTGGTCTACTTCAGGGCAATGCATATTCAATGTTGTTACAGAATCTGTAATAATGGATAAAGGTTGTTTTCAAGGTAGTTGTATTATACCAGAAGATTTGCTTAATGATGATCGTTATACTGTTGAAATATATGTCGTTAAAGACAAATCTATAGTATTATTCCGCCAGCAAGATGTTCTCTTGTTTGAAGTAAATGATGGCCCGAGAGAAGGAAGATGGTATGGGAAATGGATTGGTGCGGTAAGACCCAAACTAAATTTTCAACTAAAACAAATAGAAGATTATCAGAATGTATAATATTTTAAAGTCAGGAGTATCTAGCTTTTTCAATAAATTATCTTCTTTTACAGGAAGTACAAGCGAAAATGGGTCGCAAGCTTTAAATAGCTTTTGTTGCTCTGTTTGCAACAGCAGTATTGATAAATTCTTACCTCTGCCAGATTACTTTATCAAACAATATAATGATTACCAATTTATTCATTCTATCTTTTGCCTAGAAACCCTTAACATCACAGAGTATACTTGTCCTGTTTGCCAAGCCTCTGATAGAGATCGCTTAATGGCACTTTATCTAAAAAAAGAGATTTTTGCTAAATCTTCTTCAAATGTAAAGTTACTCGACTTTGCACCTGCCCTAAGTTTAGAACGTCTAATAAGAAGCCAAAAGAATATCATTTACCGCTCTGCAGACTTAATGATGGATGGTGTAGATGACAAAGTAGATATCACCGATATGAATATCTACGCCAATGGCTCTTTTGACGTATTTATATGTTCTCACGTTTTAGAGCATATAAATAACGATAGAAAGGCTATCAGTGAGTTGTTTCGGATTTTAAAACCAGGTGGAGTAGGTCTTGTATTGGTTCCGATCTTATTAACATTAGAAAGGGATTATGAAAACCCCAATGCTATAACATCTGAAGATCGATGGCGACATTTTGGGCAAGATGATCATGTAAGGCTTTATTCAAAGCAAGGTCTTGTTGAAAAGCTAAAAAAAAGCGGTTTTAAAGTAAATGAGTTAGGGATAGATTATTTTGGTAGAGAAAACTTTCTGACTTTCGGAATACAATCGCGTTCTATATTATATACAGTAGAAAAACCAATCAATGATTAATGTTACAAAAACATATTTACCGCCATTAGAAGAATATACTGCTTACTTGGAGGGTATTTGGGAACGTGTGCATGTAACCAATCATGGCCCATTAGTATTAGATTTGGAGAAGAGGCTGAAGGAGTATTTAGGTGTAAAACATCTTTTCTTTGTCAATAATGGTACAATTGCATTGCAGATAGCCATTAAGGCGGCTGGTCTGACTGGTGAGGTAATCACAACACCTTTTTCATATGTAGCTACAACCTCCTCTTTAGTTTGGGAAAACTGTAAACCCGTTTTTGTTGATATTGATCCTGATACACTTTGTTTAGATCCCACGCTTATTGAAGCTGCAATCACAGCCAACACGACAGCCATTCTAGCTACTCATGTATATGGGAATCCATGTAATGTGGAGGCGATCTCAGAAATTGCAGTCAAATACAATTTGAAAGTAATCTATGATGCGGCCCATGCATTTGGTGTAAAATATAAAGGTACCTCGGTATTGAATTATGGGAATATATCTACGTTGAGTTTTCATGCAACAAAGTTATTTCATACAGGAGAAGGCGGTGCTATCATTACCAATGATGACGAATTAGCTCATAAAATAAGTTATATGCGCAACTTTGGGCATAATGGGCCGGAGGACTTTTTTGGAGTAGGTATCAATGGTAAGAGTTCCGAATTACATGCGGCAATGGGACTTTGTGTATTACCAAAAATTGATACTCTAATCTTAAAGAGGAAGGAAATCAGTGAACAGTACGATAAATTATTAGTGAAGGGCTCACTTGTACGACCAGCTTTGTTTAAAGATACTGAATACAATTATGCTTACTATCCAATAGTTTTTCCATCAGAAGACGAATTGTTAGCGGTAAAAGAAAAATTGAACCAAAATAGCATATTTCCAAGACGTTATTTTTATCCGTCTCTTAATTCTTTAAATTATGTTTCATATGTGGAACTTCCTGTTTCGGAAGATATTTCAAAGCGGGTTTTGTGTTTGCCCTTATTCTCTGAATTGACTTTGTCAGAAATAAATACTATCATAAGTCATATTATGCAAGTTCTCGCATTATGAAGGTAAAGATTTTAGTTTTTCCTTGTGGGTCAGAGATAGGATTAGAAATATATAAATCGCTTCAATATTCAACTCACGTACAATTAATTGGCGGTTCGAGTGTTAGTGATCATGGACGGTTTACGTACGAACAATACATTGGAGGAATACCTAATGTAGAATCTACTCACTTTCTAGAATACCTAAATGATGTTATAATTAAAGAAAAAATTGATTTTGTTTACCCTGCTCATGATAGTGTTGTTCTTTTCTTATCTAAGTATGAACAAGATTTAAAATGTAGGGTAATAGGCTCTCCAGTAGAGACAACTGAAATATGTAGATCAAAATTAAAAACTTATTATTTTTTTCAAGATTATCTGACAGTACCAACACTATACGAGAAAACGAATGATGTACATATGTATCCTGTTTTCTTAAAACCTGATGTTGGACAAGGTTCCAAAGGAACATATAAAGTTGATGGTATACAGGAACTTAACTTTTATACTCAACAATTTTCAGAATTGCTAATATTAGAATACTTGCCTGGAAAGGAGTATACTGTAGATTGCTTTACGGATAAGGATGGAGTCTTAAGATTCATGGGCCCGAGGGAACGTGCTAGAACTTCTAATGGGATAAGTGTAAATACTAAACCGGTTCTTTTATCAGAAGAATTTGAGAAGTTTGCCCGGGTAATAAATGAAAAGCTTAAATTTAGAGGGGCTTGGTTCTTTCAGGTTAAGAGGAACTATCAGGAGCAACTATGTTTACTGGAGATAGCACCAAGAATAGCCGGGTCAATGGCTATGCATCGTTGTTTGGGTATAAACTTCGCTCTGCTAAGTATCTTTGACGCTTGTGATTTACCTATCTCTATTCAACATAACTCAGACGAAATCGAAATGGATAGAGCTCTTACAAATAAATATAAAATCAATATAAATTTTGAACATGTTTATGTTGACTTGGATGACTGTCTTATTATAAATGATAAGCTTAATATTGAGTTACTTGGATTTTTATTTCAATGTATTAATCAAGATAAACGCATAAACTTAATTAGTAGACATAAAAAACCTATTTCGGAAACGTTAACTAAATTTAGAATTGCTACTATTTTTGATAATATATATCATCTAGATTTACATACCGCTAAATCAAGCCTTATAAAGGAGACGAATGCAATTTTTATTGATGACTCTTTTGCAGAACGAAGAGAGGTGTTCAAAACAATAGGTATTCCTGTATACTCGCCGGACGCTGTAGAATCTTTATTAACATAGAATAGATAAACGCAAACATGCAGAAAGTGGTAAGTCAGATGGATATATATCATCTGGAAGTTATTCGGAAGAATGTAGAATCATTTATTCGTTATTGTAGTCTACAATACAATAATGGAACTTCTAATAAGTTGCTGGATATTGCACCGCAGGATTATCATGGCGCAAAGGCTTTTTTTAAGTGCGAAGTAAAGACGTTAGATATTAATCCTGATTCAGGTGCTGACTATATTGCGGATATTTGCCAAAATAACCAAGACTTGATAAATGATAATAGTTTTGATTTTGTCTTATGTACAGAGGTGTTGGAACATACTTTAAATCCATTTAAAGCTATAGACGAACTATATAGAGTATTAAAACCTGGGGGGTTACTTTTTTTATCTGTTCCATTTAATTTTAGAATACATGGCCCATTACCAGATTGTTGGAGATTTACAGAACATGGTTTAAGAGCTTTACTATCAAATTTTGCAGAAGTTTCTATTAAAGAAATTTCTACCGATCATCGCGATTTAATGCCGATACATTATACAGTTATTGCAAACAAATAAATATGGACTTAATACCTACGGCTTTATACACCAAGCATCATACAGAAGGATATCTGGTTTACTCACCTTGGTTTGAACAATCATTTATTGATAAATACAACAATATAAAGAACTATACTGTTGTAAAAGAAGATCGCTGTTATATCATCGAAAAGATGGTTCAGCATTGCATGGTTTTAGAGGGAGATTTGGCTGAATGTGGTACTTATAAAGGAGGTACAGCCCATCTAATAGCAGAAACATTAAAAAAAGGCAAAGCACATAAGGAGTTACATCTTTTTGATACATTTAGTGGGATGCCTGATTTGGCTAATCATGATCCTAGTGGGCATATTGAGGGAGATTTTGGTGACACATCATTAATTTCGGTACAAGCCTATTTAAAAAGCTTTGAGAATATTATATATCAAAAGGGTGTTATTCCGGAAACATTCAATAGTGATGATATTCGTAAAAAAACTTTTTCATTTGTGCACATTGATGTAGATCTATATCAAACGGTAAAGGACTGTTGTCATTTTTTTTATGAGAGAACAGTAAGTAACGGTATTTTATTATTTGATGATTATGGCTTTAGAAAGTATGAATTTGCTGCCAAAAAAGCTGTAGATGAATTCTTTAGTGATAAATCCGAAATACCAATCACTTTACCTACAGGGCAATGTCTAGTGATTAAACATTGATGCAATTTATGTTTAAGGTAAGTGTCTGCCTGATCACGTATAATCATGAAAAATATATAGCAGAAGCCATTGAAAGTGTGCTTATGCAGCAAACTGATTTTGACTATGAATTGGTAATAGGTGAAGACTGCTCAACTGATAGAACTCGAGAAATTCTTTTGAAGTATAAGGATAAGTATCCTGATAAGGTTCGATTGCTATTACCAGAGCGGAACCTTGGTATGATGATTAATTTAGTAAAAACTTTAAAAGAATGCCATGGAGAATATATTGCGATCTTAGAAGGAGATGACTATTGGACAGATAAATGCAAACTACAAAAGCAGGTCTCCTTTTTTGAAAAAAATCCTGGTTATAGTATCTGTTTTCACAAGGTGACTGTTCATCATGAGTACGATATTGCTAAGAATTATGAAAGCAATAAAGACCAGTGTGAGGATACGTCTTTTACTGATTTGTGTATGGAAAATTATATGGCAACAGCATCAGTGGTTTACTCAAAGTTGAAGACTTCAGAACTTCCTGACTGGTTTGTTAAAGCTCCTGTAGGGGATTGGACCTTACACTTGTTTAATGCACAATTTGGGAAAATCAAGTTCCTTGAGGATAACATGGCTGTTTATAGGCAACATAACAACGGTATTTGGTCAACTTTAACTGGTAAGCATCAGTTAACAAAAAGTCTGATGCTTTATGACTTTTTTATTGAACATTTTCCTAAAAACTTCAAACCTTTTTTTAAAACGGGAAAAGCTTTATTACAAGAAAAGCTGTTCGATTTGGTTCGTCCTAAACTTGTTGAGGATTTAGAACATGCTATTGATAAAGGAAATAGGAGTGTTGCATTTAAAGCCTTATTCTATTACTATAAGTACAATACCGAAGTAAGTTTAATGAATACCACTTATTTGTTTCGTAAGTGTCTTAGAATTATTGTAGGGAGGAAGGTTTTATAAGAATAGTATAATTTAATAAAAAGATTGTAACTGAATGTCTAATAAGAAAATTCTATTTATAAGTCATGATGCCTCAAGAACTGGTGCGCCAATAGTGTTATTACATTTACTGAAGTGGCTGAAACAGAACACAGACCTCGATTTTATTATATTGTTGAAGAAAGACGGAGAGTTAAGAAAAGAGTTTGAATCTTTAGCTACTACTTATATATATTCATTCAATTACAAACCTCTTATTGGAATCAAAGGAAAGATAACAGGTAACTGGAATACATTTATAGGAGTTCCGAGTCACTATAGAAGGTTGAAGAAGGAATTAATAAGCCACAATATAGGATTAGTTTATGCGAATTCAATAGTTAATGGAGAGATATTGCATTTTTTATCTTTTTTAACTTGTAAAGTAATTACACACGTTCATGAGTTAGAGTATGGATTTTATTTTAGTGGTAAAGAAAATCTTAAATACTTATTACAATATACAGATCGTTACATTGCTGTTGCCAATGCTGTAAAAAACACATTAATAAATACATATACTGTTCATGAAGATCATATAGATACTATTTACGAATTTGTACCTACTGAAAACAAACCCTTAAATGATTCTAATGAAATAAGACAATTATTGAATATTCCGGAGGATGCGTTTATTGTTGGTGCTTCGGGTACTATGGATTTGAGAAAAGGTTTTGATCTGTTGGTTCCCCTTGCTCAAGAAGTTTATAAATATGTGGAAAACGACGATTATTACTTTGTCTGGATAGGCGGTAATCCTAATAGTGATTATTATTTTATCGTGAATCAAGATGCTGAAAAGACTGGCATGAATAAATTCATTCGTTTGCCTGGTGCACAGGTAGATCCGCTAAAGTATTTCGCTTGCTTTGATGTGTTTGTCATGCTTTCCAGAGAAGATCCTTTTCCTTTGGTATGTTTAGAGGCTGCATTGCTTGGAAAACCTATCATTTGCTTTGAGAAATCAGGTGGGATGCCAGAATTAGTGGAGAATGACGGTGGTTTCGTTGTACCTTATCTGAATCTAAGCGTAATTGCTGAGAAAATAATAGAATTAAATATTGATACTGATTTGAAGAGACGGTTAGGAGGAACTATTCAGGAGAAAGTAAAGCATCGTCATGATGTATCCCTGGCTGCACCCAAAATCTTGGATATTATTGAGTCTTTAATGTAAAATAACCGATGCGAATACATGCAAGTGGAATCTAAGGAAATGGAGCAGACTCCTACACATATAGTTACTACCCTTGACTCCAATTATATTCAGCATTGTGGAGTTATGTTATGTTCATTATTTAAAAATAATATACAGTGTAAATTTAAGATATGGTTGATTATTGATTTTGAGGAAAACAGAGACTTAAAAAAATTAAGAAAGTTTGTTAAAGAAAACAACCATTTGCTACATGTTATTAAAATAGATGGAGGTGTGTTAAAAGGTTTTCGAACAGTTCATCATATCACTACCGCTACCTATTACCGTCTTCTAATTCCTGATCTTATTGATCCAAACTTAAAGCGTGTAATTTATTTAGATGTAGATATTGTCGTAAATAAGGAAATAAGTCAACTCTGGCAGTTTCCTCTAGAAGATGTAGTTATTGGTGCTGTTCCAGAACACAATTTTGAGAGACACTTAGAGTTAGGGATAGATTCGAAATCGAAATATTTTAATGCTGGAGTTATGCTCATTAACCTCGCAGCTTGGCGAGAACAGGAAATCACAAGTAAGCTTCTCACATTCTTACAAGAAAACCATCAAAGACTGGAAATGTTAGAGCAAGATGCTCTAAATATAATATTACAAAACAATTGGGCTGAATTAGCATTTGAATGGAACGCTACTACATTAATGTTGTCTGCAGATAAGCAATACAACCTAGGGAACAAAGATAGTAGATCTTTAATTATTCACTATACTGGTTTTTCAAAACCGTGGCATTATCTAAATAAACATCCACGCAAGAAAGATTACTACTATTACCTAAAATTTACTCCCTGGAGGAATTTTAAAAATCAGGAGGAAACATATTGGCATAAAACAAAACAAAACATTAAATCTTTAATAAATAGTATATCGAAAAACAAAAAGTTTGAGATTTACTACTAGATTAAACTATGTTCAATACACCTATACTTTTTTTAATATTTAATCGTCCAGATACGACAATTCAGGTATTTGAGCAAATACGTAAAATACAGCCCCGTCAACTTTTTATCGCTGCTGATGGGCCAAGAGATTATAAAGATAGGGAAAGGGAAAAATGTGAGTTAGTGAGGAAAATGGTTCTGGAAGGAATAGATTGGGATTGTGAAGTTTATACACAGTTTAGAAGTGAGAATCTTGGTTGTGGATTGGGGCCTGCTACTGCAATTACTTGGTTTTTTGAATCAGTAGAAGCAGGAATAATTTTGGAAGATGATACGGTTCCTAATATGAGCTTTTTCTCTTTTTGTGAAAGCTTGCTTGATTTTTATAAAGATGATGAACGCGTGATGCATATTGGTGGAACAAGTTTTCTTTTTAAAAAGAAATCGTCTAGAACATACTATTATTCTCGATACCCGAATATATGGGGATGGGCATCTTGGGCTAGAGCGTGGAAACACTATATTTTTAATTTAAATAGTATTAACCAATTAAAGGACGTTATATCTTTTGATACGCTTGATTTTACTAATAAAGAGAGAAAGTATTGGGAAAATTGCTTTCCTTATGTAAAATCAAATCTGGATAATATTTGGGATTACCAATGGTTTTTTACTATTTGGAAAAATAACGGATTTTGTATTACTCCTTACATGAATATGGTTACGAACATTGGTTTTGGACCAGATGGTACCCATACACACAGCAAAGAGTGGAAAATTGCTAACATGGCTGTATTTGAAGTGAACTTACCTTTGCGATATCCTAAAAAATTAGCTATAAACAAGAAAAACGATTATTATACGTTTAGAACAGTGTATTGCGTACCTACATCTTTTGCTAATAAGCTTAGGAATTTTACCTATAAATTTATTCCGTACGAGAAAAGAAAACGTTATCTTGGTATTTAAATGTTGTGTCCAGCCTGTCAATCCTCTGCTTTTAGCCTAGTTAATACATTTCACTTTGAACAGCCCTCTACTGCCTTTTTTTCGAACAATTACAACCTACTTATTTGCGCTAAATGCAATTTGTGGTTCAAGAGTTATGCTAATGCTTCTTTAGAAACTAAACCATATTATAATAGTCTAAAACTAAGTCAATCGAATTGGGATTATCAGGAAAGGTTACCACACGAGATCAAACTTGACTTAATATTAGAAAGCCTTCCAGCTGATTCTTTAGTATTGGACGTTGGATGTTGGACGGGAAGGTTGCTATCAAAACATACCCATTTACAGCGATTTGGACTGGAGCCTAATAATACCACGGCTCAAATTGCTAAGGAAAAAGGTCTGAAGATCATTGGAGAGGAAGTAGATGATCTTGATGATTCAGATTATAGATTTGACTTAATTACAATGGTAGATGTTTTTGAACATTTGACTACTCCTTTAAATACTATTGATAAACTCATCGGTTATTTAAAACCTAATGGAAAATTGTTGATTGTTACTGGTCGCACAAATTGTATTCCTGTTTATCTAGCAAAGTCAACTTATTGGTATTTCTCTAAACATCCAGATCATCTCGTTTTTCTAAATAAAAAATTTGTAAAATGGCTAAGTGTACGATACCCGATGTGCCGAATAAGTACTACACCGATAAGGCATTACAAGTTTAATTTAAAAAGATTTGGGTTTGAATGTCTCTGGTTAGCTTCATGGCGATTTCTTAATCCCAACAGCCCTTTCAAAAAAATGAATCTACAAAAGATAGGGTTATTTAGGAATTTGTATAATGTAAAGGAAGTAACTATCTGTACAAGTTGGAAAGATCATTACTTAGTTAAAATTCATAAAGTGGATAGAATTGAGTCAATCTAAATAGAAAAAAGCTTTTGCTATTGAATGGGTTTTTAGAAATAAATATCTACTATTTGAGGCAAATTAAACAATGCCATTAGCAAATAGTATATCGCAAAAAGCTAAATTTAAACGGATTTCAATATCATTTTCTAAGCTGACGCAAATCATATAAGTTTGCTATATTTAAAAGTATAATACAAAGAATAGAGTACGTTATTGCTTATGTTGAAGAAAAGTCTAGAATTATATAGGTATTACAAGACATTATTTTCGCTTGAGCAGGATGATGTGAAACGTCTGGTAAGGAGATTCTTGCCTACTAATCCTGTTATTTTAGAGGCCGGAGCTCATGTGGGTTTTGATACTGCACAAATGGCTATGGTATTTCCTATGGCAAAAATTCATGCTTTTGAGCCCATACCTCATTTATTTGAGAAGCTTCGAGAGAATACTGCTAATTTCAAAAATGTTTCAACATACCATGTAGCTTTAGGTCAGTCTACGGGTCAAGCCTCTATTAACGTCAGTGAAGGAGAAGTAGAGGCTTCAAGTTCATTATTAACTCCTAAGGATCATATTCAGCTTTTTCCAAATATAAAGTTCGAAAAAAGTCTAATAATTGATACTATTACGCTTGATGAGTGGGCAATAGCCAATAAGATAAACAGAATTGATTTTATGTGGCTGGACATGCAGGGCTACGAAATCACGGCTTTAGAAGCGGGTCTAAATATACTTGGTACAGTGAAAACCATATTTATAGAAGTTTCTTTAGTAGAGATGTATGAGAACGCTCCCTTACTTCATGAAATAGAAGCGTGGATGAATAAACATGGCTTTGCATTATTTAAGAACTATATGCGTCCTGGTGAAATGTATGGAGAAGCTTTATTTATTAGAGAACACTAAAAGCATTAATACTTGCATCTTTCAGGTCTCACTGGTTTAAGGTCCATCGCTGCTTTAGCAGTTGTATGGTCACATATTACGTTGGCATTATCAGATTTTAACTTAAATCCTCTTCTTTTTGGTAAAAATGATGATGGATCGCCGAAAGGATTACTGTTGGCTGGATTTGGAGTCAGTATATTTTTTGCCTTAAGCGGATTTTTAATAACGTACCTTCTTCTTGTAGAACGCGAAAGCAAGACTATCAATGTATTTAGTTTTTATATACGTAGAATGCTTCGGATATGGCCAGTGTATTATACATATGTCGTAGTCTGTCTACTAACCTACCTTTTCTTCAATATACCTTTTAACACAACTTCTCTCTTTTATTACTTATTTTTTTCTGCAAATATTGCGTTTATTATCAACCAACCTTTACCTTTCTTAGCTCATTTTTGGTCTATAGGTGTTGAAGAACAATTCTATATTTTTTATCCATGGTTTTTTAAATGGCGATCAAAATTATTAGGCATCTTTGAAGTGATGATACTCTTCCTGATTATTGTTAAGCTAGGTTTTTGGTTCTTGGAAAAAAAAACAGGTAATAATCTTCCTTTACTAGCTCTGCATGTTAGTCGTTTTCATTGTATGCTTATAGGAGGGGTAGGAGCCATTTTATATTACGAGAAAAAAAAGTGGTTTCTTGATTTATCAACCAGCCTGTTTGTTCAGTTGGGTTGCTGGATAGTTATATTTTTAGTTGCTATTAATGTATTCCATATTGTTTCAATTTTGGATAATGAACTAATCAGCATTGTTACTGTCATTATCATCATAGGGCAAATAACTCGTACAAATTATATTGTAGATCTAGAACATAAAGTTTTCGAATTTTTAGGAAATATTTCTTACGGAATATATGTGATTCATCCAATTATTATTTTTTATAGTGCTAAACTATTGAAAGGATACGTGACAGATTCTATGCTAGGTTATGTATTTATATATTCACTTGTTACTTTAATGACTGTTTTAGTAGCATATATGTCTTATGAATTTTTTGAAAAGAGATTCTTAAAGTTCAAAAAGAGATTTATGATAGTTGATACTTCACCGGTAAAGCTTTATAAGAAATGAGTTTTCACTCAGTATGGCTGGAGATTGACCTTTTATGATAATAGTACGCTATATCTCTCCAATTGGGCAGTGGGTAGTAATACATCATCTGCGCCACAATACTTTTCTTTGCTAACTCCATTGCCTTCTAGGCGGAGATAATCATTGCCTAGTGCACACGCTAGGTTATAAAATGCATCTTGTGGATGATCACGATGAATAATATCTACTAACAAAGTTGCGTTTTGGGCAAAAAGTAAATTGCTGAAGCCTGCCCCATGAATGCCTGCTACCTTTGAAGTTTGAGCAAATAATCGGATTTGGTCATGTAGAGACATTCCTTCTAAAGAGATTTTTTCATAGCCTCGGTCAGCAAAGATCTGATAGATCTCTGATTCATTAATAGCTCTTCGGTAACGAGCTTTTTCACGACTGATAAATATTTTTTTTTGAGGTGCATTACTAGATACCAAAACTTGATCACGTAACCAATCACCTAAATCGCGTATGACGGATTCGCGATGAGCCAGCCCACGGGCCAGATGCATTGGCAAATACAACTTTGGGGTATATATAAGTTCGCTATCTTTGATTCGTATAATGTCTTTAAATTTAAAAAAGCTTAAATACTCGTCTACAAAGCGGGGAGTGTTTTCGTGAATTAACAGGTTAAGCTGGGGCGTTAAGTGCCGCACACTAAATAGTCTGGGTAGCGCCTCAAGGGTCCAGTGATAATAATTATCGTAATAGGCATTGTGTGCTACCAAGCAATCTCCTGAAACAGAACGAACTTTACCTAGTAACAACTTTTTGTAAAAAGTCAATGCATTGTTGTTCTGAACAAACATTGAGTAAACCGACTCTTTTATGACGCGTCCATCTTGAAATACTACGCCATAAGGAGAAACGAAAGCCCTGCTTAGTTCGCATAGGTAACAGTCTTCTAAATTCTCTTCCAGTCGAATAAACCTTTCTGAGGTTTGTGAGATTTCTTCGTAATTTAGCGGCGGCTTACGGACAATAGTCTCGGCACCGTATAAAAGCGTTTTCTTCAATTATATACTTGATTTTGAATCCTTCGGTTTTACCTTCTATCAGTATCATCACTCCCTCTTTTAATCAGGGAGAGTATCTGGAACAAACCATTCAATCGGTCTTGGATCAGAATTACCCTAGACTTGAGTATATTATAATTGACGGAGGAAGCACAGATAACTCACTCAAAATTATTAAAAAATACGAAAAGTACCTTGCGTTTTGGGTGAGCGAGAAAGATAAAGGTCAAAGTGATGCGATTAACAAAGGCCTAAAAATAGCCACAGGGAAAGTAGTAAACTGGCTGAACTCAGATGATTATTATGGATCAGGAGCATTGCTAACTGTCGGAAAAGCATTCAGCAATCCAGAAGTAAAACTGGTCAGTGGAAGAGGGCGTGTCTTTAAGCAGAACAATCAGACCTTGCATTTTTCAAGAGGAGTGGATGTGTACCCAGATAATCTGGCTAAAACCATTGGTTGGGCAAGAATGGACCAGCCAGAAACATTTTTTCGGCATGAGGTTATCAAACACATAGGTTTGCTGGATGCGCGGTTGCATTATCTGATGGACCGAGATTGGTGGATCAAGTATTTGTTCTGTTACGGATTAGAAGGCATACTTCAAATACCTGACGTTTTGGTCAATTTCCGGTTGCATCACCAATCCAAAACAGTTTCACAAAAGCAAGCTTTCCAAGTTGAGCACGATTCCTTCTTCTTTTCATTGGCAGACCAGATGGGTTTTGCATTTGAAAAAGATACTATTTTTCAGAATTTTGGCGTCAATAAAGATTTCAAAGTTCAGATGGTTGAGCCCTATTCTAAGGAATTAGTCCAACAAGCACTTCATTATTACCTGCTGCTCCGGGCAGATGAGTCTTATGCGGCATTTGATTACAAGCTTACCCGCAAGTTATTACAGTCCATCCAGACTGATCTTTTAGCCAAAGAAGATCAGCAACTATTCAAAAAACTAAGTCTACGCTCCTCAAAGTTTATATCTTCCTTCATTTCTTTAGTTCGCAAACTTCGTTAGCCTTGAAACTAAGCATCATTATTCCGACCAAAGATCGCCCTCAGCTTATTATACAAACGATTTCAGCTGTTTATAAAGCGGCAAAAGGATTGGACTGCGAAGTAATTATTGTCAATGACTCCACACAATCTGTTCAGCTACCGCAATATGTAAACGATTTTGTACAGATACATCAGAATCCCAAATCAGGCGTGGCATCTGCTCGCAATTTTGGCGCTAAGCAGGCGAAAGGAGAACTGCTGTTGTTTATAGACGATGATATGTTGATTAGTCAGCAGGATATTCAGACTACTCTTAGGTTACATCAACAATATAAAAAATGTTGTATTAACCTCAACTGGATTTACTCGCCCGAACAAACGCACTCCATTCAAAAATACCCATTTGGACGATACTTGATTCATTATGGATTTACATCCTTGAAAGGCTGGAACCGGGGAAATTATTGGAATGATAATGAGTTGTTTGTAACAAATGGTATCACAAGCCAGTATTTGTCTATCAGTAAAAACGATTTTTTGGCATCGGGCGGCTATAATGAAGTGTTTCCTTATGCAGGATTTGAGGATTATGAGTTTGGCAAGCGACTTCAGCAACAAGGAGTAACATTTTACATTTATCCACAAAGTTCTATATTTCATAACGAGTCAGACCGACTTAATATAGTATCCTGGTTGAATAGACGTCGCCGCGGAGGAAAGACGCGTAAAGTAGCTGTGGAGTTAGGATATTCCGAGATTTCGCTGCATTACCCGTTGTGGAAGAAAGTGTCGTTCTACCTTTTGAAAGTTTTGAAACCTGCTTTTATCTTTATTATTACTAAATTTCCTGATAATCGGTTAATTGACCCTGTGCGGTTTCGACTAATTAATTTGCTTCTGGCAACTTCCATTTTTGAAGGTTATACATCACCTAACAAGTAATCATGGCATGTAAGATTACATTTATTGTATCCAATATCAACAAAGCATTGGCATTTGAATGGATTGTTGAAAAGTTATCGGCGCAAAAATTTGAATTAAGTTTTGTTTTACTTAATCCGGATGATTCAGTATTAGAGCAGGTTTTGGTTCAAAAAAAGATACTATTTACTCGCATTCCTTATCGAGGAAAAAAAGATCTGCTACAGGCAACTAGCAAAATTAGGCGTTTTTTAACGCAGAACCGAACGCAAGTAGTTCATTGTCATATGTTTGATGCAAATGTTGCAGGTCTGCTGGCCGCTAAATCGCTAGGTATAAGAAAGCGTATTTTTACCAGGCATCATGCTACATTTCATCATCAGTATTTTCCCAGGGCAGTTTGGTATGACCGATTTATCAATTTTTTAGCGACGGATATTGTAGCGATCAGTGAGAATGTAAGAAAAGTTCTCCTTGAAAAGGAGAAAGTAAATCCTCAGAAGATAAAACTGATTCATCATGGGTTTGAATTGTCTGATTTTGCCAAACCCTCAGATGAGAAAGTGAGTATCTTAAAAAATAAATATCTTCCTGCAGAAGCTTTTCCAGTGGTTGGTGTTATTTCGCGGTATTTTGAACTGAAAGGATTGCAATACATCATTCCTGCCTTTAAGAAACTACTCAAAATACATCCAAAGGCGCACTTAGTATTAGCCAATGCTACGGGTAATTATAAGGCAGAAGTACAAACTTTGCTTCAAGCCATTTCCATAGAAAACTATACTGAAATTGCATTTGAGGCAGATCTGTTTTCTCTCTATCAACTTTTTGACTTATTCATCCATGTACCTATCAATCCGGAAATTGAAGCGTTTGGGCAGACCTACGTGGAAGCACTTGCGGCAGGTGTTCCCTCTATCTTTACATTTTCCGGAGTTGCTGCCGAGTTTGTAGAACATGAGAAAAATGCGCTGGTGGTTCCGTTTAAAGACAGTGATGCTATCTATGATGCTTGTAGACGGATATTAGCAGATGATAATCTAAAACAAAGTTTAATTACAGAGGGTAAAAAAAGTGTCCAAGAAAAATTTGCGTTGGAACAAATGATCGAAAAATTAGAAAGGCTTTACATATGCGACTGAGATTTATAATTGTTCTAGCGTATTCTTTGTGGATAGTTCTAGGTTTAGTGTCTCTTGGTGCATTAGTATTCTTTTGGTCAAATACACATCATAATGCGTGCATTATCATATGTCAGTACTTAGGAAAAATGCACCGCTTGCATGAATTCGAAAATCAATTCTTAACACTGGCACAGTTTAAAGCAGTCCGCTATGGTCTGGGCTTGTCCACTCTTTCATATGTAGCAGTTTCCTATTTAGTCATTCTAAAAATAGCCAGTTGGGCAGATGGAGTAGATCAGTTTTTAGGTCAACTATCCAGATCAATAAAAATAAAATATGGACTGTTTACCCCTGCTCAAAGGAGAATGGGTTTGGTTTTGATTAGTATCTTTTTTTTGATCAAAACCTACCATATTTCAACTATTCCTATTTCATATGATGAGGCATGGACCTATTTGAATTTTACTTCTAAATCACCACTAGTGACTATTAGTTATTATCCGGCACCTAATAACCATATCCTCTTCACACTTGCCACTAATGTGTCAGCCATTTTGCCGCTGCCTGCCGTAATTGCTTTACGATTGCCTAATTTGATACTACTTCCTATCGCTTTTATTGGATTCGCACTTATGCTACGGGAGTGGTTTAGTGCTAACCTATCTTTATTGGGAAGTAGCATGCTAGTCGCTTCCTATCCTGTTCAACTGTATAGCCTGCAGGCACGAGGCTATTTGCTTTATATATTTTTTGGTGCAGTGGCTTTTTATACTACCTACAAGCTGATCACAAGTAAGTCAAATGTCAGTAAACAATTTTATAAATGGAATTTTATTATAGCCTGTGTTTTAGGTTTTTATGTAATGCCTTCATTTCTATACGTTCTCTTTTCGTGCGGGATCTACGGAATGCTTTACATACTACTAAACAAGAAATGGAAAAAAATTAACACTTTGTTCGTTAGTTCGATCTGGATACTAGTATGCACCATGTTATTGTATACTCCTGTATTTTTGGCTAGTGGCTGGCAGCCAGTATTTAACAATCCATACGTAAAGAGATACAGTTTGTCGGTCATAGCGGAAAATTTGACGCAACATTTTGCTGGTGTTACCAACTGGCTAATGGGATATATACCTGATTATGGTTATATGCTGGTTTTTGTTATAATTTGTATTGGGATAATTCTGCTATTTGTAAGCAAAGAGAGTAGAAAGTTGCTGTTTTACTGCCTTGTATTTCTCTTGTGTCCGATAATTATTGTTTTGTTGCACAGAGCAATCCCTTTCGAAAGGACATGGTCTTACACACTATTTCCACTAACTATTATTTTTTGTGCTTTAGTTACTCAGTTTCGCCAATGGATTCGAGTAAGTACGGTAACGGCACTGTTGTCTTATGTGGGAATTCTAAGTTTGGGCACTCTGGCATTTATACAGATTTATCCTTCTAATTATTCAATTGACTACGATGCTAATCTCATCTCTCAAAGAGCATTAACAGACAATGCGCATTCTTTTTATATTGAAGAGGATTATTACGAAGTATTGATGTATTATCACTATACGGTTAGAAACCAAGCTTACCAAGTTGACAATCACCAAATAGGCAACGGGTTTGACGTAGAGAAAAATTATGATTATTTGCTTCTAAGTTCTGGCACGAACAATATAGATACAACCAAGTACAAATCGACTGGTTATGGAAAATATATAAAAGTGTTTGTGAAAAAATAATCTCACTATATTGAATTAGTATTTACTCAAAAGTGACATTCCTATCCTTTTGTTCTGTATTTGTTTTGTCAATTTTGAATGAAGATTGAACTCTTATACCTATTTTTCAATCTCAAACATCTTCACATCGGAGGCCAAGGTGGAAAAAATCTGGCGGCTGCGTTCGGGACGGGCATCGGTAATGAAAAGCTGACCAAAGGTTTGATTGGTAATCATCCCCATCAGTTTGCTGATTCGCAGATCATCCAGCTTGTCGAAAATATCGTCGAGGAGGAGTAGGGGTTTTCTGCCTTTTTCTTGTTGTAGAACTTCAAACTGGGCAAGCTTAAGTGCAATGACAAACGACTTCTGTTGTCCTTGCGATCCGAACTTTTTCAGTGCATACCGACTGATTTCGAATACGAAATCGTCTTTGTGAATGCCTTTGGTGGTGCGTTGGAGTTGCAAGTCGCGCTTCATGGCAAAGCCAAAATCGTAGACAAAACTTTCTTCAAACAACTCCGATTCATAAATCAAATCGATTTCTTCCCGACTTTCACTGATAAAAGCATAGTATTTTTGTACCAGTGGTACAAAAGAAGTCATAAACTCACAGCGTTTCTGGTGAATCTTGTTTCCTAAGGGAAGTAGCTGTACGTCAAAGGTTTCCAGTAAGTCTTTGTCAAAATAGTTGCGTTCATAAAACTGACGGAGCAAGCTGTTGCGTTGTTTCATGATCAGGTTGTACTGAATCAGAGTGTCCAGGTAAGCGTGGTCCAACTGAGACAGCATGTTGTCAAAAAATTTGCGGCGTAGCTCGCTTGTATCGCGAATCAGGTCGGTGTCGTCTGGAGAAATGAGCACTACCGGAAAGCGGCCAATGTGCTCGCTGAGGCGTTCATAGGCCTTTTTATCCAGCATCATCACTTTACGGCCGCCAATTTTCAGGCTGCAGGTTACCTGTAATCCTCGTGAATTGTTTTCCTCCACATCCTTAAAGAATCCATCAATCATGAAAAAATCGGCACCGTGCCGAATGCACTGGGCATCGGTTTGGCTAAATGCACTTTTGGTGAGAGCTAGCATGTAAATGGCGTCGAGCAGGCTGGTTTTGCCGCTGCCATTAATGCCTACTATGCCATTGACGGTAGGACTAAAATTGAGGGAAAGTTCTTCGTGATTCTTAAAGTTGAGTAAGCTGATTTTGTCAAGATACATACAAATGGCCTGAATTTAGAGATTCAGAATAGGTCAGTCCTGAATGAGAGTCCAAAATACTAGGTTTTTTCGGATAAAAACTCCCCTGTCATATACTTTTGTCTTTTTTCCTGCATCTTTCGCGTATAAACATTTTTTGTGTATTTTCGCAGACCTGATTACAGCCTGTTTGGGTAGTAGACCCATGTCTGAAGCCTGAATCAACCTCAATTAGAAAGCGAATCATTGCATAATTTTCTCACATTTAGATTCTATGGCAGTTAAAGAAACCAAAGCCACTAAGGCTAAAGCCGATGCGTCTGCGAAAAAAGTAAAAGATCCGTTGGCCACCACCAACGATGGAGCGGCAAAAGCAAAGAGTAATGGCGTAAAAAAAGCAAAAGCTAAGTTTCCGGGCGAAACCTATATGTACTGGTACGAAAGCATGCAACTGATGCGCAAATTTGAAGAAAAAGCGGGGCAGTTGTATGGTCAGCAAAAAATTCGCGGTTTTTGCCATTTATACATTGGACAAGAAGCCTGCGCTGCGGGTGCGGTTTCGGCATTGGAGAAAGGCGACAAATACATCACCGCATACCGAGATCATGCCCATCCGCTGGCGTTGGGTACTAGCCCTAATGCCGTAATGGCCGAATTGTTTGCCAAAGCAACGGGCGTGTCGAAAGGAAAAGGCGGTTCAATGCACATTTTTGATAAAAGCGTAGGCTTTGTAGGTGGACATGGCATTGTGGGTGGACAGATTCCGTTGGGGGCAGGGATTGCTTTTGCCGAGAAATACCTAGGGACCAAAAAGCTGTGTATCTGTTATTTCGGCGATGGTGCCGTACGCCAAGGTGCTTTGCACGAGGCGTTTAACATGGCGATGCTGTGGAAACTGCCTGTGATTTTCTGTATCGAAAACAATGGATACGCTATGGGAACATCGGTAGCACGTACGTCAAACGTGACTGAGTTGTATACCATTGGGGAAGCGTATGATATGCCTTCGGAGCCTGTGAACGGAATGGATGTGGAAGCCGTGCACGAGGCCATTGCCCGTGCTGCCGAACGTGCCCGTAACGATGAAGGACCAACTCTATTGGAACTACGAACCTACCGTTACAAAGGCCACTCCATGTCTGATCCGCAGAAATACCGCACGCGCGAAGAAGTAGAACAATGGCGTTTGCAGGATCCGATTGAACTGGTGAAAAAGACAATTCTGGATAACAAAATTGCTACCGAAGAAGAACTGAATGCCATTGACGAAAAGATCAAAGGACAAGTGGAAGAATCGGTGCGCTTTGCCGAGGAATCTCCATACCCGGATCCTTCCGAAGCATTTAAAGACGTATATGCAGAGCCAAATTATCCGTTTATCATGGATTAAGCGGCAAACCTGAAACAAAAAAGCCTCCTTGCCATAAGGAGGCTTTTTTGTTTTCAAAAGATACTATTTTTGGTGCACGAAATCTACTTGCAGCTTGAATTTTAGACTTTTCTTCGATGAAAAAATTACTGTTGATACCCCGACTGATTCGGCAAATGGGCTGGCGGACTTTTGGGTTTCGGGTGCAATATGAACTGCGGAAGCGAAGCGGGGCGTTACAGAAAGCGTTTCCCACCAAAGTTGCCTTTGATGCGTTTACTACGTTGGAACAATGGCAGATAAGTCCGGTAAAGTTCTTTTTCACTTCACGGGAAGAGTTGAAGGCTCGAAAAAATAGTATCTCGCTGGATGAGAAAACCCTCGAATCGTTGCAGGTTGCGAATGAACTGATTGGGAATGGACATGTTCCTTTTTTTAACGCCGAGTTTCGTTTTTTGGGCAAAGATTTTGATTGGCTCACTCATCCCGAAACGGGCTACAAGTACTCGCCCACCCAGCATTGGACCAAAATAAGCGAGCTTGACCCTACGATTGGCGATATTAAGTTTGTGTGGGAAAAATCGCGTTTTGCGTATTTGTATCCTGTAATTCGGTACGATCTGCATTCGGATACTGATCAGGCGACGTTTGTGTTTCGGGAAATCGAAAGCTGGATTGCCCATAATCCGCTCAATTGCGGGCCTAACTATGTGTGCAGTCAGGAAACTTCGCTGCGCATTCTGAATTGGACGTTTGCGCTGCATTACTACAAACATTCGCCTGAATTGACGGAAGATCGTTTTCTGTCAATCATGCACTCTATTTATTGGCAAGCCCAACATGTAGCCGCTAACATTGACTTTTCGCGGATTGCCGTTCGGAATAATCACGCCATTACCGAATGCCTGGCCCTGTACCTGATTGGGATGTTGTATCCGTTTTTTCCGGAAAGTGCAACTTGGCGTGAAAACGGCAAACGTTGGCTTACCGAGGAAGGATTGTATCAGATTTACGAAGACGGTTCCTACCTGCAGTTTTCGATGAACTATCACCGGGTGGTGATTCAATTGTTTACGTGGGCTTTTATTCTGGCCGAACGCAACGGAGATTCATTTGACAAACCGCTATACGAACGGGTGCAGAAATCGCTGGATTTATTGATTCAGCATCAGGATACAGTGACTGGACAGTTGCCCAATTACGGAGCCAATGATGGCGCACTATTTTTTCCGCTCAATTCGTGTGGCTACCGGGATTACCGCCCGCAGTTGAATGCGTTATATGCTTATTTTTATCATAAATCTTTGTATCCCAATGGGTTGTGGGATGAAGATTTGTTTTGGTATGGGCTGGCCTCCCAACCCCCGAAGGGGGAGTTTTTTTCTCCCCTCTCCTTGGGAGAGGGGTCGGGGGTGAGGCCTGTTCCCCCTCCACGGGAGGGGGCGGGGGGAGGCTTCTACGTTTTGCGTGATGCGGATAAGTTTGCCTTTATCCGTTGCGGCAATCACCCCGACCGGCCTTCACAAGCAGATAACCTGCACTTGGATTTGTGGGAAAATGGATTGAATCTGATGCGCGACGCCGGTTCTTATAAGTATAATACCGACGTGGCTACGCTGAAATATTTCATGGGAACGGCTTCGCACAATACCGTGCAACTCGGCAGCTACGACCAGATGCAGAAAGGCGGACGGTTTATCTGGTATTACTGGAGCCAGGCCATTTCTGCAAAGCAGGAAGAGACAGAAAATAGTATCTTTTTTGAGGGCAAAACCCACGTCTATCAGCACGTGCATGCCAAGATATTTCATACTCGCCGGGTAACGCAATACAAAAATGCCATGCGATGGGAAATTGAAGACCAACTGGAAATGCCCTCTGCGGTGCAGTCGCGTCAATTGCCGGTATATCAGCGGTGGCACCCGCATCCCGAATTTTTGGCAAAGGGCTGGCACATTCGCTGTGTCGATAAAGACGGCAACGAAATGCCGCTACAGACACGCGAAGGCTGGTACTCGTCTTTTTACGGAGTGAAAGAGCCTGTGATTGAATGGTATTTTGAGAACAAGAGCGGCTATTTTAAAACCACTATTTGGCAAAATAAACCTGAAGGTTAAGCCAGAGGGTCAATGAGGTTCTATGTTCATGTAATAGTTCAATTCAGCCCAGCGGGTTACGTTACAGAACCGAGCCAAATGATACATCCAGCTTCTTTCCTGATCCTCAGGAACTTCAATTATGGCATAAGAGGCAGCAATAGATTGAGTTAATTTAAGGTGGCTAGCTACCTCCAGCCAGTCTTCTACTTCCTTCCGCGACTCAAAAGAGAAGGTGGGAGAAATCGTGATTTTCTGAGTTTGGTAATGAATATACCCACCGGGCTTAAAACCATTCAATCGTAACAGATAGGGTTTTTGGTTAAGAAGAGTCAATACACGAGTTAAGGTAGTACTGTCGCCGGGTAGTGCAGAGGTGTAGGTAAATCCGGACGTATATTTTACGTTGACATTCAGAAAATCGGTAAACTCAAACAATTCGTCTATGGTAAGTGTACTATCAAGGCCCAGCACTACAATGCCTTTCTCAAATTGATACTGATCCGAATAGTCATTTACCCAAACAGGTGTACAATCCGTAGAAGTGATCGTACGTAATCGATTTTTAGAAATTACGCGTGATTCTCTATCATCCTCTACCGACGGAATCGCTATGGGTGTAACAGGGGCAAGTTTTACGGCATCTTTTTTACAGGCAACCAACGCCGCCCACGTAACCAGGAAAAGAATGAAAGTAGTTGTCTTACGCATAGAACATATTTTTTATCCATGACACGGGTTTGGTCTGAAAGGTTGCAAGGAGGGGTTATTTCTTTGTGAAAAGTGTATCCAAAAATAGTATCCCTGGAAAAGTGAAAACCCTCACATAGAACATAATACAACTCTAACTGCATGGACAAGCTAAAGCATATTCTACAATCTTTCTTAATCAGTTAAAATCCGTTTCAATCAGCGGTTAGAAATAGTATCTTTCAAAAAGCAAAAACCTCCAATGTAGAATGGAGGCTTTGCTATCATTTTAATGGCTTTCCATTGGCTTCGTCAATGTATTTGAAGATGGCGCGAATTTCATCATCCCTCAAGTCGGGAAAGCTTTGCATTGAGAGTTTATTATACTTCTCAAACAACTCATTTGCCTGTGGGTCGCCGGAGGCAATGAGAGCCGTTGAGTTTTTGACGAATTTGCTAAGCCAGGTAAACGTGTATTTGGATGTGGCATCGGCTAAGCCCGGACCGACGATGACCATTCGGTCGGTAGCGTGACAGGCGGCACAATTGTTCTGAAAAAGAGCTTTTCCATCAATGTTGCTACAACACGAAAATACCACAAAATGGAGGCTCTCCATAAAAATTTGCTCTTTCAACAGCCGTTCCTGTCGTTTTTCTTCCTGATACATTTGTCGCATAAACTTCAGATCCACATCTATCCGGTTAGCTCGGCTGTAATTGTCATAGTTTTGCAGCAATTGCTTCAGTTCATTGGGTGTAGCTGCTTTCAGGCTGAGACTGAGTGCTTTGTCCACACCCGTACGAAACGTGCGGCTAGTGAGAAACAATTGTTCACCTTTGTAACCAATGGCAATGGCTACGGCCGTTTCGTTGCGGGGCATCAGCATTTCGTTATCGTCTTCATTTCCAGCGTAAAAACTGGAATTGTCAGAGCCATTGAGGCGATACAGACTTTTGATAGATGGATAAATAACGTACACATACGCCCGGTCCAGCGTGGCACCATTGCCAAGAGTTGCTTCTAATGGATAGCTTTCGTATGGTTTGGGCAAAACGCCGTTATCAATGTTTATCCAGCCGGTTCGTGTCCAGGTGAAGCCGTAGGTTTCCATGCGGTGTTTTTCGCGTTTCCACAATACCTTTTCGTAGCTGTCGACTACCTTTTCAAATTTCCGGTTTTGTTTGGCTAGTTCTTTCCGAAACGCCTCCTGGTTTTGTTGCAATTCGGTAGTGACTTGCCGAAGCTGCTTTTCGTAATAACCACGCATCAACTGCGCATACTTGTCGCCATTTTTGATTTTGGTTAGGCGTTGCTTGGCAAACTGCCGGAAAGCGGTTTTGTAGGTCGTATCCGTAGCCAATCGGGCGGCCAGGCTATCGAGTTCGTACAGGTTCTTGTCCAGGTTTTTGACATATACCTCCAGAATCTCGTTTTGACAGGCTTGAAAAATGACTTTGAGCCGAGCTTCAAATTCGCGGGTAGCCAGCGATGTGTTTTGGTACTTTGGTGATTTGATGACCTTGATACTAGCCGGGCTGATGCCACATTTGTTAGTATCCAATTGCGGTTCATATTTTACATCAGTTTTTCGCTGACTTACTATATACGAATCAGCCGTATATTTTCCATCAATAACTTTGCTATTGGAATTGTAATAGGGTTCGTTGTAATCCGTTGCCAGAAAATTTTCAGACTGTATGATTTTCCACTCCGCCAGGCTGTAATACAGACTATCAGTTAGCTCTTGTGTAGCGGTGGTATACTTTCGAAAAGGCATGCCTTTCTCTACTTCTTTGGCAAATCCGGGTGGCAAAAAATCCAATAACCCGATGTCTACCGGAATCAAAAAATTATCCAACGGTTTGGGCTCTATCCAGTTCATGTTGCCGTTGGTATCGCGAATGCCCCGGTAAGCCATCATGCCGGGTTTGCGTTTTGCCGTGGGAATTTCGATGCGAATGGGAATATCCGGATTGATTTTCAGTTGCTTGCCGTTGGCAGTGGCATTCAGGTAAATCATCCCGTCGGTTTCCAGGGGCTTTCCTTCCGATGTCGTAGTCAGGTTGGAGAGCAGCATCCGGTCTAGCGTCAGGGCTTCTGCCAGTTCTAAACTAACGGTTTCGGTCACTACATTTCCACTGGCATCCACAAAGCATCCTTTGGGCAATACCAGCATGGTGCCCTGGTCACCTTCAATCACGGTATCTTGGTTGGCGTTTACCTGAAACGTTTCGCTGGGAGCAATGGTATTTTGGAACGGGTCGTTGTCAAGGAATTTACTGACCTTATCGGTTTTGGGCTGGCATTGAAAAAGGAGGAAACAGGTAAGAATAAGTGCTGTAATAAATGATAGTTGTGTTTTCATGTTGTAGATGACTTTGCGGAGTAGACGGAAAGTCGCCCAAACAAGAGAGGTTTGGGCGATGGAAAAGATACTATTTGTCAGATGCCTTCAAATAAGGTAACGTTTTCGAGGTAGTGTGGAATGGTGGCGTTCCATCCCATTTTTTCGTGCAGCGTATGAGCAAACACCTGAGCCGTGTCAGGCTCGCCATGCACAATAAATGTATGCTTGGGTGCCTTTGTAAAGGAAGACAACCAACGAAGTAGTTCCGTACGGTCGGCATGACCCGACAGGCCGTTAATGGACTCGATGCGGCACCGCACCGGTACTTCTTGCCCAAACATCCGGATTTCGGATTCGCCATTCTGAATCCGGCGTCCCCGTGTCCCTTCAGCCTGATAGCCTACCAGTATCAGCGTGTCTTTGGGATGCGGCAAATGGTGAAACAAATGGTGCACAATGCGTCCACCTTCGCACATGCCGCTGGTGGCAATGATAATCATATTGCCTTCGAGTCTGTTTAACTTCTTCGAATCTTCGGCTTTGGAAACGTAGTGCAGGTTGTCCAGGAAGAAGATATCGTTATCCGACTTGTCGAGTGGCAGTTTATGTGCTTCCAGATGCTGCGCATACAGATCGGAAACCGTTACCGCCATAGGACTATCCAAGTAAATAGGCACTTTCGGAATCTTACCCGCATTTTCCAGCAGTTGCAGATAATGCAGCAACAACTGACAGCGCCCCACCGCAAAGGCGGGAATGATGACACTGCCGCCTTTGGAAAGGGTTTCGTTAACGATTCGGCCCAGTTCATCTTCCGGGTGGTCTACGGGATTGTCTCTGTCGCCGTAGGTCGATTCTACCAGCAATACATCGGCGTCTGAAATGACGGCCGGATCATATAAAATGGGATTGTTGTAACGTCCCAAATCGCCCGAAAAGACGATTTTCCTAGTCTGGCTATCGCCGGTTACAAACATCTCAATGCTGGACGCACCCAGAATGTGACCCGCATACCGAAATAGTATCTTTACAGTTGGCAAAACCTCCACCTTTGTATTATACTCGTACCCGCGCACCAGTTTCATTACGGCTTCCACATCTTGGATGCCATACAACGGCTCCGGCGGATTGTGTTTGGAGTATCCTTTGCGGGCGGCAAATTCGGCTTCTTCTTCCTGCAACTTGGCCGAGTCGAGCAGCATGATCCGCATTAGCGATTGGGTGGCTTTGGTGCAAACCACTTCCCCTCTGAAACCATCGCGATGCAGACGTGGCAAATACCCGATGTGGTCGATATGGGCATGCGTGATGAGCACCATGTCAATAGTGGCTACATCCAAGGGAAGGGGTTGCCAGTTGCGCAGCCGTAATTCTTTCAAACCCTGAAACATGCCACAGTCAACCAGGATCCGTTTCGTCCCGACTGTGAGCAAATATTTGGACCCCGTTACTGTGCCAACGGCCCCGAGAAATTGAATAGATACATCCATGTGTGTAGATTTAGTAAGTGTCTGCAAAATACAACTATTTTTATTTGATAAAATATCAATAGATTTTGTTTAAGTGGTTGATATGTAGCGTTTTATGTGAAATGCTGATAAAAGTCAGTGTGCAATACAGAAATTGTCATTCTGGTTGTCAGGTAAAATGGGCTATTTCGAATCAGATTCATACATGGAATACTAGCTCTTATGCATACCATACTTGTTCCTACAGACTTCTCGGAAGAAGCCATGCAGGCGGTCAAAGTAGCGACCGTAATAGCCCAAAAAACCAATGCGAGCATTCGCCTCTTACACGTCATTCAGTCGGTGTATGCATACGAATACAACGAAGGATCAACCTTGCTGCCTGATGTGGCGCAGGAACGCCTGGCCCATAAAATTGGGAAAGCAGAAGAGCAGGCGCAGGCTTTGGCCAGGGAACTGGAGCAGCAGGGAATAAAAGTAGAATACGATGTGCAAGTAGGCAGTACAGCCAAGCATATTTCCAACATTATCGCCGATACGTGTACCGTAGATCTGATTGTGATAGGTACACGTGGAGACACGGGCCTGCACGAGCTGTTCCTTGGGTCGCGAACCGAAAAGGTGGTACGTTATGCGGCGTGTCCGGTGTTGTCAGTACGCGGCAATCCGGGCGAATTCAAGTTGCAAAACGTAGTCCTGGCTACGGATTTCAGCGATGAAATTACTCCGTTGCTGGACCGGTTAAGGAAACTGCAGGAAGTGTTTGATTTTTATCTGCACATCCTGTACATCAATACGCCGCTAAACTATGACACTACGTTTCGGATAGAAGAACGGATGCAGCAGTTTCTGCGGAAACATGAATTGCAGAGCTACCACACCAGCATTGTGGACGAATATACCTACCACGAAGGCATCCGGCGGTATGCCGAACGCATCCATGCCGATATGATTGCCATGATTACGCATGGACGCAAAGGAATGGCTTATCTGCTGGACGGAAGTGTAGCTGAAGAAGTGGTTAACCATGCCACAACTCCTGTGCTGACGTATAATTTAAATGATTGATAGTGCCAATGCATTTCGGAATTGGGATTGCGGAATTGTCGGAACCTTGATTCGTCGGATTATGGGATGAACAGGATGGAATGTAGAAAATGCCTTAGCTTATTCCTTTTTCCATTCACACATTTTAGTTTTTTGAAAAGCACGAAGGTCTGACACGGTGTATCTGACCGGAACCTGAGGCTCGGAAAAACGGAATCGAAAGACTCGCGTTCTAAGTTGGCAGACAGACTTTGTTCGCTATGACGGAGCGATGGACTACAAAAATTAAAACCAGGCAGGTTTTGGGGTTTTGAAAGATACTATTTTTCAATTCCGCATTCAAGAAAGACCGATCCCGTGAGGCTGTCATAGCCCT
The DNA here is from genome assembly GCA_963520985.1 of uncultured Sphingobacteriales bacterium. GTDB lineage: Bacteria > Bacteroidota > Bacteroidia > Cytophagales > 172606-1 > Xanthocytophaga. The sequence continues at coordinate 738,328 of CAUQTA010000001.1, forward strand.
CACAGGTTTGGTTAAGATAACTCGAAACAGACAAAAGGCGGGTATTACCCGCCTTTTGTCTTAGTAAGAATTTATTTTGGATCAAGCGTTTTGTCAATGCGTGCTAGCACATCCTGCAAGTGATAGCGGGTCATCTTGTCCGAAATGCCGGGCAAGGCAGCCTTGATTTGAGTGTTCAGTTCCATCAGGTTGCCGCGCGCTACAGAAATAATATCCGTTTTCTTGCTGTCCGGATTGGGTGACGCTACCGTATTGGGGAAAGAGAAACCACTGGGTGCCGGTCCGCCTGTCGTAGGATTAATGATGGCATTCATCTTTTCGATGTATATTTTCTGCAAGTTGCGGCGGTAATTATCAATGGGTTTGCGGGCGGCCAGCTCTGACCACACGCTTCTGGATACATCTGTAAACAGATCGGGCAGCGAATACGCATTGGCATTGATAACACTGGTTTCAATGAGACGCTGCATACGGTTGTTGTCAAACAGGTTGTTGATCGTAGCCTCCTGAATGACGCGCAGGGCTTCCACCCCTTGGTCAGGCCGAATCCGGTTGAGCACTTTGGGCTCGAGGAGCCAGGTAGGCGTATCAAATACGTTTTTGCCTAACCACGCAACGGCCTGTTTCTGTACGGCTTTGGGCGTAGCTTCGTATACGGCCCCTTGCTGGTCAAAGGTTTTGGGCGTTTCGTAAATGCCGCCTATGTTTTTGGTGACGTGCCCAATATACCGGCGGTATTGCCCTACCACTTCGTTGTACATTTCTGTCAGGTTGTCGTACGTTTTGGCTTCCTCCTTGGTCCATTCCATCAGGTTGGGCACAATCCGTTTCAGGTTTTTGATGCCATAGTCGCTGGCTGCCATTGCGTTGTCGCTAAGGTCTTCGTTTTGGGCACGCGGGTCGTAGGCGTTGGTTTCGGTCAGGAAATGCAGTCTGAGGTTTTTCTCCGCTTTTTCTTTGTACAGCTTGTTTAGGGCAAGCTTTTCCTGAGTGGGCGTTGTTGCCTCATAAACAGGCTTATAACCCCATTCAATGGCCCACACATCATAGTCACCGATGCGCGGAAACAAATCGGTGATGCCGTCTTCGGGTTGGGCTACGTAATTAAAACGGGCATAATCCATGATGGACGATGTGTGGCCGTTCTGGGCAATATAGGCTTTGTCACGCAACTTCTCAACAGGTGTGGCGCTGCTTGCTCCGAAATTGTGGCGTAACCCCAACGTATGACCCACCTCGTGCGAAGACACAAAACGAATCAGTTGACCCATCAATTCTTCGTCAAATTTGGGTTTACGAGCCCGGGCATCTACGGCGGCAGTTTGAATCATGTACCACTTGCGCAGCAGGTTCATTACGTTGTGATACCAGCCAATGTGACTCTCCAGGATTTCGCCGCTGCGGGGGTCGTGTACGTTTGGTCCATAAGCGTTTTCGATGCCGGAAGCAAAATACCGGATGACCGAATACCGCGCATCTTCGAGACTGGCCGTATCACTGTTGGGGAAATCCCTCGCAAGGATGGCATTTTTCCATCCTGCTTTCTCAAACGCTTTCTGCCAGTCTTCCACGCCTTGCTTCAGGTAAGGGACCCAGCGGGCGGGAGTTGACGGATCAATGTAAAACACAATGGGTTTCTTGGGTTCGATGAGTTCACCGCGTTTCTGCTTTTCGACATCAGCCGCATTCTTGGCTTCCAGGCGCCACCGAACCGCAAAGGTTTCGTTTTCGGTGCGCTGATATGAGTCGTCATAAATAGTATATCCGTTGGCAAAGAAACCCACCCTCGGATCAAACAGCCGCTTTCTCATCGGAACCTTAGGCAGCAGAATCATCGAAGTGTTCATTTCCAGCGTAACAACGCCCGTTGCCGAGCCTCCCGGCAGCGTAACCGAAGGAATGGGACTGGGCGGCATTGCGGCTGAGGTGAGGGAAGGCGGTGTTACCCCAAACGTTTTGACGGTCCGGATTTCGGTGTTAATCGGATAAGAGCGAATCGAGGCTATGTACGAACGGTCGGTTTGCAGCGTCGTGATCTTGTACAGTTGCTTGGCCGTTGGCGTAAGCGAAAAAATCTGGTTGTCAATCTTGAAGAAATCGGTTACGTCAATCACCACCGACGTGTCTTTGCGGGAGGCTTTGATGTCGAAAGCTGCCGCAATGGGTTCTACGTTTGAGTTGCGAACAGCTTGTGAAATGGGCTGCAGTGTATCGGTGGCTACGTTGATGTAGAGCGGCACCCGAAGAAACAATTTGTTTTCCGGACCTTTTTCCCAACGCAACACCTGCCGATTGGCCTGTTCGCCTCCGTAACCCAAGTCGGTCGGTGCCTTGGCTACACGGGTAATGGCCATAAACTCGCGCCCCATTAGCGAGTCGGGAATCTCGAAATAATACTTGTCGTCTACTTTGTGTACCGTAAACAAGCCTTTGGACGTCTGGGCCCGGCCCGGAATCAGTTCTTTGTATCCCTTCGGAGTGTTTTTTTTATCAATTACGGCCAGAGTTGCCTGGGGAGTTGTCTCTCCTTTTTTCTTTTTCTTCTGGGCAAGCGAAGGCTGTAGATAGAACACAGCAGATAAAAACAAAATTAAGGTGAGCTTGTTTTTGAACAAATGCATTAGAGTAGTTAGGATGAAGTATGAAATAGTTGGATTGCTTTGCCGTCAGCTTTGCTGCACAGCCACGCAGACAAAATACAAAATGTGCTTTGGTAAAATAACGGGTTTTTACCTGATCGAAAAGCATTTCTACACTAATCGGTGAAATAATGGTATCAGTGGCTGGGGCTTGTTTTGCCATAGGCAGGTTTTTTATATTGGCAGGATACTATTTTGCAATGCTTACTTTCTAACCGCTGAGCCACTAAACAACAGAATGCAAATGCTTGATTCGAATAGTGACTACAAAAAGCAACTGCGTGCAAACTCCGGTTCAACTACCTCAAACACAATTCGAAGTATTGGAAGTAAAAAAGCATTTAATCTGACCTAAGGCAGTTAGGCCAGCTTTTGTTTTTTCGGAATGCGACAGTAATTCTATTTTGCCTTCTGGATTGGAAAAGTACTATCCGTTAATTTTTGACCGAATGGAAGAAAAAGTTTTTGCCGCCTCCTTTGCGACGGTGCTTTATGATGCCGACAAAAGCCTGGGCAAGATCATCTGGCATGGCACGCCCACGCGTGAGGAGTATAAGCAACCATTTACTATATTGATTGAGATGGCAAAAAATGGAAAACGCATTACACGTTTTTTGTCTGACATCCGTGAGCAGGGTGTGGTTTCACCTGAGAGCCGCAAGTGGTTTGAGCATGAAATGGTACCTGCGGCGGTTGCCAACGGATTAAAACGCGCGGCGGTAGTTTCTGCTGCTAATGCCTTCAAAATGTATTACATAAACTTGATTCTGAGTGCAGTGAACAAATTCAATCTGCCCTTTAAGATCTTCAACAGCGAAGAAAAAGCTCTGGAGTTCTTACTGTCTGAGAGTTAGTCGGCTTTACACGAAAGAGCGTATTTTTTAATCTGCGTAGGTAGTTATTTGCTATGCAGGAAATTGAGCAATTTTTGTACGGCCATAGCCCGGTGGCTCATGCTTCCTTTTTCTTCAATCGTAAGCTCTGCAAAAGTCTTGTCGTAGCCGTTGGGCACAAACAACGGATCGTAGCCAAAGCCGCCGTTGCCCCGTTTTTCAGTCAAGATGGTGCCATCTACATATCCTTCAAACAGGTGCTTCTTGCCATTCATAATCAAGGCAATACAGGTACGAAAGCGCGCCTTGCGATTGTGCACGTTCTGCATCTTGCTCAGCACCAGATCCATGTTTTTGTTGGCATCGCGTTCCGGACCGCCATAGTACGCCGTATGTACGCCAGGCTCGCCATTGAGTGCTTCTATTTCCAGCCCCGAATCGTCGGCAAAGCAATTCACCTGATAGTGATTCCACACGTATTCGGCTTTTTCCAGCGCATTTTCTTCAATGGTTTCGTGCGTTTCGGGCAGTTCTTCCAGGCAGCCAATTTCCTGCAAACTAACAATCTGAAACTGATTGCCTACGGCTTGGGAAATTTCTTCAATTTTGTGTCGGTTGTTAGAGGCAATGCATAATTTTGTCATAGATTCACGCAAAACAAGTGAGACGCGAATCTACTTTTTACTACCCAATTGTTAGCGGAATTTTTTGACATTTTTTGTCGTTTCCAATATTCCGATTCCTGGATCGTCAATAGGATGAGGAGGTTTTGCCTTTGTTGAAGATACTATTTTTGAACTTTTATTTTTTGAATAACCCCAACCGATAATGGAAAAAATTCATGCAACTACCGTGGTTGCCGTTTTGCACAATGGACAAGTGGCTATTGGAGCCGACGGACAGGCCACTATGGGAAATACCGTAGCCAAAAGCAACGTACGCAAGATTCGCAAACTGCTCGATGGCAAAGTGATTGCTGGCTTTGCCGGCTCTACGGCTGATGCTTTCGCGCTGCTCGAACGATTTGAGGAAAAACTGAATGCGTATGGTGGTAACTTTAAGCGAGGTGCCATTGAACTGGCCAAAGACTGGCGTACCGACCGTTTCTTGCGGCGGCTGGAAGCCATGCTGATTGCGGCCACCAAAGATGAGATTCTGATTATTTCAGGAACGGGCGACGTGCTGGAGCCCGATAATGGCATCGCGGCCATTGGCTCGGGAAGCATGTACGCGCAGTCGGCTGCTATTGCCCTGAAAAAGCACGCCCCGCAACTCACTGCAGAACAGATGGTTACCGAAAGCCTGCACATTGCGGCCGATATCTGTATTTACACCAATCACAATCTTGTGATTGAAACGCTGTAAGAATAGTATCTTTTGAAAACGGAAACCCTCGCCTTTGCAAGCGAGGGTTTCCGTCTATTGGAATAAGGAAGTTTGATACTTATACAAGCATACGCATTGGGTCTTCCAGCAGTCCTTTCAAAGTTTGCATGAAGGCCGCACCTGTGGCGCCGTCTACCACGCGGTGGTCGCAGGAAAGGGTAACTTTCATAATGCCCGATACTTTGATTTCGCCATTAACCACTACTGGTGTTTGTTTGATACCTCCCACTGCCAGGATACAAGAGTTTGGCGGGTTGATAATGGCCGTAAACTCGTCAATGCCAAACATGCCCAGGTTCGAAATCGAGAACGTGCTTCCTTCCATTTCCTGAGGCTGCAACTTTTTGTCTTTTGCCTTGCCGCCGAGTTCTTTGGCCGCTGCCGAAATTTGTGACAACGACTTGGTGTCGGCATTTCGAATCACAGGTACTAGCAAACCATCCGGAACGGCTACGGCCATGCCAATGTGTACGCTCTGGTTGTAACGGATCTTGTCGCCCAGCCAAGAGGAATTGATGGCAGGATGCTGACGCAATGCCATTGCTGATGCCTTGATTACCAGATCGTTGAATGACAACTTTACTGGCGAATATTGGTTCATGGCTTCGCGAGCGGATGTCGCCTTGTCCATGTTGATTTCAATGGTAAGGTAGAAGTGTGGCGCACTGTACAAACTCTCAGCCAAACGACGGGCAATTACTTTGCGCATCTGGCTTACAGGCACTTCTTCGAAACTGTCGCCTCCCGTAACCGGTGTCGATGTTTTTGTTGTAGCTGTTTTGTCGGCAGCTGATTGCGAAGTTGGTGTAGACGTGGTAGCAGGCTGAGCCGATGGCGTAAAGGTTTCGATGTCGCGTTTTACAATGCGTCCATTTTCGCCACTACCCTTCAACTGATGAATGTCCACGCCTTTGTCTTCGGCCATCTTCTTGGCAAGCGGAGAAATTTTCACGCGTTCATCCGAATCCGATACAGTGGCGGTTGAAGTCGCAGTTGGAGTCGTTGCAGTTGGCTGAGCCGTTTCCTGAGTTGCCGCAGGCTGAGTAGCTGGAGTAGTGGAGGTGCTTCCTCCGCCATTTAACAAAGCCTGGTAATCAGCGCCTTTTTCGCCAATAATGGCAAGTGGCGTTTTGGCCTGAATCGCATCGCCTTCTTTCGCTCCCAAATACAACAGCGTTCCAGTTTCTGGTGCTTCAAAATCCATGGTAGCTTTGTCGGTTTCGATTTCGGCTAGCAAATCACCGTTCTTTATCGAATCGCCTACTTGCTTGTGCCATTTCACAATGGTTCCTTCGGTCATCGTGTCAGTCATCTGAGGCATCAGCACCAGCGTTGCTTTCACATTGGCGGCTGAGGCTGCCGGAGCGGGAGTTGCAGGGGTAGTCGCCGGTTTTGACTCGGGTGCGGGTTTGGTTTCTTCGGTAGGCTTGGCTTCGGGTTTAGGCTCAGCCGAACCGCCCGATTTGCCGTTGAGCAGGGATTGGAAATCTTCGCCAGGTTTGCCTACTACGGCAATCACGTCGTCGATGGGCACATTTTTCTGATCGGTAATATATAGAATCGTTCCTTCGTTGTACGACTCAAGTTCCATGGTCGCTTTGTCAGTTTCTACTTCTGCCAGTACATCGCCGGTTTTGACCGTATCACCTACTTTTTTTAGCCAGCTTGCAATGACACCTTCGGTCATGGTGTCACTCATCTTGGGCATACGTATTACTTCAGCCATTTTTTCGGTACGAAAGAATTAAATATGAGAAATGAGTAGAATAAGATTCGAGGTTCAAATATACAGGTGTATTTATAAATAGGCAAAATAGCACCCATAAAAGGTTGTTTTTTTCGCCCTGGGTTTTAGGTTTTGAAAAGATACTATTTTTCCGGTCTGGCTGTTTTACTGCACAGGTACCTCTTTTTCCGTTTTGTACTCATAAGTGATTTCTTCTTCGCTATCTCCTTCACTTTCACCCATTTCGCAGCTTTTTACCACCCATTTGCCATTTTCCTGTATCAGGTAGAACAAATCGCCGGCACCAGCCCACCAGCTTTGGTAAGCGGCCACCGCGTTTTCAGGAATGTTATAGGCTTTGTATTGGTCTTTCTCGAAGTTATTCCAGTCGCCGGTCACTTGCTTCTGCCAAACAGCCTGATTGTTGACCAGTAGTTTCACGGTAGCGTGTGGGGTCTCTGTAGAATCTAACACCGGTTTTTCGGCAACAAGTTCCACTTTGGCTTGCTCAGAAGAACTGGAAACTACGTTTGCCGCAGAATCGGACTGCATCGTCCCGGTAGATTCCTGGGTTGAGTTACAGGCAATAGCAAAAAGCAAAAAGCTCAAGAGCAGGTATTTCATAAAATTTAAAAAGGCAGTTAAGTCCGGTTTTGAACAAACAAAAGATACTATTTTGAAACAGGAACCTCTTTTTCGGTAGTATACTCAAAGGCTCCTTCCTCTCCACCTTCTTCGATCAGGCAACTTTTGACCGCCCATTTGTTGTTTTCTCTTACAAGATAAAAAACGGTAGAAGAAAACTTCCATTCGCTCTGGTAGGCCGAGATGGCTTCCTTGGGCACATTCATGGATTTACTATACTGCATGTCAAAGGGTTTCCAGATTCCGGGCACTTGTTTTTGCCATACTTCCTGTCCGTCGACTAGCAGCTTAATGGTACCCATAGGGGGTTGGGTCGTATCGGATACAGCCGCTGCGGTAGGGTTTTGAGTGATTAGCTCAGCCTTTGCCAATACGGTTTCGGGTGCAGTAGCCGTCGCATCCTGGCTCACAGTTGTGCTGTCCATCAGATCAGATTCAGTTGCCTTCTGTGGCGAGTTGCAGGCAACTACTCCAGTCAGCAGGCAGGCTAAGAAGTATTTCATGACGGAAAATAGTAGGGTGGAACAGGAAACGTAGCTTATTCTTCTTCGTGCTTGAAGCTATACAAGGTAGTGTCGAGTTGCAACGCATTTGTAGTGAAGCTTTTGACAAACCTTGAAATCACTTGTGGCGTTATTTCGTCTACATTCAGACAGGCTTCCAGGGCAATGCCGTAATCAAAGTCGGCGTCTAGGTTCACATATTCCTGCACTTTCACTTCCTCGGTTTCTTCCAGTTCGTCCATGACTTCCGCTTTGTACAGCTCAATCTCCTCCAGCTTTTGCTCCGACAAATGGTCGTTGATGTCTTCGTCTTCCTCCAGGTTGATGCGGTTGTATTCCGGAAAACGGTCGCAGGCTTTGTCTTCGGCCATTTCGTAAAGCACACTCATGTGATGCAGCCGCAACGTGTATAACACTGAATCAAAGACTACCTCCTTGCCACCATGCGTGCCAACAAAGATAAAATGGGCATATTCCTCGCCCTGAGGCTCGTTTTCATTGAGCAGATACGTTTGTCCCGCCTCGCGACAAAGTTTTTTGATGCGTTCTACTTCCTGGGCTTGCAATCCTATATTGGTTGACATAAAATAGATGTTAGATTAATCTGTGAAAGACTGGTAATGAGGTTTTTACTTTGTAAAAGATACTATTTCAACGTGACTTTGGTGGCACCGTAACCAAACTTCTCTTTCTGGGCGTCTTCGTAAAACTTGACGTGTACATGCTTGCCCAACCGGCGGTGCAGTTCGTGGCGCAACGTACCGTTACCCACTCCGTGAATGAACGTAATCTGGTGCATGCCATGGGCAATGGCACCATCCAGGGCTTTTTCAAACGCTTCTAACTGAATTTTGAGCATTTCGGCATTCTCCAGACCAATCAGCTGACTGGTAAGCTTTTCAATGTGCAGATCCACTTCGTCCGCAGGTTTGGACACGGCGGGGGTTTTGGTTTGTACGGAGCTACTATTCTGGCTATTCGTTTCCCAGCTTTCCAGAATCTTATCGGGTTGTACCGATACGGGCTGGGTTGGCGTTTGGGTGTCTAGCTGAAACAGATGCGCCTCTTTGCCAAGCAAGGGTGCTTTGGCCTTGGTTTTAAAGAATGTATTGGCCCGAAAACGTATCCGTTGGCTCATTGGCTCACGCAGGGTGGTCATGGCTTCGCGGAAGAATAAGGCCTGCCACACAAAGATGCCCCAGCTTTCAAAGTTCTGTGAGCTGTATTCTTCCACTTTTACCGAGTTTTTGCGAGGCAACGTACCTCCTTTCAAAGCTACATACTTACTGTTTTGCTCCTGACCTAAGGTATAAGGCATGTCAAAATCAGTGTTGTTAACCAGATACAATGCCAGTACCGTATCGTTGACCGGAATAAATGCCAGGTATACGCCTTTCTCGGCCAGTGTTTCGCGTGAAGAGGGGGTTTTGGTATTTTGGGCGATACTATTTTTCCGGAATGTCTCGGCTTCCTGCTGGGAGACAATCACGATTTCAGACCGCTGCATCGGAATCCGAAAACCGTCTTCTATCTCCACTTCAATGAGGTTGTCTTTGGTAAAACCTACAATTACGCCTTCCTCGCGGCCGTGCACCATCCGCACTTTGTCTCCGATATTCATAGAAATTAGGGGTTTATTACTATTTGCCAGAAAGTGTATTTTTTGCTGAACCAACAGCCTGTAACAAAAACTCACCTAACCAACCGATGTGATAAGTTTGTCCAATGTACAGATTGCCAGTGTCAGATCTATCTGATAAATACTGAATTGTATGTAAAGTGATTTGCGGGCTGGAGTGAATCACCGCCTGAAAAACACACAAAAGTAGCAAATGAATCCATTGCTTGGGTATAATCTTACATCAATATTCTGTCGTAGACCCGTAAGGGTAACAGACATAAAGCAGGGGTTTGTATAAATTTGACATTCAAACATTTATACAGATCTTCAGTAAACCCCGAACTATGAAAAAAATTTTACTCCTTTTAGGATTTACAGCGTGGGCTTCTGCTTCCAATGCGCAACAACTGTTGGGCGTGACGGGCAGTAATTACAGTGGTACTCACGGTGTATTTCTGAATCCAGCATCCATTGCCAACTCCCGCGTTGGGTTTTACCTCGATCTGTTTTCCGCGCAGGCCGGTGCCACCAACAATTATGTGCAAGGCAGACTCGGCTTTGGTGCCTTTGGCGATTTAGACAAAGATGCGTTGCTCCGAAACACCAGCAATGGTTCGAAATTCATTAACGTACAAGGGCAGGCACAGGCGTTGTCGTTTATGGTTAAATTGAGCCCGGTGCATAGCTTTGCGTTTACCAACCGGGTGCGGTATGGCATTTCGGGCAACAATATTTCTTCGGAACTGGCCACTACCTTATGGGAAGGCGGTGATATGGAAACCCTGACCGACAAAACGTATCAGAACATGCGTTTTAATCTGAACCTGGATGCTTACAAAGAAACCGGAATCACTTACGCACGGGTTATCCGGAATACGCCAGCATATGTGCTGAAAGGTGGCATTACCTTAAACCGCGTTTATGGCATTACCAGTGCCCATATTGCTTCCAAAGACCTCAATTTCTCTACCCATGAACAAATCAACGAAGCGGGCGACCCCGAACTGATCATGGACATTCAGAAAATTAACATGCAGTATGCCTATGTAAAGTCAGAAGCCTACGAAGACGCCATTGACAACATTGGGGCCGGAACCTTTTTTGGCAAAGGGTTGCCGGGCAAAGGCTGGGGTGTAAACCTGGGAGTAACTTTTGAAAAACCCGAAGCCCAACGGATAGATTCAAGACTACTTGATTCGGTCAGAGCCGTTCACAAGAAGGGCGGACTGAAAGTGAATTCTGGCTCCAGCACCAAAATGAAGAATACATACAAATACCGCGTAGGGGTTTCGCTGGTGGATATTGGCGGCATACGCTACCGAGGAAATTACATTCAGAATTACAACGTGAGCCGTACCAACAGACAAGTATCTGTTGATAGCTTGGGTGGTGATACAGACGATATGATCTCTGTACTTAACAATGGCTTGGGTGTTACCGAAGCCGAAGCGAGCAATCAGTTCACAGCCGGCTTACCTACCGCGTTTCAGCTTAGCTTTGATTACCATGTGGTGGGCAAAGTATATGTCAACGCGGTATGGGTTCAAAACCTGCGTGGCAAATATGCTTTTGGTATGCGTCAGGCTTCGATGCTGGCGGTGACACCCCGCATCGAAATGCGTTGGTTCGAAATTGCGCTGCCAGTGGCATTGATGGGCAACTATCGCAACCTGACGCTGGGTACTCAAATAAAAGCAGGTATTTTCCATGTCGGTTCCGATAACATTGCCGGACTGCTGGGTGTAGGAAAAACCTACGGCCTGGATGTGTACACAGGTGTTCATATTCCGGTATTTGCTAAAAATAAGCCCTTAAAAATCAATAAAACAGCAATTACCAAGGAATAACCATAGTACCGAACAAAACAATACGTAGTGCCATCCGTAAAAACTCATTCAATTGAAAATTGGATGAGTTTTTTTATATTCGGGTTACTTAATGTATCGTTTGTCATTAAATTACGTACTAAAACCCACTTACCTTCTCCCTTCGTGCTATGAGTAATATGATTCAGTTTGTTCGCAATTACGACGACCTTTCTACCGACAAAGGATTTCAGTTCAAATTTCATTGCGACAAATGCGGGAACGGACACATGTCGCGGTTTCAGCCCAATGCCCTGGGCATTGCAGGGAGCGTACTCAATGCTGCCGGCAGTTTGTTTGGAGGTATTTTTGGCCAGGTAGGTGACGCTACCTACCAGATGCAGCGGGCAGTAGGCGGCAAAGCCCACGACGAAGCCCTGGAAAAGGCGGTGCAAGACGGAAAGCAGTATTTCAAACAATGCACCCGTTGTGGCAAATGGGTATGTCCCGACGTATGCTGGAATCACTCGGCGGGTCTGTGCGAAGACTGTGCCCCCGACGACAAAGAGGAACTGGCCGCACAGCAGGCAAGGGCCACTTCAGAGCAGATTTACCAGAAAACCCGAGAACAGGACTATACCGAGCACATCAACTTTAAAGAAAAAACAGCCGTGATGCAATGTGCCAACTGCAATGCGAAGCTTACGGCTTCTGACAAGTTTTGTCCCAGCTGCGGCACTCCCAATGCGCAGATGCAGCAAGCGGCACAGGCTAAATTTTGCGGAGAGTGCGGCTCGGCTACCCAGCCCGGCCAGAAATTTTGCGGCAGTTGCGGAAATAAGTTGTTATAAAAGCCTGCTACTTTCAGCAAACCAACCCGGCAAGTGCCGGGTTTTGTGTTTTTGGGAGATACTATTTTTCAGCAAAATACAACAATGAAATAATTACTCGTTCGTTAAAATATAAAATTCCGCCTTTCTTCGTTTATTTGCGCAATAATTGTATATTTGAAGAAAAGCCCAGTGGAATTGCAGCTAACAAACCGGCATTTTAGTACAAGATTGGGTTCATTTAATCAGCTTTCTTAAAAATGATTCCGCATACCTTCCGCATAGTTGGGTTATTTCTGAGCCTTTGCGTATTCTCCATACCTGTATCAGCCCAGAAAAATCGTCGCCACAAGGACGAAACTCACCGTCAGAGCGAACTTGCCCAAGCCGAATATTACTTTACCGAAGGAATGAAGTATTATTTGCTTGATAACTATACAAAAGCCATCGATTATTTCCAGAAGTCGCTGGAGATCAATCCCGAAAACGCGGGCTCTAACTATGCCATAGCTCAGGCCATGGCTAAAACACGCAACTTTCAGCAATCCATTCCTTATGCTGAGAAGGCAGTTAAGCTGAACGGGTCTAACAAATACTATTACATCTTGCTTGCCGATTTGTACTCGCGTGACAAGAAATATTCGCAAGCCACCAAAGTGTATCAGGATTTGATTAAGGTAACTCCCAACGACCCCGAAGTATACATCGAACTGGCCAATCTGCAACTGCAGCAAGGCAAATACGATGATGCCGTTAAGTCGTATGAGCAGATTGAAAAACGCATCGGCATAACCGAAGAAATAAGTCGCCAGAAGCAACAAATCTATCTGAAAACCAATCGGTTGAACGATGCCATTACCGAAGGTAAGAAACTGGTTGAGAGTTTTCCGGAAGAACCCCGGTACGCATTGCTGCTAGCCGAAATCTATACGGCCAACAAACGTACTGAAGATGCCATTCCGCTGCTAAAACACGTTGCTGACGGAAATGAAGCCAGCCCGCAGGCTCACCTGATTCTGTCGGATATTTACCGGCATCAGGGAAAAATAATCGAAGCCGATCAGGAAATCGAAAAAGCGTTTGTAAACACCGACCTGGAGGCATCCGTAAAAGTACAGATTCTGGTCAATTACATTCAGTCGCACACCGATGCCGAATCAAAGAAAAAGGCGCTGCATTTTGCCGATTTAATTATAAAGGCGCATCCCAATGAAGCCAAAGCCTATGCTGTATACGGCGACTTGCTGGCAATGGCCAATCAGAAAGAGAATGCCCGCAATATTTACATCAAAGCATCTCGCCTCGACAACTCCATTTATGAAGTGTGGAGCAGTCTGCTGCGTTTGGATGCCGAAATGAGCCAGACCGACAGCTTGATTAAACATGCTGAACAGGCGTTGGAGTTGTTTCCTAATCAGGGTGAACTTTGGTTTTTTAACGGATATGGCTATTTGCTGAAGAAAAATTACCAGAAAGCGGTAGATGCGCTGGAAGAAGGTAAAAAGCTGGCGCTGAACGACCAGAAGTTGCTTAATGATTACAACTCGATGCTGGGTGATGCATACCATGGCAACGGTGAGTATGCCCGTTCGGATGCGGCCTATGAAGCAGTTCTGACCAACGATCCCGACAATGCAGCGGTACTGAACAATTACAGCTATTACTTGTCGCTCCGGAAACAAAAACTGGAACGGGCAAAAGAAATGAGTCGCCGACTAGTGGAAAAAAATCCTGATAATGCCAGTTATATTGATACGCATGCCTGGGTGTTGTATATGCTCAAAGAATACAAAGAAGCTAAAAAATACCTGGAACTCGCCATTAAAAACGGTGACAACGGGACTATACTTGAGCATTATGGCGATGTTTTGTACAAACTGGGTGACACCGAAAAAGCGGTAGAAGTGTGGATGAAAGCCAAGAAAGCCGGCGAAACTACCGAAACCATAGACAAGAAAATCGCACAACGCAAACTCATCGATTAATAGCAATCAGCCAGGCATAGGTTTTGTCGCAGTAAAACATACTATTTTACCGCGCTTTTTCTATTCAAGAAACCAGATAAATTTAATGAGCAACAACACGCAATTGAATGTTCAAGTTGCGTTGTTTTCATTTATTACTCCATCTTCCATGTCCATTCATTTACAGCGAGCTTTCTTATTTATTGTCCTGGCAACCAGCCTATCCATGTTGGGTTGTAAAAAGAAAGTGGTTCCTGTGAGTAGCACACCCGATTCTGCCGCAGCCAATAAGGAAGAACTAGATCCTCGGGTCGATGTCAAGGAAATAGATTTTCAGTATTTCAAGGCCAAAGCCAAGATCAATTATACAGACGCCATTGTCAATCAAAGCGCCAATGTTGACTTGCGGATGCAGCGGGATAGTATTATCTGGTTGTCTATCAGTAAATTAGGTATTGAAGGTGCACGCGTAATGCTTACACGTGACTCGGCTTACGTGATTGATAAGATCAATAACACATACGAAGTATACGACTTTAAAACGCTGGGCAAGAAATTTAACTTCAATCTGAGTTTTGATATTCTGCAGGCTGCCATTGTGGGCAATCTACCTGTTGCCAAAGACCGTAAAGACCGCTTTAAGGTCATGAAAGACAAGGATTATTACCTGCTACGCCAGCGGCAGGATTCGATACTGATTGATAACTACGTGAGCATCAGTAACTTTAAACTGAAGAAGGCGTTGTTTTTGGAGCCTGCTACCAACAATTCGCTTACGCTGGACTACGAAAATTTTGCACTTATCAATGACGTTTTGTTTCCATTTAATAGTAACATATCTTTGCAATATCAATCTGCCAAGGGAACGTATCAAACCATGCTGACAATCCAGTACACAAAAGCAGATATGATGGATAAGGAGTTAAAATTTCCGTTTAACCCTCCTGCCCGCAAAAATGACAAAAAATAGTATCTCTCATTTAGCAAAAACCTCCTCATCTTTTCGTTTGCCGCTGGCATTCCGGCTACCCGTCTCCCTATTTTTCAGTCATTTCAGTGGATGTGTTGTCTTAGTGTTGCTACTTACGGGTGGCCTGGATGCATTTGCGCAAAAAACACGGGCACAGCTGGAACGGGAAAAAAAGCAAAACCTAGCGAAGATTGCTGAAACCAACCGCATTTTGCAGGAAACGGGAGCCGAAAAAAAAGCCAGCATGGGTCAGCTGAATGCATTGAACGAGCAGATCACCACCCGCCAGGGCTTGATTAATAAAATGTCGGAAGAGGTGGCGCTGCTTGATAGGGAAATCAATGGCGTGGGGCAAATGCTGACTGCCATGGAAAGCGATTTTGCCAGCCTGCAACGCGAATATGCCGCAATGCTTTATGCGGCCTCCAAGACCACCAACAGTTACAACAAATTATTGTTTCTGTTCTCGTCCAATAGCTTCACCGAAATGCTGATGCGGATGAAATACCTGAAGCAATATTCGGATAGCCGCAAAGAACAGCTCAAGCAAATAGAAGTGATGCGTGGCGCACTGCTGAAACAACGGGTAGCATTGGATACGAAAAAGCGCGAAAAACGTGTGCTGCTGGCTGCGCAGCTAAAAGAGAGCAAAAACCTGGTGGCACTAAAAGACAAACAAAACCAGATGGTGCAGAAGCTCAATGAAAAGGAGCAGGAATTGTCGAACGAGCTGGCTGAGCATCGGGAATCGGTGGAGAAACTGGATCGGTTAATCGCCGCTGTGATTGCCGAAGAAGTGCGCCGTGCTGCCGAGCGTGAACGGATTGCGAAAGAACGAGCCGCTGCCCGCGAATCAATTGCCAGCAATAAAAAATCAACCAAAAAGCCAACCACTACTGTAAGAACTGCTGCTGCGGCCTCTACCGCGTCGGCAGTGGCCGCCAATTCGTTTGAAGGGGCCAAATCGCAGCTGACCTGGCCCGTCAATTCCGGTTTTATTTCGGGACACTTTGGCCGTCAGCCGCATCCGGTTTGGAAACATGTGATCCAGGAACGGCATGGCATTGACATCCAGACCAGCAAAGGCGAAACGGTGCGGGCCGTCTACGATGGCGAGATAGCTACGATTACCGATATTCCGGGCATGCATAAGCTGGTGATGATCAAGCACGAAGACGGGTATTTTACGGTTTATGCCAAGCTGGCAAGTGTCAGTGTGGAAAAAGGCCAGAAAGTAAAAGCCAAAGACTCCATCGGGCAAGTGTATACCGACCGGGAAGGCACTTCCGAATTTCAGTTCCAGATTTGGCACAACCAGGAAAAGCTAAATCCGGAAGTGTGGCTTCAGGGAAAATAGTATCTTCCGAAACCTAAAAACCCCTTAGCCATTCTGTGAATTCGCCATCCAAACCACCTTTTGTTGGGGGTTGTGAGACATCCCAATAATGTCTCGGTACAAATCGGGTCGCCGGGCCTGAAGGTAGCGATAGCCGCCCGCCTGCTGCAGTTTTTCAGGTGTTAGAGTGGCTATTACAAACTCATCCCCAAATGACCGGCATTCGGCCACTACATCCCCAAAAGGATCGACAACCATGGAACACCCGTTTTTGAGTTGGTCATCGTCCATGCCTATCGGGTTGGAAAATACGGCGTAAATCGCGTTGTCGTAGGCGCGCGCAGGAAGCCATTTCATCAGCCAGGCGCGACCTTTCATTCCATCAAATTCGAGTCGCAAAGAGGTTGGGTCGGTTTCCCGGTTTCTCCATAGTTCCGGATCCACAAAGCCCGCTCCTGGACGAGTAGAGGGTGTACACATGGTTACGTGGGGCATGAAAATCACATCAGCCCCCAAAAGCCTGGTAGCCCGTACGTTTTCAATTACATTGTTGTCATAACAGATCAGAATGCCACATTTCCAGCCTTGCAAGTCAAATACGCAATAGCTGTCGCCCGGTGTCAGGTAAGGATTGATAAAGGGATGTAATTTCCGGTATTTGGCTACCAGGCCGTTTTTATCGACACATACATAGGCCTTGTACAGGCGTTCCTCTTTGTCTTTTTCAAAAAGCCCGGCCAGCACGGCAAGGTTATGCCTGCGGGCAATTTGTGTCAGTTGGTCAAGGCTCTTCCCATCAGGAATGTACTCAGCTAGGTCAAGCAATTGTTCGCGGGAAAGGTGCCTAGCAAACGTGTAGCCGGTGATGCTGCATTCATGAAAAGCAATGGCATGAGCTCCGGCCTGAGCGGCTTTTCCGGCTAATTCGTCAATAACGGATAAATTATAGGTTTTGTCGCCACTTCGGTTTTCAAACTGAGCAGTGGCAATTCGAAGATTGTCCATATAGAACAGGGTTAAGTGTTCGGCAAAAATAAAGAATCAGGTACATTGCCAATTGTACAAATCCGCCATAATGCTTATCTCACAAGTACCAAAGGTGAGGTTTTGCGTTTTTAGAAGATACTATTTTCAGTAATGGACTTTCTGCGAAAAGGCATTTAATTCAACGTTCTGCATAATCTTATAGTATCTGAAACAAATCAGCCTCAGTGGTACGCATAAAATTAATGGCCAGTTTCTGGGTCTTGAAGGCATAGTCTGTAGGAGTGATGCCCGTGTATTTTTTAAACTCCCGTATCAGATGCGCCTGGTCGGTGTAGCCAGCCGCGTAAGCCAGTGAGGCAAAGCTTTCTTCGGGCAATTTTCGCTTCAGATAATTCAGAAACGTATGCAGCCGGGTCAGGTTTAGGTAGCTTTTGGGGCTCATTCCGATGCAGTTCAGAAACGTGCGTTCCAGATGGCGTTCCGAGTAGCCCGTATAAGCGACAAGTTGCTGCACTGTAGTTTGCCCTTTTTGCTTTAAGATGTAGTCGATGGTTGCTGGAATGAAAAGTGATTCGGCAACCGATTGGCCAGATTGTAACGCTAGGAAGAAATCATCTAATACCACTACCGCATCAGCTATCTGAGTACGTTCCTGGAGTTGTTCTTGCAGCATCAGAGACGTGTTTCCCAGAACGGATTCGACAGGCAAAAGCGTATTCTGTAGTTCGGATGCAGGCAGCCTGAGCAGCCGATTGATGCCATACGGATGAAACACGACGATAATCAGCGAAAGCTGATGCTGAGAGTAGATTTCCCGAAAAGAAGAGGATTGCCCGTAAAAAAATGCCTCTGGTAGCAAAGCATCGGATTGCACAGTAGGATGGGAATTATACAGTTGACTTTGTCGTGAGAAAACCATGCCCATGTTGCCGTCTGAAAAAAGGCGGAATTTGGTAGTCTCTTCCAATGCTGCATCTAGAAAGAGGTAATGCTTAATGGTAGAAGTCAATGCTTTGTGGGGCAACACTTGCATAAGCCTTGAGTCAAAGAATGAAATAGTATCTTTTAAAAACGCAAAACCCCTAGGCTTCCGTTGCTATGGGTTTCGCTTTTTTTCGTGTCCAGTAAAAATAAAAAGGCAAACCCGTCAAAATCAATCCCAGGCCAATTCCTGCTTCGCGGGGACGTTCTATGAGTGTATTGACAATCAGTCCGATACAAAAAACAATAAACAAAGCAGGCACCACCGGATAGCCAATCACCTTGTAAGGCCGAGGTGCATCGGGCATACGCTGGCGCAGCAGGAAAACGCCTAAGGTAGTGGCTCCATAAAAGATAAACGAAGCAAAAATAAGCATGTCGGTCAGTTGGTCAAAACTACCCGACAACACCAGCAGCGAGGCCCAGCCTGCCTGCATCCACAAGGCATAGGAAGGCGTATTGTAAGCAGGATGGATAAAATCGGCTTTCCGGAAAAACAACCCCTGACTGGCCATCTTGTAATACAGGCGTGATGCCAGCAGAATGGTGGTATTGGTGCAACCGCAGGTAGCTATTAAGATCAATACCGAAATCAGCAAGGTGCCAAGGCTTCCCCAGAAATGCGAAACCACCGCTACTGCCGCAATGGTATTTTGGGATTGAAATATTTGTATAAAATCGGCAACGGGCAGCACATACAGATAAGTAAAATTAACAGCAAGATAGATTCCAATTACTGCCAGCACACCAAATGCCAGCGCCAGCGGAATGTTACGGTTCGGATTTTTGATTTCACCACCCAGATACCCTACACTGCTCCAGCCTTCGTAACCCCAGAAGGCAGCCAGCATGGCCGTGAACATGACATTAAAAAGAGCCGGGTCGTTCCAGGCGCGGCTTACATAACCCGGAGCCGGAGTCTGGAGGTTGCTCCACGAACCGCCGCCGACACTCAAGCCGGCAACCACAATCAGCACGATGCACACCACTACCGTTCCGGTAACGATGCTACTCAGCCCTTCGCCAAACCGCAATCCCCGGTAATTAACCCAGGTCATGGTCCATATCAGCGCTATGGCGACGAATTTGACACCCATATTGTCTAACGGCTGAAAAATGCCCAGGAGCGAAACCCGGCTGAGTTCGGGCGAAAGTGTGGGCAATGTCCACAAACTATTGAAAGATTGGGAAAATACGTACGCAATGGAGGCAATGGAAGCCGAACGGATCACCGTAAAGCACGACCATCCGTACAGAAAGGCAAACAGCTGCCCGTAGATCTTTCGGAAATAGACATACTCTCCGCCCGAATCGGCCAGCAAACTGGCTACTTCTGCATTGCTCAATGCCCCAAATAAGCTGATAACGCCCGCAATGAGCCAGCAAACGAGCACTAACGCAGGCGACTGAAGCTCCGCCGACATAGGGGCTACTTTCTTGAAAATGCCCGACCCTATGATGGAACTAATGACTAATACAGTGGCCGAAAAGAGTCCTAAGGACCTAACCAACTGCCCTTGTGGCTTGGTGGTTTGCATGGATGCAGGGTATGGTACAAAAATTTTTGAATGGATAGAGGAGACAATTTACTACGACTTGACTACAAACTCCTACAAACCTCCATTTAAAGATAAGAGCTATCATGAAACGACTCATACTTTTGCCGGCTTTTTTAGGAATTATGCTTGCTGCTTCTTCATGCCGCGATAACGAGAACGAACTTACTACTACGCCGGGTTGCCGCGTTGCCCAGTTCAATCAGGTTGCATTCAATTATTCGGCAGATGGCGGACGGCTCCAATCCATCAGTTATCCGGAAGGAAGCTATACCTTCATGTATGCAGCCGATGGCAAACTGCAATCCATCAGCGATTCGCGTTTGTCTACTACCCATCCCATTCAAACCGATGCGGCAGGCAACATTATCCAGGCATTGGGCTATAAATTCTCTTACGATTCCCAAAATCGCCTGGTGCAGTTTGAGAAACAAACGGGCGAGGTAGACTCTTATCACCGATTGGAATATGCCGATGGCAATCTGAACAAAGTGTACATCAAAGCATTGGTGTCTGCCGGTTTTGACGGTCCGCCTTCGGTGCAGGAAGTTGTATCACAAAGCAACTTTATTTATGATGAGAATAAAACGCCCTGGCACAGCGACAAGGTGGTTCAGTGGATGGTAGCTACTTCATTGCTGGCTCCATTCGAAATTGCCGACAAAGCCAGTGCATATAGCCTCAATAACGTAACCGGTTACTCTCTGTATTACGCTTCCGATTCGGAGAATGCCCGTTTTACCAGCAGTGTCAATTATACGTACGGCTCCAACAACACCCCTGAAACCTATACCGTAACGGGTAGTGCTGGTGCTTACCAGTGCTTGTTTGGATACAACTGTGGCAATAACTAAGTGGCTTCCAAAAAGCAAACGCAGGGATTTTTGCCTTCGGAAAGATACTATTTTCAAAACGTCAAATCACGGAATCCATGTCCGTGATTTTTTATTTTCTGGCATCTCGGGGTTTTAATATCTGGCCAGATACTATTTTTTCAGATTTGTTTGAGGGAAGAAAATGCAGAACTCGGTCAGTCCGTTGTCCAGCGTCTGCAGGTCGAAATCGAACTGATGGTTAAGCAGAATTTCGCGGATAAGGGTGAGGCCAATGCCTTGGCCGTCGCGTTTGGTGCTGAAAAACGGCGAAAACAACTGCGAAGCCAGTTCTTTCGGAATGCCCTTGCCCGTATCCTGGATGCGGAGTGTCCGGGTTCTGGCATCCGTTTCCAAGGTTGTCTGCCCATTTTGTCCAATGGACTCCATGGCGTTTTTAATCACATTGACCAGTACCTGTTCCATTTGCTGCACATCTATGGCGGCAACCAACGGCGAAGGGGAGGTTTTGACCTTTATTTTGATACTATTTTCGTCGGCCCGTGACTGCATCAGCGTTGCCACGTTTTGCACCAGTTGGTTGACATCATACGGCTCCGGGTTAGGAGCTGGCAGCCGCACCACATCCGCAAAGTTGCGCATAAAGGCATTGAGCCGGTTGTTGCGGTCCATGGCTACCTGCAATGCCTTCACATATTCGGGCTTCTCCACGGCCTGGTACACCAGCACTGAATCCAGAATCGAGTTGATCGGACCGATGGAGTTGTTTACTTCGTGAGCCATCATCCGGATCACTTTGCCGTAGGCGTTTTTTTCCGCTTTCAGCAACTCAGCCGACAATTCTTCGATCATGAGAAAGTACCGCTGAAAACCCCGGTCTATGAAATACGATTTCTGGCATTTGTACATTTCAATGCCATTCAGGCTCACCGTCCGCGATTCGCCTGAAGGCAAGTCAGCCAGTTCCTGCAACAACGGATGCCGCGTTTCGTC
Organism: uncultured Sphingobacteriales bacterium; assembly: GCA_963520985.1. Lineage (GTDB taxonomy): Bacteria > Bacteroidota > Bacteroidia > Cytophagales > 172606-1 > Xanthocytophaga. The sequence goes on from CAUQTA010000001.1 coordinate 759,936, forward strand.
CAGGGATTGCCCAATCAAAATCGCTTCGTCAATAGCCAGAAATGTCTGGGCTTTGGGGTTGATGGAAGCGATTTTCTGGTCAAAGTCGAGCACAACAATGCCGGTAGGCGACGCTTGAATGAGGTTTTCCAGGAAGAAGTGCTGCTGTTGCTGCAACGTCCTTTCTTCCCGCAGCTTGTCAATCATGGTATTGTAGACATCAATGAGCTGATCCATTTCGTATTTGCCGGTTTTTACAAACTTGACATTAAAGTCTTTGTCTTTGATCGAGTCAATGCCGCTCATGATCAGCTTTAGTGGCTGGATAAAATCCTGGTAAAGCCAGATGGAAGCGCCTATCGAAAGCAAAATAAGTCCCTCCGTAACCAGGAAAAGCATCTTATTGTCTTTGAGCCAGTAAAAACTGAATACCAGCAGTATCGAATGGATCAGGGCAATGAAGACAATGTACTTAACTCTCAGCGTCATAAGGAATGTTGTGTTTTTCCAGGCGGCGGTACAAGGCGCTGCGACTCAGTCCCAGCGAACGGGCCACGCGGGCAATGCGGTTTTTGTGAAATTCCATGGCTCGCCGAATCAACTGGATTTCCATTTCTTCCAGGGTCATCAGGCCGGTGAATTGCTCCTGTGCGACGGTGGTGCTGGGCCTAGCCACGCCCGGCTGCAACCGGAAATCGTCGGCTTCCAGGATGTCTTTGGGCGTCACCAGCACGGTGCGTTCCACCAGGTTTTTCAACTGACGGATGTTGCCGGGCAGCGGCTGGGTCTGCAACCACTGCTTGGCTTGTTTGCTGATGGTCAGATTGGGTCGGTTATAGATGGTTTTCAGGTTGTTGACAAAGAAATCGGCCAGTAACGGAATGTCGCTGGGCCGTTCGCGCAGGGCTGGCACCCGCACCGTGATCAGGTTGATGCGGTAAAACAAATCTTCCCGGAAGGTGCCTTCGGCCACCATCTTTTCCAGATCGCGGTTGGTGGCACTCACCACCCGTACATCCACCGTTTGGGTCTGGCTGCTGCCCAGCACTTCAAACGTCTTGTCCTGCAACACACGCAGCAGTTTTACCTGGTTATTCAAATCCAGTTCACCGATTTCGTCCAGGAAAATCGTCCCTTTGTTGGCCATTTCAAAGCGGCCCATTCGGTCGGCTTTCGCATCGGTGAAGGCACCCCGCTTGTGGCCAAACATTTCGCTTTCAAAGAGACTGGTTGAAATGCCGCCAAGGTTCACTTTGACAAACGGCCGCTTGTGGCGATGGCTGCTGTAATGAATAGCCTCCGCAATGAGTTCTTTGCCCGTTCCGCTTTCACCCATGATCAGCACCGATGCATCAGTGGCACTTACACGGCCTATGGTCTCCAGTACTTGCAGCAGCGCCGGATCTTCGCCTACAATGTTATCAAAGTAATACTGTTCATTCAGTTTCCGACGGCTCAGCGACTGTGCCGGACTTTTAGACAAGCTCAGAATGGTACGAACCGATTGCAGCAACTGCGCATTGTTCCAGGGTTTGCTCACAAAGTCACGGGCACCGGCTTTCATCCCCTGCACCGCCAGATCGATGGTAGCCCAGCCCGTGATGAGAATCACCGGAATTGCCGGATTGATTTTCATGATTTGCCCAAGCAACTTCAACCCTTGTTCCCCCGACGTATCAATGGTGAAGTTCATGTCCATGATAATCAGCTCGGGCGTGGTTTGCTGCACCATCCGGATGGCTTCTGACGGCTGATCGGCGGTCTGCGTCTCAAAACCCTCCTGGTTCAGCAAGAGTTGCAGCGAAATGGCTACGGCACTGTCGTCGTCGATAATGAGAATCATGGGCAAAGGTAAGGTACACAAAGATGCGAATCTATTTCCGATTTTTCCAGGATTGTGTGATCCAGTCTCAACTGATTACTCCTCATGCAAGGCGCGGGCCGGTTGAATGGTGGCCGCTTGCCGGCTGGGGTTAAAGGCACAGATCATGACCAGCAGGTAGATCACAATAACAGCCAGAAGCATGGCGGTCAGGTAGATGTCGGCAGCCATGTCAAACACGTTGAGCAATGGAAACTGCACTGCAAAGAACAACCCGATTACCAGGGCAAACGTGGCAATGACCATGACTTCGCCGATGAACTGCCGGGCAATGTCTTTTTCGGTGGCGCCAATGGCCCGGCGTAGCCCGATTTCGCCTTTCCGTTGGTTGATGTTCTGCCAAAGGATGCCAAACAACCCAAGGGAGACATTGAAGATAAGAAATCCGCAGACAACCAGTAAGATAATCATGGGAATGAAAACGAGTTTGTTTTGTGACTGCTTTTTGTCAGTCAGATGCTCGATTTCAATATTCCAGCCACGCAGTTGATTGCCTAGCCCCTTGAATAATTTGGCTTCGAAAGCAGCGCCAGTACCTGGTTTTACTTTAACGATAATATTGTCGCTGCCGGTAGGGGCGGGGCGGAAGAGTCCTGGTACGTGCTCGGCAAAGTCGCCTTTGTCTTTATACGCTTCAACGACACCTACAACCTGGACGGTTGTATCTATTTTGATCACTTTTCCAATCGGATTTTCGCTGCCAAATAATTTGCTGGCAAGCTCTTCGGTAATGACGGCAGGACCGTATTTCTTACCGTCATCGGCCTTGCCAAACCATCGGCCCTTGGTGAGGTGAAGGCCCAATACATCGGCATAGGTATCGCTAACGTAATACGTATGCGCCAGTGTACTGATCTTTTCGTAGGAGGCATTGGAGTTCATGGTAGACATGCCGAACGGAAAATTGTTGGAAACAAAACTGGCTTCTTCCACTTCCGGAAAAGAAGTCGTCAAGGTAATCGCCTGATGATAAGGTGTGCCCAGCGAGTCAACGGGCGTAGTGGTGAGATTATTCATGCTTACCACCCAAGCATCTTCGTAGGCGAAGCCCATGGGTTTTGTATAGTTCTGTGCATACTTTACCATAAGGCTGAATACGGCAAAGAGGACCATGAAGGAGAAGAAAATTTCCGTAATAAGCAGAAAGCTCTTTCGTTTCTGGTTCCAGATCAATTTGAATAAATGCTTGAGCATAGTTGACAGAGATTAACAATGGGATGTATGTGGTTTATTCGCCTGCTTTTAAGGCTTTGATAATGTGAAGCCGCGACATGCGGAGGGCAGGATACACGCCCGAAAGAACGCCAAAGATCAAACACAGGATTAGGCCGACTCCAAAGACTGTCAGATTGATGGTCAGGTCCGCATAAGGAATGATTCCGCTGGTGTTGATCAGATAGATCACCAATCCTGAGACAAGAAAGCCGATCACACCGCCGATACAGGTAATCGCCACGTTTTCAATGATAAACTGCAGAACAAGATGGGAAGATGAGGCTCCAAACGCCTTGCGAACTCCTATCTCGGAGGAGCGTTCCAGAATGCGGCTTATGTTCACGTTGATCAGGTTGACCGCCGGAAGCAGCATGAACAACAAGGCGAAAATAATTCCCATTTTCATGAAAAACTCTTTGGGACTTTTGGTGTTTTCATCGCCGGTAAAGTTGCGAAGCATACCATCCACATAGTCATCGGCATAGACATACAACTTGTCAAAGGCTTTTGGGTCGGGCAAAGGAAGCTTGGCCGCCATATGGTCAAACTCGGCTTTTACTTTGGGAACATCAGCAGCCGTAGGGGCAAGCAGGATGGCGCAATACCGGCCATTGTATTCCATGTTTTTCAGATTGATTCTGTCCTGTGTGTAAGGCAGATAGACATCGGCAGAGGCATGAAGGCGAGTCACAGGCACTTCCTTGACCACACCTGCGATCCGGTAGGCTTCGTTGTTGATCTCTATGGTTTTGCCAACCACAGTAGCTTCCTCGCCAAAATACTGCCGGCGGGTGTCTTCTGTGATCACTGCTACTTTTTCGTTGCCGGTGATCTGGGCCGTTTGATAAGGTTTGCCCTCCAGAAACCGGAAATTCAGGATTTGCCAAAATTCGGCATCGGTGTATTTTGCCAGCAGCGACAGTTTCTTGTTTCCGACAAAGGTGTTGACATTGATCGGTACAAAGCTCATAAATGCCACTTTCTCAGGGGTCTGCAGCTTTTTTAGGTAATTGATCGCAAAATAGGGGGCAATGGGCCCTGTCATTCTACCATTTTGTTTGGTATTCAACATAACCGAACGCATGACATAGAGCGACCTGTCTCGCTTGTCTTCCGGATAATTTTCGCCAAACAGGTGGCTTGCAAACGAGACCAGCACCATCAGAATCATTAGGGTGAAGCTGATGCCAAACAGGCTGATGAACGTAAAGAACTTGTTGCGGCCCAGTACTTTCCAGGCAATTTTTAAGTAATTCAGAAGCATAGTGTTATAAGTTAAAACCTACGGGTTTTTGCAATTCAAAAGATACTATTTTACAGAACTTGGCTGCCGTCAAATAATCTGACAAGTCGGTGGGTGCGTTTGGCCATCTGCTCGTCGTGGGTGACCATCACTACCGTAGCACCGTCTTTCTCGTTGAGCTGGGTGAGAATGTTCATAATCTCGTTGCCCATCACACTGTCTAGGTTACCAGTGGGCTCATCGGCCAGGATAATGCGGGGACGACCCACAATGGCCCGGGCAATGGCTACCCGCTGCTTTTGTCCGCCCGAAAGCTGCGTAGGAAAATGCTTCATCCGGTTGCTGAGGCCTACCTTTTCCAGGGCTTCTTCGGCAAGTTTGTGGCGTTCTTTGGCGCTGCTGGTACGGTACAAGAGGGGCAGCTCCACGTTGTCTACCACTGACAGGTCATTGATCAGGTGGAAGCTCTGGAAAATGAAACCGAGTGTCTTATTCCGAAAAGCCGCCAGCTTTTTGTCTGAGTAATTACTGATCGGCTCGTCGTCAATGGTTATACTGCCTTTGGAGGGTTCATCCAGTAGGCCCATGATGTTGAGCAAGGTAGATTTGCCGCATCCGGAAGGACCCATGATGGATAAGAATTCCCCCTTTTTTATTTCCACATTGATTTGATTGAGAGCAAGAGTCTCAATGGTTTTGGTCTGGTAGACCTTTTCGATGTTTTCTAATTTGATCATGGTGTGTGACAGTATGTAAATGAGTTGATAGGTTTTGCGTTTCTGTGAGATACTATTTGGCAATCAATGGCTTTCAGGAGCGACATACGCAATTTTTTCTTTTTTCAGAAAATCGTACAGCGTCAGGCTGCGAATTTTGTAGTGCGCCGTCCAGAAGTTACGCAACGAAGCAACATGATCCTGCTTGGACAAATCTTTTTCCTGCAAGGCCAGGCTCAAGTCCGTAATGCTCAGGTTGCCCAGGATGTAGCGGTCTTTGGCAATCTGGTACCGTTGCTGGGCAATGTCTTCGGCTTCTTTGGTGAGCTTGAGTTGGTCTTTGAGCATGCTGAGCAAAGTAACTTGTGTGTAAATGGTTCGTTCAAAATCACTTTTGTCCTGCTCGATGGTCTGCTCCACCAGTTTTCTATTGGCCCGGCTGGTTTCCAGTCGCGATCTGGCCCGTCCCCAGTTCATAATGGGTAAATTAAATTCTACCAACACCGTTGTCATGTTCTGCGGCGACCGGTATACATCGCCGGCATTGGCGGCCCGGTTGGTATAGCCCATCGTGGCACTGATGTTGGTCTTGAAGCCAACTTCGCCCCGGGCTTTGGCAATTTCGCTGTCTGCTTCCAGCATCCGGCGGCGAAAAGACAACGCATCCTGCCGGTTGGCCAGTGCCTCGGTCAGGGCAACTTCCACATCAATAAATACTTCCGGAATCACATCAGGCACGGTGAGCACAATGTGTTCGTCGCCCCGGTAGCCAATGTACGATTTTAGGTCCCGCGAGTAGGTTTCTACATTCTGACGGGCGGCAATCAAGGATTTCTGCGATTTGAGCAACTCCATCTTCAATTGCAGCAAGTCGTTGGTAGAGGTTTTGCCGGCTTTGTATTTTTCCTGGGCAATGGTATAGATCGTTTCGTTGTTGGCCTGGTTCGTTTCCGCCGTTTGCAGGTTTACCTGGGCCAGCAATAAATCGAAAAACAAGCCGGTAACATTGATCGCAATCACTTCCATCGACTCAATGTATGCCTGCTGCGACTCCTGGTACCGAATGGGTTCAATGCGACGGTCCCAGCGCAGGCTGTTGTAGGCAAACAGCGGCTGCCGGAAACCGACCAGCAACGGACTGCCGTTGTAGCGGGTTTCGTTCCGGTCAAAATCATCAAAGCGCTGCAACTGGCTGTTTACGAAAACCGAGGCACCCGTAGCGGCAATTCCCTGGCTCAGCGACAGGTTGGCCAGTGCATTGTTATTAGTAACCGGCTGAAACAGAATGCTTCCATCGGGCTGGTAAACCGGTGTGAATGAACGGTTGTAATCGGGCAGGTTGCCATACAACGACAATTGCGGCTTGTAGTTGGATTGGAATGTGCGCCATTTCCAGTAATTGGTTTCTTTTTCGGTCGCCGCTCTTTTGGAGGCAATGGATTGGCCTTTGGCCGTTTCCACTACTTCCTCCAGGGTCCAGCGTATTTGAGCCTGTACACCCAGGCAACTGTGCAAGAGCATCCAGAAAAGAACGATGACGAGTGGTTTTAAAGTATTCATAGTTGTAGTGGGCCTCCCCCCAGCCCCTCCGAAGGAGGAGAGTAGGACAGCATCTTTGTAGCTTTGTTGTCTTTGTACTAAATGAAAAATAGTATGTTTTGAAAGTGAAAAACCTCACCCTAAACCCCTCTCCTTCTGAGAAGGGACTTGACTTTCGCGAAACAAACTCCCCTCTCCACGGGAGAGGGGCCGGGGGGTGAGGCTTTTATCATTCAATCATAATTTCATTCAGGTGTTCGTACTCGCTCATGCCCGAAATGATCACCGTTTCGCCGGGTTTGATGTTGGATTGCAGTTCGACAAAGTCAAAATTAGAGGCGCCGACTTTGACCTGACGGCGGCGGGCCACGCCGTTTTCCAGTACAAATACCGGTTGTTCGGCTTTGCCGTTAAAGGCAGGCCCGTTGGCTACCCGGATTACCTTTTCGGAGGCGTCGGTTACAATAAAGACTTCCACTTTCATATTCGGACGCAGAGCCGCGTGGTTGTTTTTTTCCAGTGCCACAATGAATGTCAGGATGTTGTTTTTTACCGTTGGACGAATGTTGGTGATGTGGCCGCGCAGAATAACTTCGTTGATCTTCACGATGACGTTCATGCCGGTTTTGAGCCGGTCGGCGTAGGTGTCTGAGCAACTGCCTTCGATGCTGTAGCCATTCAGATCGGCAATTTTGGCAAGTTGTTCGCCTTCAGCCACATTCGAACCGATATTTTCATTGACCCATGTGAGTACTCCGTCGCGTTTGGCAACGATATCGGCTTGCTTCAGTTTATTTTCCAGTTCGCGCAGGTCTTTTTCCTGAATGCTGGCCTGCAACTGCATTTCCCTCAGATCGGCAATGATCGACTGCTTCATGGATTTGAGTTCGTTGGCCAGTTTCTTCTTTTCCAACTGAGCCGTTTTCAGATTAAAGTCCGCTTCGTTTACTTCTTCCTGCGTGGCACCGCCCACGGTTTTCAGGTGCCGGGCATTGTCCAGTTTGGCCTGCAAGCTGCCAATGTTCAAATCCTTGATGGCATTGTTGATTTCCAGTTCGTAAAGCCCTTTTTGCAATTTGAGTTGCAACTGCGTGATGCTGTTGCGTTTCAGGGCCAGTTGGTCTTTCTGCTTTTCATATTCGTTGATGGTCAGCGACTTGTCCAGTTCCAGAATGGGTTGGTTTACTTTCATCGTAGTGCCCGGCGTGGCAATCACGCGTTTGATTTCGGCTTTGATGGGGCTGGCAATGACCTGCTCAAATTCGGGAATGAGAATGCCCGAGGCTGTAAGTGTGTTTTCAATGGGCCCTACTTCGGCTACAGCCGTCCGGATGCGGCTGGCTGCAAGGGTGGTTTTGAGCGAAGAACGAAACAGCAGAAAGCCTGATGCCACAAGGGCTACGGTTATCAATCCGAAGAGGTAGGTTCTGGTTTTGCGTTGACGTAAGGTGTGGCTTGAAAGTTCTCTGTCCATTTTTGTAAAATTCTTTAGAAAGATGACAGATGGATTTCAAGTCTTGTGCCAAACTGAATAAGTACTTGTCTATCAGTTTATTGCAAGAGAAAAGGGAATTGGAATAGTATCTTTGAAAAAGCAAAAAGTGTTCATTTCTGAACACTTTGTCCGCTCATGGGAAAGCCGCTTTTCGGTATGAATCCGTTGTTCTAGCCCTTACTTACCTGGTCAAGAACCCGCAAATATTCCGTTGCCAGTGCGGCCCGATCAAAGTGGTTGCGGGCATAGTGGTAGCCGTTCATTCCATCTTTGTCAAGTCGTTCTTTGTCAGATAGATACATCTGAATTTTAGCGGCAATATCGGCTACATTTTCGGGCTCGGCGTAGAGGCCACATTGAGCGGCTTCCACCAATTCGCGCGAAACACCGTCAATGACCATCAGGATCGGTTTCTGGCACGACATGTAATCGAAGGTCTTGTTGGAGTAGACCGTCTTGAATGTATCATTTTTTTTCAGCACCGACGAGCCCAAATCGGAAGCCAGGATGTATTTGAATACTTCTTTCTTGGGCACCGAATCGACAAACTCCACATTGGTAAGGCCACGCCTGGCCACCTCTTCCTTAAGCATGGGTTTTTGCATGCCATCGCCAATCAGCACCATGTGCACCGGGGTATTTTTCAATACTTCAGCTACGTCAATTACCTGAATCAGGTGGTTGGCAACACCGTGGGCTCCTACATAAGTCACCACAAACTTATCCTGCCAGTTGAGTTGCCGACGAAATGCCTGTGCGTCAAAGGAATGCAGCAGCTCTTCGGAAAGCGAAAAATCGGCCGCGTTGGGAATCATCACGGTTTTTTCGGCAGGAACCTGTTTTTCTTCGATTAACTTCGTGCGGAAAGCAGGCGTCAGGCAGTTGATCATCCGGGATTTGCGGTAAATGAATCCTTCAAACCAGTACGCAAACCGGATGATGGTTTTGTTGGTGAGCACACCCGTATCGATGGCCGATTCGGGCCAAAGGTCGCGTATCTCAAATACCAGCGGGATTCGTTTCCACCGCGACAATAAATAACCTGTAATGCCCACAAACAAGGGCGGGGAAGTGACCAGTACGACATTGTAGCGTTGTGTGGCTTTGAAAATGCCTGCCCACACACTCGAAAAAACAAAGGAGAAATAAGCCCACAGCCGCCCGATGAAGTTGGCATTGTAAGCTTCGGAAACGTGACAGCGGTAAACGGTAATGTTGTGATCGTAGGTTTCTCTGACAATAAACTTACCTTTGTGTTTGTCGCGTTTTTTGCCGCTGGCATAATGAACCATGCCACTGATTACCGTTACCTGATGCCCGCTTTCAGCCCAGACACGTGTCATTTCGTTAAAACGGGAACCGCCCGGATCGTCTTTTTCTAGAAAATACTGATGAACGAGGAGTATGTGCATGGTTTGTGTGATAAATAATAGATGCTGGTCGGTTTTGGTGAGCAGCATCTCAAAAATACCCTTTCAGTTCCCTTCGGGGTTTTTGCTTTTCTGAAGGTACTATTTTGTTGCATACGCAATCAGTGACCGCGAAAATAGTATCTTTTTTCAATTCAAAACCCCGATTCGTACTTTTGTATCAAATAAGCAACCGCGAATTCGCAAAACGGCCTCTGGCTATACCCATGACTGACGAATTACAACCAAATACCTTTGAAAGTTTCAAACTGAACAAGCAACTGCTCACTGCTGTCGCCGATGCAGGATACCAAGCACCTACCGAAATTCAGGAAAAAGCGATTCCACTGGTACAAGGCGGGCATGATGTGCTGGGCATTGCACAGACCGGTACCGGCAAAACCGCCGCCTACCTGCTGCCTATCCTGATGAAAGTCAAATATGCCCAGGGCATTGCGCCTCGGGCGTTGATTCTGGCACCTACCCGTGAACTGGTCATGCAGATCGATAAAGCCATCAGCGAACTGGGCAAGTACACCGACATCCGGCATATTGGGCTGTATGGCGGCATTGGCCCAAAAACGCAGATTGAAACCGTGCAGCAAGGAATGGATATTATCGTTGCGACACCCGGTCGGTTTATGGATATTTACCTGCGCGGCGAACTGACTACCAAAGACATCCGCACACTCGTGCTTGACGAAGCCGACCGCATGCTGGATATGGGCTTTATGCCCCAGATCCGCCGGATACTGGAGGTTATTCCCCGCAAGCGGCAAAACCTGCTGTTCTCGGCTACCTTCCTGCCAAAAGTAGAAAAGTTTTCGGAAGAATTTCTGGAAGCTCCGGTGCGTGTAGAGATTGCCCCACAGGCCTCTACTCCTGAAATAGTTACCCAGAGCCTGTACGAATTGCCCAATCTGAAAACGAAGGCGCACTTTCTGGAGTATCTGCTGCAAAATATGGAGTTGAGCCGCGTCATTGTATTTACCCGCACCAAACAAACGGCCGAAAACATTTACCGGTTTCTTACCCGCAAGATGAAGGAAGACGAGATCCGGGTGATCCACGCCAACAAAGGCCAGAATACCCGCATCAATTCCATGGAGGCATTCAAAGATGGCAACGTACGGGTGCTGGTTGCCACCGATGTAGCGGCTCGTGGCATCGATGTGCTGGAAGTAAGCCATGTCATCAACTTTGATGTACCGACCAACTATGAAGATTATGTGCATCGGATTGGCCGGACGGGACGGGCCTTTCGTACCGGCGAAGCGATTACGTTTATGAACAAAGCCGAACACTACCACATCGAGAAAATTGAAAAGCTTATCCGGATGACGATCCCACGCCAGATACTGCCGCCCGAAATAGAACTTTTTAAAACGCCATTTGAGGAAGATCAGGAAATGAACCGTGAGATCGACAATCAGAAACGGCGCGAAAACCCGGAATTCCAGGGAGCTTTTCATGAGAAGAAACGAACCTTCAAGTCCACAGTTGCTAAAACCAATTCCGCTAAAAAGACATCCAGGTCCAAAACCCGGCGCAAATAAAACCGATAGTTTGAAGCGATTTATTACATCTTGTATAACCGCTAGGCATCTTCATTAAATAATAGAAATAGGACTTGTATTTTTATCATAAATCTGTGTTAAAAAAGTTCTTATCTAATGAAGTCCGCAAAACTGTTTTTTCAACGATATTTAATACAAACAGGCATTGGTTTAATTACCGTTCTGATGATTATTTCAAGCGTTTCCAGCTGGTACAACAAGCAAGAAATGCTGCGGACTGCAGATTTAAAACAGAAATCGGAAGCAATGAAGCGGAATCTGGACGACGTTTTTAATCATCACATTCGTCGGATGGATGTAGGCCTGAGAGGATACGCACTAACGCGCCAGGAAACAATGCTTCCTCCGTATACCAATGGCCGGAACGATTTGCTGCTTTCTCTGGATAAAATTGACAACTTGTTGCGCGACGGAAATCACCCGGATTCCACTAGTAAACACTTTCAGCAAATCCGCACCGCCGTAGAAGCCTATGCGAAGGCCAGCGAAACCATGCGGCATCTGGTGGAAACCGAGCAAATGGCAGCTTTTATGGATCTGTTGAAAGAAGACAAAGGATTCGACCTGTGGAAAGTGTACGAGCCTTTTCTGACAGCACAAACCGCTTACGAAAACCAGCAGATTCAAAAGGCAGATGCCGATTACAATGCGGCCATGACGCGCAACCTGTGGGCTCAGATGCTGCTTCTGATCATTGGATTTCCCGTCTTGTACTGGCTGATCAAGCAACTAAATGCCGAAGCCCAAAAACGCAAAAAAGTGCTTGCCGAATTGAAAAACAGCAACGAACACTATCTGTTCAACTCGGGAAGCAACCATTCCTTTGCGAATCCGGAAGAAATTATTGAAGCATCCATTCAAAACTTCAAGCAGGCTTCAAGCTTTGTCAAGTCCATTGCATCGGGCAATCTGGATGTGGAATGGAGCGGCCTGGACGAGAAAAACCGAAATTTAAACAAAGAAACCCTGGCGGGCGAGCTGTTGCAGTTGCGCAGACAAATGAAGCGGACCCAGACCGAGGATGAACGTCGCAACTGGACCAACGAAGGCCTGGCTCGTTTCTCCGAGATGGTGCGTAACAACCAGAACAATCTGGAAAAGCTTGCCAATGAAACTATCGGGTTTCTGACCAAATACTTGCAGACTCAGCAGGGAAGCCTGTTTGTGATTCAGGGTGAAGGCGACAATCAGTATCTGGAGCTAAGTGCGTGTTACGCCTTTGACCGGAAGAAGTTTATCGAAAAGCAGATTCCGGTCGGAGCCGGGCTAGTGGGTCAAGCTTACCTGGAGGGGGAAACGATTTTATTGACGGAGGTGCCACAAGGGTATACCGCCATCACCTCCGGCTTGGGCGATTCGACACCCAGTTGCCTGGCCATTGTGCCCATGAAATACAACGAACACATTGAAGCGATTATCGAACTGGCTGGTTTTGAGAAGTTTGAGGAATACAAGATTCATTTTCTGGAAAAAGCCGGTGAGTTTGTTGCTTCGGCGATTCGTACGGTAAAAATAGCCAATCAAACCCAGGAGCTGCTCAGCTCTTCGCAGATACAGTCGCAAGCCTTGAAAGAACAGGAAGAAGAAATGCGCCAGAACATGGAAGAGCTTTCGGCTACCCAGGAAGAAATGCACCGCAATACCTACGAAATGGAAAGCCGTATCAAAGCCATCGATCAGAGTGGGATCGCTTCCATTGAGTTTGACTTGAAGGGCATCATCGTCAGTGCCAATCATTCTTTCCTGGCGTTGATGGGATACCAACTATCAGATGTAGTTGGCAGACACCACAGCATGTTTGTCAAGAAAGAACACAGAGACAGCCAGCAATACAAAGATTTCTGGACAAACCTTGCACGTGGAATTGCACAGCCGGGCGAGTTTGAGCGGGTAAGCAACCAAGGCGACACCATTTACATTTACGGATGTTATTCCATTATCCGCAATCCGGACGGCTCGCCAAACCGCGTATTGAAAATTGCGATTGACATTACGGCCTCCAAGGCTCAACTCGATAAATTACAGCGCCAGGAAGCGTCCATGCATCAATACGCGCATGAAATGGAAACCCGGCTTCGGGCCATTGACCAGACCGGAATTGCTTCGATTGAATTCAATCTGGATGGCACCATTCTGACCGCCAATGATTCGTTCTTGCAACTGATGGGCTATAGTGCTGAAGAAATCATAGGCCAGCACCACCGGATTTTTGTAGAAGAAAGCTTTGCCAAAACCCAAACGTATGCCAACTTTTGGGCCGCATTAACAAAAGGAGAATCGCAATCGGGTGAATTTCAGCGTATCACGAAACACGGCGACCGGGTTTTCATCTTTGGCTGCTATTCTGCTATGTATGATTCGGAGGGAAAGCCTGAGCGTATACTTAAACTGGCAATGGACATCACGGCTACTAAAGTGCAGATAGACCAAATGAACGAGCAGGAAGAAGAAATGCGCCAGAGCATGGAAGAGCTTTCGGCTACCCAGGAAGAACTGGAACGCAAAGAACGCGAACTCACAGAGCGACTACACAAAGCAGAAAACAGGCCAGCAGAAGACTAGGTTTTGCCTGTTGAAACGATACTATTTTCCTACACTACACGCACGATCCTGGTAGCAATGCCAGGATTTTTTGTTTACGTTTGGTTACTGGCACACACCAACTGCATAACAGCCGGTTTTGTCTGTAACACCGATACTATTTTCTTACTGCCTCATTCTCAATCATTCATCCCATGAAACGCCGCCATTTCTTAAGAGCCGCTGGAGCACTCACCACCGGGACATTTCTCTCCCAGCCTTCCGATGCATACGCTGCCATTCCTCCTATGGATAAAAACGGGCATGTCATTATTCTAGGAGCAGGAGTGTCCGGGCTGGCCGCTGCTTACCAGTTGCAAAAAAAAGGCATCCGTTACACATTGCTGGAGGCACGTAATCGCATAGGAGGACGTATTTTTACACACACCATTGATGAGGCTACCGGAATGCACCTCGAACTTGGTGCCGAATGGGTAGGCGCCTCACACGAGCGGCTTATCGCTTTGTGTAAGGAGTTTGGACTGAATTTGCTGGACCATACGTTTGAAGGACACGTTTTGCTGCGCGAAAAATACGATACGCCCGCTACCTGGCAATCCGATGCCGCCTGGGACAAGAAATACAAAGAATTGCTGGAACGATTTCAGAAAACACCTGAAAAAGAGCGGCTGCGTTACGACAAAATTGACTGGTGGCGCTATCTGCTCAGTCAGGGCATTCCGGAACGCGAGCTGGAGTTGCATGAACTAAACGACAGCACCGATTTTGGCGAAAGCATCCGCAATGTATCGGCGTATGCGGGCATTGCCGAGTATGCCGAATCGAGTGAAAATAATGAAATGGATTACAAGATTGAAGGCGGCAATTCGCAGCTGATCAAGAAGTTGGTAGAGAAAGTAGGCGCCGATAAAATCTTGCCCGGAAAGAAAGCGGCTCAGGTAAATCAGGTGGGCAAGCAGGTGGAAATAGTTTGTGAAGATGGCAGTAAATACACCGGTACGCGGCTCATCTGCACGTTGCCGGCCATGGCGGTGCTGGGCATTCGCTGGAACCCCGGTTTGCCTGCCCCACAGGTGGAAGCACTGCAACAATTGCAGTATGCCCGCATCATCAAATCGTCGGTGTTATACAAAGACCGGTTCTGGAAAGAAGAATCGATCAGTATCGTGAGTGACACGTTGCCGCACTTTTTCTTCCATACCACCAAAAACCAGTCCGGCCCCAAGGGTGTGTTGACTTCTTATTCGGTAGGTGACAAAGCACATATTTTTGCCAAACTAAATACAGAACAAAAAATCCGTAGAATAAGCGAGTCTTTGAAACCCGCCTTCGGCGAAACGGAACCCTTAGCCGAAAAGCTGATTAGCTACTACTGGGGTGACGATGCCATTACGCAGGGTGCCTATGCCATTTACGATGTAAACCAGTGGTACGGCATACGCGATGTGATTGCAAAACCTCACAAAAACAGTGTATTCACGGGTGAACACCTCGCCGATTGGCAGGGATTTATGGAAGGCGCCATCCAAACGGGCGAAGATGCCGCCAAGGCGTTGATCGGTTAGAGTTCATCAGATGTGATGTATATGCACTTGCTTGCAGAAGCGGGTGCATATATTTGGACTATGGCAAGTATCCTGCTGCCAATTTCTGAGAAGTCAAACCCCTGCTGCATAAATTATCAGTATGTATGAGTAATTCTGCCACGCCTATTATGCCTGTACTCGTGGAGAAAAATAGTATCTTTTGAAAAGACAAAACCCACCCATAAGTCTTGATGCATAGATCTATCAATGAATTGGCTATCAAGTTACTATGTGTTTTGGATGGCTATGATCAAGAGTTGCAACTGCCTGACTAGGCGAATTCCATACTTTCTCTATGTGAAGAAAAATCCAAAAAATATATTCTTTCGGGTACAGTGTTTTTGGTATAGCGGCAGAACACAAGTTTTGCAACCTTGAAAATGCCTCTCCCGCTATGGCAGAATACGAGTCTTGCAAAGCCTTCGTTTTTCTACGGTACAGTACTAGCCTTTATTTAATGTGAATTATGTTAGCAACAACACAAGATTTTCCACAGATATACAGTGTGGTTCCTGCCATTTTGCCGCCCGACCAACTGTTTGGTCCACTGTTTCATGACGTACAAATGCGGCGCGTATTTCCCGATTCCATTACGTTTGCCGACTGCTATCCCAAACGGGCACCCGAAGAAATTCTGAGTTTGTATGAAATAAATAAACATGAGGCAAACTTTGACCTACGGGCATTTGTAGAGGCGTATTTTCATGTCCCAATGCCGGTCGAAACCCACCATACAAGCAATCAGTTGCTTCCAACACACGAACACTTGCATCAGCTCTGGCCGTTACTTACGCAGAAGTCAGAAACCAACTGTTCCTTGTTGCCTGTTCCGCATCCGTACATTGTTCCGGGTGGGCGTTTTCGCGGGCTATACTACTGGGACAGTTATTTTGCAATGCTGGGTCTGGATGTGTCTGGTGAGCCGAATCTGATTCAGGACATGATTCAAAACTTCACGTATCTGATTGATGCGTATGGCCATATTCCCAATGCCAACCGAAGTTATTACCTAACGCGTTCCCAACCGCCGTTTTTTGCGCTGATGGTTCAGCTGCTCGCCAAAACAGCCGGTAAAGATACCTTGGTTCAGTATCTGCCGCATTTGCAAAAAGAATACAACTACTGGATGGATGGGTATTTCCGCCTCAGCGACCACGAGACGGCTTTCCGGCGGGTGGTACGAATGCCCGACGGCAGCGTGCTGAATCGATACTGGGATGATCTGGCGGCGCCCCGCCCCGAATCCTATAAAGAAGATGTGGAACTGGCCCATCACGCGGCTCCGTATGGCATTGTTCCGCAAGCCCTTTACCGGCATCTCCGGGCGGCGTGTGAGTCGGGCTGGGACTTCACGTGCCGCTGGCTGGGCGACGGGCAACACCTGGCAACCATCCACACCACCGATATTATTCCGGTTGACTTGAACTGTTTGCTCTATTTTCTGGAAATGACTTTGTCGGAGGCTTACCATCAAAGCTCGTTTCCCGAACCCGGTCGATACTTCCGGCAGAAAGCCGAGCGGCGCCACAAAGCGATAGAACTTTACTGCTGGGATAGCAACCGGAACTTTTTTATGGATTATAACCTGACCCTGCACAAGCCTACGCCGGTTTTGTCGTTGGCGGCCTTGTTTCCGCTTTTCTTTGGAGTGGCTACACCGCAGCGAGCGTCACAGGTGCATGACTGTGTTCAGCAGCATTTTCTGAAAGAAGGGGGGCTGATTTCCACTGTTCAGTCCAGCGGACAGCAATGGGATTCTCCCAATGGCTGGGCACCACTCCAATTGATTGCGTATGAAGGGCTACGTCGCTACGGTTTTATGGAGACTGCTGAAGAAATCAAACACCGATGGATAGCCCTGAACGACAGGGTTTTTCGCAATACGGGTAAGATGATGGAAAAATACAATGTAGTTGATACAAATCTGCCCGCTGGCGGAGGAGAATATCCCAATCAGGATGGCTTCGGCTGGACCAACGGCGTGTACTTGTGGTTACAGTCCGGCAAAGCGGTATTTGACTTTCATTGAAAGTGTGAAAGCTTCGCACCTTGCAAGAAAATACATACAGGGCAGCCGAATATTTTGGCTTGACAAATGAATAATTAATTGTGATGTATCACAAACGAAAACCCCCGATAGTTACAACTATTGGGGGTTTTGCCTTTTCAGGAGATACTATTTTTCTAGGCGTTCAGTGCCTGCTCCACATCGGCAATGAGATCAGAAATATGTTCCAGGCCAACTGAAATCCGAATCAGGCCATCGGCAATGCCAACAGCGGCGCGTTCTTCGGGTTTTAGTTTGGAGTGAGTCGTAATCGCCGGGCTGGTCGCAATGCTGCGTGTATCACCCAAATTGGAGCTGAATGAAATCGTTTGCAGATTGTTCAGTACCGATTTGGCTTTTTCCAGTCCGCCTTTTACAATGAAACTCACCATCGGACCGCCAAGGCGCATTTGCCGTTTGGCTAGTTCATGTTGCGGATGCGAAGGCAGAAATGGATAAATAACCTTTTCAATCTGTGGGTGTTTTTCCATCCATTCTGCTAGCTCTTGAGCATTGCGGCAGTGTTGTTCCATCCGGACAGCCAGCGTTTCCAGGCTTTTCGACAACATCCAGGCGTTCATCGGTGACAGAGAAGGGCCGGTATGGCGTGCAAAAAAGCGGATTTCCTTGATCAGTTCTTTTTTGCCTACAATAGCACCTGCCAGCACGCGTCCTTGCCCTTCCATAAACTTGGTGGCCGAATGCGTTACAATATGCGCCCCATATTTGATCGGGTTTTGCAGATACGGCGTAGCAAAACAATTGTCAACGTTCAGAATAATGCCTTTGCGATTGGCCAAATCCCCGAGCCACGCCAGATCAATCATATCCAGCGACGGATTGGAAGGTGTTTCCACAAAAATCATCTTCGTGTTTGGCTGAATCAACGCTTCCCAGGTTTCGGGCTTGTCAATGTCGGCGTAGGTATGGTTAATGCCCCATTTTGGGAAAATTTGCGTCAGAATCTGGTGCGTGGAGCCAAACAGCGAGCGGGAAGCCAGAATGTGATCGCCACTGCTCACTAGTGCAGCCATACTGGTAAACATGGCCGCCATGCCGGTAGCTGTTGCAATGCCGTCTTCGGCACCTTCCAGTGCGCAGAGTTTTTCAATAAACTCACTCGTATTCGGGTTGGAAAAACGGGTATAAATATTGCCTGGAATTTCGTCGGCAAATAAGGCGCGGGCTTGCTCGGAATCCTCAAACGTAAAACTTGAGGTCAGAAACAAGGGCGTGGAGTGTTCCCGAAACTGCGTTTGTTCGGCTCGCACGCGAACGGCATTGGTCTCAAACTGACTGCTCTTTTTTTTCATTTCACTAAAAATGGCGTTTTGTAGGAACGCAAAGGTAACAGGTACTCTGTTTTGTTTATAGAAAAAGGAGAGATTATTCGCGGGTGATTGCGAAATCGTACGTGATACGGGCAGTTTTTTCCAGCGTTTTGGCTACCGAGCAATACTTTTCCATCGATAAGTCTACCGCTTTTTTCACCTTGTCGGCGTCCAGATTGCCTTTGAGAATAAAATGTACGTGAATGTCCTGAAACAGTGACGGCTCTACGTTTGGCTCCCGTTCGCCATCCACCACCACCCGAATGTCTTCCAGTTCCTGGCGTTGTTTTTTCAGAATGCCCACAATGTCGATGGTGCTGCAGCCGCCCAAGCCGGCCAGTAAGAGCTGCATGGGCCGAAAGCCTTTGTTTTCGCCACCTATAGCGGGTGAACCATCTATCTGAATGGTGGCGCCGTCTTCGTTTACAGCTTCCAGGTGGACGGCCTTATTTTTGCGTTGAAGTTCTATTTTCATGAGAGTTAAAAAATATTTGTCTGAGCCAGGCCTTGTGACATAGCTGAACATCTTCTTTTTAGTAAGAAAATCTGGTAATTCTACGAATCCTGGTTCAGACAAAAAAGTTCCTGACCGGTAAATTGCTTTTCGCAAGAAACTTTTTTCCAGTACATTTGATTTACTACATTTGTATAGATCCTACAGGGGTTTTTCCATAAAAAATTGTATTATTTTTTAAAAAGCATCGTTTTATGAAAGAAGTTACCGTAAGTGAATTGAAAGAAATGCAGGATAATGGCGAAGATTTTCAGCTGATTGATGTTCGCGAGCCTTACGAATATGACATTGCCAATCTGGATGGAGAGTTGATACCACAAGGGCAGATTCCGGATAACGTGGATAAAATCAGCCGTGATAAAAAAGTGGTTATTCATTGCCGTAGCGGTGCCCGCAGCGGCCGCATTGTGCAGTACCTGGAGCAGCAACATGGCTTCGACAATCTGTATAACCTGAAAGGCGGCATTCTGGCCTGGTCAGCAGAAATCGATCCGGACGTGCCTCAGTATTAAGCTTTTGTATAAATAATGTGAACGTATAGAAGTGAATCAGACCTTAATGTCTTGTATTGGGTTAGAATAGTTAGGTAAAATGAAAGTTCTGTCGGCATCTACCTGTTCTGTGTCTTTCCTTGCTCAATACACAGTATATTTCAACAAACAAACCTCGGAAGTTAACGTATGAAAAAATGCTTATTAGTCGCCATTGCACTGATTTTCAGTTACATGGCAAGTTATGCTCAAAGTGGCGCCGATGCCATACTAGGTGTATGGCTGACAGGTACGGGGAAAGGCCACGTACAAATATACAAGCAGGGTAACCAGTATTTCGGGAAAATTGTATGGCTAAAAGAACCCAACGACACCGATGGCAAACCTAAAGTTGACAAAAACAATCCGGATGCCAAAAAGCGTAGCCAGCCCATCCTGGGGCTGATAAACCTGCGTAACTTTGCGTATGACGATGACAATGTATGGGAAGACGGAAAGATATACGACCCGGAAGCAGGCAAAGACTACAGTTGCAAAATGACCCTGAAAGACGCCAATACGCTGGATGTCAGAGGGTTTATCGGCATTTCGCTGATTGGCCGCACCGACACCTGGAAGCGGGTGAAACAATAAGCAGCTCACTCAAAGAGAAATAAAATAGTATCTTTAGAAACAACAAAACCAGTTCCGTTTTTTAGGCAATGTTTGCCAATCCAATTGGGTAAACACTAGCCGAAGGCAGGGTTTTTTAGTTTTAAAAGATACTATTTTTTTTGTGGCATAACGTGTTTTGAAACGCAATTTACTTCCTGATATGGCTTGGATGATTAGCATGTTGCTGGGTTTGGGGCTAAGTGCCGCTGTAGGGTTTCGCCTCTTTGTTCCCTTCTTTTGTGCCGGGTTGGCGGCTCATAATCAATGGATTACGATGCCCGAAGGCATTGCCTGGATGGGCACATGGCCAGCCCTGA
This sequence comes from uncultured Sphingobacteriales bacterium, assembly GCA_963520985.1. GTDB lineage: Bacteria > Bacteroidota > Bacteroidia > Cytophagales > 172606-1 > Xanthocytophaga. The sequence goes on from CAUQTA010000001.1 coordinate 780,472, forward strand.
TTGCCTTTGGCACTGCAACTGTTATTGAGATAGGCGGCTACTACATTCCCTGGATAGATCACCTGCTCGATGTCGTGGCTACACCGGCTGCTACCATTGCCGGAGCCTTGATGATGGGCGGCTTTGTCACGGAAATCGATCCTTTGCTTAAATGGACGCTGGCCATCATTGCCGGTGGTGGCACTGCCGGGCTGATCAGTGCAGGAACCGCTGCTGTACGGGTTGCCTCTACTGCCGTAACGGGTGGGGCGGGTAATCCGTTGGTTGCCACTGGTGAACTGGGCGGCGCTACGGTGGTTTCGTTTCTGGCCATTTTTATCCCTGTTGTGGCGGCCATTCTGGTTGTGGTTCTTGTCGTTTTGGCGCTACGCTTCATCCGAAGAGCAGTTACCCGCCGCAAATCGTCCAGTTACATAAAGCAAACGGAGCAATAGTTCACCTGCGTTCTGAATAACCATGAAATACAAGAAAACCACAGAAGGCATCATTACTGGCTTATTTCGCTCTGAAACAAAAGCATCGCTGGAGAGTACGGCTTATCCAAGCCTGGAATTTGCCCACGAAGGCGTAACCGGTGACAAACACTGGGGTATGACTATGAAATCCAATGTGCGGCAACTCGGCATGTACCCGCGAGGAACTGTTATCCGCAACAATCGGCAATGGTCGGCTGTGTCGGTAGAAGAACTGCAAGAAACTGCCGATGCGATGGGCATAGAAGTCATCCAGCCGCAATGGGTAGGGGCCAATCTGTGTGTGCAGGGCATTCCCGATTTTACCCAACTTCCTCCGTTTAACTTATTGGTAGTGCGTCCCGATTCGAAAGACAAAGTAGTACTGGTTATCTACGAACTCAACCTGCCGTGTATCGGTCCACACCGGTTGATTGTCGAAAAGTTGGGCTATCAACCCGCTGTGGATTTTGTAAAAGCAGCTATGGGGCGGCGTGGCCTGGTAGGTTGGGTAGAAAAAGCAGGGCAGATTAACCAAGGCGATCCCATTCGGGTGATGTTGCCCAAATAACGCTTGGCAGAATCATTCAGGAAAGTAGGTCAACTGAAAAATGAGTCCCTGTTGAGCCAGGCTATTCGGGTTGGGTAATTGATAGCCGAAAGCTATATCCCATTGGTGGTGGATTACATATTCCAATCCTCCGCTGATTTCACCTAAGGTATGTCTGCCGCTGATAAAATCGGCAATGAACTTTAGTTTGTCTTTTATCAGCGACTGGTCAATGCCCAATTGAAAACCCGGAAATAGGGGATTGTTAGCATTACTCAGTTCCCGTCCGCAGGCATCACCCGCAAAGGCTTTGGTAAAGGTATGCCCACCCACCATAATGCGTGTATTGGTTTTCTTCAGGTCAATTGCCAGGTTCAGGTAATTATAGTTGATCAATGCCCGATGCGCCCCCGCATTGGTACCTATCTGGGTACCGATGGCCAATTGCAGAACCTGAGAAAGCGGAAACGCTTTCTGGGCATTGAGCAATAGGGCAGGATGGAGCGGTTCCACCCGGATGTCGTCGTTGGTCAGTAAAACAGAATCCCGAAACGAAGGATTAAAACGCAGTCCCAGAACATTAAAGCCAACTTCGAAATTTTTACCCAGTCCGTATGAAAAGATAGTGTTCGACTGCCACTCATCAGCCGTAAAATTGATCTGTTCCTGAAAAAGGAAATCTGAAGGCTTGGTGATTTCAGAACTGGGAACATTGAATAAGTTCTGCTGGGCTTGTGTAAAGGTGATTGGTGCGGCAATTGCCAGAATCAGATAAAAAAAGTAAAGCTGGGTAAGGCGTAATAAGTTCATAGGCATAGGTAATGGAGTTACTCGAGCATGCATTAAAAAAATGTACCTATGAGAAAACGTAAGTTCTGGAATAGCCTTTTGCCAGTTTCATCCTGGTTCTTTTAGTTTACAAATGAGGGATTGGCGCGCAAAATGATCTCAGCAACAGTACCGTTAAATAAACCTTGTAAGTTGTTTGTTTATTGGATGGATTATATTATTTTGTAGCTGAGTACAATTAAATTGGACGTATGCAGCAAGTTACCCTGTTTCCGATTCTGTTTTACGTGGTTGCTTTTGCCACCATTCTGGTATTGTATAGACTAAGTCCGGATGAAAAAGATGGGGAACCCGGCCTGGCAATACAGGCTTTGATAGGTGTAATAGGCATTGCCGCTGTCTGGATGGTTGTAAGTCTGGTGCAGGGATTTGTGGTTTCTGCAAACTACTTTCTTGTCACACTCTTGCACTTTGCCATTTTATCATTGGTGGCTTTCCGCTTTTTCCATTCTACCTCCGCCTAAAATCTGATTGATGGTTTGAGCGGCAATCCACCCGCTGGTCCACGCATTCTGAAAATTAAAACCGCCTGTAATGCCATCCACATCCATCGCTTCACCTGCAAAAAACAGGTGAGATACAAGTCGGCTCTGCATGGTGTTTGGGTCTATTTCCGTCAGCTTTATCCCTCCGCAGGTTACAAATTCTTCTTTGAAGGTGGTTTTTCCCTGTACGGGATATTCGTCGTTGGTCAGTACCTTGATCAGGCGATTCTGCTCTTTGGCAGGCAAATCAGCCCAGCGTTGCTGTTCATCAATGCCCGCTTTGTGCAGTAAAAAATCCCAGAGCCGTTGGGGGAGCCGAAATGGGTTGGCATTGCTGATTTTCTGGGTAGACGACTGGCTCCGGATTTTTTGGATCTCAGTGCGGAGGGTTTCTTCCGAAGCCTCTTTTACCCAATGGATCAGGGCGGTAAATGTGTAGTTTTTATCATGCAAAAGCCGGGCACCCCAAGCCGATAATCGCAATACCGCCGGGCCGCTCATGCCCCAGTGCGTGACCAGCAGTGGGGCCGTCTCGGTCAGTTTGGTAGAGGCAATCCGGGTCGTAGCTTGTGGCACTGATACACCCATCAGTTCCGTTACCGGATTTTTGGGCATGTTAAACGTAAACAGCGATGGTACCGGGTTCTCAATGGTATGACCTAGTTGCTCAATCCACCCAAATTGTTCCGGTTTGGGATAGCCCCCCGTGGCAATGCACACAAAATCGGCTGCCAGTTTTTGCTTTTCGGCAGATACTATTTCAAAACCAGCGTCTGTCTGTTGCACCGTTCGCACTTCCCATTGGGTGAGAATCTGCACATTGTATAAACCGGCTTCATGCAACAGACAGTCAATGACGGTTTGCGACGAATCGGTAACGGGAAACATGCGGCCATCGGCTTCCGTTTTGAGAGGTACGTTGCGTTTCTCGAACCACCGGATGGTATCGGCTACCGAAAAATGATGAAAGGCTTTTTTGAGAAAATTCTGTCCGCGGGGATATTGTCTTGCCAATTCGCTGATGGAGAGGCAGTTGTGTGTGACATTGCAGCGCCCTCCGCCCGAAACTTTCACTTTTGCCAGTAGCTTACCGGTTTTTTCCAGCATGATGACCCGAAGGGTTGGGCAGAGACGAGCAGCATTTATCGCACAGAAAAATCCGGCGGCTCCGCCTCCGATGACTACAAGTGTTTTGTCCACAACGACAGGTTTTGGTTGGCACAAAGATACTATTTGAAATCGGGATTAGAGATAGCTCATTCCTGAATTTGCCAGAAGCAGAAATTGATTGGATGGCAGAAAAGGTGAAACCCAGATGCAACAGCGTACAGTATTGCATCTGGGTTTCACCTTTTCTGGAGATACTATTTTTTCTTAAGCAATGTTAAAGTGTAAGCAATATAAAGTGATTGATCGTCAATCACTTTAATAAGAAGCATTTAATTCCTGCATTTCGCGGGTCTTGCGTTCCATTTCTTCCTGGGTTGCCATGAGTTCTTCCATGTTCTGGCGCATTTCTTCTTCCTGACTGCGCAGCATTTCGGCTTGTTGACGGGTTTCTTCCAGTAACCGCTGGGTTTTCTGGGTCAGCTTGGCCGACGACAGGGTGGATGCAATGGTTTCGCCTAGCTTTTCAATAAAGGCAATTTCATGGGGTAAGAATTTGCGGAACGATGCCAGTTCGACAATGCCTTCGATGTCGTCATTGATTTTGAGTGGTACAATCAGGACACTCGTCGGTGGAGCGGTACCCAACCCCGATGTAATGTTGATGTAGTCTTCGGGCAGGGCCGTGAGGTATATCGTTTCGCCCTCCAGGTAACATTGTCCCACCAGCCCTTCACCAATCTGAATCCGCTTGTTCAGGTATTTCCGACGTTCATAGGCATAGCAGGCCGCCAGTTCCAGTACAGACTCACTGCCTTCATTCTGAATGATGAACAGTCCACCCTGATTGGCTCCGGTGTATTTGACCAGATGCGTAATAACGGTGCTGGCTAGTTCAGTAAAATTGACATTGCTGCGTAAAATCTCAGAAAAACGAGCCAAGCCTTCCGATGTCCAGTTGCGGCGTTTGTCTTCTTCGGATGACTGCTGGAGTTTGTCGCGCATCGAAATCAGGGCATTTCCCAAGGCATCGTGTTCGCTGACGGGCTGGTAGTGGTTATCAAACTTGCCTTCGCCTACTTCCAGTGCAAAAGACACGGCTTGTTGCAGGTTGTCTTTCAATTGATTGCCAGCCCGCACGATTACATTCAGATCGCCTTTTACCTCGTCAATGCTGGCCGTGATTTCACCTTTGGCCAAAAGTTGAATTTGCTCGGTAGTACGGGCAATGGCCGAATTCGCTTTGCGCGAAGCATAATAGCCAATCAAAATCGACAGAACCACAATGATAACGCAAAGCATCGTAATGGCTGAGTTGGTTGAGTTAATGCTGGTTAAAATGCCCGAAATATCTGTCTGAAGCTGTTCCTGTTGTGAAGCCGTCAGGCTCGACAGTTCCTGCTCTATGTTGATGTAGTAAGCACTGATGCGTGGAATCAGTATGGCTAGTGCATCATTGGTAGCTTGTTGAGCCTCTACAAAGGAAGAATCGGTCGCATCCAGGCTTTGCAACTGCAAGGTGAGGTCGTTTTCTTCATCCTGAGCCTGGCGGTAGGCTTTGATCCAGGTAGTCAGACTGTCAATTTTGTGCTGGTTTTCGGAGGTCAAGCTTGATTTGAGTTGATCAAGTTTGGCCAGATGGGGCTCAATGCGGTCACTCCAGATTTGTTTGCGCTGCTCCACATACTTTTTGTCTTTGGTGACAATGAATGAAAGTTGGGCTGTAGCGGCGGCCTCAATGTTGCTAAGCACATTGGCTGCACTCAGCGCTATGGGCAAGCGGACATCAATGGTTGTTTGGCTTACCTCTTGGGTACGTTGGTTCTGGTAGTAAACAAAGCAGGCAAACAAAATAAAGACCAGCAGGAAGCTGGAACTTAAGGTCAATACCCTGCCTTGTGTAGTGTGTATGCTGAAGTTGCTGGCTATACGTTGGATTTTCATAATGAAGTAACTACCAATCGGAGTTGAGATATGCAGAATAGTTACAAACAAATCAAAATATTTTCCTAAAAGCTTTTTTTATGTATTGAAAACCAATTGTATGTAGGGTTTGTGTTGATTTTTGTTTTTCCGAAGAGAAAAGTGGTTTGCCTGTGCTGGTTTCTGATTTGAAAAAGAACTTTATCTGGCAATCAGCTAGAAATCAATGCTTTGATATTTTCTACATATTTGGTTCCCGATTCCACTTTTGAATGGTTTTTATCCTCCAGAAAGAGGATAAACTTACCACTGAAATGCCGTTGTATTTCTTTGACCAGCCGGGAGTTGACAATGAACGAACGACTCACTCTGATGAATGAGCCCGGGAGTTTTTCTTCCAGGCTGGTTAAGGTGTAGTCGGTGAGGTATTTTTTCCCTTCAATCGTAACCAGAAAGGTATACTTGTCTTCCGCTTCGAAGTAACTGATTTCTTCCAGTCGAAGCAGCAGTATCCGGTCGCCGGTTTTGACGGAAATCGATACCATTTCCTTCTTGGGGCGCATTTGCTCCAATAATTTCAAAAACTGCTGGTTGTCAAACATGGGGGAGGTTTTGCGTAATTTCTGGATCGTAATTTCGAGGCGCTCTTTTTCAATCGGTTTGAGCAGGTAGTCAATGGAGTTTTCTTCAAAGGCCCGAATGGCGTATTCGTCAAAGGCGGTGGCAAAAACCACCATGGGCATATGGCTTATTTTGCCGAGCATCTCAAAACCGTTTATGCCCGGCATTTCAATATCCAGAAAAATCAGATCGGGTTTTTTTTCTTCAATCAGCATCAGTCCTTCCAACCCGTTGTAGGCTTCCCCAACGATTTCTATCAGGTCGGAGTAATCGGCCAGAAGTCGCTTTAGGCGGCTGATGGCTAGTTTTTCGTCATCAATGAGTAATGTAGTCATGGTTGGGTTTGGTAAAATAGTATCTTTTGGAAAGGCGAAAGTGGCTTGTTTCGGCGGCTTGTAGTTCCTGATCCATTCAAAGGTCTTTCCTGAAGTCGTCAATTTCTTTCAGGAAAAGCAAAGCCTTTGCCGGTGAAGTCCATTCCGGGTTGTCGAATAAAAGACGGAACCATTTCTTGTCGACATTCCGATACGAAATGTTTTGGTACAGCCAGATGGCCAGCCAGGTAAACAGAACGACAAGCGGAACATACACCAGCCAAAAAAGTACGTTGTCTTGCGAAACCCATTTCCATTGAAAGATACAGGTAACATAAAAAGGCATCTGCAAAAAAAGAATGCGGGTCACTTGCAATGTGGATACCTGCAAGGATGTTGTTTTTTGCTGCATATCTACCACATTCTCAGAAGCATTGATCTGAAGTATCCAAACAATGTGCTTGGCATACAGAGCAACCCCAACCAAGGTGATAAGCAGAATCAGGCTTATCGAAACCAGAAAACTTACCTTGCCTACCGTCAGGGGTTGATGTTCAAGGATGAATAAAGTAACCCGAATCGCCACTGCCAGAATGCCTATCCAGACCAATCCAGCCACTACCGCGAGAATTTTTATCCAGAGCATTCCGTTGAGTTTTGATTTGGCTTTCTGGGTTTGGATGGCTTGCAGGCAGTGCAGGTTAATTGCCAGCGACTGGTTCAGCTTTTGGTCATACATTTGCCAGAGGTGTTTTAATTCGTCAGGTTCCATAGTCAAAAAGGGTTTTAAGAGTGTGGTGCAGTAGCAAAGCGAAGTCTTAGCTTGTCTTTGATGCGGCCGATTTTAGTGCCTACATTCGATTCGGATATGCCAAGTATTTCGCCGATTTCTTGGTGGCTTTTCTCTTCCAGGTACAGAAGAATCAAGGCTCTGTCCAGTTCTTTGAGCTCATTGATAAACTGTTGCAATAGATTCAACTGCGTTTGTGCCTCGGCTGCCGACTCATCTTCGGTAAACAAAAAGAGATTCTCATCAAGCGGAATCGTGTGCCGGGCTGATTTTTGTTTCCGGTAAAACGAAATGGCTACATTTAAGGCAATGCGATAGAGCCACGTCGAATATTTATAATCGGGATTGTAATTTTCAAATACCTTCCACAATTGGTAAATAATCTCCTGAGCCAGATCTTCCCGATCGTCTTTGTTCCGGCAATACGAGTTGCAGATTTTAAAGAGGATGCCTTTGTGCTGCTGAACAATCTGAATGAATACCTGCTTGGTTGTGACATGCATTATCGAGTGTAAATCTTTAACAATGATTCGCAGTGGATTCGGAAAAATCACACCAGGTACTGCATTATTTTTTATTTACATATGTATACTATTGATTATCGATAAATTATCGAGTTGTCTTTTTCAAAATAGTACCGCTGGAAAAGACAAAACCCACCCGGTTAAAACGGATGAGATACGGACTCCGAATAACTGGCAAACTGCTTGGGCATCGTGATCTGGATGGCCTTATGCTCTTGCTGGGCAAAGTCGTTTCCGTCGGAATAGCTGCTGCGCTTATTGATGATTTCCATACGGGCCTCATCGCCCATGAGCAGCCGCAGCTTGTCTTGCGTGCTGCGCAATCCGTAGCCGGTAATTAATTGCTCGGGAAACGGTGCGCCGTTGTCGAAAATAACGATGGATAGCTTTTTGCCGTTGTCCAATACTTTGATGCCCAGAATGCCTTTTTGGGTAGATTTTGAAATGCCGTGCTTGATGGCATTTTCGACCAGCGGCTGAATCAGAAACTGCGGTACCAGACACTCTTTCAATTCTTCGGTTTCAAACCAGATGCTGTAGTCGAGCCGGTCATCAAACCGAATTTTTTCTACTTTCAGGTAGGTTTTTACCATCTCTATTTCATCAATCAGGCGGGTCAGGTACTGGCTTTTGGCATTGGTGCTATAACGGAAAAATTTGGCCAGTAGCAAGACCATTTGCTCGGCTTTGTCGGGGTCTTCGTGAATGAGGCTGGCAATGGAATTGAGCGAATTGTACAAAAAGTGCGGATTGATTTTAGCCTGCAAAGCTTCGAGTTCCGCTTTGGTTTTGAGTTCTTTGAGTTCCAGCAATTGATACTGCTGATCGTGCAGTACGCGGCTGCGCCTTTTCTCGTAGTTGCTGTAGGCATACACCAAGGCTCCCGCAAAGAGCCGGGTATTGGAGAAAATGATATCCAGCGACCCGATGTGGAAGATGGACCGCCAGAAATGCTCGCTGTAGAGGGCGGCATAGACGATCTGCAGTGTGCAAAAAATGCCCAGACACAGCACTACATACCGCAACCAGACAAAACGGATTTTCTTATCGAACAGGCTGAACAGTTGCAAAACGATACAGATGGTGACAGCTTCGACGCTGTTGTTTTTCAGCAGCCAACCAACACTTTCTTTCAGGTTGATTTCCTGCGACGGATCATCCATCAAGGTGGTGAATGTCTTGATGCTGAAATAGGTGATTGCGCCAAAAGCAAGATCCAGTGCCAGCACCAGCAAGAACTGTGTAAAAAGCTCTTTCGTTTTCTGATTCCAGTTTTGTTTCATAAATGCCAGTGTATAAAGGCTTTACTCGGTGTCTGTCTGTTCGATGACCGAGCCACCGTGTAAGCTCAAATTAATGATTTGTGGCGTGCCGTGGAGTTTCAAGATGCTCGCCTTTTTCATGCACACTGAATGGATGATACGACTTACGGAAAGTTCGAGCCGCGAGCCCCAGTCGGTATCTGCAATGGTGGCTTCTTCGCAAAAAAAGCTACTCAGCTGCAATACGCTGCCTCCGCTTGCTTTTTTGATAATCAGGTGGCGGCATTCGCCATAAATCTCCACGTTGCTGCCCCCGTTCACGGTGAGTTCGACGGTAGCTGTGGGGCATTTGATGATGCCCGAAATGCTGACGCCTCCACTTACCGACAGCGCCGTGGGCTGGTCGTTGTCAATGAGTATTTTCTGTGCATTCAGATACGTGAAATCCAGCGTGTTCATTTCTTTGGAAAAGGAAGGTGGGTTTTGCCTTGGCGAAAGATACTATTTTTCTCCTGGATAAATAATCAGATGGCCTGTACTTCTACAGGCCATCTGATTGCCAAGGTTTTGGCTTGGCTGAAGATACTATTTTACTGGCATTTGCTGAGCAGCTCTTCGTTGTATTCCTTGCCCCAGCTCGGTGCAATGCTGGAGGTTGGCTTAAAGGATTCGAATTTGGCTTTGGCCTGTTTGGCTAGCGGACACGCCGTTTTGGTGCCTCCACCAAAAGGCTCAGGAGTATAAAACAAGTTGGTGGCTCTCAGGTAATATACCCGTGGATTTTCAGGATTCAGCTTTTCGGCTTTTTTGAGATTTTCGTCAAAAATGGCTCCTTGGGTTTGCCAGCGGCTTTGTCCGTCCACCGACAGGTTGGCCATGGCCACATAGGCTTTCAGCACCAACACTTCATCGTTTTCCACGGATATGTTTTTCAACAATTCCTCCGCTTTGGATACGTATTGGTCGCGTTTCTGACTGTCTTTTTCCATGAACGACAAGTTGGCGTAACACATAGCCGCATAATAGTTGGGCAGCCACTCGCTGCCAGCCGTCTTGCCAATCATTTCAAATTTGTTGGCAGCGGCCTGTACTTCTTGCAGCGATTTGGCGGCGTTCATTTGAGTAATGGTAGCCTCCATGGCTTTGCTGTATTTTTCGTCGCCGTAAGCAAAGGCAATTGCCAGGCAAACCAACGAAAGGGCGAATGTCAAAACTGTTTTTTTCATGTGTTGTACTTGTTTAGCGTTATTTGTTAAAAGTGGAAGAATGCAAACGGGATGTTCTGGTGCGGTCTTTACGAAGTTGTTTTTTGAGCAGATGCCCCAGCCACAACCAAAATCCGGATAAGATGACCAGTGGCAGAATGACCCAGCGCACCATACGGGCTGCTTCCGGTAGCTCGGCCACTGGACCATAAATGAATCCAAGAATTGGGATACTGGCCAGAATATGAAACCATCGGATGATTTTTCGTTCGGTTGCAGCTTTCATATAATAGTGGGTTTTGGCAACTGAAAAGATATTATTTTGCTTTTTTGAGTTTGTCAATCTGTACGTTAATGCCCACAAAGACAGACCGGTACGTAGGCGGACTGGTTGAGATGCGCTGCTTGCCATCTGCCGAATACCGATAGCCAAACACATTCTGCGTACCCAGCACATTGCCCACTTCGGCATAGATCACCGTAAAGTTGCCTGCAAGGCTCATCAGGTAATTGAAGCTCAGGCTCAGGTTGTGGTACGCCGGAGTCCGGTCGGCCATAAACTCTGCATCATTGGGATTGTAATAGGGCCGTCCGCTGCTGTAGGTATAGGCGCCATTGACCTGCAAATTGAGCTTGGTAAAATATTTCTTGTACAATACACTCAGATTATGGGTAGAAGCAAACGTAGGCATGGCTTCGGCCGTGTAGTTAGCAAACAACCGCTTGGTATCCAGATATGAATACGAAATCCAATATTCGGCGTTTTTCAGCGTTTTGCGATCCCGGAAAAACACATCCAGTCCCTGTGCGTAGCCATTGCCTGAGTTGTTGGTGCTGCCATACGGAAAGCGGTACATGTTGGCGTCAAACGGCTCGCTGACAAACTCGCGCACCAACTGTGCGTAATTTTTGTAATAGCCCTCCACCCGGAACGTACGGTCATTTTTGATGCGTTGGTAATTCAGGATATAATGCTCGGCTTTTTCAAAATCCAGATTTTTGTTGATGTACAGATACTTCTCATTCGGATTTTGGTAAAACTGACCGTAGGCAAACGAAACCTGGCTGTAATCGCCTGTCTTGTAGGCCAATGACAAACGAGGCGCGATGTTCCACTGATGAATGACCCGCGAATACTCATTCCGGATACCCACCCGACCTACCAGCTTGCGGGTGATGTACACGTCGCTTTCCACAAAGTTGGCCCAGTATACGTCCCGAAACGAGGATTTGTATTGGTTAAACTGGTTGCGGTACTCATAAGTGTGCAGCTCGGTGCCAATGTGTAGGGCAATGTCATCGGTCAGGTCTCGGGAGAACATGAAACGTCCCTGTAACCGATTGTCACCCCGGCTGGCGTTGGCCGTATCCAGGGCCAAGTCGTCGTTGTTGAAGCTCTGTGACAAGCCTACGTAGATTTTGTTCTTGCCAAATGCTTCGGTATACGTGGCGTTGGAATAAAAATTCTGGTTTTTCAGGCCAAATGAGTACTTGCCTGTTTCGCTGGTGGCATCCGGGTAGGTCATGCCCAGTTTGTTACCGGCATAGTTGGCGTAGATTTTCAGCATGCCGGTGTGGGATGTCTGCTTGCGAAAATTTGTCGCCACACTGAATCCCTGTGGAGCCGTTTGCCAGTCGATATTCTGCTGGTTCAGGTTAAACAGGATGGGCCCGACATTAAAATAGCTGCCGTTGACATCCAGCGACGTTTTCTGCCAGCGTTGCGTATAACCGCCATACACGCTGGCAAAGTTAATCCCTGCGTTTACCTGCGATTTGTCGGGCAAATCATTGCTGTTCAGCACCAATACCGATGACAACGCCTGTCCGTATTGCGCCGAATACCCGCCTGTGCTAAAGGCCGTACCCTTGAACTGGAAGGGCGAAAACCGACCCCGCTGGGCTACGTTGGGCACACTGCTGAAAAACGGATTCTGCACAATCAATCCGTCAATGACCGCTTTGGTTTCGGTACCTGCCCCACCCCTTACAAACAAACCCTCTTGCTCACCCACTTGCGAGGCACCGGGCAGCGCCTGCAAGGCCCGAAACACATCGGCGCCGGCGCCGGCCGTAGTCACTATGTCGAGTGGTTTCAGAATAGTGGTGCGTTTTTCGTCGCTGGCTTCAAAAACACCGGCCGTAATGACCACTTCATTCAGGGTTGCTGACCTCGATTCTACCAGTACAAAGTTCAGAGTCACGGGTTTGCCCAGCTGCACTTTCTGTTCGCTGTTTTCGTAGCCAATGTAGGTGACTACGATGGTTGCCGTATCTTTCTCGTCAGTAGAAAACTTGAAAGTGCCTTCGGCGGAGGTAGTGGTGCCGTCGTAAGAACCTTTGATGTACACACTGGCGCCGGGCAGCGGCTGTTTTTTGGCATCGGCCACCAAGCCCGTAATAACGGTTTGGCCCTGTGCCGAAAATAGTAGGGTGAAAAAAGCAAAAAGGGTGGTAACGGTTTTCATGGTTGCATAGGCGAAGAGTGATGCAACAAAGAAAGAGAGAAGCACGGCAGGCTGCTATGGTTTTCCGACAAAGCCCGGATTTTGGGGTGTAAACAAAGAGAAAGGAATTGTGAATGTGCAGACGTGTGCACGGACTGCCGCATGAGATTACATTTAAGGTGAAGCATTTACTAACCAATAGCATCCCTTCTTTGATGAGCAGATAAGAAAACCTGAAAGAGTTTTGCACCTAAACCCAAGAGAAAATGAAAACAGGTAGTATTTCCATGTTTGTCAAGCGTACCGGATTGGCCTTGGCGGTAGTTTTGTTAAGTTCGTTGTTTCACTCCTGCGGCTTTTGCGTCAAAGTTGGAAGCGGTTTGTGTAACCTGATTGGCAAACACCCGCTCAGCGAGCTTACCGCATCCAATAGTGCACTGGTATATGAACAGCCCAATACCTTTATTGTGTACCGGGGCTCTGGATGTGCCGAATCGAACCGGTCGGGTACGGAGGTAGTGCCCAAAGTGGAACAAAGCGTAAACTTACCAGGATATGTGACGCATGCCACTGTGTATCTGAATGGCTGGCACCTGCGTTACCTGGACGACGACCACCATGTGGCGGGTTTGGGGGTTGTCATTGATAGTATTCGCCTGAACAAGAATGTATTAACTTGGCAGGCGGCGGGAATCTTGTCTGACAAGAATTTTGATGATGGCTACAACTGGTGCTACGAATACACCGTCATTGCCTGGAACGAAGCCACGATCAATTTGCTGGTTGATCACAAGGATGGCAATTGTATGGGTCGCGACAGCCTGAACACTAACTTTTTTGAGACAACCAATGCAAATACGACCACGGCCCTTTCTTCCTTTACCCGGTTTTTGCAAAATCCCATATTTGCCAATACCAAAACAGCCACCATTTTGCCCCGGGGATTTGCGTTCGAATGGACCGGGTGTGACACCGATCACCACTTGTTTCAACTGGCCTACAATATGGAGCACAGCGAGTTTTTCCTGGAGAAAGACAAAACCTACAACAAGGCAAATCATGATCTCAAATCGCCCCTGCCCAATTCGGTTAGCCGCAGCGCCGAAGGATACATAAGCTGGGAAACGGCGGTTATTTTTAAAGACAACGATGCCCGGCGCAGCTATTCATTCGGAGAAATGGTGTCGGGCTTTGGCGGAAACGATCTGGGTGTGATCCAGCCGCCGTTCTCAATTCTGCCCAAAGAAGACGAAGGCTGGACTACCAACTGCCTGGCGGGCAAAGGCATTGAATCAAAAGAGTTTATCATCGAGAACATTCCGTATGAGTATGCCATGCCCGTGCTTGCGGGCTGGGACCTGAGCTATGGCTGCGACGATGAACACGTACGCGAAATCGGCATCTGGATCAGCGATTTCAGTTACGAAAAGCAACCCAACGCAACCCTGGGCACCTTGCGTTACAAACTTTCGTCGGTACTGAAAGACAACGACGATACGCCTTTCTTTGAGCAGAAACACAAAGTAAATGTGTTAGGCCTAAAGCCCACTTCCCTGGAAAAACCACCCATTGGCTTTCAGCAACAGGAACCCACTGACCCAAAACAGAATTCAAAATAGTAGGGTTGAAAAAGCAAAAACCTCCACCTTTTAAGATGGAGGTTTTTGCTTGAATAAGAAAGTCTTAGCGAGCCGCCGCTGATTTGCCGGTAGCGGCAGTTTTGGCTTCTCCATTGATCCGGAAGCTGTTTGTAGACGAAGCTACCCCATCGTCTTCCACAAAGATACGTGAAGTTCCAATATCAATCAGCTTTTCAGTAGGATCATCTCCTTTATCGGTAAGAGTGAGAGAGTCGTACCAGTCTATAATGTGGCCTGTAGAAGTATTGACCTGACCCGAAAATACATATACATATTTATAAGGAATACCATCTTGTACACCTGAAGTCTGCATAAATATCGTAAATCGGTTGCCTTCACCGATAATAAACGCACCATTTCCGGATGCTTTATCTACAGTTTCATCAGGAGTAGTTTTGTAATCCAATTCAATAGTACGGGCAGCATTATCCTGATTGTAAAACCGGAACTTGTAATCATAGCGCCATTTTCCCAGTCGTTGCGGATCGCCATTGTCGCCAATGCAATTTGCGTCATCTGTGATATAAATTCCTTCAATTTTTGGCGGATTGTCACCTTCATTGATAGTCATTCCCAGTTGTTTCAGCGTGTCAATCTGCTTTAGCGAAATGATGTTGAGAATCTCAGCTGGGTACTTCGGCGTAGTGTTTTTGCTGCCGCAACCTAATAAGGATAAGGTTACAAGGCTAATTACCAGACTTTTAATAACTTTTGTGCTCATTGCAGTGGTGTTTATAGTAAAGGTTTGATGAAAAGAAGATGTATCACCTGCTGAGGTACCTACAGAAACGGAATGGTCTCCACCAAAAATTAGTCGCGTTTTATACAAAAAGGTAAACATCTCCGGAGGCCACTTTTGGCTTATTAAAAGATACTATTTTTCGGGGCCAGCTGCATATAAACGATTCTTTTGCTGATTATTGAATTATTTTGCTTAGATTTGGGTTAGAAAACCAGCAGTACCTCTTTTTGCCCTTCCGGGAATTGAATACACTCCCCAAGCAGTCCAAAGATTACAGCGTACTTCGCTTTTTATTTACTCCAAGGTAACTTTGGTCCATGCGTATGTCCCCCTGATTGCCTTACTAAACTCATTTTATGTCATTTGAAAATTTGAACCTGATCGAGCCGATCAGAAAAGCGTTGCAGACCGAAGGGTATACAACGCCAACACCGATTCAGGCCCAGGCCATTCCGGTGATCTTACAAGGAAAAGATTTGCTGGGTTGTGCCCAAACCGGCACTGGAAAAACCGCCGCTTTTGCCATCCCAACGCTGCAATTGTTATATAACAAAGCCGCTGCCGAACCTGAAAAAGGGCCGCGCCGCATTAAAGCCCTGGTGCTGACTCCCACACGCGAACTAGCCATTCAGATTGGCGATAGTTTTGCCGCTTACGGAGCCCACACCAATCTGCGACACACAGTGATTTTTGGTGGTGTCTCACAAAAAGCCCAAACCGATGCTTTGCAACGTGGAGTGGATATTTTGGTGGCTACACCCGGCCGATTGCTGGATTTGATCAGCCAACGCCTGATCAGCCTGCAACACGTCAGTTTTTTTGTGCTGGATGAGGCCGACCGCATGCTCGACATGGGCTTTGTGCACGATGTAAAGAAAGTATTGACATTGTTGCCAGCGAAACGGCAATCTTTGTTCTTCTCCGCCACTATGCCTCCGGCAATCACTAGCCTGGCCGGTTCTATCTTGCGCAATCCCGCTAAGGTAGAGGTAACGCCCGTATCGTCTACTGCCGATACCATTCAGCAAGCCTTATATATGGTGGATAAAGAAAACAAGACGAATCTGCTCATTCATATTCTCGAAAATAGAGCCATTGAAACCGCACTGGTGTTTACACGTACCAAACACGGTGCCGATAAAGTAGTTAAATCGCTGATTAGGAGCGGAATCAAGGCAGAGGCCATTCACGGCAACAAATCGCAGAATGCTCGCCAACGTGCTCTGGAGAATTTTAAAAACAAAGAGATTCGGGTGCTGGTCGCCACGGATATTGCGGCTCGTGGCATCGATGTGGATGAGCTAGCCTATGTGATTAACTTCGAGATTCCGAATATACCCGAAACCTATGTGCACCGCATTGGCCGCACCGGCCGGGCGGGAGCCAGCGGTGTGGCGTATTCGTTCTGCGATGTGGAGGAAAAAGACTACATGCGGGATATTTACCGCCTTATTGGCAAGTCAGTGCCGGAAGTGAAAGACCATCCGTATCCAATGACGGGTTTGTTGCCTGCTACCAAAGCACCAGCTGAAAAGAACAATCAATCCTTTAAACGCAAGGAACATTCCCGGCCTTTTGCTACGGATAGCCGTAAACCATCCAATCAAAAATCAGGAAACCGTTCTTTTGCCAAGAAACGCAGCTATTAAAGCTCCAAAGTGAAAAAGCACTCAACCCCCATCTGTCACAGATGGGGGTTTTTCGTTTTGAAAAGATACTATTTTGAAATGGGAAAACTTTAGGGATTGTCTCTTCTTGATTGACAGATGGGGGTTGGCTTTGGATTTTAGTTTCTTCTTTCCGAGAAGAACAGAGAAAGCCGTTTTTAAATTGCCATTTAAGTGTAAATTTGGCACCATTATTTGTCACTTTTTACAGACCCGTTCATGTTCATTCGCCGCTTTTCCAAACCACTGGGCTTGGTTGCATTGGGGTTGGCATCTCTGACCACCGTATTCTACGCCTGTCGAACCAAACCTGTCAGCACTACACAACCTGCACCCACTGTTCAAGTAAAAACGCCTCGCATTCTGGTGTTTGCCAAAACCAAAGGCTGGTATCACACCTCCATTCCCAGTGGCATGGCGGCCATTCAGAAACTTGGACGGGAAAACAACTTTCAAGTCGATACCACCAAAAACGCCGCCTATTTTGTAGAAGACAGCCTGAAACACTACAGCGCCGTGGTATTTCTGAGTACCACCCAGAATGTGCTTGACCCGGACCAGCAAGTCGCTTTTGAACGCTATATCCAGGCCGGTGGCGGTTATGTGGGCATTCACGCGGCAGCTGATACCGAGTACAACTGGCCGTGGTATAACAAACTAGTTGGAGCTTACTTTGCGTCGCATCCCAACAATCCCAACGTGCGAGAGGCTACGGTGGATGTACTTGACACCACGCACATTTCCACCAAAGGCTTGCCTACCCACTGGCCGCGTAAAGACGAATGGTACAATTACAAAAGCATCAACCCGGATATGCATGTATTGGCTAACCTGGACGAAGATTCGTACGAAGGCGGTACCAATGGTTCCAGCCATCCGATAGCCTGGTATCATGAATACGACGGAGGTAGAGCCTTTTACACAGGCGGAGGACATACCGACGAAAGCTTTAGCGAAACGCTGTTTGTGAAGCATTTGCTGGGCGGCATCCAATACGCCATCGGTGAAAACAAGCCGCTGGATTACTCGAAATCGTATGCGGTAAAAATGCCGGAAGACAATCGGTTTGTGAAAACCATCCTAACCAACGATTTGAACGAACCCATGGAACTGGCTGTGGCTCCTGACGGACGGGTGTTTTTTGTTGAGCGGGCCGGTAAGTTTTACGTTTATGAGCCCGCAGCCCGCAGAACCCGGTTAGTGCATGATTTTCCCGTAAAAGCGGTTGAAAAATACCTCAATGGCTTGTTGGGAATGACCATAGATCCCGATTTTGCCCAAAATCACTTCCTGTATTTCTTCTATACCGTGGAAGAAAATAAACAGCTAAAGCAACGGATTTCCCGCTTTGTAGTGGGTGACGACAGCAATCTGGATGTTGCCAGCGAGAAAGTAATCATCAGCTTCCCGATTGATGCCGAAGTGAGTGCCCATACGGGTGGCTCGCTGGCGTGGGACAAAGACAAGAATCTGTATATTTCAACGGGTGACAATACCGTTCCGTTTGAATCCAATGGATTTGCGCCGATTGATCAGCGCGAAGGTCGACCTACATTTGATGCGCAACGGTCGGCGGGAAATCCCAACGATTTGCGCGGGAAGATTTTGCGTATTCATCCGCAAGCCGACGGCAGCTATACCGTTCCGCAAGGCAATCTGTTTGCACAAGGCACACCCGGTACCCGACCCGAAATTTACATCATGGGTTGCCGCAATCCGTACCGCATTTCGGTAGATCAGAAAACGGGTATCTTGTATTGGGGTGAAATCGGCCCCGATTCGGGTACCGATAGTCCGCAAGGTCCGCGTGGCTACGACGAATTTAATCAGGCTCGCAAAGCAGGTAATTTTGGCTGGCCTTATTTTGTCGGTGACAGCAAACCCTATCATCAATACGACTTTGCGACTAAAGCAGTAGGCGAATTGTTCAACCCGGAAGCTCCAATAAATAACTCTCCCAACAATACGGGTGCTAAAAATTTGCCTCCTGCCCAAAAAGCCATGATCTGGTATCCTTACAATAAATCCGAAGAGTTTCCGGAACTGGGAGATGGCGGACGATGCGCCATTGGTGGGCCGGTATATCACTTTGATTCGCAACTAAACCAAACCAACAAGATTCCAGCATATTACGACAAAGCTCTGTTTGTGTTGGACTGGATGCGTAACTGGATTTTTGCCGTTCGCCTCGATGAGAATCAGAATTTCAAACGGATGGAGCCTTTTATGAGTACAAACGGCGATTTTCGTCGTCCGGTAGACATGGAAGTAGGACCTGACGGAGCTTTTTACATCTTGGAATACGGCTCAGTCTACGGCATTGACAATGAAGATGCGCGGTTGGTAAAAGTAGAATTCAACCCAGGCAATCGGGCTCCGGTAGCAAAGATCATCTCACGCGATACCATTGGCATTGCACCGCTGAAAGTTACTCTGAATAGTCGCCGCAGTTACGATTTTGACGAAGAAGACAAATTGACTTACGAGTGGAATTTTGGTGATGGACAAACATCCACAGAACCCAATCCTACTCATACGTTTGAAAAAAATGGTGTGTACAGCGTAATCCTGAAAGTAAGTGATCCTTCGGGTCAAACCGGCAGAGATACCTTGAGTGTGAAAGTAGGCAATACCATTCCGCAAGTGGCTATTTCTACCACTCAGAATGGATCGTTCTTTTACGAAGGCAATACGCCGCTTGCTTATACGGTAGATGTAAAAGACAACGAAGACAAAAGTATTGACAAAAAGAAAGTACAAGTAGTGCTGACCTACATTCCCAAAGTAAGCACTGACGAACCGTTGCTGGGGCATCAGCAAATTAGTAGCTTTAACTTGGGCAAAACCCTGATGGCCAGCAGCGACTGCAAAGCCTGTCATCAGATTTCCAAGAAATCGGTAGGACCTGCTTTCATGGAAGTCTCCAAGAAATACGCCGGCGACAAAACGGCTGTTGCTAAACTGGCTAACAAGGTGATTACCGGCGGCGGCGGTGTATGGGGCGACCACGCCATGAACGCCCATCCGCAGTTGTCGCGAGATGATGCTACCGAAATTGTAAAATACGTATTGTCGCTGTCGGTGCAGCAACCCGATAAAAAGCTACCGGCACAAGGCAATCTTACGCTAAAAGACCACGTGGGTCAGGACAATCAGGGACGGTACGTGTTAACGGCCACTTACACCGACCAGGGCGGAGCCATTACGCCGATGACCGGTCGTGATGTGTTGGTGTTGCGTCCTAACAAAGTAATGGCGGCACAAGCCGATGTGATCTCAAACATCAATCGACAAGGAAAGCGGCTCGGAGCCATTCACAACAAATCGTATTTTGTATTGAAAAACATTGATTTGAAAGGCGTTGACCAGCTCACCTATCGGCTTTCGTCCCGAGACCACAACGCGGCCATTGAAGTGCATATGGATTCGCCCAAAGGACAGGTCATTTCAACGTTGAACTACACCGCATCCGGCTCTTGGAACGATTACAAAGATTGGGTAACGCCAATCCAGAACCCGGGTGGCAAACACGATCTGTATTTTGTATTCGTTAAGAAGGAAACGCCCAATCAACACCTGGCTTCGGTAGAGTCGATTGAGTTTGGAACTGCGGCCAAGTAAACAGTTAATTTATAATGAGTAAATGATGGAATGAGTGAATGGGGTTTTGCGATTTTAAAACATACTATTTCAAACCAAGCCAGATACACTCCTTTCATTATTCACTCAGTCACTCACCTTATCATTCAACATTACTTTTATGAAACCACTTCTTATTTGTGCCTTGTTGCTCGTTTCATTTCTAAGTTTGGCTCCTTCCAAGGCTCCTGACGGTTGGATACAACTGTTTAATGGGAAAGACTTGAAAGACTGGCAGGTGAAGATATCGGGCTATCCGCTGAACGAAAATTTTGGCAATACCTTCCGGGTAGAAAACGGTAAAATGGTGGTTCGGTACGATCAGTACAAAACCTTTAACCGGGAAGGCGGCCATTTGTATGGGCACATTTTTCATAAAAGAAAGTTTGCAGCCTATCTGTTGGCCGTTGAGTACCGGTTTGTGGGTGAACAAGCTCCCGATGGCGAAGGCTGGGCATGGCGCAACAGTGGCATGATGCTGCACTGCCAGGACCCTAAAACCATGACCGTAAAGCAGGATTTTCCGATTTCCATCGAATACCAGCTTCTGGGCGGCAATGGCAAAGAAGAACGCCATACGGCCAATTTGTGTACACCCGGCACCAATGTGGTGATGAATGGCAGCTTGTTCAAAGTGCATTGCACAAACTCCACTTCCAAAACCTACCATGGCGACCAGTGGGTGCGTGCCGAAGTGTTGGTACTGGGTGATTCGCTGATGACGCACATTGTGGAAGGCGATACGGTATTGTCATACTCCAAGCCACAGATTGGCGACGGCGTGGTCAGTGACTACGACCCGGCCATAAAGCAGGATGGCAAACCACTAACTGAAGGGTTTATATCGCTACAGAGCGAAAGCCATCCGGTGGAATTCCGCAAGGTAGAGCTGTTCGACTTAGGCAAGTACTACAAGAACCCGAAAAAATTGCAGCAAGTGCTCGCGCAATTACGCAGCCGCAAGGTTTCTCCTACATCGCAGAAATAATTTTCTTAGTAGTAAACGCAAGACCCCGACTTTTCCAGAAGTTGGGGTTTTGCGTTTTCAAGAGATACTATTTGGAAGCTACTTGCGGTTTAATTTGTCTTCATAATACTTTTTGATGAAGTCATCGCCAATCTCTTTTAAGTTATCATAAAACTCTTTCAGTAGGTCATGTTCAAAATCAGTATCTTTCAATTGCTCGTCTGTCAGTGACTTTGCAATCTCAAGGCCCAGAATTACTTTATTTACTAATCTTTGTTCCGCCTCATTTCTAGGAGTATAGTTCTGTACATAGTTTAATATTGTTGGTAGCTCTGATCTGTTAAATACTTCTTGGTTACCAGCGATTATGTCGATGTATTCGACACAAAAACAGAGTAAAATAATTAAGGCTCTGGTTTGGTAAAATTCTTTGTCTTCCTCTGTAAACCATTGGCTACCATTGAGTGTCAGGTATTCCCAATATTTCATTTTAAAGGAAGTATGAGGTACAAATGCACTAGGCAGATTACCCAGATTTTCGTCATATATCCAAAGTATGTCTTTCTTTAATTGATCTAATTCTTCAAACTCAATTATGCGTTTATCTCCGGCAGATTGAATGATATATGTATTACTTTCTTTCATTTTACTTTATTGTTAAAATAATCCCAAGCCGCTCTTGCAATATCGGCAATAATGTTGGCATTGGTTTTGGCATCTTCTTTGGAATTAGAGACAAAAACCACTACAACCACATGCTTTCCGTTGGGTAAGGTTAGGATTCCTGCGTCATTAAAGGCAGCGGTAATTCCCTGAGTATTGGTGTCAGAAGTGCCTGTTTTATGCGCCACCACAGTTGAGGCCGGAAGTTGGCCTTTGATGCGGTCAGGTCCGGTGGGAGTTTCTACCATAAGTTTCCACAAAAATCCCTGGCTCTGGGGCGATAAGATTTTCTTTTGCTGGAATGCTTGCAGCAACTGGGCCATGGCAAATGGCGTGCACCGATTGGTAAACTGAACGTCCCAGCTTTGGTGCATTTCTTCTTCCGTGGCCCGGATGGCGATATCTTTAACACCTAGTCCTTGAATATAGTCATATACCTTTTCAGTGCCGCCTACCAGCCGAAACAGAATGTCGCATCCGTTGTTGTCGCTTTCCGAAACGGTGTATCGCAAGATTTCACTTAAAGGCAAGGTGACATTTCCATTGGGGTATTTTTCGCGCATCGGGCTCCAGGTGTTGGGGTGTAAATCGGTTTGGGTTACCTGTATTTTTTGTTCCAGCGAAAGCTTGCCTTGGTCAACCTGATGCAAGACGGCCAGTGCCAGCGGAAACTTGTACACACTCTGCATCGGATAATGGGTGGCATTGTGCCAGGTAAGAGTGTCCATGTTCTCTACTGCATAGATGGCAATGCCAACCTCTGCTTTTTTGTTGGTAACAAGCTTCACAATTTGCTGACGGAGAGGTTGTTCCTGACTGTAGCATGAAAGAGTCATCAGCAAAGCCAGGCTCCAGGCAATAAGAAAAGGGTAGCTTATTTTAAATTTCATCAGGTAAATGGATTGGGGGTTTGGTTTTGAAAACCTGTCTGCCAACCATCCGTCAGAGGGCGGGCAGGTTTTGCCTTTTCAAATCCTACTATTTTGTCTTCTTTGCGGAAGAAAATTACAGGTAAATCATTAGATAAAAAAACACACTCCCAACTTCGTAACCTCATGTATTAGAGGAAACCAAGCGGGAGTGTGGTTAACTAAAATGTATGTGGAACGGTTACAACTCCTGATTATGCAACTTGACCGGGCGTGACCGTTTGCGAATCTGCATGTTTACCACTTCGATGCCAACCGCAAAAGCCATGGCAAAATACACATAGCCTTTGTCGATATGAAATCCAAACGCTTCCATTGCCAGCAAAAAGCCAATCATGATCAGAAACGCCAGTGCCAGAATCTTGAACGTCGGGTGGCGGTTGATGAAGTCGTTGACGGCCTTGGCAAACAGAGCCATAATGATAGAAGACAAGATCACCGCCAAAATCATGACCGATACTTCCTTCGCCAGCCCGATGGCGGTTAAGATTGAGTCGAACGAAAAAATCAGGTTGATGATGGCTATCTGCACGATTACCCAGCCCAGGGCATGCGTGGCATTGGCTTCTTTGGTGGTCATTTTTTCTTCCGCACCTTCCAGCTTGCCATGAATCTCAGATACACTCTTGCCAATCAGGAAAAAGCCGCCCAACAACAGAATAATGTCTTTTCCGGTAAACGACTTGCCCATAACGGTGATCCACGGAGCCGTGAGACCGATAATCCACGACAAGCCGAACAGCAACAGAATGCGGATGCCCAAGGCTAGCAGCAAACCTACATTACGGGCTTTGGATTGCTTAGACCGTGGCAATTTGTTTGACACGATGGAAACAAAAATGATGTTGTCGATCCCCAGCACAATTTCCAGCACAGTGAGGGTAAACAAACTGATAAGCGACGATGAGGTAAGCAACGTGTTCATAAAACGGATTGAGAGATGATGTGCGGTTTGATGGATAATCACCAAAAAAGTAACCCGACATTTCTGAACCCACTGCTGCTTTCTAAGAAAAGTCGTATCCTTTTGCCAGAAAGGACAATTTTACTTTTTAACGAGAAAAATAGTTAATAAACTATAAAAATAGTTTGAAAACTAAAAAACTCGTTTTATCTTTGGTGCATGGAAAAATTAACAGCCAAGGAAGAAGAAGTAATGCACGTGCTTTGGCAGGTAGGCAAGGGGTTTGTGAAAGACCTGATGCCGCTGATGCCCGAGCCAAAGCCGCATTACAACACCCTTTCCACGATGGTTCGCAATCTGGAAGAGAAGGGGTACGTGTCGCACAAGGATTATGGCGGCAGCCACGAATACTTTCCGGTGGTGAGCAAAGAAACCTATCGGCAGACGTTTATGGGCAAAGTGATTGCCAATTACTTTGATAACTCCTACAAAAACCTGGTTTCGTTTTTTGCCGAGGACGAAAAACTTTCGCCCGACGACCTGAAGGAAATTCTGAATCTGATCCAAAAGAAGAAACGGAAATAGTATCTTTTTCACTACTAAAACCTCCCTGTATGGAATGGTTTGAATATCTCGCAAAAGCCAGTCTGGTATTGGCGGTTGTGTATCTCACGTATTGGCTTTTGTTTCGCTACGACACTTTTCATCGGCTCAAAAGATGGGTATTGCTGGCCGGACTGGTACTCAGCACGGGCTTGCCGCCGGTACAGATTGCCGCGTTTCAAACGCCGGTTGTCATCGATTCGTCACAGGCTATGGCCATTCCCGTTGAATATTGGTTGCTAATGCGCCAATCGGTGGTAGAAGCTTCACATGAGGAATTTTCCTGGCAACAGATCGGCTTGATTGCTTACGGCATTGTTGCGGGTACCTTGCTGCTACGGCTGGCTTTCAATCTGATTAAGTTGTTTTTGATTCTGAAAAGGAATCATTTTCAGCGAGAAAGTGATTATCAGTTGGCCGAAGGAGAGCAAGTGCAAACACCGTTTTCGTTCTTTCGGTATATTCTCCTTCCCAAAATGGCTGATGCCGAACTGAGGCAACAAATACTGGCCCATGAGTATGCCCACGCCTCACAGTACCACACCGTTGACGTATTGCTTTCGGAGTTGTATCTGGTCTTTTTCTGGTTCAATCCCGTGGCGTGGCTGTATCGTTGGCAGGTGCGGCTTAATCTCGAATACCTCGCCGACGCCGCTGTATTACAGTCGGCTGATGAGTATACCTACCAAATGAGCTTGCTGAAAATCAGCACTGTTACTAGTCAGTTTACCTTAGTGAATCATTTTCATTTTTCATCACTTAAACATCGCATTCATATGATCAATCGTTCTGCATCCGCAAGGTGGACCTATTTGAAATACATGACTTTGCCCATGATTATAACCGTATTGGTTTCGCTGTTTCATATTACCGAAGCACACAATGTTGTAGAAAAAGCGTGGGAACCGTTGTCAAACATTATTTCAGAAAAAGCCAGCAACCATTCCGAGCCATCGGTGAATGCCACTGTACCTGTCAAAAATAGTATCTCAGAAAAGCGAAAAACCCGACTGATTCGTGGCGTAATCAAAGATGTAGATACCGGGAAACCATTGGCGGGTGTATCTGTAATTGCCATGAAGTCTGCTGATGAGAAGCTGTATGGGATGATAACAGATAGAGAAGGCCGTTTTAAGTTGAGTTTAGAAGACAACGACAAAATTATCTATGAGCACAAAGATTACCTCACTCCTCAACTGATGCAGTTAGCAAAAAATACGCCCGATGAGCTTACGGTTTGGCTGAAAATGAAGCCTGCTCTTCAAGTGGACACCGATGCATCATTGGATGGGCCTCGACAGTCATTTGTATTCCAGGATTCGTTGCGCATTGAAAAAGTATTGTTTATTGTGGATGGTAAAAAACAAGCAGCGGATGAAAGGAAAAAGCTGGATCCCAACCTTATTGCATCAATGACTGTTCTTAAAGGAAAAGAAGCTACTAAGTTGTATGGGGCAGAAGGTGAAAATGGGGTAATTATTATTACAACAAAGTCTGCTCAAACTCCTTCACCGCTTTATATCATCGATGGCAAAGAATCGACCAAAGCGGAAGCTGATAAACTAGATCCCAATACCATCGAGAGCATGAATGTTTTGAAAGATAAGTCTGCAACTGATATATATGGCGACAAAGGCAAGAATGGTGTGATCGAAATTAAGCTTAAGAAGTAAGTATCATTTGTGTCTTCTGCCAACCCTGCAAGGTTTCCAAAACCTTGCAGGGTTTTTCGTTGCAGGGTGTATCTTTGCGGCATGCTTCACTTCGACCAACTTCCCGAAATTACCGGCGGCAAAATAGTATCTCCTGAAAAGGCAAAACCCCTGGCTATTGAGCATCTGCTCATCGACAGCCGAAAACTGCTGGTACCTGCTACCTCGCTGTTTTTCGCCATCCGCGGCGACCGGCACGATGGTCACCGGTTTATTGCCGATTTGTATCAGAAAGGCGTACGGCTGTTTGTAGTGGAGCAACTGCCTGCCGATTTTGATCTGCCCGAAGCTAGTATTTTGCTGGTAACCGACAGTTTACGGGCTTTGCAAGCGGTGGCGGCCTGGCATCGGCAGCAGTTTCAGATTCCAGTGATTGGCATTACAGGTAGCAACGGCAAAACGATTGTCAAAGAATGGCTGGCAACCTTGCTAAGCAAATGGTACCAAGTGGTGAAAAGTCCGCGGAGTTACAATTCGCAGGTCGGTGTGCCGCTGTCGGTCTGGCAACTAAATGCTTCGCATACCATCGGGGTTTTCGAAGCGGGCATTTCGCAACTTCACGAAATGGAGTTTCTCGAAAAGGTAATCCAACCCACCATCGGCATCTTCACCAACATCGGCACGGCCCACGACGAAGGTTTTGCCAACCGGCAACAGAAAATCGCCGAAAAAGCCAAACTCTTTGAACAGTGCGAAGCCGTCATTTATTGCGAAGAACATACGGAGGTACACGAATACCTGACCACTCACTTGCCAAAGACGGTGAAGTTGGTGGGGTGGAAGGGCCGGGAGTTAACGAAAGGAGAACCCCACCCCCAGCCCCTCCCCATAAGGGAGGGGAGCGTGGATGCTGTTACCTATGGTACGCCATTTTACCATACTTCGCCTGAGAAATGGAAGACACTGAAAGAATTTGGGCGGCAAAATCGCAAGAATCCTACTTCGGCGGAGCAGGTGCTTTGGGAATACCTGCGAAAACAACAGGTATTGGGAGTGAAATTCAGAAGGCAGCATTCAATAGATGATTTTATTGTTGATTTTGTAAGTCTGGAATATAGATTAATAATAGAGGTAGATGGCGAGATTCATACGCAACAAAAAGAATACGACGCACTCCGAACTGAATATCTGAATGCGGCTGGTTTTGAAGTGATTCGGTTCACAAATGCGGAAGTGCTCAACGACATTCAGACTGTAATTAACAAGATCAAAAGCAAACTTGATCAAAAGATGACCAAAACTCCCCTCCCTAATGGGGAGGGGTTGGGGGTGGGGTTACTTCCTGAGCTTAGTTCAGCAGCCGAGGCCGAAAACCTCCAGCACTGCATTGCCTTACTTCAATACCTGGGCATTCCGGAAAATCAGATTCAACAGCAATTGTCTGTACTACAGCCCGTTTCCATGCGGCTGGAACTGAAGCAAGGCATTCGCGGCTGCTACGTCATCGACGATACGTACAACAACGACCTGGCGGGTTTGCAGATAGCCCTGGATTTTCTAAGTAACCAGCAACAACGCAGCAAAAAGACGGTAATCTTATCGGACGTACTCGAATCGGGCGAGCCAGAGGCGCAGCTCTACGCCAAAATTGCGGCCATGCTGCACAACAAACACATCGACCGGCTCATTGGCATTGGCGAAGTGATTTCGCGCAATGCCGGGGTTTTTAACATTCCTACGATACTATTTCCCAGTACCGAAAAATTTCTGGGCCTCCCCCCAGTCCCCAAAAAGGCAGTTAGAAGCCTCCTCCACGGGAGGGGGTCGGGGGAGGCCCTTTTCTCCAACGAATTGATTTTGGTAAAAGGTGCCCGTACCTTTCGTTTCGAACGCATTGTGCAGCAGTTGCAGCAGAAAACCCACGGCACCGTGCTGGAAATCAACTTGGATGCCATTGCGCACAATCTGAATTATTACCGCAGTCGAATCAAACCGCAAACCAAGCTGATGGCGATGGTAAAGGCCTTTGCTTACGGCAGTGGCAGTGCCGAAATTGCCAGTTTGTTGCAGTTTCACCGGGTAGATTACCTGGCGGTTGCTTACGCCGATGAAGGGGTGATTTTACGGGAAAACGGCATTACACTTCCCATTATGGTAATGAACCCGTCGGCCGAGACTTTTTCACAACTAATTGATTTTCAGTTGGAACCCGAGATTTACAGTCCGCGTATTTTGCGCGAGTTCCTCGATTTCCTGGAAGAGACCGACGCTTCGACACGCATTCATCTCAAAGTGGAAACCGGCATGCACCGACTCGGTTTTGAGCAAGACCAGATTCCCGATCTGATTCAAACGGTAAAGCAGAATCCGAGAGTACAGGTAGCGGCTATTTTTAGTCACCTAGCTAGTTCGGACAACCTCTTGCAGCGCGAGTATACGTTGCAGCAAATCGAAACTTTCCAACTCCTATCTTCCCAAATCACAAAAGCCCTGGGGTACGAACCTATCCGGCACATTGTCAATTCGGCGGGCATCAGTAATTTTCCAGAAGCGCAGTTTGACATGGTGCGGCTCGGGATTGGTCTGTATGGCGTTGGTGCTAGCGAAACCGAGCAGGAACACCTGCAAACGGTAGGCACACTGAAGACAACCATTTCGCAAATCAAACCGGTGAAAGCCGATGAAACGATAGGCTACGGTCGGCGCGGCAAACTGCCCAAAGACGGCTCCATTGCCACCATTGCCATTGGCTATGCCGACGGCTTCGACCGGAGGTTCAGCGTCGGTAACGGCAAAGTCTGGATTAACGGCCAACTGGCTCCGGTTGTCGGCAGTGTATGCATGGACATGACCATGGTCGATGTATCGGACATGGATGTGCAGGAAGGCGACGAAGTGGTAATTTTTGGCGAATCGCTGCCAATTCAGCAATTAGCTCAATGGGCCAATACCATTCCCTATGAATTAATGACGGGCATCAGTGAACGGGTAAAACGGGTGTTTTTTGCGGAGTAAAAGACTCATTTGTTTTGCATTCGCTGATTAATCTTGTCCAATAACTTTATCATCAGTACAAATCCCTTTTTGCTCAAAGCACCCCATTCTGAGTTCGGATTATTTGGTTCGAAAATCCATTGATTATATCCACAACCAATTTTTATCGTTTTTGTAACTTGCTGGTTTTCATAAATTACGAATCCTGCATTGAGGTGAAATGTTCCGCACTCTGATTTACGGAAATTTTTTTTATTAGTGATAAGCTGGATTAATAGAGATGTTTCGTTCGGGTTTAATACAATGGTCGGGCTTTTGTCCACAGCTTGAACTAGAGAGGTTTGAGATTTTTCAAATGTAGGCAATTCATCAGAATTGATTTGACAATATTTGATCTTGTACACTGAACTATCTGATAGACTAGACCACTCATTCGGATTGGCAGATTGTCCAATACTTTTTAAAGACGCCAATAAGAAAGCACTGATAATCAACAAGATTGTTCTTCTTTTTATCATAAGGCAAATTTCTACAGAAAAACTGTCTAAGATTTCAATTAGAGGATAAAAAATAGTATCTCCAAGAGATAGGAAATCCTGCCCTAATTGAATCTTAAACAGTCTTTAATGCTATATAATAATCATTATTAGTTAACTCCCTATCGCGTCAACTTCCACCGCAGTCCTTCATCTGTCTCACCGGCGAGTTGAAAACCGTTTTTCTGTAAGACCCGTTGCGAGCCCACTCCATCCACCAATGTATCGGCCATGATGCTTTGGACGCTTGAATGTGTAAACAGCCACTCAATCAAACACTTTACCGCTTCTGTGGTAATTCCCTGGCCTTCATAGGCTTGGTCAACGAAATAACCGAACATCACTTCGCCTGCTTCGTTGGGTAAGCCATACAAACCCAGTCCGCCTACGGCTTGCTTGTCTGCCTGGTGAATCACCAGCCAATGGGTGTACCACGGATAGGACTCTGCAAACTGGGTTACGTTGGGAATCACATACGACTCCATGACCAAATCAAATTCGCGCATAAAGCTATCCTCTGTGTTGGGTTTCAGTATGGGTAGCCGGATCCGCAATTCAGTTTCCAGTGCCACTCGGTTGGTGAGAAATAGACGCAATTGAGATAGCGTCAGAGGATGAAGCCTCAGACGTTCGGATTCTATAAAAAACATGGGATGCTGTGTTTAAAGTTTGGGAAAGGCAATAAAAAATTCTGTCACTTTGAGAGAAGTGATAAAGGCTTGAAAACCAGCAACTTTAAACAATGCCAGGCGCGTAGCCCGAATAATGATTTTGTAACAGAGGCGAAACAATTATTTAACACCGGAAAATAGTGGATTTCCAGCAGAGTTGCTAACTTAACAGTGAAATTAGAGCTGTAGAACTGACTATTTTGACGAAAGAACACCAATTACTCTGGGAGAAAATCCGAAATTTTGAGCTAGACGACCCCGCTTCTGACTGGACTTTCTCCGACCGACTTGCCTACGAAAACGCCTGGGACTTTGAATTCACCCTCCGAACCATCCAGGAATACAAGAAGTTTTTGTTTCTGATGTGCATTGCTGTGCACCCGTTGTCACCATCCGATCAGGTGGATCAGGTATGGCACTTGCACTTGCTTTACACGCAGTCGTACTGGATTGACTTGTGCCAGCACACGCTTGGTCGACCCATCCATCACGGTCCCACCAAGGGAGGAAAAACCGAAAAAGACAAATTTGACGATTGGTACAGTCGCACCAAAGAAATGTATCAGCAAACCTTTGAACAAACCCCACCTGCCGACATCTGGCCTGCCAACGAAGACCGCTTCTCCGACGTGCATTTTCAGCGAATCAACATTCGCACCCACTGGATTATTCCAAAACCCAATTTTTTACATAAAAAATGAATCTGTTAAACATCTATTCCCCCGCCGAAACCCTGGTAGTAACCCAGGGCGACAAGGCTACTTTGCGCGATCTGGTAAAGAACACGTTTCTGGATCTGATGCTGAAAAAGGTTATCCGCACCACTGACATTACCCGGCAGCCGCATCCCAACGACCCGGAGGTGAGTTATAAATACGTGGTTGCCGGATCGAATCTGTTTACGTACCAGGCGTTGCCGCACGAAAGAATCTTTCTGTTGCCTTTCTTGACAGAGTCGTCTGTGCCAATCCTGTTTCGCAATTATGTCAAGCTGATGTTTGAAAAGGCCCAGAGTGGCTACGCGTACCGCCATCGGGTAATCAAAAGTCCGAACTTGGCAGATCAGTACACCCAAGGATTCTGGCAGAAACTCGTAGGCGGTTACAGCCAGACCGCACAAGGGGCCGCGGCCAAAACCAAATTGCTCACCGAACTCAATTTACTGGAGAGTGCTTTTCCCGAGTGGATTGAAACCAATCCCACCAAGGCGTTGGAAATCTGGCGACAAATCAAAGGCAATGTGTTTTTGCTTGCTACCGTCGATTTTGCTCTGCTGCAACAGATTGACAAAGATATTTTGAAAGAACTCAATACCACTCCAATGGCCGATGACGGTGATTGGTCTTCGTCGATCTCCGTCTCTGGATGCAGCAGTTCGTGGGATTCATTTGGCGACTGTTCGGACAGCTTCAACAGCAGTTGTGGCAGCGACAGCGGGTGCAGCAGCGATGGTGGTGGCGGTGATTCCGGCTGTTCGTCAGGATGCAGTGGCTGTGGGGGCGGTTGCGGCGGAGGCGGCGACTAGCCGGTTTTACGTTTTTAAACTATACTATTTTTTCAGATTATTTTATTCGGAGCTAACCTAAACGGTGGCTTTTTTGCTTTTATATAACTACCAAGCTCAACTTAGAGTGAATATTTGTTTTTGATAAGATTCGTCCATTTATTTTTTGTACTATGAAATTAAGGACACTCTTGAAGCAAGAGCCATAAAAAAGCGGGCTGGCCTCTTTGCTTAGCGAGGGGCGGGTTGGATTTGCGGGCGGAAGCATTAAGCAAAGTGTCTTTTTTTGGTTACTTTTTTGGACAAGCAAAAAAGTAACATGCGTGACAAAGAGAGAAATGGATGCAGCTGACAACACATGTACCAACACACAACTTAATTCAA
Source organism: uncultured Sphingobacteriales bacterium (assembly GCA_963520985.1). Taxonomy (GTDB): domain Bacteria; phylum Bacteroidota; class Bacteroidia; order Cytophagales; family 172606-1; genus Xanthocytophaga. The sequence goes on from CAUQTA010000001.1 coordinate 812,496, forward strand.
AACGGGATTAGTAGCTATTTATCCGCCAACCCATTAACTTCCCGACAGGAATACTCACCACAAACACCTGTCCCGATGAAACTCTTCCTCTGTTTCTTTTTTCTTTTTCTGGCCGTTCGTTTCGGGCAAGCCCAGGATAAACCATTGCGCATTGGCATTGCCGGAATGACCCACGACCACGTCAACTACGTGTTTGACCGCATGAAGCAAAAAGATGTCGAAATTGTAGGCTTTGCCGAACCCAATAAAGAGCTGGCCATGCGCCTATTGAAGCGTCACAATTTGCCCGAGTCGTTGTGGTTTGCCACGCTGGAAGAGCTCATTGCCAAAACCAAACCCGAAGCCGTATGTGCCTACAACAGCATTTTTGAACACCTGAAAGTTGTGGAAACCTGTGCTCCCAAAGGCATTCACGTGATGGTCGAAAAACCGCTGGCTGTCAATGTGGAACATGCCAAGAAAATGGCCGATTTGGCACAGAAGCACAAAATCCAGCTATTGACCAATTACGAAACCACTTGGTATTCGAGCCATCAGGAAGCGTATAAGATGATTTACGATCAGAAAGCCATTGGCGATATTCGTAAAGTGGTAGTGCACGACGGCCACGAAGGTCCCAAGGAAATCGGTTGCTCCAAGGAGTTTCTCAACTGGCTCACTGATCCGGTGATGAACGGCGGCGGCGCCATCATTGATTTTGGCTGTTACGGCGCCAACCTGATGACGTGGTTGCAAAAAGGTGAACGGCCCGTTTCGGTTACAGCGGTAGCCCAAACCATAAAACCCGACATGTACCCCAAAGTGGACGACGACGCGACTATTATATTGAAATATCCGCACGCCCAAGCCGTGATTCAGGCTTCGTGGAACTGGCCCTTTGGTCGGAAAGACATTGAGATTTACGGGCAAACGGGCTATATTTTCGGAGATCGTAGTTTGCAAATGCGGGTTCGCAAAGGAAGCGAATCGTCCAAAGAAGAACTGATGCCCATTACGCCCCTAGCTGCTCCCATCAACGATTCGTTTACGTACCTGAATGCGGCCGTTCGCGGTAAAGTCGACACTTCCAGCGATCTTTCCTCGCTGAAAGTCAATCTGATCGTGGTTGAGATTCTGGATGCAGCCGTACGGTCTTCCAAATCGGGTAAAACCATTCTATTGTAGGTTCGGCTTTTCTGAATCTACTCCTTTGAAAATAGTATCTTTTCAAAAGCTAAAACCTGGCAATCATTTTTTGGGAGATGCCAGGTAGCTTTTCCAGGTTTGGAATGCTTTGCGTTCGTTGCCGTTCTCGTCGATCAGGCCCGTATCTCGCCACAAAATAGTGATATCGTCTTTGCTGCCCCACGCTTGCCACAGTTGGTCGTAATCGCGTAGTACAAAGTTGATTACGAACAACATGTTGTCACGATTGGATTCTTGAAGCAATCGATTGATGTAATCATTTTGTTTGTCCTCACTGCCTTCAAACGTGACTAAATTGTTGGAAACCGAGAATTTCTGTGCCGGGTATCCTGTTTCTGTAATGGCAACGGGCTTGGTTGTTAGTGAAAACAATTTGCTAAACATATCCGAAGGCAACTCACCAGTCAAGTATTTGGTTTGGTAAGGATAAAAGGCAAGTCCCAGAAAATCGGTCTGGGCCAAAAGCTGGTTAAGGCCTTCCATTTGCTGGGTGTGATTGGCATCGGTGTAGCCTTCCAGTAAGTCAACTCCGGTAACCGATATGGCAACAGGCAAGGCTGGGTACGCTTTCTTCAATTCCTGATAAACAAACCTATGAAGTTCCAGGTAGTTGTTCCACAGTGAGGGATTTAGCTTTAAAAGCAAATTCACTTCGATACCCATCAGGAAATAATCGGGCTTGAAAAAGTCGATTCCCCGTTTGCAATAATTCAGATAAGCTTGCTTAACAGATGAATGATTGAACGAATACGTATTCCAAGGCGACACCAAATCCATATTGGGAGTTGATCCCCGGTAAGGGGCCAGAGCAATCCGGTCAAATCGGATTGGCGTAAATGCCAAGACTACTTTCTGCGACGGCAACGTACGCGATTTGCGATAAGCCCAATCTTCTTGCAGATTAGTAGAGAAGGCAGTGTCTTTAAGGGCTTCTATCCATGGAACTCCGTCATCAAAATGGTGACATACTATATCGGCACTTTTTGTAAGAGTATTGTAGGTGTAATCGATAGCCGGTGAAGTTAATGCATAGGGAAACGGAGTAAAACCCATGTAGTAGGTGCGGGCTCGTGGATTCGGGTTTTCTTTTTTGCTGCATCCGCTGCTGGTCAGTAGCGTCACTAGGATCATCCCAAATATTAGTAAAAGCTTAGGGAAACGACTTTGAACCATAGCGTTGGAAATCATTAAGATGATCTTCTTATGCAAAATTTGTGTTTTCTATCTGTATCTGATTGGCTGTGAGCTAAATAAAAAGGTGCTTTGGCGCATTTTATGAGTCAATGATATAAATAAATATCTAGAACTAAAATACTCTTTTGAAAAGAAACCGTTTTAGTCTAACTTGCGTTGTTTATAATAATTCTAAATACGAGTACTAACCAAGTTGTCCGTGGCTGCCTCTAGAACAATCGCTGATTTACGCAAAGGTGAAACTGCTGTAATCTCAAGAATAATAGATAACGATCTGGCATTGAAGTTGTTAGAAATGGGATGTTTGCCAGGAGAGCCGGTTGTGTTGCAACACGTTGCTCCCTTGGGCGACCCGGTTTGCATCCGTATATCTGGCTACAGCCTGTCACTTCGCAAACGTGAGGCTGCCTCCATTCAATTGGTGATGGACCATGAAACGGTAATTGTTACCAAACCGGCATTAAGTGAAGCAGAGTAATTCTGTTGCATACTCCACCTGATTATTCCACCTGCCCTTCATCCGTGAAATCACACCATAAGATAGCATTAGTAGGAAACCCCAATTCCGGCAAATCTTCCCTGTTCAACCAACTTACCGGTTTGAGTCAGCGAGTTGGCAATTTTCCAGGCATTACCGTTGATAAGAAAACCGGAGTTTGCCAACTGGACGATTCTCACTCCGCCGAAATCATTGATTTGCCAGGTACATACAGCTTATTTCCGAAATCGCCTGATGAGCAAGTGGTTACCGATATTTTGCTCAATTCACAGGACCAATGGTATCCCGATTTGGTAGTGGTTGTAGCGGACGCGTCCAATCTGAAACGGAATCTGCTGCTTTTTAGCGAAGTCAAAGATCTGGGCATTCCCTTGCTGCTGGTGTTGAACATGATGGATGTTGCCGACAAGTCGGGTCTGCAGATCGATCTGGCTACCTTGCAAAAAAAGCTGGATGTGCCCGTACTTACCACTAATGCACGCATTGGACAGGGCATTAAAGAACTTAAACAACAAATAGTATCTACCGTAAGTGAAAAAGCTCCTTTGGGAGCCAATCACTTGTTTGTGGACAAATTGGAGTTTCCCAACGAACTGACCCGTGACATTCGTGAAAAGTTTGGCTTACCCAATGACTACACCGCCGTGCAATACGCGCACCAAGCCACTGATGCCCGTTTTCTGGATGCGGCGGCACGCCGGTTCATTGACGAGTTGAGGCAAAAACACGATTTCCAGTCTCGCAAATGGCAAACGGAAGAAACGCTGGCCCGTTATGAGAAGATCCGGAAAATAGTATCCGAATCTGTGCAAAAACCCCCCATTGTACATACAGGATTAACAGCACAACTGGACAAATTCTTCTTACACCGCATTTGGGGTTTTATTATCTTCTTTGCGCTTTTGTTCATTATTTTCCAAGCCATATTTGCCTGGGCTCAGTACCCGATGGATTTTATCGATGCGGGTATTGCCCAATTTACAGGATGGCTGCATCAGGTTTTGCCTGAAGGCTTGCTGACCAACCTTCTTACTGATGGTCTGATTGCTGGTATCGGAGGCGTGCTGATTTTTATTCCACAAATTGCCATCTTGTTTGCCTTCATCAGCATTTTAGAAGAGACAGGGTACATGGCCCGTGTTGTATTTATTACGGATCGGGTGATGCGAACTTTCGGCCTGAATGGCAAGAGTGTTGTGCCTCTGATTTCAGGAGTTGCCTGTGCCGTTCCTGCTATCATGGCAACGCGTAATATTGACAATTGGAAAGATCGGCTTATCACCATTATGGTTACGCCGCTTATGAGCTGTTCGGCGCGTATTCCTATTTATACCATCTTAGTAGCCTTGGTAGTACCCGACAAAGCGATCTGGGGAATATTTAACTTGCAAGGTATTGTATTAATGGGTTTATACCTGTTAGGCTTTTTGTCCGCCATCCTGTCTGCCTGGGTTATGAAGCTTTTTTTGCGATTAAAAGGAAAAAGTTTTCTGATTATGGAATTACCCGATTACAAGGCGCCCCGTTGGGGAAATGTAGGATTGACAATAGTGGAAAAGGTAAAAGCTTTTGTGGTAGAAGCCGGAAAAATTATTGTGGCAATCTCTGTAGTGTTGTGGGTTCTGGCTTCCTATGGCCCGGGTGATCAGGTTCAGGAAGCAGAGAACAAAGTTCGCCAGCAGTTGGCAACGGCTACCCAAACGGAGTTAGAAGATCAATTGGCGGCTGCTCGATTAGAAGCTTCCTATGCCGGGCACTTTGGCAAATTTCTTGAGCCAGCCATTCGCCCTCTGGGGTATGACTGGAAAATCGGCATCGCGTTGATCAGTTCATTTGCTGCACGTGAGGTATTTGTTGGAACTCTCTCTACCATTTATAGCGTAGGCAGTAACAGCGAAGATATTACCACCATCCAGGAGCGGCTACGTTCTGAGGTAAACCCACGTACAGGCAAACCTATGTATACTTCTGCCGTAGCTTTTTCGCTATTGATTTTTTATGTTTTTGCGATGATGTGTATGAGCACCCTGGCTACTGTTTATCGCGAAACCAAAGGTTGGAAATGGCCCCTGATCCAACTGATCTACATGACAGGCCTTGCCTATCTTTCTGCATTGGGAGTGTATCAGTTTCTTCAATAACCCGTCTGTTTTTAGTTTGTGTTTCAAATACAGGAAAAAATAGTATCTTTTTAAGATAAAAAACCTCCGCTTATCGTTTAATCAGAACTAATGCTAGATTGCATTGCAAAAATCGACTCCTCGATTCTATGTACAGGATCGAGGAGTGGTAAGTAATGGCAGATTTGGCTTTTACTATAATGGCTCTGTCAGTATTTATACATAGATTCGGTCTCTGAAAGCACCTGATAGGGAAAAAAATCCCCACATTGGGGTATGTTATCGTGTTTGATTGCCATCACTAATGCACTTTGAGGAATTATATTCTAGGCTACAATAGGTGGCGGATTTCATTCTCTATTCGTTGTCGTGTGGGCAAAAATCAAGTATAAATAAGGCTGTCTACTATTGTACTTTTTGATGAATATGGAAGTAAGAGAAAGTGTAACTCATCTTTTTTTTCCAAACTGGGAGTCATTTGTTTCAAATTAATCATGCAATTACAGTTAGTAAAGTATCTGTAGTGTAAGTTAACCGAATCATTTTAAAGAGGATGAAAAGCCTTTTTATGTTGCGAAATAATTCATATCTTGTTGATTTACAGGGTATGTAAACTAAAATTATTCACATTGATAAGGATTGTCTGTATTACTGTAAAGCAGATGGAACCGCTTGTAAGATTGTCAAAGTACAAGCAAATCAAGTTTTTGTTAGAGTTTGCTTTTATGGAACAAAATTTGTCTTTCTTCGTATTACCAAACATAGTAAAGGGATAGATCAGATCTCTTTCTGTAGAGGCGTAACATGTTTACATATTTATTTACTTACTTGTAGACATTATACTCCTCTAATTTATACTATTTTAAGCATGAAACTTGGCCTGAAGACTCCTGTTATATTTGTTATTTTTAACCGGCCAGAGACAACGGAGCTTGTGTTTGAACGGATTAGACAAGCCCGACCTCAAAAGCTATTGGTTATTGCAGATGCTCCACGTCCCAACCGACCCGAAGATGTAGAAAAATGCGCAGCTGCAAGAGCCATTATTGATCGGGTAGATTGGGAATGCGAAGTATTGACAAACTTTTCGGAAGTCAATTTAGGCGCGGGTCGTCGGCCTGCCACCGGATTTGACTGGGCATTTGGCATTGTAGAAGAAGCCATTATACTGGAAGATGACTGCCTGCCTGAGCCAACTTTTTTTCAGTTTTGTGAGGAGTTGTTAGAACGCTACCGGCATGACACACGTATTATGTGTGTTTCTGGGCAGAATGTACAGTTTGGGCATAATAAAACACCCTATAGTTACTATTTCTCGCGCTACAATCATGGATGGGGCTGGGCTACCTGGCGCAGAGCCTGGAAACACTTTGATTTTGAAATGAAACTGTGGCCTGAAATCAAGGAAGAAAATCGACTGGCCAGCATTTTAGAAACGCCAAAAGCGCTAAAAAACTGGACAAATACCTTTCAGCTAACGTATGAAGGTAAATTGCCAGCCTGGGATTACCAATTTACCTTTGCGTGCTGGATACAGAATGGCTTAAGTATTTTATCGGGCGTAAATCTGGTTTCTAACATAGGATTTGGAACGGGTGCCAGCAATACAGTAGATACAGATAGCCCTTATAACAATGCACCTACTGAACCAATGCAGTTTCCTCTAAAGCATCCACTCTATGTGATTCGCAATCAGGTAGCAGATGCCTATACAGAAAATACATTGTTTGATTACAATCCGAACCTACTAAAACGTGTCAGGCGAAAAGTCAAAAAAGTACTTTCGTAAAAACAGCCTTTTATGAAGATCTTACATTTAAATCAACGAGATGATGGAGGAGCTGGACGCGCCATGCTACGTTTGCATCAGGGCTTACGTACAGAAAATATTGAGTCATTTGCATTTGTTCAGGTAAAAACCTCAGACAATGAATACGTCTCTGTTCCAGAGAGTTTTCTGGGAAAATTATCGGCTAAACTCAAACTGGGTGAGCATATTGCGCATTTGCCCCTGAAATTTTACAAAGATCGGACTGATGTGCATTTCTCGCCTTCACTGGCACCTGACGATCTGACATCCGTCATAGAACGCATCAATCCGGATATTGTGCATTTGCATTGGATTAACCATGGCTTTCTGCGCATTGAAACACTGAAAAAGTTTAAGCGTCCCATTGTGTGGACGTTGCATGATATGTGGCCTTTTACAGGAGGATGCCATTATAGCAATGACTGTGACCGTTACAAACAAAGCTGCGGTACGTGCCCCGTACTGGGGAGTACGCAGGCAAATGATCTTTCGCATAAGATCTGGAAACGTAAAAGCAAAGCCTGGCAGGATATTGATCTGACCATTGCTGCTCCCAGTAACTGGATGGCCGACTGTGCACGGGAAAGTTCCTTATTTCAAAACCGCCGCATCGAAGTGATTCCGAATGGAATTAATATTTCGGATTTCAAGCCGATCAACCGCGAGACGGCTCGCCAGTTGATGAACCTGCCAAAGGATAAACACTTGATCTTATTTGGCGCGGCTAACGTACAAGATCTGCGTAAGGGAATGCACTTGTTGATGCCTGCTTTGCAAAAACTACACAACAATGGCTTGCATGACAAAATTGAGTTGTTGGTATTTGGCGGTGCTTCGGCTTCGCAGATGACCGATGTAGATTTTAAAATCAACTATTTAGGGCGGTTGAATGATAATATATCTCTTTCGTTGGCCTATTCGGCTGCAGATGTATTTATTGCGCCCTCTCTGGAAGACAACCTACCTAATACCTTGGTAGAGTCACTGGCTTGTGGAACTCCCGGAGTTGCCTTTAATATTGGCGGTATTCCCGATATTATTGACCATATGCACAATGGGTATCTGGCAAAGCCATTTGAGCCGGAATCATTGGCAGAAGGAATTAAATGGGTATTGCAAAGTGGCAAAACAAAATTGCTCGATGCTAATTCGCATCAGAAGGCTGAGCAAACTTTTGAATTGTCCACGCAATCACGCCACTACATAGCCCTCTACGACAGTATTCTGTCTAAATGAAGGAAAAGAAAGAAATAGAAGTGTACGAAAAGTTTGTAATTCTTTCTGCCTCACGCATCAATTACAATGGTAGCAAAAAAAGAGTGTCAGATTCGAATCTGACACTCTTTTTTATGTTAAGACAAGATAGCCTTAATCTACTTTTTGTGTAACTGACGCCATTCGGCGAGCCGGGCGTTCAATTTATCCTTCATTAAGGCATAATTTTGCCATGTATCGGATACGTGATACATGGTAGGGAAAGAGATACCCAATGTATTGATGTAATCCTCAACGTAATCGCCTATCAGGTAATAATCTTCACAGAAAGCATTACCCTCATCACTAAACATTTCCGGGCCCAGATGGCCGTCCCAAACTTCGCTGAGAACCGTACAGCTGATCTGGCGACGTTTGAAGCGAAACATCTGTATCTCAGACTCCTCCAAGAAATAATCGCTAAAAAGGTTTGCTTCAATCATCCATCCTATATACATCCCAATATGCAGATAAGCCTGTTCGATAGGCAATTCGTCCGGGAATTTTCCTAAGAAGTGCTCCCGTGCCTGATCATAAATAGTCGCAGCCTGAACTTTTTCCTGTTTATTCATAATATATACATATATAGATACAATCCAGAAATTAAAAGTAAGCAAAAACTTTGTTTTATTGCTGCAACGACTGAGTCCGAACCCATTGCGTGGCGGATTCATAGGTAAGATTCGCAAAGATTTGTGCAAACATTTCGTCTGAAGTGCTATTTATCCTACTCTGTTTTCAGTAACTTTAAAGTAAAACCTTTGACTTTTTGCAATCTTTGCTGCAGAAGGATGATTTTATCCATCGTATATTCTATTATTTGCAAAGTTTTAAGCAGATTAATGGCTGTGTTTGATTTCGTCTCGTTTTATCGGAAAATAAGCTTCAAATTAAAAGAAGTCAGTAGCGGTATCGCGTTGTTTGTGAGTTTGTTATTACTATTTCCCTATATATGTGTTTCCGCACAAACGATAAATGTGGACACACTAAATCTGCAGGCCGAATCACTGCTTGATGTATCCCCCGAACAATCTTTGCATTTGAGCCTTCAATCTGTACAGGTTGCACTTAGAACCAATTACCTTTCCGGGCATACCCAGGCATTGAACCTGGTTGGGCAAAGCTATTATCGCCTCAACAATTATCAAAAAGCACTTCAATACTTTTCACAAGCCTTGGATAAGGCCAAACAACGAAAACAAGATCCTGAGGCTGCAGACGCTTACGAGTTTTTAGGGCAGGCTTATTTTGGATTTGGCGATTATGACCAGTCCCTGGGTCTGTTTTTTCATTCGCTGGGCCTGCGTGAGAAGATGCGTGACAAAGCCGGAACGGCTCAGTCATTAATGCTCATTGGTGCCGTGTATGATGCCTGGGGAAAACTGGATAAAGCAGAAGACTATTACAAGCGTTCTCTGAAACTATGGCAAAATCTGGAGGATATCAATGGTGTGGCTACCGCATATGCACACCTGGGGCATTTACATGATAAACGACAGGAATATACACAGGCATTGGACTATCTTACTAAATCGTTGTCTATTCATCAGAAACATAAATATACCCGGGGCCTTAGCCAGACGCTACACTCCATAGGCGAGGTCTATTACCATCAGCAAAAATATGACAAGGCCTTAAACTACTATTTCCGGGCACTAAAGCGGGAACAACAATTGCGTGTGCTCTATGCCGTAGCCCGAAGCTACAACAGTATTGCGGCTTGTTATGCTGCTACGCATAAGCATCAACAGGCTATTTATTATTATGAAAAGGCCATAGAGCAAGGACGGAAAGGACAAACCCGTGAATCCCTGATGAATGCCTATCAAGGCATGGCTGAAAGTTACGGAGAATTGAAAAAGTACCAGGATGCCTATCTAAACCACCGTATTTACAGTGCAATCCGGGATTCCATATTCAATAGTCAGACGCACACAGAAATTGCAGAAGTAGAAGCTAAATACAAACTGGCAAATCAGCAGCAGGAAGTAGAGATACTGCAGAAGGAACGACGGATCAATGCCATTACCTTGCGCGAAAACCGCAACCTTACCTATTTGATGGGAGTGCTTTGGGTAGTGCTATTGGTTTTAGCAGTGGTATTGATTAGTCGCTACCGGCTCAAGCAACGTGCCAGTAAACAATTAGAGGCCCGCAACCAGATTATTTACAAGCAGAATACCGAGTTGCAACAGGCCAATCACAAGTTAACAGCATCGGAAGGAAATTTACAAAATCTGGTTGCTACCAAAGATAAATTTTTTACCATTGTTTCGCACGATTTGCGGGGCCCGCTTAATTCATTGGCAGGCTTGTTTCAGGTATTATTTAAACACATCGATCATTTTGAAAAAGCCGAACTAAAAAAGTTTGTGCAGGATATGAATGGTACCGTGCAGAATCTACTGGATCTGGTCGAAAATCTATTGCATTGGTCGCGCACACAGCGAGGCGGAATACGCTATGAGCCCCAACCTCTTCATTTGCAGACAATTGTGGTAGAGACACTTGCGCTGGATGAAAAAATAGCCGTAAACAAACAGATTGACTTACAAATAATGGGTCTACCTAATGTCAGCGTTTACGCTGACAAGAACATGTTTCAATTTGTCTTACGTAATCTGGTCGGAAATGCCATCAAATTTACGCATGAAGGAGGGATGGTTAAGGTAGAGGCAACAGTATTGGCCGAGGAGCAGGTCGCAATTTTGATCACTGACAACGGCACTGGCATTGCACCCCACGATTTGCCAAAGCTTTTCCGGATTGATATGTATCATACCGCAAAAGGTACTGCTAACGAGAGTGGTACTGGTTTGGGATTGATTCTATGTCAGGAATTTGTTAGCAGGAATGGAGGGGAGATTACTGTAAAGAGCATTTTGGGCAGAGGTTCCGTTTTTCGCTTTACAGTGCCTATATCTGTACTGGTACCTGACGTACAAAGCTTCTAGCTATTGAGATAAACGAACACTTTTGCTATAAGCCGACAGAACATTGTGAGTATCTGGCATTCGGAATGCGGAGATTTTGCCTTTTTCAAGCCTACTATTTTCTGTATTCCCTCTAACCTCATCGCAATAAAAATAAGACAGTACCTTAGTCCAATTTTAGTTTTTTGTTATTTTAGCTAAAATTTTTGTCAAAACTGCTACTAATATGGCTGAGGTCATTGCAAACAATATCAAATACCTGCGTCGTTTAAACGGACTCACCCAAGAGCAATTTGCACGCAAGATAGGTATAAAGCGCTCTTTGCTAGGGGCTTATGAAGAAGGACGTGCCAAGCCTAATCTGGAGAATCTGTCGAACATCGCTAAAATCTTTGGAACAACGGTTGATAATCTGATTAAGAATGACATCCGTATGCTGCGGGAAAAGCAGGGAATTCCCCTTCCGCTGCCCGATGTGCAGTTAACAGAGCCTACTGATCCGACCCCTCCTAAGCCCTTGGGTTCTATTATCGACAAATACTACCAGAAACCAACGGAAAACCCTCCTTCTCCCCAACCAATTGTTAGCAAAGTAACGAAAATAGAGACTACTTTGCCTGCGCAGAGTTTATTTCAAAAAACTGTCAGTTCACCTAGTGCCACCAAGGCTAATGAGAATAGCATTGTGTGGATATCACAGGCGAGCATACCCGACTATCTGATGAGTTATGCGTACAAAGATTACCTGGAGAAGTTACCCGAGATAGCATTGCCTACATTGAGGCCAGGCAAGTACCGGGCTTTTGAAACCGGTAACGACTTTCCTATGCCTGGCTCAACAGTGATTGGTGAGTTTACACCCAACTGGTATGATATTCGGGATGGACATCATTACCTGATTGTATTGCACAAGCAAGGCATTGTTTATCGTAGAGTTTATAATCATGTGAAAATTAAGGGTACCGTTCTTCTAGTGTCGGACCTGCCTGCCGTACCAACCATTGAGGTACCCGTCAAAGACGTGCTTGAATTTTGGGAAGCCAGGCAATACATTGGCAATCAGATGCCGGAGCCAAAAGCATCATTGCCAATGGAAAAGCTAATGACGTTAGTAACTGAGATGCAGCGTGAGATTGAGAGTTTTCGCAATTGACTTCCAGTTGAGATTAGGAGAGAGAATAGTTAAATGGCAGGCACCTATACAAAATAGTATCTCTGGAAAACCAGAAAGCCTGTGTATTAATACACAGGCTTTCTGATTGAATTATATTTAGAGGAAATTCTTACGAAATTCAGCTACTTCTGATTCTAACGAGTTAATCTTTAGCTGAAGTTCGGTTTCCTTCACTTTTTGTTTATCCAAGACTTTTTGCATTACCTTTTTCTGCGATTCGATCTGGGCAGTGGCTCTCGCTTTTTCGTCTTCTTTGGTTTTCCCAATCTCTTCGTTCTTAATTTTCAATTCCTCCTGAGCGGCTTGAACCTGTGCCAAGGTACGGCGAAGTGTTTCTTCCTGCTGGCGCAGTTGTTCTTCATTGCGTTGCGCTTCATAAAGTAACGTCTGGATGGCCTGTTGCTTTTCTTCCATTTCAGCACGCGTGGCTTCGAGCATCTTCAAACTGATGGTCAGTTCTTTCTCCCGTTCGCGTGACTGCGCGTACACCTCTTCCATTTCGCGGGTTTTGCGTTCCATTTCCTCTTGCGTAGCGGCCAGTTCTTCCATGTTCTGGCGCATTTCTTCTTCCTGGGCGCGTAAGGCTTCGGTTTGCCACTGAGAGGCATCCAACAATTGTTTGGTGCGCTGATTTATGCGATTTGTTGCAACCGTGGCAGCAATGCTTTCGCCTAACTTTTCCAAAAATTCAATCTTGTAGGCAGGCATTTCTTCAAATGAAGCCAGCTCCAGCACGCCTTCTACTTGTTCACTTACCTTTAAAGGAATAATAAGCAGGCAATTGGGATTGGCCTTGCCCAGGCCGGATGTAATGTGAATGTAGTCTTGCGGAATATCCGTAAAATAAAGGGTATCTACTTCCTGGGCTGCTTGGCCCACCATACCTTCCCCTATTTCTATTCGTTTTTTCTGGTACTTCTTGCGTTCATAGGCATAACAGGCTGCTAGTTCAATGAAGGATTCCTGGTTTTCGTGCTGCACTAGAAAAAGGCCTCCTTGATTGGCATGGACATATTTCACAATCTGACAAATCAGGGTGTCGTATAACTTAGCAGAGTCACCACTGTCTCTGCGTAAAATTTCTGCAAACATAGCCAGACCATCGGATGCCCACTGCCGTTGCTGATTAATCCGTTGACTTTCTTCTACTTCTGAGATATAAGCATTGAGTCTTGTCTCTTTTTCCTGCAATTGGCTTTGCTGGTCTTGCATTTCCGAGATCAATGCACTATTGTTTTTCTGTGTTTGGAAGTGGCTCTTTTTTACGATATACAAACAAATGTTAAGCACGAAAAAGCCAGAAAAAACATACTGGATATTTTGAGCGCTATCATTTACAAAAGACTTATCAAGAGGAAGTTCGATTAAGGAGCTGCCCCAATAAGCTGTGCATAAACTCGCCAGTTGCACCGCCTGACTGAAGGCCAGTTTGCCCCACTCTTGCAAGTCGTAAAACATCCAAGGAATAATGCCTGTGATTAGGCATATGGCAAACATACCCGCAATGGGAGGCTCGTTTGCTGGTTGAAATGCGATGTACAATACCGCTGTAGACACACTTAAATAGACACTCAAAAGAAGTCTTGAAATGTCAGACAACCTCACAATGTTTAACCCCAGTGTAATTACATAGCATAAAATGCCTGCTAGGTAATAGGTAAGCATAGTTGGGTAAATGGCTGGCGGATACATAAATGACCCAAGAAAGATTCCGGGTACCATAAACACCAATCCCAACAAGATGACAGAATTGCTCAGACGTATTTTTTCCTGAATGGATGCAGGTTGCTCTGCATATACACCTATGTTGGTGAACTTCTTTAAAATATTCATCAATTTTATATGCTTTATACTACCAGATGTAGAATATGAATTATACAAATTTCCGGATAAGCACACATAAAAGACAATGCATTCAGGGGATAACATTACACGGCTAGTATTTCCATGTTTTTTACTGTTACAGTTGTACTTAATAAATAATAAGTTGGCAGAAAGGAAGATGCCGCCAACAGTAGAAGAGGGTTTTGGCTATTAAAAGGATACTATTTTAACTTTTTGCAGAGTAGGCCTCTGGTTAGTACTGCAGGTCTTCTGTTGCATATCCATACTCTTCATCGGCCATTTGCTTATTGGGATCTACATACAATTGGGTAGGATAGCCTAGAGAATGGTGATATTTTACATCAAAAGCGGCTACTTTCTTGGGATCAACGGAGTGAATGATTTTAAACAATTCATCAATGGTTTTGTAGTGGCTGCGAGTATCTGCTGGCAAACTTGCACCCAGTGAATCCTTTACATCTGTTATCACATTATTTTGCACAACAACTGTCATTTTTACACCTCCAAACGGGCAGTAACAATGAATGCTTTGTTTCATCGTATAATTGAAAGCCTTTTTCTTTTGCCATTTTGCTTCATTTTTTTTGACTTCTGGATCTATATCGTTTTTATGACAGGAGATAAGGAGGAGGGAAACAAGAAGATAAAGTAGGTTTTTCATAACATCAGGGTTTATGACGCTAAGACACGGTAAATTGTACAATCGTTGCATGAGAAACAGAAAAGCCTCTCTATTTGAATTTAGAGAGGCTTTTGAGTTGACCCACCAGGATTCGAACCTAGAATGACTGAACCAAAATCAGTAGTGTTACCATTACACCATGGGTCAATCGTACGTGATGTACTGGAATCGGACTGCAAAAATAATAAAAATATATATTTGTCAATGGCCTAGACAAAAAAAAATGCGTTATCTGAAAAAAATATTTTTAAGACATTGATTATCAGATTGTATTGTTGAGTCATTTTTCTAAATAGTCCACAGTTTCACGCATGGCTTCTGATAGGTAAGTACCATTGTAGGGGCCAAACCAGTTCATATCGCGGGTTTCATATGCCGTCCAGTCGTAATAGGCGTCAGGGGTAATATAACCGATGTAACCACCATTAAAGCTCGTGATAAACAATGGATGCTGTGACCAATCCTCAAGCGGACGAATCAGAGGAGAGAGTTCGCCGGAAAAATCACACGGAGCACCTACCCAGATGGTATTGCCAATGCGCAGTCCTTTTACCACAGAAGGATAGTCGCCATACAAACCGTAAAACACCCACGGACGAATGCGCCAGTTTTCAGCAATGCGGAAATGAGGAGAGCGGAGTGGTAGATTTAATGAGAGACTGCGAAGCTGGGTCTGGTAAGTCAAAGAAGTGCTATCCAAACCTGACGTAATCTTGTGAGCCAATGCGTTGGCTTCCTGTTGCATAGTATCCCAGCCGTCTGTGCCGTGCAACTCGACGCGGTGGCTGCCTACCGGACCTGCACAAAATGCCGCAAAGTCAATATTGGGATCATGTTCCAGGGTGTCCACCAATACACCCGGATAATCGCGGGAGAGGCGAACATCTTCGTCAGAAATAAGAGTAGCATGCGCAGAAAAAGACGCAATGATAGCCGTAGCACCTGATTTTTGGCGAATCTGCATTACTCGCAACAGTGAATCTGTTGGGTGGCTGGCGCGTAAACGGTTCTCTACCAATTCACCAGACGGATAAACGGCAGTGCCAATGGCCGCTTTTTCCTTCCGGGCGTTGGCTTGCTTGATGGCTTGCAAAAACCGTTCGGCCAGAAAAGTGACCATGTCGGGTTCGTATTTCCCTGCAATCAAACGGCCAACCAGCTTGTCGGCCCAGCCTCCCATGCTGTTGTGCGAATGAGTGGCACACAGATACACCTTATCAATGGATAGACCAATTTCGGGAAGGCGTTGGGTCAGGGTCTTGGTTAGTTCAGGAGGGATGATCAGCAAATCGGCACTCACCAAAGCTGCTTTCTCCTGACCGTTGTCAAACACAAATGCCCGCACCCAGATGGAATCGTGAACAGAAGTGTACAAAGCCCCCCGGCGATTGCCATAACCTCCGGTAGGCATCGCATGATCAGGAGTTATGTTCGCTTTGGCCCAGCCTACTTGTAGCGTGTCCGCTCCGGTTTGGGGTTTTGGCTTCGGAAGAGATACTATTTCCTGGCGGAATTGCTTGTAGTAATCCGTTTCCTGGTAAGGGGTGCGGTCTACCGGACCAATCAGCGCAACGGCAGCAATGAGCAGAAAAAGGGAAAAAAATAAAAAAAAACGCTTGATGCGTTTTCGGGTGAAGACGGGCATACAGTCAACTGTTAATGGGTGCTGTATGGTGCCGATGAAAACCGACAAACCACCATACAGCACATTTTTAATGTTTACGATCCAAGGAACGGCTCATCATTGCTTTTACTTCCCAAATCTCAAGAATTTGATCGGCATGAAGAAAATCAGGAGCAAACAGGGGGTTGTCGGAGATAATGACGATGCCGCCCGATTTGTCAAGTAGATTATGTACACGTTTCACAATCAGGCCATCTACGGATACAATAACGTACATCTTATCGTTTTTCAGATTACGCCAATTTTCTACAAATTGCGTAATTACCAGGTCGCCAGGGCGTAGCGTCTCCTGCATGCTGTCGCCTTCTATTTCAAAAATGCGATACGTTCCTTCAGAAAACCCCGGAATGGAATAGGTTGGCAGAGTCTGAATGAATTCGGGATCACCGTAGCCCACCAAGTAACCTGCCCGAGCCTTTATTGGAACAAATGCCGCATTTTCTTCTCCGGCCCGGTCTGTAGTTACTACCAGAATCCGCATATCGCCGCCGGTTACGCGGGTACTGGTATTTGCTGGCGTGGTATTGGCTTGTGGGGTGGGTTGCACCGTTCCGTACAGAATGTATTCGGCTGAGGTATTGTAAATCTGCGCCAGCTTTTGCAGCACATCCGACGGAATCTGTACCTGATGCTGAGTCTCATAAATCGCAATCCGGGAACGGGACTTGCCGATTTTGTCGGCAACTTCCTGTTGGTTCAGATTGGTTTTCTGACGCAGATTTTTGAGACGTTCCGCTTGATTTGACATAAATTTCTACACAAAAAATCGGTTATGGAATGCGTACGGTTTATCGTTCGGTGTAAGTAGGTTTTGGTTTGTGCAAAGATACTATTTTTTGTTCGGGAAACGAACGTTTATGCCTTTGCATTTTTTCTTACACGTCTGCTTTCCGGCTGGGGATTCTTTTTTTGAATTCAGGTAACACTGCTAATTTTCACCTGTAAATGGGCAGAATAGCAAAAACTACTCTCTTTCGCTTTCTATGGAAGAACTTCTGAAAGAATATACAAAAGTGGCTGCGTGCCAAGGCTATACCTACGAACAAATCCAGGGTGCTTTGATGGATTTAGGCGTAGATAAGAGAGACATCAGAGTGAATACCAACCTGACTTTTGAACAATGGGAGAAGGCCAGCCATTCCCAATCCATGTATTCGCGAAATTTAGTGATTGGAGGATTGGGCTTTCTCTTTTTTGGGCTCCTGTATCTGCTGAAAGCATGTATGCAAAAACCTGAAAAGAAGCGTATTTTTATCGGTACCGTACAGGAATACCACACAACCCACACCAATCCTGAACCGGATGGCTCAACTCTCTTCTTTGTTGGACTATTGGTTAGCCTCAGTGTTTTAATACTGGGTATGTACCAGAAAAGAAAGTTTGCAGCAGCGACAAAGTATCAGGCCATAAGTCTGGATAGTTTGGAAACGGAAATCCGTAAACACGTTCAGCCACACGATTTGCATCCGTTACATAACAAAGCGGGTTCTTTACCTTAGACATTTCTATTTTCAATTATGTTATCCAAAACATATGGCTGTGCCGTATACGGAGTCAATGCGTTTCTGATCACCATTGAAGTGAGTGTGGGGCAGGGTCAGCACTTTTTTATGGTGGGTCTGCCCGACAGTGCGGTCAAGGAAAGCCAGCAACGGGTCGAAACGGCTATCAAGCACATTGGTTGCCGTATGCCGCGCACCAAAATTGTGGTCAATCTGGCGCCGGCCGACATTCGCAAAGAAGGTTCCGCCTATGACTTGCCTATTGCTTTGGGTATATTGGCCGCTTCGGAGCAATTGCATACTCAAACCTTGGAGCACTATGTAATAATGGGCGAACTGGCGCTGGACGGCACTTTACGGCCCATCAAAGGCGTATTGCCCATTGCCATTGAAGCCCGTAAAAACGGATACAAAGGATTTATACTGCCTAAAGAGAATGCACCAGAAGCGGCCATTGTCAACAACCTGGATGTAATTGGTGTAGAAAATCTGCGTGAAGCGGTAGACTTTCTGGAAGGCACAAGTTTAATAGAACCTACGGTTTCGGATACACGCGAAATCTTCTTCAATACTCAGAACGAATACGAGGCTGATTTCTCCAATGTGCAAGGTCAGGAAAACATCAAGCGGGCTCTGGAAATTGCGGCGGCAGGCGGGCACAATGTCATCATGATCGGCCCGCCGGGAGCCGGGAAAACGATGCTGGCCAAGCGGTTGCCTTCCATCTTGCCACCGTTAACGCTTTTGGAAGCCTTGGAAACAACGAAAATCCATTCAGTGGCTGGAAAACTAGGAGGAACGGCTTCATTGATTTCACGGCGGCCTTTTCGTAGCCCGCATCATACCATCAGCGATGCAGCCTTGGTCGGTGGCGGTGGCATTCCGCAACCGGGCGAAATCTCGCTGTCTCACAATGGCGTCTTGTTCCTCGATGAGCTTCCGGAGTTCAAACGAACCGTGTTGGAAGTAATGCGCCAACCGTTGGAAGAACGCAAAGTAGTAATTTCGCGTACCCGCCAAACAGTGGAGTTTCCGGCCAGTTTTATGCTTATCGCCAGCATGAATCCGTGTCCGTGCGGGTATTACAATCACCCCGAAAAGGATTGTGTTTGCGGACCGGGTGTGGTGCATCGGTATCTGAGTAAAATCAGCGGGCCGCTGCTAGACCGGATTGATTTGCATGTGGAAGTAACGCCGGTTTCGTTTGACGAGATGACGGCCAATCGGAAGTTGGAAACCAGTGCGCAGATTCGCGAACGGGTAATTACAGCCCGTAATCTTCAGACCAAACGTTTCGAAAACAGCAAAGGCGTATATGCCAATGCCATGATGCCGCCCGAAATGGTCAAAGATGTATGTGAGATAGATACCGTAGGCAAAACACTGCTCAAACGGGCTATGGAACGACTCAGCTTATCTGCCCGCGCCTACGACCGGATTCTGAAGGTAGCCCGCACCATTGCCGACTTGGCAGGCAGTGATCGAATCCTGACTGAGCACCTGGCCGAAGCCATCCAATACCGCAGCTTAGACCGCGAAAACTGGGCGGGTGACTGAATAGATTTTGGAGCGGGCAGGACGGCTGGTGGAAGATAGTATCTTTCGAAATACCAAAACAGCTCATTCTACGCCTAAGCGTAGAATGAGCTGAGCCTAAGGGTTTAAACACTTCAAGTCTGAAATCTTGATTTACAAAAAATAGTATCTCCCTAAACATACAAACCTGCCTATGCATAGGCAGGTTTGTATGTTTATTACTTAATGTGATTTAGTTAGTTCCTTGCTGCATTTCCGCTTGGTGGCGACGTTCAATTTCCAGAATGTGAGCCTTGCGTTGGCGCAAAATATTCAGGTAGCGTAAGGCTAATTTGTTTTTATAGTCTGTATACGATCTTTCAGCCCATTGCATGGCTTGGTCCAGGTTGCCATTGATCTCATTGCCGATCGCCATGTTGTAGCAGGCACGCCCGGCTACTTTGCGTTTGGGGTTGGTCACTTCGCGTTCCCAAAGTTCGGCTGCACCGTCCCAATTGCGGGTTTGGGCACGGCGTTTAGCTATCTTAAACTGGTCCGTTCCACGCACATAATACTCACGCGACACCCGAATCTGATATGGCAGCAAACTGCCTGCGTACACCTGACCAATTTCATAACTTACCTGTTTTACTGCTTCTTTGCGACCCAATAATGCCGATGCGGCCGCTACCGGATTTACTCCTTTGCCTACGCTAGTCATTTGGCGTGACAACGGATGCTGGTCTAACACAGTGCGGGTCTGTAGATCGTAGATGCGCCAACCCGTGCGAATGCTTGTGAGCATATGGGCGTTGTGTTCTAAGGCAGGGATTTTCACTCCCATCGGGCCATTGATGGTAATCGGAACGGCCGTATAATCAATTTTGGTGTTGGTGTCGTAAAACTCCAGTATAAACAACGCATCCACCCGGTTGTCACGGCAAATCTGTGCTACAGTTTCCCAAGCCAGCGGAGCCGGAAACACATCCAGGCCGGGTCCCGTCAATTCCGGTTTATCCAGCTTAACCACTTCGGTAAACCGATTGCTCTTTTGTAGCTCGGTTTGCAATCCGTGCACGCTTTCCTGGGCTCCGTCTTTGTCCAGATTGCCACCTTCAACGGAAAGGATCTGGTCAATTTTATCCAATTTTTTGCTTTGTTCTGACGGGCGTGTACGGTCTGTAATTCCTACGGTCTTGACATGCGGCGGAATCCACACCGGAGCCGGCTCGCTGACATTCATCGTAAGTCCGTTGGTCGAACGACACGCCATCCAGGCAGAGGCAATCCATAAGATAACAACACTTCTGATTATGAGTCTCATATTTCTTTCATTAGCTGTTTTGAAGACCTTTAGGGCAGATACAAACATAAGGATTGTGAAATGGTATTTTTGAGCAAGAAATAATCTATATTACTAGCGTATGGTTTTGACTGATAATAGGTTAAAAGTTACAGTAATCCGGTTGCGCCTTATTTGTTTAATAGTAGCTTTTGTATTTTAGGAAAATACTAGTTGAATTGATGGGACGAACCATTCTCCGATTTGTACTAGTTGCATCTGAGCAAATTGTCATTAATCCATATTTTTTTCCGTTTATAGGAGAATTCATGCAACTTTCAGGTATATGTTGCAATCTTATAGGCAAAAAATTAAATTTCGTGCATGGAAACCAAAACCGGAAAAATTCTAGTCGTTGATGACGATACTGATGTACTTAGTGCAGCCCGATTGTTTTTGAAACGCCATTTTCTGCATGTCGATGTAGAAAGCAATCCCGAAAGCATCCCTTACCTGATCAACAATACCCGCTACGACGTTATTTTGCTGGATATGAACTTTACCAAAGACATTGGTAGCGGCAAGGAAGGCTTTTACTGGCTCGACCGGATTTTGGCGATTGACCCTGCGGCGGTAGTGGTGTTGATCACTGCCTATGGCGATGTGGAAATGGCGGTGCGTGCTATCAAAGACGGTGCTACCGATTTTGTGTTGAAGCCTTGGGAAAACGAAAAGCTGCTGGCTACGCTGATTTCGGCGATGCGCTTACGGCAGTCGCGGGAGGAAAATGCCACGCTGAAAGCCAAGCAAAAAGACCTGAACCAGGCACAAAGTTCGTATGCATCGGATATCATCGGGCAAAGCCCCTCCATGATGCGTGTGTACGAAGCCATTGACCGTGTGGCCGAGACCGATGCCAATGTGTTGATTTTGGGCGAAAATGGAACCGGAAAAGAGTTGATAGCCAGGGCGTTGCACCGAAAGTCGAAACGTACGGATGAAGCATTTGTATCCGTTGACTTAGGAGCTATCAGTGAAACCTTGTTTGAAAGCGAGCTGTTTGGGCATGTCAAAGGCTCGTTTACTGATGCCAAAGAAGACCGTGCCGGCCGATTTGAGACTGCTTCGGGAGGTTCCATCTTTTTAGATGAAATCGGGAATTTGTCGTTGCCACTGCAAGCCAAACTGCTTACTGTTTTGCAAAGCCGTACCGTAACACGGGTAGGTTCCAACAAACCCAAACAGATAGATGTTCGGTTGATTTCAGCTACCAACATGCCGGTGTATGAGATGGTAAAAGGCAAGACGTTTCGGCAGGATTTGCTGTATCGGATCAATACCATCGAAATTCATTTGCCTCCGTTGCGTGAACGCCTCGAAGATCTGGTTCCTTTGTCGGACTATTACCTGCAGATGTATCGCAAAAAATACAACCGTTCGGTAAATGCCCTAAGCCCGGCTTTGCTCAAACGGATGCAGAAATACCACTGGCCGGGCAACGTACGCGAATTGCAGCACGCCATTGAACGCGCCGTGATTATGGCGCAAAGCAATGTGCTGCAACCCGAAGACTTTTTCTTTAGCAACGGACAGGAAACCCCACAAGATGAAGAAGCCGCGTTGGATGCCATGCCACTGGACGAGATGGAGAAAATGCTTATTCGCAAGGCATTGAAGAAACACAACGGCAACATTACCGAAGCGGCTCAGGAGCTGGGCCTTACTCGTTCTTCGCTATACCGCCGGTTGGAAAAATACGGAATGTGAGTCTTATCAGAGGTATCGCTAAAGGTAAAACCACACTGTGGGTTTTTGCCTTTGGGAAGATACTATTTTATTGGTGCTGGTTCTCCAGAATTGCTTGCAGATTTGGCAGATACGCGCAAAGGGTTTTTCGTGTTTGAGAAGATACTATTTTTCATTGTACATTCTTCATTTTTAATTTGGTAAGCGCGTGTTCAAAACTTTCAGTGCGGGGCTTATTGTTCGGGTGCTGGCATTAATCCTCGTCATTTTTGCAAGCTGCTATACATTCCTGTTTTCATTTAATTACCTGATTGCCGTATCGTTTTTGCTGCTGATTTCGCTGCAAACCTATAATCTCTATTATTACGTTGATGCAACCAACCGCAAACTGATTCGCTTTCTGGAATCCGTTCGCTGGTCTGATTTTTCGATTGGCTTTGCTGCCGACAACAAGTTGGGTTACAGTTTTCGGGTGTTGAACCAGCAATTCAATGAAGTACTGGATGCGTTTCGGCAAGCCCGCGCCGAAAGAGAGGCTAACTTGCAGTATCTCAATGCCGTGGTGCACCACGTAAGTGTGGGTCTGCTGGCGTTTGATAGCGAAGGGAACGTAGAGTTAGTCAATAATGCGGCCCTTAAGCTGCTCGGAATTTACCGGTTGCGAACTCTTATCGAATTGCAGAAAGCACATCCCGAACTGGTCGATTTGATCCAAAAACTACGTTCGCAAAACAATGGTCTTTACCAAACGCCCAACGAACAGCAATTGTCTGTCTATGCCACCGTGATCCGGTTGCGCGGCAAAACCGTAAAACTGGTTTCGTTGCAAAACATTCAGTCCGAATTGCAACAGAAAGAATTGGAAGCCTGGCAAAACCTGACCCGTGTGTTGCGGCACGAAATCATGAACTCGATTACGCCGATTACTTCGCTGATTGCCACCATGCAAGACATTGTGACGTACGACCTGGCCGTGGATGACAGTAACAGCGAAGCTGTAGGCGATATCAAAGAGGCATTGCGTACCATTGAAAATCGCAGTATGGGTTTACTCAATTTTGTGAATGCCTACCGGAATTTTACCAACATTCCCAAACCGAATCTGGAAGAAATGCCCGTGCGGCAGTTGATTAACAGCGTGTATCAACTGATGCTTACCGATGCGAAAAATGCCGGTGTACAGCTTGCGTTTGAAGTGAAACCGGATAACCTGCAAGTACTGGCCGATAATGAACAGCTAGAAATGGTGCTGATCAATATTGTTAAAAATGCCATGGAAGCATTGGCCGGAACAAAGGGAGCAAGTGTTCGAATCAATAGCTACAAAGACGACAACCATCAGGTAACGATTGACATTACTGACAATGGACCCGGCATTATTCCGGAAGCTTTGGAAAAGATCTTCATTCCTTTTTATACCACCAAGAAAACAGGCTCTGGCATTGGCTTAAGCTTGTCGCGGCAAATCATGCAGATGCATGGCGGGGTGCTCAAAGTAGCCTCAGAAGTAGGCGAAGGCACCACATTTATCCTCAAATTCCCCACTCAAAACTGAGAAATTGAGTCCAAATTGCATAGAAGAATCAGAGGCATAGTTTTTTGAAATAAATAGCTTGCAATAAGATGCTGACTGTCAGTAGTCTACTTGTGGTTTTCTTCAACTTATGTATAACCTCGGATGTATATGCAAACCAAACTAACAACCAAAACCAAACACGACCTTAAGGAAAATCTGATTCGTGCCGGCTATGCCACCAAAGGTGTTATCTATTGCCTGGCAGGTATTTTAACTACGCTATCGGTATTTAATCTGGGCGGTCAGAAAGCCGATACCAAAGATTCGATAAAGTTTCTGGCTTCACAACCCTATGGTTACATTTTGCTAGGCCTGATTGCGCTGGGTCTGCTGGGCTATGCCTTTTGGCGGTTTTATCAGGCCATCAAAGATCCTGAGAACAACGACAAATCCGCCAAACGGATAGCTACCCGAGTAGGGTATGCTTTCAGCGGTTTGTTTTACGGTTCGCTGGCTTATTACACAGTTAAAATTATTACACAGGGCAATTCTTCCGGCGAGGGTTCTTCACGGCAGGGTTTTGTGGCCAAAGCATTGGAAATGCCGGCCGGCAAGTGGCTGGTAATCATTGCCGCTCTCATCTTCTTTGGCAAAGCCATCTATCAGTTTTACAAAGCCTATACGGGTAAATTTGCCAAAAAAATCATGGACGGCAGCCTGCCAGTCAAAACAAAAGAAGCCCTCCGCACCGCCGGTAAGGTTGGCTATGCTGCCCGGGGCGTAGTGATTGCTATTGTGGCGTATTTCTTGTTCAGAGCTGCCATCGAGGCCAATCCCCGTGAGACAGGCGGCTCAAAAGAGGCCTTTAGTTTTATCGAAAGCCAGGCACCTTTCGGTACCATTTTGCTGGCTATTGTAGCGTTGGGTTTGGTGGCCTATGGCGCTTACATGTTTGTGAAAGCTCGCTACCGGGATTTGAGTGCGGTATAAAGCTGCGCAAAATAGTATCTTTTGAAAACGCAAAACCCCAACCTGCAAAAATGTAGGTTGGGGTTTTGTGTTTTCAAAAGATACTATTTCAATCCTAGTTCCTCCACAATATGGGCGACTTTGGCTTTCAATTGATCGAAAACGGCGTCGAAATCCTCTTTCTTCTCCAAGGGTTCGTTAACCGAAACATAGAACTTGATTTTCGGTTCAGTGCCCGAAGGACGTGCTGAAACTTTGGTACCGTCTTCGGTGATGAACTGCAACACATCCGATTTTTCGAGTTCGGTAGGACGCGTAATGCCTGTGACCAGATCGCGGTCCTGGCCCAGTTCGTAATCCAGCAAACGCACCAATGGCGAACCGGCCACCGTTTTCGGCGGATTGTTGCGAATATTGTTCATCATTTGCTTAATCTCTTCGGCTCCCGACTGGCCTTTTTTCGTTAGCGAAATCAGCGTTTCATAGTAGAATCCGTACTTCTGGTACATTTCCTGCATCATGTCAAACAAGCTGATGCCTTTGTCTTTGGCAAACGCAACCAGTTCGGCAATAATGGCGCAAGACGCAATGGCATCTTTGTCGCGAACGGCGTCACCAATCAGGTAGCCATAGCTTTCTTCACCGCCAGCAATGAATTTTTTCGTGCCTTCGTAAGCCGCAATTTTAGCTGCGATGTACTTGAAGCCGGTAAGTACATTAGGGCATTCCACCCCATAATCAGCGGCCATTTTGTCAATCAGGTCCGTGGTAACGATGGTTTTGGCCACAAACTCTTTGCCGGTGATTTTTCCCGCTTGTTTCCAGGCTTGCAGCAGGTAATAAATAATCAAACTGCCGGTTTGGTTGCCATTGAGCAGCTGCCACTTTCCATGGTGGTTTTTCACGCCAATGCCCACCCGGTCGGCATCCGGATCGGTTGCCATTACCAGGTCAGCGTCCAGCTCGGCGGCTTTTTTCAGGGCCAGGCTCATCGCTTCGTGTTCTTCCGGATTCGGGTAAACCACCGTCGGGAACGTGCCGTCGGGTTTGGCCTGCTCTTCCACCACATGCACATTAGTAAAGCCCATCAGTTCAAGCACTTGGGGTACTTGCGTGATGCCCGTGCCGTGAATCGGCGTAAACACGATTTTCATTCCCTTCTGGCGCTGAATCACGTCTGAGAACACCACGTTGTTCAGAATCGTCTGGCGGTATTTGGTGTCCAATTCAGGCCCGATTTTGATAATCAAATCCGGATTGCCGGTGAATTTCACTTCGTCTACCGATTTGATTTTCTGCACTTCGGCAATGATGTTTTTGTCATGCGGCTTTATCACCTGTCCGCCGTCGTTCCAGTAAGCTTTGTAGCCGTTGTACTCTTTGGGATTGTGCGATGCGGTAATCACTACGCCCGAATGGCATTTCAATTCGCGAACGGCAAACGAAAGTTCAGGCGTAGGGCGCAATTCAGGAAATAGAAACACTTTGATGCCGTTGGCCGAAAAAACGTCGGCAGTGATTTGAGCAAATTCGTCGCTTTTGATGCGGCTGTCGTGGGCAATGGCTACGCGAATTTCTTCGCTTGGATATACCTGCTTCAGGTAGTTTGCCAAGCCCTGAGTTGCCATGCCTACGGTGTATTTGTTTATTCGGTTGGTACCAATGCCGATAGTGCCACGCAAACCGCCCGTACCAAATTCCAAATCTTTGTAAAAGGCGTCGCTAAGCTCGGATTCGTTGTTGTCTGTCAGTAGTTTATTCAGATAGGCTTTGGTGTCGGCATCGTAATTTCCGCTAAGCCACGTGTCAATCTTCTGTCTGATAGCTGTTTCCATTATAAAAGGGGTAAAAAAATAAATGAGTAAATGTCAGAGTGTGCGAATATGCAAATGATTTTTAAATATCGAAAAAACGAGGTGTTAAGAAAATAGAAACTGCACTTTAATTCGCGGGTTTGAGAATTGGTAAACAATACCTGGAAAAATAGTATCTTTCAGAATGGCAAAACCCCCTTTAGAAAACCACTCAACTATACAATTGTTTTGGTGGCTCTATACGCTTGGCAGCTAGGGAGTTATCAATACCTAGGATTGCGCAACTACTCGCCGGAATTATCAGTGTTCAATTTAAGTTGAGTGCTGATCGAAACTTATTTTCAAAGATTGATCATTTGTGTATTTGCACCACCTGTTACTTTTTTGCTTGTCCAAAAAAGTAACCAAAAAAGGACACTTGCGCCAATGCTTCTGCCCGCAAAAAGGCTCACGCCAACCTCGCTGGCGCAAGAGGCCTACGCACCTACACTACCATCCGCGATTGAAGTTGCCAAAGTGAAATATCGCTACAAATCTCTTCAGAGGAGGGACTTGACAGTCGCGAATATAAAAGTCCCTCCCTCAGAGGGGAGGGATTTAGGGTGGGGTTTCTCCCCTCTCCACGGGAGAGGGGCTGGGGTGAGGCCAACTAGTATTTCCCAAAAATGAAAAACCTCCCTTTTTTCGGATCAGCGGGAAAACTGTCCATCAGAAAAAGCAAACAATCCATCCCAATTCGAAAGTTGGCGGCGTATCTTTGCTGAACAGCAAAGTTTCGTTTTACCCATGAACCAACCCCTCACCCTTGTCAATCCGCAGAATGGCGAGTTGGCTTTCAGCATCCGGCCGTTGACGCCCACCAATTCGTTTGATCATTTGCAGCGCCTCAACTACTTTTCATGCGTTTGGATTCAGCAAGGCAACGGCACCTATCGCTCCGATTTTTCGGAGTATAGCCTGGTTTCCAATCACATGCTGTTCTTTGCACCCTACCAGCCTTTTATCCTGTTGCCAACGGAGGAATTAACCGGGGTTGCCATTCACTTTCATCCCGATTTCTTTTGCATTATCAAGCACGAAAAGGAAGTGGCTTGCAATGGCATTCTGTTTAATAATATTTACCAACCGCCTTCCATTGCGATTGATGCCAATGCAACCGCTTCATTTACCGATATTCTCTCCAAAATGCAGCAGGAACTGCAACAAGGCGGCCTGGCTCAATATGATCTGTTGATTGCCTATTTGAAGATATTTCTGATCACGGCTACCCGCATCAAAATAGATCAGCATCCGCAGGCAAAGCTCGATTTTGCCGACGCCAAAGAACCATCCGTATTGCAAAAGCTAAAAGACCTGATTGAAGAGAACTTTCGCCGTCGTCGCAGTGCGGGAGAGTATGCTGATATGCTCAATCTGTCGAACAAAGCGTTGGGCAAAATCACCAAGCACCATTTCAACAAAACTATTACCGACCTGATTCAGGAGCGAATCATCATCGAAGCCAAACGCGAATTGTACCTGACTAACAAGGCGGTAAAGGAAATTGCCTACGAACTGGGTTTTGAAGACGAATATTACTTCAGTCGGTTGTTTAAAAGCGTGACGGCCATTTCACCGCAGTATTACCGCGAAACGGTTGGTTTTGGTCGGGCGGTTAGTGCTTAAGGTAGTCGGGGAATTTTGTCCATCTCATTGCGCTAAACCTCCATGTTACATGCCGTGCCGATGTGCCACCTTTGTATCATCAAAAACAAACAATTCACATCAAAACAATTACAATCATGGCACGATTAACCGCACTTGACCCCACAACCGCTACCGGAAAAACCAAAGAATTATTCAATGCCGTTCAAGGCAAACTGGGTGTTGTTCCCAACCTGATGCGTACCCTGGGCAATTCGCCGGCCGTACTCGAAAGCTATCTAAACTTCAGTGGGGCATTGGGCACCGGCAAACTCGGACTTCGCCTGAGCAACCTGATTGCCTTGGCCGTAGCCGAAAGCAACCAGTGTGAATACTGTGCTTCGGCGCATACCTATCTGGCTACTAACCTGGCTAAGATTAAAGACGACGTGATTTTGGCAGCCAGAAACGGGAGCGAAATTGATCCCAAAACGGATGCAGCCTTGCAATTTGCCCGCTTGGTAGTTGCCAAAAGGGGGCGTGTTTCGGACGAAGACCTGACTTTGGTAAAAGATGCAGGCTACAGTGAAGGGGAGATTGCCGAAATCATCGGGCATGTGGCATTGAATGTGCTCACCAATTATTTCAACAACGTGTCGCAGACCGAAGTCGATTTTCCGAAAGTAGAACTGCTCGAAGAAGCCAATGCCTAACATTTTGTTCATCTAATCTTTATCGTAGGCAATTCATTGTCAATTATACGGTTGGTAATGAATTGCCTTAAGTCAATCATGGAAAAAAGATATCCTTTGCCGCCGTTTACCCTGGAAACGGCCCTTCAGAAAGTACAAGCCGCCGAAGATGCCTGGAACACCCGAGATCCGGAAAAAGTGAGTATGGCCTATACGGTAGATACCGAGTGGCGTAACCGAACCGAGTTTATCAATGGACGCGACGAGGTGAAGGCATTTCTGACCCGCAAGTGGCAGAAAGAACTCAACTACCGGCTTAAAAAAGAATTGTGGGGCTTTCGCGAAAACCGCATGGCTGTCCGGTTTGAATACGAATGGCACGACCATACCGGCCAGTGGTTCCGTTCGTATGGCAACGAGCTTTGGGAGTTTGATGAAAACGGCTACATGTCGCACCGGTATGCAAGTATCAATGATCTGCCTATCGCTGAGTCGGAACGTAAATTGAATGACGCTGAAAATAGTATCCTTGAATAGGACAAAACCGGCATCCATTTATCCGATAGCAATAGAATTCCCGATTTTCTGTTCTATATTTGGTAGCTATTCTCGCCCATGCACATGTATCGAAAGAAAGTTACCCTTCTATTGCTTTTGTTAGTAGGCTCCCTCTCCGCTTTTGCCCAGAAAAAGAACGAAACCTTCGAATACCGTATCTACCGTGCCAGTTCGCCCATAAAAGTAGATGGGTTGGTGGATGAACAAGCCTGGCAAACCGCCGAAACGATTTCCGATTTTTACATGGTATTGCCTATGGATACCAGCCGGGCCAACGTGCGTACCGAAGTAAAAATGCTCTACGACGAAAACAATATGTATCTAGTGGCAATTAATTACGAAAAGTTGCCTGGTCCGTACATGGTGGAGTCGCTGCGGCGCGATTTTACATTCGGAAAAAATGACAACTTTTTGCTGTTTATGGACACATTTGACGACCAAACCAACGGCTTTACGTTTGGAGCCAATGCCATGGGAGCCCAATGGGACGGATTGCTGTACGAAGGCGGAAAAGCTAACCTAAGCTGGGACAACAAGTGGGTATCGGCTGTGAAGCAGGACGACGACAAATGGGTGTTTGAAATGGCCGTTCCCTTCAAAACCATCCGTTACAAGCAAGGCATTACCCGCTGGGGCATTAATTTCAGTCGGTTGGATTTGAAAACCACCGAAAAATCGGCATGGGCTCCGGTGCCACGTCAGTTCCCGACGGCATCGCTGGCTTATACCGGCAGTCTGATTTGGGACGAACCGCCACCTGCCGCCGGAACTAATATTTCAGTGATTCCGTATGCCTTGGGCGGCGTGAGCAAAAGCTACGAAAACGGCACCGATCCGCTGTGGCGGGGCGACGTCGGTTTTGATGCCAAAGTTGCCGTTACCTCGTCGCTCAATCTGGACTTGACAGTCAACCCGGATTTCTCACAGGTGGATGTAGATCAGCAGCAAACCAACCTGGACCGATTCGAATTGTTCTTTCCTGAACGCCGACAGTTTTTTCTCGAAAACGGCGATTTGTTCACCAATTTCGGTTACGGCACCATTCGTCCGTTTTTTTCGCGCCGCATCGGGCTCAACGCACCCATTCGATTTGGGGCGAGACTCAGCGGCAAGTTGGACAAAAACTGGCGAATTGGTGCCATGGACATGCAAACCGGACGAAATGCAACGGGCATACCGGCTCAAAACTTCGGCATTCTGGCATTGCAACGGCAAGTGTTTGCCCGCTCCAATGTTTCCGCTATTTTCATTAATAAAGAAACCTTTGATTACGAAACCGTTGCCGATCCGACCCGGATCAGTCGCTACAACCGCAACTTCGGATTTGAATACAATCTGGCTTCTTCCAATAACATCTGGACGGGTAAGCTGCTATATCTGAGGGGACTCACTCCCGAAAAAAATACCGATAATCAGGTGATTGCGGCCAACCTTTTGCATACGGCCCGGCATTGGGTATACGGGGCTCAGTACGAATACGTTGGGCGAAACTACCGCGCCGAAGTGGGTTATGTGCCCCGCTTGGGTTATCAGAGCATTACACCGCAAGTTGGGTATCTGTTTTTTCCGAAATCCAAATTGATTTTGAGTCATGGACCTTTGTTTACGTCGGTTTCGTATTTCAACAAGAACGCTGAATATACCGAAAACGAATCCATATTTTCGTACCGTATCAATTTCCGCAGTCGCGCCGATCTGACACTCTGGACGTCTTACAACTTTGTGAAACTGTTGGTCAAGTTTGACCCGACAAATTTCCTGCAAGATTCGCTGGCCATTGGTACGCAACACAATTGGCGTACGGTGGGTGCCGATTTTATTTCCAAGCCCCAGAGCTTGTTTACCTACTCATTGTCAACGCGTTACGGTGGATTTTATGCCAACGGAAACCGCTTTCGGTTGGCGGGCGAGGCGGGGTATCGGTTTCAGCCATACGTGGCCATTGCGATGAGCTTCAACTTCAACCGTTTGCAGTTCCATGGAGATGCCGTATTGCCCGAAGGACTGAAGAACAAAACCTATGACTTCTGGCTGGTGGGCCCGCGTATTGATGTGACGCTGAGTAACAAACTGTTTTTTACCAACTTTCTGCAATACAACAACCAGCAGAAAAACGTGAACCTGAATGTGCGTTTGCAATGGAGGTACCGTCCGGCTTCCGATTTGTTCATTGTCTACACTGACAACTACCTGTCTGAGAATCTGGCGATTCGCAACCGGGCTATTGTACTGAAGCTTAACTACTGGTGGAACATCTGAGAAAATATTATCTTTTGAATTGATAAAACCTCTGCTTTTAACGTAGGTTACTTCTGTATTTTTTTACTATTAATAGCTGAAACTAAGCCTATTAAAGTATTGAAAAAACTATTACTAATTTTCTTCGTTCTTGGAAGCTTTTTTGCTTTTCATCGCTTTTTTGAATTTATATTCAATAAGACAACCGTATTCTTCTTGTCTTATTTAGAATCCCATTGGATCACAGATATCCTATTCATTCTCCTATCTCTCTATCCATTCTTTGAAGCATATAAGGCCTGGAAACGCAAACAGAGGTATATTCCATCTGTTGACATTATAATTCTCTTTGTTGTTATATCAATAATTTATTCCTTCTATCGTTTTCGCGATTTGGTTTGGGACTTCATACCTCTTTATTCTTATCCTGCTCTTAAATATGCAGATGCCCTAATGCTTTTTACAGGCTTAAATCTTGTCTTGCTATTTGTCAGTAAAGTTTGGAAAAAACAGGCAAATGAAAATGAGCAAATAGGATTCTTCAATGATGAACCTCTGAATAGCCAGTATGCTAATTTAACACAAAACGCGGATGAATTCGGATATGCTAACTATGCAAGAATAATTTCAGAAAAAATAGAAGCAACACATCTAAATAATTCATTTGCTGTTGGCATAAATGGACGATGGGGAACAGGAAAAACCTCTTTTTTGAATTTGATTAAAAAAAACCTTAAGCAGGAAAATCAAATTATTATCGATTTTAACCCTTGGAGTTCATCCTCGCCAGATGCTATTATTAAAGATTTCTTTGATACCTTATATGAGGAAATTAAACCTGCCTATGCTTCATTGGCGAATCAATTAGTTGTTTATTCTGAAAAATTGACCTCTGTTGATGTAAATCCATTTCTGCAATCTTTACGTTTGTCAAAAACAGGTTTCGGATTATCCAATGATTCTACCAAAGAATTGTATGAATCTATTAATGAGCAGATAAAAGCAATTGATCAAAAGATCATTGTATTCATTGATGACTTGGACCGTCTGAATACAAAGGAGATTCTTGAAGTAATCCGACTAATAAGAAATACTGCTAATTTTTCCAATACGGTTTTTATTGTCGCTTATGATCGAAACTATGTATTGACCGCAATTAAGGACCATAATTCGTATAACCATCAGCATTTTCTTGAAAAGATCTTCCAAACTGAGATCAACTTGCCTTATTTCGATGCGCAAATATTAAAGAAAAGATTAATAAGTAATCTTTCGGGCTTATTTCCGAACCATAAAAGCGAAATTGAAAACGCACTTGTGGGTAGTGTCTTGAATCAAGCCGTGAATTTAGAAAATTGGGTGCACTCTATGCGTGATGTGACAAGGTTGTCTAATTCTATTGCCTTAAATTTTCAGAAATTGCAGGGAGAGGTGTATTTTCCTGATTTCTTTAGTATGGAATTGTTGCGATTAAAATATCCTGGGGTGTATGAACTTTTTTACAAACGGAAGTCTGACTTTCTAACTAAAGATAACACCTATACATATATGTTATTGAGTTTAGATAAGAGTCCAATGTCTGCACTAGAAAGTTATCTGAAAACACACGCAACTGACCTGCTGATAAACACTGGAGATATTGAAAAAATTATAGATTTGATACAAAGCGTTTTTCCAGGAAACAATCTTTACCTACGAACTACAAAAGATCATCGCGCTATTACAATACCGAGTCAATTTGAAAAGTATTTTGCCTATAGTTTGCTGAACTGGAATTTATCTGAATTGGAATTCACGAATGCTCGAAAAGAAGGTTTAGATACTTTTTGTAAAAAAATTGATGAATGGATAGAGAAAGGTCTTGAATTGGAACTCAAACATCGGTTTGAGATCATAAAGGAAAAAGATTATGATAATAGAGAGGATTTTGAAACCATAGTAACTGCGATATTTTATCTTGCTAATAAGGAGACTAAAAGAGACACTGTTAGTTTACTGATTGGGTATGACCCAGATAATTTGAAGGAAAAAGTTTATAACTATAACAACACTATCAGTAACCAATATTATGCAGGTATTCAACCAGAACTGAAAGATTTTGTTCATTCCTTGTTTAAGAAAGCCAAGTCTCCGTTTCTTTTTGAAAGGGAGGTAATTAGAAGATGGCTTTATAACTATAGAGAAGAGGAAAGCTTTTTATTTTCACAAAAAGAAATAGAAAGTATTATTATTGAATATTTCTCGTACTTCTGCTCTAATAGTAATAAAGTGAATAATGATTTTTTAGGTCTATTTTATTGTTGTCAGTCCTCTGACTGGATATCAAACGGCTATGGAGCTTATACAAGACAGGAAAAGTATCTTGAAGAGGCAATTAATTTATTTATTGCTTTTTCTGAAACTAAAGATTTAAATGGTGTTCTCAAATCTATTATAGAAAAAGAGCCATTTGAAAAGAAGTTATTTACTATCAATAACGTTGTATCTAAAATATGGGGTTCTAGGGAAAAGTTTAAAAATTTCTTGAGTTTACAAGACCCTGCTAAATGGTCGTATTTACGAGAATTTATGTGTTTCTTTGAAGCATGTGAAAAAGTTAATTTTGAGAAGTACATTGCATTTGATTTTAAAGTAATTCCTATTCAGGATCCAGAAATTGAATGATAAAAATAGTATCTTCCCAAAAGCAAAAACCCCTGCCTAAACAAAGCGGGGGTTTTTGCTTTTGGGAAGATACTATTTTTTGAGGCTTACTTCATCGACAGCACCGGCTTTACGTATCGGGCCGTACGTGCATCCCGGATGATTCCTTTCCAGTTAAGGCCATAGCCGAAATCGTAGGTGTGACCTTCCGAATCGGTGTAGCATTTCATGTCGCGGGGTACGTCTTCGGCTTGTGCTTCAACGGTTTGCATATCAGCGGGCATTTGCATGGGAAGCAATGCTGATGGTTCGCTGGCTCCGGTAATGATGTCGAGCAGCGCCTGGTCTTGCACGCCAAAGTGAACCAGTAGGGCATTGGCCTGCTTTTCAAATTCGGATACAATGGCCGGATTCGCCGTATTCATGGCGACAATCACCGGTTTGCCTTTCATCTTGGAATAGGTTTCAGTCACCATCGTCAAGTCCATGCGATTAATGGTTTGGGTGCTTTTTCCTTCGTAGGTTCGGTTTGTGAATTTTTCGAGTGGATCACCTCCGGCCAGGCTCGGATTGCGGGTTCCCTTGGCCGAATAGTCGCCGTATTGCAAACTGATAGGTACATAACCCGTTTCGCCTGCGTTGGCGGCTTCGCTGTTGTAACCCAGCCCCGAATTCGGATTGGCGATAAACACCAACGCCAAATCAGCTTCCTCCGGATTATCAGTCACTTTGAAATACTTTTGCACAATGGTTAGATTAACCGGGTAATCCAGTTTTTCAGGATACGGAATTCCCAGGAAATTACGACCTGCTGGAGTGAATCGCTTGGGAATGTAAACCGTTTTGTTTTTGGCAATAGGTAGGGCCTGAGCCTTGTTTTTAAGCATGACAATTGATTGGAGCTGAGCTTGATAGCCAGCCTGCATGAATTCGGGCTTGCCAACGGTTTGCTTCGAAACCGCCGCATCGAGGTACGGATTTTCAAACATGCCTACTCTGAAAATATTGCGTAGCAACCGCACCGCCGACTGCTCAAATCGTTTCCGCATAAACGCTTCGCCGTGTTCTTTTACGCCCATTTGGTAAGCTTCCAGCACCGGAGCCACTTCGTTGTTGCCGCCGTATTGATCCACACCCGCCATCAATGCCTTATAGTGACGCTGAGCCACGGTCAGTTTTTCGGCTCCCCATGATTTGCCGGTCAGGAATATATCTACGGCGGTTTCATCGCCGGTTACGAGCCAGTCGGTGCACACTACGCCGTCGTATTTATATTTGCCGCGCAACAAGTCGCCAATGATGTATTTGTTGTAACTGTTGCCCACGTTTTCGTTGTAGGTTTTGTCCTGGTTGTACGAAATCGTGTAATAAGGCATCACCGCCGAGGCCATGCCTGTTTTTCCATGCAACTTGAAAGCGCCTTCGGTAAAGGGCAAAAAGTGCGTCTGAAAATTATTGCCAGGGTACACGGCGTATTTGCCAAAACCGTAGTGGGCATCGCGGCCACCTTCGCCGCTGCCACCGCCCGGCCAGTGTTTTACCATAGCATTTACGCTATTATACCCCCAACCGTCTTTGATTTCCTTGGCGCCGATAGATGTTTGAAACCCATCAATATACGCACGGCCAATGTCAGTCGATAGCAGCGGATCTTCGCCAAAGGTTCCGTTAAATCGGTTCCAGCGCGGGTCGGTGGCTAGGTCTACCTGTGGGGAAAGGGCCGTGGCAATGCCCAACGCCCGATATTCGGTAGCGGCAATTTGACCAAACTTTTGCACCAACTCGGGATTGAACGTAGCCGCAAGTCCTAACGAACTGGGCCACATCGAAATAGATCCACCGGCTCCTGCATTGTATTCTGCATCGGCACGGGTGCCATGGCGTGGGTCCGAACTGGTATTGACAGGAACTCCCATCCCCAATTTTTCGGCCAAGGCTTGTGCTTTGTTGTTCCAACGGGCCGCTATTTCCGGGCTTTGCACCGATGTAATCAATACATGCCGCACATTGTCGCGAGTCAGGAATTCAATTTGTTGGTCCGATAGATCATAGGCTTGGGCACCACTTTCAGCAAAAGGCTTTCCGTTGTACTTACCTGCGAATGGCCCGCCCGGAGCCGTTGGAATGGCCTGGTGGCGACTATATAGCATCAATCCGGCAATTTGCTCTACTGTTAATTTAGCCGCCAAGTCTTTGGCCCGTTCATCGGTTGGGAGTCTCCAGTCTTCGTATTTATCTAGCTTGCCGTTTTTGTTCAGGTCTTTAAACGCCATCCCGCTTACCGTCAGGATTTTGACGCCTGACTGTTGCGAATATCCTAGCGTAGGGCCTTTCTTGTTGGTAACCAGTTTGATGCTATCGTCCAGTGCCGTTTCAGTCCAGGTTTTTTCAGGCGCTTTGCCAGTAAATGCCCAAATCAACGTCGGTAATGCCAGTAAAGCAGCCAAACGAATAAAATGTATGTGCATAAAAGGAGGTGGTAAAGTGAAGATTTATCTTTGTGTTTTAATGACGCAATGTATCTTAATTTCGTCGAATAATAAAAGATAATCTACGTTTTCTGCAAAATTGAAAATTACCTATTTCTGCCAGGAACTGCGAGTGGAAGGGTTTTGATACTTGCGGAGATACTATTTTTTGGAAAGAGTGGCAGTAAGTAAAATAGTATTTTCTGAAAAGCAAAAAGGGCCGTAGTAATAACTACGGCCCTGGAGGAAATTTAAAACTTAAGATTCAACTTTGCAAAGTAAAACGCACCGTTAAAACCCATCTGCACCGGATCCCAGGCACCTCCCGACTCGGTCAGGCTGGGAGTGGATTTGTCAGGATAAACATTGAACAGATTGCTGGAACCGATCGTGAGATTTACATTCTTTGTAAACGCATACCGAACCGACAAATCGGTTGTAATTCTGGGGTTATACACATCCAAATCTGCCGCATCGTAATTCCAATTAGCCAGTTTCACTTCTCCAAAACGAATGAACCGCAATACAAAAGTAAACTTGTTGATGCTGTAATCGAATGTCAGATTAATCTTCGAATTAGGTGCCGAAGCCATTACGAAATACCTTTCACGAATGTCAAAATAAGTATCTTCTTTACCTGCTAGCTTATCACTGGTATTGATTTTCCTATCAATAGTTAATTTATTAAAGTTGGCAGCCAATGTTGTATTTAAACGGCCCAACCCAAGCGGGGCACTATGTGCCACAATTACATCCAATCCGTGCGTGGAAGTCGAAATGGCGTTAGTGAAGAATTGGGCAAGTCCCACATTCAAGTTCTTCAACTCGTCACCAATGTCTTCATCATCATCTTTGAATTGTCCAGTTAATACAACCCTGTCTTTTACTTTCACATAGTAGCCGTCTACAGTGATGCTTAGGCTGGAAATAGGCGTAAACGACATACCTAAGCTAGCATTGGTAGAAGTTTCCTGTTTGAGCGGTGCAATGCCCAGTGCCTGGGTTACAGGGCTGTTGTTGCGGGCCAGCAATACATCCACAGGTTGTCCGTTGACAAAGTTGGTGAACGTAGAGTTGAAGTTGATTTGCGCCAGCGACGGAGCCCGGAAGCCTGTACTCAGCGAGCCTCTCACCGCAACGGCAGAACCTATTTTGTAGCGACTCGAAAGTTTCCAGTTCAAGGTTGAACCGAAATCACTGTAGTTTTCAAATCGCAGTGCGGCTCCAAACATAAGTGCTTGGGTCAGGTCAGCTTCCACATCGACAAAAGCGCCAATGTTAGATCTGCCTTTCTTGATTGCATCACCTGGGCGGTATCCCGGAAAGCCTTGTGAACCGCCTGCCAGTGACGGATTGTAGTTTTGCCAAGATTGTTCCTCTCCGGCAAATATATCATACGACTCGTTCCGAAACTCAGTACCAAACGCCAGGTTTACACCTTGCAGAGTTTCTTTGAAAAGCCGACTAAACCGCAATCCGGTCGTATTCTGAATCAAACCGAATCCACCCGCATCAAAGGAAGTAGGAGAAGATGCGCCCAGGGAGGCATTTAATGTATTGTTGACAAAATAATGAAAACGGTTCTGACCGAAGGTGTTATACAAATCGATGTCCCAGCGTCTCCAAACGCTTCGGATGCCTACCGTTGCCGAACGGTCATTGATTTCGCTGGAAATGATGGGATCAAAGCCGTTGGGGTAGATAGACCGTACACTGCGCGGATTGTCGATTTCATTGCCTTCGTCGTCAGTCACAGTTGGGAAACGGGTCCAGGCATAGGCGTCGCCTTTGCGGTAGTTAATGCCCCCAAACAAATACACATACGCATTGCTGGCAATTGGGAAACGGGAATTGAGATAAACCGACGCATTCTGAATTTTAGGATCACCGAATTCGCGCCGAGCCAGATCATCCGGATTGGTATTGGCGCGGTTGGTATGATCTCTAAAATTGTAATCGCCAGTCAGGTTTATGAAGCCTTCTTTGCCAATGGCAAACCCGTAATTGGCATTCAGGTTGTAATTCAACCCATCAAATTTCTTGTCGTCAAACCGGTATTTGGCCTGATACATACCCGCATTGGCATTGGCTGTCAGTTCTTTGGTAGTGGATTTGAGTACAATGTTGATCACCCCGGCAATGGCATCCGAGCCGTACTGGGCGGCAGCGCCATCCCGTAGAATTTCGATTCGTTCAATCGCAGCGGCCGGAATGGCATTGAGGTCGGTGCCGGTATTTCCGCGGCCGCGCGTACCAAACAAGTTAACCAGCGAAGACTGATGCCGCCGTTTGCCGTTAACCAGTACCAAGGTTTGATCGGGTCCCAATCCGCGTAGCGAAGCCGGGTCCACGTGGTCGGCACCATCCGAACCCGTCTGCCGGTTGGAGTTAAACGAAGGTGCCGCAAATTGCAGCAGTTGGTTAAGGTCAAGCTGCCCGGTACGGCTGGTAACGGACTGAATGTCAATGATATCGACCGGAACTGGCGTTTCAGTCGATGACCGATTCAGATTGCGCGAACCCACTACTTCTACCTGTGAAAGTAAATTGCCTTCTTCCAGTGACACCGTCACATTGGTTTGTCCGGCTACAGATAGTTCCTGTTTGGTATAACCTATGAAATTGACCACCAACACGGGATCCTGACCCGAGACAGTAATAGTAAAGTTTCCACTGTTATCAGTCAAAGTACCATTGGTTGTGCCTTTTTCTATGACGCTTGCTCCAATCAGAGGTTCGCCGGTGGCAGAAGTGACTTTTCCAGTTACGGTGCTTCTCTGGGCAAATACTTTCGCCACAAGCATGCACAGAATGAGAGTTAAGTAAATTTTTCTTGGCATAAAAGGTTTGTTAATGGTTAGGAATCAGGTTTGTACTAGTAGCAAGATACTATTTTCTTGTCATTATTCTCTGGTCAACAGTTTATGAGGATCAAGGTAAAACATTTTCTTCCAGCCCTGTCGGTCATTGTCCCAGCGCCAAACGTAAGGCAATAAAGTCGATACGGAATAATGCAGATGGGGTGATTTTCCGGCGGCATTTCCGGTAGTGCCTACGTAGCCAATGGGTTCGCCACCACTTACAATGTCCAGAAAATGAGTCTGGTACCCATCCAAATGCGCGTAGTAGTGGCAGCGCCACTTGGGCCCAAGCACCACTACCGCTTTGCCGCCGCGAGCCAGTTCGCCTTTCCATAGCACCAGTCCGCCGGTTGCGGCAACTACGTCCCGGCCTTTGGGTGCAAAGATGTCAATGCCTTTGTGCACGCCCGATTTGCCCCACGGATAATGCCAGAAAGACTGGTGATTCCAGTCGCGCGGGGTTGCCTGTTTTACCGGAATTACCGGGTTTTCGGGCAACAACAAGCCCAGCAAAATAGTGCCCGCCAGAAGGG
Source organism: uncultured Sphingobacteriales bacterium (assembly GCA_963520985.1). GTDB lineage: Bacteria > Bacteroidota > Bacteroidia > Cytophagales > 172606-1 > Xanthocytophaga. Next base: position 852,836 of record CAUQTA010000001.1, read on the forward strand.
CAAAACCCCGGCGTTTATAGAAAGTAGATTTCATTTGTAAAAAATGCGTAGATTCGGCTTTAGCCGAATCCAGTATCTGAGCGATGAGCGATTCAGCCAAAGCCGAATCTACTTTTATTTCCTTATTTTTCAACTATGTCCTTAACCTGTCAAAAGCATTTATTCTCTCTTCCTGAAGACAGTCATTACCTGAACTGTGCTACCATGGGGCCAAACCTGAAATCGGTAGAACAGGCGGGTATCCAGGGAATTTTACGAAAATCGCAGCCCCATCATATAACTCAGGAAACTTTTTTTGAGACAACTGCTGCCGTCAAGCCTTTGTTTGCCCGGTTAATTAATTGTTCGGATGCAGAACGGATTGCGTTGATTCCTTCGGTTTCGTACGGAATGGCGATTGTGGCGAAAAATCTGGCGTACAAACCGGGTTTGCAGGCAGGACAAGAGATTTTGTTGATCCAGGATGAATTTCCGAGTGATGTGTATGCCTGGGAAGAGATTTGCCGCGACAAGCAATTGGAGATCAAAACCATAGCGGCACCTGAGGAACTAGCAGACCGAGGCAAACGCTGGAATGAATGCATTCTCGAGGCCATTACATCCAACACCTGCCTGGTGATGCTACCCAACGTACACTGGACGGATGGAACAAAATACGACTTAGTTGCGGTAAGTCGGCGGGCCCGTGAAGTAGGAGCGTGGTTTGTGATTGACGGTACGCAGTCGGTGGGAGCATTGCCGTTGGATCTGCAAGTCATCCAGCCCGATGCTCTGATTTGTGCCGGCTACAAATGGCTGCTGGGACCGTATTCGTTGGGAGCGGCCTATTTTAGCGAAGCGTTTGACAACGGCCTGCCGCTGGAACAAAACTGGATTAATCGCAAAGGCAGCGAAGAGTTTAGTCGGTTGATTGACTACCAGACCGATTACCGACCCAAAGCGGCCCGTTACAGTGTGGGTGAGCAAAGCAATTTTATTCTGCTGCCGATGCTGGCCGCGGCTTTGACACAACTGTTCGAATGGCAACCGGAGCGGATTCAGGCGTATTGTAAAGGCTTGACAACTCCTATCTTGCCGCAACTCAAAACCGCCGGATACTGGGTGGAAGACGAAACTTGGCGCAGTTCGCATTTGTTCGGCATCCGCTTGCCTGCGCACATGCACATGGCTGATGTGAAACAAGCCTTAACCGCGCATAAAATTCAGGTGTCGTTTCGGGGCAATGCCATTCGGATTTCACCACATGTGTACAATGAAATGGCTGAAATGGAACTATTGGCAGAGGTTTTGCTGGGTTTAGTTAAATAATTTCTCTGAATCCTCAAATCTGTTATGAAATACTTTTTGGTAATCCTATGTCTGTTTCTCAGTAGACCACTGCTGGCTTGTACCTGTTTTGGTGCAGGCGATTTTGAAACAGAATACAATGAGGCTCAAGTAGTAGTGGAAGGAAAAGTGACAGGCCGTAAAATCATCAGAAAGCGTATTTCAAATACTGGGGGCACTTATCGTGTTACTTATCTTCAATATACGATTAGGCCAAGAAAAACATACAAGGGACAACCTACTCAAAAAGTAAGAGTAATTACTGCTCATAGAGGTGCTACTTGTGGGGCACGATTTAATGTGGGCAGATACTACATAGTTTATGGATTCCAAGATGATAAACTTGGGCTAATTACCAGCAGATGCAATCGGAATGTTTCTAAGAAATCAGAACGATATGTTAAAGAAATAAAACTGTTGGAAGAAGCCCAAAACTCCAGTGATTAATAGCCAATTGATTGATTACTAATAAAGCAAAAGATAAAGAGGTTTTTAATCAAGAAAAGATACTATTCTAACTCAAACCTTCTCACAAATAAGTATCACCTTCCGGTTTTGATAATCAGTTGTAGCAAAGAGGTATTTGTCGCCGCCGTCTTGCAAGCCGGTTTTCTTACGGATTTCGGCTACGGACATCGGGAAATTGCGGACGGCAATGTTGGCTTTGCCTTCGGGCAAATGCTGGGCTAGTTCTTTTTTGTCTAATTTGCATGTTGCCAATAGTTTAAACGTGCGTCCCGGAAAGTTCTCGCGAAGCGTTTGCGAAGTATATAAGTGGCTGTTGACATGCAGTTTTGCCAAACCAAGTTTTTGGGCTATGCTCCGAAAAGCACCTGCTTTGAGAAGGGCTGCATTGGGCTCGTAAATAAATGACTGTGGGAGAGCAAAATCGACCGTTGCCACAGCTTCCTGACTGCGAGAAAAGCGAAATTCCTGTGCCGGAAGGGGAGGTTTTGGCAAATTCACGGATACTATTTCCGGTTCACCATTGGCCGAAGCCGACAAATGGAAAAGCAATTCTTTCACTTCATTTTCTACGGCGAGCACATACACTGCCACAACCTGAGTTAACTCGCGCAGAGCCAGGTCAATATCCAACATGGGCGAGGCTTTGAGCAGAATATTCTCTGCTTTCTGAAATAGTATGTTTTGCAGAGCAAAAACCTCCGGTTCGCAATCTTGCAGCCGCACTACTTTTCCACCCGTGTCGTTGCGGCGGGCCGGATCGAGATAAATCCAATCGACTTTGCCTGCAAATGCGCGAATCCAATTTTCGCTACGCGCGTTTACAAATGTCACGTTGGCAATGCCCAATTGCGTTAGGTTGTATTGGGTAATTTCCTGTAATTCAGGGTTTTGCTCAATGTAAATGACGTCGCGAACTTGTCGGCTGAATGCCGCTACATCCACACCCATGCCACCGGTAAGGTCGATCAGTGTGTGACCACTCACCAGATTGGCCTTGAACTGAGCCGTGATCTCGGACGAACACTGCTCCATCGAGAGCAGTGACGGATAGCAAATGTTGGGATTGGCAAACCAGGAGGGAAGCTTGGTTTGGGCTTTTTGCCGGGCTTGAATCTGCAAGGCGGCCTCCCGGATTGGAATGTCTGGGTATTTGTGCTGATTCAGAATCAGTTGCTGTACATTGGCCTGGGCATGCTGCTGTACAAAATCAATGATTTGTGAAAAATGAATCAGTCTTTCGGTCAAAGCAAGGGGTTTTGGTTGGCGCGAAGATACTATTTTCGGCTTAATTCATTACCAGTTTCGGAAAGCGATAGGCGTGGCTGTCAAAGACAAACAGTTCGTCAATCTCAACATCCCAGAAACGATACAGCGGCGATTGAGAGAGCAACTCGTTTGCTTCTTCCTTGGTGTCGGCATTCATGGTGATCCATCCCTTTCCCGACTCAATGCTAACGGCGTATTGGTCAATCACACCGTTGTTGATTAATTTGTTAATGTAATTGCGGTGGGCGGGCACGTTGCGCATAAATGTTTCGCTTAATTCAAAGCGAATGGTGGCCTGATACTTGCTCATAGTTTTCGAATTTCTTCTATAACTACAAAAAACGCACCAAAGTTCAAATTAAATGGCTGTTAGCGCTACGGCTCGAAACGGATTTTAATCCCATAAATCAAGGTTCTGATTACCAATCTTTGCTTTTCATGAATGCATCCAGGTCTTTGCGGGGCATGGGCAGCTGGTTTGGGTTTTGGTCGAGCCATTTGACAAAGTCAGCTTTGATGACAGGCGTCCATTTGGTATCGATTTCGCCGGGTGTGTATTTGCCTTCGCGCAGGCGTTGGTGACCAAATTTGTCGGTCAGGCTGATGAATTCGGCTTGCAGAATCACTTTCTCGGCCAGGTGTGCCGGAATAAAAACAACACCCTCTTTTTTGGCAAGCACCAGGTCGCCAGGCAACACCGTAGCCCGACCAATGCGAATGGGAGCATTGATACTGGTCAGCATCATTTGCTGAATGAACGAAGGATCAAAATCGCGCACGGCGCCGTTAAATCCTTCGATGGCTTCGAGGCCTTCCAGATCACGCACCCCGGCATCGAAGACGACACCCGTTTTCGATTTTGCATAGATGGAATTGCCCAGGTTGTCGCCAATCAGGGTGCCATCAATGATTTTTCCATAGCCATCAGCTACGTATACATCGCCGTTCTGAATCATGTCAATGGGCCACGAATTGGGAGCCCCGATGCGTCCTTCGGCTTTGCCCTTGGCTTTGACAGGAGTATCGACATCGGGCCGCAGGGGCATGTACTGGGCCGTAAGGGCACGGCCTACGAATACTTTGTCGGGATGGATCATCTTCCAGCCTGCTTCAAACTGATTGTGATAGCCTTCGCCCCGCATCACGCCCCAGGCTTCTTCAATGGACACGTTTTTGAGCCGCTGCAACAACGCATCGGGTACTTTGGGTCGGCCATCCGTAAACCGTTCGCCTTTCCAGTCGGCGGTGTAAAACTGGATTTGCTCTTTGGTCATCTGAACTTGTGCAGTTACCCACTGAGTAGACAGGCATAACAGCAAGATTGCGAATAGTAAGCTGTGTTTCATTGTTTCAAAATCAGGTTGAAGTGAAAAGGATAATTTTTAATGCCAATCGTGTCCGCACCACCGGCATTGTTTGGCCTGCGGTGTTCGGGCTATTTCGCCGCATCGTGGACATAGGTTTAAATGGATGTCGTTTGGATGTTCTTCGTAAATCCGATTTGTTAGATTCAGCTTGAACGATTCAAATCCATCTTTGAGTAGGTTTAATGTAGCTTTATCCGCGTTCATTGTGATCCATGCTTTTGCTATATAGTTCCTTACTTTTTCAGCGTTGGTGTCGTTGGATACATGTTTCATGTCCTCCAGATTGCAAAAATGATCATAAGCATTGGTTTCTTCCTGGGTCCAGAATTGCCTATAATTGTTGAATAAATGGTCTATAAAAGCATCAATCATTTCGGTGTTTTTATCCTTTTTATCCATTAAATTAGTAAGCCGTTTGTTTGCAAAATAGTATGTTTTTCTAGCGCAAAACCTCCTCCTTCTTTTCTTCCGGTTCGGCTAGTGTTTTGGGGGGCCGTGACCGCCACCAGGTGGCCAGCGACGAACCGGTAATGTTCATCATCGGGCCGAAAACGGCCGGTGCCAGGCCTACCGTTGCCACTTTACCCATTTGCAAGGCAAGTCCGGAGGCCAACCCGCCATTTTGCATGCCCACTTCGATGGCCACTGTCCGGCACGACTGCTCGTCTAACCGGAAGAGGCGACCCGTCCAATAGCCCAGCAAATAGCCGCAGCAATTGTGAATCAGGCAGGATACAATCAGTAACAATCCGATTTGGAGCAGACTGTCTCTCCCGGCGGCAGTAATAATGGTGATGATCAAAGCAATGCCAATCATCGAAACCACCGACAAGGCGTTATCGAGCCATTCTTTACGGCCCTTGGCTGCCAGCTTGAACACCAAGGCACCCACAATGGGCAGCGCCAGGAACCAGAACACGTTGCTGAGAACACCCATCCAGAAATTGCCCGAGGTTTCGGTTTGCGCCACGATACTATTTCGCACAAGGATAAGTGCCACATACACGGCCAGTTGAATCACAATACGGCGGGTAGAATCTTTGCCGTACGCAAAGGCATTGAACGTGAGTCCGGCAATAATGGGTAGAATGACGATGTTGGAAATCTCAATGACCATTTTCCAGAAATCAATGGGCACAAACTGACCCGCCAGCACTTTTAGCAGGGCGGGTGTCAGCAGCGGTGCCAACAACGTGGTAACTGCTGTAACTGTGACCGACAGAGGCACATTGGCCCGGGCAATAAACGACATCACATTGGAGGCCAGCCCGCTGGGAGAGCAGCCGATCAGTACCACGCCCGTGGCAATTTCGGGAGGGAACTGAAAGACCGTTGCCAATACGAATCCCAACACGGGCATAATGATAAACTGACAGGCCACCCCAATGATGACTCCTTTGGGTTGTTGCAAAATGCCGGAAAAGTCTTCAATGCTGGTTTGCGATCCCATGCCAAACATGATGATTTGCAGCAATGGGATCACCAGTGTTTTGAGCTCAAAGCTGCCAATGCGGGAACAAAACTCAGGGTAAAACATAGCCACGGTAACCGCCGCAAAAATCCAGACGGTGTAAGCAAATCCTTTCAGAGAAGGAAATTGCCGGAAACTCAGGGCCAGAAACGCAAAAAATGCAACCAGAAACGGTCCGGCATACATGCTTTGAGTGGTCTGCAAAATCACAAATACGATCAGGCAAGCCAGTGCCAGGTACACAAATACGAATCGGTTTTTCATAAGGTGCGGTTGCGGAAAATAGTATCCTTCAAAAGTTAAAAACCCGGCATTCTTGTCAATTATACACTTTATTGAAAAGTTAGTGCTGCTTTTTTACAAAAAAAAAGAATTTTTTGAATATTTTTAATAAAAAATAGCAGTTTCAACAGGATTCATACATTAAACCCTAATTTTCTTTACCCATGAAAAACCTTTTCGACCGACTCAAACAACCTGCCCAGACGATTTCTTCTACTACCCAGGACCGTCGCAGCTTTCTGAAAAATACAGCTTTAGGCGGCTTGTCACTGGGAATGCTTTTTGACGACAATCCCGCCCAGGAACTGGAGTTTCTGACGCAAAAAGTAAACCGGGCCTCCAAGCCCTCCGAGCTGAAAATCACGGATATGCGCATTGCCACTTTACGGGGTGTTCCGTTTACGTCACCCATCATCCGCATCGATACCAATCAGGGAATTACGGGCTGGGGCGAGGTGCGCGACGGAGCCAGCGGCAAATATGCGTTGTTTTTGAAGAGTCGGTTGTTAGGCAAAAATCCGTGCAACGTAGAGCAGCTTTTCAAGATTATCAAACCGTTTGGTGGGCATGGCCGCGCTGCGGGCGGCGTGTGTGGCGTGGAAATGGCACTGTGGGATCTGGCGGGCAAAGCCTACAATGTGCCTGCGTATCAGTTGCTGGGTGGCAAGTACCGCGACCACATTCGCATTTACGGCGATACGCCCGAAGTGAGCGACCCTGCGGCTTTTGCCAAAAAGATGAAAGAGCGCCTAGATACCGGCCTGACTTTCCTGAAGATGGATTTTGGCATTGAACTGCTGGCTGATACACCCGGCACATTGGTGGGAGCTAAGAACTGGGATGTGAAACGGCAATGGGGCAACAGCGAGATTACCAAAGGCAGCGCCAACAGCTACGGCATGACCAAGCACCCCTTTACGCGGGTGCAAATTACCGACAAGGGACTGGAACTGATTCAGGAATACGTGGGCAAGGTGCGCGAAGCCATCGGGTATGACGTGCCGCTGGCCGCCGACCATTTTGGGCACTTTGACGTAAATACCGCCATACGGCTGGGCAACGCGCTGGAGAAGTACCAACTGGCGTGGTTGGAAGACTTGGTGCCCTGGAACTATACCGACCAGTGGAAGCAGATTACGGATGCCATTGCCACCCCGACACTTACGGGCGAAGACATTTACCTGAAAGAAGATTTCATAAAACTCGTGGATGCGCGTGCAGTGGATATGATTCAGCCGGATCTGGCGTCGTCGGGAGGGTTGCTGGAAACGAAGAAAATCGGCGATTATGCCGAAGAACACGGCGTGCCTATGGCCATGCACTTCGCCGGGTCGCCTATTTCGTTTATGGCTAATATTCACTGCGCCGCCGCTACCGAAAACTTTGTGGCCTTGGAACACCACGGCATGGACATTCCGTTTTGGGAAGATTTGGTGACGGGCATCGAGAAACCGATTTTCAACAAAGGATTTGTCAAAGTTCCCGAAAAACCAGGCTTGGGCGTAGAACTGAACGAGAAAGTAGTGAAAGAGCATTTGTTGCCCAAATCCACTTACTTTGCACCCACCGACGACTGGAACGAATCCCAATCCTGGGATCGTACCTGGAGCTAACTCCGGGGTTTTCGGTTTTTTAAAGATACCATTTGGCTTGGAAATTCGATATATTCGCTTTGATTCTACTGTGCTTCTGATGAAATTTCTCTCTTGGTTGTTCAGCTTTGATGGTACGGCTGTATTGCTTAGTGCCCAGTTGTTTGCTTATAATCTGGTTTTGATTTGCATATCCGGATATCTGTATAAACTGTCTGTCCACTTTGAATGGGAAATTTATTCATTGTCACGTTATTATGGTTTTTTAATTGCCATGTTCCTGTTAGTGTCCCTAGTTGTGATGATTCTGGTTATTATTCTTACCTACGGGTTCGGAGCCCACCGCTTTGCCTACGCCCTGACCAGTATTCAGGGCGTACTTTTCCTGTTTTTCCTTTATCTTTTTGTAGAGGGCTTCTTCCTTACTCCTGAAATTGGCGTGTAGGGATTTTGCTTTTGAAAGGATACTATTTTGCCCAGGCTTCTTTTTGTCTGGCTAAGTGATTGCAGGAAAATCTGTGCGAAGTTTTCCTGCAATCACAATCAAATACTGGTAGCGAAACAGGCTCTGCTCGAAAATATTTTTATCGGCTTATGCAACCTTTGCCGGGTAGCAACCATCTTATGTGTAATTCAGGTTTGCTACTACAACTAAAAGATATTGATTCTAAACTTCTTTCCACTGCATCTCATGAAAACGAATCCCTTTGCATCAGCCTTGTTCTTTTTAGGTATTTTCTGCATTTGTCTGGTTACCACCTCGCTCCTGGCTCAAGACCGCCTCAAAGGCAGCGGCCACGTGGTCGAGAAAACCTATTCGGTGCAGTCTTTTGATGAAATCAAGATTGATGGTGTTTTTAATGTGCATCTGACACAGGGAAGCACCGAGTCGGTCAAGCTGTCCATTGACGATAATCTGCTGCCTTACATTTCTGTAGCCAATGACGGAGATCGTTTGGTTGTAAAATGGACTCATGACAAACACTCATCCATAAACAATGTAAAGTCAGATTTGTACATCACATTCAAGAGCCTGAACGAGATTGACCTCAATAGCGTAGGAAAGCTGGCAACTACCAATAAACTGAAACTGAAAGACCTGAAGCTGGAGGTGAACAGTGTGGGCCAGACCAACCTGAATCTGGATTGCCAGAATCTGGAAATCGATCACAACGGAGTGGGTACGCTGATACTCGAAGGCTATGCCAGCCATGCCGATATTGATTGTTCGGGAGTGGGTAGCCTGAAAGCCTTTGACCTTACAGTCGATTTTCTGGATTTGAGATGCAGTGGCGTGGGTGGGGCAGAAGTCACTGCTGAAAAAGAAATATCAGTAAGTGCCAGTGGAGTAGGCGGTGTCAGATACCAGGGAGAGGCCAAGGCTGTCCGGTTGAACACGTCGGGAATTGGTCGGGTTAAAAAAGTGTAAGAAACAGTTAGGTTTAAAAAATAAAGTTCCCACTGAAAAATTCCGGCGAAGTTTTCGCCGGAATTTTTTTGTTCTCCCTATCGTAATTCCCGTAAGAAATTGTATTTTCAAACCCGTTTTGCATAAGATATCGGTTTCATCCAAGCTGTGGCAAGAGAGTGGTGTGGTTGAGCTTTATATTCTCTGTCAAAACCCGAAACCCGTCTTTTTAATCTGGATTTTCTATGAATTATGCACCCATGGGTAAGTTTTATACAACCCTGAATGCCGATACACTCAAAAAAGCGTATGAGCTTATGTGTATTGCTCGGGAAATGAATCGGTTGTATGAAAAAAATGCAGATATAATTCCTTATACATTCAGCAATTCGCGTGGGCACGAAGCCATCCAGATAGCGGTAGCCATGCACCTGAAGCCGCACGATTACCTGTTTCCGTATTACCGTGACGAAACCATGCTGTTGGGCTTGGGTCTGCGCCCTTATGAGTTGATGTTGCAATTACTTGCCAAAAAAGAAGATGCTTTTTCGGGAGGCAGATTGCCTTATTGCCATCCCATTCTGAATCGGGAGGATATGCCGCAGATACCGCTGCCAGGCTCACCTTTGGGAGCACACGTTGCTTCGGCTACGGGGCTTGCGCAAGGACTGATGTATTTGCTTTCGCAAAACCTGCGCATGGACTTTGACCGCCCCGTGGTGCTCTGTTCGTTAGGCGATGCCGTTATGACGAAGGGGGATGTGGCGGAGGCTTTTCATGTGGCTACGCTTAAACGCCTTCCTGTCATTTACCTGGTGCAGGACAATGAATGGGCGGCTACTGTGAAATCGGATGAAATACGGGCCATGGACGCCTACGACCTGGCAGGAGGTTTTAAAGGAATGAAGCGGGTACGCATCAACGGTGCCGATTTTGTGGATGCTTACGACAAAGTACAAATTGCCATTGACTATGCCCGGCTGGAGCGGATGCCGGTATTGCTGCATGCCAAATGTCCCTTGCTTAGCAGTCATAATTCCGTGCTGCCGTGGCCGTACTACCGCGACGAAGTCAATTACAACCTGCACCAGCGTGATGAGCCTCTGGATCGGCTGCGCCGGTATTTATTGATTGAAGGTGAAACCGAGGAAACCATCAGCAAACTGGCACAAGGGGCCTTCGAACGGGTATCCAGCGATTTTGAGCAGGCCTGTCAAACTCAGGAGCCCGATGCCGGTAATGTCATGCTCTATCGGTTTGTACCCACTAAAGTCTTGCAAGAAGAGGGCAGCCGCAATGCCGAGGTAGAAACTAAAATTACATTTAAAGAAGCGGCCATCCGTGCGATTCGGGAAATTATGGACGAAAACCCGGAAGCGTTTTGTTACGGGTCTGCATTGGGAAGCGAACTGGGAGGCTTGCACAACGAAGTTGCCGAGCTGACATCGCACTACGGCGCTGAACGAGTTGTAAACCTAGCGCCTGTCGAGTCGTATGCGGTAGGCGCCGCCGCCGGGTTGGCCGCAGTGGGCTGTAAACCCATTGTCAGCTTGCCTTCGGCACAACATGCTTTCCAGGCTATTCACCAATTAAACCGCCTCTCGGAGTGTTTTTATGTGACCAATGGAAAAACGTCTGTTTCGTCTATTATTCGCATTTCAGTAGCCGATGTTGGAATCGAAACCCTTTTGCTGCAATTTAAAGGCTTAAAAGTAGTATGTCCGGCAACGGCCGCCGATATGAAAGGATTGCTGAAGGCAGCTTATGCAGATTCCAATCCTATTGTTTTTCTGGAACATGCCCAGCTTTATGACTTACCTGAAGCGCAAACGCCTGAACCGGATGCTAATTACATACTGCCTTTGGGTAAGGCACAGGTGGCACAGCCTGCAGACGCTGCTTGTATGGACGAAGGAAACTCGCTGGTTGTCATTACCTATGGCATCAGCGTTCATTTGGCCGTAGAGGCATCAAAGAAATTTCCGGGTTCGGTAGAGGTGTTAGACCTACGCACCCTGCATCCGCTTGACTGGGAGGCCATTACAGCTGCAGTGAAGCGGCATGGGAAGGCTGTAGTGCTCACTACCGAATCGCAACGCGGGTCTATGGCCGAAATGCTGGCAGGACGCATTATGCAGCAGTGTTTTCGTTTTCTGGATGCTCCTGTGTTTACGTGTGGGAGTGCTGCGGTTCCGGCGTTTCCGGTCAATCAGAACTTGAAAGCGGTTTTGCTTGCCGATGCGGAAAAGATAGCCGAAACCATTGGACAAGTGCTGGCTTACTGATATCCTGCGAGCAAAATAGTATCTTTTGAAAAGCAAAAACCTCCCCTACGACAAAAGCGGGATTTGCTCCACTAGAAATTAATAATTTAGCAATGGCAGCTGCACAAAAAACGTAGTTCCTTGCTGCTCGGCGGTTTCAAACCAGATCTGTCCGCCGGCGTGTTCCACACCGCGTTTGGCAACCGCCAGTCCAATGCCCGAACCCGTCGATTTGGTACTGAAATGAGGCAAAAACACCTTGGCCCGAATCGCATCCGGAATGCCGGTTCCGTTATCCTGTACCGAAATAATGATGTGCCCGTTTTGCCGGTAAAGTGATACCCGAATGTACGGTTTTCTGTCTTCAGGCACCGACTGAATGCCGTTGAGAATCAGGTTGGTGAAGATGCGGCTCATCAACTGCGCATCGCCTTTGACCAGATATGCACCGGGCAAAAGGGTGGTTTCAAACTGCACATTTGGGTCAGAAGTGTACAGCTCGGTTATTTTGCGCAATACAGCGGCCACATCAAATTTTTCTTCTTTGGGAATGGGCATTTTGGCAAATGCTGAGAACGAAGTGGCAATGTCACTCAGTGTATCCACCTGATCGAGCAGCGTCCCGATGGATTTTTCGGCACGTTCCAGCGTTTCAGGTTCTTTTTTTCCCAGGGTCCGCTGCAAATGTTGCAGGGTAAGCTTCATCGGCGTAAGTGGATTTTTGATTTCGTGGGCTACCTGCTGGGCCATTTCACGCCACGCCGATTCTTTTTCGCTGCGCCCCAGGGCATCTTTGCTTTCTTCCAGGTTGCGAAGCATTCGGTTGTATTCGTGTACCAACAGGCCAATTTCATCGTCCGATTTCCACTCCAGCGGTTCGTTCTCAATTTGCAATGAAGTCTTACTTAGCTTCTGAGTGATCAACTGCAAGGGAACCGTTAGGATGCGGGAGGCAAAGTAAGACAAAACCAGAAATCCCAGGAAAATAAAGGTGAAAATGTTGAGAATGGTGGCAAGCACGGCTCCGATCTGTTCATCGAGCTCGGCACGCGAATCAAAAAACGGAATACTCAATATGCCCAGCAAATCATGTCCTTTCAGATCACGGATGGCTACATAGACCGAGTTGTATTGCAGATTGCCCACCGATTCGCCCAATTGCCGGCTCAGGTAGTCTTGCTTGGCAATGGCATGCCAGGCGCTTCGGTTGATGTACGGCGACAGCAATTCGTCTTCATAAATCTGTTGCTGGCTGGTAAGAAGCAATTTGCCGTCCCGACCAAAGATATTGACATCTGAACGGGTATAACGGGCTAACTCATTGATTTCCTGCGTAAAGTATTCGTAGTTTTCCTGTTTTTCAAGAAAGTCTTCCATCCGGAAGCGTAACTCCGAGGCAATGTTCTGCGCCACTTCCGTATACGATTGGGTGAGGTTTTCCCGGTAATTGGCTCCCAGCAAACTAACCGTAACCACACTCACGGCAATCAGGGGCAGGAAAAACGCCAGATTCAGGTAGATCTGAATGCGGGTAGCAAATCCGCTGCGGGCAAAAGGCGTCTGGAAGAAAATAGTATAAAAAATAACATAAAAACCCACCATCATCACCAGCAGCAGAAACAGAAACGAAAAATTGCTGAAGACGTTGCTCTGCTTGTATTTCAATGATGACACCACCACCCTGCGCCCCGCTTCATTTTGGATGCCTACGTGCTGATACTCGCCTGTTACTAAGCTAGCAGTTAGCAAGTCAGGGTTATCAAGCTGTTTTTTGTCAAAATCCTTTTCGTAGTTGAACAGCCCTTCGTGATAAATCAGATGTGCATTGTTGTAAATGGCGTAACTATACGAACGGGTGGCTGGCGAAACCACAAACCGTTTGTCAAGCAGCAAGCCGGGATATACGTTGGTGGGTGATACGCGTTTTTGTTGCAAATCGAGTACGACAAAGCCGATGATAGACTGTTGCCGAATGATGGTAACCAGGCTCACATACTGATTGATGATAGAGCCACCCGCCGATGGCATGAAATACAGATGGTCGTAATTGGTGGCATACTCCGGATTTCTTTGAAATATTTCCACGTAGTCGGCATAACTCTGCGGGTAATCGTCACCTTTCAGATTTAGGCCCGACGGATCAAACACACTCACCCGCACATCGTAGCGTTCAAAATAGCTGCCCAGGTAGCGTTGCACTTTTTTGATGATGTCCGCTTTGGAGATAAATGGACCAATGAATCGGGACTGCACAAATTCATCCTGCCGAATGGCAGCGGCGGCTTCATTAAGGAGATATTCACCCAAAGGGTCACGTTCTGAAATCAGTTGCTTGGCAAAGTCCTTTTTATCGGATAATTTCTTGTCAAGCTCCATCTCATACACCGCCCAGGCCCCTAAGGCTGCACACAATGCCGCCGTCAAAAACATGTATGACGTAATGCGGTAGGTAAGCCGGGCCAGCGACCGGGGCAAGCGAAAATAGTAGCAGATCAGCAGGTAAAAGCTGCCGCCAAGTAAAATTTCGGGGTGAAGGTTATTGTTCAGATAAAGCATTCCGCCAAACAGGAGCACTGCGGCTCCGGTTAATAAAAGCAAGCTATACCAAGAAAAACGAAACTGAACAATGAGCCTGATGATCAGGTAACTACCTAAAAAGAACAGAATAGCATTGAGAACAAAAGAAATCAGCGACAAAATGCGCGGATCTTGGAAACGTATGCTTTCGGTGATGTCCAGGCTGATCTGCGAATAATGAGATAAGGTGCGAATGAATAGAAAGTGCACCGCCAGCAACCCAAAACTAGCCATAATCAACATGACAGTAAGCAAACTTTTTTGGCGATAAGAAAGCTGCAGAGCCCACTTGCATACCTGCGACTTAAAAAAATGCTGAACCAAATACCGCACAATCAGCAACGCCGACAATTCGTTGAGTAGCAAATCACCGAGAGAGGGGTTTAGCCGCGACGAAGCATAGTATTTGGGATTAAAAAATTCGACTTCTATCAGCGCATTGGGTATAGAGTAGCGCAGCATTAGCAAACGAACCAGGAACAGATAGGCAACCAGCAACGCAAATCCCCATTCGTAACGATAGGGAGACTGGCGAAAGGAAAGTTGACGGATGTAACGTATGAGCCATGCACCTGCAACGATAGCCGATAGTAACGCAAGGGAAAAGATGGTGAAAAAAGTTTTTCGTTGGTATTCGGGCGTTTCTTCGGGGAGTTCAAGCGAAAACAGATACGTCGCGTCCGGTGAGTAAATGTTTGCGCCGTTGCGCGACATTTCAGTGCTCAGCTGCACATTGGCGTAAGGAATAATACGGTGGTTAACGCCTCCTTCCAGGTAATCGTTTTCAACTTTAAATCGGCGTTGCAGCGGAATCATCGAGAATATTTCGATATCGTCTGCATTGGTCTTGAATGCATGCCGGCACACTAGGAAACGGCCTGTCTTCAAACTGACCAGCCGCACGGGTTGACTGCTGGATAATTGGTTGTAGAGAGGGACCAGCCCATAGTCGGACCAGTAAACCAGGTTGCCTTCCCGAAAAATACAGTAAGGATGGCGATGTTCTGCCTTCAAAACGACGGGACCCGGCAGATTGGTTTCATAAAAAGCTTTCTCAATGGCTTTCTGTTCTTGCTGCGTTTGGGCCAATTCCTGCCAGATCCGGCTTCGGAGGTTCGAAACTTTTTGTCGGGCATCTTCGCGGTAATACGTCTTGTAAAACCAGAATAATCCGGCCGTTACAACTAGTACTACCAATACCAAACTATATTTTTGGAGTATCTTCCAGAAAAAAGTGCGCATTCGGAGCGTTTTTACAAAAATAGAATTTTAGGGCAGAAATATCCGTGTTTTATTAACAGTATCTGACACGGCCATTTCTGCAGGCACAAAAGCCTTGCCAGTTTGAATTTAAGCTGTCGCACACTCCCATAATTCTACCGGAAAAGCCTAAAAGTTCCACTTGTCTCAATCAATAGCAGCTGGATTTTCTGAAGCATGAAACGGTTCTGCCACCTGGCGAAAATAGGATTAGGACTACTGGTTCGAAAACCAAAACCCTGCTCATGACAACACAGGCAGGGTTTTGGTTTTTTCGCGGATACTATTTTGACAGGTGCTTTGGGCCGTATCACCATTTATTTTGGCTTCTGCGTTTGATTGGCATAGCGTGGGTCATAGTTCACATCCGAGAAGAAATACAACCACAATACCCGCGAATAACGAAAGAACAGAGGCGTTGCTAGTATTAAGGAGGGAATGATGACAATAAAATACCACATCAGGTGTGGGTCTTTACCGATGGTGAACGTTGCTACAAAAAGCATGATAACCAACGCAACGTTAAATCCATAGCTCACATACATGGCTCCATAAAAGGTGCCGGGTTCCTTTTCGTAACGCAGTCCACAGACCGGACAGTTTTCGTGAGTGGCCGTAAACCGTGAAAGCTTGCTTAAGGGATATTCAAAAATGTCGCCTTCGCGGCAGCGGGGACATTTGGTATTAAGTATGGCTGAAAATTTGGATTGCGACATAAGTTTGGGCAGTCAATAGAAACAAAAGAACGGTCATTCTGAGGCAGGAAGACCGTAAACGATTATCAAAGGTAATGGGTATTGCTCAGAAACCGTACAGGCGACTCAATTTTTTTGTGTGCGCCACGGGCAAGTACTCAACCCGAATAAACTGTACAAGGGGCACCAGCTTACAAAAGCCGTTACCAGCGGCACCAGAGCCAAAAGGGCCCACCAGCTTCGCAAATGGATGCCTGCAGCACCGATGAGTAGAGCCAATGCTATACGAACGATGCGGTCAGATTTACCAACGTTTGCTTTCATGATTCTAGCGATTAAAGATAGGCAGATCGGTTCATTGAAAGATTTTATCGCTGATTGTGGTATAAAGATATACCTGAGAGCATGCCTTGTCAGTGATAAATGTCACCTGAAAAGCTGTATTTTAATGGGTAGCAATAAACAGTAGCATTAAAGCCCAAAACCTGGAAGCAAATGTTGAACAGCGAGTCGGATTTTAGCCAATTGAGGAATCGACTCAATGGGGAGGTTTTTACTTTTGTGGAGATACTATTTTGAAAACAGAAAAGAGACTTGTGTGAAGTCTCTTTTCTTACTGCTAGTGATTTCCTAAGGGATCGGTCTTGCCTTTGATCTTATTGATTTCAAACTCTACCCGCCGGTTAATGCTCCGGTCGGCTTCGGTTTTTTCTTCAACCAACGGCTGGTTGCTGCCGTGCCCGATTGCCTCCACGCGCGAAGGATCTATTTTCCCTTTGTCAATGATGTATTTTTTGATCGAGTTGGCCCGTTGTTGCGATAATTTCAGGTTATCGGACGGGCGGCCCTGCGAATCGGTGTGGCCCGAAATCCGAAGACTGAAAGTGGGGTGGTCGGCCAGAAACTTCACCAGTTTGTTCAAGTCGTTGTGCATCTCTGGCAAAATTTTCGAGCTTCCCGCTTCAAATTCCAGCGAAGCAAAAGCCCATTTTTTCAGGCTGATGGCGGGCGTTTCGATGTAAATAGACGTATCGCCGACTAATTTAAACTGGCGTTCTACCCGGAAGAAATCATCGCCGGTTACAATGACCAAATATTCGTGGTCCTGAATCAAGTCAAAATCGTAACTACCGTCCGGACGCAGGTATTTGGGGGCAATCTCGACACTTTGGGTCAAGTCAATTACTGAAACAATCCCTGTAAAAGGGTCTTTGGAAATCGAATCAATGACGGCTCCTTCCAGGTGAGCTACAGCCGTAGGTTGCGCTTCCATGGGAAGCGGAAACGAGTTCAATTCCAGATTCTGTATGTCCGTCTCTTCCGAACGGGCGTAGTACAGGTTTTTAGATTCCAGATCAATGGTAAAATAATATTCGCTTCCCTTGCCATTGACCAGTGGGCCTACATTGATCGGTTCCTGCCATCCATTGCGCTTGTAATACGATTTGTAAATATCGAAACTTCCAAAGTTAGGAATGTGACCGCCATCTGAACTGAAATATAGCACGTTGTGATTGGGATGAAAAAACGGACTCACTTCATTTTTGCGGGTATTGATTACCGGCCCCATGTTGCGGGCTTGTGCCCAGTTGCCGTCTTTTTGTTTATAAGTGTAGTATAGATCAGTGCCGCCAAAGCCACCGAGCCGATCAGAAGCGAAGTAAAGTGTATCCTCAGAGCGCGAAAGCGAAGGCTGCGAATCCCAGGAATTGCTGTTTACTTTCGGGCCCAGGTTACGGATCTTGCCCCAGGTACTATCTGGCTGTAGCTCAGCCATGTAGATGTCGCAGTCGCCAAGCCCACCCGGAGCCTGGCACCGGCAAAAGTACAATTTCTTGCCATTGCGTGTAAGCACTGCCGACCCTTCGTTGTAAGACGTATTGATGTTGGTAAGGGGCTGGGCCGGATCCCAATAGCCGTCAACATTACGTGCATAATAAATATCTTCATTTTGTACCGTTACATTGCGGACCCCGGCCTTTTTGGTGTTTCGCTTGGAGGTAAAAAAGATAAATTTGTTATCTGGGCTCAGTGTGGGGCCATAGTCGGCCTGCGGCGAGTTGATTTCAATGCCCATGTCGATGAGTACACCCACGGGCGGAAGCAAGGTATCAACTGACTTGCGAAACTCGACCAGTTCGTAGTAGTATTCCAGCGGAACATAATAGTCTTTCTCGGTGCTGGTAAGCGAATCGTAGTGCTGTTCCAGCGATTTTACATCGCCCCGGTAGTGTTTTAGCACAAGCCGATACAAAAACTTGGCCTGGTCCATATCCCTTGCCTGCTCCGACATGCGGCCCAGCCGCCACACCAGATACATGTCTCTCAGAAAGTTGTCTGTGCCGAAACTCTGGACGTAATCTTTCAGTATCGGATAGGCCTTTTCCCATTCTTTGCTGCGTTCGTATTTTTCAATCTCTTCTAACTTTTTGGCGTCGTAATAGCGATAATTAGCCTTTAAATCTTTAAATTGAAAAGCTTCCATTGCAGCCTGTTGCCGACGAACTTTTTCAGAATGTTTGGACAAACCAAATCCTCCATCTGCTTTTTTATACTGCCCTATGACGGGCAGAGTCGTACAAAAAAGCAGCAGGCAGAATAAATATATTTTAGAAGAAACCTTCCCTTTCATAGCTGATAAAAATTTACTTTAGGGCGCAAAACATGGAAAGATAATTATTTGTTATAGAATACGGATACTCACAGCCAAATGTGGTTACAACAGATATTTTGCAAAGATGTAATATTGAGACAGAAAAGTAATAAAACTGCGTTGATTGCGTCATTCTGTCAGTAGTTTTTATTTATTGTGCGATTTGCAAAAATGGCGAGATTTTTGGACAAGTATATCCGTGTTCAATTTGTAGGCCACCTGATAAAAGAGGATCGAGGGTTTTGATTTTTGAAAAGGTACTATTTTTGAACTTAAATCAGAAGCACTTTGCTCAACGTTTTATCTTTGCACCTGCAACGATGAATCCTGATTATTCATACGTGCAACCAGGCAAGCAAAGCCGTAACAACGCCAGCGTTTTGGTTTTCAAGCCTGTATTTTTCATTCAAACCGAAAGTTTATTCGATGAGATACACTAATCCATACGAAAATCTGATAGTAGCTGATATCGCAGATGATGATACAGTAGAGCTGATTCCGCTACTAGCTCCAGATGAAGATGAAGACTTTGAGAAGTTTAAAGTACCTGACCAGTTGCCTATATTACCCGTCAAAAATACAGTATTGTTTCCCGGAGTAGTGATTCCAATAACGGTAAGCCGCCAAAAATCGATCCGGTTAGTGAAGCGTGCCTACAAAGGCACACGGGTGATCGGGGTGGTGGCTCAAGCCAACTCAAACAAGGAAGAGCCTACGTATGAAGATCTCTATAAGGTTGGCACGGTGGCTCATATTATCAAAATGCTGGTGCTTCCTGATGGAAATACCACCATTATTATTCAGGGTAAGCGAAGATTTGAAATGGCCGAGCCTATTCAGCAAGATCCTTACCTGACGGCAAAAATCAATTTGCTACCCGATAACTTCCCCGGCAATTCGACCAAGGAAGTGAAGGCAATGGTGAAGTCGCTGAAAGAGAAAGCGACCAAGATTCTGAATTTGCGTCCTGAGATACCCCGTGAAGCACAGATTGCCATTGAGAACATTGAGAACCCGAGTTTTCTGACCAACTTCCTTTCTTCCAACCTGGACGCCGATGTGGCTGACAAACAGAAGATTCTGGAGGTGAGTGAAGGAATGGATCGTGCCCGTTTGCTGCTAGAGTTCATGCAAAAAGACATTCAGCTGCTGGAGCTCAAGCACGAAATCCAGAGCAAAGTGCACTCCGATCTGGATCAGCAGCAACGCGATTATTTCTTGCGTCAGCAGATCAAAGTGCTACAGGATGAACTGGGGTATGACAGTACAGAAAAAGAAATAGAAGACTTACGCTTAAAGGGCAAAAAGAAGAAATGGCCCGAGGGCGTAGCCAAACATTTTGATAAAGAAATTGATAAGCTGACCCGGATCAACCCGCAGGCGGCTGAATACCCCGTTGCCATGAATTACGTGGAACTGATGGTGGATTTGCCTTGGAGTGAGTCAACGACAGATAGCTTTGATCTGGTAAAAGCCCGTAAAATTCTGGATGCAGATCATTACGGTTTGGAGAAAATTAAGGATCGGATTATCGAATACCTGGCTGTTCTGAAATTGACTAAAAGTTTACGCGGCCCTATTTTGTGTTTATACGGGCCTCCGGGAGTGGGTAAAACATCGCTGGGGCGTTCGGTAGCCAAAGCCTTAGGTCGGCATTATGTCAGAATGTCATTGGGGGGCGTGCACGACGAAGCAGAGATTCGGGGCCACCGCAAAACCTATGTTGGGGCCATGCCCGGCAAAGTGATTCAGAATATTCGCAAAGCTAAGTCCAACAATCCGGTTTTTATTCTGGATGAAATAGACAAGGTGGGCGCTGATTTTCGGGGCGACCCTTCGTCGGCCTTGCTGGAAGTGCTTGATCCCGAGCAGAACTCGTCATTCATGGATAATTACCTGGAGATGGAATACGACCTGTCCAAAGTGTTGTTCATTGCCACGGCCAACTCGCTGGAAACCATTCAACCTGCATTGCGCGACCGGATGGAAATCATCGAACTGACAGGATATACGCTGGAAGAAAAATTGCAGATTGCCAAGAAGCACCTGATTCCAAAACAGCGTAAGGAACATGGTTTATCAACCAAAGACGTGAGCTTTGATGACAAGGCCATTGTGAAAATCATTGAAGACTATACGCGCGAATCGGGCGTGCGGACTCTGGAACGCCAGATTGGAACTGTGATGCGTAAAATAGCCAAATCGGTGGCTTTGGAAGAAGCATACGATAAGAAAATCAATGCCAGTTTCATCATAAAAGCCTTGGGAGCGGAGATTTTCGACAAAGAAATTTACCAGGATAACAGCGTGGCCGGTGTAGTAACCGGTTTGGCCTGGACTCAGGTAGGCGGCGAAATCCTATTCGTGGAATCGAGCCTGAGCCGAGGACGCGGGCGGCTCACCTTATCGGGGCAGTTGGGCGACGTAATGAAAGAATCGGCATCGGCCGCCTTATCGTATTTGCGTGCTCATGCCAGCTTGCTCAATATCGATTACCGCGTATTCGATCAGTTTGATTTACACGTGCACATTCCGGCAGGAGCTGTTCCCAAAGATGGTCCATCCGCCGGGATTACCATGTTTACATCGCTGGCATCGGTTTATACACAACGTAAAGTAAAGGAAAAACTGGCCATGACAGGTGAGATTACCCTGCGGGGGCGGGTGCTTCCGGTAGGTGGAATCAAGGAAAAGATACTGGCTGCCAAACGTGCCGGTATTACCGAAATCATCATGAGTGAAAAAAATGGAAGGGATATCGAGGAAATCAATCCTAAATACATTGAGGGACTCACCATTCACTACGTAAATACAGTGGACGAAGTATTGCTACTGGCTCTGTTGCCCGAGCAAGTCAGTAATCCGGTAGATTTAACGGTTCATGCCGAACCGAAAGAGACCAGAGAAGGAGTTGAGAACAAAATAGTTGCCGTGTCCTAAGCAACAAAGGCCTCACACTGAGGCCTTTGTTGCTTTAAAATAGTATCTTTTGAAATCGAAAAACCCACTGTTGCATAGAAAGCTTCTCTGAACAAAATACATTTTCAGGATTTCCATTTTTTAATTTTATAGTCAGGAAACAATTTAAGACACTACCACAAGACGACTGGGTGCATGAGACAAAAGACCTTATTGATACTGTGGCTGATCATAATGGCGATAGTGACAACTCATGCCCAGTACCTTGGCGGAAGGAGTAGCTTTGCTTTTTTGCGGCAGCCCTCCAATGCTCCCTTAGCCGCTATGAGTGGCCTCAATGCCAGCCAGCTTGACTTTGATGCCAACCGGTGGCTTTCCAATCCGGCATTGCTAAACAAGGAGATGGATAAGCATTTGTCGCTGAGTTATGTGCCGTTTTATGCGCACATCCGCAACTTGTCTGCCGTCTATGTAGACGAATATAAAATGGGGCGAGTAGGCGGTAGCGTTCAATATGTGGATTATGGCACATTTGAAGAAACCGATGCTGCGGGTAATGTTTTAGGCACGTTTCAGGTAAGTGAGTATGCCGTAGCGGCCTCACATGCCCGTACCCAGGGAGCAGTTACATTGGGAGCCACACTGAAGCTGGCGGGTTCTAATCTTGCTAACTATAACAGTTATGCCATAGCGGCCGATCTGGGCGGTCTGTGGAAGCATCCCGAGCAGGATTGGACGGTCGGGTTGGTGATACGAAATGCGGGCCTGGTGCTGAAAAAATACTATGCCGACGCAAGCCAAAACCCCCTGCCTCTGGATGTTCAATTGGGAACCACATTCAAACCTAAATTTATGCCCTTCCGGTTTTCCATTACTGCCCATCACTTGCAACGGCCAGATATTGCCTACGATGACCCACTATGGAGCACAACTTTGGATCCGAATGGCAACCGAGTAGTAAAACAAACCAGCTTTGCTGACAAAGTGGCGCAACACATAACTCTCGGCACAGAATTGGTATTGGCTAAGGCATTTTACATCCGTTTGGGATACAATCATCTGGTGCGGCAAGAAATGCGTCTGACCGAAAGTGCGTTTGGAGCTGGCTTCTCATTTGGTTTCCTGCTTAAGCTGAAGCAATTGCAGCTAAGTTACGCCCGGTTTTACCAGCAGGCAGCGGGTGGTGTCAGCTATTTGACAATGACGGGCAATCTGGGCGGCATTATCAAGCGAAAAGAAAAATAGTATCTTCTGACAATGAAAAACCTCCTGGTTCGTCTTTGTAAATAACCAGTTTACATATTCATTTTTCATTTTTAATTGTTCACTGAATGGATTACCTCACCCCGCGGCAGATTGTTGCCGAACTCGATAAATACATTGTGGGTCAGCACGATGCCAAACGCAATGTGGCCATTGCTTTGCGCAACCGCTGGCGCCGCATGAACACCCCTGACTCTATCCAGCAAGACATTATTCCCAACAACATACTGATGATCGGTGCTACGGGTGTGGGCAAAACGGAGATAGCCCGCCGCCTAGCCAAAATTGCCGATGCACCGTTTACCAAGGTAGAAGCGTCAAAGTTTACCGAAGTGGGTTACGTAGGCCGCGATGTCGAAAGCATGGTGCGCGATCTGGTGGAGCAGTCGGTACAAATGGTAAAATCGCATAAAAAAGAGGCTGTAAAAGAAAAAGCTGCTCAACTGGTGGAAGACGTCATTCTGGATGCGTTGATTCCTCCGATGAAACAACCTTCTTTTGGTTTTTCAGGCGGCAGCAATGAAGAGCCCAAGTCGGACCATGAACTGAACGAACGGACCCGTCAGAACTTTCGTGACAAACTGCAGCGTGGCGAGCTCGACGACCGTAAAATAGAGATTGACGTGCAGCAGACTTCGGCCCAAGTGGGGATGGTAGGGCCCGGCATGGACGATATGACTATGGCCAACTTGCAGGAAATGCTTTCGGGAATGATGCCCAAGAAAGCAAAGAAACGCAAAGTATCCATTGCCGAAGCCCGCAAGATTCTATTGGAAGAAGAATCGGCCAAGCTGATTGACATGGACGAGGTAAAGGAAGAAGCCATTCGCAAAGCACAGAATGTAGGCATTATCTTCATTGATGAAATTGACAAGATTGCTTCGTCGAGCCGGGGCGGCAGCGGCGGGCCTGACGTAAGCCGCGAAGGTGTGCAACGCGATTTGTTGCCGATTGTAGAAGGCAGCACCGTAAATACCAAATACGGCATCATCAATACCGACCACATATTGTTCATTGCGGCAGGAGCCTTCCACGTCTCCAAGCCTTCCGATCTGATTCCGGAGTTGCAAGGCCGTTTCCCGATTCGCGTCGAACTGCAAAGCCTTACCAAAGACGACTTTTACCACATTCTGAAAGAGCCTAAAAACGCCCTGACCAAACAATACCAGGCCATGCTGGCCGCCGAAAGTGTGGAGCTTACCTTCCAGGATGAAGCCCTGATGCGCTTAGCCGAAATCGCCTTTCAGATCAATGCCGAAGTGGAAAACATCGGTGCCCGGCGGTTACATACAGTAATGAGCCACTTGCTCAACGAGTTTTTGTTCGACATTCCGGATGTGATCGGGCCCAATGCCAAAGTACTCGTCAATGCGCAACTGGTCGATGATAAGCTTTCCTCATTGGTCAAAAACCGCGATTTGAGTCAGTATATTTTATAATTGTACGCACAAACGGCAAAACCCTCTGCTTCCAAAAGCAGAGGGTTTTGCCGTTTTAAAAGATACTATTTGGAAAAATCAAACGTAACCACCTGCTCAATATCCGGATGCAAACTCAGGGCCACCGGGCAGGTATAGGCCGCATTTTTCAGTTTTTGTTGCTGAGCCTCCGATAAGTCAACATTGCTTTTCACTTTGAAATTGACTTCGATTTTGGAAATGCGGCGCGGGTTGGCGGCCATGTGCTTGGTGATTTCAAAGCGGGTTCCGGTCAGGTCAATGCCATCCCGTTCGGCTACAATGCCCATGATGGTCATCATGCAACTGCCCAGTGAGGCAGAAGTAAGATCAGTAGGAGAGAAAGCTTCGCCCTTGCCGTGGTTGTCAACGGGAGCATCGGTGATAATCTGGTTTCCTGAAGCTACATGCGTAGCCTGGGTGCGTAAACCGCCCTGGTATTCGGTTGCAATGGTTGGCATATTTCTACTTGAGTTTCTATTTTGTCAAGAAAAGAACTGCTGCAAAGGTATGATTATTTCTATTTTTCTGCTATTTGCAACTTCGCTGCTCCTATTTATATTTTTTAGGATAAAGTGGCGTTTATACAAATGTAGCAAAACTGTCACTGAGCGTTTTGCGTTACTTTCAAAATTGACTACTTTTAATTTTTAAACTTTTAAAGTGGTGAAAAAAAATATATACTGCTTACTGCTGATTTGTATGTTACCCATGTGCGCCTGGGCACAGGATAGTGATGATGAGGATGATTACCAGACTGAATTTTTATATGGTGTAAATTTCAATACCAATGGCGGACTTATCGGTGGGTTAGTGTTCCGGTATTCGACAACAATGACCGAAAAAATGCGCCAAACTTTTGGTTTAGAGATTGTGAATGTAAAGCATCCCAAAGAAATACGGACACAAAGCAGCGCCAACGGAAGCAGTTTTGTCTTTGGCAAAAGCAACTACTTGTTTGTGATCCGGCCGCAATACGGACGTGAATTGCTGATTTTCCGCAAAGCTCCCGAAGAGGGTGTCCGCATCAGCGCCATTGCGGCGGTGGGCCCTTCCCTGGGTATTATTAAGCCCTACTATGTCATTGTGCAGCCAACCGGTAGTGACCCGATTGTTGAACAATACGATCCGCGCAGCCCTAACCAGACCAATCCGCAGAACATTCTGGGAGCTACCGGTCTGACCCGTTTTGCGGGCACTCAACTGGGATTGGGCTTCAATGCCAAAGCCGGTCTGAGTTTTGAGATTGGTGGGTTCCGGACCAGCGCTACCGGATTTGAAGTTGGTGCCATGTTCGAAGCTTTTACGAAGAAAATCGTCATGGTGCCGCTGGCCGAAAACCGCAACGTGTACACGTCCGTTTATCTCAACATTTTCTTCAAAAGTAAGCGATAAAACCACTTACTTTGCACCCGGAAAACGGCTGGTAAAATAGTATCTTTTGCAGAGGCAAAACCCCGTATGAACTATTTTGCGGTTGCAATCCTTTTACAAGAAACATCTCTACCCACGCTTTTTTCTTAGACTGATATGATAGAGTTACCCGTGATTTCCCCGGTTGAAAAAGCGCGTAAGCCCGAATGGTTGCGTGTAAAACTACCCGTAGGAGAAAGCTATCGCAAAGTGCGCCAATTGGTTGACGATCACAAGCTTCACACCATTTGCCAAAGTGGCAACTGTCCCAATATGGGCGAATGCTGGGGGGCCGGCACCGCTACCTTTATGATTCTGGGCAATGTCTGCACGCGCAGCTGTTCGTTTTGCGCTGTGGCAACAGGGCGGCCCAATGAATATGATGCCGATGAGCCGCGCCGCGTGGCCGAAGCCATTAAGCTAATGGGTGTAAAACATGCTGTAATTACTTCCGTAAACCGCGACGAATTGAAAGATCGTGGCGCTGAAATCTGGTATCAGACAGTGATCCTGGTAAAAGAGCTTTCGCCCGAAACGACCATTGAAACCTTGATTCCCGACGTAAAAGGCAACTGGGATGCGCTGCTTCGCATGATTGAAGGTGGTCAGGAAGTAGTTTCGCACAACATGGAAACCGTAGAGCGGCTGTACCGCCATGTGCGCCCTCAAGCCAAATATGCCCGTAGTCTGGAACAAATCAAACGGACCAAAGCCGAAGGGAAACGCACCAAATCGGGCATCATGCTGGGTCTGGGCGAAACCGCCGACGAAGTATACAAAGCTATGGACGACCTGGCCGAAAATGGGCTCGACATTCTGACATTGGGTCAATACCTGCAACCAACCAAAATGCACCACGAGGTGATGGAGTTTATCCGACCCGAGCAGTTTGTGCATTACAAAGAAGAAGGCCTCAAACGCGGTTTGAAATACGTAGAGTCTGGCCCACTGGTGCGGTCAAGCTACCATGCCGAACGCCACGTAAACGTGCCTATCTGAAATAGTATCCCTTCTACATCAACAACCCGCCCACACTGTAGCAAACTGCTATGCCGTGTGGGCGGGTTTTTTGTATATTTGCCACATAAACCTATTGATTACCTTTCTATGAAAAAAATCTACCCTGCAAGTGCATTACTTTTTTTATTTACATTCTTTTTTTTACCTGCCAAAGCCCAAAAGAATTATACGAAGGGATACGTGGTAACCACTCAAAACGACACGATTAGAGGGTTCATTGATGACAAAGATTGGAGCAAAAATCCGGATGTGATCCGGTTTAAAAAAGACATTGCCGACTCCCAATTCACTAAATACAGCCCCGCTCAGTTACGAAGTTTTTACATAGAACCGACCAATGATTATTACATCAGCTACCTGGGTAAGATTGATTACTCACCTTTTAAAATACAGCAGTTAGTAGAAGTAACAGATGACTCGGATTTCTTACAGAAAGACCATACCATTACCGATACGGCATTCCTGAATGTTCTCTCAGAGGGTACCATTTCTCTATACTTCTACAAAGATCGGGAGCAAAAAGAGCATTTCTTTTTTCAAAAGGGAAAGGGATTGCCTCAGGAATTGGTCTTTCAGAAATATATAAAGGAAATGGAGAATGGGCAAAAGTTTATCAGAGAAGTAAGAACCTACCGCGGCCAGCTTCGCGAGGCAATGACCGATTGTGAAAAAGTACAGAAAGTTATTCCTAAAGCCACTTATACCAAGCAATCTCTCACCCAACTTGTTAATTTGTATAATACCTGCTCTTCACAACACGCTACGTATCAAAAGACGCCTGAAAAGACTAAATTTGCGATTGGTGCAGTAGTGGGTATTTCAAAAACATCATTTCTGCATAGTACCACTAGCACTAGCTTCGAGTATACAGATAGCTATAATCCCGTATTGGGTGTTTCCTTCAACTTTATCCTGCCGCGTAACCATAATTCCTGGTCTGTATATACCGATATCTTCTGGAAAGCTTTTCAGACAAAAGCTGCTAAAACACCACAAAACACGTTTGAAAGAAATCTGAAGGTAAATGCAACCAAAGCCAATGTGATGGTACGATATAGTCTCCCAAAGGAAGGATTACAGCCATTTATCAATGCAGGTGCTTCCGCTTCGTTTCTCATCAATGCTCAGGGTAATATTCTTACAAACAGTGATCAGGATTACAAGGAGTTTGATAAAATGATGTTTGGCTTGCAGGGTGGGGCAGGGGCAACCCTCAAGAAGCATACATTAGAACTACGCTATGAACGTACAAGAAGTGTATTTAATGGCCCTTTAACGGGAACTTTTGAGCATAATCTGTATGTCTTGTTTAGCTATCGGCTTAAATAGGTAGACTTTATCCAAAACCTTTTAAAAGCCCTACCGTTTATTTCGCAAGGCTTTAATTTATTTCATGTGACTATTCCTCCATCAGAAAATCAGCATTACGATTACATCATTGCCGGTGGCGGCATGTCGGGCCTCAGCTTAGCTTATTACCTGAGCCAGTCGGAGGTTTTGCATCAGAAAAAGATACTAATTCTGGAGAAAGACCAAAAAAACAAAAACGACCGGACGTGGTGTTTCTGGGAACGCGGCGAGCAAAATCCGTTTGAGAAAATAGTATACCGCAAATGGCAAAAACTCGACTTCTTCGGAACCGATTTTACAAAACGGTATGTGCTAAAGGAGTACCTGTATAAAATGATTCGTGGAATCGACTTTTACGAATTTGTACTTACGCATCTTCGTGCCAATGCCAACATTCACTGGCAACAACAGGAAATAACTCAGATTGAACAGACAGATGAGGTCGCTGTTGTGACCACAGTCCATGGTCGCTTTACGGCTCACTATGTATTTGACAGTACGTTTCGTCCTGATTTTCAAACAGCCGGTAGTCACTTTCTGCTGCAGCATTTCAAAGGCTGGGTCATTACTGTACTTAAGCCGCAGTTTGATACCACATGTGCTACCTTGCACGATTTTCGGATTGATCAGCAGGGCGACGAAGCCCGTTTTTTTTACCTGCTTCCGTTCAGTGCTACGCAGGCATTGGTCGAATACACCCTTTTTTCGCCACAGCTGCTAACGGAGGCGCAATACAATGAAGAATTGGCAAACTACCTTCGCGATAAGCTTAATCTGACACAGTATTCAATTGAAGAAGAGGAATTTGGCATTATTCCCATGAGTGATGCTGCCGTTTTGCCGCAAGTTGGCCACCGTATCATCCGCATTGGAACCGCCGGTGGCTACGTGCGTCCATCTACAGGGTATACGTTTGCCCGCACGCAGCGGTATCTGCAACAAATCGTGCAAAACCTGGAGTTGAACAAACCACCCGTACCGGATTCTTCGCTATTTGCCAAGCGATTTCAGTTTTACGATAGTGTCATGCTCAACGTGCTCACCAAGAAGCGGTATCCGGGAGCGGCCTTTTTTACGGAGCTGTATCGTAACAATCCTATTGAACGAATTTTTGATTTTCTGGATGAACAAACGCAGCTTTCCGACGAGCTACAACTCATGTCTACCGTGCCGTGGTGGCCCTTTACCAAAGCGGCTCTGTCGGTAATTTTTCGCAAGGTTTCTCGTTAATGAATGTAAAGTTTTCCTTTTTCACAAAAATACGTTTAGATTTGCTGAGATATAGTGAAGGCTAGCAGACTGCATTTGTTTACTCAATGCACATAATCTTCATAAATAGAGCAAATAGTACCTTTTTAAGAATGTAAACCTGCCTCCTATATTCAAACCTCTGATTTTGTAATTCTTTAT
This sequence comes from uncultured Sphingobacteriales bacterium, assembly GCA_963520985.1. GTDB lineage: Bacteria > Bacteroidota > Bacteroidia > Cytophagales > 172606-1 > Xanthocytophaga. Next base: position 882,297 of record CAUQTA010000001.1, read on the forward strand.
TCTTAATTCTTCATCGTAACCTATGCCGTATCTGTTCACTTCCGAGTCGGTTTCTGAGGGGCACCCAGACAAAGTTGCCGACCAAATTTCTGACGCACTCATTGACCATTTCTTAGCTTTTGACCCCACTTCTAAAGTTGCCTGCGAAACATTGGTAACCACTGGCCAGGTAGTGCTGGCAGGCGAAGTAAAATCAAAGACCTATCTGGATGTACAGACCATTGCACGGGAAGTGATCCGTCGCATTGGCTACACCAAAAGCGAATACATGTTCGAAGCCAACTCGTGCGGCATCTTTTCGGCCATTCACGAGCAATCAGCCGATATTAACCAAGGTGTGGAACGCACAAATCCGGAAGATCAGGGTGCGGGTGACCAAGGGATGATGTTTGGCTACGCTACCAAAGAAACCGATAATTACATGCCTTTGGCTCTTGATCTGGCACACAAGATTTTGCAGGAAATGAGCTATATCCGCAACAACGAATTGTCGCTGATGCCTTACCTGCGTCCCGATGCCAAATCGCAGGTAACCATCGAGTATTCGGACGATAACAAACCCCAGCGCATTGACACCATTGTCGTTTCAACGCAGCACGATGACTTTGGCACGGATGCCGACATGCTGGACAAGATCCGCAAAGATGTGATCAACATTGTGATTCCGCGTGTAAAAGCAAAGGTAAAGCCGGAACTGCAAGGTTTGTTTAACAGTGAAATTACCTATCACATTAACCCAACGGGAAAATTCGTGATTGGCGGTCCGCACGGCGATACCGGATTGACAGGCCGTAAAATCATTGTAGATACCTACGGTGGCAAAGGAGCCCATGGAGGAGGGGCTTTCTCAGGCAAAGATCCTTCCAAAGTAGACCGCAGTGCGGCTTATGCCACACGTCACATTGCAAAAAACCTAGTAGCTGCTGGTTTGTGTGATGAAGTGCTGGTGCAAGTATCCTACGCGATTGGCGTTGCTAAACCTTGTGGTTTGTATATCAACACATATGGAACAGCCAAAGTGGGTATGAACGACGGCGAAATTGCCCGGAAAATAGAAGAGCTTTTCGATATGCGTCCGTATGCCATCGAAAAACGCTTGAAACTGCGTAGCCCCATCTATTCTGAAACGGCGGCGTACGGACACATGGGCCGTGAATCGCAGAAGGTGACTAAAACCTTTACTTCTCCAGAAGGCAAAACCATTAAGAAAGAAGTAGAATTGTTTACCTGGGAAAAACTTGACTATGTAGACAAAGTGAAAAAAGCGTTTAAGCTAAAATGAAATAGTATCTCTTGAAAACGAAAAACCCCGGCTTTATCAGTCGGGGTTTTTCGTTTGTGCTATCATTTAAAATTCTTCTTCTATTTCCATTACATCTGTTTCTGCATCCGTTTTCTCTGCTTTGTGATCCCTCAATTTTCCCTTATGTTTTCTGAGTTGAGATTTCATGGTTTCCAAAGCCATGTCGGTTGCGGCTTCAAATGTGCTTGACTTTTCTTTTACAAACAACTGATTGCCAGGTACATTTAGGCGAAGCTCAAAGATTTTATTCTCTTTGTTTTCGCTTTTTTCCAATCTCAAAATCACTTCACCATCGATGATGCGACTGAACATAGTGTCCAATTTCTCAACCTTTTTCTGGATGAATGCCAACAATTTTTGGTCAGCATCAAAGTGAAGGGATTGCATCTGCAGTTTCATACGCATAAAAATTAAAGTGAAACAATGAATTTACTCCATGTAAAAGCGTGCAAACTTGTACATTTTATTACGCCTTGGGATGAGCTTGCTCGTAAACTTTTTTGAGCTTTTCGAGCGAGTTGTGTGTATAAACCTGAGTGGCAGCAAGGCTACTGTGGCCCAGGAGATCTTTAATTGCGTTCAGATCGGCGCCTTTGTTGAGCAAGTGAGTAGCAAAGGTATGACGTAACACATGAGGACTTTTTTTGTCAGTTTTGGCTTGCATCAGGTATTTGCGCACAATTCGATAAATCAACATGGGATAAGCCGCAGTGCCATCTTCCGTCACTATCAGTTGGGGTGCTGAGGTTCCCTTAAAAGCATCTTGTTTTGCTAGTTGATACGTTTGTATAAGTGGAAGTAAACCGGAATGCAGTGGAATAACCCGTTGTTTATTACGTTTGCCTGTGATTTTTATCGTCTTATCGTATTGGGAGATCATCTGGGGCTCAATGCTTAGTAGTTCGGCCAGTCGTATGCCTGTACCATAGAGCAGTTCCAGTACCACCCGGTCTCGCAGACCTTCAAATCCTTCCGGAAATGCGGCAGAATCCAGCAATTGGTTCAGTTGGTTTTCATCTACAAAATGCGGGAGTTTTTTGCTCTCTTTAAGAGAACGCACTTTTAACATTGGATTTTGAGAGATGACGTTGCGTTGCAATAGAAATTTGTAAAAGGTACGCAGAGCGGCAATCTTCCGGTTTACGGAACTTGCACTGATTTGAGCTTCTACCAAGCTGACAATCCAGGAACGAATGGTTGGAAATGTGGCTAGTTCGGGTTGCGGATATTCAAAATCCTTCAGATAGGCCGCAAATTGCTCAAGGTCGGTTTGATAAGCGGTTAGGGTGTGTGGGCTGCACCTTTTCTCGTATTGCAGATATTTCAGAAACAAATCAATCATGCTGCTACTCTCTCGTTTAGCACCTTAATAGGACCAACGTACAAAAGAAAAACTAAAAATACTATTGTTTCCAGGTTTTTATTTTCCTCAAACACAAAAACCTCACCTGGTATCCAAGTGAGGTTTTTGCTATAAAAAAGGTACTATTACTAGTATATCAAATCTTAATTCTCTTCTTGTGCACGCAGGTGCTCGCGGTAAGAAGCGCGGATTACTTCATTTCTTCTTCTTACGGACTTTTTCTCAAAAGCTGTTCTTGAACGTAATTCTTTCAGCACACCTGTTTTTTCAAATTTCTTTTTGAATCTTTTCAGGGCTTTGTCAATGGATTCGTTTTCTTTAACCTGAACAATAATCATGGTCTTTTTTAAGAATATGTTTTTATGAATAAAATGTTTCTTTTATCGAAAGGGTTGCAAATATAGGAATTGATTTGGCAAAGTGCAAATTTTATTCTCAACTAATTGTAGCGTACCTGACAGAAAGCTCTAATTCTCTGGCATTGCAATCAGAGGCATGGGGTTTGGTATATTTAGAAGATACTATTTTGGAAGCGGAATTTCAGAAAGCATTTTCTTCGCCCTGGAAAATATTGGCAACCGTTTGGTATATGATCTTGATATCCAGCCAGATGCTCCAGTTTTCCATGTACCAGGTATCATATTCCAGACGCTTGCGCATGAGCTTGGGGTCCGAGCCGGTCTCTCCCCGAAAGCCGTTTACCTGAGCGTGTCCCGTAATGCCCGGCGTTACAAAATGACGTATCAGGTATTTTTCAATCATCTGTGAATATTCCTCGGTATGCTTGAGCATGTGTGGGCGAGGCCCTACTACTGACATATCGCCAAACAATACGTTGAAGAACTGAGGCATTTCATCCAGACTGGTTTTACGTAAAAAGGCACCTACTCTTGTAATCCGTTTATCGCCACGGGTTGCCTGCTTGCTGTTAGATTCGTTGTTGACATACATTGTCCGGAACTTGTAGCAGTTAAAGAGCTTGTTTTTACGCCCAGACCGCGGTTGTTTGAAGAAGATAGGTCCCCGGGAGTTAATTTTAATAGCCAACCCAATGATTAAGAACAGCCAAGGAAACACCAGTAATATAACTGCCAGCGAGAAAGCAATGTCGAAGCCACGCTTTACTACCCGGTTGCCCCAAGCCTGTAGCGGTTCCTGACGGAAGGTCATAATCGGTACGCTGTCGTAAAAGTCAATATTGACTTTGCGTTGCATTAAACCTCGGAAATCAGGTGCAATCTTAAAATAAATAAAATTTTCATCTGAAAAATCGGCCAATTCTTTAATCAGTTCGGTATTATTGAGTGATTTGGCGTAATAGATCTCAGTAATCTGGTTTTCGATGCAATAGTTTTTCAGGTGTTCCAGCTTTCCCTTCAAAACCAGGCTAGGCAGCTCCGGTTCGTCATCAAAAAATCCCATAAACTTGGTTTCTTTCCCTTTATTACTGATCAGGTAATGATACAAGTCGTTTCCCGCATATCCGGCCCCAACAATCACTACCCGGTTTTCTTCGCTTCGTAGTTTAATTCCATAGCGAACAATCAATGATGCGATAACACGCAACAGAAAGGTAAAGCCAAAGCTAAAAAGATAAGATACGGATAAAAATGCCCGTGATAAGTCGTAGTACTTGTCACGAAAGCCTAAGATGAAAACAAAAATCAGTAACGCGTGAAGTGCAAAGGCATAAACCAGATTAGAGAAAAATTTGCGTGTGTTGAGCAGGCTGCGATATACGTTTACGTCGCGCAACAAAATAACGCCCAGCCAGGCGGGTATCCAGGCAAGCTGGAAAATGCGCATAAAGTCAACGTAATAATTGAAATAGTGAATGGATATGTGATGCCTCCACTGGTAAGCACTTGTGCAGGCAAGGCCTAACAGAAAAAAATCAATAATGAGTAGTATTACACCAATAATCTTAGAATACTGCGAGTTTTTTAGCATTGCCGGTATAGTAATTACAAGTATATAGTAGTTAGTGCGGTTCTGAAATCAGAAGTAATCATGCAGATAACGAATTGTTTATCAAAGTTAGTAAAATATTCACATACATTAAGGTTCAAATTAACTCGTAGCTGAGATTGAATTTGGACGGCAAATTTAGTACGCAAAAAATGGAACTTTTGTTAGTTTAAAATATACTATTTTATGAAAAAAGCCGCTTCGTTTGAAGCGGCTTTTGATTAAGTTTCTATTATTTTAAGACAACGTCCGTTTTGTCTCTCGGTTTTCGAAGCTTTCGATGCTATCGCCCACCTGCAGATCATTGAAGTTTTTGATGCTGAGACCACATTCGTAGCCAAACTTAACATCCGAAACATCTTCTTTGAACCGTTTCAGCGCATCAATATCGCCGGTGTGTACTACAATGCCTTCACGAATGATCCGAACCTTGTTGGAACGTTTGATATTGCCCTCCTGAACATAACATCCAGCCACTGTTCCTATTTTCGAAATCTTGAACACTTCACGTATCTCGGCTGTGCCTAAAATAAATTCTTCTACTTTTGGCGCCAACATACCTTCCATGGCATCTTTTACTTCGTTGATGGCATCGTAGATAATGGAGTACAGCCGGATTTCAATCTCTTCCTGCTCGGCGGCCTTACGGGCATTAACCGAAGGACGAACTTGGAAACCAACAATCACCGCATCAGAGGCGGAAGCCAGCATAACATCGGCCTCCGAAATCTGGCCTACACCTTTATGAATGATTCGTACCTGAATCTCTTCAGTCGAAAGACGCAACAGCGAATCGGCCAAGGCTTCTACTGATCCATCCACGTCACCTTTCACAATCAGATTTAGTTCTTTGAAATCGCCAAGGGCAATCCGGCGGCCAATCTCTTCAATGGTAATGTGACGGCGCGTGCGAATATTCTGCTCACGCAAAATCTGTTCACGTTTGTTAGCAATTTCGCGCGCATCGCGTTCTGACTCCATTACATTGAATTTCTCACCTGCTTGCGGTGCCCCGTCAAGTCCTAACACCTGTACCGGGGTCGATGGCCCTACTTGTTTTACTCGGGCTCCCAGGTGGTTCAGCATCGCTTTTACACGACCATAGTGAGCACCCGCTAAGAGAATATCACCTATGCGCAGCGTACCTGACTGAACCATTACCGTGGCTACATACCCACGGCCTTTGTCTAGAGAGGCCTCAATTACACTGCCTGTTGCATTTTTATCAGGATTTGCTTTCAGATCGAGCAATTCGGCCTCTAACAATACTTTTTCTAGCAGCTCGTCAATTCCTTTGCCGCTTTTGGCGGATATTTCCTGACTTTGGTATTTTCCGCCCCATTCTTCAACTAAGATATTTTCTTTGGCTAGTTCTTCGCGAATTTTTTCAGGGTTGGCATTGGGCTTGTCAATTTTATTGATTGCAATAACAATAGGTACACCTGCTACCTGAGCATGGTTGATTGCTTCTTTGGTTTGAGGCATCACATTGTCGTCGGCGGCTACCACAATAATAGCAACGTCGGTCAGTTTGGCGCCACGGGCACGCATGGCCGTAAAGGCTTCGTGACCCGGTGTATCCAGGAATGTAATCTTCTTACCTGACTCGGTGGTTACATCATAGGCACCAATGTGTTGGGTAATGCCACCCGCTTCGCCGGCGGCTACTTTGGCCTTCCGTATGTAATCAAGTAAAGAGGTTTTACCGTGGTCAACGTGACCCATAATGGTGACGATGGGAGCTCTTGGCTTCAGATCTTCCTGAGCATCATCACTGTCACTTGCGAGTTTGTCTTCGATTTCCTGGTCAGCAGAGATGAACTTAACGTCATAGTTAAATTCGTCGGCAATAATGGTAATTGCTTCTGCATCCAGGCGTTGGTTAATGGAAACGAACATACCCAGGTTCAAACAAACCGAGATTACATCGTTTACGGGAATGTCCATTAGAGAAGCCAAATCGTTTACGGATACAAACTCCGTTACGTGCAGCACGTTTGAATCTTCTGTTTCTGCAACGGCATCCTCCCGGTTATCACGTGTCTTGGATTTTACTTTGCCACGCCCGGCGTTGCGTCCACCCATTTTGGCGAGAGTAGCTTTCAACTGATCCTGAACTTCACGGTCCGAAACTTCTTCCCGCTTGTTCCGATGCTTTTTGTTATTGGACTGTTGTACAGGCTTAGCAGCTTCTTTGGTTTCGGTTACTGGTGGCTTTGGTTTGGCCGCAGTAGCCTCTTCCGGACGACCCGATTTCAGGCGTTTGCGTTTTCTCTTCTTCTTTTTCTCTTCCGATGCCGAATCTTCTACCTTCTTCCGCTTGTCTTTGTCGACGGGTAAGTTGATTTTTCCTACTACTGATAACCCACGCAATGTTTCTCCTCGTGCCCTCACCAATTCCACCGGTTCTTCACTTCCTCCTTCTGGTGTTGTCACTTTGGGTTGCTGAGGTTTCTCGTTTCTTTCAAAAGGCTTGTTGGGTTTCTGCTCTACCTTAGGCTGCTGCTGCTGAACCGGCTCAACGCGTTTTGCAACAGGTTGTTTTTGCTCTACCACCGGAGGTTTTGGCGTCACCACAACGGGTTCTTCTTTTTTAGGCTCCTCTTTCTTTGGCTCTTGAACGGGAGGTTCTACTTTGGCTTCCACTGGCGTAGGCTCTACCTTTGGCTGAGGTTGCGGCTCTACCACTGGTTTTGGTGGGATGGGATTCCCTTTTTTATCCAGTTCTATCTTGCCTAAGATTTTTACTCCAGGCAAGGTGATTCTTCCTGTATCAGAAACAGGGTTGGTTGTCTCTGCAGGTTTGGCAACTTCTTTAGGCTCTTCTTTAACGGGAGTTTCTTTTTCGTTGGTATGGGTAGGTACAAAGAACTCTTCTTCGTCGGTTTTGTCGCGACGTTCTACTCTGCCTCCATCAATGACCAGATTCTCACTGTGTTTTTTGCCAATGGTTAGTCCAGAAGCTTCTTTCTTTTCTAAAGCCGATCCTCTGAATTCTTTAGCCAGTATATCAAATTGCTCAGAAGTAATTTTTGCATTCGGTGAATTTTCTACTTTAAAGCCACGCTGCGCCAACACATCTAAAATTGTGGAAGTGCCCACATTTAGCTGTCGTGCCACCTGACTTAATCGCATCATTTTTTCTTCTGCCATGAGTTATAAATAAGTGTCTTTTCGTGTTTAATGTGCTATTGGAATAAAATGAACTTTACAATGACCGCGAATCACGATAAAGCAACTGTTGCCTTATCTAACCAAATACTGTACCTGAATGCTTAAAAACCGATGGGCAATTTTACTGGTTAAAAAATTAAGAAATCTGAAATAGACACTTATCAGGCCAAACGCCTCCTTGCCAAAGAGGAGAGTGATAAATGCAATCTCTAGGGATAAAGGCAAAGGGCAGGCTTTTCACTTTCTCAAGATAGTATTTTCTGCTGACTTTTCGTTTATCGATTTTTTATTTTATTCACTTTCTTCAAATTCTTGTTTCAGGATCTGCAGAACGTCGTCAATGGTTTCCTCTTCCAAGTCGGTGCGTCGCAGCAGGTCTTCTTTGCTCAGTGCCAACACACTGCGTGCTGTATCCAAGCCTACCCGACGGAACTCGTCTATGACCCAGCGTTCGATTTCATCGTCAAATTCCTGCAGGTCAATATCTTCGTCCCCTTCTTCGTCCGTATCTCGGTACACATCTATTTCCATGCCTACCAGTTTGCCAGCCAGGCGGATATTCTGTCCGCTTTTTCCAATGGCTAGTGATACCTGGTCGGGACGCATGTATACAGCTACCCGCCCTTCTTCTTCGTCGATGTTTATCCGGCTGATTTTGGCAGGGCTTAAGGCACGTGCAATATACAACTCTATGTTGTCAGTATAATTGATGACATCAATGTTTTCGTTGTCCAATTCACGAACGATGGTATGAATCCGTGATCCTTTCATGCCTACACACGCTCCCACGGGATCTATGCGGTCATCAAAACTTTCAACGGCAACTTTGGCCCGTTCGCCCGGTTCGCGGACAATCTTGCGGATTGCAATCACGCCGTCAAACACTTCCGGAACTTCATTCTCAAACAATCTTTCCAGGAATACGGGCGAGGTGCGTGATAAGATTATCTTGGGTGTGCCATTCACCATTTCGACGCGGTGTACAATGGCTTTTACGGAATCGCCTTTGCGGAAGCGGTCTTTAGGAATCTGCTCGGTGCGAGGCAAGGCCAGTTCGTGCCCTTCGGCATCCAACAGGATGATTTCTTTGCCAAGTATCTGGTATACTTCTGCAACAATTATTTCGCCAACAAGTTCCTTGTATTTCTGAAAAAGTAAATCTTTTTCCAAATCCTTTACTTTCTGAATCAGCGTCTGGCGGGCAGTTTGCACTACCCGGCGGCCAAAATCTTCAAGCATAATGGCTTCGGCTACTTCCTCACCTACCTCAAAATCGGGTTCTATCTTGCGCGCATCGGTAAGCGAGATTTTATCATGATCCCAGATATCTTCCGAGTTGTCATCCACAATCTCACGAAAACGCCAGATCTCCAGGTCACCGTTGTCGGCATTGATGATGATGTCAAAGTTTTCATCGGCTCCGTATCTTTTGCGAATCATCGTCCGGAAAACATCTTCCAGAATGCGGATCATGGTAGGGCGGTCAATGTTTTTGAGTCTGGCAAACTCAGCAAATGACTCAATCAGTTCTCTACTTTCTTTGCTCATTTTACATTAGTCTTTAGTCTTTTATCTTGAATCGAGAATGTACACAAAATAGTATCGATTCAGTAGTAAAAACCCGTTAACTGGTTTACTTGAATGATACCAGAACAATCGCTTGGTCTATATCGGAAACGGCAATGAGAGCCGGAATAATTTCTTTTCTTTTTTTGTTGGCTTTGTGAGGTACTTCTTCCTGAATCACAATCTGGTCCGGAGTGACTACATCCAGTTTTCCGGTTTTGATGCTGCCATCACGAAGTTGTATACGCAACTGACGCCCAATGTGTTGAGGGTACTGTCGTACCAGTTTGAGAGGCTGATCAATTCCCGGCGAAGATACTTCTAACACATAGGCTTTAGGAAACAGATTCTCTTCCTCCAGCTGCTTGTCCAGCTTTCGGCTGATGTCCGCACAGGCATCGATGCCAATGCCTTGGTCACCATCCAGGGTAACAATCACTTTAGGGATGGCTTTTATGCCTTTTATCTGAACGTCTACAACAAAATACGCCGAGCCTTCCAGCTGCGCGCCCATGATTTCCTGTATGCGTTCCTGTTCTCTCATATTTAGATTTTTGATGCAAAAAACAACGAATGGATTCTTGCATATTACGAAGCAAAAGAGGGGACTGTCGCCCCCTCTTTATTCTAATTTCACGCAAATATAAAACAAATAATGCCGAATAGCAAATTTTTTACATGCTTATAATGAGAGCACCTGGAGGTTTTTGAGTTTTCTAGGATACTATTTTGTTGCGATGCCTCACAAAGATTGACGCCTGACCATCGAAAACGGATTTTTGATACGCACTTTCTGTTTGTCGAGCAGCAAGGCCGCCGCCGTGCGACCCATGGTTTCAAAGTCGGTAGTGATTACCGTAATCGAAAGCAGTTCTTTGAGGGTGGCATCGTTAAAGGAAACAACGCCTACCTCTTTGCCCAGTTCGTAATGCGTTTGTCTGACTTTCTTTATCAGTTCGGCCAGGTCGGTTTCTTCAATGACAATGTAGGCAGTGGCCGGGCTAATTTTTTCTTCCAGCGCGTTTTCAATGATGGAAAACTCTTTCTGATAATGGATGCAATAGAGCTTAAAGCCCCGCACTATTTCATCGGGATACTGGCCGTCACTAGGAAAAACCGCTACCAGCCGTTGGTACTTTTGCAGCAGGTCGTTGCCCGATTCCAGGGCTTGGTAAATGTCTTTTTCAAAATCCTGGTACACGGCAATGATGTCGCTTTTGAGTTCGGGCAGGTTGCGGTCTAGCAATATAAGTTCATCTTTGGGAATTAGTTCCAGTACCGACTGAATGTCTACTTTGTTAGTATTCTCAAAAAAATGCGGCATGACTACATAATAATGGTACTTGCCCAGATTTTCAGTGATAATCTCTTTGAACAAGGTGGCATTGTAATGGTGAATATGCAGGTCGACAGTCGCCTTGTCGCCTAGGGCTTTCAGAAAAGCGTAGTAAATGATTTTTTTGTATGAACTTAATTTGTTCATAATCAGTAAAATGCGGATCTTGTTTGCCCGCAACCCCTCCACATAAAACCCCTTGCCGGCCACCGACGTAATGTAGCCAAGTTCTTTGAGTTCCCGATAGGCTTTTTCTACGGTTTCGCGTCCAAGGTAATACTCTTCGCTAACGTAGTTAATGGAAGGCAACTGCTCACCGCGTTGCAGAATGCCTTTCTCAATGTCATGAATCACCGACGACACGATTTGCTTGTATTTGGGCGTTTTGTCTTCGTGGTTAATCTGAAGTTTGTACATGAAAACCAGAATGAGTAAGAGCGGAAAGGTACAAAAAATAGTAGGTTTGAAAATGGAAAAAAACGTAAGTTTCTGAGCGAAAGAGGTTTTTGATTTCAGAAAGATACTATTTTTGTTTTTAACCTTGATGCATTCACCTGATTCGTGTCACAAAGACGGGTAAGTACAGGAAGGCATCCGAGCGATTTATCTCTACTTTTACTACCAGTAGAATCACAACTTTTTATCCATATTGTACCAATGAATAAATCGACACTAACCGATTATAAATATGTAAGCTACCTGTGGGATCAGGCACAGGCTGACAAATTAGCCGGCGATGAAGTAGCTTTATTGCTTTACCGGTCTAACCTGCTCGGGGCTGATTTACGACTGACCAATTACGGTGGCGGAAACACCAGTGTAAAAACCACCGAAACCGATGCGCTGACGGGGCAGCCAACACAGGTAATGTGGGTGAAAGGGTCTGGGGGAGACTTGGGGACATTGAAGCGTAGCGGGTTGGCGGGATTGTACCTGGAAAGGTTGCACGCCTTAAAAAAGCGTTACCGTGGGTTGGAGTTTGAGGATGAAATGGTGGCGTTATTCAATCATTGCATTTACGATCTGGATTCGAAGGCGCCGTCTATTGATACGCCCTTGCACGCTTTTTTGCCATTTGTGCATGTAGATCACCTGCATCCGGATGCCGCCATTGCCATTGCAGCGGCAAAAGACGGCAAACAGATAAACCATGAACTTTTCAACGGTGAAATCGGCTGGGTTGACTGGCAACGGCCAGGGTTTGACTTAGGACTGAAACTCGAGCAGGCAGTCACCGAAAATCCCAATTTGCGGGGCATTATGCTGGGATCGCACGGGTTGTTTACCTGGGGCACTACAGCTTACGAAAGCTACGTGAATACGTTGGATGTGATTGAACGTTATTCGGAATACCTGAACGAAAACTTTGGTACGAAAGGCCCTGTCTTCGGAGGCTTTCGCATCGATTCTTTAGCCAAAGAACAGCGTCTGCAGCAAGCGGCACACCTGGCTCCGGTACTCCGCGGATTGTGTTCGTCACATACGCGGATGGTCGGTCATTTTACAGACGACGACCGGGTGCTGGAATTCATCAATTCCAATGATCTGACACGGCTGGCACCCCTGGGAACCAGCTGCCCCGATCATTTTTTGCGTACCAAGATTCGTCCGTTGGTTCTGGATTTACAACCTTCTGAAGACCTGTCTGATGTGAAAGCGACGAAGGAAAAACTGGGGCCCGCCTTTGATGCCTACCGGGAGATGTACAAAACGTATTACGAAACGTCAAAGCATCCGAACAGTCCGGCCATGCGCGACCCCAACCCGGTGGTGATTCTGTATCCGGGCGTGGGCATGTTTACTTTTGCGAAAGACAAACAAACGGCTCGAGTAGCCGCCGAGTTTTACATCAATGCCATTAATGTAATGAAGGGTGCCGAAGCCGTTTCGGAATATACTTCTTTGCCTCCGCAAGAGGCTTTTAACATTGAATATTGGCTATTGGAAGAAGCCAAACTGCAACGCATGCCCAAACCCAAACCTCTTTCCGGAAAAATTGCCTTGATCACCGGCAGTGCCGGTGGCATAGGAAAAGCCATTGCCAAACGATTTGTGGAAGAAGGAGCCTGCGTGGTGCTAAATGACAACGACGCCACCCGATTGGATGGTGCCAGTGAAGAGTTTAAAAAGTCGTTTGGACGGGATGCCTCGACGGCAGCTTTGCTGGATGTGACCTCTGCCGATGCCATCCGCAATGCCTTTGACCAAGCCGCCTTGGCCTTTGGGGGCGTTGATATTATCATCAATTGTGCAGGATTGTCTATTTCCAAACCCTTGGAAGATCATACCGAAAAAGACTGGGATTTGCTGTATGATGTACTGGTAAAAGGCCAGTATCTGGTGTCTCAGGTAGGCGTTGCAACGTTGCGCAAACAGGACCTGGGAGGCGATATTCTGAATATTGTCAGCAAAAATGCACTGATGTCGGGACCTAACAACGTAGGCTATGGATCAGCCAAAGCCGCCCAACTGCACATGAGCCGCTTGCTGGCCGCCGAGCTGGCCCCTGACAAGGTGCGGGTCAATGTGGTAAATCCGGATGCGGTGATTGCCGACAGTAAAATATGGCAGAGCGGCTGGGCCGAAGGGCGAGCCAAAGCGTATGGGGTTACAGTAGAAGAACTTCCCGCGTATTATGCGAAACGTACCTTGCTCAACGAAATCATTTTACCCGAAGACATTGCCAATGCTTGCTTTGTTTTTGTGAGTGGACTGCTTTCCAAATCTACCGGCAACATGCTGAACGTAGACGGTGGATTGGCAACGGTATTTCCACGGTAACGGCAAGGTGTGCCACTTATTACCGGGAAGGGAAGCATACGCATGGCATGTGTAAAACCCCTGTCATGAGGCCCTGCCAAAATAGTATGTTTTCAAATGCCAAAACCTGCCTCCGATTAAAACCACTTTTTAACACCTTACATTCATGCGTATTCAACCCTCTCAGATAGAACAGCATAATTCCGGCGTTTTAAAACACCACGAACAGAGCTACCGTGTATTGCGTGAGCAGCTGGCACAGAAATCCATTGATGCCGATGCAGTGGTGGAAAAGATCAACGCTTTTCAAGTTGCGATTCCGAGTTGGGCGTTAGGTGCGGGAGGTACGCGTTTTGGTCGTTTTTCAACGGGAGGTGAGCCGGGTAGTTTGGAACAAAAACTTGACGATATTGGTCTGTTGCATGCCTTGACACAGTCGGCGGGAGCTATTTCACTGCACATCCCCTGGGATATTCCGCGCGATGCCCAAGCCATTAAGCAACAAGCCGCTGAACTGGGGATTGTCTTTGATGCCATGAACTCCAATACCTTTCAGGATCAGAAAGGGCAGGAGTTAAGCTACAAATATGGGTCGTTGTGTCATGTCAATGCGGATATTCGTAAGCAAGCTGTACAACACAATGTTGAAGTGATTCAGTATGGGATTGAACTGGGGTCAAAATCGACTACGGTATGGCTGGCCGATGGTGCTAGCTTTCCCGGGCAGTCCAACTTTCGGGTTTCGTTGGATAATACACTTCGGTCTTTGCAGGAAATTTATGCACACCTGCCTGCCGACTGGAAACTGTTCATTGAATACAAACCGTATGAGCCGTATTTTTATTCCACGGTCATTCAGGATTGGGGAACATCGTTTTTATTGGCCAATCAACTAGGAGAGAAGGCTTATACATTGGTCGATTTAGGTCATCACCTTCCCAATACCAACATTGAGCAAATTGTGGCAACCCTGATGTATCAGGGCAAGTTGGGTGGTTTTCATTTCAATGACTCCAAGTTTGGCGATGATGATTTGACCGTAGGAAGCATCAAGCCTTATCAGTTGTATTTGATTTTCAGTGAGTTGGTATATGGAATGGAAAATAACCAGGCGAAGAATCCCGCGCCTGCCTGGATGATTGATGCCAGCCACAATTTGAAAGATCCACTGGAGGATTTGCTGCAATCACTGGAAGCAATTCGGCTGGCTTATGCACAAGCCCTGACTGTAGACCGGCAGGGGCTTTGGGATGCTCAACTGAACAACGATGTAGCCATGGCACAGGAAATTGTACAGGATGCATTTCGGACCGATTTGCGGCCATTGTTGCGGGAAGCTCGTTTGCGTTCCGGAGCGGCCATCGATCCGGTGCGGGCTTACCGGTACTTAAATGTACGTCAGCAACTGATTAAAGAGCGTGGAATGGTGACTATCGCTACTGGATTGTAATGAATGCCAGTCTCAGACAGAGCCTAGAGCCTGTACGAATCATAGCCATAGCCTATGGAAAACCCATGGCATGAAGCGTTACCAAAATAGTATCTTTTTAAATGCCAAAACCTGCTAGCCAGACCTTGCAAGGTTATTTACCCGAATCGACTATGCCACAGCCTGTTATCGCCGTTTTTGATATTGGAAAGACCAATAAAAAGTTTTTCCTCTTTGATTTACAGTTTCAGGAAGTGTATCAGGAGTATGTTTCGATTCCCGAAACCGCCGATGAAGACGGATATCCGTGTGAAGATTTGGATGCCGTAGTTATCTGGATGCGACAGACGTTAGAAAAATATTTACATAACCCGGCTTTTGATGTCAAACGCCTGAATTTCTCCACGTACGGGGCTAGTTTTGTACATCTGGATAAGCAGGGCAATCCGTTAACACCTCTTTACAACTACACCAAGCCATATCCGGCAGAGTTGCTCGATGCGTTTTATCAGAAGTACGGCGGCAAAGAAGAATTTTGTGTGCAGACCGCTTCACCGGCTTTGGGTATGCTTAATTCGGGCTTGCAACTGTATTGGCTCCGGAAAACCAAACCCGAAGTGTTCTCCCAAATTCGGTATTCGCTGCATTTTCCACAGTATTGCAGCTACCTGTTTACCAATCTGGCGGCCAGCGATTACACCAGCGTAGGGTGCCATACCGGTTTGTGGAATTACACCACCCGTCATTACCACGACTGGGTTTTTGCCGAACAACTGGATACTATTTTACCACCCTTGGTTCCTTCCAGTCAATTCAATTTTGTAGAGATCAGTGGCAAATCCCTGCGCGTAGGAACCGGAATTCACGACAGTTCGGCGGCATTATTACCTTATATTCTGCAAAATCAGGAGCCCTTTCTGCTGCTTTCGACCGGAACCTGGAACATCACCTTCAATCCATTTAATGCCGTTCCTTTAACGCAAGCCGAGTTGGGCCAAGATTGCCTGCAATACTTGCGCTTAGATGGTGAACCTGTAAAAGCCTCACGTTTGTTTTTGGGAAACGAATACAACCTGCAAACCCAACTGTTGGCTGATTATTTTCAGAAGCCCACCGATTATTACCGACAAGTCAACTTTGACGAACCGATTTACCAGAAATGGCAGTCAGACACATCGCGGCGATTTGCCTGGAAAAGCCTGCAGTTTCCTGACGGAAGCATTTCGTCACCGGCACAAACAGAGCTATCCCTGTTTGCTAGTTTTGAAGAAGCCTTGCATTGTATGATGCTCGAAATGATCGATTTACAAGTACATTCTATACAACTGGCAGCTGGCAACACCCACATCCACAAGTTGTTTGTAGATGGCGGGTTTACACACAGTGCATTGTTTCTGGAAATGCTTCGTCGTCAATTGCCTGATTATCAGATTGTCCCGACACCTACGCCATTAGGCTCCTCATTAGGAGCAGCTTTAGCCGTAAGCCAAAGCTAGACCCGATCAATCTCCCTTTCCAATACCGGTGAAAATCGAGAGTTTTGAGCCCGGCTGCATCCTGTAAAAAGGCACTTTTCCAGTGTTTTTCTACTCAAATCTATTGTGCTGTTTTTACTTGCGGTTGCTAGATACTACACTCACGCTGCTAAAACCCAATCGCTATTAACTAAAATTTTCCCGCAAAAACCTGCCTTATTCCCACCTACGAACGGAGAAAACTACGTAAAAAGGTTTGCTTTTGAATTTAGGCGCCTACCTTTGTTATCAGATTCGGAATTATCAAACCATGCTACAACCTGAATAAGCGTGTCGTTATACTATTTTTTTTCTGAGACCCGCAGAAAATTTAAAAGCTTAACCCGATGGCAGCAAATCTTATGGATTTTTAATGTACTGGTATACTTTTATAGTTTTCTTGCATTCCTGGCTATTTATGTACCTCCGGCTAGCTTCTGGCCCGCAGGCTTTCTGACGCTGTCGATCCCCATTGTGCTGGTGGTTCACATCTTCCTTACCATTTACTGGATTTGGGTAGGCTCGCGGCGGGCCTGGGCTTCGCTGGTGATCTTGGTGATGGGCTATCCCTTTTTTGAACGCACCTTTAATCTGCACTGGAGCCGACCCGCAACCGAACTCCGAAAAATCAAAGTGCTGAGTTTTAATACGCAGCGACTCAACGCCCACGATTATTACGAAGGAAACCGCACCCGGCCCAAGCAAATCATTGAGTGGATCAGGGACAGCGACGCCGATATCAAGTGTTTGCAGGAATTTCATGACGAAGACGGCTCCAGCGTGTTCAATGCCATTACCAAAATAGCCACCAAAGGCGATTATAATTACTACATCACACCTCTGGACCAGTACGACCATCGAACCAGTGGTTTTGACGGAGTCGCCATTTTTAGCAAGTTTCCCATCATTCGTACGGGCGACATTGTTTTTGACCGGCGCACCCTGAACAAAGCTATTTTTGTGGATGTGAAGGTAGATGAAGATACGCTTCGGGTGTTTAGTGTGCATTTGTATTCGATGAGCATCCGGGCTGAAAAACTGGAAATTGACAAAAAGTACAAAGAAGTGAAATCGGGTTTTACGGATGTTTTCCGGCGTTTGAGAAACGGGTTTGCCACCCATAGCCGTCAGATTGGTATTGTAGACAGTTGCATTCAGCAAAGTCCCTATCCGGTCATTGTGTGCGGCGATTTTAATTCGATGCCATACAGTTACACCTATCAGAAAATGCGCCGCCAACTCAGCAATGCCTTCGAAGATGCGGGCAACGGATTTGGTTTTTCATACCGTGACCCGAAACTGTTTTTCTTACGCATTGATAATCAGTTTTATTCAGAGAGCCGTCTTTCGGCGTATGATTTCCAGACCCATCGCGAAGTGGAGTTTTCAGATCATTTTCCCATAACGGCCACGTATACACTCAAGCCTAAATCCAAACCGTGATTCTGGCAAAATAGTATCTTTCAAAATCGCAAAACCCTGTATATTTGCAGCCTCATTTTACTTGCTATCGTCATGAATGCTGACCGCGAAACCCTCCGCAAGATTGCCCATCTGGCTCGTCTGGAACTGAAACCAGAAGATGAAACGCATATGCTTAATGACCTGAACCGGATACTGACCTGGGTAGAAAAACTGAGTGAAATTGATACCTCGCAGGTAGAGCCACTCACGCACATCAACCCCGATGTGAATGTGATGCGCAACGACGAAATCTCGGAAACACTCAGCCGGGAGACGGCTCTGCAAAATGCACCCAAGCATGATAATGAACATTTTCGGGTTCCGAAAGTGATTGAATAACCGATTCACTCAGAGGGTAAGCGTATTCTGAATGGATAAAAATTGATTGGTAGATTATCCCTTTTGCAACTCGCATTTTTTACAACTCGTATCGGTTAAAAGGCAAAAACCTGGCTTCTTTATTTTTTACGCGAAAAACTTACATTGTTTCGCTATTGAGCGGATTTACCTTTGGTAAGCCCGATGTATCTATCATATTTGCCCCATCGTTTTATAAAAAAATATCCATTTAATTTGTTGGTTTCTAAGATATTAGAGCAACACCTTGAAAAGCTGGTACAGCAGGGTTTTTCTACTCGGGATCACCTGTCGGCAGCTTTGTAACCCTATTTATTTGCTACTCTATTTATGAATCCGAATTTATTTTTCTGGAATCGCTGGCTACCTGTTTACCGTTGGTTAACGCTTGGTCTGTTTGTTCTGCTGGGAGTTGTTGTTGTCATTTATCTCACGCAAAAAGTCATCGGGGCCGGCGCTGTCATTAACTGGCAGACTGCCAACGAAGTGCAAGACACCTCTTTTGACATAGATAGCTTTACCAAAGGCATTTTTAATTTTACTACCTCGGTACCCAGCTTTCTGGTGGTAGAGTGGTTTGATGCATCGGATATGCAGATAAACACAACGGCTACCTATCTCTACGGAATCATTGCGGGGGTGGCGCTGGTGTGGTTGCTGAGTGTGGTTACCAGCTTGCCTCGCTGGTGGTATTTAGGAAGTATGATGGCTTTCATTGGCCTAATGGTATCATTTCAGCCGGATATCTTACAAGTATGGGGGCTCACCAATTCTACCATTCTGATTGCCACTCTGATTGTGTTTTTGCCTGTAAGCTATTATTTCCATGCCTTCCGGAGCGATATATCCATTGCCGTTCGGCTGGTGGTGTTTTCGGTATTGCTAATACTGACTGTACTGGTTTGGTTTCGTTTTGCGGAGACTTCTCATCCGCTGATGAGTGTGCTGGCTTACGGCACCCGGGTTTTGGCATTGCTGACGATACTATTTATTTTCCTTATTGCCCACGAAATTCCGAGCCACTTACTGCAACTCATTACCAGCTCTGGCATGGCTACAGGACGTAACAGCATCTTTCACTTTACAGTGATTACGTTTTTTTATGCGGGCAATTTGGTGGTTTCCTATCTGTACAATTCCGGTCTGATTGAGTGGAACTTTCTGTACCTGAATGGATTTTACCTGGTCCTGATTTCCATTGTGCTGGGTATCTGGGGTTTCCGCAAGCGGCTTGAGTCATTTGTTTCCGATCCTTATGGAACGATTTTGTACGTAGCACTAGCCATTATGGCCTTGGGCACCCTAGGTTATGCACTGGCAACCGGAAATGACCCCATGATGGATGCTTTGGAAGATGTGATTATCTATTCGCATCTGGCTATGGGACTTGCTTTTTATGCTTATGTGTTTGTTAATTTTCGAGGCCCTATGTCGCAAGGGTTACCGGTCCATCGCATTGTATATCAGCCTCGTATCATGCCATTTGGGCTAACCTTTGCCCTGGCCGGCCTGATTATGCTGGGCATGTTCTTCCGGGCGGGCATGTTGCCTTTTAACCAGGCCATTGCCGGATATCACAACTACCTGGGCGATTTGTATTTTGCTCAGAAGAATACTGTCTTATCCGAAACTTATTACAAAAAGGCTTTGCTCTTTCAGCAGCGCAACCACAAGTCCAACTATGCCCTGGCTACGCTTGCCAAGCAGCACGACAACCCCATTGCCATGGCGGCTTATCTGCAGGATGCCATTGCCAACAAACCTACGCCGTATACCTATGCAGCGCTGGCGCAGCTGTATAAGCACGAAGATTCTTATTTTGAAGCATTGTTTACGCTGCGGCAAGGTACGCAACGCTTTCCGGAAAGTGGTGAACTGTTCAATAACCTGGCTTTGCTCTATGAACAGTCCAAAGTATTGGACTCGGCTTATTATTTTTTCTCTGAGGCGCAGCAACGTCTTAGCAAACCCGAAGTCGTACAGACCAATTTGCTGGCATTCTGGGCCAAGAATTTTTCAAACGAAAAGCTGGACTCTGTATTGAAAAACTCACCGCCGTCCGACTATTATTCAATTGCCAATAACCGATTGGTAATCAGCAATAAATTGCAAAAGGTAGATGCACAACCTTACCAGAAAGTAGGCGAAGGCCAACTGACCCGTGAGCAATTTGCATATTTGTACAACTATTCGCTCAATCACAAAAGCGACCCCGATACGGCTGTCGACCACGACATCAAACAGGTGTTGAGTTTGCAGGAAAACTCGATTTATACCGAATTTCTGGATTTTGGCCGGGCAATTCATCTTTATCACACCCATAACGTGCTGGATGGAATCGAATTGCTGAAAGATACAGAGCAAGGTACGGAGGGGGAGTCGTCGGCACGATTGAACAAAGTGCTGGGCACGTGGTATTTGCAGCAGGATGCTCCCGGAATTGCAACGTACCGGTTTGAGAAGGCCGTTAAAACGGGTGACTCGACCAACCTACTGAACCTGGCGTTTGCCATTACCGAAAGAGGTAACCTGAATCAGGCTTTGCCTTTATGGGAAACAGTGCGGGTGAGTCCGTTGCCGCAGTTCATAGGCGTAGCCAACAGCATGACCAAAGTAACCAAAACTATGCTGGGTGCCAAAACCGATTCGCTATCAGATGCGGAGAAAGTGGCTTTGGTTTATTTTAGTCACAGCGAAGATCTCACGCCTGTAGTTTCGAGCATCAGTGATTTGAGCTATCGGGCTTCGGCATTGCTGTATCTGGCCGAAAACCATCTTCGTAAGCAAAACGTTGCGGCTGCCGAAAGCGATTTGCAAGCCTTGCAATCACTGACTATCACCGATGCCAATGCTAAAAGACTGATTCAGGAACTGGAGCTGAACGTGTTATGGCTTAAGAAAGACTGGACCGCGCTGGCAAAGGCCGCTCAGGCATCCAATTCGCCACGAAAAGCTTTTTACCAGGCTGAAATTGCCGCCAATGCAAATAAACTGGCCGAAGCTGAAAAATACTATCTGTCGGCGATGAAAAACCGGCCTTTCGACGAAACGGTAACGTTGGCTGTTCAGCAGTTTTATCTGCGTCGGAATAACGCCGACCGTGCCTATCAGATTCTGACCCAGGCCTTGCAGATAAATCCGGCGGCACCTGAGGTACAGAAAGCCTACATCCTACAGTCGCTTGATCTGAACCTGACCGATTATGCGGCGCAAGGAATGGAACAACTGCGCGATCTGGTATCGCCTGCCGATTATCAGGCTTTTGTGCCAAAATACGAAGCCAAACGTGCACTGGTCGAAAAAAGATTAGCGGAGTGGCAATAATTCGTTAATTTTAGAATAAGAAAACTTCTGCTGCCATGGACCTATCTGAAAGTGCAACTCCAACTCCTGCTGCGACAGCAGGAAACTCTGTTGCAAAAGAGCCTGGCAAGCCTGCAAATACCGCAAAAACAGAGATAGGAGAAAAAATAGAGGGAGGCTTTGTCGTGTTTGAGTTGCTGATGCTGCTAGCTGAGATTTTCGCAGATCTTTAGGTTTTTCATTTTCAAACCATACTATTTTCTTTGACCGCTGCTTTTAAACCCACAACCTGAGACAATGAATAAAATTATTGAAACCCGCAATATCTCCAAGCGATACATCATGGGCGAAGAAGTAATCGAAGCCCTGAAATCGGTAACTATTTCGGTCAATAAAGGGGAATATGTGGCGTTTATGGGGCCTTCGGGTTCGGGAAAGTCAACGCTGATGAACATTGTGGGTTGTCTGGACACACCTACCAACGGTACCTATATCCTGAATAACAAGGATGTGAGTGATATGACTGAAGATGAACTGGCTGAAATCCGCAACAAGGAGATCGGCTTCGTATTCCAGACGTTTAACCTATTGCCGCGTCTTTCGTCGCTTGACAATGTGGCTCTGCCATTGATTTATGCGGGTTTTAACAAAGCCGACCGAACCGAAAAAGCAATGGATGCCTTGCGGAGTGTCGGGCTGGGCGAACGGTCCAAACACAAACCCAACGAACTTTCGGGCGGGCAGCGCCAACGGGTAGCTGTAGCACGGGCTCTGGTAAACGACCCCAGTATCTTGCTGGCCGATGAGCCAACAGGTAACCTGGATACCAAGACTTCGTACGAAATCATGGATTTGTTTGAAGAGCTGCACAGCAAGGGCAACACTATCATCATGGTAACGCACGAAGAGGACATTGCACGCTATGCACACCGCATTGTTCGGTTGCGGGATGGCCTGGTTGAAACGGACATTCTCAATGCTGAAATCAGAAAAGCCAGAGCCGAAGCCAACGGACTGAAATAAAATAGTATGTTTCCCAAATGAAAAACCCTCGCTACTTCTAGCAAGGGTTTTTCATTTGGGAGGCTAGCGACGCCGGTAAACAAGGTATTGAATTATGATAAGGATGGTCCAGGTAAAGGCGGTACTGCAAACAGCTTTGAGCAAAGCAGCAGGCACCAGGCTCCACTGGCTGGCTTCGATGAGAAACAAGGCCAAATGATGAAAACCGATCAGAATAAGTGAATACATAAAAAACCACTCACGCCCCATGTATTGAATAGAGATGCGAATGTTTTGCTCGTAACCTCCTCTGGGAGTGATGATGCGAAGCACCCACGGCCGCAAATAGCCTATCAGCACACAGGCTGCCGCATGGATGCCAAACGTATCGTAAAAGGAATCGACGATGAGGCCCGTACCTAGCGAAAGAAGCAGCAACAGTACGGTATCTGTCTCAAAGGGAAGCAGCAGTATAAAGGAAACGTAGACAAAACAAAAAGCTACATCGAACAGAACCAGGTTGCGAATAAAGATAAGTTGCAATCCGACATAGATGACAAAGTAAATTGCTTGTAAGAAAAAATCTCTACCATTCATAAGTTGGTCATCAGAGGGACTTTGCCGGTGTGTAGTGTGGTAAAATAGTATGTTTCAAAAGCACAAAACCCCAGTGCATTCTTAGCGACTAGTGGCATTGGGAATGGTTTTCTTCTCCAGCACTTCCTGTTCCTCCTTAAAAACATTATTAATCACATATACATACGACAATCGGTTGAAATCTGTTGCGGTTTGCACCTCCAGGTCGTAGGTAGTTTCGGCAGCGGCGGTTTTGATGCGTTGCACCACACCCACCAGTACACCCTGCGGAAACACAGAGTTGAAATTGGAAGTAACTACCGTATCACCTTTATTTACTTCCGTGTAGCGGGGAACAAACTTCATCTGGGTCAACTGGCTGTTTTTGCCATCCCATTCCACCATGCCAATACTGCCGCTTTTCTTGATTTGCGAAGAAAGTTTATAATCCAGGTGCAGAATGGAAGTGACAACCGAAAAATGCTCCGAACAGGAAGTTACTTTGCCTACCACGCCCTGTGGCGAAATAACGCCCATGTCGGGCTTTATGCCATCCAGCGTACCTTTGTCGATGGTCAGGTAGTTGCGCGGCAACACCGTTGAGTTTTTGATTACCTTAGCCGAAATGAACTGAAACCGACGCGCCATGACCGAGTCTGGTTTGTACTCGCCTTGGGTTGCCGCTCTGCTTAGCAGGGTTTGCTCATATAACTGGTGCAGCCGGGCGTTTTCTTGGGCCAATTCGGTGTTTACTTCCTTCAAATTAAAGTAGTCCTTCACATCCTGTGTTTGCTGAAGTACCTTAGCCGTGTATTTGGTGGAAGAATTGTAAAAATAAGCTCCCTGATACGTATTGTTTTTAACGATAATCCATCCGCAGAAAATTTCCAGCGCCACAAACAGGATAAAGGCCCGATACGTATAGAAAAACCAGAAAATTCGCTGCATAGTGTTTCAATGAATCAATGATGGAATGACCGAATGCGTGAATAGTATCCTCGGAAAAGAAAAACCATCCATTCACTCACTCGGTCACTCCATCATTTTACTATTAGGTCATGAGTACAGGTCGGAAACTGCGCAGGTTTTTCATGGCGATGCTGGTGCCACGTACTACGGCTTTCAATGGGTCGTCGGCTACGTGAATGGGCAGCTTGGTTTTGGCCGCAATACGCTTGTCAAGTCCGCGCAGCAATGCACCGCCGCCCGTCAGGTGAATGCCATTGGTGTAAATATCCGCTGACAGTTCCGGTGGAGCCATTTCCAGTGCTTTCAATACCGCTTCTTCGATTTTCGATACCGATTTGTCTAAGGCATAGGCAATCTCGGTAAACGTAACTTTCACAGTTTTGGGAATGCCCGTCATCAAATCGCGTCCACGGATTTCGTAATCTTCGGGCGGCGTGTCCAGTTCGGTCAATGCCGAGCCTACTTCAATTTTTACGCGTTCAGCCGAACGTTCGCCGATCAGCAAGTTGTGCTGGCGCCGCATGTAATCCAGAATGTCTTTGGTAAACACATCTCCCGCCACCCGGATCGACTGGTCGCACACAATACCCGACAGGGCAATCAGGGCGATTTCAGTGGTACCTCCACCAATATCAACTACCATCGAACCTACCGGTTGCTCAATGTCAATGCCTATCCCGATGGCAGCCGCAATGGGTTCGTAAATCATGTATACTTCTTTGGCACCGGCGTGTTCGGCCGAGTCTTTTACGGCCCGTTTTTCCACCTCGGTGATGCCCGATGGAATACAAATCACCATGCGGTGCGAAGGAGTAAACAAACGACTACCCGTGTCAATCATTTTGATCATTCCTTTGATCATCTGCTCTGCGGCAGTAAAGTCGGCAATTACGCCGTCTTTCAAAGGTCGGATGGTCTTGATGTTTTCGTGGGTTTTTTCGTGCATCTGCATGGCTTCTTTGCCGATAGCCAACACACGGTTGTTCATCTTATCTATGGCAATGATGGAAGGTTCGTCAACTACAATTTTGTCTTTGTGGGCAATGAGTGTATTTGCGGTGCCTAAATCAATAGCAATATCACTGGTTAAGAAGTTAAATAATCCCATATTTTTTCCTCAATTATTGATGCGTATGATAACTGTTAGCTTTCTATTTTGTTTGTTAAGTAACTCAATTCCAAGCAGTAAATTTTCAAAATTACAAACAAAATAACCAAATGCAAATCCCGATAAAATACTAATTTCTGTAACCGAAACCTGCTTTGTAAGATTTTGGGCAAATATGCATTGTTCTGCCAGAAAGCAGCGTTAGTATCAGACGGCTTTTTTGACGACTCGCGGCTTAGTCAAAATAGTATCTTCCAGAAAGCCAAAACTCCAGAGGTAGTTTTGCACTGAAATACTAGTGTTTGAAGTGACGAATACCTGTCATAACCATTGCCATGCCGTGTTTGTTGCAGAACTCAATGGAATCCTGGTCACGGATCGAACCGCCCGGCTGTATGACGGCTGTAATGCCTGCTGCGTGGGCAATTTCGACACAGTCTGCAAACGGGAAAAACGCATCGGAGGCCATGACGGCTCCTTGTAGATCAAAGCCAAACGAACGGGCTTTTTCAATGGCCTGCGTGAGGGCATCGACGCGTGAAGTTTGTCCTACGCCGCTGGAAATCAGTTGCTTATTGTTTGAGATTACAATGGTGTTTGACTTGGTGTGTTTGCAGATTCTGGCCGCAAAGATCAATTCTTCTTTTTCGGCTTCGGTAGGAGCTTTTTCAGTAGCTACCTTCAGATCGGCAATGGTTTCCATTTTGCTGTCGCGGTCCTGGCGCATAATGCCATTGAGCACTGTACGCACTTGCGTTTGCGGCAACGCCACTTCTTTTTTCTTCAGCAGAATGCGGTTTTTCTTGGTGGTAAGTAATTGAAAAGCTTCGTTGCTAAAAGCCGGGGCTATCAATACTTCAAAAAACAGTTTGTTCAATTCTTCGGCAGTGGCCAGATCTACTTCGGTATTGGTAATGATAACCCCACCAAAGGCTGATACCGGGTCTCCTGCCAGCGCTTTCAGATAAGCCTGTGTCGGATTGGGGTCCAGGGCTACGCCGCAGGCATTGTTGTGTTTTAAGATGGCATAGGCAGGTTCACCTTTGAATTCTTCCATCAGCAACACGGCCGCATCAACGTCAAGCAGATTGTTGTACGAAAGCTCTTTGCCGTGCAATTGGTCAAACATGGCCGCCAAGTCGCCGTGGAACCACCCGCGCTGATGCGGATTCTCGCCATAACGCAGCGTTTGTGACTGGCGGGTCGAAACCTTCAGGGAAGAAATGGATTCGTCCTGGTTGAAATAATTGAATATGGCAGTGTCGTAATGAGAAGTCATGTCAAAAGCCTCAGCGGCAAATCGGCGTCGGTCTACCAGGTCCGTTGTTCCGTTCTTTTCACGTAATATTTGCGCTAAGGTTGCATATTGTTCACGCGAAGATACAATCAGAACATCGTTGTAATTCTTGGCCGCCCCCCGGATAAGGGAAATGCCCCCGATGTCAATCTTCTCAATAATGTCTTCTTCGCTGGCATCTGAGGCCACGGTTTCTTCAAACGGATACAAATCGACAATGACCAGATCTATCGACGGAATTTCGTACTGTTTTACCTGATCCTGATCCGTAGCTTCGTCGCGACGGTACAGAATGCCGCCAAAAATTTTGGGATGCAGCGTCTTTACCCGGCCTCCCAAAATCGACGGATACGAGGTGAGGTCTTCAACCGGCACTACCGGAATGTTTAAACCTTCGAGGAAAGTCTGGGTGCCACCTGTTGAATAAAGGGTAACTCCCTGCTCGTGAAGCAACTGGGCAACAGGAGCCAAACCATCTTTGTAATAAACAGAAATAAGTGCCGATTGTATTTTGCGAGAAGACATATAAACTAGGATTGCTGAGGTTGGGATTGGTAACTGCTATCGGGGAAAAAATGAAGGCGCAAAGTTAGGTTTTTGCCAACGGAATCAAAAATTGACCTGACAAAATAGTATCTTTTTTTTCAGCAAAACCCACCTTGCAGTAATTGCCTAGCTGGAAAATTGCGTTTCCTGAATCCACTGCTCAATCACTTTGGGAAAGTGGGCGTGCTCCAGTGCATGTATTTTCCCGGCTACCGTATCGGCAGTATCATCAGGCTCAACGGTACACGCTGCCTGAAACAGGTGCCTGCCTTTGTCATACTCTTCATTGACGAGATGAATGGTGATGCCCGATTCTTTTTCCTGCGCATCTACCACGGCCTGGTGCACTTTCATGCCATACATGCCTTTGCCGCCGTATTTGGGCAGTAGAGCCGGATGGATATTGACAATACGGTCTGGAAACGCCTGGATCAACGATGCGGGCACCAGCCATAGAAAGCCCGCCAGTACAATGTAATCAATCTGATGATTGGCCAGTTGTTGCAACACCGCATCGCTTTCGTAAAAAGACTTACGGTCAAAGATATGAGTGGGGATCATGAAATTGGCCGCTCGCATCAACACGGGGGCATCAGCCTTGTTCGACAATACCAGCCTAACCCGGATGTCAGGGTGATTGTCAAAATACTCCATGATCTTCTGGGCATTGGTTCCCGAACCGGACGCAAAAATGGCAATGGATGTCATTGTTATTGAAAAAGAGAAAAGACGTTAGATACAAATACAGCAGAAAAAGGCTAAATTTAGTAACAAAGTTGTAAATTAAATTTTGCTGTCAAAATAGTATCTCCTGAAAACAAAAAACCGGTCTATAGTAATAAGTTGGTTGCAAGGGAATAATAAAAAATTTTATTAATGCTATTTCATTTAATGGTTATTCTATTTGATGTGTCTTTTTTTATTTAAAAAATTTTTGAATACTTTTACCCAATCTCTAACCAATCCAAGTATTTAGTATGTCTGTAACTTCTCAAAAGACCCAAACGGGTACACATCCGCAGTTTTTTATTCTGGTTACTGTGTTTTTTTTCTGGGGATTTGTTGCTGCCGCCAACGATATTTTAATTCCTGTTTTCAAACGAGTATTTACACTGGAGCAGTGGCAGGCGCAATTGGTCAGCTTTGCTTTTTACATTGCTTATACGGTTGGTTCTATTATGTATCTGATTATAAGTAAATACTTAAAAACAGATCTGTTAAACAAGATTGGTTACAAAAATGGCATTGCCATTGGACTCGTTATTTCTGGTTTGGGGGCTTTGATTTTTTATCCGGCTGCTTTGGCTAATTCTTACGGTTTGTTATTAACCGGATTATTTGTGGTAGGTTTAGGGTTTTCTTTGCAACAGACTGCTGCTCAGCCATTTGCTATATTGCTTGGTGATCCTTCTTCGGGTTCTCAACGTGTTAACTTTGCGGGTGGCATTAATACATTTGGCACTACGCTGGGGCCCATTCTTGTTAGCTACGCTATTTTTGGTTCGGTATCCAGCGAAGCTGCTCAGGGCGCAACTGTTGATTCGGTGAAGGCTCCTTATCTTATTTTAGGTGCTTTATTCTTTGTGTTCGCCATATTTTTCTATGTAGTAAAGCTTCCTTCCGTAACTCAGAATGTACCCATCGAAAAAGGGTTCCCTGCCTTGAAATATCCTCAGTTGGTATTAGGTATGATTGCTATTTTCCTGTATGTAGGAGCCGAAGTTACTATCGGAGCAAACCTTGGTGAGTTTCTAATTAAAGAAGAAGGCATGGCTGAAAGCCAGATAGCTCCATATGTGGCTTTATTCTGGGCAAGTTCCATGATTGGGCGGTGGACAGCTGGGGTTGGGGTGTTTAACCCAAGTCCGTTTATGCGCAAAATACTTACCGTAGTTGTGCCTTATTTTGCTTTTGCAGTTTACCTGCTTATCAACTACATCAGAGGTACAGAACTGACACCTTTGTATATTTATTCGATTTGTATTGTGGCTATTGTTATCGCTTTCTTTATCAGCAATGACAAACCCGCCAAAATGTTGCTTACTTTTGCTTCTTTCGGAGCCATTGCCATGTTAATTGGTATTTTTGGAAGCGGCCAGATAGCATTATATGCTTTAATTAGCGGTGGTCTGTTCTGTTCGGTATTGTGGCCTTGTATTTTTACGTTAGCTATTGCCGGATTGGGTAAAAATACGCCACAAGGTTCGGCATTCCTTATTATGATGATTATGGGTGGTGGTTTTGTATCGATGTTTCAAAGTTGGTTATCAGGTGAGATTGGCATTCAGATGTCTTATTGGGTACCGGTTATTTGTTTTGCTTATCTGGCTTGGTTTGCCATGCGGGTAAAATCTGTTTTAAAAGCTCAGGGCATTGATTATGAAACGGAAGCAAGTACGGCTGGTGGCCACTAAGCTTTTTCAACTAGTATCTTCATAAAATTGAAAACCCCCGGTCAGCTAGATCGGGGGTTTTAGTTTCCAGGCAATCTTATTGAAATCTCACCAAACAAAAGCCATTGAAAGGATAATGGTCTGTCTAATTACTGATTTTTAATCAGAACTGGAAGTAAATAAATGGTTGTGTATCAGTTTTGAACTGATATAACACCAGAATCATAACGACAATGAAAGCGGCTTTGGCAAAGTCTGGTACCTGACCAAACCAGCCTTCCAGCGTTTTTTTGGTATCGCGGCGCATCCAGTGTATCAGGTAAGCGATAACCATAATTAGGAAAATCAGTTTGTAGGCAAAGATTTGCTGCAATACCAATTGCGGTTCAAAGTGATACACCATCCGGTTAACCATTCGCCATACCATTAATACGTCCTTTGACCAATCAACACCCCAGGGGCCTTGGTCCGGGTCACGAGCCCGGAAAAACATCCAGCAGAATGCCACAAAATGAAAAGTGATCACTTGGGAAACAAATTTGCCCAACCCTGAAGAAGCTTGGCCTCTGGAACCCGTAATTTCCATCCAGAATTTGTGAAAAGCCAGTGCAACGCCGTGCAAGCCACCCCAAATAAGGAATTTGAGATTGGCACCGTGCCACATGCCTCCCAGCAGCATGGTGATAATCAGATTGAGGTATTGACGAAATTTGCCTTTGCGGTTACCTCCCAGCGAAATATACAGATAGTCGCGCAGCCAGGTAGAAAGTGAAATGTGCCAGCGGCGCCAGAAATCGGTGATGTTTACCGCTGAGTACGGAGATAAGAAGTTGATTGTGAGCCGAAAACCTAAAAGCAAGGCTACCCCGATGGCAATATCGGTATAGCCCGAAAAGTCGCAGTAAATCTGGATGGTATAGCCATACACCGCCATCAGGTTTTCAAAGCCGGTGTAGGTTTCGGGGCTATCAAAAACCCGGTCAACGAAGTTGGCGGCCAAGTAGTCCGAAACCAGAATTTTCTTTATCAATCCGTTGATGATCAGATAAATGGCATGGTTAAATTCGGAAGTACTTACCCGATAGGGTTCATTGATCTGCGGTACAAAATCAATAGCCCGCACAATGGGCCCAGCTACCAGTTGAGGGAAAAAACTTACAAAAAACGCGAAGTCCAGAAAACTGTTTACCGGTTTCAGATGGCCTCTGTAAATGTCTAACGAGTAACTGATGCTCTGAAAGGTATAAAAAGAAATACCAGCCGGCGCAATGATTTTGAAGATTTCAAAATTGCTGCCTGTCCACGCATTGGACCACTCTGCCAGGTAATCAATGGGTTGCAGGTGCAAGCCAAGACTTTCGTTCAGAATATTGGCAAAAAAGTAAGCGTATTTGAAATAGGCAAGCAGTCCCAGGTTTAGAATCAACGTAATGACAATGTACATTTTCCGCTTCCACGGTGCTTCGGTCCGGTAAATTTGCCACCCCATCGAATAGTCGATCACCGAGGTGAGTATCAGCAGGATAAAAAAGTAACCAACCGATTTGTAATAGAAAAAGATACTGAAAAGCAATAAAAAGAGATTGCGTGTTTTGTAGTTGGGATAGATAAACTGATAAACCAGCAGAATTACACCGAAGAAAATCCAGAAGAGCGGTGTGGTAAAAATCATTGGGTGCCGCGGATCAAACCCAAAAATATCTTTAAGCGTAAGCAAAGGAACGAACAGTTAAGAAACAGTGAATAGATAACGGCCTCAAAAATAGGAGGTTTTTCGTTTTTCAACGATACTATTTTGCCAGTAACAATAGATTTTTTGTGGACGAAAAACAGGGTTCACTCGCCTCCGGCGGTAAGTATGCCCCCTTTGCGACGTTTGTAAAGATCATAGTCATTCATCAGGGCATCGTACAAGAGCTCTGCCTGAAGCATGTAGCCATGCTGGGTAAGGTGCACGCGGTCAGCGGTGGCAAGTCGGTTGGCATGCCATTTGGTGATGGATTGCATGCCGCCCATTACTTCATAAAAGTCCCAGATGGCCGCACCGGTTTCTTCGGCCAGATCGGTCATTACGGTGATGGCTTTGGCATTGTCTGGGTTCGGGTATTTGCGTCCGCGCAGGTTGTCGCCGGGAGTAGTGAGCAGGATGGAAGTGGAAGGGCTTGCCCGGCGAATCCGCTGGATCAGTTCGCCATAGTTCCGTTTGAACACTTTGGGGTCCAAACGCTGAAAGGCATCGTTGGTACCCAGCGAAATAATGACCAGGTCAGGTTTTAGTATGGCAATGTCTTTTTCCAAAGAGGGCATTCGCAAAACAGACGTTACCTCGGCCCCATTGACTCCCGCAGCGTGATATTCAATGCCTTGCTGGTTGTTCTCAAGGATAATACCTTGCAGGGTAAAATGCGTTTGCTGATCGTTGTTCTTGGAAAATCGGATACTCAGGCTATTGGCCGGATGGGTAAATTCGAAGAGTAGGTAGCCATTTTCCTTTTTTGTCAGATGAGCTTCTTCGTTAGTCGCCACCTGTATGTCAAAATTGGTAAGGTCTTGCGTATCAGAGAATATTTTTACCTGGGTAAACGAATAGGGGAGCAGTGAATTGATCGTTGGATCGATGGTTAGCGTTGCCGCTGGGCTATACGTAGTGGCTGTAATGCCTGTGAGGCCCCAATTGCAGCTTTTGTCGCGGGCCGTATTGCGGCATCCTTCCCAGGCACCTGTGTAAGTAACCTTCAGATTGTCAGGAACATTGGTGCGTACTGCATTGTATGGGAATACCAGCCCGCGGCCTCCGTTGCCAAACAGGCTGTCCGATTGCATCATTTCGCGCAAATGTCCCGAAAAGAAATCGGCCTGAATGTGCGAATCGCCAATGTGAATGACATTAACCTTTTTTTTCTGCTTGCGGCTCAGCGAATCCAGTGATGCGTAAAAATGACGCATGCTGTAATAATCATAAGCCAGGATCTGGTTTTTTTCCTGATTGATGAACGGATAAGCACTACCGGAGGTAACCCTTACGGGTGAGTGGTGTGAAGAAAAATGAGAGGAAGGACGTCCCACAAAAGAAGACAACAACAGAAACAGTATCATTCCCCATACAGCCTTTTGCATCATACGTTCTGAAAAGTTTTAGGTGTGTATCACTTTCGTGATGACCTGGGTGTGAAGCTGGATAATTTTCTGCAAAGTTTTCGATTTTTTTCCAGATTGTAAACCCTAAAGTAATATTTTACAGGCTATTTTTATATGGTCTAAGGTTTTTTATCTTGAAAAGATACTATTTTGCCATTCGCACTCTTTAGAATCGGTTTTCACAAAGGTGTTTTGATTGTTTGTACAAATGAGTGAAACGAAAAAAAACGGAAATTTTTGTTTACATTCAAGTAATGTTTCACGTAAAAGTGCTTTAATCTTATGATAATCAGATTTTTAACGTTGCTTTCGTTAAGCCTTGCAGGAGGCTTTGTACCTGCCCACACGCAGCAGTTACCGACTCCCAATCATTCCACTTCTGAGTGGATCGTGAAAG
Organism: uncultured Sphingobacteriales bacterium; assembly: GCA_963520985.1. Taxonomy (GTDB): domain Bacteria; phylum Bacteroidota; class Bacteroidia; order Cytophagales; family 172606-1; genus Xanthocytophaga. The sequence goes on from CAUQTA010000001.1 coordinate 915,260, forward strand.
AAGTATATCCCAAATTACGTTCACAAATGCCGGTGCAGCGCATGGGAAGTCCTGCTGATGGCATGCCTGCTGCTGCCATCAGGCAATCTCCGGTTTCTCCGACAACAGGCAAATACGGCCTTTACTACAATCCCAAAACAGGAATCAGCTATAACTTGGAATACGGCCTGATGACCGACGTCTTCTCCGGTAGAGTGTACCGGTTTTACAAACGAGGGACAACTCCCATACCCCTGCCTGACAGCTTTACCGAATGATTTCAGAATCAGGAAATAGTATGTTTTTAAAAGCAAAACCCTGGCTCATTGCCAGGGTTTTGCTTTTAAAACGAAAGAATGGTTTTTTCAATGATGTCGCAGCATTCGTGTAGTTGCTCTTCTGAAATGACAAGGGGCGGCGCAAACCGGATTTTATCGCCGTGGGTGGGCTTTGCCAGCAATCCGTTGTCGCGCAGAGCCAGGCACACATCCCACGCCGTACGGCCATCCTCTGATGTATGAATATCGATGGCATTGAGCAAACCTTTGCCCCGCACGGCTTTGATGCGGTTGGTTTTGGCTTGTAACATCTGCATTCGCTCCCTGAAAACTTCGCCCAGTTTGGCGGCGTTTTCTGCCAGTCTTTCATCCAGTATCACTTGCAGCGCTGCCATGGTTACGGCACAAGCCAGCGGATTTCCGCCAAACGTGCTGCCGTGCTGCCCTGGTTTCAGGGTAAGCATGATTTCGTCGTCGGCCAGCACTACCGAAACCGGATATACCCCGCCTGATAGTGCTTTGCCCAGAATGACAATGTCAGGGCGTACTTGTTCGTGGTCGCAGCAGAGAATCTGCCCCGTACGGCCGATGCCCGTTTGTACTTCGTCTGCCATAAATAAGACGTTGTATTTCTTACAAAGCTCTGCGACACCTTTCAAATAGCCTTCGTGCGGAACAAACACTCCGGCTTCGCCCTGAATGGGTTCTACCCAGAAACCGCATACATTTGGTTTTTTTAAGGCGGATTCCACGGCTTCCAGATTGTTGTAGGGAATGATTTGATAACCAGGAAGGTAAGGGCCAAAATGGGTGGTGGCTACCGGATCAGTAGAGGCCGATATAATACCCGTGGTACGGCCATGAAAGTTGTTTTCAACGGCTACGATGATGGCTTGCTCATCGGGAATGCCTTTGACTTCGTAGCCCCATTTGCGGGCCAATTTGATGGCCGTTTCATTGGCTTCGGCACCCGAATTCATCATCAGTACTTTGTCATAACCAAAATAGTTGGTCAGGTATTGGGTGCATTCGCCTAGTTTATCACTGTGAAAAGCACGAGATGTGAGTGTCAGAATCTGAGCCTGCTCAATCAAAGCTCCAATTATTTTGGGATGGCAGTGCCCCTGATTTACAGCGCTGTAAGCGGATAGAAAGTCGTAATATTGTTTGCCATTCACGTCCCATACATGCACTCCCAGCCCTTTGGCTAACACCACGGGAAGCGGATGGTAATTATGCGCCGAATACTGTTGTTCCAGCCCGATGTAGTATTGTGATTGGTCAAGAGTAGTAAGCATAAAATAAGCAGGTTTTGCGTTCTGAAAAGATACTATTTTGAAGGCTGCTAACAAAGTACATGCACCTCAAACATTTTTGGCGAGCTGGTGGTTTTGCAAGCAAAGCCACCAACTTATAAAGCATTTATGAGCAAGAAAAAACAAAATTCATTTCCCAACAACCGTGGACTTACCCCAGAAGACTATTATTTAAATGAACAAGGGCTGATGGTATTTACGGCGCAATATCACCTGAAACGAGGTTATTGCTGTGGCAACCATTGCAAGCATTGTCCGTATGGGTATAAAAATACAAAATCTTAGCGTTATTCTTGGATTTTTATTTGACAATTCGGATATTTGCAGCCCTGTTTTGGATTTAGACCGAATTTATCTCATTTTGTATATTTAAAGACATAAGACAATGGCAAGAGTTTGTCAGATTACTGGAAAAAAAACTCAGGTAGGAAACAACGTTTCGCACGCGAACAATAAAACCAAACGCAAGTTTTATCCGAATTTGCAGGTTAAGCGTTTTTACATTCCTTCTGAAGATACTTGGATTACGTTAAAAGTATCAACCCGGGCATTGCGCACCATCTCTAAAAACGGCATCGAGTCTGTATTGAAAGAAGCCCGTAAAGCAGGTCAGGTTCTTTAAGCAGAACCGCGCGGCTACCCTTTAAAGCATAGCATATAAAAAAGCCCATTTTGGTAAATTACCGAAATGGGCTTTTTGTGTGTTTATACTTGGGCTAGATCATGCGCTTGAGTTTAAACTCGACGTATACCAGATTGGCTCCACGTCTTACAAACAACCGAATCCATTTGCCTTCGCCTCGCTGAAATATTTTGAGAAGATCGCTCAGACTCAGTTCAGAAGCCATTGAATTATTAATGGAGATGATTTCATCATTTTTTAGTAATCCGGCTTTCTCAGCGGGTGAGTCGGGATGGATATAGTCTACAATGAAATGCTCATAGTTTTTTCCGGATGCCCGCACATCCACTCCACTCATATCCCGTTCAAAGGCTTCTTTAAACGATTTGCGGTTGGGTTTGAGAATAATGTAGTTGTTGTGGTAGTTCAGCACCACATCAAATCGTTTGAGCAGTTCGCATCCAATATTGCCTTGCCGATTCAGGTGGCGGGCCACTTCCATCGCCAGCGAATTGGTATCGGGAAAAGAGGTAATTACCTTTTCAAGTTCATACGTACCGATTCTTACCTTTTCGATCCGGCCCAGGCTGCCATTGATAATGCCGTTGAGTCCACGGCCTAGTTGAGCCCGAATGATTTTATCGGGCAGTTGAATTTCATTGCTTGTACCTAAGTCCAGGGAAAGTGCGTGGCCGGCCCCTGTATCCAGAATCACTTTGATAGGTACCTCCCGGTTATCGGCATAAACGGCACTGGCATACATATAGGGCTTGGTGTCTTCTATCACTATCGGGATTTTCTCTCCTTTACCCCGATAGGTGTATTTTTCGGGCTGGTACAACCGGATGTTGCGGGTACGGAAGTCAATTTTAACGACAAAATGCCGGAAAAGTTCGAAACCGAAAATGCCATGAATCGGAATGCCTACGTAATTGGACAGTTGCAATAAATCTTCGGAGAGGGCGACCACATTCTGTCCGGTTGCCCTGATACCTGGTAATCGAAGTTCATTGTTAATGGAAATATACGCCTGCAACGCTGACCCCTGGCCTACCCCCATTACATTTACTTTGCGTGCCGACCGGAGATTGAGTTTTTTTGCTACTTCAGGATCGGTAAGCAGGTTCATGCTAATGCCTGTATCCAGTATAAAGTTGAGGGTGTCTGAGGTGTTAATACGGACCGGAATGATAATCAGATTGCTATGCCATTTGAAAGGGATGACAACTGACTTTCGCTTTTCCGTAAAGAAAAAGCCTACATCCTGGGCAAAAGCGCCTTGTAGAATGAATGTAGAAAGAAAGAAGAACATCCATATGCTTCTCCCCGTAGGAGATGCCAGTGAGGCCCTCATAGCTGTCGTTGGTTTAGTAAAATGCTACATAAATTAAATTAAGTTTCTCAGTTGCTGATCTGCACCTATAACAACGCAAAAGCGCGAAATGTTATGTTTGCTACAAACTGTAAATCAGTGCATTTAAGAAGTAAAAAGTACTATTTTTAATAATGAAAAGCAAGGTGTTTTCCACTAATCTTTCCAAAACAGGGATAAAAGGAGAATTAGTCCTCTTTTATGCGCAAACACAGCAATGCTGCCAGTAACATAAGGCATCCTCCGATCTGTACCGCCAGCATGCGGTCGTTGTTAAGCACGTGGCTCATGATCCATCCGAAGAACAGTGATGCGATGATTTCGGGCAATACGATAAAGAAATTGAAAATGCCCATGTATATACCGATTTTATCTTCGGGTAGGCTGCCCGCCATAATCGCATAAGGCATAGAAATAATGCTTGCCCAGGCTATGCCTATGCAAGCCATAGAACCAAACAAGAAATATTGATTATGGACAAAGCCTACCGAAATCAGGCCGAGCCCGCCAATGATGAGGCAAACCATGTGCGTAGTGCGTTTGCCAAAGCGAGTAGCCAATAGGGGTAATACCAATGCAAATAAGAACGTAACCAGATTGTAAGACGACAAGGTGAGTCCGGCAAACTCAACACCTTTGGTATATAAATCAGATTTTTCGTTGGGAGCCCCAAACACGTGACGCGCCACGGCAGGCGAATAGTAAAACCACATCAGAAACAGGCCGGGCCAGGTAAAAAACTGCACCAGGGCAATGCGTTTCATTCGGTCGGGCATGTTGCCAATGGCATGCAATATTTCCTGGAAGCCTCCACCAAAACCTTTTTTGCTCTCTTCCCGATGGGTCTTCAAGTCTGCATCCACCGGAGGGTATTCTTTGCTGGTAAGAACGGTGTATAATACGGCTCCGAAAAAAGCAAAAGCACCTATGTAAAACGAGTACCGAACCGATGGGGCAATGGCCGCGCTATGCGAATTGGACACCTCAAACCAGTTGCTCAATACCCACGGCAAGGCGCTGGCCACCACAGAACCAAAACCGATGAACAGACTCTGCATGGAAAATCCGATGGTGTGCTGGTCTTCGGGTAGTTTGTCGACAACAAAAGCCCGAAAAGGCTCCATGCTGATGTTGATCGACGTATCCATGATCCAGAGCAGACCTGCCGCCATCCATAAGGCCGATGAGTTGGGCATCAGGATTAACGTAATGGTACTGAGCACTGCCCCGATAAAGAAAAAGGGTCGCCGCCGGCCAAACGTGCGATGCCAGGTGCGGTCACTCAGGTAGCCAATAATGGGCTGCACAATCAGGCCGGTGAGTGGCGCTGCCAGAAAAAGCATGGGGATCTCGTCGGCATTGGCTCCCAGGTATTCGTAAATAGGACTCATGTTTGCCATTTGCAGGGCCCAGCCAAACTGGATGCCACAAAAGCCAAAAGTCATATTCCATATTTGCCAAAAAGTTAACTTGGGTTTTGTCAGGGTTACATTCATAGATTGATTTTCAACTATGGATTCAAAGACTTTTTTCGGTGGAGATAAAATAGAGTTGCGAGTTTAAAGATAACTTAATTTGTTCATAAAAAAACAATGATTAGTGAAATTTTAAGCGGGAGGTTCTCATAAGTCGGGTTGGCCGAACAGGCGGGGTCAATGGCTACTTACAGGCAGCGTTTATATAGAAAGAATCCACTGCGACAGGTACGATGACAGGGGTGGCCGTTTCGCCACTGGACGCAAAAATGGCCACAAACTTCGGATTGAAATCAATCTCACGTTTGGCGATTTCTTTGAACGCAAAAATGGAGCTGTCTCCGGTGGAATACGAAAACCGATACACATTTTCTCGTCTTTCGATGCGAAGGGCCGATTTCCGAAGGTTCCGCTCTATAAACGGACGGCTGCCCGTGGCATAACTGAATAATGGCACGTGGGCTATCTCTTCGGGCTTCCGGTGACTGGGTAAAACCGCCGCCAGTATCTGGATGATGATTTCGCCCGGTTGGTCAAGCCCACCAAAGAAATCATTGTACGCAATGGAAATGCGCACACTTTTACTGGCATACGATGAGTCTTCCATCAGCAGCAGGCCCGCCTGCTGCCAGTTTTTGTCGGGAATAAAATGATCAAGGTTTATTTCGGCAGAAAAGCAATCTGAGTCGATGGGCCGCAACAACAAATTTCTGATGCCGGATGGTTGCCCTTCCGTTGGGTAGTTGTCGCCAGACAATGTGTACAGGGTAAGTTGATTGCCAGAAATAGTATGTTTGGACCAGTAAAAAGGTGCCTCATCTTTCAAAAGCCAGCCTTTGCTGTGCAAATATTTCGTTGAACTGTCGGTAAACTGTTCCGCATAATCGGCAGCCTGCCTATGGGGCAACCAAAGAAACAAAGCCATGCCGGCCAATCCCACTAAAAGAATAGAAACGACGGTTCTGGTCGCTTTGGTGCGGGTGTGTACCAGCTGCCCGGTGACAACGGGTGCTGCCCCCTCGCTGTTTTCTTCGCGAAACCGATACCAGTACGAAAATTGATTGGTTTGCTTGCGGTGGTTCTCCTGCGTTTTGGGAGCCCCGGCAACAAACCGGGCCAGTGTATCCAATGTGGCCACACTGGGATTGATGTTTTCGGCGGGCAGTTCGCCAACCACAAACCTGCTGTAGTTTTTAAGGCTTTTCCAACCGATGACCAGGCCAGTGTGCTCAAAGATTTCATTAGAAACGTGCTTGCTTTCCGCTTCGGTGAGCATGCGACTTAATTCCTCGGAAAAACAGCGGTGGTAGGCGCGTCGGACTAACGTTTTGAATGGCTCTGCCTCTTTTAAATCCATGTGACGGTGCGGAAATGACAATTACGGCAAATTTCTGCTCCCTTTCCGGGTCGGTAGCCGCTTAGCAGTGATTTTTGGAGCATCAGCCAAATTTAACTGTTTTGTCATGAAAACTAAAAAATCATTGTTAGTCACCCTTATGTATTGGACAATCGTTTCCGTAGCGGCGCAGGATCTGCAACTGCATTATGATATGCGACACTGGGTGGCCCCCAAACAGAACGCTAAGAACTTTCCACTTGTCAGCTTTCAGTATTTCAAGGATATTGACACGGTAGGCACTGGTTCTTTTTTATTGAAGTTTCAATCGTTTCTCAGTGGTGAAAAAGGAAATAACGGACAGGCCTTTCTGCAATTATCGCAGTCGCTGCGGTTTTGGAAGCCTAAAGTATATCTGAATGCGAGCTACAGTGGCGGGTTGGGCATTGCCCCACCCAATTATGGCTATTACCTGACCAATTCGTTCGGACTCGGAGTGGCCTGGCCGTTCCAATGGAACAACACCTGGATTTCCGTCAGTGCAAACTACCGTTACAATGCCTTTACCAAAGCGAGCCACGATGGGCAGCTTACGTTGTACCTGGGAAAAGGCTTGGCTCATTACCGGGTATTTGTGGAAGGCAGCATTGTGGCCTGGACCGAAAACCGGGACCAGGGAATTGAGTATACCCGGGGGCTGACAGGTAAGAAGTTTGCTTTTTTTGGTGACCCCCAGATCTGGTTCCGGATAAAAAAGGGATTTTCGGTGGGGTCGCGCGTGAGTTTATTCTATCACCTGTTGTCTGCCGACAACGTGGTGCAGGCTTATCCCACCTTAGGGCTTAAACAAAAGTTTTAACGCTGACTTCTGATACATGTACCCGGGCCGAGGCTAACAGAGAGGGGTTTTGGTTTTTTGAAACATACTATTTTTCGGTGCCACTTTTTGAGTGGCACCGAAACAATTATTAGTCCTGCTCCGGAATGACGAGCAAAGGCACAGACGTATACAAGGCGGTAAGGCGGGTAATGCTTCTGTGAAAAAGAGAAGTGAAGAATCCGCGTTTACGGGAAACCACAGCTACCAACCCGGCCTTTTGTTCATTGGCAAAGACGTCAATTCCTTCCTGAATGTCCTCATGTACAAGCGTATGCAGGGAAGCCGGGATTTCACCCAACCATTCTTCAAGACGAATGGCCTCTACGGCTTCGGTTTCGGATAGCTCTTCTTTTGCAGTTTCAATGTGCAATGCAATGACCTCGGCTTTGGTAAGGTGGGCAATCTCGATCAGCGGTGTAAGCAATTGTTGACGGGTTTCCTGCAAATCGGCCGCCAGCACGATTTTCTGAATCGGCTCATACGTAACACTGTGCGGCACAACAATCACTGGGCACGGCGCATTTTGTGCTACCTCGGCTGCTACACTGCTTACCAGGGCTTCCGGGTTGTTGCCGGCGCCTTTGGTGCCAATCACTATCCAGTCAACCGATTTTTCTTTGGCAAGGACTACGATCATATCCGGTGCAGCTCCCGACTGAACGATATAGTCGCAGGGAATCTCCGCCGATATCTCGCTGCACCAGGCTGCCAATTGCCGTTTGGCTTCTTCCACGTCGGCAAACATAGGTTCGGATACAAATGTGTCCGGGTCCAGGTACGGAATAGCCTGAAAATACGATAACAGTAACTGGGCGTTTACCAAACGGGCAAACTGACTGGCATAGGCAATTTCCTGACGGGAGTTCTCGGAAAAATCGACAGGGCAAAGAATGGTCTTCATAAAAAAATCCAGGCTAGGGTTAAATGCAAGGGACGCACAAAAAATCAGACCCCTGTATGGGGGTTTTTAAGTTGCGATAGATACTATTTTTTCTTTAGTCTGCCAAGATAAAAGAACAACTAGCCTCCTGGGCTTTCGGATCGGTTATCATTCTGTTAACTTTTTCGAAAAAACTAATATTCTAGTTTGAAAACTAAAATATTAGTTGAATATTTGTTTTATCAACTTTTCCATACACCCCCATGAACAATCTCAGAGAACTTACCCGTGCCGAAGAAGAAGTAATGCAAATTCTGTGGAAGCTGAACAAAGGATTTGTGAAAGACATTATTGAGCAGTTGCCTGACCCCAAGCCTGCTTACAACACCATCTCGACCATTATCCGCATTCTGGAAACCAAAGGCTTTGTGGGCCATACCGCTTATGGCAAAACGCACGAGTATTATCCCTTAATTACCAAGCCCGAATACACCCGTTTTTACTTCAAAAACTTCCTCAAAGGCTACTTTGGCGGCTCGTTTGCAGGGTTGGTTTCGTTCTTTGCCAAGGATGAAAACATGGACCTGAAAGACGTGGAGGAAATGCTGAAAAACATCAAAAACGAAGACGACGATGGACAATCTCATTCTTAAATATCTAGTCCAAAGTACGTTATGGCTAGCCGGGTTGTATGGCTTTTACTGGCTGTGGCTACGGCGAGAGACGTTCTTTCAGCTCAATCGGGTTTTCATTCTGGTAGCGATACTATTTTCTATCCTTGCTCCATTCGTGAAGATTCCGGTTGCGGCGCCAGTTTTCGCATTGTCCGTTGTCCGGCCAAGTGCCATCGAGCCAGTGGCTGTCACACTTGCCACGGCGCAGATCACTCGTCCGGAGGCGGAGGTTTTTCCCTGGCAAACTCTACTATTTTCGATCTATGCAATAGGGGCAAGTGTCTATTTTTTCATTTTCGCTTGGCGGCTTGTGCGGCTTTGGCAGTTGAGTCGGCAATCACCTATCGAGAAAAAAGAAGGGTATTGCCTGATCCGGATCTCAAACAACAATTTACCTGTCTTCTCTTTCTTCCAATGGCTCTTCTGGAATGAGGATATGACACTGACGGAAACCGAACGGCGGCAAATCGTAGCTCACGAACTGGTGCACATTCGCCAGAAACACTCGTGTGATGTGGTATTGCTCGAATTGCTCACGGTTGTTTTTTGGTTCAATCCGGTGCTGTATCTGTTCAAAAGAGAAATGCGTTTGGTACACGAATTTCTGGCCGACCAGGCGGGTGTGCAAATGACCAGCACCACGTCTTATGCCCGTCTCATTCACAAACAGATTTTGTATCGCACCCATCCCTACCTAGTGCAGTCTTTTCATTCTTCTTATTCTAAACTACGAATCGCTATGCTACAACAACCGCATTCATCCCGAAAACGCTTCGCAAAATACATTGCCATTGCCCTTGCAGCTATCTGTGTGATGGTGGTTACGGCACCCAAAACAACTCTTGCTCAGGTTACTTCATCCCAAAAATCAGTCGGAAAGGTCGTGGTGACCGGTAAAGTGTTGGATGCCGATTCGCACAAGCCGCTTGAGCGTGCCACCGTCATAGTTACCGGCACCAATACCGGCAGCGTGACTAATGAAAAAGGCGAATACCGGTTGGAGTTGGATAACGCACCAGCTAGTCTCGCGGTTTCGTATGTGGGCTATGTGACCGTAGAAGTTCCCTATGTGGCAAAGCAACAACTGGTAGTGGAACTGCCCCGCGAAATTTTCGGCATGGAACAAATCGTGGTGATAGGCTATAAAAACCCAGCAGCCAATGGGCAACCCGTTACAAAGCCAGAGCCCCTTACTCCTCCACAACCGACGGATTTGTCACAACCCAGAACACCGTCCGATGCGACTAACATTGTAGAGCAGTTGCCTGAGTTTCCGGGCGGGATGCAAGCTTTGTATAAGTACTTGGGCCAAAACATCCGCTATCCGAAAGAGGCTAAGGAAAAGAACATACAAGGCGATGTATTTGTAAGAATGGTCATCAGCGAAAATGGACAGGTGGGTGATGTGACGGTTGCCAAAAGCACCGCCCCTGAACTCAATTCCGAAGCCACGCGGATTGTAAAAGAAATGCCGCGCTGGCAACCGGCCCAGCAAAATCAAAAGAACGTAGCGGTTTCTTATGTGCTTCCCATCCGATTCTCTTTAGAATAACAGTGTATGAAACCGGACCTGATCAACTACCTGTTTGAGGCCAGTATGGCGTTGGCCGTATTGTATGCCGTATACGAATTGCTCCTGAAGCGGAGCCTGCACTTTCGTTTTAGTCGCTGGTTTATTCTGGCTGCTCTTATTCTTGCCAGCCTGATGCCGTGGATGAAATTACCAGTACAGCAAACCCTGATTCCGGCCATGCCTACTTTTGCACTTTCCGAAGCTACTATTTCGGTAAGTCCACAGACCGAAGTTTCATTCTGGCAGCGCCTTACGGCCGCAGATGTGTTTACGTGGTTTTACGCAGCCGGAGCCGTAATGTTTTTTGTCCGTTTGCTACTACAACTGATAACCCTATGGAGATGGAAACAAAAACTGATTTCCGATCAAGTATTTGACTCTCAGGTGATTCTTACTGAAGGAGCCTTGCCCACTTTTTCGTTTTTCAACTGGCTTTTCTGGGACAACAGCCAATCGTTATCAGAAGCGGAAAAACAACTGGTGCTGGCCCACGAACAAACCCACATGCGTCAATGGCATTCGGCAGATGTGCTGGTTTTGGAGTTTTTTAAGATACTATTTTGGTTTCATCCTGCTATCTATGCTTTTCAGAAATCCCAGCGAGCCGTGCACGAATACCTGGCCGACCAGGCTGCCATTAGCCAAAGTTCACAGGAAATTTACCTCAGGCTGCTTTCTCATGCGTTGCTCAAGAAGTTCCATTTACAGTTAGCACAGTCATTTTACCAATCACCTTTAAAAAACCGTATGAAAATGCTGCAACTATCCCAATCGGCTAAGCCCGCTGTCTGGAAGGCAGTCGCTAGCCTTGGCATCACAGGTTTAGTCGTCCTGGGCTTTGCCTGTACCGACAAAATGAATTCATTGACCCTTGCCAAAACAGGTGTTTCTGGCCGGGTAGTTGATGTGGCCGGAAAACCAATTCCGGGAGCAATAGTGGTGGTGAAAGGAACAACTACAGGCACTACTACCGATTACGATGGAACGTACAAACTAGCCGATGTTCCTGTAGGCAGCGTGTTGCAGTTGCAGGCCGCCCTTAACGCTCCTGTACAGGAAGTAAAGGCCGCTGTGAAGGGGGATGTCGTTTATTCCCTTGTTCCTCCTCCACCACCGGCATTGGCAGAAGAGCCTTTTGCCGCTGTAGAACAAATGCCTGAATTTCCGGGAGGCTTCGAAAGCATGGCAAAATTCCTGAGCGAAAATTTGAAATACCCCGCCAAAGCACGTGAAAACAATGAATATGGAACCGTGTTTGTTTCCTTTGTTGTCCTGAAAGAAGGGCAAATCATTGATGCCACAATAGCCAAAGGCGTAAGCGAAGCACTGAATGCCGAAGCCTTACGGGTTGTTCAGGCCATGCCCAAATGGAATCCGGGCAAGCAAAGCGGAAAAGAAGTGCCTGTACGTGTTTCCTTGCCTATCCGGTTTTCGTTGAGTAACTCTGCTAATCAAGAAAACGCAAATGCTTCGGTTGCTTCCTCAACGCCAACCGTTTCGGCCAGCAATGAGCCCTTCGTGGCAGTAGAGCAGATGCCGGAGTTTCCGGGTGGAGTGGAAAGTCTTAAAAAATACCTAAGCCAGAACCTGAAGTATCCGGCAAACGCGCGTAAAAGCGGAATAACTGGCAAGGTGTTCACTTCATTTGTAGTTCAGGAAGATGGCACCCTTGCCGACTTTAAAGTAAATAAAGGCGTAAGCGAAGAAATTGATGCGGAAGCCATGCGTGTGATTAAATCCATGCCGAAGTGGACACCTGGCTACCAGAGTGGCAAAGCAGTGTCCGTGCGTTATACCTTACCCATTGGATTTGCCCTATAACGAGACGAGTAACGTTACAAATAAAAGTGCCGCATGATAGCATACGGCACTTTTTGTGTTTTCAGAGATACTATTTTATTGGAGATTGCTACTCGTTGCCTTTCGTTACAGATTCGTTCATAAACTTTTCCGTTACTTCGGGTGTCTGAGTGGCGTCGTCATTGTCATTGAAACGCAGCAGTCCATTGGCGGTATCCGAGTCGTTGTCTCGTGCCTGGGCCGATTTGCCATCCGAATACTTCAGCGTCTTTTTCGTATTGGCATCGCGACCGTTCGGGTTGTTGACCGTTGCATCTTCTCCGGGCTGTGTAACTTGCTGGTTGGCATTTACCGACAAATCGTCATCCGTTTGCGGAGTTGTCTGGGGTTGTGCTTTATCTGCTTTCATAGTAGTTACGTATTTGTTTGGTAACATCACTGAAAAAAGCATGCCCTAGTGCACCCGAAACTTTTCTTGCTGATAGGCATAACGCAAAATCAGCGCAAACGGAACGAGCCAGATCAGGTCATTGGTTACATTGACCCAACCGAATGCCCACGCAAGCTGACCTTGGAGGGCGTACATTGCCAAACCGATGGGCCCGAATAGTTTGCCCAGAAAGCCTACCAGTACAATCGGGTAATGGCGCACGGGATTGTAAGCGGCAATGTAATAGCCGATCCCGTACACACCCACAATCATTCCCACCGACTGCCAGATGCTCAGGTAATTGGGTTGAGCCAGGCCCACCCATTCGAAAAACTGATGTGGGAACAATACTACCCACGTTCCCCATAAAAGGTTGTAAACTCCCGCCAGTTGCAACGTTAGCCGCATCCAGGCAGGGGTCGTACGAGTTGTAGCAATAGGGGTTTGCATATTCTGGATCATACTATTTTTGTTCGTGTAGTCTCAAACGTGAAGGTGGGCTTTGGAGGCAATCCACTGGTCGGCCTCTTCTAGGTTCTGGTAAATGTGAAAATCGACATTTCCCGCTTTTTTCCGCAACTGAGTGGCGGCATATTTGGTAAAAGCATCGTTAGAGACCACAATGGCATACGAAAGCAACCCGTTTTTGATCATGGTCGGATAAAATTCTTTCTCAAAAAACTCCATGGCCTCTGTGAAAGTACCCTGCATGCGAGTAAGGTTGGCGCGCATAGCCCGCACTTTTTCCTTGCCCGAATGCTCCATTACTTTCCGCAGCAATTCTACAATAGGCTGGACATGGGCAATGCCTACATACTGGGTTTGCACCAGAAACCGTGACCGGTCATAGTTGGCATTGGCAAAATCGTTTTCATGAATGAGTTCCATCATAACATAAGTAAATTTACTTGCATCAGAAACGAAAGGTACTCATCCAACAGCTTAAGGCGAATCCGTTTTACGCAGATAACTCGCAAAGTAAGGTATTGTTCTTTTTTGAACGAACCTTTCTGCATTGGTTATTGGGCTACCAGGCTATTTCCATTGAAAGTTCATCCCGGCCGAAAGGCCGAAGTAATAAGGTCGAATGCGCGTATAGCGTGACGCATCCAACCGATTGTTAAGGGAATAGCGGAATGTCGGCTCAATCCAGATGGCCACTTGTCGGCTCAGCGGCCGGGCAACGCCGTACCCTACCTGAATGTCGGTGTTGATGGCAGCAGATTGCTCGTTGAAACGAATCAGAGCAGACTGCAATCCACCGGACGCATATTGGTGAAACGCCCCCAAACGTCCGAGTTGATACAAGGCATCGGCTCTTAAACCCATATTTTGCTGCTGATTGACAAGGGTTTCGGACGAGGTGTGGTACTTGTGTGATACTTTCACTTCGGAAGCGCCGTTTGGCGTTACAACGGACGTTTCGGGGTAGAGGCTTTGCGTCTGGTAACTAACCTGCTGGGTCTGGCGGTAATAAAACACACCGACACGTAGGCTCAACCGTTCGCGAAGGGGATACACAATACCGGCCTGCCATTGCCATCCCGACCGTTGTGCAGACAAGGGTTTGCCAACATCAACCTGATTAACAAAAACCGAGTCGGTTATGACCGGAGTGACGGCGTAGTAATTCATCCAGTGCGTAAAGCTGGCGTAGATGCTGACATGGCGGGGAGTTTTGGCTTTTTGAGGCTGAATGAGTGGTTTGAGCGGAAGCGGTTTGAAAACCAGTGTTTTGGTGATTAACGGATTTTCGCGTGCTACAATCGGGCGGGTTTTGAGTGTTTGAAAGATACTATTTTCAGAGATAAGCCATCCATTGACAGATGGAGTTTCACTGGCTGGCAACCCGGCAAAATCGGATGGCGTCTCGTTGAATGATTCTTGGGCCGTGGGAGAATATTTCTCAGAACGGGGCTCTGTTGTTTCTGCGAAAGTTTCGTCTTGTCTCAAAACAATGCTTTGTTGTGCATGTTTGCCCTTTTCGCTGCGTGGCATAAGGGCATTGGCTAACTCCTTGTCTGAAGTCGGAAAGTCAGGTCGGTTTACTGAATCCAATGCAGCAAGCCTTCGGCGAGACGGGTTGGTTTCAACGTTTGCACTGACTAGTGGCTGGGTTTTGTGTTTTAAAAAGATACTATTTTGCACCTCGTCGCTAGGGGCGGGTTCATGTGTCGTCGTTGTTTTGGAAGCAGTCGTATGATCCGGCGTTTCTTCGACGGGCGGTTTTCCGGAGGTGGTCGCTGTCTGAACGTGACGGGTTTGGGCATCCGATACCGCCTCCGGAGTGTGCATTGCCCACCAGCCGAGTGTTCCTGTGCTTACCACCAAGGCTGCAGCCAGCAGCCATCTTTTGCGCAAAAACCGGGAACGCACCGTAGGTTGAGGCAGTTCGTTGGCTATCTGGCTCCAAACGGCATCGCTGGGCTCAGACGCAAAATCATCAAAGCGATTCTGGAAAAAGTTCCGTTCGTTGTCTTCAGGCTTGTTTTTCATAATTGGTAATCCCCAGTTCGTTCAGTTTTTTCTTTAGGGTTTCACGGGCTTTGTACAATTGCGACCGTGACGTGTTTTCCGAGATGCCCAGCATCTGGGCAATTTCGGCGTGGTCATAACCATCAATAATGTATAAGTTAAATACCATCCGGTAGCCGTCGGGCAGTTGGTTGATAAGCCGTACAATTTCATCATTGGACAAGTGCGAAAGCAGTTGAAGGTAATCGTCGTTGCTCTGCGATACTTCTTCATACTCAGTGATTTGCTGGTAACTTAGCTTCGACCGGTAGTAATTAAGTGCCGTGTTGGTCACGATTTTCTTGAGCCATCCGTTTATCGCTTCCGGGTTGCGGATTTCGGCCACGTTTCTGAAAATCTTGATAAACGATTCCTGCAAAATGTCTTCGGCTTCGGCTGTGTTCTTGGCATAGCGGCGGCAGATTCCCATCAAACGGCTTTTGTACTTTTGGTAAAAAGCCGTTTGAGCCTTGGAATCGTTGCGTTGACAACCCTGAATCAGCTCTTTGTCTGACATTTATTTCTGAGTGTAAGTGAGGAACCTAGAAACCCAGCCAGGCATGTGACTACCTGACTGGGTTGAAAAATAGTATCTTTTAAAATCGCAAAACTCCGGCTATTTTATGTCAATGTAAACCGTGGCCCGTTGCTGACATGACTGCGGATTGCCCACCAGGCAAATACCGTATTCAACGGTATCAGTTCCTTTATAACCCGTTGCCGGTGTATAGTACAGCCTGCCCCCAATTATGTAAGCGGTTCCATGCAGAGGCTGTTTGGAAATGGCGAGTCCATAAATGGTTGTGATCCCGCAATTAAGTTTATCATTGTCAAGCACGCTTATGCTGGCGCCTTTTGTATACAGTGTGTCGTATGTCGAGGTTACTTTATAGATAAGCGTATCACTCACCAACTCATTGGTACAAACAGGAAATACGACATTAATTTTTACTTCTGCCTCCGAGCATTTGCCTGAAGTGCTGCATAATCGGTAACGGAAACTGTCAGAACCCGTAAATCCAGTAGCGGCTTTGTAGGCGACATAGGGTGGAATGGATTTTCCTATACTCAATTCTCCATGTTGAGGCTGACGAATGACAGTAAATGAACCATAATCAATGGAATCGGTACAGAAACTGTCATTTGAAAACAAACTGAGTGGATACGGCGCCAGCGTATCTTGAGTAAGAGTATAATTGTCGTCTTTGGCTCCCGGACAAACGCTGCTGGACGACTGCACTAAAATCTTGACAAGGGCTTCGGCGCATTCGCCTTTGTTGTTGCACACTTTGTAGATAAAGAAGTCGTAACCCTCGTAATTGGCATTGGGTGTGTATACGATGCGGTGGTCGCTGCGAATAGACACGGTGCCGTGGGTGGTGGCTTGCGTAAGCTGAAGGGATGTACTGTCTAACTCACCCTCGCAGAAGGAGTCATTTCCCAATACGTATAGGGCAATGGGTACGTTAGGTTGAGTTACATATGCATCCGCCACAGCAGCCGAGTTGCATGGAATGGAATCCTTAGGCACAAACTTGATGATAACTGTATCCAACTCCGTAGTGTTTTTTACGGAATCGGTGGTGATACTGAGCACAAACGAATCGGAAGAGATATTCTTTGTCGTATCGGGTGTGTAAAGCAGTGTTGCGTCTTTGATAAAGCCTGCCGTTCCGTTTTTGGGTTGGCTGGCAATGCGGAAACCACTGGCATTTTTGTACTTGTCTACCTGTAACAGATTCATGACCACACCATTTTTGGGTGTGGTGTATAGGATGGTTCCGTCAACGGGTTTGTTGGGTGTAAGCCGGCTATCTTTGTTGATCAGGTCGCAGGAATAGACAAAAAGTGCCATTATACAAAGCGTCCAGCCGTACTTTATTTTATTTTTCATAAGTATGAGTATGTCAAAAATGATAGAAGAAATAAACTGAGGCGACATGTCTTTTGCTTACCATCACCTTCATAGACACACTCCCGAAACGTTTCGTTGCCTATGGCCGAAAAAAAAGAGCAGCGGAATTTCCGCTGCTCTGACTAAGTTAAATAACTAAGGAGGTTTTTGCCTTGAGAAAGATACTAGTTGGCCTCTTAGGCAGGTTGACAAAATAGCATAAGCGACCGGGCCGGTAGCTGAATGGCGGTGCCGCAAGCCAATGGCTGCCCTGTATGTGTTTCGCCCGTTTCGGCGTCTGCCCAAATGTGCCAGTCAGGTTCGGCTTTTTCGCCGGGGAGTACAAATTCAACTACCTCATGATGGCTGTTGAGAATTAACAAAAAGATGTCCGCCTTGACATGCTGTCCTTTTTCGTCGTATTCTTCCATGATTTTTCCGTTCAAGAGCATCCCCATGCACTTGGTCAGGTAATTGTCCCATTCGGTATCGGTCATGTCTTCCCCGTCGGGCCGGACCCAGCGGATATCAGCCACCGAATCGCCATGAATGGGACGCCCCATGAAGAACCGCCGGCGGTGCAGGATCGGATTGTCCTTGCGGATCTGAATCAGACGACGCACGAAGTCAAACTGCTTCTCCTGTTCGGCTGTCCAGTTCCAGTCAAACCAACTGAGAGCATTGTCCTGGCAATAGGCGTTGTTGTTGCCTTGCTGGGTGCGGCCATATTCGTCGCCCATGCAGATCATGGGCACCCCCTGACTTAAAAGCAGGGTGGCCAGGAAGTTGCGTTTCTGCTTTTCGCGCAAGGCGTTGATTTTCGCATCCGTGGTCGGACCTTCCGCTCCGCAGTTCCAGCTTTCATTTTCATTGTGGCCGTCCTGGTTGTTTTCGCCATTGGCTTCGTTGTGCTTTTCGTTATAACTAACCAGATCGTGCAGCGTAAAGCCGTCGTGAGCCGTAATAAAATTGATGCTGGCTGCAGGCAGCCGTCCGTTGGTCTGGTACAGATCGCTGCTGCCACTGAGCCGGTAAGCCAGCTCATCAATCTGGCTCTGGTCGCCTTTCCAGAACTTGCGGATCGAGTTGCGGTAACGGTCGTTCCACTCGGCCCACTGAACGGGGAAGTTGCCCACCTGATAGCCGCCTTCGCCAATGTCCCAGGGTTCAGCAATAAGCTTGACCTGCGATAGAATCGGATCCTGGTGTATGGTATCCAGAAAGCTGGAAAGCTTGCCGACTTCATACAATCCCCGCGCCAGAGTAGGGGCCAGATCAAATCGAAACCCATCCACGTGCATCTCCGTGACCCAGTAGCGCAGGCTATCCATAATCAGTTGCAATGTGCGTGCATGAAGTACATTGAGAGTGTTGCCCGTGCCGGTAAAATCCTGGTAATAGGCAGGATCATTTTCCGCCAACCGGTAATAGGCCTGGTTGTCAATGCCTTTGAATGAAAGCGTGGGACCGAAGTGGTTGCCTTCGGCCGTGTGGTTGTAAACCACATCCAGAATTACCTCAATGCCCGCCTGATGCAAGTTCTTCACCATCTGCTTAAACTCTAGCACTGGTGTGTACGAATCTTTTATTGAAGCATATTCGTTATGCGGAGCGAGAAATCCAATGGTGTTGTAGCCCCAATAATTTCGCAATCCTTTCTCCTGCAAGTGGCTGTCCTGCACAAACTGATGCACCGGCATGAGTTCAAGGGTGGTCACGCCCAGCTTTTTCAGATAGTCGATGACTTCGGGCGAACCTAAACCGACGTAACTGCCTCTGATCTTTTCGTCAATGGCTGGGTGCTGCATTGTCAGGCCTTTTACATGGGCTTCGTAAATAATGGACTGGTGCATGGGAATCTGGGGTGATTGGTCATCGCCCCAGTCAAAAGCCGGATCAATCACCACCGACTTGAGCGCATAGGCGGCGTTGTCTTCCGTGTTTGGCGTCAGATACCGCTCATCGCCCTGGGCTTCGATGTCATAACCGAACATGGACCGATGCCATTGGATATCGCCAGCAATGGCTTTGGCATACGGATCGAGCAAAAGCTTGGCCGCATTGAACAAAAGACCGTTTTGCGGCTCGAACGGACCGTAGACCCGGTAGCCGTAGAGCTGGCCCGGCTGGCAGTCGGGCAGGTAGATGTGCCACACGTAGTCGGTCTGTTCGCTGATGCGGATGCGGGTTTCACTGCCTTGTGCATCAAACAGGCACAGTTCGACGGCCTGGGCCTTTTCGCTGAAAAGGGCGAAGTTGACTCCCTGCCCGTCGTAACTGGCCCCCAGTGGATAAGGCTTGCCGAGCCAGCTTTGTGGAAATGAAGAGAATTGTCTGTTTTCTGTAACGGTAGTAATAGCAGAAGGTTGGCTTTCTGCCTCTTCAAGAGCTGATATACGAAGAATCATAGTAACACATGTATGGGTTTAAACATATGCAAAAAGTAAACATCTATGCCTAAAAGCAGAAAACAAACCACTGGCTAAAAGCAAAATAGTATCCTGGGAAAAGCAAAAACCCGCCTGTTCAAAAAGGCGGGTTGGTCATTATTTTAAGTACAGATAATTATGTGGTTGGCAGATAGGTAGCGTTTGCGATGTCTGGTTACAGATAAACGATTTTTTACCTGTTTCCTTACTTACTTAAAATCCGGGACGCTTAAGGAACAAATTTCAGGAATAGGCAACACGCTGTCTACCAAGCGGACACTTTTAACAAAACGCGGACGATAATATTTGGAGTCGATGGTTTCGATGGAAATTCCGTTGTTAACAGAAGCATGGATAAATTTGACAGGCTCCCCTTTGTTGGAGATAACAATGCCCACATGACCGATGGTTTTGCTACGAATGTTGCGGCCTTTGAAGAAAATAAGATCTCCTTTTTGCATTTCATTGACGGTAACATTTTTTCCTACAGTAGCTTGCCCGTATGAAGTGCGCGGAAGACTGAAACCAAAGGAAGAAAAAACGTGAGAGGTAAATCCTGAACAATCAAATCCTTTGCTGGAGATGCCACCGGAGCGGTAAGGAACGCCTAAGTAATTTTTGGCCCGGCTAATCAAACTATCCAACAGCAAATGTGCGGGTAGTTCGAAAGTGGATTCTTGTGAGAGACTATCTATTCTAAGACTGTCTGATGGCCCGTGAGGGAGAATAAAAATGCTTCTTGACGAAGACGACTTGGCCGAAGCCTGAAGACATAAAATGCAACTTATAACTAGGATAGCAGTAGTTAGTAGTTTTTTTCTCATAACACCTATTTTTGCTTGATGGTTGGGCTCTACTCCCGGAGTTTACTCAACCTAAATACGCATCTTTGTTTATTTCGATAACAGCTGGTTTAAAACTGACGTAAAGTACGGAAAAGTAATCAGGTAGGTTTCACAAGATTGTAGCTAAAATTCTACAAATTTTGGAAAAGTCTTACATGAAGTGAGGAAATTTTGTCGCTACTAAAATAAAAGTAATCGCCTGGAAAGCAGGTTTTTGTCTTAATAAGGAGGTGATGAGAGGGAGTTTCTTACAGAAAACTTACATGAATAAGCTTTTAGGTAGGGTTACCTGTTTAGTACCATTGCAGGGCTTGGTCAATCTCGGTGGCCCATGCATGCAGGCCGCCACTAAGTAAGTAGAGGTTTGTGAATCCGTGGTTTTTGCTCAGGTATTCGATAGCCAGTATGCTCTCCATGCCATGGTGGCAATAGACAATAACCGGAATGTTCTGGGCTACTCTGGTATAATTAGAGGGAAGTTCCTCCATAGGAATATTCAGCGCAGTCTTAATGGAACTGGACTGATACTCAGTTTCTTCTCGCACATCCAGGAGTTGAATCGATTTGCCCAGTTTTATCATATTCTGCAGATTCTGGACGGTAATTTCCTGCATTTCCATAAATCGCGGCTATAAAAAATGATAAACAATATTGTAAATATACTATAAAATACAAAGAAATTGCAAAATAATTATAATTATTTGTGCTTTTTTTGTAAAAAAATATACAATACAGAGATTGGCTGCAATACGTAAGAGGAAAACGGAACTCTAAAAGATACCAAACAATTCTTAGGCCAGACAAGGAAGGAAGGCGATATGCCGACAAAAAAGACTGAGTGTCAGTAGATTTGCTGAAATGCAAGTATGGAATCAGGCATGGCCGCCGCTAATCATGCGGGGCTTACCAAATAAATCGGAACGGACGTGAGCTGTAACACCAGCGGCTTGTAGCACTGCCGCCGTTTGTGAAGCCAGGTTTTCGTTGATTTCAACATAGTATTTTCCTGTCGGAGCCAGATGTGTGTGACAAAACCGGCCAATGGCCCGATAGAAAACCAAGGCGTCATCATCCGGTACAAATAAGGCCGCATGCGGCTCAAACTGCAGTACGTTGGGGTGCATGGCTTGTTGCTCTTTTTCCATTATGTAAGGCGGATTACTCACAATGCAGTCAAACTGACTGGGAAAATCAGCCGGAAACAAGTCATTCAGAAAATCCATCTGACCAAACTGAACCCTCGCATCTAAGCGGGTTGCATTCTGCCGGGCCAGATCCAGCGCATCGGCTGAGATATCCAGAGCCCACACTTCGGCATTTGGGAGGGCAGCAGACAGGGAGATGGCAATGCAGCCACTACCCGTGCCAATATCCAGAATCCGGAAAGGAGCATCCGTGGGGGTATCTTCTATCACCCAGCTAACGAGTTCCTCGGTTTCGGGCCTGGGAATCAGTACTTTGTTGTTTACAAGAAACGTTCTGCCCAAAAACTCTGTTTCTCCTAAAATGTACTGGATCGGCTCGTGACGCAGCAACCGGTTGATCCAATTGTTGAAGTCTGTGGTAGGAAAGCTGATGATTTTCTGCCCTGACACAATCTGAGTCTTGGTGAGATTTAGTTTGTTTTCCAGAAGCATAAGAACAATGCTTCTGGCTTCGTCGGGCTCGTAAATGGTGCCAATCAGGTGATTCAGATGCTTAAATAACTGTTGGACAGAAGTCGTGATCATTGCTCGTATACGAAAAAATAACCCTGCGGAAGGTTCGGTAATTTAAAAATGCGTTACTTGTACTAAGGGGCTGATAGTCAATAAGGGCGGGCGGTATCGGTTGCAAAAGTAGTACATTTTAATTAAGAAAAACCCATATTGAAAAGAAATCTTCATGACAGACAGCCACTCGCTTGATGAACTCTATATGTCCAGAGCCTTGGAACTGGCGCAGTTGGGTCAGGGTAAAGTTAGCCCTAATCCAATGGTAGGATGCGTGATTGTACACGACAACCGGGTCATTGGCGAAGGTTGGCACCAGAAATACGGAGGCTGGCACGCAGAGGTAAATGCCATTCAGTCGGTTGCCAATGAAGAACGGTTGCCCGAAAGTACTGTGTATGTGACTTTGGAGCCGTGTTCGCATTTTGGCAAAACACCACCCTGTGCCGACTTGCTGATCAGTAAAAAAGTGAAACGCGTGGTGGTGGCTGCACTGGATACCAATCCGCTGGTAGGTGGGCAGGGCATTGCCAGGCTGCGCGCTGCCGGGATCGCCGTTGAAACCGGAGTGCTGGAAAAAGAAGCCCGCTGGCAGAATCGCCGTTTTTTCACTTTTATGGAAAAGAAGCGACCTTATCTAGTTTTGAAATGGGCCCAGACTGCCGATGGATTCATTGCACGCACTGACTATAACTCGCGCTGGATCAGTGGAGAACTGTCGCGGCGGCTGGTGCACAAGTGGCGTGGTGAGGAAGCAGCCATTATGGTGGGCACCAATACCGCCCATCACGACAATCCCCGATTGAATGTAAGAAGTTGGTCGGGTGATGACCCCATTCGGATTGTAGTTGACCGAAATCTGCGTCTTTCCCATTCGCTGCATCTGTTTGACCAGACGCAAACAACGCTTTGTTATAATTTACAAAAAGACGAATCGGACAACTATGTACAGTACATTAAATGCGAAAATGGGGCTTCATTGGTACCCGAAATCATGGCCGACCTGTATCGCCGAAAAATACAATCTGTTCTGATCGAAGGCGGCACGCGTCTGTTGCAGGAGTGTGTGGATCTGGAAGTGTGGGATGAAGCGAGGATTTTTACCTCAGTGCAGTCGTTCAATCAAGGCATTCGTGCACCGGGTTTTGGTGGAAAGCTTATTGAGAAACAGCAGATACAAGAAGACGAGTTGCAAGTGTTTGTACCTTCTGCAGCGAATGAAGGTATGTAAGATCAGGTTTTGGTTCTTAGAAAGGTACTATTTTTTGAGGCATACTTTATAAAACGTAACGGGTATTCGTCACGTTTTGAAGCCCGGAATTTTGGTTATTTAAGAAAAATCTGTAACATTTGTAGTATAAACGGAAAAGTGCCTGCTGTGAAATGACATTCGTTTCACAGTTTTTTTGTCTTTAAACCTTACGTAAGAGCTTTCGAACGAAAGCTGGCAGGGTTTTGGCGAATAAAAACATACTATTTTACAGCTATTATTTTTGGAAAGGAAAACAACCGTCATGATTGATCACAACAACAAAATAAGTGTGGAAGAGCGAAAAATTAGAGATGCTTTTCAGGCCAGAGACTGGAACGAAATCAAAAGCAACGATTCGTGGGCCGTTTTTAAGATAATGTCAGAGTTTGTGGAAGGCTTTGAAAAGTTGGCAAAAATAGGGCCCTGCGTCTCCATATTCGGTTCGGCACGTACCAAACCCGATAACCCGTATTACAAAATAGCCGAAGAAATAGCTGCCAAGCTGGTCCGTCACGGATATGGAGTCATTACAGGGGGTGGTCCGGGTATCATGGAAGCGGGTAACAAAGGGGCTTTTGAGCAGGGAGGCAAGTCGGTAGGGATTAATATCGTATTACCTTTTGAGCAGAGCAGTAATATATACATAGATCCGGATAAACTCATCAGCTTTGACTACTTCTTTGTACGCAAGGTTATGTTTATCAAATACTCGCAAGGATTTGTGGTAATGCCGGGCGGAATGGGTACACTGGACGAGCTGTTTGAAGCCGTTACGCTGATTCAGACCGAGAAAATAGGCCGGTTCCCGATTGTACTGGTCGGCAAGGCCTACTGGCAGGGATTGCTGCAATGGATTGAAGATGTAGTATTAGGGCAGGAACGAAACATCAGCCCGGACGATATGCGATTAATTAATCTGGTGGATACCCCGGCCGAAGCAGTCAAAGTAATTGACGACTTCTACTCCAGGTATCTGTTACAACCCAACTTTTAATTTTGAGAAAAGCCCAAGTCATTGCAATTCTGAGTCTTGTATTTCTTCTGGTAGCCTATGGTATTTATACCAAACTATCAGAAGAATTCAATTTCAGCTTTACATTCAATAGCGGACCTCAATTTTATTCTGCCGAAAATCCCCCCGATCAGATTTATTTTGCCGGTGAGACTGTTCCTCTGGAAGACAAAACGGTATCCAGGCGATTTGCCAAAGAACTTAAATCCCAAACCTACTGGCATCCGGCGCGTGCGGTCATGCTGGACCGCGCCTACTACTGGCTTCCCAAAATCAGCACCATTCTGAAGCAATACAAAGTGCCCGATGATGTAAAATACCTGGCGGTGGTAGAGAGTGGCCTTCAAAACGTAGATTCGCACAAGCAAGCCGGTGGATTCTGGCAGTTTACACCGGTTACGGCCCGCAATTACGGACTGGTCATCAATGATGAAGTGGATGAACGCTACCATCCCATATTAGCTACACATGCTGCCTGTAAGTACCTGAGGCGGGCTCATACCCTGTTTGGTGGCTGGACTAACGCAACGGCTTCGTACAATGTGGGCATCAATGGCATGACCCGCGCCATGCTGAACCAGCGGAAGAGTTCCTTTTACCAGTTGCAACTTAACAAGCAGACTACCGATTACATTTTCCGGATTTTAGCCGTGAAACAACTGGTAGAGCACCCCAAGGAATATGGTTACAAGGTAAACACCTATTCCACACTGAATTCGGCCATTACATTGGTAAAAGTAAGTCGCACCATTCCTGACCTGACTGCCTTTGCGCAGCGGTATGGCATTACTTATCAGACACTACGGATGTACAATCCGTGGATTAAGCGGAACACGCTTACCATCAAGGGTAAGACTTACCAATTGATCATTCCCCGTAAAGGCGCCAGCAAACGCTTGTCCGGTCTTGCACGTCCCGATGCCAGCAGCACTGCTTTAGGGACCACTCATGACACTTTATCGGAAGAGAACTAATTCCTTTGTACCTTGCCCAAAAAGCGGCTTTACAGCTTATTTCCGGGCAGAGGTATTGGGTTTTTAGTCTCCGCTGTGCAATGGGCCGGTTTTGTCTTTATAAAAGATACTATTTTTCTCAGCTTCAATTTTTATTGACTTATGGCCAAACTTGGAAGGTATAATTTGTTACAGGTAATCAAAGAATTGGATTTTGGGATTTACCTGGATGGCGGTAAGGACGGTGAAATCCTGATGCCCAAGCGGTATGTGCCCGAAGGTTGCAAACCCGGTGACCGGATTGACGCCTTTGTGTATTTAGACTCCGAAGACCGGCTTATTGCCACTACCGAAGAGCCACTGGCTCAAGTGGGCGACTTTGCATACTTGAGGGTGGCATCGGTAAATGCAACGGGTGCTTTTCTGGACTGGGGGTTACCCAAAGACTTGCTGGTGCCGTTTCGCGAGCAAAAAATGAAAATGCAGGAAGGCAATTCGTACACGGTTTTTGTATACGTGGACGAAGATACCCGCCGCATTGTGGCTTCAGCCAAGCTTTCCCAGTTTTTGGACAAAGACGAGCCTGAACTGGAACCCAACCAACTGGTCGATTTGCTGATTTACCAAAAAACGGAATTGGGGTACAAAGCCATTATCAACAATCGCTATCAGGGGCTATTGTACGACAGTGAAGTGTTTCAGCCGCTTTCGTCAGGGCAACGAACCATCGGATATGTGAAGCAAATCAGGGAAGATTACAAAATCGATCTGATTTTGCACAGGCCCGGCTTCGAGAAAGTAGAAAACATTGCCGAAACGATACTGAGCCAGCTCAAAGAATCCGGCGGATTTATGGAAGTGACCGACAAAAGCCCCGCCGAAGTGATTTACGATGCATTTGGCATCAGCAAAAAGACCTACAAAAAGGCCATTGGCGATTTGTACAAGCGCCGCCTGATCACGCTGGAATCCAACGGAATCCGGTTGGTAAATGAGTTGGAAGATTGAAAAATAGTATCTTTCAAAAATGAAAACCCTGATGGTCTAGGATTATTTCAGACGATCCGGGTTTTGATTCACAAACGAAGCCCAGCTTTTGGTCTGGCTTACCTGCGTGGCGCCGCCCTGATAATAGTGGCATACCGCCACGGCCAAGGCATCGGTGGCGTCGAGCAGGGAGGGCATTTCTTCAAATTTGAACTGCGATTTGAGCATGGCCGCTACCTGTTCTTTGGACGCATTGCCGTTGCCCGTTACCGACTGTTTGATCTTTTTGGGTGCGTATTCAATAATGGGAATCTCCCGCATCAGTGCCGCTGCCATGGCAACTCCCTGGGCCCGACCCAGCTTGAGCATCGACTGGACGTTTTTTCCGTAAAAAGGTGCCTCAATAGCCATTTCGTCGGGCAGGTATTCTTCAATCAGCCCGGTCACTTTTTCAAATATCTTCTTGAGCTTGATTTCCTGATTGGTGTATTTGCTCAGGTTTATGACTCCAAACTGCAACAGGTGCAATTTACTTTTCCCTTCTACCTTCAAAATACCAAAACCCATAAAACGGGTGCCTGGATCAACGCCTAAAATAATCCGTTCGGTTTGCACTGTCTTCATACATGCAAGTTAGCAGGAAATGTACGAATGTGGTGTGCAGGCAGCTTAAAAATATTCAACTGATTGGATAAGCCTATAAGGTAGAGAGTAGAAAATAGTATCTTGCCACATTGAAAAACCGCCTATCTGTTTTCAATGCTTATTCACACACTTCTTATTTTGTTTCTGAGTACCCAATGCCTTTATGCCTTGTTTACCCTGGCCATGTGGAGGTATTGGCGTCAGATTCCCGTTTTCGATTTTTCAGAACTGCAATTCTCTGATGTGAAACTAGCCGTAGTGATTGTGGTCCGTAACGAAGAAGCAAACCTGCCTGCTTTGTTTGGTTCGCTGATGCAGCAAAGCTATCCCGTCCATTTGTGGGAAGTGTACCTAATCGATGATTTTTCTACGGATACTACCTTGCAAATGGCCAGAGCCTATCAGCAAGAAACCCCTTTCTCACTGCACGTTCTGGAACTGAAAGACTATCTGTCCGATTCGCTTGCCGACGGAAGCTTTAAGAAAAAAGGCATTGAATGGGCCATAAGCCAGACCCAGGCCGAACTGATTGTCACTACCGATGGAGACTGTTGGGTGCCCGAGCTTTGGTTAAGCCATCTGGCGGCGTTTTACCAGCGTACGCAGGCGCAAATGATCTGCGGAGCGGTGACTTTTGCCCAAAGCCAGGATACTATTTTTTCAAGATTGCAAACCGTAGAGTTTGCCAGCCTCATCGGGTCGGGAGCGGCTACTTTGCAAGTGGCGATGCCTACCATGTGCAATGCCGCCAATCTGGCTTTTACCCGTCGTGCTTTTGAGCAGGTGGGCGGCTACCGCGATACGGCCTCCACAGCTACCGGCGACGATCTGTTTCTGATGCACAAAATTTACCAGCTATATCCAAAGGATGTTCACTTCTTAAAGGACGCTGAATCAACCGTATACACAAAAGCTCAGGCATCACTTTCCGATTTTTACCAGCAACGCCGCCGATGGGCCAGCAAATGGCACTTGTACCAGGACTGGCGAGTTAGTGCATTGGCTATTTTTATTTTTCTATGTAATTTTTCGTTCTTACTCGCAGTTATTCTGGCAGGTTTGGGATACTTGTCGTGGCCGTGTTTTCTGGGCGGAATGCTGCTGCGCTGGAGTACGGAATGGTTGTTTTTAGGCACCGTCTTGCGGCATCTGAAACAGAAAAAACTGCTTGCCTGGATTCCGGTAACCCAACTGGTTTACCCAGTGTATGTGGTGTTTTTCGGGCTGGCCGTGCAACAAAGAGGTTACCAATGGAAAGGTCGGCAACTGAATGGCAAATAGTGAAATACAGCAGGTTGCTTGTGTGATTTTAGATATAAAAAACGCTGTTTTCCAGGCTGCAATCTTGCAAAAAATCGGCAACCTTGTGAAATAATATCTGTACATTTGCACAAATTTATCAGTAGCCATAATCCCAGCCATGTTATGACAGATCAGGAATTGGATGTAATTGATGAACTTCACTTTGTGCAGCCTTTCGCGTATCTGAGGAATACGCTTGACATGAATGAAACGGAACTCAAAGAAACGCTGAAACAACTGACCAACCGGGGCTGGATTAAAGTATTAAAAGACGTTGATGAAGAAATACTCGTCACCGACGGTACGTTTGAACAGGAATATGCAACCTACTTTTATTTGGCAACAAAAAAAGGGTTATTGGCCTTTCACAGCACCGGTGAGTAAGGTTTTAGTGGCACATTTCTTTGTACTTCAATCACAACCCTCCGTTTCATGTTAACTTCGTCTTTTATCGAAACTCCCGAATATCACCTGCACGTCAAGCAAATGGAGCTCAATGCCTTGCTTGAAGTAACGCAGGCCATCAATAATAACCTGCCCGAAGAAGCTCTTTATAAGATTTATCATTTTATTCTGCGGGCCAATCTCCGGATTCAGAAATTGCTGCTTTGCATCCGGCAGGATAAGTGGGAGAAGAAAGCCAGCTTTGGAACTTCTACCTCGTTTGCCAAAGTAAACGAACACCTGGTTTCGCTGGATCTGAAAGAAGTAACACACCTGCAAAACGAATCCGTTCCCTCTGTTTTTCAGGAGTTTGACGTCATCATTCCGGTTTATCATCGTGATGCCATTCTGGCGTATGTGTTTCTGAGCCAGGCTTCGGAAGGGTCGGGCGTTGCCACTGACACCAAGTTTATTCAGACGCTGACCAATCTGATCGTGGTGGCGATTGAAAACAAGAAACTGGCCGCCAAGCAGATGGAGCAAGAGGCGCTGAACCGCGAATTGCAAACGGCCAAGCGGGTGCAGGGACGACTGTTTCCCAAAAAGCTCCCTAATAATCCCTTCGTTACGGTCAAGGCCGATTATCTGCCGCACCAGACGGTGAGTGGCGATTATTTTGATTTCATTGCCTTGCCCGACGAGAAATACTTTGTCTGCATTGCCGACGTTTCGGGCAAGGGCATTCCGGCCGCCTTGCTGATGTCCAGCCTGCAGGCTTCGATACGCATTCTGGTTCGGCAAACAACTCATTTGCCCCGCATTGTGAGTGAACTAAACCATGCCTTGTACCAGATACTGGATGGCGAGCGGTTTGTCACCGGCTTTTTCGCCCTCTACGACCGGCACGACCAAACACTGACCTACATCAATGCGGGGCATCATCCGTCATTGCTGATTGAGGACGACGGAAAAATACATCGGCTTGATAGCGGAACCACCGTTATTGGGGCTTTTGACAAACTTCCGTTTATCAATGGCGATGTGATTGAAGACCTGACCGACTTTGTGCTGCTGAGCTATACCGATGGAGTAGTGGAAGTCAAAAACGATGACGAAGACGAATTTGGCGAAGAACGCATCCACCGTATCCTGGAAAGCAATCACATGGAAACGCCGGAAGTGCTTCACCAGCGGTTGATGCAAAGCCTAAATGAATTTCGGGGCAATAACCCCTTTACCGATGATCTGACACTGCTTACACTCAAAATCCGGAAACGGATCATTGAAATGTAGCCGCTGGCAAAATAGTATCTTTTCAAAAAACAAAACCGGGCGTGTCATGGACGCAAACTACCTGGAAAGCATCCGAAAGCTGTTCTTGTATTACAAACAACTCGGCGACAAGGCCATGGCGCAACTCTCAGAAGAGCAATTATTTTACGTGCCTTCTGCGCAGAGCAATTCCATTGCCATGATTGTCAAGCACTTGTGGGGTAATATGTTGTCTCGCTGGACCGATTTTCTGACCACGGACGGCGAAAAAGAATGGCGCAACCGGGAAGCCGAGTTTGAAAATGATTTGAAAGACAAAACCGATCTGCATGCCAAATGGGAAGAAGGCTGGGCATGTCTGATGAATGCGCTGAATCAATTGCAACCCACCGACCTGGAAAAAATCATTTACATCCGCAACGAAGGCCAAACCGTTGTGGACGCCATCAACCGCCAACTGGCGCACTATGCCAGCCACGTGGGGCAAATCGTCTATCTGGCCAAAATGCAGGCCGATGCCCAGTGGCAAAGCCTGACCATTCCCAAAGGCCAATCGCAGAGCTACAATGCCGGCAAATTTGCCCAGCCACCAGCACAAAAGCATTTTACCGACGACTGGCTGGATACCAAATAATGCAGCGTGAAGCTGGATTTAAAAACATGAAAACCCTGTATAGTAGCAACATACAGGGTTTTCATGTTTTTAAACCTACTATTTTTTCCAGAATCCATTGGGGTTACGCAGTACGAATTTTCCCTTTCTGAACTTGTAACTATTTGTTCCCATTCGGATTTTAGTTCCCTGCTTAATGTTTGTCACATCCGGAATATCCTGGTCAAGGGTGTGAATGGAGCCTTTGGTTGCAGCGGCAATGGTCAGGTAATCAGGCTGAATGGCCACTTTGGGTTCGTAGGTTACACCGCAGACGATAATATGCACCGGCTTTTTGACCTGTGCCAGCAATTGCATGTCTTTGACCGGGCTGCTGTTATCGGCAATGAGCACAAACGATTCAACTTGTGGAAAGGCTTTTTGCGCATAGAGAATAGATTCCAGATCATTTTCGGCCCGCTGACTATTGCCCACCGTATTGCGGGATGCTTCAATGAAAATGGGCAATACATCGGTATTCTGCCAGTCGCGTACCAGGTACATTTTGCCAGGCAGCCCACCCGGTTTGGTTTCATGGCCCAGGCTGTCGCAATCAGTGAAAAAGACAGCTCCTTTTACATAGCGGTTTCGGCGGTTTTGACTCAGCCAGGTAAACAGTTCGGTCGCGTGCGGGTACATGCTTGACGTAAAATCGCAGACAATGGCCGCATTGCGCCAGTTGTTCTTGTTGCGTTCCAGGGCCTGGCTGGTCACCGAATCGGGACCAATGATTTTTTCATTCAGCCGTCGTTTGATTTCCCGTTCGTGAATGGCATTCAGATTAATAGTAACCAAAGAGGCCGAAAGCGGTTTTAGCGATCTGAAAGGTACTATTTCGCTGACGAACTGGTATGTGGTCCGGGCGGTTTCGTCATGCGAAACTTTATCCGTTTCAAAGCTTTTCAAAGGACTGTAAACCTTACTGCTGGTTGGCTGCGTTTTTTGCTTAATCCGATTTTTAGCTTCCGGTTGAGGCGAAATGGGAGTTGTTAGTGGCTCAGATTCAGGAAATTTTGTGGCAACCGGAGTTGAGGCGGTTTGGCTTTTTTTAGAGATACTATTTCGGTAAATGCTCCAGCCGACCACTCCACTGATGCCTACTATCAAGAGAGCCAACAGCCAATAGAAAATCGGATTACGCGGATTTTTGCGCAGTTTTTCCTGCATAGCCGTCCAGTGCGGCTCTTCGTAAGAAGGCTGCACCTGGTTCAGTGCATTCCGAACCAACTCGTGTAAATCGTGCTCTTCGTTATCGGACATTTGCTTTCTTCGCTTGTAAAGTGAGTAATTCGCGCAGGCGGCTATTGGCTTCGCTTAAATGAGCCCGCGACGTGCCTTCGGCTATTTCCAGTTTTTCGGCAATTTCGCGGTGCGAGTAGCCCTCAATCACATACAGGTTGAACACCAGCCGGTAGGGCGTAGGCAACTGTTGCACGGTGTGCAGAATTTCCTCTGCCGATAATTGCGAATAGATGGACTGGTCGCCATAATCGGCAGAAGGTTGGCTACGGGCTTTTTCGAGTGGTTTGTTCAGTTTCAGATGATGGTTGCGGCGGTAATAGTCAATGGCCGTATTGACCATAATGCGCCGCAACCATCCCGTCAGTGCCTGTATGTCGCGCTGCTTATCCAGATTACGGAATACCTTCAGAAACCCATCGTTCATAATCTCCACAGCATCGTCTTGGTTCTCGGCATACGACAAACAAACCGACAAAGCATACCCATGAAAGTGCTGATAAAACTGTTTCATGGCACTTTCGCTGCCTTTCAGGCACTGCTGGACAATATGTGACAGGTCGAGGTTTTGCTTCAAACGGAGATACTATTTGGCTTGTTATGAGCAGATTGGCAACACTATCTATTATAAGTTTTTAGTACGATTGGTGTAGTAGCCCCTTGATCCGACGAAATTTAAGTTGATATACTCTTCATACGACGCGGCCTGGCTATGTTCGGACAAATTTACGGTTTGCACTTTCAATTGCTGTGTCGGGATGGAAACAATAGCCGCCGGAATTTCGGGATAGCTGATGGATACCGTCGGTTGTGGTTTGCCGTATATGCCCCAAGCGACCGAAGAACTGGCAGTGGCGCCATTGAGGACACTGGAAACCATGTAGGCATCATATACACCCGTAGTTGTCATGGCAAAGCTGCCCGGCGAATTGGTCGTTACTGCAAAATCAGCTTCGATCAGAGGCAATGTTTCGGGAAGTGTTTCAAATGTTCCCGAAATCTGACTTTGGTCGTTATCTGCATTATCTTTTGTTTGGTATACCGCAGCCTGAATTTGATAGTCAGAAAAAGTCGCATTGGGTACATAATAGTCAATTTTATCGACTAAGGGTGTTTGCGATGACATATTGTTGTCAATCCAGAAGAAAGAATTAAAATCAGAGGAAGGCGTACTCGCAACGTACATCCAAAAAAGGGGTATGTGCTTGCTGAATGCCATATGTTTGGCTACACCCAACTCAAACAGAGACAGATCAAGGGTATAAGTTTGGTTAGCTGTTGCATTTTGCAGCAAAAAGAACCGGGGTGGCTGATTGGTGTAATTCAGCCGAAACCATACATTATTTCCGAATGCTTTGGAAAACTGAATGGGGTAATCGGTATTTGTCGCTAGATTGCTGAGAGAACTGTTTTCAGACAAAGAAGACAGTGACTGCGCATTGGCTGGAATATTGGTAACTCGTACTTTGGCTTGTGATGGCTGAATGGATACGGAATTTGTTACCTCATCGAGGTGTGTGGCAACCCACTGCTGACCTACCGGAATATTGCGGTAGCTTGACACAAAGTAACCATACTTTGGCGAATAAGAAACATACGAAACCGTGAGTTCGGTATCGGCAAAGCCTTCGGGCTTGTCAAATGCAAAAGTTGTTTGGGGTGTAAGTTGCTTGTAGTCAATCAGTTTGCCAGAGGCATCGCCTACCACGACATAATATTTGTTCTGGCCGGGAGTTTGGTAGAAAACATCGGGCTTGTCAACAATCTTGTTGATTTTCAATGTAAACAATGTTCCGGCCTGGGTACGTGCAGAAACATCGTCTTTTTTACAACTCCAACCGGTAACGGCGAGTAGCAACAAACATGCGAATGCAACGATTCGCTGAAAAGAGAATAACAAAGTTTTCATAGCAGCAATAGCAGTTGAGATGAATGAGTTAATTTGTAGTTTTTTAGGTTACAGCGTACTTGCTTTAAGTTTTTTGCTTCGGCTTGAGTAATTTCCGGAAACGGCAGGGGATAGCGTAGTGGTATTTTTTAGCATATCCTCATACGATGGAAGTGACGCATATTCGTACAGGGTAGTTTCTCTCCATTTTACAGATAGTTCCTGGTTGTCAGTAACAGAGGTGGGAATGGCTGGCAATTGAAAACTTACTTTACTTTTGGCCTGGCCGTATACGTACCAATCAACAAATAGATCAGGGTCGCTCTGTAGGCTACGATACCAGTTGCCGAAATAATCAAAGTTGCCTTGGGTCGTCATTTGAAAGTTATCCAGACTCACGTTTTCTAAAGTAAAATCAGCATTCAGGCTGGTGAGGCTGTTAAGCAGAGTGGGTCCCTGCGTGTGGTAATCATAATTTTCCTCTTCGTAGCTGCCTGCATTGGTTGCGAATTTCTGCAGACTAAGGTCTAAGTCAAATTGCTGGAATGTGGATTGGGGGTAAGACAGCACAACTGATTGAGCAGACGGATGCTGATTGGTATTGCTAAATAGGCGGAACTGATTGTTATCCTGTGTACCGGTTAATAGCAAAGTCTTGACTGTAAAATCGGGCTTATTCAGGACAATGGTTTGCGTGTTGCCAGCCGTAAACTTGCTGAAATCAACAGAATACGATTGTCCGTTTTGTGCCTGTTCTAATAAAAAATAAGAGCTGGCCTGGCTGTTGGCTAGCCGCACCCACACATTTTCCGCAGGTTTGGACAAGGGGTAATTGTATTTTGCCTGATTGGTTAAACTCGGTTGGGATATCCATAAAAAGTTAGTAGGGGATGAAATCTCAACTTCATTCCCTTTTGCTTGTAAGCTACCTAAATCCAGCTTTATTTCGCCAGCTTGCGTAGGCACTAGGTTGTTTGTCTTTTTCAGGTGCCATTGTGTGCCTTTCTGAACATTCAGATAGGTCGCTAGCATATAACTTTTGCTCCCTTGGTCTGAGAAGACCTGCAAAAATGTAACTGTCAATTCTGCTTCCTGAAATGTGCCGGGTTTGTTAAACTCAAGCTTACTGCCAGGTGTGTATTCTTTAAAATCAATGGTTGCCCCGTTTTTGTCTGATAAGATTACATACTGTTTTGCATCATCCATGCCATATGTAGCATCGACAGTCAGGGTAAAAAGTTTTTCTGTATTCGTGGGGTCGTTGTCTTTTTTACAACTAAACAGGAGGCTTGAAAGACAGATAAAGATGGGTAAAAAATAGTAGGCAGTGGGTTTCATAGCAGCAATAGCAATTAAGTGAATGTGTCTTTGCTATCAAGACGAAGCTTATTGCTAATGTGCTGGCAAAAAGTTAAAAATTTTTATTTTCTTTTCATGTAATCGCCGTAGCTGAACAGTTGGAAGAGTTGCTTGGTAAAGACAACCTGCACAGTCAGGTAATCATCGGTGCGGGGAGAGGTGTCGGTAGTAAGGCTGGCACCATCGAGCAGGTCAGTTGTTGTAAAGCGATACGTGCATTCCAGGCCCACACTCCACTGGTTTTTCCAGTAACGGCTCACGCCTATGCCCACCGGAAACACGGCTGCAAACGGATGTTTGGGTTTGGCGAGTATATCGCTGAATGCCGCAAATTTTTCGGCATCCACCGACGATTTGGTTTGGTAAAATAGTATCCCTGCGCCACCAAAAAGATAGCCGTCCCAACGTTTCTCGTTGCGTTCAATGCTCGATTTGGAAGTGAGATTGAGCTGAAACCCTACTGTGGACGAGGCCATATGCGAACGGAACGACCAGTCGCCCCAGGTATCGGCCCGCGATTTGGCCCGCAGCAATTGATAGCCATTGTCCCAGCGAACCGAAATAAAGTTGGTAATCCGGTAGTTAAGCCCGGCAGTAACACCCGGATTGAAGTAGTAATGCTGCAACCGTCCGTCGCTAAGCAAGCAAATGTCACCGGAGTATGCACCCAAGCCGGCACCGGCAAAAAACGAGAAACGACTTTGGTTGGGATGGCCGTAGGGTTTCAAAAATCCGTTTGTCTTTGTATTGGGGGTTTTGGCTTTTCGGGAGGTACTACTTTGTCCGTCAGCCGTGACCGGCCCCATCAGGCACAAGATCCACAGCAACGCAATAGACGGCCAGGTTGCGAAAATAGTATCTTTGAAAAAACAAAAACCTCCGGCCCGCTCCACACGAACCGGAGGTATCGAATCGAAATCGTCAAAGTGTTGATAAAGCTGCATCCAGTTCGGTTTGAGAAACGGTTTTAAAATCCAAGGCAACATCCATGACCGACTGAAGAGTTGTTTTCTGCATACCGAGCCACAACAGGTTTCCTTCCTTTGCCAATGCCACTACAGTTACTTCGGTGCCTAACGGAAGGCTAGCGGCGGGAACAAAATCTCCCTGGCTATACCTGGCTGCCACTACCGAATGAATCTTTGTTGGAATCACAAAAAGCCGTGCCTTCGTTACATCAGGCCCTGCATTTTGGGCTCCCAGACGGATGCGTACATTGGGCTTGCCTTCCGTGTGCACATAGGCCGGGCTCAGCCAGGTATCCAACTGATTGCTTTCGATGGTGTAGTACTCCGGGCCTGCATTTGCCAGCGGGCCATTCGGCACCCAAAGGTCTGTAGAATTTTCCACAAAAAACAACATCTTCCGGTAATCTGTTTGCGTACGTTTTACGGGAATTTTCAGGGTAAAGTTTTGTCCTTTACGCATTTGCAACGTGTCACCGTTGTGCAGAATGGTGAGCATGGCTTGTCCGCCGGTTTCAAGCAAGTGTGTGCCGGAAATAGTGGGTTTGCCAAACAGCAGGATGTCTTTCTTGCTGGTCAACAACCGCAGGTGAATGTCTACCACACAATTGCAGGGTTCATCGGTGCCTTTCTGGGATACGCACAATTTGGGCAGAATCAACACTACACTGTCGGGTAGGGTCAGTGTATCGGTTTCGGCTACGTCTGCCTTTGCTGTATCCACTGGCAAAGGTATGTTGAAGTACACTTGCATTGGTGGCTCACCAGTAACGGGCTTGGTCGGCGGCACAAAGGCCACGTAGTTGTTGCAGGCAGCGAGAAGAAACAGTATGAGAATCAGCAGGCAACCGCTCCGGAAGTAGTTTTTCATAGAATGCATAATCGTTAGAATGTTTTTCTTCTCAGGACGAATCCACCTGAGAAAACGCTGGCGAAGAGGAGAAAAAAATAAAAACTTACCGGAAAAGGCTATTTTTGCAGGCCATACAACGCTTCTATTTATGCATAAATTGCCTTCCCTTATTTTAGCTTCGACATCGCCCCGCCGCCAGCAGCTCATGCGCGATGCCGGATATGCCTTTGACGTACGTTCCAAAAACATTCCGGAAGATTTTCCGCCCGACATGCCGGTGGCACAGGTACCGGAGTTTCTGGCTGAAAAAAAAGCCGAAGCTTTCCGAAATGAGATTCTGGATGAGTTGGTGATATCCGCCGATACCGTGGTGATCATTAACCGGCAGATTCTGAATAAGCCGCAAGATGAAACGGAAGCGTTTGCCATGCTGCGGCAGCTTTCGGGCCGGATGCACGAGGTGATTACCGGCGTATGCCTGCTTTCGGCTCAGAAAAAGATACTGTTTTCGGATCGTACGGAAGTGTATTTCAAGCCTTTGACCGATGACGAAATCCTGTATTACATTGAT
Organism: uncultured Sphingobacteriales bacterium; assembly: GCA_963520985.1. GTDB lineage: Bacteria > Bacteroidota > Bacteroidia > Cytophagales > 172606-1 > Xanthocytophaga. The sequence continues at coordinate 952,603 of CAUQTA010000001.1, forward strand.
CAGTACCGGCCTTATGATAAAGCAGGTGCCTACGGGGCTCAGGAATGGATGGGAATGGTAGGTGTGGAAAAGATTGTGGGTTCGTATTTCAATGTGATGGGGCTGCCCATTCATAAAGTGTACGAAGCGTTGCAGAAGTTCTGAAAATAGTAGGTTCTGAAAACAGAAAACCCCTCTTGTTGAAGAGGGGTTTTCTGTTTGTGACAACTAAATGTCTTATCGTTGTACTTTAATATCAATGTTTACGCTTCCGCCAGTGCCGTCGCCTGCCGGGAAACTATTTACTTTGATCAAGCCTTTCTTACCGTCAGCACGCTGAAATGCAATAATATCATTAGTACTTGCTTTTACCGACTGAGCTGAACCTGATACAGTTAATGTTTCCAGAGTAGCATCTGTTGCCGCTGCAAAGTCAACACCTGTCACTTTAGCAAAAATAGTGGCTGGGCCACCAGCAGTGCTGGTAGAAGCGTTGTCACCACAATTGGCTGCTGTAGTTGAAAGTCCTTGAGTTGCACGTTCAGGATTAGACAAGAATGTTGGAGATGCGCTTGGTGAACCCAGTGAAGCATAAGTGATGTCAATGTCACTGATGTTTGCAGCCGCATCGCAGGCAACATACAACTGACCAGTTCCTGAAGAAATGCGGGAAGCTTTGGCGTTGGTTTGTGCACCTAATTCAATGCCTGTATAACTAGCTATGGTACCAGAGCCAGACACTTGGATGTCAAGCCGCTTCCGAGAAAACTTGCCGCCACTTTCGTCTACTTCAAAGTATAAGTAGATAGTGCCAGTAGCCGATGCTGGAACCGAATAGTTTACGTTCTTGATTTGAGGATCGTCTGTGTTACGTAAGTCGATGGTTGATCCAAACTGAGTACCACGTGTGTTAATCACATTGGTTTCGTACACACGAAGTTTCTGCGGACGGTTTCCTCCGGTTGATTTCTGTACCTGAACCGCAATAGCTACTACATCACCCGCAGAGGCAGTAGTAGATACATCACCTGAACCGGGAATGTTTAGGAAGCTAATTTGTACCGTTCCGTCTGGTTCTGGCAGAGTAGTATCAGGTGGTTCGGGATCGGTACCACAACTGTTTAAAAGTACAAGGCCCATGCTGGCAAATAGCATTACGCCATAGTTGAAGAAACTTTTCATATGCTGCTTAGTTTAATAAAAAAATAATAAAAGAATAGTTCTCTTACGAACGACGCAAAGATAGAGTTGCACTTTAGATAAGGAAACACTTATCAGCGCCTATGTAAGTAATCTGTTTTTATTATAAAATCATGCCTTTCGTTTGCGTATGGAGGGCTTATGGTAACTGAAATAATTGTGAAAAATTAGTGTAAGTTTTTCTACAAATCCAACATATTACGGCGGTGCTTATAGAAATGGGTAAGGAAAGCCCATAAATTCGCAACTTTCAGGTGGACAAAAAGAATCATGCTTGCGATTTTAGAGGCCGGTTTTCAGTTTTTCAATCCTACTATTTTTGTCATGCATCGTCATAGCCAGTTAGGTGAACTCTCCTTTGGTCGTTCCCGGCATCTTGCAATCTTGATTCGTACAGGCCAGATCACGCTGGCGGGAAACCTCAAGTTGAAGATTTACGGAACCTTGGGTTGTCGTTCGGGAAAGCGGATGAAGCTGCAAAACCGCGTCTTTTTTGCCAATGAAACAGAAGCGTTGCAAAACGGCTTCCGGCCTTGCGGCCATTGCATGCCCGAGCAATACCAGGCCTGGAAAGCCAGCAACAATTGGGTTGAGTGAGTGGGTTTTGATGATTAATTTTGAGTTGTAATCACAGGAAAATAGTATCTTCAAAAAAGCAAAAACCTACTTTATGGAAACGCTAGAGCAAAGCATCACCTACCAGCGCATCGAAAAAGCCATCCGGTATCTGGAAGAAAATTTTGACAAACAGCCTGATTTGTATACCGTTGCGGATGATGCCGCCATGAGTCCGTTCCATTTTCAACGGCTTTTCAGCGAATGGGTGGGCATTAGTCCCAAGCGTTTTTTGCAATACCTCACCACCGGATTTTTGAAAAGCCGCTTGCAAGCGACACAAAACCTGATCGAAGCCGCCGAACTGGCCGGGCTTTCGAGTCAGTCGCGGGTGTACGATTTGTTTGTGAACCTGGAAGCGGTGACGCCTCAGGAGTACAAGACAAACGGTGCCGGGGTTACGATTGACTACGGATTTCACGAAACCTTGTTTGGCGAATGCCTGATTGGCATGACCGAGCGGGGAATTTGTCATTTCACCTTTGTGGACGATAACCCTGTGCAAAACCTGGAACGCCTGCAAGCTGATTGGAAAAACGCCACCATCCGACAAAACCAGCAGGCGACAGCGCAGGTGGCCGCGCAGGTATTTCAGACGAGCAAAACGGCCAGCCCCTTGAAGCTGCTCGTACGCGGAACTAATTTTCAGGTAAAAGTGTGGCAAGCCCTCCTTCAGATTCCCGAAGGCTATGTGGCTTCTTACCAAACCATTGCCCAACTGATCGGCCAACCCAAAGCGATGCAGGCCGTGGGGTCGGCTGTGGGAGCCAATCCGGTAGGATTTCTGATTCCCTGCCACCGGGTCATTCGCAAGGAAGGTATCGTGGGCGAATACCATTGGGGTGCCACCCGCAAAAAAGCCCTTCTGGGTTGGGAAATGACCAGACGTGCGGAATGAGGAAGCTTTTCGATTTCGAAATGGGGAGGGCGGATTGCGGAGATAGCGGAAGGTTTGGAAAATAGTAGGATTTCAAAAGACAAAACCCACCTGTTTTTAATTTTCGTAGCGTGTCACTTCATTCGCAATGACGCGCAAATTTGAACTTTCACTACCCGATTTAATGCCAGCCTATCGATTCCGGTCAGACACAAAGTGTCAGACATGTCTGAATTGGAATCTGTGTGTTCAATCCTATGCAGCCACTCATCCCATAAATCAAGGGTCAGAATAGTATCTCCAAAAAGTCAAAAACCTCCTTACGTACGACTTTTCTGATAGGTTACTATGTCAAAATCATAGGCATGTTTTTCGTCTTTGGCAAAATGCTGTGTATCAACAACCTGCCAGTCTTGTAAGGAGAATTCGGGAAAAAAGGTGTCTCCTTCCAACTGCGTGTGCACATGCGTCAGAAACAGGAGATTTGCCAGTGGCAATGCCTGACTGTAAATTTCGCCGCCACCAATGACAAAGGCTTTGTCTGCGCCGGTTTGGGTTGCTTTCTCAATGGCTGCATCCAGCGAAGGGACTACCACACCGCCATTTGCCGCATAATCCGGGTTGCGTGTGATGATGATATTGGTTCGGTTGGGCAAAGGTCGGCCCAACGACTCAAATGTCTTCCGGCCCATGAGTACAGGGTGCCCGCTGGTGAGGCGTTTAAAATTCTTCAAATCTTCGGGCAGGTGCCAGATCAGTTGGTTGTCTTTGCCCAGCACCCGGTTGTCGGTGAAAGCCGCAATGAGAATGAGTTGCATACTAGTTTGTAAATACAACTCAAAGTAATAAGCTGGATTACTAGAAAACTAGGATTGAGGGTATTTTTATACGGAATTGTTTAAGCGGGTAGGTTTTGGGTTTTGAAATCCCACTATTTTGTTGAGAATAAACGGTGATATGCACTTTTCAAACGGTAATTACACAGGCAGGAGATACAAAATTATGTTCACGTTACCAGATAGCTCAAATTCAGCCTGTCGCCAGCCAGAATCTCGTTTCTCCCTTCTCATTTCCAGCCCAATTCGACGCCCTGTTCCAGAGAAGGAATGGCCGTTCCCATGTGTTCGGTGTCCGGATAAATGTTTGTTTGCAGCCGAATGAATGGCAGGCTTTCCAGGCGTTGAATAAACTGGGTAAACTGACCCTGGTGATCCTCTCTGAGTTCGAGTTCTCCGGCCGTCACGTAGAGGGTAAGCAATCGGGGACTCTGTTTTGGCAGCGAAAGCTGTGAAAACTGTTTAAGCAGATAATCCTGCCCGTACGTAATCGAAGGGCTGGCTGCTACGTAACTGGTAAAAAGTGTTTTGGTGGAATTGCTGTTTTCATTAAGCTGGCATTGCTGCAACAGGGCATACAACGTAAAATAGCCGCCAAACGAATGCCCCATAAGAGTGCGGCTGGTGGTGTCAGTGCGGTAATGCCGGTCAATATAGGGAATCAGTTCCTGTTTTAGAAACTGATAGAACTGCTGGGCGCCTCCACTCACCGGAAGACTATCGACGGGCAGGGCCTGAGGAAAAGTATAGTCGCGCACCCGGAGCGAATCCATCAGGTACGCATCCCGGTAGCCTATTCCGATCAAAATAGGTTCTATTTTAAACTTTTTCTTCTGCATCCGTTCGGTAATAGTTTGCCGGATGGGATCAAAGTAGGCGTTTCCGTCCAGCAGATAGACAACTGGATGGCGACTAGCCGTCTGTTTGGAATAGTGCCTGGGCAAATGAACAAACAGGCTGAACGTATCCTGGACAGTAGCAGAGAAAAGCGTAAAGTCTGCAAGCGTTTGTTCCTGATCCGGGTCTTGCCGGGCATGTTTATCGACCAGAGCGGTTACATACAAGCAATAATGATGCGGTGGCCGGTTCCACTTTCCCAAGCTGTTTCTGCGGAAGAAACTACGCGATGTACCTCCTAGTTTCACCTCATAGCTAATGGGTTTTACCTGTTTTTGCACTTCGGGCAAAAACTCAATGGCTGCTACAAAATCACCTTTCAGGTCAATCTGATGTGCGGTCAGGTCCAGCCGTAGCCAGCCGGGCTTAACCGCGTGCCGTTGGATAATGCTTTTCTCCAGAAGACGTTCTGCCGGATTATTTTCCTGGTAACGGTAGAAGTTGATCCGTAGACTGGCACTATCGGCCCGGAAATCATTGATATGCAGATTTACCGAAGTGATACGGGCTGAGCGGTTGCCTAATCTGATCACTTGCCCAATCTCATAGCTTTCCTGCGGGGAGTTGATAAACATGCCATCGGTAAAATGGATCAGGCGATTACGCGTTTTGGTGCCGTATTTTTTCTCTACCAGTTTTTCTGCAAAAACCTTCACTTCCTGCAAGGCAATGATTCGTTGATTTAGTTGTATCGTCAGTGTGTTTGCAAGGGAAATGCTTTGAATAGGAATTTCTTTTAACTGATAGCCTACCAGAGAAAACACCAGTGTATCGCCTTGATTTTGTTCGGACAGGAGCAGGGCAAATGAGCCATTCGGTAAAGAAACGGTGCCTTTTGCTTTATTTTTGATCCCAATGTTTACATACGCCAGGGGACTATGCGTAAGCGAATCAAACACGTGTCCCTGAATGCGAACTTGTTTGCTGGCAGTCGGTTCAGTGTCAGTTTGTAGAGACGGAACCTGTGAGAAAGTCTCAGCTGCCATGCCAACCACAAACAGTAGGGTAGCTGCTACATAGATAGAAAACCTGATAAGATGCTGGCTACAGAACTGAGGAAAGAGAATTGTAGCCCACACGGGTGTCTTTAGCCGTAGAATGAGTAAAGTCATAAACAGGAAAATCATGAGTCAAAAAAACTTCCTAATGCCAGAATGCAGGTTGGCGACTTAAGGTTGCTTGACGGAAGCTAGTTGTGACTCTGATATCTGTGAGAGACTTTCTGAAGAGGAACGAAACAAATCACCCCAAGCGTTTATGAAACGCTTGGGGTGATGCGAACAGGCAGGTTTTGGCTTTTCAAAAGATACTATTTTGTAGACAGATTCTGAAAGACCGTTATTTACCAGATTTTATAATTGCCAAATCCCTGACGGCTACTCGCTCTTCAGTACCTGTGCGGGATTCGTTCGGGCAGCTTTTATCGTTTGTGACCCGATCATAAACAATGCTAGCAGCAAGACAGCAAATAGGCCAATGAATAACTCAACGACTTGCACAGGTGTATGATAGGGAAAACGTGTGAGCACAAAGCTTTCAAAGAAGAAGTACGTGACCGGCAGCGCAATCAATGCCGATACGAACAATAGCAACAGAAAATCGCGACTCAGCAGGTACACCAGATTGCCTGCACTGGCCCCCATCACCTTGCGTATACTGATCTCTTTGCGTCTGGTTTCGGTGGTGAATACCACCATCCCGAACAACCCCATGGAGGCAATGGAAACTGCAATCAGGGAAAGGACGCCGATAATTTTGATTAGGGAAGAAAATTCGCTATAGGCATCTTCGATTTCCTGGTCATAAAACTTGGCCTGAAAGGGATGAATCCGATCTATCTGCTTCCAAGTCGACTCAATCTTAGCCATAGTAGCCAGTAGGTCAGGGCTTTGTATCTTGGCATTGATGATGGTCCTGTCTTCGGGTGTCCAGGGCATGAAAGCCGTCGGCTCAATCAGGTTATCAACTTTGCCATAGTGAAAATCTTTCATAACGCCCACAATGGTCATCTTGCGACCTGCACCCTGAATATTGCTGAATGTAACCTGCTCACCGATGGCTTTTTCGGGATCGTTGTTGCCAATGTTAAACCGCTTTATGAACTGCTCATTAACAATCACTTCCCTGACAGCTTGGGGCGTGGTAGGTCGGGCTATAAAATTGCTTCCGGCAATGAGCTTGTATTCATGCAGCGCCAGGTAGTTTTCATCTACGTTGTTGGTCAGCACCAGTGCCGAGTCGCGCGAGTCTTTGTATTTCATAAACCCACCCCATGCATTGCCCACACTGGTGATGATCAACGAACGGGATACGGCAGTTACTTCCTGCATTTCACTTAGCTCTTTGATAAATACATCCGATCTGTTTCCCTGTGTATGGATATTCAGGATATTATCTGTATTGAACCCCAGATCGAAAGCAAGGATCTCTCTATACTGCACATAACCGATGGCGGTAGTCGTGATAAAGATCAGCGTAAATGTGTACTGAACAACCACCAATGCCCGTCGGAGTGAGATGTGTTTGTATACTTTAACCGAAGAGATATTGCGTAGGGCATTGATGGCACTCACTTTCGCAAAGAAGAGAGCAGGCAAGATGCCAGCAATTACGCCTACTGCAATCGAAAAGACAATAAAGGCCACCACCATAGGCACCGTAAGTTCTAGCTTTACTGTGTGCTGCATTTCCGGAGCCAGATTGATCAACTGCATCCGCAACAGCAGAAACAGGAAAAAAGAGAGAAACAGTGCGGCCATTGAGATCAGAACGGCCTCTGTGAGAAACTGCTGTCGTATCTGGTTCTTGCCCGCACCAATGGCTTTGCGGATACCTACTTCCTTGAAGCGGCGCATGGCACGTGCAATGGAAAGATTGGTATAGTTAAAGCACGCCGACAATATCACTACAAGTGCAAGCCCACCCAGTATCCAAAGTACCACTGGCGTTATGTGAATCCGCTCCGAGCCACGCATATCCCGAAGGTTTTCTCCCACTACGATTTTATACAGAGGAAGTAGTTCAAGCTGAATTTTAGCGTTTTCCTGAGCGCTATTCTCCTGCTTGGCAATGGCGTCGAGCTGCGACTGTATGGAAGCGGTAGTTGCTGATGAAGGCAATAACACATACACATACGTCGACCCCACGTTGGTCCATTTGTCGAAGTTCTTGTCGTTCTTATTGAGTTGTTCGGCTGTAGATAGCGATACCAACGCTTCGAAGTTCATGTGCGAAAAGAAGGGAACGTCTTTCATGACACCCGTTACCTGATAAGTGAGTGTGTCGAATTTGACGGCCTTGCCCAACGCCGGTTCGTTGCCGAATAGCTTTCGGGCGGCCGTTTCGGTGAGCACAATTGAGTAAGGGTCTTTCAGCGCCTTATCAGGATTGCCCTCCAGCATGGGAAAGGTAAAGACCCGGAACAGCGACGGCTCTGCCCATAAGCCTTTGATGGGAAGAATGTGGTCGCCAACCTGGGCGTCGTATGAAAAGTCGTTGCGTACAATGGTCACGTCTTCAATGCCGGTTACTTTCTCCCGGATCAGCTTTCCGGTCTTAAATGAGGTAGATGCAAACTTGCTTTGTTTACGATTGGAGTTCAGTAGGTTGGTAATGCGATAGATTCTCTCTCCATTGGCATGAAACCTGTCGTATGAATACAAGTCGAGCACAAAAGCGATGAGCAGTAACCCGACGGACATACTGATGGAAAGGCCGACAATGTTAATCGCTGAAAACAGCTTGTTGCGTACTAAGTTACGTGTCGAGGTTTTGATGTAGCTTCCGATCATGATCCAGTTGATAAAAAAGTGGACAAATGTGGGTTTTCGTACCGTATAACTTCTGAAAAACTTAAGGGCATCAATCATGTAAACCAACTTGGCACGGGTAGGCCCGATGGATTGCACATTCCGTTCAAAGTATTCGTTAAGGTCTCCGATCAGATCCTCGGCGAGTTCGGGTTTGCAATACCACTCGACGAAGCGCTGCGCCCAGGCAGGCGGATGGTGTTGTCGCTGCTCTTTCATACTACATGTTTTCCCAGGCAATTGAGGGTATGCGGCCCCACAGTTGGTCACGCATGGACCTGGCGGTAACCAATGCTGCTTTCCCTGCTGCAGTCAGTTGATAGAATCGTTTGCGTTTGCCGCCACGGGTCTTGGTTGCCTCGCCTAATTCACTTTTCACCAATCCTTTCTCCTCCAGCCGATTCAGAACTGCGTGCACTACGCCCAGCTTCACCGAACGACCGGTTAGGTTTGTCAGTTCATCGCAAATGGCTACACTGTAGGCTTCTTCCATCAGTGCAGCAATGGTGAGTAGCACCAGTTCTTCAAATTCTCCGAGGTTTGTACCTTTCATTGCTAATGTAAATGGCTGATTAATTGCGTAAATGTATGTAAAATAAATTATTATACATACAAAATAGGATTAAATAAATGAAAAACCGCTCAAGCGTATAAGATAGGGTCAAGATGATGCTAATTTGGTTGGTCTAACCATATCTTAAAGCAAGTGCTTCTTAATAGCGGAATGCCCTGTGTTATGCTATTAAGATTATTGATAGTTAGTAAGTTGTGTTCTGAAGCAACATGGTCTATTAACGGCCTGGTAGTTGTGATCAAATACTTATAACCAGATACAAGAGTTAAATTACCATAGGATGGACAGCAATATAGGGGAAACAAAGAGCGGATGCTATGCAAGAAAAAAGGGTTACAACTTTTGAAAGCTGTAACCCTTTGATAATCAGTGGACACGTAGGGAGTCGAACCCCAAACCTTCTGATCCGTAGTCAGATGCTCTATCCAATTGAGCTACGAGTCCATCAAAACACCGTTTTGTAGTGTTATGGGCTGCAAAAGTACTTATAATTTTTTGAACTCCAAAAAAAATCCTTCAAAGTTTTCGATCTTTGCAAAATAGTATCTTCTTTGAAGCCAAAACCCTGCTTTATGGATGCCAGTTCTAAACTTACTATCGACGAACGGTTTATGCAGCGAGCCCTGGAACAGGCCGTTCGGGCATTTGACGAGGGCGAAATTCCGGTTGGGGCCGTGGTAGTGGCCGACGGCAAAATCATTGGAAAGGGGTACAATCAGACTGAGAAGCTACACGATGTAACGGCCCATGCCGAGATGCTGGCCATTACGGCTGCTGCCGAATACCTGGGAGCCAAATACCTGAACCTGTGTACATTGTATGTAACCTTAGAGCCCTGTGTCATGTGCGCCGGAGCGTTGTTCTGGTCGCAGATCGGACGGGTAGTGTATGGCGCTTCTGACGAAAAACGGGGCTATTCCCAGAAGCAGGTTGCTTTGCTTCATCCCAAAACCCAAGTTGTAAAAGGCGTGTTGGCTTCCGAATGCGAGTCGTTGGTAAAAGCTTTCTTTCGGCAACTGCGCCAATGAGGAGGTTTTTACTTTTGGAAAGATACTATTCTGACTCGGCCGCTACAAGGGATGTTCAAGCCCAAACCGAGCAAAACAATACGCCATTAACTGATTACTCAATAGTCTTCCACCCAGTTTGATTCGCCGGGAATTTCTTCCGAATCTGCGGATTTTTTCTTTGGAATAGGTTCTTCCTTCTTACGCGGAAACAGCAGCGAAGCACCGATACTGATAGCCAGAATGCCGATGATGATGTATAGCGAATATTCAGTTTTGAACCCAATGGCCGACAGGTAATGATGGGCCAGCATTTTAACTCCGATGTAACACAACAACACTGATAAGCCGATTTTCAAATAATGAAACAGGTGCATGATGTTGGTCAGGAAGAAGAACATAGACCGCAACCCCATTATGGCAAAAATATTGGAAAAATAGACCACATAGGGATCTTTGGTGATGGAAAACACCGCAGGTACGGAGTCGACCGCAAAAATGAGATCCGTAAATTCGATGATGAGCACCACCAGAAATAAGGGCGTAATCATGCGTTTGCCGTGCCGTTTGATAAAAAAATGACTATCTACAAACGTAGGCGTGACAGACAGGTATTTGGAGGCAAACTTTACTACCGGATGGCTTTGGGGTTCTATTTCTTCATCTTCATTCCGATTGATGAACATTCGGACGCCGGTAAATATCAAAAAACCGCCAAATACATAAAGCACCCAATCTGCTTTCTGAATCAGAGTGCTGCCCAGGAAAATAAACCCGAACCGCATGATGATGGCGCCTAAGATTCCCCAGAACAACACCTTTTTGTAATAAATTTCCTTGACCGAGAAGGAACTGAAAATCATGAGGATGACAAAAATATTGTCGACAGACAGCGCATATTCCATCAGGTAGCCGGTAATAAACTCCAGCGACATGTTGTCGAGGTAGGCCCGTTTGTTTTCCTCAAAGCTGCCATGCAACTTGATATGTTCGGCGTACTTGTCCCTGACTTTCAATAGCTCGGCGTTGCTGTCGATGCCGTGAATCAAGTGGCCGTAATTATTGATGAATACGTAGAAGGCCAGGGCAAACATGATCCAGACGGCACTCCAGGCGGCGGCTTCCTTAAAACTGACAACATGGCTCCGCTTGCTGAAAACCCCCAAATCCAGTAACAGCATTCCGATGATGAATGCATTGAAAATCAAAAAAAAGATAGTTTCGTTGGCGAGCATTCCTGAATATGGGTTGTATCGAACAGACAAAAATAATAAAAACTAGGCTGCTATCTTGGGTTCTTGGATTTTTTTACAAAACTCGTACCCCTTGGTTTGTGTGTTATAAAGCAATAAAGAGCTGTGCCTGAGGAAATAGTATCCTGGAAAACACCCAAACCCTACTTACTCCACACTAAGACGAATGCAATTGGTAAATATTTGATACCGAAAAAACACACTGGTTGCCTATTGGCTGGCATTGCGGCATTGGCTACTTTTGCGGTCATGTATAATCAGAAAAAAGTAGTTGTTGTGCTGCCGGCCTACAATGCCGCTCTTACCCTTGAGCAGACCTACCGTGAGATCCCTTTTGATCTTGTAGATGAAGTGGTGCTGGTAGACGATGCCAGCCGTGACGATACATCGGAAGTAGGTAAGCGGCTCGGAATCAAACATGTGATACGCCACGAACAAAACAAAGGCTATGGCGGCAACCAGAAAACCTGCTACAAGACAGCCCTTGATCTGCAGGGCGACATTGTAATCATGCTGCACCCCGATTACCAATATACGCCCAAGCTGCTCACTGCCATGATTTCCATCATCGGTAACGACCTGTATCCGGTGGTGTTTGGGTCGCGGATTCTGGGTAAAGGTGCTTTGAAAGGGGGCATGCCCATGTACAAATACATTGCAAACCGATTCCTGACTCTTTCCCAGAACCTGCTCATGAACCAGAAACTGTCTGAGTACCATACGGGTTACCGGGCGTTTTCGGGCGAAGTGCTGCGCAGCCTGGATCTGAGCCGCAACTCCGACGATTTTATTTTTGACAATCAGATGGTCGCTCAGATTTTTTACAAAGGATACGAGATTGGCGAAGTAACCTGCCCTACCAAGTATTTTGAAGAAGCCTCTTCCATCAATTTTTCGCGTAGTGTTACCTATGGCCTGGGTGTGTTGAAAGTTTCTTTTCTGTATTTCCTAGCCAAGCTTGGAATCTACAAATGGAAGATATTTAAGTAAAAGCCTCCCCCATTCCCCTCCCGTGGAGGGGAGTTTTTTAATTTCGGAATTGGAAATTCGAATTGTGGATTTAAAAAATAGTATCTTCCAAAAACAGAAAACCCTGACATATATGTCAGGGTTTTCTGTTTTTCTCCCCTCCACGGGAGGGGTTGGGGGAGGCTTCTATTTCCTGTGTTCCTGGTACCAGTTGCAAATATCGGTTAGCGGACATTTACTACAGATCGGGTCGCCCCACTTGCATACTTTTTGTCCATGCCAGTAAAAGTGTTTGTGAAAATTAAACAACACTTTGGGCTCTTTAGGTAATAAGGCAAGCAGCAAATCGTGAGCCTTGTCGGGTGATATTTTGGGGCCGATAATTCCCAACCGTTGTGTGACACGATGCACATGTGTATCTACCGGTAAAACGGGCTTTTTGAAGTTGAACAGCAATAGCAAAGATGCTGTTTTGAAGCCTACGCCTGGTAATGTGTACAACCACTCCAACGCCGCATCCAGCGACATATCTTGCAGAAAATCAATGTTTGCTTCGCCACGTTCCTGAATAATCTGCGTAATGATTTTTTGGATGTACACGGCTTTCATTTCCGGAAAACGTGAAGAGGAAATTGCTTCCACCAGTTCGGTGTAAGGCGCATCCCGAATGCCTTCCCAGGTTTGGAACTTCTCAAACATCTTCCAATAGGCTTTCTCCTCGTCGGCATGCGTGGTGCGGTGCGACAATACAGTTGAGATCAGTTCGCGCATGGGATCGCGCCGACTGATGTGATCCTGCTCTCCGTACAATTCCTGCAATCGCAGATGCGCGTCCCACAGCTTTTGTTCTGTGGTTTGTAATTCTTCGGTATTATCGAATAAAGTTTTCATTCTGTCATGTTTTCATAGCCTTGCCAGAATGAGTAAAAAAGTATTCCAGATTGAATATTCACTTCAAGGATCGAGTGTATTGGTGAATAAAGCCAGCGAATCTATTTTTAGAAACCATAAAATTCCTAGATTTAAGGCTTCAATGAGTTTTACATTATTCGCCGATTTTCCTTTTTCATGAAAACTACTTTGCTTTCCTGCTTATTGTTTGGCCTGCTGTTTTCCGGCTTTGCCCAACAGAAGAAATCCAAAACAACCGCCAAACCGGCCAAAGCTACTTCCGGCAATCCGTTATTTGAAGGCTGGTACGCTGACCCCGAAGTGACTTTGTTTGGAAACACTTACTGGATTTACCCTACGTTTTCAGCTCCGTACGAGAAACAAGTGCATATGGATGCCTTTTCTTCTAAGGACCTGATAACCTGGCAAAAACACGAACGCATCATTGACACGGCTGCTGTCAAGTGGGCCCGTAAAGCCATGTGGGCTCCGTCAATCATAGAAAAAGGGGGGAAGTATTATCTGTTTTTCAGTGCCAACGATGTGCACGAAGGCGAAATTGGGGGCATTGGTGTAGCCGTAGCCGATAATCCAGCCGGGCCTTTCAAGGACCTTTTGGGAAAACCCCTAATTGGCACCATTCAAAACGGCGCCCAGCCCATCGACCAGTTCGTGTTTCAGGACAAAGACGGTCAATACTACATGATTTATGGTGGCTGGCAACACTGCAACATTACCCGGCTGAAGAGCGATTTTACTGGTTTTGAGCCGTTTGCCGATGGAACGACTTTCAAAGAAATTACGCCGCAAGGCTACGTAGAAGGCCCGTTTATGTTTCTCAAGGATGGCAAATACTACTTCATGTGGTCGGAGGGTGGCTGGACGGGACCGAATTACTCGGTAGCTTATGCCATTGCCGATTCACCCATGGGACCATTCAAACGGATCGACAAGATTTTGCAGCAAGACCCGAAAATTGCTACGGGTGCAGGACACCATTCAGTATTGCATTTGCCCAAAAAAGACCAGTGGTACATTGTGTACCACCGCAGGCCGCTAGGCGAAACAGATGGAAACCACCGGGTTACGTGCATTGATCGTATGTATTTTGATGATCAGGGGCACATAAAACCTGTTGTGATTACAAATGGAGGCGTAGACAAACAGTTGGTAAAATAACCAACTGTTTGTATTTGTAACAGGCAGGTTTTGCGTCTTTGAAAGATACTATTTTAGAAACGCCCAAGGGGGAGCTGAACGATGTTAAGTAGCTCCGATTGGGAACCGGAGCAGTATCCACATGGATGCTGAAAAGCCAACTTGCACTTTGTTATAAGTAGATTGCCCCGCTTGAATGAGTCGGCATTCTGTCAAACTTCAACAGAAGTGTGGTGATCGCTGTATTTTTGCTTAACTTTCTGCTCATCCTGCATCTTCATTTGCAAACCTAAATTCGGAATCACATGAGAACGCTTTACAACCTTCTGTTTTTGAGTGTGCTGGCCGCATCGGCACAGGCGCAAAGCCCCGTTCCATCCGCAGAAATGCAGATTAAAACCGCCGTATTGGCGGCACCCAGCGACAAGCGTGACGGCGCAGCAGTGTACGGCTACAACGACAAGGGCGAGTTTGTCCTTCTCCGGAAAGGAACCAACGAAATGATTTGCCTGGCCGATGACCCCAAGCAACCCGGCCTGTCGGTTTCGTGTTATCACAAAGAGTTAGAGCCGTTTATGAAGCGTGGCCGCGACCTGAAAGCTACGGGCAAGTCGGCGCAGGAAGTGTTTGACACCCGCGAAAAAGAAGTAAAAGCCGGAACATTGAAAATGCCCAAACAGCCCTCCACCTTATATGCGTATTCCGCATCGGCGGAGAATTACAATGCTGCCACCGGCGAGGTAAAAGACGGCTACCTGCGTTATGTGATCTACATTCCGTACGCCACAGCCGAAAGCACCGGACTGCCACTCAAACCCGAAGCTCCTGGCCAGCCGTGGATCATGGACCCTGGCACGCACCGCGCCCATATTATGATCAATCCTCCGGCTACCAAATAGTATCTCTCAATAAGCAAAAACCCGGCTACTTGTATAACTCCTGATCTTTGAGGTAGTCGATGCCGTTTTCTTTCAGGTAGTTCACGCCCCAGCTGCTGGCAAAGTCGTACAACGGAGCCAGCGATTGGCCCTGTTCTGTCAGAAAATACTCGACCCGATACGGCTTTTCTGACAGGATCGTTTTGCCGAGCAAGCCGTCGCGTTGCAATTCCTTGAGTTGCTGGGTCAGCATTTTTTCCGATACACCCGGCAGATTTTCCCGGATTTCGCTGAAGCTTCGCTTGCCGGTCCAGTGCAAATGCGACAGAATGAGCAGTTTCCATTTGCCACCGATAAAGCTCAGTGTCACATCGACGGGGCACACAAAGGTTTTTCCATTGAGTTCAATCATGATTCTTTTGTTTTAGGGCAACTTACTTTTTGGTAAGTTATTGACTACCAGTAGCAGCCTGACTAGCTTTGTATCAAACACCTGGAGGTGTGATTACATAACCCGCGATTTATGAAAAATATTCCAACCTTGTACGACTGGGCCGGTGGCATCGAGGTTTTTGAGAAACTAACCGAACTCTTTTACGCCAAGGTATTGCAGGACGAATTGCTGTATCCCGTTTTTAAGGACATGTCACAGGAGCATACACGGCATGTGGCTCATTTCATTGCCGAAGTATTTGGCGGGCCCAAACTATACACGCAACAGGATAAAGGCAGCCATGCGCATATGATTAAACACCATTTGGGAAAAATGCTGGATGAACCCAAACGCCAACGCTGGATGAGCCTGTTGCTGGAAACGGCCGATGAAATCGGATTGGCCACAGACCCAGAGTTTCGGTCGGCTTTTGTAGGCTATCTGGAATGGGGCAGCCGCATTGCCGTTATCAATTCAACGCAAGAAACCTTGCCCATCAGCGAAGACGAGCCTATGCCCAAATGGGGTTGGGGCGAGCCGGGCGGGCCTTACCAGCCGGAATAGGGTGGTTTTGGCATTTTAAAAGATACTATTTCGAGTCAGCGGGATCTGGTTTTTTCTAACTCTTTGCATTTCTCTCTTTGCAGCCAATTGGTGCTGTCCAGTTTTACAAATGGCCTTAATAAAAAAGTATCCTGCTCTACAAACACTTTCTTATGGTGGTTAACATGTTGGGTTATGACAAATGAATCTTTGGTAAGTAGTTGCCCACTCAGTTGCATAAGCCCAAACCTACCGCCATGTAGTTCATAAAAGTATTGCATTCGGATTGTTGAATCTGTAATCGAAAAGCAGCCCCATGCACTATTTCTTTTATCAATAATTTTAGGATTCTTTTTTATGTACTCTGCTTCTTCAGCTAACAATTTCTCTAATTCATTAATACTTTCTATATAGCCTGGATAATAAAAATATCCGTTTTTATGAAGCATGAAAGCTTCATAAACCCCGAAATCTTTATCAATTCGTGTATTCATAAATACACCATTCATTTGTAATGATGTGTTTATGGGTTGGTTGCCGCAGGTACACAAATCCATCTTTTTCAATGGGAAGCAAGCGGCAAAGGTTAAACTGATCAGGACTACGCTACAACTGATGTTTTTGATCCGCATAGAATTAGATTGTGTGGCTGATGTTAAGGCCGGTTTTGGCTTCTGAAAAGATACTATTTTTCTGGCTTGTCATCAGAAGCTGTGGGCTGTCCGGTTTGCCATAGCACTCCTGCAAACCGGACAATCACATATACATAAACAAAGGTAAAGGGCAGTGCCATCAGAATCAGCAACTGGCTTAGGGCGGCCAGAAGTTGATTGCCGGCGGCCAGTGCCAGGCCCAATGTGGTAACGGTAATGACGGCTCCCCACAGAAGCTTATGCCTGCGCGAGGGGTTTTCCTTGCCGCCATCCGAAAACATGGCAAGCACAAAAATCGCCGAATCGACGGAGTTGATCAGGGCAGTAAGCAGCAACCCGATGGAAACAGGAATGGTAATGCTGGCAAAAGGAAGTTGTTGCAAAAAAACGAACAGCGAGGTAAATACATTATTGAACCGGTCGTCCTGCGGGTGGCTGATCAAGGCAAAAGAGACATGGCCAAACACCGAAAACCACAGGATGGTAGCCAGGGTAGGCACCAGAATGGTTGCCACCAAAAATTCCCGGATGCTACGCCCTTGCGAAATGCGGGCGATGAAAAGTCCGGTAAAAGGAACCCAAGCCAGCCAGAACGCCCAGTAAAACACCGTCCATTCACGCGTAAATGCTTCGCCGGGATCAAAATCGCCCATTGCCAGGCTCATAGTGGCAAAGTGAACTAGGTAATGCGTCATCGCTTGCCCCACCTGTTTGAAAAACAGCGAATAATTGACAAAACAGGCCACAAAAAGCAACAAAGCCAGCGAAACCACCAGATCCATATCGGCCAACCATTTGATGACCCGCTGAATGCCTGTTAAGGCGGATAAGGTCGCGATTATGCCCATCAGCAAAATACTGGTTGCCAGAAATCCGCTGCCGACCGTAATAGGGAACAAAGCCGTTAGTCCGCCCATCAGTTGACTGGCTCCCAGCCCCAGCGAAGCCACCACGCCAACTACCGTAATCAGCAAAATAAGCAAAACCACCACACCTACAGCTCTTTGTGTTCCTATACTCATCTTTAGGGCTTCCAGAAAGTTATTTTTCTTGTGAACATACAAGTAAAAGGCAACGACAAGGCCAAACACACTGTACAAAGTCCAGGGTGTGAAACCCCAGTGAAAATACGTGTATTGCAAAGAAAGCAACGGCGCAGGATACACCGCCACGGGTGAATGTTGCAGGTAATAAACGGGTTCCTGTACGGCGCGCAGCAGCAATCCCGATCCCATGCCGGTGCTGTAAAGCAACGCAATCCAGCTGAAGTACGAATACTGAGGCCGTTCATTGCCCAGGGTTTGCTTGCCGATCGGAAGAAACACAATCACCAGGGCGAATAACACAATGCCAAACGCAACCCAAAGGTAAAAGGAGCCGAACTGGTTCAGTATCCATTCGTTGGACTGTTGCAAACTCTGGATCAGTGTGTTCGGAAAGAAAAGACCTGCCACGAAGAATATCATTCCAATCAGCAGGCTTACCCATAGTTGCCAATAGGTGTTGAGTGGCGCTTTGAGGGGTTTGAAAACGGATTTCAATAGGTAGAGTTGGTTTGTATGGAAATGCCCGGCGATCAAATATACTAAATATTGCTTATAGCCCGCCCATGAAATACGTGTTCCAAAGCGAACAGCCAATGTCCGATTTAGGACACTTAAAAATTGTATTCTTGGCAAAAACACGACTATACACGCAATGAAGGGCATTCGGGTATTCTGGCAAATTATTTGTTCAGCAAAAGTGGAACAAATGAAAAGGGATACAACCAACTATGAAACGTACCTATCTGGGAGAATTTGAAGAATTGGTTCTTTTGACAGTCGCTTTGCTGGATGGCTCGGCTTACGGGGTCAACATAGCCGAGGCACTGCTGGAACAAACGGGGCGTCAGGCCCGCATCAATCAGGTGCATGCCTCGCTGCAACGACTGGAAGAGAAAGGCATGGTCACCTCGCACATGGGCGAAGCCACCGCGGAAAGAGGAGGTCGGCGCAAGCGGCTTTTTGCCGTTACTGTGTATGGTCGCCAAACCTTGCACGACATTCAGTCGATACGGACGAATATATGGAATCTACTCCCGGCTTATTTTAAAACCACTACAAGCTTATGAAAACGCCTGCTACCAAGCCGCCCCGCTGGGCTGACAAACTTTTGGAATGGTTTTGCGCTGCTGCACTCCTGGAAGAAATCCAGGGGGATCTGCACGAGCAGTTTTATGCACATCTTCGCCAAGAAGGTGCCTTTCGTGCAAAAGTAGATTACTGGCGTGAGGTGTTGGGCTTTGTGCGGCCTTTTGCCCGCAAACGTTCACAGCCTGCATCCAATGCCTCTGTACTCTCGTGGGATATGCTCCGGAATTATTTCAAAGTGGCTTTTCGCCAGCTGCAAAAAAGCAAGTTGTATACGGCCATCAATCTGGTGGGGCTGAGCCTGGGCATCGGGGTCGCCATTGTGCTGTTCTGGATTGTTCGGTTTGAGTACAGCTTTGACCGGTTCCACACCAATACGGAGCGTATTTATCGCATCCGTTCCACAGACAGATTCGGCGAACCGCAGTCGCACGTGGCCCAAGGGGTCATCAAAACATTGCAGGAGCAATTTCCGGGTGTGGAAAAGGCCGCTAATCTATACGGCATGGAGACTACCACCATTAAAGTAAATCAGCAAATCTACCAGCAGCCCAATACGTTTTATGCTCCTCCCGATATGCTGGAAATGCTGGATGTGAAATGGATCAAAGGCTCGCCGGCTCAGTCGCTGAGCGAACTCGGGCAAGTGGTACTGGATGAAGAGACTGCCCAGCGGTTTTTCAAAGGTGATGCCATGGGCAAGCTGATTCGCTACAACAATGAAATCGATCTGATGGTGAGTGGAATCATTGAGAAGATGCCGGCAGCCACCGAGTTTCCGATGCAGATGATCATTTCCCGCGAAACCTTGAAACAGCTTCAGCCCGAATTCAAGAATGACGATTATTGGAGCGGCGGCGATTCCATGAATCAAGGATTTGTAATGCTAAAAGAAGGGGCCGACCCGGCTGTGATCAATCGGGGACTAACCGCCTTGGTCCGGCGGCACAAAGAGGAGTCCATCATTGCATCCTACGAACTGCAACCTTTGGCACAAATGCATTTTGACACCACCAAAGACCCCTTTAATTATTCCATGCCCCAATGGACGCTGTATACATTAATCAGTGTGGCTATCTTTCTGTTGGTGATGGCGTGTATCAATTTCATTAATCTGGCCACGGTGCAGGCTGTTCGCAGAAGCCGCGAGATTGGCATTCGCAAAGCCCTGGGTAGCAGTCGCATGCACATCATCTTTCAGTTTTTGGGCGAAACGTCACTGCTGGTTTTTTCGGCGTTGGTTCTGGGCAGTTTGCTGGCAACCCAATTGGTACAATACACCCACCAGTTACTGAATACAAAGGCAGGTTTTGCTCATGTGTGGGATACCAATACGGTACTGGCTCTGCTGGCAGGAGGGATGTTAATCACTCTTTTGGCAGGGTTTTATCCAGCTTTGTTGCTGTCGGGTTTTGAACCGGTAAAGGTGTTGAAGGGCGTATTCACCACTACCGGTCGGCGAAGTTTTACTTTACGGGAATCATTGGTAATCACTCAGTTCGTCATTGCGCAGGTATTGGTCATTTGCATGTTTTTTGGTGTCAAGCAAGTACAATACTTTTACCAGAAAGACTTGGGATTTGACAAAAAAGCCATAATAACCGTGACGATGCCCGACCGGAAAGATGCGGTACTTCGCGAACGGTTGCGTCAGCAATTGTTGCAATATCCGGAAATCAAGGATGTCACTTTTGGACTCACTACGCCTGCCAGCCACCGTGATCACTGGTGGAGCGATACGCATCATCCCGGACTGCCCAACGGTGGCGAAACCTTCCGCATTCAGCATGTGGATAGCAGCTATTTCCGGTTCTTCAAAATTCCGCTTGTAGCCGGGCGTTCTATTTTGTCTACCGATTCGGTTGCACACGAAGTAATGCCCGTTGTGATCAATGAAAAAGCCGCCCACCAGATGGGTTTTTCGGACATGAACAAAGTATTGGGCGAGCACCTGGAATTCTGGGGCATGCGAGGTTCTGTAGTCGGTGTGGTCAAAGATTACCATTCCGAAGATTTGCGTAGCCAATTGCAGGCACACCTGTATTTTTATGCGGCCTGGAATTTCAAAACCGCCAGCATCCGCATTGATCCGGCACGGAAGGCACTGGCCCTGAAACACATCGGAACCCACTGGAAAGCACTCTTTCCCAATGATTATTACCAGCCCAAGTTTCTGGACGATGACCTGCGGGCCTTGTATGACAATGAACAGAAGTTTGCCAACTTCCTGGTTCTGTTTGCCAGCCTGGGTATTTTCATTGGCTGTTTGGGGTTGTTCGGCTTGGTTTCGTTTGTGGTCACGCAGCGCCGCAAGGAAATGGGCGTACGAAAAGTGCTGGGGGCTACATTCAGCAGTCTGGTGATGCTTTTGTCCAAAGATTTCGTGAAGTTAGTGGGCATCGCCTTTCTCATTGCCTCGCCCATTGCGTGGTTTGTGATGCGCCGCTGGCTCGACGACTTTGTCTACAAGATAGATTTGAGCGGATGGATATTCGTATTGGCCGGTCTTTTGGCTATGGGCGTAGCTCTGGTAACGGTGAGTATTCAATCCGTCAAAGCTGCCATGGAAAATCCGGTAAAAAGCCTGCGATCAGAGTAACGGGATCTAGGATGCTCCCTTCAATAAATTGTTCATAATCAATAGTTAAAATGCGGTATGTAGTTCTAACCGTTAAAAAGCGAAAGATTCCTTTTTTTTTGCTGGAATGAGATGAGAATGTGGGCGGGGATTTTTTTCCTTCTTTAGATGTGCAATAGAAAAGAAGATGCTACAAAGAGGGGAGTCTTTCGTTCAATGAAGTTCTTGGTTCGCATTAAAATAGTATCTTTTCAAAAGGCAAAACCCCTTGCATGGAAAATGTGTGCTTGCAACAGATTATTACCAAGCGAGTACATGGTATTTTGCGGGTATATGAGTATGTTTGATTACTGAAAATCACACTGTACCTTCTCATGAACTACATATCTGGTTTTAACCGCTTCGCTTTTTTAACACCTCATGAACAGAGCAGGTATACTCATTTTATTCCACTTCATTTGCCTGTCGGGTTATTCACAGGCAAAGCTTGACACATTGCTACCCGTTCGCGGATTTTGCATTGCCGCTCCCGAACCCAAAGACCTGACCCGTTTCATTACGTTTATAGAACAGGAACTGGCTCCCCGCAAGGTGAATACGCTGGTGCTCCGGGTCGATTTCAATTACCAGTACGAAAGCCATCCGGAGCTGCGCGACAGCGTTGCGCTTTCGAAAAAGGATGTGAAAAAACTGGTTGCCGCTTGCCACAAGCATAACATTCGCCTCATTCCACAAATTAATCTGCTCGGCCATCAGTCGTGGGCAGAAAAAACGCAAAACCTGTTGCGTAAATACCCGGAATTTGACGAAACGCCTCACGTACAAATGCCCGCCAACTACAAATGGCCTAACGCAGATGGATTGTATTGCAAAAGCTATTGTCCGCTGCATCCCACCGTGCACCAGGTGGTTTTTGACTTGGTAGACGAAATGTGCGATGCCTTTGGTGCCAACGCGTTTCATGCGGGTATGGACGAGGTGTTTTACCTGGGAGATGACAAATGCCCCCGCTGTGCCGGTCGCGACAAAGCCGAATTGTTTGCCGGAGAAGTGCGCCGCATTCGGGATCATCTGGCCCTGAAAAACCGCCAGCTTTGGCTATGGGGAGATCGGCTACTGGATGGAAAAACCACCGGACTGGGCATGTGGGAAGCCAGTTACAATAACACCCACCGCGCCATTGATCTGATTCCCAAGGATGTGATGATCTGCGACTGGCACTACGAACGGCCTGATCCAACGCCGGTTCTGTTTGCTATGAAAGGCTTATCCGTGATTACCTGTCCGTGGCGGATGCCCGAAAATGCCGTAAAGCAAACCCAGGATATGGTGCATTTTCGCAGTTCGGCAACCAAAGAAACCAAAGATAATTACCAGGGCATGATGCAAACCGTATGGTCGGGAGCGGGAGCTTTTCTGGACGAATACTACCGTGAGCCTGATGCCTCCAAACCCAATACGGCATCCAACTGTTTCAGACGAATGTTTCAAGAAATAAACCAGTTAGGCAAATGAAAATAAGCCAACTGCGCATTTCGTCCATTGATGTTTTCCGGGCGTTGACCATGCTGCTCATGATCTTTGTCAATGATTTCTGGACATTGAAAGGCATTCCGCACTGGCTGGAACATTCGGCTGCCGATGTCGATTTTCTTGGGTTTTCGGATGTGATCTTTCCCTGCTTCCTGTTCATTTTGGGGCAATCCATTCCGTTTGCCATTCAAAACCGGTTGGCCAAAGGCGATTCAACCTTCCAATTAATTAAGCACATTGTGCTGCGGTCGATTGCCTTGCTGGTGATGGGGCTGTTTACAGTGAACACACCTGACTTGAATGCCGAAGCCACCGGAATGACCGCAAACTATTACATTCTGCTGATGGTCGTGGGTTTCTTTCTGGTTTGGAATGTCTACCCCAAAGCCACTGATTGGAAAAAGTATTTATTCATCGGATTGCAAGTAACCGGAATTGCCTTGTTGGTTTGGCTGGCAATCATTTTCAGAGGCAATGCTGGCGACCAGATTGTGGGTATGCGTCCGCAATGGTGGGGCATTCTGGGACTAATCGGCTGGACGTACTTAGGTTGTGCGGTTGTGTATGTGTTGGTCTGGAGAAAGCCCATAGCCATTCCGTTTTTCTGGGGCTTGAGTGCGCTTTTTACTATCATTCATCACGCGCATTGGCCTGCCATTGATGCCCTGCAAACCGCCATAGACTGGATACCGGGTGCGGGTGCGTTTCATTGTTTTGCCTTCGCAGGCATGACAGCTACGCTTTTGCTGGAAAAGTACCATGCTCATAAGCCTAGGTTGATGAGTAATTATATTCTATTGGGGGTCGGCTTGTTAATCAGTGGGTTGGTGGCGCGAAATTTCTTTATTATGTCCAAAATTTACGCAACGCCTACCTGGGTGTTTCTGTGCACTGGCATTGCCTTTCTGACGTATGCAGTCTTGTTCTGGCTGGTAGAGCAACAGAAAAAAGCCCATTGGTTTGATATTATTAAAGTAGCTGGTACCCAAACTCTTACCTGCTACCTGATTCCCTATGCCTATTACAGCATCGCCGATTTGTCGGGAATTGTTTTACCTGAAGTCCTGAAAACGGGTATCATCGGTTTGGTTAAGTCGATGGTTTATGCGTTCATTGTGATTGGCATTGCTGCGTTATTAGGCAAAGCGAGAATCAAATTGAAGATATAAAGAAACAGGGTTGTGTGACTAGTTAATTCATACAACCCTGTTTGTAAAATAGTATCTTTCAAAAAGGCAAAACCCCCTACTTGTCTTTTCCGGCGAGTTGCCCGCAGGCGGCGTCAATGTCTTTGCCCCGGCTGCGGCGAATGTTTACCACCACTCCTTTGTCTTCCAGGAATTTCCCAAATTGCGTGATCTTATCACCTTCAGCATTTTGATAGGTTGCCTCGGCAATGGGGTTGTACTCAATGATATTTACTTTGCAGGGTGTGTGCTTGGTAAATTCGTAGAGTTCTCTGGCGTCTTGCAGGGAATCGTTAAAGTGGTGAAATACAATGTATTCGTATGTAACTCGTGTACCCGTTTTCTTATAGAAATGCATCAAAGCTTCCTTCAATGCTTCCAATGTATTGCTTTCGTTGATGGGCATAATCTGGTCGCGCTTGGCATCGTTGGCAGCGTGCAGTGACAGTGCCAAACGAAACTTCACCTCATCATCCCCCAGCTTTTTGATCATTTTGGCAATGCCCGCTGTGGAGACGGTAATCCGTTTGGGCGACATATTCAATCCGTCGGGCGAGGTGATTTTGTCGATGGATTCCATCATGTTGGCGTAATTGAGCAAGGGTTCGCCCATGCCCATGTACACAATGTTGGTAAGCGGCGTCTGGTAATGGCTTTCGGCTTGGTTGCGAATAGCGACTACCTGATCATAGATTTCGGCAGCATCCAGGTTGCGTTTGCGATCCATGTAGCCCGTTGCGCAAAACTTGCACGTTAGTGAACAACCCACTTGGCTCGATACGCAAGCCGTCATACGGTCATCGGCAGGAATGAGAACGCCTTCTACCAAATGGCCGTCGTGCAACCGAAACGCCGATTTAATAGTCTTATCGTTGCTGACTTGCTTTTTATCAACCACAATGGAGTTGATCGTGAAATGGTCTTTGAGCAAATTTCGTAACGGCAGCGAAAGATTGGTCATCTGGTCAAACTCAGTGGCCGATTTTTTCCAAAGCCATTCGTAAATTTGTTTGGCGCGAAATGCCTGTTCGCCTTTTGCCGACAAAAATGCCTTTAACTCCGACAAATCCAGTTTGCGGATATCTTTTTTCACTCCCTGACTGACTGATTTGACCACTTCCGTTTCCATACCACAAAAATAAACCAAGATTTGCAGGATAGAAAATCTACCCTGCTTTATTACAAGAAAGAAGGGGTTAAAGTTCAGTTAGTCAGGCTGTGTGTAGTGGCTTGTTTATTCTCAAAGAGTCATCATGGCTGTCTGTCTAAAACCTCACCCCCAGCCCCTCTCCTTCTGAGAGGGGAGTTTTGATTTCGCGAAACAAAAGTCCCTTCTCTGGAGGAGAAGGGATTTAGGGATGAGGTTAAAAATAGTATCTTTCAAGAACGCAAAACCCTCATTTCAGCAATCCGGCAATTTCGGTTACGAGTGAAGCGGAGTTTTTAGCGGCGGTTTTGTAAAATGTCATCATGTCGCCACGGGCATTTTCGTCGGCTTTGTCGCTGAGGCTACGGATTACGAGGCAAGGCACTTTCAATTGCCAGCACACCTGTGCCACGGCAGCGCCTTCCATTTCTGTGGCATCGGCCTGAAAATCCTGGCGCAATTGCTTCACTTTTTCCGAAG
Source organism: uncultured Sphingobacteriales bacterium (assembly GCA_963520985.1). Taxonomy (GTDB): domain Bacteria; phylum Bacteroidota; class Bacteroidia; order Cytophagales; family 172606-1; genus Xanthocytophaga. Next base: position 978,232 of record CAUQTA010000001.1, read on the forward strand.
ACGAAACAAACACGTCGCCGGTGACAACGCGGCCGATCACCACTTGGGGCGGTTTCTGCGCTTTTCCAATTTTTTCGAAACGAGCCGTCCGGGCCGCTTTCTGGGCATCCAGGAACAGAATGGAATCGGCCGGAAAAAACTGCGGATTCAGATCTTTGGTCAGCGGATTACGGGTCTGCAAACTGGGTTGCTGGTTGTTCAGGATGGTATGGAAATCGTGGTGAGCCACACTCTGGGCAATAACAATGTCGCCGGGCATCAGGTCGGGATTCAGGCCACCGGCAATCCCGGTAAATAGTATCTCCCGCGGATGAAAAACCCGGATAAGCAAGGCAGTTGTCATGGCGGCATTCACTTTGCCGATTCCCGTTTCGGCAATGGCTACTTGTCGCCCGTTCAAAACGCCAGTCATGCAGCGGATGCCTTCAATGGTCTGTTCTTTTTTATCCTTTAGTGACTCCTGTAAGATTCGCACCTCCTCGTCAAACGCACCGAGAATGACGGTCAGGTTTTGCTTTTCTGTGGGTTGGGCAAACGACTGCAAACTGACCAGCAGCCAGAGCAGAAATGGCAGATAGTTCTTTTTCATGAAAATGGTTGTATGGTTGGTCACTGCCAATTTACTGCGGTTTTTGATTGGCAAAAGGTACTATTTATCAGCGGGACTTTCGTTGCAGGTAGCCCATCACCCAGAAGACGACCATTGCCAGTGCACATATGCCAATGCCTACACTTTCGCGGGCCAGTTCCTGATTTATGCTTTTCATAGCCAGTCCGGTGCCTTCGCTCACAAAACCTTCCCAAGCGGTCATTTGCAACCATGAATTAACTGCACTGGCCAGGTATAAGACGGCCAATACAGCAAATAACTCCAGGTTGTATTTTCCCTGAAAAGCCAGAAAAGACGCATACGCCGCCACCAGGTAAATAGTCACCCACCAAACCGGGTCAGGATCATTGAATTGCCAGTAGGTGAACAATAGAAAAATGAGTCCGAAAACGAGAGCAATGTAACGCATAAATGAATGAAGTTTAGATAGGTCTCATAGCATGTCGAAAAGACATGCTATGCATATGTATGCTTGGTAAAAGTCACCAGATGCCTCGCAGCCGTTCGGCATCCGACTGTTTCAGACGATTCTTTGTAAAACAGTTCGGATTGCGTAGGCAAATCCAGCAGACTGTATGTCAATGGTTTATTGACTAAAGTGCCTTGTCGCAATCCTGCATAATCCCGAAACGACGAATATTCCCACTCTTCCAGTTTCTGTACCCAGGCCGCCCGAAAAGGATTTTGATGAATGTAATGAAAGCAAGTAAGCGAATATTCATTTGTGTCCAAAATTTTAGAAACAGTGTTTTGTTCAAACAAAGAGTCGGTTCGGCCCTCCTGAATTTTTACAGCTTTTGTAAAAAACATGCCCTGAAGGTTAATGGCCCAATACCACCGCTACCAAAGCCAGCACATCTATTAGAATCAACCCCAATGATACCTCTTGCCGTTTGCCAATAACCAGTTTAATCACCGTCCAGGACAGAAATCCCCATATGATGCCTTGGGTAATGGAATACGTCAGCGGAATGAGTACCATGGCCAGAAAAGCCGGAATGGCATCATCCAGTTGATTCCAGTGAATTTTCGTAACCGGCTTCATCATAAACACCCCGACCAGAATCAGAGCCGGAGCCGTGGCAATGGCCGGAATAACCGACAAGAGCGGCGAGAAAAACATGAAAGGCAGGAAAAGCAATCCAGCAGTAACCGCTGTCAAACCCGTGCGGCCGCCCTGCTCCACACCCACCGCCGATTCGATGTAAGCCGTTCCCGGACTCGTACCCAGCAAGCCGCCTAAGGTGGTCGCTACGGCATCGGTCAACAACGATTCTTTGATATTTCGGGGCTCTCCGGATTTGTCTTGCAGTTGGGCCGCTTCAGCTACGCCCACAAATGTGGAGAGGCTGTCAAACAAATCCGTGAACGCAAAAGCGAAAATGACAGGCAATACACTGAGTTGCAACGAGTTTTTTAAATCCAACTGAAGCAACAGACTGAAATCGGGCGGAGAAAAAATGCCTTGCCAGGTTACCAGTGTAGTACTGCCCCAAACTCGGCCTAAGCTGATTGCCAATAACGTAGTGAGCAGAATGCCTAAGATAATGCCACCCGTAATCCGCTTGATGACGCAAATAGCCGTTACCACCAGGCCGATAAGGAAGATGATCAGATCAGGTTGTGTAACATCGCCAATGCCAACCAGCGTAGCCGGATTAGCAACAATGAATTTGGCGTTGGTAAACCCAATGAACGTGATAAACAACCCGATACCCGCCGAAATGGCGTAGCGCAACTGCTTGGGAATAGCGGCGACGATGTAGGTGCGAATATTGAAAAGCGACAAAAGCAAAAATACAATGCCCGCCCAAAACACCGCTCCCAGCGCCGTTTGATACGAAATGCCCATGCCTTTAACCGCGGTAAATGTAAAAAACGCATTCAACCCCATCCCCGGAGCTACCACAATCGGGTTGCGGGCATAAAGTCCCATCATCAAACTGCAAAAGAACGACAGTAACACTGTAGCGCTTAGTACACCCGAAAACGGCATTCCGGTTTGGCTCAAAATGGCCGGATTGACCACGATGATGTACATCGTAGCCAGAAAGGTGGTGATGCCCGCCAGCACTTCGGTGCGGACGGTGGTTCGGTTGGCTTTCAGAGCAAAGTATTTTTCGAGCATATTTGCAGTGGTTTGATTGATGGGAAAGAATCCGATTTTAAAATAGTATCTTTTCAGATACGAAAACCTGCCAGTGGTTAAGAAAAGTTAAAAATCAGGCTGTTTCGGTAATTTCTCTTTATTATTTCGGAAGGAAAGCTCAACAACCGATCTGATTTATGAAAACTTGCTTGAAAATCCTGATGATTTTACTTTGTGGGGTAAAAACGAGTGGTCAGGATTTAATCAGAAAAGAAATAACAAAGCATGTCAGGCCTATTGAACTAGCATGGAGTGATACAAACTATGCTGGCTTTGAAGCGATAACCCATTCCATCGGAGATGCCCAAATTGTGATGCTTGGTGAACAAGATCATGGCGATGCGACTACAATGGAAGCCAAAGCCAAACTGATTCGTTACCTGCATGAAAGACACAATTTCAGGGTCCTTGCATTCGAAAGCGACTTTTACGGATTGCAGCAATTGCGGGAAGACACCAATGTTCAGTGGGACGAGGTTTTAGCTTCCATTTATCCGGTATGGACGCAGTGCTCTCCCCTCAACGATTTTTTCGGTTTTCTGTCTTCGTCTCAACTAAAGATCACAGGCATAGACAGCAGAATGATTCTTCCTGTCTCACAACGTTCGTTCCTTCCAAAAACGGAGCCGTTTATTCGGATGCATTTGACTGATTCTTTGGGGGTTAACCGGTACCTGGACATGTTGAATTCTCTCTTAAAAAAAGAATATGCATACCAACCCTCAAAAGCGGACCAACTATTTTTTCTGGCAAGTACTGACAAACTCATGGATGCATCAGACAAGGAATCTTTCTTGAAGCAATCCCTGCGCAATCTCAAAGGATTTGCCTTGCAGACTTGGAACCATACCGTTAACTCTTTCCCAGATTACCGTGATGTTCAGATGGGCGAAAACCTGGAATGGCTCATTAACCATCGTTATCCCAATGAAAAGGTAATCGTGTGGGCGGCCAACACACACATTTCCAAAAGATCACCTTTCAAAAACAAACAGTCTATGGGGCAGTATACGAGAGAACGATTTGGTGAAAAAGTCTATGTCCTGGGCTTTACGTCGCATCATGGACAGTCTAAAAGAATTACGCTGCCAAACACACTCACACTACCTGCTCCTCCACCCAATAGCCTGGAACAATGGATACACACTACTCAAGCAAGGTTCGCCTTTGTTGATTTGCGTTTATTGCCTCCCGAAAATAAATTCCTAATGAAAGGCTTTGGACATAGTATGAATAAGGAGAACTGGAGTGAAGTTTTTGATGGAATTTTCTTCATTGACGAGATGAAACCGTGCCACTGAAAATAGTATCTTTCAAAAACGAAAAACCCATAGTTTCGAATGTCCGCATTGGCTAGTTTCTATTTAATTGAGCAGAAAAAAATCCCGGCATTGGTGGAGGCATCACGACCCATTGTCAAGCGGACCTGGTGGGGTGGCAAGAAAATGCAGGATCGATTGGGTGAGTTCTTGAAAAAAGAGAGCGTGTTTTTGGGCAACTTCGCGCATTCAGGTTGGGTATACGGCGAAGTTCTTTCGTATTTTGATGATGTATTTCTATACAAAGATTTAGAGTTAGGTAGATACACAGATGTCATGGGATTCTATTTCTTTACTTACCAAGACAGGGAAAATATTCTTGATCACCTCTCGCCTTTCAAGTTAAAGGAGGAGGATTTGCAATTTTTCGCAGAAGAATATCATGAGCCGCAAGAGGAAAAGCAGGAGTGTGGCAAAATACTTTTGGAAGCGATACAACTGTTACACAATTCATTGCAGAAAGTAAAACCTGGGCAAGTTCTTTTCCTGAGTATTGTGTAATCTTCAGTATTCAACAATTATGCAATCGCTCAGCATTTTAAAAAGTAATTTTGAATTTAACGTTCACTCAACAATATTTTACTCAAAGTGTCACCAGCCCAGCTAAAATCGTATCTTTTTGATTTGAAAGGCACTTGTTGTTTATAGATCACTTCTGTCTTTCCCGAAAGTCGTCCGCGTATATAATCGTACTCACACACAGTATTCCTTTCTACTACCTTTATATCTTCTATATCATATATCCATTCCTTGACTAAGGCAGCAGAAGGATAAAATTCCTGTGTTGTGTGAAATGAAACCTGAAATGGTGCTTTTGGAAATTCTTGGTATTCAGCTAATAAATCTAAAACCAAAGCTATTGGGTTATCGTCTTTTAGTTTCTTTTTATTAGAAATGATTTTTGCAGAAAAAAACTGGGTAATAGACAAAGAAAGAGAATCATCCGCTATGTAAAGCTTTCTTTTAAAGTAAGTAGGATGACTAACAGGAGCATTTAATGCTATTAGCGTATCTTTCAACCAAATCTTAAATAACGATTCGTTTTCCTGTAATTTCAAGTCCCAATTAACTGTTTCATTCTCTAAACCTGATCGATGAGAGGTTGTGTGTTTATCTATTGCATCTGTACTCCTGTTGCATGTAAACAACAAAAGTTGTATAAGACATAAAATAACAAGTAACCAAGGCTGTCTCATAAATAAAATAGTATCTCCAAAAAAGTAAAAACCTCCCTATAACAAAAGGCGAACCCACAGGTTCGCCCTTATAGAATCCTCTTAATCCAAACCATCCTACAAATCAGGGTTCAGACAATTACCGGCTTGCAAACTGGTTCAGGTAAAAACACTGACCAATGGCCTCTTTGTAAAACTGCGTAGCGGCATACTGCTGTTTCAACTGCGTAAAGTTCTTGCGATTGGCCGCAGCGTAATTTGGCGCAATGCCTTCGTAGTAGCTGTCCTGCTTGGGAGCTTTGTGCAAGTAATAGTCGTTTTGCTCGCACTTGGCGGCCATAAACAAGCTTTTGGCGGCTAATTCCTTGTTGCCGGCGGCTTTGGCAAGTTCGGCAGCTTGCGAGTAGAAAGCCGAGGCCCGCGAACAATCGTAGTGTTCAGCCGGTTTCTGTCCGGCTTCGGGCTGGGAAAATCCGTACGGACGGTAATAATCCATGGCGCGCCACGCAAAACCAAAATACGTCGTGTTGTAATACACATTGCCCAACCGATACGTTGCCTCGGCGGCCTTGACTTTGTCGGGACCGGCAGCTTGATTTTTGAGTTCCTTGATTTGCCGTATCAGTTGCAGTTTGGAAAAATGCTTGCTGGAACCTTCCACACATTCGTGACAGTCCTTGATCTGATCGTCGGCGGCGTTGCCTTCAATGTCCTCGTATTTGTACGCGATCTTACTGAAAATCTGTTCGGCTTCGTCAAGTTTGTCTTCGCGCATCAAGAAGGTCGCTTTCATTTCCAGCAACACGTCTTTCGGCGTCTGTTCGCTTATTTTCTTGAGCAGTTCCTTTTCGTAAGCGGTTTTGGACGGTTTATCTGCAAACGCAATCAGTTGATCAATCAGAGTGGCATCGGGTGAAGTACGCAAGCCGTACAAGTCATTGTGCGAAAGAAATTCTTTGGCTTTTTCGCCTTGTTTTTTGTATAAATCGGCAAATAGGTCCACCATCAGCTTTTTCAATGACTCCGACTGGGTTTTGGTAATGGCCTGATACAGACGTTCTTCCGATGCGGCGTCCAGTTTTTTAACCTCTGCCAATTGAATCATCATTTCAAACGTATCCATTTGCTTTTTCACTTCGGGTGTCTGGCTGGCAGCCGGAAGTTTGGCAAATGTTTTCCGGGCATCCTGTGGCCGTCCGGCCAGGTAGTCGCAGTAGCCCAGTGCCAACGTCCACAAGGCTTTGTTTTTGATCTTTCCTTCACTAATGCCTTTGAACAAAAATGCCTGCAAACCCGCCGTTCCTTTGTCAATGCCCTGAATGCCGTAATCCGGACTGATCTTGCCAAGTTCGTATTTGTTGATTTCGCGTACCAGCAGCACATCCATGTAGTCGGCTGTGGGGTCCAGCGCATAAATACTCTTCATCTCTTCCAGTTTCAGGCTGTTGGGCTGGATGGCACGCAGAAAATGCAACGTTGCTTTCTCGTGGTTATTCTGACACATCGCCATTGTCTTTTGCCAATCGGCATCGCTGCCAATGTGAAAGCTGTAGTACGAATTGATGCGCTTGCTTTCCGATTTGTCAAATACCAGCGAAAACAGATAAGCGGCCAACGGGTTATTCTGACCGGACCGGCGAATGGCTCCCGCCTTGTGGCCCAACGCCCAATACTTAATCGGACTTTCCAGATTGAGCGGGGTTACCAGCTTGTCGTACAGGCTGATGGCTTTGGCATAAGACCGGGAATAATGCGCCATCCGAATGGCTTGATACGCATATCGCTGTTTCAAAAAAGGCTGAGTAACAGTCGGGTAGGTTTGCTCAGCCTTGGCAATCAGCTTGGTCATTTGAGGATTGGCTTGCTTGGCACCTTCTTCCCAAGGGTCGCCTTCTACCGCAAAAGGCTCGCAGGTTTTGGCAAAAATCAGGTAATCCAACGTAGCCAGGTCTTTTTTCTGCACTAAGTATTTCACCATTGAGTTGTTTTGCCAGGCAGGTTTCAAGGTTGTTGCCGGATTCTGAACGCTGGCTTTGATGGTTTCCACCTCTTTGCGAGGTGCTTTGTAAACTAAACCCTCAATGTCGGTCAGTTTCAGCGAAGCATCCAGCGATTTTTGCCAGTCGCGCAGGTTTTCATTGCGTAACAGGTTGGGGTTTTCTTCCCAAGTGTCGTCATACAGGCGGTCAAACGAAAAGTAAAGCGGCGCGTATGTGGGCCGGTTAGCCAGCTCAGGAGCGAAAAAACGCGACAGTTGCCAGTCGTCCCAATCGCCGCCGGCACAGCTTTCGAGCTCGGGCGAAGGATACAAAAACAAAAAGACACTAACGAAAGCGATTGACCACTTCTGTAAGGTCTTGCGGTGCATAGCGGGTACTCGTTGATTCATCGAGGTAATAAAAGATAATATGGGGTTTCGGTTGATTGACAATGGGTTCCGTTAGCTCAGCGGCTCCCTGAAGTTCAGCCAGAGAGACTTCTTCGAGCCGCAACTCATCGCCCGGGTAAAGATAGACAGATTGCAAATAATGGCTCCGCCGAACCCGTACTTTTTTTGCGCCAAGCGGTTCGTACCGACTGGTATCAGTCAGTGAATCCAAGGGCACATGGGTAAGCAGGTTAATCACCCGATTTTCGCGTTTAAGCACCGCCCACTGGTAAATCGGCAGGGCCACATCCAGCGGAATGGGATAATCTTTGAGGCGATGCAAGTAATGACGGGCAATGTTCAGGTCCAGAATGGAGTTGTCGGTATTCAGTCCGTCGAGGCTACCCATGTTGTAAAACATGAGCACGCCCCGGTCTACAGGCGGCACGCCGGTTTTGCCGACAAACTTAAGCTGGTGCAAACGAATCGTTGCTGAAAGCTGAATGGATTTGGGTGCCAGTTTTTGCTTTACCAACGATACTATTTTGAAAAACTTCTCCCGCGATTTGCCCGACCAGTCACAATCCAGCTGAATTTCAGGCACGTTGAGGTGCTGTGCGGCAACCATAGCAAAAATTTTGGCGGTGAGTTTTTGGGCTAACGCAGGCAAGTCTTCCTCCGAAATCTGCAGCATGGTTTGGTTGGTGATAAACACCGTAGGAACTACGGCCAGCGAGTTTGGAATATTTTCGGCAAACTGAATCTGCGCTACCGGCAAGGCTTGCTGGGTTTCGTAGTTCCAGTCCACATCAAAAAACTTGATATACAACCGATTGACGTTGAGTTCTTTCAATGATTTCCGTTCTTTTGCCGACAGCCGGAATACGCTTTTCCAGTAATAAAAGGAAGCTTCCGGTTGTCGGTTGGGTGAACAACCCATACTTAACAGATTTCCCAGAACCAGAAAAATGTACAACCAAATCCGTTGACGCATACAAAACAGTTTTGCCAAAAATAGTATCTTTTCCAATGCCAAAACCGGCACTAAGCAGAGAGACAAAAGAAGAAAGACGTAAAGCGAAAGACAAACCTTTGAAAGTTAGCAGATTGTAATCCAACAAAACGCACTTTTATTTTGTCACACGACTCATCACCGAATCGTGGTCAGTCGGCCCCGGACTTTGTCGGGAGAGTCGCCGTACCATTTTTTAAACGAATGAATGAAGGCAGCCGGCTCCGAGTAGCCCAGCACATACGACACATCCGTTACCGAAAACCGATGGTGCTGCATCAGCATGTAAGAAAGTTGCTTTTTCAGGTCATCCATAATTTGCCGGAATGTGATCTTTTCGCTGCTTAGTCGCCGTTGCAGGGTTCGGGGAGTCAGGTTAAACAGATCCGCAACCGTCTCCAGGTCAGGTAATTCGGGTTTTGCCATATTCAGGGAAGCAATTTTCACCTTGCTCACAAACGACAGATCGGGCTTCAGACTTTCAATCAATTTCAGGTATTCGGGAATCAGCAGATCCAGGTTCAGGCGGCTGATATCCTGAAGCGACGCCTTGAGTGTGCCGGGGTGGAAAGCGATGGAAAAATCATCGGCCGGGTGCCAACGTGCCGGATAGGTTGGCGTCCAATGCGGTGAAAACAAACGAATATCCAGATCACTTGCCGCCATCAGCGTCAATTCCCGCGCGATAATGGTCAGCACACTTTCGAGAATGATGCGGCTTACGTTTTTATTTTTATGGGTTAGCGACAACCGAATGATCACGTCATTGTTAGCAACCGATACATCCAGATCCACAACCGGAAGGGTGGTTTTAATGTAGTTGTTCAGGTAAAACAACGCTTCTTCCACGCGGGTAGTCTGCATTGAAATCTGATAAATCAATCCTAACGCACTCAGGTTCAAATATTCACCCATCCGCAATCCCAACTGATCATCACCGAGTTTTTTGTGGAGCAGTGCCACCACCGCGTAAAAATCACGGCTTTCAACCGTTGACGTATCCTCCCAGAAATCCTCATAGGGCTGACTCAGGGCCGCTAGCGATTCGGCTTGTGGCACACCGCGCAGTTGCGCATACGCAATAAAATTATGCAGGTGCAGGCCTAGTATGTTCATTTTGTCGCAAAATATCAATCCGTTGGCAATGGACAAAGCTACTTTTGTTCATCAACTTTAAACAGAAAAAATCATGAAATCTTTAAGAAATGTATTGCTTATCAATGCCGTTAGCTCAGGCATTACCGGTTTGGGATTGATTGCTTTTGCTCCGGCCATAGCTACGCTGTTTGGCACTTCCAATGTGGCGGCCATCTGGGGAACTGGCTTGTTTCTGCTCCTTTTCGCCATTGAGGTCGGGTTGGAAAGCCGGAGAAATCCGCTGATTCCGGCTCGCATCCGGCTCATTGTCGTGATGGATGTAACTTGGGTAATAGTCAGCTTACTTATTGTTCTTTTCCAATTGTTCGACCTATCTGGCATTGGCTATCTGGCAATTGGCGCAGTGGCTCTTTGGGTGGCGGCCATGGCGTATCTGCAAAATCGGGGTTTGCAACAATTGCGAATCACACATGCTTGATCAGGTTCATTCATTTATTTTTCACAACTACTTATACGTTTATGAAAACGCTCATTTTATTAGTAATCAGTACTTTATATCATTACTCGTTGTCGTCCCAACAATCGTTGCATTCGGAAGAAGTTACTGTCGCCACTGAATTTCTCACCGCCGTCAGCACGCACAACGGCGAAGTGACCCATCGGTTGCTGGACGAACACGTAATCTGGAACCAGCCGGGGAACAATGCACTTTCGGGTAACAAAAAATCGGCTTCCGAAGTGTTTGCCATGTCCAAAACCATGCATCGACTTTCGCAAGGCACCTTGGCCCTCAAAGATTTTAAAGTGCTGGGTGTCAATGGAAATCAAGTAGTGTTTCAGCTTCACTTTACCGCTGCCCGTCCGGAAGGAGCCGTGCTGGATGTGCAAAACACGGATGTATACACAATTGCCAACGGCAAAATTGTGCAAGCTCAAGTGTTTTCAGCGGACTTAGCGCAGGAAGATTATTTCTGGGGAAAATAGGCCTATTCAGAGAATTAATCCGAAAGCATACTATCTTACACATTTACGTAAAATAGTATGCTTTCGAAGTACAAAATCGGCCTGTTTTGGCTTAGCTGTTTTCTCTTTCTTGAAGGAATAAGTGGTTGTACAAATCCGGTGCGACGCAATTCTACAGCCTTTGCAGATTCGTTGCTGACAGTTGCTCTTCAAAATGTTGACACCACCTCCTATTGCTACCAGTTCAAGGAATTACACACGGCTGAAGAGTATTATCGATCAGCAAATACGCGTAGCAAAGCGTGTATGTTTGATAATCTGGCACAATTGGTTGCGCTAAAAGAATATGCGTATGCTGTAAACCTGGATCCCAAGCATTGGTATGCCCATCGGAATTATGCCCGACAACTGTTGCGTATTCACCAGTATGCCAGAGCATTGCAAGAGTTAAATGCCATTGATTCAATTTTCCTGGCGGATGATCCGGATGTATATGCCATGCGTGGAGAGGCGTATTACGGTGTGAAAGACTACCGGGCAGCTATCTCAGAATTTGACAAAGCATTAACCTCTTATCCAACAAGCAGTTTTATTCTTTTGTACAAAGCCAAAGCCGAATGGAAATTAGGTGAATTTGAGCAAGCTTGTCTTCATTACAAGAAGGCTCAAGCCCAAGGCACTTTATCAAAACAGGAAAAGGAGTTTTTAGAATGTGACTGAAAAATAGTATCTCCTAAAAAGTAAAAACCCACCGTTCCAAAAGCCAGCAATAAAGTCTTACTTTTTCTTTTTTAAATCTAACTTTACAGAAAAAAGGAAAAGCTATGACTTCATCAACCGTTTATAAACCACAACATCCCATCCGAATTGTAACTGCCACGTCTTTGTTTGACGGCCACGATGCGTCGATTAACATCATGCGGCGCATTTTGCAAAGCTCGGGAGCGGAAATCATTCATTTGGGGCACAACCGCAGCGTGGATGAGATTGCGACCTGTGCCATTCAGGAAGATGTACAAGGCATTGCGGTGACCAGTTACCAGGGCGGACACGTTGAGTTTTTCAAATACATGTACGACTTGCTGTACCAGCGGGGAGCGGGTCACATTCGGATTTTTGGTGGCGGTGGTGGTACCATTCTTCCAGCCGAAGCCGATGAACTGCATGCCTATGGCATTACGCGCATTTATTCTCCCGATGATGGCCGTGCCATGGGCTTGCAAGGCATGATCAATGATTTGCTGGGAAAATGCGATTTTTCAACATTACGACTAACGCAAAATGCAATGGCCGATGCAAATGTGGAAGAAATTGAACCTGTTGACGATCCGGCTTATTTGGTCGAAAATTTGGCGCAAAGAAATCCGCTGGTAGTTGGACGCCTCATTACCCTCGCCGAAAACTTTCCGGAAGAGTACCAGTCCCTTCAATCACAAATAAAAAATAGTATCTCCCAGAAACAAAAAACTCCCCCTGCACGGGAGGGGGCTGGGGGGAGGCCATCCATCCTCGGCATTACAGGTACAGGCGGGGCGGGGAAATCCTCCATGGTCGATGAATTGGTGCGTCGTTTTCTGCGGGATTTTCCGGACAAGACCCTTGCCATTATTTCCATTGATCCATCGAAGCGAAAAACCGGCGGCGCTTTGCTAGGCGACAGGATTCGGATGAACGCCATTTTTGACCCAAGGGTGTACATGCGGTCATTGGCTACGCGTCAGTCCAACCTGGCGATGAGTCGGTATGTGCAGGATGCGATTGACATTTGCAAAGCGGCTGCATTTGACCTGATTATCGTCGAAACGTCGGGCATCGGGCAGTCAGACACCGAGATTGTCGACCATTCGGATGTGTCATTGTACCTGATGACCAGTGATTTTGGCGCCGCTACTCAACTCGAAAAGATTGACATGCTCGACTTTGCCGATGTGATTGCCATCAACAAGTTTGACAAACGAGGCTCACTGGATGCCCTGCGCGATGTGCGAAAACAGTACAAACGCAACCATAACTTATGGGACGCAACGGACGAAAACCTACCTGTGTATGGAACCATCGCATCACAATTTAACGATGCAGGAACCAATGCTTTGTATGAGAAACTGGTGGAATTACTGGGCCTCCCCCCAACCCCCTCCCGTGGAGGGGGGGGAAGTTCTGGAGAAAATACTATCCTTGCAAAAGGAAAACTCCCCCTCCACGGGAGGGGGTTGGGGGAGGCCTATATCATTCCGCCCGAACGTACCCGGTACTTGGCCGAGATTGTGGAAAGCAGCCGACAGTACGAAGAATTCATCCACGAGCAGGTACGCATTGCCCGTCAACTATACCAGTTGAGAGGGGCGATGGAAGTAATCGCAGAAAAAGAGTCTTTGCAAGAGATATACACACAAATTGAAAGAAAGCTCAACTACGAATGCCTGCAATTGATAAAGCAATGGCCGGAAGTTGTAAAGCAATATCAATCGCCAACGTATCAATACAAAGTGCGTGACAGGGTATTTGAACAGGAGCTTTATACCGAAACGCTGTCACACCTTAAGATTCCGAAAGTGAGCCTGCCCAAATACAGCGACTGGGGCGACTTGCTGCAGTGGATGCTGACCGAAAATGTGCCGGGTGAATTTCCGTTTACGGCTGGTGTTTTCCCCTTGAAACGTGAAGGCGAAGACCCAACCCGGATGTTTGCCGGAGAAGGTGGCCCCGAACGCACCAATCGGCGATTCCATTACCTTTCCAAAGGAATGCCCGCCAAACGGCTTTCCACTGCCTTCGATTCAGTAACTTTATACGGCGAAAATCCCGATCCCCGTCCCGACATTTACGGCAAAATCGGCATGTCAGGCGTCAGCATTTGCACCCTCGACGATGCCAAAAAACTCTACTCGGGCTTCGATCTGTGTAATCCGGCTACGTCCGTTTCGATGACCATCAACGGCCCGGCGCCGATGCTGCTCGGGTTTTTCCTCAATGCCGCCATTGATCAGCAATGCGAGTTGTACATCCGAACTCTCTCACAACCTCCTCAACTAGAGGTGACTCCCAGTTACCAAGGCTCTCTACCGGAAGGAAACGACGGATTGGGATTGATGCTTCTGGGAACCACCGGAGATCGAGTACTGCCCAAAGATGTGTACGAAAAAATCAAAGCCGATACCCTGACCAAAGTACGCGGCACAGTGCAGGCCGACATTCTGAAAGAAGATCAGGCCCAGAACACCTGCATCTTCTCCACCGAATTTGCGCTGCGCATGATGGGCGACATTCAGCAGTATTTTATCGATAACCGGGTCCAAAACTTCTATTCGGTTTCCATTTCGGGCTACCACATTGCCGAAGCGGGAGCCAATCCGATTTCGCAACTGGCCTTTACGTTATCCAACGGCTTCACGCTGGTGGAATACTATCTGAGCCGGGGTATGCACATCGACGATTTTGCACCGAATTTGTCATTTTTCTTCTCTAACGGACTCGATCCGGAATATACGGTAATGGGCCGGGTGGCGCGCCGCATTTGGGCCAAAGCCATCAAACACAGGTACAAAGGCAATTCCCGTTCGCAACGACTCAAATACCACATCCAAACCTCGGGAAGAAGCCTGCACGCCCAGGAAATTGCATTTAACGATATCCGCACTACGTTGCAGGCTCTGTGTGCCATTTACGACAACTGCAACTCGCTCCATACCAATGCTTACGACGAGGCCATTACCACTCCCACGGAAGAATCGGTGCGCCGGGCTATGGCTATTCAGTTGATTATCAACAAGGAATGGGGACTAGCTCGCAACGAAAATCCGTTGCAAGGGTCATTTGTCATTGAGGAACTGACCGACTTGGTGGAAGAAGCGGTGTATCAGGAGTTTCTACGCATCAACGAACGGGGCGGGGTACTGGGAGCCATGGAAACGATGTACCAGCGATCTAAAATCCAGGAGGAATCACTGCATTACGAAACGCTGAAACACAACGGCCAGCTTCCGATTGTGGGTGTCAATACGTTTCTGGACCCGAACGGCTCACCGACAATTCTTCCGGCAGAAGTGTTTCGGAGTTCAAAAGAAGAGAAAGATTTTGCCATTGCATCCAAAGAAGCGTTTGAGGCCGCCAATCATATTCAGGCCAAACTCGCATTGGAAAACCTGCAAAAAGTGGCTGTGCAAAACGGCAACATTTTCGAAGCCTTGATGGAGGTGTGCAAATACTGTTCGCTAGGACAAATCTCGAAAGCGCTGTACGAAGTGGGCGGCCAATACCGCCGCAATATGTAAGCTGTACCACAGGCTTTAGCCTGTAGAAGTTTCGGATCAACGTAGTTTACAGGCTAAAGCCTGTGGTACATAACTGATTGCGTATGAAAAAGATTAAAACGGAATATTATAGAAAATTGCCTCATTTACAACCAGTAGGTGCAATCTTCTTTATTACGTTCTGTTTGAAAGACGCCATTCCTGGTGCAGTCATCCAACGGTTGCAGGAAGAAAGAGATCTTAAAATTAAAGAAATTCGAAAAGAGAAAGAAGCCAATAATGCTGAAGCAATTTATCTCCAACAGAAAAAATATTTTGCAACCTATGATGCTTTTTTAGACAAAGAATCTCCCAGACAGTTTTTATTAAGGAAGCCAGAGGTAGCAAAGATTATAAGTGATAAAATCAGGACTCTTGATGGCTCTGTATACACACTGATTGCCTATTGCATTATGCCTACACATGTGCATTTAGCTATTGATACAACTTTACAGACTGAAAAATCTGATAATTTTTCTGAAGTTGCTTATCAGCCTCTTTCATTTATTCTACAACAAATCAAAGGAGGCTCGGCATATGAAATAAACAAAGTACTAGGAACATCGGGGCGGGTATGGCAAGTTGAAAGTTATGACCACTATGTACGCAGCCAAAAAGAATTGCAGAACATTCTCACATACATTTTGCAGAACCCCGTTAAGGCAGGTTTGGTTAAAACTTGGGAAGAATGGCCATACAGTTACGTCCATGAGAATTATGCGTAGCTCTCTATTTTTTATCCAAAATTTTCTATATTTAGGCTAATTTCTGACCTGTACCTTCTTCAAAATAGTATCTTTCAAAACATAAAAACCCTCACTTCCTATGTCTCTCAATCGTCGTGACTTTGTGAAAAGTCTGGCTCAGGCTTCGGTGGCTGCCGTTGCATTACCTACCGTTGCAAACGCACTTATCCCGCAAAAGAAAATGTTTTTTGAAATCTCCCTGGCCGAATGGTCGTTACATAAGGCTATTTTTGGCAAACAACTCGACAATTTGGATTTTCCGGCCAAAGCCAAGAAAGACTTTGGAATCAGCATTGTGGAGTATGTAAATACTTGTTTTTTTGACAGTACGCATACCTTTAAAGAAAATGGCGCGAACCAAGCCTATTTGAAAGAATTGCTACAGCGCTGCAAGGACAACGGCGTGCGTAACCACCTGATTATGTGTGATGGTGAAGGCAACTTGGGCGACCTTGACGATGCCAAGCGCAAAGAAGCCGTTGAAAATCATTACAAGTGGGTGGACGCGGCCAAGTTTCTGGGTTGCAAAACCATTCGCGTCAATGCAGCCGGCGAAGGTAATGCTGCCGAAGTAGCCAAAGCCGCTACCGATGGATTGGGACGGTTGTCTGAATTTGCGGCCAAATCGGGCATTAACGTGATCGTCGAAAACCACGGTGGGTATTCGTCTGACGGTCAGTGGCTCTCAGGGGTGATGAAAGCCGTAAACATGAAAAACTGCGGCACGCTGCCCGACTTTGGCAATTTCTGTCTGAAATGGAAAGCCAATTACGCCGGCTGTGACGAGTCGTATGACCGCTACAAAGGCACGCAGGAATTGATGCCGTTTGCCAAAGGTGTCAGTGCCAAAACCCACGATTTTGATGAGAAAGGCAACGAAAAAGACATGGATTATGTGCGACTGATGAAAATCGTGAAAGATGCTGGCTTTAAAGGAATTGTGGGGATTGAATACGAAGGCAATACGCTTTCGGAAGATGAAGGCATCCGCAAAACCAAAGCCCTACTTGAGCGAGTGGGTGGAATGGTGTAGGGGCCTCCCCCAACCCCTCCCGTGGAGGGGAGTTTTTTAGGCGCAGTTCAAAATAGTATCTTTCAACATTGAAAAACCTCACCCCCCAGCTCCTCTCCTTCTGAGAAGGGACTTTTGATACACGAAACAAACTCCCCTCTCTGTAGGAGAGGGGCTGGGAAAGGCCCTACAAATACAAGTAATACGGCTTCAGCAAAGCTACAAACGCATCTGTATACACTCCATTTGCCGCAGTTTTGATGTATAAATTAGAGGTATGCGAAATAGTATCTTTCTGAAACGAAAAACCGGCAATGGTGCGAATTTGTTTGCCGCCTGTATAGTCAAACAAGTGTAATTCTTCGTAGGCGTGCAAACCATTTTGCAGGCAATAGTCCTTTAGCAAACCCATTTCGTAAGGTGGCAGTAGCGCTACAAATTTCCCGTTCGACTGTAAGAGCAAACTGGTAACTTTCGCTAAGTCAGGCAATTGCAACAAATTGCCGTGCATGGCTACATTCTGAGCCGTTTGTTGTCGCTTGAGGTGGTTGCTGAAAAACGGCGGATTGCAAATGATAAAATCGTATGAAGCAGGGGAGGTTTTGGCAAATTCCAGAATACTATTTTGAATTACCCGAATTTGCATAGGCCACAAACTGTTTTGCACATTTTCTTGGGCTTGTTGGGCGGCTCCGGCATCAATTTCCACTGCATCAATAGCTGCATCGGTGCGTTGGGCCAGCATCAGTGCCAATAGACCAGTTCCGGTACCAATGTCCAGAATACGCGTGGCCTGACTTACATCCGCG
This sequence comes from uncultured Sphingobacteriales bacterium, assembly GCA_963520985.1. GTDB lineage: Bacteria > Bacteroidota > Bacteroidia > Cytophagales > 172606-1 > Xanthocytophaga. The sequence goes on from CAUQTA010000001.1 coordinate 995,782, forward strand.
TATGCCCCCAGTACGCATGAGTCTGTGCACACTTTCATGGCCGATTTATCCTGCTGAATCCGGAATTGTTTAAACTGAAAAAACGAATTGGCCATTTTGCTGCATTTGGGCGCAAAATTACACCAAAGACATTTGCCTGGCGCTGTTCCCAGAAAAAAATAACCAAACTTTTGCTTATTTTACGTTCTGTTAGGTTTTCCGGTTAAGTATATGCTTCCTCCGATTCTCGATTTCTGGGCCATTGTGAATTTGCTGGGTGTGGTGCAAGGTGCATTGCTTGTCATTATTTTCCTGGTTACCAAGCAAGGAAACCAACGTTCCAATCGGTTGATGGCGCTGTTTCTCCTGTGTGGCGTAATGACTACCGGCGAAATCTTTGCCAGCTACACGGGCCTAATCGCTTGGTTCCCAGCTATTATCAACAGTACCGAATGCTTCGATTTTCTGATGGGGCCGTTGTTGTACTGGTACACCTTGTCGCTCATCAAGCCCGACTTCAGTTGGAAAAACCAGTGGCTGCACTTGTTTCCTACGGCTATCTTTTTGGTTCTGCGAACTCCCTATTTCTTGCAATCCTCCGAGTTTAAGTTGCAGGATGTGTATTATGTATTTCACCGAATAGAGCATTTTGCGGTCAATTGCGAGCCGATCTGGTGGTTTCCCAAATACCACTTTGGCGGCATTTACCTTGACATGACGGCGCATCCGCTGATTCTGATTTACTTCGGCTATTCGCTGTTCCTGATTTATCGGTTCACCCAGTCACAAGGGCAGTCGTTTTGGCGGCCTTCCAATCCGTCGTTGCAGCGGCTCATTCAAATCATTCTGTTCATAGGTAGCATTCAGATTCTGGTGACGGTTATCTCCCTGATTTCCAAAGACGATCTGGGCGATATTTACATTGCCGCCATTGCATCTCTGGGCTTCTATTTCGTTAGTTTCTGGCTGATCCGCGATTCTCAATTGCTGGGGATCAAATCGCTTACGCCGGAAGCCGAAAAGAAAAAATACGAAAAATCAAGCTTGGATACCGAACAGGCACCGCAATTGGTACAGAAGGTATTGGCATATATGGAAACCGAAAAACCGTACCTGAATGGCAGTCTCACATTAAGCGAACTGGCCGAAAGTCTGAAATTCTCGACACACCATCTTTCGCAATTGTTAAATGAACAGTTGGGCAAAAGCTTTGCGGATTTTGTAAACGAGTACCGCGTGGCGGAGCTCAAGAAAAAATTACAGGATGGCAGTCTGAACCACCTGAAAATTGAAGAACTGGCTTTTGATAGTGGCTTCAATTCCAAGTCGGTGTTCAATACCGCATTTAAGAAAATTACCGGAGTCACACCTTCGCAGTTTCGCAAGCAGTTTACCGATGCCGACTTCTTGAAAGCCAACTGATTACCGGGTTCCGGTATAACTCAAGCCCAACGTTGAGTTAAGTTGCACATTCTTAACACCTTGCACATTGTAACTCTCATACGAATTGTCTAGCGTGGCCGTAAGTGACAGTTGCTTACCCAGTTTGTAAGCCAGTTGCGAAATGGAATTCCAGCGCAAATTGTTGGCATTGAGAGCGGGTTGGAAAAACGTTACGTTTTGAACAGTCAACTTACCTTTGATTACTTCTATTCTTGCCTTCACACGCGTCGAATTCCGGATGACACTGATGTCCTCGGCCGACATAAAGTCGGTACGTTCGCTGAGAAAGGCATTCGTGATTGAAATCTGCACCCGTGTGCTGGGAACCCGTTTTCCCCCTACAATTTTCCAGCCGGCACCAGCACCCACATTAAACCGGTGATTGATCAGGCGGAGGTTGCTTTGTTCGTAAATGCCAAACAACAGCCCATATACATCGTGCTGAGAATGAAACCATGTATTGTTAAAATCAAAGAAGCCCTCGCGTTCCTGCAACACTTCGTTGTTGGTGCCATACTGAAACCGTGGCGAAGAATTGAACCCCCAGATCGAATTAGGATTTTCGTGGGATACGCCCAGCCGAATGGTCAGCAATTTGCGGTTGACGTTACCAGAACTGATCATTCCGTCAATTCCGGCGGTATACGTCCAGTGAGGGCCCGGGGGAGGAGTGGGTTTGGGTGCTTCTTTGGGCTTTATGGTATCCGGCTGGATGATAATAGGTGCTTTGGTGCTGTCAACGGCCTGCGTGCTATCCGTTTTGGTGCTGTCGGTTACCTGGGCAAATGCATTGTGGACAAAGCAGTAAAACAACACGAATAACGAAAAACGTAAGAAAGTCATAGCTGAATGAGCGGTTTACCGGAGAGCTGACGTCCCGGCAAACCAGAGGTTTTAATGAATGAAAAGATACTAATCAGAATGGGTTCTGTGCGTTTTAATCGGCGAGTTTCAGGCCGATCAGACCCACCACAATTAGAGATACCGAGAAAATGCGCCAGAAACTGGCCGAATCATTAAAGAAGAAGATGCCAATGGCAAAGGTGCCAATGGCACCAATGCCGGTCCACACGGCGTAAGCGGTACCTATCGGAATGTATTTTTGGGCCATCCACAAAAAAAAGCCGCTCAGTGCCATGGAAACGATGGAAAATGCGATCCATGCAATGCGGTGTTCGGTCGTTTGCGAAAGCTTGAAGCCCAGCGGCCAGCCGATTTCGCACACCCCTGCCAAAAGTAAGTAAAGCCAGGCCATAGTTCTGCAAGAGCTAATGACAAGTGAAAAATAGGATGTTCTGAATGCGTAAAACCTACCCGTGAGGGATAACGCTAGGTATTGCATGTTCTTTGCGGTGTTTGACTACGTCGCAAGCCACATAAATGGCTTCACGCATAGAGGTTTCGTCGGCAATGTTTTTTCCGGCAATGTTGTATGCCGTGCCGTGGTCGGGCGAGGTGCGTACAATCGGCAAACCCGCCGTGAAGTTGACGCCGTTTTCAAAGGCAATGGTTTTGAACGGAATCAAACCCTGGTCGTGGTACATGGCCAGGATGCCGTCGTATTTGCGGTAACTGCCCGTTCCAAAAAATCCATCGGCAGGTAGCGGGCCATACACCAGTAGGCCTTTGTGACGCAGTTCGCTGAGTACTGGCCCGATGATTTCTTTTTCTTCGGTGCCCAGCAAACCATCTTCGCCCGCGTGCGGATTCAGACCCAGTACCGCAATACGGGGCTTGGCAATGCCAAAGTCTTGCCTGAGCGACTGCTCCAGCAACTTTATTTTTTGGGTAACGAGTTCTTTCGTAATGGTTGCCCTTACTTTTTCCAGCGGAATGTGACCCGTAACCACGGCTACCCGCAGTTGATCACTCACCAGAAACATCAAGGCATCGGTAGCGCCAAATTCGTGGGCGAAATACTCGGTATGCCCCGGAAACTTAAACGTCTCACCCTGAATGGTGTGCTTGTTGATGGGCGCCGTAACCACCGCGTCTATTTTACCGGCTTTCAGGTCGGTAACGGCCGTTTTCAGGGCCAGGTGGGCAGCCTGTCCGGCTTCGGGAGTTGCTTTGCCGGGTTCTATTTCCAGGTGTTCTTCCCAGCAGTTAAACACATTCACCCGTTTGTGAATCATCTGCTCCATGCTGCGAATGGAATGCAACTGGATTTCTTCCAGATTCAACAGCTTGCGGTAGCGCGACAGCACTTTGACCGAACCATAGATGATAGGCGTGCATACCCGGCTGATTTGCCCACCCGCCAGTGCTTTTAAAGTGACTTCGGGGCCTACGCCATTAAAATCGCCGAGAGTAATTCCTATAACAGGTTTATGTTCAGACATGCCTCATGAAAAGATAAAGTTCACACAAAACCAGGCTACCACCGAAAAACCTCGGGCCTGTGCAGAGTTGCGTGAGTCGGTTGACTCACTTTGCACCTCAAAAATACGTGGCTTTTTCGTTTTTAGAAACCGAATTCGAAGAAAGCCGGTTTTGCTGTAAAAAAAGATACTATTTTTGGAACAATTTTGAATGACAGAATGCGTGAATGATATAATGGCGGGTTTCCGCTTTCCAATCCAATCACCTTCATTCACTCATTCCATCGTTTACTCATTCAACATCGATTCTCTTGAAAGTTCGTCCTAAAAAACACCTGGGTCAGCATTTTCTGCGCGATACCAACATTGCCTTACGCATCGTGGAGTCGCTGTCGGGGCATGGCGGCTACGAAACGCTGCTTGAGTTGGGCCCCGGCACCGGCGTGCTGACCGATTTTCTGATCAATCGCACCGATGTCGACTTTCATCTATGCGAAATTGACTCAGAGTCAGCGGTGTTTCTACGTAAAAAATACCCGCAACTGTCTCCCAAGCTTATCGAAGGTGATTTTCTAAAGCTGAATCTGGATACCTTGTTTGGCAAGCCCTTTGGGCTGATCGGCAACTTTCCGTACAACATTTCTTCGCAGATTTTTTTCAAAGTGCTTGATTACAAAAATGCGGTTCCGGAGGTGGTGTGTATGCTGCAGAAAGAAGTGGCCCGCCGCATTGCTTCGCCGCCGGGCAGCAAGGAATACGGCATTCTGAGTGTATTTCTGCAGGCTTACTACGACATTGAGTATCTGTTTACCGTTCCGCCACACGTATTCGAGCCGCCGCCCAAGGTGCAGTCGGGTGTGATTCGGCTTAAGCGCAACCAGGTGCAGGTTTTGAATTGCGACGAGGTACTGTTTTTTAAAGTAGTGAAGCAAGGGTTTAACAACCGCCGCAAAACATTGCGCAACGCGCTGAAGCCGCTGGATTTGCCTGCCGTCATCCAAACCGATCCGTTGCTTGACAAGCGGGCCGAGCAACTCTCCGTTGCCGATTTTGTGTACCTGACGCAGCAAATCGCAGCACAGCAGTAGATTGGACTATCGCTGAATTCTGCACTTTCGCTCAGCGCGTAAGTTAGCTAAAGCCCAATCGGTCCGGATTGCATTTTTTTAACACAATCTTAATTTGAACGCCTGAAAAATAAGACAAAAAATAGTTTTTTTGTGGACTGAACTTGCCGGGAACTATAAACTTTGCAGATATTCCTATACCTTTGCCGCCGGAAAAATCCGTACTCGACTCCGGAAGCGTAAGTAACAAATAGGCAGGTTTTGACGGTCTTCGGGATACTATTTTTGGTCTGAGTTTTATCCGCTTTTCGCACCCGCTTGTCCAATGGCATTTGAACTGACGCAAGACTATCTGGATTTACTGATTGATGCAATCGAAGCGCATGACGATGAATTTTTGCGTCAGGCGATGGACGAACTGTATCCGGCCGATATTGCGGAAGTGCTCTACGAGTTCCCGACCGATGCCTATGCACAGTACATCATTGCCATTCTCGACGAAGAGACTGCTGCACAAGTTATTAACCACCTGGCTCCCGCCTGGCGGGAGGACTTTCTGAAAGAGTTTTCGACCGAATCGCTGGCCCGTTTCATTGCCTACCTCGACTCCGATGATGCGGCCGATATCTTGAACGAGCAGCCCACCCGCACCAAAGAAGAGGTGCTGGCCCTGCTCGAAGACCGCGAAAAAGCCCGTTACATCATAGATCTGCTGCACTACGAAGAAGACACGGCCGGTGGCTTGATGGCAAAAGAGTTGGTCAAAGCCAATATCAAATGGACCGTCTCACAGGCCGTGGACGAGATTCGCCGCCAGGCGGAGAAAGTAGAACGCGTAAACTCGGTGTATGTGGTAGATGATAACAACGTGCTCAAGGGACGCGTTTCGCTCAAGCGCATCGTTTTGTCGCGCGCCAACACCAAAGTGGCCGACATCTACGACGATGACATCGTTTCCGTCGATTCGCACCAGTCGGCCGAAGATGTTGCCGATATCATGCAGCGTTACGATTTGGAATCAGTACCTGTAGTGAACGTAAACGGCCGGCTACTGGGCCGCATCACCATCGATGATATTGTGGACGTAATTACCGAGCAAGCCGAACAAGACCGCCAGGCCATGACCGGTCTTTCGGGCGATGTGGAAGAAGACGATTCGGTGTGGGCATCGGTAAAAGCCCGTTTGCCCTGGCAGGTAATCGGCATGGCCGGAGGCCTACTGGCTGCCTGGCTTACGGGCATCATCGGGCAGCCCATTATTGTATCAGTGGCCGCCCTGGCCAATTTTACCACACTCATTGCCGGTACGGGCGGTAACGTGGGCGTGCAGTCTTCATCGGTTATTTTGCAAAGCCTGGCCAACCCATCGGTAGTGGAGCAAAGCGTTGTCCGTCGGTTGCTAAAAGTCTTCAGTGTGGCTACTCTCAATGGTGTTTTGCTAGCCATTGTGCTGTTAATAGTCCTTTTTTCAACTACCGGTGATTTAAAGCTGGCCCTGGTTGTTTCCGTTTCGATTCTGGCCGTGGTGCTGCTGGCGTCTTTCATGGGAACCGTTACCCCTTTGGCGCTGGATAAGTTTGGCGTCAATCCGGCCATGGCTTCCGGGCCGTTTATCACCACCGCCAATGACCTGCTGGGTCTGACGGTTTATTTCCTCATGGCCAAGTTGTTGTATAGCTTATAGCTTTGCGTCTTTGGCTTTTTGCGTATATTTAGCTCTAACACATTTTTTCGGATAAATGAATATCTATTTTATCAGCGGCCTGGGTGCCGATCAGCGGGTTTTTCAGTTTCTGGATCTGCCGCAAGTCAATAAGATATTTATTCAGTGGATCATACCCCATCCAAACGAATCGCTCAGCCAATATGCCAGTCGCTTGATCGAACAGATCAACACCCGCGAACCGGTTATTCTGATCGGGATTTCGTTCGGGGGAATCATTGCCCAGGAAATAGCACGTCAGATTATTTGTGAAAAAGTCATTGTCATCTCAAGTGTCAAATCTCCAGATGAGTTTAGCTGGGCTTTGTCGCTAGTCCGGCTTACACAAGTCAATCGAATTGTGCCGCCCAGTATATTGAAATGGAGCAACCACGCCACGGCTGATTATTATTTCAGTGTAAAGTCGAAAGCAGAGTCTCGGCTGTTGCATCAGATCATTGAAGACACCGACAGCCATTTTTCGGTGTGGGCCATTCAACAGATGATGCAGTGGAAGCCTGCCAAGTCGGCCAACCCGATTGTGCACATTCACGGTACCAAAGACCGTATATTTCCGGCAGGTCCGATTCAAAATGCGGTTTATATCAAGGATGGCGGACATTTCATGATTGTCAACAGGTCGCAGGAAGTAAGCCGACTTATCCAGCAAGAACTGTTTTTCATCGAATCACATTCTGAGAGATGATTTGCGACCGGAACACGAAAAGTAGAAACTCCATCGGACTATAGGCACATTTTTTTTAGTACCCCTACCAATTTGACAGGTAGGAAAAACCGCCAAGGAAAGGCCGGGTTTTGTGTTTTTTCATCCTACTATTTTTTTACAGTGCAGATTTTTTGGTCCGAATATCCATTTTTTAATTTTAATCATACCTATGCTAACCGAAAGAGCCAGCGGAATTTTACTTCCAGTTACCTCATTACCCTCCCGTCATGGCATTGGCGATTTTGGGGAAAGTGCCTACCGCTTTGCCGACTTTCTGGCGCGTACCAATCAGAAATTCTGGCAGATATTGCCACTCACCCCCGTTGAGCAGGGACTGGGCAATTCGCCTTACAGCAGCATCTCTGCCTTTGCCGGCAACACCTTGCTCATAAGCCTGGAAAAACTGGCCCAGCAGGGGTTGCTCAACTCAGTGGATATTGAAACACCGCCTGAGTTTCCCTTTAGCCGCGTCGATTACCCGGCGGTGCGTGCCCATAAAGAACCTTTGCTGGCATTGGCTTTCGAAAATTTTTCTAAAATCAACGATGAAAATGCGCAGAAGCAATTTGAGCACTTTTGCCAGCAGGAAGCGTACTGGCTTGACGACTATGCGTTGTTCAAATGCCTGAGAGATAGGCACAATCAGCATGCCTGGGTAGACTGGGAGCCTGAACTGGTAAACCGTGAACCGGAAGCACTGGATAAGGCGCAGGCTGAGATGGACGAGCCGATCCGGCGCGAAAAGTTTTTCCAGTACCTGTTTTTTCAGCAGTGGCATGAGCTCAAAGCTTATTGCAACAATAAAAACATTTACTTGTTTGGCGACTTGCCCATTTATGTCAACTATGACAGTGTGGATGTGTGGGTAAATTCCCGTTTGTTTAAGTTGAACGACGAAAAGAAACCCTATGTGGTGGCGGGCACACCTCCCGACCGTTTCAGTACTACGGGGCAGCTATGGGGCAATCCGGTGTACAACTGGGATGCGCTGAAAGAACAGGATTTTGCGTGGTGGATGAGCCGCATCGGGCAAACGCTGAAGCTTTTTGACCTGGTGCGACTGGATCATTTCCTGGGTTTTGTAAATTACTACGAAATTCCGGCGGGCGATGAAACGGCTGTTAACGGGCATTGGATGCTGGCACCTGCCGAAGAGTTTTATGCGGCGCTGACTGCCAATTTCCCTGATCCGCCCATTGTGGTAGAAGATCTGGGCACTATTTCGCCGGAGGTGATTACCTTTGTAACCCGTCACCAATTGCCTGGTATGAAAGTGCTGCAATTTGCTTTTACCGGAGACGAAGAAATGAATCCGCATTTGCCGCACAACCACAACAACCGATGTGTGGTATACACCAGCCTGCACGATACCAATACGATGCGCGGCTGGTGGCGAACCGAAGCCTCTGAGCATGAGCAGTTTCGGTTTGGAAGTTACGCCAAACAGGAAATAAATGAATACAACGTGGCCGATGCTTCCCTGCGAATGGCGATGCATTCGCGAGCCAATCTGGTCGTTATTCCGATACAGGATCTACTGAACCTGGACGAACGGTCAAGGGTGAACATACCCGGAACAGCTATGAACAATTGGGAATGGCAACTTACCGACGAATGGGAATGGCCCGAAGGCGAATACCGGCTCCGTGAACTGGTCCACGAAAGCGGACGTGCGTAGTTGTATTACACAATTTTGTGAAGAAAAACCTGCCTGTGTGGCAGGCTTTTCTCTTTGTGGAGATACTATTTGAATCGGAGATGAAAGGGACTCGCAATTTTAATCAGATTTTAATCTCGTATTCATCCGCTTTTAATGTGATTAGGGTACTTTTGTTCAAGTCATCAGAAAAATACTGGTGACATTCCATTTTATACCGAGGCTAAGTACCTAAAAAGTCTGTTCTTTTGGACAGACTTTTTATTTTCTATCAAAAGAGAAAATTTCTGCATCGCGGTTTTTCTTGCCCAGATACAGATCGCGTATGAGCTCGGCTGCTATCTGACTAAAAGTAATACCATTGCCGCCAAAGCCCAAGGCAAAATATGTATTAGGCCGCTCAGAGGTGGCGCCTATGTAGGGCAGCCCGTCTTTGGTACCGGTAAACGTACCCGCCCATTGAAAATCAATCGTAAAATTTAAGTGTGGAAACTTACGGGCAAATGCTTTTTGCAACAGCTTGCTTTTTTGGGCAATGAGCTTGTCTCTTTTTGTAGGATCGTAAAAGGCTTCATCCTTACCGCCTATCAGCAGCCGATTGTCGGCCGTGGTACGTATGTACAGGTAGGGACGGGCCGTTTCCCAGATGAGTGAGTTTTCGTACCAGAATTTTTGCTTGCCCAAAGGTTCGCTTACAATGGCATAGGTCGAATTGAGCGTTTCCACTTGTTGTTTCAGATATTGCTGCGATTCGTACCCGGCCGCAATGACGAGTCGTTTGGCCTCTATGCGATGGCCTTCACTGGTAGTTAATACCACCCGGTTTTGCGGGTAAGCAATGTGCTTAATTTCAGTTTTGTCATATACCTGCCCGCCCGATTGCAAAACCGATTGCAGCAATGCATGTGTGAGCCGATAGGCGTCAGTTTCGGCTGCTTTTTCCGAAAGTATGCCCGCAGGAGCCTTAAACGAAAACTTTTCCTGAATTTCTTCCGGTTTCAGCCACTTGACTGCTAGGCCGTTTTGCTGACGTGCCTCAAATTCGGCTTTTAATTTAGCCACATCTTTTTGGGTAGAAGCATAGTAAAAACTTTTGCGCATCTGAAAATTGGAACCTTCGCCTACCTTTTGGGCTAGGTCGGCCAGTTTGTCAATGGATTCGAGGCACAGCTGATAACTGCGGACCGCATGCCGCTCGCCCACCATGGGTATCAGGTCGCAGAGATGGGTATCTATTTCGTATTGCAACAGTGCAGTGCTGGCGCAGGTGCTTCCCATGCCCACATGCCGGCGGTCTAGCAGCGTAACGTTTACACCGGCTTCGGTGAGAGAATGTGCCACCAATGCACCCGTAATACCCGCGCCGATGATGGCTACTTCGGTAGTGATGTCTTGTTTGAGAGAAGGGTAAGCGTGAAGAAATCCATCTTTGAGGAGCCAATAGGGCGAGTCGCTGCGTAAATCCATAAATAATCAGGTACACTTATTTTACCAAGCTACAAAATAGTATGTTTTTGAAATGAAAAACCTCCGGCTTCTGAAAAGCGCATACGGAGGAAATGCCTAGACTAAACAGGCGAATAAAAGAGAATGTTTAAAAAAGTTTATGCTTGTTACTACTACCGAAAACGGCTGGAAGATTATTTACCAGCGAGCCCACGGGCTGTTGGCTGCCCAACTGGCCCTGCACTGGAAAAGTGCTTATCATACACCTTACTGGCTGCATACGCTGGTTGCTATTGCTGAGCACGATGATGGAATGGCCGAATCCAATTCGGCTGAAAACCTGACCGAAGCAGGCACGCCCAAGCATTTCCAGCAATTGGAATACAGCGTGGAGCAGTACCAGAATGTAATGGAAATCGCCGCTTCCAAGAGTCGGTGGAATGCGCTGATGACGTCCATGCATCTGACTTTTTTGTATGGCCCCAAACAGGCAGAAGATAAAAAGCTACGGGCTTTTATAAAAGAGCAGGAAGCTCTGCAGAAAAAGCTGTGCCGCGAATTGAAGATTTCCCAAGCCAAAGCCAAACACAGCTACCGGCTGGTGGAGTGGTGCGATGCCTTGTCGCTGCTGCTCTGCATGGAAAAAGTGCAGCCCCAGCAGCGCCGCATGGACATCAGCACCGGGCCTGACGGTAACCTGCACCAACTCTGGCAGGATGCAGACGGGTATCTGCATGTAGATCCCTGGCCGTTTGCCGAGAGTCTGTTTGAAGTCAGTGTGGAATACCGTCTTGTGAACCAAGTCACCTTTCAAGACACAAATGCGTTTTCCCAAGCCATGCGACAAGCCCCCGTGTTGGATCAGGTGTGGGCTTTTCGGGAAAAATAGTATCGTTGAAAAACCGAAAAACCGCCATTTTACGAGGCATTCACACATGGAAAACTTCTGAGTAAAATAACATTGCAGCGAAGAAACGCGCCTTAGCCGAACGGATAAACTAGCATTTGTACAAATTTGTGAATATGTTTGTCTATCTCTAATTCTCGGTGTGTATGAATGCCTACTGGTTATTGCTGGTCTTAGGACTTTGTGTTCTTCTTTCGTATTCCTATAATTTTCTTAGCCGGGCCACACGCATTCCCTCGGTTTTGTTGCTGTTGCTCACCGGAATGGGCATTCGGCTCTTGTTTGGGGCAGAGCTGATACGCGCTACTTTTGTGAGTAAGATAGTGGAGCTGCTCGGCATTGTGGGCCTTATTGTCATTGTGCTGGAGGCCGCGCTGGATTTGAAAGCTTCCAAGGAGAAACTGACCGTCGTACGTAATTCCTTTCTGGCAGCTGCATTGATTTTTTGTTTGTCGGTGCTGGGCATTACGGCCGTGCTGCAGTTCTGGCTGGAGCGGTCATTGCTCAAATGCCTTGTCTATGCCGTACCTCTTTCCATCATCAGCAGCGCTATCGTGATTCCGAGCATCGAACACCTGAGCGAGCAGAAAAAGGAATTCATGATTTATGAAGCATCTTTTTCGGATATTCTGGGCATTCTGGTGTTTAACTACCTGACGGCCGACGCCGTTTTTTCGTTTTCTTCGCTTGTGCTCTTTGGATTTAGCATCATCTGGGCAGTGATTTTGTCGCTGATTATCTCTTTGGCACTCACCTATGTGATGTCCCGCATTCAGTACCACGTCAAGTTTGTTCCCATCCTGACGGTGCTACTGATGCTCTATGCCATGGGAAAACTGCTGCATTTGCCGTCTTTATTGATCATCATGGTGTTCGGCTTGCTAATCAACAACCGGGAGCAATTACCCGTTCACTGGATCTCCCGGTTGCTGGGAAAAGATACACAGGCAACGCCTTATTTTGATGATCTGCTTAAGCAGCTGAAATCAATCACTTACGAGATTTCATTTCTGGTACGGACTTTCTTTTTCATCTTATTTGGTTACTCAATTGATGTCAGTGTATTGGCTCAAGGGGAAGTAATCATTATCGGAAGCTGCATTAGCGGCGTATTGCTGACTATGCGTTATTTTTATCTGCGGTATTTTTTGCAGGCTCACGTGCTGCCCGAGCTGTTTCTGATGCCGCGCGGACTAATTACGGTATTGCTGTTTTACAGCATTCCGGCCCGGTTGCAACTGGGCAGTTTCAATAGCGGAATTTTATTTTTTGTGATACTGACCACCAGCCTGCTCATGATGTTTGGTCTGCTGTTTTACAAAGCCGAAGTCGTCAATCTTTCGGATGGCGGACATCCTCTTTAACTTATTTGTGGTACGTTGCCAGGTTTCTATTTTTAATTGTCCCTCTTATGAATGCGTTTGAACTGTTTTCCATCCTGATTGTTGTTGCGGCCCTCTTTGCCTATTTTAATCACCGGTTTCTGCGCCTTCCAACAGCGATTGGCCTCATGGTGCTGGGTTTGCTAATGAGCTTGTTTACCATTCTGGTGGGCAAATTTTTTCCGGCGTTCCGTGAGGGCGTCGAGCATACACTTTCTGAAATCGACTTTTCTACGTTTCTGCTCAACTTTATCCTCAGCTTCCTGTTGTTTGCGGGCTCGCTGCACGTCAAGCTACCGCTGTTGTTCATGTTACGCAAACAAATCTTTTCGTATGCAACTATTGGTGTCTTGTTGTCGACATTCATAATCGCTTCGCTAACATACGTTGTTTTATCATGGTTTTCCATTGATCTTGATTTTATTTCCTGTCTGTTGTTCGGCGCTCTGATCTCGCCGACCGACCCCATTGCAGTCATGGGGATTCTTAAGAAAGCAGGCATTCCCAAGAAAATTGAAACCGAGATCGTGGGCGAATCGCTGTTTAACGACGGCACCGGCGTGGTTGTGTTTCTGACGATTCTGCAAATTCTGAAAATGGGAGTTGCCGAAACCGAATCGAGCCAGGTTGCACTGCTGATTGTGCAGGAAGTAGGGGGCGGGTTAGTTCTGGGTGCGTTGCTGGGGTACGCCGGTTTTTTCTTCTTACGTAGCATTGATCATTACCAAACGGAAGTACTCATTACGCTGGCTCTGGTGATGGGAGGCTATACCCTGGCCGATTACCTGCATTTTTCGGGTCCGCTGGCGATGGTGCTTGCCGGATTGATTACGGGCAATACCGGACGCGACCGGGCTATGTCAAACATAACTGCCGACTATGTAGACAAGTTCTGGGAGTTGATTGATGAGATCCTGAATGCATTGCTTTTTGTCTTAATCGGGCTGGAGTTTTTGCTTATCCCCTTTCAGGTTGAGTATATTTTTGCAGGTACTCTGGCTATCTTCATTGTCTTGTTTTCGCGGTTTGTTTCGGTGGGCATCCCCTTGTTTGCCCTGGACCGGAAGGGAAAAGATAAACTGAAAATATTAACCCTGCTTACCTGGGGCGGCTTGCGGGGTGGCATTTCAGTAGCATTGGCTCTGTCGGTATTTCGGCAGGTGCCACATGGCCCTATTCTGGTGGTCATGACCTATATTGTAGTCCTGTTTTCCATTATCATACAAGGGCTTAGCATCGAAAAGGTGATAAAGAAACTGAATCTGTCCAAAGCCTGACGGCAGACTGCGCAAAATAGTATCTTACAAAAGGCCAAAACCTCCACCTAACTTGAATGGAGGCCTTACCAATCTAGCCGTATGGAAACCCCCAAATATTCTATCTTTCAGGTGTTGCATCAGTACTTCGATCTGGCAGAAGACTCCGAGGCGGCTCATGCTACCATTCTGTCGGTGCGGAAGGGAGTTGAATTCAGAGGGGCTAATTTGTGGGTACTTATTTTTGCCATACTCATTGCTTCCGTTGGGCTCAATGTAAACTCCACCGCAGTCATTATTGGCGCCATGCTTATTTCTCCGCTGATGGGCCCCATCATGGGCATAGGCGTGGGAGTTGGCATCAATGATTTTAGCCTGATCAAAAAAGCCGTCACCAACCTGTTTGTGGCTGTGCTGATGAGTATCCTTACATCTACGATTTACTACGTCATCAGTCCGTTGCGTGACGCACAGCCAGAGTTGCTGGCCCGTACCACCCCCACCATTTGGGATGTGCTGATTGCCTTCTTTGGGGGCATGGCGGGCATTATTGCCATTACCCGTCGCGAAAAAGGCAATGCCGTGCCTGGTGTTGCCATTGCCACCGCCCTGATGCCTCCGCTCTGCACGGCTGGGTATAGCATTGCCAATGGAAAGCTGTATATGTTTCTGGGAGCATTTTACCTGTTCTTCATCAATAGCGTTTTCATCAGCGTTTCCACTTTTCTGATTGTCCGCTTTCTCAAGTATCCTAAGATCGAGTTTGTGGATAAATCTACCGAAAGAAGGGTGATTCGTTACATCTGGCTGGCGGTGATTCTGACTTTGCTACCGAGCATTTACTTAGGCTACGCCATTGTGCAGCGTAGCATTTATGAACGCAATGCCAAAAGCTTTATTCAGAAAGAACTCAATTTTGAGAAATCGCAGGTCATCCGTCAGAACATAGACCCGCTGAACCGTAAGATTGAAGTGTTTTTGCTGGGCGAGCACCTTTCCAATGCAGCCATTACCCTGATGAAACAGAAGCTGCACAGTTACAACCTGACCAATACGTCACTAATGGTGCGCCAGGGAGAAGCCGACAATCGGTCACCTGACCTGAATACGATTAAAACAGGAATCATTGAAGAAATTTACAAGAAAAACGAGGCACTGGTAAGAAACAAAGATGACAAGATTGCCTTGCTCGAAAAAGAACTGACCCGCTACAAAACGCTGGATGCCATTGAAGAAGACATCTCGCATGAAGTGAAAGCCGAACACCCTAAGGTACAAGCCATTTCGCTGGCAGAAACCGTTCTCTACCATACACAAGACACCAAACACGATACACTGATGCTGGCCTACATTGAATACGCAGGCCGCTTTTCGGCACCCGAGCTGAAACGATTGGAAGCCTGGCTGAAAGTGCGTACCAAAGCCAAGAGAATCAAGCTGATAGTCAAGTAAGTATTCGTAAGATGAATCGCCTGATTTTGCTTTCTGATACGTAATGAAAACAAAATCAGGCGGCTATCTTACCTGTATGGAACTTACTGAGAGATGTTACGTATAAAAAAAAGTGCTATTTTGGCCGGTGCTAGCTGAAATAATGAACTTAAAAGTAGCGTTAGTAGGCTAATTGATAAACAGAACTATGAATGTATTTACCAGAGTTATAAGCGTACTTGGGCTGGTCTTGTTTGCAATGGTGGCAGATGCGTGCAAAGTAAAACGTTGCCCGCTTGACAACTGCCACATTCGTATGCGTCACCGGCATCCTTCTACGATGGGAGGAGGTAAAGGTGAAAGTGCACCTTTGGTTTACGATGCCAATGCGGGACCGGAGGCAAACTTGGGTCCGGTGTATCGGGGCATCCCTTGGTGGCAATTTTACCGCGAAACCAAAGTACAGCCAGGCGCTAAAAATTATAAGACCGTTAAAACGCGCGATCCGAAGATAGGCCAGGGGTATAAACCCGGCTACAAATACAAGCACAAGGACAATAAGCCTTGGAGCGAACGGATGAAAAAATACAAACAGAAGAAGATCGAAGACCAGGAAAAATCCAACAAGAAAGCTGGAAAAGAGCCAGAAAACCTGGAGAATGAGGAAGATCTTGACAATCAGGAGGAAGCCAAGCCCAAAGACAGCGGAGTGAAAATAGTAGGTGACAAGAATGCAAAACCTGCGGATGAAGACACCGACCTGGCTGAGGAAGAAGAAGCTCCGAAAAAAGCTAAAAAAGAGAAGAAGCAAAAAGCTGAAAAGCCAAAGAAAGAAAAGAAATCAAAGAAAAAAGCACCGGCCACCGAAGAGGAGCCGGAAGAAAAAGAAGATGAAGGTTTCTGATGAGGGGTTTGGCTCCCATCGGTATATAAACCACACAAACCCTTGTATCCTACATACAAGGGTTTGTGCTTTTTTAAAGATACTATTTTCCAAATCTGTCCTTTCCGGACGCAATAATGTGTCTGTAAACCTGCTTCTGGACCTGTTGTCAATGTGATCATTTGAGCCATTTCTCCAGGCTTGAATGGGTAGGCCGGGTTTTTGCTTTTCGAAGCATACTATTTTGCTTCAATACCTGACATACGTTGGTAATCCCGCCATTTTTTCGTAAATTGCAGCATAATTATAAGACAATTTAGACACACTAATTTCATCAAGCCAAGTCACAAATATGAGTACAACCGGCGAGAATATTATCCCTATTAACATCGAAGATGAGATGCGTGGGGCATACATTGACTACTCCATGTCAGTGATTATTTCCCGTGCTTTGCCCGATGCCCGAGATGGCATGAAACCCGTTCACCGTCGGGTATTGTTTGGAATGGTAGAGTTAGGGGTAAATTACAATAAGTCGTATAAGAAATCAGCTCGTATAGTAGGGGAGATTCTGGGTAAATACCACCCGCATGGCGATTCGTCAGTCTATGATACCATGGTGCGCATGGCACAAGACTGGTCGTTGCGCTACCCATTGGTTGACGGGCAGGGTAACTTTGGTTCTGTAGATGGAGATTCACCTGCGGCCATGCGTTACACAGAGGCCCGTTTGAAGCGAATTGCCGAAGAGATGCTGACCGATATCTACAAAGATACAGTTGACTTCAAACCCAATTTTGATGATTCGCTGGAAGAGCCTTCCGTACTGCCAGCAAAGATTCCCAATCTGTTGGTCAATGGTTCGTCGGGAATTGCTGTCGGGATGGCTACCAACATGGCGCCACACAACCTGACCGAAGTGTGTGAGGGCATTATTGCCTATATCAAAAATCCTGAAATCACCATCACCGAATTGATGGAGTTTGTCAAGGCTCCTGACTTCCCGACGGGTGGCACCATTTACGGCTACCAGGGTGTAAAATCGGCTTTGGAAACAGGTCGGGGCCGGATTGTGATTCGTGCCAATGCCACTTTTGAAGCCAGCAAAACCGGCCGCGAAATGATTGTGGTTACGGAAATTCCGTACATGGTCAACAAGGCCGACATGATCAAGAAAACCGCTGATCTGGTGAACGATAAGAAGCTGGAAGGTATTTCGGATATTCGCGACGAATCGGACCGTGATGGAATGCGCATTGTCTACGAACTCAAACGCGATGCCGTACCCAATGTGGTATTAAATAACCTTTACAAATATACCGCACTCCAATCTTCGTTTGGTGTCAACAACGTGGCTTTGGTAAAAGGCCGCCCATTGACATTGAATTTGAAAGATCTGATTAAAGTATACGTAGAGCACCGCCATGAAGTGGTTGTTCGTCGTACCAAATTTGAGTTGAAAGAAGCTGAGAAACGAGCCCACATTTTACAGGGCTTGCTAATTGCGTTGGATAACCTGGACGCTGTTATTTCACTGATCCGCGAATCGAAAGATCCGGATGAAGCCAAAGCCAATCTGATGAAAGGCG
The DNA here is from genome assembly GCA_963520985.1 of uncultured Sphingobacteriales bacterium. Taxonomy (GTDB): domain Bacteria; phylum Bacteroidota; class Bacteroidia; order Cytophagales; family 172606-1; genus Xanthocytophaga. The sequence continues at coordinate 1,013,572 of CAUQTA010000001.1, forward strand.
TAGGTTTCAAAACCCAGGCCGATTCAGCTTTTATGCAATTGATGAGTCGTGTGGAGCTGCTCAATGTGGAACCTCTCCAGCCCGGTCATCAGCTAACAGAAGTACAAGCTAAAGCCATTCTGGAATTGCGTCTGCAACGCCTGACCGGTCTGGAACGTGACAAAATCATTAAGGAATTTGAAGAGGTAGCCGAACTGATCAAGTACTTGCAGACTATCCTTGCCGACGAAGGCCTGCGTATGGAAATCATTACCAATGAGTTAATCGAAGTAAAAGAACGCTACGGCGATGCCCGGCGTACCAAAATCGAATACTCGTCGGATGAGTTTACGATGGAAGATATGATTGCCGATGAGGAAATGGTAATCACCATCACGCACGAAGGTTACATCAAACGAACGTCCTCGGACGAATACCGTACCCAAGGCCGTGGCGGAGTGGGATCTCGTGGGGTTGCCACCAAAGAAGCCGACTTTACAGAACACCTCTTCGTTGCCACTACTCACAATTATGTGCTCATTTTTACCGAAAGCGGAAAAGTCTTCTGGCTGAAAGTATACGAAATTCCGGAAGGATCCAAAACGTCCAAAGGCCGTCCGTTGCAAAACATCATTCAGATTGAGTCGGGCGATAAGGTGCGGGCGGTTATCAATGTGAAGACACTCAGCGATCCGGATTACATCAATAACAACTACCTGATCATGTGTACCGAAAACGGTACCATTAAGAAAACAACCCTGGAGGCGTATTCCCGTCCGCGCCAGGCAGGAATCAATGCCATCACCATTAATGACGGAGACCGTTTGCTGGATGTGGCACTGACCAATGGCTCAAACGAAATCGTGATTGCGGCTCAGTCGGGTATGGCCATCCGTTTCAATGAGGAGCGGGTTCGGCCCATGGGACGTACTGCTGCCGGAGTCCGTGGCATCAGCCTGGCCGATGACGACAAGGTAGTGGGCATGGTTTGTCTGAGCCGGGAAGATGCACAACTGTTGGTGGTTTCGGAAAAAGGCTATGGCAAACGTTCGGATGTGGATGATTACCGCATTACCAACCGTGGGGGCAAAGGCGTGAAAACGCTCAACATCACCGACAAAACCGGCCATTTGGTGGCTGTCAAGGAAGTAACCGATTCGGATGACCTGATGATCATCAATAAGTCGGGTATTACCATCCGGATGGAAGTAGCCGAACTGCGGGTAATGGGCCGTAATACCCAAGGTGTCCGTCTGATTCGCCTCAATGATGACGATCAGATTTCGTCCATTGCGAAGATTGAGAAGATGGAAGACAGTGAGGAAAACACCGCATCGGAAGGTGAGCCGCAAGTCGATACGCCTACCGAATAGGTGGTTTTGCCTTAGCAAAAGATACTATTTTGGCCCGATAATTGTTTTTAAAAAACACTGTCGGAGAAAATAGTATCTTTTCTTTTTAGAAAAATGGCATGTTTTGTGAACTTAACCTTATCCAGACACTTTATTTTAAAATAGGATTTTTTAGATTTGCACTTGTATGTTTAAGCGAGTCCTACTTTCTTGAAAGCTCCCTGAACCGCTGCAACCATTATAGACCGGCACACGTAGAAATAATACAAATTTTACTAATTCTCTTATAAACCCTTATAATCATGAAAAAAATTCTCTTAGCCTGCTTATTCCAATTTGCCGCAGTAGGTGCTTTTGCACAAGCAGGACAAGCCCTTTCGTCTCTACAAACGGGAAAGCTTGATGTGGCTAAAGAACAAATAGACAAAGCCATTACCAATGAAAAACAAGCTGCCAAGGCCAATACCTGGATTTACCGGGGCGACATTTATGCGGGCATTGCAGGGAGCCCACTTCCTGACTACAACAAACTGGATACCAATGCCATTCAGGTAGCGTATGAAGCTTACAAGAAAGCGGGTGAGCTGGATGCCAAAAAAGCAGAGGAAGTGAAGAAAAAAATTACCGATCTGTTTCCGCTGGCGTTGAATGCAGGTGGAAAGATGTATCAGGAAGAAAAATTTTCATCAGCGGGAAGATATTTTGATTTGGCCCGGATGCTGAACCCTACCGATACAACAGCTGCACTGTATTCAGGGGTAGCTTACCAGCGTGTCGAAAACTATGCGAAAGCACGCGATGCCTTTGAATCGCTGATCAACATAGGTACCAACGACCCAAGCATTTACAATGTGGTTCATTCCATTTACCGCACCGAGAAAAACAACGAAAAAGCCCTGGAAATTGTAAAAAAAGGCGTCGCCAAATTCCCGAACAACAAAGAATTGAAACAAAACGAGTTCAATCTTTACCTGGAAATGGGCAAATCGGACGAAGCCCGAAACAATTTGATCGAAGCCCTGAAATCGGATCCTAACAATGTCGAATACTTGAAAAACGTAGGCATCCTGTATGACCAGACCGGAGATAAAGAGAAAGCCATGGAATATTACGCCAAAGCTTTAGTCGTTGAGCCGACCAACTACGACGCCAACTTTAACCTGGGTGTGTTGTATTACAACAAAGGTGCTGACATCAGTAAGAAAGTAAATGCAATGGACCTGAAAACCTATCAGAAAGAAGGCAAAAAACTGGAAACCGAAATGAAAGGTTATTTCCAGAAAGCATTGCCTCATTTTGAGAAAAATTTCAGTGCCCGCAAAGATGACATGCAAGTATTGGAGCCGCTGAAAAACATCTACCACATTCTGGAACGCAAAGCCGACGAAGAGAAAGTTGACAAAGTGATTAAAATGGTAAACTAATCGCCTTATAAATAAGGATAACCAAAAGCACTCAGTCTGTTCTGAGTGCTTTTTTGCTTTAATCTGCCGCGCCGATAAGCTGTTGACTAGAAGGGGTGTATTGTTTGGTCTTTGGCATGTACCATACTGCAGTTTTTGCAAAGGATACAGTGACGGGGTGATGATGAAACTGAGTGAAAATAGTATCTCTTCCAAAGCCAAAACCCCTGTGTTTACAGACAAGCTGGTTTTTTCTTTTCAGAACATACTATTTTCCAACTGGTTCTGTCGTTTTTGTGCACTTCCCTTCAATTTTATAGCGGTCTTTACAATATTCTACTATTTTTGGGGTTGTATATCCAAGACCATTATTTGTTACATTCATGCGGAAACTAGCAATAGTTGTTTACACAGCCCTTATAACTCTCTTTACTTCATTTTATTCTTTTGCCCAAACAACCCAGACTTTTACTGCCGACGACCATATTTACCGGACCGCACTGGAACTGTTTGACCGCGAAAAGTATGCGGCTGCCCAGCAGGCATTTCAAAACTACATTGACCTGAACAAAGGTGATTTACTGACGGTGGAAGCCAAGTATTACACAGCCATTTGTGCCTTGTATCTGGAAAATGACGATGCCGAACCGGCCATCGAGCGGTTCATTGCCGAGTATCCCAATCACCCGAAAGCGTCAATGGCCTACTATGAAATGGGCAACTATTATTACAATCACAAAAACCTGGACAAGGCCATTGAATATTTTGAAAAAGTGGAAACGGCGCGCCTCAGCCGGGAACAACAGATTGAAGCAAAATTCAAACTAGCCTACTCGTATTTCAGCAAACAGGATTTTGTGAAAGCCGGCAATCTGTTTGACGAATTGAAGCGGAGCAGCAACAAATACACGTTTGCATCCAGCTATTATGCCGGTTATTGCAATTACCGCAAAGGCAACTATACTGAAGCCTTGGCCGACTTAAACCGGGCCGCTCAAAGTCCGGAATATGCTCCTTTGGTGCCTTACATGGTAGTCAATGTGTATTACAAACAGGCCAAGTACGACGAGTTGATTCAATATGCCCAGACGTTGGGAACCAATAAAGACATTCGGAATGCCGACGAAGTTTTTTTGCTGGTGGGCGAAGCCTATTACCGCAAAGGCGATTATGCCAATGCGGCCCGCTATCTGAAAGAGTCGGTGAGTCGGGGCCGGGGTAAGCCTTCTTCCGAGATTGCATACCGGTTGGGATATGCCCAATACAAGACCGGAGATTTTAAATCGGCAGCCGATAATTTTAAGATTACCGCAACCACTGCCAAAGATACGCTGGCCCAATATGCCTCGTACCACATGGGTTTGTCTTATTTGCAAAGCAACAACAAGCCGTTTGCCTTAACTGCCTTTGATCAGGCACGCAAAGGAAAAGTGAGCAAGCAAATTGCCGAAGACGCTGCCTATTACCATGCCAAGCTGAGTTTTGAGAGCAACGCAGGCCCCGAAACAACCAACCTGCTCAAAGACTTCCTGAAAAACTATCCCAATAGTTCATATCGCAACGAAGTCAATGAATTGTTGAGCGAGTCGTATCTGGCATCGAATAATTACAACGAAGCCATTGCCCATATTGAAAGCATCTCTAACCGAACTCCCAAAATTGATGAAGCCTACCAGCGGGTTACTTTCAACAAAGGGGCCGAATACTTTAACAAAGACCAGTACACGGAGGCATTGGCTCAGTTTCAGAAATCCTTGTCCCGTCCGCGTGACCCTGCAACGACAGTAGCCGCACATTTTTGGTCGGGAGAAGCCCAATCGGCAATGCAAAATTATCCATCGGCGATTAATGAGTATGCGGCGGTGTTTCGCGAAGGCCAGTCGGGCAACAGCGATTACTACGTGCGCAGCCGGTATGGCATAGGATATGCCTATTACAACAACAAGGAGTATGACAAAGCAGCCACTCATTTTCGCGAATACACCACGGCTGTAGGAACAAACGGGAAAAACTACGCCGATGCACTGGTGCGACAGGCAGACTGCCAGTATGTAGCCAAAAACTTTGCGGCGGCTATTCAATTGTATGATGCTGCGATGCAATTGCCAGGTTCGGAGAAAGATTACATTCTGTTCCAAAAAGGCAATGCCTTAAATTTTGCCGGACGTGACGAAGAAGCCCGCCGCACCTTTGACGAACTCTCAAACAAATACAGCAATTCGCGGTATGCCGACAATGCCATGTATCAGCGTGCCGATGTGGATTTTGAAAAGGGCAATTACCAGGGGGCCATTACAGGATTTACTAAGGTAATTGAGTCAAATGCTACCAGTGGAGTAGTGCCGTATGCCTTGCAAAAAAGAGCCTTGGCTTACAGCAACTTGCAGCAATACGACAAATCCATAGCCGATTATCAGCGGATTCTGGATAAGTATCCTAGCAGCAAAGTAGCCAACAGTGCTTTGCTGGGCTTACAGGAAACATTGACTTCGGCCAAGCGGAGTGAAGAGTTTGGCTCTTACCTGGAAAAATACCGCCGCTCCAATCCGCAGGATAACTCCACCGAAAGCATAGAGTACGAGGCTGCCAAATCCTTGTATCTGAATGAGAAGTATCCGCAGGCCATTTCGGCTTTGGAAGCATACAGCCGCAGTTATCCACAGTCGGCGCAGGTGTACGATGCCCGCTATTACATTGCCGACTCGTATTATAAATTTGGTGACCGCGCCAACGCTGTGAAAAATTTTCAGCAGGTGATCAGTGAAGGTCGCAGCCAATACGTGGTGCGTTCCATCAGCCGCATGGCCGATCTGGAACTGAATGCGAAAAATTACACAGCGTCAGCCGGATATTACCGCCGCTTGCTCACCAGTTCGCAGAGCAAAAAAGACCAGACAACCGCTTTGGCAGGTCTGATGGAGTCATATTATCAGATACCGAAATACGATTCAGCACGATATTATGCATCACAGGTAGCGGCCACAGGCGGCACTTCGCCCAGTGCGGTAAACAAAGCGATGCTTTACAAAGGAAAATCGTATTACCTGGAAAATAACTATGAGAAGGCAGTAGAAGAATTGCTTTCGGCGGCCAATGCCGCTCAGGACGAATACGGTGCCGAGGCGCAATATCTGGTAGCAGACGCACTATACAAACAAAAGAAATACAAAGAGTCGCTGGAAATGTGTTTTGCGGTCAATGACAAATTTGGTGGGTTTGAAAAATGGCGAGGCAAAGCTTTCCTGCTGGTTGCTGATAACTATGTGGCCTTGGACGAAACGTATCAGGCCAAAGCTACCCTGGAGTCTGTAATTGAAAACTCTGCCGACAAAGAAGTCGTTGCCGAAGCCAAAACAAAGCTAAAAGCACTGGAAGGCAAGTAGTTCTGATTCAGGTCCGTTACATAAAATAGTATCTTTTAAAAGCACAAAACCCTGCCTTTGCGCAAACTGAAAATATGTTTAGAAATAAATCCACATTCCCTATTCTGAAATTAACCTGTTTCTCATTGCTGGTTCTGGTATTTCCTGCCATTTCATTTGCGCAGCAACCTACCAAGCCGGGTACCAAAAAAGGCCAGATCGAATCAGAAGAGATTGTGATTGAGAAAAATCGCGCCATTACCCTACCCGAAGCCGAGCGGAACTTTGAGAAAGTAACCATTACAAACAAAAAGCCAGACGCCAGCATGCAGCCTTATCAGTTTACCGACCGTAATCTGAAGCTGGCCGATCTGAATCCGCGTTTCCGTATTTTGCAAATGACGCAGGAGCCGGTAAAAGATGTAACCGGAAACTACCTGAAACTGGGTTTGGGCAATTACAACAACCTGTACCTGGATGCCTTTTTGGGAGCCAAACGCAGCGAACAGTTTTCCTGGAACCTACGGGCCAAAAACCAGACCTTCGGAACCGGCCCCGTTTACAAAGCCAATTCAGGTACGCAGGAAAACTTTTTGGCCGGTAATGTGAAGCTGTTTACCAGTGCCTTAACGGCTTCTGCCGGACTGGAATACAACCGGGAGCGGTATTACTTCTATGGCACGCAGGAAAAACGCGACCGTGACGACATCAAGCAGGTTTTCAATACGTTTGCGTTTAAAACATCCTTTGTAAATAACAATACCGATTCGCCGCTCGATTACAAGCTCAATCTCAATGTCTCCAATCTGAGTGATGCTTTCAAAGCCAGCGAGTTTGAATTTGGAATTAACCTGGATGCCAAATACAAAATTTCGGATGCCATTCGGGTGCTCATACCCAGCGATATGTATTTTACTCGTCTTCAGGACAATGGCTCCATTAGCCGGAATTTGTTCCGAACCAAACCACAGCTGCAATTTGCCATTGACAAATTTACCGTTACTGCCGGCTTGAATGTGGTGACCCAAAACGATACGGCACCGTCGCTGACCAAAGTTAACCTATATCCGGTTGCCGAAGCCCAAGTGACAGTAGGCGAAGCCTTTACTGTATTTGCGGGGATTAGCGGAGACATGCAGCGCAACTACCTGCGCCAGATTGTAAACGAAAATCCATACGTAAACAGCCAGTTGCGTATTCAGAACACTTCCAAAGCCTCTGAAATTTATGGCGGCATCAAGCGACAACTCGGCGGTGCGTTGAGTTTTGATGTGCGGGCTTCGATGGCGCGTTACAAAAACATGTTTTTCTATGTGAACAGCGCGGTGGATTCATCCCGCTTTGATCTGATTTACAATCCGGATTTTACGAATGTATTCAATCTTTCTGCCGAGGTTTCGTATGATGCTGGTAAGCGGTTCCGAATAGCGGGCAAGGCGGATTTTTACAAATATACCGTTAAAAACATAGGGGAAGCTTGGCACAAACCTACCTTTACAGCTACTGTATTGGGCCGGTTTGCCGCTACCGATAACCTGTTTTTCAATACCGAAATCTACTACCTGGGAGGCATTCAGGCCAAAAACTTTGCCACTAGCCGGGTGGTTTCGCTTGATCCCATTGCCGATATTAATTTGAAGGGGGAATATGTGTTTTTAGAAAAATTTTCTGCATCTTTGTCACTAAACAACCTGTTATCGTCTCAGTATCAGCGATTTTTATATTATCCCAATCGTGGGATTACCGCTGTGTTGGGGCTGACGTATTCATTTTAGTCGCTTGAAAACGAATAACTAGAAATCGGATAACGGGTGGCAAACAGGAAATCTTTGTCATTCTACTCATACCCTAACCTATCTTATGATTATCGAAAAATACATCCGTCAGCTTTTGTTTCAGCACGACTGTGTCGTTATTCCCGATTTCGGCGGATTTATTGCGAAATATGCGGCGGCAACGGTTCATCCGGCGCGGCATACGTTCTTGCCCCCTTCCAAAGAGATTGCTTTTAACGAAATGTTGCGTATAAACGACGGGCTGCTCATCAGCCACGTATCGGTAGGCGAGAAGATTTCACGCGAGCAGGCAACCAAGCTGGTCAAAGACTTTACCGATTATGTACGCGGGCAAATCTGGCAAAGCAAGAAATATTTGTTTGAGGAGATCGGAACACTGTCGCTGAATCCGGAACAGAAAATGGAGTTTGAACCCATCCATCAAATCAATTACCTGAATGATGGTTTTGGTTTGCCGGAGATGTCGTTTAAGCCCATTGAGCGGAATACCTACCAGACCAAAGTACGCACCAAAGACCGCCAACCCATACCACACGGCGCCGACGAATCGACCGATTCGACTCTGGTGCGGTCCGCATTGCGCCACAATCGTACGTTGTGGTACGCCCTTGGTTTTTCGTCCCTAGTGGTGTTATCGGCTTTCTCGGGTTATTTCTTCCTTACTCATTCGAGTCAGCAATTGGCCGATTTTAGTCCGCTGGCTTCTATTTTGAAGGTGGAAAAGGCGAAAAAAGAGGATAAGCCGGCACAGCAACCTGAGCAGTCTACTGTGCGTAGCGAATTTGTAGAAACGCCCCAAAAAACTGCTGAAACCCAAGCCTCAGATGATTGGGATGCCATAGAGGAGGAGCCCGTAAAAACAACGGAAGAAAAGATAGTTGATGCCAAATCGGAAGCACCTAAAAAGGAAGAAGTAAAAACACAGCCAAAAATTGAAAATACGGTTGTAAAAGAAACCAAAACCGCCGAGCCGGTAGCTGCTGTGAAAAAAGCAGAAAAAGCGGCACGGTATTACGTGATCATCAACGGATTTTCGGTGGAAGGCAATGCCAAGCGTTTTCGTAACAACTTGGTTACAAATGGTCACAAAGATGCCAAGATTCTGGAACGTGGAGCTAATGGCCTGATCAAGGTTTCTTATGCCGATTTTGCCAACCGTACCGAAGCCGAACTTCAGGCAAAACAACTTAAGAAGGACTATCCGGCTGCATGGGTGTTCGAAAACGAATGAAGCTTTGCAGAAAAATAAATACCGAACCCCGTCGTTATCAAAAACGGCGGGGTTTTTGCTTTGCCAAGCATACTATTTTAGCAAAATACTCGTAACTTGCTTTACGGTTAAAAGAAAAACAATTAATTAACGATATTTTATGGCTACACAAGTTTCTGTTCAGGAAAGAGACAATCGGCGCGTGGCTTTTATCATCACTTCTACGCTCTACATAGCGTTGCTGATCGTTTGCTTTCTGTGGATTGTGATGATTATTCCTGATCCGCTGCCTTCCGAAATCGCCGAAGGTGGCGTAGAAGTAAGCTATGGCTTTGATGCACAAGGAAGCGGTGATGTGGAGTCATTGGCACCGCCCAATACAAACCCGCCCAATCCGGATGCGAAGGCAGGCAATCCGCCCGTTGACCCCACTCCGCGGCCAGAGCCAACTCCACCGTCTCCTCAGCCGCAGTCTTCACCCAAAGCCAGTGACGATGAGGCAATTGTAACCAGTGATGAGGACGATAGCCCAGTCGAAGTGAAATCAAAGCCTGAGCCTAAAAAAGAGGAGCCGAAAAAGAAAATAGAAACAGAAACACCCGTAAAGAAGCCTGTAGAAACGCCTAAGCCCACACCTCCGGCACCTGCTGCGCCTAAGGTGGAAGAGAAGCCCCAACCAACTGTGGACAAACGGTCCTTGTTTACAAAAACCGATAAAACCGGCGCTGGCGGAGTAGGAAACGGAACCAGTGACAAAGTAGCTGGCAACAACAATGGCGATGATGAAGGCAAAGTAGGCGATAAAGGCGACCCACGTGGCATCATGGGATCTAAGAATTACAGCGGTAAACCCGGCTCTGGCGGCGGCGATGCCGGGGGCATTGGTACCGGTGTCAATTCCAACATTCGGGGATGGAACGCCCGGATTCGCCAGCCCAATCCGGACGAATTGGAAAGCGACGGATTTGTCGTTTTTAACATTGAGATTGATGAAGATGGCAAAGTGCAACGGGTTTCTGTAAAAGAGTCCACGCTTTCGCCAGCCGATGTTGCCGTTTGTAAAAAATATGTTCAGACCGGCGTTTATACGGCAAAAGACGACAATGAAGGTGGCGGTATTGGAACTGTCAAATTCGTCATCAAATCACGTTAGTAGCATTTATAGAAAACAGTATCTTTTGAAAAGGCAAAACCCCCGTTTTGCCTTTTTTTATGTTATGTCTTTACGTATGTTTTTGCGAAACGCATTCTCTGTGGCTATTCACACAATTTGGATACTTTTTCTGACGGTTCTTACCCAAATTGGCGGATTGGTATGGTTAGCATGCCTGCCCGTATTTTGCAAATTTGACGATAACGTAAAAAGTATCGGAAAGCAACTGGCAGGCAAAGCGGGTATTTTTCTGGTGGTTTATCTGAGTTGTGTTTTTGCCATGGTTCCGTTCGTTGCTCCATTGTTTGGCCGTGTTCCACTGCCAATGGCCCATCCGCAACTCAAACCGCTAACCATCATCACCGTTTTGCTGAACCGACATTATGTACGCCAACCCCTTCGGGAAGTTGCCTTGCAAACTGCCGGGGCCATGGCCGCAAAGTTTCCCGGCACCATTACCCATTACCTGGATGCGGGGTTTCCGTTTCTGAAAGGTTTTCCCCTTTTGCCTCACCTGAGCCACAACGATGGGCAAAAACTGGATCTGGCTTTTTTCTATCAGGAAACGGCTACTCAGGAACCCGTTCATACAGCGCCTTCGCCCATTGGGTACGGCATCTGCGAGGAACCTTTGCCAAGCGAAGAAGATAACGCGGCTTCCTGTGCCAAACAGGGCTTCTGGCAGTATTCCATTCTGAAGCAACTGATGCCGCAAAGCAATGCCCGCCTTTTTCGCATGGATGCACAACGCACCCGCGCCATGTTGGTAATACTGGCAACCCATAAAAAAGTAGGCAAGCTATTCATTGAGCCTCACCTGAAACACAGGATGAAGTTAACCGCATATTCAAAGATTCGTTTCCAAGGTTGCCAAGCTGTGCGACACGACGACCACATTCATGTGCAGCTCTAAGGGTTTTGCCTTTTCAAAAGATACTATTTTGAAAAGAAGCCGGGCCTTTTAGAGAAACCTTTTATTTTTGCACCTTTCTTTTAAACGATTATGCTAACCAAAGAAGACATATCGCAGTGGTTTCAGGGCCTGCAAGACCGAATTTGTTCGTCGTTGGAAGAGGCCGACGGAGAAGCCCGGTTTACGGAAGACGTATGGGAACGTCCCGGCGGCGGCGGTGGTCGTACGCGTATCATCCAGAATGGAAAGATACTGGCCAAAGGCGGAGTCGCCTTTTCCGCTGTGTACGGGCATACACCTGCTCCGATTCTGCAAGCCTTGAAACTGCCCGAATCCGATTTTTACGCAACCGGCGTTTCCATTGTCATGCATCCCATAAATCCCATGGTGCCCATCATTCACATGAATGTGCGGTATTTTGAAATGACTAACGGAACGTGGTGGTTTGGCGGAGGCATCGACCTAACTCCACATTACATAAATACCGATGATGCCCGCCACTTTCATAAAACCTTAAAAGATGCCTGCGATCACCACCACCCGGCGTTTTATAACCGGTTCAAGCAATGGGCCGACGATTATTTTTACATTAAGCATCGGCAGGAAACACGCGGGGTTGGGGGCATTTTCTTTGACCGGCTGTCAGAAAACGAAGGCATGACCAAAGAACAACTGTTTGCTTTTGTGCAGCAAATAGGCGAGTCCTTTGCGCCGTTGTACACCTACTTCATGTTCAAAAACGCCGGGTTGCCTTATGAAGAGGCCGAAAAACAGTGGCAGATGGTGCGTAGAGGGCGGTATGTGGAGTTTAACCTAGTATATGACCGAGGGACCAAGTTTGGCCTGGATACCGATGGCCGCACCGAATCCATTCTGATGAGCCTTCCGCCGATGGCCGAATGGCATTACAACTATCAGGTGCAGCCGGGCAGCCGCGAAGCTGAAACCCTGGGTTACCTGAAAAAAGGCGTAGACTGGGTACTCATTTGAGTGGCAACCCATTCCGGTAAAAGTAAATACCAGCGGTTTTGCTCTCAAAAAAGATACTATTTTTTCGTCCAACATGCTAAACCTGTAAGCTATTGATTGAGCAAATAAAGAAGTGGGATACGGAATTGTTTCTGTATCTGAATCGGCACCATACTTCGACAATGGACCCGTTCATGTACTGGATTACGGATACGTATTTCTGGTATCCGATGTACGCCGTTATTATTTTTCTGGTAATCCGCAAATACCGGCTTGAAGGAGTGTTTCTAATAGTGGCCGTTATTCTGGCTGTAGGCCTGGCTGACTATGTGGCATCGGGTTTGTTCAAGCCTTACTTTGGTCGTCTCCGGCCTTGCCATACAGTAGAGATACAGAAAAATGTATATGTGCTGCGGGGATGTGGCGGGCGTTTTGGTTTTGTTTCTTCACACGCTTCTACCACGTTTGCCTTAGCTACCAGTCTTTTTGTGCTTACTCGCAAACACTTCCCGTATCTGGTCTGGCTTTTTCCGTGGGCAGCCTTGGTATCCTACAGCCGCATTTATGTCGGTGTCCATTACCCGCTTGACATACTGATGGGTGCAAGTATTGGGATCTCTTGTAGCTTATTTGTCGTATTTCTATACCAAACCCTTATTAGGCGGTGGGAGTTTAATGGTTGGTCGCTTCAGAAGAAGGTGTAAGAAACCGGCTTTTAAAGAATATTGAGGCGCTTCAGAAAGCTGTCTTTGTAGGAAGCTCCAATGGGAATGTATTTTTTGTTGATGACAACCGACAAATCTTCGATGGAATCGATCTTTTCGGTATTGATGATATACGAACGGTGAATGCGGGCAAAAGCTCCGTCGGCCAGTTTCTTCTCAATGCCTTTCATGGTGGAGTGCACAATGTAACGGGCTCCGGCAGTATGCAGAATCACATAGTCTGCCAGGGCTTCTACGTATAACAAGTCTCTGAGCGTGATTTTCACAATCTTCGCATCGGTCTTAATGTACAAATCCTGCGATTGTGGGGCATGATTGCTGGTAACGGGGTGATGCTCCACCGATTCACGCACTTTTTCGACAGCCTTCAGAAAACGGGCATACGTGATGGGCTTTACCAAATAATCGGAAATGCTGTATTCAAATGCCTCCGCGGCATAATCAGCGCGTGAAGAAATAATGACTACCTGTGGCTTCACAGTCAGCGACTTAACCAACTCCATACCAGTCATCTCAGGCATTTCCACATCCAGGAAAATCAGGTCAACAGGAGTTACTTGGAGGGTATTAGCCGCCTGAATCGCATCTGTACAGATGCCAACCAAGGTAAGCGATTGGGTTTGTTCAACGAAGTGCTTGACAATTGTCCTTGACATTTCGTCGTCGTCCACAATGATACAATTCATAAGGTAACGTTTTTCTTCCACATAAAAGTAACTTGCCATAAGGCTACTATAATGCCCTATAGGAGAATTACTTCTGGTTTAATTAACTAATTTTTTGAGAGACTGAACTGCTCGTGGAATGTTACTTGCCCAAGTTTACAGTAAATCTTTGAGTTACGCAAATTTCGCGTGCTTATGTCAGTAATCTCGGCGATTTATGCCTGACTAACAGGATGAAACCGTTTATAAAATTAGTCTTCTATACATATTTTTCCCGTATGATTTTGGCCAAATACTTACCAATGACATCAAATTCAAGATTTACCAAATCACCTTTTTGTAACTGATGAAAGTTAGTATGTTCGTAGGTATACGGAATAATGGCCACACGGAAGCTGTTGCTCTCAGAATTGACTACTGTCAGGCTTACCCCGTTGACACAGATAGACCCCTTTTCAACGGTAATATTACCTGCAGTGGCATCGTATTCGAAGTCGAAAGTCCAGCTTCCGTCCAGCGATTCGGTTGCCGTGCAGGTTGCCGTCTGGTCTACGTGGCCTTGCACAATATGTCCGTCAAAGCGGCCGTTCATGGGCATGCAGCGTTCCAAGTTTACTTTAGTGCCGGGCTTCCATTGGCTCAGGTTGGTTTTTTGCAACGTTTCCTGAATGGCTGTAACGGTATAGTGTTCGTCCCAAACTTGGGTCACGGTCAGGCAAACGCCATTGTGCGATACGCTCTGGTCAATCTTGAGTTCAGATGCCAGCCGTGGCGACTTCATCACAAATGTGAGGTTGGTCCCTTCGGTACGAATTTCGGTTACTTCCGCCACGGCTTCAATGATTCCGGTAAACATAGGTGAAAGCTGCCCGCAAAGGCAGGTTTTGATGATTAAAAAGATACTATTTTGGAATGAGAACTATAAAACGCCCTTGGTACTGGGTAAGTTTTCCAGGTTACGAACATCGCGGCTCACGGCCATTTTAATGGCTTTGGCAAACGCCTTGAAAATGGCTTCGATCTTATGGTGTTCGTTGTCTCCTTCCACCTTGATATTCAGATTGCATTTGGCCGTATCCGAAAACGATTTGAAAAAGTGGAAGAACATTTCGGTAGGCATTTCGCCGATTTTCTCCCGCTTAAATTCCGCGTCCCAAACCAGCCACGGACGCCCCGAAAAGTCAATCGCTACCTGAGCCAAAGCTTCGTCCATGGGTAACAAGAAGCCATACCGATTGGTGCCCCGCTTGTCGCCCAAGGCTTTCAGGTACGCTTCACCCAGTGCCAAGGCCGTATCTTCAATGGTGTGATGCTCGTCAATGTGCAAATCACCCAACACATGAATGCTCAAATCTGCTCCCGAATGCTTGGCAAGCTGGTCAAGCATATGGTCGAAGAAACCAAGGCCGGTACGCATGTCGCTTTTGCCAGAGCCGTCTAGGTTAAGCCTGATGGAAATCCGGGTTTCTTTGGTATCACGTTGTACCTCAGCAAGACGGGCTGGCAAACGAAGAAAACTGTAAATTTCGTCCCAGTCCGAAGTAATCAGGTCGTTCGATTCAATAATGGGGTTGACATCCCGTAAAAGTTTGTCGGCATTGTACAAAATCGCCTTGGCACCCAGATTCCGGGCTAATTTCACATCTGTTATCCGGTCGCCAATCACAAAGGAATTCTCCAGGTCATAGTCGCCTTGCATGTAATCGGTCAGCATGCCGATACCTGGTTTGCGAGTAGCCAGGTTTTCATACTCAAAGCTTCGGTCAATGTGAGAAGCCTGGAAATGAATGTTTTCGCCAGCCAGGGTTTGCAACATCTTGTTATGGGCAGGCCAGAACGTGTTTTCAGGAAAAGAATCCGTACCCAATCCGTCCTGGTTAGAAACCAATATCAAAACATAGTCCGTTTCTTCGGCAATTTTGCGCAGGTTGCTGATGGCTTTTGGAATAAATTCGAGTTTTTCCAGCGAATCAATCTGTCGGTCAGGGAGGGGTTCAACAAGGATAGTGCCGTCACGGTCAACAAAAAGAACTTTTTTCATCACAGAATAAATAGCAGAAACAATGAATTTTGGTGCAAGGTAATACAAAATAGTATGCCTGAAAACGCACAAAC
This sequence comes from uncultured Sphingobacteriales bacterium, assembly GCA_963520985.1. Taxonomy (GTDB): domain Bacteria; phylum Bacteroidota; class Bacteroidia; order Cytophagales; family 172606-1; genus Xanthocytophaga. The sequence continues at coordinate 1,029,214 of CAUQTA010000001.1, forward strand.
CCACCCATGCAACATAAATTGCGCGACTTGTGTTTTGACGGTGTATCTTTGCACCATGAATCCACGAATCCACCGGGTTTTCTCGTTTGGGCAGAGTGCCGGTTTTGTATCTCGCCAGGATATTATTTTGAAAGCACTGCATTGGGCCGAAGCCGCTTCGTGCTTTCATTATTTTACGGATAATCAGTTGGGGGCTACCTATCCGTACGGTGGTTTTCCGCACATGCTGGCCGTTGGAGCAAAACAACGATTTTCGGTAAGGAATAATTCTGTTTTTGCTGATTTGCAGGACTTTTTAAAAGAACAGTCCGACTGGGTGATTGGCTATTTTGGGTATGACTTGAAGAATGAAATTGAAGACCTGACCAGTCGCAACCCGGATTACCTGCAATTTGAAGATGCCGGTTTTTACGTTCCCGAACATATTATTTTCTTTCAAGATCAATCCATCGAAATCGCTTCCTTTGCCGAACCCGAGCCAATCTGGCAGGCCATTGTGCAAACGGAAATTTCCCAAGCGTCATCGCCTTTATTTGAAGGAGTGATTCAGCAAAGAACTTCTCGTGATACGTATTTGTCCACGGTTCGCCAGTTGCAGGAGCACATTCTTGATGGAGATATGTATGAGATCAACTATTGCGTTGAGTTTTTTGCCGAGCAGGCCAAGCTTCAGCCGTTGCAGGCGTATCTGGCTTTGAACGCTTTGTCGCCCATGCCGTTTTCGGTATTTGGCAAAATGGACCAGCAGTATTTGTTGTGCGCATCGCCGGAGCGGTTTTTGAAAAAATCCGGCAATCGGTTGATTTCCATGCCCATCAAAGGAACCATACGCCGGGGTTTGTCGTCCGAAGAAGATACTATTTTGAAAGCAACCTTGCAGAACAGCGAAAAGGAACGCGCCGAAAATATGATGATCGTGGATTTGGTGCGTAACGACCTGGCTCGCAGTGCCGTGCCGGGCAGTGTGAAAGTGGAAGAGATGTTTGGCATTTATACGTTTGAAGCGTTGCATCAAATGATTTCCACCGTGTCGGCAGAAAGCCGGCCAGAAGTGAATTTGCTGGAAACCATCCAAAATGCTTTTCCCATGGGAAGCATGACGGGAGCACCGAAAATCATGTCCATGAATCGGATTGACCAATACGAAGACCGCAAACGTGGCATTTACTCGGGTGCTATGGGCTATTATACACCCGATGGTGATTTCGATTTCAATGTGATTATCAGGTCCATTTTTTACAACGCAGCCACCCAATACCTGTCTTTCTCGGTGGGAAGTGCCATCACCTACGATGCCGTGCCCGAACAGGAATACGAGGAATGTTTGCTCAAAGCACAAGCAATGCGAAAAGTGCTGGAGCCGCTGTGGTGAAAAAACAGAGCTTGCGGAACCTTCCCCTTTTCAATTCCTGTTACTGTAAGCATAGGGTTTTCCTTTCTTGGGAGATACTATTTTTAAGCTACCTTTGTCCTCTGTTTCTTTTTTCTGGAAGCAGGGAAACACAACTCTTATTTAATTCCACTCATGGAAAATACCACTGAAGTCATCCAATTGGATGCCATAGAAGATGCCATAGAAGCCATTAAACGCGGCGAAGTAATCATTGTGGTTGATGATGAAGACCGCGAAAACGAAGGCGACCTGATTTGCGCCGCCGAAAAAATAACGCCCGAGTTAGTGAATTTTATGATTAAGGAAGCACGCGGACTGATGTGTGCCCCACTTACCCAGGAACGCTGCATTGAACTGGGATTGGAAATGATGGTTGGCCGTAACACGGCGTTACATAGCACTCCTTTTACCGTTTCGGTCGATCTGTTGGGACACGGTTGCACCACAGGTATTTCGGCCAGTGACCGGGCCAAGACCATTCAGGCATTGGTTGATCCGGAAATCAAACCGGAAGAATTGGGCCGTCCCGGACATATTTTTCCGCTTCGTGGCATGCCGGGTGGCGTATTGCGCCGGTCGGGACATACCGAAGCCGCCATTGACTTTGCCCGGTTGGCAGGCTTGCAACCCGCCGGTGTACTCATTGAGATATTGAATGAAGACGGCACCATGGCTCGCTTGCCCCAATTGCGGATAATGGCCGACAAATTCGGTCTGAAGCTGGTGAGTATCAAAGATTTGATCGAGTATCGACTAGCCAAGGAAAGCCTTATAAAACGTGAAATTGGCGTAGACATGCCTACCGAACACGGCCATTTTGATTTGATTGCGTATCGGCAGGAAAACACCGGCGACATTCACATGGCGTTGGTCAAAGGCACCTGGGAAAAAGACGAGCCGGTATTGGTACGCGTCCATTCGTCCTGTGCTACTGGCGATATTTTTGGTTCCTGTCGCTGCGACTGTGGCGGACAATTGCACCGCGCCATGGATATTGTGGAGAAAGAAGGAAAAGGGGTAGTGCTTTACATGAATCAGGAAGGACGCGGCATTGGACTGATTAACAAGCTGAAGGCTTACAAGTTACAGGAATCTGGCCGGGATACGGTGCAGGCCAACCTGGAGCTGGGCTTTAAAATGGATGAACGTGACTATGGGGTGGGAGCTCAGATCTTACGTGATTTAGGAATTACTAAAATTCGCCTGATTTCAAACAACCCTAAAAAACGGGCAGCACTGATTGGCTACGGGCTGGAAATCGTAGATACCGTGCCCATTGAAATCAAGCCCAATCCCTATAATGAAAAATACCTGACTACCAAGCGGGATAAAATGGGTCACCAGATTCTGCAAAATGAGCAGGAGTAAAATAAAAGCGGAACTCTAAAGTTCCGCTTTTATTTTGGGGTAGATGCTAATAATTCTTTCACAATTGCCTGCCACTCTTCTTCTAGCGTGGTTTTGGGCATGGGTCTGCCTGCACGCGTATACCAATACTGGGCGTTCCAGTTATCACCTTCTTTGCGGTGCAGATACGCGTGAATCCAGCAGTTGGTCGCACTATTGTTGATTTGTGCAAGATCGTGTGCTTTTTCCCAATCGCCCTTGCCGTCATGCCACATGGCCTGAAGTGCATCTGATAGGTTGACAGGTGGCTGTGATTGAGAAAGCGTAACTTCAAATTCCTGAAAATCCATAGGTCGTAGGTTTTGGCGAAGATACTATTTTCGCGGCTACTTTCGCGTGGCGTGGATTAAGTTCGTAAATACAGAAACGAATTCCTGGGTATATTGTCCCGAAGGGTCAAGTTCCGGGTCGAGTATGGTAAGATCGCAACCTGTTGCTTTCGGATGAAGCAATAAGGGTTCTAAAATTTGTCTAAACTCCTGGTAAGTAAGTCCGTCTGGGCTTCGGCTATCAACAGCGGGCATAATGGCATCATTCAACACATCAACATCAATGTGAATCCAGAAACCGTCCAGTTTTTGCGATTCAACCATGTTCAGAAAAGCTTTTGCGCACTTTTCGATGCCTTCTCGTCGCAGTCTCTTCAAATCGTAGTAGCCGATTTTAGATTCCAGTATGGGTCGAACGTACTCCTTGTCATATTCCCGGTTTCCGACACTCCACACCCGTTCTTCGGCTACATAAGGCTTTCGGTTTTCAATGTTGGTAAGCCGTTCGTGCCCATAACCTGTGACAATTGCCAGGTCCATGCCTGCGGCACCTGCCGTACTTGAAAGCGCAGGCAGCATAAAATCGGTGTGCCCATCCAGCGAAAACAACCCATAGTTTCCCATTTTTCGCAGCGTCAGCATAGAGCCAATAAGGATGCTACAATCACCGCCGATGACTATCGGAAAGTGATTGCCAGACAGAATCCGTTGTAAGTCACTTTGTTGCTTCAGAGCATATTCAATAATTTCGTTCGTATTGCGCACTCCGGTTTGGGCATCAACCCGATTGGAATACGCAGGTACCGCGACTCGGGCAGTCAATACAGGTGCCAGCTTGTCATGAAAATGATGCTTTCTGAGCCAGTCAGGAAGCTGTTTTACGCCGGGTTCATGATTAGGCTTTGGCATGGCAAGCCCCAAATTAGAAGGGCATTCGAGAATAGCAATGGGTTTCATAGACTGAAAAATGGATTGACTGTTTACCCAAAATAAATTACCCGATCCATTCCAGGGCGATTCCAGAAGTTGTAAGTAGTGTTGAGTGGAAACGGTTTTTTTGAATTCATAGGCATTGTTATCCCTGAAACTGGTAAAGAAGAGACTCTTTCCATCAGCCGAAACCCAAGGGCACTGGTCCATAAAAGGAGAATTAATGTCAGGGCCTAAGTTGCGTGCGGCGGTCCATTGATTGTTCACTTTCCGGCTGATGTACAAATCGCCGCTACCCAACCCATCCGGTCTGCCCATGGCCGTAAAGATCAGGTAACTTTCATCGGGAGCAATGTAAGCGTCATATTCTGTAGCGGTTGTATTAACAGTAGGACTAATGCTTTCAGGCTGAGCAAAACCGGCTGATGTGAGTCGCGAAACCATGATGTCATATCCCGTTACGTCGTTTTCAGTACTGTAATAGAGGTTTCCGTTCATAGCCACACTCGGATACAATTCATCCTTATCCGAATTGATTTCTGTGAGCGGCTGTAGCGAGGTTCCCAACTCTCCATCAGAGGAAACATCCACAAACCAGATGTCAAAATCAGATTTTGGGGCTGCGCTCTTCTCACTGGGTCGCTTTGAGATAAAATATACTCGTTTACCATCCGGTGCGAAAAAAGGATCGGCGTCGCTGAACTGGCCCGAAAACGGAGCTACTTGGGGAGATGACCAGGCACCGTTGGTAAAATAGCTGATAAAAATGGTGTAAAACGTGTCGGAATAGGAGTTATTGGCAATCGTATAAAGAAACATTTTTCCGTCTGGTGAGAAGCAGGAGTTTAATTCATTGCGATGGGTGGAAAAAATACCTTGGGCGAATAGTGCAACTTGGGCTGGTGGGTCTGCACTGATACTCTGTTTGTGCTCCTGAGTTGAACCTGGATGGCAACCAATGGTCAAAAAAACAATGAAGAGAAAAATAAATAACTTTTTCATAAACATAAAATGTTATTTTTACTGATAAAAACTGTTTTAAAGGTAAAAATAATTTTACTAACAAAAACTATTTTGATGGTAAAAAATAAAAAGATTGAGGAAATAGAATTGGCGGGTGGACTGTTGTGCCTGGATTTCATCAACAGCGTACCCGAGCGAAAAACGGCTACGCACGGCGATTACCTATCGGATGTGTTTGATCTGATTGGGTGGGGGCAACGCTTGGAATTCATTGATGAAAGAACCGCTAATGCACTTAGTCAGAGAGCAAAGAAAGAACCTGCGGAGGCTCAGACTTTTTTTGTTGAAGCTATTGCCTTGCGTGAGCTCTTATATCGGCTGTTCAGCAACTGGATTTCATCCCAAACAGTACCGACTGACACCTTGACGGCCTATAATAAAGTGCTAAGAAGCTGTGTTTCATTGGTAGAGGTCACACAAACCGAAAAAGGTTTCTCTAAAAGCTGGGCCTTGCCACCAGATGATTTCACTAACTTAATAGCGCCAATCATAAATGACAGCTATGAATTGCTACTATCACCAGAAAGGTTGAAGCGACTAAAAGAATGCCCCAGTTGCGGATGGATTTTTTATGATTCCACTAAAAATGGAAAACGTCGGTGGTGCAGCATGAAAAGTTGCGGAAGCAATGTGAAAGCGCTGCAATGGTATTACCGGCAAAAAAAGGGAGAGGTATAAAAAGGGCAGGTTTTTCGTTTTTGAAAGATACTATTTTCCTACATCCAGGCTGACCCGGATGTAGGAAAATAGAAATTGTTCTTAAAAATTATACCGCAAGCCCAGCCCGCCCTGCATATTTACCCAGCCCGGCGTATGAACCAATTCGATATACAGATTTGTGTCTACAAACAATGCCAATGGAACCTCTTTGAATTTGTATTCCAGTCCAATTAAGCCGTCCAAGCCAACGTCGGCAAAGCCGGGCCGGTCGGTGGTTTGCACCCATACGTAATCATTCTTTCCGTTTCCATAATACGATTTGTAACGATACGTGTAAGACGTGCGGTCAAAACGGACTTGTAAGCCTCCTCCGTAATACCAGTCCAGACCGGGTGCGCCTTTGATGGCTTTCTGACCCATGTAATGGAGCTGGATTCCCAGTCCGCGGTTACGTCCGTAATAGCTTACATATTGGTAATCATCTTTAAAGCGTTTGTTGTAATTGTATCCGTAGGTGTACAAGGTTCCCAGGCTGAATTCCAGCGCCGATTTTCCCAAATATTTCTTTACTGATAGTCCCGTCAGATTACCCGCCCGTAATCCTATTCCCCAGGAAGGTTGGGCCGTCGAAACCGAAGCCTTGCTGGAATGACTCGACGTTGGTTTTTTGGCCGATGCGGCGGACTTCTTTTGTTGGGCAAATGTTGCCAGGCTCAATACTACCAAACTTGCTGTAATGAACGTTTTTTTCATGGAAGGTTACTTTTAACTAACTGAAATAGAGTAAATAAAAAGAAATTAATCGTTGTGATGTTTGTGTTTATGCTTGTGATGGCCGTAGGCATGCCTGTGCCCATAATGGTGATGATCATCCTTGACAATAATCACCGGCTGTTTTATGCGTATCTTGGGTAATACGATTAATTCGTACTGATCGTAGAATACCACGTACCGCACCAGTTGTACCTGTGGTTTCTGAACCACAATCCGCCATTGGTCGTTTATCAGCACCAATTTTACTTTTTCTTTCCTGGTTTTAGGACCCACTTTGACGATGACATTCACCAGGGCGTGGTCTCCGGTAATTTGTTTGTCTACAATTTCCACTTCCACTTTGGCGGGCTTTACATCCGGGCGATATTCTTTCGCCTCCTTTTCAACGCTTGCCAGTACAGGCTGGCTGTCTTCCGTGGAGAGGTCGCGGGCCTTTTCAAAATCGTTATTGGCCACCGATTCGAAAAAAACATCTACTGAACGGGCGGCTTGTTCTTCCCGGCTGGTGCGGCAGGCAGTAGTTGCCGCCAGAATAATTAGTGTTAGTATGAAGCTGGAGCGTAATTTTTTTGCCATAGATGTAAATAATTTGTCTGAACGCCAGTTACGGTATTGATTATGCGTTTTGTTTTCATAGAGCAGTTGCTACGCTGAGTACGAAGCATAGAAAGAAAATGTTGAGCTACTAATCGCCAGAGAAGGCATTTGTATGTAAGAAAACAACCTGTTTTGCCGATTCAGTGATAGGGAGGTTTTGCCTTTCCCGCAGATACTATTTTGCTGACTCGTGCTTGCTCTTCAGATTACTTCTTCGGGTTCGTTTGGTTATAGACCATAAGCGTCTTGAGCGGAGAAGGAATCCGAATGAAAAGGAAAGGAATGGGAAGTACTATTTTGCAGGCAGTCAGTATCCTTTTGGTCGATCTGTAGCGGCGATAAGCCTTTGTTGCTGCCATATTATCGGCTAATAAATTAGGCAAAACGCTTTTTACAAATTTTCTATCGTAGTCATACAGTTGTCCGGCACTGCCTTTTTGCACATACGAAGCATTTGTCTTTTTGGCAAACGGGCGTAGCGAATAAGCAGCCATTGTTCCTTGTGTGACTGGAAACAACCACCTGCCATTTTTGCTTTCGGCAGCAATGGTGTCTTTTGATGATGTCAGCAGTAGTTTTCGGGTTTGGTTGGCATAAATTTTCAGGCTCTTGTCTTTGAGATAGTAGCTATCCGTATGCTTGTCGTACCAGATGGAACTTCGGATGCTATCGAGTTTCCCGTCCGGCCTGACGATTTTAAACCGATAGGTTGCATTCGAATACGCATTTTGCCTGACAAGGCTTACATTGTTTTTGTTTTGAGCTTGCATGGGGTAATTCCTGACCGGTTGCACAAAGATCTGAGCAAAGGCAGGAATCATCACCAGGCTAATTAAAATAACCAATAAAATACGTTGCATGCACACAGCAGATAATCTGAATTGGAGCCTACTTTCCTAACCGAAATCCAATGGAAGATTTGGTAGTTGTTTCTTGGCTTTCGGTAATATGAGACAAGTCCTCGATTGTCAGCGTTTGAGTAACGATCTCTGTGCGAATGTTTTTTTCCAGCGACGCCATACGCAAATGTTGCTTTTTGATGGCGGCCTGTACGATTTTCCTCACCGAACGGGCATTGCCAAAATACTTGTCACGTTTCTCATGTAACTCAACCAGATGCTTGCGCAGGTAAGCTGCTGCCGTAGCATCGGGAGTTAGTCCTTCGTGTTTTAGCATGTAGGCAGCAACCCAGTACAGTTCTTCAGCTGATAGGTCATTGAACTGCAGCGTCTTGTCAAAACGGGACTTCAATCCTGGGTTTGCTTCAAGGAAGCGGTCCATCGGCTCGGGATAACCGGCTACAATCACCGCAAATTCACCCCGGCGGTCTTCCATTTGTTTCAGCAAAGTTTCAATTACCTCTTTGCCAAAATCATTTTCACCACCCGTTGTCAATGTATAAGCCTCGTCAATGAAAAGTACACCTCCAATGGCTTTTTCGATTAGTTGTGTTGTTTTAATGGCAGTTTGTCCAATGTAACCCGCCACCAGTGACTGACGGTCGCATTCTACCAGATGGCCTCGTTCCAGCAAGCCCAGAGACTTCCACAACTTGGCAATCAGGCGAGCTACTGTTGTCTTTCCAGTACCCGGATTACCGGTGAATATGGTGTGAAGCGAAAATTTGTTCAATACTTCTTTGCCTGACTCCTTGTAGAATTTCACCAATTGGACCAGTTCCCGCAACTCTGTCTTAACCGAATCCAGACCGATTAACGAATCCAGTTCCATTAACGTTTGCTCAACCAAATCTTCATCTATCTGGATATCGGGTAGTTCGCCTTTCTTGTTTTTAAACATCACCTGCACATCGTCTACCGTAATGGTACGCCAGGCTTCCTGACTTAGAGATGCAAAATCGCCGGAACGCACAATGCGAAGACCCAGGTTCATTTTTACTTCTTCGATCCATGAACTGACCAATCGGGCATTGCCAAACGATTTGTCACGGTTGCGATATGCTTCGGTTATCTTTTCGTAGAAAAACTCCCGCGACTTGTCCTCAAAGGAAATGTGTTTGTGAGAAGCTTTCTGATGGGCAATCTGCAACAATTCTTGCGGCAGATAATCAGGAAAATGATAGTACAGGTTAAACCGGGACCGTAAACCAGGGTTGGAATCAAGAAATACCTGCATCTGTTGAGGATAACCCGCTACAACAATGGCCAGATCTCCAGGGCCGTCCGACATTTCCTTAATCAGAATTTCGACTACTTCCCGGCCAAAGTCTTGTTCGTCATTTTCACTACGAACCAGCGAGTAAGCTTCGTCGATAAACAGAATACCCCCGCGAGCTTTGTCTATTACTTCTTTGACTTTGGGTGCCGTTTGGCCTATGTACTTTCCAACCAATTCGGCACGCCCTACTTCCATCACCGTTCCTTTGGAAAGCAATCCCATCGAATGGTAGATGCGTCCCAGCATTTGAGCTACGGTTGTTTTGCCCGTACCTGGGTTGCCTGTAAATACAGTATGCAGACTTAAATTATAGCTTTCTTCAAATCCTTGTTCCTGCCGCAATTTCAGGAATTTGAGATAAGCGGTATAGTCGTTTATTTTGGTTTTTATTTCATCCAGGCCTACCAGATTGTTCAGGGAAGCCATAACGTCTTCCAGGTCCTCTTCCGGCTTCGATTCCTGTATCAGCGGTTGTTGCTTCAATGCCAGTACATGTCCGCCGCCCTGATATACCTGAGGAATTCCTTTGACCCACTCGTCACCTACTTCAAAAGGAAGTACGGCAATGGGAGTGTCCATAAATACGATTTCGAGCGAATATTTGTCGTTGTACCAGGTTCGTTTTTCTGACGAGCCCCAACCGGTAGTAATCGTAACCAGGCAATCTTCATTTTGGGTCGTCGATTCAATCTTTTTAAGATAAGGAACGCTGCCCTTAAGCTGGCCGGTATTGTTATAGAAGTTGAAGAAAATCTCGCACTGCCAGGGGTCGAGTTGCAGGTTAATGAAGCTGAACTCCACAAAGATATACCGCGTTTCGGCACTCTGAAACTGAGTCACATATACCCGTTCATCTTTGGAAACACCTTCGTAATTACCTTCGTACAACCGCACCGAGTCTACTACAAAATAAGGATTCAGTTCTTCGCTTACTTCACCGGCTTCTTCTACGTAAAATCTCTTGCTGCCCACAGGCACTCCATCAATAGAAGCTACCCATTCGTACAAGCCCTTTTTCCAGAAGGCGCCATGTTCGGCTAGCCCCCAGCTATGACGGGCTACAACGATATTTTCTTCACGACTTACGTTGCGGTCAATAGACAGAGTGCACAAAGGTGTGCGATGCCCGGTTTCACTGAGCGAAAAACATTGAAAGTTGAGAGTGGCTTTCCAGTCGGCTTCATCAAATAGTTTGTTGTAAACCGACAACTCTACGTACAGATAAGTTGTCTCTTGGTTTTCAAATACCGTACGGTATTTTTTGGTGTCGCCTTCAAAACTTTCAGTCGATGCGTACGTTTTGAGGTCCTTAAATTTGTATCTGTGTTCCAAGCAACATAATATTAAAATTCCAAACTCTGACTTCTATTTTCAGGACCTTGTGTGTTGACGAACAAACACAAGTGGCGGTTATTTATAAATTCAAAAAAATGTATGAATGTAACAGATTGATCTTTAGTTGATTACTTTAGTTTTCCAGTTTGAGAATGTGTTTTTCATTGTCTCTTCTATCCTTCTGAATTTATTCACACTGCTAATTTACGGTGCGGCTATCTATAGTTTATTTCAATTCCGGACATTTATATACATGTATTGGGGTTCGTCGGTTTTTGCCGTTTAAGCCTGGAAGGTATGGGTAAGTTTACTTAGAAAGGGATAGGAAAAGATAGGGTAATGCTTTCAAATAGTGCTAGTTAAGGCACAATTAGCTGCATAGAAAACCGCTGAACAAGTAACTGAAAACTAGGGCTATTGGTCGCAAGAGCAGCAATGGAATTGGCAAAAGAAGTGGGGTTGCATACGGATTTGAGTGGAAACTTACAAATTGGGCCCGCTTTTTTGGGAAAGATGGGTGGATTTTTGGTTTTTCAGAGATACTATTTTGAAAAGAAGAAACTATCAGACAGAGATGCAAGCAAAAAGGCGTTTACTACATCTATAATAGATGAGCCTGCCTGCATCCTTGAGAGAACCGCTCAGAGTGAGGTCCGGAGTGTAAGAATAAAGTTGCGTCCGGGGGCGCTGATGCCCGAAGCAAATACACGATAATGTATATCCGCTATGTTTTCAATGCCTGCCTGCAATTGCAGATAGCGTCCCAACTGGTAGCTTCCGCGCAGATTCAGCGTATACCAGGCAGGCATTCCTTCATTCGGAATTGCATAATTCAGGTTGTCTTCACCGGATGGACTGTAATCTTTCAGGCGTTTCCATCCATTATATAATACAAAAAATTCGCCGGTCAAACGTTTGTCGGTAGTTGTGCCACGCAAACTTATTTTTCCGTATAAAGGTGGAATGTGGTCTAGCGGCATTGCCTGAGAAATATCTTTGCCTATTGTATAATTAATTGTGGCAGATGCGGATACATAGCGACGCACAATGACATCGGCACCCAGATAAAAGCCGTAAATGCGTGCATGTGCCGTGTTCATGTTTTGATAAACACGGGTTTGTAGGTCGTCGAAAAGAACGGAGTCTTGCCCGTTGAACTGAGACGGTACCAGGCGAATGGCATTGTACATCCAGGTATAAAAGCCGTTTACTTCCAGTCTGATGCGGTTTGCCAGGTTTTTTTCAATGCCAAATTCGGCAGTGAGTGTATGCTCAGGTTTAAGTTTGGTGTTGGGAATGGTGAGGCTTTCACCACCTGCCGATTCAAAGGTCTTGCCCATATCATCCACATTGGGTGCCCGGAAGCCAGTAGAAACTGCGGACGTAATGCGCCATCCTTTTTCTAATGTAATTACCGAACCCAACTGACCATTAACGGCTGTGTTGTTTTGCCGTACATCGGTAAAGAACGGATTGAATCTGGCATCCGCCGAACGGGCGTGCAGACTTACATGGCTCAGCCGCACAGCTGGAATCAGTAAAAAACGATCTGTAACCGTCCATTTGAAACGACTATACAGCCCCGCAAAACCCATCTGGCTGCCGCCATCCGGATAGCGGGTAGTGGCGTAGGTTTTGGCTCCCGTCAGGATATTATTTCGGGAAGCGGCCGACTGCACATCATTGGCGTAAAACTCGCCTCCATAATTCCATTCCAGCTTTTCGGTCAACTTTTTCATCAGGTCGGCGTTTGCTCCATACACATTCAGGTTTTCAATGCGGTCGGTGCGGTTGTTGTTGCCAAACCGTCGGCTGTAACGCGATTCTTCGATTTGCTGGTACGAAAGAATGAATTTCAATTCATCGTACAACGGACTGCTTCTGGTAGAGTGGAGCGTGTACGTGCCAAGCAGGCGTTTTTGTGGGCCATAATACCATTCGGCATAGGACGGTTTACCTGCGGACACTTCCGAAAGGCGGTCATAACGGGGAATGTGTGAAGAGTTAGAGTATTGGATGTTTAAAACATGTTGCATCTGGCCATTGGGTTGAAAGGCGATTTTCTGCATCAAATCCACTTGCTGGTAAGCTGAGCCTTTTTGTATTTCCAGATCAGGATTTATCGCCACAATGTCCTGGTCATTGCTCCGGGCTGCATACATAGCACGTTCCCATTGAAACTTCTGAAACGGATTGTTGTTGCGGCCTGCCCGCAAATCGCCGAAGTCGGTGTAAGTGACGCTGCTCAGAAATGCCCACTTTTTCAATCCGAAGTTGACATCGGCATGTCCACTTTTTTCCTGATTGGCACTGGCAAAACGCAAATAGGCATTGGCCTTGATCAGAATTTTGTCCGTAGTTGTAAACTCGGCGTTTTTGGTGTAAAAGTGCATCACACCACCCAGGGCGTCACTTCCGTACATCACCGAGCCGGGCCCATACATGATTTCCACCCGGTTCTGAATATTAGGATCAAGGGTGATCACATTCTGCAGATGGCCGCTTCGGTAAATGGCATTGTTCATACGCACGCCATCCACTACCATCAAAACCCGGTTGGCTTCAAAGCCGCGCAGTATAGGGCTGCCGCCGCCCATCTGGCTTTTCTGAACAAATACTTTTCCGGTTTGCTGGAGCAATTCAGCGGAAGTAGGTGCATTCCAGAACTGGATATTTTGGGAAGTAATGGTTACTGTTTGGATGGGGACAGTGGTACGTTTTTCGGGAAGGCGACCGGCTACCACCACCACTTCATCCAACGCCACCGTGTCATGGGTGGCTTGCTGGGCCACTAGCGGTTGCGTTCCTATATAAAAAAGCAGGGCTGCGTAAAGTTTCTTCATCAATAAACTATAGACTAGTAAGTATCTGCAAAATACCTTTTTTCAGGAGAAAATAATAGGTTATAAATAGTATCCTTCCAATAAGCAAAACCTGCCAGTCCTTGATTTGCCGAGTTACTCGTTGTCGTTATCAGAGACGGGCATCACGGGAATGCCAACGGTTTCGGTTTTAATGGAAATGTCCCGCTGAGGAAACGGAATCCGAATGCCGTTTTCTTTGAAAAGCCGGTAAACGGTAAATCGCATCTGGCTTTTGTTGTTTTCAATGCGCCATACATTGTGCGTCCAGAACATAAGGCTGTAGTCAATGGCATATTCGCCAAAGTCTTGCAAGCGAACAAAGGGAGCCGGTTTTTCGGCTATAAACTCTGTATGGTTTTTAACGGCCTCGAGTAATACTTTTTTCACTAACTCCGGATCGGCCTCATACGAAGCCCGAATGTGAACCGAAAACCGAACCAGCGTACGGTTGTGACTCCAGTTAATCACATTGTCTACAATAAACTTAGAGTTAGGAACAATAATGGTGACTGCATCGCGGGTTTCGACGCGCGAGGTGCGGATTCCGATGGAAACCACGCGGCCAATCAGGTTGTTGATCTCAATGACATCACCCACGTGTACATTGCCTTCAAACAAGAGAATCAGGCCCGACACCAGGTCGTTGAAGGTTTGCTGCAAACCCAGGCCCACGCCCACCAGCAGTGCCGCCGAGCCAGCCAGTAATAACGACAAGTCGACGCCCATAAACTGAAAGGCGATCAGAATGGACGCCAGGTAAATGAAGTATTTTACCAGCATCCGAAACGTAAACTGCCGACCTTCGTCGATGCCCATCCGTGCAAAAAAACGTTTTCTGAGCACTGTATTCAGAAACCACACCAGCCATCTGCTTGCAACCAGAATCAGTATCAGGATAATCACATCAACAACTGTGATGTTAAATCCCCTGATTTTTAGGATACTGAATTCAAGTAGTTTTTCAAGCTCGGTTTTCATGCGTTGTAAATGAGGCCGTTGGATGGTTGAGTGTTTTCGTTATACGATAATACAAAAAAAACAGTTTATCCTTTAGCTGCCAATACATTTCGAAAATAGTATCGTTTGAAAATCCAAAACCCCTTATTTTTATTTCTTAATATTAAATTATTAATTTGGTAACATGCTGACACTACTCAAAGCTTACCAAAAGCGACTGACCAACCTTACCTCTTCTAATAAATCGTTGTTGCTGCTCACCTTGCCTGCTGAGCAATTTATTGACATTCACGAACTGGATTTTCTGGACAATAAGCCTTCGTTTGAGATCATTCGCCAGTTGCTGGCTGGTAAATCGCGTATTCCGCTGTGCGATGTGCTCGACAGCCGGTACGACAAAGTAAACGAAGCCGCCAAGCGATTGCGCAAGATAGCCCGAACGGCTTCGTTTATTGAACAGGAACGCGGAGCCCAGGATTTGTACGTGGGCTATCCCATGGTACGCGGCAAGCTGATTGATGGCACCCTAGTGCGGTGCCCATTGCTGTTTTTCCCGGTGCAGCTAAACCAAAGCGGCAATCGGTGGGAACTGCTCTGGCGCGAAGGTGAATCGTTGCAGTTTAACAAGAGTTTTCTGTTAGCCTATGCCTATTTCAATAATGTGAAAATCACGGACGAATGGCTCGAAACCGATTTTGAAGATTTGAGTCAGGATAGCCTGGAATTTCGGACACAACTGTACGAACTGCTCAAAGAGAGCCCGTTGGAAATAAATTTTAATCAGGAAACCTTTACGGATAAGCTGCAGTTTTTCCAGACTTTCAAAAAAGCAGACTTTGACGAATCGCAGCGCAATGGCGAAATCAAATTGTTTCCGGAGGCGGTACTCGGTATTTTTCCGCAGGCGGGTTCGTTTCTCATGCCCGACTACCAGCAACTGATTGAGCAAAACGCCTATGCCGAAACCGAAGATTTTTTCCTGGAAAAAATAGTATCTTCCAAAAACACAAAACCCCAGGTCAGTGAAGAAAACCTGCTGACGCCACTTTCGTTGGATGCTTCGCAGGAACATGCCCTGCGACTCATCAAGTCGGGGCAGTCAATGGTGGTGCAAGGGCCACCGGGCACGGGAAAATCGCAATTGATCGCCAATCTGATGGCCGACTACGCTGCCCGTGGAAAACGCGTATTGCTGGTATGTCAGAAACGAGTCGCGCTGGATGTCGTCTACGAACGGCTCAAGCAAGTAGGCATGGGCGACTTTATCGCTTTGGTGCACGATTTCAAACAAGACCGAAAAGCCATTTATGAGCAGCTAAACCGGCAAATAGAACGACTTGACGAATACAAACGCCTAAACCTGAGTCTGGATGCCATTTACCTGGAACGCAATTTTGCGCAGGAAAGCCGACGCATCGATAAGCTGTCGGGCGAACTGGAAGAATTCAAAAAGGCATTGTTTGATGAAACCTTTTGTGGGTTGTCAATAAAGGAACTGTATCTGACCAGTTACCTGAACAAGCCATCCATATCGTTGAAAAAAAGCTACAAACAGTTTCGGTTTGGCGAAATCGAAGATTTTATGCGTCGGCTGGCTGCTTACGAATCGTACAGTTACCTGGACCACCATACCCATCCCTGGCACAACCGCGTGTCGTTTCATGGCTTTACTTATAGCGATCAGGATCGGATCAGTGAATATCTGATGGAGATTCCGGCAACCGCCCAGAGTGTGCTGGCTCAGGCCGAACGAATCGGACGGTTAAGGCTGTCCCTTGCTGATCTGGAAACCATTGCCCAAGAAGAATCCAAAATCAGGCAGGTGTTTGAACTCATTCCTGATGAAGAACTTTGGCAGGTGTTTTTGCATTACAATGCGGGTAACAATGCCTTTGTTGATGCCAAATGGCTGGAGGAGTACGAAAAATCTTTGTTCAAATGCATGAAAGGCGAAGGCATTGAGAAAACAACGCCCAATAGCGAGCTGCCTCATGTGCTTGCACTGACGCAGCAGGCTTTTGAGGCGAGCAAAAACTTTTTTACCTGGGTTCAGTGGTTGTGGTTTTCGGGCAATCAGAAAAAAGTAAAAGCGGTAGCCCATGCCAATGATCTGTATCTGGAAAAAGCAAACCTGAAAAAACTGATTGAAAAACTGAAAAAGCGAATTGCTTTTGAAAGCGTTGTAAACGCATTGGACGTAGCCTGGCCAACCGGCAACATACAGGAAGAGGAACTCGCCCGAAAATGGTTTGCCAATCAGCGGATTGCCCGTAAGGCTTCCAAATTGCTCAAAAAACTGGCGTCGTGGTATCCGCTGTCATCGCTTTTTCAGGGCGATTACAAAACTTTTCAGGAAAAGTTCTACCAGCTGCAGGCCATTGCCGACGAATGGCATCAGGCTAAAGTGCAGTGGAGCCGTTATCTGACAAATGCTCAGATTGCTGATAATTGGAAAAACAAAAATAGTATCTCCGAAAAGCTCGAAACCCTGGCCGAGGATTTTGATGATCTGTGTGAGTTGGATGCCCTCAAATTGCAGCTTAGCGCTACCGAAAGCGAAATAGTGGAAAAACTGAAGGATTTGCAGTTTTCCCAAACACTTCAATCTCGTATCGAATCCGAAAATAGTACCGCAGAAGAGAGCCAAACCCTGCCTTCACCAAAAGAAGAAACTCAACGCCCAAGCACCTGGAGAACTATATTTGACAATAGCTTGCGGCTAGCCTGGATTGAGGACATCGAAGCGAAATATCCGGTATTGCGAACAGTTTCGACGCAGAAAATCAAGCAGTTAGAGGCTGAGTTACAGGAGTCGGTTCAGAAAAAGCAAAACTTGAGCCGTGAAATGCTGCTGGTAAAGCTGCGCGAACAGACCTACCGCCACGTAGAGTTTAACCGATTGAACAATCTGGTCACTTACCGGGACTTGAAGCATCAGGTAACTAAAAAACGCCACATCTGGGCACTCCGTAAGTTACTGGCCGAGCTAGGACACGAAGTCACTCAACTGGTTCCCTGCTGGATGGCGTCTCCTGAAGCCGTTTCGGCCATTTTTGATCTGACTCCGTCTGTTTCTGCAGGCCAAACTAAAAATACCTCTTCTGACAAGCGGGTTTCTGAAGAAAAAAAGAAACCTGTCTCTGCCGTATGGGAAACGTTTGATCTGGTGATTTTTGATGAAGCATCGCAATGCTTTGCCGAACGGGGCATTCCGGCTATGGCTCGTGGCAAACAGGTAGTTATTACAGGCGATAGCAAACAGCTGCAACCCAGCGACTTATACCAAATTCGCTACGAAGAAGAAACGGAGGATGTGGCCGACCTGGAAGTAAATTCACTGCTTGATTTAGCGGCCCGCTATTTGCCGCAAACTCAACTGAAAGGCCATTACCGTAGTCAGTCGCTGGAACTGATCGACTTTTCCAATCGGCATTTTTATCAGCAAAATCTGGAATTGTTGCCTGACTTCCATTTGATTAATGAAAAAGAACCTGCCATCCAATACCTGAAAGTGGAGGGTGTGTGGCAGGAAAGTCAGAACCATGTGGAAGCTGAAACGGTAGTGGATCTGGTTTGGAAACTGATGCATCAGCAGCCCGACAAGCATCTGGGTGTGGTCACGTTCAATTACAAACAGCAGAACTTGATACAAGACCTGCTGGAAGCCAAAGCAATGGCACAAAACCGCGTATTGCCACCCTCGCTTTTTGTCAAAAACATCGAAAATGTGCAAGGCGATGAACGAGACATTATCCTTTTTTCCATTGGCTATGCGCCTGATACTGCCGGTCGTCTGGTGATGCAGTTTGGCAGCCTGAACCAGCAAGGAGGCGAAAACCGACTGAATGTGGCAGTGACGCGGGCCCGCGAGAAAGTATACGTTGTGTCTAGCCTGCATCCGCAACAACT
Organism: uncultured Sphingobacteriales bacterium; assembly: GCA_963520985.1. Lineage (GTDB taxonomy): Bacteria > Bacteroidota > Bacteroidia > Cytophagales > 172606-1 > Xanthocytophaga. The sequence goes on from CAUQTA010000001.1 coordinate 1,047,510, forward strand.
GCGCACCGATGATATGCTGCACGAAGGCCCCCGGTTGCTGCGCCAATACCTCGAATATGCCTGGCAAGTGTCGGCCGGGGAGTACGTGCCTCAGCCCAAAACCGACGAAAAATTTGTAGCTAAGCATTTGCTGAAAGATAAAATTACCACTTCACAGCCCGATGCCATACAAGAGTTGCCTTTTGCCGATGTCACCATCAAACAAGAGGACCGCTACGAAGCCCTGTTGCTCACCGACGACGATTTGTATTACCAGAGCCTATCGGCCAAAGATGCCCACGTGTACACGCCGTTTCTACTAGCCACCAAGAACTGGAAATTCCGCCGGATGTACAGCCGTGAGTGGTGGAAACGAATGGGGAAAGAGTAAGGGTTTTTGAAATAGTCTGAACCTTGACCTATAGGATTATTGCATGGACAGGATTTTCAAACCCATAGGTCTGACACGATGTATCTGACTAGAACCTGAGACTCGCGTTTGAGTCGGGAGAATGCCTGTCGGCAAAAGGGCTTCGCTTTGTCGCAATGGTGATGAAAAGGTTGGTGAGTAGGAGGCGGGTTTTGCGTTTTTAAAAGATACTATTTTTTGCATTGGGTCAATTTGTGACTTGGTCAAGTTGCTTTTCCTTCACGAAGCAATTTTGAGTTGCCAGCCGATTTGAATTGCAATTCCAAGTGATTTTTAGATTCGTTACATTTTTTCAGGCTTTTTTTTCTATTTTTAAAAGTCTTCATGGTACAAAGCCATGCGCATTGCATTCAATCACTTACATGTATCAATATGGGAAAAAAATATATATTGCTTGGAATCGTTTTGTTCTTTCAGGTCGTTTGGGTAACCGGGCAAACCAGAGGAACCAAAGACCGGCCCAATATCATTTTCATCATGTCGGACGATCATGCGTATCAGGCCATTTCGGCTTACGACAACCGTCTGATCGAAACGCCGAACATCGACCGTATTGCCAAAAAAGGCATGCTTTTTACGCAAGCCTGCGTTACCAATTCCATCTGTGCACCTTCCCGGGCCACCATCCTAACGGGCAAACATTCACACATAAACGGCAAGATTGACAATCATTTCCCGTTTGATACCACCAACATCACCTTTCCTCAGATTCTCCAGAAGGCTGGTTACCAGACGGCTATGTTTGGCAAATTGCATTTTGGCAACAACCCCAAAGGCTTTGATCAGTTCAAAATTCTGCCCGACCAAGGGGCTTATTACAATCCCGACTTTATTACCAAAAACGAAGGAAATATCAAAGTACAAGGTTATGTGACCGATATCATCACCGATATGACGCTGGACTGGCTGCAAAAAGAACGCAAGCCCAACCAGCCGTTTTTGCTGATGTACCTGCACAAAGCACCGCATCGGTCGTGGCTCATGGCCGAACGCCACCTGACGGATTTTACGAACCGGACCATTCCGGAACCCAAAACGTTGTTTGATGACTATTCGGGCAGAACTTCACCGGCTGCCGAAGCTGAGATGAATATTGGAAAACACATGGCTTGGGCTGGTGATAACAAAGTATTTCCTGAGGTAATGGATGAATTGAACATTCCGGAAATTGGGTTTGACAAACGCCGGTATGCGTACGAAATGGGCCGCTTTACGCCTTCTCAGGCCGAAAATTTTAAGAAAGCCTATTCCAAAATCAATGAAGAGTTTAAAAAAGCGTATCCGTCCATGACCGATGCGGAAAAGATGAAATGGAAATACCAGCGTTACATGCAGGATTATCTGGGCACCATCAAGGCGGTGGATGAAAACGTGGGTCGGCTGCTTGACTATCTGGAGGCGAACAACCTGATGGAAAATACCATTATCGTATATACCTCAGACCAAGGGTTTTACCTGGGCGAGCATGGCTGGTTTGACAAACGGTTTGTGTATGATCAATCTTTCAAGACGCCTTTGCTGGTTGCCTGGCCCGGCAAAACCAAGCCGGGTGGTCGTTCGAATGAACTGGTTCAGAACCTGGATTTTGCCCAGACGTTTCTGGAGGCAGCGGGCGTCAAAGCTCCGGCCGATATGCAGGGCGAAAGTTTTGTGCCCTTGCTCAAAGGCGAAAACAACAAGTGGACCCGCAAGGCCGTGTATTACCACTATTACGAATACCCCGCCGAACACATGGTGAACCGGCACTACGCCATAATAACCAAAGAATACAAGCTGATTCATTATTATTATGTGGAAGACCAATGGGAGCTGATTGATCGGAAAAAAGATCCGCTGGAGCTGAAGAATGTGTACAACGATCCGGCGTATGCCAAGGTGAAACAAGAATTGCACACCCAACTGGAGCAGCTTAGAAAGAAATACCGCGATACCAACGAACTGAGTCAGAACTACGTCGATACGTTTATGAAAGATGCCAGCGAAGGAAAAGTGTTTGGTGTGAGCAAAGACAAACCTCAGGAAATAAAAGCGCGACGAGCCAAAGTAGAAAGCAAAAAATAGCCTGGTTGTCAGGCATTGTTACCATTTCCACGCTTTTGTAAGAAGAAGCGACGCCAGTAGTAAAAACCCCTGTTCTCAAAGACAGGGGTTTTTACTTTTTCCGGGATACTATTTTTTGACGGCTTAGTAAGAAGTTTTTAGGCAAGCTTTCTGTATTTGGTGCCGATGTAGTCAACAAAGTCGGGCGTGAGCCCTTTCTGGCGAATAATAGTCTGTATCTGGGCTCGGTGATGAATGGAATGGTAGTTGAGTTGCAGCGCAATGTCGCAAGGAGTGGCGGCAAACGGGGTGCCGTCGAAACCGATGAATTCCACTTCTGTCAGCAGTTCTTCTTCCGTTTTGGCCGCAATAAAGTTTAGCCACAGTTGTAGGCTTTCGTCCCATTTGGAGGCGAGTTCTTCAAACGCATAAACCGGATTCCACCAATCCATCTTCTGCGCATCCGGGTTCTGTACCACGCGGGCCATCCATTTGAACTGACAATTGATCAGATGGCTGAAAAACCGGACGAACTCTTCTTTTTCCGGTAGGTCTGCCGTTTTGGCCAATACCTGTTTGTTCGCTTTGTCGTTGTAGTTAAATGTATCCGTTAAGTATTTGTTCAAATCCATGGCAATGCTAAGTTGGAGTAAAGAGTCGCATAGGTTTACTTACGAAAGATACATTGTTTTTCGGGCTTTATGCAACCGAAACTCAGTTGAAAGAGTGTCGGTATTCCAGCGGAGACACATTCATTTTGTTCTTAAACAATTTGTTGAATGATTGCGGGTACTCAAAGCCCAACTGATAGGCAATCTCACTGACTGTCAGCGAAGTAGTGGTAAGCAATTCTTTGGCTTTTTCGATCAGCTTGTTGTGAATGTGTTGTTGGGTGGTTAGGCCGGTAATACTGCGCAACAGATCACTCAGGTAATTGGGTGATACGTGCAACTGTTCCGAAAGGTATTGCACACTCGGCAGGGAAGTTTCTTTGGTGGAAAGGTTGTCAAAATAATCAGACAATAGGTTTTCCAAACGAACCAGAAGGTCATCGTTGGCCACTTTGCGGGTAATAAACTGGCGGTTGTAAAACCGTTGGCTGTATTGCAAAAGCAGCTCGATCTGACTTATCATGACACCTTGGCTAAAGCTGTCAATGGTAGTCTGGTATTCCGTTTCGATGTTTTTCAAGATGTTTTCCACCAGTTTTTCCTCCTGATCTGACAAGTGCAACGCTTCGGTTACTTCATATGAGAAAAAACCATAGGTTTTAATTTTTTGAGCCAACGGCTGGCCTGCCAGAAAATCAGGATGAAACATCAGGCACATGCCTTCGGTAGGGGTGTCTCCCGCATCCACTTTCAATAACAGTTGATTCGGTGAGATAAACGACATGACACCTTCGTCAAAATCATAATACTGCTGACCATATTTCAGCTTGCCTGTATAGTTTTTCTTGATGGCAATGCAGTAAAAATTCAGCGTAAAGTGCTGTAGTTCAAAAAGTTGGTCATAGTTGACATTTTCCAGGCTATACACACTGATCATCGGATGCCTGGGTTTGGGCAAGCCGAGCAGCCGATGCTGTTCGGAGATGGAGTTGATCAGATGAGGAGTAATTGGCTTTTTCATAGTCGTATTCATTGAAAAACAAATAAAGAGGGAACAGGTTCCCTCTTTTGCCTTATAAAGTTGCCATATCGATCACGAACCGGTAACGGACATCGCCTTTTTGCATCCGTTCGTAAGCTGTAGTTATATCTTTGATGTCGATCAGTTCAATATCGGATACGATATTGTGTTCGGCACAAAAATCCAGCATTTCCTGTGTTTCGGGCAGGCCTCCGGCTCCAGAACCTGCAATCACTTTGTTGCCCATTGCCAAACTAAACGATGACACCTCCCAGGGTTTGGCGGGCATGCCAACATTGATGTAAATGCCATTGGTTTTCAGCAATCCCAGGTACGGGTTTACATCATGGTCATTGGCTACGGTATCCAATATGAAATCGAACGTGCGCATTGCTGCATTCATCTGGTTTTCGTCTTTCGAAATCAGGAAATGATGGGCACCTAACACTTTAGCGGCTTCTTCTTTATGCCGCGATGTGCTGATTACGGTAACTTCCGCGCCGAAAGCCAAGCCGAATTTTACACCCATGTGTCCTAAACCGCCTAATCCTACGATGGCAAGTTTGTGACCTTTGCCTGCTCCCCAGCGTTTCAGGGGTGAATACGTAGTAATGCCCGCACAGAGCAAAGGCGCCACTGCGGCTAGGTCCAGTTTTTCGGATATGTGATGGGCAAAATCTTCGTTAACAACAATATTGTCTGAATAGCCTCCGTAGGCAGGCAAGCCATCTTTGCCCAGATTGTTGTACGTTTGCACAGGGCTAACGGTGCAAAACTGCTCTTGTCCGTTTTGACAGTCGGCACATTCCCGGCACGAGTCAACTATGACGCCAACTCCGGCCAAATCGCCTATCTTGAATTTCTGTACATGACTGCCAATGGCTACTATTTTGCCGACAATCTCATGACCGGGCACCATCGGGAAAATGCCGGGGCCCCACTCGTTGCGGGTCAGGTGAATGTCGGTATGGCATACACCGCAATACGAAATTCCAATCTGAATGTCGTGTGGGCCAATGGCTCTTCGTTCAAAATTCCAGGGAGCCAAACTGCTTTCCGGACTTTGTGCCGCGTATCCTTTTGTTGCTATCATAATTCTCTGTGTTTTAGTATGATGCAAAAGTATATCGCTTCACCTACTGAAATGTATCCATTTCTCGGAAAGTAGTATCCAAAAAAGAATGCAGGGCTTTACAATCTATTCTTAAACAAGGAAAACAGCAGACGGGAGTTTTGGCTTTTTCAACCATACTATTTGGAACTGGTGAATTAGCTTCCGGCAAAGGGTGTTCCAAAGATGCCAACTGCTAACTCGGCCCAAACCAGGAAAAGCGTTGCCAAAATGGCGCCGCAAATGACCAATCGGTGCGTGGTTTTCTTTATTTTTCGTAATGCAAATTCGCACGCCAGGCCTGTACCAAAAAGCAAGACACCGGCAATAAGAAAATCAAAGGGAGACCAGTTTACTTCTGTTGTAAACTGCATGGCTATCAACGGGATAAGGAGCAGCACAGATGCCAGGACCAAAATGCCAGTGAGTCTTTGTGTTTGCGTAATCATAGATGTGTCGTTTTAAAATGATTTAATTAAGCGATATTTGAAAGTACTTTGTATTTCAAAGTAAATGCTTGTTTCTAAAACTTCCAAATAAATTTGTAGTAAAGATTCGGATATAGTGACAGTTTAAGATTAGTAATCGGGGTGGTTTTGCCTTTTAAGAAGATACTATTTTTGTCATCCTTTTAGGATCTTCGCGCATTTACAGTCATGTTTCCTTTTGGAAAAATCTTATCCAAATACGAATGCGGCGAGTTTGCGCGAAGTTTTTTGCCAAAAGAAATTTCTAGTCATAAATCTTAAACAGTCTCATAGTTCTTCTTTTAAGAAATTAGAGTAGAAGGGAGGTTTTCAGTTTTGCGGAGATACTATTTTTGATTTTGTAAACTAAAAGCCCAAGCTGGTAATTCTCTTACCAGCTTGGGCTTTTGTATAAGTACTTTCAATTCGTAAAACTCTTTATAAGTGCAAAATGGTGTTACTTAATCAATTCAGCGAGTGTGTCTTTGGTCAGATTTGACGGGCGTTGGTCAAAACCGGGTTGGTATTGTCCGGCTCGGTTGATGAGAACGTAACTCGGGAATCCGCTTTTTGAGAATAAGCTCATAAGTTCAGTTGCAACACTTTCTTCCAGAAAGATGTGAGTGCCACTGAGTTCGAATTGTGCTATCCTCGATTTCCATCTTTCTAAATCTGAACCGCTAGAAGTGCACAAATAAACAAATTCCACCGGAAGCGTTTTGCAGTCGGCACTGAGTTTTTGGCTATGGGGAAATTCATGGATACAAGGCCCACACCAGGTTGCCCATATATCCATTAGAATTGCCTTGTCTTTAAACGAGCCTTTGAGTGCTGAAAGCACTTCCTCTGCCTTCATTTTGTCAACCGAGTAGAGTTTAGCACCAAAAGAAAATTCTGCAACCGGTTTTCCCAGAAAATTGGCATTTGAGACCGTTGGAGCTGCTTCGCTGAGTGTTTTCGCAATGGCTGCAACTTTCTCCTGTACTTTGGTGTATTCGGCGTTCATCACGCTTTTGCACCAGGCAGTTTGGATGCTTGGCAAAACTGCTTCCATTAACTGTTTTTGCTCCTGTGGATCATTGTTGGATATTCGCAGTTTCAACAGGTCAGCTTTGGATGGGGTAAATAAGCTATCCAATCGACTAATAAGCTGATTTGTTGGATAAACTACAACACTTCCATCACTCGTTTTTGTCGGATTTTTCCGGAGATGATAAAATAAGGCTGAGTAAAATCCCATTCCTGCGTTAGAAATTGCATAGGGCTTATGAGATACTACTTTGGCAAAAAGCTCGGAGGGCATTTTTTTGCCCCAAAAAAAAGTAAATAGACCTTCATAATAATCAGATTGCCTTTCATTTTGCAAAAGCCCAGCAAAATCAGAAGGATTGTTGCGGATGTATTCAAGATCAATTGTTCTTAAAGCTGCATAAAGACTATCGTATTTTCTGAGAAGGGATGGATAGTCGAGTTTAGAGGTAGATTGAACATGTTGTAATTGTGCATTAATCTCAAATCGCAATTGTTCCCAAAGAGTATTCAATTGCTTTGAAAGCTCAAGTTGTGTTTCCCTTTTATACAATATGTGATTGTTGGTATAGTTGTTCAATTTGCCATCTTCTCTCATATATTTTACACCAGTACTATTAAATACAGGGTTATTTTGCTGTTTGAGAATAGCGGCATCCAATTCGATGAACAATTCTTTGTTGGCGTAAACACCTGTGTAAAATAAATTTCCAATCCGTATCCAGATTTGCTGATATGGGAATGCATAATCGAGTTTTAGCTCGAATGAGCCATCTTTTTCTAAGGAACAAGTGTTGGTTTGCTGCGATGGCTCAAGGGGAGTTACAACTGAGTACCTTATTTGGGTTTTGCTGATTTCATCGGCAGACAGGTTGAGTATTTTGCCTTTCACTTTGGGAATATTGTTTTTGTTCGCAAAGTAGGCGTCGAACTCCTTGTCTTCAAGCGCTATAACCTTTGGTGCATTTTGCCCAAAGACAACGTTGGCTACAAAAAGTAGCAACAACAGTAGACGGGGTGTTTTCATAAGTCAATAAGTGATTTTTCAGGTGAAAAAATGTAAGTGAACAGGGTTGGATAAAAAGTATTCTTGTAAAAGCTTAGGAAGTTTAGTTTTTACAAACGTAGGTTTTAAATGTACTTACTCGTGCTTTATTTCACTTAGAAACAAGTCTTATTCGTTTCAGATAAAAACATAATGGTTTGCATTGGTAATTTTATCCTTTTTTACTGTAAAATTAGGCCAATTTTTCTTCAAATAAGGATACTATTTCGATAAGGGATCTGCTGGTTCTTATCTGTGCGACTTCCTTTCTACTAAAGAAAATAGATGACCTTGGTGAGTACGGTAATCTTTTTGCATTTGTAACAGGTGTCGTAGAGCCAGTATTTACCTTAACAAAGTGAATGAATAAGCCGGAATCGACCGGGTTTGGCTGTTTGGAGACATACTATTTTACCGAAAACAAAAGAGCCAGCGGGTAGGTACCTGCTGGCTCTTTGCACGTTTGAATGACCTATGATCTTATTTCTTGCTGAGTAATTTATTATACCGAGGCTGGTCGTTTAGTACTTCAATAGCGGCTTTCAGTTCTTTGTCATTGTCAAAAGAAGCTTCTACCATGCCTTTTTCGAAAAAGTAACGGGCCACAATCTCTTCTTCCAAGGCTTCTTTCACGTCAGTTCTGAATTTCTGCAAATCTGATTCTTTGTTGTGATACATCTTGTTTTTCAGCGCCTTGATCTGCTCCTGAATGTCTTCGTAGTACTTCTCTTTTTTAGCATGAGCAATGAGTTCTTCCACACTTTTTTCTACTTGCGTGGTGTAGTCATAATCTTTGTTGCCTAGCCACTTCACAAAGTCCTGGTATTCCGCATCGGTCAGTTTAAAATCGCGTGGCGATTTAATGGACGGATGCTCCGCAGTATACTTATTGGCATAATCGAACAGTAGATTTTTGCCATCCAGGCTCAGTAAAATCGACGGAATCAATGTCTTTTCGATTTCCACATCGGGTGAAATACCGCCACCATCATAAACCATGCGGCCGTTTTTGGTTTTGAATGCAACCCGCAACGAATCCGGTATTTTGCCTACGCTGCCGTCTTCATTGCGATGACTGTAGTCGATGGCCTGAATGCAGCGGCCACTCGGAATGTAGTATTTGGCAGTAGTTACTTTCAATTGTGAATTGTAGGAAAGTGGACGGGTTGCCTGTACCAGCCCTTTGCCGTAAGTACGCTGGCCTACCAACACCCCCCGGTCATAATCCTGGATCACGCCTGAAACAATTTCGGCGGCGGAGGCACTGCGGCTGCTGGTAAGAACAGCTACCGGAATATCCACATCAACAGGAGGGTTCAATGCCGAATACACTTTGTTCCAATCGTTTACCTTGCCTTTGGTGCTTACAATCTCAGCATCTTTCGGCACAAATAGATTGGAAATGGAAACCGCTTCGCTGAGTAGCCCACCCGGATTGTCACGCAAATCCAGAATCAGTTTTTTGGCTCCTTTGCCTTTCAGTTCCACCATCGCGTTTTTCACTTCGCGGGCGGCACCACTGGTAAAGTCTTCCAGGTGAATGTAGCCAATATCGCTAGAAACCATGCCGTAATAAGGCACATTGTCGATCTTAATGTTTTCCCGATTAATGGTAATGTCCATCGGTTTATCCTGTCCATAGCGGCGAATGTTCAGTTTTACCGGTGTGCCCGCTTGCCCGCGTAGCAGTTTGTTGACATCCAGGTAGGTTTTGTTTTTCAAATCCACCTCGTCGATCTTCAACACCTCGTCGCCTACCTTCAAGCCAGCTCTTACGGCAGGGGAGTTGTCGTGAGGCATAATGATGTAGGTATGCCCCATTCGTGAACCTACCACAGCGCCAATTCCGCCGTATTGGCCGGTTGTCATGGTGCGGTAGTCTTCAATTTCGTCTTCGGGGATATAGTCCGTGTAAGGATCCAGTGATTTTAGCATCGCATCTATGCCTACTTTCATTACGCGGTTCGGATTCACTTCGTCCACATAAAAGTTATTTACCTCCCTGAACAGCGTACCGAAGATTTCCAGGTTCTTAGCGATTTCAAAATAGCGTTCACCGGGATCAGAGAACGCAAAGCTACCCAACAACGCAACTGGAATGGCGGTATATAGGGCGATTTTACGGATTTTAGACATAGTATTTTTCATTGCTGATTTTTTTTACAATCGAAAAAAGTTGTAAAATTTAGCAAATAGATAACGAAAAGACAAGAAGAAAATTATTTAATGGATGAGTGGTTAGATTCTTGACTGCCAAGGGCTTGTAACTTTTTCCAGACAGAATTAAATTTTTGAGTCAGAACATCGGATGGCAGAATGTCTTTACTGACATAAATAACTCCGATGCAAGCAGGCAAAGCCTGTGCAGGCGTAGCCGAAAGCCATTCGTATTTGTGTAACCGATAGATTTCGCGCAGTCGGCGCTTAACGAGATTACGCTTGTTGGCTCGTTTAAAATTTCGCTTGGAAACGGAAAAAAGTACTTGGGGATATTCGATCTGGTCGTCGGTACGTAAGATGAATTGCAACCGGAATGGGTATAAATAAACTGAGGAGCCTTTCTGAAAAAGCTCCTCAATTACTTTCTTACTGCACAACCGCTCGGTTTTAGGAAGAGTTTGGGTATTGCGTAACATGCCAATTAGTGATTAAAGCGTGAGCCGCCAGTAAAACGATGCCAACGACTAGCCCCTAATTACCAACAACGTATTAAGCTTTGTGTCTTCTTTCGTCGGATACAGTTAATTTTTTGCGTCCTTTGGCGCGACGGCTAGCTAATACCCGACGACCGTTAGGCGTTGACATTCTTTCCAGAAAGCCGTGCTTGTTTCTTCTTTTGCGCTTAGAGGGCTGATACGTACGTTTCATGACAATAAACTATTTGTATTTTATTAGATACGATTCTAAAAACAGGGCTGCAAAGATAGACAAAGGATTTTAAAATAAAAATAAATGTCAGGTAAATTGTTGAATTGTCGTAGAAGTATTAGTCGGAAATAGTATCTTTTGAAAAAGAAAAACCTGACTACTCTTAATAAAATGAAATTAGCTGGCTGCTTCATTATTTTCCTGATTGCGTTAGTTTCCTGCAAAAACAAAGAACAATCTCCAATTACAACGGCCGTTCAGAAACCTCAGAAAACAACGAAAGCAAGTCCTAAAGCAAGGATTCTAACTAAGGTTAACATTAAAAAAGTAACGAAAGATCTGACATTATCAGAAGCGATTGATAGACATATCCAACTGATGGACAGTGCCTACGAGGCTGCAGATATGGATTTGTTGTCGGAAATAAACGCAAGTCTGAAAGAAACGCTCATTGAACGCAAAAATGACATTTACAATGCGAAAACCAGGTACGTTTATAATTTCAATATAATTAAATCGGCTGATAATAAGTTATGTTTAGTTTCCTGGAATACCCTTGAAGGGGGAGCAGGGAGTTGGTTTGATTATGCGAACTTAGCTTTTTTTAAAGGAGCGGGCACTATGCAAGTAGATACCACTTTAGGGCATAGGGTGGCTGTTATGTATGATACGATTTACACTATTCCACATCAAAAGAGAGTTCTGTACATAGTGCAAAGTTTGGGTGGAGTAGGGGCTTTTGCTTGGAGAAATTTAGAGTCATTTAAAATTGTAGGCAATCAATTGACTCATCCATCGATTTTTCCAGATGCGGAACCGGATTATTTTGGAGACTATAAACCAGTCTATGAGTCAGGTATTGGTATTGAGTTCTTCAGAGAGCATTTAGATGAAAGTCAGCTGTGGCCGACTTTTAAAATAACCAATCAGGGCAAAACTATACGGGTGCCGCTCCACACTGAAGATGAAGGATTTGCGGACAAGTACCAGGTTTTGCAATGGAACGGCAACGCCTACCAACGAAGACAAATCAAACGGATAGGGTCTGGCAAGCCTGACTAGTGTTCGCTGATAACCACTTTCCTTGCGAACGATCCCTGATCGGAGATGTACCGCAGCACGTAAAAACCTGCCGCCAGAGAAGCCACGGGGATGGTGTACTCTGTATAAAGGGCCTTATTCCAATCAATGGCAGTGTAGGTGGTCCGCAGGTCTCGCCAGTCAATCGGTCTCTGGCGTTTTATGCCGGATAACGGATAGCTGGCCACTACCTGGCCGGTGAGCGTAACCAAAGAGACAGTGGCGGTTTCGCTCAATCCCTTGTCCGTGCGGAGGGTAATTGCATTCGTGGCCGGATTGGGGTAAACCGTCGACTGCTCCGGTTTGGGTTCGCTTGCGAATGAGTAAAGCACAATCCCGTACATACGGATGGAAATCCCCCGGCCGGTTTCCACTCCTTTTTTCAGGGCGGGATAGTTTGTTACGTCGGCTTCCAGTACTGTCCAGTTCGCTAAACCACTGGATTCACTGCTGGCTAATCCGATGCTTTCCGCCGATGCTCTTTGCTTGAGTTCTTCGCTGTCGTAGGTGATAAGCTCCAGATCTCCCATCCAGGAATACGAATTCTCCTGCGGATCGCTAGCCGGTACCAGCGTAGCCAGGAAATACGAGTAAGCCTTTTGAAGGCCGCCGTACAGGTAGATTCTCACCAGCCCCCGCGACCGATGGTACAGAATAAAATAGGGGTTGGAGATGTTCTGCAGACAGCCAAAGTCACGGGTAATCAATTCCCAGCCTTTGGCACGTGTGTAATCCTGGGCAATCGAAATCTGATACAGGTTGCCACTCGAAGGCACAACAAACGGGGAGCCCAAACGAGCAAGATAGGGAAAGCTATTGAGTTTCCCGTACCACATGTCGCAATAATTGGAGTCACTGAGGGTAACCTCCCAATTCCATGCGACCGTTTCACAAATGTATGGACTCTGGGTAGTATCCGGACAATACCTGACCTGAGCCGGAGAGGTATGCGTAACGATAAGCAACAGAAAAAGAAAAAGGTAAAATTTATGCATGTGCTGGCTGGTTCTTGATTAACCCCTGAGGTAAGACAGACCTGCTTCTCACGGCAGGTATCCTACCCATCGGAGAAGCAGATCGAAAACAGTATCTTTTGGAAATTCCAAACCGATGTCACTCCTGGTACACTACCTGCAACACCGTTTGTCCTACGGCTTTGAGGGTATTTTTATCGATTATGCTCATGTTATCGGCATGGGTGTGGTGGTATTTGCCAAATTCGCCGTTGATAGAAAAATCGATGATGTCAATGGTTGGGATGCGGGCATATTCGTTCATGTATACATGGTCATCAATGATTTCGGGAGCGGCGGCACTTCTGAAATACTGCCCATAACCCAGTGCCTGCCCGATGTTCCATACTTTGTCTACGATACCGGCGGCATAACGCAACGAGCTGCCTTCGCGATTGAAAACGGCGTTTTTGCCGCCCGCCATGTCGAGCAAAATACCAAAATAAGCCGAATATCCAGGTTTATGCAGGTTTTTGCCCCAATGCTGCGAGCCCAGGCAGTAATATTCGACCGGCGCTTCGGGATTCATAAAGTTCTTCGCGTCTTCAAATTCGGGAATACCGTAATCTTCTACATCAAACAAAATAACGTCGACGCCTACATTGGGTTTCGGATTGGCAGTGGATAATTGCCGCGCCACTTCCAGTAGAATACCTACGCCACTGGCACCGTCATTGGCACCGTCGATGGGTTTTTTTGTATCAACAGAGTCTTTATCGGCAACGTGGCGGGTGTCCCAATGCGATGCCAGCACAATGCGTTTGGTTGCTTTGGGATTGAAAGACGCGATGATGTTACGGGCCGTCAGAGGCGTTTTGTTGTAAGCCGTTGCCGAAAATTCTTGCACAGTGACATCCGCGCCGTATTGTTTTAGAGTTGCAATCAGGTAGTCGCCACATTTGCGGTGAGCGGCCGTGTTGGGTACACGAGGACCAAAGCTAACTTGCTTGCCGACAAAGTTATAAGCCGAATCAGCTGAAAAGTTTGGGGCTTTGGCTGTGATAACTGATTCGGTTGCAGTGGTTTCGGAGGAGGTTTGGCTTTCCTGTTTATTGCTACGATCACAGGCGAAAAGCACCCATCCGATAGTTATAAAAAATAGTATCTTTTTCATGGGCAAAAGGTAGGTAAATTTTACATACGTAAAAACCGCTTCCTTGAAAAGTTGTTTGATAAAAACCTTTCTTGAATACCTAAACGAGGATACCTGATGGTCTAGTATTAAAAAAGCCACAAGTATCAACTTGTGGCTTCTGAAAATTTTCCTTCTGACAAATCCTGATTAGAATTTGTCGGTGCGGGCAAAGTAGAAGTTGCCTTCGATTTCTGCATTTTCGTCTGAGTCTGAACCATGTACGGCGTTGGCTTCCAGTGATTTGGCAAATAGTTTGCGGATGGTGCCTTCTTCTGCCTGTGCAGGGTTGGTTGCTCCGATCAGCTTGCGGAAATCAGCTACGGCATTGTCTTTTTCCAGAATAGCCGCTACAATTGGGCCTGACGACATGTAGGCGCAAAGGTCTTTATAGAAAGGACGTTCTTTATGAACTTCATAAAACTGTCCGGCACGTTCGCTAGAGAGGTTGGTAAGTTTCAGAGCCACAATCCGGAATCCGGCGGCTTCAATCATCTTTAAAATACTGCCTGTGTGGCCGTCTTTCACGGCATCAGGCTTAATCATGGTGAATGTGCGATTTCCTGCCATACGATCAAGTAAAATGTAATTTAGAATTGATAGATTAAATTCTGTGTGTAAGCAAATGGTTTTTCGAGGTGCGAAATTAGCCGAAAGCCCTACGCCAGCCAAATTTACCAACACATTTTTCGGAGTTTGTTAAAAATAGTATCCTGCAAAAGCCAAAAACTCTCCATTCGTTTTGGCATTGAGCTATATAACTCCGTTGGAATTGTTTTGATTTTTGATGTTGGTTTTCTAATATGGTGTAAAATGCTGATTATGAGTTTAGTACATTGGGGTTTTAAGATTCGATTCTCCAATGATGTTTGCCGGGTTTTATTCATATAAGTATCGTTCAAACACAACAAAACACAAAGCAATGAACACAAGCCTCTATTTTCTGTTAGGGCTGCTGCTGGTGACGGGCTGCAAGCAAGCCAGCGAACAAACCCAAAATGCAGCTACGCCTGCGGATAAAGAAATGACGCGCTGTGCCGCTCAGACAACGGATAAGGATTGGTATAGTGCCCATACGAAAGCTCCGTTATTGAAAGGGCTAGAAGGCATTGATTTTAAGATAACCACTTGCAACAAAGATGCGCAAACCTATTTTAATCAGGGCCTCATGCTATCGTATGGATTCAATCATGCCGAAGCCGCACGTTCGTTTTATGAAGCAACTCGTTTGGATTCTACTTGTGCCATGGCGTTCTGGGGATTTGCGTATGTCCTTGGACCCAATTACAATGCCGGCATGGAAGACGATAATTACGAAAGGGCTTACAAGGCCAGTCAAAAGGCAAAAGCATTGGCTGCAAACTGCACAGAAAAAGAAAAAGCATTGATACAGGCTCTTGCGTATCGGTATGCACCTACGCCACCCAAAGACCGGACCGGATTGGATCAGGCCTTTTCAAATGCCATGAAAAAAGTATACGAAGCATATCCATCCGATCCGGATGTGAGTGCTCTGTATGCCGAGTCGCTGATGGACATGCATCCCTGGGATTTGTATGAAAAGAAGACAAAAAGGCCCAAGCCCTGGACACCCGAAATTGTAACCATTCTGGAACAATTGATGAAGCAGCATCCCAATCATCCGGGTGCGCCTCATTTCTATATTCATGCCGTAGAGGCGTCAGCGCATCCGAAACGGGGGCTGGCCAGTGCAAAGCTGTTGACTAGTTTAGTGCCAGGTTCAGGGCATTTGGTGCATATGCCATCGCACATTTACATCTGGACGGGCGATTATCACCAAGGGTCGCAAGTCAATATCGAAGCTGTTAAAATAGACAGTGCGTATGTGACAGCTTGCCATGCCCAGGGAGCTTACCCATTGGCCTATTTTCCTCATAATTATCATTACCTGGCGGCTACGGCAACCTTGGAAGGAAGTTCGAAATGGGCCTGGCTAGCGGCCCGAAAAGTGCAGGAAAACACAGCCAAGAACGTGATGAAGCAACCCGGCTGGGGCACCTTGCAGCATTACTATTCTATTCCTTATTATGTGGCCGTCAAATTTGGTATGTGGGATACGATTTTAGCTATGAAGCCGCAACAAGACAGCCTGATCTACCCGAAAGCGATTATGCATTACGCCAGAGGAATGGCCTATCTGGGCAAAAATGATGTTGAAAAAGCTCAGAAAGAATTAGAGCAACTGAAAGCCCTGTCCGAAAAGCCAATTTTGAAAGAAATCACCATATGGGACATTAACAGCACGGATGATATTGCCCAAATCGCTGTAAATGTGCTCACGGCCGAGGTATTTCACAAGAAAAAACAATATGATCAGGCAGCTGCTTTTTTTCGAAAGGCCATTGCGATTGAAGACAATTTGAACTACAACGAACCACCGGATTGGTTTTTCTCCGTGCGGTATCACCTGGGACAAACTCTCCTGGATGCACACAAATACCTGGAGGCGGAAAAAGTCTATCAGGAAGATTTGAAAACATTTGCCGAAAATGGATGGGCATTGATTGGGCTCGCACAAGCCCTTCAGAATCAGGGAAAAACTGCCGAAGCGGATGCCGTCAAAAAGCGATTTGAGAAAGCCTGGCAATATGCCGACGTGAAAATCACTACATCCTCAAGCTTGCATTCTGGCAGTTGAGTTTCATCTTTGACCTGCATGAGGATCATTTGTATTGATGGCCGAACAAGGGATTTATTATGATTTCATTCACAAAATAGTATATTTGGGAAACGCAAAACCCCCGTGTCGGGATTGTTTTACCTATTGTCACCGCTTGTTTTAGTGCAATTTTATCCCGACTTTTGAAAGCTTTTTCCAAATCTGAATGCAGCATTTTTATCCGTTTCTTATCTTAGATATGCAAAACTTTGAGGCTTTTAAAGAACTAATAGGTTCTCCCAAGACTATTGCCATTGTAACTCATCCCAAGCCGGATGCCGATGCCTTGGGGTCGTCGCTTGGGCTAGCGGGGTATTTAAAAAAGAAAGGCCATCGCATACAAGTGATTACGCCAACCGACTATCCAAAGTTTTTGCAATGGATGACTGGTAATGAGGAGGTGATTAACTTTGAAGCCGAGGGAAATGCTGAAAAGGCCAGTCGGATTTTTACTCAGGCAGATATCATCTTTTGTCTTGACTTTCCTTCATTAAACCGGATTGGCGAAATTGGAGAGATTGTCCGTGCCTCTCCTGCCAAAAAAGTGCTCATAGACCATCATCTGGAACCCGAGCAGTTTGCCGATTTTACACTAAGCGAAACCCGTGCAGCGGCTACTTGCCAACTGATTTACGAGTTGATTGTGAAATTAGGCGATGCAGATCTGATCGACGAATTCATTGCCGAATGTCTGTATGCGGGCATCATGACCGATACCGGGTCGTTCAGGCATTCCAACACCACCAAGGAAGTACACCTGGTGTGTGCCGATTTGATAGATAAAGGTGTCAGTATTACGAAGATCAATCGGCTGGTGTACGACACCAATACGGAGGCCCGCATGCGGTTTCTGGGGTTTGCCCTCAAAGACAAGCTGGTGGTATTGCCAGAGTACCGGCTTGCGTATTTTGCCATTCGTGCCGAAGAGCTGGACCAGTTTCATCACCAGACAGGCGATACGGAAGGATTGGTAAATTATGGATTATCCATTGAAAATATTATTTTCTCTGCACTCTTTACCGAACGGGATGGGGTAATCCGGATTTCATTTCGCTCCGTTGGTGATTTTTCGGTCAATGAGTTTTCCCGCAAATATTTTAACGGCGGCGGCCATAAGAATGCAGCCGGAGGGCGTTCAACCCTGTCTTTGGATGAGACAGTAAAGAAGTTTCTGGGAATTATGCCTACCTATCAGCAGCAGCTTCAAAACTCTAACTAGTAATTTATCGGCAGTTGAGTGTCTGCTTATTATTGAGAATATTTTCGCACCCATGCAACCAATCCCTGCCTTTGGGTGTCTCTCGTACAAATCAACATTAACTTATATCATGCAAAGAATTATTTACACCATCCTAGCCGCCACTTTATTATTACAGTCTTGTTTGAAAGGGGATACTACGTATGAAGACAACGTAAAGGCAAACGATCAAGCCATTCAGCAGTACATGTCTGCCAAAAACCTGCAATTGCAATCCAGACCTTCGGGGCTTTGGTATAAGATTATCAATTCTCCTACCCCCAGCGGAGCTGCTCCTGCCAAAGGGATGCAGGTGGTAATGTCGTATGTGGGCAAGCTGACAAACGATATGGTTTTCGTGAAAGACTCAAACAAAGTGGACCGCTACCTTCGTTTTCCTTTCAGCAATACCATGGCTACGCTGCCGGGCATTTTCGAAGCTGCTAGCTTGATGAAAACCGGTGATAGCGCTGTTGCAGTTATGCCTTTCTATTTGGGATTTGGGCCCAAAGGAACTTCGGATGGAAAAGTTCCTGATTATTCGGTGCTTGTGTTTGATCTGAAACTGGTTGCCGTGCAAACCGAAGACGAAGCTTTGAGAGATTACATTGTCCGCAAAGGCTATCCGGAAGAAGAAGTGAAAAAAACTTCCTCAGGTTTGTACTACTACTTTACAAAGACCAATCCAACGGGCACGCCAGTTAGCGAAAAAACATCGGTTACGGTTGCCTACAAAGGTCGTTTTATCGACGGTTCGATCTTTGACCAAACCACCACTACTGCGGCTACCTTTGGCCTTTCGCAAGTGATTGCTGGATTCTCGGAAGGATTGAAACTCATGAAAACCGGCGAATCGGCGGTGTTGATGATGCCTTCAAGCATTGCCTACAAGGAAAGCGGCAGTTCGTCTATTCCTCCGTATGCACCACTGGTATTTGAAGTGACGGTCAATTCGGCTCAATAATTGCTTTACGCAACTCCTTAAACAAAAAAGACGCACTATATAGTGGCGTCTTTTTTGTTTAAGGGTTTTAGCTTTCGAAAAGATACTATTTCAGTGCATGGCCGCATACAAGAGCAAATAAGCAGCTGCCCCAGCCATATAACCCATAAAAGCCAGCAGGCCAATACGCCGCAAATACCACATGAAATCGATCTTTTCCATTCCCATGACAGCTACCCCGGCTGCTGAGCCAATGATCAGGATGCTGCCACCTGTGCCGGCGGTATAAGCCAGAAACTCCCACAATTTGTGATCCATGGGAAAACTGGTCAGGTCATACATACCCATAGTGGCCGCTACCAACGGAACGTTGTCAATTACAGCGGATGCCAGCCCAATAATCACGACAATAATATCCAGATTGCCGACCGTCTGGTTCATCCATGCCGACAAGTTCTGGAGCAGATGAGCCGATTCGAGACAGCTAATGGCTAACAGAATACCCAAAAAGAATAAGATGCTGGACGAATCAATGCGTTGCAAGGCATAAACCGCCGTAAAGGGCTTGCGTTCTTCTTCGTCTTTGTCTTTGTGAATGATCTCGGAGGCCGCCCATACGATTCCCAGGCCCAGCATCATACCCATGTAAGGAGGCAGGTGGGTAACGGTTTTGAAAATAGGAACGAAAAGCAGCGTGCCCAATCCGCATATAAACATAATGCGTCCATTCTGGTAATTTTGGTCTTTTGCAATGGCAGTGGTGCGTGGAGGGGTAACGTTGCCTTTTAGGCGAAACGATAAATACACCAGCGGAACAATGAGTGACACCAAGCTGGGTATCAGGACGGTTTTGATGATGTTAGCGGCGGATATTTGTCCCCCGATCCAGAGCATGGTAGTAGTGACATCTCCCAGCGGTGACCAGGCACCGCCGGCATTGGCTGCAATGATGATAATCCCAGCAAAAAACTTTCGCTGATCGGGTTCTTTGATCATTTTTCGCAGCAAGGAAACCATGACAATGGAAGTAGTCAGGTTGTCAAGCAAGGCAGAAAGAAAAAAAGTTAGTATGGATAAAATCCATAATAACTGCAAGGTGCTGCGCGATTTGATACGGTCGGTAATGATGCGAAAACCTTCGTGTGCGTCGACGAGTTCTACGATGGTCATGGCACCAAGCAGAAAGAACAGAATTTCGGCAATGCCCGACAAATGGTGCGAAAGCTCTTCGACAACCTGTTCAGAATCAGTGGCATACCATACGGCGTAGATGGCCCAGCATAACACGCCGGTCAGTAAGGCAGTGGCAGTTTTGTTCAGATTGATCTGATGCTCAAGCGTAATGGCAAGGTAGCCTATTACAAAAAGTACGACTATAATAGTGAGGCTCATGCTGTAAAAATACAAATCTGCGTGGAATTGACAAGCCTGGCATTTCAATTACGCTCTAGTGCAAACACATGTAAGATGGCAAAACACTGAAATAGAAAGCAAAAAAGGAGGCATTGCCTCCTTTGGGAAAATAGTATCTTTTTAAAATCAAAAACCTTCCGGTATTAGTTGCTAATCTGTGCAGTCTGTGTTTGCTCGTTGGGTATATTAAACAAATACGCATGATGTGTATGTGCCGTAGGAATCCAGTTTTTCCAATCATCTACTAGTTTCTTTGTTCCTCCGGGGTAAGACTCGTTCAATGCTTTGATCGAGGCATATACATCATGGTTGTTCTTTGACAACAATGTAAGCAGGCTTTTTAGGCAATCGCGTCCCTGTGAATCGGACATCAGGAAATAAGCCACTGACCAGCCCAATGTGCGAGGTTCGTCGGTTTCAGAAACGTTGTCATTGAAATTCCATTCTTTGTTGGTCATGGAAATAGACGAAAGCAGATCGGGCAGATGGTGATTGATGGACCAGTTCTTAATGCGATTGTCTTTTATTGTCTGCGGGCGAACCACTACTTCATCTCCATCCACTTCCATAAATTCAAAATATTCAGCCAAACCTTCATTGAGCCAATTGGGGCAGTTTTTTACTTTATCGGTCAATAGCAAATGGCTGGTTTCGTGAAAAATATTCTTAAAGAAGGCATCTTCATCTTTCTCTTGGCTAACCAAGATCTCATTGACGCCTGACAGGTAAACGCCGATCCAGGTTTTAGGAATATGGGGATAATTGGCATCAATAAATGCCCGGTATGCGTCTGCATCTTTAAAAATGCGGATGCGAACGACCAGACTCTTGCTGAAATCATACCCCAGATACTGGGCATAGAAATCGTATTGGAATTGAATGCCGCGGTAAATTTTGCTCTGAGTCAGTGGATCAAGAGTGCAACCATGCGGAATTAATTCCACTGTAGGCCCCTGGGGCTTCTTGGTATCAAGTGCAATGCTCTTGCTGCTTTCTTCATTAAAACTAGACGAATGTGTGTAAAAGTTTGCCGGCGTAGCTCCTAATGATAATATAATACTGGCAACTCCTAAAACATGGTTAAAAAGCTTGTTCACAATCATAACTGCGCATATATTTTCTGTAGTCTTGCAGGGTAGCCTATCCTGCCTTAGTTTTCACAATACATAGTTAGCAGCTATTTCTCTCAAATACAGTTCAGTTTTTAGTGGAATAATACATTGGTTAGTAAACGCTTAACAAATAAATAACCCCACCTCCATCTCCAAGAAAGAGACAGAAGCGGGGTCAAGTTTGTGTTGTGTAATGTGTTGAAAAACAGTTAGTTACTATGCGCCTTCAGCAACTACTTCTTTTACTTCGGGTAACATACGTTTAAGTAAATTTTCGATGCCGGATTTTAACGTAAGCGTAGAAGATGGACATCCGCTACAAGAACCTTGCAGCAAAAGCTTCACCGTTCCTTCATCATACGAGTGAAACGTGATGGCCCCGCCGTCTGATTCGACTGCCGGCCGCACGTATTCGTCCAGTAAATGTTTGATTTTTTTCACAATTTCGGGGTCATCATCATTAAAGATGACGTGCGTAGTTTCGGCGCTGTTAACTGACAAGACAGGCTTGTTGGCTTCCAGGTATTCTTTCAGAAATTTGCGAAGATCGCCAATGACACTTTCCCATTCGGTGGTTTCGTCTTTGGTAATGGTGACAAAGTTATTCATGAAAAATACTCTTTGCACAAAACTGAGTTTAAACAGTTCAACCGCTAGTGGCGATTGCTCTGCCGACTCGGCATCCGGGTAATCGAAGCTGATGTTTTCGGGAACCAGCATGAAATTGGCTACGAATTTCAGCGAGTTGGGATTGGGGTTGGCTTCGGTGTAGATATTGACGTATCTGGAAAGCATGATAATAAGGTTTGAATGACAGAAGTTACAGCAAACTAAATAGATAGATGTAAAGACAAAGGGTTTCTTTGTCAGTAAACCACATAATCGCGGCTCAAAAAATGACCTGTAGTGTATTTTTTAACAATGCTGCTTTACGATTGGTTGCAAAAATAGTATCTTTTTCAAGAGCAAAACCCCTAAAGCAAAAAAGCCGGTAACAATTCTGTTACCGGCCTTGTATTTTGTGAGACTACCTTATTCGGCAGCTACGGCTTCTATAGCCACAGGCTCAATGGAAACGAACGACCGTCCTTTGAAGCCTTTGCGGAATGTAACTCTACCGTCAACCAATGCAAACAGAGTATGGTCTTTGCCAATGCCCACGTTTACATCAGGGTGGTGTTGCGTACCACGCTGACGCACGATGATGTTACCAGCTTTTACAACCTGGCCGCCAAATTTTTTCACTCCCAGGCGTTTGCTATGCGATTCGCGACCGTTTTTGGAACTACCGGCCCCTTTCTTGTGTGCCATTTCTTTGTATCAATTAAGAATGAATGATCTGATAATAAGCCGATTACAGCGAAATACCGTTGATTTGGATTTTGGTGTATTGCTGGCGGTGACCGTTTTTCTTGCGGTATCCTTTGCGGCGTTTCTTTTTGAAAACGATTACTTTTTCGCCTTTTACGTGTTCAAGAACAGTAGCAGCGACTGAGGCTCCCGATACTGTCGGTAATCCTACCGACACATCCCCGCCATTATCGACAAGTAATACCTTGTCGAAGGTCAAGTCAGCGCCAGCTTCTGCATCTAGTTTGTTAACATACAGAAAGCGGTCTTTTTCTACTTTCACTTGCTGACCTGCGATTTCTACAATTGCGTACATGATATGGTATAAATAACAGTTTGAAAATTGGGACGCAAATATAGCTCTTTCATTTAAAAATACAAACTAATGCCCCTTTTTTATGTTTATCTCTTCCTGGTTTTACTTTCTTGAACAAACGAACTTCCTGTTTATTGGGTGTAATGAGTAACAAGCAAATAGTATGCGGCTAGTAAGAAAAAGTCAACTATAAAAAATGGTTTTTTCTTACACAGACACAATAAAATTTGCATAGCAAAATAGTATCTTTTTGTAACCCAAAAATGCCCTTATTGGACCATTCCTACGGCAATCCGGGCCGAAAGTAAGCTAAGCGGAATACCTCCACCAGGATGTACGCTGCCACCCACAAAGTACAAATTTTTGATTTTAGAGGATTTGTTGTCGTGTCGCAAAAAGGCCGCATAACGGTTGTTGGAACTGGTGCCATACAGCGCGCCCTGGCTTGAAGAAGTACGTGCCTCAATGCTCCGTGGATCAAGCACATGCTCACATTCAATCAGCTTACTGATGTCAGTATTGAGCATCCGGCTCAGTTTGTTAATGATATTCCGGCGGGCTTCGTTGATGAGGCCTTCCCAATCCTGACCTGTATTATTGGGAACATTAATCATCGTAAACCAGTTTTCGCAATTGGGTGGCGCATCGTCAGGCTTGTATTTGGACGTGATGTTGATGTAAACCGTAGGATCTTCCGAAATGGTGTGTTTGTTAAACAGGCAGTCGAATTCGTGTTTATAATCTCGGCTGAAAAATATATTGTGAAGGTCCAGTTCGAAAAAAGGCTTGGCAATGCCCCAGTAAAAGATCAGAGCCGATGTGGATTTGGGCTGGTCCAGAATGCGGGAAGGACCGGCAATGCCAGGTAATAACTTGCGGTACGTGTTGACAACATCCATGTTGCTTACCACCACATCAAATGATTCGTACGTAGCCGAAGGCTTGCCGTCAATTTTCTCTGGACGTACTCCTACCGCTTTGCCGTTTAGCACTACAATTTCACTGATGCGGTTGTTATAGGCAAACAGAACGCCCATGTCTTCTGCCAGCCTGACCAGGCTTTCGGTAATGCTGTACATGCCTCTTGCTGGAAAAAACGCGCCGATGTTGTATTCCAGATGCGGAATAATGTTCATGATGCCGGGCGTCTGGTAAGGGTCAGAGCCGTTATAAGTGGCATACCGGTTAAAGAGCTGAACAATGCGCGGGTCCTGAAAATGCTTTTCGTTTACTTCGTTTAATGTGCTGAAGATTTCGAGTTTCGAAAAATTGATGTACCCGCGGAACGCCTCCACATTGAGCCAGGTGGAAACTTTATGCAGGGAGTGATTGAGAAACAGATTGGCCGCAATTTTGTATTTGAACGCACTCTTTTTCAGGTACTCTGATACGCTTTTTCGTGACTGTCCGGTTTTGAGCTCAATTTCTTCGGCAAATTTTTCGGGGTCTGAGTAGGCGCGTATGTGGGTGCCATCTTCGTAAAAATATTCGCAGATAACCGGAAGCTGTCCGTAAGAAATATAGTCTGCGGGGTTTTTGCCAGCTACCAGAAACAAATCTTCTACAAAATGAGGCATTGTGAACAGAGAAGGACCCGCATCAAAGCGGTACCCATTCATCTCAAATTCAGATAATTTGCCTCCCGGAAAAGAATTTGCTTCAAACACTGTCACCCGATAGCCTTTGGCCGCCAGGCGAATAGAAGCGGCAATTCCGGCAATTCCTGCACCAATAACTGCAGCAGTTTTTCGAATCATAGTTGTGTGGCTCTAAAAAATAATATGCGCGACAAAGCTAAAACCTCCCTTGTAGTTAGACAACGATCTGGAGTGTTGGTTTAAGACAACTATTGACGATCAATACCTGACATAGAAAACGCTTTTGACGGAGCTCAGAACGCCATGCGTTTCCTAGTATGAATGGCACAAGAAAGATACAAAAAAATCTATTATAACGATACTTTCCACGTTGCCAGCGTCTTTGCTCCGCATCTGCCTATCGAATTCCTTTCTGATAACAAAATATGCCTCCACAACGGATTTCCCGTGATAAAAACGGACATTCCGTGTACCTTCGTATCCAACTCCCGTCTATTCCTTCCGGAATCTGTGGCCCATGCCTAAAAAATTAACCTATAAACTGGTACAAAGAACGTACCTCACGCTGACTCATCTGCCAGAACAGACGCCCATTTTGAAACCGGAAGAGGTTGAGGTTGCAAAACTACAAAATCCCACGGCAAGTTTTTATCTGTATTTGTATCGGGAAGTGGGAGCTGAGTTTGGCTGGACTGACCGTCTAACTAAAACTTCGGACGAATTGACAAGCATTATTTGCAATCCGTTGGTGGATATTTACGTCATCTATGTGGGAGGCGTTCCTGCGGGCTATGCCGAAATAGGCCGCAGGAATCCAGAAGAATACGTTCTGGTATTTTTTGGTTTGATAAGCGAGTTTCGGGGAAAAGGGCTTGGGAAGTACTTTTTACAATGGATTATTCAAAAGGCGTTTGAAAGCAATCCAAAAAAACTTTCGCTTGATACCATGGATCAGGACCATCCTCAGGCCCTGCCCAACTACCTGAAAGCGGGTTTTCAGATTGTGGACCAACGCATGGAGAAGCAAACCGTTCTTTTGGAAGAATGAAGCGGTCTTAAAAAGTAGGCAATACTTGCTCATTTCCTTGCTTATATTGATGCTTTTCCAAAACTTTGCGCGCCTTTTATTTTCAGAGAATCATTTGCTCTTAAAATGCCTTTCAAAAAGGCCGGGTTTTGCTCCTGAAACGGATACTATTTTCAATTACCTGTCTAAAATCAGACTTATTTCTATTGATTATGCTTAGAACTCACACCTGCGGAGAACTCCGGATGGAACATGTCGGCCAGACTGTAATCCTTTGCGGCTGGTTGCAACGCTCCCGCGATAAAGGACACATGCATTGGATTGACCTTCGCGACCGCTATGGACTTACCCAATTGATTTTTGAAGAAGGCAAAACCGATAAATCCTTAATTGAAAAATCGCGGACGGTAAGCCGCGAGTTTGTATTGAAAGCGACAGGTACTGTCATTGAACGGATTTCTAAAAATCCGAACATGGCAACAGGCGATATTGAAATTCTGGTGACAGACTTAGAGGTGCTGAATCCTGCCAAACTGCCTCCGTTTCTGATTGACGACGAAACCGATGGTGGCGACGATCTGCGGATGAAATACCGGTATTTGGACTTGCGTCGCAATCCGGTACGTGCCAACCTGCAACTGCGCCACAAAATGGCTCAGCAAACGCGTACGTATTTGGACAGTCTTAACTTTATTGAAGTAGAAACGCCCGTTCTGATTAAGTCGACGCCGGAAGGTGCGCGCGATTTTGTGGTGCCTAGCCGCATGAATCCCGGTGAGTTTTATGCTTTGCCGCAGTCACCGCAAACCTTCAAGCAATTGCTGATGGTGTCGGGTTTTGACCGGTATTACCAGATTGTGAAGTGTTTCCGTGACGAAGATTTGCGTGCTGACCGCCAACCGGAGTTTACGCAAATCGACTGCGAGATGTCGTTTATCACGCAGGAAGACATTCTGAATACATTTGAAGGCTTGGTGCGTCATTTGTTCAAGAATGTGAAAGGCATGGAAATAGGCGAAGTTTCCCGTATGACTTACGCTGACGCCATGAAAAACTACGGTTCTGACAAACCCGATATTCGCTTTGGAATGACATTCGTAGAACTAAACGAAGTAGCCAAAGGAAAAGGCTTCGGCGTATTTGACGATGCCGAACTGGTGGTCGGGATTTGCGCTAAAGGCTGTGCCGACTATACCCGCAAACAGGTAGACGAACTGACCGACTTTGTGAAACGCCCTCAAATTGGAGCCAAAGGCCTGGTCTACGCCCGCTACAACACCGATGGAACCTTGAAATCGTCAGTAGACAAATTTTATTCGGAAGAAGATCTGAAAAAATGGGCCGAGGCATTTGGGGCCGAAAAAGGCGACCTGATGCTGGTTCTGTCCGGTCCTGCCGACAAAACACGCAAAGCCTTGAACGAACTGCGCCTGGAAATGGGCAATCGGTTGGGCTTGCGCAAGCCGGATGAGTATTCGGTGCATTGGGTGGTTGATTTTCCATTGCTGGAATGGAGCGAAGAAGAGAACCGTTGGTTTGCCATGCACCACCCGTTTACGTCGCCTAAGCCGGAAGACATTCCGTTGCTGGATACCGACCCCGGTAACGTACGCGCCAATGCGTATGACATGGTCATCAATGGCGTAGAAGTAGGAGGAGGGTCTATCCGGATATTTAACCGTGACCTGCAAGCCAAAATGTTCTCGATGCTGGGCTTCAGCGACGAAGAGGCTCGCTATCAGTTTGGTTTCCTGATGGATGCGTTTGAATACGGCGCGCCTCCGCACGGGGGTATTGCCTTTGGTTTTGACCGCTTGTGCTCGTTGTTTGGTGGAGCTGATTCGATTCGTGATTTCATCGCTTTCCCGAAAAACAACGCTGGCCGTGACGTAATGATTGATACGCCATCCATAATTTCAGAAAAACAACTGAATGAACTGTCGATTAAGACAGACGTGAAAGCCTAGGTTTTTCGTTTTGTCGAGATACTATTTTAAAAACGCTTCGATGGTTAGATCGAAGCGTTTTTGTTTACGATGGATTGATTTCCAGTTCGGCTTTTTTAACTTATTTTGACACAGTGTTTGAATATTTACTTTACTTTAAGGTGAATTTAAGCACTTTTGCTTCTCAAAAACATATTATTTCGGATCGCTTTGGACGCTGAATCTGACGAAGAAAACTTACCGGAAAACGAAAATCCGACACCTGCATTTTCCTCAAAACAGGAATCCTACTGGCAGCCTGTACTCATTTGGCTGGAAGACAGGATCCTGAAAAGCAAGTGGCATGGACACGTACTGCAAGCCATTCCTTTATGGATTGCGTCGTTACTAGTTGGTGGAATTGCCGTGGCCTATGCCCGACTTTTTACCTTTGTAGAGCGGTGGAGCAGCGGTTTGGTAGAAGAACACAAGTACCTGATTTTTATTCTGGCTCCCGTTTCTTTTTTCTGTGCGTGGTTTGTAGTGCGCAAATTTGCCAGTTACGCCGCGGGTAGCGGTATTCCGCAGTTAATGGCTGCCATTGAACTTTCGACCCCGCGTCGGTATAAAAAAGTAGAGCTTTTTCTGAGCTTTCGTATCATTTTGGTGAAAATCATCAGCAGCGTTTGCATGCTGATAGGAGGAGGTGCCATTGGCCGGGAAGGCCCTACACTGCAAATCGCAGGTTCGGTTTTTAATGTGGTGCATAAATATTTGCCAAAAAGATGGCCCAATTTATCGCAGGGAGTGATGCTGGTTACAGGCGGGGCGGCCGGACTTGCGGCCGCATTTAATACGCCTCTTGGAGGAATCGTTTTTGTGGTGGAAGAACTGACCCGAACCCATCTGGTGCACATCCGGACGGCTATTTTTACTTCAGTAATCATTGCCGGGATGGCCGCTCAGTGGCTCATAGGACCTTACCTGTATCTGGGTTATCCCAAAGTGCAAATAGAGGGTTTTTCTTTTTTGTGGATTGTACTGGTAGCCAGCATAGTATCAGGGCTGGCAGGAGCTTTTTTCGGTAGGCTGGCTTTTTTGATTAGTGAATTTAAACAGCGGCTCAAAACTAATTTGACCCAATTGGTATTTGTACTTGGGTGTGGACTAGCCTTTGCTGCCCTGATTTACTGGACGGATACACAAGGGATGGGTTCGGGCAAAGAAGTAATGAATAAATTGCTTTTTGGCGGGCATCGGGAGCGAGAGTGGCACTTGCCTCTTGTTCGGTTTCTGGGGCCGTTGCTTGGATATGCGAGTGGTGCCGCTGGGGGTATCTTTGCTCCTTCTTTATCGGCAGGTGCTACCATGGGATATGTAGTTTCGGAATTGTTGCATTTGCCTGCGGAAAGCTACAATCTGGTCATTCTGGTCAGCATGGTGAGTTTTTTAACGGGTGTTACGCGTTCTCCGTTTACATCAGCGATACTTGTCTTGGAAATGACCGACCGGCATTCGGCTATTTTTCACCTCATGCTGGCCGGTATGATTGCCTCACTGGTAGCCCTGCTGGTTGACAAAGAGTCGTTTTATGAACGGATAAAACACCAATACCTAAAAAAACTGAATTAGCACCAGGCGTTAGCTAGTAGCAATTAGTTTAACAGTATATCAGGCAGTCATCAAAAAACACAGCTGTACCACGGCTTTAGCCTGTTTACCGTCGCGGATTGCGTTGCTTGCAGACTAAGGCCTGTGGTACATCTGTAAACAAACTCATTAACCAACACAATTAGTTGTTAGATAAGGTCTGCAAAAGTTAACTCCTAATAGCTAACAAGGTAATCCTGTCATTTACAGTACTTTTCCAGCAATACGGCCATCTGTTGTTGCAGTTTTTGCGCTTCGAATGCCGCCTGTTTTGCAAAGTCCTGGCCATTGGAAGCGTAGAGAATGGAACGCGAGGCATTAATGAGCAGCCCGCATTCCCGATTCAAGCCTTGGCGAGAAACTTCTTCCAAATCACCGCCTTGTGCACCCACACCTGGAACCAGTAAAAAATGCCCGGGTATCAGCTGCCGAATACGGCCGATCTGGTCGGCTTGGGTGGCACCAATCACGTACATCATCTTGTCGGCACCTGCCCAGGTTTGCGAAATTTCAATTACCTGCTCAAACAGGGGTTTCCCATCTTTCAAGGATACTATTTGGAAATCCTTGCTGCCTGCATTGGAGGTCAGGGCCAGCAGAATCACCCATTTGCCTTCAAACTCCAGGAACGGCTGCACCGAATCGCTGCCCATGTAAGGCGCTACCGTAATCGAATCAAAATTCATTTGTTCGAAGAACGCCCTGGCATACAAGCCTGACGTGTTTCCGATATCGCCACGCTTGGCATCGGCAATGGTAAAAAATTCTTTGGGAATGTACTCCATCGTCTTCTGCAGGCTTTCCCATCCGCGTGCACCCTGCGCTTCGTAAAAGGCAATGTTGGGTTTGTAAGCCACACAATAGTCGGCTGTGGCGTCAATGATCTGTTTGTTAAACTCAAAAATCGGATCACTGACTTTCTGAAGATGTTCTGGAATCTTACGGATATCGGTGTCTAATCCCACACAGAGATAGGACTTTTTATATTGAATGTACTGGGAAAGTTCAAATTTGGTCATGTTGCAAAAAGTTAGGTT
Source organism: uncultured Sphingobacteriales bacterium (assembly GCA_963520985.1). GTDB lineage: Bacteria > Bacteroidota > Bacteroidia > Cytophagales > 172606-1 > Xanthocytophaga. The sequence goes on from CAUQTA010000001.1 coordinate 1,077,624, forward strand.
TGCCCGAAAGGGATAAAAAATGTTGCCACAAAAATAAAAAGTCCGGCGGTTTGGCCGGACTTTTTCAAAATAATATGTTTTGCAACTGAAAAACCCAAGGTTAGTTACGCAAATCTTCTACTTCTACGCCTTTGTATTTGGTTTTGTCAAACACGAATGTTTTGTCGTCAACCGCTGCCGGAGCAAATTTGGTAATGGTGTAGTTGTATTTATTTCCGTTGCGTTCAAAAGTCTTGAAGCTTTTGATGCTTTTGTCTTTTTTGTTTACAACAATGCGGATTTTTGTGATCTGGCTGTTTTTGTTGTCAGGCGTTAAGTCGATGACATCGTCCAGTTTGGTGCTCTCTTTGGGAACCAACGTGTATTTATAGCCTTTTTTGTACACATTGTAAATGTTAGACGGCGTAATGTCATCTTCATCAGGCTGGTAGTCAGTGATAGTCACTTCGTTTGCCTCTTTCAGATACGTCCATACGGTAGTGCCGTTGTTAATTACTTCCTGTCCGCCAAGTTTTAAGTAAAACTTGTTGTCCTTTACAACAATGTCACCTGCTGCGTTTTCCTTAATTCCACTACCGGGGCTTTCCATTGAATAGGAAAAGTTTGCCTTGAATCCTTTGATGGCTTTGTATTTAGTGCTCATGGATTCCAGGATTTCTCCGGCTTTCGGGTCGTTTTGGGCTTGAGCTACCGAGAAACTCATCCAAATACCTGCGGCTACTGCTACTAATCGTTTCATTTTTGATTTGTTTTTACTTCGCAAATATACAAGTTAGACAAAAAAAGCAATACTCTGGTTTAATAGACTCACTAATTTTGCATGGTTTTGTTTACTGAAACAAAAAGCTTGCCATTTATCCAAAGACGATAAAGTGACAGAAAATAGTATCTCTCAAAACAACAAAACCTCATTGCATCGGTAAGCCTGTTTATTTCCCTTCATTCATGCGGTTGAGCAGTTGCTCCAACGCAAATTCGTCGCTGACAAGTACGTCGCGGGCTTTGCTGCCTTCAAATGGACCTACAATGCCAGCCGCTTCAAGTTGATCTATCAGTCGACCTGCGCGGTTATATCCCAGTTTCAAGCGGCGTTGCAACAAAGACGTGCTACCCTGCTGATGCTGCACAATGATGCGGGCTGCTTCTTCAAACATGGCATCCCGGTTGGCTAAGTCAATGTCTTCCTTGCCGCCGCTTTCATCGCCTTCAAATTCAGGCAGTTGGTAGGCATTCGGGTAACCCCGCTGACCACCAACAAAATCGCAGAGACGTTCTACTTCTTCGGTGCGCACAAACGGACATTGCAAACGGATAATCTCCGATCCCATCATGAGCAACATGTCGCCTTGCCCCACTAGTTGGTCAGCTCCGCCAGTATCCAGAATGGTGCGCGAATCTATTTTGGATGTCACTTTAAACGACAACCGCGCCGGAAAGTTGGCTTTGATAATACCCGTAATTACGTTTACAGACGGCCGTTGTGTGGCAACCACCAGGTGAATGCCCGTCGCACGGGCCAGTTGGGCTAGCCGGGCGATGGGTTGTTCCACTTCTTTACCAGCAGTCATCATCAGATCGGCCAACTCATCCACAACCAACACAATGTAAGGCAAGAACCGGTGGCCTTTTTCCGGAGTCAACCGACGGGTAACAAACTTAGCATTGTATTCCTTGATGTTGCGGCATTCGGCATCTTTCAGCAAATCGTACCGCAAATCCATTTCCAGACACAAGGAGTTTAGCGTATAAACCACTTTCTTGGTATCAGTGATGATGGCGTCCTCGTCGCCGGGAAGTTTGGCCAGAAAATGGCGTTCTATCTTATTGAAGAGTGTTAATTCAACCTTTTTAGGGTCAACTAATACAAATTTAAGCTCGGAAGGATGCTTCTTGTAAATCAGCGACGCCAGAATCACGTTCAACCCAACCGATTTCCCTTGTCCGGTGGCACCTGCCATGAGTAAGTGTGGCATTTTGGAGAGGTCGGTCACAAACACCTCATTCGAAATGGTTTTGCCCATTACTACCGGCAAATCTTTGTCGTTTTTCTGAAAGGCAGGCGACAAAATGACCGATTTGATGCTCACCATTTCGCGTTTCTTGTTCGGAACCTCAATACCAATGGTGCCTTTGCCTGGAATCGGCGCAATAATCCGAATGCCCAAAGCGGCCAGACTCAGTGCAATGTCATCTTCCAGACTCTTGATTTTCGAGATTCGAACCCCTGCTTCCGGAATAATTTCATAAAGCGTTACAGTAGGCCCGATGGTCGCTTTGATCGATGCGATGCCAATGCCATAGTGGCCCAGTGTTTCCACAATTTTGTCTTTGTTGGCTTCCAGTTCTTCAACTGATACCTGGGCTTTTTCACCGGATTGTTCATCCAACAAATCGGCAGATGGATATTGATAACTTGCCAGATCCAGTGTGGGGTCATACGGTGCCAGGTCAGTGGCAACAGGCTGGTTCTCGAATGGCAACACCGGGACATTCTCCGTGATAGGCAGCGATTCTTCGATTTTAAAAGGAACCTCCGTCTTAGCCGTATTGGGTTGCTCAATGCTGAAGGCTACTTCGCCGCCATTTTTTCGGAACAAATCTTTTTTGACTGGAACGGAGTTGGTTGTCAGTTCCAGTGGCTGGCCGGTTTGAGCTTTGTCGACGGCTACTGCAAACTTTGCCAAATCCGGATCATTCTCTACCGGCTGAGCCCAAGTCGTGGCCACAACTACCGGAGTTTCCGGAATGTGTACTTCCTCTCTGCTTGCTTCCTCAATTTCGCGAATGGTTTCGTTAATCTTGACATTGAAGCCTTTAATGGTAGTGACATTGAAGAAATAAATCACGAACACCACCAGTGCAAAGGCAATAAGCAGCACCGTACCCCAGCCCAGCAAACTATGGAAAAATGCCGCCAGTTCGTACCCGATGCCACCGCTCAGAAATCCGAGCCATTCCTGTTGCTGCGACATCAGAACCAGGTAGCCCAGCATCAGGCTAATCCAGATTGCGGCAAAGAATGAAAATTTGATCAGGCGGCCAATGGGAAACAATTCCCGTTTGAAAACGATTTTATAGCCGCTCAGAAACAGAATGGGAATGAGCAAAAACGCAGCAAGGCCAAACCATTTGTAAATGAACCAGTGCGACAGAAAGGCCCCGGTAACGCCCAGCCAGTTTTCCGTTTCGGTACCTGATTCCGCTATCGTCGTATCAGTAACCGCACCAACCATGCTCTGGTCGGCTTTGCCTGTAAACAAGTATGAAATAAAAGCAATGGAAAGGAAAAAGGACAAAAACAAAAGCAGCAACCCCATGGAAATGCGGGTGCGTGGGTCTGAAAAAAAATCCGTCCAGCGGTTCCATTGGCTGTTGCTTTTGCGTTTGGTCGGTTTTTTTTCTTCAGGCTCTTTTTCTTTCCGATACGTATTGCCGTTGCTGCTCGATTTGTAAGTGTTTTTAGCCATATCTGCCTCCCCCGGTATACCCTTCTTCCGAAGAGGGGGTTTGGATGTTTTAAAAGATAGTATTTTTTATCGAATGCTGAGAATTTTCTGTGCTACCTAATATAAACGCTGCTGGCGCGTTTCACTTGTTTGCGAAACGGTTACTAGCCAGAGGTTTCTATACAAAATTACATATTATTTTTCAGGATTGCTTGATTAATCTTCTTGGCAAGCGTGGGTCCTTCATAGATAAATCCGGTGTAAATCTGCACCAGCGAAGCTCCGGCTTGTAGCTTTTCCAACGCATCGGCGGGCGAGGCAATGCCGCCTACGCCTATAATCGGAAACGCACCGCCCGATTTCTGATGCAAGTACCGAATCACTTCAGTAGCTCGCTTGGTCAAAGGTTTTCCGCTAAGCCCGCCTTTGTTATTCCCCTGCCCCGAATCAGGGATAACCGCCAAATCAGACCGCAGTCCTGCCAGATCTATGGTTGTATTTGTTGCTATAACGCCAGCAATCTGCGTTTCTTTTACAATGTCTATGATATCATCCAGATCTTCGTTTGTTAAATCAGGAGCTATCTTCAATAAAATGGGTTTGGGGGTGGACTTAGCCGTATTTAATTTTTGCATAGCTGCCAACAATTTACTTAGGGGTTCTTTATCCTGTAAATCACGCAAACCGGGCGTGTTAGGCGAACTGACATTGACTACAAAATAATCGACCACGTCAAAAAGTGCCTCGAAGCAGATTTCGTAATCCTTTACGGCTTCTTCGTTTGGCGTGTCTTTGTTCTTGCCAATGTTTCCTCCAATAATGATGTGTTTGTTCGCTTCATTCTGACGAATGGCTTTGATGCGATTGACGGCCGCCTGTACACCCTCGTTGTTAAAGCCCATTCGGTTGATCAAGGCGTGGTCTGGTTTTAAACGGAACATGCGCGGCGTTGGGTTGCCGGGTTGCGGACGAGGAGTCACTGTTCCGATCTCCACAAAGCCGAAGCCTAAGTCGGCCAGTTCAGTGATGAGTTCCGCATTTTTATCAAAACCGGCCGCAATGCCCACCGGATTGGGAAACCGAACCCCAAATACTTCGCGTTCCAGTTTTGGACTTTCAAAATGATAAAATGCCCTGAAAATACTGGGAACCAACGGAATGCGAAATAGTATCTTGACAAGAGAAAAAACCGCGTGATGTGCCTTTTCGGCATCCATCAGGAAGAAGAGGGGTTGGAGGAAAAATTTATACATGCCGCAAAGATAACAGCTGTTTGCCGCTTCCCAAACAGGCCGGTTTTTGATTTTTTGGAGATACTATTTTTCTCAAACACCAGTTGCCATGACTGGCTATCCAGAATATCGGTATTATTTTTGAGGAAATATGCCTTACATTTGTAATCTCCATTATCCGGCAGGCAATGAAAATCTTAGACCAATACATTATCAAAAAATACTTGTCCACCTTTGTGTTTGTAGTGGGCATACTGATGGCGATTATTGTCGTGATTGACCTGGTGGAAAAGATGGACGATTTTATCAAACGCAGCGCGCCGGTCAAAGCCATCATTTTTGATTATTACCTCAACTTCATTCCCTATTACGCCAACCTGCTCAGCCCGATTACGGTGTTTATTGCCACTGTTTTTGTAACGGCACAGTTGGCGGCCCGCACCGAAATCATTGCGATTCTGAGCAGCGGCGTTAGTTTTCGGCGGGTGTTGATTCCCTATCTGATTGGGTCGTGCATTGTAGGCGCGTTGATCTTTTACCTGACGGGCTGGGTGATTCCCAATGCAAACAAGACGCGCCTGGCGTTTGAGAAAAAATACACCAAAGACCAGTTTTACTTCAGTGGGCGCAACATTCACCGCAAAGTGGCTCCCGAGTTGTATGTGTACCTGGAAAGCTACGATAACAACCGCGACATCGGCTATCGGTTTACGGAAGAACGAATTGTCGGAAACGAACTGAAATCCAAACTGGCGGCACAGTCGGTAACCTGGATTCCGGAGAAAAAGCGCTGGAAGCTAACCGATTACCGCATTCATACCTTTGACGGACTGAAAGAAACCATCGCTTTTGGCGTGGAGAAAGACACGCTGGTGCCCAATCTGGTTCCGGCCGATTTTGGCAATAACTACATGCAATACGAAACCTATACCCTCACCGAACTGGAAGATTTGATTGGTGAACTGATCAAACGGGGCGATGATGGCGTTGAAATCTACCAGATCGAGAAATACCTGCGCTTTACCAGTCCGTTCGCCATTATCATTCTTACCATGATGGGTGTCATTGTTTCTGCCCGCAAGAGTCGGCAGGGAGTCGGTTTTCAGATTGCGTTTGGGTTTGTGCTGGCCTTTGCCTACATTCTTATTTTTATCATGGGCAAAAGTTTGGCTCAAGTGGGTAGCATCCCGCCTATGCTGGCCGTCTGGATTCCGAATTTTGTCTTTGCTGTGCTCAGCTTTATCCTGTATTTTGTTGTGCCGAGGTAGTCTGAACCTTGATTGGCTTGGCCGAACTGATATTTCGTAGGATTTAGTTGATTGACAGGATGTGATCGTTGAGCATGCTTTCGTTTATTCAGGTATTAGTAGGGCAACACTTGTGGTTTCCCGCTTTCCCATCCGAATGACAAAACTTTAAGCGAGCCTTGGGTTCTCGGTCAGACACGCAGGGTCAGACCTGCGTTCTTTTCAATCCAGGCAATTTTGCCAATCCAGAAAATCCTGATCCGGAATAGTATCTTTCAAAACCTGAAAACCTCCTTCTCATATGTCCGTGAGCCAAACCTCAACCCTAAAAGATTACCTGCATTTGCATTTTCTGGTTGTCATTTGGGGCTTTACGGCCATTCTGGGTAGGTTAGTCACCTTGCCAGCTGTCGAGCTGGTGGTGTATCGCACTTTTTTTGCTTTTATTCTGCTGGGCATTCTCTGTGTGGCGCAGAAGAAAACACTTGCTTTGGGGAGCCGGCCCGTTGTGAGGTTGTTGTTGACAGGAGCCATCATAGCCATTCACTGGATTTTGTTTTTTGCCGCTGCACGTGTGGCCAATGTTTCCATTTGTCTGGCTGGCATGGCAACCGGCTCGTTATGGACAAGCCTGCTGGAGCCATTGTTTCAACGGCGCAAAGTCCGTTTGCTGGAAATCAGTTTGGGCCTGATTGCCATGGCAGGCTTGTATCTGGTCTTTCACTTTCAGTTCAATCATGCGTTGGGCTTGGCTATGGCAGTGGCATCGGCCATGCTGGCTGCTTTATTTTCGGTGATCAATTCCCGCTTTGCGGTGGTATATGAAGCTCAGGTTGTAACTTTTTATGAGATGTTGGGCGCGTTTTTGTGTTCTGTTATTCTTTTGCCGGTATTTGCAGCACTTTTTTATAACCAGGAACCGATTCATTGGCTTCCGGCATCTACCGATTGGCTTTGGATCTTGATTTTGGCCTGGGTGTGTACCGTGTATGCGTATTCAGCAGGTGTACATTTATTGAGAAAGTTTACCCCGTTTGCGGTTAATCTGACCATCAATCTGGAGCCGGTGTATGGAATAGTGCTGGCAGTGCTGATTTTTGGTGAGAAAGAACGCATGACTCCCGGCTTTTATGCGGGCACACTGCTTATCCTGCTGGCGGTGCTTCTGTATCCGTTGTTAAAACGAATTATGCCAAAGCCTGCCTGGCAAAATGGCTAAACACTTGGGATAACTGAAAAAATAGTATCATTTTTGCGCCTAAAACCAGGGACTGTTTTCCGAATCAGCCATTGGCGTCCCTTCCACTCTTTATTTGATTTGTATTATGTCTCGCATTCTAACAGGGATCCAATCGTCGGGTCGGCCTCATTTGGGAAATATTCTGGGGGCTATTTTACCGGCCATTCAGCTTGCCAACGATCCTAACAATGAATCGTTTTTCTTCATTGCCGATTTGCATTCGCTTACTTCACTCAAAGACGGTGAAAAACGCAAGGAATACACGTATGCCATTGCCGCTGCTTGGTTGGCTTTTGGCTTTGATGCCGATAAAAACGTATTGTGGAGACAATCGCGGATAGCCGCCCATACCGAACTGGCTTGGTTTCTGAATTGCTACACGCCTATGAATTGGCTGTATACCGGGGCGTTTGAAGAGAAATCAAGCCGCAGCGAATCCAATGCAAATGTGGGTTTGTTTACCTACCCGGTTTTGCAGGCCGCCGACATACTATTATACGATGCCAACTACGTACCAGTAGGCAAAGACCAGCAGCAGCACCTGGAAATCACCCGTGACATTGCCAATACCTTTAACCATCAGCATGGTGACATATTGGTAGTACCCGAGGCCAAAATACGCGAAGATGTCATGGTGGTACCGGGAATAGACAGGGCAAAAATGAGCAAGTCGTACAACAACTACATTGATATTTTTTTGCCAGAAAAAGAGTTGCTAAAGGTGATCAAGAAGATCGTAACGGATAGCACGCCTCTGGAAGAACCCAAAGATCCCGCTACTGATGTTACGTTTCAGCTTTTCTCACTGATAGGAACTCCAGAGCAAACCGAAGCGCTGCGTCAAAAATATGTGGCGGGAGGCTTTGGATACGGACACGCTAAGCAAGAATTGTATGAGCTAATGCTCACCACTTTCGCCGAGCCGCGCAAAAAATTTGCCTATTACATGGAAAACCTAGCCGAGCTTGACAAGGAACTTCAGAAAGGAGAAGAAAAAGCCCGTGACATTGCTTCTGGCACATTGGATCGTGTACGTACCGTATTGGGATACAAATGAGTTAGCGGGGTTTTTGCTTTTTCCGGGATACTGTTTTGGATTGTGGTCTTAGTTATGGGATGAAAAATTGTCTTGTTCATCTTATAGCTAAGACCACAATTGTTTTTCTTTAAGCTCCCACCGTACCCGTTTTTATTTCTCCGGCTCGCTTGTAATTGGCGAAAATCACCCCATTGGAAGTAATTAAACTTTCGGTGAGTGTAAACGCCGCCGGAATCACACTTCCTAACTGCTTTCCCAATACATACAAAGCCGATACGGTTGCAACTGAAATAATAAAAAAAGCTGTCGCGGACAACCGCGACAGCTTTTTGCTAGGAACCAATCAAACTTTCCTTTAATAAATCACTTATAAACCTTTTTTGTACTTTCTTTTATTAGTTGACATTCACCACGCGAGCCGATGTGGTCTCGATTTTGAATGTTTTGCTCTGCGTTTGCTTACCATTTGAGATTTCAAACGTATAGTCGCCGTCAGGCAATGTGCTGAAGTCAAATGTGCGAATGTATCCTTCGTTGTGTTTCATCGATTCAGTGTAAATTGCTTCATTTTGTGCGTTGCGAATCACAATGCTCAGTTTGCTGTCGGCAGCCGCAATCACAGTCTTGAATTTCAGCGAGTTTGGCAACTGAAACACCGCAGATTGCAGAGAAGAAGCCTCAGGACCAGGACCGCTGGCAGCCATACTCACGGGAGCAATAGCCAAGGCCAATACGGTAGAGAAGGCAACAGCAGCTTTACGGATAGTGTTTTTTACGGAGTTTACTTGAGTTTTCATAGTTGTAGTTTTTAAAGAATTAGAGTTATTTGAGTTGTTGTTTGAGTTAATGACTTGGGTTTTCATAGTTGTGTTTTTTAATCGTTTTCCTGAGTTGTTTTCTGAGTTGTAGTTTCTTTTATTGATTTTCACAGTTGTAGTATTCTTTTCAAGACACATGCCAAAACTGATTTTCTTTGTTTTTAGCCTGTTTTGAGGCTTTTTCATTTTTGATCGGTTTGGGCTCTGTCCGTTTTGAAACACTGTGTGTTCGCTTTCGGACGTTTGGCAGATGTTTTAGCGATGTTTGCTGTTTTTTCTCTGCCTGTGTTCTGATTCTTTATGGCTATATGATGCAGCCGTAACCCACAAGGCGTGGAGTTTTACCCCGAATGGCGGAAAAAACGGACAAGAGGCAGGAAGAACTGGATGAGTGGTAGGCCGAAAAAGACTGCCAATGAGGAAAAAGGACTTGCAATTACCGAATCAGCTCAGAAATTAGCTTTGGGTACAGAAAAAGGGAGGTTTTTCTATTTCTCCGTATAGTATTTTTTCAAACCTCCGGCAGGCTTCCAATCGGATTTGGGTTCGAAGTGGTTCCACAACAGGCGTGACACATTGCGTATCAGCACATATCCGGCATTTTCATAAACCCAACTGGTATCCTGCTGGTTTTTGGTAATCACACAAAAAACATAATCGCCCGATGGTGCATTGACCAGAACGACTTCGGAACGGGATTCGTTGACGGCTCCTTGTTTGGAGGCTACCTGTACATATGGTGGAATTTCGGACAACGCTTCTTCGTCCCAGTAAATCCGGGTCAGGTAGCGGTACATCCGTTCGCTAGCGGCGGCAGTGATCATTTTGCCTTCGTAGATGCGCGCCAGCAGTTCGGCCATTTCGTGCGGTGTGGTTTGGCCCCAGCCGTATTGCTTGCGGTTGGCTTCGCGGCCGGGAGTGCGGGAGTTGACGCGGGTATGGGTGAAGCCGTTCTCTTCCAGGATTTGATTGATGCGTGTGCCCGTACCGGCCATTGCCTGACACCACAGGCTGGCCGTATTGTCGCTGGTGGTGATCATGAGCATCATTACTTTGCTCAGGTTTATTTTGGTACTGTCTTTAAACGAACCCAGAATGTCTTCGCCGGCATATAGCAGCGAGTCACGGTAAATCACATCGTCGTGGTAGTGCAGTTCGCCTTTGTCAATTTTGTCCAGCATGCCAATCAGAATCGGAACCTTTACCATGCTGGCCGTTGGAAACACGCTGTCCGCGTTGAGACTGGCCGTTTGTCCGGTTTTCAGATTGCGTACGTAAATGCCTACCGTTCCTTGAAACCCCTTCACTACTTCGGTTAGCTTTTTCTGCAACACGGCATCTGGCTTAGGTTTCACCGATTGCGCAAAAAGCGTGACTGAAAATAGTATCCCCAGAAATGCAAAAAGGGTAGGTCTTGTAAACATACAAATGCAGTGGATTGAATAACCCAAAGATACCAAGTCCTTCCTTTTTATGAAAGGAAGTGCGACTAGGCTTTTTACTGACTGCGGATAAATGCGAGAATTTGTTCATTCACCCATTCTTTTTGGTCCAGATGAATCCAGTGGGTGGCTTCGTTATTCAACAGGAGACGCCCATTCTGACAATACCGAAGGCTGTCATGAGCCATGGACGATTGCAAAGCCACGTCGTGAATTCCCCACAAGATCAGCACCGGAACCTCGATAAAAGACGCAGCCTGCATCGAAGCACTGCTATGCCGCAACGCCCGGTACCAATGAATCATGGCGGTGAGGGCTTTGGGTTGGCTCCAGGCGTGTTGGTATTTTTGAACATCGGCGATGGCAAACGAACTCGGATTAGACGTTTTGGTCAGCAGTTGCGTGAGTAGCTTAAAATGACCAACCGAAAGCAACTTTTCGGGTAATGCCGGAATCTGGAAAAAGCCAATGTACCAGCTTTTTGCGATCTGGCGGATACTATTTTTTAACGTTTGCAACAGTACCTTTGGATGTGGCACATTCAGAATGCTCAGTTTGCGAACCAGCGCAGGGTACTGCTCAGCTAGTTTCCAGGCCACAGCGGCGCCCCAATCGTGGCCCACCAAATGTACTGAATCAACTTCCAGTAGATGAATTAACTGCACAATGTCCTGCACCAGTGTATCTACTGCGTAATCACGAATACGGCCGGGTTTGGAACTCAGGTTGTAGCCTCGCTGGTCGGGTACAATGACCCGGTAGCCTTGCGCAACGAAAAAAGGAATCTGATGCCGCCAGGCATACCAGAATTCCGGAAACCCATGCAAAAAGACAATCGTCGGATTGTGTTGCTCGCCATCTTCAACAACGTGCAACGTAATCTGATTCACGTTGTAGTATTTCTCCGTATAGGTCATCGGTTGCCAGGTTTACCTATGACTATACCATTGCCGTGCCCGCACCGCTCAATTCCAGATTTTATTGGCAGCCGTCAGAATAATGGGTGCGTTTTCAGTGACTATGATCGTGTGTTCGTGCTGAGCCACAAAACTTTTGTCGTTGGTTATCAGCGTCCAGCCGTCGCCTTTGTCATGTACGAATTGGGCTTTGGTCGAAATAAACGTTTCAATTGCCACCACCGAATTTTTACGGAAACGGGTTTTGTTAAAACGGTCGTAATAACAAAGAATGTCATGCGGTTCCTCATGTAGTTTGCGACCGATGCCATGCCCCGCTAGGTTTTTGATAACCCGATAACCCAGCTTCCGCGACTCGGTTTCGATCAATTGCCCAATGTCGGCTATTTTAACGCCACCTCGAATGTGCTGAATTGCCTTGTAAAGAACTTTGCGGGAGGCTTCGACCAAGGTATTGTGCTGGTGAATGTCGTTTCCAATCACAAACGAACCGCCATTGTCGGACCAATAGCCGTCCAGTTCAGCCGAAACGTCAATGTTAATCAAATCGCCTTCCTGCAAAATGGTTTTTTCGGAAGGAATGCCGTGGGCTGCTTCGTGATTAATGCTGATGCACGTGTAGCCCGGAAAGTCATAGGCAAGCTTGGGTGCTGATTTGGCCCCGTGTTCTGCCAATAACGAGCCTCCATATTGGTCAAGCTCTAATGTAGACATTCCCGGACGGGCATATTCGCGCATTTTGCGGAGAGTGATTCCAACCACTTCGCTGATTTTTTTCATTCCCGCCAGTTCGGCTTCATTTGATATAGACATACGGCTAAAAAAATAGTATTGTATAAAAGACAAAAACCTGCCCCAATAAATTCATTGGGTGCCGAGATTGGTGCAAAAGAACCAAATATACAGATTCTGATGTTTTGGAAAAACAGAAAGAAAATGAGCCTTTGCAAACCATGCACCTTATATCATGAAAAACAAACTGAAACTAAGCGTACTCGACCAATCGCCAGTGCGGGTAGGTGGCACCGCCCGCCAAGCCCTGCTGGAATCGGTAGAGCTGGTACGCCTTGCTGATAAACTGGGCTACACCCGTTACTGGGTTTCGGAACACCACAACATTACCAGCCTGGCGGGTTCCACGCCCGAAGTACTCATTGCACATTTGGCAGGCGAAACGAAGAATATTCGCCTTGGGTCAGGTGGAATCATGTTGCCCAACCACAGTTCGCTAAAGGTGGCGGAGAACTTTCGCATGCTTGAGGCTTTGTTTCCGGGTCGAATTGATTTGGGACTAGGGCGTGCTCCCGGCGGTGACCGACTGACTTCCTCCTTGCTAAACCCATCCAATACCTTCAACGAAAATGAGTTTATCCAGCAAATCGAAGACTTGATCGGCTATCTGACGGATAATCCCGATCCGGCTTCGGTGCAGGCACGTGTAAAAGCAATTCCCATTGCCGAAACAGTGCCCAATCTCTGGATGCTGACCTCCAGCGGTCACAGCGGATTGGTAGCAGCGCATTTTGGTATGGCACTTTCGTTTGCACAGTTTATCAATCCGATGGGTGGACCGCAGGCGGTGGAAGCATATCGAAAGCGGTTTCGTGCCTCTGAACAACTCGCTCATCCACAGGCTAGTGTGGGTATCTTTGTGCTCTGTGCCGATACCGAGCAAAAAGCGGCTGAATTGCAAGCGGTCATGGATTGGCGTTTTCTGAGTATTGAAAAAGGCATTCGATCTGAATTAAGCACCTACGAAGAAGTGAAAAACATGGTGTATTCGCCGAGTGATTTGGCCCGCATTCAGTACAACCGCGGACGAATGATTTCGGGTACGCCTGATTCGGTGAAAGAGGAGATTGAAAAAATAGCCGAGGCGTACGAGGTAGATGAAGTCGTAATTGCCACCATTACGCATGACTTCGAGGACCGTACCCGTTCGTACGAGTTACTGGCTGAGGCGTTTGAGTTGCCAGTGGCAGCCGATGAAGTGGTGGTTTAACCCCACCCTAAATCCCTCCCCATCAGGGAGGGACTTTTGATGCGGTCGGGAGTGATCACTCAATAAAATCTTATTTCTACTCTCTCTTAAATAAAAACAGAGCATTACGAATTCAATCTAAAAGTCCCTCCCTAATGGGGAGGGATTTAGGGTGGGGTTAATACTATCTCCCAAAACCAAAAAAGCCCGACATTTATGCCGGGCTTTTTCAGGTGAATGGCTATTAAGGTATCAGACAAACTAAAAGTGCGTTTTTCTAGATTCTAACCTATTACTATTAGACTTTGGAGACTTGTCTATTGTCTTTTGTCTCTTTACTTATTGCAATTTTTCGAGTACACGTTTGAATGAAACTTCGTGCCCGATGATGCTGCGTAACTCGCTGATGGCAACCCGTTTTTGTTCGGTGGTGTCACGATAGCGAATGGTTACTGTGTCATCCTCCAGGGTTTGGTAATCGACAGCGATACAGAAAGGCGTTCCGATCAAATCCTGACGTGTATAACGGCGGCCAATGGCGTCGCGCTCTTCGTAAATGACATTGAAATCATACCGCAAATCTTCCAGAATGGCTTTGGCTTTTTCGGGTAATCCGTCTTTTTTTACCAATGGGAAGATCGCCGCTTTAATTGGCGCTATTGCTGGGTGAAGTTTCAATAAAATACGCGTTTTGGCATTTCCTTCCGCATCCACACCTTCATCTTCGGTGTAGGCATTACACAAAACAGCTAGAAACAAACGATCTGCACCTACTGAGGTTTCTACTACATACGGAGTATAATTGCCATAGGGCTTACCCTCTTCATTTAGGTCATTGTCAAAGTATTGCTGCTTTTTCTTCGAAAATTTTTCGTGGCTACCTAAGTCATGATTAGTCCGAGAATGAATCCCTTCAATTTCTTTGAAGCCAAACGGAAAATCATATTCAATATCAACAGCTGCATCTGCATAAAAAGCTAATTTTTCATGAACATGCCATTTTAGTTTTTCAGCGGGCAATCCCACCGCTTTATGCCATTTAAGGCGAGTTTCTTTCCAACGTTCATACCATTCTTTCTGCGTACCGGGGCGAACAAAGAACTGCATTTCCATCTGTTCAAACTCCCGCATCCTAAAAATAAACTGCCGCGCCACTACTTCGTTGCGAAACGCCTTACCGATCTGAGCAATGCCAAACGGGATTTTCATGCGTCCGGTTTTCTGCACGTTCAGGAAATTGACAAAAATCCCCTGAGCCGTTTCGGGACGCAGGTAAATGGTATCGGCATCTTCGGCAACTGCCCCCATTTTGGTCGAAAACATCAGGTTAAATTGACGAACATCGGTCCAGTTGGCCGTGCCTGATACCGGACAAACGATTTTCTCTTCCAGAATCAGATTGCGTACGCCATCCAAATCATTGGCTTCCAGCAGCCGGGCCAGTCGGTTGCGCAAATCCTGTCCACGGGTTTCGTCACCGGCTTTTTCGTATTCGGCGGCTTTGTCTTCCAACAGCACATCGGCGCGGTAACGCTTTTTGCTGTCCTTATTGTCTACCATCGGGTCGCTGAAGCTGTCTACGTGTCCCGATGCTTTCCAGGTTAGCGGATGCATGAAAATAGCCGCGTCAATGCCCACAATGTTGTCGTTGAGCTGGGTCATGGCTTTCCACCACAGCGTTTTCAGGTTGTTTTTCAGTTCCACGCCGTATTGCCCGTAATCGTAAACGGCCGCCAGACCGTCGTAGATTTCACTGGAAGGAAATACAAAGCCGTATTCTTTGGCGTGTGATATGATTTTTTGTAGAGTACTCTCCGAAGTGGATTGTGCTTGCGGTTTTGCCATGACGATAAAATCGATTTTGAATGATGGAGTGAGTGTATGAGTGAATGAAAATAGTATCTTTTGGGAAGCAAAAACTTCCTCATTTTATCATTCACTCATTCTGAATTGCTTCACAAGGCGCAAATTTATAGACTTTGGCGCAACATATTCTAATATTATAAAGGCAATATTTGGCTTGCTCAAATTTTTAGTCTATTTTAACCGTTAGAATCTTTTGGAAAAGCAAATAATTTTCAATGATTATTTGGTCCGTCCATAAAACCTTTCTAAATTTGCAGTCCTTTTTTGGAGGGAGGTTTTATTCACATATTTATATACTATTTTGTCATGAGTGATATCATTAAAGCCATCGAAGCGGAATATACAGAACGCAAAGCTACTTTTCCGGATTTTAAAGCAGGCGATACTATCAATGTACACGTGAAAATCCGTGAGGGTAACAAAGAGCGTATTCAGCAATTTCAAGGTACAGTAATCCAACGTCGTAACGCAAGCTCTACCGGCGAGACGTTCACTGTAAGAAAAGTTTCAAATGGTGTAGGTGTAGAGCGTATTTTCCCAATTTTGTCCCCAAGCATCGAGAAGATTGAACTAGTGCGTCAAGGTAAAGTGCGTCGGGCTCGCCTGTTCTACCTGCGTGGAAAACAAGGTAAAGCTGCTCGTATTAAAGAGAAAAAAGCAGTAGTAGCACAAGGCTAGAAAAAAAATATTTGTATATTTGGGAAATTTCACCTAAGTTTTTTGCATAGTTTTCATAGTTGTAGTAGCAAAGAAGCCGTCTGATGGACGGTTTTTTTGTTTATATGCCTGAAAATCAAGCTTTTCTGTAATGTTTTCACAGTATAGACTTGGCTAGGCGAGTTTCCGAAAAATGCACAAACAGGCATGTTTTTAAGTAGCTATAAAAAAATATCATATTTGCAACAGAAAAATTTTTCGAACAGATTCTATGCTTTTGCATTTCTATAAATACCAGGGAACCGGAAACGATTTTGTGATTGTGGATGACCGCAAAAAAACCTTTCCGGTGAGTCAGGAATTGGTGGCTCGCCTATGCGACCGTCGGTTTGGAATCGGTGCCGATGGGCTGATGCTGCTACAAAACCATGACGAGTACGATTTCAAAATGGTGTACTTCAATTCGGACGGCAACACCAGCAGCATGTGCGGCAACGGCGGGCGGTGCCTGGTGCGTTTTGCGCATGCGTTGGGCATCTTTCAGCAGGAAACCACGTTTGATGCCATTGACGGCAAGCATGAAGCGTATGTGCAAAACGGCCTGGTGTACCTGAAAATGAACGATGTGCGGTACATACAGCATGAAAAAGAGTACGATTTTCTGAATACCGGCTCGCCGCATTACGTAACGTTTCGGGATAATGTGCAGATAATGAGTCACATGGAAATTATGGAGCAAGGCCGCGCCATCCGTTACGGTGACCAGTTTGGACCGAAAGGCGGTACGAACGTGAACTTTGTGGAACTGCTTCCGGATAACAGCCTTTTTGTGCGCACCTACGAACGGGGCGTGGAAGACGAAACGTATTCGTGCGGAACGGGTGTGACTGCCTGTGCATTGGTTGCCAATCTGCGGCAATTGCCTAGTCCGGTACAGATTCACACGAAAGGCGGCGATTTGAAAGTTGCGTTTCGCCCGAATGGCGAAAATAGCTTTACGGATATTTACTTGATTGGTCCGGCCGAGAAGGTATTTGAGGGCATGATTGAAATATAAGCCTTAGCGGGTTTTGTCTTTTGGCGGGATACTATTTTGGAGCATGTTTACATTTGAGCGGGGAGCCCACCAATAGACAAGAAAACCCGTTTATATGAAATTTTTTCCTTACTTGTTTTTAACCATCGGTATCGGGCTCTTGATCGGGGCCGGATTCGCCTATTGGTATTCCCGGAAATTCATAGCCAGTGCCCAAATCGCCAACGGCGTTGTGACCGCACTGAATTACCGCACGTCCAATCAAAGCTCAGGTGGCGTATATTATCCTCAGATACAGTTTGTGGCGCAGGATGGCAAAACCTATACGGCTTCCAGCAACAGCGGCTCCAACCCGGCGGCCTACGACGTGGGCGAGCAGGTAAAAATTTACTACAATCCCAATGACCCCACCGATGTGCTTCTGCCCGACTTTTTCTCCATGTGGGGCGTTACAGCCATTCTAGGCTTTATCGGCACCATATTCACCCTTATTGGCGCGGGCATCGCTTTCGCAAAAGGAAAAACACAAGCTCAGGTTTACTAAAGGACTGAGGTTTTTCGTTTCCAACAGATACTATTTTCTGTTAGCCGGAACAAAAAAGCCATTCTCTGAAAATGACTTTTACTTTGAAGTTCCTGCTATAAAATGGGTATCGGCTAAAATGGCAGTTTTTCCCCGAGCAAATCTTCGATGTATCGGCGGGAAATGTTGGGACCAAACTCATCGGGGTCTTCGGTGTAGAAGTTCTCCAACAATCTCCGGATAATGCCTTCCTGCCATTGTTTCTCTGCTTGTGGATCAGTACTGGCAAATGCCAGGCTTTCACAGAGTGTCTCTATGGTATAGTCTGCAACTTCTACATGTCCTTTCTCCTTATCAAACCGATACATCTGATTACAGGCAAACAAAATAGCATGCAGACACGATAAATAACAGTTCTGTTCTTCAGGCTGAAAAAAATAATAATCCCCAAACCGATAAATGTCCTTATTATATATACATCCATGATAGAAGTATTTTCCCCTGAGTTTCTTATCTGAAATCCATCGACTCATATGTTTGAAGCTTTTCAGAAAAAAAGCATAAATCTGATCTGATTTTTTTGCCCATTCTTCGTCTGTATCTTCAATGAATGCACTCAACCCTGTTTGCCGGTAGGTTTCCAGCGTGATCGATTGTTTTCCTTTCAAACCTTTGATCATTCGCAAAGCAACAATTAATCCTAACACTACCTGCGCTGTAATGGTCAACCGATTCACATTTTGCTGTATATCATCCGAATAAGCTACCGTAAAATGGGGATAAATCGGATCTGGCTCTACTTCCGGAACTGGCTTTTCGAAGGGAAACTGCTGACCGAACAACTCTTGCAGGTATTCCCAACGGATATCGGGACCAAATTCGTTGGGATCTTCTGTATAATAATCTTTCAGCAAGCGTTCCAGAACAGCTTCTTGCCAGTGGGCTTCTGCTTGAGGATCTGAACTGACTTGTTGGGCACATTCCAAACAATAACGGAAGGTATTTATCCCTACTTCCACTACATCCGAAGGCATTCCTACTTGATCATAAAGCATCATTCGATGGCAGGCAATGTAGAAAGCAGTACTTGATGCATTGTAACTATTGGTTTCTACAGGTTGGTCTTCCTTACTGTAGTATCCCAGATAATTCACATCCTCTCGTATGTAATGATCATAAAAAAAATCACCAAACATATCTTTCTCTCCTAGCCAGATAATGATTTGTTGGTAGGTTTCCAGACACCAATTATATAATTGCTCACCAGTATTGTTCCATTCATCTTCATTTATATTCTCTCGAACAGGCTTTCCTTCTTGCTTACGCAAATCTCTGGTCAGCGACCGTTTATCTTTCAATACATGTACTACATGCAAAGCCGCCAGGGTAAAAAAGGCTACCTGGGCGGTTTGGGTCAGGTTCTTTACTTTGGTAAGCATGGATATTCTAGATCAGGGAAAATCGGTTAATGTTTTACTGACTACTTTAAACTGGCGTAAAGTTGATGGATTGATCAATTCTTTTGGGCCTACTAAGATAAGTTGAACATTTGGAAAATCACTTGCAAACTGATGCTAGCTTGCCTGAGTGATCAGGAAAATTAAAATCTGGAAAATCAAGTAACCTCTGTCACTGACAGAGGTTACTTGACTTACAGGATCATAAACCGATACGATTCCTAGAAAGGAGGTTGAATGTGGCGATAGGTGCTGATATCTGTTTTTAATAGATACTCTACTGCTGGATCATATCTGTTCAAATAAAAGGGATTAATAATTGTTTTTCTATATTCAATAAATAGACTTTCAAATACTTGAGGACGACAAAGCTTAGCAATAATTAATCCAACAATCAAGTTGTATGCAGGGTCTAAATAAGGAGATATATTACCTCTCATACTAAATACACCATTCTTTAAATTAAGTTCATTATCTATTTCTTGAACACTTGTAAACTTTCTATAATATGTAATTACTTTTTCCTGAACAATGTGAGCGAGTTCTTTGACAACATGCTCTAATTGTTCATATGTAATTATCTCATAATGAAAGTTTCTTTTTTTGTAAAAGAAAGCACCATGGGCATTACAAACAGGATTCAAAGTATTTGGTTTAGGATCGTAATCTGGGTTATTCATATTCGCCCTACCAAAAATTTCACTCACATATTTCAATTTAATTATTGCGCCAAATTCTACATGGTATCCAGCAGTCTGGTAACTAGTTACTCTAAAAAAGAAATCGTATTCCCCTTCTGGAAATTGGTATGTGTATAAAGAATTAGCTTCAGCCTCAAAACCAATTGGAGCTAAAACATCAACAAAAACTTGCTGAAATATTCGGTCCTTGATAGTATCTACTGAAATGATTATATCACTCATTATTGAAATAGTTTAGGTTGTTCAACTAACTCAGATCCTCTATTATAGTATATTTCTACTTTTCTGTTGATGGATATCTCTTTGTTGTATTGAATTATATTAAATACTCCTAATACATCATTATCATTACTTTCGACAAAGATTCGTCTTTTTGGGTTAGAATCACTGATAACGGGATAAAGCAATTTTTGATCAGGAGGTATACCCTAATCAGAGTATCTCTCACGAACACTGTTGACGATCACGGTATGCGTTTTTCCAAGTAGCTGGTATTTATTTTTTACTGCAACAAAAAAGCCACTCTGACAGAATGGCTAGGTTTTGCGTTTTGAAAAGATACTATTTCGGATTCCAGACTGATGCCAGTTCGTAAATGGTCAGTTCAGATACTTGAGCATTTTCTCTGGTTGCAAACAGTTCCATGGCCTGGCTTTGTGGGGAAGGGAAAATCTGGCAGGTAAGGGTTTGCTGGCCATCACCCACAAACACTTCTACCGACGAGGCATCCAGTAGAATCCGTAATTTGATCCGGCCTTTCTCCAACGTAACCGGGGCCTTGTACACACCGCTGAATTTATCGCTGAAATCAACTTTGCCCGACTGCGTACGATCCACAAAAACCTGAGAGTCATTGACTCGGAAACCTATCTTGGTTTGCTCGTTGCCGCCTTTGCGTAAGGCAATTCCCAATTCGGCCGCTTGTTTGGGTTCCAGTGTAAGTACGATCTCGGCAGTCTGGCTTTGGGTTTTCTTTTGCCGAAGCAAGTCATTCACCTGTTTGATCGTCATGTTTTTGGCTGTGAAAACGGGCTTGCGCAGTTTGCTGATTTCGGTAATCGGCTGCTGAACCAACCGCACGCCTTCCGGATACGCTTTCAGCGACTGTTCGCGGGGAAAGGTCATGGCACCGCGCCACGGATGGGTAGGCGTATCGCCGGCGTATTTCCAGCTACTCATCCAGCCGATTCCAACCCGGCGGCTAGGCAGGTGATTGTAGGTAATGGCGGCATACATATCCGGGCCAAAGTCAAAGGGCAAAATCACCTGGGCTGGATTCTCGTTCCGGAAGTGCTTGCCGTCAAAGCTGCCTACAAAATATTGCATGGAATGCTGTGTGGAAAGCTGAAGCACCCACTTTTTAAGGCCGGATTTGTTGGAAACCGGCAATTCGTACAGATCCGGACATTCCCAGATTTCATCGGTTTTGCCTTCCGGACCAAAATCGCTCAAGTGCACCCATTGCAGCAGATTGGCCGATTCATAAAAACTGACTTTGTGTTCGGTGGGCAGTACAACTGCCATGATCCACCGGTTGCCATAACGAAACACTTTGGGATCACGAAAATCTTTTTTTCCTACATCCAAAACGGGGTTGCCTGCGTATTGTTTCCAGGTTCGGCCGTGGTCATTGCTATAAGCCAGATGCTGGCGCTGCAATTGTTTGCTGCCATAGTCGGCCGTGTAGATAGCAACCATACAGGATTTGTCGGCCGACGTACACAAGCCACTCGTGTTTTGCTCATCAATAACCACCGTGCCCGAAAAAATCATGAAACCGGACGGATCTTCAGGAATGGCAACCGGCAGATGTTGCCAATGCAACAGATCTTTGCTGACGGCGTGCCCCCAGCTCATGTGTCCCCATTTGTCACCAAACGGATTGTATTGATAAAACAAATGGTATTCGCCTTTGTAATAGACCAGTCCGTTGGGGTCGTTGGTCCAGTTGCGGGCAGGCGTAAAGTGAAACTGTGGTCGGTAAAGTTCCCTATAGGTAACCGATGAATCAGAAGGGTGAGACGCTGAGGATATAGGATATTTTACACACGAAAAACCTGACAGTAATAAAATTCCGAGGATGGCAAGAATCCGGATCATAGGTTGGGCTGTAGAATGCATTCGGTATTTTTCAAAGATAGGTTTTCACTTTTCAAAACCAAGACAAACATTCCAAATTTGCATCAGCTACTTGTTGAGGCGCGTTTGAATGATTTGCACCCAGTTTTCATCAGAAGGATTAATGCAAAGCGTTTCAAAACGATACCGTTTGCCTTCCATTTCTACCCCTTTACTTTCGTCAACCAGCAAATCGATGCCAAACGCGGGTGGGTATTTGGTGCAGCGAACTGATACTCTCCGTTTATGAATGGCCTGATTGAAAATGCCATCCACCCGAATGCCATA
Source organism: uncultured Sphingobacteriales bacterium (assembly GCA_963520985.1). Lineage (GTDB taxonomy): Bacteria > Bacteroidota > Bacteroidia > Cytophagales > 172606-1 > Xanthocytophaga. The sequence goes on from CAUQTA010000001.1 coordinate 1,099,632, forward strand.
TAACCAGAACAAGCGACGAATGTAAAACGGGCTGCGATACGAAGTGGTATAAATCCAGATTTGACAGTTTTGCTGGCGGCACAACTCGAATACAGCGGTTGTTCCTTGCCTAAGCAATTCATGGGAAAACAGCCGGGCGAAGAAGCTTCGTTTGGGGAGTTCTGTGGGAAACGAAAACCGACAAGGAATCAGCGTATCGTCCAGGTCAAAAGCAATGCGCATGACGGGGTTTTGGCTTTTTCAACCATACTATTTTTTCGTACTTACCAGCAATACGCCTGCCAGAACCAGTACCGTTCCGATAATTTCGGTAAGAGCAAGTACTTCGTTCAGAAAAAAATAGCCTAGCACAAGGGTTGACACCGGCCCAACGCTGGCAATGATGGCCGCCCGTCCGGCTCCGATGAGTTTAATGCCCGCCGTTACCATAAACGTAGGAATGACCGTAGAAAAGATCGCCAACGCAATGCCGTAGTAATACACCACCGCCGGATAGTGCCACAATGATTGGGGATAGGCCACCAGATAATGTACAATGACGGCTAGGGAAGAGACGATCATGGCGTAGGAGTTGAACCGCACCGAACCAAAACGGGGAATGAGCCGGCCGCTGCCAACCAGATAGATGGCATAGGTAAGGGCACTGCCAAAAATCAGGGCGGCTCCCATCCACATATTGGGCTGATCGGTAAAATTCCCGCCCGAAAACACCACCAGAACGCCTGCATACGTCAGCACCAATGCCATGATTTCGGTGCGGCCAATGGGTTTGCGAAATACCAGCCACGAAATCACGACCACCAGGGTGGGATAGACAAACAGAATCAGCCGTTCCAGTCCTGCCGTAACGTATTGCAATCCCCAAAAATCGAGAATGCTGGCGGCGTAATACCCCAGTACACCCAAACCTGCCAGTTTCCAATAGTCCGCCGGAGTCAGCTTTTCAGCGGAATGTTCTGTTGGGACAGCTGATTTTTCAGCGACGCTGCCCAGTTCTCGCCCGATGAGCGGCAACGGCAGCGAAATCGTTTTTCGGTTGATATACAAGGCAATTGACACAAAAAACGGCAGAGCAAACAGCATGCGCAGACACAACAGCGAAACCGCATCAATGGGATAGCGAAATGCCAGCTTAATCATGACAGCCTTGGCCGAGAAAAGCAAGGCTGCTACAAATACCAGCATGGCTCCCCAAACAGGATTGGGAGATACGTGATCGGATGTGTTTTGCGTTTTCAATAAAAAATCGATTCGTTTGGCTGATCTGAAACGGCCAGGGTTTTCCGGTTTTGAAAGATACTATTTGGATTTGGCTGGCAAATGTACACCACAATAATTCGGCAATCGGACTTATACCATCCAAATTCCAATATTTTTTTACTATTTTCGCCCCTTCTTGCGTGGTATTGGTTATTCTCTTTTAACATTGTGATTGCAAAAGTCTGAAAAGCCACTACTTCCTAAACCCATTAACCCATCTATTTCATGGATTTTAAGCGGATTAATAACTTTACAGGCTGGGCGGTATTTGTCATTGCCGCCTTAGTGTATACACTCACCGTAGAACCTACTGCCAGTTTCTGGGATTGCGGCGAGTTCATTGCAGCTTCTTACAAATTACAGGTTCCGCACCCTCCCGGAGCTCCGTTCTTCCTGATGGTAAACCGCATGTTTGCCTTGCTGGCGGGCTCTGACGTGACCAAAGTCGCTTTCTGGATCAACATGGAGTCCGTTTTGACCAGTGCCGGAGCTTCCTTGTTCTTGTTCTGGACAATTACCTTGCTGGGCCGCAAAGTGCTCCGCAAATCGGAAACCACCTTGAATACCGGCGAAACCTGGTTGCTGATGGGAGCCGGGCTGGTCGGTTCATTGGCTTATACCTTCAGCGATTCTGCTTGGTGGTCGGCGGTAGAAGCCGAGGTGTACGCGATGTCTTCTTTCTTTACGGCGTTTGTGTTTTGGGCTATTTTGAAGTGGGAACTGATTGAAGATGAGGGCGCTGCCAACCGTTGGTTGATTTTCGTCGCCTACCTCATTGGTCTGTCTACCGGGGTTCACTTGCTAAACCTGGTGGCATTGCCCGCATTGGGATTGGTTTATTACTACAAAAACTACAAATTCAGCATCGTAGGCTTACTGGTAGCTTTAGGTATCAGTGGTGCTGCCATTTTATTCATCATGCTGGGCGTGATTCCGGGCTTGCCAAGCTTGGCTGGGAGCTTGGAGATTTTCTTTGTAAACAGCCTGGATTTGCCGTTCAATTCAGGTATTATTTTCTTCATGCTGCTATTTGTAGGTGTGCTGGGTTTCGGCATTTACTATACCCATACCAAGCAAAAGGTGCTGCTCAATACAATTATTCTTTCGTTTACTTTTATCATTATCGGGTATTTGTGTTACATGTTGGCGTTGGTGCGGTCAAACTTCAATCCACCCATCAATGAAAACGACCCCAGCAACGTAATTGAATTTGTCAAATACCTGAAACGCGAGCAGTATGGCGACCGTCCGTTGTTCTTTGGACCTACGTTCATGACGCAACTGATTGACACCAAGCGGACTACGCCGGTTTATCGGAAAGGCGAGGAGAAATACGAGATTTACGATCACAAGATACAATACATCTACGAAGACCGCGGACAGATGCTGTTTCCACGTCTGTTTAGCCGACAGGACAACCACGCGCAACTGTATCGACAGAAACTAGGGTTACGTCCGGATGAACGGCCTTCTTTTGGCGACAACATTTCGTTTTTGTTCAGTTACCAGATTGGCTACATGTATTTCCGGTATTTTGGCTGGAACTTCATCGGGCGGGAAAGTGACATTGAAGGTGCCCGCACGCTGAATCCGGTGCTGGCCACGCAGCCTGTTCCGGCTGAGTTGAAGGAAAACCGGGGTCGCAACAATTTCTGGGCACTCCCATTGATTTTAGGAGCTATTGGTCTGGTCTTCCACTTCTCCCGCGACAAGGAAGGTTTCTGGGCTACCTTTATTTTATACTTCCTGACGGGCATTGCCTTGGTGCTCTACCTCAATTCGCCGCCGGTCGAGCCACGTGAACGGGATTACATTTATGTAGGTTCGTTTTATGCCTTCACCATCTGGATTGGGTTGGGCGTACTGGCTTTGGGCGACATTCTGATCAAATACCTGAAAAATCCACAAACGACTGCCATTGCCGCTTCGGCTATTTCGCTGATCGTACCCGGCGTTATGTTGCAGCAAGGTTATGACGATCACGACCGTTCGGGCCGCTACATGCAAGTGGATTGGGCCAAAAACCTGTTGAACTCATGTGCACCCAATGCCATTCTGTTTACTGGTGGTGACAACGATACATTCCCATTGTGGTACGTACAGGACGTAGAAGGCTTCCGTACCGATGTGCGGGTGTGTAACCTGAGTTTGCTGGGAACCGAATGGTACATCAGCCAGATGAAACGCAAAGTGTATGAATCGGATGCACTGCCGATTTCGCTGGAAGAAAAGAACTACAAAGGCAAAAACGAGCAGATTCCGGTTATGGAAAACGAAGCGGTAAAAGGCGGCCTGAATCTGAAGCAATACATTCAACTGGTAAAAGATGAAAATCCGGCCATTCAGTATGCGTATGGCGACGAGCAACTGACCATTCTACCTTCCCGTACCTTGATTCTTCCGGTTGATGTCAATGCGGTACGCAACATGGGCATTGTGAAAAAAGACTTGCAGGATTCGCTGAAGCCTCAAATGGTGTGGAGTGTGAACCGGGGCGATTTGCTGAAGCCCGATCTGATTATGCTGGATATGATTGCAACCAACAACTGGAAGCGTCCGATTTACTTCAATACCACGCTGGCACAGTCGAGCTACCTGGGCTTGAAAGAGTTCATGCAGCAGGAAGGCTATGCCATGCGGTTGTTGCCTGTACGCGTGCCTGGTCAGCGTGATGGCTATGTGAACTCAGACATCATGTTTGATAACCTAACGAAGAAAACATTCTGGCGCAATACCGATAATCCGAAAGTGTATTACGATGCCAACTACCGGGCACTGCCAACCATTGTACCGCGCCGTGCTTTTCTGGAACTAGCGGAGCAACTGATGGTTGAAGGCAATCAGGAAAAAGCGCGTGCCGCCGCATTGTATTGCCTCAAAGTATTGCCTGACAATACCATTCCGTACGACTTATATACCACGCCATTGATTTCCATTCTTTTCAAAACCGGAGAAGAGAAAAAGGCAATGGAAGTGGCTAAAATCATGGGCGACCGGGCGGTGAAAAACCTGGATTACTACATGCAGGAAGCTCCTCAGAACGACGACTCCCGACTGAACATGTATATTCTGAGTCAGGTTGTGAATGCACTGAAAGAGGCTGGCAAAAAAGAAGCCGACGCTTACGAAAAAGTGCTTAACCGTTACGCTACCAGTTTTGGTGGGCAATAAGCCGGTTTTTCATTTGTAAAAGATACTATTTTCTAGAGCCGGACTTTTCACCAAAGTCCGGCTTTTTGTTAACTTACTGCACCTCTGCTATTACCATGGAAGAATCTCCCGACTATCATCTCGCTGAAGATGAATACATCATTGCCAAAGCGGCATTTAATCCGTTGATAAAGTCCTACCTTTTCTGGTACGTGTTTTTCATGATGTTCATTACCATAGTTGGCATTCCGGTGGCTTTGGCGTGGGCATTAGGCTGGGGGCAATGGTACAGCCGCAAGTTTTACGAAAAGATGTGGTGTGTGCTCACCAATAAAAACCTGCGTCTGCGCAATGGCATCATCCTTCAGATTGAGAAAACCATCCCGCTGGAAAACATCCAGGACCTGACTTTTCTGGAAGGCCCCGTGCTCAAAGCCTGGAATTTGTCGATGATCAAAGTGGAAACGGCCGGTTCTTCCCACCAATACGGCAGCCAGATGCGACTCATTGGCGTGATAGATGCCCACCAGTTTCGCAGCAAAGTGCTTTCGCAACGAAGCCACGCCAAACAAGGCACTGTGTCTGTTCCACGATCCCAAGATGCCGCAGTCCTGGTTGAGATCCGCGATTTGCTCAGAGACATCAAAGCTGAGTTGCAAAAACGATCAGAATAGGGAGGTTTCGGCTTTTACGGAGATACTATTTTAGAAAACTGACTCTACATAGATTTTTTCGGACTGACCAGATAAAACAAAAGGGCGAGTAATCGCCCTTTTGTTTTAGTAATTTAATCGTGTCATCTGTCTTATGCTTAAATCTTTCTTCTATTCTCTCTTGATTTACGCATCATAATTCAGATTGGGAGCCAGCCATTTCTCGGCTTCTTCTACTGTCATTCCTTTGCGTTGCGCATAATCTTCGAGTTGATCTTTGGCAATCTTACCAACTGGAAAGTACTTGGCCTGCGGATGTGCAAAGAACCAACCGCTTACCGAACTGGCCGGATACATGGCAAAACTTTCGGTCAAGACAATGCCAAGACGGTTTTCCGCATCCAGCAAATCAAATAAAGCACGCTTTTCAGTGTGATCAGGACAAGCCGGATACCCCGGTGCCGGACGAATTCCCTGGTATTCTTCCGCAATCATTTCTTCGTTGCTCAGGGCTTCGTTGGTCGCATATCCCCAAAACTCCCGGCGTGCACGGGCATGCATCAACTCTGCCAATGCTTCGGCCAAGCGATCTGCTAACGCCTTGACCATGATGGAATTGTAATCATCGTATTCTTTCTCATACTGTTCCAGCAAGGCTTCAATCCCGATGCCTGCCGTTACCGCAAAGGCGCCAATATAATCCGTTTTACCGGTTTCGGCCGGAGCTATAAAGTCTGACAAACAGATATTGGGAATATTGGCTGCCTTCTGTCCTTGCTGACGAATAAAGTGCAATACAGTATTGGTTGCCTCTTGCTTTTCGTTACCGGCAACGGAGGTTTGGCTACTTGTCAGCATACTACTTTCGTTTTCCTTTACTGTATATTTTACATGCGTATGGGAGCCGTGTTTTTCGCAAGGTACTTCCACGGTTTGCTCTTCAAAATCGTACAGAATCACATCGTCGCCAACGGAATTGGCCGGATAGAAACCGACTACTGCCCTAGCTTTTAGTGACTTGTCGGCTATTATTTTTTTCAGCAATGCCTGTGCATCTTCGTAAAGGCGTTTGGCTTCTTCTCCTACCACCGGGTTTTCAAAAATTTTCGGATACTTGCCCTGCAACTGCCACGTCTGGAAAAACGGCGTCCAGTCGATGTATTCTGCAATTTCGGCTAAGTCGTAATCTTCAAAATACCGGTTGCCCAAAAATTTAGGCGTGTAGACAGGCGAGGTTTCCCAATCTATTTTGGTACTATTTTCACGGGCCTTCGCAATCGGGACGTAGTTTTTGTCTTTCTGGCGATTGGCGTGATCGGCACGCAGTTTGGCATAGTCGCCTTTGATTTCACGGAAAATGTCTTCCCGGGTTTTTTCATTCTGCACCAATCGGCCCGCTACCGGAACCGAACGGCTGGCATCCAAAACGTGAATCACCGGACCCGAATAATGGGGGTCAATTTTTACGGCGGTGTGAATGCGCGACGTAGTAGCGCCACCAATCAGCAACGGAATGGTAAATCCCTGGCGCTCCATTTCCTTGGCTACACCCACCATTTCATCCAGACTGGGCGTAATCAGCCCCGAAAGTCCGATGATGTCTACGTTGTGTTCGCGGGCAGCGGCCAGAATTTTTTCGGTGGGCACCATGACGCCCATGTCAATGATTTCGTAGTTGTTGCAACCCAACACCACACCCACAATGTTTTTACCAATGTCGTGTACATCGCCTTTAACGGTAGCCAGCAATATTTTGCCTGCCGAACTACTGGCACCTGCCGATTTTTCAGCCTCGATGAATGGAAGCAAATACGCAACGGCTTTCTTCATCACCCGTGCCGACTTCACAACCTGTGGCAAGAACATTTTTCCGGCTCCAAACAAGTCGCCGACAATGTTCATCCCGTCCATCAGCGGGCCTTCGATCACTTGCAGCGGCCGGCCAAACTGCTGGCGGCATTCTTCTATGTCTTCGTCAATAAACTCTGTTAAGCCCTTTACCAATGCGTGGCTGAGCCGCTCATTTACCGGAAGTTGGCGCCACGCATTATCAACGGTATCTTCTTTGGCTTTGCCTTTCACCGTTTCGGCAAAGGTAACCATCCGTTCGGTTGCGTCCGGCCGGCGGTTGAGCAACACGTCTTCTACGTGTTCAAGAAAATCCTTGGGAATGTCGTCGTAAATGGCAATCTGCCCTGCGTTGACAATCCCCATATCCATGCCCCGTTTGATGGCATGATACAAAAATGCGGAGTGCATGGCCTCCCGAACGGGTTCGTTTCCCCGGAAACTGAACGAAATATTGGATACCCCACCCGATACCTTGGCGTACGGAAGGTTTTCCTTAATCCATTGCACGGTATTGAAAAAGTCGACGGCGTAGTTGTTGTGCTCGTCAATACCGGTAGCTACGGTCAGGATATTAGGGTCAAAGATGATGTCTTCCGGAGGGAACCCGACTTCATTCACCAGAATTTTATAGGCTCTTTCGCAAATTTCAATCCGACGTTCGTAGCTGTCAGCCTGGCCTTGCTCGTCAAAGGCCATCACTACCGTAGCGGCTCCGTAACGCAATACCTTGCGGGCATATTCCTTGAACTTCTCTTCGCCTTCTTTCAGAGAAATGGAGTTAACGATGGATTTTCCCTGTACGCACTTCAATCCGGCTTCAATCACTTCCCACTTGGAAGAGTCAATCATGATCGGGATACGGGCAATATCAGGCTCTGACGCAATCAGGTTCAGGAAAGTTTTCATGACCTCTACCGAATCAATCATCCCTTCGTCCATGTTGACGTCGAGTACCTGAGCTCCATTCTCCACCTGTTGGCGGGCTACGGCCAAAGCCGCATCATAATCGCCGGTTTTGATGAGTCGGGCAAAGGCACGCGAACCCGTTACGTTGCAACGTTCTCCAACATTGACAAAGTTGGTTTCCTTGGTAATTTTCAGCGGTTCCAGTCCCGACAGTTTTTGCGTTTTCTCAAAATCCGGTAACGGACGTGGAGTGTATTTCGCCGCTACTTTGGCAATGGCTTCGATGTGATCAGGCGTTGAACCGCAACAACCTCCCAGAATATTCAGATAACCGTCTTGCAGGAAGCCTTCCACAATGGCCGCCATTTCGTCGGGAGTTTGGTCGTATTCGCCCATTTCGTTTGGCAAACCGGCATTTGGATACGCCGATGTGAAGAACGGGCTTTCCTTTGCCATAATCTGGATGTAAGGCCGCATCAAGTCAGCTCCTAACGCACAGTTAAGCCCAACGGAGAGCAACGGAATGTGTGATACGGAAGTCAGGAAAGCCTCGGTGGTTTGCCCTGACAATGTCCGTCCTGATGCATCCGTAATGGTACCCGATACCATCACCGGCAGCGGCTTGCGGTCAGGATGATTGGCAAAATACAGGTCAATGGCAAATAACGCTGCTTTAGCATTGAGGGTATCGAAAATGGTCTCGACTAACAGAATATCCGCACCGCCTTCGGCCAAGGCTTTGGCTTGCTCGTAGTAGTTTTCAACCAGTTCGTCAAAAGTAATGGCCCGGTAACCGGGATTGTTGACATCCGGCGACAGCGATGCGGTTTTGTTGGTGGGTCCCATGGCTCCGGCCACAAACCGGGGCTTGTCTGGTGTCAGGCGGGTTACTTCATCGGCAGCTTCCTTGGCAATCCGGGCCGACTCGTAGTTGAGTTCATACACCAGATCTTCCATATGGTAGTCGGCCATGGCGACACGCGTGCCCGAAAAGGTATTGGTTTCGATGATATCCGATCCGGCATCCAGGTATTTGCGGTGGATTTCTTTGATGATCTGCGGCTGCGTGATGGACAACAAATCGTTATTGCCTTGCAGCGGATGTTCCCAATCTTTAAAACGTTCGCCCCGGTAATCTTCCTCTTCCAGTTTGTACCGTTGAATCATCGTTCCCATGGCTCCGTCTAGTACCAGGATGCGTTGTTTGAGAATGTCGCGGATGTCTGTAGTCATTCGTTTTGTATTGCTAGGTAGTTATTATTCTATCTGTTTAATTTTTCTTATTCAAAAAATATGGTTTGTTTGCTCTTTTTGCTACGTATTCGACTCCATATCTCTTTATATTAAATTGAGTTATTGCTTCCTGCAAATTCCTGTCTGTAACCTGATAATAGTTCCCTTCTACTTTTAGCTGAAAGCTATTGAAGAGGTCGACTATCCTGCTGGTGCAAAGTTTTGTTTGCCCTAAGTCTGTTTGAATCTGATTGCACCCAAAACAAATGGAAATTTGTCCCACTACTTTTTTGTCTTTATAAAAAACAACCCCGTGATGAGGCATAAAACAAAAGGCAACGTCACATTCCCGAAATTCTATCAGTTGTTGTTTTCTGAACAAGTTTTTTCGAATCAGAATGGTATCGATTTTCTCATAACCAGTAGTATCACTTAGCAAAGTGTCAAAATAGTGCAGTTCCGTTTCTGAAAGCTTATATCCTTCTACATTAACAATCGTTGAATCTGCTATTCCGTTCTCTACAATCAGTTGCCCCCTTGAACCATCATACAGGTACACTCTGGCTTCATCAAAATCCAATTGCAGGAATTTGTATGTGTTTTGAGCCTGAAGGTTCAAATTTCCAATCACCAACAGGCAAAATAAACTTTTCAGGTAGCTGCTCAACATGGGCAGTTTTTGCATTTTAAAAGATACTATTTGGTTTTCGCCATAAAGGTTTCCGTTCCTTTACGTCCGCTTTCAAGTAATTGTTCTTTCTGCGATTTGGATAAGTGTTTGATTTTGGGTCCAAAGTCAAGTGTGCTGATGCTGATGGTTCGGTTCCAGTCATTGGGTGTAAGTGATTGACGGTTCAGGCTTTCCATCACTACGGTATAAAACGCCGACATATAGCCTTTGAAATTCTGTATTTCGTAGGGAGCTAGTCCCTTGCTCTGTGCATCATAGGTGATTTGCTCGTCGCGGTCAAGCCGCAAACCCAGCGTTTCCGGGTTCACCACTTGAGCAGTCGCATCCAGATTTAAATCCGGTTGAGTGAGATAGCGGTTCTGGTCAAACAAATGAATGGGGTAATTTGCCAGAATGCCTCCATCGACCATTACATTGACTGCCTGGGTTTTGCCTGGTTTGGAGATACTATTTCCTATAGAGTCAACAAACACCGCTCTGAAATACAATGGAATAGACATGGAGATACGAACGGCGTCGGCTACTTTCATGGCCGGGTAGGTTTCGTAGCTCAACACTTCCACGCGTTGTTGCGTCAGATTGGTAGCGGTTACATACAAATCGCGGTAGCCTTCTTGACCGGCTTTTTCGTGGATTTGAGCCAGTGTCAGATCCGGATTGCCAGTTTTGGCCTCAATTTGTTTTTGCATCCATTGGGTAAACTTTTCGCCCCGATACCAACCGTAGTACTTCATCAGCCGGTTGCTACCGCCTACGAATACAAACCTCCCGTCATTCATTTTCTTTACGGGCATTTGATAGGTCAGTTCCTGTATTTCCGTCGCCGAATAGCCAACCGCCAGCAATGCAGCCTGAATGGCTCCTGCCGAGGTGCCACCTACCCGAACCAGGTGTGTCAGCATGCCTCGTTCTTCTAACATCTGGATAGCGCCTCCATAGGCAATGCCCCGAATGCCGCCACCTTCTAACACCAGATTGCGGTAAACTGTAACAGAATCCTGCGCGATGGATTTACCTATGCTGATAGCAATCAGAATGAGGAAAAAGAAGTTTTTCATTTAATTACCAATTGCAATATGAAATTGCGCATTTCCAGAGAGGGGAAGAGTCATTTGGGAAGCAAATGAGACTTTTTCCTTATCTATCCCTGAAAAATAGTATCTTTTTCAGAGTGGAAAGTAGCACCTTTTTCTGCTGACTGGTTTTCCACTTTTAAATTGCCATTAGTGAATGCGGATGACAAATGGTAAACGTTGCAGCAGAATGGGTTGCTAAGACTTCATCGGGTCCAATCCCTCCGTCTTTCTGGATAAGCATTGATTTGGCAAAGGTAACAAAAAATAGTATATAAAAAATGTACAAAACCCGGATGTTTTCAGGTTAGATAGTATAGCCCCAAATAGGGGCTTTTGAACGATTTTTAACATACTAATCGTTTCTGTCATTCCTATTCATTTAAGTTGTGTTATATATGTTCACAGGAGTCGATATCCGATCATAAGATGTGCCGTTTGCAAAGATGACGTTAAGACTGGATAGGTAAGCCCTTGTCCCAATTCATAGCGGCATTCCAAAACAAATCGTTGATAGTTCACTCCAATGCTTCCGGCTCCGCCGATGATAATCGTGTTGTATGGTGTGGCCGAGAATGAATATACCTCATAGGGGTTACTGGAAAGAAAGCTTACGTTGGTTGTTCGTACATACGAATTGGATTGACTTACCGTGTAATTAAAAGTTGCACCGGCTTGTAAATATAGTCTGGCTTTTCCCTTTGGATACGCAAACCGGATCGCCGACAGCCATCGGATATTTTGGACTTTAATCGCCACTTTTTCATTGGTTGTGGCAGTGGGTAACGTTGTAACCATACTGCCTTCATAGTCACGTTCGCCGGAGTAGCTGTACTGTCTATAACCGGCTTCATTGTACCACGACCAACGGCTACGTAAGCGGGGCATAATCCAGTTCAAACCAAGTTGCAGAGTGGGATCAGCAGAATTGTTAAATTTTGCCTGAGAATAATAGCCTGAAATTACTCCTTCACTAGTAAATCGCGCTTGAGTAACGGATACACCAATCAGTGCATAGAGATGAAGCTTAAGTTAATCCTCTGATTTTCTGTAGAGAGCGATTTCAGGATTAAAGTGCTGATTGTAGCTAATAACTAATTTCTTTAAGGCTTGTTCATTGTAATCCGTGGTTTTTACTCTAGTCATAAGAGCCGGATAATCGGAAAGGTTATCCTGTAACTGCAATTGATAGTCTTTGGTAGTGCCAATCTGGTCAGTACCTACAGCATTGTCTATCCGAAAACGTTTGTACATTAATTCGATGGTAGTATCCGCGTCTGCTTTCCTTATGTAAAAATGCGTTTGGCTTCTGCCGTCCTCAAGGCCTAGCAAAGTGGCTTTTCCTGTGACAAGAACTTTTAGAAAAATAGTGTCTTTTTTGATAAACTCGTTGTTTCTTTTTCCTATTTCCTTCGGTGTCAGTATGGTACCCAGTTCAAATGGAGTTTTGTCTACATATACAACGGCACTGGAATAAAACTCATCGGAATAAGAGGTATAGAAACCGCTGATCTGGTTGGCTGTAAAAATCGTCGTCCCTTCTGCTTCACGGGTTGTTTTAAACTCAATTCTATGTGGATTCAGAGTCCAGTTTTTGTCGTTAATGAACCCTTGTATAGTGTCGGATGGGTATTTGACAATGTATCCTGGAGCAAAATTTTGTTGGGCAAAGGCATGAATGAAAACAAAAGCGAAGAAAAACGGAAGTAGAAACCATTTCATAAGGTTACTGAAAGATTCAATAAGTTGGGGTTGGATTATTGTATTTACTGTAGTGTGAGTAGGCTTGTTTTGGAAGTAAAGACTTTTGTCAGATTTTCGTGTTGTCTAAGTTCCTGTTGCATTAAGTAGCAATGATTGAGTCTGTTTTCTATATCAAAGAAACCGATAGCCCACCAACAAGGAAAAAATAGACATAGGTGTTTTCTTATCAATGTCATTACTCATGCCTTGACTTCTTTCGTATCGAAAATCGGCTATCCAACGATTGTAAATCAGCCCGGCTCCAAGTTGCCAGCCAAGCTGCTCTTTTTTCCAATCGCTGATCGTTGCTCGTTGAAATTTTAATGATGGCCCTACCACATGTACGATTGAATCGGTATGGCCCAGATCAAAACTAAGCGTAAGCCCAGCGTTTACGAAAGGTTTTAGCTTCCCTTTCGATAACCGGTAACGGGCCAAAGAGGAAAGGCGCAGTTGTTTCCCTTGCAGAGTGACGTATGTAGTACCAGGTATTGTGTTGATAGAGTTATTCTCGATTTTTTCTGAAAAATCGAAGCTTCGGTAGCCCAGCTCATTATACCAAGACCAGCTTTGATTTAGTCGGGGAAATACCCAGTCAAAACCTATACTGACGGTTGGTTTGAAAGAGTTCTTCAATTTTAATTGAGTCAGGTATTGCGCTGAGGCTTCGTCTGTCTGAAAAGACAACTGCGTGTTTGTTCCGCCTAGCAGAAGATAAAAATCTGACCGGGACCGATTTGCTGTTTGTGAAGAGGATGCCGCCGGATTACCTAAACCATTATAGGCGTTGAATAGATTGACTAAACTGGTTTCTTCGTATTTTGTGGAATTTATTTTGTTTTTTACCGGCGAGTCTTCAAAGTATTCTTGCAGTTGTTGCTTGTAACCTTCCATAATACCAACCTGGTTACTTCCTACTGCTCCCATAGGTGTATCCTGAAGAAACCTTTTATAGATTAACTCGACAATCGTATCTTGCGGCAGCTTCTGAATGTAAAAGTGTGTTTTACTGTCGCCTTCATTCAGGATGAACAAGTTGGCTTTTCCTTTTACAAGTTGTCTTAAAAACAAGGTGTCACTCTTTGTGAGCTCTTTGTATCTGCGTCCTATTTCTTTTGGCGTTATGAGTTCACTTAATTCGTAAGGCGTATGATCGATACTTACCAGAGCAGATTTATAGTATTCATTGGAGTTAGAGACAAAGAAACCCTTTATCTGTGAGGTATTGTAGACAGTGTAGGATTCTGAAATTTCTTTCTTGAACTTTATTCTTTTCGGATTCACTTTCCATTGTCTGTCTTCAATAATGCCTTGGATTGTATCTGAATGAAGAGTAATGATGTAATCTTTAGATGCAACGATTTGGGCAATAACAGAATTGGCAATTAAAAGAAAAAAAGGAATCAGTAGGAACTTTTGCTTCATAGAAATAGAGTTAGATCTGATCAATAGAGTAGAATAGTTATCTCTTTAATTGCTAACCTATTCCACTCCTTATATAATATCCGTTAAATTTTTATTCTTTTACAGGTAGAGAAATATATAGAATTTTGAAAATGAGATGTCATTTCAATGGAGGAAGCTGTGGTTTTGTGGTAGAGCTATAAAAAAGGCTCTTTATTGGGATAGGATAATACATTTAAATTATGTGGTTGCTATTAATGTCTGATAGGAAGGAAGAGTAAACGTAATAATGAAAAAATAGTTATTATTGCTCTGTTTCGGATGTTACTATAACAAAACTATACAAGTGATTTTTTGTCCAAAATAATTATATACAATGAAACTAGGCGCTATTGATATTGGCTCCAATGCCGCTCGCATGCAAATCAGTACCGTATTGGAGAATGACGGCGTTTCTACTTTTAAAAAAGTGGAATACCTGCGTTTTCCCCTGCAATTGGGCAAAGATGTGTTTCATACGGGCAGCATTGGCCCACAACGCGAAGCCAACCTGACCAAGTTTTTGCAGGCAAGCCAGTTGTTGTTTGATCTGCACGAAGTGAAACACTATCAGATTTGCGCTACCTCGGCCATGCGTGAGGCCGAGAACAGCCACGACATTGTGCAGCGCATTGAGCAGAAGCTAGGAATGCGGATACAGGTGATCTCGGGAAATCAGGAAGCTGATCTGGTAAACAGGGTGGTGGTGCAGGAGCTGGACGAGGCTATTTACATTCACATTGATGTGGGAGGTGGTAGCACCGAACTCAATGTATATCAGAACCGAAAAAAGATGGCGGCCCGTTCGTTTAAAATCGGCTCAGTGCGGCTATTGGAAGAACCCAAAGAAGCGGCCAAACAGTGGAAGAAAATACGGGAATGGCTCAGTGAACAGATGCAGACCGTGAACGGCGAAGTGAAAGCGGTAGGAACTGGCGGAAATATCAGTAAGATATACGAAATGGCCGGTACATATTCTTTTGAGCCAGCCATAACTGATAATTTCATTCACCAGGAAGCTATTGCGGGTGTATATACCTTTGTGGCAAAACACACCGTGGCCGAACGGATTAACAAACTAAGCCTGAATCCCGACCGTGCCGATGTGATTATTCCGGCAGCTGAGATCTACTTGTTTGTAATGAACTGCGTGAATGCCAAGCAAATGCGGGTGCCTGAGATAGGCCTGATCGATGGCATTATACTGGGGCTGTATAAGAAATGGAACAAATGAGTCGATAGCTGGTTTTCTGTTTTGAAAAGATACTATTTTACCCTGTAACCAATTTAGTAACTGTGTACGTTTATCGTCTTTTCCACTGCAGTAACTTCAGCTTCCAGTAAAACCACGCGTCTACATCCGGATTGTGCGTATGAAATTCGCTTCTGTAGATTTTTTCAAAAAGTTTTATGGAGTCGTCCAACTGATTGTTTTTCAAATAAGACCAGGCCAGGTAATATTCGGCATCTTGGTAATAATCATAGGTGTTTTTCTGCGCTGACAATGACATGACGCGTTTGAAACAGTCTGCCGCGGCGGCCGATTGGTTAAGGGCCAGATAGGCGTTGCCCGCCAGAAACGTTTCCTTTAACGTTTTATCGGCGCTTTCTTTATACAGTTTCACAACACGTTCGTAGCGAGCATTGGCGTATTCGGCCAGAATCATCGTCTCTGTTTTGGGTCGCTTGGGCGCGTCGGCACCGCGTACGGCTTCGGGTGTGTAGCTGGTGTGCTCATCAATGTACAGCGAATCGGGGGTGAGTGTGGCAAAACCGATTCCGGCCCAGGCCACAACCAGAAACACAATGATGGCTGCTACCCGCAAGTAGAAGTTCATGCCCTGGAAAGAAGCCAACTGGTTTTTCTTTTGCTGAGCCATCATCTTCTGATGGATTGATTTCAGCTCTTCGCGTTGTCCGTAACTGCGAACAATCGTAGTGGCGGTTTTGATCGATTCCACTTCTCCTGCCAGGTTGGCGTTTTGAGTCAGCAGCGCATCAAAATCCGATTTTTCGGCGGCGTTGAGCTCGCCGCGCAGGTAGGCGTCAATTTGTTCCCACCGTTGTTGTTCTGTATTATTCCGTTCCATATACCAGAAGTTCTTTAACTGTGTTTTTCATAGCCGGATTGCTCTCAATCCATTCAATTAATTTCTTCATGCATTTGTATTTCTGGTTACGAACTACCTGCTCGCTTTCATAATGCATTTGTTCGTAGATTTCTTTCATAGACAAGTTTTCGTAGTAATACAACACCAGAATCTTTTTACATGTTTCGCCCAACTGTTCAATCAGTTCCATTACCTTTTGCTTCGCTTCGTTCTTGATCAGCATTTCCTGCAAATCTTCCGATTCTCTCGAATTGTTTTCGTATGATTCTGTGTCACGGATAAACATACGGTCTCGTTTTTTAAGTTCATTGAGCCACACGTTGCGGGCTATGGCGTATAAAAAAGTTTTAATGCTTGATTCACCCCTGAATTTTTCGCGCTGCACCAGATCTACAAATACGATGATGGTTTCCTGAAAAATATCTTCTGCATCCTGCTGACTCCCCTTGTTCTTGCGGATGAAGTTGGTCAGATTGTCAAAATGTTCGCCGTACAAAAAACTGATGGGTTGCTCCAGATTTCGGCCAGCTTTGACTAATCGTATTATCTCTTCATCCGTATATCGTTTACCGATTTTCATTGTGTCGGGTATAAGTTTGTAAAATGTATCAGGTGAAATGTAACCCAAAGTTTAAAAAAAATGAAAAAAAAACCTTAAATGAAGTTTACTTTTTGCCGGAAACCTCCATAAAAGCCTACGGCCTATTCAAAAGCTGCCTCTGGTTGCATTCTCAAACGCTTTCCCTCTTTCCCATTGTAGCCCTTGTATCGCATCCGCTAACGGAACCGAGGTTTTTCCTTTTACGGAGATACTATTTTTTTGTGCTTGATTCTACGAAAAAATAATTCATACAGAGTAGGTTACATTTGGGATGAATGATTTACTAAGAATAAAAGACTTAGTAAATGACTATGAAAACGAAACCAACTACAACTCCACTACGCATTTTTTCCGGACTGGTATTGATAGGGCTCTGGATGCTGCTGATTCGTATGCTTGTCAGAACGGATGCCCGCGAAATTGGCCTATTGGGTTTTTTATCAGGAATTGCTTTTTTGATTTTCTCTCTTCAATGGACGGTACAGCAATTGGTGGCTCACCGGTATGACCGGAAAGTAAAAGTACGCGTGTCCTGACTCATTACCTATATATTTTCTTCATGCTTGATCAAATAAAATGCGACATCGTTGATGTCGCATTTTTTTATGGTTATCTTTCGAGCAAATAGTATAGTTAAAAACCACAAAACCTGCCTGGCTTTGTTTGTGTTCGGAAGCTACAAGGCGCTAACTCTCAGCTAATCACTCATGTTTGTTTTGACGGAAACCCCTTCCATTGCCAATCAGTTTATTGCTGAATTACGCGACATTTCAATCCAGAAAGACCGGATGCGTTTTCGCCGGAACATGGAACGTCTCGGCGAAATACTGGCTTACGAAGTGTCGAAAAAACTGACCTACGAACCAGCCCAGGTTCAAACGCCACTGGGTACTTCCCATACGTTTCTGATGCAGCAACCACCTGTGCTGGCAACCATTTTGCGGGCTGGTCTGCCTTTGTATCAGGGGTTTGTCAATGTTTTTGATCAGGCAGAGAGTGCATTTATTGGGGCATACCGGGGTAAACCCAACGATGACTATTCATTTGATATTGAAATGCAATACACCGCCGTGCCTGACCTAGACGATAAAGTGCTGATTCTGATAGATCCGATGCTGGCAACGGGAAAATCGATAATTCGGACGCTCACGTCACTGCGTTCTTTTGGAAAACCGGCTCAGCTTCATCTGGTTTCGGCCATCGCTACGCAGGAAGGCGTGGAGTATGTGCGACAATATTTTCCGGAAGCGCATTTTTGGCTGGGTGCTTTGGATGAATGCATGAACCAGAAATACTACATTTTGCCCGGCCTGGGCGATGCCGGTGATCTGGCTTTTGGAGAGAAAATATAAATAAAATGAACTCGGCTGAGAAATATATTTGGGTTTTTCATGGTGCGGGAGCATCTTTTGCGTCAGGAGTCTTTGATGATTTGAATCTAGCCAAAAGCTGGATAACCGATAATAAACTAGAGGGTGTACTAACAGCATATCCCTTAAATCAAGGAGTTTATCATTGGGCATTAGACAATAATTTATTTACCCCAACTCTGCCTAGTCATTTTAGAAATACTTTTATTCAAAAATTTACTGCCGCATCACAAGAACATTATCATTTTGATGGGGAAAATAATCCTTTAAAGGATTACTGAATAAAAATAAAAGTCCATGAACGAAAATCATTCACAGACTTCCAATGTCAGCGAGAAGACAAACATTCACTGACAACTACAACTACTAAAACACAAGGTGCTGCAATCACTTTCCGCAACGACTTATTTTTGTGTCTGGCTTAAAACCATTCGTTAGAGCGGTTTGGATGCGGAAAGTTTAACGGGGAGCCCGAAAAAAGAAGTGGAGCTGCTCAATGATGTAATCTTGTTCGACCTGAGTCAATCCTGGATAAAGCGGTAAGCTGAGGCATGTATCGGCAATGGTTTCGGCGATGGGAAAGCTTCCACGTTGCCATCCTTGGTGGAAATACGCCTGTTGCAAATGCACTGGCACCGGATAATGAATCAAAGTTCCAATGCCTTTTTGTTGAAGATATTGTTGTAGCGCATCGCGTTTGGTTGTCCGAATGACAAACAAGTGCCACACCGGAAAAACATCCGCAATCACTTCTGGAAGCGTTAGCTCTGAAATATCAGCCAAATGCTGCAAATAATAGCTTGCCATTCGGTGCCGCTCCGCGTTCCATCCGGGTAAATGCAGTAATTTTACCCGCAACAGCGCAGCTTGCATCTCATCTAATCGCGCATTGTAACCTTGTTCTTCTGCGTAGTATTTGCGAGTAAAGCCATAATTTTGCAGCGTACGCACTTTCTGTGCCCACTCTGGTCGGTTTGTCACTACGGCACCCGCATCACCCAACGCACCTAAATTCTTGACCGGATAAAAACTGGTAGCATTCACGTGTCCCCAACTTCCGACGGATTTTCCTTGGTACAAAGCTCCCTGTGCCTGTGCCAAATCCTCAATCACATAAATCTGGTGTTTGGCAGCTATTTTCATAATCGGCTGCATGTCACAGGGTTGACCGTACATATGCACGGCCATAATGGCTTTTGTGCGAGGCGTAATGGCACTTTCCAGAAGTGTTACATCCAGGTTGTAGGTATAGAGACTGGGTTCTACCAGAACGGGAGTAGCCCCTACATGAGTAACGGCTAATATACAGGCAATGAAGCAGTGAGAGGACACGATCACTTCGTCGCCGGGGCCGATTGCCAGGGCGCGTAAACTCAGTTGCAGCGAATCCAGACCATTGGAGACACCTATACAGTGTTTACTTTGGCAAAATGCGGCAAATTCCTGTTCAAATTGATTGACCTGCTCGCCTTGAATGTACCAATTGGAATCTAATACGGCGGTCATCTGCCCGATCAGTTGCTCGCGGAGGGCTTTGTGCTGGTAAGCAGTGGTGTAAAATGGAATTTGCAAGGCTGTATGAAAAAGACCTGGACAAAGATACGAGGGTTTTTGGGTTGGAAAAGATACTATTTTGGAGGAACGGAAACAAAAAAGGAGACAACACTGGTTTGTCTCCTTTTGATATCGTGCATTTACAGCAATTAAGCTTGTTCTTCAGTAGCAGGTGCTTCATCAGCAGCGGCAGCTTCTTCGGCAGGAGCTTCTTCCGCTGGCGGTGTGTTTTTCTTAGTAATGGCTTCGGCGCGTGCTTCTTTCTTCTTCGTTTCTGCATCCATACGAGCTTTTGCTGCATCTTCTTTCTTCTTCGTAATGCCAGCTACTTTGGTATCTACCTGCTGCGTTTTTGATTTTTGCCAATCTTCAAACTTGGCATCGGCTTGTTCCTGAGTGATGGCACCTTTCAGCACACCTACTTGCAAATGCTTGCGGATCATCAACCCTTCGTGCGACAATACGCCACGGGCGGTATCGGTAGGCTGGGCACCTTTTAGTAACCAATCCAATGTACGTTCTGTATTCAATACAACAGTAGCAGGGTTGGTGTTTGGATTGTAATTTCCTAATTTCTCAATGAAGCGACCATCCCGTGGTGCTCTAGCGTCAGCAACAACGATATCGTACATTGCCAGTTTTTTACGTCCGCGACGTGTTAATCTGATTTTTACAGCCATGTTTATTTTTATGGTTAGCGACGGAACCCGTCCGTCATTTTTTAGGGCTGCAAATATAGGGGATTCAAACCAGAATTAAAAGTGGAACGCAGGAAAAATTACGTCTTGTTTCCCAGCCATTTATCGCGCGGCAAACTTTCACCTAGCGCAATGAACTCGATTTGCACACAACCCGATTTTTCGGCTATGGAATATACCCGCAAATGACTGTTGATGTATTGCAGGGCTTTGTCTAAACGGCTTTGCAAGGCAACGGTTCCGGTCAGGCAATCGGTCACATAATCTTGCAAAGACACACCACTTACTTCTTCTGCCAGGGCTATGTAATCGTTATGGGTGTAGCCTATGCCTGTCTTTCCAAACCGCTGCCACATCCCTCGCATTACATCGTCGAGTGATTTGGCATTAGACGTCGCCTTTCTGATTTCCATATCCAAAATCAATGCGACCAGCGCCCCTTTGTGGTAAATGGAAACTTTGCGGTTGGGCGTACCTGCCGTATAGCCGTCAATCCAAAGGTCGAACGACGATTCGAGCAGCGACAACTGAGCGGCATTGCTGTTGATAAAGTGCCGGTTGAGTGTGCGGGTAAGTTCCGAATAGTATCTTTCGGAATCGAAAAACCCCGACCGCGCCAAAAACAAATCGCCGTAGTAAGTAGTCACGCCTTCGGCCACATAGCCGGTTGTAAAATAATTTTCGCGGGTAAAATCATACGGCAATAATTCTTGGGGACGAATGGCACAGATGTTCCAGGCATGGAACAATTCGTGCGAAGCCAGCCCCATAAGTTCGGGATACAGTTCGTCGGCAATCTGGGAAGCGGGCCCCAGCGTCATTACGGTAGAGTTGCGGTGCTCAACGCCGTGATAGTGCTGCTCTGGCAGGAGAATGAGCAGGAAATGATAGTCGGTCTGGGGGAAATCGCCCATCATCTGCATCTGTACTTCAGTAAACCGCTGAAAATCAAATAGTACCTTTTCCCAATCCAAAACCCCTGCCTCGCCTTGCACCCATAGATGAAAAGGTACATCGCCAACGGTGTAGGTATGCTGTTGCAAAGTGGCCGACGCAATTAGCGGACTATCAACGAGTTGATAGAAATCGGAAGCTGTAAACACCAATTCCTGAATTTGGGGCAGTCCACAGGCTATTTTGTACTCTTTGGGTAATTTCAGATTTAGCTCACAAGGGTCATCTATGCGACCTTCCAGGTAAAACAGACAATTGATGAAGTTGATATACACCAGATTTGCATCCAGCCAGGAATTGCCCGCATCCATCTGATAAGCGTAATATTCGTATTGGACTACCAGCGTGGTGTGCCCATTCATATGTACCCGCCAGCGATGTCGATTCACTTTTTCCACATCCAGCAGCAATCCGTCACTTGTAAAACACCGGACCGTAAACATATTTTTGGCATAGTTGGCCAGTTCATACCGGCCTGGCCGCCAGACGGGTAGCTGCAAGTCGACGGAAGGCGTATCTATTTGTGTGGCCTCCAAGGTAATCTGCAGAATGTGGGCAGCGGTATTGTGGCAGTCTATAATGTATTTCATGGAACGGGTAGATTCAAATGAGACAGAAGCGATGTAAAGATAGGCAGGTTTTGCTTTGTGAGTGGAAGCAAATGGGATTATTGCATGAATGACTGAGTAAATCAGAGTAATTGCGGTTACTTTTCATACGAAACCTCACTAATTGATAATAAAATAGTATCTTTTCAGGAGTGTAAACTCCGTTCTATTTGTAACTAAATCGTACTCTCTATGTTTCTGTTAATCATTGGTTTAATTCTTCTGACTATAGGGTTTTCCATTCCTAGAAATAATCCGTCGGCGGCCAAAGCCACCACACCCATTAAGTTTATCGGGATATTGATTATCATCATCGGCATTTTTACTTCCACTGTCAAACAAATTGATGCCGGAGAGGTAGGTGTCCAATCCTTGTTTGGGAAAGTGCAGCCAAACGTTCTGGAAAGTGGTCTGCACATGGTAAATCCGCTGGTAGACATTACCACCTTTGATGTTAAAACGCAAAACTATACCATGTCAGGAGTACATGACGAAGGAGAGCAGGCAGGGGATGATGCCATCCGGGTACTTACCGCCGATGGATTGGAGGTCATTATTGACCTGACAGTACTTTATCGGGTAATACCAGACAGAGCTCCCAACATTTTGCGGGAAATCGGCAAAGAATACCGCAATAAGATTGTTCGCCCGATTACCCGTACTAAAATCCGTGACAATGCCGTCTATTACGATGCCGTGTCGTTGTATTCGACCAAACGCGATGAGTTTCAGGACCGGATTTTCAAGACTATCGATACCGACTTCAAAGCACGAGGCTTGGTATTGGAGCAACTTCTAGTGCGAAACATCAACCTGCCCGCTTCGGTGAAACAAGCCATCGAATCAAAAATCAATGCCGAACAGGAATCGCAAAAGATGCAGTTTGTCTTGGCTAAAGAACGACAGGAGGCAGATCGCAAAAGGGTAGAAGCTCAAGGGATTGCAGATTATCAGAAAATTCTTTCTACTGGTTTGAGTGACAAGCAGTTGCAATATGAATTGATAAAAGCGCAGAAAGAGATTGCTACATCGCCCAATGCCAAGGTGATTATTTTGAGTGGGCGCAGCAACACACCTATTCTGATTGGCGACAAATAAGGTTTGCAGCGGTGGGCAAAAGTTCACCGCTTTTTTTTGAAAAATAATATCTCCGGAAAGAGTAAAACCTCCCTGCTTATTTTCTTAAAAGCTGTACTTCAATTTGAGCGTCACATTTCGTCCCATCTCGTCGGCAAAGTAACGGAAGCGGTTCAGGTAATCGCGGTAGCGAACATTTGTCAGGTTTTGGGCTGATAGACTTACATCCAACACGCGTTTACGCACCAGAAACGACACACCGGCATCGGCCTGAAAAAGCATGTAGCCTGGCGGAGGCGGTGCAAAATCACCAATATAAAGCGTGCGGGTAACGCCGTTTTGTTCGGTCGTTTGACTATATGTAGGAGGAATGCGGCGTTGTTTGGATACGTTCAATGTCCCTACTGAGAAATACAAGTTAGAGAATTGTTTCCATTTTTTCCATTCGGCTCGTAACGTATTTTCTATCCGATCAGTCGGAATCCAGGGCAGGTACTCATTGGAAGTCAGGTTACGGGCCCGCACCATCGCCAGCTTACCTTGCCAACTCAACCACGACAACAAATGATAAGTGGCCGAAACGTCAACTCCCCGAAAAGCGGCATCCGTTTGGGTATATGTATAAGCCGGAAAAGCACCGCGAATGGTAAGCTGTGGCAACGAATCGGGTTTTAGGTAAATGTAACCGGGCATGTAGTTGTAATACATACCCACTTCTGCTGAGAGTCGGTCGCTGATTGTCCACGTCATACTCAGGGTGGCGTGATATGAACGTTCCGTTGTCAGGCTGGTATCGCCTTTTTCGTAGGCCGCAGCACCGTGATGCACTCCGTCACTGTAAAGCTCCGCAGCAGTGGGTGGCCGCCAGGCAGAAGATAGGTTTAGCCGAAACTCCAGATTGGTATGTGGCTGATACATAGCACCAACAGAGGCTGCCAGATTGGTAAATGCAAAATTGGTTTCGACAACCGGTTTGCTGCTGTTTTCCCGGCGATACACATCCAGCTGGCGGTAATCGTAGCGTAGACCCGCTTCCAGTTCCCACTGCTCTTTGGCCCAGCGTTCAATCACAAATGCACCCAGGTTCAGGGAGTTGAAGTTTGGAATCAGTCGCACGTTGCCGCCGATGCTATTGCCTTGATACACCGTCGATAGTCCAATGGTTCCGGTAATGTTACCAGCCAATGGCTTGTGTTCCAACAACAATTCGTTGGTGTACGTATAAATCCGGAAGGAAATATTGGTGTTGCGCAATGCCGAAGGCCGGTCCCACTCCTGGCGAAAGTTGTTTTGATAACCCGAAATCAAACTCCACTTACCGATAGATGAATTATACTGCAATTGGGCTTTTAACAAGTCGTGCGAAACATCCTGATACGGTCTGCCAACCGAGTAGGCAAACTCCGACGCCACCAGTGGTCGGTCTGATTGCAATGCCTTTTCCAAATCGGTCTGATTGCCGATGTGCGCCCCGCTAAAAATGCCCAGTTGTGTAGAGAAGTGACTGTAAAAGACCGAGGCTCCAAATTTTTTGCCTTTATACCCTGCCGAAGCTGAGAAATTTTGTTCCTGAAACTGCGTGTTGGTGAGGTAATAATCAGGCGTTTGCGAGGTTCCGGCTTTTTTGAAAGTACCCTGAATGCGCCATCCGAATCCATTCCATTTCGTTACGCCACCTTCCAGCAATGCCGAGGCGGTACCTTGTCGGTTGTTGCTAAGGGCTTGCAGATTCACTTCCCCGTGAATGGGTGCGGCGGTGGGCAATGCTTCCGGTTCTACCAGAATAACGCCTCCAATGGCATCGGCTCCGTAGCGCACACCGGCGGCGCCTTTCACGACAGTCACTTTTTTGGCGACAAAAGGGTCAATTTCTGGGGCGTGTTCGCTGCCCCATTGCTGGCCTTCCTGCCTGATTCCGTTGTTGAGAATCAGAACCCGATTGCTGTGCAAACCGTGAATCACGGGTTTGGATATGCTGGGGCCGGTTTGAATGGAGTTGAGTCCAGGCAGTACTTTCAGCATTTCACCTAAAGATGCTCCTTGAACTTTCTGTAGCTCAATGCCTTGCAATGTTTGCTGGGGAAGCAGCGTAGGGGAGTCTTGTGGACTGGCCTGCACCACTACCGTTTCCAATGTCTCAGGGGCTTCGGTCAGTAGAAAATTCTGCGTAGTCGACTTGGTTACCGTAATCACCACCGTATCAGGCAAATGCCCCACATACCGGCAAATGAGGGTATGCTTGCCGGCACATATGTTTTCAATCACATAGCGGCCTTTCTCGTCTGAAGTAGCACCAGTGTGGGTTTCCTGCACATACACCACGGCACCAAACAGAGGCGCATCCGAGGCATGGGTGATTCGCCCGGTTAGCTTGTAAGAACAATTCGATTGAGCTGTCGCTGTCAGGCAAGCTCCCCAAAATAGTATGCTCAGAAATCGAAAAACCACTCGTTTTTGTATGGATAAATGTTTGTGGATGAATCTAGGTTACGCTAAAATACAAAGATACATGTTTGCAACTATGTTGCAATGAAAAACGAGACTGATTATTTATGTTTATGCAGTAAAAACTTTTATTTCCTGATCCGTTTAATTTTTCATTCATGGCTAGCCAACAAGAAACACTGACCAATAATGCCGTCAGAACACATTCGTTTTTAGCGAATATGTACAACGATAGCTATTTTCCTGATCATGTAGTGGACAAGGGGAAAAAAATTCTGATAACCCTTTGTTTACAAATAGAAGAACAAAAACCTACAGATTTGAATGCGCTTTATGCACTTACGCAAGCCGCTACCGATCAATTTAATGATTTGCAGGACGAATTTGATGAAAACGAAAGCGAGATAGAAACAGTTGCCCGAGAGTGCATCGGAGCAGATTTTGCCTTTATCGCCAAAGCCTACGGATTCGAAGCCGATAGTGAAGAATTGATTGCCACCCGAGACTGGTAAGAAACATTCATTCAAAAAACAAACCCCCGGTTTTTTACAAGCCGGGGGTTTTTGATTTTCAAAAGATACTATTTTAATCTTTATTTCACCGCAACTTTGCCTTGTTCCAGTGCGGCAGCTTGCGGAAACGAATGCATCGCTTTCTGGAAAACGGCATCCTGTTCCAGCGTGATCATGTAGTATTCGTTGTTCAGTCCGTCTTTTTCGGTACGCCAGGCCGTGCGGGCAATCAACGCTTTCAACTGATTGCCCAGGAAGGCCTTAGACCGCTGGAAATCCTTGTCATTATACGCAATTTTGGCTTGTGTGGCCATTGAAACAACATTTTGCAGCATAGCATCCGTTACAACGAATTTCTTGCGAAAATCGGCAAAACTCATCTTTTCCAGTTCCTTTTTATGGTCAGTCGTGTAGTTCAATGCAAACTCGCGAATGATGTTGCTGTTATACAGCTCGGCCAAATATTTGGTGTTGTGGCTGGTATCCAGACTTACAAAGAGGTCGGGCATGATGCCTCCACCTCCATACACGGTGCGGCCTTTGGAGGTTTTGTAAATTTTGGAGGTGTTGAACTTAATGCTATCCGCATTGAAAAACTCGCCGTGTTCGTAGCGTTTCTCAATGTCTTTTTCATAATCTTCGGTGCCTTCGTGCGAATATTCTTTCTGAATGCTGCGGCCACTCGGCGTGTAATAGCGGGAAATCGTCAGGCGAAGTTCGGAGCCGTCTTCGAGCGGAATCGGAGCCTGCACCAATCCTTTGCCAAACGAACGGCGGCCAATAATCAGAGCCCGGTCATTGTCTTGTAACGCACCGGATACAATTTCAGAAGCCGAAGCACTGCCTTCATCAATTAATACAATCACGGGCCCTTTCTCAAAAATACCCGGTTGCGAAGCATATACTTTTTGATCGTAGCGAGATTCCTTGCCATCCGTATAGACAATGAGTTTGTTGCCTGCCACCAGTTCGTCAACCATATTGGTGGCACGGTCCATGTATCCGCCGGGGTTGCCGCGTAAGTCGAGCACCAGTTGTTGCAGGCCTTGCTTTTTCAGGTTGGCCAGTGCTTTCTTGAACTCTTCGTACGTATTGGCCGCAAACCGGCTTACTTTTATGTAACCGGTGGTGTTGTCGACCATGTGAGCCGCTTCGATAGAATATTGCGGAATTTTGTTTCGGGTAATGTTAAAAAACATAACGTCTTTTACGCCCTTGCGCACAATTCCAATTTTTACTTTGGAACCTCTGGGACCGCGCAGTGTATTGAATACCAGGCCGTTATCCAGGTTTTTACCCGTTAGCTGCACGCCATTGGCCTCTACAATCTTATCACCAGAGCGGATGCCGGCTGTTTCGGAAGGGCCACCGGCCAGGGGCGCAATCACCGAAACCGTATCGCGGAAAATATTGAACTCTACCCCGATGCCGTCAAAATCGCTTTCGAGTTGGGCACGCGCCATCTGGATTTCGCTGGAAGGAATGTAGGCCGTATGCGGGTCAAGTTTTTCGAGCATTTTTTCGATGGAATAATCCACCAGCTTTTCCACATTTACCGTATCCACATAATCCCGGTCGATGAGAGATAAAATCTCGCGGTATTTCTGATAACTTTTGGCAACGTTTCCTTTGGAACCACTGCCTCCTACATTAGCGCCCAGGAAAATCCCTCCGGCCAATGCCAATGCCAGCAAAATAGGTAAACGCACGTAAAAGCTGGAATTTCGAATGGTACTCATCTGTGTGACAATTAAAGTAATAGTAGATACTCGGCTCAATCGTCCGGAACCAGTCCGGATTTGCAGAATCCATTCGTCAAAAATAACGAGTGGAAGGCAATTTTGCTATGATACCAACGTATAAAAGTAGGTAAAAGTTTTGGATGTCTGGGAGAAAAAGGATGGAAGGAAAAATGCCAATTTCAGAAGCTGGATTCTGGCTATCAACTTATTGAAATTGACAACTGTGTGCTGTCTGCGCCAACGCAAATCAGGGGCTGGCATACATTATGTATCCAAACCTGATGAATGTCATTGACAAGCTGCCGCAATTTTTGTTTTTTCGTTTTTGAAACCATTCATTCTAAAGAATTTTTTACCTTTGTATAAAGCGCATTCAACTATGGAACATACCATTCTTCGCCGAACCATTACCGACCTTGTAGACGATAACTATGTGTACGCACATGTGCTGTATCATTTTGGCATTCGTTTCTACGAATACTCCGAAGACACACTGGAGCAGGCCTGTCGGCGGCGCGGACTGAATGCGTTTCAGGTGATTCATAGCCTGGAAAGATCACACCAGAAAGAACATAAAGTGATTCTGGAGCTGGAGCACCTGCCCATCGAGCTGGTCATTGAATACCTGCGCCATACACATGCTACCTTTGTAAAGCGAACATTGCCTTATATGGCGCACCTGGTCGAAACGTTGCGTTATGAGTCGGCTGCCTGCGTTAAAGACTTGCAATTGCTGTTTCCGCTGTTTGTGGAAGATTTCATTCTGCATATTCACGAGGAAGAAGACACCTTTTTCAGGTATGTGCATTTGTTGCAGCAAGCTCGCCAACGCAAAGTATCTGCCAGCAAGGTGTTTTTTGAACTGGAAAAACATTCGGTGCAGTACTTTGCCTCTGACCACGAAACCCACGACGACGAAATGGCGGGCATCCGGGAAATTACGCATCATTATACATTACCCAAAGGCAGCAGCCAGCATTTGCGGGTGGTATTTGCCGAACTGAAAGCTTTTGAAACTGAACTGATCACCCATGCTCACGTCGAAAATGAAATATTGTTTCCCAAAGCTCTTCTGCTGGAAAAAGACGTAAAAGACCAGCTGCGTCAGTTGGCACAACTGAATTGAGAGCATTGGTCGGATGAAAATAGTATCTTTTCAAAAGCAGAAACCTCCTTCTTTTTTCCTGATTTCAAATTTCCACTATTGATTCATGCCGCGTATTTTAGCGATTGATTACGGATTAAAACGAACCGGGCTGGCCGTAACCGACTCGCTGCAAATCATTGCGTCGCCCCTGGAGACAGTGGCTACCCACGAACTGATGGATTTTCTGAAAAATTATCTGACACGAGAAGAGGTGGAGGCATTTGTGGTGGGCCTGCCCAAACAAACCGACAATACAGCCTCGGAGATTGCCCCGCATGTCAATGGCTTTGTAAAACGCTTGCAGGCACAGTTTCCCGAACTGCCGGTACATCGGGTAGACGAACGGTTTACGTCAATTATGGCTCAGCAAACGCTGATTATGGGCGGAATGAAGAAGAAAGACCGCCAAAACAAAGCCAATATTGACAAAGTAAGTGCGGCCATTATTTTGCAATCGTTTATGGAAAGCCGAAAATAGTATCTTCGGAAAAGCAAAAACCTCCTTAGGAAATCTTAACGCAAGTCCAGGTGGCTTCGGCTACGGGCACTTCGTCTACATAGGCAATACCGGTTTGTTTCAGTATGCGACCACTAAGTTTTACGTTCTTAATGATCATCTTCACGGTTTTGCCAAACTCCACTCCGGCATGAAAACACGCCGATTCAATGCCGGCTAGTCCAAACAAGCCTTCGGTCGCTTTTAATTTGCGGGCTCCGGCACCGCCACACTGGGCCATGGATTCCACCAGGATCATTCCCGGTACAAAGCCATCGTTGGGAAAACTGCTTTTGAGAAAGGAGTCTGATTCGTCAAAACTGGTGGTGCCAATGATCTCGTCCAGCGTAGCCGACAAAATCTGTTCAACATACAGAAAGGGATCGCGATGAGGCAATAGCGACTCTATTTCATTCATAAAAATTCCTTTATAGGTATGGTTTGAAGGAACAAACAATAGAATAAATTGTTCTTTAGAAGCTGTAAAAGATACAGTAAGGGCGGTTCGCTGAACCAAATATACCGAAAAGCACAGAGATTCAAAACAAGTACGCCGTTTTTCAAGCCGTCTTTTTTGTGTATCTTTGCGGCAATCCAGCGAGTTCGAACTGGTGTAAATTCTCATTGTTTCATTATGATATATCCGATAGTAGCCTACGGCGATTCTGTTCTGAAGAAAGTTGCCCAGCCCATTGAAAAGGGAACCGATATTACAAAACTGGTTGCAGATATGTACGAAACCATGTACAATGCCAGCGGTGTTGGGTTGGCGGCCCCACAGATAGGCATGAGTATGAGGCTATTCGTAACCGATGGCAGCCCCATGGATGAAGAAGATCCCGTATTGCAGGCGTTCAAGAAAGTTTTTGTAAACCCGACAATCATTGAGGAAACCGGCGAGGAATGGGGATTTGAAGAAGGCTGTTTGAGCATTCCGGGCATTCGGGCCGATGTAAGCCGACCACCGAAAGTGAAAGTTCATTATTTTGATGCTGACTGGAACGAGTATACCGAAGAATTTGAGGGAATTCCGGCACGCATCATTCAGCATGAATACGACCACCTGCAAGGCGTTTTGTTTGTGGATAAAATCTCGGCCATGAAAAAACGCCTAATCCAGTCAAAGCTATCCGACATCAGCCGGGGCAAGGCCCGTGCCGAATACCGCTTGCGGTTTGCCAAATAAGAACAACAGCCTTACCTATTAACTCTATGAGCCAGACTTGTCAGAAACCGGCTTTTCCACGCATTGGTCAGATTATCGGGCAGGTTTGGTTCTTCTTTTTGCTACTATTTTCGGTTTCCGCTTTTGGCCAGTCTTTGCAGCGGTACGAATTTTCGCATCCGCAAATGGGTACCGTTTTCCGGATTACACTGTATGCTTCGGCTGATTCAACGGCTAAAAATGCCGCCGATGCCGCTTTTCGGCGCATTGACCAACTCAACGACATTCTAAGCGATTACAAAGAAGACAGCGAACTGAGCCGGTTGTCGGCCTCGGCAGGCTCGGGTCAATACTTGAAACTCAGTGATGACTTGTGGCATGTACTAGTGCTGTCGCAGCAGGCGGCACGGCTTAGCCAAGGTGCGTTTGATATTACTACCGGGCCGTTGGTGAGCTTGTGGCGCCGGGCCCGCCGACAAAACGAGTTGCCCGCCTCCGAAACGATCAAGCAAGCAAAGCAATCGGTTGGGTATTCGTACATCGAGTTGCAACCCAAAGCCCGCACCGCGTTGCTCACCAAGCCTGCCATGAAGCTGGATGCCGGTGGTATCGGCAAAGGCTATGCCGTAGACGAGGCACTGAAGATACTATCCCAGCGGGGCATAAAATCGGCATTGGTTGATGGTAGTGGAAACCTGGCTATAAGTGCGGCACCACCCGGCCAATCTGGCTGGAAAGTGGCGCTGGGCGTAGGAGCCTCAGGTGATACCACTCATGCTACCTACGTCATGCTTGAAAATGCAGGTGTTTCTACCTCTGGCGATATGTTTCAGCATGTAGAACTGAACGGAAAACGGTATTCACATATTGTCAATCCGGCCACTGGTTATGGTCTTACCAATTTGCGGATGGTTTCCGTTATTGCCTCAAACGGCGTTACCGCCGACTGGCTTTCGACTGCGATTTGTGTGATGGGCGATGCCAAAGCCCGCCGGATGGTTCATCAGATGAAACATGTGAAAGTTTGGGTATGGAGCAGCCCAACGGGTGAAGTCACTTTTTCCTCTGCCGATACGCCGCAACGTAAATAATCCTCAACTTTTGCCCTGGCTCTGAAATCAAAACAGGGAGGTTTTTGCTTTTTTCGAGATACTATTTTGAGTACCTTTCGTATTCGGTTTGTAAATTAAACATGTATTTATGTTGCCATAACTAACCAAGATCTGTGGCGCACAGACATTGGTTACAGATTCAAGAGAGTTCTTATGCGGATACCTAATGAGATTGTGCAGCAGATTCAGCAAGCGGCTGATGTGTTGGATGTGGTCGGAGACTATGTTTCGCTGAAAAAACGGGGAAGCAACTGGATTGCCTGCTGCCCGTTTCACAACGAAAAAACGCCTTCATTTGCCGTGTCGCCTGCCAAAGGCATTTACAAATGTTTCGGCTGCGGCAAATCGGGCGATTCGGTGAAATTTGTGATGGATGTGGAAGGGGTGAGTTATGGCGAAGCATTGCGGCATCTGGCAAACAAGTACAATATTGAAATTCCGGAAGTAGAATATACCCCCGAAGAAACCCTGCGGCAAAACGAGATCGACAGCCTGTACATTGTCCTTAATTTTGCCAAGGATTTTTTCAAAACGCAATTGCAAACACCCGACGGACAGGCCATTGGTCTTTCGTATTTTAAGGAACGGGAACTCCGTGACGGAACGATTGACAGTTTTGATCTTGGGTACAGTCCAGCCGCTTGGGATGCTTTTACCAAAGAAGCCTTATCCAAGCAATACAACCTGGATTTGTTGCAAAAAGCGGGTCTGACGATTGTCAATGACAAAGGCCGCCAATACGACCGTTTTCGCGAACGGGTTATTTTTCCGATCCACAACCTGTCGGGGCGGGTTATTGCCTTTGGGGCCCGCATTCTGAGTAACGATAAGAACCAGCCCAAATACCTTAACTCCCCCGAAACCGAGGTTTACCACAAAAGCCGGATTCTGTACGGAATGTACCAGGCCAAAAACGCCATTCGCCAGGCCGATAATTGTTTTCTGGCGGAAGGCTACATGGATGTGATCTCGCTGCATCAGGCAGGAGTGCAAAACGTGGTGTCGTCATCAGGAACTTCGCTGACCAAAGAGCAGATTCAGCTCATCAGCCGGTTTACCAAAAACATTACCATGCTCTACGATGGCGATGCGGCGGGCATCAAAGCGGCCATTCGAGGAACTGATCTGGTATTGGAAGAAGGCATGAATGTGAAGATTGTGATGTTTCCGAACAACGACGACCCGGATAGTTACGTACGAAAAGTAGGGTCGGTGGCGTTTCAGGAATTTATCAAAACGCACAGTCAGGATTTTATCACGTTCAAGGCCAAGCTTTTTTCGGATGAAATCAAAAACGACCCGTATCGCAAGTCGGAAGTGATTAAGGACATGGTGGCCAGCAACATCAAGATTCCTGACCCCATTCAGCGTTCCGTTTTTCGTCGACAAATCGCCAATCTGCTCGATGTCGATGAACAAACCCTAATTTCGGAAGAAAACTTCCTGATCAAAAAGCAGCGTGCCGATGACCACAAACGAACCGATAAGCAACAGGCCAGTAAATCGGAACCGAAAAGTTCGCTGAGTCAGGAATTGCCTCCCGGTGTGGACTTGCCACCCATGGATTATGGCTACGATGACTATGATCCGAATGGCTACGACCATTTTGAAGCCGAAAAGCCTCCAATTCCCACCACGACTGATCCGGGCCGCTCGGCCATGAGTTACCGTGAAGAAGGCGTGGTGCGACTTATGCTTAACTACGCCCACCATGTATTGGAAGGCACTGATGATACCGTTTGCGATTTTGTACTGCGTGAACTGGAAGACATTGTGTTTCAAACGCCTGTCTTTCAGGCAATCATTGAAATATTTCGGAGCCATTGGGCAAACGGGCAAATCCTGAAAAGCGATGATTTCCTGCGCCACTCAGACGCACAGATTCAGGACATATCCATTACGCTGTTAACGGAAAAATACAGTATCAGCGAAAACTGGTTCAATAAGTTTGAGATTCGGGTGGCCCACGAAAGCGAAAACCTGCTGGAAGAAACCTATAACCAAGTTCTGCGCCTCAAACACGAGGTAGTTCGCGAGAAACTGGCCGAAAACTACAAAGCGTTGCTAGCCGCCAAATCCATTGATGAGCAAATGCAACTGCTAAGAGTTCAGAAACAATACAAGGAAATCGAACGCCAGATTGCGAATATTTTGGGCAATGTGGTGCGGTAAAAATAAAATAGATGAATATAGAAGAATATAAAAACCATTTTTCGGAAGATGATCCCGTTGGTTGGCTAGCCATTGACCAGATACTTAACAAAGTATATCCTAATCAGGAGCCATTGCACTGGGCAACTGTGATTAAATACATGCTTGGAGGAAATGATCCCCTTGATGGCATTAGTGTGTACAAGAGTAAGCAGTCAACGGATCATTTTCATTTTGTGAGCTACGGATTTTCGGAGTTATATTACAATGAAGAAAAGGTCGGAGGTGAATTTAGCAAATGGGGATTTGAGCTTACATTCCGACTAAAGCCCTTTGCCGAGGATAAAGACAATCCTGTGTGGGTAGCGTCACTTATGCAAAACCTGGCTCGGTATGTATTTGACAGCGGGCGTTGGTTTGAAGAGTATCACTTTATTCCGGCCAATGGTCCAATCCGGCTCAATACCGAAACTGATATTACGGCACTGGCTTTTGTACTTGATCCGGAATTGGGTAAAATACGAACACCACATGGCGAAGTATCTTTCCTGCAAATGGTAGGCTTAACTTCGGCTGAATATGAAGCCGTAAAACAAGAGCCAAGTTCCTTGGAATCTTTGATTCAGCAAATGAAGGAATCAAATCCGCTACTTATCACTGATTTACAAAGAAAAGCGTAATGACTGAAGGAAATAGTATCTTTTTGAAAGCCCAAACCGGCTTATTGTCAAAAGAAAATGTTTAGCTTCTAATGGTCTTAACCCGTCGGAAAATCATATTTGCTGCTATAAGTCTGATTCTGGTGTTGGGTTTTGTCAATGTTTACAAACAGTTCAAAGACTTTAATGAATCTTTGGATCAGTTTTGTGATAAAGGATTTGGGGAAACAGCTTTCAGACTACACATTATTGATAAAAATACGCACAAACCAATCGATTCAGTCCGGATTCAATTGAGGTATGGGGCTTCTATGGACAAGCGGCTGGATACAACTCTGATTCAGAATAATGGAGTGAATTACAACTTCTTCATTTCTGAAGAAGATAAATGTGAGCCTTATTGGCTTGAAATATCCAATAAGCTGTATTGGCAATCCATACATATACCCATAAAAAAAGGAACAGTCAATGATACAACTGTCTCTATAACTCCTGCTACTCACATAAAGGTAAAGTTGCATAGCCAATTGGATTCCAGAGCCAGTGATACGCTTTTTGTGTACTTTAACAATCCGGAGACAGATGTTGAAGAATGGGACTATTTTACTGCTACTAACTTTATAAAGTACAAAACTATTGTCAGATTTTATAGCTTGGAAAGCAATAAACAGTATAAAGTGATGTGGATACGGAAAAATAATCATTCAACAGATACAACCTATAGCGGATTCTTAACTATTCCTTTGGATACATTGATATTGAAATATGAGTTCAAATAGGAAGATCAAATAAGTATAGAAATAGTATCTCCAAAAACAGGAAAACCTGCCTAAATAGCAGGTTTTCTTCTTAAACGGAATAAGTCAAGTTTAAAATCCTCCCAGAACCTGGCGCATAAATGACTCTACCACCGAGGGATATACGACAATGCTAAAGGCGATTCCGAATACGGCGCCCCAGATGTGCGCATCGTGGTTAATGTAATCACCTCCACGCCGCGACATGTATATCGAATAAATCATGTAAAGAAGACCGAAGATGTAGCCTGGTATTTTTAAGCCAGGCAGGAAAATTAAGCCCAAAGGAAGGGTAGGCAAGAAAAGAATGGTGGCAAAAACGACTGCCGAAACACCTCCCGATGCCCCCAGCGAATTGTAATGGTAATTGTTTCGGTATTTGAGATACGTTGGAATGTCAGAGACAATAATTCCTAGGATGTACAAACCAATATAGAACAACACGCCCAGGTTACCGTAAAGCTGGCCGAATATTTTTTCCATGGCACCGCCGAAAGAATACAAGGCAATCATATTGAAAATAAGGTGCATGTAATCGGCGTGAATAAACCCGGAAGTAATGAAGCGATAATATTGTTTTCTTTTTTCAACATTATACGGATTCATCATCCACTTACTCATAATGTCGGGTTTGTTCCAGGCATAGAAAGAAGCCAATACAGTGATACCAATAATAATGGTCGTTATCGAAAATGACATAAGATTAGAAACGAGAGAGTACGTACAGGAAATAGTATGATTTTGAAAGCCAAAACCCGGCCATGCATGTGCTATGAAAGAACGGGAAAAGCGGCCGATAGTTTATCTGCCAGCGTCTGATTTATTTTGACGTATGATTCGTGCGTCCAGCCAGCAACATGGGGCGAAAACAGCACCCGGTCCGACTGGGCCAGGTACGAAAAGGCCGATTGCTGTTCCGGCGTAAGCGTATCCAGTTTTTCATTTTCCAGCACGTCCAGGCAGGCCCCCAGAATCTTGCCTTTCTTGATGGCGGCTTCAATGCCCGTCAGGGGAGCCACCTCGCCCCGCGAGGTATTGATGAAGAAAATACTATGCCGGAAAAGATCAAAAGTCGCCTCATTAAACCAGCGGTTGGTTTCGGAAGTAAGCGGAATGTGCAAACTGAGAACATGTGCCTCCGCAAAAATGTTTTCCAGTGTGCTTTCCTGAGCATACGCATCCGAAAAACCGGTTTTGTGTTTGTCGTAAGCCAGCACGTTGCACCCAAATGCCTTGATCCGCTTGGCAAATTCGTGGCCCGTATTGCCGTAGCCGATAATGCCAACCGTTTTTCCTTTGAGTTCCGTGCCACGGTTGGCTTCCCGGTCCCAGGTGCGGTTGCGTACTTGTCGGTTAGCTTGCGGCAAATGGTTCATCAACGCCAGCAGCATGCCCATGGCGTGTTCAGCAACGGCATCCCGGTTGCCTTCGGGGGCATTGATGAGCTGGATACCCCGTTTTAGCACGGCATCCACATCGATCTGGTCAAGGCCAGCGCCGGCGCGGGCAATGAATTTGAGGCGGGTAGCTTGCTGCAAAAAGGCTTCGTTCAGCGTCATTTTGCTGCGTACTATGATTCCGTCATAGTTCCCAATGGTCTCCAATACTTCGGCTTTGCTAATGTCTGGCTTGTAATCGGCGGTATGGCCTTTTTCTGCCAGCATCGGCATCAGCGAGGGGTGCATTTTATCAATAATGAGTATGTGCATGGTTCGTACAGATTGAACTGCAAAAATAGTAGGTTTTTAAAATAAAAAACCCTCTTTCGCAGAAGGCAAGAATAGAATACTAAAATCTAATCCTCCAGCTGATGCCATTCGTGCGTACAAATGCCTTTGCAATACTGTTGACGTCTATAAGTATCAGATGTTTTAAATATACTTAGCATTACGATGAAGTGTTCTTTATTCGAATGCTGAGCGGTTTTACGAAAAGCGTTTGAAGGAGTGTTTTTTAGAAATACAATGGCCGGAATTACTGTCTTTTTCAAAAGAAGCAACTCAATTTCTGACTCGACAGTTTGTTGTGAGGGACCCGATTGCCCAAGCATAAACAGGATTAGATTGATAGCTTTTGGCTTGTTTTCTGAGTCTGGGGAAGTAAACCAATCGATTCCCTCAGATAAAGGAAGCTTGTATTGGGAAATTCTATTCAATAATACTTCTTCAAAGCTTAACATTACTCTTATTCTACAGTCTTAACACCCACATTCTCCTATCACCTGTTTCTTCACTTTCTGTTTCGACTTGTTGTCTTCCACAACAATCTTTCCTTTGTAACTCCAAACTTCATCTCCGGTGCGTTTTAGTATTTTTATGTCAATCCGCAACTTATAGTTTGTATTACGAAATTCCCGGCTGATGCTATCCGGATTCAACGAATCTATCGCTTTGGTAGACAGGAGCACTTCTTTCCGATTATTGATCCGAATGATTGCCGGGTTTTCCTATCCAAAAACAACAAGGTCCCTTTTCTTGGCATCGGTGGAAGCGTACAAAGAACAGGCGCAACCATCGATTTCATCTGTATTGGTTACATAGCCAATGGTTACCGGAGGAGTTTGTGTACTCCCATATAGCTGTATTACTAGCAGATACGAAATTAGCGGAATCATAAAATGTAAAGTTTAACTTCTTGTCTTCCCATCGGGCCATCGGGAAGACAAGAAAATACTATGTTTTCAGAAGGCAAAACCCGGCGATTCGTAAGCGGTTACAAAGTTCTTGCTGCTAGTGTATCTTTGATCTCTTCACCAAGCCACCTTCGGCATCCGAAAGAGCGTCAATGATGATGAATGCGTCTTTGTCAATCTCCTGCACACACCGTTTGATGCGACCCATTTCCAGACGGGTTACCACGCACATCAGAATGTTTTGGTCGGCACCGGAAAATCCTTTCTGGCCTTTCAGAATGGTGACACCGCGGCGCAAGTCGTGCACAATCCGGTGCCTGATCTCTTCGCTTTTGTCTGAGATAATGATCAGGGCCGTATACTCTTCGATGCCATGCAGGATAAAGTCAAGTGTTTTGGAAGCGGCAAAATACGTCAGAATGGAGTACAGGGCGATTTCGACATTGAGCAAGAACGCCGCGGCTGAGAAAATGAAAATATTCATCATCAGAATGATGTCGCCCACCCGAAACATGGCGGTTTTGCGGCTAATCAGCAAGGCGGCAATCTCGGTGCCGTCGAGCACTGCCCCGCCCCGCATGGAAAGCCCAATGCCCGCACCAATAAAGAAACCACCGAAAACAGCGGTTAGCAGCAGGTCAGGAGTGACATCGGGAAACTTGACAAAAGCCAGGCACAAGGACAAGCCGGCAATAGCTGCCACGCTTTTGATGGCAAACCACTTGCCGATCTGTTTGTAACCAAGTATGATGAAAGGGATATTGAACAGTAGAATCAGAATAGCCAGAGGTACGCCCATCACCTCTGAAAGTAGCATGGAAATACCCGTTACCCCACCGTCAATGAAGTGACTGGACGCGAGAAACCCTTTGAGCCCCATGCCTGCCGACAGAATGCCCAGCACGATCAGAATGCCATCTTTAATAAAGCGTAAAGCGTTTTGTTTCATGAAATCCGGGAAAATAGTACTGCAAAAAATACAAAAACCCGGCTTTATTTGTTCAATCTTTTTGCAAAGACAACACAATTGCCAGGTTTTGTGCGTAAAAAAGATAGTATTTTCAGACAAGCGAACGAATGACTTTGCACGGGTTGCCCGCCGCAAATACATCGGAAGGAATGTCTTTGGTCACCACACTGCCCGCCCCGATCACTACCCGGTCGCCGATGGTGACACCCGGACAGATGACAGCGCTGCCGCCTACCCATACATCTTCGCCAATGGTGATGGGTTTGGCATATTCCACGCCCGACGACCGCTCGATGTGGTTGACCGGATGTGTAGCCGTATAGATTTGCACATTGGGGCCGAACATGGTGCGGCTGCCAATTTTTACATACGTGACATCAAGCACCACACAGTTGAAGTTGAAAAATACTTTTTCGCCTACGATCATGTAGCTGCCGTAGTCGCAGTAAAAAGGAGGCTGTAACCACAAGCCGGGTCCGGCATTCGGAATCAGTTCACTCAGAATACGGGTGCGTTCTTCTATCTGGTCTTCGCGCGAATCGTTTAATTCTTTGATTAGCAATCGGGTGCGGAGTCGTTCGGCAACCAATACGGGGTCCAGCGGATCGTAGAGTTCGCCAGCCAGCATTTTTTCCTTTTCAGTCATATGGGGTAAGACGATTAACGTAACTATTATTTGGTAAGTACTTCAATGGTTTTGCCTTCGGTGAGGAAAGAAATTCCCTGCTGATAAGCTGTGCCAATCATAACTGCCTGAATCACTGGTTTTAAGTGCGTCTTGGTGCCTCCCCAATCTACAATGAAATTGGCTCCGGCACCGCCCTGTTCTTTCTGTGTCACGGCAAATTCAACGGATTGCAAAGGCTTGAGTACGATGGGCTGCCTCAGGTACGCTTTTATGCGGTGCCCCTCCGTATCGTAATAGTCTACCGCCCTGACATACAGCGGCAAAGCCTGGCTGGTGTTACGGATGCTCAACGAGGTGAGCAGCGGCAGGTACTGATCTTCGCCATTGGCATAGATCTCGGAGTATATGGGTACGTAAACTTTTTCGCGGTAGGTCAGGGTGTCAAACTGAAGCGAGGCAGGTGTATACGTACGGATTCCGGCTTTGGCTGTGCGTTTTTCAGGTTGTGAGCATTGCACCCAAAGCCCGCATATAAGACTGAGCAAAGCTAGTTTAATGAAACTGTTTTTCATGGCATCGGCTAAACGCATGGAGTCAAGAGTAGAAAAAATAGTATCTTTTGAAATCGAAAAACCTGTCTTCACGGCAAAAGAGATGCTTTTTTTTAACGGCTGTTTTCTGGAAAACACGAAATTGATTTTGTCTGTAATGCAAAATATGTGCAGCGCATCCGGGTTACCAATTGGCTAAACTTCCATCAATCCCCACTTCACTTCTACTCAAACATACGCGAATGTAAATTAAATCTGGCCGTTCCTCTGGCAAATTGTTAAAACTAAAAGTAATTTTATCTTTTCGTAGCATTCGGCCCGTGTGTCGTTACCGTCTTTTTACAAAGCTGAGGCATAAGATTTTTGAATGCATATGTATAACCTAACTTACTGACATTGTGGTTTTTGATATAATCATAACACTATTTTTTGTTTTATTGAATGGATTTTTTGTGGCGGCCGAATTTGCAATAGTCAAAGTACGTTCGTCACGGATAGAAATGCTGGCCGAGTCGGGAAGCAGTACGGCGCAGATGGCCAAAAAAATCATTGGAAAGATGGACGCCTACCTGTCGGCCACGCAACTGGGAATTACCCTGGCGAGTTTGGCACTGGGTTGGGTAGGCGAAAGCGTAGTGGCGCGCATTGTGATGAATGTCATTGAAATCATGCAATTGGAACTGAGTGCCGACATGGTTCATCGCATTGCCATTATCGTTTCGTTTTCGCTGATTACCATTCTGCACATTGTTTTTGGGGAACTGGCTCCTAAATCGTTGGCCATTCAGCGTTCCGAAGCCACTACCTTGGCATTGGCCTATCCGTTACACGCCTTCTTCTGGCTATTTCGTCCGATCATATGGCTATTGAACAACTTTGCTAACTTTATTTTGCGGCTAATGGGCATTGAACCCGCTGCCGAGCAGGAAGTGCATAGCCCTGAGGAGTTGTTGTATCTGGTGGAGCAGGGCACGGAAACCGGAATGGTGGAAAAGGTGAACTACGAGATTATCCGGAATGCCTTTGACTTTTCGGAACGGTCGGCCCGTCAGATCATGGTGCCCCGTACCCAGATTATGGCCCTGGACATTGACGCTGATCCGGAAGAAATTGAGAAGATTATCGAAGACGGCTACTCGCGTATTCCCGTATACCGGGAGTCGATTGACAACATTGTGGGGGTTTTGTA
The DNA here is from genome assembly GCA_963520985.1 of uncultured Sphingobacteriales bacterium. Classification (GTDB taxonomy): domain Bacteria; phylum Bacteroidota; class Bacteroidia; order Cytophagales; family 172606-1; genus Xanthocytophaga. The sequence goes on from CAUQTA010000001.1 coordinate 1,140,804, forward strand.
CATCAAAGATTTACTCATTGCCATGCGCAAGAGCCCCGATGTAACCATCAAAAGTCTGTTGCGACCGGCTGTGTTTGTGCCCGAAGCCAAAAAAGTAGGTGATTTGCTGGGCGACATGCAACGCCATCACGTGCATCTGGTGGTGGTGCTCAACGAATACGGCGGCACCAACGGGATTATTTCGATGGAAGACATTGTGGAAGAACTGGTCGGTGAGATTCAGGATGAATACGATACCGAAACCCCGATTGTGGAAAAAAGCAGTGAAAACACTTATACCGTAGCCGGTAATACATCGGTGAGTGACGTAAATGAATACCTGCCCGAGCCCTTGCCCGAAAGCAAAGAATACGAAAGCATCGGTGGCTTGCTGATTTCGGAACTGGAACGCCTGCCCGAAACCGACGAAAAAGTATTGATTGACAATTATGAACTGACAGTACTGCAAATGAAACAAAACCAGATCTTGCAGGTGCAGCTGCGTTGGTTGAAAGAGGAAGAACAGGCAGAGTCTGAAAAATAGTAGGATTTGAAAGAGCAAAACCCAATGGGCGACACAAGTCGCCCATTTTTTATGGACATCCCCTGCCGACTTTTCTCCTACATAGAGTGTGATGTTTTTATTAAGGCTTGCAGGTGCACTTATCCGGAACCACGTAATACGATTTGTAATGGGAACATTTGGGATTCATGCAACCTTTGAGGTTAAGCAGTTGCACGTTTCGGAAATCAATGGGCGCACTTTCGGCTTGCAGGGCAATGTAACCTTCATGCAGAGGAGAGCCTTGCTTGGCCGTCCACTCACTGGAAATATACCGCTTGATATCGTCGCCTTTCTCGCCGATCTTGGGATGCTTGTATTCCAGCACCACCTGCCCATTGACCAAATGCCGAATCAGCGAATCGCCGTATACTTCCATTTCGGCTAGTACCCATTGGTCTCCCTCGTAGGTTTGGGAAGTGGAATTGATGCAATGAGCCATGGTAATGGTATCGGCCATTTCGACATAGGTGCCGGGTGTGCACAAATTGCCAGTAGTGCGTGGACCCTGGCCCAGGCCGCCCAAAAACTGCATTTCCAGCGAAACCGGAAACTCCTGGTCTTTGGCCAGGCTTTTGGCTGACTGCGAATGCACCATCACGCCGCTGTTGCGGATATCCCACGAAGGGCCACCTTTCATCTGCTCGCCGACAAACCGGTATTCGACCCGAAGCTTGTAATATGAGTAAGGCTGGTGGTAGTAAATGTGCCCAAACTGATTGGTAAACGTTTTGTACTGATCATAATTGACGTGCATCATTCCGTTCTCTACCCGAAAGGTATTGCCGTAATTGACGTTTACATCATATCCCGTAATCTTTATATCCCATCCCTTCAAATCTTTGCCATTAAACAGCGTAATCCATTCTTCTTTCGAAGCATTGGACGCGGCTTTCTTTTGTGCAGTGGCATTGAGGTACATCAGCGTGCAAAGCAATGAAAAAAGGAGGAATCGGGTAAAATACATGGCAATGAATGGTTTGTTTACAAAGATGTTGTGTTTGGTGAAGTGGTATCCCAAACCCCTGGCGTGAGATTGGCGGTGTTGATGAATTTCAATCAAGCCTGGGGTATCCGGTCAGACACACCGTGTCAGATCTGCGGTTTCCTATCCATTCCATTTATCCCGCAAATCAAGGTTCTAAAATAGTATCCTTTCAAATACCAAAACCCCTGTTTATCAAGAACCTGCGTAGATTCTGGTAATCAGATTCTTGTATTTCTCCACAATCATTTTGCGTTTCAGTTTCATGGTAGGGGTCAGTTCGCCGCCGCCGATGGTCCATTCGTTGGGAACAAGTTCGAATTTCTTGATCTGTTCCACATGATTGAAGTTAGGATTGTATTTTTCGATGGCTTCATTAATCAGTGCAATCGCTTCCGGATCTTTCACTACCTGTTCGTTGCCGGGATAGGTTTTGCCGTGTTTCTCGTACCATTCCTTCAGGACTTTAAATGCGGGAACAATCAAGGCACCCACAAACTTTTCCGATTCGCCGACTACCATGATCTGTTCAATCCAGCGGCTTTCGACCATCTGATTCTCAATAGGTTGTGGCGCTACGTATTTACCACCGCTGGTTTTGAAGATTTCCTTCTTCCGATCCGTGATTTTCAAAAACTTGCCATCCACCAGCGTACCAATATCACCCGTATGAAACCATTCGCCACTCATAACGGCAGCCGTCAGGTCGGGACGTTTGTAATATCCCATCATCACCATGGGGCCTTTGCAGAGGATTTCGCCGTCTTGGCCAAATTTTACTTCTACCCCGTCGAGCACCGGACCTACGGTTCCAAACATCCGGCTTTTTTCAGCAAACCGATTGCCACTGATAACGGGCGAGGTTTCGGTGAGGCCATAGCCTTCCATAATGACGATTTGCGCAGCTCCGAAGATACGCAGCAGTTTTACCTGGCACGCGGCGGCTCCGGTAATAATGGCCCGCACCTCGCCACCCAACGCCTCACGCCATTTGCTGAAAACCAGTTTGTTAGCCAAAGCCAATTGCAGCCGGTACCCCAATGGCAACGGTTTGTTGATTTCGTATTTGTCGCCCAGCTTCAATGCCCAGAAAAACAGATTTCGTTTGATGCCTGTTAGCTGACGGCCTTTGGCCATGATGCGTTCGTATACTTTTTCGAGCAGGCGGGGTACGGTCATAAATACAGCCGGTTTTACTTCCATTAAGTTGGCCCCGATGGTGTCCATATTTTCGGCATAGTAGATGGCCGTGCCACAGTACATATAACAATACGCGGCTGTGCGTTCGAAGGCATGGTTGAGCGGCAAAAAACTCAGGGCACGCTTGCCGCTGATGCCCACTTCGTTGAGCAGCTTGATGCTGCCTTCCATGTCGCTGATGATGTTTCTGTGCGACAGCATCACGCCTTTGGGTGTGCCCGTTGTACCCGATGTATAGAGGATGGTTGCCAAATCCGTTTCCTGAATGCTGTTTTTCAGTTGAGTAATCTGGCTTTCGGTTTGGGATGTCAGCGGTGCCAGCACTTCTTTCCAGTGGCCAATTCCGTCGAGTTTGTCAAACGTGTAGATATGCTGCAATTCAGGCAGTTCGGCCCGAATGCTTGCCACTTTATTGTAAAGTTCTTCGTCACCGGCAAACACAATTTTGACGGCCGCATCCTGAAATAAGAACTTCAACTCATTGGGCCCGATGGTTGGATAAACCGGTACCGAAACCGCTCCGATCTGCTGAATGGCCAGATCAACCATGAGCCATTCGGGGCGGTTTTCGCTGACGATGGCGATTTTGTTGCGCCCTTCCGGGGTGCGGTCACCTTCCGAAATGCCAAGCTGTAATAGCCCGGCACTCAGTTGGTTAATCAAGTCAATTACGTTTTGTGTACTGTATTTTTTCCATTGGCCTTCCTCTTTGGCGCAAAGCATATCGCTGAGTGGGGAATTTGCTAACTGGTAGGTAAGGCAATCAAATAAACGGCGTGGATTTTCTGTTTTTGTCATGACGACAAGTTGGTAATTCTAGCTGAATTATCCAATTTCATCATCGGATAGTTCTGTGGAAATTGAGTAAATGGCTGATTCCCTGGGTTGAATACATAAGGGGTTTTTCGCTTTTGGGAGATACTATTTTTATACGGATTAGTGAAACCGGACAGGATGAAAAATTTATAGTTGCGGTACACATTTCTTGAACTATCCTGCCTCAATTATGTTATGTATTTGGTGGCGAATGTCACCGGCACCTGAGTCACTTTACCGGATAGCGTTGTGCGCATTAATATCGCTGTAAACACCGGCTGCTTATGTTCCACTTAAAAGAAAGGAGGTACAAATGTCTAGTCCCAATCAAATTTTATCAAACACTACTAATCTTTTAGGTGTTGTTTTTTGATAACTTCGATTGTGTGAAGTTACTCGGGGTTGAAAAAGAATAGATCGTGCTGGCTGCGTGCCAGCGGTGTTTGGTATGATTTAACCGAGGATTTTGAAAAGCCTCTCGTTCCGCTTGACGGAAGGGAGGCTTTTCTCTTTTAACAAAGCTTTTAGTAATGAAATTGAAATTGGACGTTATACGATTGTATTCCCAATAGTTATCATTCTTCTCTTTGTAGCTACTTGTCTTTCTTTGCACGCTTTCCCGCTGCTGGCCAGCCCTCCCCTCGCTAAGCATAGAGGCTAACCCACTTTTTTAAGGCTGGTGCTAATGCGCCTTGGAAATTAGATCATGCAACTTGAATTAATGCATGTAAAAATAGTATCTTCTGATTTGACAGAAGCCGGTCAGTGTTTAATTTAAAGTTACTTGACTCCTTTTACATTCATTTTCAGGGTGAAAACCGACTCGGAAGCGGTAATAAACAACATGTCGCGCTTTTTACCGCCAAAACATACGTTGGCTGTCCATTTGGCCGGGATGTCAATCTGGGCCAGTTTTTCTCCTTTGGGATTATATACGGTTACGCCTTTGCCTGTCAGGTAGAGATTTCCTTTTTCGTCAAGAGTCATGCCGTCAGAGCCTTGTTTCACTACAAGCTGGCGGTTTTTCAGTGAGCCATCTGCGGCAATGTCGTATTTATAGGTTTTTGAGTCGCCAATATCGGCTACATACAGGGTTTTGCCATCGGGAGTGCCCACGATTCCGTTGGGCTGTTTCAGTTGGTCTTCCACGATTACCGCTTCCTTTTTGCCTTTTGCCAGGTAATACACTTTCTGTCCGTCCAGTTCCATGGTTTTCCGTTGCCAGTAATCCCGGGGATAAAACGGATCGGTGAAGTACATGGCGCCGTTGGGCAGCACCCACACGTCGTTGGGGCCGTTAAATAACTTGCCCTGAAAATCTTTTAACAATACCGTTACGTTGCCATTGGGAGCAATGGACCACAACTGATTGTGTTCGTCGGCGCAGGAAATCAGGTTACCGGCTTTGTCGAAATACATTCCATTTGACCGGCCGGCGTTTTCCTTGAATACCGACAGTTTGCCGTCTGTGCCGTATTTCCAGATTCGGTTGTTAGGCTGATCGGTAAAGAAAACATTGCCTTGCTTGTCCGCTGCTGGCCCTTCGGTAAAGCTGAACTGGCTGGAGACCAACTGTGGTGTGGCACCTGCCGCAATGATCGAAGCCGATTGTTTCTGCGCCGAGTCGGTGGGCGATATGTGGTGTGACGTATCCGTAACGAAAGTGTTTTTGGGTGAAAAATCAACTTGGACAAACGAATAAAAAACCGTGCTCAGGATTGCTGCGACCACAGGAAGTGAAGAAGATGCAAGCTTCATGGAAATGAAAAATAAGGATGAATGCAATGGAAATGAGTAAACAATAGACGCAACAAGTTACTGACTTTTTTCCTGAATAATCCCATTTTAATGCAAAAACAGTCGCAATGAGGATCGTCAAATGGTACAACACAAAGCATATGGCTTTCAATTTAAATTCTTTGTTACGCTGTTCCCTTCATCCAATCTGTGTAAATCGGTGGTCAGAAATAGTATCTTTCAAAAAGCAAAAACCGGCCTTTTCAAAGGTCAAGATAACCTGTCCGGGCTTGAACAAAAGTTGTCCGAAAACGAACAAGACTCTTAACATAGCTGCATGAAAAAGGCTCAAATCACTTGGATTCAGGCCGTTACCGATTCTGGCGTATCATTTGCGGGTAATTGTCGGAAAAAATCCAGTCAGAAGAAATACTATCTCCCCAACCTTCAAAACCTGCCTGTATGCTACACAATTACATCAAAATCGCCTTACGAACCTTATGGAAAAACCGCGGCTTTTCGCTGATTAACATTGTCGGGCTTGCGGTAGGTATTTCCGTTTGCCTGCTCATTGTCATCTATATCCAGAATGAGCTCAGCTATGACCGTTTTCATGAGAAAGGTGACCGCATTTACCGCATGGTGCTGGAACGCCGCTATCCGGGCCGATCCACTTCCTATTCCATCATCCCACATTCGGTGGGCGAGGCCGTGCAGAAAGAGTACCCGGACGTGGAAGAATGTGTCCGGTTTTTTGTTAATCAGGGAGCCAGTACGTTTGTTCGTGTGGATGAACAAACCTTTGAGGAACGAAACGTTATTTTCGCCGATTCCAATTTCTTTCGGGTGTTCACGGTGCCTTTGCTCAAAGGCAATCCGCAAACGGCCCTCAGCAAGCCCAATACCATTGTGCTTACCCAAACCACGGCCCGCAAGTATTTCGGCTCAACGGATGTATTGAACAAGGTGGTACGCATCGAAGGCGGCGACAACCTGATGGTTACCGGAGTCTGCGCCGACATCCCCGAAAATTCGCATTTTACCTTTGATCTGCTGGCCACCACCGTAGGCCTGCCTTTTATTCGGCAGATCAATTATACCGGTTTCGATGCACACACCTATTTTTTGCTTCGGCCCCAGGCATCGGCTGCGACGCTGGAAGCCCGGTTTCCGAAAATTATTGAAAAATACGTGGCGGGTGATATTGAACGCACCTTTGGCATTTCGTTCCAGCAGTTCCAGTCGGCAGGCAATGGCTACCGGTATTCGTTGCAGCCGCTGCAAGACATTCATTTGCACTCCGACCTGGAAGCCGAATTGAAACCAAACGGCAATATTTCAACCATTTATGTTTTTGCCGTTATTGCCGCCTTTATTCTGCTCATTGCCGGTGTGAATTTTGTCAATCTGGCAACAGCCCGTTCGGTGGAACGTGCCAAAGAAGTGGGCTTGCGCAAAACCTTCGGTTCTGAACGCCGCTCACTGATTGCCCAGTTCCTCACCGAAGCAGTGGTCATCAGCTTGTTTAGCTTTGTGCTGTCGTGTGTGTTGCTGCTGGTATTGCTGCCACTTTTCAACCGGATTTCGGGCAAAGATTTGCCCTTATCCATCTTTTTCAATCCGTTCTTTTTGCCAGGTTTTCTGTTATGCTCCTTGTTAATTGGGTTGCTGGCAGGCAGTTATCCGGCGTTGGTATTGTCTTCGTTTCAGCCGCTGGCGGTGCTGAGGGGCAAGTTTAAGAATAATCAGAAAGGCATTGAATTACGTAACGGGCTGGTCGTCTTCCAGTTTGGCATTTCGATTATACTGATTGTATGCACATTGGTGGTGTTCCGGCAAATGAAATACATGCAAGGTGACCGGCTCGGATTTCAGAAAGACCACATCATTACTCTGCAACGCACCGATTTGCTCACTACCAAAACCAAGGCTTTTAAAGCGGAACTGAAAAAACTGGCAGGCGTGGAAGATGTAGGAGGGGCCTCATCGATGCCGGGTGGAAACGGATTCTTTGGCATGACGATGAAAGCCGAAGGCGTCAAAGAACCGCTTACAGGACGAGGATTGGTCGTTGACAACGATTTTGTATCGGCATTAAAGCTAGACATGGTTAAGGGCCGGAGTTTTTCCGAGAAGTTTCCTTCGGATTCGCTGGCGGTTATGCTCAATGAAAAAGCCGTGGCTGAGTTGGGCCTGGCCAATCCCATTGGGGCTCGCCTCACCAGTCCGGACGATTTTCTGAATCAGCCCAATGCGCAGTCGCAGACCCTTTATACAGTGGTAGGTGTAATCAAAGACTTTCATTTTCAATCGCTGCACCAGAAAATCACGCCCCTCATTTTTATTAATTCCAATAAGTTTGGCGGCGTTTCTCCGTTTACGGGAGTACGCATCCGGTCTGATCAGTTTGCCCAGGCTTTGCCCGCAATTGAAGCGGTATGGCACAAATTTCTGCCCGACCAACCCTTCCAGTATTCTTTCCTCGATAATGATCTGGCAGCGCTGTATCAAGCCGAACAAACTTCGCAGCAGGTATTTGGCATATTTTCGATGCTAGCCATTTTTATCGCCTGTATGGGTTTGCTGGGATTGGCTGCTTACACCACGCAGCAGCGCACCAAAGAAATTGGTGTACGCAAAGTATTGGGTGCATCAGTCATCCAGATTGTACTGATGCTGGCTCAGGATTTTGTCAAACTGGTAGGGATTGCTTTTCTACTCGCTGTTCCCGTTTCCTGGTGGGCCATGAGCCGCTGGCTGGAGAACTTTGCCTATCGCACGGATATTTCGTGGTGGATTTTTCTGCTGGCGGGTTTTACTGCCATTTCCATTGCGTTGCTCACCATCAGCTATCAGGCCATCAAAGCAGCTATTACCAACCCTGTCAAGTCGTTGCGTAGCGAGTAAAAGATAGGTGGTTTTTGCTTTTTCAGCCATACTATTTTTCCAAACAATCACATCAATCCTGTTTTCTCTGTTACTATGCTTCGCAATTATTTCAAGATTGCCCTTCGCAATCTGGCACGAAACAAAGTATATGCGTTTTTGAACATTGCCGGGCTGGCTACCGGAATCACCTGCTGCCTGCTGATCATGTTTTATGTGCGCAATGAATGGAGCTATGATCGGTTTCATGACAAAGCTGATCGCATCTACCGGGCCTGGACCCAGGAAACCGTTGAGGGAAATACGTTTACCAATGTCATTACGCCGATTCCGCTGGGACCTGCACTGGCACAGAACTACCCGGAAGTGGAACAGGCCGTTCGCGTGGTTAACTTCAATGACCTGGTACAATACAAAGACGAAACGCTGCCCCAGACCATGCATGTGGTTGACTCTACTTTTTTTGCAGTATTTGACTTCCCGCTGCTGGAGGGCAATGCCCGCACGGCCTTGATGGCACCTTACTCGATCGTAATCACTCCCGAAACAGCCAGACAATTCTTCGGTTCCGAAAATCCAGTAGGCAAGCAACTATCCATCCGAATGGGAGAGGCGTTTCAGCCTTTCACCGTTACCGGAATTGTTCAGGAGCCTCCGCTGCATTCGAGCATTCGGTTTGGCATATTAATGCCTGCGGCTCAATTGAAAGAACGGTACAGTGCCAGAGCCCGTAACAGTTGGTTCAATGTGTTTGTCGAAACGTACGTGTTGCTCAGAGAGCAAACAAACGCCCAAGCGTTGCAGGCTAAGTTTCCCAAAATGGTGCAAAGCGTTCTGGGCAAAGATTACCAGGCGGGTACTTACTCAGTAGGATTGCAACCCCTCACCGACATTCACCTGAACAAAAGCTTTCCGGCGGGCATAGAGCCCATATCCGACCCGGCCTACTCGTATATTCTGTCGGTGATTGCACTGCTGGTGTTAAGCATCGCCTGCATAAACTTCATGACCTTGTCCATTAGCCGCTCTACCGGGCGGGCAAAGGAAGTAGGATTGCGGAAAACCATTGGTGCCCAACGTACCCAACTGATGGTGCAGTTTTGGAGCGAAGCTTTTTTCCTCACGGCTTTGTCTGTGGTGTTGGGCATTGTACTGACGCTGATCGCCCTGCCGTTTTTCAGCGAGTTGGTCAATCAATCCCTTCATTTTCAGGTCGATGGATTGACGCTTTTGTTTATTGTCTTTGTATTGCTGGGGGTGGGCCTGTTTGCCGGAAGTTATCCGGCGGTTGTTCTTTCCAATTTCAAGCCGATCGAAGTGCTGAAAGGAAAGCTGAAACTTACCAGTGACCGGAGCCTGATTCAAAGAAGCCTGATCATCGTTCAGTTTGCCTTGTCTATTTTTTTGATTGCCGGCACCCTGCTGGTTTCGCAGCAATTGCGGTTTTTGCAGTCGACTAACCTCGGGTATGGCAAAGAGCAGGTGGTGGTCATCAATACAACGGGGTCGTTCCGGGAGGGTAGAGCTGCTGCCAATCTGCTGAAGAACGAACTGGAAAAAGAACCTTCTGTAGTGGGAGTGACGGCTTCCATGCATGGCTTCGGTGAAGACGGCTGGCTTAAGATGGGCTACAAAGCCGATAACAATGTGCAGGAGAGTTTCTATGTCAACTCGGTGGATTTTGATTACCTGAAAACGATGCAAATCAAGCTGTTGGCTGGTCGCGATTTTCAACCCACCCGAACAACCGATTCCACGCAGGCGCTGATTGTCAACCAGGCGTTTGCCCGTCATTACGGTTGGAAAGATCCCGTTGGCAAGAAATTGCCCGGCAAGTTCCCGGACCATCAGGTGATTGGAATGGTCGAAGATTTTCATTTCGAATCGCTGCATACGCAGGTCAAGCCGTTGGCATTGGTCATTCGTCCCGATTCTTTATTGAAAGGGGCCAATGATGTGACTTTGGGAAATTCCAGTGCCAAGATTGCCATTCGAATTCGCCCCCTGCACCTTACCACTACGTTGGAAACCATCAAACAAAAATGGTCGTCAGTAGCTCCCGCGCAAGGATTTGCCTATACCTTTCTGGACGAACAGGTAAATGCACAGTACCGGCAGGAAGAGCGTCTAGGGCGAATTGTCACTGTCGGCGCATTGCTCAGCATTGTGATTGCGTGTGTGGGGCTGTTTGGATTGGTGTCGTTGACAGTCATCCGCCGCACGAAAGAAATCGGCATTCGCAAAGTGTTGGGGGCCTCTTCGGGTCATATTTTACTGTTGCTTTCCCGCGACTTTGTCTTATTGATTGTCGTGGCATTTTTACTGGCATCGCCGGTTGCCTGGTGGGCTACCAGCGGCTGGCTTGAAAATTTCGCCTACCGGATTTCAATTTCGTGGTGGTATTTTGGGCTGGCAGGTCTGGCGGCCCTGGCCATTGCTTTGGTCACCATCAGTTACCAATCTCTCAAAGCCGCTCTTGCCAATCCGGTGGATTCGTTGCGGAGTGAATAGGTGATATCTGAACTGATCCGCGTCAAAACGAGCACTGGAAATAGTATCTTTTCAACAACCCAAACCTACCTGTTTCAAGGCAACCGTTTATGTTTTACACGTACCTGCGCACCGCCATCCGAAATTTGTTAAAAAACAAGCGTTATGCGGCGCTGAACATTCTCGGACTAGCCATTGGCATGGCTTCCGCTGTTTTGATCCTGATCTGGGTGCAGAATGAACTCAGCTTTGACCAGCACCACACCAAAGCCAACGACCTGTACCGGCTCAAAACCGACATGAAAATCAGTGAAAGTGAAACCTGGCATTGGAGTGCCACGCCGCTCAGGTTTGCCGATCATCTCAGGAAAGACGTACCCGAAATCAAAGCCGTTTCGCTGATCAAGGTTTCGTACGGCGAGTTTGCCGTTCAGGCAAATCAGGCTGCCTTTCTGGAAACAAGCTGCGTCTTTGTGGACCCGAACTGGTTCAAACTGTTCGATTATCCGCTGGTGAGCGGAAGCTTTGCCGATTTTGCCCGGAACCAATTCAGCGTGGCCATTACGGAAAGCAAAGCCCGCAAATACTTCGGCGATCAGAATCCCATTGGCAAAATAATCCAACACGACACGTTGAATTTTACGGTGGCCGCTGTACTCAAGGATTTACCGGCCTCTACTGGGTTCCGCTACGAACTATTTATGCAGAATGCCGCCCGCCTTACCAATGCGGAAATACGGGAAAACGACCAGCGTTGGGGCAATTTCAATTACCAGACGTTTGTACAGCTTCAGGCGGGTACCTCAACCCCAAAACTTGGTCAGAAACTGACGCGGATGTTAAAAAAGCTCCGAGACGAAAAGGAAAATGCCACTACGCTGTTTGTACAGCCTTTGTCCGAAATCCATTTTGACACCACCATTTCGGATGATTCGCTACTGCACGGGGACAAACAGGTTACTTACATATTCGGTCTCATTGCGCTGCTTATTTTGCTGGTCGCTTGCATTAACTGCGTCAATCTGACTACGGCCCAGTCGAGCCAGCGTGCCAAAGAAGTCGGTATCAAGAAAGTGATCGGTGCCTCGAAACTGAGTTTGTTTGGACAGTTTTTCACGGAAGCGGTGCTCACCAGTTTGCTTTCGCTGTTGCTGGCACTGGGTTTCACCCAAGCCATGTTACCCCTGCTCGAATCAACAACCCAGACGCAATTCACTCTGTTGAATAACCCGGCGGTATGGCAGGTGTTCGGATGCATCGCCTTGCTTTCGGTGGTGCTGACGGGCATTTATCCGGCTCTGCTGCTGACACGCTTCGAGCCCTTGCAGGTAATGAAGGGAATTACCCTTTTGGGGTATTGCAATGTGTATCTGCGTAAAATACTGGTTGTGTTCCAGTTTGCATTCACTATTTTCCTGCTTATATGCACGGCTATCATTTTCAATCAGTTGCGTTACATTCAAACCCGAAATCTGGGCTATGACAAGGCGCATGTGCTGCGCATTTCCGTTCCATGGAATATTCCGGTCAAATCGAAAGATACTTTCGCATCCGCATTTGCCAGCCAGCTTAAACGCGAAAGCAGCATTGCCGACATTACGTTCAGCAATGCAAACATCATCGACAATCGGAACACCACGAGCGGTAATCTGGACTGGGACGGACGGGATTCCGATTGGAATCCAAGCACGGGACAATTGACCGTAGCTCCTAATTTTCAATCCTTTTTCAACTTAAGGATGGTAGAGGGACGTTGGTTTAATGCCGCCAACAAAGCCGATGAGCAGAATGTGGTTCTGAATGAAACCGCCGTCCGAACCTTCCGGATCAAAAAACCTTTCATCGGGCAGCGGTTTGAAATCAACGGGAAGAAAGGCCAGATCATTGGCATTGCCAAAGACTTTCATTTCCGTAGTCCCAAGGAAAAACTCACGCCGCTGGTACTACGCCTGGACGACGGCTGGGTGAGTTCTGTATATGTTAAACCGACTCCCACCCGCGTGCACGAATCCATTGCCAGTGTCGAAAAAGTGTGGAATGCACTGGTGCCAGCCCGCCCGGTCCAGTATGAATTTCTGGATGAAAGCTACCAGCAGCTACACCGACGCGAACAAATGCAGTTGCAGTTGTTTTTCGCCTTTTCGGGCGTTGTCTTGTTCATTGCCTGTTTGGGATTGTTCGGGCTGGCCACATTTGCCGCCCGTGCCCGCACCAAGGAAATCGGTATTCGTAAAGTGTTGGGGGCATCAGTTGCGCAATTGGTGGCTCTTCTGTCAAAAGACTTTCTTCGCCTGGTAGTAGTGGCCTTTATACTGGCAGTTCCCGTGGCTTGGTATGTGATGCACCAATGGATGGAAGACTTTGCTTACAGAGTCAGTATCTCCTGGTGGATTTTTGCGGCGGTAGGCGTTCTGGCTGTGCTCGTTGCACTGCTCACAGTCAGCATTCAGGCTATAAAGGCAGCGTTGGCAAACCCTGTCAAGTCATTGCGTAGCGAGTAATCAATTTAGAATTTCAAATGACTCAATGATAGAACGGAGGTTTTTGCTTTTGCCGGGATACTATTTTTTCATTCATTCTATCATTCACTCATTCAGAATTGCCTCCAGAATAGTATCTTCCCAAAAGGAAAAACCCGCTCATCAGGCCTCTGCAACCGTTTGCAGACCAGCTGCTTAGAGGTGTGATGAGCGGATGCTAATTATCTGGAACATCGACCTTTTGTCCCAAATCTGTTCATGTCCATAGCGCAAAATAGTATCTTCCGCATTGAAAAAACCTATCTGTTTCCTAAAACGAACACTATGCTGTATAATTATCTGACCATTGCGCTGCGTAATCTACGTCTGCACAAAAGTTTTGCTTTTATCAACATTACTGGCCTTACGGTCGGTATGACGTGTTGCTTTCTGATTCTGTTGTTTGTGCGGCACGAGCTTAGTTACGATACCTTCCACGAAAAATTTGACCGCATTTATCGGGTAACATATCTGCCAAAATTCGCCGGACTCACTACACCCCTGACGGTATTGCCTCCCCCAGTAGCGCCGTTGCTGCCGGGCTACTTTCCGGAAATAGAAATAGCGGCGCGTATGTATCGGCGCAGTGCCAGCCTGGAAGCTACGGAAACCGGCAGTAGCGAACGCCGCAAATTTGAGGAAAGCAATTTCTTCTTTGCCGATTCGAGCATTCTGCATGTTTTTTCGTTTGAGTTTCTGGCGGGTAATCCGGCTACAGCCCTGCGGGATAATTTTACGGTAATCATTACGGACAAAGTAGCCCAAAAGTACTTTGGCACTACGGATGCGTTGGGAAAAACACTGATTTTTGGTGGAAGCCACCCGATGAAAGTATCGGCAGTGGTAAAGGAGTTTCCGGATAATTCGCATTTGAAGTTTGGTTTCATTGCCAATTATCCCACCATGTTTGCGTTGGAGAGCCCCGCCGCCCGCGAAAATTTGCCCCAAAACTGGATCATCAGCCATTCGTGGACCTATGTTTTGCTTAAGCCGAACCAGAATCCGGCCGGTGTCAATGCCAAATTTCCGAAGTTTCTGCTGACGCATGCCAATCCGAAATTCAGTAAAGAGATTGAGTATCAGTTGCAACCCATGCGCGATTTCCATCTCCGATCCAATCTGGGCAATGAGCCGGAACCTACCGGAAGCATCACCTTTTTGTATGTATTCATGGGCGTTGCCTTTATTACCCTGCTGATTGCCTGCATCAATTTCGTGAACTTGTCCACGGCTCGCTCACTCAAACGGGCCAAGGAAGTAGGCATGCGTAAGGTACTAGGAGCAGAGAAGCGACAACTGATTGCGCAGTTTCTGGGAGAGTCGTTTTTGATGAGCTTAGCCGCATTCATTTTATCTCTGATTCTGATACAGCTTTGTCTGCCTTTGCTTAACTCACTAACCGACAAGCACATTACGCTGTCGTATTTGCTTCAGGATAGGGTGTTGATTGCGGCGCTGATCGGCGTTTTTTTACTGACCAGCTTGCTGGCGGGCAGTTATCCGGCATTCTTTGTTTCCGCTTTTCAGCCCATTGCTACGCTCAAAGGCAATTTCAGCAGTGCAAAAGCCAAAGGCGGTTTTTTGCGGCAGGCTTTGGTGGTGGTGCAGTTTACCGCTTCCATTGCACTCATTACCTCGGCAATCATTGCCTTCCGGCAATTGCATTTTATGCGCAATCAGCCGTTGGGCTTTGCCAAGGAGTACATCATTACGGCTCCTCTGTTGAGTGATAACCTGAACAATATCTTTTCGGATTCCAATGACAGCTTGTATCAGAAGTTACGCACGTTTCGTCACACCATCGAGCAGAATCCGGGTGTGGTGGAAGCCACCTTGTCCGATCAGGCCTTGGGGCAGGGCGCCGTTCGCCGGGGAGTAGTGCCCGAAGGGTTTACGCTGGAAGACAATAAGTTTATCAGCTGTCTGGCTGTCGATTACAATTTTCTCAAAACCTACGATATCCCGTTGGTGGCCGGACGAGATTTTTCTGAATCTTTTGAAACCGACAAAAACGAGGCATTTCTTATCAACGAAACGGGTGCCCGAGCCTTTGGCTGGACAAAACCGGCGGACGCTTTGGGAAAAACCATTGACCGCGAAGGGAAGAAAGGCAAGATCATCGGCGTAATTCGCGATTTTCACAGCGAGAGTTTGCAGCAACCTGTTGACGGTATTCTGATAGACGTGAATACTTCGCAACTGAATTTGTTTTCAATCAAAATTGATTCACGGAATGTTGAATCTACTTTGCGGGCCATTGATCAGAAATGGCTGCAGTTTTTTCCGGAAAAGGCGTTTCAGTACGATTTCCTCGATGTTGCTATCGGTAGATTGTATCAGCGTGAACAACGTTTGAGTACCATTATCGGATACTTTGCTGGTTTGGTCATTTTGATTTCGTGCCTGGGCTTGTTTGGGCTTATTTCATTGGTGGCTCAGCAGAAGATAAAAGAGATCGGCATCCGCAAAGTGCTGGGTGCCTCAGTGGGACAATTGGTTGGCCTACTGAGCAAAGACTTTTTGAAACTGGTATTGATTGCTTTTGTATTAGCCGTCCCTCTGGCCTGGTATGCCATGAATACTTGGTTGCAAGGCTTTGCATATCACATCGACATTTCGTGGTGGATTTTTGCTTTAGCCGGATTTTTAACGATGCTTATTGCGCAAGCCACGGTGAGTTATCAGGCTATTAAAGCGGCCTTGGTTAATCCGGTGCAGTCACTGCGGAGCGAATAGTCGGAACTTTGATGCCGTAGGATTCTGGGGTTATCTGGATCAAAAAGCAGGCAGGTCTGACGTTGTGCGTCTGACCGGAGACAAAGGCTCGATCAAAACCTGCCAATCACGGGGAGATTGGCAGGTTTTTCGTTTTTGAAAGATACTATTTTCAAATCCGAGATTTGTTCTCCCCATTTCGAGTTGCAATTTCTATCTGTAATAAGGCATTTCTTCAATGTCGAGCATGGTTAGGGCCGGATTGAGGATTTTTTTGGTGATGATGACCCGAAACACCCGGTTGCCTGCCACATCAAATTCACGGATGTACTTGCTACGGTCTTGCAGGGTGCGGTACACAGCCGAGTAGTTTACTTTTACCGGCCAGCCGTTGATAGCCAAAACCCCCGAAAGACAATCGATGGTTTTACTTAAGTTGGAAAAGTAAGCGTAGTGCGGATCCTTTTTCCGGACCGAATTCAGCGTGCCAATGGGTATAATTGACAACTCGTAAATGTAGCGTGTTTGGAGTGGCATGAAACCTATTTTCTGCGAACGAGGACTTTTGGCTTTCATAAATATACTATTTTGAAAAATTATGCAATTATTTTTCAAGTACCAAACTTTTTGAATCTTTTTATCGTTATAAGTGCATGTCTGTTTTCACAGATCCAAAGCCCTGCTACATAAGCCGGGCTTTATTATTTTGCAAATCAGTGCCTTACAAATAGTATCAGGTTTGCTCGTTCAAAGGGATACTATTTTTTTATTGAGAAGACAGTTCATTGCTGATCTGATACTGACTGCCTACTTTCTCTTTTTTATTCGTTTCCTTCTCAAAAACATAATCAATCCGGCCCAGGTTAATTCCAGCCCAACCCACCTGATTAATAGTCGTGATTTGTCCGTCCAGATTCATTACGTCTTCTGGATGTTCTAAAAAAGTGTGCGTGTGCCCTCCGATGATCAAATCAATGTTGCGGGTGTTGGCGGCAAGCACCTGGTCCGACACTTTGTTCTCTTTGTAACTATAGCCCAAATGCGACAAACAGATGACCAGCTGACAGTGGTGATCGTGTTTCAACTGACGGGCCATTTCGTTGGCTTTTGCGACCGGATCGAGATATAGGGTGTCACCGTAATTTTTCTTATCGACCAAGCCTGCCAACTCTATGCCAAGCCCAAATACGCCGATTTTGAGACCGTTTTTCTTAAATAGCTTATAAGACTGTACCGAATGGCGCAAAAGCGTATTGGTAAAGTCATAGTTGCTTAACAGAATAGGGAAATTGGCATGGGGAAGCTGCTTGTAAAATCCTTCGATGCCGTTGTCAAAATCGTGGTTTCCCATGGTTGCGGCATCGTATCCCATCTCGCTCATGAGTTTCATTTCCAGTTCACCGCCGAAAAGATTGAAGTAAGGAGTGCCTTGAAAAATATCACCCGCATCGAGTAGCAAGACATTTTTTTCTTCACGTCGTATTTTCCGGATCAGGGCTGCCCGGCGTGCGGCTCCGCCTAAACCCTGATTGCGCGAGCCATCCATCGGAAAAGGCTCAATGCGGCTATGCACGTCGTTGGTGTGCAGAATGGTGAGTTGTTCGTGGTCGCCATTTGCCAACCCTGCCAAAACGCGTGATGAAAAACTAAAAGCAGGATTGGCAAACGCCACAGATGCAGCTACTGCACCCGCACGTTTAAAAAACTGACGTCGATTAAAGTTTTGAAATTCGTTCATCGAGTTTTGCATTAATATCGTTGCCAATAGCGGTTTGTCCTTTGATGTATTGTATCAAAGCATCTCTCACTTTCAGGTTTAGTGGCTTTTTTTCTACAGGATTTTTAAAGCCAAGCGTATTGTCTCCTCCACTTGCCAGGTAATCAGAGGTAAGCACACGGTAGGTTTTCCCTTTGTCAAACGGCTTGCCCTGAATGAACACGTCCACCGCTTTTCCCTCTTTGATGTGCATGCGTAGTCCGGCTATGGGCTGCCCTCCTGACTCGGCGATGAAGGTCAGCATCTGTTCCATAGCGGCACCATTAAGTGTAAGGACCAAAAGTTCATTTTCAAAAGGCATGAGTTCGAATACATTTGAAAGCTGAATGTTGCCTTTGGGAATGGGATTGCGCAGTCCTCCATTGGTACTAGGCAACGCACAATCAATGTCCGCATCTAATCTGCGTGCTTCTGTAAATACCGCATCCGCAAAAAAGTTTCCCAGCAGCGTTTCTGGCGTATCGCCGTTTTTGTTTAGTTCCTGTGCACTGTGCCCGATCACGGCATTCATGGTTTCATCCACTTTTTGCTTATAAGGCAAGTACAGCCTGATAATGGACGAATCAACCGGTTGCTGCGAGTCCATCAGGTAGTTGCCCCGGTTACTGGAAACCAGGTTTACCGACGGATGGCAAGCAAACAGAAGCAGGATTGGTACAACCGCAAACCGTTGTATCAATGAGAATTGTAACTTCATGAA
This sequence comes from uncultured Sphingobacteriales bacterium, assembly GCA_963520985.1. Taxonomy (GTDB): domain Bacteria; phylum Bacteroidota; class Bacteroidia; order Cytophagales; family 172606-1; genus Xanthocytophaga. Next base: position 1,159,170 of record CAUQTA010000001.1, read on the forward strand.
TCTTTAAAAATGGTCTTGTATGTTGATGAAAAACGTGTCTGAAACCAAGTGATTTTGGTTGGTTTAAGCTTCATACGTGCCCGAGGTAGCGTATCGCATGATCGAATGGTCATTCCATTCCTGAATGGGTTTGACCGTTGATAGCTCGCCGCGGTGCATTACGGCCAGCGTATCGCAAATGCCCAGTAACTCAGGCAAATACGAACTGATGACGACAATGGCTTTGCCTTGTGCCGCCAATTGCTGGATAAGTTTATAGATTTCAGCTTTGCTGCCGACATCAATGCCACGAGTGGGTTCATCCAGAAAGAAAATGTCGCCGTTTTGATGCAACAGCCTCGCAATGGCTATTTTCTGTTGATTGCCTCCCGACAGTGCAGATGCGTGCTGGTTCACATCCCGGCATTTGATATTTACGTTTTGCTTCCACTGTTCGGCCACTTTCTGTTCGTCGCCGAGGCGTATCCAGCCGAACGAGCTCAACTTTTTCAAAGCCGAAAGGGTAATATTGCTGTAGATGGGCAAGTTCACTGCCAGGCCTTCTTCTTTCCGGTTTTCGCTGAGCATATCCATGCCGTAATCCAGTGCCAGACGCGGGCTCAGGTAGTGGGGTTTTAGCTCCGGTTTTCCTACTATTTTTACCTGCCCGTTCAGAATCGAATCCAGTCCAAACAACGTCCGTATGGTTTCGGTGCGGCCTGCGCCTACCAGTCCCGAAATGCCCAGAATCTCGCCCCGGTGCAAGGTAAACGAAACATTGCGCGGGGAAGCCGCGCCCTGCAAACCGGAAACCTGAAGCAGCGGCTCACCGATGGCATGCGGCAAATGCGGATACATTTCGTCCAGTGACCGCCCTACCATCTGTTCAATCAAGTGTTGCACGGTGGCCTCCTGCATGCTGCCTGCGCCTACCGTTTCGCCATCGCGGATCACGGTGTAGCGGTCTGAAATTTGCTGCACTTCTTCCAGAAAATGACTGATGTAAATGACTGCAATGCCTTTGTCTTTCAGTTTTCGAATCACCTCAAAGAGAGCCTGGGTATCGGCCGCCGTAAGCGACGAGGTAGGTTCATCCATGATAACTACTTTGGTATTGAGTACCAACGCACGGGCTATCTCAACGAGTTGTTGTTTGGCAATGCTCAGCGTGCTTACCTTGGCCTGGGTATCCAAGTTGGGCTGACCCAACAACGCCAACGCTTCCTGTACGGCTGCTTTTTGACTTACCGTAAAGCCCGCTTTGCTTTTCTCAATGCCCAATGTAATGTTTTCCTCTACCGTTAGATGCGGAGCCAGAGTCAGTTCCTGGTAAATCATGGCAATGCCTGATAAACGGCCTTCGGCAGGAGAAGCTGGTGCGTAGGTGTTGTCTTCAAATAAGATAGTGCCGGAATCGGGTTGTTCGGCCCCGCTGAGAATCTTCATCAGCGTGCTTTTGCCTGCACCGTTTTCGCCAATAAGTGCATGCACTTCACCTTGCTGAACTTCTAGGTTTACCCCTTTGAGGGCCTTCACTGGGCCAAATGACTTCGTTATTTGCTGTAGCGATAAAAGAATGGGAGATGCCATATTTACAATTGGGAATAAATCAGAACTAATAGCGATTGTATGGAAGGCCTGCTTGTATTCCGAAAAATAGTATCCTGCAAAAAGCAAAAACCTATGCCTACTTTCTTAGTACAAGTTTACGTAATTCCCTCATTTATTACTACCGTTTAGGAATTGATAACCGAAGGAAAATATAGCGGAAATGTGTTTTTGAGTCTATGGGCCTGCAAATGAGTGGTTTCTAATTAGAAAATTTTGAATAAAACTTACGTGTCTACTTTTTTTTGATTTTTCGTTTCCCTTGTAATATCAGATGTACTTTACTTTTATAGAGACAATTGTGGTTTAAAAGCAATTAACTATTATTCTGAAAATAATAAAAAGCAGTTTAGTTTCAAGCAATATAACCAAGGATGATTTAGTTATTCTGGTCGATCTTTTCTTTATCAACTTAGTCGCAGTGCTAACCCACTCGGTAGAAATAAAATAATGCCACCAAAAAAACAGGATTGTTTATCCGCCCCTAGGGTAAATGATTTTAAAAAGTTAATCCACCCGAAATTCCTTCCTGCATTCCTGCTGTTTTTTGTTGGTGTATGTGCGCAAGGCCAGCAATGGCAGCAAGAGGCTATGTCGTTGCGAAAAACACTGGAGGCCAATCATTACAGCCAGAGAACTATTGATGATAAACTATCAGAGCAGATTGTGTTTCAACTGCTTGAGTCATTGGATCCAAACCGATTGTATTTTTTGCAGTCAGACTGGAAAGAGATAGCCGCTTACCGGCACCTTGTGGATGACGAGCTGGCCGGGAATTCCTGGAAATTGGTGCCTCGGCTTACTGAGCTCTACAGGCAACGTCTCAGCCAGGCCGACAAAAGAATCGGCGATCTTACCCAAAAGGCTTTCGTCTTCTCTACTGACGAAACAGTAACGTATGGCAAAACCGGTACCGATAGTTTGCTGCTTGCCGCAGATGAAAAAGAGTTGCAGCAGAGATGGGTAAAGCGCCTGAAACATCTGGTAATCAAAGAAATGGTTGCAAATACGGATGAAATTGTCAGCGGGAACCTGGATAAGATCAATGCGCGTGAGCCTGCCGCCCGTCAGAAAGTGCAGCTAACAGAAAAACGAAAACTGAAGCGGGTACTGGAGCATCCGGGCGGATTTGAGGCAGTGGTGGCAACGGCTTTCTTTAACACCGTAGCCGAATGTTTTGACCCGCATTCCAATTATTTTTCGCCTGTGAACAAGAAAAATTTTGAAGCGTCACTGGCAACCGAAGGCTTGTCGTTTGGAATGGACCTGGATGAGAATGAAGAGGGAGACGTAATCATTGCCCGGCTGGTGCCGGGAGGGCCCGCATGGAAATCGAACGAATTGCACAAAGGGGATGTATTGGTGACATTGAAATGGGAAAACAAAAATGCCGTAAGTCTTACAGGAGCCGATGTGTACGAAGTAGAAGACATGCTGAATGCGTCGTCAAGTGACCGGCTTGAAATAACGGTGCGAACAGCCAATGGTGTAGAAAAAAAGGTAAGTTTGATTCGTGAGAAAATACGGGAAGATGAAAACATTGTCAAAAGCTATATTCTGAAAGGCGATAAAACCATTGGCTACATTGCGTTACCTGGGTTTTATACTGAAACGGAAGATGCTTCTTCGCTAGGCTGTGCCAATGATGTTGCCAAAGAAATTATAAAGTTAAAAGAAGCTAAAATAGAAGGCTTGATTCTGGATATTCGCTCCAACGGAGGAGGCTCGTTGCGGGAAGGGATGAGCCTTGCCGGAATCTTTATTGACGAAGGTCCGCTGGGAATGATGCAAGGCACCGACCGGAAACCCCTCATTATGAAAGACATGAACCGGGGAACGGTATATGATGGTCCGCTGGTAGTGATGGTTAACAGCCAGAGTGCTTCTGCATCTGAGTTTCTGGCGGCCACATTGCAGGATTACAACCGGGCGGTGGTAGTGGGGAGTGCTACCTATGGCAAAGCCACCGGACAGATTGTGCTGCCACTCAGTGCCAATGCCAATCCGATGGCGATGAAAGAGGCCCGTTCTTCCTGGGGTTCCGCCAAGGTGACTACCATCAAGCTCTACCGGGTGACCGGAAAAAGTGCACAGCTAAAAGGTGTGCAACCACACATTTACCAGCCGGATATTTACGAAGCGCTGAATCACCGGGAATCGGCCAACGAGTTTGCATTGAGCTCTGACTCCGTGTCTAAAAAGCTGTATTTCAGTTCTTTACAAGCTTTACCGGTGTCGCAACTTTCGGAAAAAAGCAAAATTCGTCAGGATACCAGTGCCGGATTTCGGTCCATCAGAAAACTAAACGAGGCATTGAAAAACCGTCAGCAGAAAAACACCATAGTGCTGCATCCGTCATCGTACCGCAGCCTGGTTTTGGAGGCCTATCAGGCTTTACAGATTTATCAGAAAGCTACCGAACATTCTACGTCTGTCTTTAAGGTAGAGAATACCGGCTATGACAAAGAGGTAATTAAAATAGATTCGTACCGCAAAGAAATTAATGACAACCTGATCGATACCATTCAGAAAGATGTCTACATAGACGAAGCTTTCCGGATTATGAAAGATTTTATCGAATTAAAAACCCACAAATAACACTCTATGCAAACACAATTACGCGCTTTTTTCTGTTCCTTTATTGTTTCATTCTTTGCAGTCGTTACCCTGCAGGCTCAGGAGTATAATCCGGCTGACGCGGGATCTTATTTTAGTTACATCGGGCAGCAGCACCGCGAGATTACCAAAGACTTTCTAAGCTATACCAGCGCGGTAGGGCACGGTAAAAGTGCGCGTAAAATCGAGAATCGTCGCAAAGAACTCGTCAAGACCGTCAATGAAGCCCGCCAGAAAATAGGAGGAATGCCCGCCTATTCAGGCGATAAAACCCTGCGCGATTCGACATCAAGCTATTACTTGATTACTTACCATATTCTGAATGAGGATTACGGCAAGATCGTTAACCTGGAAGACGTGGCAGAGCAGTCGTATGATGCGATGGAAGCGTATTTGCTGGCTCAGGATATGGCCAACGAAAAGATAGACCAAGCCAATGCGCGGTTGCATATCACAGAAAAAGATTTTGCTGCCAAGCACAACATCAGACTGGTAGAAACCAAGGATGAAATCTCCGAAAAGGCCGAAAAAGCGGGTAAAGTCAACGATTACCACCGGGTGATTTACCTGATCTTCTTCAAAAGCTACAAACAGGAAATGTACCTGACAGAGGCCATTGACAAAAAAGACATCAATGCCATAGAGCAAAACAAAAACTCGCTTCTGAAATACAGTGAAGAAGGCATTGAAAAACTGAAAGCCACTCCTGCTTTGTTTGGAGACAATTCTTTGGAAGCGGGCTGCCGACAGGCCCTGGAATTTTACATGCAGGAGTGTAAAACACAGATTCCGGTTATGACCAATTACTACCTGAAAGAAGAAAATTTTCAGAAAATTAAGAAAGCTTTTGACGCCAAACGCGAGAAGGACCGTACAAAAGAGGATATCAGTCAATATAATCAGGCTATTGACGAGTTAAATAAGGCCATTAATGGCTTTAATGCTGCCATTAACCAAGTAAACAATGCCCGGAAAAAAGCCATTGACGGTTGGAACAAGGCATCCGGGAAATTTCTGGATGAGCATACTCCCAAATACCGGTAGGGAGGTTTTGGCCTTTGAAGAGATACTAATTGCAAAACCCTAGAGTGATCTTAGGTAAGTCACTCCAGGGTTTTTTTATTGTTTTACTCTTTTAGCCATTTATTCAGGTCCGGATTAAGCAATTCTTGCACAGTGGCATCGTGGAGGGTTTCTTTGGTGATCATCAGTACGCCCGTGTCAATCCGCTTTTCGTAAGGCTGATTGTTAAGGACGGCGAGGGTGGTTTTTACACCTTCGTAGCCCATCCGAAAGGGGTCTTGCACTGCAAGGCCATGCAACTGTCCTTTTTCCAGCGCTTCCAGCAAGGTGGCATTGGCGTCAAAGCCAACAAATTTGACCTTTCCGGCTTTTCCGGTCATCTGCAAGGCACGCAACATGCCCTGTGTAGAAATTTCGGTAGTGGTAAAAATACCCGTTACCTGAGGATATTGATTGAGTAGGTTTTGGGCGGTTTGAAAAGCTTTTTCAATGGTAACTCCCGAATACTGATTGGATGAAAGGAGTTCAATGCTGGGGCCACACTCTTTAAGGCCTTCCAGAAAACCTTTTTCGCGTGCAGCGGCACTGGCCGATCCTTCATTGTAGCGCAGCAAAATTACCTTTCCTTTGCCAGTCAATTGCTCACAGAGACGTTTGGCACCCAGCTTACCTGCCAGGTAGTTGTCTGTAGCAATAAACGAGAGATAATCCGTCGATTGCAAATCGGAATCAATGATGACAACCGGGATTTTGCGTTTACTGGCGGCTTTCACGGGTGGGGCCAGTGCCCGTTCGTCCAGGGGGGCTAGCACAATGGCATCGATTCCCTGACTGATGAAGTTCTGGACCGTCTGTATTTGCATCTGGCGGTCATCTTCTTTTTGCGGGCCCTGCCAGATGATTTCTACGCCCAGTTCCTGTCCGGCTTTTTCGGCTCCGGCATGCAGCGATTTCCAAAACGAGTGTGTAGTCCCTTTGGGGATTACCGCTATTTTCAAGGGTTTACCAGTACCGGGTTTGGTATCATTGGTCGTTTCTTTGGCAGTTTTATCAAAGGAACTGCATCCGGCTAACAGAAATAAACTGGCTACAATCCAGAAAGTATGGAGAGGATACTTATTCATGATTGAGGAGAAGTGGCTTTTATAATAGGTAAGGCAAGCCTCTAAGCTTGCCTTACCTGACTTTTACCATTTTAAAACATACTATTTTGCCTGTTGTACTCCGTTACATAGAGCCGCCAGGAGCCGCCAGTTCGGTAGCTTCGGCATGAGCAGGTTTGCGGTTGCGCATCCAGAAGAAAAGCACAGTGAAAGCAACAATCAGAATGATCGGGAATGTGGTCATTTTAAGTAATGTGGCTTGTCCGGCGGCCAGTTCCAGCGCATCGCCAGTTAATCCACCCGCCGCTTTTTCGACTTTTTCTCCATCAATCCAGCGACCAATAATTGGCTGAAAAATAGAGGTTGAAAACATACCCACTCCACCGATGATAGACATCCCTAAAGCACCACTTAGCGGAATGCGTTCAGCTACAAACCCTACCATGGTAGGCCAGAAATAACACACGCCGACAGCAAAGAAAATAGCGGCTACATAAGCCATAGGGCCCGTTTGTGTGCTAAATAAGAAGATGCCAATGAGGGCAAAGACCGCACCGCCCAGCAAAACACCCGTTTGATCAAGGCGATGAATGATAGGCCCGCCAAAGTAACGGCCTACAGCCATAATGCCTGTAGTAAGTGCCAGGATTATTAAGGGTTCTGCTCCCGACTTAGCCATGATGAGGCCAACCCACTGTTGTGGTCCAAATTCAGAAATAGCTGTCAGGGACATGCAGCAGAACATGAACAGAAACAGACCTCCAAAATAAAGATAAACTCCAATCAAAGCGGAAACAAGAGCAACCGCATTCGTAATGGTGCGAACCGTATCAGAAACCTCAATCCAGTTAAAATCAGTTGCCAGCTTTAACATAAAGCACAAAGCTGCAATGATTAGTGCACCCCGTGCAACAGCTGATGTGGTAAGTTGTTGAGTTGATGTTTCGTTACTGGTTTTAGGAAACAGTTGACCAAAAAACAAGAATGCGTATACGAGTGTAGGGATAACAATAACCCAGATTTGGGCTTGCCATGGTAATTTTAGGTTTTCCGGACCCATTAGTAATGAAATCAGGCTACCAATTACAATGCCACCCGGAAACCACATATGGAAGCGATTCAGCATTTTGTTCATTTTCTCTCCTGAATACATATCTGCAATCATAGGATTGCAGGCAGCTTCCGTACACCCATTTCCAATGCCAATAAATAAGGTCGAAATTAATAGTGTGCTATAACCTCCTGCATAAATGGTTAAGAGAATACCAAGTGTATGACAAATAAATGCGATTTGCATAATTAGTTTTGGCCCAACCGAGTTGTAAACTAACCCGCCAATAATCATCGCAATAGGAAAACCTAAAAACCACATAGAATTGATAAAGCCCAATTGCTCCGCAGACAAGCCGAAAGTAGTGCCCAACTGCGGCAGAATACCGGCTCGAATACTGAACGAAAAGGCGGTGGTAATGAGTGCGAAACAACTGGCCAGAAACAGTCGGTCCTTATTAATCGTTGTGTTCATGATGATAAAGGTGCTAAGTGATTTTATAATGAGAGATTAGAAAAAGCCAGTTCAATAATACAGCATTTCTGCAAAACAAGCCACTTTTTTGTAATTTTTTCTACAAAAAATGATATTTTTTCTGCCGAGTGGATTCTAAAGCCGACAAACGCATTTGTTGGTAAATGCCCGGTTTCTTCTCTGCAAATGCTTCTTGTGGCTGGCAATGCCTAACCAATAGCCGGGTTTTGGGTTGATAAAATATACTATTTTTTTCATAGAATGTACTTTTTTATAAGTCAAGTTTAGTACTGAATGAAAAGGTAACCGCCTCATCTGTACTATTTTGTCAGTTTTCTTACACTTGATACACTCACCCCCAATTCACTAATTGTCTGCCTTTGGTTTTTTCCGTAAGTTTACAAACGGTATTCATTTCAGTATTAAGGAATTGAATGCCACTTTACTATGAAATATTTCTTCCTTATTTGCTTCTCATTCGGCTTTTTTGTTGCACAGGGCCAGGTTTTGACACCTAAATACAGCAACGAATTTCTGTCCATTGGAGTAGGAGCAAGAGCATTGGGAATGGGCCGCACCCAGACGGCTGCTGTCAATGATGTAACTGCCGGTTATTGGAACCCCGCAGCTTTACTTGATATTCGCACCAAATACGAGGTGTCTTTAATGCACGCCGAATATTTTGCCGGCATTGCCAAGTACGATTATGCCGCATTTGCGACTCCCATCGATTCGGTAAGTCATCTGGCAGTCTCTGTTATTCGGTTTGGAGTAGATGACATTCCAGACACGCGTTTTCTATTTGATGCCAATGGAGCCATTAATTACAATAATATTACATTCTTCTCTGCTGCCGACTACGCCTTCTTATTCTCCTATGCGCGTAAATTTTCCCAAATCAGAGGATTAAAGTTAGGAGCTAACATCAAAGTAATTCACCGCACGGTGGGGCCATTTGCGAATGCCTGGGGCTTTGGCTTTGATGCAGGGATGTTGTGGGAACGCAACAATTGGCGGATTGGTGTTACGGCCCGCGATGTAACGAGTACGTTCAATACCTGGTCGGTAAATACGGCTCTGCTAGAAGAAGCCTATGCCAAAACCAACAATACGTTGCGCGGAAATTACACTGAGCTAACCCTGCCCAAGCTGTCAGCGGGAATTTCGCATGGCTGGCGCATTCGGGAGAAGTTTGGCATCCTGGCTGCTATTGATGCTGACTTTACCTTTGATGGAAAGCGAAATGTACTGGTAAAATCGGGTTTCACTTCCATTGACCCACGGATGGGGATTGAGCTGGATTATAAGAAGCTGGTCTTTTTGCGTGCTGGGGCAGGTGATGTGCAGCAAATCAAAAATTACGACAGCACTACCTTTACCACCTTTCAACCCAATATGGGTGTGGGTATTCGCATCAATAAGTTTCAGATCGACTATGCTCTCACCGACATTGGTGACCAGTCCCAGTCGCTTTATTCCAATGTATTCTCTATCAAAGCCGGATTTTAGTGTTTTTCAACAGTTTTGCAATTGAACGAATAACGTATTTACCCAACCATCCTAAGCCGTGATTGACCTCGTCAAAAATAGTATCTTTCAAAAAACAAAAACCTCCTTTATTTTACTGGCAGGATGTTTCTTGCTGGCAATTGATTCTTTTGGGCAAAGCTATGGCAATGAGTGGATTAACTATGCTCAGCAGTATTACAAAATTCCCATTACACAAAAAGGAATTTACCGGCTCACCTATCAGAATCTGCAACAATTAGGCTTGCCATTAGCAAACATAGACCCTCGCCGCATTCAGATTTTTCATAGGGGGGTAGAACAAGCCATTCTTGTTGCGGGAGAAGCCGACGCGTTTTTCAATGAAAATGATTATGTTGAATTTTACGGCAAAGGCAATGACGGCACATTGGATGCAGAGCTTTACCGACCCACTGAAGCACAACCACATAAATATTTTAGCCTGTATTCGGATACCACGTATTATTTCCTCACCTGGCGTCTCGACAACGGATTGGGCAAACGCATGCCTACTGTAACAGAGGCAAATACCAATAACTTGCCTGCCGAAACGTACCATTGGGATGAGAAGCTGCTGGTGCTGACCAGTGAGTACGATGCGGGCAGGCATTATCCGGAATATTTAGGTAATGCTGAGGGAGAACATAGCTTTTACGATTATGGTGAAGGCTGGACGGGTACCCGTAAGAACAAGTTTGAAAGTATTGATTACAACTTGACCAGTCTGACAAATGTTGCCTCCGTTTCAGTGAAGCCAAAACTGGAAGTAGTGGTTGCCGGGCGTAATAACTACCCGCACAATGTGGAAGTTTTTGCGGGAGCTTCGGCCAGTTCGCTGCGGTCCTTGGGTGTTCTGGCGTTTCAGTATCATACCAACAGCAAATATTCCGGTACCATTGAAACCTCCGACATAGCTGCGGGAAACTTAACTGTTCGCATGCGTGTAAATGGAGTCAGTGGTGTGAATGAAAACGATGCTGCTTCGGTTTCGCTGGTCAGGCTGCTCTATCCACAACAGTGGAATATGGAAAATAGCCCGCAAAAAACATTCACTCTCGAAAGCAGCGGTGCTACTCAGCGATACATTGAAATTGCCAATCCTAACGGATCCCAGGTTTTGTTATATGACATTACAGACGAAAACTCTCTACGCCGTGTAACGGTTACATCTTCGGGACAACAATTGGCAACTGTTATTTCCAATGCCAAAACTCTTTTTGCTATTACCGGTTTTTCATCGGTTACAGGTACTATTTCAAAAGTTTCCTTTCGGAATTTCAGTTCTCTGAAACCCAATTATCTGATTGTTACCCATCCCGTATTGCGTAAACCTACTGGCGATGTCAGTGATCCTGTACAAGCCTATGCCGAATACCGGGCATCCGTCGCAGGCGGAAAACACGATACCGTAGTGGCTAATATTGATCAGCTTTACAATCAGTTTACTTATGGTGAATACACCCCGTTAGCCATTACACGGTTTATTCGTTGGATCGCCAAATCTTCTAGTCCGGAATACTTATTCATTATTGGCAGAGCAATTTCACCTGACTATGTTCGCTATTCTCCTGGTCGTCAGTTGGGATGGGTTGGTGGAAGGGAAGGGGTTACGCCGCCTACCGATATCATCAGCGATTTAGTACCCTCTATCGGAAGACCAAGTTCAGATTTTCTTTTTTCAGATGCCATAAGTGGCCAGTCCCTTGTTCCTGCCCTTGGTACAGGCCGAATCAGTGCTTTGACGCCTCAGCAGGTATTAAACTACCTGATCAAAATAAAAGAGCATGAACAGGTAAGTGCCGATGCTCCCTGGCGCAAGAATGTTCTGCATTTGTCGGGGGGGCATACCACAGGCGAGGTCACCACATTCAAATCGTTTGTGGATAGCTATAAAACAATTATCGGTGGAAAATACGTAGGCGGAAAAGTTCAGACTTTATCCAAGGCAACCGGAGATGAAGTGGAGCAGATCAATATTTCGCAACAGCTAAATAATGGAGTGTCACTAACTACTATGTTTGGGCATTCGGGACGAAACATTAACGACATAGAGGTTGGATATGTGTCAACAGAATATCTGGGGTATCAGAATAAAGGCAAGTATCCGTTTGTAATTGTAAACGGGTGCCAGTCGGGTGATGTATCCAATACAGAATATACCTATGCGGAAGATTGGGTGATGCGCAAATCAGATAAAGGTGCTATAGCCTGGATTGCGCATACATCCGCAGGTTATGCCAGCGAGCTTCATTCGTATTGTTACACTTTCTATAATACTGCTTTTGCTGATAGCACCATGTTAGGCAAGCCCATAGGAAAAGTACAACAAGAAACCATCAAGCGGTATGTAAATGCTATGACTAACTGGTCACTTGGCCTTACCCATGCCGAACAAATTGTTTTGCAAGGAGATCCGGCTGTTGCTCTGATTCCCTTTACCAAGCCTGATTATGCCGTTAACGAATCGGGAATCTTTACAAAGACATTCTCAAACGAACCGTTGTCGGCTGCCTTGGATTCGTTTCAGTTAGGCATTGTGGTGGCCAACTACGGAAAACTGTTAAACAAGAAGTTTGCCGTGACAGTGACCCGCCGGTTTGGTGATGGAACGGTGCAAACCATGGATACGCTTTATTATCCTCCCGTTTCGTATCGGGATACGCTTTATTTTACCATTCGCAACACACAACGGTTTGCAGGTGGTGCGCAAACGTTTACTGTGTACATTGATGCCAAAAATGAAATTGACGAGTTCAATGAACAAAACAACCAGGCCTCGCGCGAAATCGATATTCCGGCAGTAGGCGCCATTCCGCTTTTTCCCCGCGAATATAGCATTGTGAGTGCTCAGCCAGTTCGGTTTGTGGCACAGTCGACCATTACGCCGCTGGAAAACCGTTCGTATAAAATAGAATTGGATACGGCACATACCTTTGATAGCCCTGCCAAGAAAGAAACCACAGTAACAGGTAATTTGCTGATCAACTGGGAAACCAGTCTGATTAGCAATGCAACCTCTCATGATAGCACAGTGTATTACTGGCGTATCAGCTTAGCCGACCGCCCGATTGATAAGGACAATAGCTGGACCGAAAGCTCGTTCATTTACATCAATAAAAGTCCTGAAGGATGGTCACAAACCAAGTTTCCTCAGTTTTCCAAAGCAGGACGGGTGAACATAGCGCGTAACACCACCAATGAGCAGTGGGAGTTTACCGGAAATAGTATGGCGGTGGATGTAAAAACCTATGGGTATCAGAACCAGCCTGAGGCGTATAAACAGGCAGTTTTATCTCTGAACGGCGGAGCGGTAGTGGCAGGCGGAGGTTGTAACGCCGTATATGACGGACTTGGCAACCTGATCAGCAATGATACAAGTGTGGTGGTTGCCGTGGCATTTAAAAGAACAACTGCCCAACCCTACCTGGTAGTACCCGCGCTGAGTTGTGCCCGCGAACCTTTTGCCGCTCATTATCTAACCAATGGTTACATTAACAGTGGTGGCCTCGCTGACTTTATTAACAAGGTAAGCGATAAGGATTACATTCTTTTATTCACGTCAGGTTCTATTAACTTCTCCGACTGGTCGCCTGCCCTGAAGCAATTGCTGGTATCCATCGGTGCTGATCCGGCTAAAATTTCCAATCTGAAAACCAGTGATCCCTATATCATACTGGGGCAGAAAGGTGCATTGGCAGGAAAAGCTACAGAAATATATCCGAATTATTCGGGCAGCATTGCCGCCGCCAGGCAGGCCCTGACTTTGGAGCAAACGATACAAGGCAGTTCTGAAAATGGCATCATCACATCCTCACTCATTGGCCCAGCATCACTCTGGGGTACGGCTTATCATGCCATTCGGGCATCAGAAACACCCGTGACAGACCAATGGCAACTCGATATTATCGGACTGGATTTACAGGGCAGAGAAACCGTAGTGTACAGCAATGTGAAAACGAGCCCGTTACAAATCGATTTTATTAACTCAGAGCAATATCCGTATTTAAAGCTCCGGTTACAGGCAAAAGATGCCATTAACTTGACACCTCCGCAACTGAAAAAGTGGCAGGTAATTTATGAAGGTGTGCCAGAGGGCCTTATCAATACGAGTATGGTGGCAGCCGATGCGTACAAAATAGCAGAACAACCCGAAGGGGCAACCTTTGCCGTTCCGGTTGTTTTTCAAAACATCTCTCCACGCTCCTTCAAAGACTCGCTAACCGTAGAATATACCGTTTTGAATTCCGAAAGCCGGAAGGTAACAAAAAATACATTTAAAGTACGTCCGGTTGCTGCCAATGGCGATACGGTACGGTTTACCATTCCGGTGTCTACAGCATCGCTGGGTGGAGCAAACGAATTGCAGGTTTTTGTAAACCCCCGCATCTTACCCGAACAGAGCTATTCCAACAACGTACTCACCATTCCGTTTTCGGTCAATATTGACAAGCTGAACCCAGTAATGGAAGTGACATTTGATGGACAGCGAATCATGGATGGAGAGATTGTATCGCCAGTGCCGCTGATCGCCATCCGACTGAAAGATGAAAACAAAGTGCTGATTCGAAAAGATACTGCAGGGATTCTTCTCTATCTGAAACAGCCAGGTAGTGATAAGCTTGTAGATATTAAGGAGTTGCAGGGAGTGTTGCGCTGGGTGCCTGCCGGACCCGACAACGATTTTCGTTTGGAGTGGCAAGCTCCCAAGCTAGCCGATGGCATGTATACTTTGGAAGTGCATGCCTCAGATCTAGCAAACAACAAAGCAGGCTTGCAACCGTACCGGATTAATTTTGAAGTGGTAAACGAATCGACTATCACGCACTTTTATCCGTACCCGAATCCATTTTCTTCCAGTACCCGGTTTGTATTTACTTTGACAGGAGCCGCTGTGCCCGATCAGATCAAGATACAGATCATGACGGTGTCGGGTAAAGTGGTGCGCGAAATTACCCAGGATGAGTTGGGCCCTGTGCGCATTGGTAACAACGTGAGCACATTTGTGTGGGATGGCTCTGATGAATTTGGCGACAAGCTAGCCAACGGAGTATATCTGTATCGGGTATTTACACGCATCAATGGCCAGGACATTGAGCGGCGAGCAACAGCTGCCGATAAGGCGTTTAAGAAGGAGTTCGGCAAAATGTATATCCTTCGATAGAAAAATCAGAATGCTCGAAAGAAGGTAAGCTATGCAACTCCAGTAGATGATAACGAACCTGTTAAAGTTATGCTCACTACTGACAAATGAAACAAATAAAAACCCCGGCCATCATTGGCCGGGGTTTTTGCTTTTAAAAAGATACTATTTTGAGATCAGAACTTCGGACAAGGTAGCCTTCGGACATTGCGCGGAACACGTTTTTTAGGCTTGGCCGGAGGAAATTCATAACTGATTGAGATTTCGTGAGCTCCACCGGTTGAGGTACCCAGATTGGAAATAGTTAAGTCGTAACTATACCCAATCGACAAGCCTTCCTGTTTAAATCCAGCCAGAAAAATCAAGGCATCGTTGTTATTGATACCCACTTCGTATCGCTTGATAGGCAGCCCGCGGTACCATAAGCCGAAAACAACGGGCTCGTAGGTAAGGTACATGCCTACATCAAACTGGTCAAATTTGCCTTGGGCCCGGTACAAAAAGGCGGGTGTAATGCTTCGTTCGGGAGCATTTTTGTTTTCGGCAAGGCCGGCCCGGGTATTGTCATCTATTGGGATTTTGATACCGCCATGCACCGTAAACCGGGTAGGAAGAGGGCTGTTGGTTCCGGCAAAAGACTGATTAGGCCGGTTGATGTTATGGGCTGACAGTCCCAGCCACGCCCTGCGAGTATAAACCAATCCACCGGCAGATACATTTAAGTAGTTCAACGCCGCAGGATTGGGATCTTCGTATAACGGGTCTGAACTTCTAGGAACAACTATTTCACCTCTACTGTTAAACTGATCGCCGAAGGTAAGACCAAAGTAATTGATGCTGCGGTTTACATACGAAAACTGAATGCCGGCACGTACGGCAACCCGTTCGCTGACCTGGAGCATGTATGAATATTGACCACCGATGTCGATGGTGTTGTAGCGGGCATACGCCTGCTGGTCGCGCATGACAATGAGACCGATGCCACTGTTGATGCTGGGAAAGTAAGTGTCAACAGAAGCTGAGTAAGTGATGTAGTTGGCGTTCAAGGCAGGCCATTGGTGCCGGTAATTGGCAGTAATTCGAGTGGCTAATGCCCCACCAGCCATGGCCGGATTCAGATAAAGCGGATTGGCATAGAACTGCGAAAACTGGGCATCTTGTGCCCACGTCAGACTGTTGCAAAATAGTATCAAAAATAAAGCTAAAACCTTCCGCATGTATATGTGTTTAGAATTGGTTTTTCTTACTGTAGAGAATCAACGTACAATGGTTTGTAAAGTGTATGTTCTGAACGCTAAAATTAGAAAAAAAACGGAGCATCTTAAAAAATCCTTTCAAAGACAAATTCAAATCACATATAGTAGTTCATTGTCAGAAAGTTGTCAACAATGCAGCATTTGAGATACAAAAAGCGTCTGGTAAAAGGAAGTGCCATTTGCCGGGACGAAAACGGATTTGCGTGAGAAACATGCGGAAAATCGGTTTTTTACCCTTATTTTGCTGCCAACTCCTCATCTATCATCAAACACCCGAAGTTAGCTTGTCCGTGGCTTTCATTCCTAAAAACATATGCCCAAGCTTATAGGATGGGTTTTGGTCTGGAAAAAGATACTATTTTAAAAAAGACACTTATCCTTGCAAACTACGAGTAAGGAATTGCAGAAAAGAGTAAAATGTTTTGAATTCTTTTACGTTATTTCTGCACACAAAGAATTTTTGAAAGAAAACAAATTGTCCATTTTGCTAGCATTTCTACTTTATTTTTAACCACTATGGTTTTTGCCCGTAAAAAGATACTATTTTTTCTGAGCACGGTTGGTTTGTTGTGTTTGGCTATTTTGTCTGGTATTACAACGGTTCAAGCCCAATGTCCCACAGTGACCATTCCAACTCCCGTTTGTGCAGGAGGCAATTGCGGCGCTGGTACGCCCATCACCGTAAGCGGTGATACGGTAGGTATCACTGAGTACAAATGGATTATTACAGGGGGAGGGGCTACTGATACCGTTCGAGGAATTGACCCTGTGTATTCCTTTGCCAATCCGGGTAGTTACCAGATTTCGCTGGAAATTACGCGTAACGGAGTGGTGTCTACATGCCCGGTGCCTCCGGTGAATGTACAAGGCTTTGGTGAGTTTAGCATAGTCAGAGATGATAATCTTGGCCCAGAAAGAGAAGAAATTTGCAAGGGAGAAACCATTGAGCTGAAACCCTTCTTTCAGCAAGGCAGTGCTCCTGCCGGGGCCACGTATCTGTGGTCGCGAGGTGAAACAACCGAATCAATTATGGTTGATTCGGCCGGCTGTTACTCGGTTACTATCACAGATCCTGCAACAGGTTGTTCGCGAACAGCAAAAGTGGATGTAACGGTTTACAAGCCAGACCCCAATGCTCCTCAACCACCCAAAGAAGAATCGCGCTGGTATTTTGGGAATGGGTCCGGGATTAAATTTGTAGGTGGTCAGCCGCAGGCCATTACCGGAAATGCCCAAACTCCGGAAGGCACATCGAGCATTTCGGATGCTTCCGGTAACTTTTTGTTTTACACAGATGGCCGTAATGTGTACGACAAAAATGGAACGCCCATGAAAGATCGCAACGGAAACAATGTGACTCTGCCTAATGGATTGAATGGCGGCCCCAATTCTACCCAGGCTGTTTTGATCGTTGCCCAGCCGGGTTGCAATGATTGCGAACCGGTTTACTATGTATTTACAACATCAGATATAACGGCTACCGGTTCAAAACTAGAGTACAGCGTAGTTGATATGCGTCTCAATGGCGGCTTGGGGCAAGTAACCCAAAAAAATGTTCCTCTATTTGGAACCAGCACCGAACGCCTAGCCACTGTTGAAGCTTTGCCCGATAGTACCAATCCCCAGCGCCCTGCTACCACCTGGATTGTAACCCATGATTTTAATACCAACACGTTTCGGGTGTACCCACTGACGGCCCGAGGGGTAGGATCTCCCAAAACGTACAGTGTAGGCAATGTTCACGGCGCTGCTACCGACAATGGCGAAGGGTATCTGAAAGTATATAATGACCGGGTGGTGATAGTGATACCGGGAGCCAACGGATCTGACAATATCGTGCAGGTGTTTAAGTTTGATGCGGCTACTGGTGAAATCAGCGGACCTCCCAATACCATTAATCTAGGTACCGCGCCTCCCAAAGCCTATGGCGTTGAAATTGTGCAAGACAGTACGTTGTATGTGTCATTGGCTGGCAGTGGAGCCGATAGTTCCCGCATTTTGGGTTATGACCTGCGTTCGGGTGTCGACAGCACCATTCAGAAAAGCCAGCGTTCCGTTTTCGCTACTACCAGTTTTACGATTGGAGCCTTGCAACTCGATCCGAACGGACAACGCTTGTTTGTTGCCCAGCAGGGACAAAACGCTTTGGGTGAAATAACCAATCCGGGTACCTTGGCCTCAGCGGGTTATAACCAGCAAGGTGTAACATTAACCGCACCGGCCCAACTAGGATTACCCAATTCCAAACCACCTAACAATCAGGGTTTTGGACAGGAGTTTGGCTTCTCACCGCCAGAGTGTACGGCTCTGGGTGATTCCTCTACCATTCGCTTTCAGGCACAACCTGACCGTGCCGGTGGCGATTCAGCAAAGTCGGCTTATCAGTGGCGGTTCTTCAATGCTAACAATTCGTTTGTGAAGGAATTTCCGCGTGGAAACGGTACTTCGCCTGGCTATGGCATCAATTACAGTGTGTCTGTTACGTTCCCGGGCCCTGGGACCTACACCGCCCAGTTGACCATTTACAACGACTGTACGGATCAGAACCTGCCCGGCGGGGCCAGACCAGAAACCATTACGCATCAGGTGATTATTCCGGTACAGCCACCTAAGCCTACCGCCAGAGATACATCCAATTGCTTGAACACCCGAATTACGCTGGATCCTTACCCTGGCTTGCCGGGGCCGTCTGGCGTAACGTATCGGTGGGTGACTCCTGCTAATGACACCATTCCCGGACGTAACCTGCAGGCAGTGCAGCCGGGACTGTATACCGTTATCGTTCAGTCGTCGGAAGTGGATGGATTAGGCCAGCTTTGTGTGGAAACAGGAACGGTTCGTGTCAATTACACGGCTCCTACCGTAAACATCGGCAATGACACCACATTGTGTAGCAATAGTACGCTGGTATTGAATGCAGGAAACCCAGGTGCAAAATACGAATGGTACAATCCGGCAAGTCAATTGTTGGGCACTAGCCAGACATTAACCGTAACCCCTACCAGTTCAACCTACTATCGGGTAAAAGTTACTGATGCACTGACGGGTTGTTCGGCGGAGGATACCGTACTGGTAAATGTGAGCCGCCGACCAAGAGTCACAGTTAATGTCGTGAATGCGACCAGTTGTGATAACAGTGATCCGGGTTCTTTGGGAACAATCACCGTAACACCAACCGATGGTGGCTCTAATGGGTATTTTTGGACCAGTGCAGAGGGTGGGCCTATTCCTGTAGATCCTACCACTACCTCTCTGTTACTGAAACCCGGTATTTATACCATTCGAATAGAAAGGGTGGGAGGCTGCGATACAACTCTGACGGTGGCAATTGAAAACAGAGCTGCCGATGCCCCGCAGTTTAGCAGCAATTCACCGGTTGAGTTGGGTTGTAATGATATAGAAGGAAGCCTGACACTTACCCGTACAGATGGTGCTCCGGGCAGTCGTGTTCCGATTACAATCTATAAGTTTGTGGACCAGAACGGTCAGTTTCCGTTGAAGAACGGGCAGCCTATTGCGGGTACTTCGGGGCAAGACATTCCCGAAACCTTAACCATTGCAGGCTTGCTACCCGGTGTGTACCGCTTGGAGGGAACGTATAATACAGGTTGCAAATTTGCCTTTACTTACGAAATTAAAGCTGCGCCCAACAAACCCGTTATACAGGCAGTCTCGGCCATAACCGGTTGCCAGACAGCCTTATTGTCGGTGGCAGGAAACATTGCAAACACCACATTGCAATGGCGTGTGCAGGGTGGCAGCAACATACAAACCAATGCAGACGGAAGTGCTACTGTAACGCAGTCAGGTACCTACATCATTGCGGCTACCAGCACGTTACCTCCTGGGTGTATAACCGAAGATACCGTGACGATTACCTTTCCGCCGTTAAAGAATGTGGCCGTTAAACCGTCTGCTTCCAATTGTGTGGGTACGGAAATCAGGCTAGAGGCTGAGGTAACCGTCGATTTTGATAGCTACGTATGGATACGCCCTGACGGAACCAACTTTGCCGGCACAAGCATTGTTGCTACCGGACCACAAGTTTACAAGCTAGTAGGACGCAACTCGCAGACTGGCTGTTCGGATACATTGGAAGTAACACCTAGCTTTGTACCTATTCCGGATGCACCTGTCGTAACTCCACCTCCTTCCATTTGCCAGGGAAGCACAATTCCTACAGCGGTTGCTTCCGGTAGCAATATCGAATGGTATAGCGATGCGGGCTTGACAAATCAATTAACTACTGGGCCAGCTTTTACTCCTACATATGCTCAGCTTACTCCGAATGGCAATACGACTTTTTATGTCACTCAATCCACAAATGGAGGCTGCAAAAGTGCAGCTACGCCGGTTGTATTCAGATTGATTAATGCACCCGTAGTGAACCTGGGGCCTGACCGCAATGTGTGTCCGGGAGCGGAAGTGACACTCAACGCTACCGTAACCAATCCGGGAGCAGTGTACGCCTGGAGCAACGGACAAACGACGCCAACCTTAGTCGTAACTTCAGCGGGAACTTACATTGTTGCCGTCACTGCCGGAACATGTACCGTGCGAGATACCGTTGTGGTTACTTATCTGCAATCGCCTACTGTGAATATCCAACGTCGTGAGGTTCCGTTGTGCCTTGCTGATGGCATAGCCACTGCCACCTTAGATGCAGGTCCTGGCCAGAATTATACCTACGAATGGCGTGCCGTTGGTAACCCCGCTATTATTGGCGGGCAGCGCACCTTAGTTGTTAACGATCTGGGTGTATACACAGTGACTGTAGACAATGGCAGCACTTGTCCGGGCATAGATACGGTGCGAGTGGTGAACAAGTGTGAGCCACGGGTAGAAATTCCGAATGCTTTCACTCCAAATGGTGATGGCAAAAATGATCAATTGGATGTGTTCTCCGATTATGTAACCGATTTTAAATTGTTAATATTCAACCGTTGGGGCGAAGTAATATTCGCAACAGATTCTCCTGAAAACCGGTGGGATGGCACCTACCGGGGCCAGCAGGCTCCTCCCGGAACGTATACCTGGAAATTGGAGTACAGGGCAGTGTATTATACAGACCGGCCTAAAGTAGAATTGCAGGGAGGCGTTTTGTTACTGCGGTAATACTTTCGTAACATTGTAGAGTCAAAAATCCGCTTCCAGATAACTGGAAGCGGATTTTTGTTTATGTGTAATAAAAAATACATTTTAATGTTAACTAATTGTTAATTTAATGTTAAATTTGTTTTATAAGGATTTAAGTTTTATGCCCAGTCAACAAACGATTGAACATACGTATAGTCATAGGGATTCTGCTGTTATTTGCAGCGTTTTCTGCTTCTCTGTCAGCCCAGGAGTTGCAGTGGCACTCTCCTTTTGAAAAAAACGTATTTGAAAAATCTACCGATTCCTCTTTGCGAGAACTGGCTTTTTTGGTGGCTGCAGATTCTACTATATCCGATAGTAGCTTTGCACAGGTGCACACCCAACTAGTGACATTCTGCCAGCAACTTTCCAAAAAGCGTAAAAAGTTTCTTTCCGAGTCGCAGTTTTTGTACTATGTTTTTAAAGAGGTGCAAAAACGTTACCTGCATACGTACCAGCCTTATCCTTTATTTACAAGTTTACGCGATAGTACATACAATTGTGTAAGTGGTACGGCACTATATGCCTGGGTTTTAGCACAGGTTGGATTTGACACACAGATCAGGGAAACCAACCGGCACGTCTATTTGCGTGTCCAAACGGTCAGAAGCGAGTATCTGATTGACGCCACCGATCCACAGGGAGGGTTCGTATCAGACGATGAAATGCTGATTTCGAAGCGGGAACTGTGGTATGCTTCAAACGAGGTGATGTGTGGCAAAGCATTTAATCAGGCTATTTCACTAACGCAACTGGCTGGTTTGCAGTATTTTAATGAAGCGGTAAAGGCTTTTAACCGACGATCTTACGAGAAATGCCTGCAATATCTCACCAAAGCCGATGCGTTATATCCCAACTCCGCTAAGCTGACCAATCTGCGTGCCATGACCCAGCGTAACCTGCAACCGGTCTGGACGGCCTCTAAGTGATTTTACAAAATAGTATCTTTTGAAAAGCAAAAACCCCGGCGCTGATAGCCGGGGTTTTATTTATTTCATTGAGATATCCGTCTCGGACGGATTTGTTTTCTGAAATGTGTCAATTCCTTTGTCCAGAAAATTAACAAAATTGTTGACATCTAGATCGTATGCGGTAGGTGGGATAGGAAGAGGATTTCCCTGGGTGTCCAGCAATACGTACAACGGCTGAGCATTGTAATTGAACTTTGTTATCTGATAATCAAAATTTTGAGAACCGATTGTTTTCTTCTGTTTGCCATCGCGCTGCGAGGTATACCACTCGGCTTCTGGCAATTCGGTTTTGTCATCTACATAAAGCGAAACCAATACATAGTCTTTGGCAAGCTTGCTTAATACAGCCGGCTCGGGCCAGACACGTGCCTCCATTTCCCGGCAGTTCACGCATCCATGTCCTGTAAAATCGATAAAAACTGGCTTGTTTACTTTCTTGGCATACGCCAGCCCTTCTTTCAAATCAAAGAAACCGGGCAGGTTATGTGGCGTTTTCAAGAATTCAGCGTACTTTCGTTTGGGTAAATTGGGCTCCTGTGAAGTAAGCAGAGTGGGTGTTTCATTCAAGTTGAAGTCCTGGGTAGTTTGGGGCGGAAGCAGACCTGCCAGCGGTTTTAACGGTGCACCAAAAAGGCCCGGAATCAAATAAATGGTGAAAGCCAGTATAAACAAAGCTATCAGCAAACGAGGCACTCCAATGCCTTCGGGTTTTTCATCATGAGACAAAGCGAGTTTGCCTAAGAGATAAAAACCCAATAATCCAAAAATTACAATCCAGAATGCCAGAAATACATCGCGGTCAAGCAAACCCCAGTGATACACCTGATCGGCATTGCTCAGAAATTTAAAAGCCAAAGCCAATTCCAGAAAACCTAACGTTACTTTAACAGTGTTCATCCAGCCGCCAGATTTGGGAAGGTTTTTAAGCCAGGCCGGAAAGATAGCAAACAAAGCAAATGGAATCGCAAATGCCGATGAGTAAGCCACCATTCCCAAAACCGATTTGACACTAATGCCTTCAGAAGCCAAAATAAGCAAGCTGCCTGCAATAGGACCAGTGCACGAAAAAGAAACCAGCGCTAGGGTGAATGCCATAAAAAAGATACCGTAAAGCCCTCCTTTGTCAGCTTCTTTATCTACCCGATTGATAAAGGAGGAAGGTAGCACAATCTCAAATAATCCTAAAAAGGACAATCCGAAAAGAACAAAAACTGCAAAAAATAACAAATTAGGCAACCAGTGCGTACTTAGAGCATTGGCGCTGTCACTACCAAAAATGAGAGAGAAAATGCTTCCGATTAATGTATAAATAACAATTATAGACAGTCCGTAGATAACTGCATTCAAAACACCTTTCTGTCGGGTACCACCTTGATTGGTAAAGAAAGAAACGGTCATGGGAATAAGTGGATACACACAAGGCATTGCCAAAGCGATAAATCCTGATAAAAATGCCAATAACAAAAATCCACCTAACGATTCTTCTTTGTTGGTGCCTGCAACAGGCATTGCAGTGACGGTCGTTTCTGAAGCCGAGGTTTTTGCTTTTTCAGAGATACTATTTTCGCCTGTCTGCGCAGCAGGAACTTCAGAATTGCTGGCAACTTCTTGATCTGTGGCGATTTGTGCCGTATCTAGCTTTGCTGCTACTGATGTGTTGTTGGTGGGCGTAGGTGTGGCGGCGGCTAATTTGATTTGAGTAAACGCAAAATCTTCATTTCCAGGAATGCATTTGCCGTCTACCTCCGAACAAACCTGAAATTCAATGCTGCCTTCAATCTTAGGATTTGCCTTGAGTACTTTGATGGTTTGGCGAAATTCTGCTTTCCCTACAAAATAAGTATACTCGCCACCCCACAAATCATCGTATTTCTTCTTTGGATGGACTGGCTTTACCTTTCCAACCAACTGATAGGTATCATTCGGCTTCAGGGCAACTACGGTTACCTGAGGGCCCAGATTCGGATCAAAGTCAGAAGAATACAGATACCAGTTGTCTTTAATGGTAGCTGTAAAAATCAGATCGACCTGCTCGCCTGCTTTTACTTCTTTTTTAGACACATCATAACTCCATTTGGCGGGAGTCAGAATTTGAGCCGCGACTGTCAGATGCAAACAAACCGCTAATAGCAGAAATGCAGCTAGGTTTTTCATTTTTGAAAGATACTATTTGGAAAAGATAAAGTAGCTGGGTGTTTTTTCCAGACTACGTTGATAACACAATATTAATTAAAAAAGTCTCCTCCTTTCAGAGTTTTTACATATTTACGATTGGCGCGGGTAACCGGATTAGTAGCGGCGGTTTTGTAGCAACGCGTCCGTTTTTACGGTTCTTTCTGCCGAAGTTATCAAAAAATGACTCTGCCTTACATTTCTCCTATAGGCCTTTTCCAGGCGTAGACGGTTTTTATCCACATCCCCCGCTTTTTTCCGTACGAAAAACGCTGAAATATTAGCTGTGCATCTAATTGGCATTTTGTGACCAGCACCACGCAGTCTTATCTATTAATATTGCAAAGGTAATCGACGAAATAAGTGTTAAACAGGAAATAAGTTCAGGTTTGAAATCTGGTGTTTGGGCTCTTTGTAACGGAAAGTGAACTCGTGAGCAGAAACACCAGATTCTTAAACCAATGAATAGTTGAATTCAGAACGTAGAACAAGAAAAATTGTATGAACCAACGACTGCGTACATTAGCCGCTTTGCTCATTTCGGGAGCGTTAATTACGGTGCATACCGATGGATGGGCTCAAGGAAAAAGCCCTGAGGTGGATAAAAAAGTCAAGAAGGCAGATGCTTTGTTGGCCACCAAAGATTACAGACAGGCCATTCCGGTTTACCTGGAACTGGACAAGCTGACGCCCAACGATCCGGCTAACCATTACGCATTGGGTTTGTGCTATACGCAAGTGGGTGAACCGCAAAAAGCATTGCCTTACCTGAAGTCGGCCATCGAAAGCAAAAGTCAGGATGTACCTAACAAAGTACACTTCTGGTATGGAAAGTCGCTGCATCTGAATGGCAAATTTGACGAAGCCATCACTGAGTTGAACGACTTTCGTCAGACGGATAACAACGTGGAAATGGTGACTGAGGCAGCCAAGCTGGTCATGCAGTGCAATGTTGCCAAGGCCCTGACCAGCAAGCCGGAAGATGTATTCATCCAAAGCGTAAATGAAATTAACACGCCAGCCACGGAATATGGTCCGGTAATTTCGGCAGATGAATCGGTTTTGATTTATACTACAATCAAGAAAAATACAGCTGCCGGAACAGCCGCGGCGGTAAAAGAATATGAGGATGTAATGGTGACCCGCAAAAACGGTAGCCAGTGGGGAGTTTCTCAAAGTGCCGGAATTCCTACTCCGGTTACCAATGGTGTGCGGAGTAACATTGGTTCTGTGGGTTTGTCTCCTGATGGACAAAAGTTGCTGGTTTACATTGGTACCACTGCCAACAGTGCGGATATCTACGCTTCTTCACTGCAAGGAGATAAATGGGGAGCCCCTGCCAAGCTAGGGCGTGAAGTAAACTCAACTTATCAGGAAAGCAGTGCCAGTTTCACGCCCGATGAAAAAGTAGTGTACTTTGCCAGTAATCGTCCGGGTGGACTGGGTGGACTGGACATTTATAAATCGGAAAAGCAGCCAGATGGCAGTTGGGGTGCACCGGTAAACCTAGGGCCTACCGTTAACACCAAATATGACGAAGAAGCACCTTTCATTCACCCCGATAAAAAGACGCTTTACTTTACCTCTAACGGGCCTACGGCCATGGGTGGTACAGACATCTTCAAGACAGTGAATGAAAAAGGAAAGTGGAGTACTCCGGCCAACTTAGGCAGTCCGATAAACTCTGTATACAACGATAGTTATTTTGCGTTATCTGCCGACGGTAAAAAAGGATACTTCTCCTCTGATCGTCCGGGAGGTAAAGGTGGTAGCGATATTTACTTCCTTGGCATTCCGGAAGAATTGGGTGTGGTGGCACTGACGCTAATGAAAGGACGGATTCTGGCTGGAGATCCTGCCAAACCGGTAAAGACGCAAATCAAGATTGTAGACAAAGTAACCAATGAAGTAATCAAAGGTGTGTACAATCCGAATACAAAGACTGGCGATTACCTGATTATTTTCCCGCCCAACCGCCAGTATGACATGATTATTGAGGCCGAAGGATTCAAGCCTTATCTGGTAAATATTTATGTGCCTAACCAGGATTATTTCTACGAACTGTATCAGGAAATCTTACTGAATCCGGTTATAAAAGATGGCAAAGTAGTAGGGCAGGGCATCGCAGTGAAAAATGCCTTTGAAGATGTTGACAAAGGTCAAAACAAATCAAACAATGAAAATGTGTATGCCTTGATGGGTAAAATCCTGACGGCAGAGGATTCACTGGCCCTTGGTGCTCTTTTGGAATCCGTTTATTCAGATCCTGTAGATGTAGGCAGTGTAACAAAAAATGAAAAGGCTGCCGAAGCAAAATACATGTACAACGATGCCAGCGGCAAGATGCAGGCAACCAAGGTAGGCAATGAAACAGTTTATACAATGGCCGCTCTGGATACCAAAGCAATTGCCGAAGCCAATGCTAAGAAAGAAGTTATTACACAGTCAACAGTATTAAAGCCCAATCAGGTGTACATTGTCTACTTTGACACAGACAAAGCAGACCTGAAGGCAGATGCCAAACCGGAACTGGACAAAGTGTATGAGTTTCTGAAAAAGAATCCTACATATGGCGTAAAGATTGCGGGCCATACCGATAACTCAGGTACTCCTGATCGGAACTTAGTAATATCAGAAAGTCGTGCAAAAGCAGTAGTAGGCTATTTGTCTGCGAAAGGAATCGTGGCAAAGCGTGCTTTTGCCAAAGGATACGGACAAGCGGAGCCTTTGAATAACAATACAAATGAAGATGAAAAGAAGAAAAACCGTCGGGTCGAAATTACCCTGGTAGAAATGACACAAGGTAGCTTAAGTAGCAACTAATAAGCAGTAGCAGTTAAGCTTTAAAGATACATAAATAGGTGGTTATGGATAATTACTAAAGAACCGTAGGGGTTTCCGCTACGGTTCTTTTCTTTTTTGGGCAGGTTTCTGCCAATGAAAAGATACTATTTTAAAAGTGGGAAATATCTGTTTGGTTTATAGATGAAACCTCTTTGCAAAAGAAATTAGCATGATTTTTTTTATTTTTTTAGAGTCTGTTTTTTGTCAATTTTGTATGATAAAACGAGCCGAACAACTTTACGGAGATTCCATGATAAGTAGCCACATAGGTGTTGTATGTAAATAATTGTGCAGGATAGTTTATAAACCTTGCTAGGTCATAATAATCCCTATTTTGTGAGGTTGTTAATCTACATTCTGAAGCTGATGGTGTAAGCATAGTCTCAAAAAGATACGAAAACAGGCAAAAGGTCTGGATAGTGCCAAACCAAAGGTAACCCGCCATCAGTAGAGATATCAGATGGAAGTAATTGTGGGATGATGAAAGCAATTTAGAAAGGTGTTTATTTGCTGTAGTTTCGTTCGAGAAAAATAAAAACATTACATCGATCCCGTTGAGTGTGAGCATCTAAGGTTTGTGATTTGAGGTGATAAGTGTTAACTTGAAGGCATCTTTCGATAAAACAGGTATATGAAACAATAAACCGGGCATTTTGCTCGATTTGTTTGGTTTAGATTGGTTACCAATCTTTGTTATTTAGTATAAATCTTAGCACTGACTCACAATGAAGGATAGCGAAATCCTTGAGAAAATAAGAAAGGGTGATGAGAGTGCACTGGATTACCTTTACAAAAAGAATTTTAAAATGATGACCAAGCTGGTCATCAATAATAATGGAACCGAGGACGAGGCCAAGGATATTTATCAGGAAGCTCTCATCGTGTTCTGGCAAAAGGTAACTAGTGGCAATTTGACGCTTTCTTCCAAAATCAGTACGTTTCTGTACAGTATATGCCAGAACTTATGGCGTAAAGAGCTGGAACGTAAAAGCAGAATGAGTAATGAAGAAAAAGACAGAGAGGAAGAGATGGATTTCGACCAGCAGGAGCGTATAGAAGTCATTAATCGCTGCATCAACCAATTGGGAGAGACCTGTCGCCGTATTTTAACCTATTACTACTTTGACAGTTTGTCTATGCACGACATTGCCGAGTTGTTAGGTTTTGCAAACGCCGACACTGCTAAAACAAAGAAGTATAAGTGCAAAAAAGAATTGGATGAGTTAATTAAGGCTAAATACAAAGCCAGCGATTTTATGGATTGATTTTACAGTGTTAACCAGCTACCTTTTGTACCACCCAAGAAATTTGCATCATGAACAAAGAGTACCAACATTCGGAGACAATTGAGGCTTACCTGCGCAATGAGTTATCAGAGGCTGAGCGGGCTGATTTTGAGCAATTAGTAAGACAAGATCCATTGTTGTACAACGAATTTCTTCTTCAGCAAGAAATTGTGTCCGGGCTTCAAAGCTATCGGAAAGCACAGCTTAAAAATCGCTTGAATCAGATAGATGTAACCAGTACAAGTTCTTGGGGTGGCGCAGGAACCGTTACTGCCTGGATTGGTGGTCTGGCTTTGGTAGGATTGCTGAGCTGGTTGGGATATAATTATTTAGGCGATCCAGTTGACAATACTATTGCTGTCACAACACCTGCATCGGCTCAAACACCTGAAAGTTCATCTGTTGTAGCAGGAAATATTGTTGAAAAGAACACACAGGAAACAGATGATAATAAACCATCCGCTGCTACTACTGATGTTATCATGACCGAGTCTGCCAAGCCGGTAACTGTAACTCGTTCAAAATCGAAGGCTTCTGCTAAAGCCAGCTATGTTGAGTCAAGTAGCGAAATTAATCCCAAGTTACAGGAAGAAGGCATCAAGAAAGCAGATATGGAACCTGCCACTGACAAACTGCCTGTTTATGGCAATACACCTTCTGCGTCTAATCGCCTCAATGTAGTTGACAATACAAACGAGAGCCTGAAGCTACACTACTATTACCGGAATGGCCGTATTGCCTTGTTAGGCTTTGAGAAGCCTTATACATTTCTGGATCTGCCTTCTGAAAATATTACTTATCTGCACTATGAAGGTAATTTTTATAAGCTCAACACCAATCAGACCCAGCCTACTGCTATTCAAAATGTTTTAGTCACTGATCAAGCTGTAGTCGACTCTCTGAATAAATTATTAACAGAACGAAAATAAAATACTGCTATCTTGTGTAAAGCTGAGCCCTTGCGATATGTTCGGAAGGGTTTTTTATTTTTTTCTAATTGGAATTTTTAGAAGTTTATCCAGTAAATAGTCATCCAGATAACATAGCTTGCCTAACTTTTCGAGTACAGGAGGTTTTAGCTTCAGAAAAGATATTATTTGTGGCTATTGGTTTTTAGCATCTGGACAATCTACATAATATCAACCAGTAAAAAGCGGGCTGAAAGCTTTCTTTAATAAGAAGTATACAATAGAAAGCGTCTTTTTCGGTTATCTCACTACAACAGTAAAAAAGAAATAGGCCCTACAAAAGAGAAATATCTGAAGTGCGTCACTTCAGTATTTACATTAGAAAACTAATGGAAAGAGAACATTTTAAAGTTGCCATCTCACTTTTTTCAAGTATTTTTAGGTATGTACAAATCAGTATTGAAAAGATGGTTGTTAACTTTTACCTTTGCAGGGTTGCAGAAGTATCATTGCTAAATTTATCCGCAGTCCGTTGAAGAAATACCGCACATCCCGGCGTTTTGGCAGCTATCCGTACGTTACGGTAATTTTGAGTATTACATTTGCCCTTTTTGTCTTAGGATTGAGTGGATTGTTGGCTTTGCAGGCGTTCCGTTTATCTGATTCCATCAAAGACAATGTGGAGGTATATGTGTATTTAAATAAATACATGGATACGGATGAAGTTCGCACGGTTGGTCAGAGAATGCGCCGAAAAGAGTACATTTCTGTACGGGAAGACCGCCCTCAGATTCGTTTCGTATCAAAAGATGAAGCTGCCCGTAAGTTTATCAAAGAAACCCATGAAGACGACTTTGTGGCTTTACTGGGAGAGAATCCATTGCGGGATGCCTACGTAATCCGCATCAAACCGGAACTGTATCAGAAGGAACAAATGCAGCAGATCAAAAAAGATCTGGAGTCAATCAGAGGAGTGTTTGAAGCCGTTTATCTGGAGAAACAAGTAGAAGAGGCCAACAAGAACCTGTATAAAATCACGTGGATATTGCTGGCCTTTGCCATTATTCTCTTCGTTGCTGTATTTATCCTGATAAACAACACATTGCGGTTGGCTATGTATTCGCAACGTTTCTTGATTCGAAGCATGCAGTTGGTGGGAGCCACCAAATCATTTATTCAGAAACCTTTTTTACTGAGAGCCGTTCTTTACGGGTTGTTAAGTGGTTTGATTGCTTCCTGTGGCTTATATGGTTTACTTTACTATGTAAGCACTGAACTGGAAATATTGACACTTGTACAGGAACCCAGAGCATTAACTTTATTTTTTGCGGGACTGTCTACACTCGGAATCCTGGTGAGTATGGGAAGTTCGTATCAGGCAATGAATAAATACCTGAATATGTCGCTTGACGAATTGTATTGAGTTAGTATTCGTCAAATTTTCAATTATGGAGGTTTCTGAATTTTAAAAGATACTATTTTGCAACCCTAAACAAAATACAACAATGGAGGACAAAAAAGAGAAATTAGCCTTTGGCAAACAAAACTATCTGTTAATGCTGGTTGGGGTTGCCTTGATCTCAGTCGGATTTATTGTAATGTCGATGGATAAAGAACCTTTCGGATTTGGAACACTAGGACTTACGATAGGCCCATTGATTGTGATGAGTGGCTTTGCAGTCGAATTCTTTGCCATTCTGCGCAAACCTAAAAATAACTAATTCATTTTTCTCTTTCTTTCAGGGTCAGGCTTTATGCCTGATGTTTTTTTAAGCTGATGAATATTTTGCATGCCATTCTTTTGGCTATTGTGGAAGGGTTAACAGAGTTTCTGCCTGTCTCCTCTACTGGACATATGATTATTACTGCTGCCTTGTTTGGGATACAATCCAATGATTTTACCAAGGTTTTCATTGTCGCCATTCAGTTCGGTGCCATTTTGTCAGTAGTCGTTTTGTATTTCAAACGCTTCTTTAAAGACCTGGATTTCTACTTCAAACTGTTTGCAGCCTTTTTGCCTACAGCCATTTTAGGCTTTCTGCTGAAGTCTAGAATAGATATGTTGCTTGAAAATGTGACTGTGGTAGCTGTCATGTTGTTGCTTGGCGGAATTGTATTGGTGTTTGTAGACAAGTGGTTTGCTAGCAACGAATTGCATTCTTCAGAAGAAGACACCATTACGTATCCTACGGCTTTTTTGATTGGTGTGTTTCAATCGTTAGCTATGGTGCCCGGCGTGAGCCGTTCGGCTGCAACCATCATCGGTGGACTTACCCAAAAGCTAACCCGTAAAACAGCGGCAGAATTCTCGTTTTTTCTTGCGGTGCCAACCATGTTTGCCGCCACTGCCAAAAGTCTTTGGGATGATAAAGAATTGCTTATGGCTCAGCAGGATAACTGGAGTATTTTGTTGTTGGGCAATGTGGTGGCCTTTGTGGTAGCTATGGCGGCTATTAAGTTTTTCATAGGTTTTCTTACCAAATACGGTTTCCGGGCTTTTGGCTATTACCGTATTGTAGTCGGAGCCATTCTGCTGATACTCATCTTTTCAGGCGTGAATCTCAGCATCGTGGATTGACCTTTTGGCTTTTCATTTCCTACTATTTTCCAGAAGTCTATTTTATTATCTGCTGAAGGCGTTCTATCGCAGCCTGGTTGCGCGGATCGTAAATGGCATTCTTAAGATTTTCTTTTTCACGTTCGGTTAGTCGCCAGCTTAAAGATACCCGTTCATAATTCTGCCGGTGTATGCTGTCGGCCGTTGGGGTGCGGGTAGTATCTGCCATGTTGTTTTGGTACGTTGCATAGCTGATCTCGACCTGATGGATTGGAAATTTCGGGAACATCTGGCGACTGTACTCAATTACGTTGTCATTATTAATGTCTTGTAAATGAGACCAGTTACGGTACAAACTGCTGATAGGAGTTGACAGTCGATTAAACAAAGAACGGTCGGTGTTTTTTTCAATGATGTGTTCTTTGGGAGAGTCACGTACGGATAAAAAGACGACTCCAGAAGTGTTCTGCACAATCCACGCCCTGAAAATGTACAAAAATCGGACTGCATCCGAAATGCCAAAGTTATCAGAAATACCCGCATCCATGATTTCCATGGCTGGTTCGCTGGGAAGTGCTACATTAGGCGTAATGTAGGGAAATGTGGCACTCATACGCAACGCACTCAGAAAGCGAAGTTGGGATGCGTCTTGCTGTTCAAAAAAACGCAGAAACTCTACTCCTTTGAGCTTTGGAATGAGGTAATTGGGCGATATCCTGTCGGAAGTGGACAAGTAAGAAACATGTTGAGGCGAAATATACAACTTTCGCCCATCGTTGATAATCGTCGGTGCCAACAACAACATAGGGATCTGGGCCAGACGTTCGGGTTCTCGGTAGTCCAGAATGGTTTTGTCCATTATGCCACCTGTATTTTTGTTTAGCTGTTGTTCAAAAGCATAGCCACGGTCTTTGTAGTACCAATGTCCTTTGTAGTTAAATTGTTGAAATTTGAAAAACAAATCGCTTACTACCAGCGAAAAAGCAATGGCATTGAGATTGTCTTTGGATATATTCTGAAGGTATTGCGCATCGTATAAGTTTAGGGTGCTGTCTTGTAGATGTCGCAGGTAGAGTTCCCGAAAATAGCTGGCTCCTACCAAACCACCCGAAGCCCCGGTAATCAAAAAAGTATGCGGCATTAGCTTTCCTCCCAGGCTGCTATCCGTTGCCTGCAGCACACGCATAGTCCAGAGAGCGGCTCGCTGGCCACCACCGCTTACACACAAGAAAACCAGCTTAGGCTTTGCTTTCTTTGGGTTATCCGTTGGTTGCGAAACCTTGGTCTTCCAGCGTTCCAGTATCGCCAGGGTAGAATCTTTGTCGGTTTGGTAATGACCGGTATTGGACAGACTATCCAACTGGCGAATGGAGAAATCGGCTTTCGCGGTTTTGTAATTGAGACCAAATGCCTCGTAGTCGGTCTGGATAAGCTGACGTTTCACCAATTCGTTATAACCCAAAAGCACCACCATGAACACCGGAATGGCCCATTTGCCCAACCAGAAGGTGATGGCTCCCACAAACAAAATGGCAAGTGTGAAAAACAACAGAATGCTGGCACCCGCCGGGATCTGAAACCCTGGCGAATCGCGGAAAATGCCCAGCCCTATGACAATCAGAAAGACGAATACCTGAATAATAAACGCGTTCAAGTGGTTTTGTCGTAGTACCTTCAGTGCCGCTGATACATTGACTAATTCGCTGGCTGGGCAGATCCGTAAACGCGTATCTAGAAAATATTCGACGTGCATGCCATACCGACGCACGGTATCTACTCGCTTTCGCATCACATTTACCCGGGTTACCTTGTGTTTGGGTTGCAAGGGTGAAGCGGCACTGGCGGCCAAAACTTTAAAAATATCTTTATTGGTACTCGTAAAATAGAAGAAAAGCAAAGCCTGAGTAATGCAGTAGCCCAACAGTAAACCGGCCGATTCCAGAAGAATGGTTTGCCCGGGAACAGCTTCTTTGGATTGAAACAGAATAAACCGCGTGAGATACGCAATCAGAAATAGGAGTGAAATCAGGCTGTTATTGATACTGAATTTGCCAAAAGGATTGGTTTCGTTTCCCAGAAAGCCAAAACGGTGCGCATCCAGAATGTAGCAGGTAATGTGAAAGGCCATGGTAAACCCACCCAATGCTATGCCAATGATAAAGAGACTGGCAATGCTGACGTGGTGGTTGTATTCGGGGTCAAGAAACAAATACGGTAAGCCAAACAAAGTCCCAAATTCCTGAAACACCATGCCAAATAGTATAATCCAGAATACCAAAAGCCATTGATTCTTTTTCAGATGCAGAATGAGCAATTGTACCGGAAAAAAATAACGTATACCTGAAAAGATGTGTCGTAGGCGGCTCAGCATTGCTTGCGATTAACAGGTGGGTTGTCTGCTTAGAACGAAAATAAGCACGAAAAAAGGATAACTCAACTACTTCTCAAGGGATTTATTACACAGGAGGTTTTTGTTTTTGGAAAGATACTATTTTTCAAATGTGCTTTAGACGGAAATTTATTGCTAATTTTGCAACTTGTACATGAGGTGATTGAATGCAATTGCCCATCCTAGAACTCAGAACTTTAGAACTCAGAATTTAATGGAGAACATCCGCAATTTTTGCATTATTGCTCATATTGACCACGGGAAAAGCACCCTGGCCGACCGGCTTCTGGAATTTACGCAGACGGTTTCGAAGCGGGAAATGCAGGCTCAGCTTCTGGATGATATGGACCTGGAACGTGAACGAGGCATCACCATCAAGAGTCACGCCATTCAGATGAACTACATTTATCAGGGCACGCCCTATGTGTTTAATCTGATTGATACACCGGGACACGTGGATTTTTCTTATGAGGTATCGCGTTCCATTGCGGCCTGTGAAGGAGCTCTGTTACTGATAGATGCCTCGCAAGGGATTGAAGCACAGACTATCTCTAACTTCTTTCTGGCTTGGGGAAATAACCTGACTATCATTCCCGTACTCAATAAAGTAGACTTGCCGGGGGCAATGGTGGAGGAAGTAAAAGATGAAGTGGTGGATTTGGTAGGCTGCGACCGTGACGATATCATTCATGCGAGTGGCAAAGAAGGCATTGGCATCGAAGACATCCTGAATGCCGTGATTCAAAGGATTCCGCCACCGAAAGGTGACCCGAAGGCTCCGTTACAGGCATTGATCTTCGACTCGGTGTTTAACTCCTTCCGGGGCATTGAGGTTATCTTCCGGATTAAAAACGGCTCTCTGCGCAAAGGCGACAAAGTGAAGTTTATGAATACGGGCAAGGAATACAACGCCGACGAAATTGGCATCCTGCGCCTTGACAAAGAACCCCGCGATGTAGTCAATACTGGTGATGTAGGCTACCTGATTTCGGGTATCAAGCAAGCCAAGGAGGTAAAAGTAGGGGATACGATCACACACGTAGATCGTTCGGCTGGGGAAGCCATTAAAGGATTTGAAGATGTGAAACCGATGGTATTTGCGGGTATTTATCCCGTGGAAACATCGGAGTACGAAGACCTGCGCGATGCCATGGAAAAGCTGCAGCTTAACGATGCGTCGCTGGTGTGGGAGCCTGAAACTTCGGCCGCCCTAGGCTTCGGTTTCCGTTGCGGTTTCTTAGGCATGCTGCACATGGAAATTGTGCAGGAACGTCTGGAGCGGGAATTTGACATGACGGTGATCACAACGGTTCCTTCGGTGCAGTTTACCTGCTACATGACCAAAGGTGATCCCATTACCATTCATGCTCCCGCCGATATGCCTGATCCTAACAATATTGATCACATTGAGGAGCCATTTATCAAGGCCCAGATTATCACCAAAACCGAATACGTAGGTCCCGTGATCGCCTTGTGTATGGACAAACGGGGGATTATAAAAAACCAAAACTACATTACTGCCGAGCGGGTCGAGATGACTTTTGAAATTCCGTTGTCAGAGGTGGTGTTTGATTTCTTCGACCGATTGAAAACCATTTCCCGCGGCTATGCTTCCTTGGATTATGAGTTGATCGGGTACCGCGAGTCGACCATGGTGAAGTTGGACATCATGCTTAACGGCGACAAAGTAGATGCGCTATCAGCCATTGTACACCGCGACAAAGCCTACGAATGGGGCAAACGCCTTTGCGAAAAGCTGCGTGAATTGCTGCCGCGCCAAATGTTCGAAATAGCCATACAAGCATCCATCGGCCAGAAAATCATTGCCCGTGAGACGATTAAGGCATTGCGTAAAAACGTATTGGCCAAGTGCTATGGTGGTGACATCAGCCGGAAGCGGAAACTATTGGAAAAGCAGAAGAAAGGTAAAAAAAGGATGCGCCAGGTTGGGAATGTAGAAATTCCGCAGGAAGCATTCATGGCGGTACTGAAACTGGAGTCATAAAAAATAGTATCACTGCAAAAAGTAAAACCTGCCTAAAAACCTAGGCGGGTTTTACTTTTTTAGGGAAAAGCTTACCTCAACAGGCGAAATTTGAACTGGCAAAAGTTTGGTTTTCAGTCACAAAAAAGTATTATTGTGTATCATCTACTCTAACACTATACTTTATGTACACCGATCCAAATTATTTGAATCCTAGCCCCGGAACACTCGTTTATGCCGACTTTGGGAGGCGGTTAGTCGCCTATTTAATTGACGCAATCATTGTTGGCGTTCCCATCGGTATTCTGTATGGTATACTCATTTCTGTAATGGTAGGTTCAGCGGCCGTAGCAGACATAGATCCTGAAACCGGAATGATGGGGGCAGGAGCCGGTATGGCTATGGGAGGAACTATTCTATTGATGTACATCGTTAGTCCGGTTCTAATGATATTGTATTTCTCTTATTTTGAGAGCTCCGAAAAGCAAGCTAGCCTTGGTAAGCAGGTTATGGGACTGAAAGTGGTTAGCTTGGATGGACAGCGTATCAGCTTTATGAATGCAGTAGGTCGTAATGCCAGTCGGATCATTAGTGGTATGGTTTGTCTGATTGGTTACATTATGGCTGCTTTTACCGAAAAGAAACAGGCATTACATGATATGATTGCAAGCACACTGGTTGTTAATAAATGATCGACTCTGTTCGAAAATGGATTGCAAATTATTTGCTGCTGGTGCTAGTTCCTGCACTAGCAGCTTTTTTTTATGTCTACGATCCGGCTAATTCTGAAGATAAACACCTTTTTCTGCAATGCTTGTTCTATAAAACCACAGGATTGTATTGTCCTGGCTGTGGAGGACAACGGGCCGTACACCAGTTATTGCATGGAAATCTGATTCAAGCTGCCCGTTACAACTTGCTTTTAGTGATTTTTCTGCCGTTGCTAATTTTGGGTGCAGTCATATACGTACGCAATGCATTTTCTGCCGATAAGTATCATTGGGGTTTTCTCTACCGCCCGCTTACTACCTGGGTTTTGCTCTCTTTAATCCTACTATTTTGGGTATTGCGCAATCTTCCACTGTACCCTTTTGGGTTGTTAGCTCCCTGACACCTAGAGTTATTAGAATGGAAGGCTCGTGTAGACGCATCTCATTCTAAAATTGACAGTGTAGAAATATGGTACATCTCTTCTGAAGCCCTCAATTTTCAGGTTGATCTATCTTTTATCTGAGGCCGCTAATGCAACGCAACTTTTCCCGTTTTTTGCAAAATCTTAAATACTTTCATAAAATTAGGCGAGCTACAGGTTACTGATAGCCTGTTTTTTCATAGACCTATACGGTTTATTCGTTAACTTCGGCAAAACAGATAGCATATGTCACCCCACGAACAACTCAAATCCCTGATACAGGCTTTAATTACCAACGGTACACTGACAGAAGTACAGAAAAGCATTGTTTTATCGCATGCTGAATTGCAAGGAATTTCTGCGGAGGAAGCCGAGCAACTGATACAGGAAGTGCTTCAGCAATCTTCGTCGGCTTCTACAGCAGGGCAATCGAGCTTTGTAACAGACGAGCCTTCTACTCCAACAGATGCAAATTCTACTTTTGTAAGCGGAAATTCACCACAATCCAATTCAGGACAGAATACGGATTCGCAAGCCAATTTTTCGGGTGTTTATTTTGGACCGGGCACAGGCTTTACCGATACATCGCTGCTGGGTCAGCAAGGAAGCATGAGTGTTACCCAAAAGGCCCGGCTCGATGGCCGCTGGGTAGTGGTAAAACGGTTGCCGCAAGCCTACAAATACAACCAAACGTATGCAGACTTGCTTTTTAAAGAGTATTTCAATGGCCGTGATCTGGAACATCCGCACATTGTGAATATATATGGCAGAGGTGAAGACACCGAAGGACCGTTCTTTTACATGGAATACGTGGATGGACAACCGTTGAGCAAACGGATTCCGGAAGGAGGCAGCCGTGACCAGCGGTTTATCCGGAAAGTGGCTGTTGAAATACTGGATGCGTTAAGTTATGCCCACAAAAAACAGGTGTATCACCGCGACCTCAAGCCTGATAACATTTTGATTACCAATCGGGGTGACAATGTGAAAATCATTGACTTTGGATTGGCTGCTGCCGATAAATTTGAGGATCCGCGGGGTGCCACGTTTATGGGAACCAAGAAGTATGCGGCCCCCGAACAATCCTCTGCATTGAGTACGGTGGATGGCCGCACCGATTTGTATGCCTTTGGGCTGATTATGCTGGAATTATTTACGGGGGCTCCTGATCCGGCCAATATCAAACAGTTGCCTTTGGGTTATTGGCGCAGCATTATATCTCAATGTCTGCAACCCAATCCTGCCGACCGGTTCCAAAACGCGAGTGAGATTCTGGAAGTTATTAACAGCTACCACAGTTCGGCGAGCCAGCCGCCTTTGCAAAACCAGACAACTCCGCCACCCCTGCCCAATCAGCAACCGGTCAACAGGCCCGTCAATCCCAATCCTCCAATCAACAAACCGCCGGTCAATCAGCCGCAAGGCACCGGAAAGCAGAAACTGCCTAACGATGTAGGCATATTGGTATTGGGCATTTTGTCGATAGTGGCGTGCTGCTTTGGCTTTGTTTTTGGAATTATTGCTTTGGTACTGGCCAATCAAAGCGAAATTGCCTACAACCAAAATCCGAGTATCTACGATCCCGGCTCCAGGCAATTGGTGAAAGCAGGTAAGATATGTGCTATCATTGGACTGGTTATCAGCGCCTTATTCACTATGGGGTGGTTTAGGAATATTTTCTCCTGAAGCCGGGATTTTTGTTTTCAAAAAGATACTATTTTTGCGATGCCTTCCTGAAACACGTTTTCGGGAAGGCATTTTTATCTAAAGCCACGGATGCTATGCGCCAAGAGTTGAACCTGGACAACTGGAATCGGAAGGAACATTTCCACTTTTTCTCCTCATTTGATGAGCCATTCTTTGGAATAGTTGCCAATCTGGATTGTACCCAAGCGTATGTAAACGCCAAAAAATCAGGCACATCTTTTTTTCTGTATTATTTGCACAAAACGTTGCAGGCCGTAAATGCAATTGAAGAAATGCGATACCGCATTGAGGATGGCAAAGTATATGTGTATGACAAAATCAATGTTTCGCCTACACTGACTCGAACGGATACTACGTTTGGTTTTGGCTTCGTGGAGTATCATGCCGATTTTGATGCATTTGTAGCAGGTGTCAAGGCCGAAATGGAGGCAGTGCAGGCATCGACCGGTTTGCGGTTAAGCGACCAGACAGCCCGAATCGATGTTATCCACTTTTCGGCAATCCCTTGGGTGCCTTTTACCGGGCTCACCCATGCCCGTCATTTTGCATACAAAGACAGCGTGCCTAAAATATCGATAGGAAAGTACATTACGCAAGACGACAAAAAATGGCTTCCGGTAGCGGTCAATGTACATCACGGACTAATGGATGGCTACCACGTGGGAGAGTTTTTTGAAGAACTGCAGCGTGCCTTTAATACTCACTAGCCGAGGTTTTACTTTTTCAACTCTACTATTTTTGACAACTAGAAAACGAACGTATGACTAAAATAAAAGTAATCGCCTTTGATGCCGATGATACCCTTTGGGAAAATGAAACCATTTTTACCAAAACGCAGCAGCAATTCAAATCCTTGCTGGAGCCGTATCTTTCTGGTCCTGAGGTGGATGAGAAATTATACAATGCCGAAATCCGCAACTTGCGGTTGTTTGGCTATGGCATCAAAGGATTCATGCTTTCGATGATAGAAACCGCTATTGAGCTAACCAATGGCAAGATAACCGGGAATGAAATTCAGCAGATCATCGAAATGGGCAAATTCATGCTGGAACATCCCATTGACATACTGCCCAATGTGGAAGACGTCATAAAACTACTCGATGCGAGCTATGAGTTGATGGTGATTACCAAAGGCGATCTGTTTGATCAGGAAAGCAAAATTGCCCGCTCCGGATTGGGAATTTACTTTGATAAAATGGAGATTGTGAGTGAAAAGAATGCGCAAACCTATCAAAACATATTGCGTAAAAACAACATCACCGCCGATGAATTTCTGATGGTGGGCAATTCCCTAAAGTCAGACATTCTGCCCGTTTGCCAGATTGGTGCGCATGCGGTGCACATTCCGTTCCACACTACGTGGGCCCACGAAATGGTCGAAATTCAACATACCGAAGGGGTTTCCTATCAGGAACTAGCCGACATTAGTTTACTGCCCGAATTTTTGAAACAATTGCAACAGTGAGCCGTTTCCCGTCCAGATACTGCCAGCCTAATTCGAATTGAAGGACTCGAATTGTCGAAATTTAATTTGCTCAAAACCTCGCACAGGCGAGGTTTTGGCTTTTTGAGAGATACTATTTTTGGCGGTAGGTCTGGCTAAACTGCATCAGATCTTTGAGCAATTGTTTATCCGGGTTAAACTTCTCTAATTGCAATACCACTTTCGGGTTTTTGTGCAAATGGGCCGCTGTAATTTCATACGCCATTTCGCGGACGGGCTGTTGCAACGTGGTATGCTTGGCATATTCAAGTTCCAGAATTTGCAAAAACAGTTCCCGGTTCGCTTCATAAACCTCTGTCTGATAAACAGTTTCGATAGATTGTTGAAGCTGTTTTATCTCTTGAATATTGGCGAAATAGTTATTCAGACAGTTAAATGCATCTTTTTCCAATCGCCAACCGTCCAGCAGCAAATCTTGCGCATCGGTATAGTTATCCATCTTATGCCGATACAGCAGCGACGCTTTCACATACTGATTATTCAGTTTCAATTTATCAATGGCTTGCAGGTAATAATAGTCAGCCTCTTTTTTGTGCCCTAACAAACTGTACAAATCGCCCACCTTTTCGTTTTCGGTAAGCTCTTTGTATAGCTCAATGGCTTCCAGTGGCATGTTGCCTTTTTCATAACATTCGGCAGCTTTGCGTTTGTCTTTCAGATAGTTAAGATAAACGGCTGCTGCTTCCTGGTAATACCGACCCGTTTCCAATGCCTGTGCCGCTGCCTGGTAATTTTTGAGCAGCTTCATGTACACAAATGCCGCTTTCTGATATTCTTTCTGTTCGAGCAGATGTTTGGCAGTTGCCTGGTATTGGCGCTGAAGTTCGTAATATTGGTCACCAATGGAAGTTGAACCACCGCCAGAGCCGGAACCGCCTCCACCACTGCCAAACAGAGAAAAGTCGAACCAACGGGCGGTCCATTCCATGGCTCCAGCCTGTGATGAACCTCGTCCCAGGCCACTGTCATCCAATGGAATGGCGTATTTCAACGCTTCTTGCGGGTTGTTCTTCAGCAAATCCATTAGCTTGTTCACAAACTTCTGATTCCGTTTTTCCAGATCTTCAAAATCTTGCTGCATCGACTGCACCCACTTGGGTGTGCCGGATTGCATCTTGGAAAATAGTTTGCTCAGAAACTTTCCCATTCGGCCTGATTTACCTGTCGACGAAGCCGCAAAAGATAGCCCACCCAAAAATAACAACTGGTAGAAAAACAGCTTCATCTTTTCCAAAAACGAAAGCGGTTTGTCTTTGAACTCTTCGTGCGGAGGCCCTACGGCTGCTTCCAGTTTTTGGAGCGTTTCTTCCAATGACACTGGCTGTATGCGAAAACTCCGGATGCGTTGCGGTGCAAATACCGACTCCTGGGGTTTTGTAATTTCCAGGGATACTATTTTTGGAGCTTGCAACAGGTTTTCAAAAGCTGTTTTCTCTGCGAGTTCCACAAAGCCAAACTCCGGATGAATCACGTGTTTGCCTGTTGCAAATAGACGTTCCAGTTCTGCATCCGTTAAGGAAGGATGCAGAACGGATTTTTCGGCAATGTATACGTTGGGATGCACCTGCTGGCACCATTCGTGTGCACCCGCATCGGCAACGGTTTGCCCTTCTCTAAGCACCACCAGGCATCCGCCCACACTATTGGCTGTCAGGCCAGGCACCGGATAAACTTCTATTTTCGCCAAGGCCAACTGCATGCGTTGCAATTCCTGAACCCAGTAAACCACATTGCTGCTCCGGATAAGCA
The DNA here is from genome assembly GCA_963520985.1 of uncultured Sphingobacteriales bacterium. Taxonomy (GTDB): domain Bacteria; phylum Bacteroidota; class Bacteroidia; order Cytophagales; family 172606-1; genus Xanthocytophaga. The sequence goes on from CAUQTA010000001.1 coordinate 1,201,286, forward strand.
ATGCCTTGAGGGGATACGTATTTTTAGAATGCGGTTTAAGCGTGAGTTCCATGCGTTTGTATGTGTTTGACGAAGGCTTCGATGTATTGTCGGTAAAAAGTGGCGGCGTGTATTTTGATTAAGCTAATTCCCTGTTTCAGCGTTTTTACCTCTACCTGCGCACCGTCCAGTTCCAAATCTTTTTTAAGTTGATATGCTTTCAATTCGTTCATATTCAGTGAGATTGTGCTTGGGGCCGTATCCGCAATCTCCTTACATTCTCTCAGTCCTTGTTGCGTCTGATCTTTAATGGTTTTTATAACTTTAAGCTTATTGTTTCCTGCTGACAGCAACTTTACCTCACACGTGGCATCTTTGTAATAATACTCATTCCCCGCAAATTCGAGTGGCGTGGCAACGCCCAGCGAAGCATCCAGTACAGTAGGAATGTAAATAACCGGAATACTCGGATTGCTGCTGCGCAAGATGGCCATGCCTGTAGGATTGATCTCAACCTGGCTGCCATCTGAGAACGTAAACAATGCGGGCGATGTTCGTTCGGCTTCTATGATTCGCTTCTGAAAGTTGGTAAAGTCTAATTTTACATGTTGTCCCTGCTGAAGATGCAGTTCATGTTTATTGAAAACCAGATTGTTTACCTCGTTGATATAGAGTTGCGGAATGTTTTTCAGCACACTGTTTGAGTCGTAAATCTGCTTTTTGGCTTCTTCTTGTTGTTCAGCGTGTGTTTTCCATAAATCTATAATTGGTAAACCAACTTGAGTTACTTTTCCTTCCAGGTCAATACTCCAGCAGTGGTGCATAGTTTTGTGATAAAACAAGCAGGTTGATTCCGAAAAGACAAAACTAGCAAAAGTGCTTGCTCTCCAATTTGTTAGCTGGAATTTGACGGTCTTTTGAGTAGTCAGGTTGAACAAAACGCCTTCCTTGACGTTCGAATTAAACAACAACATAATGTATTCACCATCCCGGTTTACGCCTATTTCTGAATTGCTAAATCCAAAGGGTAAAGATTCATGCAATAGTTCCCAGCCTTTGGTTTTGGTATCGGTGTGATAGCGTTTTAGCAACATTTTGTCGGGCGTAGCTACCAGCAAGTTGCCTGTGTGTGTATAGAATATCTTTTTGAATGCCGACGGCGTGCGAAACAGAATGGGAAAACCGGCAGGTTTTGGCATTGCGGCCGGTACTATTTCCTTTTTCGGTTTTTTCCACAATTCATCCAATGGGAACCGCAACGTTTGCAAGTGTTTTCGGCCGGTTCGCTGATTTTTGTAAATATCCAATGAGCCCGCTGCATCGGTAAAAATGCAGTATGCCAGCCGGTTGCGGTTTTCGTGCAGCGTTTTGGCCATTACCGGATGGTTTTTGGCTTCCACCGAGCTAATCCAGAAGATCTCATCTTGCGACTGCACCGGATGCTGTTCCAGAAAGGCTTCCAATCCTTTGGCCCCGTGTAAGCTGCCATTGAGTTGCAACAGTCCTTCCATGATGTGTGGCAAACTTTCAAGCCCTACCGGTACATAACTGTTGCCAACCGCATACGCAATGCTGGAAATGGTTGTTTTCGGATGCCGGGCAACCGCCAACGCTGTAGCAAAAGCTACCAGTTTGGGCGTGCCCCAGTTCTTGATGGAAGTATCGATCAGGAAAATGCGCTTTTGTTCCGGATGGCTCGGCGGGATTTCGCGGTGCAGATACAGCGCCTCGTTATTGGCTAGCCGCGACAAAAAGACTAGATCCTCATTGGCAAACTCGGATATGAGCAACTTGTCAAAATCGCCTTTGTTGGTAATGTCCGAAATGCCACCTAACGGTTGCTGACTCGGCAAAGAGCTATGCACCGGAATCTGCAATCCGCTCCACAACTGCCGAATCAATGCACCCACCTGAAAGGTACTCGGATTATCAATCAGTTCTTCTACAAAATCTTTCTGCGTGCTTGGGGTGATGGGCTCATCGGGCAGTTGCAAGTCTTCTTCGGGTAGTGGAGGGAGACCGGCCATTTTGGTGACAATCTCATCCACGCTGCGGAACTTTTGGTTAAGCAAGGCAAATGCCCGTAAGTCTTTTACTATCAGCAGTTCCACATTTTTCTCAGGAGTGGAGATTGCCTTAATAAAATCCTTTCGCTGAAAATCCTCTTTGCTGATTTCCTGAGATCCTTTGATAGACAAGCAGTTGTGACAGTTCTGAAAGATGGTTTGAAACAAAAGAAACCGATTGTTTCCGATCTTGTAATTCTGCGGAACCAGCGACAACCGGGTCAGAAAACTAAGCGTATTGCTGATGATGTCATATTGTGCCGTTTGATAAGGCTTCAAGATACGCTCTACCTGCTGAACGGCCTCCTTGGCATTCGGATTAGTCGCAATGACCGCCAACAACAAAGACCCAAATGGCGGAATGCCCTGAGGAGCCAGGCTGATCAGCGTTTCTTTTACGAGATTTCGATAGGTAATAGTGTTCCCGCCTGGAATAGCCAGCACTTCCGTGTTGTCTTCCCACTGCCAGAAATACGGTTGATAGGACTGAAAATAATCTTGAGCAATCATCATGAGAAATTACTGATCAGGGCTTGCCGGGTGCGGCGAAACGAACTCAATGACAAAGATGTGCAATCTGTCTTGGCAATAAGCGAATACGTCTGATCGGTATGCCAGACAATCCAATTGGTGTTTTCCGGATTCAAAATTGATTGGAGGGAGTCGGCTAACAAATGCAAATCAAAGTCATAGCCGGTAGGCAGCAAAAACGAACCTCGCTGCCAATAAGCTACCCCTGGAATCGGTAACAACGGTGATCCTACCACCAACGCCTGCTGTTGATTTATCACACACCAACGCAGTTCCTGAAGCCGAACGGCCGCACAGGTTTGCACATACTTTTCCAAATCGGTCAGTGAGGCCCACAACGCACAGGCAGGTTTTTCATTTTGGGAGGATACTATTTGTATTTCCAGCGTTTGGGTTATACCAAAAAAATTATGGTTAAACGAAGGCAGCGTAACGGTTAAAACCCGCTCCAGTGGTGTCCACAGCAAAGCCGGAACCGCCCGTTCGGGCAGTAAACTTTGTATGGGATACAACTTGCCCTGTTTCTCATAAAACAAACGCTTGGAAGGCAATTGTTGGACTTCCAGCGAATGAATCTGCGCGTAGCTGAGTTCCTTGATCCAGATGCGATGGTCTTCTACCCCTGCTTTTAGGGAAGGCCATAGCCGGATAGCCGCCAGGTTATCTTTATAGTCCTCATCCAGAGACAGATAGTAGGTTAGATTTTCTGAAGCATTTTGTGCCATAGCGATTCGATTTGGGTGTGCAGGTGTTGTTTGTGCTCTGCGTTTTTAATCCAATTGGTACGGGTTTGCACATACCGCAACTTGTCTTTAATCACATTTTGTTCTTCGAATGACAGTCCGTCGGCTTCCCAGCGTGTTGTCAGCATGGAAACTTCCTTGGCAAGTTCTTCTGCATTGGGAGCTTTGTTGGCCAATGCTTGCGGATGGGTCTGCGTATCCGGGTTTTTCTCAATAATGCCATCAATGATGCCCGCTAGTATTTCGATTTGCTCTTCTGTGTCCCAGATGTATTTGAGCACCCACAGATCGGAAGTAACGGCATGCGTACGATTACAAATCAAGGCGCTGGCCGCCAGTAAGTTCTGTACTTTCACGGCTCTCCGGTCCGAAACTTTGATGCCCGTGTTGCGTAGGTTATGCACCAAATCGACGTAGGTTTTGCGGATGGGCGACAGATCGACCTGGCGACACAAGTGTTGCAATTCCCGTATTTCAGTAGGGGTAATGGCTGGTTTTTCTTCGACTGTTCGGTTTTCCAGTTTCCAGCCGGCCAGCAATACTTCTTCCAGCAAATCGGTATCCACATAATCGCATTTGGCACGAATCAGAAACCGGTCGAGCAAAGCAGCTAGTGCTTCGTCTTCAGGAAGGGCATTGCTGGCACCTACAAACATGAGAGCGGGTAGTTTGCGGGTTTCTTTGCCTCTCCGGAATATCTTTTCGTTCAAAGCCATCAGCAAACTGTTCAGAATAGCACTGTTGGCATTGAAAATCTCATCCAGGAACACCATCGAAGCTTCGGGCATCATGCCTTCGGTGTTGGTTACCAGTTCGCCTTCTTTCAGTTTGCGAATGTCAAACGGACCGAAGATTTCGTTGGGTTCGGTAAAACGGGTCAGTAAGTATTCAAAGTTTTTGCCGTCTACAATGCATTCAGATACCAGCCGCACAATGGCACTTTTTGCTGTTCCGGGAGGGCCTAACAGGAAAGTGTTTTCTCTGGCTAAAAGGCTAATGCCCAGTAAGTCAATGATCTCGTCTTTGCCAATAAAGGACTGTTTAACGTATTGTAAAACACGGTTGAGTTTTTCAATGCTAGTCATGCGTAGGATAAATAGAAAATGAGCAGAGTAGGTTCTATAAAGTTAAGATTCGGTGACAGAGGGTTGTTCCTGAAGCAGGGTCAGTTCACTCCAGAATTGAGCTGTATAATTACCCAAGCTAGCCTGCACGTTGGTTGTAAATGCCGGATGACCAGCCAGTTGCGTTTTCTTGTACTGGATAATCTGGTTGGTATACAACTGATGGAGACAGTCATTGGCAATGATGTAACGAAAGTCTAGTTTTTCAAGTGGAAGCTTAGTGGTTACACCCGAATAATGCCACTGAATCAGTTTGTTTTCCAATAGCGGAATTACCGCGTCTTCCGGGTCGAGGTGTTGGGCCTGTTTCAGCATATCGGGCAGGAAACGCAGCGTCAAATCAACCGACAAAATGCGGGCTGGAGTCGGATCAAGCGGAAAATCGGGCAATAGTTTTGGCAAGTCTGCCACGTTATGCTGGCGATACAGCAAGATTTGGGCAGTGGTATAAACCGTCTGTGCGGCCCACAAAGCCGATTCTGCCTCAAATTCAGGCGGTTGGTAGGGATAGTCCAGCGCCTCGTTTTGGTATTCTGCTTGGAGAAAGGCTACGGTAGCTTGCTTATCCGAATCCGTAATGTCGAACAAGGTTCCAAATAGCAGAACTTCTTCCTGCTGGCGCAGGTGCCGAATGGTACTGAATAAAAAGTTCATAGTTGTATGGTACAGTCAGGGGTTTTTGCCCTGAGAAAGATACTATTTTTTTGCCGTACTCCCAACTCGCATTCCTTGAAGATGAGGCAAAAGCATGTAGTTTACCGCTCAGAATTTACGCTAATTTGAGGGGTAAACTACAGCGAGAAGAATGAGAGATTCTCACATCAGCCGCTTGCCTTTGGCGAGTGGCAAGTATCATTCGGCTTTTGGTCGAATTTGCCTAACTGAGAAAAAAAAACGAATAGCAATTTATTTATTGAACAATAAAGCACTTGTCGGCAGTCGACCAAATATTGTCTGTTAGATAGTTGCCACTCGCCACAGGCAGTTGATAACTTTACTTGTCCGTTTCAATGACTTGCAGCGAATGACATTCCGAGATTTCGGGAAATTCAAACCGTTCAAACATGTTCATGATTTTATTGTCGGGCACGCGTGAATCATCTTCGCGCTGGGCGTTATCTTTTAAAATCTGATGAATGTTTTTGTGCAAATACACAATGTGAATTTTGGGTTTGTATGGAAGCCACTGACTGATCAGCGTCGCCCGGATTTTGGAATTGATATTCGTGGCATTCCAGACAAACGATTGCCGTTTGCGACAAAATTCCTTGCTCCGCTCCCGACTCACCTGGATGATTTGCCCTTGGTTATCCGTTGGGTCAATGTCCAGTTCTTCCCGAATCGCATCCAGATGCACACTCGGCAAGTCGGTCAGGTTTTGGCGCAAAAAGCTATCTTTTCCCGCAGCAGGCAAGCCACACATCAGGTAAATATCAAACGCATAATCGGGATAAAGCTGCGTGTCGGGATAGCTGCCATCCACGTTCAGGTAATGAAAACGGTCGTAGTCGGAGGCGAAGGTTTTGGCTTGTCCGAAGATACTATTTTCCAGACAATACTCCCGAAACAGCTCCAGGTTGTATAGCATATCGTCGTGCGTATTGCAGATGCGCCCCATCAAATCGGCTTTGGCAAAAATATACAGCAATTTCGTATCGGATAACAAACTCATCCGAATGGCATCGCGCAATGGATTTTCGTGGTTCAGTACCCAAAACGGATAGCCATGAAACCGCACTAGGTTGGTAACTCGGTAAATGAAATCGTACGATTCTTTCTCTTTATCCAGAATCTGGCGGGTCAGGATTGAGCCTTTCAGCGCGTGGCGCGGATGCGAAATGCGTCCTTTCTCGCCCGGCCAGGTTTCCATCGTATCCGGTTTGCAGATGTCATGAAAAATAGCGGTATAGGTAAGCAGCCGCCGTTCATACTCCGACAATGCCTGAAATTCGGGCAAACCCAACAGCGCACTCAACACCATTTCGGTATGCGTATACACATCTCCCTCCTGGTGGTGCTCCGAATCCTGTGGCGTTTTTTTCATCCAGTCAAAACGAGTCTGGTATTTCTTCACAATCTCAAAATCAGCCAGACTTTTCTGTAAAACATTGGTGATCATTGTTGTAACAGCTAAATGAAATAGTATCTTTCAAATAATAAAAACCTCCTTATAGCTAAATAGGTCGGTCAACCCACTTGTATGTTAGTTGACTTTGGCTGGGACGCTGTGCCCAGGAGTCGAATCTCTGAATGAAATCAGCAAGGGCTTGTTGCCTACTATCCGTTTCCAAAGAAGAAAGTAACTCCCAGCGAATGGACAGTGTCGCCGTAAAACCATTCTGGCTAAAACCAGGATAGGGCCTCACCGAAACTCCGGCGTTTTCAAGTGCCAGCAGCAAACCAACCACATTTCCCTCCAGCCAACCCTTCACTTCGGCCAACTCTTCTTCATTCCTACAAACTGCCTGCAACTGAATCAGTTGATTAACAGGCAGCGATTGCTCTTCAAAAACGGTTATCCCATTTGTCTGCATCGCTGTATTTGCCCGTTTTAGTTCCGCTTTCATTACCTGAAACGTAGAACGAGTCACATTTCGGGCACTGTTGAAACAAGGCTTCACTGATGTGACAACCGGCATCCAGTCGCGTTTCGGACGAATTTGATAGCGTTTCCCCTCGTCCGTTAAGCTAATCGGAAGTTGCCAATTATGCCGACTCACCGATTCAAAGAAATGCCGCATCAATTCTTCCTTGCTATACGATTTGTCTTTTTTGGGTAATGACTGACACCCCCAGGCTGCCAGTACCGTCCACGAAAAGCTACCCAGATACCCCCATCCATTGCCGGCTATCTTGCGGCGTTTGGCCCAAAGACGCACCGCCCGTACCAACCAGCGAAAAGAATCCAAACCCACCGTATCGTTGGCAATCCGGATAATTTGTTCCGCTTCCAGACAGCCACTCAACGTTTGCCAACTTAAGGCGTCAAACTCATGCACTTCTGACGGTGTAATCGCTTCTAAACCAGCCGGAAAAAACGGACTGTTGGCGCAAAGCAAATCCACAGACTGGCCTTCTATTTCCAGTCGCAAGGCGGGTATCTGTACATCTGTAACCAAACGGGCCTTTTGGTAAATACCATTCAGCTGTTCTTTTACATTTTGCAGAAAAAAAGCCTGATTTAAGCCTTTGGGAATCAGACACACTGCATCAGTATCGCTTTGTGCAGTCTGCGTACCCAAGCGTGCAGAGCCCAACAGGTTTAAGTTACCTGGCTGCCCTAAAACCTCCTCACAAGCCTGGTTGATTAGCCCAAGCACCGTTTCCTGCTGTTCACATTGCTGTACTGTAAGTTCAGGAACATGGTGATTGACATAGGCTACTAGATTGGAGTTATCAATCAACTCGATCTTGCCTGTTGCCAACTCAACTGTGTACCGAATGGCAAACGGTTCGTCTCCATGGCGACTGATTAAAGCTACCTTATCCACTTCAAACGACACAGGTTGCCAATGCGGCAGCAAAGATTTAGCAGTTTGTTGATCCGTAAATTGCCCTACACTCAAATGCGGTGTAAAGCCGCCCGCACGGCTGCTCTGTTCATTGCATTGCGGAAACAGATCTTGAAGTACTTGTTGCACCCGTTGCCAGGCAATGGAATCGGCTGTTTCTGGCTTAAGCCAGGCCGTCGTGCTACTGCGATGCTCAAAGGTGGAAAACCCACTAAGAGTCACCTCAAAAGGCTGCTGCTTTTTCAACGATTCGCCAATGAGTTGAGCCGCTTCGCCAAAATGTTCATCTGCAATAAATCCATACACCAAGGTAATGTGTGGCATCCAACGATCTACTTTGCTATCATACTTCTGGCGAATGGCCTGAATCGGAGCCCAGCAGTTTTCGGGTGGAATCACCACCAACGCACTTTGATACGTAGGTTTTAGTGATTGCAATTCTGTATTTTCCTGTTGTTGAACCAATTGCAGACAGATTCCAAAATGGTCGGAAGGATAAATCTTTCCGTCTGTGTCATCAATAGGTTCCTTGCCGAATAATTGCATCTGTTGGGGTTTCCAACGCGAATTTCCGTTTCGAACTAGAATTCGGTCAAGCCGTCCGGGTAGCCCAGTCAGCGTATTTGCCGCCGCCAACGGATTTGCAGATGGGTCAAATGTATATCCCTCTTTCTGCGGATGCAATTGTGGCCAACTGTCTGTCCACTGATGAATTTTCAGAGCATCCATCGATTCCGGTTCCCGCATATTGAAATCACCTGCGATAAGCTGTGTTCCAGACAAGGAGTGCAAGTAATTGGCTACTTGTTGCAATTGTTTCTGCCGAATCTGACTGGCATTTTCAGCCCGGTTACTGGTCAAATGCACTACCGCCACATGTATTTCGCTTTTTTCGAATGCAAACGAACCCACCAAACAATTCTTTTGCGGAGAAAACGAATGTTCCACCAGTGCAAATGGAAACTGTGACAGCAACACAAGTCCTTTTTCCACATTCAGCGTTTGGGCTGTATCTGAAACATGCCAACGGTACATCCATTCCTGCGCCAATAAATGCTGGAGCAATTCTGTGGTAACTTCCTGTAAGCAAATGATTTGCGCCTGCATGCTTTTGAGCAATTCCACAATAGCCGGAATCCGTTTTGCAAGTTGCGTATCCGTATCGGCAAACCGATTGGTTAGCACATTGTAACTGGCTATGGCCAAATGATCCGCATCGCGTGTTTTTATTTCCGGTGTAGTTGCAATCCAGCTACTTCCATTGTATTTGTATACAGTTTTGGGCGTAAAAATCCCATGAGCCTCCAAGGGTTGTTTATTGCCTTCCGTTTGCCAGGCACTTTCAGGCAATTGGTCTGTGGAAAACAAATTAATGCGTTCTTCCCGATCCCAGACATGTATCTCTTCACAACGAATATACCGAATGCGATGCCAAGGGATTTCGCCGTTTTCGTCCCACTCAAGCAAGGGCTTCTCGCGTAAGCCGGTTTTTGACACTCGGTCCTGAAAGCCAATGACAAACGACCTGGGATTCAAGCGTTGATCCCACAGAATCCGGTTGATTATTTCATGGCTGGCTGCAAACTTTTCTTTTATCGCATTTTTTTTCTGCGTTTTCATGACTATTTCTTTTCATTTACGTGGTTTTCGATCAGCCTGTCAATGCTTGCCTGTACTTGCCGGCTTATCGTATCTTTCTCTGTCTGAGTAAGTTTGGCATACGTTTTAGCCGCAACATGCTGAATCTCTTCATCTATATCCTCCTGGATGTATTGTTTCACCAAGGCTATTTTCTTGGCATCACCTACCTGAATTTTGCCCACTTTCGAAACCGCGTTGTTCAGCCGATTTTCGTTAATCAAAGCCAGCAATTGCCGGAGCAACTGAGTGGTTTTTCCTTTAGGCTCAAACTCATTCCACTTTGCAACCTGATGAAATTGTTCTTCGGCGAACTCGGGAATCTTTCGTTTCAAAACAGGTCGGAACATACCGGTTTCAGTACTGAGCCAAAGGTCATCCGTCGGTTTGACAACCACTCCTTCGGCCAAATTAGCAAACGGCAAGGCGGGCAACCCCAACAGGCCTGGCAGGCTAGTCTCAAAACGGATGGAAACTTCCAATGCTTTTTCATAGGATCCCACAAACAGCGCCTTTGTGTATAAAAGCCCCGCTTTTTCACAAATGGAAGATACGAGCTTATAATCCAGGTATTGTTTGTGCTGATTGCCAGGCGATTGAATGGCAATGTCAAATACACAAAACTCAATGTCGGGCGAATAATACACGCCCGTTTGTACCAAATCTACCTGTGCATTGGCTTCCACTTCGGGGTGCGGATAACCGCCGCCAAACAACTCGCCATGCAGCAAAATAGTATCTTCCGAATGGGCAAAACCCTCTTGTTGTAAATATTGCTGCACCTCCAGAAAAGCGATTTCGAGCGGTTCAACCACGGCTTGGTAGCCAAAGAAGTCGTCGTCAGGTAAAAGCATTTCCTTGCGTTTGGCATAGCTAATCGCTTGCTCGGTGAGGACAACGCAAAAATTGGCTCCGTGGATTTTTTCGGTTACAACCCATTCCGCTTTGTTCAAACGGCGGTAGTGTTCCTGCGTCAATCCACGGTTTTGCCAATTGGTATCTATTTTTTCGTAAGGTATAAACATGACTTTAGCGGTTTAAGAACCTCATAGGAGATTTTGTTAAGTACTAAGAAAAACAGACATGCATTCTATTGTAACCTATTGATCTTTAGGATAGTATCTTTTGTCTAATGTCTTTCTTCTTGAATTGCTCTATGGGGTTTTTCGTTTTCAAATCCTACTATTTTTTGTACTATACAAACAGGTTTACTCCGTTTGCTAACCGATTTGGAATGATGGGCCGGTCGAGCCAATGCGTTTCCGAATCCAGAATGCTCGTCAGGAAATCGGAACGGACAAATTTGAACCGATCTTCTACCTGATGATGGCTTTCCTGTTTGATGTACAGCCCTTCCATCAGATTGCTCTTGTTGGTTTCCTTCAAAGCTATGTCGTAACGTAGTCCCAGTTTTTCGCAATCCGTTTGCAGGCACTCCAAATGATGGTTATTGATGAAGTACGACTGAGTAATGAAGTCATACAGTTGATTCTTGTGGTTCAATGGCCCTTCATGCAGCACTTTGACTGATTTCATGAAAGGCAAATTTTCCAATAGCCGCCGCCGTTGCGCCGTACTCAGAAACAGCTCTTCGTAGATATCGAAGATGTCAAATTCCAGAAAGTAATGATCCAGATCGGTGTAAAAAACCGTGTGCTTCGCATACATCCACTCGCCGTAAATGATGAACCGGTCACCGATTACATCATGCATTTGCGGAGCATAGGTATTGGCCCAGGTTTTCAGCAAATCAAAATGCCGTTCGCGGTAGCCGCCCGTCAAGTAATGCCCACGACTTTGCAACAGTAGTTGTCCACTATTCGTAAAGCTGATGCCTGCATTGGCGCCGTCCATTTTTTCTTCAATGACCAGAAATTTGCCTTTGATTTCCTCAAACGGAACACTTTTCAGGTCTTCATCGCCTTTTTGCAACCGCGAACCTTCAATGTGCCGGGTTCGTGGATATTTTTTTATCGTATTCATAATGTAATTTCAATGTTGGTGTTAGCCTAACCTGATGTTGGGGTTTTGACAAATGAGAAGATACTATTTTCCCATGAAACCCTACGAGTCATCCATCGGATGAAGACATCAGTCAGGTAAGATCAGTAAAAAATTAGAAAATAAGATAACAGGACAGTTAGTGAGGATAAACTGTCAACCTGAAAGATCAGGCGTAGAGGGCAATATGAAGATTAAAAGACACGCACCGTTTGAAGGGTGAAACAAGTGTGATTGTAGCTATTGATTCCATTTCGGGAAAAAGGTAACCATTCCTTTTCTAAAATTTTCTTTTGTTTTAGTAGTCAAAAATATAAATTTATTTAGTTACTTGGTTTGTTAAAGGAGTTAAGACTAACGTTTCAACCGAGTTTTATGAGCAAAACCGTTCTCATCACAGGTGCAGCCGGTAATTTAGGCAGTGCTGTTACCGAAAAATTCTTGGCCGAAGGGTATCAGGTAGTAGCCGTTGTAGAACCTCGTACTCGCCATCATTTTCCTGAAAATCCGAACCTGGAAGTAAAAGAAGCCAATTTATTTGATGAAGATGCCGCTCGGGTTGTGGTTCAGCAGACATATGACAGATTTCCTTCCTTGCAAGCGGCTGTTTTGCTGGTTGGCGGATTTTCAATTGGAAATCTGGTGCGTACTAGCTACCAGGAGATTGAACAGATGCTGGAACTGAACTTTAAATCTACTTACAATGTGGCTCGTCCGTTGTATCTGCGAATGCAAGCCCAGAATGCCGGGGGCCGCATTGTAACCATTGGTGCCAGGCCTGCTCTGGAGCCTCAGTCGGGGATAGATATGTTAGGATATTCATTGTCTAAGTCGTTGATTTTCAAGCTTGCCGAATTATTAAATGCTTCAGGAGAAGAAAAGAATATCATTACCTCAGTGATCGTTCCCAGCATCATTGATACTCCATCCAATCGGAGTGCAATGCCCAACGCAGACTTTTCTGATTGGGTAAAGCCAGAAGAGTTGGCCGAAAAAATAGAGGACGCTTGCCGAATAGACAAGCGTCCTGAAGAAACCATTGTAAAAGTATATGGAAAAGTATAGTATCCGGGGTTTTGGTTCTTTCTCAGATACTATTCCTTTTCACAATTAAAAGTTTTGGTAGTAGCGTCGTAGTGTAGTTGTTGCCTGTGAATAAATGGGCTTGCAAAACTCGATGAATAAATCCTGCGGTGGCGGTGGAACGGCTTCGCGCAACTGGGTCAGTTTCATCTGCTTATCAGTCAAGGCTCTTTCGTCCCCTTTGTAGCTGGCCCATTCCGAACGCCACACAAATTCGCCCGGCATTTTTTCCTGAAACAGGACCCGCTTGGTGTGGGCATCCATCACTTGTAAGTCCATCAGGCCGCGTGAACTTACGGTCTTCTGAAAGGAAATGAATTTTGCTTTTACTGTACCGTATACATTTTTATTTCCGGACTCTGTTTTCACCTGGCCTACAACCACACTGTCGCGTGATACTTCTTCGCTGTTTTCTTTCATATACACCTGACCCACTACAAAATCGTCAAACTGCATTACTACAATGTGGTCAGGGTCTTTCAAGCCTACTTTCTGTGCTTCGCCAGGCGTGTAAAACCGCACAAACTCATTCATTTTCTCGCTGCTTACAAACTGATTGATCTTATTCTGAATGAATTCATTGCTCAGTCCATACGTACGCGAATGTACCGGAATCTGTTGGAAAACCACTTTCAACGTGGCTTCAAACTTGGCCTGCTGCATACGCTGAGCCACATCTTTGTAGTTGGGAACCAATTCGGAGGCACGTAAGAAGTGAAAGTAAGCTTCTTTGGCACTTTCGCGGCTATTATCCCGATCAAAAGCGGTAATGCCTGCATTGTAGCGATCATTGGCTGCCAGCTGTTTAGTATCGCCGATTTCGCTCAGGTAGCCGCGCGAATTGGCTACTTCTTGGCGGCAAGCCGGGCAGCGCTGAATTTCGTTGTGCAGTCGAGTGAGAGTTTCGTAGGAGGCCAGGATGCCTTCGTATTTGAACGGCTCATTGGAATTACGCAGATTGCTGATGCGGTTCAGGTGGAATTCCAGTGTGAGCGGGTAGCCTTCACGTAAGGTTTCGCGGGCTTTGTCATTTTTCGGGCTACTGCGTAACCGATTGATTGACTTGATGATAGCTTCCTCGTAATCTCCTTTTTGCAATGCCCGCTTGCCCGAAGTACAAGCGGCTACCAACATGATAAAGCCAATAAGTAAAAAACGTTTCATAAGAGTGTAATGAGTGTGTTTGGACTGAATAGATCCGATTACAATGTAATCAGGGAGGTTAGTTCATTTCAACGAAATATCGTGCCATTTTTTAGCATGAAAGAAAACCCGCAAAAATGTAAAGACAACACAATGCAGGTTGATTGTTGGTCGTATTCAGGGCAGCAGGGTAAATACCAGCCTTCAAAAAAATAGTAGGCTTCTGATTTTAGAAACCGGCTTGATGTTGAACAAGTTGGGAGTACTGGAAGAGTAAGGAATCAAGTTTTATTTGGAAATATCTTCTTTCTCTTTCTGAGAAATTGACGACAATACTTTGAACAAAATCTGCGAGATACCAGAGAAAATCCATACGATTCCGGTAAATATCAGGGAAAAGGTTAGTAAAAACGGATAGAATAACGCAAACAGGATATTCCATGCGTAGTGTTTCCATCCCGATTTTGGTACGTGTTGCTTCTCCATGAATTTAAAAGATTTTTTGTGGAGTTAAAAAAACAAACTTCTCTCTGAATGAGGGAGAGAAGTTTGTTTTAGTGAGTTTGAAGCTGATCCAGAATAGAAAGCCATCGCAACCGGGTTCGGCTTTATTGGTCATTTAAAATAGTATCTTTCAAATGAGCAAAACCGCTCATTGCTGAGGCATGTAGGAAATCTGCACCCGAAAGCGTCTGTCTACGGCAGCAAGTCTTTCGTAGGCACGTTTGGATACTTTCACAATTACCTTATCGTTTTCGCCGGTATCGGGCAGTTTGCCCACCACTTTGACAAACACACTCTGGTCGTTCATTTCGTTCCGGATCTGCATAATGGTTCCCACAGGAGCGGTGCGGTGCAGTGCCAAAAACAAATCGCTGCTGGACCCCTCGGTAATGGCTTCGGCCATACCTGACTCCACCGTTTTTACGTAGCCGCTGTTGTTAATAACCAGCGGTGCCGCTTTTTCGGCGGCTTTCTCTTCTTCCTTGTTGCCAATGCTGTCATTTGATTTTGTGACGGCAGGAGTAACCATTGCTGTGGCAGTTGCATCAACCGTAGGAGTGGCCGGCTTGGCTTCTGGAGCTGTCGCTATTACTTCTTTTTTCTCTACTGGCGCAGCTTTCTCTATAGTAGTATTTTTAACAGGCTCAGAGGTTTTTGTTTCGGCTTTGGCAATAGATGCTTGTGATACATCCGGGCTGGCAACTACTAGTTGCTGTCCGATGGCTATGTTGTCAGAACGCAGGTCGTTCCATTCGCGCAGATTCTGCACCGATATCTGGTATTTTCGGGCAATGCTGTAAAGGCCTTCACCGTTGGCTACCGTGTGAGTCTGGCCACTGCCAGCGACAGAGGCGGTTTTGCTTGGTGCTGGGGTTGCTGCTAGTGTTTTTTCTGTTGACTTGTCAGCGGCACCGCCATTAACAATGAGTTGCTGGCCTATTTTTAATTCGTCAGACGACAAATGGTTCCATTCGCGCAGACTGCTTGCCGATACATGATACTTACGTGCAATGCTGTATAAGCCTTCGCCATTGGCCACGGTATGGGTTTTGCCGTCCGAAGGGGTACTAGTTGAATAAGATACTTCCGTTGTCTCCGAACCGCTACCTGCCACAGGTACTTTTACGACTTGTCCCATTTTTAGGGCATCTGACATGCCTGGGTTTTGGCTCTTGATTTTAGTAACCGATGCATGATACCGACGGGCCAGTGAGTACAGCGTTTCGCCAGATTCTACTTTGTGCAACACTAGGACATTTTTGCCTTTGTGTTCCACACCGATCGAATCTGCAGGGATAGTGATACTTGCAAAGGCCGATGAGCTTGCTATCAGGCAAGCCGATGCTAGGAGAGTGGTTTTAAAGTTCATAGCTCAGAAGGACGGATTGCTCTTTGACGAAAATTAAATACTGTTCGAAAATGAAAAACGTGTTTTTTCCGATACCCGTGCGTTGGGTTGCTAGTTTTTCGTGCAAGAGCGGCACTCGGGAATGGGTATCAAAAGCGACCAGATAGTTTTCTACCTGGTTGTTGGCGTAAATATAATAAGAAATAATTATACAATGTTGAGTTTGGGCGTAATCAAACGCATTTTTTGCATCAATTTTCAGCGTTTGCCCCAAAAAATCAGCGATATTCTGAAAGTAGACATCATCCGAGGTGTAGTGTACAGGAAAATGAAGTCCGGAATCAGAAGCCAGTGGCCCTTTAGACCAAAGCGGAACTGTATCTTTTGAAAGAATCTCTCCGCTGTCAATTTTGATGAGAAAATAAGTAGGCAGGGCAGTTACAAACTGACGAGCCAGTAACTGAGAGTCGGAAACCTGTTGCACAAACTGGATGTCCGGATGCTGCCACAAAATTTCTTTGGTTTTTATATCAACAGCTGTAACTCCACGCGGGTCCGGATTTTGGCCATCGGGGAAGGTTTGCAAAAATAGTATCCCGTTTTGGACCAAAACCCCACTGCTCCACCAGGCCTCAGGCAGGCTAAAGCCGTTCCAGAGTAGTTTTTTTTGTGTTAAGTCGACTGCCGAAAATGAAACCGTGTGGTTGGCATGCCGTATCTCCAGAACCAGATATGCCTTGGTGTCATCCGTGAGTACTTGCCAGATAACACCGTCAAATGAAAAAGAAAAATAAGGCTGCAAGTTTACTCGGTTTAATTGGCGTTTGAGTACGTCTCTGAGTTGGAGTCGCTGTCGGGCAAATCGCCGGTTAAAGCCCCATTTGTTGCAAATCCAGCACTCTGAGACTTAAGCTGATAAGGCCGCATATAGAATGTTTACACAAAGATAGACTCGGTTCGCCAGAGTAAACAAATTTGTGTAGATTTTAATTTCAATTTAATGACAATCTATTTTTACTTTATTTATTTTTTTTCGCATTTTTGTGATAAGAAATTACCCTTGTTTATTTTCAAAATTCTACCTACCGTCGCAAATTATGGAAAAAGATCAACCCACCCATCCAGGCATTCTGCTGAAGAAACAGCTTCAGTCTGCCAACATCAAGGCAAAATTTGTTGCCGAAAAAATTCACGTTTCCAATTCGCAGTTTGGTGATATCTTAAATGGCAAGCGTCGCATTACTCCCAAGATCGCTCTGTTGTTAGAAAAAGAGTTTGGTTACCGGGCCAAAGAATGGGTTCGTTTGCAGGCCGATTACGAACTGGAGCTTGAACGCATTGAATTGGTAAATGAAGGCGTACAAGAAAGTGTTATCTGATTTTAACTTGTTTTTAAATTTTAAGGATCCTCAGAATTAGTGATTTTGAGGATTTTTTGTTTTAAAGAAGTTTAGAACTTTAAATTGAATGTAAGAGCATGAGCAGCACTCACTTACGGGCTCTGCAAAATAGTATCTTAAAAAATGGAAAAACCTGTACTCGCGGTTCATCGCATCATACATGAAATGGAGGCAATGGGTATCAGATTTTGAAAGGTAAAACTACGGTTATAAACCGTGCGAACGGCATAGCTAATCATTACATTTCGGCTAAAACGCCAATCGCCGCCATAGGCAATGGTAAATGCATCAAACTTGAAGGGTGACTGATTGTTTTGATTGAGTGCTTCCACAAAAAAATTGAATCGAGGGCTGCCATACCGTGCGTCTAATGGCATCCGGGAGCCGCTTGAACCCCATCCGCTGCGAATCTGGGTGACTGCTGAACGAGCCAATGTGTTAGAAAAGCTGGCGTTGCAATCACAAACCCCACGGTTGCCCCAGGTATTGAGCTCTTAGATTTTTTCTGTTTCTTTTTGTCGGAGTTGCAGGCTGGCGTGCTCAATGCTGAGCATCCGGTTTCGGTAAATCAATCCAATGTTGAAGAATGAAATCTCAGCTCAAATGAAATAGTATCTTCCTAAAAGTGAAAACCTGCCTGTTCGCATTTAAGATGCCAATGCGTTAGGCCGTATAGGCCGGTGAATCTGAATCTTGGGTAATTTGACACCCGGACGTTCGGCCGCTGCCAGGAAGTTGCGGTAGCTCCGGCGAAGTTTGTACAAGGCCACGGCCATGCTTCTCACTTTATAACTCAGCGAATAGCCCTTCTTGGCCGAGTGTGTCCAAAGCCAAACGCCGTCGGGACGAACTTGAAATTTGGCGATGCGACTCTCTTTGTACACGATGTACGATTCGAATATGGCGTAGCCGTGTCTGAAGAGTTCGCGTCGTAACTCGGCTGTGCTGATTTTATCGTTGCGCAATTGTGACCATAGCATTTGAAAGAGGATCATAGTTGTAGTAATTAACGTTCCTGAATCGGTACATTTTTATCGTTAGTCCGTGCGTTTGCATGGGTTGACTGCCAAACAAAATAGTATCTTGAAAAGAAATAAAACCTCCTTAGTATCAATGGCTAAAAGATGGAATCAATCCTTTGACCAAGTTACAATCACACTCAGAAAGAAGCGACCTGGGAATAAGTTAATCCATACTCGGTAAGTTTTGTTGGTAAAAAGATTGTATTTTTGAACTACGGAAACTTTACAATACACTCTTTTCGTTGGATAGCTGAAAAGCACTCAGGCAATCCTTCTGACGGTTATTTCTGTGATTCAGAGGGATTTAGGAAAGTAATAATGGGTTCTATTTGTTAGTAAGCCACTTCCGAAAAAATGTAACCTCCGTACAGAGGCGGCTTTGCTGCTTGCAAGGTAAGGTTACTGCAAATCAGAGGAATAATCATTGATAAAATTCAAAATTAAAGAGGAATAGTTCTATGCCGGTTTTTAGTCACTTACACTGCCACACCCAATTCTCCTTGCTCGACGGGGCTGCCGACATCTC
This sequence comes from uncultured Sphingobacteriales bacterium, assembly GCA_963520985.1. Taxonomy (GTDB): domain Bacteria; phylum Bacteroidota; class Bacteroidia; order Cytophagales; family 172606-1; genus Xanthocytophaga. The sequence goes on from CAUQTA010000001.1 coordinate 1,219,906, forward strand.
CAAGCTGATGAAAAAAGCCAAGGCCGACGGCATGCCTGCCGTTGCCCTGACCGACCATGGCAATATGTTTGGTGCGTTCAAGTTTGTGGCCGAGGCTTCCAAACACGACATCAAGCCCATTGTGGGATGTGAGTTTTACATGGTGGAAAATCGCCATAAAAAAGAATTTACGAAAGAAGACAAGGACATTCGGTGCCATCAGTTGCTGCTGGCCAAGAACCAGGAAGGATACAAAAACCTGGCAAAACTCTGTTCGCTGGGCTACATGGAAGGGTTGTATAGCAAGTGGCCCCGCATCGACAAGGAAATCCTGCTGAAATACCATACCGGGCTCATTGCCACCACCTGTTGCATTGGGGCCGAAGTGCCGCAAGCCATTCTGCACCAGAGCGAAGCCGTTGCCGAGGAAAAATTCAAGTGGTGGCTCGATTTGTTCGGCGAAGATTATTACGTGGAGTTGCAACGCCACAAAATGGCCGATCAGGACAAGGTAAACGAAGTGTTGCTGCGGTTTGCGGCCAAATACAACGTGAAAGTCATTGCCTCCAACGATTCCCACTACGTAAACCAGGACGATGCCAACGCCCACGACATTCTGTTGTGTGTCAATACGGGCGAGTTGCAGAGTAAGCCGGTTTGGAAAGGCGACGGGTTTGGCGGGAAGGAATACCGGTTTGGTTTTCCAAACAACGAATTTTATTTCAAAAACACGGCCGAAATGTCGGACTTGTTCAAAGACTTGCCACAAGCCATTGACAACACCAATGAGATTGTGGACAAGATTGACACGCTCAAGCTCAAGAAAGACATTCTGCTTCCCAACTTTCCCATTCCTCCCGGCTTTACAGATGGCGACGACTACCTGCGGCACTTGACCTATGAAGGTGCCCGACGCCGTTACAATGGATTGCCACTGGATGCGGTAGTGAAACCGGATGACAGCCTGCCTTTGCCCCAGGAAGTAGTAGAACGGCTTGATTTTGAGTTGCATACCATCAAAACCATGGGTTTTGCCGGGTACTTTCTCATCGTATCCGACTTTATCAAAGCGGGCCGTGAACTGGGCGTAATGATTGGGCCGGGTAGGGGCTCGGCGGCGGGATCCGCAGTGGCGTATTGCATCGGAATTACCAACCTGGATCCGGTGAAGTATCAGTTGCTGTTCGAACGGTTTCTGAATCCGGACCGGAAATCCATGCCCGATATTGATACCGACTTTGACGATGCCGGTCGGCAGAAAGTGATTGACTATGTGGTAGAGAAATACGGCCGCAATCAGGTAGCACAGATCATAACGTACGGTACCATGGCTACCAAGTCGGCGATTAAAGACGTGGCGCGGGTAATGGAGTTTCCATTGGCCGAAACCAATGTTCTCACCAAGCTCATTCCCGATAAACCTACTTACGGCATTAATTTCCAGAAGCTGATTCACATGCCGTTGGACGATTTGGGCGACATTGTGACACCCGAAGAGTTGGAAAATGTGAAGAAGGTGCGGCAGATGTATCAGGGCAAAGACTTGGCTGCCACAGTGCTCAAAGAAGCCGAAAAGCTGGAAGGAACCGTACGGAATTCTGGTATTCACGCGGCAGGGATCATCATTGCTCCTAGCGATTTGACGGAGATTATTCCGGTTGCCACCTCAAAAGAAACCGATCTGCTGATCACGCAGTTTGACGGAAAGGTGATTGAAGACGCAGGCGTAATCAAGATGGACTTTTTGGGACTGCGAAACCTGACCATCATTCGCGACTGCCTGAATCTGATTAAGCGAAACCACGGTGTTGAAATTGAGATAGATAACATTCCATTGGACGATAAAGCTACCTACGAGCTGTTCCAACGGGGCGAAACCAACGCGGTGTTTCAGTTTGAATCGGACGGAATGAAAAAATACATGAAGGACTTGAAGCCTGACCGCTTCGATGACCTCATTGCCATGAATGCCCTTTACCGTCCGGGTCCGATTGCCTACATTCCTAACTACGTAAACCGGAAGCATGGCCGCGAAGACGTGACCTACGATTTGCCGGAAATGGAAGAGTATCTGAAAGATACGTATGGCATTACGGTGTATCAGGAACAGGTGATGTTGCTTTCGCAGAAACTGGCCGGCTTTACCAAAGGCGATGCCGATGTGTTGCGGAAAGCCATGGGTAAAAAGGACCGGAAAACGCTTGACAAACTGAAGCCACAGTTTATCGAGAATGCGAAAGCCAAGGGAATGCCCGAGAAAAAACTGGAGAAAATATGGACCGACTGGGAAGCCTTTGCCTCCTATGCCTTTAACAAGTCGCACTCAACGTGTTATGCGTTTGTAGCTTACCAAACGGCGTATCTGAAAACGCACTACCCCGGCGAATACATGGCCGCTGTATTGACCTCGTCGTTGGGCAACATTGAGAAAATTACGTTTTTCCTGGAAGAATGCAAACGCATGGGTGTGCCTGTGTTGGGGCCCGATGTGAACGAAAGTAGCATCATGTTTGACGTAAACAAAGCTGGGCAAATTCGTTTTGGGTTGGGTGCTATCAAAGGAGCTGGCGAAGCGGCCATTGGCGATTTGATTCAGGAACGGGAAGCAAAAGGGCCATACAAAGACATTTTTGACCTGACCAAGCGGGTAAATCTGCGCACCGTAAACAAGAAAACATTTGAAAGCCTGGCTTACGGTGGCGCATTTGACGGTTTTGGATTGCATCGGGCTCAGTATTTCAAAGAAGATACCAGCGGTGGTACCTTAATTGAAAAAGCCATCAAATATGGCAACCAGATTCAGTCTGAAAAAGGCAAGATACAAGTGAGCTTGTTTGGTAGTGCTGATGGTGGCAACGATTTGCCGCCGCCTCGTATCCAGCCTTGCGAACAATGGACCGAAATTGAGCGGTTGAAATACGAAAAAGATGTGGTCGGTTTCTATATTTCCGGCCATCCGCTGGATCAGTACCGCATCGAAATGACGCAGTTTGCCATTACGCCGATTGACCAGATTGAAAATTTCAAGAACCGCGACATCAATATTGCGGGCATCATCAGTAAAACCGGAACACGGATTTCGAAAAGCGGCAATCCGTTTACCATTTTTACGCTGGAAGATTACTCGCAGTCACTGGAAATTGCCTTGTTTGGCGAGAATCACGTGAAGTTTGCTAATTATTTGCAGGAAGGCGGTTTTATCTTCATCAAAGGAAAGTACGAACCGCGTTTTTATAATTCCACCGACCAGTTTGAGTTTAAGCCCGTCCAGATGCAATTGCTGAGCGAAATGCGACAGAAGCTGTGCAAAGGCGTGCAACTGAACCTGGATCTGACGCGTATGGATGCCAAAGTGATTTCTCGTCTGGCAGAATTGGCTAAGAACTATCCCGGCGACTGTGAGTTGCGTATTTCATTGTCCGACTCGCAGGAAAAAATGCACGTCGAAGGCAAATCGCGGCTGTACCGCATCAATCCAAGCAATGAACTGATTAAGCAGATTGAAGAGATGGAAGGCGTAGGATATCGGTTGGTATGGTAATGTAACCAGAAAATAGTATCTTTTTCAATCCAAAAACCGGCAACCAAAAAAGGTCTGAAAGCGCAGCTTTCAGACCTTTTTGATTGTTAAGCAAGGAGTTAATTCAATTCAGTAATTAAGCTTTCCTTGCTGCGTCTGATCTTTTTCAGGTTAACCATGTGGTCTTTAGCCACATCCCGATAGCCTAACGGCAGCAAAGTCACACTTTTCAGGCCTTTGGCTGGCAAACCGAGCAATTCATCCAGAGCTTGGGCATTGAAACCTTCCATGGGCGTGGCATCCACTTGTTCCAAGGCAGCAGCGGCAATGGCTAAGCCGAAGGCAATGTACGCCTGCCGGGCGGCGTGTTGAAAGTTATCATCGGCCGGGCGAGTAGGGTAGAGTTTTAACAACATGTTGCGATAGGCTTCCCAACGTTCGTTACTGCCGCGTTCCTGGTTGCCGCGGTCAAAATATTCGTTGATTCGCTCTTCGGTATAGTTATCCCAAGCGGCAAAAACCAGTATGTGTGAGGCGTTTACAATCTGCGGTTGGTTGTTGGCAATGGGTTGTATCTGTTGTTTTAGTTCCGGATTGGTAATGACCAGAACCTCAAACGGTTGCAAGCCCGAGGAGGTAGGAGCCAGGCGAATGGCTTCGAGAATCGTCTCTACCTTCTCCTGCGGCACGGCTTGCCCGGTCATTTGTTTGGCAGCATAACGCCAGTTCAATGCTTCAATGAAATTTGTCATTTGTAGAAAATTTTGTATGGTCTAATACTTGGAAAATCCTGCTTCTGGGCAAATAGTTCGGAAGGGATAGCTATACAAAAGTATAGCGAAGGGATGGGTGATTTGAAAATCAGCGAGTTAGCGGTTTTCCTGAAGGAATAATTCTGGCACCCGGTAAAAAGAGGATTTTTGCTGGTTGCCTTTTAAAAATAGTATCTTGCCAAATCAAAAAACCTCCCGTTCATGAAATACCTTGTGATTCTCTTGGGCCTGGCCGTGCTGATGTTGATCGTTTTCTTTGTCAATATCCCTTTTAAGTCCGTTATTCTTGCCAGTCTTATCGTTTTGATATTGGGGGTGCAGGTGGCATGGCACTATTCCGTGACCACCCGTACATTTGCCGGGGAAGTGATGATTCACAAAAAGCAACGATCCATCAGCCTTTCGTCTGTATTGCTGGCAGTGTTTTGGTCTTTTCTGGCGTATGTAGGCAAAAGCAACTCAGATGTGTATCTGGCGGCTTTCATGTGGGCATTTGTCATAGCCGATGTGATTAGCTATTTCATTTACCGGCAGAAAAAGCCCATTGCCTTGGTGGTTCAAGGCGATAGGCTGACTATCAATGATTTGTGGGTGATTGAGCGAAACTTGAATGAACTGACGCAGATCAACTTGAATGGAGCGAAAAATACACTGGAATTGTCTTTTAAAGACAAACCAAAGTCTAAAATCAAGATAAACGAGTACAAAGAAATGGATGTGTATTTCTTTGCGGAGTTTCTCATCCAAACGACAAAACACTCCTTGGAAGTTTCCGAAAACCTGAAACGCAAACTCACGTATTACAAATAAGCCGCTGGAAAAATAGTATTCCTGCAAATGCCGAAACCTGCCTATTGATTCAGAATCTTCAAATACGCAATCCAGGGGCCTACTTCGGCTTTGTATTGTTTGGCCATCACCCGCGAAATCTGCGCAATGTGGTCCAGGTCGTGAGTTACCCATGTGGCCAATAACTGCGACAAAGTCACTTCGCCAAAGGCCGGATGCACACCTGTTTTCTGCAAATCTTCCGGCTGAATGTTCAGATTTCGCAATTTGTCCAGGTTTTGGCTCCGCACTTCCTGAAACTCGGTGAGTAGCTGTAGTAGGCTTTTGCCCTGGCTGTTTTCAAACTGCGCAAACCGATCAAAGGGTCCGAAATTTTTCTGAGCCGAATCGGATAGAATGAGTTGGGCACGGGTGAGCCAGTCCGTTTTGTCACCGTGAATCAGGTGACCGATCACGTCATACACGGCCCAGGTATCGCCGCCTTCGTTGTGCGAAGTCCAGTCGTCCGAAAGTCCACTGAGCAAATGCGACAACGCCACCGGTGTTCGTTCGAGAATCTCGATTGCTTTTTCGATAGAAAATTCCATGGGTGAAAAGACGGTTTTATGGATGCCAACAAGTTAAAAAATAAATGGAAATGGTGTGACTGTTTCGGATTATTAAACAGGCAGGTTTTGCTTTTTTAAAACATACTATTTTTTATCCTCTCGAAGAGATCTTCGCGCAGTTACAGCGATTTATTCCATCTGGAAAAACGTATCCCAATAGAAAAGCCGTGAGTATGCGCCAAGTTTTCTGCCAAAAGACACTTCTAGCCAAAAATCTTAAACAATCTGAGTAGCTTTCAAATCAGCAAAACCTTTTGTGTTGGCAGCAGGAAATGAAATGTTTTAGTTTTGAGAATGACTTTCGTTATCAAGGTAAAAGCGTTGGACAAATGAAATCCGGCTTTGTACTAATTTTGATTTCATAGGTTGATAATTCAATATGTTTTTATCGCCATCTCGTAAAATGATTCTAAAGGGTTGTTTTAACTTGTGGGTAAGATGGTAAACGGTAATGTATTCAGCTAGGTCTTCATACCAGCTGCTGGTGCTATATAGCGAAACAAAGGGGGTTTGTTTCAACGCCTTATAAACTTCCCGAGCCTGAATAATAGGCAACCTCTTACCTCCCATTCGAAAGCGTGTTTGTTCTAACAGAGGTTTGGCAAATCTCGGTTCAAACACTGCAGACTGGCGCCAGATGCCTTTGGTAAATTCGCTTGTGTGAGTTGATATGACTTCATTTGAGTATAAGAAAGGTAATATATTCATTACACCATCAACTACATGCGTAGCCTCGTGAAGAAGCACATACACAAATGCATTCAATTGCCCTGCTTCTACCGAAACTGCAAGTTTTGACTGTGCGGTATCAAAAAAGATGTGTTGTTTTTCTGTAAGCCATTGCGAAACAGTTTGTTTTAAAACACCTGCCCGAATGGTAATATTAAAAATGTTGTATGAGTTACCTGAGTTCAATATGTAGGTCATCGCTGTATAAATAGAATTATTATCAACAAAACTGATACTGGCAAGATGGTCTTTGAGCACCTGTTGATACAAAGGAGGTAGTTTTTCAAATGCAATTGCTACTATTTGTCGTTCTGCTTGGGTGAGAATGTGTGGACTGATCGGCTGGCCTGCAAAGCTATGTAGTGGTGTCGAGCTAACCCTAAGCTCTGGTTTGACATTAGGATCAAGCTTGTACTGTCTTTGTATTGAATCTTTTTCTGCTTCAGAGATTTTCGTATTCTGTGCTTCACAGACGAAACTTCCCAACGTTAGCAATAGCAGACTAGCAAGAATATGGGAAAGCATAACCTGATTTTTAATTGAAAATGTCAAGGTTGTATGAATAAAAAAATGTAACCTCTACTTAAAGATTAAAGGTGTGGTCTGCATATTTCATTAACTTTATCTCTTCCTGATAAAATTCATGTTTATAAATATAAATTGTATTTAGAGATAATGTTTATTTATACGGAAATTTCTAAATTGTTCGATAAATTTGCTTGTGTTTGAGCTTTTACAAACGTTTATTAAGTTAATAAATTTTTTACTTTATGCAATGTGTTTAGCTACAGTTCGTATCACTCTGTTTTTCTGCTTTTGGTTGTACGTCGCCAATGCCCAATCGGTAAAGTGCAATCCTTCGGCTCCCACTCCCATCTATGATTTTAAGAAGGTGACATTGCTGGATGATTCGGGAAAACCCGTAAAAGACACCATTGTGGAGCAAATCCCTAAGTTTCGAAATGTGTTCAAGCCCTGCCGGGAGCACGTATACAAAGCCATTTACCGGACGGCCAGTGATTCGCTGATTTCCGAACGACTGATTTCGGTGCTGCCCACCGGAAACCGCTGGCAATTTTACCCCGAAGACCAGGACGAAATCGCCATCATTTACCACAAAGCCAGGGTCGAGCAGAAAGACATTCAACGGTTTAATCCAAACCGGGAGTTTACCCGTAGAAAGATTGTAATACCTAACGAAACAACCGGAATCATTGAAAACGAAAAAAAGATATGGATGCATCCACTCCGGGGCAATGAGTATTGCTTCACCGAGGTGGCCCCTTTTCCCAAAATCGAATACCCGTTGGAACAAGGCGCAACGTGGATTGATCATCTATCCATTGGCGAAGGGTGGGGCGATTGGGCCGGGTCAACCGTTGCGTCCGAATACAAAGTGATTGGAAAAGAAGCCATTCAGTTGCTTTACAAATCGGTTACCGAAGCCTGGCGCATTGAATCCAACGCGGAAGCCGATTTTGGGAAATCGTATCTGACCTACTGGTTCAGTCCGGAGTTTGGTTTCGTAAAAATGATTTACAAGAACTACACAGGGCAAACGCTGTCTTTTGAGCTGGCAAACGTCAAAGCTCACTGAACACAAAATAGTATCTTTTGAAAAGGCAAAACCCCGGCTATCAGTAGTCGGGGTTTTGTTTTTGGTCCGGTTTCGGAAACTTCCGCCTGCGATGTCTTATCTTTGCCATTCTCCACACTCACACCTGTCAGTTGGCATGGCTCCAACTGCTGAAAAAGGCCAGCAAAAAGAGTGTTTGAAAAAAAGTTTTAAAAAATGAATACGTGCAGGTAGGGTAAACGCCGCTTCAGTTGTTTATAAGGTACAAACGGAAAATAAAAATTCAGACAAACGCTGGAATTAAACCCCAATGTCTGAAAAAAATCACTGTCTGAAATCTCATAAATCGCTGTTATGCAAAAGCCTTCACGTGCCGAATACTTTGCTGGCCGTTCTTCTTTGCCGCAGGAAGACGCGACTACGGCACAAGCCATACAGGTAAATGTATCATCAACAGATCATTCTGAGATTTCGACCAATTTGGGAAACGACAAGGAATTATTCATCCGTAAGGCGATTGAGCAAAATGCACGGCAGGGATGTGAACTGTTGTTTAAACAATATTACCCCTTTTTGTGCAGCCATGCCATTCGGTTCGTGTATTCGCGGCAGGTAGCCGAAGACATCGTGGCCGAGGTGTTTGCCAATTTCTGGCATCAGCAGGTCTACCTTTCTTTTCAGGGTCCTTTCCGCAGCTATCTGTTCCGGGCCGTTCGCAACCGGGTGATCAATTACCTGCGTTGGGAACTGAATAAAACCCAGCGACTTGACTCCGACACTCATTCGGCATCCGAATCGGTGCAGGTGCCCGACCAGATTCTGCAAATTGACGAACTGCACCTGAAAGTCGAACAAATCATTGCCGACCTGCCTCCGCAACAGCGAAAAGTGTTTTTGCTCAGTCGGTTCGAAGGAAAAAAATACGCGGAGATCGCACGCGAATTAAATATTTCGGTCAAGGCCGTAGAAGCTCATGTGAGCAAAGCCTTGGCCGTATTCAGAAAAAAATTAAAAGGACTCATCGACTAACGCGACTTACAGCGTAGCTATGCAGCAATTGTCAGGCTCAGAAATCTGATAAAAGAAATCAACAACAATGGAAATACCATCAGAAAAAATACTTTTCGACTTTTTTTCGGGTAAAGCTTCTCCTTTGCAGCGGCGCATGATTGAGGAGTGGCTCAAACAGGAAGGAAGCGAACACTTGTATTACGAATGCCTGCTGAAATGGGAAACCGAAAATCCGCAATATTCCGTGGATACAGCCCAGGAGCCTCAGTGGCTAAATGCCGTTTTCGAAACACCCCAGCATGGTTTGTCCGGCGTTTGGACAAAAGCCGAACCCGAATCTGCGGCGTCTAAAATGACCTGGTGGCGCAAAATTGCCGCCGGATTGCTGCTGGTGTTGGCTGTATGCAGTGCTTTTCTTTTCCGGAATGCCTTGCTGTACAAAACCTATCAGACTGCCTTTGCACAGACCCAGACCCTGTACTTGTCTGATGGCACCGAAGTTCTGCTAAATGCCAATTCTTCGTTGCGGGTGCCGCGTTTTGCATTTTCGTCGGACACCCGAGAGGCCTGGCTCACCGGAGAGGCGTTTTTTCGTGTATCCAAAAAGAAAAACAAACAGCCTTTTGTGGTTCATACGCCTCTGGTGGCGATAGAAGTGCTGGGAACCCGGTTTAATGTAACCAATCGCCACGGGAAATCGGAAGTGGTGCTGGAAGAAGGCAAAGTGCAGTTGCGTTCGGCCCGGCATAGCCATCTGAAACCCGTAGTCATGCAACCCGGCGAGTATGTAACGGTATGGCCAGCCGATACCTTGCTGCAAAAACGAAAGGTTGTCACACTCAGCTATGCTTCCTGGCGCAACAAGCGGCTCATCTTTGAAGACAAGCCGCTATCTGAAGTAGCCCGTACCCTGCAAGACTATTACGGCATATCCGTCAGGATCAAGAATCCGGCGTTGGCTCGGCGTAAGTTTACTGGTACGCTGCCAACCAATGACCTGACAATCGTGCTGGAATCGCTCTCAACTATGTATCAACTTGAAGTAGAGAAGGAAAAGAATCTGATCATTCTGCGTTAAGTCTTTTCCAACCAATTTTTACATCATTTAACACTTATCCACCTTAAGTCATAGGTTGTTATGAAAAAAAATCATTACAATTCCTGGAATTGCGTCTATTTGGTTTTGTTACTATTCCAAGGTTGTTTTGTCTATGGGCAAGATGTAGCCGCTCGGACTCCCGAGAAAGCTACCACGCAACCCATTGTGCAAAAGCCCGCCGAAAAAACACTGCTCAAGCAAAGATCGCTGCGGATAGCTCTGAGCGAACTGGAAAAAAAACACAAGGTTTATTTCAATTTCGAACCTAACGTTATAAAAGGGAAAGAGATATCACTCAATCCGAAAACGGATCAGAGTGTAGATGAAACATTGGCGTTTATGCTTTCGCAGGTAGGGCTCAGTTTTAAAAAGATATCGGATAACTACTACGTGATCTACGAAAACGAACCGGCATCCATTCCGGCAAAGTTGCTTCCTAAGCCTTCTTCAGCTTTGGGAAACCCGGCCATTGGAGAGCTGCCCTATTCGTTATCAGAGAAAACCATTGCACCCACAAGCATTCAGGTACAGGGCAAAGTGACCGACGAAAACAATGAACCGCTTATCGGAGTGACCATTCTGGAAAAAGGAACCACCAACGGTGTGAGTACCAATGCAAAAGGAGATTATTCCATACAGGTAGCGGGCGAAAACGCTGTGTTGGTTTTCAGCTTTATCGGCTACAATGCCGAAGAAACCGTGGTTGGCAAACGCACCACCATTGATGTAAAGCTGATTCCGGACATTACTTCTCTCTCAGAAGTAGTGGTAGTGGGATACGGTACCCAAAACAAGAAAAACCTGACCAGTGCCATCAGCAACGTGAAACCCGAAGACCTGAACCGGGGAGCCATTACCGATGTAGGCCAGTTGCTGCAGGGAAAGGTACCGGGACTCAATATTTCGGCCAGTGGCGACCCTAACCGCAGTGCGGCAGTGATTCTGAGAGGTGCTTCTACACTTAACAGTTCTCAGAGCCCTTTTTATGTGATTGATGGTGTACCCGGTGCCGATATTTCCATTCTGGCTCCTGACGACATTGCTTCGATTGATGTGTTGAAAGACGGTGCTGCTACGGCCATTTACGGAAACCGGGCTGCCAACGGAGTAATCATGGTCACCACGAAACGAGGGAAAAAAGGCCAGACCCAGGTAGCCTACAGCGGATACGTTGGCCGCGAAAGTGTTTCCAATCAGCTGAACATGATGGATGCCAACCAGTTGCGGGTATTCCTGGCCAAAAACGACCGTTCCCTTTCGGCAGATGACGACAAAGGTGCCAATACCAACTGGCAGGAGGCCGTGCAGCGTACCTCTGCATTTTCACAAAACCACAATATTTCGTTTAGCGGGGGTGGTGAGCACAACACCTACAGTGCCAGCCTGAACTATGCCAGTAAGCAGGGCATCCTGAAAGCCAGCGAATTAAATCGCGTCATTGCCCGGTTGGCCATGGAGCAGTATGCGTTTAATGACAAAGTGAAGTTTGGATTGATGATCAATAACTCCAACAGTGTTTCGCACAATACGCCCCTGCGCAACAGTGTTTTGCAGCAAATGATCACTTATCTACCGGTCTCTCCCGTGAAAAACGAAGATGGTACGTATTTCGAAAATTTTACCAATACCAGCTATTTCAATCCAGTGGCTATGATCGACAATGCCAAGGACGATACCAAATACAACACCCTGGTAGGGGCATTCAATACACACATTAAGCTGCCTTTCAATCTTTCGTATGACCTGAACATTTCGTATCAGAATACGACTGCCTTGCATGGCGAGTTTTACGGAAGCAGCTACACCCAATACAACAGTGCCAATTTTTACAACAATCCTGACCCACCGGCTACCAAATACCTGCTGAACTTTGGTACCAACGGGTCTGCTGTGCGGAGTTCTTACCAGGATACCCGCAAGGTAGTGGAAAGCTTCCTGACCTGGGACAAAGACTTTGGCCGACACTCCATCAATGCGGTTTTGGGGTACTCGTGGCAGGAAAATGTAGCGGGTGAAGGTTTTCAGTCATCTACCACTAATTTTCCGGTGGATAACATCGGTTACGAAAACTTTGCCCTGGGCAATCCTTACGCCATTCCTTCGTATCGCATCAATCCCGGTCCTGATGGCATTTACCAGAAATACCGCCTAATCTCCGATTTTGCCCGTTTGAATTACGGTTTTAATGACAAGTATTTGTTGCAGGCGTCTCTCCGGCGTGATGGCAGCTCGGTGTTCGGTGCCAATAACCGCTGGGGGTATTTCCCGGCAGTTGGCCTTGCCTGGCGCATCAGTGAAGAAAGCTTCATGCACGGACAAGATGTAGTGAACGACCTGAAACTGCGGGCCAGCTACGGGGTAACGGGTAACTCTTCCGGTTTCAACGCCTATACCGCTCAGTTTATCTCGGGCAGCTTGGGTACATTCTATTACAACGGAGCCCAAGTGGCTGCTTATGGTCCTACACAGGCCGCCAATCCGGATTTAAGATGGGAAAAAACAGCGACCACCAACATTGGTCTGGACTTTACCGTACTCAAAGGCAAATTGAGTGGTACAGTAGAATGGTACGATAAAAACACTACAGGCATGATTTATTCTTATGCGGTCAATACCGTACTGGTACCGGTAGGAAGCATCGTGGCCAATGGCGGTAGTCTGAACAACCGTGGTGTTGAGGTAACTCTGAATGCAACACCTGTAAAATCAAGCTCTGGTTTTAACTGGACTACCAGCCTGAATCTGGCTCATAACAAAAACACCATTACCAGCCTGACCAATCCTTTGTTTGCCGGTGGCGATTCGGTGCGGATTACTCAACCCGATGGCGGAGGACAAACCAGCAGTACCTTGCAGATTCTGAAATCAGGCAAACCGTTAGGACAATTTTTCACTCTGGAGTATGCCGGAAAGAACGACGCCGGTGTCTCTACTTTCTATAATTCCAACGGAGATGCGACAACAACACCTGCCATTGGCAAAGACTACCGCTATGCCGGTAGCCCTCAACCGAAGCTGCTGTTGGGTTGGAGCAACACTTTTGCCTACAAAGGCCTGGACCTGAATGTGTTTGTAAGAGGAGTGTTTGGCAATAAGATCTTCAATGCAACCCGTGCCGACCTGTTCAGACCTGCCGATGCACAACGCGCCAATATATTGGTCGATGCTGGCAACGAATCACCAACTGACATCAATGCATATAAATACTCTACCCGTTTCATTGAAAGTGGCAGCTATGTCCGGCTCGACAATGCCACATTGGGATATACCTTCAAAAAAGTAAGCGAGTATGTGAAAAACCTGCGGGTCTATGTATCGGCTAACAATCTGTTTGTGATCACCAAATACACCGGGATCGATCCTGAGATCAATCAGGGCGGCATTGCTCCGGGCGTGGATTCAAACAACTTCTATCCCAAAACCCGTACATTCTTAGTAGGAGTTAACTTTTCTTTCTAAACTGAAGTAAGACTATAGCCTAAGCAACAATCATGAAAAAAATAGTCCAATCCTCCTTTCTTCTTATTCCGGTCTTCTACTTTATGACCTCATGTCATATGATAGATGTGCCTGTGACAACAGAACTAACGCCTGAGGTCTTCCCGCAAAACGAACAGCAGTTTGTCCAGGCGGCGGGGACTTCTTACGCAGCTCTGCGCGGCAACTATTCGCTGGACTACTGGTTTATGCAAACCTTAAGCACCGACGAAGCCATCCTGCCTGCCCGAGGCGGCAACTGGTATGACAACCAGGGTTACCGCATGTGGCACTATCATGACTGGACGAAAGATCACGGCGGCACCAACAGCACCTGGTCGTGGTTATCTCGGATCATTGGTACTACCAATCAAACCTTATCCATTTTGGAACAGAACATACCTTCAGCCAGTGCTACCCGAGCTGCCTATCTTTCTGAATTAAAGATGGTGCGGGCACATGCCTATTTCATGATGATGGATTTGTACGGAAACATACCGTTGGATACGGTTTACGGTGACTTTTCCCAGCACCCAACTGTTCCCAGAGCTCAGGTGTTTAACTACATCGAATCGGAAATCAAAGCAGCCATTCCGAATTTGAGTGAAGAAACAACTATGCTGTACTACGGCCGCATCAATAAGTGGACCGCCTATGCGTTGCTGGCCAAAATGTACCTGAACGCAGAAGTGTATACCGGCACAGCCCGTACCAACGACTGCATTGCCGCTTGCGACCAGGTGATTAACTCAGGCAAGTACAGCATAGAGGCCATGAGTACCTATCTGAAGATGTTTTACCCGGACAATGGCCCTCAAATGAAAGAGTTTATCTTTGTCATTCCGTATGACCCGACGGCGACGGCTATGCCCGGCACCAATGGCTATATGTACCATTCGCGGTATGATGTACCCCGGTCGATGCGGGCCCGCTTTAATCTGCCCTTTACGCCCAGTGCTCCCGAAAGTACCCTGCCTGAGTTTTACGCCAATTTTGACGACCCGAATGATGTCCGTAATAAACAATGGCTCACTGGCAAGCAATTCATGGCCGATGGCGTAACGCCCATTACCGTAACCACTACCAAGAAAGGCTACGACCAGTTCTATACAGGTGCCGATGGAAGTGAGCCGTATACGTATCAGGTGGAACTTACACCGGATGTTGTATTGAGACAGAATGCCACCTTGTTTGATTGCGGAAACGATGAGATTGCCTGGAACATGGGCTACCGCAACATTAAGTTTTATCCGGATGCTACGTCTAGCAACCGTAATCAGAACAACGACGTGCCTGTATTTCGCTATTCGGATATTTTGTTGATGAAAGCCGAAGCTATCCTGAGAGGTGGAACTGCTACTCTGGGACATACGGCCTTATCGCTGGTAAATCAGGTGCGTGCCAACCGGACCACTTCTCCTGCATGGACAGATGTGACGCTGGACGATCTGTACAAAGAACGTTCACGCGAATTTGTCGCCGAAGCCTGGCACCGCAACGACATGATCCGGTTTGGCAAATACGAAGATTCGTGGGGCTTTAAAACCGATTCGGATCCGAGACGCCGCCTCTTCCCCATTCCAACGTATGCCACCAACCTGAATCCCACCTTGACTCAAAATCCGGGTTATTAATAGCTGGAAAATAGTATCTTTTGAAAAGACAAAACCGTGCTTTGTTGATTAGGGGTGTAGGAAATCAACTCTCTGGATGATATATTCAGAGGGTTGTTCCTACAAAACGGGTGGTTTTACACAAGGCATTCTATGGCTAAAAATCTTGTTACTCCTTCGACGCGACTGCATTCGCTGGATGCGTTGCGGGGCTTTGATATGTTCTGGATTACCAGCGGCGAAGGGCTTGCTCACGCCTGGGCGCAGGCTTCGTCCAATGCGGTGAGTACAACGTTATCCAATCAGTTGCACCATTCTGTCTGGAACGGATTTACTTTCTACGATCTCATTTTTCCGCTGTTTATTTTCATTGCGGGCGTAGCCATGCCCTATTCCATCGGACGGCAACTGGAAAATACGCCTGCTGGAAATGCAACGCAGGTGCGCCAACGAATTTTCTGGCAATTGCTCAAACGGACGTTGATTCTGATTGGGTTGGGAATAATTGTAAACGGCCTGTTGCAGTGGCCAGGATATGAAAACACCCGTTTTGCCAGTGTGCTGGGGCGCATCGGATTGGCCTGTTTTTTTGCCGGCTGTATTTACCTGACCAATGGCTGGCGAGGACAAGTAATATGGGTCACCGCAATCCTGATCGGTTACTGGGCGGTAATGACGCTGGTTCCTGTTCCAGGTTGTGGTAACGAATTGCTAACACCCGAATGCAACTTTGCGGCTTACGTAGACCGGTTGCTTTTGCCCGGAAAGCTGCACCGCAAAGTGTATGACCCGGAAGGGTTGTTGTCAACTTTACCCGCCATTGTCAATGCATTGGCGGGTATTTGGGCCGGACAGTTGCTCAAATCGTCCCGCTGGAGTTTCAGGCAAAAAGCGGCCATTCTGGTGGGTGTAGGCATAATTTGCATCGGATTGGCATATCTCTGGAATCTGGCCTTTCCAATCAATAAAATCCTTTGGACCAGTTCGTTTGTGGTGCTTACCTGCGGATGGAGTTGCGTGTTATTGGCCATTTTTTACAGCATAATCGATGGTTTGGGTTTCCATCGCTGGGCCAAACCTTTTGACTGGATCGGAACAAACTCGATTCTGATCTACCTGGCCGTCCACGGCATCATCAATTTTGAGTCCGCAGCGCAGTTTGTGTTTGGCGGCACCATCAAGCTTTTGTCACCCGAATGGCAATCGGTAGGTTTGGCGTTGGGTATTGTAATCGCTCAACTGGCGCTGCTGTACTTCCTGTACCATAAAAAATGGTTTTTGAAAATATAAAGGTCAAGACAAAAGATAATGATTTGCTAGAGAGTTAAAGGAGGTTTTTGCTTTGGTAGGGATACTATTTTTTTAGGTTTTAGCGATTAGTTATTTGCTTTTAGCTTCTTGACGCAATGGATATCCTTCAGTTATTAGTTGCAGCTACAAGGATCAATTGGTTCACTTCAATCGCGAATGGAAGCGTAGGTGCGATGGCCTCTTGCGACATCGAGGTTGGCGTGAGCCGTGCGGGCGGAAGCATTGGCGCAAGCGTCCTTTTTTGGACAAGCAAAAAAGTGACAGGTGGTTGGAAGAGTAATGATAATCTTTGAGACAAAACAATGTATAATCTGAATAAATATCTGCAAATGTTAGCAAATAGGTTGGGTTTTTGTTTTTCAGAGATACTATTTTTTAGTTAATACTAAATTGCTTTTTCATGTTAATACGACAGTTTTTTTTCCTGCTTTGCCTTCTGTTTTTGGGATCGGTTTCTGCACAAGCCCAGCTGAATGTACAGGCATCGGAAGCGTTGGTAAAACGCATTTTGCCCGAAAAGTACACGCACTTTCAGGTCGAAGCGATTCCTGCTGAGCAAGGCAAAGATGCGTTTGAAGTCGAATCGCGCAATGGTAAAATCATTCTGCGAGGCAGCACCGGCGTGGCTGTGGGTTCGGCCTTGTATCACTACCTGACCGAATATGCGCATTGCCAGATTACCTGGAACGGCACCAACCTCAAACTGCCCGAACCACTGCCAGCCGTGCCACAGAAAGTACGTAAAAACACACCGTATCAATACCGGTATTACCTCAACTACTGCACCTTCAACTACAGCATGAGTTGGTGGGACTGGAAACGCTGGCAGCAGGAAATCGACTGGATGGCGCTGCATGGCATCAATATGCCGCTGGCAATTACCGGCGAGGAATACACTTGGCACGAAGTGTACAAGGAAATGGGTTTCACCGAAGATGAGCTGAAAACGTTCTTTAGCGGGCCTGCGTATTTTTCCTGGTTCTGGATGGGCAATCTGGATGGATGGGGCGGCCCGCTGCCGATGCACTGGATGGAATCGCACCGGGATTTGCAGAAGCAGATTGTGGCTCGTGAACGCGAATTGGGTATGAAGCCCGTATTGCCCGCTTTTACCGGGCACGTTCCGGCGGCCTTTCAAAGCCGTTTTCCGCAAGCCAAACTTAAGGCGACCAACTGGACCAACGGCTTTGCTGATACGTACATTCTGAATTCGGAAGACCCGTTATTTGCCGAAATTGGCAAGCGGTTTTTGCAAAAACAGACCGAATTATACGGAACTGATCACCTGTATTCGGCTGATACCTTCAACGAAAACGAACCTCCTTCCGATGAACCCGAATTTTTGTCCAAACTCAGTGCGCGTATCTACGAAGGCATGAAACAGGCTGATCCGCAGGCGGTTTGGGTGATGCAAGGCTGGCTGTTTTACAGCGACCGTAAATTCTGGAAATCGCCCCAGATCAAAGCCTTGCTCGATGCCGTTCCCAACGACGGAATGATCTTACTCGATCTGGCAACCGAAATAGAACCCGTCTGGAAACGCACCGAAGCTTTTTACGGAAAGCCCTGGATCTGGAACATGCTCCACAACTTTGGCGGCAATGTCAATCTGTTTGGGCGCATCGAAGGCGTAGCCAGCGGACCTGCCCTGGCTTTGCAAGATAAAAACAGCGGCAATCTGAAAGGCATCGGACTCACGATGGAAGCCATTGAGCAGAATCCGGTATTGTATGAACTGATGATGGCACACACCTGGGATACGAAACCGATTGACTTATCTGCCTGGCTGCGAGGGTATTTGCGCAACCGATACGGCAGTGTAACGCCGCAAGCCTGGGATGCCTGGCAAACGTTGATTGCAACGGTATACAATGGCAAAGAAATCCGTGATGGTGCCGAGTCGATTGTGACTGGTCGACCTACTTTCGATTCGACAACCGTTTGGACGCGAACGAAACTAAACTATGCGCCAGTGGAACTGCTGCCTGCCTGGAAAAATCTGGTTCAATCGACTACCGCCAACAAAGAAAGCGAAGGATTTCAGTACGATCTGGTGGACGTAACGCGGCAAGTATTGGCTAACTATGCACTGGTAGTTCAGAAAAAATGGGTGCAGGCGTATCGTCAGAAAAACCAGGCTGAATTCACTAGGTATAGCCAGGAGTTTATTACACTGATCGAAGATATGGACAAGTTGCTGGCCACTCGTCGCGATTTCTTATTGGGCAAATGGATTGCCGATGCCCGTAGTTGTGGCGTAACAGCAGAAGAAAAAGCGTTGTATGAACAAAACGCCCGTGATCTGATTACGCTTTGGGGCGATGAAAACAGTCCGCTGCACGAGTATTCCAACCGGCAGTGGAGTGGTTTGCTGAACGATTTTTACAAACCCCGCTGGCAGCAATTCTTTCAACAGGTCAAGCAATCTATGAAAACCAATACCGACTTTGACGCGGCTCAATTCGAAAAAGACATCAAAAAGTGGGAGTGGCAATGGGTCACTACGCAAAAAGATTTTCCCACCCAGCCTGTGGGCCCGCCGGTTAAAGTAGTGAATCAGTTATATGCCAAATACTGGAAACCGATTCAGGCAGCTTATTCAAAATAGTATCTCTGAAAACGACAAAAGCCTAGTTTGCTTTGTGCAGGCAATATAAGTACTGGCACATCCATGGTTTAACCTGAATTCACCGGGTTCTACACCTCAGCCAACATGCGTGATACACGATACTATGGAGAAAAAGATAATATAAACGAAACATGGGTTAGTACTCAGTTTGGTTGCATCCGCTTACTTTTGTCGCGATTTCCTATTCCATACAAAGACAAAACCTGAATCGTACAATGAAAAGAATGCTATGTATTTTCTATCTGATCGGCTTATACAGCCAGCTTTGGGCACAAAAACCGGCACCTGCCTTAGCCAAACATCCGGAGGCGCTTAATTTTCTGGTCATGGGCGACTGGGGCCGTAATGGTGCTGATCACCAGAAACCGGTGGCTGCCCAGATGGGCAAAGTAGCCGAAGCCATGAAAACGGATTTTATCATTGCAACGGGCGATAATTTTTATCCCAGTGGCGTGATCAGCGAATTTGATCCGCTCTGGAAATATTCTTTTGAGGACATTTACACCGATTTTTCGTTGCAGTGGGACTGGTATCCGGTATTGGGCAACCACGACTACAAATCCAATCCCGATGCGCAGGTGGCTTATTCCAAAATCAGTCGCCGCTGGAAAATGCCCGCCCGCTATTATTCCAAAACATTCTCCATCAAGGGCGACACCACCCAGCAGGTGTTGATCGTCTTTATTGATACCAATCCGCTGATTCCACAGTTTTACAAAGGCGAATACAGCAACGCCACCGTCGGACAAGACAGTACGGCGCAGAAGAAATGGCTTGAAGGCCTATTGGCTAATCCGTCGCCGAATATCAAATGGAAACTCGTGGTGGGGCATCATCCGCTGTTTACCGCCACCCAGAAACGCCGCGAAAGTTACGATACCCGTGCCGTGCGGGCTTCGCTGAAAGCTCTACTCGACAAGTACAGTGTTGACGCCTACATCTGCGGGCATGACCACGATTTGCAACACCTGCTTCCCGAAGGAAAAACCCATTATTTCGTATCCGGTGCCGCCTCCGAGAAAACGGAAATCGGAACGCTACCCATCAGCAAACTGGCTCTTTCCGATTACGGATTCATGGTTTTCTCTATAACGGATAAAACGCTGCATGTACAGGTCATCAATGACCAAGGCAAAGTAGTTTACACTACTGAGCTGAAAAAATAGGATGATGGGTTGATTTTTGATGGGTTGGTGGTCAGGTGTTAGTAATGGGAATGGACTAAGAAACCCCACCCTAAATCCCTGCGCACAAGTCTGGCCCAAAAACTCTCGTTTTTGTCCTCTCATTAGGGAGGGACTTTTGATACGCGAACTTAACTCCCCTCTCAGAAGGAGAGGGGTTGGGGGTCAGGTCTTTACATTCCAGTCGCGAGTGGTAGTGTAGGTGCGATGGCTTCTTGCGCCAGCGAGGTTGGCGCAGGCCTTGCGGGCAGAAGCATTGACTTCGTCGAATCTTCGATTTGGCACAAGTGTCCTTTTTTGCTGGCACACAGTCTGGCTCAAAACTCTCGTTTTGCCCCTATTTTGGACAAGCAAAAAAGTAACGGTGGTTGGAAAGAGATGCGTTCTGGACTATAAACTTACAAAGTGAAAGCAAAGGAACAGTCTGTAAGGCACGCGAATGTGTTGGGCTAAAATTAATCGGTTACCAAAATAGTATCTTTTAAAAAGGCAAAACCTCCGAATGTATTCCTCATGAAAAAAATACTTCTTATCCTCGGCATGTTGGGTTGGTGTGGCTTCACACTAGCCCAACAAAAAAACAGTGACATCACCACTTACGGTGCCAAACCCGATGGCGAAACCCTCAACACCACTGCCATTCAGAAAGCCATTGACGAGGTACATGCTGCGGGTGGCGGACGAGTCATCTTTCCTGCCGGACGGTTTGTGACGGGAGTTATCCACCTGAAATCCAATGTGCTGATCTATCTGTCGCCTGATGCAGTGTTATTGGGAACGTCGCAACGCAGCGAATACGGCCCCAAAAAAGCGTCGGCATTGATTGTGGCTGACGGACAGAAAAACATTGGCATCATCGGAAAAGGAACCATCAACGGGCAGTCGGACAAGCTGATCGAGGACATCTACCGGATGCTGCGTGCCGGAACGCTGGAAGACAACGAATGGCAAACCGAAAACCCCTGGCACCAGATTCGTCCATCGGAAGACAACCGACCCAAACTGGTCGAATTTAAGAATTGCGACGGCGTTCAGATCAAAGGCGTCACGTTTCGGGATGGTACCGATTGGATTCAGAAATACAACAACTGCACTCAACTCGTGATCGACAGCATCCGGGTCGAAAGCACCACTTTTCTGAACAACGACGGCATCGACATTGTGGACTGTCGCCATGTTAAGGTAACCAACAGTTTTGTCAACGCCGCCGATGATGGCATTTGCTTGAAATCAGAAGACCGGAACCGAAAAAACATCTGTGAAGACATTTACATTGCCAACTGCACCATCCGTTCCAGCGCCAGTGCCCTTAAATTTGGAACCGCTTCGTGGAGCGGTTTCAAAAACATCACCGTCCGTGACCTGGTGATTTACGACACCTACCGGTCGGCCATTGCACTGGAAGTAGTGGATGGCGGCTTTATGGATAATGTCGACATTCGCAACATTCAGGCACGCAACACCGGAAACGCCATTTTTATCCGCATCGGGCACCGCAATAAAGACACCGTGCAGAGCTGGTTGCGCAACATTTACATTGGCAATGTGAAGGTGCAAGTGCCCAAAGGCAAGCCCGACCAAGGCTACCGCGAAGAAGGCCCCGTGGTCAGAGAGCCGCATAATGTCTATCCATCATCCATTGTTGGGCTGCCCAACCGACGGATTGAAAACGTGACGCTGGAAAACGTAGAAATCGTTTACGAAGGCGGAGCCAGCAAAGAAACGGCTTTTGTTCCGGTTGCTTCGCTGTCCAACATTCCGGAACAGATTGCCGAATACCCCGAATTTTCGATGTTTGGTGAACTGCCCGCCTGGGGAATGTACGTGCGGCATGCCCAAAACATCACCTTCAAAAACCTAACGGTTCGCACCCAAAACCCGGATTTTCGCGTTCCGATGATTTTCGACGATGTAACTAAGCTGAAACTGCAAGGTATCTCGATTCCAACGGTAGAGTCGGCACCTGCGGTACTTCTGCAAAACGTACCCAAACCTGTAGTGAAAGGTACGAAAACCCCTTTAATGCAATCTGAAGCATTAAAAGTGCAGTAGATATTGGTAGGTTTTGGTTTTTGAATGGATACTATTTTGCAACTATCTGTTTGACATCCATTTTGCTGATTTCATTCAAGGGTAAATAGCAAGTCAAGTTCTGAAGAAGACCATTCTATCCATTCAGAATTAATTTTAAGATGAGTTTCGTCCTTAAAAAAGATAAAATTTACGTCGTCAAAGTTTGAAGATAATTTGGCATTGTCAATTGGTTGTGCAAGGAGTGGTTTTATAATGGAAAGCATTGTAATGACTCCTTCTCTATATCCTTTTTTAAATTTCGGGATGCAGAAATCAACACGGATATTGGAATCAAAACCCATTCTTTGTTGCATTCTTGAACCATAGTTGACTTCTCTCACTTTAATGCTTAACGCATCGATTTCTATAGACCTATCAATATGCTTGAAATGAAGCTTTAAGGCCAATGCTGAATCCAAAAGATAACTCTCTACTTGTTTTTTCGACAAAATTGTTTTCAATTCTAGATAATATTCTGTGGCTATTTGTGTATTGCTTTCTTTTTTTGTCCAGATATGTCCATCACTTTTATCAACTAAAACATAATTCACTTGTGATCCTTCCAATGTTTCTACTTCACATCCAAAACGCCAAGCAAAGACAGATTCAGTGGAGGAAAACAGTTGCTCAAGATTTATACCAGATGTTGCCAAACGTTTTCGAAATTCTTTGAGGGCTATCAATCGTGCCATCTGTGTGTCAAGAACAGATAACCTATATCTTACAGGTACAATCACACACCTTATCCCTCTATCTTGCATCTGACTGCATATGTTATAGGCAAGATTACTTTCAACATCGATTTCCAAAAAACATTGGTTAGCTTCTTAATTCTGTTAAGTACAGGAACCACAAATTCTGTTTCATCATCTTGGGTTGAGTTTGTTCCAGTTATGTAAATATCACAATACTCCATAGCTTTTTTCAAGATGGTTTCTCAATATCTTTTAAGTCGTGCAGTACTTTACAAGTATATGTTTATTGCATGTTAATCTGCATTTCAGTTTTACTTAGCTAGAATTTTCTGTGCACAAACTTTGGTGAAACAGGTTTTGCAATATAAAAGTATACTATTTTTTCCCAATCATTAGTTTGATTTGATAATTTGTATTAGCTAATATTTTAGTACTTTTCCTAAGAAAAGTTTAAATAAATGGTGAGATCAAAAGGTTTTTTGTATTATGTGTGTACAAGAAAATTACCTTTTTGCTCAATCTTATGAAAAGCAACCTATACCTGCTGATACTTTGCTCAATCCTTTTCTTTCCTGCGGTTGCAAACGCACAGTTTGGCTTGACCCAGGCACAGCGCGACAGCCTCAATAAGCTTACCGAGCAAGACCACGCCGCCATGAAAAAGCGGATGGGAATAACCGTTGCCAACCGACGCGGCCCATCCGGTGACCCTAAATCGCCTGAGGCGGCTAACCGTGACGAAAGCAAGGTGAATGCCTACACCTTGCCTGATCCGCTGGTATTTGCCAACGGGACGCCGGTGCGTACTCCTCAAGACTGGTTGCAGAAACGCCGTCCTGAAATTGTGGAAGCCTTTGACCGTGAAATTTACGGACGACTTCCAAAGACTATTCCGGCGGTGAAATGGGTGCAAACCTCGGCCAAAGATACCGTAGTGGGCAATTTGCCCATTCGCGAAAAACGGTTGCGTGGCGTTGTAGATAATTCATCGTATCCGTCCATTAAAGTCGAGATTGAGTTGCTGGTAGCTACCCCACTCGAAAGCCAGAAACCCGTTCCGTTGGTGATGGAATTTGGATTTATTCAGTCGCCGTTTGGAAACAACACCGTTACGCCAATGAATTTGATCTCCCCCGGCGAACCTACCTGGAAAGAACAATTGATTTCCCGTGGCTGGGGCTACGCAATTATCGTACCCAGCAGCTTTCAGGCCGACAACGGGGCCGGATTACGGCAAGGGATTATCGGTTTGGTAAACAAAGGGCAACCCCGCAAACCCGACGACTGGGGTGCCTTGCGAGCCTGGGCCTGGGGCGCTTCACGCGCCATTGATTACCTGGAAACTGACAAACAGGTAGATGCCAAACGACTGGCTATCGAAGGATTGTCTCGGTACGGAAAGGCAGCGCTGGTAGCTATGGCGTATGACTCGCGGTTTTCTATCGGATTTATTGGTTCATCGGGTGCCGGTGGAGCCAAGATTTTGCGACGGAATTTCGGTGAACAAATTGAGAATCTGGCTTCTGCCGGGGAATATCACTGGTTTGCCGGAAACTTCATCAAATATGCTTCAACATTGACTGCAAACGACATGCCCGTCGATGCTCACGAATTGGTTGCTCTGTGTGCACCTCGTCCGGTATTCATTAGTTCGGGTTCGCCACAGGTAGAAGGCCAGTGGGTGGATGCCAAAGGAATGTTCCTGGGCGGCGTACATGCCGGACCTGTTTACAAGCTTTTAGGCAAGAAAGATTTGGGAACCAGTACCTTTCCGACATTGGGCACTGCTATAACAGATGGCGATATTGCGTTTCGGCAACATGCCGGTGGGCACAGCACTGGGCCTAACTGGAGCACATGGATTGCCTGGGCGTGCCGTTATTGGGGCGACTGCAAATACGATTGACAAAACTAACATAGACTATGGGGTTTATAGACCCAAAGATCACTATACCTGCGATCTTCCTTTTCTTTTGCATGCCCAAAAGAAAAGGAACAAAAGAAAAAGGCACTTTCTTTGCACGCTTCCGCCCGCAAACCCAACCCGCCCCTCGCCAAAGAAAGAGGCCAGCCCGCTTTTTTACTGGCTAGTGCTGCGCACGCTGCCTTTAGTGTAGATCCTGAGTGGTTTAACTCTACTAGGCTCCATAGTTCGCGTTAAAATAGTATCTCTGAAAACAGAAAAACCAGCCCGTATAGATAGACATGGCATGACTACCAGTCATGCCATGTCTACGATTCCGAACAATTAGGCTTTGTCCAGCTTCAGCATTTTAGCTTGTTTCTGAGCGGTAAGAGCCAATTCCATCGCCAGGAAGCAATGCGACTGCGTCATGGCTGTTTCCGTACGGTTCACAATATCGTTGATAAACTGTTTGCCGAATGGCAATTCGGTGCTTTCGCAGTCAATGTAGATCATTTCTTTGTTATTGGCCAGATACAAGTTGGAGCCTTTTTCGCTGCGGGCAATGTCGGTGTATTTGCGTAGTTCTATGTATCCTTCCGTGCCTAAAATTGTCAGGCGACCATCCCCGAAGGCTTTCACGCTATCCGGCGTAAACCAATCCACACGCACGTAGCCGGTGCCTCCGTTTCCGGTGAGCACCATGTCGCCAAAGTCCTCAAATTGCGGGTATTGCTGATGCGCTACATTCCCGATCTGCGACGAAACCACTTGGGCCTGCGTAGAACCTGTAAAGAACAAAAACTGCTCGCATTGGTGCGAACCGATATCCGTCAGAATGCCGCCAAAACGCTTTTTATCAAAGAACCATTCGGGGCGAGATGGCGCATTGAGCCGGTGCGGACCTGTACCAATCGTTTGTATCACTTTGCCAATGGCGCCTTCTTTGATCAGTTCGCCGGCTTTTACGGTCGCTTTGTTTTCAAAGTGTTCACTGTACAGAATCGAAAAAATACGTCCGGTTTCTTTTTGCACTTTTCGGGCCTGGGCCAATTGTTCCAGTGAAGTAATGCCGGGTTTGTCGGTCAGGAAATCCTTGCCGTGTTGCATCGCCTTCACTCCCAACGGAGCCCGTTCGCTGGCGACGTCCGAAGTTAGAATGAGTTGAATCGATTTGTCTTCCAGAATCTGCTTTGAATCAGTAATGACTTTTGCATCCGGATAGCGCTTGGTAAAGGTCGCCATCACACCTGCATCTTGCCCGGAAACCGCTACCAACTGACCTCCACCGCGGGTTACGGCTTCTACCATGCCGTAGATGTGCCCATGAAATGGGTTAATCACCGCAAACCGGATGATGGGAGCTAACTGATGGTTAATGGAAAACACAGCATGGGGTTGGTGGGTATTTGCTGCCAAACCTGCCGTTGAAAAAGCCATTCCGGCGGCGACTGACAAACTGCTTTTAAGAAAATCTCGGCGATTGGTATCCATTGTCTACAGGTGTTGTATGAGGGTTGAGAAACTGCAAGGATTTAGTATTCGATCAATTCGCTACTTTTGTTGCGCATTGTAGCCTTTAAGCTATCGGCTAATAGGTAATAGTAATGCAATGCGTTAATGTCCTATTATTTTTGCCAATGGCTATTTGCTGACTACTAACCGCTAACAACTATAGTGTGTTTGCCCGTTTTTTTACCAAACATCTGTATGAATGATTTGACACTTTTGCTCATAGATGATGAAGAAAAGTTACGCAAGTTACTGGCGCGCATATTGACTCTGGAAGGATACCATGTACTAGAGGCTGCTGATGCACGCAGTGCCTTTCGGATACTGGAAAAAGAAGCCGTACAAGTGATCTTGTGTGATGTAAAACTGCCCGACGCCCATGGGGTGGAGCTAACCCAGAAACTGAAAAGCCAGTACCCGGATACCGAAATTATTTTGCTTACCGCTTACGGTACCATAGGTGATGGCGTGAAAGCCATGAAAAACGGCGCCTTCGATTACCTGACCAAAGGCGATGACAATGACAAAATTGTGCCGCTGGTGGCACGTGCCATGGAAAAGGCGCAGTTGCAGCAAAAAGTAAAGCAATTGGAACAGAAAGTAGCTCAGCAAAAAGGCTTTGAAACCATCATCGGCCAGTCGAGAGCCATGCAGGAGGCGATTACATTGGCCCGCAAAGTGGCAGCAACACAAACTACCGTGTTGCTGCTGGGCGAAACCGGAACCGGGAAAGAAGTAGTTGCCCAAGCCATCCACGCCGAAAGTCCGCGCCGCCACCGCAACTTTGTGGCTGTGAACTGTAGCGCGTTTAGCCGCGAAATTCTGGAAAGCGAACTGTTTGGGCATCGGGTTGGGGCGTTTACCGGAGCCACCAAAGACAAACGAGGATTACTGGAAGAAGCCAATGGCGGAACGTTGTTTCTGGACGAGATCGGTGAAATGAGCCTCGATTTGCAGGCCAAGCTGTTGCGTGTGTTGGAAACTCAGCAGTTTTACCGCGTGGGCGACACCAAACCCCTTCAGGTAGATGTGCGATTTGTGGCGGCCACCAACCGTCAGTTGCAACAGGAAGCGGAGGCCGGCAACTTTCGCCTGGACTTGTATTACCGGTTGTCCGTTTTTCAGATCACGCTACCCGCCTTACGTGACCGAACCGAAGACATTCCCTTGCTGATGCACTACTTTGTGCACGTGTATGCCAACAAGATGAACAAAAAGGTGGAGGTTGTGACAACAGAATTTTCAACTCAATTGAAAACGCATTCCTGGAAGGGAAATGTACGCGAATTGAAAAACGTAATTGAACGGGCCGTAATTCTGATGGAAAACAACCGGCTTACCGAAAACGAACTGCCTTTTGAATGGCAAAATAGTATGTTTTCCAATGCCAAAACCTCCCTGTTGCTGGCCGACATGGAAAAAGGTCACATTCGTAAGGTGTTGCGGCACACCCAAGGCAACAAAACCGAAGCGGCCCGTCTGCTGGGCATTGGCCTGACCACCTTGTATCGGAAACTGGAAGAGTATGGCATAAACGAATGAGAGAACCAGAAGTGAGTAGCTCCGATTGCCAATCGGAGCAGCATCCAACGGATGCTCGAATGCCGTAAAATGAACAGATTTCAATTTGAGTGCCTTTCCAAAATGAAAACCAACCCTTCCATTTTGGAAGGGTTTTTCATTTTTGGAACATACTATTTTGTGCGTGATTCTGATTTAAATAATTGATTATTAAATAGTTGACTATTTGAGTGTTTGTTTTGGAATGCCTTTTGGCTAATGCATACCAATATCAAACACGTTCTCCTATGTTCACCACGATTATTCTTACCGCTTTGGGCCTTCTGTTTTTCGGCTTGTTTTTCCGGAGCATCGACTTCTTTGAAAACATCTAAGAAAGACACCGTAACATACTATTAACTCGCCAAGCTAAAACCCTATGAACCTCGCCCTTTTTATCCTGTGTATTGCCGTATTCGGCTACCTGGTTTATGTATTGCTGAAACCAGAACGATTCTGAAACCCTATTGATCCATTGCTAAACTAGAACTCTATGAATGAGATACTTGGAATTGCTTTTATATTTCTTATTACGCTGCTACTGGCCATCCCGTTAGGCAAATACATGGCTGCGGTATATCTGGGACAACGCACTTGGTCCGACTTTCTGAATCCGCTTGAACGGTTTTTCTTTCGTTTTTCGGGCATAGACTCCAGGCGAGAAATGACCTGGAAAGAGCACCTGGTGGCATTGCTGACCATTAACCTCATCTGGTTTTTGTGGGGCATGTTTGTGCTCATGAACCAAGGCTGGCTACCCCTGAATCCGGACGGCAATCCGTCCATGTCGCCGGATCTGGCATTTAATACAACCATCAGTTTTATTGTCAACTGCAACTTGCAACACTACTTGGGCGAAACCGGAGTGAGTTACTTCTCACAATTGTTTGCTTTAATGTTTCTTCAATTTGTTACTGCTGGTACTGGTATGGCCGCCGGAGCTGTGGTGTTCAACGCATTAAAAGAACGCAAAACCGACCGACTGGGTAATTTTTACAATTATTTTCTAAAAAGCTGCACCCGCATTTTATTGCCGTTATCGGTAATCGTTGCAGTTATTCTGGCGTTCAATGGCACACCCATGACTACCGAAGGCAAAGCTACCACCGTTACGTTGCGAGGCGATACGGTGCAGGTTTCGCGTGGACCGGCAGCCGCCATGATTGCCATTAAACAACTCGGTACCAACGGCGGCGGGTATTTTGGCGTCAACTCGGCGCATCCGCTGGAAAATCCGAACTACCTGACCAACATCGTTGAAAATGCCTCCATCATTCTCATTCCTTTTGCGTTTGTATTTGCACTGGGGTATTACCTGAACCGCAAACGGCTGGCCTGGATAATCTTCGGAGTGATGACGGTCGGTTTTGCTTTGTTATTAACCACATCGATTTATTTCGAAATGCGAGGCAATCCCGAACTGATTAAATTGGGAATTACGCAGTCCACGGGTAATATGGAAGGCAAAGAAGTCCGTTTGGGCGCTGCCGCATCAGCCTTCTGGGGCATTACCACTACCGCTACTTCCAATGGCTCGGTCAATGCCATGCACGATTCCATGACGCCCATGAGTACCGCCATGCAACTACTCGATATGATGATCAATGCATTTTATGGCGGGGTTGGCGTCGGGTTCCTAAACTTTTATGTATTCATCATCATTGCCGTGTTCATTTCCGGATTGATGGTGGGGCGTACCCCTGAATTTCTGGGCAAGAAGATAGAAGCCCGGGAAATGAAAATTGCCACCATTGTGGCGCTGTTGCATCCGCTGCTGATACTGGCCGGAACCGCTTTGGCTAGCTACTTGGCTGCTCAAAATGCAGATATGGGTTGGTGGTTTGCCAATGCGGCAGGCGAAAGCCAGAAAGCGACGGGCTGGCTTAACAATCCGGGGTATCATGGCTTTTCGGAGATGCTGTATGAATACACGTCGTCATCGGCCAACAATGGGTCGGGTATGGAAGGTTTGGCAGATAACAATCCTTTCTGGAACATCTCAACCGGCATCGTACTGATTTTGAGTCGTTATCTGCCTATTGTCGGGCCGTTAGCCATTGCCGGACTGCTTGCCAATAAAAAATACATACCTCAATCCGCCGGAACGCTCCGTGCCGATACGGCAACGTTTGGAGTGGTGGTTTTTGCGGTCATTGTCATCATTGCGGCTTTGTCCTTCTTTCCCGCCTTGGCACTGGGTCCGTTTGCGGAATTTTTTAGTAGCTATTAGCTAACAGCTATTGGCTACTAAGTACTGACTCAATCCTAGTTTATACTAAGTTAACTGTGGTCGAATTTTTCTCAATGTCCAAATAGTACGTTTTCAACTACCAAAACCTGCCCGTTTACAGACGGACAAAATAGCTACTAGCTAACAACTAATTCCCATGTCAAAAAAAACGCAACCTATATCCCTCTTTCAATCCGATCTGATTCGGCAGGCTTTGCTTCAGTCATTTGTCAAGTTAAATCCGATGGTGATGTTTCGAAATCCAGTGATGTTTACCGTAGAAATCGGGACATTTATCATGCTTCTGGTTTGTGTCGGAATTCTTTTCGGAGATCTGTCTCAGGGAAGCCTTGTCTACAATAGCCTTGTTTTTCTCGTTCTGTTTGTCACATTGTTGTTTGCCAACTTTGCCGAAGCCATTGCCGAAGCCCGTGGCAAAGCCCAGGCCGATAGTTTGCGGAAGACCCGCGAAGAAACGCCTGCCAAAAAAGTAGTGCTGCTCGGCGAAGTGATTTTGAACGAAATTCAGGTAATCTCTTGTTCGCAATTGCGCAAAGGCGATGTATTTGTGTGCGAAGCCGGAGACATCATTCCCGCTGACGGCGAAATCGTAGAAGGGTTAGCCACCATTGATGAATCGGCCATTACCGGCGAATCCGCCCCCGTCATTCGGGAAGCGGGTGGCGACCGGTCCAGCGTGACAGGTGGCACCAAGGTCTTATCCGATAAAATCAAAGTGCTGGTAACCACACAGCCCGGCGAAAGCTTTCTGGATAAAATGATTGCGTTGGTAGAAGGCGCTTCTCGCCAGAAAACACCCAATGAAATTGCTTTGACCATTTTACTGGCTGGCTTTACCATGGTATTCATCATTGTATGTGTGACCCTGAAACCATTTGCCGATTACGCCCGAACGCCCATTACCATTGCGGCTTTTATCTCCTTGTTTGTATGCCTGATACCCACTACCATTGGGGGCTTGCTTTCGGCGATTGGGATTGCGGGAATGGACCGGGCTTTGCGGGCCAATGTCATTGCCAAATCGGGAAAAGCAGTGGAAACGGCTGGCGACGTGGACACACTTCTGCTTGACAAAACGGGAACCATTACCATTGGCAACCGCAGGGCTACGCATTTTTATCCGGTTTCCGGGATGAGTAAGGACAAGTTTATGGAAAGCAGTTTGCTCAGTTCATTGGCCGACGAGACGCCGGAGGGAAAGTCCATTGTAGAACTAGCGATGAATGAGTTGAATTTGCAAATCCGTCAGAAATTACCGGAAGCTACCCTGCTCATCAAATTCACCGCCGAAACCCGCAGCAGTGGCGTGGACTTGCCCGATGGTCGCCAGATTCGCAAAGGTGCTTTTGATGCCATCCGCAATCTGGTGACACAGGCTGGCAATGCATTTCCGCCCGAAGCCGAAGCCAAGGTAAAAGAAATAGCTGCCAACGGAGGTACGCCGCTGGTGGTCGCGGAAAACAAACAAGTGGTAGGCGTAGTCGAATTGCAGGACATCATCAAGCCGGGCATTCAGGAACGATTCGAACGGTTGCGGAAAATGGGGGTAAAAACCGTGATGGTGACGGGCGATAATCCGCTGACAGCCAAGTACATTGCAACCAAAGCCGGGGTGGACGATTTCATTGCCGAAGCCAAGCCGGAAGACAAAATGAATTACATCCGCGCCGAGCAGGCCAGTGGCAAACTGGTGGCGATGATGGGCGACGGTACCAATGACGCCCCCGCACTGGCTCAAGCGGATGTCGGAGTGGCGATGAATTCGGGCACGCAAGCTGCCAAAGAAGCCGGAAACATGGTGGATCTGGACAATGATCCCACCAAACTGATTGAGGTAGTTGAAATAGGCAAGCAGCTTTTGATGACGCGCGGCACACTCACCACGTTTTCCATTGCCAATGACGTAGCCAAGTATTTCGCTATTGTGCCGGCGTTGTTTATGGGATCGATTCCGGCTTTGCAGGCGTTGAATATCATGCGGTTGCATAGTTCCGAGTCGGCCATTTTGTCGGCGGTGATTTTCAACGCCATCATTATTCCGCTGCTGATTCCGCTGGCGTTGCGGGGTGTCGAATACAAACCCATTGGCGCGAGTTCGCTTCTGCGGCGCAACCTGTTGATTTACGGGTTGGGCGGAGTAATTGTCCCTTTTATCGGCATCAAACTGATCGACTTGCTGGTAGGCGTGTTTTTCTGAAATAGTATCTTTTTGCAAGTCAAAACCGGCAGTTTTTCTTCAATTACGTATCAAATACATCCTTATTATGAAAATGCATTTGCTTCCAGCCTTGAAAATGACGTTTCTTTGTCTGGTATTTTTTGTAGGCGTTTATTCGCTAGCGGTGTTGGGCATTGCCCAGTTTGCTCCTGGACAGGGAAAAGGTGTTACGGTTAGCAAGAATGGAAAAGTGGTAGGATTTGCCAACGTGGGGCAAAAATTTACCGAAGACCAGTACTTTAATTCCCGTCCGTCGGCGGTGGAATACAATGCGGCGGGTTCTGGTGGATCGAACAAAGGTCCGTCCAATCCGGAATATTTGGCTCATGTGAAGGCACGAATCGATACTTTCTTAGTGCACAATCCGGGCGTTATCAAAAGCCAAATTCCGTCCGAATTGTTGATGGCATCGGGTAGCGGACTCGACCCGCATTTGTCGCCAGCTGCGGCGCAAGTGCAAGTATCTCGAATAGCAAAGATCAGGGGCGTTTCGCCACAAAAGTTACAAGACTTGATTGCGTTGCATATACACAAACCCATGCTAGGCCCGGCAACTGTCAATGTGCTGGAATTAAACCTGGCCTTGGATGAGATGACAAAATAGTATCTTTTTGCAAGTCAAAACCGGCTTGTGTGCAAGTCGGGCATTTATTCACTTTTACGTACGTTTATGAAATTCTTTATTGCTTGTGTTTTTGTTTTAATTCTGGCATTTCCAGCCCTTTCCCAAACCGATTCTACTCAAAAATTTACCTTTAGCGGCTATGTGGAACCGTATTACCAATATGATTTCAGCCAGCCCGGCAACCATACCCGACCGGGTTTTGTGTATAGCCACAACCGAACCCAGGAATTTGCCATCAATTTGGGCTTGATCCGGGGCAGTTACCAAGACAATCGGGTTCGGGCCAATCTGGCTTTGGCGGCGGGTACGTACATGAATGCCAACTATTCGGCCGAACCGGGCGTTCTGAAAAACCTGTACGAAGCCAATGTGGGCGTAAAAATCTCCTCGCAAAAAGACCTTTGGGTCGATGCCGGAATCTTTGGTGCACACATCGGTTATGAAAGTGCGGTAGGCAAAGACAACTGGACACTAACCCGCAGCATGACTGCCGACAATACGCCTTACTATTTGACGGGCGTAAAGCTAACCTACAATACGCCCAACGAAAAATGGCTTCTGTCGGGATTGTTACTCAACGGGTGGCAGCAAATTCAACGTTCGGATAACAACAACCGCATTGCCGTAGGCACGCAAATTCAGTTTAAGCCAATTGAAGGGTTCACCATCAATTCGAGCACGTTTTTTGGCGCAGCACCTGATTCTACCAACCGGAATCGCTACTTTCATAACCTATACGCCATTTGGCAAGTTACAGATAAACTAGGTCTGACCGCCGCCTTTGACTATGGGGTACAGCAAGTTCAGTCGGGCTCGGCTAACTACGACAACTGGAAAAGCATGAGTGCCTTGTTGCGTTACCAACTAGCCGAAAAGTGGTGGCTAACCGGCCGGTTTGAAAAGTACATGGACCGCAAAGGCACGATTATCAGTAGCAACACGCCGAATGGATTTAATACGGATAACTATACACTCAACCTCGATTTTGCTCCGTTCAAAAATGTATTGTGGCGCCTAGAGGGCCGGGTTTTCAATAGTCAGGATGCAATATTTTCTGATTCCGCCGGGAAAGCTCAGCGAAGCAATGCCGTTGTGAGTACTGCTTTAGCTGTTAGTTTTTAGCTAGTGGCTTTTAGCTTTCTAGGAATAATGCGCGCATAAGCTTTAAAAGTGTGTGATGTTCTTTCTTTGGCGAGTGAACCTGATCCCTAAATCCCTTCTCCTTCTGAGAAGGGACTTTCTAATACACAAAACAAATCTCCTTATCCTATTGGAAAGGAACTTTGACTGTCGCGAAACAAAACTCCCCTCTCAGAAGGAGAGGGGCTGGGGGTGAGGTTTGTCTTTGATAAGGCGGCGGATGGGAGCAAGGAACAATTGATGCAAATACAGAAACAATAAGGTATGGGGAACACTATCAAATAGTTGCACAACTTGGATTAAATACTGAATGCTAATAGCCCATAACTATCCGCTTCAACTAGTATCCTTTAAAAACGCAAACCCTGCCCGTTGTATGTATGGAATCATCTGCCGAATATTTTCTCAATTTGATTAAACGTTCTCGGCGGGGAAAGTTCAAGATTTACATTGGGATGAGTGCCGGTGTGGGGAAAAGCTACCGGATGCTTCAGGAAGTGCAAACCCTGATGCGCAATGGCATTGACGTGAAGATTGGCTATATCGAAACGCATGGCCGAAAGGAAACCGCCGCTTTGCTGGAAGGGTTGCCTGTAGTGCCGCGCCGACAGATTTTTTACAAAGGCAAAGCATTGGAAGAAATGGACGTGCAGGCTATTGTCAATCTGCACCCCGAAGTGGTGATTGTGGATGAACTGGCGCATACCAATGTGCCGGGCAGCAAAAATGAAAAACGCTGGCAGGATGTGCTGGAAATTTTACAGGCGGGCATCAGCGTGATATCGGCAGTGAATATCCAACACATTGAAAGCCTGAACGATGATGTGCGGCAGGTAACGGGCATTGAAGTAACCGAACGGGTGCCCGACAGTGTACTGGCCGAAGCCGATGAGGTGGTAAACATTGACCTCACTGCTGACGAACTGATTGCCCGCCTGAAAGAAGGCAAAATCTACGACCCTTCAAAAGTGGCGACAGCGTTGCAGAATTTCTTTCAGCCGGACAAGATTTTGCAACTGCGCGAGTTGGCTTTGCGTGAAGTGGCGTCGCAGGTGGAGCGAAAGATTGAAAGCGAAGTGGCTAAAAACCAGCAACTTCGCCCCGAACGGTTTTTGGCCTGCATCAGTACCAATCACGACGAAGCCCGCAAAATCATCCGCAAAGTTTCCCGGCTGGCGGCTTATTACAATGCCCGCTGGTTTGCGTTGTATGTGCAAACCGAACGCGAAGATGTCAATAAAATCAATCTGGCTTCACAGCGGCATTTGCTCAACAACCTGCAACTGGCAACGGAAATGGGCGGAGAAGTGATACGGGTGAAGAATAACCGGATTGCCCAAACCATTTTTGACATAGCCCAACAATGCAACATAACCACCATCTGCATGGGAAAACCGCGAGCTTCGTTGTGGCAACTGCTTTCAGGCAAAGATGTGTTCAATCGTTTGTTGAATTCCATTTCAGATACCGACATGGATATTGTGATCATTAGCGGATAGCAGTTGGCTTTTAGGGATTAGCTATTAGTAAAAAAGGTAGGATTTTCCTTTTTTCAAACATACTATTTTCTCATGAGTTGATTCTGTTTTAAGATAGCTACCGATGAATAAGTAATTGAAGTTTTGCGATACGCTTTCCAAAGCGAATTGCGAAGCAAGAGCCAATAAAAAGAGTGCTGGCCTCTTTCTTTGGCGAGGAGCGGGCTAGCATTGCGGGCGGCAGCGTGCAAAGAAAGTGTCCTTTTTTGCCTACTTTTTTGGACAAGCAAAAAAGGAGGACACGGTAGGAAGAGAAATGGTTTGGACTAAAAACCAGCATCGCAAAACGTGCAACTTGGACTAAGTAGTTGGCTGCTAGTGATTAGAAATTCTTAAACACGAATGGGTAGTTTTCGATTAAGAGAAACTGAATAAGAGCCAATTACTTAAAAAGCAATCACTATAACCTAAAAACTGACTACTAATAGCTAACGGCTACTCATGACCATCAAAACCAAAATATCGCTCGGATTGGCTTTTCTGTTTGGCGTCATTGTGTTGCTGGGCGGGTTGGGCGCTTTCTATTTGTATCGGCTTTCGGAGGAATCGAAGACTATTCTGAAAGACAATTACATTTCGCTGGAATACGTGCAACACATTCGGACTGTGATTGATGACGGCGAACTAACCCGCCAGGACTGGACGGAGATAGAGAAAAACCTGGCTTTGCAACATAAGAACATCACCGAACTGGGCGAAGGCGAAACCACTCAACTGCTGAGGCAGGCTTTTGCTCCTTGGAAAGATACTATTTCGCCCAATCCTATGCCGATTCGGAAGGCTCATCTGGACGAAATAAATCCGTTGCTGAATCGCCTGATGGACCTGAACATGCAGTCAATGATTCGGAAAAATGCAGCAGTGGAAGAAAAAGCCCAGCAGATCCGCAATTACATGATTCTGATTCTGACCGTTTGTTCGCTGATCACGTTTAGCTTTATTGTCAACTTTCCGGGCTACATCGCTGACCCGTTGCACGAACTTACCGCTGCCATTACCGAAATCGCCAACAAAAACTACAGCAAACGCGTCCATTTCCAATCAAAGGATGAGTTTGGAAGCCTGGCCACCTCGTTCAACGACATGGCACTGCGCCTGGAACAGTACGAACACAGCAACCTGGCGCGTGTTATCTTTGAAAAACGCCGCATCGAAACCATTATTGACAACCTGAAAGATGCCATCCTGGGATTAGATGAACGCAACCGGATTCTGTTTCTCAATCCGGTAATGGAACAATTGCTCGGACTTACCGAATCTGCAATGCTGGGAAAATACGCTCCTGATGTGGCGTTGCACAACGACTTGCTGCGTATGTTATTGACAACCGATGCGTCGGTGTTGCCGCTCAAAATATTTGCCGATAACCAGGAAAGCTATTTCACCAAAGAGACGCTGGAGGTATTCTTGACAGGCGAAGAGCAATCCCATTCCCCGAAAGAAACTGAAAACCAAGCTGTGACGGTCGGACGGGTGATTGTGCTGAAAAACATCACGGCGTTTCGGGAACGCGATTTGGCAAAGACCAATTTCATTGCCACCATTTCGCACGAACTGAAAACGCCCATTTCGTCCATCAAAATGAGCCTGAAACTCCTCAATGACCAGCGGGTGGGCGAGCTAAACGCCGAACAGGAATCATTGCTGATGCAGATTCGGGAAGACAGCGAACGGCTACTGAAAATCACAGGCGAATTGCTCAATCTGTCACAGGCCGAAACGGGGCACATTCAGTTGCATCTCCAACAGGTTGCGCCAAGCACAATTGTGGATTATGCCTTGCAGGCTGTGCAGTTTCAGGCCGAGCAAAAACAGGTGGAGTTGATTCGTCAGATTCCGGAATCGCTGCCACTTGTGCATGCCGACTCGGAGAAAACCGGCTGGGTACTGATTAATTTTTTGTCCAATGCGATTCGGTTTAGTCCGCAAGGCAGCCAGGTTGCCATTCGCGCGCAGTCTGTTGCCAACGCCGTTCGGTTTTCGGTACAGGATGCCGGGCAGGGAATAGAACCGCAATACCAGAATCGGATTTTTGAACGCTACTTTCAGATTCCCGGAAGTTATTCGTCTTCTTCCGGGACGGGGTTGGGATTGTCCATCTCCAAGGAAATCATCGAAGCCCAGAACGGTCAGATTGGTGTGGAAAGCCAGCCGGGAGAAGGCAGCACGTTTGCATTTTTATTGCCGGTGTCTTGAGTAATGACATCTTCACCTTTGAAACAGAGGTCGGAAGATAGCTTTTCTACGCTGCCGGGCAATTCGTGTTATTCCAAAACGAAAGTACGTTCTTTCGGTTTCTAACCTGTTAGCCTTCAAAGATTTGTCTACTGTCTTTCTTCTTTTGTCTTTTTACTTAACTCACACTTTTCCTGGCACTATTTCAGATTTGGCAAGCCTAGAATAGTGTTGTGTTGCTTTTTCTTTTATAGGTTTGCTAAAGATAATTTTTATGGTTTAACTCTTACCTAACACTTTGCCATGGCGGTATCCGATGAGATTTATCAAAAAATGTTGAAAAACAACGAAGAATGGGTTGTGAATCGACTAAACCAAGATGAACGCTACTTTGAAAAGATGTCACAAAGCCAAAGTCCGCGTTTTTTGTGGATTGGCTGCTCCGATAGTCGGGTAGGTGCCGAAGAAATTACCCAGGCCGAGCCCGGCGAAATCTTTGTGCATCGCAACATTGCCAACATGGTGGTGCACACCGACCTGAACCTGGCCAGTGTGGTGCAATATGCCGTTGAAGTGCTTCACGTACAGCACATCATTGTGTGCGGGCATTACGGCTGCGGCGGCGTATTGGCGTCTTTAAAAAACGACGATTACGGTTTGGTAAATGAATGGCTGCGCAACATCAAGGAAGTGTATTTCAAACATGCCAATATGCTCGACAGCCTGAAAGATGAGCACGAACGTGCCAATAGGCTGGTAGAGCTGAATGTGATAGAGCAAGTGTACAACCTGGCCGAAACCGCCATTGTGCAAAAAGCTTGGCAACGCCGCGAACTGAACATTCACGGATGGGTGTTTGACATGCAAACGGGCAAAATCAAAGACCTGAATGTGGTTGTAAATGATCAGGATAGCCTGCACCCGATCTTCCGCTTTAAGAATGCGGAGGTTAAGAAATCTTAATAAGCCAATCTAATTGCTGACCGTATTGGCGTTATGGGTGGCTTTGATTGTGAGCGTAATGTCCACAACGTCGCCCATAACCCAGCTGTTTCCTCCCACATGAAAATGTCGACGGTCTATCTGCAAGTTGGCCTTAAAGGTCGCCTCTGCACCTGACTCCTGAACCGTAAAAGGTAATTCAACGGCTTTTGTCACGTCTTTGATGGTCAGGTTGCCTTTGGCTACGTATCCAGTGGCGGTCTTGGCGATGCCAGTGCTCACAAACGAGAGAGTAGGGTAGTGGTCTGCATCCAGGTATTCGGCCTTACGCAAGTGATTGTCGCGGGCATTGATTCCCGTATTAACCGATTTTACCTGAATGGTTCCACTGATTCGGCCCTCTGCCGGCAGTGCCGGGTCAAAGACGATGCCGACATTGAAATCGGTAAATTTTCCCTCTACCCAGATCCCCGCGTTTTTGATCCGGAATGCCACCGACGATGCAGCCGGGTTTACTTTCCATTGGGCTGCCACTGGCAATACGACCAGCAGCCATCCCAACAGCAAAGCTACTTTTTTCATAAAGTTTAAAAAGTTTAGTAGGTGATTTTCAGGATTAGTACATCGAACAGGCAAAATAGTATCCTGAAAAAGAGAAAACCCAAGCAATTGTTTTGAAATGCCCGGTTCTACAGATTTTCCAGCACCTGTGCAATGGCTTTTACCGATGGCCGCTTGGTGTAATCGGGATCAAAGAAAACTTGTTTGATCATGCCGTCTTTGCCAATGACATAGACCGCCGGAACCGGCAACACGGCTCCGTTTTCGGCGTTGGTTTTGCCAAAGTCAATGCCATAGTTTTTGTATTTCTTTTGGGTTTGTTCATCCACTGCAAACTTAGTGTCGTACATTTCCATGATCTTGCCGTTTTTGTCGTGCAATACCGTAAAGGCCGACTTGGTTTTGTCAACAGTTTTGCGGATGCTTTCATCGGCTTCCGGTGTGACGGCCACCACGCGGGCTCCATGTGCAGTGATGTAGCTCAGCGAATCCTGCATCTGGCTGAGTTGCTTGTTGCAATACGGGCACCAGTAGCCCCGGTAAAACAGCAACACAACCGGACCCTTGTCGAGCATGCCGGTGAGCGACACCAATTGGCCCTGATAATCTTTTCCGGTAAATGCCGGAGCTTTCATGCCCGGTTTGAGGCCGGCAGGTTTTTGAGCCATGGCCGATGACAGAATTAGAAAAAAGGCAAATGCAAGAAGTTGATTTTTCATGGTATACTGAGAAATAGGATTGATTATACAAATTGATTTTAACTAAGTAATTCAGGTTGTGTATTTTGTGATGTTATTTCCAATACTTATCATCTCTCTTCTCATGTGCCCTTTCTTTCTTTGCTTGTCCAAAGAAAGAAACAAAGAAAAGACACTTTCTTTGAATGCTGCCCTGCTCAGGGCCAGCCCACCCTCGCCAAAGAAAGAGGCCAACCCTATTTTTTCTG
Organism: uncultured Sphingobacteriales bacterium; assembly: GCA_963520985.1. Taxonomy (GTDB): domain Bacteria; phylum Bacteroidota; class Bacteroidia; order Cytophagales; family 172606-1; genus Xanthocytophaga. The sequence continues at coordinate 1,260,343 of CAUQTA010000001.1, forward strand.
GCTCTTGCTTCGCAATTCGCCCTGAAAAGTATATCACACAACTTGAATTAACTAGTTGTCTTTTATCTCATGTCTTTCTTCTTTCTACTCAAAAAATAGTATCTTTTGGAGAAGCAAAACCTCCTATAACAGAAGTTATTGGAAAAGTAATGAGAACGTCAGGCTTGCAAAGCCACATCGGTGTGCATCATTTTGCGTAGCTCGTTAATGGCTGCCTTTACCCGCGACTTTACCGTTCCTAAGGGAATGCCCCATTCTTCGGCAAATTCACTTTGCGAATACCCACGCAGATACAGGTAATCAATCACCGTACGATGTTCGGCTTTTAGTTCTTGCACCAGATTCATCAGTCCTACGCCATCCACTTGCGTATGGCTGTGGTGCCAGGTGTCAATCCAGTGCAGATTTGGCTCAATGTCGTAGTTGCGGTTCTGCGACTTGTAATCCATCAGGCGCGTGCGGTCAATGGCTGTGTTGCGGGCAATGTTGAGCATCCAGGTAAAGAGCGTGCCTTTTTTGCGTTCATAATTGCCGATGTTTTTCCAGATCTTGGTAAAGGTATCCTGCACCACGTCATCCACCAAATCGCGCGACCGTACAATGCGGAGGCTAAGGCTGTACAGTGCCGTGGAATAATTGCGGTACAGGTATTCAAATCCTTTGGGGTCGTGCTGTTTCAGCAAACTGACCAAGGTTTCTTCCGGTATAAAAACTTTCTGAGAACGAGCCATGTGTATAAAAGTTGGATGTAGGAGAGTGAATAACTTGCTGAGAATCTGGGGTTTTGTCTTGAGAATAGATACTATTTTGAAAAGGGTGAGAACTGTACGCCGACTAGCAGCATGCGGGATTTGTTGCGGAACCGGTCGTTTTTCTCGGCAAAGCCGGGTACCGTTTGTATTGCCTGATCGGTGGTGTATTCGGTAAACAAAAACTCGTAGCCCACTTTTACGGCCCATTTGGGTGTAATCCAATAGCGGATGTACCACTCCGAATTGAGCGAACCTTTGTCGCTGTCGCTGATGAGCAGCAGATTCCAGGTGGTAGGTGAGGCCGCTACTGAACGACCTTGGTAACTGCCGTTGGTTTTGGAGCCAAACGAAACCCCGAAGGCATCGATGTTTACGCCTAAGTCGAACCTGTCTTTCAAAATAGGAAGTGTATAGGCCAGGTAAATAGCCGCGTTAAGCGAATTGACTTGTGCTTTGGCAAAGGAAACCGTATCCAGATTGGCTTCAATGTTTTCGGTAAAAAGCGCCGAAATGCTCTGTGTTCCGCTGGTGTATTTGGCCGGAGCCGTGATGTAATTCTGACCAGTGCCCCAGAAGTTGGTAAGCCGGATGCCGTAGCCAATCTTAAACCGCTTGTCTTTGCCAAGGCCATGTTCCTGTGACCACGACAGCGCATTGGCAAAGTTGCCACTGCCTACATTGGCCGCTAGACCCAGTGTGGTTTTGCGGTCAGGCTGGGCTTGCGAATAGAACGGAGCCAGACAACTAACCAGTCCAGCGAAAAAATACTTCAGCATACGTTGCAGTTTTGTTGTTTGTTAAAGAACAGTACAAAAAAAGCCTGCAAGTATCACAGAAGTATCACAAATCCATTTGTTGGAAAAATAAGTAGTCAGACAAAAGAGAAAAGACATGAGGCAAAAGACAAGTCGCTGAATACCAGACACGAACAGTCAAGTGAAATATACTTTTATTTTGTCTTTGTACTTAGACTAACTGGTTTTTGAATAATCTAGAAAATAGTATCTTTTCAAAAGCAAAAACCTCCCAATTAGGAGGTTTGCAGCGAATAGGTGGGTAGTTGGAAAACAAACGAAGTGCCTTTGTTCAGTTTGCTTCGGACGTCGATGGGCGCATTGTTGAGTTCGAGAATCTTCTTCACTATGGCCAGGCCCAGGCCGGTACTGCTGCTCGCCATGGAACTGGGCGAATTGGTTTTGTAGTAGCGGTCAAAGATAAACGGCAAGTCCGCTTCCGATATGCCAATTCCCGTGTCTGATACATTCACTTCCACGCCTGTTGCCTTTTTCAGAAGCTCCACCGTTATGTTTCCACCTTCGGGCGTGTATTTAATCGCATTGTCGATCAGGTTTTGCAACACACGGTCAATCATGGCAATGTCGGCGTAGACCATCGGCAAGTTTTCCGAAAACACAGGGGTAAGCGTAATGTTTTTGGCCTGCGCCATGAGGCTGTATTTCTGGATGGCATCCGAAGCCAGTTCGGTAATGAAAAAGTTTTCTTTTTGAGGAACCACCTGTTTGGCTTCCAGCTTGGAAAATTCAAACAAATCGGCCACCAGGCGTTTCAGGTTTTCGGTGTTTTTCAGAATCACGCCCACATACTTTTCATATTCTGCCGGGCTCAGATTCTCAGCTTTCATCATCAGCGTTTCGCTGTAGCCGTGAATGATGGCAATGGGCGTACGCAAATCGTGTGAAATATTGGCAATCAGCTCGCTGCGCAGATTTTCCAGGGCTTTCAGTTGGTCTATGTTGCTCACCAGGGTGTCGGCCATTTCGTTGAATGTAGTAGCCAGCAACGCAAATTCGCCCTGCATGTTGCCTTGCACGCGGCTCTGCCAGTTGCCTTCCTTGAATTGCTGAACGGCTTCGCTTACCTTGCGCAGGTTGCGGGTGAGGTACCAGATCAGCAGCAACCCAATGGCAAACGCACCCACCAGAATTACCAGCATGGAATACGTGCCGACCCGCATCAGATAGGTGCCAAACAGAATGTCACTGACCGAATCCAGCTCTTCGCTGGCTAGCACCACGTACATATAGCCAATGGTTTTTCCTTCTTTTTGAATGGCCGCCGCCGAAAAAACCTTTTGCCGTTCCGGGTGACGCGGGTCGTCGCCTATGACGCGGCCTACGCCCTTGGACTGAATAAAGGATTGAACGGGTTGCAGACCCACGTGCGTCCGCTTGATTTTGCTTCGGGGCGCGTAATAGGAGAGAATCTTGCCTTGGGTGTCGAGCAGGTAAATTTCAATGGCCGGGTGCAGCGTCATCACGTGGTCAAACATCTCTTCCAGCGACTTTTGATTGACCGCCCCCGTTGGCGTAAATATCGGAACCTCTTCTACAATGTGTTTGGCAATGTTAGCGTTGAGGCGTTGGTTGGCTTCCTGAAAATACATCTTGGACGAGTAGCTGGTCAGGTAAATAAACGCCAGCCCAATGACGATGAGCAGCACAAACAGCACCGCCGATAATCGCCAGTACAAGCTATGGAAAACCTTGGAAAAAAAGCCGGCAGGCATAGACACAAAATAGTAGGATGAAAAAGACAAAAACCCCGGAAGCGACGGATTGAAAGCTCAGATTTCTTCTGAAAACCGGTAACCGACGCCCCATGTTGTTAAAATATACGTAGCCCGGTTGATGTCCGGTTCTATTTTGGCGCGCAAACGATTGATGTGCGAATTGACGGTATGCTCAAAACCCTCGAATTCGTAGCCCCAAACCAGGTTCAGCAACTGTTCTCGGGTATAGCTTTTGCCGGGGTGTGCCGCCAGCAAGGCCAGTAAGTCAAACTCTTTGCGGGTCAGGTCGAGCCGCTGGCCGCGCAGGGTTGCTTTACGGTTTTCCTCATCAATGATCAGATTTCTGAATTGTCTTTTTTTTTCGATGATCGGGACAAACTGGCTTTTGAGTTCGCTGCGACGCAAAATCGCCTTGACTCGGGCAATGAACTCGCGTACGCCAAACGGCTTGGTGAGATAATCATCGGCTCCGGCTTCCAGTCCGCGCACAATGTCCTGTTCCTCCGACTTGGCCGTCAGAATCAGCACCGGCGTAAAATTATTGGCAGCTCTGATCTGGCGGCATACTTCCAGGCCCTGAATGCCCGGTAGCATCAGGTCCAGTATGATCAAATCGAGCATCTGGGCTTTTACCTGGGCCAATCCGTCTTCACCGGTAAAGGCTTTGACTAATTGGCAGTCTAGGTCTTTGAGATGTATTTCGAGCAGTTCGACAAGGGAAGGGTCATCTTCAATGATCAGTACCTTTTTCATACAAATGGACAATTTGTGGCAAGAAAAAGCAGAATTATCACAAATGTATCACGAATCGGAGAAGAAACAGACGGCGCAGGGATTTTTGGAAGAGAGCTGAATAAAAAAGTTCAGGTTGTTAGCGATGAGCTTTTAGCAGTTTGGGAAAAGTAAACAGCACTAATAGCTCGTATTTGCTGGCAGGAACTTGGTTTAGCAAAGTCTGTGATTTCGTTAAAATAACGTGAGTTATGGATTTGTTTTCTTCCAAATCTAAAGGTACCTGTATTTGTCACTACTTTTCTTGCTTTGCATGTCCAAAGAAAGGGGCAAAACGAGAGTTCTGAGCCAGACTGCGTGAGGGAAAGAAAAGATACTTTGCCCAAATCGAAGATTCGACGAAGTCAATGCTCCTACCCGCAAGACTCAGGCCAACCTCGCTAAGCAAAGAGGCCAACCCACTGTTTTACTGGCCGATGAGTCGCAGTTTGCCTCAAAAAGCTAAAAACCAATAGCTAGTAGCTAAAATAGTATCTTTTAAGACGCCAAAACCCACAGACACCTGTGGGGTTTTGGCGTAACGTACTTCACGTTAGTTATACGAATTATTGTCAATCTTAGATTTGTTCGTGTTCCGGTTCGGATTCAGCACCCGAACATTGGCAGCCGGATCATCCGGTCCGTCGGTGTATTTGTCGCGGATATCCTCGTGCAATTCCGGATCTTCGATGTCCAGCACGGGCTTGCTTCCGGCTTTGCTTTTTCCCTCGCCCGAAGGTTTCCCTTTTTTCATGGGCGAGTCGTTGCGATTGGGATTCTTAACTCTATTCTGGCTCATAACATTACTTATTTAATGGTAAATACTTGCTTTGATTTACTTTCTTTTGGTCAAAAGCTAGTAAATTGTTTTTTTTTAAAGTATTGAAGATCAGTGATTTAACTGATGCTAAAGGCTTATTGCTACTTACTAGCAGCTAACTGCTTAAATAAATTTAAAACCGATACAGGGCTGCTACGCCGGCATTGTCATCGTCGGGCTGCGGCAACAGATCTACTGAATCGAGCATGTACACTTCGCCACCATTGCGAAGCGTGAGCACAATGGCTTGGTCTACCAGCGGTTCATCACCATCCCGGGGATCGCTGTGCATGGTAGCCGTCAGGTTTTGCTCGTCAAAATGACCCCAAACCTGCGCATCGTGTTTGACGAATAAGGTATCGATGCGTCCGGTGACAGCCGATTCCAGAATGTGACGCAAATCGTGCGAAATCAGATTCTGTCCACTGCTGTTCTGGTATTGGCTGATGCGTCTCTCCTGTTTTTTAAGGAAGTAATCACTCATCAGTTCATTGGCTTTTTCGTGCAGTTCGTGAATCGATGCCTGATCAAAACTGCCCGTCAAGGCTTTCTCTTCCAGGTGCGGATACGAATTGACCTGTCGGTAAATAGGCTGGTAGTATTCCACGCAAGCCAACACCAGGGGTTTATTGTTTTCCCCGATGAGTTGTTTGATTCCCTCGTTTATCTGCCGGAAATAATCAGCCAGCAAATGGTCTTTCATTTTGTTTTCTTCCTTGGTGCCTCTGTAAACCGACGCCTCGCCGCGCATGCTGCCGGCCTTACTCTGAGGCTGGCCCTGACTTTCAGAATCAAACTCATAGGGTTCCAGTATCTCGTCTATGCCCGACGGAAAGACATCCTGGCTCTCTATGGCCTCAATGGCAAAACGGCCTGCCTTGAATAATCCCACTCCTTTCCGGGTAATCTTCAGAATGTAATACTCTTCGGTGTTCTGAAGAATGGGAAATAGCGGACGAAGCAAGAACTGATGGTTAACGTGGCAAAGCTCTGGCAGTGGCATCGAAGTCTGAATCACCTCAAATACTTCCTGGCTTCTCAGCACACCCAGACCTTCCCGTTGGTTCCGCCAAAACTCTTTGTCTTTGAGAAGCTCTTCCAGCGGCGCCATCAGATCGGCGATCTCGTTGCTACGAAGTCCTTGTTCCTGAAGCTTATTGCGCACTTTCTGTACCTGATTCTTGAACAGAATGCTGTCGTAGCCTTCATTTACTTCGCTGCCGCGGACATGTGTCGGAATATAAATGGAAATGCAGTGGGACGATTGATGATTGGCCAACTCCAGAAGAGTCTGCTTATTAATTGTTTCCATGGTAATTATACATAGCTGGTTGAAAGAACAAAACAATTGACAAACCCGAAGGCTTGTCTGCCAGGAAACACGTCAAAAAAATATGCCTTATGGGGAACAGTATTTTACGGGAGATATTTGTGAGGAATTTTTATCTCGGAAGGTTGTTTTATTTAAAATTGTAGAATTTTAATAATTAACCGCTTTTAAACCAAGAATTTATATAAATACAAGAAGAAGGGTGAGAATGGTTGATGCAACAAAAAATAGTAGCGTTTTTACATACAAAAGCCACCCTTCTGTCCGAAAGATGGCTTTTGTATGTGCACCGACAAAAACTATTTTTTCTTTTGCTGCCCAGGCGCATACGGTTTTGCCGATTGGCTGCCGTTCACTTTTTTGGCTTGTCCGGGAGGCAATGGCTTACTGGCTGTGGCAGGCTTGGCCGCTTTGGCCGGAGGTCCTGATTTAACTACAGTGCAGGAAGAAACAGCAATTGCCAGCACGGAAAAGACGGTCAATGCACGGAGCAGAGTTGAGGTCATAGAGATATGGGTAAATGTTTACAATTCTGTGTAAAAATAGGTTTCTTTACCCGGCTCGCTTTCGCAGAAGTGGCTTTAATCTTACAAGAGTGAGAAAGAGAAATACTTCAATACGGATGGTAAATAAGCAAAAAAGGCCTGCCCGAGCAGACCTTCACCGATCAGAAGTTGGGTGTTCGATAGGAACACCCAACTTCTGAAACCTTATGCTTGCTTGGCAACCTGTATGTTCAGGATCAGGCGAATCTCGTCTGACACCACGGCACCGCCCGCTTCGGTAACAGCATCCCAGGTGAGGCCAAACTCTTTGCGGCTTATTTTGCCTTTGATTTCGAAACCGGCTTTGGTGTTTCCGTATAAGTCTTTCATGGTGCCGCCGTAGGTAACATCCAGTGTTACGGGTTTGGTGGTGCCTTTAATGGTAAGGTTGCCTTCCAGTTTGTAATCTTCGTCGCTTACTTTTTTGAGCGAAGTAGATGCAAATGTCAGTTGCGGAAACGTGTTGGCATCAAAAAAATCAGCCGATTTGAGGTGACCGTCGCGTTGGTCGTTGCCCGTGAAAATGCTGTCGATGTCAGCAGAAAACGAAATCGTTGCATCCGAAAAATCGTCGCTGTCCGATTCGATCTGGCCTGCAAATTTCTGAAAGGTGCCAGTTACGTTTGAAATTACCAAGTGTCTTACTCTGAATTGAACTTCTGAGTGCATTGGATCAATTGCCCATGTTGTTGCCATAGTTTATTGAAAAAGTTTAGTTTATGATTTCGTAAAGAATGATACAAATGTATTAACATTTAATGTATATACAAATAATTTTGGAAAAAAATTCAAGAACTTCAAAAATTACCTTTGAGGCGGTTGCAAGCCTGATGGGAGTGGTTTTAAAATAGTATCGCCCACCAACACAAAACCCCGTCCGAAAGACAGGGCTTGTGATGGAGCAATTGGTTTTTGGATTAGGCTTTTTCCAAATATTCCTCGCCTGTGCATACGGGTTCCAGATTGTCCAGTTCGTCCATTGAAAACACCCGCGATTTGACAATAAACCGCAACCCCAGCGGAATTTCCAGCGAAAAGCTGGAGCCCCGTCCGGTAGTAATGTCAATGGTCAATTGCGTGTGTTTCCAATACTCAAACTGGTCGGCGTTCATAAAGAAATCACAATCGTGTATGGTGCCTATCCACACATCACTGGCGCCTACCTTGAAGTCCCCTTTCTCGAAACACATGGGCTGTGACCCATCGCAACAGCCGCCACTCTGATGAAACATGAGTTCGCCGTGTTGCTGGCGTAGCAGGTCTATGACACGTTCGGTTTCGGGCGTTGCCAGCACGCGTTTTATCTTTTCCATACCAAGCAGGGTTTTGACTTTTAAGACGATACTATTTGCCGGGACAGAAGATAGTTCTGTCCCGGCTGCTCCAACCTGAGCTGTTAAAAGAACCCCAATTTGCTTTTGCTGAAGGAAATGAGCATGTTTTTGGTCTGGCGGTATTGGTTCATCGACATTTTATGGGTTTCGCGGCCATATCCGGACTTTTTGTAGCCTCCAAACGGTGCGTGAGCCGGATATGCATGGTAGCAGTTTACCCAAACCCGACCCGCCTGAATGGCCCGCGGCACCTGGTACATTTCGTGGGCGTCGCGTGTCCATACGCCAGCGCCTAAGCCATACAGGCTATCATTGGCAATTTCGAGGGCTTCTTCGGTGGTTTTGAACGTGGTAACGGCAGTAACCGGTCCGAAGATTTCTTCCTGGAAGATGCGCATTTTATTGTGCCCCCTGAAAATGGTTGGCTGGATGTAATAGCCGTCTCTCAGGCCGTCGACATATTTGGCAGTGCCGCCTGTGAGCACCTCGGCACCTTCTTCCTTGCCGATTTCCAGATAGTTCAATATTTTTTCATACTGGTCTTTGGATGCCTGGGCTCCCATCATGGTTTCCGGATCCAGCGGGTTGCCCATCTTGATTTTCTCGGTGCGTTCAATGACCCGTTTGATAAAGGCGTCGTAAATGCTTTCGTGCACCAGAATCCGTGACGGGCAGGTGCAGACTTCGCCTTGGTTGAGGGCGAACATGGTGGCTCCTTCGAGGCATTTGTCAAAAAACTCGTCGTCGGCATCCATGATGCTTGGGAAGAAGATATTCGGCGATTTTCCGCCCAGTTCCATCGTTACCGGAACAATGTTTTCGGAAGCATATTGCAAAATCAGTCGGCCGGTAGTGGTTTCGCCAGTGAAGGCAACCTTCGCCACGCGGGGCGACTGCGCCAGCGGCTTCCCTGCTTCGGGGCCAAAACCGGTCACAATGTTAACCACTCCGGCTGGCAGTATGTCCTTAATCAGTTCCATCAGGATCAGAATGCCAACAGGCGTTTGTTCGGCAGGCTTCATCACTACAGTGCAACCGGCTGCCAGTGCTGGTGCCAGTTTCCAAGCGGCCATCAGCAGCGGGAAGTTCCAGGGAATGATCTGACCGACCACACCGATGGGTTCGTGCAACTGAATGGAAACGGTGGTTTCGTCGTGTTCTGAAAGTGTGCTTTCGTCGGCACGCAGGCAACCCGCAAAATAACGGAAATGGTCTATGGCCAGCGGCAAATCGGCGGCGCTCGTTTCGCGGATGGGCTTGCCGTTGTCAACCGTTTCGACGGCAGCCAGGAAATCCAGGTTTTGCTCCATTACATCGGCGATCTTGAGCATAAGGTTGCTCCGGTAGGCTGCCGATGTTTTGGACCAGGTTTTGAAAGCTTTATGGGCGGCATCCAAGGCCAATTCGATGTCTTCTTTTTTGGAACGGGCCACTTTGGTAAATACCTGTCCGTCGATGGGCGAAATATTGTCAAAGTATTCGCCGCCAATCGGCGATTTCCATTCCCCATCTATGAAATTTTCGTAACGTTCTTTAAACGTAGGGCGGGCTACCAACCGTTCGGTTACTGCAAGGGTTTCCATGTTTCTGCAAGTGTTTAAAAGTGGATACTGAATTTTGATAGGTCAAAATTACAGGAAAGCAGACTCCTAAACTTCCGGTATTGTATCATAAAGTTTAGAAATAATATCATTTTTTGTAGTGAAAAGTCGTATCTTGGAAATAAATTGAAACCGTCCGTTTGTACGTTAGATCTGTAGCGAATCATACGTATTTCGTTTTTGAACACCTTCCGTTACCTGTCCAGAGCCGTATTATGGAAAAAGCATTTCGTCCTCGCCCACAAGCATTGACTGCTGACAACGAACTGAAAACCTTGGTAGAGAACCGTACGGTGTATGCACTGAATAACTGTGAGCTGAATATTTTTGAAACCCACCAGCGCAGCGAAAAAGTAAAGCTCTGTTTCAACAGTCTCACGTTTACGGCTATGCTACGCGGCAAAAAAGTGATGCATTTGTTTGGGACCAAGCATTTTGACTATTTGCCCGGCGAATCGGTGATAGTGCCTGATCACGAAGAAATGGTGATCGATTTTCCGGAAGCCACTGCCGAAAAACCCACCCAGTGCATAGCGTTGGCCATTGATAACGAGAAGATTAAAGAAACGGTCAATTTGCTGAACGATCGGTTTGCCAAAGTCGAATCCTCTGATTCGTGGCAGGTGGATCCAAACCAGTTTCATCTGAAAAACACGCAGGAAATGGCCAGCACCATTGACCGGCTGGTGCACGTGTCGAAAGAAGACAACCGGGCCAAAGACATTTTTGCCAATCTGACGCTTCAGGAATTGTTGATTCGGCTGATGCAGACGCAAGCCCGCCACATGATTTTTGACAACTACCTGAAATACATCAATACCCACCGATTTGCCTTTGTGGTGCAGTACATTCGCGAACATTTGTCCGAATCGCTGAACATCGACCGGCTGAGTGATATGGCTTGCATGAGCAAACCGCATTTTTTCCGCAGTTTTAAGCGTGAGTTTGGCATTTCGCCCGTAGAGTACATCATTCAGGAAAGACTCAAACTTGCCAAAAAGCACCTGGCCGATCCATTGGTGAGCATTACGGAGGCCTGCTTTCGGGCAGGATTCAATAACCTGAACTATTTCTGCACGTTATTCAAGAAATACGAAGGCGTCACGCCTAAAAGGTTTAAGGCGCAGGCCGAACCGGGACAGCGGTAAACGCGCAACCGGGAAAATAGTATCTTTTGAAAAAGCAAAACCCCAGGCAAAGATCCGGTCAAAAAAGCCTAAAAAGCTTCCATAATGCCCAGGTAAAAGCCAGTATTCTCTCGGCCAAAGCCGTAATCCAATCGGATATTGACGCGTTCCTTGCGGTTAATGGCAAACCGCAACCCGCCGCCAAAGGAATACTTCAGCCGGTTCCAGCGCAAATCTGAAGCCGTATCAAATACTTCGCCCAAGCCGACAAAGCCCACGGCCCCAAAACGCCAGAACAGCGGCAAGCGGTATTCGAACTGGGCACCTGCAAACCGCATGTCGCGGAAGCGGTTGCGCGCATATCCACGCAAGATATCTTCATTGCCCGCTTGGGCCAGAAACACAAACGGCGGATTGCCGAAGTTGAGATTGAGCGAACCGTTGAAACAGAGAAAATGATTGGTGCCCCACGGCAACCGCTGATACCGGTTATACGTGAGCATGAAGTTGGTGTAGTGAAATTGCCCACCCAACGCTTTGCCGTAGAAATACGACGAAATCTCCAGGAACTGTCCTTTGGTGGCATTGGCTACATTGTCGCGGGTATCCATCAGAAAGACAATGCCCAAGCCCGAGTTGCGTCCTCCGCGACTACCCGTGATGTTTCCATCGGCGAGTTTGGCTGTACTATCTACCTGGAAATTGAACAGATACGAAAAATTATAATCGCCACCGAGGTAAATGTTGGGGGCAAGTTTCCGCATGACAAGCTTCTTTACGCTGATCAGGTTGTATTCGTAGCGTTCCATGTGGGTTTCGGGCGTGTTATTGCCAATGCCATAAAACCGGTCCGGGAAATTGCGATACCGTAGTTCGCCTTTTAGTATCCAGTTCTCGTCGCGCAGAAACACATACCAGTAATTCCAGACATCCAACTGGCGGTTCTGGGTGTAGTCTACCAGGCCGGCAATGTACGAAAGGCGGGTGCTGGTATTGGTTTTCTCATTCCGGATTTTGAAATAATAAGCCGCTGCTAGGCCAAACGCAAACCGTGTGTCAGGTGTGTAATAGAAGAGCGGAATGGGTACAAAACCGCCTTCTTTCTGGTGCGTTGAGTCAAATTTGCTGGCAATCCGGCGAACCAGTGTAGGCTTGAGGCTATCGGTTTGCGATTGACTGTAGGCAGTTGTAATTATTAGCGAAAAAGTGAGAAGTGAGGCAAGTAGAAAAAGCTTCATAGTGTTGATTTGTGAGTAGAGACCACTACCAAAACCGTTCCTGTTGAGATGTGTTTTTCATATCCCGAAAATAGTACCAGTAAAAAAGACAAAACCCCGGCATTTGATGAAAATGAAACGGGGTTTTGCCGGTGAATTTTATACTATTTTAAATTGTCGCTTTCTCTTTTTCGGGTACCGGGGCTTTGCTGTCGCGGAACGTGACAAGGAAAATCACCAGTACGCCAATGGCTATGTAAGCGGGTACCATCCAGATTTGGAGCCAGTTTTTCACGCCGTTTACGGTATACATATCTGTAACGATACCTGAAAGTTTTGAGCCAATCAGCATCCCGACTCCGTATGTTGCCAGGGTGATGAGCCCTTGTGCCTGCGATTTGATTTTTTCTCCGGCTTTCATATCCGTATAGATTTGGCCAGTTACGAAGAAGAAGTCATAACAAACCCCATGCAGCAAAATGGCGATGTAAAACATCCATTCACCTGCACCCGCATCGCCGTAACCAAACAAGACAAAGCGGATAATCCAAGCTACCAGACCGGTTGCCAGCATCCATTTTACACCCAGTCGTTGGAACGCCAGCGGAATCAAAAGCATAAAGAAAAACTCGGAGGCTTGCCCCAGCGACATTTTGTTTTCTACGTTGGTCATGCCGGCATCGGTTAGCGATGGATTGGCCATGGCGTAGTAAAATGACAACGGAATGCAAATGAGAATAGAGGCGATGAAGAAAACGACAAACGACCGGTTTTTGAACAACACAAACGCGTCGGCACCGATGATCTGAGCAAAGCCAGTTGGTCCTTTGGCAGTAGGAGGCGTGTCGGGAAGGGTAAATGAAAAGACACCCAACAGAGCTGCGGCAATCATGGAAATCTGGAAAATAGTGGCTTTGTCGCCTACTTCCAGGAACCCAACGAGATTGGTTACAGCAATCCAGGCAACCGTACCAAGCACTCGAATGGGTGGGAAGTCTTTTTCTGGATTCTGCATCTGCCGCATCGAAATGGATGTGGTGAGCGAAATACAAGGCGCAAACGTAAGGCAGTAAGCCGTCATTACCCACAGGAAGGTATCTGTATCGTTTACCTGAGTTAGGTAAAACAACAAGGCCGCACCTAACAAATTAAGTACACCCAGCACTTTTTGCGCCGCAAAATACCGGTCAGCAATCATGCCTACGAAAAAGGGTGAGACAATCATGGCTACCGAAAAAGCGGCATACGCATTGCCCACCTGGTCACCGGTAGCCTTTAATTGAGTGAACAAATACTTACTCATCTGTCCATACCACGACCCCCAGACAAAAAACTGGAGAAACATCATGGCCGAAAGTTGCACGCGTGTGGTTAGTTTCATGTAATTGAATAAAATAGGGCTAACAGTGATACATTAACGGTTTGATTATGAGTGAGGTACAGTCGTGCATTAGAAGTGAATCCTTTGGTTTCTGCTGACAAATGCCATAGAAAGTATTGGAAAGATGCTTCTGATTTCCGAAAAATACGAAGAGAAGTGTATAATTAATAAAATTTTTGAGTTTGAAACAGTATCTTTTTAACTGGCAAAACCGGCCTTAACTTCGGTAGGAAACTATTTCCACGGCATCGCCTACGCGAATTTCGCTGCCCTTCCGGCCAAAAATCAGGTTCTGGCCAAAGATGATTTTATTTCCGGTTTTGTGGTATTTGGCCAGTGTACGCAAGGGTTCTTTGCCCACCTCGGCAGTATCCTGATTGGTGGTCGTGACAATGCAACGGGCACAGGGCTTTACACCGAAAAAAGTAGTTTCGCCTACCTTGAATTCGTGCCAGCGTTCTTCGGCATAAGGTTCTGAGCCACTTACGACCAGATTGGGCCGAAATCGATTCATCGGCAAAACTTCGTCGAGGCGACTGTTCAGATCGTTCAGCGACGACTGCCCAATGACCAGAAACGGATACGCATCCGACAAACTCGTGTAATTGTTGTCAATATCATAGCGGGGATCAACCGGACGAATGGAGTCGTCGGGCATGTACACCAACCGGCAATGCTGGCCCAGGTAATCGCTGAAAAAAGCGTCGGTTTCGGGAGCCGCAGCAACAACATCGCAGGTGTCGTCCCAGACCGAGGCCTGAAATACATCGGAGGTTTGGGGTTGCTGCGGGATACTAATTTTTTCCGAAGCATTTTTGACGCTGACAATCAACTGATCGGCTGTGACAGAAACCTGTAGCAGTGCCATACGGGGATGATTGCGCTGCGTCAGAAACCGGTTGTTCTCATCCACTAGCATCCAGCGGCGGTCAAGGTCCAGGCCGCGTTCTGCCACTTTAGCCGATTCGACGGCATAGCCACCCAGCGATTTGATGGGATAAACGTATAAGTCGGATAAATAAAGTCTGGCTGACATGCGAATGAGGGTAGAAAGTGGCAGATTACACTGTATGAGGTTTGGCTTGCGTGCAAGATACTATTTTACCTTTGGATTAAGGTTTGTTAATCCAAAGGAAATGTTGAAATTTGCGCAACCAATGGATCTTCCATGAATTCTTCCAAATCCTTCAACCTCGACCGTCTGTTTGGTGTTGCCGCTTTCTTTATCAGCATAGCCACCTTTGTGGTCTATATTTACGAGGCCAACCTGATCCGCACCCAACAATACGCCTCTGTATTGCCTTACCTGGAGATGTGGAACAACCGACCCAACGATGATACGTATAAACTGATCCTGGCAAATAATGGCATTGGTCCCGCGTTTATAAAAGAAGTCAGGGTTTCTTACGAGGGAAAGCACTATGAAGGCGACCACGTTGATTTTCATTACCATGTCATGTATCCCAAAGACACTACGTTCCGGTTCATAACTACCAACATGCGGCCGGGACGGGTGATACCTGCCGGGCAGCAAATAGAACTGATCGTGATCGAGAAAGATCCGGAAGTGTCCCAAAAAGCCTATGGCTTGTACGGCAAGCAGGCGGCTAATATAGAAATTGTCTACGCTTCGGTGTATGACGAAAAATGGAAAATGGAAGGCATGGGCAATCAGCCCGAAAAACTGGATTGAAAAGCGGCGGCCCATAAGGCAAATCCCGTACGTTCCACCCGCAAAATAGTATCTTTTCAAACTCAAAAACCTCACTGTAGATCGGAATGCTCGAATCGATTAAATCTTTAGCCAAACAGTATACAGACGAAATTATTGCCAACCGGCGGCATCTGCACATGCATCCCGAACTGTCTTTTCATGAGAAAGAGACCGCCGGATTTGTGGCCGAAAAGCTGCGGAGCATTGGCCTGGCGCCCACCGAAGGCGTAGCCGATACGGGTGTGGTAGTCCTTATTGAAGGCCGCAACCCGCACAGCAAAACGGTGGCCTTGCGTGCCGATATGGATGCGCTGCCCATTGTAGAAGCCAACGATGTGCCTTACAAATCGCTGCACGAAGGAGTGATGCACGCTTGCGGGCATGATGTGCATACGTCGTCCTTGTTGGGAACTGCCAAAATCCTGCATTCGCTCCGCGATCAGTTTGAAGGGTCGGTAAAATTGGTTTTTCAACCTGGTGAGGAAAAAATACCAGGTGGCGCTTCGCTTATGATTCGGGACGGCGTTTTGCAGAATCCGGCTCCGCAAGGCATGTTCGGGCAGCACGTGGCTCCTAACATTCCGGTTGGCAAAGTGGGTTTTCGCGAAGGGCTTTACATGGCCAGCACCGATGAATTATATCTCAAAGTGAAAGGCAAAGGCGGCCATGGCGCCATGCCCGAATACAACATTGATCCGGTGCTTATTGCTTCGCACATCATTGTCGCGTTGCAGCAGATTGTGAGTCGCAGTGCGCCGCCCAAAATTCCGTGTGTGCTCTCCTTTGGAAAAGTGATTGC
This sequence comes from uncultured Sphingobacteriales bacterium, assembly GCA_963520985.1. GTDB lineage: Bacteria > Bacteroidota > Bacteroidia > Cytophagales > 172606-1 > Xanthocytophaga. Next base: position 1,276,264 of record CAUQTA010000001.1, read on the forward strand.
TCAAGGTGCAACCAATGTGATTCCCAACGAAGTATACATCGAAGGCACCTTTCGGACCATGAATGAAGAATGGCGAGAAAAAGGCCACCAAACCATGGTGAAAATGGCCGAAGGCATTGCTGAAGCCATGGGAGGCAGCTGCGAATTTGAAATCCGCAAAGGGTATCCCTTCCTGAAAAACCATCCGGAACTCACCCGCCGAGCTAAAGGATATGCCATTGATTACCTAGGTGCCGAAAATGTAATAGATCTCGATATCTGGATGGCAGGCGAAGATTTCGCCTTTTACACCCAGCACACCGATGCGTGTTTCTATCGGTTGGGTACGCGTAACGAAGCCCGGGGCATTGTTTCTTCTGTGCACACACCTACCTTCGACGTGGACGAGGCAGCCCTGCCACTCGGTGCCGGACTTATGACGTGGCTAGCAATTAACGAATTAAAAGGAGTGTAAATATAGGTTTTGGCTATTACTCACTGCCAGAATAGTAGGTTATAAAAAAGCAAAACATAGCTATATTCGGATAAAATATGAATATAACTATATTTTATTTGTTTTTAGTAAGAGGTATTTAGCCAGGAATGACATAAGTGCCCAAAAAATAGATATATTTACGTTGAAAGATCCTCGGTTGCCGTTTTGCTTAGATATATTTAGTAAGAATGAAAAGATTCCTGTTTTACTTGGTGCGTCCTCTTATTGAACTAATTGCCTGGATGCCGTTTCGCATGCTATATGCGTTTTCGGATGTTCTGTGCTTCGCACTTCGTCTATCGGGCTACCGTAAGCAAGTGATTTGGGATAATCTTCGCAATTCCTTTCCCCAAAAGACAGAAAAAGAAATAACGGACATTGGGCGGGAATACTATCGGTACCTCTGTGATCTGATTCTTGAGATATTGAAAACACTTCGGATGAACGCTGAAGCATCAAAAAAACACTGTGTTTTTCACAATGCTGCCTGGCTCAAAAAGCTATGTGACGAAAAGAAAAGCATCATTGTCGTCATGGGGCATTACGGAAACTGGGAATGGGCAGGGCCCTCATTTACACTCAATACCGGATTTCAACTGGTAGTCATTTACCGGCCGCTGTCTAATCCCCATTTTGAAAAAATGATGACTTGTATGCGTACACGGTTTGGTACACGCATCACCCCTGTCAATAATACATTGCGCGATATGGTGGCCTGCCGGAAGGAGCTTACTGCAACTGCCTTTGTTGCCGACCAGACCGCTAGCCGCGACAATGCCTACTGGACTCGCTTTCTGAACCAGGATACAGCGGTGTTTACAGGTCCCGAAAAACTGGCCAAAAAATTTGGCTACCCGGTGGTGTACATGAGTGTTCGTAGAAAGCATCGGGGACTGTATGAGGTATTTCCAGAATTGTTGTTTGAAAATCCGGAAACTACCAGCGAAGGAGAAATTTCAGGAGTTTTCATGAAACGGTTGGAACAAGAAATCATAGCTAATCCGGTTCCCTGGCTGTGGTCACATCGCCGCTGGAAACACAAATGTCCTGAAAAAATGCAACTTATTATGAAATAACCCGTTTGCCTATTAATACATCTTCTTTTCCTACGGTACTATATGAATACAAGCCACGCGCGCACAAGCAAAGAATTAATCTTGGCTACCAAAGCATTCACTCAGGAAAACCGCTTGCGGAGTTGGATGGAGACCCTGCTTACATTGTCTCTGATGAGTTTGTTTTTTGGACTTACTTTCGTTAATAGCTTTCCGGTTGGGGTACGGCTGTTGTGTAGCATCATTTGCGCACTGTTGTATGTACGCATGTTTGTGATTTATCACGATTATCAGCACCATGCTATTTTGCAAAAGTCTATGGTCGCCAAATGGGTCATGCAGGCTTTTGGCGTTTTCATGCTGACTCCGCAAACCATCTGGAAACGTTCGCATGATCATCATCATAGCCATAACTCAAAGCTGACAATTACCGGGATTGGTTCTTACCCAACGCTTTCCAAAGAGAAATTTCTTAGCTTAACCAAAGCGCAGCAACGTATCTACCTGATTAACCGTCATCCGTTGACGGTGATTCTGGGGTATTTTACTTTGTTTATTTACTGGCTCAATGTGAAATCCTTTGTTCAAAGTCCTAAGAAACACGTCGATTCGCTGGTGGCTTTGGTGGTACACATTGCCGCAGGAACTGCGATCTGGTATTTTTTTGGCGGTCAAACCTTTCTGTTAAGTTGGTTTATTCCGTTTTTTCTGGCGTTTGCAATTGGTTCTTACCTGTTTTATTCCCAGCATAATTTTCCTTCCGCCAAGTTTCGCGAAAATCACGATTGGACCTACGACCACGCTGCCTTGTCGTCCAGTAGCTTTATGGTTATGCATCCGGTCATGCACTGGCTCACAGGCGATATTGGCTATCACCATGTGCATCACATGAATTCGCGGATTCCTTTTTATCGCTTGCGTGAAACGATGCGTAGCATTCCCGAGCTGCAGAGTGTATCTACTACCTCGTGGAATCCAGTGGAAATGTGGCGCTGCTTTCAACTAAAGCTTTGGGATGCCGAAAAAGGCCGAATGATTACTCTGAAAGAGATGTAGAGGTAGTTACATGAACCTGTAAAGAGAACTAAAAGCTGCAAATGTTCATTTGCGGCTTTTTTTGATTTACCGTTCGTTACAGACTTAACCCGAATAAGTAGAAAGGAAGTAAACAAAAGACTCTCTCGTCAATAACTACTGTTTCAATAATACCGACTTCTGTTTTGTTGGGCTACTTAATTGGGAGAACAGAAGCAAAATAGTATCTTCGCCGCAGCAAAAACCTGCCTTAGATGAACGAGATTATCCAAAAAGCCTACGAAACGCTCAAAAATGGTGGTGTGATACTGGCTCCTACCGATACTGTGTGGAGCATCGTGTGTGATGCCCGCAACGAAGCTGCCGTACAGCGGGTGCAGGCGTTGAAAAACCGCTCAACGGCTAAGCCGCTGGTCGTTATGATTTCGCAGATAGGCTGGCTAAGTGAATACATGAAAAAAGTACCCGACCTGGCCTGGGACCTGGCTGAGTTTGCCGAACGACCCCTGACGATTGTGTATTCCAATGGGAAAAACGTGGTGCCCGACGTATTGGCCCAGGACCAAAGCATTGCCATTCGGCTCATTAAAGACAATGATTTTCTGGTAAAACTGATTGGCAAATTTAACCGGGCAGTGGTATCAACTTCGGCCAATCGGTCGGGGCAGTTTATTCCGCGGACATTGGAAGACGTGGACCCGGAAATTGTGAATGGCGTCGATTACGTAGTGCCTTTGGATCAGAGTGCCAAAAACGATTACCAGCTTGCCAATATCTTGCGTCTGGAAGTAAACGGCGAAATCAAGTTTATCCGCAAATAAAGCAATCATTAACACAAAAGCCCCGGTAACAGCCTGTTACCGGGGCTTTTGTGTTTTGAAACATACTATTTTCCGCTCACTTTGAGCGAGTTCATTACTGCCTGCGCTACCGGTTGCCAGCGCGACTTATTTTGTGCCGGACAGTTGAACGCCATCACCTGCACTTTGTTCTGGATGGTGGTGTATACAAGGTATGAATATTGCCGGGTTACGCCTTTGTTGGCCGAATTCGGATCTTCGTCCCGTAGCTCGGCGGTGTATTCGAGCACGATAAAATCACGTTCGTTGATGGTTTTTACCGAATCCTGAATGAACTCGATCTTTGTAAAATTGGACCGGATGCTTGATTTGTAGAAGTCCTTGAGCATTGCCAAATCCTGCTGGCGCCCCGGGTTCTGCGTTTGATTGAAGGTGAAATCGGCTACCCGGTCGGCGCTGGAAAAGCTGGCTGTCGGCTTACGCGAGACAAAATACTTGGCTGCAATTTCGTCGTCGGTCATCGGGTGAAAGTCTTCAGGAAGCGAAACGGTAATTTTGTCAGTAAGTTTGGTCTTTTTTAGTTTGGGCACATCTTGCCATACTAATCCAAGGATGCCAATGAGAAGGAAGAGGGTTTTTGCTTGTAAAAACATACTATTTTTTGTTAAGATAAATCAGACAGAAAACGAATTTGCGAGTGAAAGCTTGTGCGACAATGCGTTGCAAAAATACGGCCAGTTTTGATTTATACTATACCGAATGCGTTTTGCCAAAGACGATCTCAGTTACAAACCGGCAATAGCCAGGGAGTTTTCTACCCAAAGCAACACCACCGGAAAGCCTTCAATCCCAGTTACCATCCGGGACAAAAGCGTGTCTGTATCCAGAATCGGGAACGAATTAATGTAAACGCATTTGTTGCAAATCTAAGAATCGCTTTCTACTTTTGTAACCCTGCAAGTCAATTACCCTCAACAAGTAATTGGTTTATACAGAAGACGGAAGAGAATAGGCTCAATGAACGTCTGGCAACCTACCCTCAAATGGCAAGGTGCTAAATCCTACCTAAGCTGATTAGGAAATATAAATCAAAAGAATCATGCTTTTTAAAAGATCGTTTTCATGCCTTGGATGCATGGCTGTGGTTTTACAGTCGTACTGCTTCCATTTGTCGTTTTCATTTGCATCAGCACAGAGTCGTCGAATGTGCATTCGATAACTTTTTCATTGTTACTGAGCAGTATTTTTCCGGAAAACTCCTACTAATCGTAAGAATCATTTACACTTTTTTTAACCCTAAAATTATGTCGCAACTTCGTTTTGAAACGCTTCAATTGCATGCAGGCCAGGAAATAGACCCGGCAACCAACTCACGGGCTGTTCCTTTGTATCAAACCACTTCGTATCAGTTCAACGACTCTACGCACGGAGCCAACTTGTTTGCCCTGAAAGAGTTTGGCAATATTTATACCCGCATCATGAACCCTACGCAGGATGTGTTTGAAAAACGCATGGCTGCTCTGGAAGGTGGAGTCGCTGCCTTGGCCGTAGCTTCGGGACATGCGGCGCAGTTCATTGCGCTGAACAACATTTTGGCGGTGGGTGATAATTTCGTTACTTCTCCTTATTTGTATGGCGGAAGCTGGAATCAGTTCAAAGTATCGTTCAAACGGATAGGCGTAGAGGCTCGCTTTGCCCAGAACAATGATGTGGCTAGTTTCGAAAGCCTGATTGACAGCAAGACCAAAGCAATTTACCTGGAAACCATCGGCAATCCCGGCTTGAATGTGGCTGATTTTGATGCCATTGCTGCCATGGTCCGCAAGCACGACCTTCCTGTGATTGTGGACAATACCTTTGGCATGGGTGGCTACCTTTTCCGTCCGTTGGAGCACGGAGCCAACGTAGTCGTTGAGTCGGCCACCAAATGGATTGGTGGACATGGCACCAGCATTGGCGGTGTCATTATTGATGGTGGCAATTACAACTGGGGCAACGGCAAATATCCGCAATTCACGGAACCGTCCGAAGGATACCACGGCATGAAGTTCTGGGATATTTTCGGCGAAGGCAATCCGATTGGCTTGCCAAACATTGCATTTATCATTCGGGCTCGTGTGGAAGGATTACGCGACTGGGGGCCGGCCATCAGTCCGTTTAACTCATTCTTGTTGCTACAAGGATTGGAAACCCTGTCGTTGCGTGCCGACCGCCACGTGGAAAACACTTTGAAACTGGCCCAATGGCTGGAGGCGCATAGCCAAGTAGAGAGTGTAAGTTATCCGGGCTTGCCGAGCAATCCTGATTACGCCAATGCACAGAAATACCTGACGCGCGGTGCGGGGGCCATTCTTACTTTCCACATCAAAGGCGGAAAAGACCAAGCCGAAACGTTTGTAAACAGCCTGAAACTCACCAGCCACCTGGCCAATGTGGGCGATGCCAAAACACTGATCATTCATCCGGCTTCTACGACGCATTCCCAATTGGATGCTGACGAACAAACCAGAGCCGGTGTGGCGCCAACCATGCTGCGTGTGTCCGTAGGATTGGAGCACATTGATGACATCAAGGCTGATTTTGAGCAGGCCTTTGCGAAAGTGAATGAAACAAGTGCCGTGTTGAATTAATAGCCACTCCCAACCCCCTCCCGTGGAGGGGGCTAAAACTCTCCTTTTCTTGGGAGAAGAACTAGGCTAAAATAGTATCTTTTCAAAATACAAAACCCCCACTATAATAGCCCTCTCCGCAGGAGGGGGTTGGGGGAGGCTTCCTATGAATCTTTTACAGTTTAGTTACGAACAGGAATTTCCATTAGAATCAGGCGAAACACTGTCACGGCTCACCATTGTGTATGGGACAGCCGGAAAACTGAATGCTGCCGGAGACAACGTTATCTGGATTTGTCACGCACTTACGGGCAATGCCAATGCGTATGACTGGTGGGCAGGCATGGTGGGTGAAGGAAAGTTCTACAATCCGGAAGAGCATTTCATCGTGTGTGCCAACATCCTGGGTTCGCATTATGGCACTACCGGGCCGTTTTCGTGGAATCACAAGACGGATGACCGTTATTTCCACGATTTTCCGTTTGTAACCATTCGCGATATGGTGAATGCGTTGGATTTGCTTCGGGAACATCTGAATATCAATAAAATACACACCTGCATTGGCGGGTCACTGGGTGGCCAGCAAGCCATGGAGTGGGCCATTCTGCAACCCAACCTGATTCAGAACCTGATTCTGATGGCAACCAATGCCCAACATTCCGCTTGGGGCATTGCGTTTAACGAATCGCAGCGCATGGCCATTGCAACCGATCCTACCTGGAAAGAACGTCGCCCGGATGCGGGCATTCAAGGCATGAAAGCGGCTCGATCCATTGCCTTGCTTTCGTACCGGCATTACGAAACGTACGTAAAAACACAAACCTCGCCCGATCATAATAAGAAGGACGATTTTCCGGCTTCGTCGTATCAGCAATACCAGGGCGAAAAACTTGCCAAACGTTTCAATGCCTTCAGCTACTGGATATTATCCAAAGCCATGGACTCGCACAACGTGGGCCGTGGGCGTGGCGGCGTGGAGAATGTATTGAAACAGATCCGTTCCCGAACCTTAGTAATCGGCATTTCAACGGATATTCTGTTTCCAGTTGTCGAACAGAAGTTTCTGGCACAGCACATTCCCAATGCACAGTATGCCGAGATGGAATCGATCTACGGGCATGATGGATTTTTGGTGGAGTTTGAACTGTTAAGCCATATTCTAAAAGAGTTTTATGAGAAAGAGCCTGTGGTGAGAGAGTAAGGGTTTTTGAGTTTGGAAAGATACTATTTTGAGAGTAACCGTTTGTCCTATCTGTCTGTTTTAATCTATGCGAATCAAACCACTACTTACACTTTTTATTCTCATTCACGCTTCTTTATGTGCTCAGACTGCCGATAAAAAGCCGGACGAAAAGCCGATTGTAGTTCCGGTGGCAGCACCTATCGAAACCAAAGGGCAAGCCACCATCAACGGAAAAACCTTTGGATACACCACTAGAACCGGCTACATGACCCTGAAAGACGAAAGTGGCAAACCCAAAGCCAACATCTTCTTTATCTACTACACCCGTGATGGCGTAAGCGATATTTCCAAACGGCCAATCACCTATACCTTTAACGGTGGACCGGGCTCGGCATCGGTATGGCTGCACATGGGTTGCATAGGCCCCAAGCGAATCCCGATGAGTGACAAAGGCAATGCCCTGAAGCCGCCTTATGGCTATGTTAACAACGAATACAGTTGGCTGGACAAAACGGATTTGTGTTTTATCGATCCTGTCAATACGGGTTACAGCCGGGCCGTAGCCGGTGAAAATGAAAAACAATTTCTGGGCTATGTAGAGGACATCGAATCAGTGGGAGAGTTCATTCGGTTGCATGCCACCAAATACAGTCGGTGGTCGTCGCCCAAGTTTTTAGCAGGAGAGAGTTATGGCACTACGCGGGCGGCGGGTTTGGCGGGTTTCCTGCAAGACCGCTACAACATGTACATCAATGGCATTGCATTGATCTCTTCCATTCTGAATTTTCAAACGGCACGTTTTCAGGCTGGTAATGACCTGCCTTATCTGTTATTTCTGCCGACGTATACGGCTATGGCGCACTATCATAAGAAAATTGCCCCTGAATATGCCACCGATTTTCAGAAAACAATGCAGGAAGTGCGCGACTTTGCCTTGAACGAATACAATGTGGTGCTTATGAAAGGCGACAAAGCAACCAAAGCCGAGCAGGAAAGCATAGTGAAAAAGCTGAGCAAGTTTACCGGCCTGTCCGAAACCTATATCCGCAATGTGAATATGCGCATCGAGATTGGTCGGTTTGTGAAGGAACTGCTGCGTGAGGAAGGCAAAACTGCCGGACGGCTGGATGGCCGATTTACCGGAATAGATAGTGACAATGGCGGCGAACGGTATGAATTTGATCCCAGTTTGGATGCAACGATATCAGGTCCTTATTCAGGTACGATCAACAATTACCTGCGACAAGATTTGCATTATGAGAACGATTTGCCTTACCTGATTCTGACGGGTCGCGTGCAACCCTGGAATTACAACAATGTGCAGAACCAATACCTCAATGTAGGTGAGACACTCAGGCAGGCAATGGCTAAAAACCCGTATCTGAAAGTGTGGGTGGCCGCCGGATATTATGACCTGGCAACACCATTTTTTGCCGCCGAATACACCTTTGACCACATGGCTTTGCGACCGGAACAGAAAAAGAATGTGAATTTTACCTATTACGATGCCGGGCACATGATGTACATACACAAAGAGTCGCTGATAAAGCTGAAAAAAGACGCTGACAAATATTACGACGAAGCTCTGAACTAGCTGGTTTTCAATAAGCTAAGGCTTGTGGGTTTTGCCATTTTAAAAGATACTATTTTTTGAGTGAAAAACAATTGAACCCTTATTATGAATAAGAAACTGCGCATCGGTTTGTTTGGATTTGGAGTGGTAGGCCAGGGCCTGTACGACATTTTTACCAGTACAACTGGTTTCCAGGCCGAGATTGTCAAAATCTGTGTGAAAAACCCGGATAAATCTCGTCCATTACCCGCCGATTATTTCACCTTCGATCCGGAAGAGATCCTGGGCGACCCATCCATCAACCTGGTGGTCGAAATGATCAACAATACCGAAGACGCCTATTGGATCGCGAAAACGGCTTTGCAACGCGGCAAAACGGTGGTTTCGGCGAGTAAGAAGATGCTGGCCGAAAACCTGGAAGAACTGGTCGATTTGCAAAATGAAAACAATGTTTCCTTGCTTTACGAAGCCGCCGTTTGTGGAAGTATTCCCATCATCCGAAACCTGGAAGAGTATTACGACAACGAACTGCTGTATTCGGTCAGTGGAATCGTCAATGGTACTTCCAATTACATTCTCTCCAAGATTTTTCAGGAAAACCTCGATTACGCCACTGCCCTGAAACAGGCACAGGATGCCGGTTTTGCCGAAACCGACCCCACTGCCGATGTGGGTGGCCTGGATGCCTTGAACAAGCTGTGCTTACTGGTTACGCACGCGTACGGCATTTTCCTGAAGCCACAGGATATTTTCCATTATGGCATTCAGACGCTTTCGCATCATGACATTCGCTTTGCCAAAGAGAAAGGGATGAAGATCAAATTGGTGGCCCAGACGCGAAAACTTTCCGATGACACCATTACCGCGTTTGTGATGCCTCAGTTCATTGTTGCCAATGACTACCTTTTCAATGTGGAAAACGAATACAATGGAGTTGCGGTAGAAGCTGCCTTTGCCGACAAACAGTTTTTTATGGGCAAAGGGGCCGGTGGGCATCCCACCGGTTCTGCTGTGCTGTCTGATATCTCGGCCTGCCGGTACGATTATCAGTACGAATACAAAAAGCACGAACAAACCCAGATATATTACACCAGCGATGTGATTGTGGAGGTGTATGTGCGGTATTACAAGGAACAGGATTTGGCGGCCATTCCATTCCTGCAAATTCATGAAAAGTACAGCAGCCGCGATTTTCACTATGTGATCGGAGAGCTCAATCTGAACGATTTATTGAGCATAAAAGATACCTTGGTGGGTTTGCCGATCTTTATTGCAGCCTCAGGGCGTAAAGTTACTCTGGTAAATGCTGAAAATGAGTCGAGTGTAATGACCGACTCTCAATACGTCTAGTTCCTCCCTATTCAAGTCACAGATGGGTATATTCATCTGTGACTTTTCTTCTTTGTATACTATATCTTCTTCCTTACATCTACACGCTGTAGTGGTTCATTGACAAAATTGATACGAAAGCCGGTTACGAAACGGAAAAAAGCCGGATATACCCTCAAGTATTGAGATTAAAAACAGGTTAAAATACAAGCAGAATAACCTGTGTTACACGCTCTGAACCGACAGAAAAATTACACTTGCCAGATCGTTTGTAAAGCGAAAAAAAGGGAGAGCAAAATTTATTCACTTCTCGCTTGATATAGTGTTTACTTTAGGGCCAAATAAGCTATAAAGCAAGTGAGCGGGGCAATTGGCTGTGGCGTTAATGGATTTATTCCCAAGTCTTTATAGACAACATTGCCTGAGCTTGCTTTGTACAGGTTTTTGCTCTTCTGGAAATCTGTAATAATTCTATATTGGAGCAAATGTATTGTCTCACGTGATAATGCATTTTTGAGAGCCTGTGATCAGCTTACCTGATTTTGGATGGATGACTATGAACTAACTATGCAGTTTCGTAAGGCTATTAAAGAGAATTCCCTGGCCAGGGTGATCGCGAAGAACTATACCTGTGGCATTGCCACTATTTTTATGTTGCATCGGGTAGACCAACTAGTGCATCCGCGCATTACGCCCAACGAAGACCTGAAAATATCGCCTGAATACCTGGTTCAGACCATCCGAACGTTACGTAGGAAAGGCTATGCGTTTGTTTCCCTGGATGAACTGCACGAAATACTGGCTCACAGAAAACCAGCAAAACAACTGATTGTTTTTACGCTGGATGATGGCTACCGGGATAATCTGACTCAAGCTCTGCCTGCATTTGAATCGGAAAACGTTCCATTTACCATCTATGTTACCAATGGTTTTCCGAATCGGACTGCTGACTTGTGGTGGTTTGAGTTGGAGGCACTTATTCAAAACAAGGAGTATGTTCGGTTTGACAGTGGGTTTCAATTTACTTTTGGCACTGCCCAGGAAAAATGGGACGCATTTTTTGACATCAGGCGACTGTTTTTGGAAGGAAAAATTCAACGGTCCGAAATTCAGGCTCATGCGGGAATGCTGAATCTACAGAACCTATGCATGAGTTGGGAAGAAATAGGGCAGCTTAGCCGGCATCCTTTGGTGACTACTGGGGCACACACCATGTCACATCCGGCCTTGCGTACGCTTTCAGACTCCGAAGCGTTGCATGAGATGCAGGCCTCAAAAGAAGAGCTCGAAACAAAGCTCAATCAGCGAATCGACCATTTTGCGTATCCTTTTGGAGAGCGACAACAAGCCGGACCGCGGGAATTTGCTCTGGCCCAACAGCTAGGATTCAAGACCGCTGTAACCACCCGTGCTGGCAACATCTTTCCGGAACATCATCATTTTTTAACGGCACTTCCTCGTATCTATTTGTACGAGAACGAATACCGACTTGACCAGCTAATGTATACGAATGTATTGTGGGCAAACAAATTTAAAAGAATTGTAACGGTATAAAAGATGATGAATGTTTTACATGTATGCTATTCTGACTATGAAGGCGGAGCTGACAAAGCGGCACTGCGACTATGCAAAGCACAACGAAGCATGGGTATCAATGCCCAGATGCTGGTTGTCAATAAGCTGACCAACTATGCGTTTGTAAAAAACATAGGTCCCAAGTGGCGCAAACTTGAATTTAAAATCAAAGACCGCATAGTTCGCAAACTGGTAGGGTTGCAAGCCACATCTAATCCGATGTTGCATTCGCTGAATATCTTTCCCAGTTTTTTACATAAAATCATCAATAACTCCGATGCCGATGTTGTCAATTTGCATTGGATTGCCAAAGAAATGATCAGCATCTCAGAAATTGGCAAGATTACCAAACCCATTGTCTGGACGTTGCACGATTCGTGGGCTTTTTGCGGAGCCGAGCATCACCCGAACGGATTGGAAGACACGCATTTTGTCGAAGGGTATCAGACGGCAAAAGAGTTATTGCACTTGAACCGCTGGACCTGGCAGCGTAAAATGGCTGCTTGGAATAACAGCCAGTTTCATATTGTGGCACCAAGCCAGTGGGAAGCCTCGTTGGCCAGGACCAGCAGTGTGTTTAGAAAGCAGGTAGTTGAAACCGTGCCGAATCCGCTGAGTACAACCACGTTTTGTCCGACCTCGAAAGTACAGGCCCGTACATTGTTCAATCTTCCACAGGATAAGAAAATCATTTTGTTTGGTTCGTTGCGTTCGGTAGAAGACAAAAACAAGGGTATGGACCTGCTAATAGAAGCACTGACAAGTTATAAGCAAAAATATGGTACAGAAGACACCCTGGCCGTTATTTTTGGCATGACTCAGCCCGATGAAGTCGTGGACATTGCCTTTCCGAGACAATACGTTGGAAAGATTACGGATGAGAAGGTAATGGCCATGTTGTATTCCGCTGCCGATGTAATGGTGGTGCCGTCACGGATGGAGAATCTGCCGCAAACAGCAACAGAACCTATTGCTTGTGGAACACCCGTAGTTGGATTTCGCATTGGAGGTCTTCCGGATATCATAGACCATAAATGCAACGGATACCTGGCACAGCCCTACAATGCTGCTGAACTTGCCGATGGAATTGCGTGGGTTCTGAATCATCCGGATGGTTGCTGGCTCACTGAGAATGCACGGGAGATTGCCGTCAGTCGGTTTGCGGAGGAGAAAATAGCTGCCCGGTATGCGGAAATATACGAAAGCCTGGTACCTTTCCGAAAAAGAGAACTCGCTTATCACGTAGACTAAAACAAAAAACCTGCCGGTGGCAGGTTTTTTGTTTTTTCAGGATACTATTTTTATCCGACCATTTCTTCTCGAACGAGAGTTGCCACACGGTCAGGACCGGTTGAAATAAAGGTAATCGGGAGGCCCAATGTGCTTTCCAGGTATGAGACATAGTCGGCCAATTGGGAAGGCAACTGATCAAAAGAACGGATATCTGAAAGGTTTTTCTGCCAGCCCGCAAATGTTTTATAGATCGGTTCCACATTGGCATCGCACAAATCAAAAGGAAGCTGATCGGTTTCGGTGCCGTCCGGAAGACGATAATGAGTACATACGTTTATTTCCTCAAATTCTGACAGCACGTCTACTTTCATCATGACCAGTTGGGTAACGCCATTGAGCATGATGGCATATTTCAGTGCCGGTAAGTCGAGCCAGCCGCAGCGGCGAGGACGTCCCGTAGTTGATCCATATTCGTGCCCTACGCGGCGCAGCCGGTCGCCAGTGTCCTCTTTCAACTCGGTAGGAAAAGGACCTGAACCCACACGGGTACAATACGCCTTAAAAATTCCGTAAACTTCACCAATATGGCGCGGAGCGACGCCTAGCCCGGTACAGGCACCAGACGCCATAGTCGTAGAACTGGTTACAAAAGGATAAGAGCCATAGTCGATATCTAGCAAAGAACCTTGCGCACCTTCGGCCAAAATGGTTTCTTGTGCCTGAATGGAACTATTGATTGTATAGACGGTCTCTTCCAGTTGGTAGGTTTTCAGGTATTCAATGGCTTCGAAAAAATCTTTTTCCATCGATACCAGATCAAAGTAAATGAAGTTGTGTTGCTTCAGTATCACTAAGTGCTTATCTACCAGTTTTTTGTATTTATCTTTGAAATTGGGAGAAAGAACGTCTCCCACGCGCAATCCCTGACGGGCTATTTTGTCGGAATAGGTAGGGCCAATGCCCTTCAGGGTTGAGCCTATTTTATCTTCGCCTTTGGCTTGTTCATACGCTGCATCCAACAGGCGATGGGTTGGCATAATCAGTTGAGCCCGGGTAGAAATGAACAGGTTTTTGCGTAAGTCGATGTTGAATTTCTCAATAGCCGCCTCGGCCTCTTTCCGAAAAACGATGGGATCAAGAACCACGCCATTTCCGATGATATTTTTGGTGTGCGAACGAAAAATACCCGACGGTATCTGGTGCAATACATGTTTGATGCCATCAAACTCAAGTGTATGTCCCGCATTTGGTCCTCCTTGAAAACGTGCAACTACCTGATAACGAGGAGCCAGAAAATCTACAATTTTACCTTTGCCTTCATCGCCCCACTGTAAGCCTAACAAAACGTCTATCATCTGTGTGAGTGTTAATTGTTTTAAATGGTTGATTTCTGAATAAGAGTTAAAATGAATAAATGGTTAAATAACACCAAAAGCGGATGGGTTATTTAACCATTCGGCCTATTAGTCCTTCTTGTATTCGCATTGCTCCTTGGTGCAATTGCCATAAAAAATCAACGAATGGTGTAAAACGTTGAATTTGAGCAGGTCCCCTACCATGTTCTGAATGTTTTGCACACGCGGGTCGCAAAACTCAACTACCCGGTGGCAGTCGGTACAAATCAAATGGTCATGTTGGCGGTATCCGTATGATTTTTCGTACTGCGACATATTTTTACCAAACTGATGCTTGGTTACCAGGTCGCAGTCGACCAGTAAGTCGAGGGTATTGTAAACTGTCGCACGACTCACTCGGTAGTTTTTGTTTTTCATGGATATGTAGAGTTCCTCGACATCGAAATGGTCGGTGCGGGAATAGATCTCTTCCAGGATAGCGAATCGTTCGGGGGTTTTTCGCAATTCTTTGCTTTCGAGATAGGCCGTAAAAATTTTCTTTACCTCGGCAAAATGAGCTTGATTCAGAGGCATAATTTACAAGAATATAAGTCTATTGTTAGAAGTGGGCTGAGGATGATTTTACTAAATCAATCAGCATCATGTATTTATAACAAAAAGACCGGCTATTTAATTTTATGCAAAGGAAATAATATCTTTTGACAAAGAAAAAGCAAATTACGTATTCTCTTGCCAGAAGGGTGCCTTTAGTCGTCTGATGCAAAAGATATTGGCTTTCCCGGAAAGGGTTCTTTCCATTCAACCTTGTTTTTTACCAGTAATATAGTTCTATTTTATCTGATTTACACTAAGTTAGTATGTTTGCAGCTTGCAAAAACAAAGCTACAACAATCGGTTTGGTAAAAATTACTCGGCCTCACCTGTTGTTTTATCGACTTTGGAAAGCTCCTGATGCATTTCTCAACTCATGCACTGCTTGGAACTAGTATTTGCTAGCCGATGCAAAACATGACTGGTTTCCGTAGCTTTCTGCGTAAAGTCGGCTTTGTTGGCGATCCAATTTTACTACACTACTTCAACTATGAAAATTAACGATGAAAACACGACTTCTTTTTCAGGCAAGTAAATTGTCTTTTCTCCTATTTGCCTTACTGGCTTCGTCATGTCAGAATGACACTGAGGATACGACTCCACGCGAATCGGAGCCTCCCGCAGCCAGGGTCAAACAGATTACCTATGCGCCCACCGATTTTCAATCGTTTGAGTATGATGCAACCGGCAGATGGAGCCGATACTATACTCAATGGCAGTATGTGCAGAACGACCCAGGCATTATTCAAAAACTTACGTACGACTTGCACTATGATAAAGCAAACCGGTTGATCCAACTGACAAGGGTCGAAGGAGGTTATCCGGTTGATTATTACTATGAGAACGGCAAATTAGCCAAAACGGAAGAACGGAATCATAAGAATGAGGTTGAGGTAAGACGTACGTATTCTTTTGAGGGAGATCGGCTGCTGGAAGAAAAATTGGAAACCAATCTGGCTTCGGGCGAGTCGGCGGGGTACACCATCCGGTTTGAGTATGATGCCAAAGGCAATCTGGTCAAAGAAACAACACTGGCACCCAAAGCCAGCGGCCAGGCACTGG
This sequence comes from uncultured Sphingobacteriales bacterium, assembly GCA_963520985.1. Classification (GTDB taxonomy): domain Bacteria; phylum Bacteroidota; class Bacteroidia; order Cytophagales; family 172606-1; genus Xanthocytophaga. The sequence continues at coordinate 1,292,139 of CAUQTA010000001.1, forward strand.
AAGTGTATAGCTCCATTGAATATTCGGATTTTGATACCAAAAAGAATCCGGACAACAAACTCATGCGATTTCCGTACCTGCCATGGGTGACTTTTCACATCAATAACCCCGGCAGGAAAACGACAAAAGGTGCCAATGGGAAGATCATCAGTGAAGAAATCCTGACCTACCAATATGACAGTAGTGATTATCCGTCACAAAAGAAAAGAAAGCTAATCTACGATGGTGTCAGTGCAGAGTTAACGGCTTCTTATTCGTATTACTAAACATTGGGCGTTAATTGTTATCAGAAAATAATATCCCTGTAAAACACAAAACCCCTCATCTGTGGGTAGTCAATGCAACAAACGATGGAGCCTGTCTTTTTTGAAACCCAGGAAGCTTTCCGGGAGTGGCTGGAGCAGAACCACCTAACAGCAACCGAATTGCTCGTTGGTTTTTATAAAGTGGGTAGCGGCCAAAAGAGCATGACCTGGAGTGAATCAGTGGATCAGGCCTTGTGTTTTGGTTGGATTGACGGCGTCCGCAAATCGCGGGACGCGCGCAGCTATACCATTCGGTTTACACCGCGGAGGCCCAACAGCGTCTGGAGTGCCGTCAACATCAAGAAAATGGCCGAACTCACCGAAAAAGGACTGATGCAACCAGCTGGACTGAAAGCGTATGAAAAGCGAACTGAAAATAAATCAACCATTTACGCGTACGAGCAGACGGATATAGTTTTGTCGGAAGCGTTTGAGGAAAAGCTGAAAGCCAATACCGGAGCGTGGGCATTTTTTCAAACGCAAGCCCCTTCATATCGCAAAACCATCATTCATTGGATTATGTCAGCCAAGCAGGAAGCAACCCGGCTAAGCCGGATGGAAAAGTTGATCAAATACAGTGAGAATGGAAAACGGCTCTGAATAGGGTATCCGGAAAAAAGCAAAAACCCCTGTCAGTTCGGCCGGGGTTTTTGCTTTTCAAAAGATACTATTTCTTAATTGTCAAACCGCGTTACGTTTACAATACCCGGAACCCGGTTCAGCTTTTTCATCAACGTATCCAGGTGTTCGGTATCGTTGACAAAGAGCATGATGTTGCCCTCGAAAATGCCGTCATTGGTCTCGATTTTAATGGACCGCATATTCACCTTCAATTCATTGGAGATAATCTTAGTCACATCGTTTACCAGTCCTACCCGGTCGAGGCCGGTCAGCTTCAAGCCTGCCAGGAATGCCAGCTCTTTCTGAGATGTCCATTTGGCTTTGATGATGCGATATCCGTAATTGGACATAAGTCCAACGGCATTGGGACAGGTGGTTCGATGAATCTTTATGCCTTCATTGACAGTGACAAACCCGAAAACATCATCGCCCGGAATCGGATTGCAGCACTTGGCCAGTTCATAGTCGATTTTGTCCATGTCTTCGCCAATGAGCAACATATCCGAATCGACACCGCGCACCTTCTTTATCTCTACTTCAAATGACTTGGCATCGTTGAATTCTTTCTTGTTATCCGTAGCCCGGCGGGTTTTCTCGTTCTTGAACCGCTTGATATCGGTTTTGGAGATAACGCCTTTGCCTACCTTGTATAAGAATTCTTGCGGGGTTTTGGCATCAAAATAGGCACGCATCTGATTGATGATTTCGTGCGTATTCTGGTCAAGCTTGAGCTTTTTAAGGCGTTGGGCCACCACCTCTTTGCCTTCAGTCACAAACCGGCGGTATTCTTCCTTCATGCACTCTTTTATTTTGACGCGTGCCTTGGAGGTAACCACAAATTTGAGCCAGTCTTCGCTGGGCTTTTGCCTGTTGGAAGTCAGAATTTCCAATTGGTCGCCATTGTGCAAAATGTAATTGATGGGCACCAGCTTCTGGTTTACCTTTGCGCCCAGGCAGCGCATCCCGATTTCGGTGTGAATGTCAAAGGCAAAATCCAGGGCCGTTGCTCCTGCCGGAAGCACCCGCAGATCGCCTTTGGGCGTAAAAACAAAGACCTCTTCATTAAACAGATTCATCCGGAACTCGTCCACAAACTCAATGGCCGAAACATCATCGTTTTCGAGCATCTGCCTCACTTTCTGAATCCAGTGCTCCACGCCTTTTTCGTTTTCGTGAATCTGGCCGGTTTCCTTGTATTTCCAGTGGGCGGCATAGCCTTTTTCAGCGATGTCGTCCATGCGCTGTGTTCGGATCTGCACCTCCACCCACTGGCCGGTTTTGCTCATGGCCGTTGTATGCAGCGACTCATAACCGTTGGCGCGCGGTGTGCTTATCCAATCGCGCAGTCGGTCGGGATTGGGCGTATAAAAATCCGTTACAATCGAGTACACCTGCCAGCAGGCCGTTTTTTCTTTGTCCAGATCGGTTCTCAGAATAATGCGGATGGCAAATTTGTCGTACACCTCTTCGAACGGAATTTTCTGCTTCTGCATTTTTTTCCAGATCGAGTAGATGGATTTGGGTCGTCCCTTTATGATGCAGTCAAATCCTTCCTCACGTAAGGTTTTTTCGATAGGTGCGATAAAATCGCCAATAAACTTTTCGCGGGCCGCTTTGGTCTGTTTCAGTTTTTCGGCAATGGACTTATATGTATCCGGATCGGTGTATTTCAGATGCAAGTCCTCCAGTTCCGATTTAATGGCATATAACCCCAACCGGTGAGCCAGTGGCGCGTATAGATACAGGGTTTCGGAGGCAATCTTGAGTTGTCCGTTGCGTGCCATGCTGGCCAGCGTACGCATGTTGTGCAGCCGGTCGGCGAGTTTGATCAGGATCACCCGCACATCGTCTGACAGGGTCAGCAGCATTTTTCGGAAATTCTCAGCTTGCTGCGAGGTTCCGTATTCAAATACACCCGAAATCTTGGTGAGGCCGTCAATGATTTTGGCCACTTTGGGTCCAAACTCCCGCTCAATGTCTTCAATTTCCATGTCGGTGTCTTCCACCACATCATGAAGCAGCGCACCCACAACGGCCGTCGGGCCCAGGCCTATTTCATCAACGGCAATCTGGGCTACAGCCAACGGATGATAGATATAAGGTTCCCCTGATTTCCGACGGATGCCTTTGTGGGCTTCCATCGCAGTATTAAAAGCTTTTTTTATGATTTTAGCATCTCCATCTTTGAGCATTGGCTTCATCGAACGCAGCAGCTTCCGGTATTGCCTCAGTATCTCGCGGCGTTCTTGTTCAGCCCGCTCCTGTTCTGCATTCGGTAAATCAACAGCTAGACTATCTGTATGCATGGTTATGTAGGCCGGTTTTTACTTTTCAAAATATACTATTTGGTTTTAATTCGAATCTGGGTCGGCGGTTTAGGTTTGCCGGTTCTGCACATGGCTGGTAGGCTTTTGTGCGGTTAGAAGGCCCTATCTTTGGTGATTTCTAGTTCGGACAATTTCATAAATTAAACAAAAAAATGCAATGATTGATTGTACCGGTGCAAGTTCTTTTTTGAAAAAGAATTTTTTTAAAAAAAGTCAGTACAGATTTTTTGTTTCTTAAATTCTTTCCTACTTTTGCAGTCCTTTTGCGGATGTGGCGTAATTGGTAGCCGCACCAGACTTAGGATCTGGCGCCGCGAGGCGTGGGGGTTCGAGTCCCTCCATCCGCACTGAACCCTCAAAACGGCACTCTGTTTTGGGGGTTTTTCTCTTAATAAAGAGTGGTAAGTTGTAGGTGACATGTTTCGGGTTTATCTATGAAGGTCGTTTGCCGGGTTTTGGCTTTCTCAACGATACTATTTGTAAACCTAGGCTCCTGAATCTGCAACCTCAAACCGGTAACTATCTAATTTATTACTCATGAATATCACCTTAGACAAAAAAGATACGAACAATGCTTCTATTCGTATCACCGTGCAGGAGACTGACTATCAGCCACGTGTCGAGAAAAAGCTGAAAGATTATAGCAAAACCGCTTCCATCAAAGGATTCCGCCCGGGGAAAGTGCCTTCCGGACTGATTCGCAAGATGTACGGCAAGGGAATTCTGGTAGAAGAGGTAAACAACCTGCTGATCGAGTCGGTTGACAGCTACATCAAAGAAAACCAACTGCCGATTGTCGGTGATCCTCTGCCAAACCAGGAAGATGCGGAAAAAATTGACTGGGAAACCCAACGCGAATTTTCGTTCAGCTACGACATCGGCCTGGTGCCTGAGTTTTCGTACGACATCAATAAGCTGAACCTGACGCGTACCGAAGTGGAAGTGACTGACAAAGACATCAACGATTCGATTGATAATCTGAAGACACGTCACGGAAATTACATCAATCCGGAAGAAGTAGGCGAGCAGGATCTGGCTTTGGGCACACTGAAGCAAGTAGGCGGCGATTTTGAGAAGGCCAACGCCTATTTGTTTGTTAATAAGCTGAAAGAAGAATCCAAAGCGCTGGTATTGGGTAAGAAAAAAGGCGATGTAGTAACGTTTGATATCCAGAACATCTTTGCTGATGCAGATAGTGTGCGTTTGTTTACGCAATTGCCTCAGGAAGAAGCCGACAAACTGAGCGGTGAATTTGAATTGACCATTGCGGACATCGACCGCCAGGTGCCTGCCGAAATGAATGAAGAGTTTTTCAAGAAAGTGTACGGCGAAGGCATTAGCAGCGAAGAAGAATTCCGCACAAAACTGACCGAAGAACTTCAGAAACTGTATGACCGCGAAACAGACAACCGTTTGTTGCGGGACATTCAGACGCAATTGGTAGAGACTACCGATATTCCACTGCCAAACGACTTTTTGAAGCGTTGGTTGAAAGTGACCAACAAAAACCTTTCGGACGAGGACATTGCCAAAGAATACGATGAGTTTGTGAAAGGCCTGAAATGGACAATCATTAAAGACAAGATTGCCAAAGACAACGACCTGAAAGTGGAGCACGAAGAAGTGCTGGAACAGGCCAAAGAATCGTTCAAAGAAGTATATGCCTTCCTGAAAACCGATACGCCTGAAAACGAACAGCTTCTGAACCAACTGGCAGACAATTTCCTGAAAGCCGAAAAAGGCCAGAATTACATGAACACTTTCCAGCGCGTTTTCACTGACAAAGTGGCAGCGTTTGTGAGAGATCAGATCAAACCTTCGGTGAAAAAAGTAACCGCTGAAGAATTTAACAAGACGGCACAAGCCGAAGCATAATTCCGTTTTGTCAATAAAATAGTGTCTTTTTAAGGTCAAAAACCTCCTCTTTTGGGTTTTTGACCTTTTTTTATGCGCTTAGGTCAGGTGCTCAGGTCTTCGGCTCCTCTTGCCCTTGGTTTGCTTCAGGCAAAACGGGTACGGTAATTGCAAACGGAAAGAAAGCCCTTTTTGGCAAAGGGCTTTTTTGTTTCGTTATAATTTGTATTTTGCCATCCGCAATTTTCTATTCATACTCGTATGTTATACAAAGATTTAAGCAGCGAAGAATTTCGCAAATTTGCCGTTAAAGGGCAAAACATTAGCGGCACTGCGGTTGACGGCTATGTTCACCATGTAGAAAACATGACACGGGCTGTCATCGAAGAACGCCCCATGAATTTCCGGGAAGTTGACGTATTCTCACGTTTGATGGCCGACCGGATTATTTTTCTGGGTATGGGTGTTGACGACAACATTGCCAATATCATCATTGCGCAGTTACTGTTTTTAGAATCGGCTGATCCTAAGAAAGATATTTTGTTGTATATCAATAGTCCGGGAGGCTCGGTGTATGCAGGCTTGGGTATTTATGACACCATGCAGTACATCCGTCCCGATGTGGCTACAATCAACGTGAGCATCGCCGCCTCTATGGCTGCTGTACTGCTATCGGGTGGTGCCAAAGGCAAACGGTCGTCGCTGAAGCATGCCCGCACCATGATTCACCAGCCTTCGGGTGTAGCCGGTGGCCAGGCATCAGACATTCAGATTTCAGTGAAACAACTGGTCGCTTTGCGCGATGAATTGTACACCATCCTGGCAAAACACAGCGGTAAAACCCATGACCAGGTGAAACAGGATTCGGACCGTGACTACTGGCTTACTTCGAAAGAAGCACTGGAATACGGCCTGATCGACGAGATCCTGGTTCGGGAAGACAATGAAACTTCATTGAAATAAAACTAAAAGCCCCTGACATTACTGAAGGGGGGCTGAAATAGTATCTTTTCAAAATTAAAAACTCCCCCTCTGGGGCTCAATTCTAACTGATATGAATCCATATAGATATGCTGACGAAGAGCCGGAAATGCCAAAACCGGAAACGTTGGAAAATGCCATGTTTGGCGACCGTGTATTTCAGAAAAAATTTCTGGAGCAACGCCGAATCTTCTTGTGGGGCGTAGTCGATGACGACTCGGCCCGTTATCTGGTAAACCGCCTGTTGTACCTGGATGCTGAAAAGCCAGGCGAAGAAATTACGTTTTACATCAACAGCCCGGGCGGTGTCGTAACATCAGGCATGGTCATTTACGATACCATGAAAATGATACAGTCGCCTGTTTCGACGGTTTGCATGGGATTGGCCGCTTCGATGGGTTCCATCCTTCTTTCTGCCGGAACCAAAGGCCGCCGGTTCATCTATCCGCATGGCGAAGTGATGATTCACCAGCCGAGCATTGGAGGATACTTCCAGGCAAAATCGGTTGATCTGGAAATCCAGGCGCGTCAGATTGAAAAAACCAAACTGATCGGGGCTCAGATTCTTGCCGACAATTGCGGCAAAACGGTTGAGCAGATTTTAAAGGATTTTGACCGAGATTACTGGATGGACGCCGAGGGGGCACTGGCCTACGGCATTGTCGATAAAGTGATTGACAAAATCTGATAAACAAGCCCCCTCCCCAAGAGGGGGTTTTTACTTGGGTACAGATACTATTTTTTGCATCGACTTCCCATAGTTGATCACATACATGAAGGGGCAGGTGTTGGAATCTTCAAAAATGGCAGTTGCTTGGAACAAAAACACCTCATTTTCCCTTTTTAAGGAATTGTTAAATTTGGTAAGCGAAAAATCCGGAACGAATGAAAAATCTATGTATTTTTGTTCTTTGCATTGCCCGACGTTTACCTTTCCAGAGGTCAGTTTATAAATAATAACTCAGTCAGAACTTAAAAAGGAAAAATCGAGTATAATGTAGTATAATTCAACTCGGTTTTACTGTACGATAAAACGCTTATGGCTCAAATCAGCTGCTCCTTTTGTGGGCGAAGTAAAAAAGAGGTGTCCCTGATGCTTTCGGGAATCAATGCACACATTTGTGATCGGTGCATTGAGCAGGGACATCAAATCATCATTGAGGAAACGCGCCCCAAAGAAAAAACCAGTGCTCCCAAATTCAATCTGATCAAACCGGCTGAGATGAAAAAATTCATCGATCAGTTTGTTGTGGGACAGGACGAAGCCAAAAAAGTGCTTTCGGTTGCGGTATATAACCATTACAAACGATTGATGCAACCCCGGAATGAAGATGATATCATGATTGAAAAATCGAATATCATCATGGTGGGCGAAACCGGAACCGGCAAAACCTATCTGGCCCGCACCATGGCCCGGTTGCTGCAAGTGCCGTTTTGCATTGCAGATGCAACAGTGATTACCGAAGCCGGTTATGTAGGCGAAGACGTAGAAACCATCTTGACCCGTTTGTTGCAAGCAGCTGATTATGACGTGGAGAAAGCAGAACGAGGCATCGTATACATCGACGAAATTGACAAGATTGCCCGCAAATCAGACAACCCATCCATTACACGCGATGTAAGCGGCGAAGGGGTGCAGCAAGCTTTACTGAAACTGCTGGAAGGTTCGGTGGTCAATGTTCCGCCGCAAGGGGGCCGCAAACATCCCGACCAGAAAATGATTCCAGTCAATACCGAACACATTCTTTTTATCTGTGGCGGAGCATTTGAAGGTATCCAGCGCCACATTGGCAAACGGATCAATACCCGTCCGATTGGCTTTAGCGGCAACTCTGCGTTTGACAGCCTTCAGGAAGGCGAGAACCTGCTGAAATATGTAACTGCTCAAGATTTGCGTTCTTTCGGATTGATCCCCGAGTTGCTGGGCCGCTTGCCAGTGCTGACGTATCTGGAGCCACTGAGCCGCGAAACACTGCGCCAGATATTGACCGAGCCTAAAAATGCCATTACCAAGCAATACCAGAAGCTGTTTGAAATGGAAAGCATTCAGCTTTCTTTCAGTTTGGATGCACTGGATTACATTGTAGATCAGGCGGTTGAGTGCAAGTTGGGTGCACGTGGATTGCGATCTATCTGCGAAGCCATCATGACCAATCTTATGTTTGATCTGCCATCACGCACCGACATCAAGGAATTTGTAGTTGATTATGACTATGCCCGCAGCGAATTTGAGAAATCAAAATATGTTACCCTAAAAGCGGTAGCTTAACAAAATAACAGGTTCCAAAACAAGAAAACCTCCACACAGGGAGGTTTTCTTGTTTTCATGCAGAGAATATTAAAATTCTAATTTCTCCCAAACGGCTTTGGCAAGCTGATGCGTCAGGTTTTCAATCAGGTACGAACCAGCACCGATATCCGTAACTTTATCGAAATAGGACTCTTCTTTGAGAATCACGGATACATTTCGGGCAATGCGCTGAGCCAGAATAATATCTTCCGGAGTAGCAAAAACACCCGGTTGTACGGTGAGTGCATCACAGCCGCCGATAACTGCGGCCATGGCCTGGGTGGTATTGGCAAGCAAACTTTGGTAAGGTTCGCTTTCGGGAGCAATCATTCGGGTAGTCTGAGCATAAATAAACACATCCACCAGATTTAAGTTTTCATCAAATTGCTGGCCTATCTGCCACCACAGCAGCCGCAAGGCCCGCAGCTTGGCTATTTCCAAAAAGTACGCATTGCCAATGTCTACGACAAAACCAATCTGCGGCAGCAAATGTTGAACCGGCAATCCTGTTTGTTGACAATACTGAATGAGTTTGACAGCAGCCTGTAACTGATAGTGTAACAAAGAAGTGACCGGAAGGGCAAAAGTTTCCAGGTCGGTATTGTCATCTAGCAACTCTCCAATAGGTTCTATCAGAAAGGGCTGAAAATAAGGGGTTTTACCTTGCGAGAAGATACTATTTTGAAGTGCATGCAGAAAGGTCTTTTTTTCATTATCCGACAATTCGCTCCACAAGCTTACCTCCCAGAATAGAATCCCGCCCATAAGAGTTTCGGCCTGGCCAGTTGCTTGCAGGTAATCGCTCAACTGAATCAGCTGACTTTGGCGCATTTGAAAATAGACCGGTACCCGTGCAAGGGAAAGCGCGTGTAATAACACTGAAAAGTCAAAGTTATGCTCTGTGGTCAACGTGCCATCCAGCATCGGTTTGCCACCCGGCCGGTTGAGTAAGTTAAAAGATATCGCATCAGCCCCTTTGGCTAACCCTTCCAGAGCTTGTTGATTGGCGGTTTTCTCATCGTGTACTACAATGCTTTCCACATTCATCCAGCCCGTCGTTTTTCGGGTTTGGGCCCACATGCGATGGAATCCTTGCAAATAGCTCAGCTCAGCCACGTCTTCCATTGTATAAAAAGGCTCAATCGCCAATTCAGGTTCGGGATGTTGCACCAGCCGTTCCTGATAAAAAGCCAACTTTTCGGATTCTGTTTCCGCCTTTATTGTTTTCAGAATAAGCGCTTTCCATTCGGTGTTGGTAAGGCCTTCAAATTCGTTTGCTTGCATACGATACTATTGAAAGATTGTCAATTTCAAAGTTGAGTATTCATCCGTTAAAATTCAAGAACATATCAGTAAGATTAACGGATTGTTTCCGAAATAATACCCGTGCTTAATCTAGGGCCCGATTTTGACATTCGCGTTGTAAAGAATCTGTTTTTAGGGCCTAAAGTAGAGATGAATTCAAATAGGCGATTTAAGAAAAAGGAAAATAGGATTTTTAACACTAAATAATGAATTCTTTTTGTTGTCTAAATTTTTAATTGTCTGATTTTCAGTGTATTAAATTAATGTTTGTTGTCTTTTTAAAGAATTATTTTTTAGATGAAAAGTTCTGATTTTTATTTTTTTGTTAGGGGTTTTTTTGCCAAATTTGTCGTCCTTGTTTTTTAAGACCACAGAGTAACCACTTTAACGCCGTGATAACAGAGATGCTAAAGGACAGCAAAATAGTGTGGAACAACTGTCTGAGAATCATAGGAGAGAGTGTCTCCGAAAAAGATTTTAGGACGTGGTTCGAGCCAATTGTTCCATTACGACTTGCAAACAATGTATTGACCATTCAGGTGCCTACATTGTACGTTCATGAGCATCTGGAAAACAATTTTGTGTATCTATTGCGCAAAGCCATTGACTCTGAGCTAGGCCCCGAGGGTCGTCTAGAATACCAGGTGGTGATTGACAAAGGCAATGAGAAAAATCGGGCGTATGTGATTAACATACCTACCAACAAAACCCCTCAAAACAAGGATCCTAAGATCGACATTCACGCAGATAAATACAAAAGTCCTTTTGACTTATATGAGCTGGAAGGAAATGGCTATGCGTCCTATCTGAATCCGATTTACAATTTTGATAATTTTATTGAAGGCGATTGTAACCGTCTGGGAAGATCGGCGGGGATGGCCGTGGCGCAAAAGCCAGGCATCACTTCGTTTAATCCCTTGTTGCTGTACGGTGGTGTTGGCTTGGGTAAAACGCATTTGGTGCAGGCCATCGGCAACTACATCAAGCAGCATGATAGCGGCAAGTTTGTGTTGTACGTTTCCTGCGAGAAGTTTACCAATCAATTCATTGAAGCGGTGCGTAATAACAATATGCAGGGCTTTATGAACTTTTACCTGCAAGTAGACGTGCTGGTACTGGACGATGTGCAGTTTCTGTCGGGTAAAGAAAAAACGCAGGAATGTTTCTTCCATATTTTCAATCATTTGCATCAGGCTGGCAAGCAAATCATCATGACCACCGACCGTTCTCCGCGCGAACTGGTAGGATTTGAAGACCGTCTGCTGTCGCGGTTCAAATGGGGTTTGAGTGCTGATTTGCAACAACCCGATCTGGAAACGCGGATTGCCATTATCCAGAAAAAGCTTCAGGCCGAAGGCATTACCATGGATATGGATGTGATCGAATACATTGCGCACAGCATTGATACCAACGTGCGTGAACTCGAAGGCGTCATCGTATCGCTGATGGCACAGGCTTCGCTGAACCGCCGCGAAATCGACTTGGAGCTGGCCAAGCGGACCATTCAGAACATTGTGCAACACGTTGACAAAGAGGTGAATATTGAAGTGATCCAGAAACGCGTTGCCGAGCATTTTGGGGTAACAGTAGACGACCTGAAAGACAAAAGTCGTAAGAAAGAATTAGTAGTGCCTCGCCAGGTTGCCATTTATTTCGCGAAAGAATACACCGATTTTTCTCTGAAATCGATTGGGTATCACTTTGGTGGCCGCGACCACAGTACAGTGATTCACGCCATTCAGTCGGTAAACGACATGCTCAAAACCGACAAAGATTTTAAAGCGGCTGTCCAAGAAATTCAGAAAAGCTTTAAAACCCGTCCGAACAAATACGCTTAAGGAGTACAACATTCGGGTAAGAAAGCGGGCAACTTAATCGGGTAAATCCCATAAGTCAGTTATAATCTGCGATCCAAAATAGTATCTTTCCAAAGCCGAAAACCTCGATATGTCCTGCCTTGTGTGGGACATTTTTGTTTGATACGAGTCCAACCGATTTGGAGAAACTGGTTTTTCCTTTCACCTTTGTGCTTTGAAATCAGTGAGTAATGTATGGCAAAACAAAAATATTACGTGGTCTGGAAAGGCCGTGAATCAGGCATTTATGATACTTGGGATGAATGCAAAAAACAGATTGATGGTTTTACAGGTGCCGAATACAAGTCATTTGAAACCAAGGAAGTAGCAGAGAAAGCCTTCAGTGAAAACAGCAAGAAGCACATTTATAAGAATGCGCAGGCCAAAAGCACCAAAAACCTGACAGCTCTGGAAAAAGCCGCCATTGGCAAACCCATTCTGGACAGCATTTCGGTGGATGCGGCATGGAATACGGCCAGTGGCGACATGGAATACCAGGGCGTGAATACCCGAACCAAAGAAGTGCTGTTTCGGCAAGGGCCGTTTGCCGACGGCACCAACAATGTGGGCGAATTTCTGGCGATTGTACACGGGCTGGCCTATTTGCAAAAACTAGGTAGCCGACTGCCCATTTATTCAGACAGTGTGAATGCCATTAAGTGGGTGCAAGCTAAAAAGCATCGCTCCAAACTGGAACCTACCGAGCACAACGACAAATTGTTTGACCTGATGGACCGTGCCGAAAAATGGCTGGCTGATAATACTTATCCCAATCCGATACTGAAATGGGAAACCCGGCTGTGGGGCGAGAATCCCGCCGACTTTGGCCGGAAATGACGTACAGCATCGGTGGCTTTTCCGCTTTTGAGAGATACTATTTTGGATCGCAGATTATAACTGACTTATGGGATTGAACGAATCAAATGCAGCTTTAAGACGCGGATGAAATCTGGCATTTATAAAATGGATCGATTGGCAAGTTGTAACAGTCTGTACATTGGTGTGTGACACACGGAACAATCTCTTTCCTTACAATTTTTTATTTGGTAATGAACAAAAAAACGCTTTCCCGAAGAGATTTTCTCACTTATTCACTAGCTGCTTCTGCCTTGGCTTTGAGTCCGTTAGATTTGTCGGCTCAGGCTAGCTCAAAGGGATTGGTGTTTTTGTTTCAGGGTGATTCGATAACTGATGGCAACCGTGGCCGCAATACCGACCCCAATCACATCATGGGGCATGGCTATGCGTTTAGCATTGCCAGCAGGGTAGGAGCCGATTTTGCCGATGCCGGTCACACATTCTTCAATCGGGGCGTTAGTGGAAACACGATTCTGGATTTGCAAAAACGGTGGAAAGCCGATACACTCGACTTAAATCCGGATGTGCTCAGCATTTTGGTAGGCATTAACGATGCCGGTGCAGAGATCGAAAAAAGAGACACGGCGCAGACAACGGACGCATTTGAAAACACGTATCGCCAATTGTTAAAGGAAACCAAAATGGTGCTACCCGATGTCAAGCTGGTGCTGGGTGTACCGTTTGTCGTGCCTTCCGGACGGCGGAAAGACAACTACCCGGCCTGGCGAGAGGCTACGTTGCCACGAGATCGAGCCGTACGAAAACTGGCGGCCGAATTTGGCGCCATCCTAATCGATTATCCCAAGGTATTTGTCGCCGCTTCCAAAAAAGCCCCGCTTGATTACTGGATTTGGGACGGCATTCATCCTACTATATCCGGCCACGAACTCATGGCCCGCGAATGGATCAAGCAAACAAGTCAGATTCTGCCATTCTTGAAGAAATATAAATACTGAAAATAGTATCGCTGGAAAAGGAAAAACCTAGCTGAAACTATATATTCTTATTGGATACCAAAGAAATAAGAGTTTCCTTAATAAAGGAATCAAGTTGTGTTCCTAAAAACTCATCTTTTTCCATTTCTAAAAACATAAGCCAATTTTTTTCTTTGGGCCATTTCTGATTTTCGGTCCTTTCGCTGAAATTCTCAAAAGGTTTTAACGCCTGTATATGAGAACCGAGGACTTTATCAATAGCTTTTTGAGAGATATAATTTTCTGTTGAATGTCTATCTGTTGGAAAAACTATATAGTCCAACTCTTTACATACTGCTATAAATGTTTGAAATTCTTTTTTTAAGCTACTATTTTCTTTAGTTCGTTCACTATCAAATATCACACTAACAGAATTTGCATTTAGTCTTTTTAGCTCGCTTAATTCATCAATAATTTTTGACTTATCAGTAGTCATGAACTGTCTGCCTCCAAACGGAATGATAATAAACCTATTTTCTATTTCATATTTCCGCAAGATCTCTCTAAAAGATTTAATATCTGTTCTTCCTTCCACAAGTAAAATATTATCACCGCCAATCTCAATAAATTGACTGTAGCTCATTTCGCTTATTGTCTGAGATATGGTAGGGTTATAATGATTACCAAATTCTGTTAATTTAGGTCTACCATTTAAAGAAGTGAGAGAGTAAATTTTGTCAGCTACAGCACGAGCTAAGCCAACAGAATGAGATGTAGCTAATACTCCATATTTTGTTTTTGAACTCAAAGCTCTAACAAATACTTCCTGCATTTTAGGATGTAGATTTTGTTCTGGCTCATCGATCAATACCAAACTAGGTTGTTTAACTAGAACATTGGCTAGAACAACAATAAAATGAGAAATTCCACTGCCCATTTCTGTTAGCAAGAATTCACCTCCATCTGTTGTTATTATTAAATTATTCCGTTCTGCATTTACTCTGATATTAAAAGTTGTATAGTTAAATAATTCTTTAAGTTCCGAAACAAGGTTTGCCATCTTTTTTCTTTTCGATACATCTTGACCATCAGCCCATGAAATCCAAGTGTTTATAAAATCTTGCCCGATTGTGATGTCATAATTGGTTCCGCTTGTATTCTGCAATGCCACCCTATTTGAACCTATATAGAATGTATCTTGAAACAGATCTGCAATTTTATTAATAAAACTTGGTCCTTCTGTTTCATAAATATTATACCCTTTATGAACAACAGTAACTAGGAGATTTGGTGTGTGACTTTCTGCTGATTGCGGTACTATTGTAAAATGTATAGATTCATTTTTTAGGCTAGTTTCAAATTGAATTTCAGTAACATCTGTATGATTAGTAATGATGTTATCAAATAGAAAAGATGCTGTATGAGGAAAAGTTTGTCGATCATATCCTACATGCCTATATGAATTAAAAATATTACGAAAATCATAAAAGAATCTCAATAAGTTGCTTTTTCCAATATTATTCACTCCTAACACAAACGTTATTCCCTCTTTTATTTCTATCGCAATGGGGCTATTAATAGGATAGCTTCTATAGTTCCAAATCTTAATCCGCATAATTTTCTAGGTGAGGTTTCTTAGTACAATATAATGATAGGTTTTAAGCAATCAAGATTTTGCAAATTACTAATTCAGAGGTTTTGCTTTTTTTATGTATACTATTTTCCTGATTTTCAAACTGATAGCTGGGTAAAAAAATCTGTCTAATAGACTTTGAAAAATAATTGCGGAAAAATTTGCTTTAGTGTTTTATTTACACTTACTTTGGTGTATAAATTACAATAAGTCGACTATGAAAGCCGAAGAAGTACTCCTGAAAATACAGACAAGCAGCCGGGCCGAGGAGTTATTGAGTCGCAGCAATTACCGGAAAGAATACCTGAGCTACCTGAAAGTGATCCACCCCGATGTGTGTGCATTGGCAGGGGCCAACGAAGCGGTTGAGAAACTCAACACCTATCGGGAATACATGGAGCAGTTCGGCAAGTTTGAAGACGATGCCGGGCCGATGCTGCAACCCGATGAAAAAACAGTATTGTTTCGGGGCGATAAAGCATTGCTGGTCAAATCGCTGGAAAACTACAAGCGGCTCAAGCAATTCAACGACGAATCGTCACGGCACTTTCACAAATACCTGCCTGCATCCATGGAGCTGGAAGGTGATCAGTTGCGCATCAGTCACCCGTTGCGGTTGGTGCCGCTTACCCATCTGACATTGCCACAGGAACACGTTTCCTGGATTATGAGCCGGATGCTGGAACTGGTCAGTTGGTTTCATCAGGTTGGGTACTGCCATGCGGGTATCACGCCCGAAACCATTGCCATCGTACCCGAAACGCACGGAATCGTTTGCTTATCGTTTTACCACATGCAACCCGTTGACCGCCAGTTAAGTACCATTTCGGGTAAGTATTTGGACTGGTATCCGCAGTTGGTGTTTGACCGCAAACAAGCCATGCCTTACATAGATGTGAGTCTGGTGCAACGAACGGCGCTGTATCTGCTGGGAGATAAGTCGGGAAACGGAATTAAGCTGAAGAATACTTGCAACGAAAAACTGATTGATTTTCTGATTACGCCTCATTACCAGGCCTATTCGACATACGAAGACTACCGAAAACTACTAAAAGACATATTTGGCAAACCTAAGTTTCATAAATTGGTCATTTAAAAAGCCTCACCCCAACCCTCTCCCGTGGAGAGGGAGTAAAATAGCCCCCTCCACGGGAGGGGTTGGGGGAGGCCTCACTTATTTTTTCACTTTAATTTACTACAATTATGGGTTACACAAGATGGTCAGATGACGCATACGAGCATCTGAAAAGTTCAAAAGCAAACATGAGTACCGACGACATTTTTGCCAATAACAAAACTGGCAAATCCAGCGCCGCGATGTCGCCGGTAGGTGTGAAATTTCGCGAAAGCCGTGACTCCGACATTCACCCCGATTCCCTTTCCATTGCCGTTTACCTGGACGTAACCGGAAGCATGGGACGAATTCCAGAAATTCTGGTGCGCGAAAAACTGGGTTCTTTGATGAACACCCTGATCAGCCATGGCATTGAGCATCCGCAGATTCTATTTGGGGCCATTGGCGACCATGTATCCGACCGTTATCCGCTGCAAGTGGCTCAGTTTGAAAGCGGTACCGACGAACTGGACAAGTGGCTGACTGAAATCTACATCGAAGGCGGTGGAGGTGGACAAAGCAAGGAATCGTATACGTTGGGTTGGTTGTTCTGTGCCCGTCATACGTCGTGCGATTGTTTCGAAAAACGCGGACAAAAAGGGTTTCTGTTTACCATTGGTGACGAAGCCGCCTGGGACAAACTGGAAGCTGACCGACTCAAAGCCATCATGGGCTATTCAGAAGCCACAACGCTGACCGACCAGCAATTGCTGGAGGAAGTGCAACGCAGCTACCACGTTTTTCACATTCACATCAACGAAGCTTCGTACCGCGACGATCCGAATGTGTTGGGTTATTGGAAAAAGCTGTTGGGCGAACGGCTCATCATCCTGGACGACTACAACGCCATTGCCGAAACCATTGCCTCTACGGTTGCTGTCATTCACGGTGTCGATTTGAGCAATATTCTGAATTCGTTTGACAAATCTATTTCACAAACGGTAGCCAAGGCATTGGTAAACGTAAAAAATACGGCGGTAACGAAAAAAGTTTCAAGTGGTGCGTTCAAGCTGTAAAGCCTACCAAATCCAGGGGTTTCTAACTTTCCCTGTCAGTAGGAGAGAGGCAAAATAGTATCTTTCCAAACACAAAAACCTCCCCGTCCCTCTTACCAAAGATTGGGGAGGCTACTACAACTATGAAAAAAGCATTTGTAATTGTCGGATTGGGATTTGGTGACGAAGGCAAAGGCATCGCTACCGATTTTCTTTGTCTGCATCATCCCAATCCGTTGGTGATCCGGCACAATGGTGGGCAACAAGCCGGACACACCGTGGTGACTTCGGATGGCAAGCGGCATGTATTTTCCAACTTTGGTTCGGGAACGTTGCGGGGTGTACCTACGTATTGGTCCCCATTTTGTACCTTTTCTCCCGGTTCGTTTCTGAAAGAATATGCCGCTTTGCAAGCCTTAGGAGTGCAACCGCGCATCTTTGTTGACAAGCTGTGCGCCGTTACGACGCATTACGATGTATTGTATAACCGAACTTTGGAAGCGGCCCGCGGCAATTCGCGGCACGGAAGCTGTGGAATGGGATTTGGGGCCACGCTGGAACGTCAGGAGTCTCCCGTTAAGCTGTTTGCCCAGGATTTGTTGTTTCCAGAGTTTTGCCTGATCAAACTTAACGCCATTCGTGAATACTATCGCCAGAAACTGCAAAACCTGCCCACGTTTGACTTCGTGGCACTGGACCACGATGCCGCCGACCAGCATTTTTTACAAACGCTCCGTCAGCTTCATTCGCTGATGCCAGATACGCTGCATCTGGTAGCGACAGGAGAGGTGTTTTCGGAAAAAGCACCTTGGGAAACGTTCATTTTCGAAGGGGCACAAGGCGTACTGCTCGACATGGATTTTGGCTTTTTTCCGCACGTAACCCGTAGCAATACCTGTTCAAAAAACGCCATTGCTTTGCTGAAAGATAACCAGCCGGAATGGCTTGCCCAAACCGAAATTCTGTACATCACGCGGGCCTATCAAACCCGCCACGGACAAGGCCCGATGACGCACGAACACGTGATGCTACAACTAGTAAACAATGAAAACGAAACCAACCACTACAACGAACACCAGGGCGTATTTCGGGTGAGCCCGCTGGATGTGGATTTGCTGAATTACGCGCTGCAATGCGATGATAATTATTCGCATGGGTTAACGAAGAATCTGCTCATTACCTGTGTGGATCAACTTGACAGCCAGCGAATTCCTTATTTTAAACAAAACGCCTTGCAGCATACATCGTACACCGAATTACCCAATCTGCTGACACAGCCTTTCCGGAAGGTATACTATAGTTTTAGCGATTGTGCCGAAAATATAGAAAGTGTTGCTTTGGCAAATGTCAGTGAGTAGTAAAAAGGTATTGTATTGAAAAAGAGGGGGTTTTACGTTTACAAAAGCTACTATTTTCCATTAATGTAAGATCCGGATGCTTTCTGGTCTGGAAAAACCGGCGAAACAGGTAGTTTTGAAAATCTGACTCTAACTCTTTTGTAATCATGTCCACTAACAAACGACTGGTGATTGGCGAAGGCTTCATCAGTGGCTACATTTCTATTTTCTTAGGCGTTCTTTCGGCATTAGCCGTTTTCTGTTTTCACTTCCCCGAAGTTTTCACCACACCTGAGTTTCGCGAAGTATATACGGGCGAACTGATGAAAGCGATTCTGATGGGAGTCATTATTGCTTCCTTTTTCTTTGCCGTATTAAGTTTCCTACTCAGCAAAAAGAAACAATTGGCTGTGATCGGTATTCTGTTTTCGGCCTTGTCCATTGCCTTGGGTGGATTCGATGTGCAGCCCCGGTCGGTAGACAAAACGCTGTGGCACTTGGGCTTAGACTGGCTGCTGATTGATTTGCTTCTGTTGTCAGTCATTTTTATTCCGATTGAAATGGCGTTTCCAAAAAACAAAAACCAGTCGCGGTTTCACGAAGAGTGGCGCACCGATCTGGTTTATTTTGTGATCAGTCACTTGTTTGTGCAGTTCTTTGGCGTCATTACGCAGGCACCAGCCAAGCTGCTTTTTGGACATGTGGGCCTGGATAAAGTGCACGCGTGGGTGCACAGCCTGCCATTCGTAGTGGAGTTTTTGCTGGCGTTGTTGGTTACCGATCTGTTTCAGTATTGGGCACACCGCATTTTTCATTCGCATGTGTATTTGTGGCGGTTCCATTCGGTGCATCACTCTACGCGGGCTATGGACTGGCTGGCGGGTTCCCGTACGCACTTTGTCGACATTTTCGTTACCCGTTCCATCTCGTTTCTGCCGTTGTACATCTGCGGATTTTCGGAGATTACGTTTAACACATACATCATTTTCGTTTCCATCCACGCCGTTTTGATTCACGCCAATACCGACATTAACTTTGGCTTTTTGAAATACATTTTTGTCACACCGCAGTTCCATCACTGGCACCATTGCGAAGATCCGGCGCACTACGGAAAAAACTTTGCCATTCACTTTCCATTGATCGACAAGATTTTTGGTACCTATTACCTGCCTGGCAATGTGTGGCCCGAAGCCACTGGCGTGAAGGAAGGGAATTATCCGAAAGGATATCTGCGTCAGTTGGTCTATCCGTTTACCAAAAGTCCGTTTGATAACGATTTGAATATGGATAAAACCAGTCAACGATGAACTTTAAACGTACTATACTCAAAAAGCCCGGCTACATAGTCGGGCTTTTTGATTTTCTGAGAATACTATTTTTTGGCTGGAAAAACTGAGTACACAAGCGAATGGATTATTTGAGAATTAGTGCGGCAAAGCCAAAGCCAATAAAGAATCTTTCTTGGTGATCTTTTAAAGTTTGCTGCAACTTATGGCAAGCAAACTGCATCTTAAAAATAGATAATTGAGAAATAACCACTTAAACCAGATGAATCTGATGAAATTCTTAAGCTCGTTACTAGTAAGCGTCCTGCTGTTCAACGCCTGTAGTTCCTCAAAAAAAGGGATAGGAACATCTAGGAATTGGAACGGAGTATCCAATTTGAACGGAACCAAGGCGAAGTTTGATGAACTGAATGGCAAACAAGCCTTTACGCTCCTTGTTCCGGATAACGATACGTATCTGAAGTATTATTTAAAGGTCAATAGCGGAAAGCTTGAAACAAGCATCAAATCGCCTAAAGAGATGATTCTGAGCAAAGAATCGAGTACCATGCTAACCGATTCGATACATGTAGTAAATCAGAAGGGGAGTAAGTACAAAATCTATCTGAATGGCAACCGAGCTTCCGGAGAATTTGACATACGGTTTACAGACACCGCAAATTAGCAGGTGGCAGGTTTTTGTGTTTCTGGAGATACTATTTAGCATCGCCTTAATGTATCTCTATTTAGGATTACGTTTATCATCATAGCCTTTGTGATGAAAATATTGATAGTGAGATACATACATTAATTGGAGGATAGTAGTTGTAAAAAAATGCATTTTCTAAGGGAAAACTGACCGTTTATCTGTTTACGTTTGCACTGAAAAATTACTAATTGCATTGTTTTTTCAGTCTTTATTCCACCATTATGCGTATTTTAAAATCCACCATTGTTGCCTTTCTGATTCTGATTTCAACACAGAATTCGTTTAGCCAGTATGCCTATGGCATTAGTGAAACGTACCACCAGTTAAAAAACAAAAAACTTATTGTCGCCCTGCAAGAGGAAGATCCGGATTATGTTAAAAAACTAACGAAAAAACCAGAAGAACTAGAAGAGTACAGAAAATACATTCAGGAGTTTAACGACAATCTGAAATATGTGCTCACTAATTATTGGAAATTCAGTACGGAAATTGAGTACCTGCCTGCTAGCCAAGCTGTTCTTAAGATAGAAAAGGATAAAGGAGCAACCACAAACTTGTTATACACTTCTTATCTGTTGGATGAGTCCAGTAGTTTTCAAAGTCATAGTCGGCAAGTAGGAACCAGTAATGATAAGCAGATATGGGCCAGGGAACGTTCAGGCGTTGCAACCAGACAATGCCAGGTGCTGGTTCTGAGTTCCACTTATTATAACCTTCGTCGGGTAAGCGGGCTTAATCCTCCCAAAGATGTGGTAGGAACTATGTTTCCGCTTGGAGCTATTGATAGAGGAAGCGCCATATTTGCCGTAAATCACATGCAATCGCAGTTAGACTATCTGCGAGACACACCTAAAAGTAAAATGGTTAATTTGTACTTCTACGACAAAGACTTTAAGAAAAGTGTATCCGAATTGCAGTCTAAAACCCTACTGATTCCGCAAGAATACATGGATGAGGATTTTACGGCTGATCAGATTAAAGAATATTATCCTTATCCGTACAAAGTGTGTAAGTATGAGGAGGCAGCAATGGCTTATCAAGAGAAAAAGGAGGATGTGGCTGTATTAGAGTTAGTTCCTCTTAATGTCGGCAATGGTGCACTCAATACGGTTTTTATTACCAATGCGGCTTCGGGCAAATTATATCTTTATGAGAAACCAGATGCAGGGATGAGTATAGCAGGTAAGAATGTGAATAATCATCAACTCTTAAATAAGAAGATATTTAAGAAGATCAAAGGATTGATATAAAACTTAATCACTGCTATACAAAAGACTCCATTGTCAAATGGAGTCTTTTGTATTTAAATCATGACAGCTTATTTTTCGACAAATACGTAATGGCATCCACCAGTTTGTCCAAGTCTTTGAGAGTCGTGTATACATGCGGGGTGATCCGGACGCCTTTTATGTTTTCCCAGACAATGGGGCTGGTGTGAATTTTATATTTGCCGAATAAAAACGATTCAATGGCTCCCGGTTCCATGCCTTCGATGCTAATGTTAGCCAATGCACACGAATATTCCGGCTTGAGTGATGTATTGAGTTTGACGCGAGGCAGGTCTTTCACTTTTTGGCACCAATAGTTTTTCAGATATCGAAGCCGTTCTTCCTTGCGTTTGGTCCCAATCGCATTCTGAAAGTTAACCGCCAGGCCGATGGCTTGCTCAACGGCAAACGAACGGGTGCCCAGCACTTCGTATTTGCGTATATCATCTGCCTTGGGGTCGGCATTGGGGAAAAGCGGAAACAGACTTTTGATTTTTTCTTTCTTGACATACAGCATACCCGTACCAAACGGCGCCGAAAGCCACTTGTGTAGACTGGTGGCAAAATAGTCGGCACCCAGGTCGGGAATTTTGTAATCCAGATGCGCAAACGTGTGGGCTCCGTCCACAATCACTTCGATGCCACGGGCATGGGCGGCATCGGCGATTTTACGGACGGGTAAGATTTGGCCTGTCCAGTTAATCATGTGGGTGATGTAAACGATTTTGGTTTTTGGGGTAAACTGCTCGGTAAACTTTTGTACAAAGGTATCGTCGTTTTCGATGGGCAATTCCAGGTTGATCCATTTGAGCTTGATTTCGTCACGCATTTCGCGTTGTTTCCACGCCTGAATCATATTCGGATAATCCTGTTTGGTAAGCACCACTTCGTCACCTTTGCGCAGCGTCAATCCCATGATAATCGTCGCTAGTCCTTCGGTAGTATTGCGGTTAACGGCTAGCTCATCTGCCATGCATCCAGCCAGATCGGCCAGTTTGTCCCGTAGTGGTTCCCGTCCCTGATCCAGAATCCGCCACATGTAGTAGCTGGGCGCCTCGTTGGCAAGGCGGTTGTAACGGTCCAGAGCGTCTTGCACAATCATCGGTTGCGGACTCACGCCTCCATTGTTGAGGTTGATAATGGTTGTAGATGCCGTATAGGCTCGCTGAATTTCAGCCCAGTAATCTTCGTCAGCTGCCAGTTGCAATGGCGACAAGTGAGCTACCTGTTGACTCAACGTGGCAATGGAAGCCGCATGGCTGGACTGGAAACCGGCAAAAGCAGCCACGCTACCAGCAAGCCCTACATGCCTGAGAAAATCACGACGTGTTTTCATGGGAGAATGAAGGATTAAAATAAAAGATAGGTAGGTTTGGGCTCATGGAAAGATACTATTTTTCCAACGGATTCAAAAATGCCGGTTATGCATTTTTGAAAATTTGCCGTACTACCGTGTTTAGTGTCAGCGATTTTCCAAGAAACCGACTGTACTTTTGCAGCGATTCCTGTATCAGATCTGGCAAATGCATTTTTTCGGAAAAGAAAAGAGCCTCGACTTTAGTTATCTTTGCCTTCTGTAATTTCCAGGTTCCTACAATCTGGCCTTTGTGCATCAGCAGCGGATAAAACAGGCCGTTGTTGGTCATTACCTGCGAGAGAAGCGATTTGTCGATAAAAGCGGTTCGGTCGGTATAGCTGATAAAGCTTTCGTCAAAAGCCGGCAGCAGATGCATGGCTTGTGGAGGTTCTTCGGTTACCAGTGTTTCTTCGTTGTACCAATAGGTTTTGTTTTCAACTGTCTGGCTTTGCAATCGGGTGTTGTTCAAGGCTAAACCGGTTTTGCAATCCGTAACAGACAAGCCCGACCACCAGGCAAAATCATGTACCGTTGCTGGTCCGTGACTGGTAAAATACCGGTGGGTTAGCGTAGCCAGTGCCTCTTCTCTGGGTAAAGTTTTGGGTGTGGGAATCAGGCCCGGCAACGAACTGTAGGCAAGTTGGTTGGCAATGCGACCGGTGTTGCAAATAATTCCGTCAAGTTCGGCATCCATCAGCAGATGGGTTAGCCGGTTTTCGTCAGTAGCAATGGCTGCCTGCGTAAAATGAGTACGCAATTCTGTCCGTGATACGCGCGGCGTGGTACTCAGAATTCTTTCAAGCAGCGTTTTGCTTTTATTTAACAGATCGGTGTCTAGTCCCAGTGCCTGGTGCCTTCCTTTGCAAAGCGATTTTACGTTGGGGGCGGTCAGTTGCAGCATCCAGTGAATATCTTGCGCCGCTACCAGGTGCCATGTCGGCCGCAAGATATGAGTCCGCAGGATTTGGCCTTGCTCAAATGCCTGCTCCAGGATATCTTCTGTAAAAGAGGCCTGGCTGGCCCATGGTTTTAGACGCGTAGCTACAGCCCACTTGGACATAGAGTAATCTTGTGCCTGCAAAGCGCCCATCCATTGTACCAGATCGGCAGCCTGAACGAATTTGCTGTGGATTACCTGCTGGTTGTACAAACGTTGCAATGCGATTTGTTGTAATGGATTCATAAGTTCGGTAAAAAATAGTATCCCTGAAAATACAAAAACCCCCTGTCATGTGTATACCGACAGCGGGTTTTTGTAACGATACTCCCAATTTACATCGCTTTCCAGGTAATGATGGCCGTAATGGTTACCCCTTCTTCGGTGGATTGCACTTTGGTTTTCAATACACTGGCAGACGATTCGATTACCTCAAACTCATCCAGGTCATTCGGGCCGTCGTTGCCAATGATTTTCAGCTTTTTCGTGTTTTTGTCATATGTCCACGAGCCGCTCACGTTGCCACTGGTGTTGTCACCGGGGCAGAGATTCGCACCGGGGTCACCGCCCAGGCTGCCGTCTTTTTTGAAGATGATCAGATCATCTTTGGCGCAGTCGTCCAGGTAAGGCATCAGATCCGAATCGGGGGTGCCGTCTCCGTCCAGGTCAACAGCGGGGGTAAGTTCAAACGCGGTCATCTTCCATTTTTTGTCAACAAAAGCAGGTGAGTTGTCACCTGCTGGTGACACTTCGTCGTTTTTTTTACAGGAAGCCAGCGCAAGCATAATGCTGAAAGTCAAAAGGGCTACGCGTACATTTTTGAAAAGAGTTTTCATAGTTGTTTTTTTGTAAATGGATAAATGTGAAAGAGTTGTAGTGTTTGGCAAGCTGCCGGATTGTGTGAGTTAGCAGACTTGTTGAGACAAAATTGGGGGATTTGGGTGCGAGAATTCAATGCGGACCTGTATGAAACGGCACAGACATTCGGTGAAGTGTAAATCTCTGGTTACGAACTGGATAAAACATGCTTGAAAATGCGGTGATACAGACAGCATGCCGCAAATGCAAACTGAAGCAGGGAAAATACCGCTTCATGGCAGTTTTTACACTTTTCGGTTAAGCAGAGATTGGGAGTGTGAAGAAAGAAAAATACATTTGGCAAAAGCCCGGGCCTGGCAACCGTGACCGAGTGTGATTGTCAAGTACGGCCCGTTTTCAAATCTGGTGATATGTCAAATCTACGTAAAGCATCCAATTTGTTGCGACCTCTCCACGATACGCAATTGCGATTGGTGGGGCCGCTGGTGCTTTACGGATTCGGCAGTTTCTTTTTTCGGTACAACGTTCATTTTTCTTCCCATCGCGATGAAAACGAACACTTGCGCTACATGGTGGTGGGCCTTGTTGCTGGCTATGTGTGCTGGAATGTGGCCCGTTGGGTAATTGTGCAGATACAGAAAAGATACAGGAACCTGAACCGAACTCAAACACGCCATCTGATGCTGATTGGAGTGGCTTGGCCTGTGCTAACCTTGTTCAGTTACAGCATCCGCACACTGGCACACGCCGTCTGGACGGGCAACTACAATTTGCCAAACATGGATTCATTTACGTATTCCATTGGCATTCAGTTGTTCTATAATTTTGTGTATATCGTGGTTTACGAAGGCATTTATATGTTTCGGCAGTGGCGACGCACCTATCGGGAAAAAGAAGAGCTGGTGCAGGCCCATTGGCAGATTCGCTTCGATTCGTTGAAAAATCAGGTCAATCCGCACTTTCTGTTCAACTCTCTCAACACGCTTTCGTCGCTGATTGGCGAAAACACGGCTCAGGCCGAGCAATTTGTAGACGAAATGGCGAATGTGTACCGATATCTGTTGCGGAGCAATACCCAGGAACTGACTACGTTACGGATGGAACTCCAGTTTATTCATTCGTATTTTCACCTGTTGCAAACCCGCTATGGCAAAGGGGTTTCGTTGCAGCTGACCATTGACGAGGTCTTTCAGGAGTGGCTGATTCCGCCGCTCACGCTACAACTGCTGGTCGAAAATGCCGTCAAGCACAATGTCATTCTGCCGGAATCTCCATTGAAAATCACCATATCCTCCACTCCCAATCAGGAATTGGTGGTATCCAACAATCTGCAACGCAAAGACTTACGCGTATCTTCCAACCGGCTGGGTCTGGTAAACATTTCCACCAAATATGAATTGCTGGGCGAGTACGAAGTCTTAATTACCGAAGACGACACTGCCTTCCGGGTAACCTTGCCACTCATTCCCGTACCCGTTGCACAATAGCAGATTAAACTAAAAAGTCTCTTTCATTAGAAAGAGACTTTTTAGTAAGCTTTTCCGGATTTTGACTGGATTCTGCAATCGGGAAATCCTTGTAAATGCGTAAATGATTTTATAGGGCGATAGATAAAATAGTACCATTGAAAAGGCTAAAACCCCACATCCCATACACGATGCTCAGTCAGTGGTGGCCGGTATGCCGCAAAACACGGATGACTTACTTTGACTATTTGTGTGCATTTTCTATCACTGAATCTGACTGGTTTGCTTTAATTCATCGATGGTTTGGCGAATCTTCTGAATGCGGTTTTCAGGATTGGGATGCGTACTGAAAAACTCCGGCTGACGGCCTCCGCCCGAAGCAGCCAGAATCTCCATAACACCCACTAAGGCTTCCGGATTGTATCCGGCCTTTGCCATGTAATAAACCCCGTTTTTGTCCGATTCCAGCTCGTCGCCACGGCCGTATTTCATGTTTACGAGATTGGCGATCAGGGCAGCCATGGCGGCTTTTCCCACACTTCCCGTTGGATTATTAGGGTCATAACTGGCGATTACTGCGGCACCTGTGATGCCCTGCGTCAATTGCTGTTTGGCAATCTGCTGAGCTGAATGCCGTTCCACCACATGCCCGATCTCGTGGCCTAACACTCCGGCCAACTGGTCTTCGTTTTTCAGTTGGCTGTAAAGCGCATACGTAATAAAGACCTGCCCGCCTGGCAAGGCAAATGCATTGATTGTCTTTGGATCGGCTAATAGATGAAATTCAAATTGATAAGGCTGATTGCCCGGAAGAGAAGCGGCCACTAGTTTTTCGCCTACTTTGTCTACTTGTGCTTGCGCGGCCTGGTCACGGTATTCGCCGCCGTATTGTTGAATCATCTCCGGTGCTGACTGTAACCCTAATGCGATTTCCTGCTCCACTGTCATGTCTACGTGCTGCGTTTCGCCCGTAACCGGATTGTCTTGTCTTTTCATATAATAAGTTATAATCGAAAAAAGTGCAATGGCTAATGCAATGAATATGCGCGCCTTACCTGAACGGAACATAAAAAATGAGGTTAAAAGTGGACATGTATAAAAAAATAGTTGCAGTAAGAAAAATCAATAACAAAATGCTGCAACGAATAGGAATAAAAATGTGTGCTAGGAAAATGGCTGGTTTTGATGCCTTTTAAAGATACTATTTTTTAGGCGAAGGCCTGATATGTAGAAAAAATTCTATTCTAAGTTTAAAAAGTAGCCACAGGAACATTTGCCAAGCTAACCGGTGGGTATTACTTTTACCAGTAGAAACCAAGTGCCGGGTTGTCCATTCTCAAAATTGCCCTAGTCTTATGAACGATTATTTCCGATTTGAAGCCGATTTTATTGAATCCATGCGGTGCATTCCTATGGCAGTGCGTTGCAAATTGGATACCTGCGGCATCAAACTGAAATTAGCCGAGTGGAGCCAGTTTAACAAACCCGAACGTGATGCGTTGTTTGAAATGCCTTGCCACACTGCCGACGAAATAAAACAATACCGAACGTACTTACAGGAGAAAGTGACACATTATACCCAGGCACTTCCGGACGACTTGGCAATGGAAGAACAACCCGCCTGGCTGGACGACACGCAGATTCCGGAAAGCTTATTGCAAAAAGCCCAATCAGTCAATGCATCTCTTTCGCTTACACAGTGGCAGCAACTATCTCCACTCCAACGGTTTGCGTTAATCAAACTGAGCAAACCAAGCCACGAAAGCAAAAACTTCCCCCACGCCTTGCACGAGTTTGGGTTGCTAGTCTCTTCGGATTAATATGGGATTTTTAAATCAGGCCTAGAATTAACGTTAGTTGAAATAAGGAGATAAAATTATGTCAGAATCTAAATATACCAAGTCCGTTAGAACGCCTTTTGAGAAAAGAGTGAGTGCTCTGACAAAATTTTTCGGCAGTAGTTTGCCAGGAAACTACAAAACACTTCTATTTAACTATTATTTTAATCGTTTTACAGGAAAAGCAATATCAAAAAAACAGAAAGATATTTACTACTTATATAGTTACTTGACTGATACAAATGCAAAGCTGGTAGAGGAATATGAAGATGAGTACAAAGTAGAATTACCCGAGCCTCAAAAAAAGCTTAGGATCCATTTACGCAAATACCCAAGTAGTGATCAGTGGGTATATTCCCAAGTATTTATTTACAAACAGTATAAAGCAGTAACGGATATGATTTTACAATCTTATTCGCCCAATATGGAAATAACTATAATAGATGCTGGGGCAAATATCGGAATGTCTAGTTTGTTTTTTAAATCAATATTCCCAAATGCAAGAATCTTAACGATTGAACCAGAACCAAGTAATTTCCAACAACTAAAAAAGAATACAGAGATAAATAATTTCTCTGGTATTTTTCATTTGCAAAGTGCTTTATGGTATAGAGAGGCTAACTTGGCTATCGTCGAGAGTGAAGATAAAAAAGAATGGGCTTTTTCAGTTCAGGAAACTCAGGAGGCACATGGTGTAAAAGGATATGATATATCGTATTATCTAAACCATTTGGGTACAAATAAAGCGACTTTAATAAAAATAGATATAGAGGGTGCAGAGCGCTATTTATTTGAAAACAGAGAAAGATGCTCACTCCTGCTCAGTCAATGTGAATATTTGGCCATAGAAATACATGATCAAGGTAATCTAAGGGAGGAAATCTATAACTATTTGAAAGAGTATGGTTTTGAATACATAGATTTCGATGAGCTAACTATTGCAAAAAAGAAACAGATATGAGTAAAAAAAGGATATTATTAATTTCTACAAATAATCCTACCGATATAAAGAGTTTTAGTGGAATAACTTATCATGCATACAAACAACTTGAGAAAGCCTATATCGTAGATACACTGTACATAAAAAAACTTCCTGGTTTTGTGCGTATTTACGGAGGAATTATGGCGTTACTACTCAAAAAGCGGTACCGGCTTAAAAACTCACTTATTTATTCTATCGGAACATCAAATAAAATACAGAATGATATAAAAAAACGAGGACAGCACTATGACTACCTCTTTTTCTTTAACTGTATTCAGCTTTTGGCCTACTTTAATAAAACGAACTTTCCTGAGAGTAAGGTTATCTATTACTCGGATGCTACCTTTCAATTAGGATTAAAGTACTATCCAGATTTAGCTAATTTGTTGAGGTTTAATATTTGGGAGGGCCATAAAATAGACAAGAAAGCATACAAAAAGGCGGATTTGCTATTGTTTAGTTCTGAATGGGCAGCGAATTCTGCAAGGGATACCTATGGCGCTACTACTCAGATAAAAATTCTTAGATATGGCGCAAACCTTCCAGACTTTTCGAAACCACACAGAGTATTTGATAAAGCTATCAAGCTTTTGATTGTAGGTGTTGATTGGCATAGAAAGGGAATTGACATTGCAATTGACGTTCATAAACATCTATTGAAACTAGGCTATGCCTCGCAATTAACCGTTATTGGTCTAAAAAACTACCCAAAAGAAATCGAGGCTATATCGAATGTTCATTTACATACATTTATTGACAAGTCTACTACAGCGGGTATATTAAAACTTAAGGAAGAATTTGAAAAGGCTAATTATTTTATTTTTCCAACTTTAGCGGATTGCACACCTATTGTCTTAGCTGAAGCAATGATGTTTGGTTTGCCAATCATAGCAAGAAATACAGGTGGTATTTCTTCTATGATTAGTGACGGTTTTAATGGCTTCTTGATAGGAAAAGAAGGTGGCGCCAAGGAATTTGCAGATGCGATTGTAAGTATACATAATCCGGATACATACAATAACTTTTCTAGTAATTCCAGACAATCGTATGAAAAACAGTTTAATTGGAACACTTGGTTATCAGAGTACGAAAATTTTATAGTTTAATACTCCGATAAGAATTTCATATTGATCCATCATTTTACTACTGTACCTGAGCAAACCAAGCCACGAAAGCAAAAACTTCCCCACGCCTTGCACGAGTTCGGGTTGTTTATCTAAACGGGTTCTTGTCTTTTCAAAAGATACTATTTCGACAAATTTAACACAGGTGCAAAAAGGCAAAGTGAACAAACGAATGAATTTTTGGGTTTAAAAAACAGGATTCATTTTTTACACTTACCCTGAAACCCACTCATGTCGTCTGTTTCTGCTCCTTTGTTATCGCAACGTGCTGTCAGGTATCGCAATGTTCGCCAACGCACCACGGCCATTTGCCGCAATCTGAAAACCGAAGACTACGTAGTGCAACCCATTGCCGATGTAAGTCCGGCTAAGTGGCACCTAGGGCATACTACCTGGTTTTTTGAAACTTTCCTGCTGGTGCCTTTCCTGAAAAATTACCGCATTTACCACGAAGACTACAGCTTTGTATTCAATAGCTATTACGAAACCGTTGGCAAACGAGTACTCCGTACGGATCGAGGCAACCTGACCCGTCCCAGCGTGGAAGATGTATACGCCTACCGGGCCTATGTGGACAATTACCTGGAAGATTTGCTTGCGGGCCTGGAAGACAAAGACTTTGCCCGTCGCAGGGAGTTTGAAAGTTTATTCGAAATCGGATTGAATCACGAAGAGCAGCATCAGGAATTGTTGGTCACCGATCTAAAGTTTACATTGGGGCATAACCCGTTGTTTCCGTCAGTGGCCATCATTCCCGACGAACTGCATGTTTACAACGCCACATTTCATCCCTATCAGCCTATTTCTGTCAAAGAAGGCATCTATGAAATTGGTTTTCAAGGAGATGGTTTCTGTTTCGATAACGAACTGGGCCGTCACAAAACCTACATTCAGCCGTTTGCACTGTCGCCCCAGTTGGTTACCAATGGGGAATATCTGGAGTTTATTCAGGCAGGCGGTTACCAGGACTTTAACCACTGGTTGGCCGAAGGTTGGGATTGGGTAACTAAAAACCAGCTTCGGTCTCCTTTGTACTGGCACAACGTTGACGGCCAATGGTGGAATTATACGTTTGAAGGATTGCAAACTGTAAATGTGTATGAACCCGTTTGCCACATTAGCTTCTATGAAGCCGAGGCCTTTGCTCGCTGGAAAGGGTTGCGTTTGCCTACCGAATTTGAATGGGAGGTAGCTTCTGCACAGTTTTCGTGGGGGCAGCGCTGGGAGTGGACGCATTCGGCGTATTTGCCTTATCCAGGATTTACCAAAGCCGATGGAGCCGTAGGCGAATACAACGGCAAGTTCATGATCAATCAGATGGTGTTGCGTGGGGCTTCGGCTGCCACTCCTCCCGGCCATTCGCGGCCTACCTATCGCAACTTTTTTCATGCCGACAAACGCTGGCAATTTACGGGAATCCGGCTTGCTCAAAATATGTAGGGCAGGGTTTTTGTGTCAGAAAAGATACTATTTTTATCATCACTTTTACTATGAACAACCTAACCATCAGTGAGTTTGCCGCCGATGTTATTCAAGGGCTCAAACAAACGCCTAAGCAACTCTCATCGCGTTATTTTTATGACGACGAAGGCAGCCGGCTCTTTAAGAAAATCATGCATTTGCCCGAGTACTACCTGACTCGCTGCGAACTGGAAATTCTGAAAACGCATAAGGACGACATCTTGCGGCTCATTACGCAGGACAACGAAAGCTTTGAACTACTGGAACTGGGAGCAGGCGATGGACTGAAAACCAAAGTGTTGCTTAATTACTTTACCACACAACAGGCGCAGTTTACGTACATTCCCATTGATATTTCGGGTGAAGCGTTGCAGGATTTGACGACTAGCCTCCAAGCGGAAATCCCCGACCTGAAAACTCATCCCATTGAAGACGATTATTTTGCGGCTCTGGAAAGACCCCTTCCGGGACATGCACTGGCTCGCCGGATTGTTTTGTTTTTAGGCTCAAACATTGGCAATTATTCGCACCAGGAAAGTGTGTTTTTCCTGAGCCAATTGAAGAAGAAACTGCACCCCGGCGATTACATTCTGTTGGGTTTTGACCTGAAAAAGAATCCGTTCAAGATATTGGCGGCATACAATGACGCACAGGGTGTTACGCGGGATTTTAACCTGAATCTGCTCCGGCGAATGAACGCTGAACTGGATGCCAATTTCGATTTGAGTCAATTTGCCCATTATCCCATGTACGACCCCTCCTCCGGTGAGGCACGCAGTTACTTGGTAAGTTTAGGAAAGCAACGCGTTTACTTGGCCAAAATCGATGAATGGATTGACTTCGCAGAAGGTGAAACCTTGCATACCGAAACGTCTCGCAAATACACCCTGACACAGATGGAAGAGTTGTGTAAATCGGTAGGCTTGCAACCCGTACAAGCCTTTACAGACACTTCAAAGTCATTCGTGGATTTGCTTCTGAAAGTATAAGATTTTAGTACGATAATGTAGATACAAAACCTGCCAATGGCAGGTTTTTTGTTTTTCGGAGATACTATTTCAAAACGTGTAAACAAAACGGAGAACTGTAGAAAAAGTCTGGATTTTAGTAACTCTCTCAATGCGTTAAGGTTATTGGAATTGCGATGGGAATGTGAAAATTTGAGCGGATAACTTGCTTACATAGAGCGAGTTGTGCTTACTAATAATGGAAAAGAAACGTTATATACAAAGGAAGGCAGCAACACAAGTTACGCAAACACTTTTTCATTTTTCATCCATCAACCAGTACATTTTATGGCAACACAACCCACCTACACGTATCGGGCAGGCAAGAAGGTTCTGCTCGACAAACACGATGACGAATTTGTGGTTCGGCTCAGGCCCACTCAGGTTGAAAAACTAGGTTTTACCACAGGGCAGCAGGTTTCTCCGGCTTCGACCCGCATCTTGGTTCCACCCTTACAACTGGATGCGGCCATGGAAAAAGCCCGGTCCTTGGCCCCGGCACACCACGCATATTATTACAAAGGCACCACCGATGAATTCTTGATTACTGACCGCATTCTGGTGTCTTTTAAAAAGCCGCTGACCGATGCCCGAATGGACGCCTTCATGGCTAAGTATGCCCTAATGAAACTGGCTCAATACAGCGAAACCGATTACCTGTTTCAGCTAACCAACCACACAGGTATGAATCCTGTAAAGCTGGTTGTGCAGCTGACAGAGAAAGAACCCGACATTGCTTTTGCCGAGCACGATTTGAATCAACGCGTAACCATCAGCACCGTTTCATTGCCCACTGATCCGGTGTATACGAAACAATGGCATTTGCATTCGATAACCGCCGCTGCCGATTTTGATGTGCGGGCAACCACCCGTTGCGACGAAGCCTGGCAATTACTGGATAGCTTTGGCAGTGCCGACGTGGTGGTAGGTTTGTCGGATGATGGGTGCAAGCTGGACCATGGCGATTTTAACTCGGCCGGAAAATTTGCCGCTTGGGGATACATGCGAGGCACCCGTCTGATTACCAACGCCGACATTGATGCCAAGGCCAGCGAAATGTACAAATCCGACTCGAACCACGGAACTTCGTGTGCGGGTGTGATTGCTGCCGAAACCGATGGGATCTTGACCGTCGGGGCGGCTCCGGGTTGCCGGTTGCTTCCCATTCAGTGGGAATCGGACGGTGCCAGCTTGTTTATCAGTGACTCCAAATTACTCACTGTCTTGCAATTCATCAGCGACAAAGTGGATGTGTTTTCCAATTCGTGGGGTGGTGTGCCCATTTCCACCTGGACAGTCCCGGTTATCAATAAAATCAAGCAACTGGCCGCCTCAGGTGGGCGGCGTGGCAAAGGAATCGTGTTTTTGTGGGCCGCAGGCAACGAAAACTGCCCAATGAATTACGAGGCATCCGTTGACATTCCCTACGACCACGGTGTAGAAGTGCAAGGTGGCGCACTGGTATGGGTGGGCGTCAATACCGCGCGTAGTTTTCAGAACAACCTGGTAGGCATTCCGGGTGTGATGCACATTGCGGCTCTGGCTAGCATTGCCCGCCGGAGTCATTATTCCAAGTATGGGCCGGGACTTGCTCTGTGTGCACCTACCAACAATGTGCATACCTATTACCGCATGACGGTGCGTGGACTGGGAATTTCCACCACTACCGGCGAAACGGTGAATACAACCGACAGCTTTGGCGGTACTTCCAGTGCAACGCCTTTGGTGGCAGGAATTACCGCATTGGTTATCTCCGCTAATCCTGATTTATCGGCTATGGACGTGATCAAAGTGGTGAAGCAAACCGCTTCCAAAGACCTGGACATGACGCCCTACGGCAAAACACCACCTGCCTCTTTTGATCCGGATACATCCTGGGATGTATCGCCGGTGGCTCCCTTTGACAAAGGTACGTTTACTACCAATGCCGATTATCCCGAAGGTACCTGGAGCCCCTGGTACGGGCACGGAAAAGTGGATGCGTTTGCAGCCGTAAAAAAAGCGTTGGAACTGAAGCTAAACGGCAATGGAAGTGCATCCGAACTGAAAATTGTGTCAGCACTGGTCAACCCGCAAGGCAGCGATACCAATGCCGAAACCGTTACCATTCAGAATGTATCTTCGCATCAGGTTTCGCTGAATGGCTGGCTCCTTGTCAATGAAAAAGGGAAAAAACAAGAATTGGCAGGGGCTCTCAAGGCCGGGCAGCTTTTCAGTGTTCCGTTGAAAAGCAAGCAGGTGAAACTGGCAAATACCGGTGGCAGCATCACATTGCAAGACAACCAGGGACACGAAGTGCACAAAGTAACCTATACACGCAAACAAGTGCATTCGGGCGAAGAAGTTGTCTTTTTCAACTAGTATCTTTTGAAAACGCAAAACCCTGCCTTAGTAAGTGGCGGGGTTTTGCGTTTTTTCAGGAGTCAGATTTCGCTGTTTTACCCAAACATGCGTAAAAATAAAAATGTACGACACGGCTACAAATGGTCCTAAGTCAACCAGACCGGCATCGCCGGGTGGAGTTGGAAACGTGTACAGATTGAATGCCAGAAGCATTACGTTGAGACACACCACTGATCCTGCTACCATCTTAGCATACAGCCGATTGCAGAACATCGCCAGTCCAAGAAGGATTCCCGCCCAACTGATAAATAAATCCCAACCGATATCAAGCCCCAGGTGTACCGTATTCAACAGAGACATGGTCTGGCTTTGTTTCAACTGAACAATTTCGCTGGCATTCTTTTGCCGGACAAATTTGTCGTATGTGAAAAACAAAGCTTGTTGCACTAACACCATCAAAGTTACCACTACACCCGCTACCATTCCGGATAATTTCATCAGCGAAATCACTACCGATTCGCCGGCGGTGATCTTAAGAAAAGTGTATAAGCCTATAAATCCGACTGCCAGGAAAATGCCGAAATGTGCAATGAGCACAACTGCTAACACATCCGGCATAGGAACAGCTACCGCCAGAAAATAAAATAACATGCTGAGAATGCCGCAAACGGCACCCGATTTTACCCATTGTTTGTCCATATCCATTTTGGTGTAGTTTGATTTTGGACGCAAGAAAAGGGGCAAAACCAAGCCAAAAAAGGCACTAGGAAGGGTTTGGGGTAGAATAGCTGGATTTTGGGGTGAATACTGTTGACAATACTTCTTCGTAAGAGGCAGATACCGGAATCGAAACAGCTATCTCTTGAAGTATGACTGCCGCCTTGCCTTCTTTTTTTGTGAGAGCGATGACTTTGCTGGTATTAATAATGTATGACCGATGGCAACGCACCAGCAACGGCTCGTTTAGCAATTCAATGTCCTTCAGTTTTCCGCGGATTGTCTTTCGGGTGATTTTGCCATCAGTCTTTATCCATAAATCCAGGTAGTTGTCGTCCGATTTGATGTAAAACAAATCCGAAACCAGAATGCTTAACTTCTCTCTTTCGCCTGCCGCCAGCAAAATACGCGGCGGCAAAAGGCTGGTTGTTTTATCGGAATCTGACTGGTATTTCAAGTATTGAATGTGCCGGTAAAGTTCAAAAAAGCTAAAAGGAAACACCAGAAGCAGAAAGGTATTCAAAATAAACTCACCGAATTTACCTAGGCTATTGGAACAAGTTCCACACAACCAGGTATGAAAGGCGGCATTGAAAATTCCCAGCAATGCAATAGCAACTGCATACCAGAGCACATGCTGCCAGAGTTTCCAGGATGATGACCTTACTACAATCAGCCTAGAGATCAGCCCTCCATAGAGCCACAAAATTCCGGCATTGCAAATGCCCCATAAGCCAATAACCAGGCTTTGCTTCAGGGTGAGAGTTGCATTGTTATCGACATCAAAAGGAAGAAAAATAAGGAGGAAACAGGAAATAAAAATGCCACTGAACAGCGAAAGCCACCCCATTTCTTTCAACGACAAAGGAGAACAGATTTGACTGAAGGAGAACAAAACAACGGGCAGCTATTGGTTTATTAAATCTACGAGTTAGAGATGGATTTTACAATGCTTCTCCTTGGCATTTCTCATTAAGAAGCAGATTTTCTCTGTCTTTTCAGGTCTTGGCTTACTTCCAATACAATAGAATTCCAACAACAACTACAAGTGTCCACAAAGCCAGAAGTGTAAGTGTTGTCAGGATGATACGGGAAAATACGGTTGCTATTTTTTGCATTCGGATTGCAGGGATTTTACCCAACAGAAAAGAAATAGCCAATAGGACAATTATGATGGGAACAGCTAGAAGTAGTATATTCATTTTTGTCGTCGTATGCCTGAAATGAACCGTTTGTCAAAATAATCGCACGAGTTGTTTGCCAAGTAGGGGTTTTGCCGTTTCTTTAGATACTATTTTCAAATCAACAGACCCATTACTGAACAAACAATGAAAAAATTTTTAGTAGGCGCCCTACTGTTGGGACAAACTTTTGCAGGATTTGCCCAACAAACCGATAAACAGCTTACCGATGCGACTGTCAACAAAGCCAAAATAGAATCGCATATTTATTTCCTGGCTTCTGATGAACTCAAAGGTCGCCAAACGCCTTCACCCGAGCAACTGATAGCGGCCCGTTACCTAGCCACCCAACTGAAAAGCTACGGAGTAAAACCGCTCCCGGCCTACCCCGATTATTTGCAGCCGGTTGCCATGAAGACCGTCTCGGCGCCTACCGACGTCACGGTGGTGTATGGCGACAAATCATTCAAAATGACCGAGAGCACCTTACGGCTCGACGGCGAGAATACCAGCCTGAACGCTGATGCGGTTTTTATGAATTTTGGTTCACCGGAAGAATTCAAGAAAACCGATGTAAAAGGCAAAATTGTATTCGTAAAAGCAGGCTTTGACAAGCAGACTGACCCACGGGCCTGGATTGCGTCGGGACAGGAAAAATACAAAATGGCAAAAGAAAAAGGAGCGTTGGCGTTGGTTGAACTTTATTCCAATCAGCAACTACACTGGAAAATATTAGTCAATTACTTCAAAGGCGGCGGCGTTTCGCTGGATGAATCTACCACTAGCAGCAACACAGCTGTGGTTCCGCACATCTGGATGCACGACCCCGACTGGAAAGAAGCCGCTTACTGGGCTGCTGCCAAAAAATCGAAAGCAAAACTGACTATTGCTGGCATTTCGGAAAAGAAATTCAATACTTACAATGTGGTGGGGTATGTGGAAGGAACGGACGCCAAACTGAAAGAAGAATACGTGACATACTCGGCTCATTATGATCACATTGGTATAGGTAATCCGAATGAAAAAGGCGACTCGATCTACAACGGAGCCCGCGACAATGCGGTGGGTTCGGTAACGGTATTGTCGGCCGCCGAAAACCTGGCCAAGTACCCGACCAAGCGTTCGGCGTTGTTTATCTTGTTTACGGGCGAAGAAAAAGGCTTGCTCGGTAGCCGGTGGTTTGCCGATCATTCTCCCATTGATCTGAAAAAGATCGTGTATTGCTTCAACAGCGACAATGCCGGTTACAACGATACATCCATTGCCACCATCATTGGCCTGGGACGCACCACCGCCGAAGGATTGATCAAACAAGCCTGCGATGCCTACGGCCTGAAAGCCACCGACGACCCCGCTCCCGAGCAAAACCTCTTTGACCGGTCTGACAATGTGAATTTCGCCAAGAAAGGCATTCCTGCACCAACGTTCAGCTTGGGTTTTACGGCTTTTAACGGTGACTTAACCCGATTTTATCACCAGGCATCCGACGAGCCCGCGACCTTGGATTATGAATATCTGTACAAGTTTTTTTCCGCCTACGTATACGCTTGCCGCCTGATTGGCAATGCTCTCGAGCGTCCTTTCTGGAAAACCGGCGATAAGTACTTCGAAGTAGGTACGAAGCTGTACAAGTAAGGAGGTTTTCCGTTTTCAGGAGATACTATTTTTGACCGCAGATTTATCAGATTATGGGATTGAACAGATTTCCTCGGATTGCAAATAGATACAAGCATGCCGGTCTGCCGCTGTGCTTCTGACCGGAATCTGAGCCCTGTTTTAAATTGTGCCGCATGTGTCATTGCAAGTAAAGCTTGTCGGCCGCCAAGCTTTACTTGCAAAAGGTTGAACTATGAAAATCTGGATGAAAAAAATGCTATTCTACTCGAGAACGAAAGCTCTCTTATTACTTATTA
Organism: uncultured Sphingobacteriales bacterium; assembly: GCA_963520985.1. Taxonomy (GTDB): domain Bacteria; phylum Bacteroidota; class Bacteroidia; order Cytophagales; family 172606-1; genus Xanthocytophaga. The sequence goes on from CAUQTA010000001.1 coordinate 1,330,916, forward strand.
TCCAGATTCTGGTTGGTAGTTGTCAACAAGAGAGTAAAAAGGAAACTGTGACCCTAAAAGAAATTACGTTTGATTCTGCTCAATCGAATGCAATTCATACAGAAACAAGAAAAACAGACACAACCTTAAACGTTGAAACTATACTTCACAGTCCATGTCCAGAACTTCAAACTTTGGTGGCTGAAATAGAGAAAATTAACTGGATTCCAGATACAATCAGATTACCCAAATCCATTGACAGACGCAAATTTCGCTATTTCAACAATTATCCTTTCTATCTCTTTTCATTCCAAGAGAGTCGTATCAAAAGTGCTTATATATCTCATGCCCAACAGGAAGCAGAGGTAACGCAAATCTTTGAAAGTCAAAAAGACTTATCTCAAGGAGCCAAGCAAGTGTTTGAGCCAGGAGGGATCAATCACCTGGATACAGCTTTGTTTGCCAGAGCCCGGAATATATGGGCTTATTTCTATCGCGAAAAAAATGGGAAACGAGATAGAGATGGTAAAGTCTGGATTTCAAGTGGCGTAATTGAGCAATGGGAATTTGCCACAGAAGCGGAGGCAAAACTAGCATTGAAACAAATAACCAAGGCTGGCCTTGACATTTTTTTCAATACACAGCCCTATTTTTGTCAGATTCGTAACAGCCTCATTATTTTTCACACCCGAGCCATGAGTTTTAGCTTAGATCAAAAAGTGTTGTTTGAAAAATTTGTCCAGGAAAATGAAAAAGCAGTCATGCGCTGATTGCTGAACTAAGAGCCTACGATTAGGTCTGAAGCAAATTTGTGTGCAGTTGCAGAAAAAAATAGTACCTTTCATACTAGCAAAACCCAGTGCAGCAAATTTCGAAAATTTTATTGTAATCTGAATGACAACCCCCTCGTTTACCGAAAAAAATAACCCCAAAGTACTCAACGCTTGGTGTAGTTACGACTGGGCCAACTCGGTGTATAACCTTACCGTTACGACGGCCATTTTTCCGGTGTATTACAGTGCCGCTACGTCGGTAGCTCCGCCGGACGGTTACGGAAAGAATGCCGAAGGCCAGACTATGGTCGATTTTTTTGGTGTGGCTTTCGACAACCAGGTGCTTTATTCATACGCCATTTCGGCGTCTTTTCTGATGATAGCTTTGCTGGCGCCTATTTTGTCGGGCATTGCCGATTACAGCGGACAGAAAAAACGGTTTATGCAGTTTTTTACGTATCTGGGTTCGCTAGCGTGTTTGGGACTGTATTTTTTTGTGGGGCACAACATTGAATACGGCATATGTTGTGCCTTTCTGGCAAGTGTAGGCTATGCCGGTTCGTTGGTGTTTTACAACGGCTTCCTTCCGCAAATTGCCACCCCTGACCGAATGGATAAAATATCAGCACGAGGTTTTTCAATGGGTTACATCGGGAGTGTTATTTTATTGGTACTAAATATTGCCTTGATTTTCTACTATGTAGAACATTTTAAAGAACTAGGATTTAAAAGTAAAGACCAGGCAAGTACTTATGCATCCCGGATTTCCTTTCTCTCAGTAGGTATCTGGTGGATGGGCTTCTCCCAAATTGCGTTTTATTACCTGCGCGACATTCCCACCAATCACCCGATAAATGCAGGCGTGCTGACAAAAGGCTTTGACGAATTGAAAAAAGTATTTGCCAAAGTGAGAGCTTCGTTATCCGCGTTTCGGTATTTGCTCGGATTCTTTTTCTGGTCGATGGGCGTGCAAAGCATTATGCTGATGGCGCCGTTTTTTGGCGAACGAACCATTGGCATGAAAGGCCCCGAAATGATTGCCATTGTGCTCATTCTGCAATTAGTAGCTATTCCAGGGGCTATTTTGTTTTCGCGCATGGCTACAAAGGTGAGCAATACGGCGGCACTGGCAACCACCATTCTGCTGTGGATCGGCATTTGCATTGCCGCGTATTTTGTCGAAACCAAAACCGAATTTTACATTCTGGCTGGGTTTGTGGGCATTGTCATGGGGGCCATTCAGTCCGTTTCACGGAGTACGTATGCACAACTCATTCCACAAACCACTTCCGATACGGCTTCTTATTTCAGTTTGTACGATGTCACTGAAAAGCTAGCCATAGTGATTGGTACGTTTACCTATGGCCGGGTGCTGGAAGTGACCAACAATGTACGCTTAAGTGCATTGACCATGGGGCTTTTCTTCATTTTAGGGATACTATTTTTACTGGCTGCTCGCTTGCCTCGCCGGGTAAGTGATGCTGCCGCCGCTTAATGGAATTTCCTCTTTCCGTGCCGTTCCTGCCAGTAGGATCAAAATTATTGTTAGAAAACGGGTTTACATTTTCGCTCTGAAACCTACTTATAGAAGCCATCCGCTACTCGGCACCGCTGGGTAGTGGCTACTTGTGTGTTTTCACAAAGTAGTATATGGCTATTGTTCATTTACAAATTTTATATCCCAAGGGATTTTTTGGGGAATTCAGGTTTATTCACCTAACTTTGACCCTGCATGATCAACCATCAAATTATGAAAGACATTAACGTTACCAATCCCTGGCACGCGGTTTCTTATGGAGACGAGGCGCCAAAAATTGTTTCAGGAATTATTGAAATTCCTAAAGGAAGTAAAGCTAAATACGAATTAGACAAAGAAAGCGGACTTATATTGCTTGACCGGGTGCTTTTCTCGGCAGTGCACTATCCGGCTAATTACGGGTTTATTCCACAAACATACTGTGATGATCATGACCCACTGGATATTCTGGTGATTTCACAGATCGACTTGCCTTCACTTTGCTTGGTAAAGGCCAAAGTAATCGGGGTAATGCGAATGGTTGACCAAGGGGAAGCCGATGATAAGATCATTGCCGTTGCTGAAAATGACGTGTCGGTAAACCACATCGATGACATTGACCAGTTGCCGCCGCACACCATCGTTGAAATGCGTCGTTTTTTTGAAGATTACAAAAAGCTGGAACACAAAAGTGTAGTTGTGGAGCATTTCCTGGGCAAAAACGAAGCATACCGAATTATTGAAGATGCTATTAAGTTGTACAACGAGACATTTGTACAGCCTGCTTAACAGAAGATGAACCCTTGCAAGGTTTTACAAAACCTTGCAAGGGTTGTACCACTAACCATCGGAGTATGTACATTCTCCTCAAATTCATTGTCCGCATTGCCCTGCGCGTCTATTTTCTAAAGATTCAAGTATCTGGACGTGAACACATTCCCGATGGTCCGCTGCTGATTGCGGCCAATCACCCCAATACCTTCATGGACCCTATGCTCATTGCGGTCTATGTATCACAAGACATTTATTTCCTGGCCAATGGGTCTATTTTCAAGAATCCCATTGTAGCCTGGGTGCTCAAACGCCTTCACCTTATTCCGATTTACCGGCAAAAAGACATGGGAGCCGGACAAAAGCCGGACAACAAAGCGACCTTTGCCAAATGTTTCGCTTTTCTGAAAAAGCAAGGAACCCTGTTGATTTTTCCGGAAGGAACCAGCGAACACGAACGTCGGCTGCGTCCCATCAAGACCGGAACGGCCCGGATTGCACTGGGTGCCGAAGCCGAGAATAATTTTCAACTGGGTGTCCAGATTTTACCCGTTGGGCTTACGTATACCGATCCCAAACGGTTTCAGAGTGAAGTTTTTCTTCACTTTTCTACGCCTATTACGCTTACCGAGTTTGCTTCTGATTATGCAAAAGACCCGGTTGCCACGGTTGATCTGCTGACCGATGAATTGCAGCGAAAACTAGCTGAAAGCACCATTGTTACCACAGACAACAATCAGGACCAACTGGTGCACTGGATTGAACAGCTTTACAAGACTCGCCTGGCCGACGAATTGGCGTTATCGGAAAACCAGGCGACGGAAAACTTTCTGATTACACAAGGCATCGTACAGGCGGTCAAGCACTTTGAGGCGCATCAACCGGAACGACTCATGCAGGTTCAGCAACGGATTCAGCGGTATGTAAACTGGCTGGAACGACTCGGACTCGACGAAGATACGGTGGTTCGTGAGAATACTTTTTTTCATCGGTTAGGCCGGGGATTGCTTTTGGTTTTTGGTTTTCCTCTTTACCTGTACGGCCTGCTGCTTAACTATTTGCCTTACATTTTGCCTTCCAAAGTAGCTCCGCTTATCAGTCGCGACATCACGTATCGGGCACCACTGATGATGACCATCGGCCTGTTTACGTTTACGGGGTTTTATGCCTTGGAAATATACTATTTTCATCACTGGTTTCAGTTGACTTGGCTGACCGTCCTGTTTGCGTTGAGTTTACCTGTCAGTGGTTTCTTTGCCTGGTATTATTGGCTATTGGCCGAAGATGCCTGGGAAAGCCGTTCGTTCCGGCACCTTTCCCGCAAACGCAAAGAACTTACCAGTCATTTGCTTAACGAACGAACCAAGATTTTTGAATTGCTGGAGGAAGCGAAAGAAGAATACCTAGCCTTTGCCCGAAAGGAGGTTTAGCCTTCTGAAAAGATACTATTTTTTGAGGCTTTGGATGCTTTCTGTCAGGAGCTTGTAAATTTTCTGTTGCAGAGGTTGCTCTCTCAAAAAACGCAGATGTTGCTGAATGGTTTGCTCGTCCCCGCGAATTGCCGGGCCCGTTTGCACCAGGGCCGGATCTTCGGCGGCCAATGCTTTGGTTAGGGTTTCTTCGATCAAGGGCTTTAACAAGTCAAATTCGAGTCCTTGGGCTTCTACAATCTGTTTGGAAACTGCCAATAAGTGATTGGTAAAGTTGCAGGCAATAACGGCTCCGATGTGCAGTACTTTGCGTTCTTCCGAACTGACCAGATACACCGTTTTGCTAATGCTTTGCGCCAAGGCTACCAGTAATTCTTCGGTTTGGTCGTTGCTGGCTTCCAGACAAAACGGTACTTTCTGCATATCCATTCGCCGACTCTTGCTAAAAGTTTGCAAGGGATAAAATACGCCCCGGTTGCGAAACTTCTTCAAGGTTGCCAAGGGCAACGTACCCGAGGTGTGAAATACAGTGGCTTTCTCCGGAAAAATAGTATCTTCTGCGATGTCAAAAACGGCATCATCCGGAACGGCAATGATGAAAACCTCAGCCTGGCTTTGCGAAAAATCCAGCGAGTTTACCGCTTGGGCATCATACAAATGTTTGGCAAGTTCGCGGGCATGACTGAGGTTGCGGCTATACACTTCCACAAGGGTGTGCCCGGCGTCTTCCAGGGCTTGCGACAAATGCCAGGCTACATTGCCTGCGCCAATAAACGTGATGTGAGCCACTACAAACAGGATTGGTTTACACAAAGAAACCAAGAATGCGGGAAGTTAAAAATAGTATCTTGCCAAATCAAAAAACCCGGCAGGTACAAGTACACATGGCATGACTGTCAGTCATGCCATGTGTACTTGTGCAACGAGCATTATCAGTACCGGATGAGCCAGTACGGATTGATTTCCTCTTTCTTTTTGTCTGCAATAAATTTGGCAATCATCTGCTGGTAGCCCGCCTCATTCAAGCGGTTGCCTTTCATTTTCTTAGGCAAATCCAGTTCTTGCGTTAGCTTTTTGAGCTCGATGCGACTGGCTTCGATGGTTACGGTGCCCCCGTTGATTTCAACCGCCAGAATGGCTCCCGGTAACCCATAAAGCCGTTCGGGCCCGATATTCAGCGGCAAATCCTGTGCAAACCAAGCCACAATTTTCTGGCCTTTTACTGTATCTTCCACTAAAGCTTTCATGCAAATATGGCCAGCCACTTCTTTCAGTTCGTTGAGAATCTTCCAATTGGGAGTTTTTAAAGAATCCTCCACGATATACGTCTTTCCTGCCATTTCCATAATGTCAGTCTGATTGTTTTTCTCAAAGTCGTGCCGGATAATGTACTGGCTTTTTCGCCAGTCATATCCTTCCGATTCGGCGGATTTCTCTTCAGAATACGTGAATTTGCTGGCTTTGTCGTTGAAAAACAGCACGTAATATTCCTGCCACTCGTCGCGGCCACTGTACATATAGGTAAGTCGTTCTTTTTCCTGCTTACTTAGGTAAGTAAGTTCATTCATCATTTTGGTCCAGTAAGTGGTGCGGGTATAGTGGATCACACCTTCCAACTGCTGAGCCTGTGCCGCGACCGAAAAAAGAACAATAAACAGAATACTAATTTTTTTCATGAATGAAGTAAGGGTTTTAGTCTTTCAAAAGATACTATTTTGCTTGGCAGGTTACCAGCCGTTTTTCTTGATTTTGTCGGCGTGGCCCCGCATGTTGTACGACAGACTAAGCATGAAATACCGCGCCAGCGTCAGGGCTGTTTGCTGATAGACATAGTTTTGGGTGCCCTGCTGCACAATGCTACGGCGTTTGTTGAGTATGTCAAAAGCTGCCAGTCGCATTTCCAACTTGTTGTCTTTCAAGAACAAGCGACGAATAGAGGCATTGAAAATCGGAATGTCCTGATTGAAGTTAAACCGATCATTGCTGTAATGATTGTAGTCCAGATTGCTTTCAAAGAAAAACTTCTTCGTAAAATTCCACTTGATGGAAACGTCCAGTCCGTGGTTTTGAATATTCTGATTTTGCCGCTTTTCAATGGAATACTCAATGGTGTTAAAGCTCAGATTGCCGCGGAGATTGAAAAGCAGTTTCTCGTTGGGAGTGATGTTAAAACCCAGCCCGATGTTATACCGGTTGTTGTTGGTTTCGTTCTGTACGCCGTTGATGTAAGTAGGACTAAAACCACGACTATAACTCAGGTTTCCATTGAGTGTAAGTTTGGTTTTGATGATCGGGGCTCCCATCCAGGAATAAATTTCCAGGTTGTTGCCACCCGCAATGTTCTGAGGACGAGTACGCGTCACCAGGTTTTCGTCAACCGTCTGGGTGTAGATGATCTGGCTCAGGTAGTAATTATAGTCTGCACCAAACCCAATGTGACGAAACGTTGCCGGGTCAAATTTGTTGAAATTGAGGCCGAGGTGATGGCTTTTTTCCGGCAGCAAATCCGGGTTGCCCACTGTAATGAAAAACGGATTGTAATTGTTGACAATCGGCTGTAAGTCATTGAGTTGCGGAGCCTGTACATTCAGGTTGTAATTGGCCCCCAGGTAGGCATTGTTTTTAAATTCAATATTGGTGGAAACATCAGGCGTCCAGGCAGTGAAACTACGGTCAATGGTGCTAAGTACCGGACGTTCTTTGGCCGTTCCAAACTGACCGCTCAAGTCATATCGCAACACCGCCAGGCCTGTGGAAATGTTGATCCCGGAAAAGGAATACCGTACGCTGGAACCCAGTCGGTTGTACATGATTTCATTGGTGTAATAGGTGCTCAGGCTATCCAAACGACTGTTGTTTTGCCGGGTATTATACGCTTGCCGATTGGCTTCCCGGTAATCGCGGCTTATGTTGTAGAACGTTTCCCAATAAAATTTCTTTGAAAGCGGCTCCAGATACAAAACACTCGATTTTAGCTGATTTTGCTTGTTCCGGTTGTCGTTCAGCTGACCAATGGCCCGAATCTGGGCGTTGGGATCAGCAGCGTTGAAAAACTGATTGAGTGAATTCAGGTTTTCTGTTCCATCCGAAGCACTGGCGTTGTAGCCGCCACTCAAGGCAAAAGTGCGTCCTTTCTTCTTAAACTTGTGGCGGTAGATAAACGCGCTGGTCAACGTATACGAATTCAAATCGCTGAGGTTGTTCAGGTCAGAGGTGTTCTGTACCTGGTTTTGTTCGGTCAGGAAACGTTGTTGCTGGGCATTGGTTACATTGTTATTGCTGAAACGCACATTGCCTTTGGCAATAACGGTATTGTTGGAGTCGAGCATTTGTTCCACACGCAGGGCTATGGCGTGGTTGCCCCGAAAGTCCACTTTTCCTAAGGTGTCTCTGGTAAAGAAGGAGCCGTTTTGCAAAAAGGTTTGCCGGTTAGTATACTGGTCTAGGGTGAGTCGGGTCTGGTTGTAGAAATAGTTGGTACTCAGTTTGGTTTTCTGATTCGTGTAATTGTAATTTACTCCCGCTCCGGCATTTTTGGTAAAGCCCCGGCCATCAAAGTTGTTCATCAGACCATCACCCGTAAAGTAATAATAACGGCCTCCTCCATTGAATCCGAAATCGCCGTTGTCAAAATCGTTGAAAGTGTTGTTGCCTTTGAATTCGCCGTAATCTTCCCAGTTTACACCTGTTTCGTTGATGTTATTGCCAAAACCAATGACAGAGAACTGCTCTTTTTTATTGAACCGGTTGTAGTTGCCGCGAGCCGCCCAGCGTTCCTTGGTTCCTCCGGCTACCGTTAATTTGCCAAACGCCCCTTTCTTGAATTCGTCTTTCAGTTCCAGGTTCATGGTTTTTTCGCGTTTGCCATCGTCTACACCAGTAAGCTTGGATTGTTCCGATTTGTCGTTGAAAACCTGCACTTTGGAGATGGTTTCGGCGCCCAGGTTTTTAGTAGCTGATTTTGGGTCGTCGCCAAAAAATGTCTTTCCATCCACCGTCAGTCGCTTGACATCTTTTCCTTGCGCCTTGATGTTGCCATCTCCATCCACTTCAATGCCGGGGAGACGTCGCAGCAAATCTTCCACCGTAGAGCCGGGCGGGGTGCGAAAAGCCCGCGCATCGTATTCAATGGTGTCGCCTTTGATGCTGAGCGGCGCACGGGCGGCTTTCACCACTACTTCAATCAGTTCTTTGGCAATGGGCTTGATTTTAATGGTACCCAAATCGTACACATCTTGATTGGATACCTGGGTCAGGTGCTGATGGGGCAAGTAACTCAAGTAAACGATCTTAAAGAGATAAGGTGTATTCTTGACATTCCTGAACTCAAAATTGCCTTTTTCGTCCGAACGGGAAAAATTCACCAGGGCCGAGTCTTTGGGTTGGAGTAACATGACGGTGGCGGCAGGCAACACATTGCCCGAAGTGTCTTGTATGTTGCCTCGAATGGTGATGCGGGAAGGTGCCTGAGCCATTACGGCCAGACTACAGAGCCCCAACAAGAGAGCGAGTAGTGTTTTTTGCATGGAGTGGATTTGGGTTGAGAAGCGGAAAAAGTAAAATCAACTAATTGCTTAGTTGTGCATCTGTAACGGAAATCTTTATGGCCTAGTATAGAATGTTGATAAAAAAATGAAAATATTTTTTCGGGCGAGTTTTGTTTAGAAATAAAAAGAGCTTTTAATGTTTCTGAAAGGATAAAAGTAAACTTTTGATTGTTACATTTTGAGAGTATTCGATAAGTGGTTAAGAGAGAAGTTCAATGGCGGTTTCATTTCATAGATGTGCAAACCCGGTAAAAGTTGCAAAAGGGCATAAAAAAAGTTTGCAACTCTTGGAGGCTGCAAACTTCTGTCTGCAAAATAGTAGGATTTCAAATGGCCAAACCCCTTACTTATGAGGAAACCAGAACGTACAGCCTGTATGAACAACGCCATAGCTAAGACCGCGACAACTCAAGGCTGTAGAGCCTAAAGACAGATACAGATACTTATTCAAAAAAACATTGTATTGTATTTTTCCATAAAGACCTGCATAATTATGGGCATAGTAGTCAAGATTATAGCCAGATAGAATAATGCTGCCAGTGGATTCTACATACGGTTCCTTGTAATTGACCCACACAACGCCTCCACTTACCTGTAAGTGATTTCTTTTGAATAGATTAGCATGGTAACCCACTCCCAATCCAACAACTTTTAAGGAGTGAAGAACTCTGTCACTGCCAAAAAGCTTGGTGAACTCGCGACCTTTAAAAATCGCATCTTTGAAGGCTGTTGCATGAAACCAGGATTCCAGCAAGGCTTTGTCCTTGATAATAACCTGACCCTGAACCCCCAGACAAGGCGGTGCTCCATACAACCAATCGGATAGTTTGTAGCCTAAACCAACGGAAGGTGTGAGAGTCCATTGAGGACGGATTTGAGAATAAGCTGCGAACACGCTACCAAGAAAAAACACAAGTAGAAAGGTCTTTTTCATACCAGAATGATCAAAAATTTAGGTCAAAACGTCCTTCTTTTACTTTTACAGTTTTACCGGTACGCAGATCGTAACCCGTGAAAGAGAACTTACCGGAAACAATCTTAGCGGAGCGATCTAAGCGAGTAAGTATTATTTCTCCAGTATGCACACTATCTGTTGTGAAGCCTTGCTCAACAACATCGGTATCAACATTTTCTATACTAAAGGCCGCATAGTTATCTCTGTAAATGCTATACAAGGTGTCAAGGCGAAAAGTACCCGTAGTTAATCGAGGTTCATTTACCCGCAACACAATGCTTTGTTTGCCATAATAAGCACTGATAACCAACTGCTCTTCCTCGCCAGCGTATTGATAGAGTGAAGTATATACAGGAGCTAATTGACTGTTGTATGAATTTCGGCCTTTGGGTGTCCATCGTTTGCCATCGACATAGCAGCCAAATGTTTGCTTGCCCGAGTAAGTAGGCTTGGGCAGATCTTCGCAACAAAGTAAGGTCAGCGCAAGAAGTAATGTCACATAGAATAGACTTTTCATTCACAGAAACTGATTAGGAAGTGAACGGTTTGTTGCCACAATTGAATTGTATTTCTATAAAGAAATTATACCGAAAGCAAACATTTTAACGAAGAGTTATCTAAGGTTTTGATTGGAATGATCTTCTTTTGTCTTAAAAAAATAGTATGTTTTAAAATGGCAAAACCCCGGCTTGGCTCTAGTTGGAAGTAAGCGTGCAACCCGCCTGAATGATGCCATAACTCACACTGCGGCAACTCAGTGCCGTAGAGCCTAGAGTAAGGTATAGATTATCCCTTAAAAAGAGATTGAGCTGTATTTTACCATAGAGCCCGGTTGAGGCATATGAGTAATGCTCCAGTTTGTGACTCGATAAGATCAGTCCTCCGGTAGAAGTAACGTAAGTCTCGTTGTAATTGGCTATCACCATGCCACCACTTAGCTGCACGTATTGTTTTCGGATGGGAATTGCATAGCCAGCTCCAAGGCCTGCTACCTGTATAGGGTGGCGCACCCGAAAATTTCCCCAGAACTGGCCGAACTTTTGATCTTTAAAAATCACGTCTTTAAAAGATGTCGCATGAGCCCAGGTTTCCAGAAGTACTTTTTCTTTGATGATAAGCTGGCCTTGTACTCCTATTCCTAAAGGAGCTCCGTACAACCAGTTGGAGAGCTTGTAACCTATGCTCATTGTAGGTGTGAAGGTCCACCGGGTGGCTCGGGTTTGCGAACGGGCCGTAAACACGCAACCCAGAAAGAAGAGCAGAAGCAAGGCTTTTTTCATAGGAAAAATCAATAATTCAGGTCAAAACGGCCTTCGGTTACTTGCACAGTTTTACCCGTTTGGGCATGATAGCCTGTAAAGGAAAACGTTCCGGAAATGATTTTAGCTGCCCGGTCGAGGCGGGTAATGGTCACTTTTCCGGTGTGTAAGCTATCCGTTGAATATTGGATTTGTGTCGTATTCGATCCTTCTTCGTCCAGGTTAAAGGCAGCACAATAGCCAGAAGAGGAATGAGTCGACGAATTCAGCTGGAAAGTTTTAGTGGATAAGGGCGATCCGGACAAACTGAATTCCAGGCTCTGATTACCCAGATAGGCATAAACCGTAAGGTACTCAACGTCATTGATGGGATAGAAAGAAGTGCGCACCGGAGGGATGGGATCTCCAAACTGTAATAAGCGGCCTTTGGGTGTCCATCGTTTGCCATCGACATAGCAGCCAAATGTTTGCTTACCCAAGTAAGTAGGCTTGGGCAGATCTTCGCAAGCGGCCAAAGCCAGTCCGAGTATCGCTACTATGTAAAACAGACGACTTTTCATGCACAAAGACCGATTGGCAAAATGAACGAATTGTTTCCAGGATTTCATTGTCTCTCTGTGAAGAAAATACAGCGAAAGTAAACATCCTAATGAAAAGAAATTCTTTCTTTTGTGCAAGAAGAAGGTTTTGTGTTTTTGAATGATACTATTTTTTTTGAGTAAGTTTATAATATAGGATCTGGTTTGCCATTGGGGCTTCGATTCAGCCGCTTTCCAAAAAGACGAAAAACAGTATCCTTTCAAATTAAAAAATCGGCTTGCTTCTGAATCTTTCACCGGAGCTTAGGAACAAAATATGACAAACCGGAATCTTTGGCAGACCATGTAAAAGCTTTGTCGTTTTGTTCAGAGAAAGGCGGAAACAAAAACGGTTTGCAGCTTAAGGACTGCAAACCGTTTTGCGGAAAATAATATCTTTTCAAATGTCAAAACCCCCGACGTGACAATGGTTACGAGTGAGATTCTGAGAAAATGGAAGCGGAGTCAGAGGCCACAGAAAGAAGTACCGGCAACTGAAATCCAATGACCAGGATGTCATCTACCTGAGAAACCTGGCCTTTCCAGTTGTGAATGGTTTCAGCCAGGATTTTTTGTTGAGTAGCCGCCGGTTGTGGTTGAATCTCGGTAAGCAACTGCTTGAAGCGTTTGGCCATAAACTTGCGGTTTTCGGGGCCGCCAAACTGGTCTTCGTAGCCGTCGGTGAAAAGATAGCAGGAAGTTTGCGCCGTAACGGGAATGACATGGTTGGTAAACAACCGCTGTGCTTCTTTCTGCACACCACCAATGCCATATTTGTTGGCTTTGATTTCAGTCAGCACGCCGTTCTCAACCACATACAGCGAATTGTTGGCGCCAGCATACTGCAATTCCTGTGTTTGCTTGTTAAAACTACATAACGCAATGTCCATCCCGTCTTGGCGTTCGCTATTGTCTTCGCCTTGTTTCAATGCCGTACGAACACCTAAGTGCAACAGATTCAGGATTTGGGAGGGTTGCGTAACGCCTTTTTCGTTCACAATCTGGTTAAGCAGCGTATTGCCGATCATCGACATGAAGGCACCGGGTACGCCATGACCGGTGCAATCGACTGCGGCAATAATGACATGATTTTCTTTTTCGGCAAACCAATAGAAATCACCACTGACCGTGTCGCGGGGTTGAAAGAGGACAAATGCCTCTGGCATTGCAGCCCTGATTGCAGCTTCCTGGGGCAGAATGGCTTGCTGAATTTTCTGGGCATAATTGATGCTTCCTACAATGTGGTGGTTTTTCTTGGTGATGTCACTATAGGCGATTTCCAGTTCCCGTTTTTGCAGTTCAATATCGCTTTTCTGTAATTCAATCTGTTCTTTCTGAGCCCTGATTTCCAGTGTCCGGTCGTATACGCGTTGTTCCAGCAGGCGATTGGATTTCTCCAGACGTAAGGTCCGGTAACGCATGATCACAACCACTCCCCCTAACAGCGCGATGACCAACAGCAACTGAAACCAACCGCTTTTCCAGAAGGGCGGATGGATCTGAAATTCAAATTCACTGGCTTCACTTACAGTGCCTTGGGCGTCACGAGCCCTTACTTGTAGCGCAAACGAACCATTGGGGAGAAACGGAAAGTACAGTACCGGTTCCGATTGCCATTCTGACCATTCTTCGCCCAAACCGGGAATTCGGTACTGGTACTGAATGGCCGATTCCTGTCCATACTGGCGAGTAGATACTACAAACTGTAGCCGGTTGTTATCATGGTCTACCTCGATTTCGTCGGCTGCTAGTTCTGTACCTTTTTTGTCCGTCACCCGTTCCAGGTACACATGCAACGTAGGAAAGGTGTATAGGTGTTTCTTTCCATTGATCTGGTATAATTGGTTGGCATTGTCTACCACCCATGTATTATGCGATTCGTCTACAAAAATATGCACAATGGCCGGAAACAGGTTTAATAACTCGGCATGCGGAAGCCTGGCGTCTGAGCCTTCGCTGATTTCGTGCCAGCGTTCCCGCATGCGGCTCCATATTTTGTTGCTCTGTCCGTATACAATTCCTTTGAGTTGAGATTCATTGCTTTCCTGTTTGACAAGTTTCCGGCTTGCCTGATCGAAGCGATACAATTGCCCATCGGCTAGGAAAGCGACTTCTTTTGAGGTTGAAAATACAGAAACGGGTTCTTCGTATGATAATCCCAGTGGGTAAACACTTCGTTTCTGTATGCTTCCTTTGGGTGTAAGCGTTACCTGCCAAACTTGGTTAATGCCACCCAACCAAAGTGCATTGCCTTTCTGGTGAATGGAGTAAACTGTACTGGTAATGGGTGAGGGATATGACTCGGATTGCCAACCTGAGGCTTGAGGCTTTAGAATGTAAAGACCTGTCTGTGAGCCTACCCAAACCTTATTGCCTACAGACGGAGATGTGTAAAGATTGTGCGTATATACGTTGGACAATATAGATGTGCATCTGGTATCGTTGACCTGATAAACGCCACTGCTGCCAGCGGCCAGAATCTGCCCGTTTGCTAAAATCAGTTGAGAACAACGGCCCGTAAAGCCTTCTACTCGCTTAAAAATATAAGGAATGGAGTTTAATGCATACGTTTCCTTTTTCTGAACAATAACGGGTGAACTCTCAGGAATGTCAATGACCTCTTTCTTTTGCTTGACCTTGACATTGTCTTTCGCACCAAACAGCCTTCCTAAAAAGCCTTTCTTGGATTCGTTGATCGTGACTGTGCGTGTGATGCGTTCAATTTGCCTTGGCTGGCGTAGGTGACCAGCTACTTCGCTGTACGAATCTGATTTGTCGAGATAAAATAGCCCCTCGGTAGTGGCTACGTATAGTTTTTCACGATGCGACAATACCTTTGTAATATTGCCCTGCAAGCCGGGATATGACGTATAATTGGTAATTGGAAACCGGAAATTGGCCCGGCTTACGCCCAACGGATGGCAGATCCACAGGTTGCCTTGCTTGTCTTTAGTCAGAGCCTGAATTTCGTCATCGGGAAGGCCGGACTGAAAGTTAATCAGATGGGTGGTTTGGCCGGTTTGTTTATTGACAATGATGCACCCACCCGAAATGGTGCCCAATGCATAGGTATAGTCCGAAAGGTCGGTTGCCGATGTCAACTGGTGTGTATTCAGATAAGCCTGGTCTTTGATTGTTAAGGGTGCCAGGGCTTGTCCGTTGAAAGTAACCAATTGGTTTTTATCCGTAACCAGAAGTGTTTTCTGAGCAGAAATCGAAACTGCACTCAGGAGATTTCCGGTTGCCAGTTCCTTGGTATTGCGGATGAGAATGAGCTGTTTGGCTGCCAGTTGATGCAATCCAATGCCGGCGATAGACACATACACCTTGCCCGCATGGACAAACAATCCTGTAAACTGAGAGGCTGCCGGCCATTGTTTTGCCAGCGTATTTTCTTTTACATTCCACTGATACAGCCGTTTTTCGGTGAGGAAATACAGCCAGTCACCTTGTTCCACTATCTGAATAACCGGACTTTTGGTGGCGATTTCTTTGCTCAGATCAACAAAAGTACTGGTTCCGTTTTCGGCAGTCTGCACATAACCGAATCCGGCCTGACATCCCACGTAGACCCGGTCGGTGAATGCCGAGTGAGTTGCCATGCTAAGGGGACTGGTGGGCGTACGTATCAGTAGCCATTGCGACCCTTTGTAGACCAACACGCCTTTGGGGTTGGTAGCATACACAAACTGATTCTTACCCGTCAGAACCGACGTGGTGTAGGCGTCTATGGTCTGATTTGAAATATTGGCCGGTTGCAGAGAAAAGTGAGTCAGGTACGGTGTACCGGGTAACTGGTTGGTAGCCGAAACCGGTACGTAGACCAGTAAACTCAGAAAAAGAACTAACTTGAAAGAGACGCGGGTAAATAGTAGCATCGGTAATAGCAAAACCAGAGTTGTTTTATTTACTTTCTAGTAAAAGTACTTCTATTACAGCAAAGGTTACACGAAGCGGCAATGCAACAGGCTGACGACTCGTAAGGTTGGAAAACGTTGTGAGAGGAATGCGTTAAAATAAGAGAAAAAGAAGAGAGAATATACAGAAGATAGATGGAAGGGCTGAATAAATTGAAAAAGAATCTGACTAGGAATGAAGGAGATAGTTGATGGATTTGCGAATTTTGGTTTTCCTGTTTGGCAAATCATACATCGTATGAAAAAATACATTTCTGCGTATTGCTCATGCGTAAGTTTCCACATTAACATGCAGTATCTCTACACAATGGGTAATTTTAACCTCATTCCTGGGGATCGCCCCATACGGTTTGTGTAACTGATTCAGTAAACTTCCTGTAGCAAACGATCTTTCTTTTGACTAAGACTCGACTTAAATTGAAAACCGGGCTTCCGAATTTTAATGGAAACAAAACCCGTATCACACAAAACCTTGCGTGATACGGGTTTTGTGTTTTCCGGGGATACTATTTTCTATTGATTTTACTTCTTGAGTATGTGCGAAGCCATGGCATCCAATGAGAGAATGGTGTGTGCGGCATTGAGCTTAATGGCCTCTTTGGGCATTCCGAACACAACACAAGACTTTTCGTCCTGAGCAAGGGTATAGGCTCCGGCTTCTTTCATTTCCAGCAAGCCCTGGGCTCCGTCGTTGCCCATGCCAGTCATGATTATGCCAATCGCATTTTTACCGGCATACCGGGCCGTGGAACGAAACAGCACATCTACTGAAGGCCGGTGCCGATTGACCGGCGGACCTTCTTTAACTTCTACATAATAACGAGCTCCGCTTCTTTTCAGCAGCATGTGTTTATTTCCCGGCGCAATCAGGGCCCGCCCTCTGATTACGGTGTCGCCGTTTTCGGCTTCTTTGACGGTTATTTTGCAAATCTCGTTCAGCCGATTGGCAAATGATTTGGTAAACAACTCGGGCATGTGCTGCACAATCACAATTCCGGGTGCATCCAGCGGCAGGGCTTCCAGAAAGAGGCGAACGGCTTCCGTACCGCCGGTGGAGGCACCTACAGCCACTACTTTTTCGGTGGTCTGAATCATGCTCTTCGATTGGGAGGGCATAATTACCGCATCGGCCGAGAGCTTGGGCTGCACTACCGTTCCGGAAGATAACGGCTTAGCAGGGGCCGACGTAGTGGTTGTGATGGGCCTGCGGCGGAGCTTAGCTTGTGCGGCTGCTTTAATGATATCGCACAACTCCTGGCGGTTTTCTTCAATAAACTCTTTGGTAGAAGTGACTTGCGGTTTGGTAATGATTTCTACGGCTCCATACTCCAGTGCCTTCAGAGCGGTTTCGGTACCTTTGGCCGTTAAGCTGGAAACAATTACCACCGGAATCGGATGCTGTGACATAATCTTTTTGAGAAAAGTCAACCCATCCATGCGGGGCATTTCGACGTCAAGGGTGATGACATCGGGTAACTGCTGGCTTATTTTTCCGGCAGCAATGTATGGGTCGGCAGCGGCTCCGATTACTTCAATCGCCGGGTCGGTTTCCAGGATGGACGTCATCGTTCGCCGTACCAGAGCCGAATCATCTACAATCAGAACCTTAATGTGTGTGTTTTTCATGGTTTACAGCAATGTGTGTCGAAAAGAGTTGGCCAAAATAGTAGGATTGAAATAGAAAAAACCTGCCCTTTATATCTCTTTCTTTGTTGATATCCGACAGAGGAATCCGAGTAAACGGCTGTTTTACAGGTACTTCATCAATACATCTCCACTGCCAGTATAAAATTTAATCTTTCGGCCCTTTTCTCCTCCGGTATTCTGACTGCGTACGGGTATGCCTGCTTCTTTCAGCGTATTCAATGCCAAGTGGATATTGCGTTCACTGATGTTAAAGATGCTTTTGCCTTTTTCCAGTTGCTGAGCTCCCCCAAATACCTTGGCTACCAGATGGGTTTGGTTACATCCCAGAAGCAACATTCTTTCCACTAATCGGGCAATGGCAATATTTCCGTACTTGGGAGATGCCAGTCCTTCGCCATTCCATAGAGGCAGCATGTAATGGTTGATCCCGCCTATCTTCAACTGCGTATCCCATAGACACACCGACACGCAAGACCCCAGAACCGTACAAACTTCGTACGGTTCGGTATGGACAAAAATGCCGGAAGGATAAAGAAAATGCGTTCGGGGTTGGTTGCTATCCACAAATAAATGGCTTAAAGCATCATTTTAAGAAAAAAAGAAGTCATGGCCATCTGTGGTACAATCCACAAATCCGCAATCGGGTTCTGAAATAGAAATTGTGAACAGGCTGCCGTGGTTTACCCTGCCTGACAATTCTATCGTACCGTTTAATACCTCCAGTAGTGACCGAACCACCGACAGACCCAGCCCTTGCCCCTTGTGCATTTTGGCCGTACCCGAATCCAGTTGTGTAAACCGATTGAACAGGCGTTCCCGATTCTCCGTAGCAATTCCTTTTCCCTGATCTCGAACGGAAACCGACAGCTGCTGGCCTTGCTTCCAGGCACGCACATACACTTTACTGCCCACTGGGCTATATTCAATGGCGTTTGCCAGTAGATTTGAGAGAATGAGTTGAAGTTTAGCGGGATCGGTTCTGAAGCTTTGCTGAGGCAAACGATTTGTTAGGTGAAGGGCAATCCGTTTTGCTTCTGCGTCCGGTGTATAGCACTTAATCACTTCCTTGATCAGCTCGCCTACCTGGGTTTGGATAATCTCCGGAAAACACTCGCCGGATTCAATCTCTGCCGCCGCAAACAAATTCCGAAGCTGAAAATCCAGGTGAAAAGCCTCTCTATAGATAAGTTCGGTCATGTATCTGGCCTTTTCGGTCACTGATAATTCTGCCTTTCCCAATGGTGCATACAAAGTCTGCAAGTATTTGGAAAGCCCCAGAATAGACGCCAGCGGATTGTTGATTTCATTGCGTATGTTGGACAGAAAATAGCTTTTTGTTTTTTCCGATTCCAGCAACGTATGGTTCAGGCGTTGCAACTGAGCATTGAGGTCAGTAAACATCTCCACCGACCGGTTATGCTGCTCAAAGCGGCATTGCAATTCTTCCAGTAATTCTTTATCAGATAATTTTGTTACCATATGCATTGCCAAACGAAAGTGATGATCCTATTGTATGCAGAGATGTTTAATTCAGGACCATTTTTGAAAAATAGTAGGTTTAATTTGTCTCAAAGGTACATCCATGTTGGTAATCGATTCTGAATGCCCAAGGAAGAAGAAGCCACCAGGTTTGAGCCGGGAACACAGTCGGTTGATCACCTTTTCCTGAGTGACTTTGTCAAAATAAATAATTACATTCCGGCAAAAGATGACATCAAAAGCAGCCAGATTTGTCAGGGCATCTTCTATGAAGTTGAGCCGTTCAAAGTGTATCTTGGCCCGCAACTGCGGGACAATACGCACAGTTTTGTTGGCGGTGTCTTTGCTCTTCAGTAAGTATTTGCGTCGCAAAGGCATCGGAACCGGTGCAATCCGGTCTTCTGTATACACGGCAGTCATCGCCTTTTGCAGCACCTGCGTAGATATATCGGTCGCATAAATCTGAAAATTGAACGAAAAATGCTGTGAAGCAAATTCGCTGAGCACCATTGCCAGCGTATAAGCTTCTTCGCCGCTGGAGCAACCCGCACTCCATACCCTCAGGGGGCGGTCAGCATAAAGGCAAGCCATTTTGGGCAGTAGTGATGTCTGTAAGAAATCAAAATGCCCCGGCTCTCTGAAAAAGTCCGTTTTATTGGTTGTCACCAGATCAATCATCTGTACTACTTCCAGTTGCTGACCTTGCGCACTGAAGAGATAATCGCAGTACTCTTTGAACGTGTACAATTGCAAGGCAGTCAACCTTTTCTGAAGCCGACTTTCCAGCATTGTTTTTTTTACTGGAGGCAGTTTAATGCCGTAATGGTTATAAATAAATGTGGTTAACCGCTTAAAATCTGCCGATGTCAGTCTGGTTTCAAAAGTAGTTGTAAGCATTGTGATGTTAACTTGAATGGCTATCTCCGTTGGAAAATCGTTTGCAGTCAGACTTGACCAGAACACAGGTGGGTTTTGCCTTTTTTTATCCTACTATTTTTCATGAATGACTTTGCGGCAGGAAACTAGACATGTTCCCTGCCGCAAGAATCGAAGATCGATTGGCATTTCTTTTTATCACTACCTGAATCTTAGTATTTTTCGTAGGCATCGTCAAGCGCATCCTCGTGCAGGTTTAGTTGCACACCCGACTGTTTTACAGTTGTTTTGGAATAGGTATTTCCTGTTACAACGTGTCGAGGTTTTGAGTGTAAATTCTTGTTTCGCTTTGTTGCCATCAGTTGGTGGTCCAGCTTAAAGAATGAGATGGCATCTTTTAGCGACTCAGCCTGGCTAGACAATTCCTCCGAACTGGTGGCCATTTCTTCCGAAGCAGCGGCATTCTGCTGAATTACCTGATTCAGTTGCTGAATGGCACTGTTTACCTGCTCAGCTCCAGAGTTTTGTTCAATGCTCGAAGCCGTAATTTCCTGCACCAGTCGCGAAGTCCGGCTGATGTTAGGAACAATCTGTTCAAGCAGTTTGCCCGATTTTTCGGCAATTGTCACGCTTGACTTGGAAAGGGCATCAATCTCGGTAGCGGCCAATTGACTCCGTTCGGCCAGCTTGCGCACTTCGGCTGCTACTACGGCAAAGCCTTTCCCGTGTTCCCCAGCCCGGGCGGCTTCTACAGCGGCATTCAGTGCCAGCAGGTTGGTCTGCCGGGCAATTTCACCGATAATCGATATTTTCTCAGCAATAATCTTCATCGAATCTACTGTCTGATTTACGGCCTGGCTGCCTTCTTTGATGTCTTCCGCTGCTTGCAGGGCAATTTTTTCGGTCTGCTGGGCATTTTCGGTATTCTGCTGGATGTTTGAGGCCATTTCTTCCATCGAAGACGATACCTCCTCGGCTGAAGCGGCCTGCTCGGTAGCTCCCTGCGAGACCTGCTGCGATGAAGAACTCATCTGGTAGCTGGCCGAAGCAATATTGTCTGAGGCACTTATTACGTACCCGATCACATCTTTCAACTTCATCACCATGCTTTGCAGATGCTGCAACATATCGCCGATTTCGTCTTTGGAAGTAGTGTCAATTTTTACGGTCAGATCACCTTCGGCAATGGCTTGAATGGATTCTTTGGCCTTGCTGATCGAGCGGGTAATGCTCAGGATGATCCAGGTAGCTACTCCAACAGCAGTAAGCACTGCTACTATCAGAATAACAATCATATTGGTTCGTCCATCGGCATATAACTCATCGGTTTCGGTTGCCGCCGTAGCCAGCGCTTTTTCGTTTTTGGAAACTATTTTGTATATGACATCACGGGCAGCAACAGTTTGCTCACGAGCTGTAGTTTTAGAAATCTGATAGGCTGCATTGTTGCTCGAATCCGTATTTACATTAACAGCCAGATTTCTGATTATGGCATACGTTTTTTTGTAAAGAGCCCACTTGCCCGTAAAATCTTCCAGAATTTCCTGGCCCTTTTCATCCGAAAGTTCCTTTAGTTCCGTTAAACGCTGAATGAGCCCTTCGTGTCGTGCTTCCGTTTCGGTCACCAGATCCTGCAGTTTTTGCGGATCGGTTTCGTTGCACATGTCTTTTTCACGCTTAGTCACAAACTGAATGTCTTCTGATATTCTAAGGGCCAGAGTCAGGCGTTTAGATTTAATGGCGACAATGTCATTCAATTTTTCGTTGAGCTGATACGAATTTCGGTTACCAATGTAAAAGATGAGAATAGCCGCTGAAAGGCTGATGGCAAACCCGAGAATCAGCCTTGCTTTGATAGATAATTGCATAGAAGATTTGATATGAAGTAAGACGATGATGTATGATGATTGAATTAACTATTCTGAAGCGGAGCATCAGTGCTTTCGGCCTGGATGGTGATCAGTTCTTCGGAAGAAAAAACTTTGTCCAGTTCCAGAATCATCAGAAATTGGTCATTGATTTTAACCATGCCTTCAATGAATTCGGATTTGTAACGGCTTCCCAAGCTAGGTGCTGGCTTGATCTGTTCTTGTCCGATTTCGAGTACTTCCTGAACCGCATCCACCAAGGCACCCAATGTAAGGGTTTCGTTTTCCATCTGGACCGATAAAACCATAATGCAAGTATTGACAGTATCTCCGATCTGCGGCATGTCAAACTTGACCCGGGTGTCAATGACCGGAAGCACACTGCCACGCAGATTGACGACCCCGCGCATGTACAACGGAGAGCGGGGTACTTTGGTGATCCGGGGCACTTCCAGGATTTCCAGTACTTTTTCCACGCTGGCCGCAAAGAGATCTTCGCCTAACCGAAACGACAGATAAGACCGGGTTACTGAGATGGTTTCTTTACTTATCATGGTTTTTATTAATTAAATGCCATGGCTGGCTTTGTTAAAGAAAATTGTTTGATCATTTTGTGAGTATCCATTACCAGAGCAATGGTGCCATCGCCTAAAATGGTTGCCGCCGAGATAAAATCCTGGTTTTTGTAGAGTTTTCCGAGAGGTTTCAGTACGGCCTGGTATTCACCGACAATGGAATCTACGGTAAGGCCAACCTTCACATCATCCTGCCTGACCACTACCACCTGTTCAATGGCCGCCTCTGCGTCTTCCATGCCAAACTCTCGCCTTACGTAAAAGAATGGCAGCCGCTCACCATCCAGGGTAATCAGGTTGTTAAATGTATCCAACAATTGATGGTGGGTGGCTTCGTAGCATTTGTCTACCGCCGAAAGTGGAATGACAAAATGCGTATCGTGTATCTTAACCAATAAGCCATCGATAATTGACAACGTAACCGGCAGCTTAATGGTAATGGTAGTGCCTACGTCTATTTTGGACTCAATCTCTATTTCTCCCTGCAGGTCGGCAATTTTACGCCTAACCACGTCCATGCCCACACCCCTGCCTGAAATATCGGTTACCTTGGCGGCCGTTGAGAAGCCGGGCAGAAAGATCAGATCAAAGATTTGCTTTTCGGTGAGTTTTTCATCCGCGTGAATGATGCCTTTGCTGATGGCTTTTTCCCGGATCTTCCGGCTGTCAATTCCTCCTCCATCGTCCTTTATCTGAATGCATACATGCGTACCTGAATAAAACGCCTGAAGGACAATCTTGCCCTGGGCCGTTTTGCCTTTATGTACTCTGACTTCAGCAGGTTCAATGCCATGATCCATGCTGTTGCGCAACAGATGCAGCAAAGGGTCTGTCAGGTTTTCAATCATGGATTTATCCATCTCGGTTTCCATGCCTTGGGTCTGCAGTACTATGTCTTTACCCAGCTCAGTTGACAGATCTCTGACCAGGCGTTGAAAGCGCACACTGATGCTATCTAAAGGTACCAGGCATATGCTGAAGGAGTTATCGCGCAGCCTGCGGGAAATCTTTTCAATGTTTTCGGCTACCATCAGCAATTCGGGCGATGCATTCTGTTCAGCCACCAGACTGAGCCGTGCCTGGGTTGTGACCAGTTCGCTGACCAGGTTCATCAGTTCGTCCAGTTTGTCAGAGGCTACGCGAATGGTAGAAACTGCCTGCTCTTTTCCTTCGCCTTTTTTGTCACCCGGCTTGACAACCGGAAGCTTTAAGGGTCTTGGTTTTGTGGCTGGCTTTTCCGCTTCGTTCTGCAAAGCGACAGGCGAACCTACTGGTTTTGGCAACGGATCAGTGTCGTTTGAAGCTGTAACCGGTGGTCGTCGAATATTGTCAGATGCTTTTCCTTTCCATTCACTCCGAACCTTATCTGCAAAGCTCTGGTCTTTCAACAGATTGGTATCCGCTATCTTTTCAATCCGAATGGCGGAGCCGTCTTCAACAAAAATAAAAACATCTTTAATAGCGTTTTCATCGGCATCGGTAGCCAGGTAGAGTTCCCAGGATAGGTAACAATTCGCAATGACAAACTCTTCAAGTCGCGGAACCTCCTCAGAATAGCAGTGCACCAACGTAGTGCCAAGAGCCTGTATTTCGTCGAGCAGGTACAGCGGATTGGTACCATTGGTGAGAATATGACGGCTAGGCTGAAAGCTGATATGGAAGGTTTTAATTATAGAATCGATACCCTCATTGGCTGGCAGTTGCGCAGCGTCTATACCCGGTGATTCATTAATCTGCCGGATGCACGTGTCAATTTCACTCAAAAGCCGCTCATGGGTGTTTTTGTTATTTTCGTCACTCAGGTTGCTATCATCCAGTAATGCCTTGATGTGATCCAGACATGCAAAGCTGATGTCCAGCAGTTCTCGGGTAAGTAGCGTTTTGCCGTCTCGTATCAGATCATAGATCGTTTCCAACTGATGCGTAAGTGTACCCATTTTCTCAAAGCCAAACATGGTGCTGTTGCCTTTCAGGGTATGCATAACCCGGAAAATCTTCTCAATTCTGGCCTGATCAGTGGAGTTTTCTTTTAATTCCAGCAGTGTCTTTTCAAGCGAGGCAATGAGGTCATTCGCTTCCTGCATGAATATAGACTGAAACGGATCCATTCTTTACGTATTGATTAAGGGTGTCCAATATACCGATGACTGTTACAACAAACTGAAAGAGGTGGCAAATACACTCTATATAAAGTATTAAGTATCAATTATTATTGCGGCCTGTAAATGAGGCTGTCTCCAACTTTTAGGGACTATGGGAATTGTGCATAGTTAAGCACACATGGTTTTGTACCTACCGAATCAATTTTTGAATAATCGCTATCAGAGTTTCATGCGTAAATGGCTTGACAATCCATCCGGTGGCTCCTGCGAGTCGGGCTTCTTCTTTCCGGGCTATTTGCGATTCGGTGGTTATTACCAGTATGGGTACGAATGGGTAAGCCGTGCTTGCCCTTATCTGTCTGGTTAGGCTGAGGCCATCCACTTCGGGCATGTACAGGTCGGTAAGAATCAGATCTATCTCCCTGCCGTTTAGGTAATTCAAGGCTTCACTGGCACTTTGGCTCAAAAGCACCTTGTACCCAGCGTTTTCCAGCGTAAAACGCATCATTTCCCGTATACTTTCTGAGTCGTCAACAACCACTACTGTCTTCTTCATTGCTTTCATTGTAATTACAGCCAATCACTCGGTGGGGTAGTTCAGTAAGGTTGCTAATGAATCAATGCCTGCTTGTGCCAGTAACAGATTGGTGTCTTCATGCAAATCAACCGCAAAACGAAAATCTATCTGGCGTGCCCGTAACGAATGCCGTGTTGCTAGCAGTAGTTGAATGCCCGCTACATCCACCTTAGGGAGGTTGCTGATTTCTATATGCATGGCCGTGGCCTGTTGCATCACTTTTTCCAATTCCGATTTTATAGGCCCAATGTAGTTCAGCACCAGCTCACCCTCCAGGCGGACCGTTAGGTGAGACGGATTGTCTTTATCGGATACAACTTGGATCGTCGGCTTCATATTCAGATACTCAGATTGGCTTTTACATCAGGATTAGGTCATATCCTGCATGTTCTTTGTTGGCAAGAGGCTGGCAAACTTTTGTTAAAACTCAGGCAGATATGGCAAAACCAATCAGGAAGATTTTATTGGTGTAAATGTCTGAAGTAGTACAAAGTAAGTAAGAATGTATGGGGCAAACCGATCAATAGTTTGTAAAAAGGAACATCGTAGTAAAGGGAAATGATTTTTCGTAACAAAAGGTGAAATCCATACCTGAACGTATATGTATCGCAAAAAAGTGACATATGTCAATGTACTTATTCACCTGTAGTTTTGTCTGCAAATGGGGAAAAATGGTAAAATATGCTTTTGATTGACTCCCAGTATCTAAAAATCACTACAATAAGTTAACCTTAAAGTTTCCGTGAGGTTGAATTCCCTGACATACAATGACTTTCACTCAGAAAGCCCGCATGTCAAAAGGATTACCAAATGCAATTTGAATCTTTGATAATCAAACAATAATTCCAACTGGTTGATTATTAGTAAATTTTAAATCAATGTTGCAAATTGGGGAAGCTCGGAAAATAAGTTGCTTAAACTGAGTGTGTATGTCCTTATCCTATCCAATGGTAGGTTTTGCCTTTTGCGAGGATACTATTCTATTGACATGAAAACGTACTTGCAGCGAGTAATTTAGTATTGAATGAAAGAACTCAGGTAATATCGTACAGATAGCAGATGCAATAAAATTAGAACCGCTAAAATTTAAAAGCAACGTGAATGATAGGGTATTTATTAAATCGATTGATTCATTATTAGTACATAAGACGCAATGCTTTGCACTAACCTATAAAAAAGTGCGTAAGCCTCTTTCTTTGGTGGGAACGGGCAGGTTTTAAGCGGGGCAGCGTGCAAAGAAAGTGTCCTTTTTTGCCCCTATTTTAGCCATGCAAAACAGGAGCGGTCTAGGAAAAGAAATGATAAAGTATAAGAAATAACATTGCGTAACACGCAACTTGAATTATTTAACTTAAGTTGCGTGTTACAGGAAACTTCCATTCAAAGAGTTATCTGCCAAAAGCGAATATCATAGAAAACTCATCGGTTGCGACGAAAGATGGACATTACAAAGCCTAGTAGCATGACCACCGAGCCAATCCAAAGTATGTTGATGTAGGGCTTTTCCAGGGCTTTGATGATGATGTAGTCGCGTTGGGTGCGGCTAACGTTGAAGGTAAATTCGCCACTACGCGGATCTACGTTTACAAAGGCAATGCGCACGCCGAATTCGTCAATGGTTTCGGGAATCTGGCCCGTCTGGCGATCTTTGATCAGAAACGTAGGCTGGGCAATTTGCTCCTGCGTTTTGCCAAAGATACGTATTTTGGCTTTGACGGCGGCATCGTTGGCTGTCAGGGTAACTCCCGGAATCTCCGTTACACGTGATACACCTTCAAGCACAGCTACGTAATCGTTCAGATACAAGGTATCGCCAACATGTGCCGTGTGCTCTTCGGGTTTGCTCCATTCAGTGCCGTTGCCATTGATTTTCGGATCCAGATTCACAAAGGCATAGATATCCCGATTAACCTCGGTACGGATATCGGGCGAAACGGCAATGCCGCCCATTTCGCCATTGCGCTGAATGCGTGGATACAGGTAAAACACCCGTCCGGCATCGTCGCGGCATTCTACTTCGTAGTACGTGTTTTCCGGATAAATGCGGACCGTATCGCCTTTCTGGTAGTAGGTTTTGCCATTTTTTTCGATACTATTTAATGCGACTGCCCGGAAGGGAACATCGGCACTGGTAAGCAGTTTGGGGTTGACATAGCCCGGTACGCCTTTTACTTCCGTACGGCGGCCCCGGAATGTGACCCAGTAGTTATCCATACGCGTGGGCTCATTGAGCCAAAGCAGGGTGTTCTCTTTGTTTTCTTTGTTATTGTCTTTGGTAAAGTCTTCGCTGCGCGAGTACATCAGCCCGGTCATATTCAGTGAAACTACTTTTGAGTAACCTGAGGAGAATAAAATGCCAATCAGCATGAGGGCTACACCCATGTGCGAAATGGCACCTCCCGAAAGCTTGTACCCCTTGCGAATGATCATCCACAAGATGCGCCCATTGACAATAATAGAAAAAGAAGCTGCATACAATAACACAATGTATTGCCAGATGCTGATGTGAGCCAGCGCAGCAATGATCGCCGCTACCAGAAATGCCAGTAGCACAGGCATTACCAGCCAGTTGAGCGACTTGGACGACTCATACCGTTTCCACCAGAAAAACTGACCTATGGAAGAGATAATCGCAATGGCAACAAAGAACCACAATTGGAATTTGGTGTAAAACTCGATCTGTTCGGCAGGTGGAGCTACATTTGAGACAGCACCGAATAATTCGACCAGTTTGTTCCAAACAGGAATAGAGGTAGGCACCAGTACCTGAAAGGCTGCTAACCCCAGTACTGTTACACCGATAAAAATCCAGAATTCGCGGGAATACACTACCATTTCGTCTGATGACGAAGGAATGCGTTTCCATTCGCGGATGAGCAATGCCAATGAGATGAAGAAAAAAGCCAGCAGGTAAATCAGCAACTGTCCAGACAGGCCTAAGTCGGTAAAGGAATGCACGGACGCGTTGCCCAGGATGCCACTACGGGTAATAAAAGTGGCATACAATACCAGCACAAAAGAGAAAATAATCAACAGCAGCGATGCCCGTAGCGCCGTGCCGTTTTTGCGGGCCAGCATCATGGTGTGCAATCCACCCACCAGTGTAAGCCAGGGGATATAAACTCCGTTTTCCACCGGATCCCAGTTCCAATAACCCCCAAAGTTGAGGGTTTCGTAGGCCCAAACACCACCCATAATGATGCCCGTGCCTAGAATAAACACGGCAAACAGCGTCCAGGGCATAGCCGGTTTGATCCAATCGGTGTATTTGCGGTACCAAAGTCCGGCAATGGCAAAGGCAAACGGAACGAGTGTAGCAGCATAACCCAAAAACAGGGTAGGAGGGTGAATGACCATCCAATAGTTTTGCAGCAAAGCGTTCAGACCGCTGCCGTCTTCGGGAATAAAGTTGGGATTGCGCTGGAAAATAGCTTCATCGGGCATGGCATCACGGAGCAGAATGAACGGCGATGAACCAATTTTAATGTTTAAGCCCGGAATGACAACGCCCAGAATCATAGATGCCAGAAACGCCTGCACCAGCATAAAGATGGTCATGGCCGGGCCTTCCCACTGGCGATTGGCAAAGATAAAAACCAATCCCAGCAAGGCATGCCAGAAAATCCATAACAGGAAACTACCTTCCTGACCTTCCCAGAAACACGCCATGATGTATTGGACAGGCATGCTCAGCGACGAATGGTCGTAGGCGTAGTAATATTCAAAATAATGATTGAAGATGATGTAAAACAGCGTTGCCACTACAGCTATTACACTACCCAAATGAACAAAAAAAGCGGCTCGGGCAAACCGACGCCACTTGTTTTCTTCGACAATCTCTTCCTGTCGGCTCACTTGTGAATAACCATACACCGCCACGAGCGATGAGACAAATGAAAGAATGATGGCAAAATGCCCAAAATTACCTATGCCTTCGTGAATCATACTTAAGATTTCGGATTTGAATTTCGGATTCTGAAAATGCAAAATCCGCGAGAAGAACTAGTTTACAAACCTACCCAACTACCTGAACCCGTTTGTTTTATGTATAAGTTAACGTTGCTCTGTTGCCATTGATTTGCAAATAGTAGGGTTAAAAAAGGCAAAACCCGCCCCTAATGGCAAACCGCAACGCGGAACGAAGCATTACAGGCTAGCCTGTTTGCCTGTTTCTTTGAGTTCCGTTTCCTGGTACTTCGATGGACACTTCATCAGGATTTTATTGGCTACAAACTCACCGTTTTGCATGGTGCCAATAACCACCACCTGCTCGGAACGTTCAAAATCCTGTGGTTTTGGATTGTCGTAAACTACCGTTTTGGCTTCATTGTTCCGGTCCACCAGAGTAAACGTAAAATGATTGGGATCAATTTCGGGTTGATAACTCATTTCCATGATGTGGCCGGCGGCATCTTTTTTCAACGTTCCGACAATGTGCACTTTGCCCGCCTTTCCATTGGAGGCCATTTCGGTGGCTTCCTTGAAGGTAACATATGTACTTACATCGTTGGTAGTAGAGACAATCACCGCAATGGCTACCACGATAACAATGATTCCGAAGATGTGTGTGATTTTCATAAAAGGGAGCCCGACAGGGCTATTATTTTTCTTTTAATTCGTTTTCGATTTTTGAAATTTTGCGATCAGTCGCAAACACATACGCCAGTAAGCCAATCATGACCACTGACGCCACTGCTACTACAACGTAGATCATGCCGTTGGTGCGCATGGCGTCGGCCATTTCAACATCGCTGCCCGACTGGGCCCGAAGTGCTGCTGATGAAAAGACCGCCAGCAAAAACAGCGTTATTTTTTTATAAAGAGAATGCATAGGTTTTGAATAACAAAAAGATACTATTTGCGCAGAACTAGCCATTTACCACAATTTTTTCGGACAAGTGATGTTGAATCATGCGGATGCGTACGCGTAACGAAGCAATCCACAAGCCCAGTAAGGTCCAGCCAATAATAGCTGGATAAAAAACCAATCGTAAATTACTATTTAAATCTTTTTCGTAGACAGAGAACCCCGGATTGCCGCCTTGTCCCGGATGCAGTGAATCCACGCCTTTGAGCCGGGGCAAAATGTACAGCAACGGAATCAGCATACCATACGCAAATATATTGTAGATGGCACTGATACGGGCCCGTTGTTGCTGATCGGGTAATGACCCGCGCAAAATCAGGTACGCCAGGTAAATGAGCATAGCTACCGCTGCACCGTTCAGTTTCGGGTCTTGCACCCACCAATCACCCCAGGTAAATCTTGCCCAGATGCTACCGGTAGCAATGCCCAGCATGCCAATCACAATGCCTACATTGGCCGCTTCCACGGCGATGTCATCGTTTTGTACAGTAGGGTTACGCAGATACCGAATGGAATATACCACCGAAAATGTCAGGATAATCATCATCGCAAACCACAACGCCACGTGAAAATTCATGTTGCGGATGGTTTCGTGCAGAATGGGCAGCCGGGGTACGGGCAGCAGAAATCCGCCGATAACGGTATAGAGCAGCAAAATGGCTGCCAGAATTTTCCACCACGATTTGTAAAACAACTTTACCATATAAAATAGTATCGCTAAGAAAGGAAAAACCAGCTCACAGGTAAGAGGCACTGACACTTCATTTTAACACAAATGCTGGCGGATTTGTGCCCGAAAATCAAATCGATTGCAAAGTTACAACCAAAATAAATGCGGAGGGTCAAATAATTCAAAATCTAAGCTGATAGAAATCATTTTTTACACCCTGAAGCGTGAAAATAGTAGGTTGAGGAAAAGAGATGGAGGCGAAAGAATGGTTTTACCACCACTTTTCCCATTTCTGGAAATCGTCCAAGATGGAATCTGCTACAGGTTTGTTGTTATTAAAATACGTGTTGAGTTGTTCGCTTACATACTTTTTTACATCCCGCTTAAGCTTCGGCATTTCTAACCAGCCTCGAATAGATCCACCATACTTGAAGTGGCTTTTTTGTTTATCTACTACTTGTGCTGAGGCGATCAGAATAAGCCTGGATTTTAATTTTTGTCTGGAAAAGGTGATTTCCTTTTGATGGTGTTTGGCCAGATTTTTAATGGAATCATAAGTGCCTTCCAGAATTCCATCTATGAATGAGCCTCCAAATACAAGCTCTTCTGAATTTGCATAAGTAACCACGTAAGATTGGTCATACCCATGAGCTAATAGCACAAAGCTGAATTGGTAGGAAAAATTGTTCAAAACCGTTTTTAAGTCCAAGCGAAAGTGTGGTGATGCATAGGTTTTATTGGTGCCTAGCCAATAATCAAGTTCCTGACTTACACCTTGAGGATAGTAGAATGTAGAACACTGTTGAATTTTGGAACGATTGTCAATGCTTGTGATTTCAATTCCCGGATTCAGAAAGGCATACTGACGAAACAGGTGATTCACAACCTCATAATTCAGGTTGGTTTCTTTGAAAATGGAAGGATCTAATTTAAAATCTACAAATAGTGTATTAGATGCAGCTGGAAGAGCAGTTTCCTTTAGTTGATGATTACCTTTTTGGGCCGTTAATTCTATCGTACTTTTGCTATCGGATATAAGGATTAAAATAGCTTCACTTAAAGCTATCAAAACAAACAGACTCCATTTTGTGTAGGGATTAGGGGCAAACTTCAGAATATCTGCTTTTAACTCAGAAATCGTTACAGAGGAAGCAGTGATTTGTATTCTATCGAATGGGTTGAGCTCTATACGAATTTGTGTTTCCGTTTCGGCTTGCAAATCATCTAGAACATACCCAATTAAGTTTTTCACACCTGATATATTGGTGTTGCCAATATACATGCCAGGACGTTTTATAATACTTTCGATAAAAGAAATGTTATCTTTTCCATAAGATTGTTGAGTCGTAAAAGATAGATTTATTTACAGAAGAATAGATCAATAACAGGGGTTTTGTCCTTTTATAAGATACTATTTTTTGCGACAAATTACTACCTCTTTTACCCTTAACTTTTCCATAAATATGGGAACAACATGTACGACAACGCAATCACAATGGCATTGAGGGCGAGCAGTGTGATAAACTCATCCATCACCACCGAACGGTCGAGGCCGTCCATGGCGTTGCGCGAAATTTTGATGAGCATGAGCAGCATCGGCAATATTACCGGAAAGCTCAGAATTGCCATCAGTACGCTGTTGTTGCCAGCCTTGGAGGCAATGCCCGACACCATGGTAAGCGTAGAGGCAAAGCCGATGCTGCCAATCAGAATGGTGAGAATGAACAGAAATACATCACCAACCGGATTGCCCATCACCAAGGCATAAAAAAAGTAGCCGATCAGGGCGATAAGACTCATTAACAGTGCATTGTAAATGATTTTGGAGAGAATAATCGCCTGCGGGCTTGCCAGGGTGTAGTAATAGAGCAGTCGTCCGGCACGTTCCTGCATGAAGCTTTTGGCTACGGCATTGACGGATGTAAACAGCAGAATAATCCAGAACAAGGCATTCCAGGTGGGCGGACTGATGCCTTCGTTGCGTGAACTAAAGCTCAAATAGCAGATCAGAACCGTGCTGACAATGTAAAGCAACATGCCATTGAGAGCGTAGCGTTGCCGCCATTCAAGCAGAAGTTCTTTGCGGATTAAATAGGAAATTTCCTGTACTAGCATTATGTGGCATGGAGACCGCTGTCTCTCAAAGGTTTTTTGATGAAATCGTTACTTTTTTGTAAATACTGGCGTAACTTTGAGCAAAGATAGGTGATGCGTTTGAAAACAGACGCCTTCACAGCCAGATTATACCAAGAAATACCGGGTTTTCATTTTCTAAAACATAGTATTTTTCGCGTATTCTGTCCACTTATTATTGATTCCAAAGCCATGCAGCCCGAATGGTATTCGTTTTCCTGGTTTACGCTGGAAACGCTGCGTAATTTTACGTGGGGGCAGAAACTTTTTCTGTACGGACTTCCGCTCATTCCGTTTCTGTTTCTGATTCGGTGGCTGCTTTTTGTTCGTTTTCGTCAGAAACTGGCTATCTCATTACCGGGCCGCCGACTCCGTTTTTCGCTATTGAGCCTGCTGCGGTTTGTACCGGATATAGTGGTGGCTTTTGCCATCGGACTGATTCTGGTGGCGCTGGCTCGTCCACAACGCATCAATCAGCGAGTGGAGTTATCGTCATCCGGAATTGACATCATGCTGGTGATGGACGTGTCGCGGTCCATGTTGGCGCTGGATTTTCAGCCTAACCGACTGGAAGTCGCCAAACGATTGGCCCGTAATTTCATCAACAAGCGTTTTCAGGATCGCATCGGCGTGGTCGTTTTTGCGGGTGATGCCTATTCGCTGGCTCCCCTGACAACCGATTATGGCTTGCTGAATGACTTGATTAAAGAAGTAAATCACAACATGATACAGAATCCGGAAACGGCCTTAGGA
Source organism: uncultured Sphingobacteriales bacterium (assembly GCA_963520985.1). Classification (GTDB taxonomy): domain Bacteria; phylum Bacteroidota; class Bacteroidia; order Cytophagales; family 172606-1; genus Xanthocytophaga. Next base: position 1,364,188 of record CAUQTA010000001.1, read on the forward strand.
ACTGCCATTGCTGTGACAATCAACCGGATGCGCGAGTCTAAATCGAAATCGAAAGTGGCCATCATCATCAGCGATGGCGAAAGTGCCGCCGGCAATATTGATCCTCTTACGGCTGCCCGCCTTGCCAAAGCCAATGATCTGAAACTATATACCATTCTGGTAGGTCGTGAAGGATTGGTACAGTCGGTGAATACGGAAGGAAAAGTGGTGCAGCAAAACAACACCGTTGACGAAACCATTATGCGCAACATTGCCGAGATCGGCGATGGGCGTTTTTACCGGGCTTCAAATGTGGCGGCTTTGCAAGGCATCTTCAGGCAAATAGATCGGTATGAAAAAGCCCCTGTAGTAGAAACCCGCTACAAAGACACCGAAGATTTTTACCAGATTTATCTGCGCTGGGCGTTGGTGTTTCTGGTGGCCTGGATTGGCATCAAGTGCACTTTTATGAACAATATTCTGGAAGACTAAGGGCTTACATTGCCTGTCTAAAATAGTATCTTCTAAAAAAGAAAAACTGTCCACTTCATGATTACACTTTATCAGCCTACCATTGCCGATGCGGCCATCCTGGCCTCGCTGAGCCGACAAACGTTTGAATCCGCCTTTGCCGAATCCAATACTCCTGAAGACATGGAATCCTATATGTCTGAGGCCTTTACGGAACAGAAACTGACCGAAGAATTACAGGACGAAACTTCGGTTTTTTACGTTGCTACACTAGATGAAAGGCCGATCGGCTATACCAAACTGCGTCGCTGTAGTGTGCCTGACAATGAAGAGCCAATTCGTATCCCTGTCAATGCTCAAACCCCGGAAGAATACATGGAGCTTCAGCGCATTTATGTATTGCCCGAAAGCAAAGGCTTTGGCGTGGGCAAACTGCTGATGCAGCAATGTTTGCAAACGGCTCAGCAGGAAGGTGCAAAAACGCTTTGGCTAGGCGTATGGGAACACAACACGGCCGCTATTGCCTTCTACGAAAAATGGGGATTTGAACGGTTCGGTTCACACGTGTTCATGTTGGGCAAAGACGTGCAAACCGACTTGCTGATGCAACGGAGTGTTTAATAATATTCTTCTTCAATGTCTTTTTCTACCGCAATAGCAATTTCCTGACCTACCGTGTCAGCGGTGACATGTACTCTGAAAAGTTCCTCGAATGAGGCTACTTTTTTAATGAAGAAAATAGTGACAATAATGGCTGCAATGCGTGTAATTGCACTGAAGAACGCCCAGCCTGGATACTCTGTAAAGTTAAGTTCCTTTTGGGACGCAAATAATTTGAGAATGCAAAACGAAACGACAAAAAGTGCCCACCAGCCCCGTACTAAGCCATGTTCTTCAATGTCTTTGGTGTATTCTTTTTGCGTTTTGTACCATATCTCCTTAGTCATCTGATAAGGAAGGGCTAGGTTAGCAATGGGGATAAACCAAATCCAAACAACCCATTTGCTCGAATATTCGTTATGAAATCCTGCCTGTTCTAGATTATGATAAGCCCTCTTAAACCACTGCAGAAATACAACAACTGTACATATGAAAAGTGCAGATGAGGTAAAGCTTAGGATTGAATAAATCAAAGAGTAAGGATAAAATACATATCCTAAGATATTTATGTTGTCTAAAGTATATACATTATCTACAAAGAAAAAGAATACCCGTTCGGCAATGGTTACAGGTAACAACAAATAAAAGAAAAGCACTGCACGGCGGGCACGTTCACTGTTGTCAAGAATGGGAATCATAGTGTCAGATTTTTCTGAAAGAACGTGACAAAATAGTATCTCTACAAACACAAAAACCCTCACTCTTACGAATGTAGGGTTTTTGTGGGGTTTTAATCTTAAAACGCTTCTCAGAAAGGTATTTCGGTATTAGCGGGCAGCTTGACAGATGGTAAGTTGCTTGGCTGTAGGGATGGCCATATATTTTGGGTTATCTGTTACAATGGCCTTTGAGTCTTTGCATTCCCACCAGTAAACCACAATGGTATCATTGGCCTGATACGAATAAATGGAACTTAATTTTTGCGTTTTTGAGTGTTGGCTGGTCACGCGTGTATCATCATTGCAAAAAGGACCCCAATCTAATGTAGCCAGTGAGTTTCGCTCAAAGGCTGCGTAATAGAGCGTTGTATTGGATTTGTTGGTGATGATCAGGTTTTCGCCCTTGATTTGCGCACAAATCTGATTGCTTGGCGAAACCGAATCGTTGCAGGAAAGCAAGCAAAGTAAACTTAACAGAAGCAGGCAGGTTTTGGTGTGCATAAGGATAGTATTTTTCAGTATGACACACAAAAAAACGGAATGGTTGCATGCCACCATCCCGTTTTCGATTGATCCCTAATTAATCTACGCTATAACTTTCTTCAGATTGTCCATGCTTGTTTTGAGGCTTTCCATGGCGTTAGGGGCCATGTCGTGCTCTACAAAGAAATGCTTCATACCAGCCGTTTTGGCAGCGGCAAAAATCCGCTTGAAATCCACCACACCGGTGCCTACGGGCATAAGCGTCTTAAATTCCTTGTCAAAATCTTTGGCGTGCCACAGCGGGAATCGTCCCAGGTGTTTTTTGAACAACTCCACCGGGTCTACACCCGCTTTGGTTACCCAGGCCAAATCCAGTTCCATTTTCATCACATCGGCAGGGATTTGTTTCAGGAAAACTTCGTAGGCGGTTTGTCCGTCAACAGTGGCAAACTCCTTGTCGTGGTTGTGGTAGGCAAATGTGATTCCGGCTTTCTTGGCCAATTCGCCTGTCTTACTCAGAATATCTACCGCTTGTTTTACTTCATCGGCCGAAGCAATCGGGATAGTGGCACACACCAGGTACTTGGCACCTCCTTCGGCTACTTCGTCCACAATTTGTTGCGCTTCGTTTTTAAGGGTATTCACTTTCGGGAATTTCGACACGTCAAAACTAGGATTGGGTTTCAGTGGCGCACCCAATGCATGATGCGATACCCACGCTAAGCCCAGGCTTTTGGTCAAATCCGCAAATTCTTTGGGTTTCATGCCATAATACCCGCCTTTCAAGCTGAACGCCGATTCCAGTTCTTTGTATCCTAACGCGGCTACCTGGGTTAGCATTCCTTTCACGTCGTTGTCTATTTTTCCAAACAAGGTGAAAAGTTGCAACCCTACCGGATGCATCGACTTTGCAAAGGCAGAGGGAGAAATAAGCAGGCTTCCGGCTGCCAGTGCGGCTGATTGTTTGAGAAAACTTCTCCGGTTTGACATACTCGTTTAGTTATAAAACAGGGGTTAAAAAGGATTTTTTCTTATTGTGTCTTTACAACGCAATGATACGAACAGTCACAGATAAAACCTAATGCAATTGAATTATTGTAGTAAAAAATTGTAGAAAAAGACTTTTGCAAGATACATGAGTTGAAATTCAGGGAAATTGCCTATAGTCTTGAGTGGGGGTTTTGCCTTTTCTGGAGATACTATTTTTTATTCTGCTCAGGATGATAGTTCAAGTAAAATCTCTGCCGATCTATCATAAGATGCAGAATGGTGATGTAATTCATTCAAGTTTTGCTTTATATTAAGTTTGTTTTCCAGACCTTTATCGTTTCTCTATCTAACCACCTGTTCCTTTTTTGCATACCCAAAAAAGTAACCAAAAAAGGGCACTTTCTTTGCACGCTTCTGCCCGCAAAATCCAGCCCGCCCCTCGCCAAAGAAAGAACCCACCCGCTTTTTTCTGGCTGGTGCTGCGCACTGCGCCTTGAAAATCTATCTCGCAACGATTATCAACAAGAAGCCGAAAATTGCTTTTATGCATCTTATGTCGTGGCTCTCACATCTAAATCCTATATTTGCATTCAAATCTGACTGATATGGCAAAAGGACATTCACAAAGCTTTCGGATGCTGGCAAAAACCATTGTTGGCCTGGAAGACGTACTGGCAAACGAACTGTTGAAACTGGGGGCTCGCGACATTGAAACACACAACCGGGCGGTAAGCTTTACCGGCGACCTGGGGTTTTTGTACAAAGCCAATTTTTGCCTGCGTACAGCCTTGCGTATTCTGAAACCCATCAAGGATTTTGTGGTTTACAATGAGCAGCAGCTTTACAATGAAATTCGAAAGATAGATTGGGCGGAATATATGGATGTGACGGATACCCTGGCGATTGACTGCGTGTTGAGCACCGATTTGTTTAGCCATTCGCAGTTTATTGCTCAGAAAGCCAAGGATGCCATTGTCGATCAGTTTCGCGATAAATTCGGGGCCCGTCCATCGGTGGAGTTAGACCGGCCTACGTTGCGCATCAACTTGCACATCAAAGGCGATGTCTGCACCGTTTCGCTGGATAGTTCGGGCGAGTCGCTGCACAAACGAGGCTACCGCGACAAAACCAATCTGGCTCCAATGAACGAAGTGCTGGCCGCCGGACTGGTGTTGCTCAGTGGCTGGGACAAACGGTCAGTGTTTGTGAACCCGATGTGCGGCTCGGCAACGATTCTGATTGAAGCTGGGCTCATTGCCTGCAACATTCCGCCGGGCTATTACCGAGAAGAATATGGGTTTCAGAACTGGAAAGACTATGACGCCGAGCTTTGGGATATGATTTATGAGTCGTGCATGAAAAAAATCAACAACGACCCTGTAGAATTGATTGGCATTGAGATTTCACGAAACGTAGCCCGCAAGGCCAAAGAAAATGTGAAGCTGGCCAAGCTGGAAGACATCATTACCATTCACAATGCCTCGTTTCAGGAGTTTGACCCGCCGCCGAGTCCGGGAGTTGTAGTCATCAATCCTCCCTATGGCGAACGGATGGATCAGGAAGAAGACATTGACGGCCTTTACCGCGAAATGGGCGATACGTTCAAGAAGAAATACAAGGGATTTAGCGGCTGGATCATCAGTTCCAACCGGGATGCGCTGAAACACGTGGGTTTGCGGCCTTCTCGCAAAATCGTGGTGTTCAATGGCCCGCTCGAATGCCGCTACATGCGATTTGACATGTACGAAGGCTCGAAAAAGGCTTCAAAGATGTCAGAACCATGATTCGTGGGATTTAGTTGATTGACAGGATTGTAGAACCTTTGGCTTGTTGATGGATTTGTAAACGTTTGTAGGGGCAATCCTTGTGGTTGCCCACTTTCCCATCCGATTGACTAGCTTAATCCGATCCTGTGGTTTTCGGTCAGACACACAGTGTCAGACCTGCGTTTTTTCATCCTGTCAATCCGATAAATCTGCGGTCAAAAATAGTATCTCTACAAAACCCAAAACCTGCCTGTTGTAAACTAAGTCAGTTCCTTGTACTCTGGATGACGTTCGATGTAAGAGCGAATGAACGGGCAATACGGCTTCACTTTTAGATCATGCTGCTTGGCATAGTCGAGCACGTATTTTGCCAGCTCGGAGCCAATACCTCGGCCTTCCAACTGGGGAGGAACCTCGGTATGCAACAAAGCAATCTCGCCTTCTTCCAACTCATATTCTACTACGGCAACTTTGCCTTCGGCCGTTAATTCAAAACGATTTAGGTCGGGGTTGTTTTTTACGGGATACGACATTGAATCAAAATGGGAAAAGTAATCTGACAAAATAGAAAGCCTATGCACACAAACTCCGTACCTGCTGCAAATGTTCCAGTCCGGTTAGTTTGTACAGAGCCGTTTCTTCGTAGCGAGACGCCACAATGATTTCCGTTCCATCGGCGTGAGCCGTAAACAGGTTGTGCACCAGCTTGGGGCAGTTGTTATTTTTCGACAAATGCGACAAAAACAAGTGGCTCAGGTGGTTGGGCTTGCAAGTGGTGAACAGTTGCAAGGCGTGTGCATTGGACAAATGCCCGTGTCCGCCCCGAATGCGCCGTTTCAGATACGCCGGATAACCGCCTCTTTCCAGCATTTCGGTATCGTAATTGGCTTCCAGAAACACCGCATGGCATTGCTGAAAATACCGGATCACCTGTTCGCAAATGGTACCGATATCAGTGAATACGCCAACCGTTACATCGTCGTGCTGAATGATGAAGCTATGCGGATCGGCCGCGTCGTGAAATTTGGGAAAGGCCGTGATCTGCAAATTGCCAACCATTACCGGCTTATGTGCTTGAAACGAAGCCACCCGCATGTACTTGGGATTGAGTCCCGCCCCGGCAAGTGTAGGCTGCGTAATGTACACCGGAATTGGGTGTTTTTTGGTGATAACGGGCAATCCACGAATGTGGTCGCTGTGTTCGTGAGAGATAAAAATGGCCTTTACATGTTGCATCGAAAGACCTAGTTTTTTCATCCGGAGTTCCGTTTCGCGGCACGACAGTCCCGCGTCAATCAGCACGGCTTCGGTTTCGTTGCCCACATAATAGCAGTTGGCATTGCTACCCGAATTCAGAGAAGTTACAAATAATGGCATACTGCAAGTAACCCAATTTTTGGTTGCCAATCAATCTGTGGTCAAAAATAGTATCCTCCAAAAAGCAAAAACCTCCGCCTTTCAAGATCAATGACTTATGCCAAAGCGCTTGTGTTATTTTAAGAACGGCATAGCACACATTAGGTGAAAGTACTTACCTTAGCTCTTATTCCCGCTTTTTTTAACCTCTTTCGTTGAACGTATGAATCGGATCATCATCCATTTTTGTGTAATCGTTGGCCTTACCGCTGTTTTGAGTACAACAGCATGGGCACAAACCGCTAATTCACTCAGTAAGATAACCGTACAAGGAAATAAATTCATGGCCGATGGCAAGCCCATTGTTTTTCGGGGATTGAACGCCAGCGACCCGGACAAACTAGCCAAGGAAGGACATTGGGATAAAAGCTATTTGCAGGAAATGAAAAACTGGGGAGCCAATCTGGTGCGTTTTCCGGTGCACCCGGCGGCATGGCGCAGCCGAGGCAAAGAAGCATACTTGAAATTACTGGACGAGGGCGTGCAATGGGCAACCGAACTGGGCCTGTATGTGGTGATCGACTGGCACAGCATCGGCAACCTGAAAAATGAAATGTATCAAAATCCCATGTACGAGACCACTCAAAAAGAAAGCTTTGAGTTTTGGCGTACCCTGGCGCAGCATTACAAAGGCAATACGACCGTTGCTTTTTTTGAACTTTTCAACGAACCTACCGTCATGAGCGGACAGTTGGGGACTTGCAGCTGGCAGGAATGGAAAACGTTGATGGAAGAAACAATTACAATCATTCGGGCCAATGGCTCGCAGGCTGTGCCTTTGGTTGCCGGTTTTAACTGGGCCTATGATCTCACGGAAGTTGCCAAACATCCCATTCAGGCAGAGGGAATTGCGTATGTGAGCCACCCGTATCCGATGAAGCGTCAAAAGCCCTGGCCTGCCAAGTGGACTGCCGACTGGGGATTTGTTGCAGAGAAATATCCTGTCATGCTCACCGAAATCGGATTCTGTGGCGCCGATGACAAAGGCGCCCATGTGCCTGTCATCAGCGACGAATCGTACGGCGACGCCATCACCAGTTATTGCGACACCAAAGGCATTTCGTATGTGGTCTGGGTGTTCGACCCGCAGTGGGCTCCTATGCTTTTCAGCGATTGGAACTACACACCCACTCGCCAGGGACGGTATTTCAAGCAGGCATTACAGAAATATGCCACGCAAAAGAAATAGGGAGGTTTTGGATTTTTGGGACATACTATTCTGGATCAGGATTTTCAGGATTAACTTGATTGACGGGATCTGTAGAACATGCTTTAGCTTGTTCATGTATTTGTAGGGGCAACCCTTGTGGTTGCCCTCTTTCCCGACCGATTGATTAACTTTATCCGAGCCTTGTGCATCCGGTCATCTATCCCGCCCTGCGGGACAGGCGCCGCGTCAGATCTGTGTCTTTTTCATCCTGTTAATCCAATAAATCCCACAAATCAAGGTTCGGACAACTTACACACTATCCGGATGTGGATGTTGCCACGGTTGGCGGTAGGTACGCTGCAACAATTTGGTAGCTTCGGCATCGCCCACTACCTGGCGGGTCTTCGGATCGTAGGTTACCGGCCTGCCCAACTGCATGGATATATTAGCCAAAATGCAGCTGGCCGTTGAAATGTGTCCCTCTTCAATATCCGCGATAGGTCGGCCATTCGTTTCAATTGCCGACAGGAAGTCGAGCATATGCAAACGGGTAGCCGGAGCTGCATTTAACTCAATGCGTTCTTCCGTTACATCTTCCGGGTATTTTTCTTTTTCATAGACCACATCTTTATGGATTTTCTGGGCTTTCTCGTCTACAGGCACAAAATCGTATTGCATGGTGCTGCCAAACAACGTGCCTTTTTCGCCATACAGAATAAATGCCCATGGATAATCTTTGTTGGCAGGTGTACCCCAACTCCGGTGCTGCCATACACAGTTCAAACCGTCGTATTCAAAAACCGCCGTTTGGGTATCGGCAATGTTCGATTTTCCGTCTTTTTGCACATAAATACCCCCATTCGAAGTAATGCGTTTGGGCCAACCCAATTTGAGCATCCAACGCACGGTGTCAAACATGTGAATGCACATATCACCCATGATGCCGTTGCCATACTCCATAAAGGTACGCCACCAGCGAATGTGAGGGAGTCCATCGTAGGGACGCAACGGCGCTGGACCCGTCCACATCTCATAATCCAGGAAATCAGGAATGGCCTGTGTCGGCGGATTTCCGTTGTTACGCATGTGGAAATAACAGCACATTTCGACATGCGAGATTTTGCCCAGCAAACCCGCATCCACGATATTCTTTTTGGCTTCAATCAAATGGGGAGTACTTTTGCGCTGTGTTCCTACCTGCACCACCCGGTTGTATTTGCGGGCGGCGGCTACCATGGCTTCGCCTTCCATAACATCCACACTGATGGGCTTTTGTACATACACATGGGCACCCGATTTCATGGATTCTATGGCCTGCAATGCATGCCAATGGTCAGGCGAACCGACCAACACAATATCCAGTTTCTGATCGGCCAACATTTTCCGGTAGTCTCCGTATAACTTAGGCACTTTGTGTGATGACTGGCGCTGGCTTACTAAGTTTCCGGCTTGGGTCAGTTGGTTTTTGTCCACATCGCATAAAGCCACCACTTCAACCGGAGCAACCTGAATCAATCGGAATAAATCGCTTTTCCCATACCAGCCGGTACCAATCAAACCTACTTTTTGTTTTTTGGGTGGGTAAATAACATCCATTCCGTTGGCTCCTAGCGTAGTAAGTGCCAGCGAGGCAGAAGCAGCCTGTAAAAAACGTCGGCGATTGATATTGAAATCGTTCATTGAGTTATTTTGTAAGGTGTTTGTAAGTGAAAAAGTGTATAGGATTAACGGTTTTTGGGGATAGAGAAGTAAAATGGTATAAACCAGTGAATTTATTTACTAAAAGCAAGATATGTATTTTTTGCATTCTAGCTTATAAAGTCTTGAGAAAACCCATTTCAAATCGTTGAAAAAATCTTTGGAGCCATTTCGTTTACTTTTCCGTCTTTTTTTGACTAATTCTTAGAAAAATAACATATACAAAAGCCTCTCAGAGACAATCAGTTGTATGTAGCCTGTCGAAAAGCAAAGGCTGTTGGCTCTGGGAGGTGTTTGAAAATTCTGTTACTTTGCGGATATTGAGCAAGTATTGTGTTTGCAAAGACTAGCCTCTCATCAATCTTCAAAAGTTGTCTTTACTCCTGACCAAAAGGAATAGGATTTGGGAAAACCATTTTGGAGCTTAAAGCCCTAAATCAGAAAAAGTTGATCTTTTTGTAAAGAAATCGTTTATGCAAAACCAGACTGTTGCCATTGCCATTCCCATTTATAGGAACGAGCCTACTCAGGACGAGATTATTGTACTCAAACATTACCGAGCTGTCTTTAAGAACTATCCCATCGTGTTTTTTGCGCAGGAAGATATGGATGTTACAGCCTATCAGCAATTGTACAGCGGACATGCACGTGTTGAGTTTAAGTACTTCAAATGGAAAGGGTACGAACAATACAACAAGCTGATGGTGGATGCTGAGTTTTACAAGCAGTTTCTGGATTATACGTACATTTTACTGGCACAAACCGATACGTTCATTTTTGAGGTCGATCTTGACTACTGGTGCAGTCAAAACTACGATTTCATTGGCGGAGTCATCTACAATTCCGCTTACGGTAAACACATGCTGGACACCTCTTCTACTTTGCGGCTACTAAAGAAAACCGGACTTGTAACAAAAGATAGTTTCCGCAATGGAGGTTTGTCGCTTCGGAAAGTTTCTGCGTTTTACAATATCTGTCGCAAATATGCCTTCCTGATCCGAACAGGCAAGGTGACTGGTATGGAAGATGCCTTCTGGAGTGTGTGGGCACCCATTCTCAATCCCTTTTTTAAAGTAGCGCCCTTGGATGTTTCGCACAAGTTTGCCGTGGAGCTTCCTGCGTCCGATGACCAGCACCTGGAGAATGTTTTTTCAAAGCTGAGCGAGCAACCGCTGCCGTGTGGCTGCCACAACTGGCGGGGGTTAGGATACACCTTCTGGAAGCCTTACATTGAGGAGAAGCTTCAGGTAAATCTGGATTATTGATCTGCTCTTTTGCCTTTTCTGATTTGGTATAAAATGGATTTTTAAAGCTGCCTGCCCAAAGCAGGCCAATGATTAGCTCGTAATGAAAATGTAATAAGTTATTCATTTCGTATTCTACCTAAATCCCCCAAACCATACCATACCTTTATGTCTACAACGAAAAGCGTTGCTGTAGTGATTCCTATTTACGAAGCACAACCCGAACCCAATGAAGTATATGTACTTTATCATTTTTTGAAGTTATATGCCGACTATCCAGTGATTTTCATGACGCAGATGGGACTGGACGTAGAGCTTTACGAAAATGCCATCCGGGAAACGGGCCATCGGTATGCTTCTTTTGAGCGTTTTGAATGGAAGGGATATAAGCAATACATTAACTTGCTGGTTTCTGCTGAGTATTATGCGCGTTTTTTGAAATACGAATACATTTTACTAGCGCACCTTGATGCATTTGCGTTTGGCAATGACCTGGAAAGCTGGTGCAGCAAAGGATATGATTACATTGGGGCAGTAGTGTATAACCAGAAGTTTGTTGGCGAATACATCACCTCGTCGCGTATGTTACGCATACTCAACAAACTGGGCTTTATACGGAAGGATCCGATCCAGAACGGGGGATTTTCGCTTCGGAAGACGAAAGCTTTGTATGACAACTGCCGGAGATTTGACTGGATAATCAAAAATACGGCTATGGTGTATCTGGAGGATGTATTTTGGTGTTTACGGTTGCCACTCATCAATCCGTTTTTCAGAGTAGCCCCTACCAACATAGCCAAAGAGTTTGCCATAGAGCTACCCTATGCCAGTGCTACCAATTTTAAAGAAGTGACGGATGCTTTGGGTACCATGCCTTTGGGTTGCCATGGCTGGAAAACGTTTGGCTTCCCGTTCTGGAAAACGCACATGGAACAACACATGCAGACCGAAATGGTGGCGGTAGATTATCCTGAAAAATAAGCGAATCGCCTTATTTATAAAACAAACAGGCTCAGCATTGATATGCTGAGCCTGAGAAATAGAATAGTATCTTTTTGAAGGGCAAAACCCCGGCATTAAGCTGCCTCCGCCTCTTCTACTTGTTTGTTCTTCAGGTAGTTGGCTTCGTTGGCTTTCTTCTTTGGTAAGTGAATAATCCCCAAAACGTTAAATAATTTGATTACCTGATAGGTTGGGTCAATCTCATACCATTTGTAGGCAAAGTTGGCACGGTTGCCATAGGTGTGGTGGTTATTGTGAAAACCTTCGCCCATCATGAGTACGTCTACCGGCATTAGATTCTTGGATGTATCACTTACCTTGAAAGTAGTGTAACCAATTTTGTGTGCGAACCAGTTGATGATAGCTCCATGAATAGGTGACATCAAGTAATGGACAGGCAACAACAGGAACCATACCCAAGAAGGAGCAAAGTAAATGTAAAACAATGTGTACAAGGTGCCCCAGGCAAGGCGTACCCAACGTTCCGATGCAAAATCGTCGAAGCTTTTCCAATCGGGTACGTTTAACGTAAACTTAGGGTCAACATTCGCTTTGCGTTCGCGAACGGCGTGGTAAAACGTATAGGTTTTCCACATCATGTCAAAAATGCCTTTGCTGTACATCGGCGAATGCGGATCTTCTTCGGTATCGGCAAAGGCATGGTGCATCCGGTGCATAACCCCATATGCATAGGCACTCAGGTAGTTAGAACCTTGGAAAATGAAAGTCAATATAAAGAAGGTCTTCTCCCACCCACGTGACATAGTAAAAGCGTGGTGTGCAGCGTATCGGTGTAAAAAGAACGTCTGAAAAAACAGTGAACCATACCAATGGACAAAAAAGAAGATGAGTATTGCAGTCATATACTGGATATTTAATGTTGTATAGATCAAATATCCTCACAATAAAGTACTTAGCCGATACAAATCAGATCACTGGTAGATATTAAAAGATGAGCTGTAGAAGTTTGTTACCGAATGGTTTTTGCGAAAGTGGGTTTTGGTTTTCCAGAAGGTACTATTCTTCCGCATCCTGTCAATGTGCAAGCTGCTTTACTGAGAATTGCAGAGCAGATTGGCATGCCGGGCGGTTAGTTTCCATTCGTTGTTTTCCTTCATCCAGATGTTGGTAAACCGCCTCTTCAGTGTTTTTCCCGGGCCACCATTGACCGCTTTTTCCACCACAGTTTCGTTACCCATCGAAAATGCTACACTGCCTTTGATTAATACATGTTCCACATTGCGTTCAAACGAATAGTAGTTCTGTATGGTAATGACGGGGCGGTCCAGGGTGGTTTTCCCTGGTGGAACCACCCGGTTAGAGGGTGCATTCACCGTGAAGTCTTTGGACCATAACCCTAGCAAGGTAGTCGTGTCTTTGGTAAGGGCGGCTTGTTTTTCCTTTTCTTCCAGGCTTTTGATAAAGTCAACAGTAACTTGTTGGGCATGGCTGAGGCCGCTTAACAGCAAGAAACAACAAAAGATAAGTATCTTTTTCATAAGACAATGGGGTTTAGGTGAGAATTATTAACTTGACTGGCAGATCTGACAAAATACATTGGAGGCTGGCAAACACCTGTTTACACTTTTGATTATCACAAAATCACTATTGCCAAAACAATTCTGACAAGGCAGGTTTTGCTCTTTCAAAACATACTATTTCAAAGAAGCTACTTCTTTTGTTTTCCCTAGAAACGATTGGCAATGGGCGATCTCCGGTCGATTGGACTTTCCGTTTTCTGTTATTTTCAGTAACTGTTTGTAGTAAGTGGCAGCCAGGGAAGGGTTATTCGTTTTCTCGGCTGCCCTGCCTGCCCCATACAGCGCATTGAACCGGTTGGGGTGTTTCTTCAGATCATATTGATAAGCAGCCAAAGCCTTATCCGGTTGGTTGGCTGCCAGGAACATATCGGCCAGTAGTTCCTGGGCAGGAAGAACTTCGCACGGCGTCACCGGGTGTTTCTCGGTCTTGTCTTCCATCGTGGCGGCTTGCTGCATCAAATCCAGTGCTTCTTTGGTTTTTCCTTGTTGCCAGGCAATCCAGGCTTCTCCGCTTTTAAGCTGTATGGCTACCTGATTGGCTTTGTAACTGTCTTTCTGATTGACCAGTTCGGTCTGCAATTGCTGTAACTGAGCCAGTTCTTCCTGGGCTTTCTGCGGATTATTCAGATGAACCAAGCCTAACAGGCGAGTGTAGTGAATAATGGCCTCCTGCCATGGAAACTTCTTCCAGGAAATAAACGCAGGACCAATCGGAAGATTTGCTGCTTCTTTCCATTGGCGGTTTTCCAGAACAAAACGCGCAGGAATGGCGGCAAACGCATACGCTACCTTGAAATTGACCGGCTCTACATTCGTTATTTTGTTTGTATACTCTACGTGTAGCCGAGCCGAATCATTCTGGCCTTTCTGCAAATAGGCATACACCAGATAGTCAAGTCCATGCAGTTCTTCGTCCCAGTGGCCTTTGATGCCCGTTGCTTCCGCGTAACATTGGGCCGAGGCAACCGAGGCTTGGTTAGACTGGATGCACTCATCCCACAGGCCGAGTCTGGTAAAGATATGGGAAGGCATGTGCAGCGCATGTGCCGACGACGGGGCAATGGAAGCGTATTTTCGGGCTGCGGTCAGGCCTTGCTCTGCCATTTCGGGCGAATCATAGGTATGAATTAAATAATGAACAATGCCCGGATGGTGCGGCTGGCTCGGATACAACGCTTGCAGAATACGTCCGGCTTTTTGTTGCTTCGTAAAGGTCTTGTCTGTTGGGTCGGCGGCGGCATCAAGAGCCAACGCATAAAAAATAGCCGCTTCTTTGTCGTCAGGATTGTTTTTGTAGACCTGCTCCATGCCTTTCTCAAAGTTCAAGGCACGGGTTCGGTGATCCAGCGTTTCCCAATGGGTATAAAAAGCCGCAATTGCCTCAATATAAGCCTTTTCTCTTGGTGATGTTTCCAGCGATTGAGCTATTTGGATGGCTTTGCTTCCTTTTCGAAGCTCATCTTCGGTGGGTGGCGACCACAGCGGATGAAAGTTTGCCATTGCGATTCCCCACCAGGCCATGGCACAATCCGGACTTTGGTCCACTACCTTGCTGAAGGCTTTTTCGGCTTCATCGTATTCAAACGAATGCAATAGCTTTATTCCCAGTGTGAAATCTTCCTTGCTATTCTCGTTGCAGGTGGTTGGAAATGCCGCCGAACCAAACTGAAAACTGGGTGCGCCACACGTAACGATTTGCCCCCGCTTCAGATTCATTTCGGCAATGCTTGCTTGGGAAGGTGCATTGCCCTGCGGTTTTTTACACGAAAGCAAGAGGAAGAGTATGAGCCAGGCTTTTTTCATGGAAAGAGAATTTTGTGAGGATACTGTTAGTTAGTAGACAAAGTAAGGCTGTGGTAACTAGCTATCAAACAGTAAATTACAAAATTCCTGCGTTGCGGAAAATAGGAGAGGGGTTTTTGCTTTTCAGAAGATACTATTCTGACTGCTTAAGTTTTCCGTAACTGTTTTGATACACCTTGCCCGGCTTGGGATGTGTAAATTTGATGGCCGACCATGTGGCGTCGATGCTCAGTGTTTTGCTTTCGACCAGTCCATAATCGTACCCGATCTTAATTACCGTAGTCAGCGTTAGGTCGGTGCCTTGTTGCCCTGATTTGGGCCACGACACCCACAACATGCCGCTCGGTTTCAGGTGTTTTTTTAATGCTGGAAAGTTCTTGTGAAAATCGGTCTGGTTACGCACAAAGAGATGAATGTAATCAAACTCACCAGTGAGGTTAGTATCCAAGTCAAGGAACGGCAATTGAATGGCATTTACCGATTCTTCAGGAGCATCCAGGAAAAAAGCCCGCATGTTTTCTTTGATGCCCATTTTGGCGGCTGTTGATTTTTCCATAGAAATGCTGGGTTTTTACTTTTTGAAACATACTATTTTGAAAATAACTACCTGCCGTCTTTATTTCCCGATTAATACATTGTATTGTGGCGGAATTGGAACGCCATTAAACTGATTGGTGAGCCCATAAAATGCAATACCTGTCAGGCAAATCCCCAGAATTAGAATCAGTTTTGCTTGTGCTGCCGGGGTAAAACCCAAAACAGGCTGGGTCATTTTTTTATTATGAACCGATGCCGCATGTCCAAAGAAAGCAACAATGGCCAAACCGTAATAGGGAACAAAGAACAGATTGAACGGAAATGTATTGATGCCCGCCACCCCAAAATAAAAGTTGGTGTCAAGATGCAGTACAAACCGGCCTCCCAAAACAGCACTCACATGAATGATAAAGAAGAATGCCAGGTAAAGCCCTGTCCAGAGGTGCAGTTTTTCAAAGAAAGTGACAGCCTGTTTGCGATAAACCCTGAACAGCCTGAACCCGGAAATAATTTGTATGACAACAGCAATAAGCAGAAGAGTTTCAATCAGAATGTTACGGTAAACATGCCGCAATGCATGCATCATTTCAATGTGCTTATCGGCTCCCAGTACACAAGGTCCATAAGTGGTTAAACAAATGAAGCCCGATAAAAATGGCAATGGTTAAGCCGGAGATGTAGTGAATTCGTCTGGTTGTCATGGCAATGCGACAAAAGTCTGGCAATGATACCGATAAGTGATCTGTAAATGGAAAACCCGTTTTAGAGGGGTTTTGAGTTTGCGAAAGATACTATTTAATCACTACAAATCGAGCCATTCCTTGAATTGGGGCACCCGTTCGCGGCTCACAAAGACTTCTTCGTCTTCGGGTGGGGTGAGTTCCAGTTTCAGGCGACCATTGAAATGATTGTGGATTTTTTCGATGCAATCCACCGAAATCAGGCGGTTGCGACTGATGCGGTTGAATTTCTTTGGGTCCAGTTGGTCCGATAGCTGGTCCAGCGTTTGCTCGATGATGTATTTCTGGTTGTCGTGGGTAATGAGGAAATTGACTTTCTGATCGCTTTTGAAATACGCAATTTCTGAAATGCGGATCATGGCCAATTGGCTCCCTTTTTTGACCAGGAAGCGTTCTTTATAGCCTTCTCTGGGTTTTTCGGGCTGCAATTTCAAGCCTTTCTTGAGCATACGGTACTCCAGGTTTTCGTATTTCTTGATGGCCGCCCGGAGTTCGTCTAGGTCCACGGGTTTGAGCAGGTAATCAATGCTGTTTTGTTTGAATGCCTGAATGGCGTATTGGTCAAACGCGGTGGTGTAAATGATGGGTGCTTCGATGGGAAGTTGATCAAAAAGCTCAAAACTCTGCTTGTCTTCCAGTTGAATGTCCGAAATGATCAGATCGGGTTCAGGATGGGTGCGAAACCACTCCAAGCCACTTTCAACCGAAGGCAAAATGGCGAGCACTTCAATCGAATCATCGATTTTCTGAAGCTGATGGCTCAGCTTTTCGGCCGAAAAAAACTCGTCTTCAATAATGACTACTTTCATGAGAATTGTTGGTTGAGAAGTTGCAGTTATATACTATTGCTCATTCTCCAAGATGTCCTTTCTAAAAAGATAGGTAGTAGATGTTGCGAGTTTTATGAAACCTTTCTCAAAATTGAACCAATAATATGGATGTTCACCTATCGTTACACTCTTTTCAACAGGATATAACTGAAAAACGTAACACTCTAAGTTTTCCACTGTATCCTTTTTTACAAAGCTCAATTTATAAGGCATGCCACCTAGGAAAATTTTAGTAGGAGCATACTTCTTCGGCGAAAGAAACAACTTCCAATTGTCGGGAGATTTTACATGCCAGTTTTCATTTTGAATCTTATATACACTTTTTTCATTGCTTCCGAAAAGTCCATCTTCCTCAAATACATTATCACTGTAGTAGGTTCTTTTACTAGAAAATTCAGATTCAGCACCTGCATAAAAGAGATTTGTAGAGTCTGTAAATATCTTTTCCTTCACCACAAACTGGTAATGAATGGTCTTTTGTGCTACCACTATGTAGTGATGAAGAAATAAGAACAAGAGTACCAGGGATAATTTCATAAAGAATGTTCCTAAAACTATGTTTACTGTTCATTAGGCCATGACGCTTGAAAAAATAGTATCTTTTCCGAAACCAAATCTCCTTCTCCTATCCTGTACTCTATTTCGAGTGGCTGGCAACCGGTTTTTGTTCAGAAATCAACGGCAAGCCAACTCTGAAAATGGTTCCGTCATTTTCCAGCCGAATCGGTTTGCCCATGATAAACTTGTAACGAGCCTCCAGGTTTTTGAGGCCGATTCCGGTTGATTCTACTTTGGTTTCCTTGCGATTCAAACGGTTTTCAACCCACACCATAGCGTCTTTGGTGTAGATGCGCAACTCTAAAGGCTGGTTTTCGGAAATCCGGTTGTGTTTTACCGCATTTTCGACTAGCAACTGAATGGAAAGGGGCAACACATACACCGACTCTTTGGTGATGTCTACATTGAGAATGACCTTGTTGTAAAACCGTACATTGAGCAGGAAACAATACGCTTCGACAAACGTGATTTCCTGTTGCAGAGCCACTTGTGAAGAGTCGTTGTGGTCAATTACATATCGATACACTTGAGCCAGTTTGGTAATGAACCGATCGGCGAGCACCGGGTCTTTGTAAACAACGCCGCTCAAAACACTCAGGCTATTGAACAGAAAATGCGGGTCAAGCTGTTTTTTCAGGCTTTCGACGCGGGCTATCAGGTTTTCCTGCCGGAGCCGTTCCTGTTCTACCAGCGACTCCTTCCATTTGGCAAACAGAAACGCGCCTTCGTTAATGGCCGTAAAGAGCAACGCCAGCAGAAAAGAAACAATGATGTTTTGCAGCACCACGGCCACCGTAAAATTGACTGACGATACAAACTGGTTATAGGTAAGAATGCCGGTAGTGAGCACCAACGAGGAAAAGATAAAAATACTGATAATCTCGTAGGTGAGATGCTTGCTGAAGCTCTCTTCCCAGGGATACATGTGCAGAATAAGAGCTTGTATAAACTTACTCCCTTCCCAGATGACAAAGGTAATGATGGTAGCTGCCATCATCAGTAGCAGGTGTTCAGAGGAACCGAGCTCGAGCGGAACAAAAAACGTGGGAACCAGAATGCCGAATGACGACACGCCCATGATGGTTGACCACTTGATGCGAAACGAATAGGTGAATTTTTCTGCCACTTTCAAAGATGGCTAAAAAAGCAGAAAGAGTAAAGCCGGGGTTTTGGGTTTTTACAAGATACTATTCTTTAAACAGCTGCACAATTTGATTCAATGTCTGTTTGAGATGCACAATATCCGATTCAGTAATGACATCGGTTTTCACCGAATTGACAATCTGTTCGGGAATCAGTCGGGCTTCTTCCTGCAAGGCTTTGCCTTTGTCGGTAAGGCTAATTTGCACGCTGCGTTCATCGGTTGTGGAGCGGGTGCGGGTGATGTAGCCTTTGCTTTCCATTCGTTTTAGGAGCGGTGTGAGCGTATTCGATTCCAATAACAGGCATTCTCCCAGTTCGCTTACGGTGAGTTGATCTTTCTCCCAAAGCAGCAAAAACACCAAGTATTGCGGATAGGTAATGTCCCACCGGCTCAAAATGGGCTGGTACAGTTTGGTTACCAGTCGCGAAGCTGCATATAGAGGAAAACAAATCTGATTTTCGAGTTTCAATGCTTCCGCGTTCATATCAAAGGACTTGTTTTACAGTCGGTTCTATGGATTCAGGTTTGGTGATAGGGACAAATCGCTTCACAGGATTTCCGTTTTTGTCGATCAGGAATTTTGTGAAATTCCACTTGATGTCGTCGGTCAGAACGCCTCCCAGTTCATCTTTCAGGTACGTGAAAAGCGGATGGGCGTTTTTGCCGTTTACGTCAATCTTACCAAACAGCGGAAACGTAACACCGTAATTGATGCTGCACGTTTGTGCAATGGATTCATTATCGCCCGGTTCCTGATTGGCAAACTGATTGCATGGAAAACCCAAGATGACAAAATGCTCACTTTTATACTTCTGGTATAAGTTTTCGAGTCCTTCAAATTGCGGAGTAAGCCCACATTGGGTTGCCGTATTCACCACCAGTACGGTTTTGCCAGCGTAATCACTCAGTTTCACGGGATTGCCACGCATATCCAACGCTTCAAAATCGTAGAAATTTGGCGCATTGGGAATGCGTCCCTTATGAGTCAGGAATGTTAATGCTCCAGTAGACCACAACGCCCACAAAATAAGCACGGGTTGAAAAAACAGCCGAATCAAACGCGCCGTATCGGTATTGAGCCCAAACGCTTCGCGATGCCCCAGGTATTGGGCAATGTTGCCCGGAAAAATCAGTACGTAAAAGGTCGCCAAGGCCAGGCCGACATAGACTCGTTGCTTTTTCCAGAAAATCATGCTTAAGCCCAGCCCAAGCTCGGCAATGCCCGACAGAATAACCACCAGGTCTTTGCTAAGCGGAACCCAGTCAGGCACTTGCGCCTGAAACTCCTGCCGCTGAAACGTAAGGTGACCAACGGCTGCCAATACCATAAAACTGCCGAGTAAGACTCGAAATATCTTCTGAATCAATGATGTTTTACCAAATCCTTTCATATGTGTATGGCTTTATATCGTTTGCAATTAAATCGTGTACGATACAAATGTAGAGAGTTTTAACTAAAATGCAAACGTTGCATTTGAAGATTACGCAGTAGGGGAGGTTGTCAGTTTTGGCAGGCTACTATTTTTTTATGGATGAGAAACTATATTGCAACATAGAGTAACTTGTATAATTTGCTTAAATTATCAACAAACTAAACAAATGGGTATTGGTTATCTTTCCATAGAATTCGCAGATAAAATTCCATCTTTTTGTGATATACAGAAAAAGTTCGAAAGACAAACTGGACTTACCATCTATCTTTCTGCCAAGTTACATATCAAGAATCTACATAATACCAGTTCGGGTATTTTTCAAGAATTATTACTTGATGCGGAAAAAGTAGCAAATCAAGAATCACAATTCTGGGGATTAAAAAAGCAGCAGAGAAATGAGCTGAATACGACTACTGATTGGGACGAAAGAATGGCCATCCAGGATAAATATTATGATGACTTAGAACGCCTTTGCAAGATGGGTAATCTGAATCATATTTATGAAGTTCAATTTGTTGTACCTGGCTTTTACGAGATAGACTTTACAATAGGAGATACCATACTGGAGATAGAAACAAACTACACACAATCGTACGCCGTATATTCCCTATGCAAAGTGCTTTTTGACTTAGGAGGATATTGGAAAGGACAAGCTAATTATAAAATATACCCCGAGTATTGGAAAAAGCTAAAAAAATGGAATGAATATCGTTGGTATAATCGACCTAAGAAATAGACCCACTAATCAATTACTCGGGTTTTTGATTTGTGAAAGATACTATTTCTGCAGTTTATCTTCGAAAAAATCGCCATGGACAATGAAGTAGGCGCAGGCATCGTAATTAGTAGGTCTATTGCCAAACCGATCTTTGACGTTTACATAGATGCAATTTTCGCTGCCTTTAAACGTGTTGCCGCTTACGTTGAACTGCCAGCCTGCTGGTGATTTTTTACGCGAAATCCTGAGCCATTTCGCACCGTAATTAAAATCACACTTTGTATAGAGTAAAGTATCTTGATTCTGCGTTTCGGTGATGTCATCGCCATGAAACGTACGGTAATCCGTCATGTATTTCTTTGCCCGGCGCCAGTAAAGTCGGTTCTGCTCTTCAGAAGCGGAGAATTCGAAAGGCTGATTTCGGTACGTGTATTCAAACAAGGTTGACTGTCTATCGGTTACAAACCAGTAGGTGTGGCCGTTCTTCTGAATTCGTCCATACTCTATGCCATTGAGCACACTTCCTTGTTGGTAAGAAGCATCGGTGGTTACAGTATCGCCCGGAAGTAGGTGTATCGTTGCAATTTTATCGCCTACGTAAGGTTTTGTTTGCAAATCCTGATACAGATCGGTCTTTTTGGTGAGGACGTAGGCATTCAAGGCATAAAGCTTTGTGGAAAAGTAATCTGTTCCGGCTCTATCAATCTTATAAACAATAGCAGCTACATAAAAAACGGAATAGGCAACTGGCGTTACAATTGCCGTCAGGAGAAGTGTTTTTAGATTGATTAATTGCGCAAAAGGCTTGTTTTTAGCCAGTAGCTTACGAATCAGCACAATAGTGATAAAAACACCAACGGCAAAAACGCCTAGAACCCAGGAGAAATAAGGCATAACGATGTGTTGTAAATTTCATCAAGATACAAAATCGTTTGAGTTGCCCATTCAGGAAGAAAATCGACTAAGAATCAGGCGAGTAAGTTTGAAGAATGATGTTTTTGACACAGCTTTTAAACTCGCAGGCATTGCCTGATCCTTACCCGGAACAATGTTTATTTGCGGCGGAAGCTATTGCGTAATTTGATTTCGGTCAGTTTGCGTTTGGTGTCCAGCGGAAAGTCGCCTTTCATCACCCAATCATAGAAAGCAGGCTCTTTGTCAAGCACTTCCGTAACGAGGCGGTCTTTGTGTTTGCCAAAATTGAAAATCTCCAGGCCTTTGTCGTTCATCACCATGCGCCCCGCCAGGTCGACCATCTTGTGGGCTGTGATCTCGTGCAGCTTGTTCATGTCGTTGTGCACCGGTACATAGTCTTTCCCATTTTCGTCTTTGATGGCTACCCCTTCATAACGTTCTACCTGGGCACACAGCACTTCAAACGTGGCAATGGTGTCGGCTTCGGCGCTGTGGGCGTTTTCCAGCTCTTTCTGGCAATAAAACCGGTAGGCAGCCGGCAAACTGCGCGGTTCCATCAGGTGAAAAATCTTCTGTGCGTCAATCAGTTTACGGCTGGCCAAGTTAAAGTCCAGATCTACACGCAGAAACTCCTCCACTAGCATCGGAATGTCGAGCCGCAATACATTGAAGCCGCCCAGATCGGCTCCGTCAAAGAAGCGAAAGATATCGTGGGCTACTTCTTTGAACACTGGTTTGTCTTTGATGTCTTCATCATAAATGCCATGGAATACGCTGCTTTCCGGCGGAATAGGCATCCCGGGATTGATTCGCCAGGTTTTGATTTGGGTTTCACCATTCATCAGAGCCCGCAATACACTGATTTCGACAATCCGGTCTTTGACCACACTGGTTCCGGTCGATTCGATGTCAAAGAAGGCCAGCGGTTTTTTAAGTTTCAGAGAATGCATTGTGACTAAGGGTGTTTAAGTATATTTCGTTGAACGCCAATCGGATGCAGTGGGGTTTTGTCTTTTCAAAACATACTATTTTGACATGCCGCTTCGATTGGCTTTTCAGTGAAAAACAATTATTTGAGAATCTCTTGTGCCAATGCCTGCAAATCCAATCCATTGTAATTGCCTGAACTCATCATCAGCAAATTGGTATCTTGCCAGCTTTGGGTTTTCAAAAACGACCTTAATGAATCGCTGCTCGTAAAGACTTGTAGATCAGGGCGATTAAAGGCGGCCTTTACCTCTGCTTCCGTAATAGGCTCAAGGCGTTTGTGTTCAAGCGTATGCGGATTGAAGTAAGCAATGGCTATATCAGGTGCGTTGAATGTGTCTTTGTATTCCTTCAAAAACGCTTTGTTCAGGCTGCTAAAGGTGTGTAGTTCCATGCAAGCCACCAGTTTGCGGGCCGGAAACTGCGATTTGACAGCGTGGGTAGTTGCTTCTAACTTGGAAGGAGCATGGGCAAAGTCACGGAAAATGGTCGTGTGAGCATTCTGACCCAGTTTTTCCATGCGCCGGGCCGCTCCTTTGAAAGAAGAAATGGCTGCGTAAAACTCAGCATCCTCTACTCCGAGGCGTTCCAGCACCGTTTTGGCTCCGCTGATGTTGCGCATGTTGTGTTCGCCAAAAATGGCAACGGGTACTTCGTGCTGGCTGGCAGTAAGCAGGTACGTTTTGCCTTCTTTGATTACATGCGGATGCACATCGTATTCGAGGCGGGTCACATCTTCGCGTTCTTTGCGGCAAATTACCGTAACCAAATCGTCGTTTTTGTCAAATACCAATGAACCCGCTTTGGGAGTAGTTTCAGCGAAGAGTTCAAATTGTTTGACGTATTCGTCAAAGTTGGGATAGACATTGATATGGTCCCAAGCAATGCCGCTCATCAATCCGATGTGGTGCTGGTAGTACAAAAACTTAGGCTTGCGATGAATCGGGGAGGCAAAATATTCGTCACCTTCAATCACTATGACCGGCGCCTCTTTGGTAAGCTTCACCATGGTGTCAAACCCTTCGAGCTGTGCCCCAACTAAATAATCAAACTCCCGATTGAGATGTTTCAGAACATGCAGAATAATGGAAGTAATGGTCGTTTTGCCGTGACTGCCCACAATCACTATCCGTTGTTTGTGCTGCGACTGCTCGTACACAAATTCGGGGTAGGAATATATTTTCAGCCCGAGTTCCTGGGCTTTTTTCAGTTCCGGGTTGTCTTCTCGGGCGTGCATTCCGAGGATGACCGCATCGAGCCCGGTGTGGATGTTTTCCGTAAACCAACCTTCCTGCGCGGGCAGCAAACCGTATTTTTGCAAACGACCACGCGAAGGTTCCACGATCTCGTCATCGGAACCGGTAATGGAATTTCCCTGTAAATGGAGTGCAATGGCCAGGTTGTGCATTGCCGCTCCGCCAATGGAAATGAAGTGTATGTGTTTTAATGATTTCTCCATGTAACTCTATGTGTCGTGTTGGGTTTGTGCGCACCGGTTTATCTCTGATATAAAATACTAGGTTTTCAAAGAGTAAAACCCCGGGATAGCAGAGTGTGCCTAGAGGGTAGGCATTGCCTGCAAACTGCCGTTTGATTTACTTCTGAAAACCAAAGCAGTGTGAGTTTAGTGATGAGCCGTTTTACGTCAAACACAAAACTTGTTTTCTGCCGATGGGGTACAAAAATAGAGAACTCCGGTAGATTTCCCATATTCCCTGCAATTAGAAAAAAAAAAATGACACCGCCACTTTTTCCCGTTATCTACGTATATTTGTAAAATTTTTCTAATGAAAAACAAATTGATTTTGTCCGCATGGCACGAAAATAGTACCTGCTGCTTAGGCAAAACCCACCTGTTTTTCAGTCATCAACATGCTAAAAACTCACCATTAAACGTTAATAGTTCTCCATTTTAGCATCATTTTTAATGATTAGCCGAAGTTCCAATCTTTACGGCGTGAATTACGAAATTCGCGGACCCATTTATGAGCAGGCTGTCGCTTTAGAGAAAGCGGGTCATTCGATTATCAAGCTACACATTGGTAATCCGGCTCCGTTTGGCTTCCAAACTCCAGCCCACATTCAGCAAGCTCTTATTGATAACCTGACCAAAGCGCAAGGATACGCAGCGTCGAATGGCATTCAGGAGGCCCGAGCGGCAGTCGCGAAGCATTACACCCAAAGAGGAATTTCTGGAATTACCGAAGATACCGTTTTCATTGGAAACGGCGTGAGTGATCTGATCATGCTGAGTTTGCAGGCGCTGCTGGAACGTGACGACGAAATTTTGCTGCCCATGCCCGACTATCCGCTGTGGACATCGGCTGTGCGGCTGTGCGGAGGCAAAGCGGTTCATTATATATGTGACGAGCAATCGGCCTGGATGCCCGACTTGGCCGATATCCGGAGCAAGATTACCCCGCGTACCCGTGGCCTTGTGATTATCAATCCGAACAACCCAACGGGAGCCGTTTATTCCAAAGAAGTGCTGGAAGGTCTGTTGCAAATAGCACGGGAGCACAATCTGGTTATTTTCTCAGACGAAATTTACGACCGTATCTTATATGACGGAGCCAAGCATACGTCCATTGCCACACTGGCTGACGATGTATTGTGCTTGACCATGAGCGGCTTGACCAAAAACTATTTTGGTGCTGGTTTCCGTGCCGGATGGCTGGTGCTGAGTGGCAAAACCAAAGACGCCCAGGATTACATGGAAGGTCTTATGTTGCTGGCTACCATGCGGGTATGTAGCAGTGTGCCTGCCCAGTACTGCATCAAGCCGGCGCTGGAAGGCTACCAGCATATTGACGATCTGGTGTTGCCAAACGGACGTTTGTATCAGCAACGCGATGCTGCGGTGAAAGCCATCAACAGCATTCCGGGTTTGAGCTGCGTAACACCACAGGGAAGCTTCTACTTGTTTGCCAAGATTGACACCAACGTTTGTCCAATCGAAAGTGACAAGCAGTTTGTCATGCGTGTATTGAAGGAAGAAAAAGTGTTGCTGGTGCAGGGAACTGGATTTAACCACCATACTTCCGACCATTTCCGGGTGGTGTTTCTTCCTTCCGTCAACGAATTGAACGAAGGCATCAGTCGGATCGGGAAAGTGGTTGAACGCATGGCTATGGCGGAGAAGGTCTGAAAAAAAATAGTATCTTCCGATTAGCTAAAACCCATTGCTATTCCTTACACGGATAATCCCGTTTTCGGCGAATGACACGGAAAATATCCGTATTGATTGCCTGAATAACAGGATTATCCGTTTCTTATTTTAGTTCATACTTAGTTTTACAAACATTAGCAGGCATTTTTAGGCTGAAGGGTCTATCTTCCAACCAGCCATGCCGATTTTATTTTTATGATTCGATTAGTGATTTTCAGTGTGTTGCTGGCAGGTTTTTGCTTTTTGCTCGATACTATTTTTCCAGCCTTCATTCATCCGCAGGTTTGGCTGATGCTGGGGTTGCTGTTTGTTGTTTCGCTGGCAGGGCATGCTTATCTGCAATATAAGTTTAAGCAGGATGCCGATAACATTATGAATCCCTACTTGGCCATGACTGGCGTGCGGCTACTGACTAGTTTGGCATTTATTATATTTTTTATAAAAAATGGCACTTCTGATATATTTGTATTTCTACTCAATTTTTTTCTTATTTATTTCTTGTATGTAGGTTTTGAAATCTATTGGTTAGTGACTAACTTGCGGCGCAATTTTCGATAGCCCTAGTTACCGATGTTTTTATGAGTCTCGCGAAAAGATATAATCCTCTGATTTTTAGTTTATTAGCTGCATTTCTGCTTGTTTTTTCCCCTTTTGCCAAAGCCCAGGAGCATGGGACTACTGAACACGAAGAAGAAAAATTTAACATAGGGGAGATGATTTCTCACCACGTGACCGATTCGCACGAATGGCATTTTGCTACGATTGGCCATACCCACATTACATTGCCACTTCCAGTAATCTTATACATTCCAGGGCAAGGAGTAGAAGTTTTCTCATCACACCAGTTTCATAGCGAAGGCTTTAAAGACGAAGGCGAAAAGCAAGAACATACCTACAAAGGTTTTTACATTGACGAAGCCGATGGGAAACTGAAAAATACGGATGCAAGTCTGGAATTCTATGATTTTTCCATTACTAAAAACGTAGCCTCTCTGTTATTAAGTGCAGTTATCCTGATTTTGGTTTTCACAGGAGTGGCCTCTGCCTACAAAAAACGCCCAGGCCAGGCACCCAAAGGCATGCAATCCTTCTTTGAGCCTATCATTGTTTTCATTCGCGACGATATAGCCAAAGCCAACATCACCGGCAAAGACAAACACGGTCATCCATTGTATGAAAAGTTTTTGCCCTACCTGTTGACTGTATTCTTCTTTATCTGGTTTAATAATCTTTTGGGCTTGCTACCTGGTGGAGCTAACCTTACAGGAAATATTGCCGTAACGTTGTTCTTGGCAGTGGCTACACTGATTGCTACCCACGTACGGAGTAACAAATACTACTGGGGACACATTTTTGCGCCTCCGGTACCCGTTGCCTTGTGGCCAATCATGATTCCTATCGAATTCATTGGCATTCTTACCAAGCCGTTTTCACTGATGATTCGTTTGTTTGCAAACATTACGGCGGGTCACATTATTATCCTGAGTTTGTTGGGGCTAATCTTTATCTTCAAAAATGCATTAGTAGGTGGGGTTGTGGTTCCATTCGTTCTTTTCCTGAACGGAATCGAGTTGATGGTTGCCATTCTGCAAGCGTATATCTTTACATTGCTTTCTTCGATGTACATTGGTAGTGCGGTAGAAAGCCACGAGTCTCACGACGATCTAGGTCATTAATCATATGTGAGGTTGAGCCTCCTAAAAATATTCCGTTGATTTGCAGCGGGGTTTGTTTCACTTAATCTATTTATTAACATGTTATCAAGTGTTCTTCTTCAAGCTGCTGGCGATATGGGTACAGCTATTGCAGGTGCAGGTATCGGTGCAGGTCTAGTTGCGTTAGGCGCAGGTCTGGGTATCGGTCGCATTGGTGGTAGTGCTACAGAAGCTATTGCTCGTCAGCCAGAAGCGTCTGGTAAAATCCAAACTGCCATGATCATCTCTGCCGCTCTTATCGAGGGTGTAGCGCTGTTCGGTGTGGTAGTTTGTTTCTTGATTGCCAACAGATAATTCATTGAATTCCCGCTTGCTGACATTAGGTCTGAAGCGGGAATTCTTCCATTTAGTGAAACAAAAGCAAGATTGGTTTTATTTATTCTATCTGATTTCTAAAAAATACATATGCATTCAGTAACGGCTATTTTTGCAGCAGACATTTTATCCCCTGGTTTGGGCCTTATCGTTTGGCAAGCCATCGTGTTTGTGTTCATTCTGCTTCTTCTTAGAAAGTTTGCCTGGAAGCCTATCACCGAAGCGCTTCGCGAACGGGAAGATTCTATTGACAGTGCCTTGAAAATGGCCGATCAAGCAAAAGCGGATATGGCAAAGCTGAAGTCGGACAACGAGAAATTGTTGGAAGAAGCCCGTGTAGAGCGTGACGCCATTCTGAAACAGGCTCGTCAGGCTGCAGAAACACTGGTGGAAGAAGCCAAAGAGAAAGCAGTTACCGAAGGAAACCGTGCCACGGAAGCGGCTCGTTTGGCAATCCAGCAAGAACGCCAGGCAGCTATTCAGGAAATCAGACAGCAAGTTGCCTCTCTTTCCATTGAGATTGCCGAAAAAGTATTGCGTGGTCAATTGAAAGACGAAGCTTCTCAACGCGCGTTGGTGAACAAGTTTGTAGACGACGTGAAATTCAATTAATACCTTAGGTTTTTTCGTTTCAAAAGATACTACTTTCAGGTGTGCAGGTTTTGTGAAATTACCAGAATGCTGTAACCTGTAATCCTTTATACTGTCATTTATGACCGAAAGCAGAGCAGCCCATCGATACGCCAAAGCCTTGATAGACCTAGCCGTTGAACAAGGAATTGTAGAGCAAGTTCATACTGACATGCAATTACTGGCAAATACCTGCGAGGAAAACCGCAGCTTGGTCAATATGTTGCAAAGTCCCATTGTGGCTCATTACAAAAAGTTTGCGGTGCTGAGAGATATTTTTAAAAGTCGCGTAAGTCCTGTTTCTTTTTCGATTTTTGAGATCATTACCCGTAAAAACCGTGAAGAAATCCTATTCGATGTTGCCAAAGAGTTTCATGTCCTTTACAACGAATACAAAGGAATTCAGACTGCGCAGGTAGTTACCACCATACCAGTAGATGCTACCCTTCGCGAGCAGTTTAAGGCAATGGTAGTGGAAATTTCAGGCAAGCAGCAGGTAGAACTTACCGAAAAAGTTGATCCGAGTCTGATAGGAGGGTTTGTGCTGAAGATCAAGGACAAGCTGATTGATGAGTCAGTAAAAGGAAAACTACAGGCGCTAAAATATCAATTCTCGAAAAACTGATAAGGGGCCGGTTTTTCAGTTGCAGAAGATACTATTTTTTAGACCATACATACAGATCAAGGTCTTTAAAACAATTTATACAATTGCTCATTTACTCATAATCATAAAATATGTCAGTAGCAGTAAGACCCGATGAGGTTTCAGCCATTTTAAGAGCGCAACTAGCCAATGCGCGCACCGAGGCGGAATTGGAAGAAGTAGGTACGGTATTGCAAGTAGGTGACGGTGTGGCTCGTATTTATGGATTGACCAAAGCACAAGCTGGTGAGTTGCTGGAATTTAGCAACGGTATAAGCGGCTTGGTATTGAACCTGGAAGAAGACAACGTGGGTGCCGTAACGCTGGGTGACTACAGCGGGATTCGTGAGGGAGATACCGTGCGTCGTACTGGCAAAATTGCTTCTATCAAAGTAGGAGATGGCATGGTAGGCCGCGTGGTAAACACACTGGGTCATCCTATTGATGGTGGGCCTGCTCTCACAGGACCGATGTACGATATGCCTCTGGAACGCAAAGCGCCAGGAGTAATCTACCGTCAGCCTGTAAACGAACCATTACAAACAGGTATCAAAGCGATTGATGCGATGATTCCGGTAGGTCGTGGCCAACGCGAGTTGATCATCGGTGACCGCCAGACTGGCAAAACTACCGTAGCACTGGATACCATTCTGAACCAAAGAGAATATTTTGAACGTGGCGAGCCTGTTTTCTGTATTTATGTAGCGTGCGGTCAAAAAGCTTCGACCATTGCACAGGTAGTAAATACATTGCAAAAAGGTGGCGCTATGGATTATACCATCGTTGTAGCTGCCGGTGCTTCCGATCCCGCTCCAATGCAATTCTTTGCTCCGTTTACTGGTGCTGCCATCGGCGAATATTTCCGTGATACAGGTCGTCCGGCATTGATTGTATACGATGATTTGTCAAAACAAGCTGTAGCTTACCGCGAAGTATCGCTGTTGCTGCGTCGTCCTCCAGGACGTGAAGCCTATCCCGGAGACGTATTCTATCTGCATAGCCGCTTGCTGGAACGTGCCGCTAAAATCAATGCTTCTGATTCCATTGCTCAGTCAATGAACGATTTGCCAGAGCCTCTGAAACCGATTGTAAAAGGAGGCGGTTCATTAACGGCTCTTCCTATCATTGAAACCCAGGCAGGTGACGTTTCGGCCTATATCCCAACCAACGTAATCTCCATTACCGACGGCCAAATCTTCCTTGAGTCAAACTTGTTTAACTCAGGTATTCGTCCGGCTATCAACGTAGGTATTTCGGTAAGCCGCGTAGGTGGTAACGCTCAAATTAAGTCGATGAAAAAAGTAGCGGGTACGTTGAAGCTTGACCAGGCGCAATTCCGTGAGTTGGAAGCGTTTGCGAAGTTCGGCTCTGATCTGGACGCCACTACTAAGCTGATCATTGAGCGGGGACGCCGCAACCAGGAAGTATTGAAACAAGCTCAGTTCTCACCCGTTCCGGTTGAGCAACAAGTAGCCATGATCTACGCTTCTACCAATGGCATAACGGACAACGTGCCTGTGGCAAAAATGAAAGAATTTGAAAAAGAATATCTGTTGCTGTTGTCTTCAGCGCACAAAGAAACCTTGAATGCGCTGAAAAAAGGTAAATTTGACGACAGCATCACCGACATTTTGAAAAAAGTGGGTAAAGAAGTTGCCGCTCGATTTGCATAAAAAATAATCAAAAGCCCTTTCGACAAGAAGGGGCTTTTTGAAGTTTAAAAGATACTATTTTAAATATGCCAAGTTTAAAAGAAGTCCGGGGTCGTATTCAGTCAATTAACTCGACACAACAAATCACCAAAGCCTTGAAAATGGTTTCGGCAGCTAAGTTGCGTCGTGCGCAGGATGCTATTTTGCAGATGCGTCCCTATTCCAATCGTCTCACTCAGATTTTGCAAAATATATCGGCTTCAGTAGACGACAGTGTAGAAAATCCATTTGCTGTAGAACGCACTCCAAATAAAGTATTGCTGGTAGTTGTTACGTCTGACAGAGGATTGGCCGGAGCTTTTAACAGCCGCATTATCAAGGCGGTGACTAGCCTGATAGCAGAAAAGTACAGCCAGCAGTCAAAAGCAGGCAATGTACATCTGTTGCCGATTGGCAAAAAAGGAATGGACTATTTTAGCCGACGAAACTACACGCTGAAGAGCGATTTTATAGGCACTTTCTCTATATTAAGCTTTGGTGCAGCCCGTAAAGCCGCTGAGTTTGCAATGGATGCCTTTCTGAAGGGTGATTACGACAAAGTAGAAATCGTTTACAACGAGTTCAAAAACGTTGCAACGCAGGTTTTGCGTGTAGAACAGTTTTTACCGGTTGTCGCTTCTCAGAACGATGCTGCTAAAGCAAGCAAGACCGATTATATTTACGAGCCATCCAAAGAAGAAATCTTCAAAGAGTTGGTTCCTAAGTCATTAAAAGTTCAGTTTTACAAAACATTGCTGGAATCAAATGCCTCTGAACATGGCGCCCGGATGATGGCCATGGACAAAGCGACTGAAAACGCGAAGGAACTTTTGAAAGAATTGAAACTGGTTTATAACCGTACCCGCCAGGCAGCCATTACCAAAGAGATCCTGGAAATTGTGGGTGGTGCCGAAGCACTGGCTGCAAAATAATGCTATCATTCATACTCTGTACTTTGTAAAGTCTGCCTTTCGGCAGACTTTTTTGTTTGAAAACGTACCGGAAAATAGTATCTTTCTACAAACC
This sequence comes from uncultured Sphingobacteriales bacterium, assembly GCA_963520985.1. Classification (GTDB taxonomy): domain Bacteria; phylum Bacteroidota; class Bacteroidia; order Cytophagales; family 172606-1; genus Xanthocytophaga. The sequence goes on from CAUQTA010000001.1 coordinate 1,396,101, forward strand.
AAAACCGACTTTTTATGAAAGCAAACTTACTTCTATCTCTATGTCTGATTGTTTCTTCCATGTGTTTTGCACAGAGTTTACAAAAAATGGATAAAAGTAAGATTACCCTGGTCATTCATGGCGGAGCGGGGACTATATTGAAGAAAAATATGACGCCTGAAAAAGAAAAAGCCTATCAGGAAGTGTTGAACCAGGCGCTTCAAACCGGTTACAAGATTTTGCAGAATGGGGGCACTAGTTTAGATGCCGTAGAGGCTACCATCCGGGTCATGGAAGATTCGCCGTTATTCAATGCTGGCAAAGGGGCTGTTTTTACAAATGAAGGAAAGAATGAAATGGACGCCGCCATCATGGATGGAAATACCTTAAAAGCAGGTGCGATAGCAGGCGTAAACGTGATCAAAAATCCCATAAGCACCGCCCGAAAAGTAATGGAAAATTCGCCACATGTGATGCTGATAGGCCGTGGAGCCGAACAGTTTGCCAAGGAGCAGGGAATGGAAGTTGTGGATCCGGCATATTTCTATACCGAAAACCGCTATCAGCAATTGCAGAAAGCCAAAGAGCAGGAAGAAATTAAACTGGACCATTCCGCCCCTGCACCCAAAGGCGATGCGTATCTACTGCCAACTATGGACGAGCTCGAAAAGGCCAAAAAATTTGGAACAGTAGGTGCTGTGGCATTGGATCAATATGGAAACCTGGCTGCCGCGACCTCAACGGGTGGAATGACCAATAAACGCTGGAATCGAGTGGGCGATGCTCCCATCATTGGCGCAGGTACCTACGCTAACAATCAAACTTGTGCCGTATCGGCCACGGGACATGGCGAGTATTTTATCCGGTCGGTGGTAGGTTATGATATTTCAGCATTGATGGAGTACAAAAAGTTCTCAGTCAAACAGGCGGCAGATGAGGTAGTAATGAAAAAGCTGGTAGAACGTGGGGGAGAAGGAGGCGTGATTGCCTTAGACCGAAATGGCAACTTTGCCATGCCTTTCAATTCAGAAGGAATGTATCGCGGTTATATCAAGGCCGATGGAAAATCGGAAGTACTGATTTATAAATAATTCAGTTTGTGTGAGTATTGCTTGCCAAACTTGGCTTTGATCTTTAACAGGCAAAGGCTCAATAGTGCACAGGTTGTTTACTGGCAGGGTTTTCTCTTTTACAGAGATAGTATTTTGCAGTAAGCAACCTGTGTATGTAATTATTTATAAATCACTTCTTTATCAAATTTCTTAGCCTTCTGCGCATGTAAACGCCAGTATTCCTCTGCAATCTTGTCGGGGTCAAAATGAGTGCCAGGCTTGACAATACCCGCAATGGTAACAGTGGCTACATGAATGCCATCCGGAGCGAGTTCGTCGGCCATGCTGAATGCCAGATTGCGGATTCCGGCTTTCCCTACGGCCAGCGACGCGTACGGATGATACGGCTCCAGCGATAAACCACCTCCGGTAAAGAGAATAGTCCCTTTCTTTTGCTTCTTCATATTGGGAATCACCAATTGCGCTGCGGCTAGGGCTCCTGCCACGTTTACCCGAAAGTCTTGTATGAGCTTTTCCGGGTCAAGGGTCGATGGACTGGCTTCTCTGCCCACAAAGGCATTGTAAACCAATACGTCGGAGTATCCCATTTCCCGGTTTATACTCCGGAAGGCTTTGTTGAGCGATGCAAAATCGGCAGCATCAGCGGCATACGCTTTCACAAAAATGCCATTTTCCTGTAATTCCTGAACGCAGCGTTGAATATTCTCAACGCGGCGGGCAATAAGAGCTATGGAAAAGCCTTCCTTGGCAAATCGTTTCGCCACCGAAAAACTAATACCAGGGCCAGCTCCTACGATGGTACATACTTTCTCTGAATGTTTCATAAGCAAAATAAAAAATGGTTCTCGTAAAATAGTATCCTTACAAAAGTAAAAACTCCCGAAGAACTATTCTTCCAGATTCGGAGAGCAATTTTATAAAAAAAATCGTAAAAAAATATTTTTTTTAATTTACTGGTTTACAGGTAGTTATAGTCTTTCTATTTTTACGCTTTATAATATTCATAAAAAAGGCACAGGTTTTGATTAGAAGCTATCATTCTAGGTAACAACACTTCAATCTACTACAACTATGAAAAAAATCGCATTGTTTATTGGCTTACTTGCCGTTTCTTCTTCAGTTTTTGCACAGAAACGTTCTCATGACCCTACTTTTACCCTTGGGCCGCGCATCGGATTAAATTATTCTACATTGGTTACAAAAGACCCCTCGGTAACCAGTGATTACATTCTGGGTTATCAAGCCGGTGCTTTTATTCGGGCCAATCTGAGTAGGAAAGTTTATTTGCAGCCTGAAGTTTATTTTAACAGCAAAGGGAGTTCACTCACCTTTCAGGATACACAGACTGGAAATGGAGTAAAAGGAACGGTACGTTTCAGCAGTGTGGACGTGCCTGTATTGCTGGGTCGGTACATTGTCAATGCACCTCAGTTTAAACTACGGTTGCTAGCAGGGCCTATGGTGTCTTTCAATCTGAAAACCGATACGCAAGGACTAACGGAATACAACCCGTCGGCCTATCAGTTCAAGGACCGTATCTGGGGCGGACAAGTGGGCTTAGGAATGGATATCGGTAACCTGACCGTGGATGCGCGTTATGAAACTGGCTTTGAGAAAATAAATACTGCACTGGGCCAAAGACCCAATGTATTCAACTTAAGCGTCGGATTTAAGTTATTTTAAATCAAAATAGTATCTTTCAAAATGCAAAAACCAATAAGGCAAATGGCTAGCCATTTGCCTTATTGGTTTTTAAGGACATAAAGGTAGCTGACGTTGTTATTCTTCTTCGTCATCGTCGTCTTCATCATCGAAATTGAAGTCGTCATCGTCGTCTTCAATATCAACTTCATCGAAGTCCATCTTTTCGAAGTCATCGTCATCCAAATCGAATTCCTCCAGATCATCAAATTCTTCTTCCTCTTCCTCATCGTCAAAATCGTCCCATGAGTTTTTGACGTGCTTTAATGGTTGAGTTGCGGTGTCCGCTAGTACAAATTGGGTTTTGAGCATAACTGTATGGAATGAATTTTCTGATAAAGGAAAGTTCAGGTAATTCTATCGTTTGTTGTTAAAATTCCCAAGAGGCGAAATAAGCAAAAACAAAGATAATCGCAAAAAACTTTTATGCTGAAAATCGATAGGTGCCCGAAAAAGCACAAAAGTTACCTATACTAAGTACAGTTTAAAAATAAACAGGAATCCTGCTTTTACGCAAACATAGAAATTGCATCTATTGATTTTAGTTGCAATACTTTTGGCTTCTGCACCTGAATCTTCTAAAAATATTACATATGAAATACGGATATCTGCAAATTTATTCTTTAAAATGTGTGTAATTCAATGAAAATGAATATTTTATCTTCCTAGAGCCTTATATTTATGCGAATAAAACTTTCAAGAAAATTATATTTTTCGTGTAATAAAACTCTTAGCTTTGTGTTTACGTATGTAATTTATCTTGTATTAATAGATTATCACACTAAGTGCCATTGAGTTAAGAATTGATGACAAATCTGTCTTTTATTATATTCACTCCTTCAAAATAATACTTTTCTTTCATGCGAAAAATTTATTATAGCCTATGCGCCTTATTAGTGATGCTGTCTTCGTGCATTACTCACAAAGACGCCGTTAACTTTCAAGGTGAGAATTTTCCACCCGCTAACCCTCGGGTTTTCCCTAACAAACGTACACCGTATAAGTTGCAACCCAACGATGTATTGGCCATTCGGGTAAAAGGTTTGGAAGCTACAGACATTGATTTTATGAATTTAGAACCTGCCGGTACGTTCAATGCCTTTAACCCGGCGGCGGTTTATACCAATGGGTATTCCATTAATGATTCGGGGTATGTGGTGCTTCCAGTCATTGGCTACCTTAAATTGGCCAATCTCACCATTAGTGAAGCACGAACAGCAGTGCAAAAAGCTGTGGACAGACAATTAAAAAACAGTACCGTATTCCTGACCATGGTGAGCTTCAAGGTTTCCATTATTGGAGAAGTCAAAAACCCTGGTCAGTACTATAACTACAACAACCAGCTGACGTTATTAGATGCATTGGCAATGGCGGGTGACATAACCGATTTTGGCAACCGGAAGAAAATCATGCTGATGCGACAAACTGATAACGGAAATGAAGTCGTTGCGCTGAATTTAACAGACCCTAATATTATTGTTTCGAAATACTACTATTTGTTGCCCAATGACATTGTGTATGTGCAACCATTAAAAGGAAAATATGGAAGAGGCAATGCTAATAACATTCTAATTGTTGCGTCTGTTGTGTCTGCTATAGTAGGTGTAACAAGTGTCTTCATAAATCTCAATAATAATAAGTAATTGTCAATAAAGCTGTTATATCAATTGTAAGAACAAATGAAACAACAACCACAAAACGATACCGTTAATCTTAAGTCTTTGTTTGGTAAAATCATAAGCCGATGGTATTTGTTTGTTATCTTTTTGCCATTGGCTATAGCCGGGGCTTACCTGTATATGCGGTTTACACCCAAGATATATGAGGTTAAAGCTTCTATTCTTATTGATGACAAGAGCAAAGATACACCGGATCAGGACCGCTTTTTGCGTGGTATGGGAGCTTTTATTCCCAAAACGCAACTAAAGGATGAAATACAATTGCTTACTTCGTACCGATACATGAAGCAGGTGATTGACCGGCTCAATATGCGGATATCTTATTTTAGTGTGAATGATTATAAAACTGTTGAAGAATTTGGTGATTTCCCTTTTCACATTAAGCTGGATACCACCAAAGCCCAGATGATCAATGTGCCTATTTACATTAGAAGGGCCAGCAAAGATTTATATGAAATGCAGATTGAAGGGAAAAAAGTTGCAGTGATAGATGTGCAAGCTGATAAGCAACTGGATGAAGTACCTTTAGTTGAAGTACGTAAGGTGCTGCGTGTAAATGCTCCCTATACTGACAAATACCTGAATTTCTCAATTGAATTCTCCAAAAACCCGACACTCTACAACAAGGATGAATATTTCTTTGTAATTAATAGTTTAAGTGAGCAGGCCGCTTATTATCAGAGTAACGTAAAAGTAAATCCGATAGATGAAAAGAATTCCAGTGTAATAGAGATATCTTCCAGGGGACCCGTTATTGAGAAAGAGGAAAAAGTGGTAAATACTTTGTTAGACATATATCTGGAAAACGAGATAAAAAAGAAAGATATAGAAGGTAGTAGAACCATCTCATTCATTAATAATGAACTTGGTGTTGTAGCAGATTCCATAAAAAATACCAATAGGAACATAATCGGAACCCGTACAACTCAGGGAATCGCTGGTACTACTTCAGAAGCTGTGAGTTCTTTAAGTACTCAATTGCAAACTTACCAGAATCAATTATCTGCTGCACAAATAAAAGCACAAAGTTATGCTGCACTTTTGCAGGACCTTAAGAATAATCAGGCAGTTGCAGGTGGAGTGAGTGGAGTGGATGATGCAGGTGTAAGCAATCAGCTAACTCAGTATTTGACTTTACAACAAGAAAAAGCCAGATTATCACAAACGGTTACCCAAGAAAGTGCAAAAATGCAACAATTGGAGGCTAGAATACAGAATGTGCGAAATGGTCTGATAGATGGTCTTACGAATGCTTATAGTAGTGCTAGAATCAGCGTAAATACATTTGCTGCACAGGTTAATAGCTTGCGGGCCCAATTAGGATCTATCCCCAAAGCCGAAGTTAATATAATGAGTGTAACAAGGGATAAAGATGTCCAAGACGAATTATACAAATACTTGCTTCAAAAGAAAGCGGATGCAGGTATGGCTCTGGCTACCAACACAGCTAGCAAAGAAGTAATTGACCGTGCCCGGGGTGATATCAATGGGCCCGTGGCTCCGAAAGGTTCTGTGATTTATATGCTTGCTGCGGTAATCGGTATGGCTTTGCCGTTGGGCTTTATCTTCCTTAAAGATGCGTTCTCCGATCGGATTGCGGGTCAGACAGACATTCAGCTTAAAACCAATATTCCTACATTGGGTGTTATTGGCTACAACAACAAAGCCAATACCTATCTGGTGGCTAACAGTTCCAAGTCGGCCTTGGCAGAATCATTCCGTTCGGTACGGGTTAACTTACAGTACTTGTTCCTAGATACTTCCAAGAAAATCATTGGGGTAACCTCTTCGCAACAAGCGGAAGGTAAAACCTTCTGTGCCACCAATCTGGCAGTGGTAATTGCACAGTCTGGCAAAAAAACCTTGCTAATTGATTGTGACTTACGCAAGCCACGCGTACACACCCGGTTCAATGTAGACAATGAAAAAGGTTTGGCTACTTATTTGACTGGTATGCACGACTGGGAAGAAGTGGTAAGTCCTACCGATACTGACAACTTGTATCTGGTTACGTCTGGTCCCATCCCGGTTAGCCCGCTCAACTTAATTGGCAGCCCCCGGATGAAAGCGTTGATTGACCGCTTGAAAAAAGGAGATGAGTATGACTACATCATCATTGATACCGCTCCGCTGGGATTGGTTTCCGACTTCCTGATTCTGATGAATTACACCGATTTCAATATCTACATCGTTCGTCATAAAGTGACAGAAAGGGAAGCCTTGAATAAAATTAACGAATTGTACGATACAGAACGCATCAAAGACCTGGCTATCATCATCAATGGGGTCAAATCCATGTCGGCTTACGGGTATAGTGACAAAGCCTATAAGTATGGCGATTAGAACCCTACAAAACAGGTAGCTACAAGCTACCTGTTTTGTGTAAAAGGCATATTTTTGTTACGTATTTTAGGTACAGATGAAAGTTGCCTTGGCAGAAAAATAAGCAAGTTCTATCTTTACTGCTTGGATTATCAATTCGACAATTTTAAATTTTCTATTTTGAACGTAAAAGAACATCCTACTCAAGATCAAGAACAGGCTCAGCAAGAACAACCCAAACCAGAGGGCTTTCGTAAATATTTCTCTAGTGTTTCCTGGATGTTACTGGAACGGGTGTTTAGTATGGGAGTTGCCTTCGCAATAGGTATAGGTACAGCAAACCAGCTAGGAACTGAAAACTTTGGTAAATTTAACTTCGCACGTAGTTTTGCTACACTGATTACTGTGTTTGCGCCCTTAGGGATGGGAGCTGTAATGACCCGTAATCTGATCAATCATCCCGAAAAAAAAGAATTAACTCTTGGTTCTGTTTTTGCAACTCGATCCATTGCGTCACTAGTTAGCATTGTTGTTGTTGGAATCGTTGCCGTAATTTTTAACTCCCTGATGTGGCAAGATGAACTTAAGTTTTTACTTGTTCTGATTGCCGCTATCCCTGTCTTCTTTGAGAGTTTTAACATTATTGGGGAGTATTATACGGCTCATGGCCAAGCTAAGTATCATGCTTATGGCGAACTTGCAAAAACAATCATTTCGTCTATTGTAAAATTATTGTTGTTGTATGTTTTTCATGCATCTGTGGTGTGGTTTGCAGCAGTATTGATCTTAGATGCAATCGTTTATGATATTACCGTTATCAGCGTATTAAAGATAAAATTCAAAGAGAATCCGTTTCAATGGAAAGTAGACTGGAAATATGCGCGCGAGATGATCAAGCAATCACTTCCACTGGTGTTTTCAGGATTTGTGATTACCGTCTACATGCGGCTGGACCAGATTATGATTGGCGAGATGCTGAATGATTCGGAAGTAGGTAAGTTTGCAGCGGCTTTGCGTTTTTCGGAAGCAACTTTCTTTGTACCTACCGTAATTTGCGGGGCTTTTATGCCGGCTATCATGGCTGCTAAGAAAGAAAGCGATGAACATTTTGTGCGGCAGTCGCAAAAATTGTCTGATTTCTTAACTCTGCTAGGACTGGTTATTGCAGTTGGAGTAAATGTTTGCAGTTACTGGATATTTAAATACTTGTATAAACCGGAATTTGCCGCTGCCCAATCTGTTCTGGTGATTCACGTTTGGTCGGGTGTAATGGTGGGCTTAGGCATGTTGGCAAATACCTGGCTGGTAACCATGAACTTGCAAAAGTACTCATTGACGCGGACCATTTGGGGTGCAATCACCAATGCGATATTGAACTTTATATTGATTCCTAGACTAGGAATTAACGGTGCTGCTATTTCAACACTGGTTTCACAAGCAGTTGCTTCTTATCTGAGCAATTACATTACCCCCGAAACGCGTCCATTGTTTTGGATGCAAACCCGTTCTCTGTTTGGACTTGGTTTCTTGTCTCCCATCAAAGATGTACTGAACGGCAAATTTTCAATAAAGATGAAATAATAGAAATGGGAACATTTGTACCTCCGGCACCTCTGAAAACTGCCGTTTTATTTGTTGTATTTAACCGGCCAGATACTACAAAGGTAGTATTCGAAGCCATTCGCAAGGCTAAACCACCGCGTTTGTACGTATCTGCTGACGGCCCACGCCCAAACAAAGAAGGCGAAGCAGAAAAGTCCAGAATTACACGCGATATTGCTACTCAGGTAGATTGGGAATGTGAAGTGAAAACATTTTTCCGGGATGAAAACGTAGGCTGTGGACTGGGACCATCTACGGCTTTTGAGTGGTTTTTCTCGCACGAAGAAGAGGGTATTATTCTGGAAGATGATTGCTTGCCAGACCAGAGTTTTTTCTGGTATTGTGAAGAGTTGCTCGAAAAATACCGCCATGACACACGCGTGATGCACATCACGGGAAGCAACTTCCAGAATGGATGGAAACGTGACAGTGACTACTCGTATTACTTTTCCTCGTATCCGCATGAATGGGGTTGGGCCAGTTGGCGCAGAGCCTGGAAGTTGTTTGATTATCAGGTGAAGCATTTTCCGGAGATCCAGGCAAAAGGCTATCTGGACAATTATTTTACGTCCAAAATGGAGCAAAAGTATCGGTTAAGTAAGATTGTGAATACCTATGGCAATGCAGATGCCAACTGGTGGGATTACCAGTGGAATTTTGCATTGCACATCAACTCAGGTCTTGCCATTGTTCCAAATGTAAACCTGATTGAAAACATTGGCTTTGGCGAAGGTGCTACTCACACCTTGAGTACGAAAGACAAACGTGCTGAAAATAAAGCCGGATCGATGGCTTTGCCATTGAAACACCCGGAATTTATGATTCGTGACGTGCAGTCTGACGAACGGTATTTCAAAACACAGATGAACCGATTATTAGCCCGGAAGATTTACGGATTTATTGGTATCAATGGGTATAATGCCCGTGGTTAAAATAGTATCCTGAAAAAACGTAAAACCCCGATTCGCTAATTACAAACAAACCCGTACGCAGGTGTATTATTTTCCAATCGTCTATTTACTGTTATCCATAGACATAGAGTCATTGCTTGGCGACAACGTACTGACCGATTTGCTTCCCCTTGTGGCTTTGGCGCTGGGAGTGGGGCGATTCGCTTTTATTGAAAAACAACAATTATATGTAGGCTTACACTGGAACAAGAAGAACCTGGCCTTCTATTTTCTTTCGTTTCTGGTTTTTATTATTGCTGTAGCACGGGTCAATTCCGAGCAATTGGCCGGCGGATTGGGATACATTACACTGTTACTCAAATACATTCTTTTTTCAGTGTTTATGTATCTTTTTATCAGTTATCAGTTTAGAAATAATAACGGATTTGAAAAGAATGTACAGCGAATTCTCTATGTTTTCTTTCTGACAATTGCCATTGAAGCGGCGTTCTATTTTGTGTTGTACGTGACCTTGTACAACCGGGCTGAGGCTCCTCCTGATGGTGGCGAAGCTCACTTGGTGCTTGGCATGTTAGGCATATACTATGAGAAACGTCTGATGCCGATTGTTAATGCTCACCCGAATACGATGGGTATTTATGTAGGTGGGGTGGTTGTAATGGCTATTTTATTGATGGGCCAAAAGGGTATAGGCAAGCAATTGAAGAAGCTTTTGTGGATATTTATCGGGATAGGTGGTTTGTTCCTGCTCCTTGTTGATTCACGCGGAACCATCATAAATACCCTTATGGCTGCCTTAGGGGTGTATCTGCTGTCCCGAACCCGGTTTTTGGGGGTTGTTCGCATCATGCCTATTCTTACCCCTTTGTTGCCGTTCATTATGCTCTCTGTATTGGCGCTAATCTCCGAATCCGGATTGGGTTCACAGGTTTCGCGTGCCGACGGTGACCTGGCAACTGGCAATAACCGTTCGGCTATTTGGGAAGAATGTGTAAAAGAACTGTCAGAACCTAAGCTCAAGCATTTCATTGGTTATGGTGCCATGGGGCATGCGGCGGCAGGGGTATCAGAAAAGTATTCATGGATTTTTGGCACTGGTGAAGCGGCTAAGAGTATGGTAACCCACAATTACTTCTTTCAGATGGTGTTTGACATGGGTTATTTTGGGACACTGATCTTTTTTGCGTTCCTGTTCACCATCCTGACCAACGCCGTTCGGATGTACCGCAACGGCTATACGAGGGCATTGGCGGTAATCGGTTTCTTGGTCTATTTCATGCTTTCCGGAACTTCCGAATCCATTTATGGTATCTACAATAAGAGTTACTATTTGGTGTTTACTACTGTAGTGATTTTTATGGCTATCTCTTATAATGAATACATGAAGTCCAAGTTCTCTTATGAGGCTTAGTGCTAGTGATGTGTTATTGCAAAGCCTAACTCCTGTTGTACACTCTTCCAATTAAATGCTTTAGTATCAATAATTTACTTTTCCTGAAAAAACAGTATATAATGCTGGGTGATCTGTAGGTTTTGACTTGGAAAAACATATTATTTTGTTCTCACCTGCTGCTTCATCATCTTATAGGTACTACTTTTTATTTGGATCCTGTGCTATCGCCTATCTTTATTTGCAGGATAAAAAGAGCCCCATTGTTGAGCAGGATAAAAAAATGTATTTACTAAAATTACGTATAAGACAAAGCTATGATTTGGATTATTATCCCCGTTTTTAACCGTAAGAACTTTACACGTGAATGCTTGCTCGCCTTACGGAAGCAAACAGTACAAGATTTTAAAACTGTTGTGGTAGATGATGGCTCCACCGATGGCACAGCCGACATGATTCACACTGAGTTTCCGGAAGTGATTCTGGTTGATGGCGGTGGAGATTTGTTCTGGACCGCAGCGGTAAATGTAGGCATTCAGTATGCCCTTGACCGGGGCGCCGAGTCGGTCATGACACTGAACAACGACACACTTCCTACGGAAGATTTTATTGAGAAGACGATCCAAGGAGCCAAACAACAACCCAACGCCATTATTGGCGCATTGGAAATCGATGTTGATTCTAAGAAAGTGATTTATGGCGGCGAAAAGATTGATTGGGTAATGGCAACCACCCACAATGTCATTCATTCCATTCCAGAGGCCAAGCAAAAAGGATTGCATTCTGTCTCCTGGCTTCCGGGAAGAGGACTGTTGATTCCCAAAGCCGTATTCGACAAGGTTGGTCTGTTTGATGCCAAGCGTTTTCCGCATTATTACGGTGATGTTGATTTTACGCACACGGCTTTGCGTAATGGCTTCCCCAATTTTATTAACTACGACGCCAAGTTGATGACCTATCCTGAAGAATCGGGAGATCGGAAAAACAAAGTGAAAAAGAACTTCAAAAATTACTACAATCACTTGTTTAGCATCAAAGGAGGCGGAAACCTGAAAGATTTTACCCGGTTTACTTTTAAGAATTGTCCTTTTTACTTTGTGCCATCGTACCTGTTAATAGGGTATCTGCGTCGGATGGGCGGGTACTTTATTCATTAAGCTCTCATTTAAATGGGAGAGTTTTTGTAATTTTGGGGATACTATTTTTCGATAGGCTATGGCTACTAGTAACCAAACTAAGAATCGTTCCTTACAGGTACCGATTCTTTTCATCATTTTTAAAAGACAGGATACCACTGAAAAGGTTTTTGAAGCAATCCGTAAAGCCAGACCCGCTAAACTATATGTTGCCGCTGATGGGCCACGCCCTGATAAACCCGGCGAAGCAGAACAAATCCAAACCACCCGGGCCATCATTGACAAAGTGGACTGGGACTGTGAAGTGAAAACCCTTTTCCGGACCGAAAACGTAGGCTGCGGACTGGGCCCTGCCTCGGCTATTTCCTGGTTGTTTGAAAACGAGGAAATGGGCATTATTCTCGAAGACGATTGTTTGCCCAGTCAGAGTTTTTTCTGGTATTGCCAGGAACTGCTCGAAAAATACCGCCACGATACGCGCGTGATGCAGGTTTCGGGTATCAACCCGCACAAAGGCTGGCGTTACGATCCGGATTACGATTATTATTTTTCGGAAGCGGGAACCACTTGGGGCTGGGCTACCTGGCGCCGGGCCTGGCAGCTATACGATTACAATATTCCTTTGTTCAAGGAAATTGTTGACAAGCGATATATTGAATCCTTTCACCTGTACAAAGAACATGTCGACTGGATGATCAATTGCATGGATGAGGCATATCGCAAGTCGCCCAATGTAAGCTGGTGGGATTTTCAGTGGGAGTTCACCAAGTTCATCAATTCGGGCTTGTCCATTGTGCCGGCAGTGAGTTTGGTCAAAAACATTGGGTTTGGAGACGGTGCCACCCATACGTTTGAGCCCATTGACTATGCCGTGGCAGAATCAGCCGAGATACAACTGCCGTTGCGCCATCCGCCATTTGTGGTGCGCGACGCCCATTCCGATGAACGGTATTATCAGAATAACATGCGAAACGGTTTCCTGAAACGAGTCAGAAGAAAAGTAAAACGCCTTATTTCCTAATTCTCCGGAAGAATTGAAAAATCAGTAGTCTGAAGAAACTACTGATTTTTTTTTCTCTTTTTTGAATTATATTACGAAACGATGCCGCTATCTGGCATTTTTTTGAAAAAGAAAACCATAAGGCCCGCAAAGTTTTATACTTTTGCGGCAAGTACAAAAATTAGCCTCTCCCTATAAGCAAAGTATTTATAACTGACGATTTCTCGTGATTAAAAGAGGATGAAACTATCAGAAGAACCATTAGTAAGTGTTACCGTTCCTACATATAATCGACCTGAATACCTGAAACTAGCCCTGAGAAGTGCGGTTAATCAAACCTACAAAAACCTGGAGATTATAGTTTCGGATAATGGCAGTCCAGCGTCTATGTTGCCTCTAGTAGAAGAGTTTAAGGATCCGCGTATTCGCTTTCATCGCTATGACCCACAGGTAACCATGTTTGACAACCACATTGGAGGGTTTCGGATGGCTACCGGAAAATACGTAGCGAGTTTGCATGATGATGATATCTGGAAAGAGAACTTTGTGGAAAATCTGGTCTATCAATTAGAGAAAAATCCGGAACTGATTGTAGCGTTCAGTAGCCAGTGGGTGATAGATGAACACGGAAAAATCAACGAAGACCGTACGCTTCAGTACAATTCAGAGATTGGCCGCCCCAAGCTGGCCGAAGGAACCTATCAGCCGTTCATGAAAATTGCCTTGAAAGATTTGGCCATACAGCCAGCATCTTCGGCAGTCATTCGTCGTGAATGGATCGATTGGGAAAATATTCCGTCGGTAGTAGGGCCCATGTGGGATGTGTATGTACCCTACCTATTAGCCAAGACGGGTAAATCGGCCTATTATACACCTGAGAAACTGACACTGTACCGCATTCACAGCCAAAGTGAAACGGGAAAGGACGAGAATCTGAAACACAAGATGCACCGGGCCGCAAACCAAATGAGTTGCTATGCGCAAATTTTGAAAGAAGACAATGCCGACCATGCGTTGTCAGCGGAAATGCGCCAATATATCTTGTATCGTTGGCAACATGCCTCTACCAGCATGGCTATTGCCTTAATGAAAGGCAAACAGGTGCGGGAAGCACGTACCCATCTGCGACAATCCATTGTAAAAGGTAAAACGGATTTACGGACCTGGATTGCCCTGGCAATCAGTTTGCTTCCACGGCCCGCACATCCGCTCCGCATGTTTATTCTCAATCAGATCGTAAAGGCACACGATTAAGGTAAGTTACTTCCGACGCGGATGAGTTCATTGATTCATCCGCGTTTTTTATTCCCTACCTTTTCGCGAATAGATTTCAGCGTTGATAACGAGGCTGTTAGAGCTAGCTAATCGCACCCATTCCGTTTCCTGGAATTGCATCAATCAAAAGGTTGGTTTTCAGGCAGATTCCCTCTATTTTTAGCGCAGAGAAAATAGTATCTTTTTAGTCTGCAAAAGCCACCTGTTTGTTGCAAAAGGTTATGTCATGGACCAACTACCATAGTCACACGTATTTTTGTGATGGCAAATACCCACCTGGTCATTATGCTGCTGAAGCGTACCGGCAAAACTTTGCGGCGTATGGCTTTTCGTCTCATGCACCTTTGCCATTTAATTGTCCATGGTCGATGAAAGAAGATTCCATAGACCGGTACTATGCCGATATTCGTCGGCTAAAAAAGCAATGGCACGGAAAAATGCAATTGTATTATGGATTGGAGGTAGACTACATTCCCGGCGTAATCGGGCCGCGCAATCCGTTTATACAAGACCTGGGACTGGATTACTGCGTGGGCTCCGTGCACTTCGTCGAATCCATGCCGGATGGTACCCGATGGGAAATTGATGGGCCACATCAGCCTTTTCTGCGGGGATTAAAAGAGATATTCGGCAATGACATCCGGCGGGCAGTGCAGCAATATTATGAACAAATCAGGCAGATGGTTGTGGAGGAAAAACCACCCGTCGTTGGACATCTGGATAAGATAAAAATACAGAATCAGTTTACGTCCTTGTTTGATGAAACGGACGATTGGTACCGCGAAGCCGTGAAGCAAACGTTGCAAACCATTGCTTCGTCCGGGTTGGTGCTGGAAGTAAATACACGCGGGCTCTACAAAAAGCGGGCACAGGAAACTTATCCCGGCCGCTGGGCTCTGGAACAGGCCCATGCGTTGGGCATTCCCGTTACCTTAAGCTCAGATTCACACCATCCGCGTGAGATGTCGGCGTTTTTTACGGAGACCACATGCCTATTGCATGAGATTGGTTATCGGCAATTACATGTGTTGTGGGATGGCAAGTGGCAGCCTATGCCTTTTGATTCTCAGGGAATTAATTTGCCCCAAGTGATATAGGGTTTTACATTTTTAGAAGAAACTATTTTGAAAGCAGTCATTTTAGAACAACCTGGGATTTTTAAGGCCGTCCAATTACCAGACGACAGCCAACTGGCATCAGGCGAAGCCTGGGTCAAGGTGCATCGCATTGGCATCTGTGGGACCGACTTGCACGCTTTCCGGGGAAAGCAGCCGTTTTTCTCGTACCCGCGTATTTTGGGGCATGAGCTGGGAGTCGAAGTAATTTCGGTTACCGACAACGCACACGGAATTGGTGCCGGAGATTACTGTGCCGTAGAGCCTTACCTCAATTGCGGGCATTGCATTGCGTGCCGGCGTCAAAAGCCCAACTGCTGCGT
This sequence comes from uncultured Sphingobacteriales bacterium, assembly GCA_963520985.1. GTDB lineage: Bacteria > Bacteroidota > Bacteroidia > Cytophagales > 172606-1 > Xanthocytophaga. The sequence goes on from CAUQTA010000001.1 coordinate 1,411,607, forward strand.
CAATATGCAGGTGCTGGGCGTACACACCGACGGCGGCATGCGGGAATACCTGAAGGTGCCTGTGCATAAACTTCACAAATCGAGTGTTTTATCTCTCGATCAGCTGGCCCTTGTCGAAACTCTCGGCATTGGCTCGCACGCCGTGCAGCGGGCTCAGGTTGTTGCCGACGATACAGTGCTCATTATCGGGGCAGGGCCCATTGGTTTGTCAGTCATCCAGTTTGCACAGTTGACCGGAGCCACCGTAGTGGTAATGGATCGAGAAGAAAGCCGACTCCAGTTTTGCCGTAACCAGCTGAACGTGCAACATACCGTACAGGCTGGTGACGAAGCTGCCGCCCAGTTGCAAACAGTGTTCAACGGCGATTTGCCCACGGTTGTGATCGATGCCACCGGCAATGCCACTTCCATGATGAAAGCTTTCGACTACGTGGCTCATGGTGGAAAACTAGTTTACGTAGGCTTGTTTCAGGGCGAAGTTACCTTTAATGACCCGTTGTTTCATCGCAAAGAACTGACGCTGCTGGCAAGCCGCAATTCGACTTCGGCTGATTTTGTGGACATTATCGCTAAAATGGAACAAGGCCTGATCGATACGCGTCCCTGGATTACGCACCGGGCTGACTTTGCTACTTTCATAGATGCATTTCCTTCCTGGCTGGACAGCGCCACCGGCGTAATCAAAGCGGTAGTCGAACTCTAGGGTTTTTGCCTGTGAAAACATACTATTTGTAATGAATACCGTTTGCCGCATGAAGGCTTAATTTTTTTTGAGGGATTATTACAAATTTACTAGCCACTCAGGAATGATGAATGACGAAGCAAAAAATGATAATAGTCATTTGACTAGTTCCGAATTTGAGAGAAAATTGAGTAAAATGGAAGAACTCTCTCATTTGGAAACAACATCGCAATTACGGGCTATTTTTGACCATGCTATTGATGGCATCATTACCATTGATGACAGTGGGTTCATCGAGATGGTGAATCCGGCAGCGTCAAAATTATTCGGGTATGTACCCGAAGAACTCATCGGAGAGAATATTTCAAAACTGATGTATGGGGCTGACCGTCAAAATCATGATCAGTACATTCGAAATTACCACCAGACGGGCATCGGGCGGATCATCGGCATCGGACGCGAAGTAACCGGCTTGCGGAAAGACGGTACCCGGTTTCCGTTTCACCTCAGTGTCAGTGAAGTGAATCTGTCAAGCCGCAAGATTTTTACGGGCATCATTCACGACATTTCCGATCTGAAAATGGCTCAGGAGAAGCTGCGTCGGTATGCGGCCGAACTCGAACGGAGCAACATCGAATTGCAGGATTTTGCCTATGTGTCGTCGCACGATTTGCAGGAGCCGCTCCGTAAGATTCAGGCATTTGGCGACCGGCTCAAATCAAAGGATGCGGATAACTTAAGCGAGCAGGGCCAGGATTACCTGGAACGCATGATGAGTGCCGCTGCCCGCATGCAAAAGCTGATCAACGATTTGCTGACATTCTCACGCGTATCGCGTCAGATGGAGTTTGTAAAGGTTGACCTGAATACCATTGTGCAGGAAGTATTGGCCGATCTGGAAATCCTGGTTGAGCAAACGCAGGCGCGCATTACCGTTGATCCGCTGCCTACCATTGAAGCCGAGCCCACTCAGATGCGACAATTGTTTCAGAATCTGATAACCAATGCCATTAAATTTCGTAAAAAAGACGAGCATCCAGCGGTTCATATTCGTGCCAAACTGGTTCAGAAACAAGCCCATCTGATGGCTACCCCCGGCGATGAGCTTGTGGAAATATACGTGGAAGACCAGGGAATTGGCTTTGACGAAAAATACCTGGACCGGATATTCAATATTTTTCAGCGTCTGGAAGGACGCAAGTACGAAGGTTCGGGCATCGGATTGGCAGTGTGCCGCAAGATTGCCATTCGCCACGGAGGGAATATTACGGCTCACAGCCAGATAGGCAAAGGAGCCACTTTTGTTGTGACCCTTTCGGTACACCATACACCCGAATAGTGAGGTTGATTTAGAGAGAAGACCTGGATATTCGCTTTTCAATAACATCACCATTTTTTGAAGAATGCTATGTCTTTGCACTTTAATAAAGAAGTTGTCATTCTGATTGCGGAGGACGATGAGGAAGATCGCCTTCTCATCAAGGAAGCTTTTGAAGAAAGCCGTTTGCTGAATAAGATTTACTTTGTGGATGATGGCGAAGATCTGATGGATTTTTTGCTCCGGAGGCCACCTTATACCAGCGAAAATGCTCCTCGACCGGGAATGATTCTGCTCGATCTGAATATGCCCCGGAAAGATGGAAGGGAAGCCTTGATGGAAATCAAGTCCAATCCGGAGCTCAAGACGATTCCCGTGGTGATTCTGACTACGTCCCGCACCGAGGAGGACGTGGTGCGGAGTTATGACATCGGTGTCAATTCGTTTATTACCAAGCCGGTTACGTTTAGCGGCTTGATAAAAGTGGTGCAGACCTTAAGCTATTACTGGCTCAGGATTGTGGAACTGCCCGAAAGTAACGAGTAAAACCTGAAAAATAGTATCTTTAAAACAGAACAAACCCGACCGGTTTGAAAAATAAATCCTCTGCTTCCACTCTGTAACGCATGGAAAAGGTTATCAAAATTTTGCTGGTAGATGATGATGAAGATGATTTTGTGCTGACCCGCGATACACTCGGCGAAATCACGGACAAAAAATACAAACTGGAGTGGGAGTCGGACTACGAAAAGGCCCGCGAACTCATCAGCAGGCGGCTGCATGATGTGTACCTGGTTGATTTTCAGATTGGTGCGTTTAGCGGTCTGGACCTGATCAGCGAAGCGTATCAGCACAATGTGTCAGCTCCCATGATTTTGCTGACGGGCAAAAGCGACCCGGAAATTGATGAACGGGCCATGCAGGCCGGAGCCGCCGATTACCTGGTTAAAGGCACGTTTGGCCTGTTTGATCTGGAGCGGTCAATCCGGTACAGCTTGCAGCATGCACAAAACCTGGCCGAAATACGCAAGCTGAACGCCAGTCTGGAAAAACGCGTGGAGCAACGAACCCGCGATCTGGCACTGGCCTTGCAGGAACTGGAACAAACCAATGCGACTCTAGTAAAAGCTGAAAAGGAAATCATGAAAACCCTGGAAAAAGAACGCGAGCTCAATGCCCTCAAGTCGCGCTTTGTCACCATGGCTTCGCATGAATTCCGGACGCCGCTCAGTACCATTCTGTCGTCGGCTTCCCTGATTGCCAAATACAGCGCCCCTGACGATGAACCCAACCGGCAGCGCCACATTACCCGCATCAAATCGGCGGTGAGCAACCTGACCGCTATTCTGAACGATTTTCTCTCGATCAGCAAGCTGGAAGAAGGCAAAGTGGTTTGCAATCCGGTATTTTTTGACATTGAAGAACTGACTCACGAAGTGGCCGAGGAGATGACAGGCGTTACCAAAGAAGGGCAACAGATTCAGTGTCGGCATCTGGGCGATAAGAACGTGATATTGGACAAAAACCTAATCCGGAACATCCTGATCAATCTGATTTCCAATGCGATAAAATATTCGAAAGAAGGAAAAAGCATTGACGTACGCACCACATTGCAGAATGCACACCTGCAAATTGAGGTAGAGGATCGCGGCATCGGCATCCCCGAATCGGAACAAACGCATTTGTTCACGCGGTTTTTCCGGGCTCAAAATGCCTCCAATATTCAAGGCACCGGCTTGGGGCTAACCATCGTAAAACGATACGTAGAACTGATGCAGGGCAGTATTGAGTTCCGAAGCGTTGAAAATCAGGGAACTACCTTTGCAATTAAGATTCCCGTGGTGGAGTGATCCAGTGCAGGAATCATTTTTTGAATCTTTTTTAGTTGAAATAAAGTAACTTGTTTCCTGCTTGTCTGGTAAAATAGTACCCTTTGGAAACACAAAACCCCGCCATTGAATGACCATGAAGACCATCTTACTGATAGAAGACAACACGGAAGTACGCGAAAATACCGCCGAAATTTTGCAACTGGCTAGCTATAAAGTGCTTACGGCTGCCAATGGAAAGATAGGCGTGGAACTTGCCAAGGCCGAAAAACCTGACCTGATTGTATGTGACATCATGATGCCCGAACTGGACGGCTACGGCGTGTTGCATCTGCTGAGCCGCGACCCCAATACGGCGAGCATTCCGTTTATTTTCCTAACGGCCAAAACCGAAAAAGATGATTTTCGCAAGGGAATGAACCTTGGCGCTGACGATTACCTGACTAAGCCGTTCGACGACCTGGCACTGCTCGATGCCGTGGAGATGCGGCTACGCAAGAACGATACATTGCGCAAAAACTTTCAGAAAAATGCGGAAGGGCTAAACGATTTTATAAACGAAGCCCGCGGAACCGGCGATTTGCATCAGTTGCTGAATGGCGAACGGAAAGTGATTCGCCTGAAAAAGAAGCAGCTGTTGTTTTCGGAAGGAGATTATCCCAGTGCGCTGTATTTCATCAGTAAAGGAAAAATAAAGACGTATAAAACCAACGAAGAAGGGCGCGAATACATTACCGCTCTGCACAGCGAAGGCAACTTTGTGGGATACACCGATTTGCTGGAAGAGTCGCAATACAACGAATCGGCGGCGGCACTGGAAGACGCCGAAATTGTGGTGATCAATCGGCAGGACTTTTTTACTTTGCTGTATCACAACCGGGAAGTGGCACAGACGTTTATCCGGATGCTTTCCAATGATGTGATTGAAAAAGAAGAACGCCTGCTGAAACTGGCTTACAACTCAGTGCGTAAGCGGGTTGCCGAGTCACTCTTGATGATTCATGACCGCTATAATAAAGAGAACCAGCCTGTTACGGAAATACCGGTATCGCGCGAAGACTTATCTGGCCTTGCCGGGGCTTCAAAAGAAACCGTAATCCGGACTTTGTCTGACTTCAAAGATGAAAAGCTCATCGACATCAATGGCAAGAACATCCGACTGCTCAATATCACCAAGCTACGCAATCTGAGAAATTAGGCTGGCGATAAAGCTGTGAAACTGAGCTTCGGATTTACTGCCAGTCTGCTAGCGCGGACTGGCAGGTGTACAAAGCCTAATTCCGGTCAGCGGCTGCCAAAAATAGCACTGCCCACGCGAATCAGCGTGCTGCCTTCTTCCACAGCGATGTCATAGTCGCCACTCATGCCCATGGAGAGTTCCTGCATACGGGCGTTTTCGGGCAGGGGCAGTTGTTTCAGCTTCTCAAAAAACTGTTTCAGGCTGCGAAATTCCCGGCGAATCTGCTCCCTGTTTTCGGTAAAGGTTGCCATTCCCATCAACCCGACAATTTGGATATTTTTTAGTTGCTTCAATTCTGGCGACAGCAGCAGCGATTCTGCTTCGTCAAGCGAAAGGCCAAATTTGGTTTCTTCCTGTGCAATAAAAATCTGCAACAAACAGTTAATAACGCGTTGATTCTTAAGAGCTTGTTTGTTTACTTCCTCCAGTAGCTTAAAACTGTCGATGGAGTGCACCAGCGCTACGAAGGAAGCCATGTATTTGACTTTGTTGGTTTGCAGATGCCCGATCAGATGCCACTCAATGTCAGCTGGCAACTGTGGTTGCTTTTCGATCATTTCCTGCACGCGGTTTTCGCCAAACCGTTTGCAGCCAGCGTCATAGGCTTGTTGCAGCATTTCGACGGGCTTGGTTTTTGTCACAGCAATTAATTGACACTGAGTGCCTTGCAGCTGTGTTTCTATGGCATTGATATTTTCGCGTATGGTCGACATAAATGTATACGAATAAGTGAATGGTTCTGTAGTAGAAGGCAGGTTTTGGCTTCTGAAAAGATACTATTTGCCTGCATTCGTTACGTGGCATTGTTTTGCATTTTTTTCACCGTAACTTTGTCCGCTGTTTGGAAAAGGGCCTGGGACAGTTAGCAGATGCAAAACTAAACAGTTTTGTGATTGTAAAATAGACTAATTTATTTCCATCGGCTTGGTCAATCCGCCGGATTTCTGTTATTTATTCCCGGATTGACAGGCAATTAAATCAATGACTAATGGCAATAATCGGAACCTTACTGAAGCGGGGCATCAAGCTGCGCAAGATGATAGAACAGGAGCGGATAAAACCGTACGAATTGCAACGCGATGAGCTGGCGGCATTGTTGGACAAAGCAAAGAATACAGCTTTTGGCAAAACCTACAAGTTTGAAGAAATACTGCATGAGATAACGTACAACCGCGATCCGCATGCTTTTTATAAGAAGTACAAAGCCAATGTACCTGTTTATACCTACAACAAGATATTCAACGAGTGGTGGCAAAAAACGTTGCAAGGCAAGAAGAACGTGTGCTGGCCTGGCAAAATCAAGTATTTTGCCCTGAGTTCGGGTACTTCCGAGGCGTCGTCCAAGCACATTCCAGTTACCAAGCAAATGATCAAAGCCATACACAAAACCAGTGTACGGCAAATTCTCTCCCTCGCCGATTATCCCGATCTTCCCGGCAAACTGTTTCAGACGGGGATGCTTGCCCTGGGCGGCAGCACCCATCTCAACTTCAACGGAACCTATTTTGAAGGCGATCTGAGCGGTATTAATGCCAGCAAAATTCCATTCTGGTTTCAGCATTTTTACAAGCCGGGCTTTGCCATTGCCAGCATTGCCGATTGGAATACCAAGCTGGACGAAATAGTGGAGCAAGCCCCCAAATGGGACATCGGCTTTATTGCGGGTGTGCCGGCCTGGGTGCAGATTCTGATGGAAAAGATCATCGACCGCTACCAGCTCAAAAACATTCACGACATCTGGCCGAATCTGGCTATTTACACGCATGGCGGCGTTTCGTTTGAGCCGTACCGCAAAGGGTTTGAAAAGTTACTGGCGCATCCGCTGATTTACATCGAAACGTATCTGGCTTCCGAAGGATTCATCGCGTATCAGCTGCCGGGGCGCAATTCGATGCGCATGGTGCTCAACAATGGTATGTTTTACGAGTTTGTGCCCTTTAACGAGCAGAATTTCGGAGCCGACGGCGAGATGATCGACAATCCGGAAACGATGATGATTGATCAGGTGGAAGAGGGGAAAGAATATGCGTTGTTGTTGTCTACGTGTGCGGGGGCTTGGCGATACCTGATCGGCGATGTGATCCGGTTTGTAGACAAGAAGGAATGTGAAATCGTGATTACTGGTCGCACCAAGCATTTTTTGAGCCTGTGTGGCGAACACCTTTCGGTGGACAACATGAACAAAGCTGTGAAGCAGGTTGCAGAAGAAGCGGGCATTACCGTCAAGGAATTTACGGTGGTGGGTATTCCGTACGACAACCTGTTTGCGCATCACTGGTACATTGGCACTGACGACGAGGCAGATCCGCGGCTTTTGCGCGAAAAAATTGATGAAAAACTCAAAATCCTCAACGATGATTACCGGGTAGAACGTGCCGCTGCTCTCAAAGAAGTGTTTGTGGATGTGGTTCCCGTAGAGGTTTTTTATCATTGGATGGAACGCCGGGGCAAAATAGGCGGCCAAACCAAGTTTCCGCGCGTAATGAAAAAGCAGATGTATGAAGAGTGGGAGGCTTTTGTGAAGAATTACGCAGGGTAACCAAGCCCAACCTTTCGTCGTTTCTGCATTTTGTATCTGGCAGGTTTTGGCAAGGCAAAACCTACTATGTTGGTTTGTAAAAGATTACCAAAACGCAGAAACCCCATCAATGGAAACGCTAATTGCCTAACCTCAACGCATTGGAATGATAAGTAATTTACTGGCTGGAATACAATATGGTCTTATATTATCGGTAACGTTTAGTTTGGGACCTGTTTTCTTCTCTTTGTTACAAACGGGTATTCAAAAAGGATTTCGGTCAGGAGCATTGATGGCAGTAGGCATTACGTTGAGCGATTTACTGTATGCCTTTATCTGTCAGTTGGGTTTGTCGCAGTTGGTGCAGCAATTTGAAGCGAACATTGCCATAGTCGGCGGCATCATTGCCATTGGTTTTGGCATCGCCACCTTTCGCAAAAAAGCATCCATGGCGGTTGCCAATGAGGGCAACTCGCAACCCCGGGCGGGCACGTTCCGGTTTATTTCCAAAGGATTTTTACTGAATTCCCTCAATCCGGCGGTTGTGCTTTTCTGGATTGGCATGGCATCGGTGGCTTCGGCCAAGATCGAAACCAACCCCGCCGAAGCATACGTATTTCTGGGCGGAATCATCAGTGCGCTGTTTTCTACCGACTTGCTCAAAGTTTTTTTCGCCCGCCGCATCAGCAACTACCTGAGTAATCACATCCTCGACTGGATGAATCGGATTGTGGGCCTGTGCTTGTGCGGGTTCGGCATCTGGCTCATCTATTCGGCTCTTACCGGCAGAGTTTGAACAATTTCATTGACAGAGAGTTAATCACAGAGACACCGGGGTTTTCGTGTTTGCAGCGATACTATTTTGATTTTGTCATTTTAACGAAATTGTATGACCCAACTGAGAATCTTACTTCTGGCATTGGCTTTCGGCGGTTGGAGCTACGTAGCCATGGCTCAGGTAGAAAAAGACCAACTGCTTTCCTTTAACGAAAAACGCATCCAGATCAGTCGGGTGGGTATGATGACATTGGGAGGCTGGGCTGTGGGCAACTTTCTGGTTAGTGGTATCCTGATTGGTTCGTCCAATGGCAGCCCCAAGGCATTTCATCAGATGAATGTAGGCTGGAATCTGATCAATCTCGGTTTGGCCGGTTTCGGGTATTACAATGCACTCAAAGCCGATCCTGCCGCACTAGACACATACCAAACCATCAAAGAGCAATATGGCCTGGAAAAAACGTTTTTGTTTAACGGTGGGCTGGATGTGGGTTACATGCTGGGCGGCCTGTACCTGACCGAACGAGCCAAAAACGCCACCAAGAATCAGGATTTGCTCAAGGGGTTTGGTCAGTCCATTCTGTTACAGGGCGGATTTCTGTTTGTGTTTGACCTGGCTATGTTCTTCATTGTCAATCACCACGGCCACTTGCTGCAACCATTGCTCAAAAACGTCACCTTTACCGGAAGCACATCGGGCTTTGGCATTATCATTCACAATTGAAAACCAAAGGGTTTGGTGATTACAAAATAGTATCTTTTTAAACCGCCAAACTCTGCCATTCATCGGTTAAATGGATATTCATTGATCCAGTTAAATCCGCGATTGACGAGTTTAAACTGATCTGTATTATATTTTTTAAATTGCACCTGAACGCTATCTTCTTTCCATTTGCCTTGTACTACTAACTTGTCTTTCTCTGGAACAGAATAGTGAAATGTATATTTTTGGGTGCTGTCACTATACGATACAATTTCAAACTGTTTCTTTAATGTGTCTGCTTTAAATTGGTAGTAATTAAGACTATCGGCCATACTTCTGAGACTAACATCACCACGTTGTCCTACAATCATGCGTCGCCAACGAACTGTATCTGATAATAGGGGAGGTAACGTATCGCCATTCCACACAAAAAGTTCAGTATTGTAAATGCCATGCAAAGGCGGCTTGGGAACATCGGCCCCGTATTGTTTCTGAGCCTGAAGGCCAAAAATAATAACTGATGCAAACGAACCGACAATCAAGACATATTTGAAAACAGTGAGCGTTATATTCAATGCCTTTTTCCTGAAAACAGGAGCCTGCGGAAGTGGAATAAGGGCGGTGCGATGCAGAATGAAAAAATCGTAAAAACGCTGAAAATTAGGAGCCAAAATAAACAAACACATCCCCACCATGTGCGTGGAAAGCAACTTCACCGGAATGTCGTAGCAAAAGTTCATCATGGCTACATTTGTCATGACAATTAATGTCAGAATAGAGCCGATGGCCGTAGTGCGCCGAAATAATAGCAACGTTCCACCCAAAACCTCGGCAAAGCCTGTGAAATAATTGTAGAGTCGCGAATAGCCCATAAACGTCCAGGCCAACCCCATAGGCGACGATTCCCCGTAAGGCTGCAACAGACGGCTTTGTCCGGGAAATGAAAACTGAAGGTAAAAAACCTTGGCAAATCCGTATTGCAACATGCTCAACGCCAGGTAATAACGCACTACTACCAAAAGCCAGTAATAGGCAATGTTGTAGTCGGTGCGGTGGCGGTCTAGCAATGACCAAATAATGCAACCAATCACGGCAACAACAAACAAGGCCAGCACCAGCACATAATCATACGTGGTATCTCCGCTGCCGTTGGTAAAAACCGTAATGTCGTAAGAAAGATGCAAGAGGTATTTTCCCACCCAGGGAATGATGCTATGCAGGACCGGATTAAGCGTGTGTTCGACTATGTATTCAAAGCCAGGCAGTGCACCATTGTTATTGATCAAAACATACAGCAGAAAATAAATGCAGAAAAACCGGAAAAGAATTTTTTGAACGGTAGTCCAGGCATGTGAAGGTACATCTGCCTGAATGGAGGTTGGGTTGATAAGGGTTTCCATGAAAATCAGGTGTGAGTGTAAGTGTTGATTTGACCAAGATAGAATTTTTTGCTCTTGAAAAGAAACGAATCTTGGCCGGACGGGAGGTTTTTGCATTTTTTAACATACTATTTTGCTACACTCGTACCTGCTTTGGTACTTTTCGGATAAAGTTTAGAAAATCTTCCGCTTTTTCATTCTTCATTTGTTTTTCTCTATCCAACTCCCGAAAATTTTATCTACCTTTGCATCCCATAAGTCTTTCAGCGAAAACCTCACTTATGGCATCGGCAAAATACATTTTCGTTACGGGCGGCGTAACCTCTTCTTTGGGCAAAGGCATCATTGCCTCTTCATTAGCTAAACTTCTGCAAGCCAGAGGTTTCTCAGTTACCATACAAAAATTTGATCCTTACATTAACATCGATCCAGGCACCCTGAATCCGTATGAGCATGGCGAATGCTATGTGACCGACGACGGGGCCGAGACTGATCTGGATTTGGGGCATTATGAACGATTCCTGAACACCCCGACTTCACAAGCCAACAACGTCACCACCGGACGCATCTACAACAGCGTGATTACCAAAGAACGACAGGGGGCTTACCTGGGAAAAACTGTTCAGGTGATCCCGCACATTACTGACGAAATCAAACGGAGCATTTGTGCGCTGGGCGATACCGGCCAATACGACATTGTGATTACCGAAATCGGCGGTTGTGTGGGTGATATCGAGTCCCTGCCATTTATTGAAGCCGTGCGGCAATTCAAGTGGGATGTGGGGTCAAACAATGCCATTGTCATTCACCTGACGCTGATTCCGTACCTGAAATCGGCGGGTGAATTGAAAACCAAACCTACCCAACACTCGGTAAAAGATTTGCTGGAAACCGGTGTGCAACCCGACATTCTGGTGTGCCGTTCGGAGCATCCGATCCCGCACGACATCCGCAAAAAGATAGCTTTGTTCTGCAACGTGCACATCAATTCGGTTATCGAAGCACAGGATGCCGATACCATTTACGATGTGCCGCTGATGATGAAAAAGGAAAAGCTGGACGAACGGGTATTGGTCAAGCTGAAGCTTTCGCACGAAAAAGAGCCGGAAATGGAAGGCTGGAAAGAATTTTTGGGACGGCTTAAAAATCCTTCCGAAGAAGTGACCATTGGTCTGGTTGGGAAATATGTAGAACTTCGCGACGCGTACAAGTCTATAGCTGAAGCGTTTATCCATGCCGGTGCTCAGAACGAATGCAAAGTGAACATTCGCTGGATACATTCGGAAACACTGCTTCCTGAAAACGTAGAACATACGTTTGAAGACCTGGACGGGGTGCTGGTAGCACCGGGCTTCGGCGAACGGGGCATTGAAGGCAAGATTGCGGCCATTCGCTATGTGCGTGAAAACCAGATTCCTTTCTTTGGCATTTGCCTGGGTATGCAATGTGCGGTAGTCGAATATGCCCGCAACGTGCTGGGCCTGGAAGGCGCAGCCTCAACTGAGTGGAATGCGCAAACACCGCATCCGGTCATCAATATGATGGAAGACCAGAAGAAGGTAACGATAAAAGGCGGAACCATGCGTTTGGGAGCTTATCCTTGCGACCTGAAAAAAGGCTCCAAGGCCGCTCAGGTTTATGGCAAAAGCAAGATTTCAGAACGTCACCGCCATCGGTACGAATTTAACAACCAATACCTGGAAGCCTACGAAAAAGCGGGCATGGTAGCCACGGGCATCAATCCGGATACGGGCCTGGTTGAGATTGTCGAGATCAAAGACCATCCGTGGTTTGTGGGTGTGCAGTTTCACCCCGAACTAAAAAGTACGGTTATGAATCCACAGCCATTGTTTGTGCATTTTGTAAAAGCTGCCATCGAATACGCAACCGCAAAACGACTGGTGGTGCGTTAAAACCGGCAAAAATATAATCAGCGACTGTTCGTCTTCAGAATACTATCTTTTAAAATACAAAAACCGGGTACTGTCTATCTCCTAAACAGTACCCGGTTTTTCAACCCTTAAAATTCTTTTTACTACTTCAATTTTAATTCATTTTTGATGGATCGTAATAACATCATAGGTTTTGTGCTGATTTTTCTGATTTTGATTGGCTATTCTTTTTACATGAGTCAGCAACCTCAGCCAGAACCTCCAAAAACGACTCAAGCTCCTGCTACCTCCAAGCCTGCACCCACTACCATTTCGGCGGCGGCTCCTGATTCTGTTACAGCCCAGCGTCTTTATGGCGACTTTGCAGCGGCCGGTTCTGGTGATGCAAAAGATATTGTTTTAGAAAACAAGGATGTACGCATCACCCTCAATTCACGGGGCGGCAAAGTAAAAGAGGTATTGCTGAAACACTACAAAACTTATGACCAAAAGCCACTTGTATTGATCGATGAGCAAACAAGTGTGCGGGAACTCAGCTTGCCAGGCCGTGCCAACTACATCAACCTGACGGATTTGTATTTTACCACTGCCGACAACGGTGGTTCGATAACCAAAGATGGCGATTCGCTACAGGTAAAATTCCGTTTGGCGCTAGCCGACAATCAGTTTGTAGAGCAAACCTACACACTTCGCGGTTCGGGGTATCAGTTGGGCTACGACCTGAAACTGGTAGGCCTGGACGGGGTGTTGAAAGATGCTCCGGTGCAAATGTATTGGAAAGAAAACCTGAAACTGTTTGAAAAAGACAGGCAAACCACACAAATGGCATCGGCAGTCAACTATTACACAGTTGAAGAAGAATTCAATGACATCGGTGACAACTCGACCAGCCTGGATGAGAAAACCGTAGAAGAACCTGTACGCTGGGTTTCCTTGAAAGAACGTTTTTTCCTCTCTGGCCTCATTGCTCGTGGAGCTCCGTTTTCTTCTGCACAAATCAAGAGTTTCGTTGATCCGCAAGTGCCGCAAAGCATCAAAACGCTAGAAACAAGACTGCAATTGCCTTTGGCTGATTTGAAGGCGGGCAAAGGGCATTACGATTACTATTTCGGTCCCAATGATTACGAGATTGTTAAAAACGTAACCGATGGTTTCCGTGAAAACGTATACCTGGGCTGGCCGGTCATTCGGGTGGTGAGCCGGTTTGCGATTTTGCCGATTTTCCACTTTTTGGAAAGCTTCATTACCAATTACGGATTGCTGATTATTGCTTTGGTGCTGGTAGTGAAGTTTTTGTTGTTCCCGCTGGTATATCGTTCGTATATGTCGCTGGCGAAAACGCGCGTGCTACAGCCTGAGATAGAGGAGATCAAGGCGAAGTTTCCTGACGATATGGCTAGAGTGCAGCAAGAGCAGATGAAACTGTATAACCAGGTAGGCGTTAATCCGCTGAGTGGGTGTGTGCCGGTTTTGCTGCAAATGCCGATACTATTTGCTTTGTTCAGTTTGTTTCCGAATCTGATCGAGTTCCGTCAGAAAGCCTTTTTGTGGGCAAATGACCTCTCCACTTATGATTCCATCATCAATCTGCCTTTCAATATTCCGTTTACCGGGTATTCACACATTAGTTTGTTTGCGGTAATGATGACAGCTTCTTCATTGGCGTTTACTTATTACAACAGTCAGTTGACTTCATCGGCGGCCATGCCGGGTCCTTACAAAACCATCCAGTATGTAATGCCTGTGTTTATCATGTTTGTGCTGAACTCGTCGCCGGCCGGTCTGAACTTCTACTACCTGGTATCCAACCTGATTACCATTGCCCAGCAGCTGACTATACGTCGGTTTGTAGACGAAGGTGCGATCAGACGGAAGTTGGACGAGAACCGCGAGAAAAACAAGAATAAAAAATCAACCGGCTTCCGGGCCCGCCTGGAAGAGGCCATGCGCCAGGCTGAAGAAGCCAAAAAAGCCCCGGATACGAAGAAGAGTCCCAAAAAGTAATCTTCCGGTAAGGTTTTGTAAACCAAATGTCTCTCTTAACTTTACTGCCTGAAAAATTAACTTTCAGGCAGTTTTTTCGTTTAAGGGGTATTGTTTTTGTTCTTCTAACACAAAGCAGTAGCCAGCATACGCACACAGTGTAGTTATTTTTATACATCCTCTGAGCATTTGTACCAAACACCCGATGCATTCATTCACTTTTATCCGTTATTCAGTTGTTATCGCATTTTTCCTGGGGATAGTAACCCATGTTTCGGCTCAGACTGTTGCCGATAACCGTCGCCGCTACGAGTCAGGAAAAGAGCTGATCAAGCAAGGAAAATACGATTTGTCGCAGGAGATCTTTAAGCCTTTGATGCGCGAATCGCCCGAAAATCCCTTTGTATCCTACGCCCATTATTTCAGTGCACTGGCCTCGTTCAAATCAAAAAAACTAGACGATGCCCGCCTCACATTGGAACAACTTCGGCAAAAGTACGCCAACTGGCCCGACATGGATCAGGCTACGTATTTGCTGGGAAACATTTACCTGGAAAAGAAAGATTATGCTACGGCATTGGTGACGTTAAGCAAAATCAAAAACGACGGCTTGAAAAAAGATGCCGAAACACTGAAAAAATACTATCTCCAGAAAGAGAAAAACCTGGCATTGCTCAAAGAGTTGCAGCAAAAAAATGGCAACGACAAGGCCCTGGCCGAAGTGCTGGTAGACAGGCTGTGGCTCAGCACCAAAGAAGATGAACAGGAACTCGCTAAAAAACTGGATTCACAGTTTAACCTGAAAAAAGTAAACAACCCGCCAGCCAAAAAGAATGAAACCAAGGCGATTTACAACGTAGCGGTTGTTTTACCTTTTGAATACACCAAACTAGTAGCCGAGAAAAACGGCCGTATTAGTCCCATTGCCGTGGATATGTACAACGGAATCCGGCTGGCGCAGCAGCAACTGGCAAAAGAGGACATTCAGATCAACCTGTTTGCGTATGATGTGGGAGCCGATGCTGACAAGATGATGGCGGTTGTCAATCAACCCGATTTTCGGTCCAATGACTTGATCATTGGTCCAATCAACGGGGCGGCTATCCGGATTGCGGCTACGTTTGCCAACCAAACCCATATCGGGCAGATCAATCCCATTACAACCAACAGCCAGATTATCCAGAATAATCCTACGGCTTACTTGTATCAATCTTCCGTTGAAAGCCAGGCGAAGTACACGGCACAGTTTGCCCGCAAACAATTTACAACGCCTACAACGGCTATTTTTTACAGCAATAGTTCGCGCGACTCGCTGATGGCTCATGTATATCAAAAGGCATTTACCGAAGCAGGAGGAAAAGTCACTGTTTTTCGAAAAATTGGCGATGTAGCCAAAATGATTGCTACCATTGACGGTTCCACCGGATTAGGCCATATTTTCATTGCTTCTTCCGAACAACATGCTGCCGTCAGTCTGGTGAGTGCGCTGGAAAAACGCGAAGAAAAAATCCCGGTAATTGCGCAAGCCAGCTGGCTTGAATACACCATGCTGAACTACGAGCAGTTTGAGCGGTTGCAGTTTTACTTCATCAGCCCTGATTACCTGGACTACCGCAGTGAAGCGGCTATTTCTTTTAAGAAAGCCTACGTAGATGCCCGTAACCTGATTCCGTCTATCTATGCGTATCAAGGGTATGACATGATGCTGTACTTTGGCCGGACATTAAATGAGTTTGGCACCAACTTCCACGATGGATTAAAGAAGAAAGAACCCGCCAAAGGAACCATATTTGCCGGCTACGATTACCGCAATGCCAACGACAACCAGTATGTTCCCATTGCCAAGTTTGAAAACGGTAATTACCTCCTTGTCAATCCGATTGATAAGTAAGAATAGGTATAGTTGCTGACTGATTATAAACCAATACCGCAATGAGTTTTCTAAAAAGAATCTTTGGAAAAGGGAATGCTGAGTCTGACAAAAAAGTGGAAGAAGACGTTGCAAAAATCAAGTCTGGTGAAATTACCAAAGTATATCCCATTCTTAAGCCGGGCGATTGGGTAGGAATACAGGCGGGAGCATTGAAACAAACTTTGTTAGGAACGCAGGAGAATCCCAAACTGGTGGTCGGGTTTGGCTATGATACCCCGACTAACTTTGTTTTTCTGATGCCTACTGATCTAGAAGGCAAGGACCCCGATCAAGTTTTGCAAGGGGCCTACCAAAACCTGGAAGATGTAAGCCTAGAATTTGAATCGGTGCTGGATGGAAAGATTCTGACAGCCTCAGGAAATGACTTTTCAAGTGAAAAAATATTATGTGAGGACCATATGTTAAAGGCACATCCACTCTTGCAAGTGGAGGAATTGTTGGTTTCCATTCCTCGTCGACGTTGCCTGATGGTCACTTCCAGACAGTTTGGAGAGGATGTGCTTGAAAAATTCCTTACGATACACAACAAGGTTTGGGAAGATGATTCGTATGGAAACGCACCCATTCTCAATGCATTGTTTACCGTAGTAAATGGGAAAATCAAAAGCGTAATTTCGCTGGAAAAGCAATAATGAAATAAACAAGCCGGTTTTTACTTTTTAGAAGATACTATTTTTAGCTGCTCACTACTGGCAATAGACTGGTAGTGAGCTTCTTTTTTATGACCGCTTACGAATGTTTTCTTTTACAACGATGGCAATTTTGAATATATGTAGTAATTAGCAAATCATCTGAAAAATCATAAAATCACTCATTTGACATGAAAAAAACGGCGTGGCTATTTCTCTTTCTCTTTCTATATGCCTCCCTGGTCGGCTTTTCGCAAACACCATCAGCCGAAAAAACAACCATACAGGTCGACCTGAATAAACCAATAGGAGAGATGTCGACGATGTGGGCCTGGTTTGGAGCCGATGAACCCAATTACGCCTACATGCGGGACGGTAAAAAATTATTGACCGAGCTAAGCCAGTTGAGTCCGGTGCCGGTTTATTTCAGGGCGCATAACCTGCTTACGTCGGGCCACGATACATTGACCATGAAGTGGGGCTCCACCAATGTGTACACCGAAGATGCGAAGGGTAATCCGGTTTACGACTGGACCATTCTTGACAAGATTATAGATACCTACATTCAGCGCGGTATGAAACCGCTGGCTCAGTTTAGTTTTATGCCTGAAGCGTTGTCTACCCATCCGCAGCCTTACGAACATCACTGGAAGCCGGGGATGCCTTACAATGAAATCTACAAAGGGTGGACCTATCCGCCGAAAGACTACACCAAATGGGGCAATCTGGTGTATGCCTGGGTGCGTCACTCCATTGAACGGTATGGCAAAGCGGAGGTTGAAAGTTGGTATTGGGAACTGTGGAACGAGCCCAATATCGGGTACTGGAGCGGAACAGTAGAGGAGTATTGCAAACTGTATGATTATACCGCCGATGCCGCTAAACGTGCCTTGCCGACCATCAAACTCGGCGGCCCGGAAACCACCGGTCCCGGCGACAAGAAAGCCGCTGCTTTTTTGCAAACGTTTCTGACACACTGTGTATCTGGCAAAAACTACGTGACGGGCAAGATTGGCTCTCCGCTGGATTTTATCTCGTTTCACGCCAAAGGTGCTCCCAAGATTGTAGACAACCACGTGCAAATGAATATCGGTACGCAACTGCGTGATATTTCGGAAGGTTTCCGGATTGTTACTTCGTATCCGCAATTGAAAAACCTGCCGATTATCATTGGCGAATCGGACCCGGAAGGTTGCGCGGCTTGTGGAATGAAAACCAATCCGCAGAATGCGTACCGGAACGGAACGATGTATTCAAGCTATACGGCTGCGTCGTTTGCCCGCAAATATGCCTTGGCCGATTATTACAAAGCCAATCTCAAAGGGGCGGTTAGTTGGTCGTTTGAGTTTGAAAATCAGCCTTATTTCTACGGTTTTCGCGACCTGGCTACCAACGGCATCGACAAACCCGTGCTCAATGTATTCAGAATGTACGGCATGATGTCGGGCAAACGGGTGGCCGTCAAGGGAAACCAGAAATATACCTTTACGACGGTGCGAGATTCCAGCGTACGCGGCTCTCGGGCTGATGTAGACGCACTTGCCAGCAAAGATGCCCGTTCGGCGGCGGTGATGGTGTGGCATTACCACGACGACGATGTGCAAGCTGCCGATGCCACCGTTGAGGTAACCATAACGGGATTGCCAGCCGGTCAGGTCAATTTTCATCATTACCGCATTGATAACGAAAACAGCAATTCGTACGAAGTCTGGAAAAAAATGGGTTCTCCCGAGAACCCGACCAAAGAGCAGATTGCAACATTGGAAAAAGCCGGACAATTGGCGCTGCTGACCTCGCCCCAATACCTGAAAACAACCAAAGGCGAATTGAAACTCGTTTTCAAGCTACCGCGTCAAGGAGTTTCACTCTTGAAATTTGATTGGTAGGCTATGTCTGAACTGGGATTTATGGGATCGATTTGATTGACAGGATTTCTGCCACACAGGTCAGACACATAGTGTCTGACCGAAAACGCGAGGCTCGATTAAAATTTGGTATTGCAAGTACAAAGTAGTTCTTCCGTGCGTGCGAGCAAAGTGAAGCAAGCTGCTGGTTGCAGGCTCGGAAAATCGGCTGTGAAAGACTCGCGATTTGAGTTAGCAGCTTGCTTCGCTCTGCTCGCATGACGAATAAAAAGGCAGGTTCTGCTTTTTTGAAACATACTATTTTTTCCGCACTACAAAAGTAGCTTTAGAAGGTTCTTTCGCTGGCTCGGTACTAGGATAGGGATCTACTTTCTGAAGGGTAATTTCATACTGACCATTTGGGAATTGAAGCACAACGCTGTCACTGGTTTTGGTAACTTGATCACAAGACCCCAAACACAAAGAAGCTTTTTGAGTAGAACCATTGTGCGAGGCTGTAAATGAGACTTTTGCGTTGCCAGCCCATACGCAATTGGCGTTGATTGGGCAGCGACTATCCTGAATCGAATCAACGGAAATCACTAATTCATCGGTGGTTGTGCTAGCCAGTCGCACCGACTGTTTTGCCGCCAACGTAGAGGATTGTTCAAATGCACCTTTCTGCGGTGCCAATCCATCGCGTGAACATTGGGCGAATAAGCCTAGTAAGCTGATTAGAAAAAAAGAATAAAAGAAAGTTTTCATAGAGGTAGTAAATTCTGTATTACCATGACACTCAATGGAAACAAAGGGTTGCATGGCTGAAAAAAATAGTTGTCAGCCAAGAGTCAATTTGATGGAAATAAGTAAAGCGACAAACTAAAAGTAACTCTCTTGAAGTATACATTCTGTCTTTCAAGGCATTGTCTTGTGTCTAATGTCTTTCTGCTTGTGTCTTAACAAATAGTATCTTTTTCCGATAAAAAACTGCTTTATTACCGATTCTGTCAGATATTTGCGAGGTAAATAACTAACTACCAACGACTAATCAGTTAAGCATATGAATACAAGCCAAAGCCAGCAACTTTTCGATATCGCCAAACAGTACATTCCCGGCGGTGTCAATTCACCTGTTAGGGCTTTCCGGGCCGTAGGTGGCAATCCGTTATTCATCAAATCGGCCAAAGGGGCTTATCTATACGATGAAGATGACAATGCTTACCTGGAGTTGATTAACTCGTGGGGGCCAATGGTACTGGGACATGCACATGAATTGATTCAGAAAGCCGTAGCTGATGCGTTGCAATACTCGCTTTCGTTTGGCGCACCTACGCGAAAGGAAGTGGAAATGGCCGAATTGATAGTATCCATGGTGCCTAACGTAGAAAAAGTGCGGATGGTAAACTCTGGGACTGAGGCATGTATGTCGGCGATTCGGTTGGCTCGCGGATATACCGGACGCGACAAGATCATTAAGTTTGAAGGTTGTTACCACGGGCACGGCGATAGTTTCCTGATTGCTGCCGGTAGTGGAGCCGCAACCATGGGCGTGCCTGACAGTCCGGGCGTAACGCAGGGCATTGCCAACGATACACTCACCGCACCCTACAACGATTTGGAGGCGGTACACAAATTAGTAGCTGAAAATCAGTCAAAAGTGGCAGCTATTATCATAGAACCGGTGGCTGGAAATATGGGACTGGTATTGCCAAAACCCGGCTTCTTGGAAGGATTGCGCGAAATCTGTACCAAAGAAGGCATTGTCTTGATTTTTGATGAGGTAATGACCGGTTTCCGGTTGGCTAGGGGAGGTGTACAAGAACGAATGCACATCAATGCCGACTTGGTCACCATGGGCAAGATTATTGGCGGAGGCATGCCGGTAGGGGCTTACGGCGGGAAACGCGAACTCATGGATTTTGTGTCACCGGCAGGGCCTGTGTATCAGGCAGGTACACTTTCAGGAAATCCGATTGCCATGTCGGCAGGACTGGCGATGTTGCATTACCTGAATGAGCACCCTGAAGTGTATACGCGATTGGAAGAAATCGGAAATAAAATTGTGACTGGTATGCAAGCCAATCTGCAAAAGCTGGGACACACTTGCACCATCAATCACATTGGGTCCATGTTTTCGATCTTCTTTACCGACAAACCCGTGTACGATTTTGAATCGGCCAAACAATCGGATTTGCCGCTGTTTGCCAAGTATTTCCAGGCTATGCTGCATCGGGGCGTTTACCTGGCTCCTTCCCAGTTCGAAAGTCTCTTCGTTTCTACAGCTCTGACAGACGAAAACATCGAAACGATCATTCAGGCAAACTACCAGGCTTTGGAGGAAATTCTTGTAACCGCTTAGTACAGTTGAACACTAACAGAAAACCCCGGCGAATTTGCTGGGGTTTTCTGTTTTTTTGGGATACTATTTTCTGAAAGACTATTTTTCAAATTCTTCTATTCTACAAAGTAAACACCAAAGGAGCCAGGCGCTGTAGAAGATATCACACAGGTTAATGGCTTTAACTTAGCGTCAGTTGGTTGTGGTTCAGTGGGAGGCAGATCAATTGGCGTTATTTGAAATTCGTACGTTTTGTTATTTGTTTCTATTGAGAAACTGGGATATCCGTGATCCTTAAAGGATTTGTAATCAGATACTTGGTTCGGCTGTAGTTTACCGTAGGTATTCTGACTGTTTCCTTTTTTGATTGTCACACGCTGTAGTTCATAAGGTGTGTTGTTTTTGATTCGCAATCTTTCTTGATTCGGTTCTACCGATTCTTTTTGGTTACAAGCAAATACGGTAGAGATAAGAACAAAAAGTAGTATCAAATGCTTCATGGTGAATGTGTTTTTTTACCAGTGACACGCAAACAATTCAAATGGTTGCAGACTTTCTGAAATAGAATGCTTTTGTTATTCAGTCATGTTTTTACGCGTAGATTTTATAGATGGCCTTGCTTATTTTTTTATAGGTTTCGCTGTTAATGTGGTCTTTGACAAACTCCGTTATTTTTTCTTCGTTCCTGGTTGCGGCAATCAATTCGATACTCAAATACCTCGAACAAGTTCCCAGGTAAATGGTATCCGAAATGGCGACAAACTGATTGGCCATTGCCAGTACTTGAGCCTGTTTTGCATGCAAGGCTTCCACCAATTCTTCGAGAGTACGAATGCCCGCCGATTCGACCATGCGAATAGTCGAGAATAACCGCGATGGCATGGACTGATAGGTGTTTTTGCCAAGATTGAATTTCGCTTGCTGATTCGAGGCAATCTGCTTGTCCAAATCTGTAATGAAAGCATTGGCAGCTATAAATTCGTGAAGGGTAAATTCATTCAAGGGCGTGTTTTTTCCGGTTAACTCTCCCGTAGAAGTATCCAGGATGCAAAAAAGGAGAGTATCTCTCAAGTGTTCAATAATCAATAGATATTCCTTGAACAACAATTCCTGAACATCATCTCCTTCTAGTTCGAATAAGCCATCCACCTCGCTAAAAGGAATAGCAAATTGGGAAAGCAGTTCTTTGATTTCGGCTGATAGGCTTTCAGTTTGCTTGAAAGCAACTCTTAAAACACCAGCTTCCTTATGCAATTCGACCCAATCCGGTCCTTTTTTAACTGTGGCTCCGTGCAATGTGACACGTTGAACCAGCTTTTCCATGTCGGATGCGGAAAAAATACTGTGTTTCTTGGGAATAATTAATGTGTTATACATACGCTATTCATGGATTTTCTATCAGTTGTAAAAATAGTTAGGAAGCATTTGAGAAGAAAACGGTGGAAGGTAAGTCGGTAAACCTAGAAACACAAAACCCCCTGATTGAGAATCGGGGGTTTTGTGTTTTTCAACGATACTATTTTATTTACATCGAATCAAGCCATTTTTTTGCGTCCTCCAGGTTATTGAATATTTGCATCGTGTACTGATCATTTCTGCGAAGCAAATCCTGCAAGGCAAACTGGCTGAACACATCCGGAGGATAAATGTAAGCGACGTATTTCAAACCGGCGGCAATAGCCTGTGGCATCCAGACACTGCCAATCCAGGAGTTGGTCATCGTCCAGGTTCCTTTGATGGCTCGCATGTCGGAGATGATTTTGGGAAAATGTTCTTTTTGCAACAATTCCAGCGTTTTGTTCAGGCTGTGCTTGATTTTATCTTCACTGGGATATCCTTTCCGAATGGTATAGATGAGCTTTTCCGCCTTGTGATAGTAAATGTCAATAAATTCGTCCTGATAAAATAAAGTAAATTCCGAGTTCATAGTTTACGTATGGGGTAGTAATAAACACCAATAATCGGTGCAAGATAATTTCGAGTCAGCAAATCGGGATGTAGATACCTTCACAAACCTTACGTGTGAATATTTTTGCCGGAATTTATCGCAACTTCATTTGATAGGAGCTGCCCAATCGGCACTTTTTGTTTGAAATAAACTTTTATGAAATCATTAATTCGTTTTGTTCTGATCTTTTTTGTAATGCAATCTTTACACGCACAAACTCCCACACGCAACCAGGCGGTTGAGGTACTGAATCTCTATGTCTCGTATGGCAATGAAACCATTCATGCCCTGTGGCCCACTTATGAAGAACTCATGGGATTTAACAACAGCCTGAATTGGGTGCAACCGGGATCGAGAACCTACATGAGTTTTTCGAATGAAGATTTTCTGAACCGGGAAGCCAATTATGCAGTGTTGCCTGCGGTGTTGTACCAGCAGTGCCTGACGCAAAGCAAAATACTATCTCCCGCCGACCAAAAAGCCCTGAATGCCTACCTAACAGGCATGAAGGCCACGCTGGACCAAATGCAGGTGCACCGCGATTCGCTGGAGATTTTTTGCAAGGAAAAATGGTTTTCCGAAGCCAAAAATTTCCCCTGGGTCTACCGGCAACTGGAACAATTGGAACGGTTGTTTGCTCAGTATAAAAAGCAGAAAGACGGCATGTACACCGAAATTCAGCGGATTTACACGCAGAAATACAAACCGGCGAATACCAGCCATAAAATCGTGGCAATGGTCGATAAGTTTCAACCGGCATTGCATTGGTGCAAAGCCCTGCTCGACGACCTGAATGCGGGCGATACGGCCAAAATTGCGATGTACACGCAGGAATTGGATCAGTTGATTGCACAATACGAAGCACAACGCGACGAAAACCTGAAAGGCTTGTACCGGTTTGGGGCTAACAACGGCCTTGATCCGTATTATCGCTACGATGCCACGGTTGACGAACTCAAAGCCATTTCTTCGCATGCACACAGTTTCCTGAAAAGCAATTGGGTGAGTGATCAATACCGCAACTACCCGAAGACGTATTATTACTACAATGAGCAGGTTATCAACAAATACAACCGCTACGGCATGGGCGTGATTCGGTATTACAATGAGTTTGTCGATCTGGCGAATGGCAAACAGGTACAGAAAAATGCCGAAATCCCGGACTATTACATCAACAACAAGTCGATCAAACTGGACGTGTCGGTAACCCGGCTCTTGCATGCCATCGAAGAGCCGCATCAGTACCGGGTTTCGTATCCCAAGCAGAAACCGCAGGAAAACGTGACTGCTAAAAATAGTATCAATCAAAAAGCGGAAACCCCCGCGAAAAATACGGTTACAACCACCGAAACGCTGGAGGGCTACGCCGACAATCACTTGATTTTCTTGCTTGACGTTTCCGGCTCGATGAATAGCCCGGAAAAGCTGCCTTTGCTCAAAGAGGCGTTTACGTATCTACTCACCTTGACTCGTCCGGAAGACAAAGTGGCGTTGGTGAGTTACTCGGGTGAGGCACAAATTGAACTGAATACCATTTCGGCAACCGAAAAGAGGAAGATCATTTCAAAACTGGATAAACTCAAATCGCACGGCGGAACCAACGCCAACCGTGGACTGAGCCTGGCGTATCAGCTTGCCAATGAGCATTTTATTGAAAAAGGAAATAACCGAATCATTCTGGCATCGGATGGCGAATTCGGCATTGATAAAACCACCGAAGCGATGATTCGTGAAAACTTGAACCGGGGCATTGCTCTTACAGTGTTTTTCTTTGGCGCTACCAAAAACGAACACATCGTGCAGCAGTTGCAAAACATGGCGGAGCTGGGCAAAGGCAATTTTCATCAGATTACCGTTGAAAATGCCAAACAAGCCTTGCTTGGGGAAGCGCAGGCCATCAAAAAATAGTATCCTGCAAAAGGACAAAACCTGCCAATGCGAGTTTGTAGGTTTACAGAACTTTATCTTTTCTTTTCTCTGCCCAAACACCTGTTCCTTTTTGCTTGTCCAAAAAGGAACCAAAAAGGACACTTTGCCTAATGCTTCCGCCCGCATGGCCAACCCGCCCCTCGCTAGGCAAAGAAGCTTACGCACCTTTTTTCTGGCTCTTGCTTCACAATTCGCCTTAGATATAGGCGATGAACCTGTTTATTCCGCTAGTTATGTTTATTTATTGAACCACCTTCTTCGCTTTGTCCAGCAAGCCGTTTCCTTCTTTTTTGAGGTTGTCCAACGTAGCGGTTTCTTCTACTTTTTGCAATTGTTGCTGCAACGCCTCGTTGTAGCGCATCAGTTGCTGAACCTCAGGACGCGAACCGACGTGCTTTTTCCAGTCTACTTTTTTGAGTTGGGCTACAAAATACTGTACCGCTAGTTTGCTCATAAATGCTTTTTCGGAAAACAGCGCCAATGCATCGCCTTCCTTTTTGGCTTCCAAGTAGGCAATGCTAGCCTGAATAACTTTGCGGTCATCTTCGCTAAACAGCGGACTCTTTTCGAGCAAACGCAGATTTTTCAGTGCCGTTGCGTTATCGTTGCGTTCCAGCGCTACGTATGTGGCTACTAGCCAAACCAGTTCATTGTTGAGTCCAATGGCGTTGGCATCGGCCAGAAATCCCTCAAAATCCTGCAAAGCCAGTTCTTTTTTGTCGTCGCGATCCATTTTGATCCGGGCCAGGCCTCTACAGGTCAGGTTTAAGCCGTGAACATAGTGATATACCTGCTTGTTGCTGCCGGCGGGCAAAATGCTGGCCATAAACGTATACGTATAAGCCTGGCCTTCCGCATCGAGCCATTGCTGATTTTGATTGAGTTCGTTTTCACTCAGATACGGAAAATCCTCAGCAATCCAAACCAGGCCTTTTTGCATCCGGTACAGGCAACGCCGTTCCTGATTGGTTTCGTGGTCGGTATCCACGCGGGACGATTCGTACAGGGCCAGTTCGCTGCGACGCGCTGAAGTGTTGGTGGTGCTCAAGAAGGCATGTTCCAGGTTGTTGTTCCAGCCAAAAATTTCGGCGTAGTTAGTAGTAGTCAACGATTGGCTTTGAGGAGATTGAAGCCTGAAAAACGTTTCGAGCAAGGTAGGATACAAGTCTTCGTCGGTTTTCATCGTAAATTCCTGCAAGGCTTGGTATTCTTTGTAAGCCAGCAGCATATCGGCAAACGATACGGAAACCGGTTGCGGATGTGTGGTATCGGCCAGCGCTACGAGGGCGCTGCTTACTTTCTGCAAATGCGCCGAACTGGGAATCTGAGTGGCATCTTTGGCCGTTTGCGTACGCAAAATGATTTTGAAAAGCTTGTAGAATAGCACCGAATTGCTTTCCAGTTTTTCTTTCAATTCTTCCCGTTCGGCTTTCAGGTATTCTTCGTCCGTTTTGGAACCACAGGATTCAATTGGTAAGAACAAAAGCGTAACAATGCAAAAAAAGGCAAGCCGTGTAACTAGCATGAAATGGAGTTGGAAAACTGAAAAAATAGTATGTTTTAAAAAAGGAAAACCTTGCCTGTCAAAAAGAGATGAATCATTTTTGACAGGCAGGGAAGTGCGGATTACTGTGTCTGTCCGCCGAAGAGCATGATGAGTACAATAATGACAAGTATGCCAAATACCACCGCCAGGAAGATTTTCCAGGTGCTGTAAGGCCGTTCGCCCTGCACTTCGCCGGTGCTGCCATTAATCATGAACCGATACACTTTGCCATTGTACCGGTAGGCGCTGAGCCAGATGGGAAGCAGCACATGTTTAAAGGTGATGTTTTTATAATTGGGATTCATGGACGAAATCTGTTGCTCGTCACCGCCAATGTCCTGGTGAATGGTGGACCGGATGGTGCCGTCCATGATTTGCTTAGCTTCTTCAAAGCCTTGCTTTACATCTACGTGGTAGGTTTCGGTGCGAAAACCACTCAAATACTGCTCTTTAAACGGAACCAGTTGATCCAGCGTCCAAGGCTCTAAGGCTCGCAGGTAATTTTCTGGCAATGAGGTGGTTCCTTCTACCAGTACATCGTCAAACGTATTGTGTACATCGCCGGCGGCATAGCTCCAGCGTATTTTTCGAACCTGTTGCTGGCGTTGCACATTCTTACCATTCTCATTTACCGTTACGGTTTCCATTACATAATAATAGTCGCCTCGCTGGCCGGTGTAGGTTGTATCCGTTTTGCAATCGTATGTCCAATAGGGAAGATACATGCCTGTGAGCCTCTCCTGGTTGTCGGCAAACTTGACCAAATCGTTAGGTGCAAACCAAAGGCCGGAAAGCCAGCTCTTGAACTTGCTGAAAGCCGTTTTCTGATCTATCTTGAAGGGTAGCAGCGATTTTGGTTTCAGCTGTGTGCTTAAACTTCCGGAACCTACCACCAAGGCCGATCCGCAAAACGGGCAATTGTCGGATGTGATGCCCGGTTTTAAGGAACTTTCAGCGCCGCAGGCCGTACATTTGACAACGGCTATCTGTTGGGTTTCAGCACCGGCAACATTGCTTGTCAACTGACTGTTAAAGTCCAGTTCTTCAATGGTTTCATTCGAATCTTCGATCACATTATCAGCTCCGCAATATTCGCAAGTAAGGTGTTTGGTACCCGGTTTGAAGACCAGATAAGCCCCGCACGACTGGCAGGGAAAGCGTAGCGTTTGTGTGGAAGATGTTGATTCCATAGACGGAAATTGATAAATAAAGCGAAAAGTGGCAAATAACTTACAAGGGATTGGCCGTGTTTTTGATGCAAAATATTATTTTACCTTGATATCCAAACTATTGATGTAATAATCTGAGTAAAAGTAATCAACTAAAATTCATATTTAAATCGTTTCTAGTAATAAAGTCACTGTAGAAGATTAAGTAACGGCTGTAAGTTTACAGCTACTTAAAAATCAGCATTTTATAGTAAAATATACGATATTGCATTCCTGAATTATTTAAAGATAAGTGTCAGGGTGTTTCTCGGTAAAACAAGATAAGTGCAATTGCATTGCATAGCCGGATTCATTGAATAGAAACCGTTGATTCTGGCTAAAAAATAGTATCTTTTTACGAGTTAAAACCTTGATCTCAAACCTGCAAGATGATGTACTACGATAAAAATATTGGAACCCGGCAAAAAGCCCTGAAAGTAAATCTCGACCGTCGCATTTACGGTTCGTTTGCCGAAATAGGCGCTGGCCAGGAAGTGGCGGCACAGTTCTTTAAAGCCGGTGGCTCTTCGGGAACCATCGCCAAGACGATTTCGGCTTACGACATGACTTTCAGCGATGCGATTTATGGCGTAGAAGAAAGCGGCCGCTACGTGGTGGAGTCGCGTTTGACGAAGATGCTCAACCGCGAGTACAATCTCTTGCAAATGCGCCTGAACGAAAAACGCGGGGCTGAGTCTACATTCTTTGCCTTTGCCGATACGGTGGTGGCCCTCAATTACCAGAAAACCAACGAAGGCCACGGATGGATTGGCATGCGGTTTCAGCTACAGCCGGGTGCGCCGTACAACGACGTGGTGATGCACGTCAAAATGCTGGATAATGAGAATCTGTTGCAGCAGCAGGCTCTGGGTATTGTGGGTGTAAATTTGATTTACGGTTGCTTTTATTACTACAAATCACCCGAAACGTTGCTGTTATCGCTTATGGACGACTTGTCGCCAGAACGAATAGAAATAGACATGATTCGGTTTACAGGACCTGACTTTGAGAATGTAGACAATCGGCTGATGAGTTTGCATCTGGTAAAAAACGGATTTACCAATGTGGCTCTGTTTGGTCCGGATGGAAACGTGCAGCAGCCCTCCGATGCACTGTACAAGCGAAACATTGTGTGTATTCGGGGGCGTTTCCGGCCCGTGACGCACGTCAACCTGGATATGCTTGAAAACGGTGTGAAGCAGTTTCTGGAAGATCCGGAGGTGAATCCTGAGAAAGTAGTGGTATTATCCGAGCTGACATTGCACAACCTGAAGCACGGACTGGAAATTGACGAAAAAGACTTCTTGGACCGCGTAAATATTTTATGTTCGCTGGGGCAAACAGTCATGATTTCCAACTATCAGGAATATTACAAACTGGTGGCATATCTGTCCAAGATTACCAAGCTCAAAATTGGCCTGATACTGGGAATGAGCAACCTGGAATACATCTTTGAAGAAAACCACTACGAATTTTTGCCGGGCGGCATTCTGGAAGCCTTTGCTACCTTGTTTAGCCGCAAAGTCAAGCTGTTTGTTTATCCCATGAAGCGGGCTGATGGGTCATTGTATACCTGCAACGATTTTACATTGCCACCCAACCAGATGGATTTGTTTGAATATTTACTGGCTAACAACAAACTGGAGTCCATAACTGATTTTGACGAAAGCCTGTTGCATATCATTTCGGACAATGTGCTGGCCATGATTAAAGATGGTGTAGAAGGCTGGGAAATATTGGTGCCCATACAGGTAGCACGTATCATCAAGGAAAGAAGCTTGTTTGGATATACACGCAACGAGACTTATACCAATGTGTCGGAAATTACAGCGCAGCCGTCGGCCAATGAAAGCAATGATCCGAGCTTTTCTTATTAACTGATTGATTGTAAGACTCCTTAATACAAGGTCTGTATGTCCATTCGACATGGAGTATGCAGGCCTTTTTTTACAAGCCCGGTTTTACAAAATAGTATCTTTCAAAATTCCAAAACCTCTTCCTGCTTCGGGTAGTTATATCTGTCTGTGTAACGAATTTGCTATTGTTTTCGGGCAGAATACTGTTTGGCTTATGGGACTCGATTTGCAAATTCGCGTAATAATGTATAGTATCACTCACAAACTATCAGTTTCTATTTTTTGAATTCCAACACGTAAACTGTATGCATCCTCTAGCAGATACAGGCTTTCCCGAATTTATGCCGCATGGCCATTGTTATTACTGGGAACCTTATATTTTATGGTCACACGCCATTGCTGACGGACTGATTGCATTGGCTTATTTTGCTATTCCCTTGTCGTTAACGTACATCTTTCGCAAACGGAGGGATTTTACGTTTATCTGGATGATGGTCTTGTTCTCCATCTTTATTCTGGGATGTGGCATAACCCACGTTTTTGATGTGATTACCATCTGGAATCCCATTTATAGAGCCGATTCGGTGGCGCGTATCATCACCGCGGCGGCCTCCATCGGTACGGCCTTTGTGCTTTTACGCATTACACCACGCATTCTGAGCATTCCTTCGTCACAGCAATGGGTGGATGTAAACAACCAGCTACAGGAGAGTAATCAGGAGCTGACAGCCACCAACGAAGAGTTAATTGCCACGATTGAAGAACTCCGGCTTACGAACGAGAAACTGCAGCAAGCGAATGCCGAGCTGGACCGGTCCAACTCACAGCTCAATCAGGCAAACCGGGATCTGGACCGGTCCAATCAGGAACTGGAACGGTTTGCCTATGTGGCATCGCACGATTTGCAGGAGCCGCTGCGCAAAGTAAAGGCTTTCAGCGGATTGCTGGCTAAAGATTACGCCTCAGTAGTGCAAGGCAATGGGGCAATGTACATGGAGCGGATGGAAAGCGCCGTCAGTCGGATGCAGCATCTGATTGATGATTTGCTGAGTTATTCCCGTATTTCGCGCCAGGAAAGTATATTCACGGAAGTGAACCTGAATGAAGTGGCGGCCCGTGTACTGGACGAACTGGAACTGAAAATACAGAAGACACAAGCCGAAATTACGATTGGGGAATTGCCCGTACTTCCTGGTATTGCCTCCCAGTTGTCGCAGGTATTCGCTAACTTATTAAATAATGCCCTGAAATTTACCAAGCCAGATCTCAATCCAAAAATCTTGGTGGATGCGCAAAACACGACAGCGGATGATATTGCCACGTATGAACTCAACCCCGACTTTCGCTATACCTGCATTCGGTTTGTAGACAATGGAATCGGGTTTGAGCCCGAATATGCCGAGAAAATATTCGGGATATTTGAACGCTTGCACGGAAAGCTGGAATACGAAGGTAGCGGCATTGGTTTGTCCATTTGCCGCCGGATTGTGGAAAATCACAAGGGTAAAATATGGGCAGATAGCAAGCCCGGTCAGGGCGCTGTTTTTATGCTTATGTTGCCCTTGGATCTGAAACATAACGATTAAGTTGAGGCAAAAGAAGAGAGATGTTAGATATAAGGCAATTTTCTGAAAGTCAATGCTTTAAGATGAAATAAAGTGTGCTTCTGCTTTTCGCACTGTTAAAAAAAAGATGTCAATCCATAAATTTAGTTCTGTTTAAAATCTTGAAAATTTCATTAATCGCAGCCATGAGTTTGAATCGGGGCATTGGGTATCAGGGTAGATTGCCTTGGAAGCCATTGCCCGCCGACTGGGCAAATCTGAAACGTGTAACTGCCGGAAAGAAAATGATCATGGGCCGCAAAAGTTACGAAACTCCCGACCGCATTTCGTCTGAAGTGGGTAATGTAGTCATTACCCGACAGGCAGATTACCAAACCGAACCGGGTTTTGCGGTGGCAGACAGTCTGGGAAATGCGTTGCAATTGGTTGGTGATGTGGACGAGGTATTTATACTGGGCGGCGAGGAAATTTTTCGCGAAAGCTTGCCCCTTGCGAGCTGCATTTACCTGACGCTAGTGAAGTGCACTTTTCCGGCCGATGCCTTTTTTTCGGAGTTTTCTGAAACAGAATTTACCGAAATTAGCCGGGAAGACCACCGCGCCGATGCCGAAAATCCGTATGATTATACTTTTCTGGTTTATGAGCGGCGTTGAATCGGGGCAAATTATAACCTGGATTGTTGTGTTTCTGCTGGCGGTTCTGCTTGGCTGTGCACCTAAAAACAACGAGCATGCCAATAAAGCGGTTGTCTCGTCGGTTACTGATTCGATGCCTTTTACACTGTCTAACCAACTGATAGGTTCTGTAGGGCAAACCTTCTATTTGAGGTGCCATTTGCAGAACAAAGCCGATTCGTTGCATTTCTGGACTATGAGTTGTTCGGTAGAGGAAAACTGGCTTTCCAGCAATCCGCAGCTTTATATCGCTGCTACAGTTTGCGATAAAAATTTTCCTCAACGGATAAAACTTGCACCAAACCAAACGATGGATTTTTATCTTCAATTGCAAGCTGCTCAAGGCCAATTGGATAGCTTAGTGGGCAAACAAGTAAGAATGGGATTTGTCTATGTATCCGAGAAGGAAACGAACCCATCCGGTTTTCAATCTATTCTGACAACCAAGATTCAGAGAAATGAAGTTTACTGGACTCCGCCGATTACCATTGGATTAACCAAGCAACTGCAAGACATTCCGGCTAAAAAGTATGTGGTCAATTGACATGTTCCCACTTTAGTTTGACTTTAAATCAAACCGTCCATCCGTGACTTTGAAAGTGTCACAGCCGGGTTTGTAAATGGTAAAAGCAAAAGTGCCCGAAAGAATACCCGCCTCGTAATCCACACGGCTGAGAGTGATACTACCCTGACAATAAGTATCTTTGTCCTCACTGTAATAGACACACGTATTACCGACATCAATCAAAGTCGCATGCGTACTGTCAAGCCTGCCAATAGGGTAAGTACCTGGTTGCCCTGCTATATTGGAAAATAACCTGACAAATCCCCCTCGGTTGTAGTTAGTGGCTGTTATCTGAAAGTAACCCGAATTCCGATAGGGCTCAAATTCATACAGAAGTTTCGTGTGAGGATTAAGAGGCTTTTTGTCAGATTCCGGAATCCAGACTCTCTCATTGAATCGGTAGCCAAAGGTATTCGCTCCAATCTGAGTAGCAGCAGGTAGTTTAGGCTCCTTTGGTGTTTTATCACAACTGATCAATAAAACTGCCAGAAACAGACTCAGGTACAGGTATTTCATGCAAAAGCTGGCAGGGCTGGGGTTTTTACTTTTTCAGAGATACTATTTTTCTGCAAACCGCTTGAGTTGAGCCTGTTCAAACGTCCATTCGGGAGTTTGTAAGTTGCCTTCAAAACGGTTGCTGTACCAAGGGCTCAAGTCGCCGTTCATGGGGCTTAGCAAAACCTGCGTTTCCTGGGCGGGCATGTAGCTTTGGGCCAGCAGAAAAAGCTTTTCGCCGGTCTTCTTATTTTGTGCCATATCTACCACAATGACGGCATGGCCCGGCGAGCCTCCTTTGATGAACACATCGCCAATCTGAATGTCTTTGAGTGACGCAACCGGTTTGAGTTCTTTGCTCAGTGACAGAGTGCCCGCATACATAAACACCAGATCCATGTATTTGCGAAAAGTTGGATAACTGTAATCTTTCTTGGCCGTTTTGTTCCAAGTGATCTTGTTGCCTTTCACTGACGCCCGGTAGCCTTCTGCATATTGGGTATATGGCGCATTGTCGCCATTGGTAAACTTGAAATGAATATCCGCATACTTTTTCTGCTGATACAGGTGCTCGGCACGTAACCGCATCACGGCATCAGCACATTGCTGCAAATCCTGTTTGCCAATTTCCATATCGACTACGGCACAATAGACAGGCCGGTTTTTGATTTCGCCATTATAGTATTTTACTGGTGTGCCATGCGGCTTCAGAGGCAAACTTTGCAGGTATGCCCCAAACGAGCCTGCTGGCGAGATGACACGTTCGTACTCTGCCGGAGGTGTAAATCGGGTGGTAATCGTTTTTCCGGTTTCGTTGATGTAAGTATCGTTGTCTTGCCCAAAAACGGAGCTTGAGAAAAGAAGAAAGAGTAAAGAGTAAAGATAACTAGTTATTGGACTGAAAAAAGAGTTTTTCCCAATTGGGTGGTAATCGATTGTTTTTTGATTGGTTCTGCAATAATCGTTCTCCATTCTCATAAACATAATATTTTCGAATTGTACTTGTATCCAATGTATAGTAGTAATCGTCCCTATTTTCGTTTGCAAACGCATAACCTTCAATAGGAACCAACTGATAGCCTTTCCATCTATATTTTGTCCACTCTCCGCCACAATGATCACCTAAGTAAGTAACTTTTTCTTTTGGGAAAATGCTACATCTAGGTGTTTACTGATTTCAGAAACATAAGTAAAGCTTTTTTTATCGGGATTATATAAATAAACATTGTAACATCCTTTTGAACAATTACAACGTCCAGATGCGTAATACCATTCAAGAGCGACATCATTAATGCCATCAAAGTTATAATCTGCCACATGAACAGAATCGCTAATAAAAGATGTTCCTTCAAATACATGCTTCAATTTCCATGTATTTTTACTTTTTTGAAGAATTAAAATAGGCAAATAGCCTCCCTCATCTTGAATCTGAACAGTAAAATGAACTTGTCCTTTTTGAAATTGAATGCGACGAAAAATCAGATGGGATTTAGCACCCTCATAGGAAGTATCAAAAGTAAAAGTGGCTTTTGGATGTTTTCTGAGCCTTTTGATTGCCAATTGTTTGTAAAACTGAATTCGTTGAGTGCTATCTTGGTATTTTTTCATCAAGATGCTCCTATCTATAGATGATTTAGAGTCTTCTATTATGGAGTCTTTGTTTGCTAATGAAACAACAATAGTGTCGTCTTTTATAGAATCAGGTGTGCTCTTTGCGTTGGGAGAATTACAACTCCAACCAATTAATGTACTTAGTACAATGATCAGGCGTATCATAAAAAAACTACAAAATAGTATCGCTGAAAAATGCAAAACCCCACTCTGTGACAAGTGAAATTGTGTGCAGAGTGGGGAAAATAGAACTTAAAATCGCAATTAACTCGGCAGTGGAGGCGGCATGGAGGCAAATAAACCAGAAACATCGGTTACTTCGTCTGCTTTCTGCCAGGCAGCCATTCCTTGTTTCCATACCAGCGTATCCCGAGTAAAGGACCCTTGCTGCATCATTTCTTTCAGTTTATTCATGTCAAACGGACCTTGTTGCTGGCCGTTTACCGCTACGTAAAATGAATCTGTTGAAGGAAGCGGAGGAGGTGTGCCGCCTGACTGGTTTCCACCGCCTGCATTTACATTGCTGAAACTCTGCTGGTTCTGGTTCATGTTCTGCGTCATTTGATTAGCCATGGCAAATCCCATTCCCATAGAAGCTGCATCAGTTCCGGCACCGCCTTTTTCCAGGCCATTCGCCATTTGGAATTGGGTATACGCATTCAGGTTGCCAATCACGCCCATGCTGGTTCGTTTGTCGAGGGCCGCTTCCACTTCAGGTGGCAACGATATGTTTTCAACCAGCAGTTTGGTTACTTTCAAGCCATATTCATTGAAATCGTCGTGGATGCGGTCTGTCACGAATTTGGAAAGCTCATCGTAGTTGCTAACCAAGTCTAGTACTGGAATTTTGGCTTCTCCAATCATATCGGCAAAGCGGCTGGCAATTACATTGCGTAGTTGTTCGTTGATTTCGTCCATGTTAAAATCGCCGTCAGTACCCACAATTTCGGTAAGGAAACGCGTGGGATCTTCCGCATTGACACGAAATGCATACGTACCAAATGCACGCAACCGCAATGGGCCAAACTCAGGATCACGCATCATCAGCGGGTTTTTAGTGCCCCACTTCTGATTGGTAAACTGCTTGGTATTGATAAAGTACACTTCGGCTTTGAAAGGACTGTTGAAGCCGTATTTCCAGCCGCGCAGGGTGGAGAGAATCGGTAGGTTTTGGGTGGTGAGTTCGTAGGTGCCCGGTTTGAAAATATCGGCTACTCTGCCTTCATTGATAAAAACGGCCACCTGCGATTCGCGAACCACCAGTTTGGCGCCGTTTTTTATTTCGTTCTGATAGCGGGGAAAACGCCATACCAAGGTATCGTTGGTAGGGTCCAGCCATTCGATAATGTCAATAAATTCGTTGGTGATTTTATCCCAGAGTCCCATGTTCGTAGTGAGTTAAAAGATTAATTGATAATGGGTTAAATAAGTCTGCTAGGCAAGAGGTTTTGCCTTTTTGCAAGATACTATTTTATCTATTAATTGGAATAGTTAAAAAAGGTAAACTGTGGGTTGCCACCTAGAACTGGTGCCATGCAACAACCAATACAGAAACGGGTGGATTATTTCTTTGAGTGGTTGTTAACCTGTGAGGTGGAGGGCGGAACTTTGTTTGGCGTTTCGTCTTCTTTCTTCCGTTCCTGCTCTTCCCAGTCGTGCCGACGCGGATGAAACAGATCCCACAGCGAATTGAAGCTTTCGGTATGCAATAAGCTGAATCCGGCTACCACGCCTGTGGTGGTGCCTACCGATGTACTGTTGAATACGTTCTGCGAGTTCCGGTTAAACATTTTTACGCGCAAGGTACCGCTTTTGTTCAGCATGTATTCCACCATCCAGTCTCCGATCACACTGACTGCACGGGCAGTTGGGTCGGTGGTGCTTTGCACAGTGGTGAAGCCCCCGTCACGGGTGATGCGCAGCCGGCCATCCAAGGCGGCATAGCTCAGTCGCAATTGAAACGCATTCCAGGCTTCCGAATCCAGGCCGCTCAGGTTCAGGTCTACCTGCAAGTTCTCGTTCACTTGCGAAGCCCAGTAACTGAGCTGGTTGGTAAGCAACTCACTGATACTGCTTAACGCCGAACCCTGGCCTAGTCCGCTGAAGTTTTCTGACGAAAGCCGATTCAAAATCAATAAGCTGAATACCTGCCGGTTAAGCTCCTGCTCATTGGTAGAAACCTTGTTTTTGAAATCCATCACATTGACATAGTACTGTGAGGTTTGCGGGAAATTCTTAAAGTCAATGCCCAGGTCAATTTTAGGAGACAACAGGTTGCCGGTCAGCTTCATTTGCACCGAAACCGGATACTTGCCACGTGCCTGCGCTTTTTCAGCTTCAGACAAATTTGTCCCCAAAATAGGCAATATCGAAGCGGATACATTGTAAATGGCGTTGATATTCAGGATACCGCCATAGGGGTCGCCGGTCCAGGATACGGTACCGCCGGGCTCAATGGTAAACGCTTTGTTTACGGCATTGAGCAACGTGAAATTATAGGCACCCTTGCTGATGGTATAGTTGCCGAACATCTGGAAGTCTCCTTTGGTATCAATTGCCATTTTGATACGTCCGCTGCCATTGCCCCGAATGATGTCACCCGCTTTTTCATCAAAAATAATTTCGCAATAGGCCTCGGGTGTCAGTTCAAAATTAAAATCCATGACCACGCCACTCAAATTCACTTGCTCCCGCTTTTCTTTTTCGGTAGCTGCCGAATCGGTAGCCGGTTTTTTCTGGCTGGCAAACTCAATGAAATCCTGTTGGGAGATGGTGCGTGTATCTGAAATCGGAATGGAAATTTTGGTGCCTTTGGTACTCCGGGCATTGGCACGAATGGTCAGGTTGTCAATGGCGCCTAGCAACTCCATGTCTCCGGTTACGTAGGCTTTTCCGTAAAATAACTCGTTGTCTTTCAGAGTCGTATTAAGCACCTGAAAGTTGCGCATCCGGCCTTTGAGACTGAGAACAAAACTGCGGAACCCATCGTGGAATACGCCACCGTTCAAAACGGCCACATTGTCGTCTTCGTCACGTAATTGCAGGTTTTTTACGCTGATCTCATTGTTGTCAAAGTGTACTTTGTCGTCAAAGTAATACAAGGTGTTCAGGTAGTTGTAACGAAACCGCCCATTGTATACCGAAACATCTCCCTTCAAGATAGGAGTGGGAATCATACCCGTAAGACTAATTGTGCCACTAACGGTACCACCTACTTTGGAAATGTCATCTTTAAAGAACGGTTCCAGAATTTCGAGATTGGCCCGGTCCAGCACCACCTGCATGTCCAGAGCATTTTCGGTTGCCTGCGGATCCATGGTACCGAACAGGCGCACAATCCGTTGATCCATGCGATAAACCTGGTAGTTGGTGTTTATCTTTTGGGTGGTCTCGTCCCAATGCGAAGTTCCGATGATGTCGCCCACCAAGAATTTGTCGACAACAAATTCTTCTACAGTGAGTTCGCTTTCGATGTTGCGGTTTTTGTAAAAGTCCTTTACTTCCAGGAAGCCATTGGCTGTGCCGCTGATTTCGTGGTCGATAAGCGGATTAAGTGACTGCAAGCCAAATTCTTGCAACGACAACCGCACGGCTTTGGTTGTGTCACTTGATATGACGCCATCCAGATTGATAGACTGGTATTTGTTGACAAATTGCAAGTTGTTGAAAGTAATTTCATCGCCTTTGATCGCAATCATGTTGTTGGTATCAATATGCCAGACGTTCTGAAACGCCTGAAAATGAGAAGGCTTGAATTTGAGGGCAATTTGGTCGTTCAGGAACTGGATGTCACCGCGCAGATTGGCATAATTGTCATTGGCGGCCTGCTTGATTTTGCTTGAAAATCCGATGTGTTTGCCATTCCAAATGGCTTCCATATTCAGCTTTTCGGTTTGGGCGGCACCTATTTTCTGGCGTTTGGAGTTGAGATAGGTGACTGCCAATACGGTTGCCGAATCGGAAAGCTTGGAAGTGTTGATGTCGATTTCGTTGCCGTAAAAGATATTGTTTTTGTAAGCCAGTGTATCAATGGTCGAGTGAACCGAAACCATTGTGGTGCGGCCTTTGGCAAAGCTTCCTTCGATCTGGGTGTTTTTGGAAATGCTCCAGTCCGGATAAAAAATCAGCAAAATAGGATTGATATCCTTCAGCCCGATGTTGTAATCGAGGCTGTAGCGGGCTTGTTGGTTTTTGCGTTTTCCAGCATAGTATTTTTGTATCTCAGTCGTATTGTTGCTGAAATTCAACCGGTATTCTCTCACCAGTTCCTGAAAATCGTTGCCCGTACGGGTAAAATCAAAGTTGCCGCTGGCGTCTATGTCAGCAAAATTGGACCGAACCTGAAAAATGCGTTGCCCGGAATCTTTTACTGAATGAATACGCAGTGAATCGACTACGAGGTCTTTGCCTTTGAAGAGAATGTAGCCGTCGGTAAACACGGCATCGCCGACGATATCGTCCAGCTTAAGGCCACGGATATTGACATCGAGTTTGGTACGTACAATGGCGTCTTCAGTGCTAAACTTCAGGGCTTTCAGATCGGCTTTCTGTAAGTCGGCGCGGATATTGACCAGGTTGCGTCCATTGCGCAAGTCAATTTCACCATTGGCATCAAAAACCAGATTGGTGTCTTTGATGGAGACATTTCCATTGAACTGCTGGCGGCTCAGCTTGCCGTCTACGGTAATGTGTTTGTAGTCGTAGTACTGATAGCCAATGCGACTGATCTTCGTTTTGATGCGAAAATCCGCATCCTTGATTTTCAATCCTTTGCCTTCTATGTCGCCATCCATATCCAGCAATTGCACCAGTTTGGGCTGGTCGGTAAAAGTACCGATGTTAAAATTGCGGGTAATCAGGCGACCGGTATAAGACGTAAGGGCACTGTTGCCGGAAGTTTTCAGGTTAATGTTGGAAACGATGGTGCCCAGATCCGTATTAAAAGAGCCGTTGGCAACAAAATCCTGCGGAAATCCCAGAAACTTGCCCGTCAGGTGTACCGTTCCAAATTTTTGTACAGTACGGTAGGAAGTGGTGTCTATGTATTGGCGCAAGTCGCTGGCCACTATGACCGAAGGTTTCAGGTCAAAGTCAATCAGGGTTTCTTTGAAATTGGGCAAGCCTTCAAAGCTTATATTTCCCTTAATGCTGCTGCTCTGGCCAAAACGCATGTCGGCGTCGCGCAACCGGAAACGACCCACCAAGCCATTGAATTTGCCGGATACTGACCAGTATTCTTCGTAACGATTCAGGTATGGGGCAAACAAGGCCAGATCTTTGGAATAAATGCGGGTATCTTTGAGATTGCCCTTGATAAACACCTTCTCTACAAAATCACTCAAGTCGGCCGGTCGATTATACCTGAAAGCCACATAATCATGAATGGTACTATTGCCGATATCCAGTTTTAGGTCGGCCATTTCGATGTTCTGGCGCGTATACCGGAAGCGGGTGGTGAGGCGGTGAATATCCAGATCCGTCCGGTTGTCTTGTCCGGTAAGGCTTTCCACGGTGGTTTCAACCGTATCGGCTACAAAGCGCAACTGGTGGGCCATTCCCTGAATGCTGTCAATGGCAAAGTGATAATAGTCAAACCCCTCCGTAATCGAATCTTTCCGTTCGTCATTGTACGAAAACCGAACGTTGTTAAGCCAGGCGTGGTCAATCTGAAAGATAGGCGCAGGGCCTACGCGTTTGGTTTTACGTGGTGGGTTTACCAGTGCATCCATCACGGCCACAAATTCATCGATATTGAGTTGATTGGTCTTTTTGCTTTTGATTAACCGCACCTGAGCATTTTTCAGAATGACTTTGTCCAGGTAAATGTTTTTGCCGTCAATCAGCGTAGACCACTGAAAATCAACCTGTAGTTCACCGGCTTCGATCATCCGTTTGTTTTCCCGGTCCAGAATGGTAACATTGCGAAGCACCACATAATCGGGCCACCGGATGTTAAGATATTGCACCTGAATGGGATAGCCGGTTTTTTCAGACAAGTACTGTGTAGCGTGACCTGCCAGATAAGTTTGAACGGTGGAGGTTTGCAGGGCAGCAAGAATGCCTAGCAGCACCAACATCCATACGGGAATGGAGTAGATGATACGGGCTATTAATTTCTTGATAAACTGCCACATAGTTGTTAGGTACAAACTTCCGGAAACGGTTGATCAGGAAAGTTTGCTCAAAAAGGAAAATAGTATGTTTTTTTAACCAAAAACCGCATGTTGTTTTGGATGTGAATTTTTTGTTCTCAAATCCCGTTCCAAGATAACGAAATTCGCAGGAAATAGTATCTTTTCTGTAATAAAAACCCCCATTATTGTCCGAATTAAGCCAGCTACGGTCTCTGATTATGTGTGAGACAATCATGAGCAGTTGGATTACTATTCGGACATTTGGTTTAATTTTGTGCGGTTTCTATTATCTTCTGAATTGGTTTATAATTTTTCTGAAAATATGATTATTCTGGCAATTGAGTCATCTTGTGATGAAACGTCGGCGGCGGTGCTGAAGGAAGGGAAAATTCTCTCGAATGTAGTTGCTACTCAGGCCATTCATCAAAAGTACGGGGGGGTGGTGCCCGAACTGGCTTCGCGGGCTCATCAGCAAAACATCATTCCGGTGGTGGCGCAAAGCCTGGCCGATGCCCAGGTTGACAAAAGCCAATTGACCGCCGTTGCTTTCACCCGTGGTCCCGGCTTGCTGGGAGCGTTGCTGGTGGGTACTTCTTTTGCGAAGGCCATGGCGCTGGGGCTTGGAATTCCGCTGATCGACGTCAACCACATGCAGGCACATATTCTGGCACATTTCATAGACGAGCCTCATCCGGCGTTTCCCTTCTTATGCTTGACAGTAAGTGGAGGCCATACACAGATTGTTCGCGTAGACGATTACCTGGATATGAAAATCATTGGGCAGACCCAGGATGATGCCGTAGGTGAAGCGTTTGACAAAGCGGCCAAACTGCTCAATTTGCCTTACCCGGGTGGGCCGCTGGTCGACAAATATGCGCAAAGTGGTAATCCGTTGCGTTTTCCGTTTCCCGAAGTAGAAATGCCCGGGTATGACTATTCTTTCAGCGGAATCAAAACGGCATTTTTGTACTTTTTGCGAAATCAAACGGCCAAAGACCCCGATTTTATTGCGCACAATCTCTCTGATATTTGTGCCAGTATGCAACACACCCTGGTAAAAATACTGTTGAATAAATTGAAAAAAGCGGCTCGCGAAACCGGTATCCGGGAAATTGCCATTGCGGGAGGCGTATCGGCTAACAGCGGGTTGCGCAAAGCTTTACAGGAAACGGGAGAGAAGCAGAACTGGAATGTCTACATTCCTAAGTTTGAATATTGCACCGATAATGCGGCCATGATTGCGATGGCTGCTTATTACAAGGCACTGGACAATCAGTATTGCGACCAAAGCGTAAGTGCCCTGCCGCGAATGGAGTGGTAAGGAGGTTTTTGCTTTTTGAAAGATACTATTTTGAACGCAACCTTTAAAACGGCTTACTGATTGGCCTTCCAGTGTTTGCGCAACATGCTGTATATCACCACATCAATGTAATCGTGATGATGGCGGTAATATCCTTGCAAAATGCCCTCTTCCCGAAACAGGAGCCGTTCGGCTACGGAGCGGCTTCGGTGATTTTTTTCGGCTACCAGGATTTCGATGCGATTGAGTTTGAGCTCGTCAAAGCCATAGTTGATCATTTGTCGGCAAGCCCGGGTAATGATGCCTTTTTCCTGGTAAGACTTGGATAGCCAATAGCCTATTTCAGCTTTGTGATGAAACGAATGGATGTTGTTGAGCCCGATGCAACCGACAATCTTTCCTTCGCACCAGATAGCCGCCACCACACTTTCGCCGCGTTTGTACTGGGCCAGGGTATCATCAATAAAAGCCTGCGAATCTTCAATGGTAAGCGTATTGTCAATCCAAGGAAGCCATTGCCGTAGGTAAGCCCGGTTGTTATGAATAACCTGAAACAATTGTTCGGCATCGCCTACCTGCAAAAGGCGTAATTGAAAAGGAATATGTTTGGTTCGGCTAAATAGCATGTGCTCCGATAAATCAGTATCCGAAGATATACAAAAAAACGAAATTTATCAATAATTGACTATTCCATAGGATTTATTTGTGTATCTCAGGGGTTATCTGCATTTCTGCGAAACTAGCATCTCTTCCATGGAAAAAACCTACCTGTTGGGTTCTATCTCAGAACAATCTCTAAAACTGAACAAAAATCTTTCGTAGTTTTTGTAAAGAAAACTTATTACTTTTAGCAAGACTCACCGACTCCTCTACACATTTTTTACTATTTGATTTGCACAAGAAATCCATCTTTGTAAATTGACAGTTCGTGTCTATACTTGTAAAGGTAATGATTTAGTAGTTTTCTCCTTACTGATTGTCTAATGCCCATATGGTCAGAGTTTTATCTCTGTATATATGAAAACATAATTGCTAGCCACTAAACACCTATCTACTGCATGAAGGTTTTTTTACAAATCAATATACTATTTCTTGTATTCGGAATAATGGCGCCGCATGGGTATGCGCAAACGCGTACCATCACCGGTAAAGTAATCCAGACCGGAGACCAAGAACCCATGCCCGGGGTAAGTGTAGTGGTTAAAGGCACTACTACAGGAGTAGTCACTGATGCTAACGGAAGCTATTCTCTTCCGAATGTTCCGGAAAAATCCATTCTGATTTTTAGTTTTATTGGCTGGCAAAGCCAGGAAGTGCCCATTGGAAACCGGGCCATCATCAATGTGCAGATGGAAGCCAATGTAACCGAACTGACACAGGTTGTGGTTACAGGTTACACCACTACTCAGCGCCGCGATATAACCGGCTCTGTAGCTACTATTTCTAGTGAAAAATTTAAAGACATTCCGGTGGTGGGTATGGACCAGGCGTTGCAGGGACAGGTGGCGGGGGTTCAGGTTACACAGTCGTCCGGTACACCTGGTGGCGGTATCACCGTACGCATTCGCGGAGCCACTTCCATCAATGCATCCAATCGTCCGCTGTTTATCGTAGATGGGATTCAGGTAGAAGATGGCGCCTTGGCATTGCGGGGGTTTGGCGGGCAAAACGACAATGCTTTCTCTGCCATCAATCCCAATGACATCGAATCGATTGAGGTATTGAAAGATGCTTCGGCAAAAGCCTTATATGGAGCACGGGCAGCTAATGGCGTTGTGATTGTAACCACCAAACGGGGAAAAGCCGGGCAGCGAACCCAGATAGAGGCCGATATACAACGGGGCTTAATCGATATGGTTCGTAAGCCCAATATGCTGAATGCGAAAGAGTTGCTGGAATTGCAGCGCGAAGCGGTGACTAATGGCGGTGGCGATCCGGACCGGTTGGGCTTGATTCCCGGTGTAACCGATGCCGTCAATACCAACTGGATCGATGCCACTACCCGCCAAGCCCTGTATCAGCAATACCAGCTAAGTGCCCGTGGCGGGAACGACCGGACTCGCTTTTACACCAGCATTAACTACCGCGACGAAGAGGGCGTGCAA
The DNA here is from genome assembly GCA_963520985.1 of uncultured Sphingobacteriales bacterium. Classification (GTDB taxonomy): domain Bacteria; phylum Bacteroidota; class Bacteroidia; order Cytophagales; family 172606-1; genus Xanthocytophaga. The sequence continues at coordinate 1,455,608 of CAUQTA010000001.1, forward strand.
CTCAATAATCGTTTTGTCCGGTTCAGTGGTTCGTTGAATCTGGATCATCGGGCCAGTGAGAAATTGTCTTTTGCCACCAATCTGATGGTTTCCCGTCTGCGTAACGACCGTGTCAAAGGCGACAATTTCCTGGATGGCGTTTATTCAGGTGCCGTTAAGAGTTTGCCTTTCTTCACACCTTACGACGAACAAGGAAAACTCATAGGGCCTAACAGCACAGGTTATGCCGGATTTCCCAATTTCAATCCGGTGGGGCAAGCTCTGTTGCCGCGTTTCCAGACGTATGCCACCAAAATCATCGGCGGCTTATCGGCCGAATACACCTTTATGCCCCGCTTGCGTTTTCGCACAAAAGCCAGCATAGACTACAACGGAGTTACCGAAGATCAGTTTGAGCCTTCGAGTACCGCCATCGGCGGCTTCCTTCCTTCAGTAGGGCAACGCGGGTATGGCGTGTATGGCAATGGTACCTATATCACATTGGTGAATACCAACATTCTGAGTTATTCGTACACAATCGGTGAAAACGAAAAACACTCATTTGATTTTCTGCTGGGTAATGAGCTATTAACGCGTACAGAACGCACTGCTTCGGTGACGGGTCGCCTTTTTCCGCGAGACGACTTTACTTACATAACTGGTTCTGGCGCCTTGGTGGATGATGGCGATTCGTTTTTTATTCAGAATGGGCTGCTTTCTTTTTTTGCCGAAGCCAAGTACAAATATTTGGATAAATACCTGTTTGGTTTTACCGGCCGTTATGACGGTTCTTCGCGGTTTGGTCAAGGGAAGCGATTTGGTGTGTTCCCGTCGGTATCGGCTGCCTGGCGTATTTCGTCCGAACCGTTCATGGAGAGATTCTCCTTTTTTGATGACTTGCGTCTAAAAGCAAGTTTTGGTTTTACCGGAAACGAACGCATTGGCGATTATCAGTTCTTGACTCGTTTTAGTGGAGCACAATACAACGGCAATTCCGGACTGGCTCCCTCGGCGCTAGGTAACCAAAACCTGCAATGGGAGCGTACCCGCGAAATAAACCTGGGAATCGAAGCTTCGGTATGGAGTGGCCGGTTGACCGGAACATTGGATGTTTATAACAATTTTACCTCCGCACTACTCAACACGTTTCCTTTGCCTACAACTACCGGGTTTGGCGGTTTTCAGGGCAATATTGGTTCGGTGTCCAATCAGGGAATTGAATTGGGAATCAATTCTGTGAATATTGACCGTCTGTTCAAATGGCGTACTTCCATCAATTTGTCTCATAACCGCAACCGCATAGAGTCTCTTTCCGATTCGCTGCCCCTATTTCCAGGATACACAGCAACGGGTATTTCCACTACCAATGTCATTCAGGTTGGGCAGCCTCTGGGAACATTCTGGGGCTTGAAATTTCTGGGTGTTGACCCGGCTACCGGCAATGCGATGTACGAAGATTTCAATGGCGATGGCATTATTAATGAAAATGATGCCCAAGTCATTGGCAATGCTCAGGCTAAGCTGCTGGGTGGCGTTACAAATACGTTTTCGTGGAAAAATTTTGATTTGAGTGTGTTCTTCCAGTTCTCATATGGAAATAAGATCCTGAATTTCAGTAACACGACCCTCTTGAATGCAGGCCAGGACATTCAGAATAATCAGGCCAAGGCTGCATTGCGCCGTTGGAAGAAACCGGGTGATATTACAGATGTTCCCAGGTATTCATTCAACCCGGACCGGGCCGAAGAAGACAATCCGAACAATTTGCACAGCAGCCGGTTCTTGGAAGACGGATCGTATATCCGTTTGAAAAACATAAGTCTGGGATACAATGTGCCAAAACAATGGCTTACCCGTTTTCATGTGCAGTCTGCACGGTTATTGGTTTCAGCTACCAACCTGCTCACTCTCACCCGTTATTCGGGTCCTGATCCGGAAGTAAGTACCTTAGATGGGACAACGACGACACAGGGAATCGATTTGTTCACATTTCCGCAAGTCAGAACGATGATGGTAGGGCTGACGGTCGGGTTTTAAGCTTAGTTGAGAAGTTGAATGCGTGGTGGTTTTACGATTTCAAAACATACTATTTTCTTTCTATGAAGTTGTCCCCTAAATATATAGTACTGGTTCTTAGCATAGGATTGGCGGGTTGCCAGGAAGTCCTAGAGCCTAAGCCAAATAATATCCTTACGGCGGATATTGTGCTTACGTCGCCCGAAGACGTGCCTGCCGTGCGGGTAGGTATGTACGGCGCTGTACGTGGCACAGCCTCGCTTTCGGTCATTGCCGGTGATCTTACCGCCGATCTGGCTACTCATAACGGTACGTTTACGGTCTACAATGAATTAGGCAACAAACGCATTACTTCTTCCAACGGTGCCGCTGGTGCGTTGTGGAGTGCCTTGTACCGGGTAATCTACATTGGCAACTTTATCGAAGAAAAACTGCCGGCACTGACGGTAGTGCCACAAGCACAGCGCAACGAACTGCTTGCCGAAGTTAGTTTACTCAAAGGCTATTCGTACTTCATTGCGGCCGAGACATTTGGCGATGTTCCTTTTGTGACAACTACGGTTGTCACTGATAACAGCAATACGCCTCGCGTGCCACGTGAGCAGGTGCTCGATTCGGCGTTGCGTTACATGCAGGCTTCGCTAACTCATCTGCCCGACTCGGCCATTTCTTCTTTTGTGTCTAAAGATGTAGCCCATGCCATGCTGGCCCGGCTTTATCTGTATCGGCAGAACTGGCAGGAAGCGGCAAACTATGCCAGTAAAGTGATTGATTCCAAGCGGTTTACGTTGGTTCCTAATTACAGGGATATGATCACTACAGAGTTTGATAGTGAGACTATTTTTGAAGTTGGTTTTGGCAACACATCAAACGATGACCCAGGCACTGGTACTTTCGGGTTGAACAACATTTTCATTGGCCGAAGAGAAGTCATTCCTTCCAATGAGTTCTTAATTCAGATTTTCAGCTCCGAATCAGGCGAACGGCGGTTTACCGTAAGCTTTGACTCGGACAAGCAGCGCGGAAATGACAATGGCTTTTCAGTTGCCAAATACAGCGGTCCCGATGATGGCTATAACAACATTACCTTGTTCCGGTTGCCAGAAATGTACCTGATCCGGGCCGAAGCACGAGCACGGTCTGCAAATCTGACCGGGGCAATTGAGGACATAAATGTGTTGCGCAAACGGGCCAAAGCGTCTGATGCAGTTGTAGGCAATCAAGCCAATACGTTATTGTTGATTGAAAGAGAACGTGTCTATGAACTGGCCTTTGAAGGGCACCGCTGGTACGACCTGGTACGCACCGGGCGGGCACGGGCCGTCATGTCGGCCTTCTCTTCCAACTGGAAAGATGCCTATGAGTTATGGCCCATTCCCCAAACCGAAATTCAGCGCAATCCGGCATTGAGAGGGGCGCAGAATCCAGGATATTGATTTTAGGTCGGCAAAAAATAGTAGGATGAAAATACAAAAAACCTGTCCTTTTATGTCTTTGAAAAAGCAAATACGCATTGGATTTTATTTTACCCTGATGCTGCTAGGAAGTAGTTGGTGGCTATCTTCTTGCAAAGAAGAACGCATTATCTTTAAAGGCCCTTATCACGTCCGGTTTACGGATACTGTAATGACGGTTGAGGAAAGTTATCCGAGAACAGTAAATGTCAGGGTGCACAATGTAGGCCCACAGCTAAATGAAGCCATTAAGATTAACTACGTGATCAAAGGCAGTGCACGCGAAGGCATTGACTATACCATTCTGGGTACAAAAGGCACCGTGACTATTCCTGCTAACCAGAGCTTTGGCGAAATTCAGGTAAAGCTGATTAACAATTCCAATGACCGGCTCGAATCGCAGGATCTGGTCCTTTATCTGGCCGATGTTACCCCGACGGATTTGGGTGTTGGCTTTGGCAAGAACAACAACATCGGTCGCCAGATGACCCTTACCATCAAAGACGATTGTATTTTGAGCGGCTATTACCTGGGCACACGCAGGCAAGGTAATAGCCTGATTACCATACCCAATGTGCAGGTGACTAGCACCGATTGCAATGAGTTTACACTTTCGAACTGGAATGTGGGATTGAGCGATTTCTTTAACTTTGAAGCCAACCGCCCGACGATCCGTTTTATTGATAAAAAAGACAACTCGCTGGAAATCCCCTCGCAAACCAATCTTTACTTCAATAGCGAGATTACCTTGAGTGGAGATGGTTCCTGGAACCCGCAAAACGGCAACCTTACGTTGAATATAAAGTTTACAGTTCCATTAACGAATCCAGATCGTGATACGGTGATTGCTGTACCAACATTGGTGTTTGTCCCTGAAAAAAACTAGGCTTATGCATTATTCTACTAAAAATAGTATCTTTTTACTTGCCAAAACCAGCCTTTGTCTGACACTGAGCTTATTACTTTGGCAGTGCTCCCAACCCATTGAACCCAAGCCGCTTACTTATACGCAACTGCTAACGGGTAAAGAAAGCAAAGCGTGGAAACTAACCAGCGTGCAAATTCTTGACAACGGCAATGCTCCGCAAACAATCAGCTCAGTTCAGGCATTACCGGGCTGTATTGCCGATGACTTGTATGTGTTTTATGCCAATGCAGAGAAAAAGTTTGAAGTGCAGGAGGGTGCGAGTACGTGCCAGGCAGGCGATCCGGAGTTGTATCTGGAAAGCACCTGGACATTTGTAAATTCCAACGCAACCCTGGAATTTCCCTTCACAGCCCTCACTTCTATTTCCTTGCCCTATGTTGTAAAGGAATTGACGGAAAAGTCACTTACCATCGAATATTATTTTGAAGATAATGCGAGTTATCGCTTCATCTTTACAGCTCAGCAGGGCGGATAAAGTAGAACCCGGCTCTTAATGATTTGTTTGCTATTGTACCGCTTGCACCTTATGAAAACGAAACTACTACTCTTGGCGCTGGTTTTTCTTGGTTTTTTTACGCTCTCTTTTCAGGTTGCCTTTGCCCAGAAGCCGGTAGACAAATGTGCTACCATGGAAATGGACTCGCTGTTGCGGCGCCGGTATCCGGAATTAGGGACTTTGATGCAGTTTGAGAAAGAAGTACAAGCCAAAGTTGCCGAACTCCAGGCACGATACCGGGCGGGGCGGGTGACAGCCGATGTCATTACGATTCCGGTGGTTGTACATATTATCCACAATGGAGAAGCCGTGGGGCAGGGACGTAACCTCAGCGAGGCGCAGGTAAAAGCACAATTGCAGGTGCTCAATGAAGATTTTCGCAGAAAACCCGGCACCCGGGGATTTAATACCGACGCCCGCGGAGCTGACATTGAAATTGAATTTTGCCTGGCTGTCTTGGATCCACAAAATCGCTCCCTGACCGAAAACGGCATTCACCGGGTTCGGGGTTCGCGGGCTTCTTTTACTCGGAATCAGATAGAAGGCGAAGTAAAACCCAATACCATCTGGGACCCTACCAAATATTTCAACATCTGGGTACTCGACTTTACTGGCGAAGATGATAATTTGCTGGGATATGCTCAGTTTCCGAGCCAGTCGAAATTATCGGGATTGTCCGAAAGCGGCGGTGCAGCCAATACGGATGGCGTTGTAGTTAAATACAGCAGTTTTGGTAGTGCCGAAAAAGGGACATTTCCGGTGATGCAGGCACCTTACAATCTGGGACGCACCCTGACGCACGAAACGGGCCATTGGCTGGGATTGCGTCACATCTGGGGGGATGGCAATTGTGGCGATGATTTTGTGAGTGATACACCTACACAACAGTCCGAAAGTCGGGGTTGCCAGAAAGGACGAGTCTCTTGTGGCAGTGCCAACATGGTAGAAAACTACATGGATTATTCGGACGATGCCTGTATGAATATTTTCACCAATGGGCAAAAGCAGCGCATCCGGGCAGTAATGGAAATCAGTCCGCGACGGCGCGAGTTGCTGCTGTCCAATGTGTGCGGCGCACCGGTGGTGGCACGTCCGGTGCCTAATTTCCAGGCAGATAAACAGAAAGTGTTGCGGGGTAGTCGGGTAACCTTTACCGATTTGTCAGCCAACTCGCCTACTCAATGGCAATGGACGTTTGAAGGCGGCGACCCTGCCACTTCAACCGAACGAAACCCGGTTGTGACCTATTCCACTCCCGGAAAATACGATGTAACGCTGGTTGCCACAAACGCAATTGGTGCTTCTGCACCTCTCACCAAAACAGACTACATTGAAGTTTCAGAAGCCGGCATTTGCGGTACAACTACCAATTTTAAAGGCACGCCAACTGTGTTACGCGAAACTTCTCCCAATACGGGATTCATTGCCGGACATAATTCCAAAAAAGACCAGGCCAAAGCCGAATATTTTAACAATGACCTGGGCTATGTAAATGTAAGTGGCACGTCCATCCAGTTTGGGGCTGCACAGGCAGCAGGTGGAGCGGCCACTGAATCAATCGTAACGGTACTGGTATGGAATGCCCGTGGATTTCAGAACAGCCCCGGACAGATACTGGAACGCAAGGAAATACCGTTACGAACCATCTTGCAGGATGTAGCTCAGAATCAGCCTACACAGATTACGTTTGACCGCAACGTACCCGTCAATGGCTACCCGTATTACATTGGCATACAGTTAAATTACAATGATAAAGACAGTGTCGCGATCACTACCAACCGCAATGGCGAGTCAACCCAGGTGACGGCGTGGGAACAAACGGCGCAAGGCCAGTGGCAATCGTATTCCATTGCCCGTGGGTTGAATATTTCACACGCCATCACGTCAGTGGTTGGTATGAACGAGTCTGTGCAATTGGGTGCCTCCACGTTGTTTGTTGATGCCGGGCAGCCGGTAACGTTGAGTGCACGCGGAGCCAGTTTGTTTGCCTGGTCACCGGCAACAAATCTGAGTGCAACGCTTGGCCCGCAGGTGATTGCTTATCCCACGCAAACCACCACATATACCGTAACCGGCTCAGGCCTGGACTTGTGTAATGCCAAAGCTACCGTTACGGTGTTTGTGCGCAACCCAACTGCCGTAGAACCCGGTATCATTGACAAGTCATTGACACTGAGTCCAAACCCGACAGAAGGCAACCTGGAATTGTCGTTGGTAAATGAACTGAAGGGTAAAGTCACAATTACTGTTTACAATTCGGTTGGCGGCAAAATAGCATCTGTAGAAGATGAAAAACCCACCGGCTCGTTTGAGAAAACACTGAATACACAGAATCTGGCGGCAGGAATGTATATCGTCGAGTTTCGTCTCAACAATTGGGTGGTGCGCCGCAAAGTGATCAAGTTGTAACCGGTTTTGATCAGTTTTGAAAATAGTATCTTGTCAGACACAAAAACTGCCGTTTAAATTTAAGTGGTTCAAAACATTGATTATTAGAAGCATATTTCGCATTTTGTGTAACATTTATTTAACCTTTACCTGCATTATGAAACAATTCCGACACTTTTTATTATTAGCATTATTGGCTTCGACTATAATAAGCTGTAAAAAGGATGAAGATCCAGCTCCTGCAACGAAAGCTGATATGTTAGCCGCTCATAATTGGCGTATTGAAGCAATTACTGTTTCGCCTCCTATTGCTTTTGAAAATGAAGATGGCTCAACTACTGTTGTAAGCAATTTGTATAGTCAATTTTTTGGCGTGTGTGTACAAGATGATATCTATAGCTTCAAAAAGAACAATCAATATACAGTTGAAGATGCAGGAACTTCATGTGGTGGTGACAAAATAAGGTTTGCAGGTAGTTGGATAATTAGCTCCGATGAAACTGCTATTTTTTTAACAGGAGGAGGATTAACGACTTATCTTACAGGTGATTCGGAGAATTGGACCATTACAGAACTTACAGATAGCACTTTAAAGGCTACATTGATAATTTCTGGAGAAACAACGGATTATACTGTGACTTATACTTTTTCAGCTATACAATAATTCGTTTTAGAATTACCAAAAAAGCCCGTACTCACTACGGGCTTTTTTGGTTTACAGCTTGAGTTGAAGTTGTGTTATTCACCAAAAGCATCGAGTTTTTACTTCACATCTTACTTATCAATAGCACAGCATCCATACTTTCCTTTTGTAGGCGATAAGCTATATTTTCCGATTCGGAAGCAAGCATTGATGAAGTTACGGTTTACTTTTCTGCGGGACTAATTCTTCCTCATCAATCCAAGACCTACCCAAAAAGTAACTATTCCTATAACTTTCTAAGTTTTATAACCTAACCGAATAGGTCTCCTAGCCTATCTAAGTGATAGGGAGGTTTTGCATTTTTAAAAGATACTATTTTTCTGGCCTTACCAGAAATTGGGCTTGGCTAGAGTCGATTATTTACGTGTTGATGGCGTAAGTTTATGTCAAGAATTGAAGAAAAGACGCCGGACATATTTAAAAAAACGTTACTTTGAACGGCTTAGAAAAGATGGACTTTTAGAGGAAACCCCTAAGAAAATCTTTCTGAAAATATACCTTTCTGAAAAATATTCCGATTTTTTGCGTATAATCTGATAAACATTTTGTTGGAATTGTTTGAGCCGATAGAGTATATTGATAAAACGGTTTAAGTTGAAATAATGTACTTAATTTACATTTTTTTCTTACTTTTTCGATAGATTTTTTGGAGTTTGGTGTACATTAAATGTAGATTTGTTTGAAGAAAACATTTCATTTTTCAACTAAAAGCCTTAAGTATTATGAAGAAAACTTTACATTTTTTTTTCATTCTGATGTGTATAATAGGTACAGCTACGCTTGCCTATAGTCAGAATGAAATCACGGTCACCGGAAAGGTGACGGCGCAAGAAGACGGAAGTCCGATTCCAGGTGCTAACGTAGTAGTAAAAGGGACTCAAGTAGGTGCCACTACTGATGCCAACGGAAAATACTCTATTAGTGCGCCAAGCAATGGTACTTTGGTTATCAGCTTTATTGGTATGCTTACTCAAGAAGCCGCTGTTAATGGTCGCTCTACAATTGATGTTGGTTTGGCATCGGATGTGAAATCGTTAAACGAGGTTGTGGTAGTGGGTTATGGTACCCAACAGAAGCGTGATATAACAGGGTCTATTGCCCAAATCAAAGGAACTGATGTTGCCAGTCTGCCTGTCCAGACTTTCGAACAGGGTTTACAAGGGCGTGCTGCTGGAGTGAGCATTGTCACTCCCAATGGTGTGCTTGGGAACGCCCCTATTATTCGGGTACGTGGAGTTAATTCAATCTCATCCAGTTCACAACCACTCATTATTATTGATAATTTACCTATTAATAATGGTGTTAATTCTACAGGTTTTACTATTAGCAATGCATTATCTGATCTGAACCCCAGTGATATTGAGACGTATGAAGTTTTGAAGGACGCTTCTTCAACAGCTATCTATGGTTCACGTGCTGCTAATGGAGTAATTCTGATTACGACTAAGAAAGGCAAAGTTGGCAAACCAACAGTGAACTTTGATTCTTGGGTAGGGGTCACGGAAACGTTCCGAAAATTTGATGTATTGAATGCAAGACAATACGTTCAAATGAAAAATGAAGGTTATCGCAACTGGATAGAAGGGGGCAACGCCCAAGTAAGTAATCGTACTGTAGAGCAAGGAATTGCTCAATTAGATACAATTGGTGGTAGAGTAGTAGACACAGATTGGTATGATGCGGTTTATCGGCGTGGGTTTCAACAAAATTACGCCCTGAATGTAAGCGGAGCAAGCGAAAAAACCTCTTATCTATTCTCTGTTGGTTATACAAATCAGGAAGGAATGCTGAAAGCCAACTCATTCCGCCGCTACACCGGCCGCATGAATGTTGAACATAAGCTTTATGAGTGGTTGTCAGTAGGTGCTAACTTTCAGTATTCAAATAGCTTGGGTCAGTCTCCGAACTCTGGTGCTACAGGTGCATTCAACACAAGTGGTTTAGGTCGTATTCCCTTGGTACAACCCCCTAACGTGCCTATTTTTAATGAAGATGGCAGCTATAACATTGATGTTGTTAACAATCGTGTAGGTATAGGAAATAATGCTCCTAATGCAGTGGGATTAAACTTTCCAAATCCACAACCTGAGATTGATCAGAACAAATCATCCAATGAAACCAACCGGATCTTAGGAAATATTTTCTTGGATATGCGATTGACCAAAGGGCTTACTTTTCGGACTTCATATGGATTGGATAATTTATACATAGAAGGTTTGCTTTTTCAGTCTTCACTCCACGGTGATGGATGGCAGAATGGAGGGGTAGCAAGTAACATTTTCTTTAGAAGCCAACTATCAAACTGGCAGAATACGCTTAATTTTAGCAAGACCTTCAATAAATTGAATTTATCAGCATTGGCTGGAACTGAATACCAACAAACAAGCTTCAACGGCTGGGGTGCTAGCCGTCAAGGAATTGCCGATAATTTTTTCACGTCTTTCCAAGGTACTTTTTCAGTAAATAATCCGCCAGTAGGTAATATTCAAACCAAAAATGGACTTCTATCCTTTTTTAGTCGAGTAAACTTATCTATAGCTGATAAGTATCTACTTTCTGCAAATGTGCGCCGTGATGGGTTCTCGGCTTTGGCTTCTGGTAACAAGTGGGGTAATTTCTGGGGTGTTTCAGCGGGATGGCGTTTGTCACAAGAAGAGTTCTTCAAAAGTGCAGGATTGAATTTTGTGAATGAGTTCAAAATACGAGGTAGCTACGGAACGGTGGGTAATACCTTTTTGCCTACTGATTTTGGTTCACTTGCGCTGTTTAATAGTGGTTTATATGGAGATGCTGCTACATTCCAATTTACTCAAGCTGCAAGTCCTAATCTTCGCTGGGAATCTAACCAAAAGCTAGATCTAGGATTTGATGCATCCTTTTTTAATAATCGTTTCGAAGTAGAATTTGCCTATTATCGCAATGACCTCTCTGATTTAGTGCTGTTTAATCCAGAGCCTCCTTCCAAAGGTATACCTGGAAATGCCATTTTGTCAAATGTGGCTCAAATGCGTAACTCAGGTCTTGAGTTGGGTATTACTACTACGAATATTAATAGCGGTGGATTTGAGTGGACTACTTCTTTCAATATTTCTACTTTACGCAATGAAGTGCTAAAGCTCGATGTTAACAATTCCGATATTAATACGACTACGGGTGGTTTAGAGCAAACCAATATCACACGTGTTGGTGAATCAATCGGAAGTTTGTTTGCCGTAAAATGGGTTCGTGTAAATCCTGCGAACGGACGCGCTGTATTTCTTAACCGTAATGGCCAAGAAGTGCAATACAATCATGCTGCTCCTGCTGCAGACCGTTGGTCATTTGTATCAGATGGAACACGTGCTCCTTCACCAGCGGGAGACCGGGTATTGGCAGGTAATACATTACCCAAATGGTTTGGTGGATTAGGAAATACTTTTCGATACAAAGGATTTGACCTGAATATTTTTCTTCAATTCTCTGGAGGTAATAAAGTGTATAACGGTACCAAAGCAGGGTTGCTAGATCAACGTATGTGGAATAACAGCACAGACGTACTTAATCGTTGGACTACAGAAGGCCAGCAGACTAATGTTCCACGTCTGGTTTATACAGACAATGTATCTAATGGGTCAGCATTTGCAATTACGAGAAATGTGGAATCAGGCGACTTTCTACGGTTCCGCAACATTGTACTTGCATATAATTTCAAGCAGTTGCCTTTTATTCAAAAAGCAGGTTTGACAAATGTTAGACTTTATGCCCAAGTTCAGAATGCCTTTATAATTACTAAATACACAGGCTCTGACCCAGAAGTAAGTACTAATGGTCAGGCGCAAGGTTTTCAAGCAACAAACTTGGCGCCTGGAGTTGATAGAAACTCTGCCCCACAGGCGCGTACTTATTCCGTTGGTGTAAATGTTGTTTTCTAATATCCAAAAACTTCTCAATATGAAATTCAATATAAAATATAGATATTCATTCGGACTCGTTCTTTTGTCGCTGTTTTTAACAGTGGCGTGCGATACAGATAAACTTCTTAATCCACTTCCACCTACACTGTTAGCTGAGCAGGAGGCATTCTCCTCTCCAAGTCGGGTTTTATTACAAGTGAATGGTTTGTATGCCTCTCTTAAGTCTGGCCAGTTCCTAGGGGGCCGCATGCAGGTTTATAATGACGTACGGGGTGAAGATTTTCAAAATCGTCTTGGAAATGGTGTAACGGCACTTTTTGCATGGAACTACAATCAATTATCTACAAATGCAGAACCTGTAAATGCTTGGATAAATGGTTTTCTTACAATCAATCGTTGCAATGTTTTTCTAAAAGGGCTGGACGATAATCCTAATGCAGTAGACGCTACGCTTGGGAATCAGTATCGTGCAGAAGCAAGGTTTGTTCGAGCCGTCGCATATTATTATCTGGTCAATTTATATGCACGTCCTTATGCGGTAAACAATGGCAACAGTCCAGGACTACCATTGCGTTTGCAAGCAGAAACAGGACCTGCTAACCGAGATTTGGCCAGAAGTACTGTTGCCGAAGTATATGATCAAATCATCAAAGATTTAGATTTTGCGGAAGAAAATTTGCCCCTGACGTATTCTTCTGGCTTGCTGAATATTAGCCGGGCGCACCGCAATAGTGCTATTGCTTTTAAAACGCGAGTATATCTGACAATGCAACGCTATGCAGATGTAATTACAGAAGCGGAGAAGATTGCACCACAGACAGAGGCTCCTTTTTCTGCTACTACGGGCGTGCAACATGCGTTGGTTCCTAGCATACTAACTGTATTTGCACCGCCTTACTCTAGCGCAGAGTCTATTTTCTCGCTTCCGATGAGTACAAATGACGTTCCAGGTGTTCAAAACGGATTAGGGCACTATTTTAACCGCCCAGGAGCAGGTTTTGGCAATGGTGAGTACTACCTTGACCCTGGTGCGCAAGGAATATTGAACAATCCGGCTTTTACCGCCACAGATGTAAGAAGAACAGGATTGTTGGTTACAGTTAGTAATTTGACCTATGTGCGTAAGTATCCATTGAATCCATTTACCGATTATCCTCCTATTACACGTTACGCGGAAGTACTGCTAAACTACGCGGAAGCACTGGCTCGCGTTAACGGGGTTGCAGATCCAAAGGCTCTGAACCTGCTTAATGCTGTAAGAGGCCGCTCTGCACCATCTGCTGTTTACGCAGCGTTTGCTACGGGAGATGATCTGGTAAATGCTATTTTACTGGAAAGAAGGATTGAATTGATGGGAGAAGGTTTTCGCGGGATCGATATTACACGTTTGGGAAAGCCTTTGCCAGCAAAAACAGGAGTGCAAGGTTCAGTTCCTGTTGATGCGCAGCAATATATCTGGCCGATTCCTCAAACTGAATTAGATAATAACCGTTTGATGGAACAAAACCAATAACGGAACTGGTACATTCAATTTGATGTAAAGCAAAAAGGTATGACATTACATAATGTCATACCTTTTTGCTTTATAAAGTGTACTATTTCAGATAGGCTACTTTGGAAAGCAGACTCATCTGTACATTTACTGTTATGCAGTAAGAATGAGTAGCAGCATACGTAGTAAGTATGGTAATTATTTATCAGATAGATTATACTATTTTTTACAAATTATCTTATTTTTAGAAAAAATAATTTTCCATTCTCTTCTTACTCTCATGTCCGATTTTCAAATACAGGAACAACCCAAGGTATATGATGTATGCATTGTAGGTTCAGGTGCCGGTGGTGGGATGGCAGCTTACATGCTTACCAAGGCAGGGGCAAAGGTTTTGCTTTTGGAAGCAGGTGGCTATTTTGACCCAGCTGATTCTAAGTATATTACACAATTAAAATGGCCCTATGAATCGCCGCGTCGGGGTGCGAATACGACTCGGCCCTTTGGTGATTTTGACGCTGCCTGGGGCGGTTGGCAAATTGAAGGAGAGCCGTATAGCGCGGCGCCCGGTACAGAGTTTCATTGGTTCCGTTCACGAATGTTGGGTGGACGCACCAATCACTGGGGGCGTATTTCGTTGCGCTTTGGTCCGGATGATTTTCGTCGGGGTACCTTGACGGGTATTGGCGACGACTGGCCAATTACCTACGACGATATTAAGCCTTATTACGATGCAGTGGACAAGCTGATTGGCGTATTTGGTTCGGTGGAAAATTTTCACAACGAGCCGGATGGCATTTTTCTTCCGCCGCCTAAGCCTCGCTTGCACGAACTGATGCTTAAAAAAGCAGGCAAAGCCGTAGGTGTACCTGTAATTCCATCTCGTTTGTCTATTCTTACCCAGCCTATTAACGATGAGCGGGGTTCTTGTTTTTACTGCGCGCAATGTAGCAGGGCTTGCCAGGCCTATGCCGACTTTTCGTCGTCATCCGTATTGGTGAAGCCAGCTTTGAAAACGGGTAACCTAACACTGATAAACAATGCCATGGTGCGTGAGGTGCTCACTGATGCCAAGAGCGGATTGTGTAGTGGCGTATCGTACGTAAATACGATAGACATGAAGGAATACACCGTAAAAGCAAAAGTGGTAGTGCTTGCGGCAAGTGCTTGTGAATCAGCTCGTTTGTTGCTGAATTCTAAGTCCAGTCGTTTCTCAAACGGTTTGGCAAACACCAGTGGGGTTATTGGGAAATACCTGAACGATTCAACTGGTGCCAGTAGGTCGGCATTTGTTCCATCGCTGATGGATCGTAAACGCTACAACGAAGATGGCGTAGGTGGAATGCACGTATACACACCTTGGTGGCTTGATAACCGGAAGCTCGATTTCCCACGGGGCTATCATATTGAATACGGCGGGGGGATGGGTATGCCGTCTTATGGTTTCTTGTCCGGACTGGAGAACGTGAATGGAAAAGTGCCGGGACGCGATGGAAAGATGAAAAAAGCCGGTGGCTATGGAGCTGGATTGAAAGACGATTACCGTCGTTTTTACGGTGCCTTTATTGGCATGGCGGGTCGGGGAGAGCCCATTCCTTTGGAAAGCAACTACTGTGAAATTGACCCGAATACGGTAGATAAGTATGGAATTCCTACGCTGCGATTCCACTACAAATGGTCTGATAATGAGGTGAAACAAGCCAAGCACATGCAGGATACTTTTGAGCAGATTATCCATGCCATGGGTGGCATTGCATTGGGTGAAAAACCGGGGCCTGAACGTAATTACGGTTTGGAAGCTCCCGGAAAAATCATTCACGAAATCGGAACCGTGCGTATGGGGAACGATCCCAAGAAATCGGCACTGAATAAATTCCAGCAGGCACATGATGTGAAGAACCTGTTTGTGGTAGATGCGGCTCCGTTTGTTTCGCAAGGCGACAAAAACGTGACCTGGACCATTCTGGCTTCTTCCATGCGTACGTCTGAATATCTGACCGACCAAGTAAAGAAAGGTAATATTTAATTCGTCAGAGAGGGTATCAGTGGAGGTTTTGCCTTTACAAAAGATACTATTTTTTCTATCATACTGAAATGTAGTTTGTCATTTAATTATTCTCTCATTCATTTATAGATATGAAACGTCGGGAATCTCTCAAAGCATTGACATTAAGTTCATTGGTAGGGCTTACGGCTACGCCGCCTACCGATGTGAAACCACCGGACACTCCTGTAAAAGTGCCTGGTGGCCGCACCAAAAAGGAAGCCATACGCGATGCAAAGCTCGCTACTGAAAAGTATTTCAGTGCCGCCGAGCTGCAAACCATCCGGATTCTGTGCGACATTATTATTCCGGCTGATGACCGTTCGGGAAGTGCTTCGCAAGCCAAGGTGCCTGAGTTTATTGAGTTCATGGCCAAAGACCGGCCTGAGTTGCAAACCCCACTGAGCGGTGGTATTCGCTGGCTGGATAACCAGTGCACCAAGCGGTTTGGCAAGGCGTTTGCCTTGTGCACACCCGCTCAACGCATTGAAATTGTAGATGAAATTGCGTACCCGGCTGAAGCAAAACCCGAAATGAGCCAGGGAGTGTCATTTTTCAATACAATGCGCAACCTAACCGCATCGGGTTTCTTCACCAGCCAGATGGGAATCAAAGACCTGGGCTATATGGGCAATACGCCTAACCAATGGGCGGGTGTGCCTGATGAGGTTTTGAAGCAATACGGCCTGAGCTACGATTCATAATCAGAAAGACGGAATGAGTGGCTTAGTAAAATAGTATCCCGGAAAAAGCCAAAACCTCGCGTTTTATTTTATCAATAAAACGAATCTAATCAGATTTTTAAGGAAATAGTACCCTGGAAAAGTAAAAAAGTCCGGGGTATTTTTTTGTGCCAGGCGGGGTCGATATATTTGTCGCATGCATTGGACAACCTTTTGACCGGATGTGTGGTTTAAGATAGGAAAATAGCCTAAAGCAAAAGAGTTTCAGCAAAGGGAAAACAGTAAAGACTGTGATTCTCCAGGCATAGCAACCTACTAACTTTAAACTTTTTATCGCTTACTCACCACTTTATTTTTTATCCTGAAATCGTATGAAAAACACTTTGTTTTTTACTCTCCTACTACTTTTGTTATTTGATTTTGCCAGTGCACAAACCGATACCACGTACTGGCAGAAATCATTCAGCGGTGGGCTCAACTTCAATCAGGCATCGTTTAGCTCCAACTGGGCTGGAGGCGGTGTCAACTCCCTGGCTTTGGGAGGCCTCATCGGAGCACGCGCCTTGTATCAGAGAGAGAAATGGTCGTGGGATAACGTGGCTGACCTGCAACTGGGTTTTGTAAAACAGAAGGGCACTGGCAATCGCAAAGCTGCTGACCAGATCTTTCTGAACACTGTAGCAGGTTATAAAATTGCCCCCAAATGGGATTTGTTCATGTCAGGCACGTTTAACTCCTTCTTCGCACCAGGTTATAAATATGGCGAACGGGAAGACGGCAACGATTTGCTGGTATCACGCTTCTTCTCGCCGGCCTTTCTGACCTTTGCCTGGGGTTTTGCTTACAAACCTACCGATTGGTTTTCGTTGCGTCTGGCTCCGTTTGCCCCTCGCTTTACGTTCGTTACCGACGATGCCGTGCGCTACCGCGAATCTACGACTACTCCGGGCACCTTTGTGCCCGACCCTACCGCTGTCGCATACGGGGTAGATCCCGGCAAGACTGTGCGCACCGAATGGCTGGCTTTTCAGTTGCAAGCCGAACTGAACAAAAACATAACCGAAAACATCAGCCTGAAAACGCGCTATCAGATGTTTCTCAATTACGAGACATTCGATCCCGACCACCGGCTGGATATTCTGTTCGCCGCCAAAATTAACAAATTTTTCAGTACCACATTTGGCCTGACCAGCGTCTACGATTCGGATATCAGTGGCGACATTCAAGTGCAACAAACTCTGGGTATCGGCTTTTTGTACAACGTCACGACTTTTAAGGAAGTGAAAAAATAAATTGAAAACAACCCATCTGCACACATACAACAAAGCCTTGTTTCTGATCGAAGCAAGGCTTTGTTGTATGTGTGCAGAAATCTGATTGGTCGGTGTTTCGAAGCAATTCGCAGAAATGTAGATTCACTCCCTCATTTTAACACTTAATCCCTTTTCTCCGACGATTCATTCTGTTTTAGTTATCCATTCGCCGCGTTTTCAGGTTCTGTTTGTGGCTTTGGCAACAAGGCCATTTCGAAAGAAATATTTTTCAACCAATTTTTTTTCACCACAAATTCTTAACCTGATATGAAAACAAACTTTTTGAAGTGGAGAAATGCGCTGATGATTGTAGCAGTAGCATTTGCAGTAGCCAGTTGCAAAGATGATGACGATGACATGCCTTCCAATCCTGGCCAAACGGTTTTGCAGATTGCAGTTGCCGGCAATGATTTTGATGTATTGGAAGCCGCAGCTCTCAAAGCCGGCACCGATGTAACCAATGTGTTATCGGGAACCAACAAAATCACCGTGTTTGCCCCTACTGATGCGGCTTTTGTTTCGTATCTGGGCGCAGCTGACGAAGCTGCAGCTATTGCGGCTGTGAATGGCCTCACTCCAGCTCAGGCAGCTGATATTCTGACGTATCACGTGCTGCCTACGGAGGTAAAAGCTGCCAGCGTACCAGCCGGTCCGAATGCGGAAGTAACTACCGCCCGTGCAGGCTCTAACAACAAAGCCTATGTGACCAAGTCGGGCAATACCGTTTCGATCAATGGGGCTACCGTTACCACTGCCGACGTAACTGCTTCCAACGGCGTGATTCACGTCATCAACCAAGTGCTGCGTCCGCCGGTAGGCAACATTGTTGCTACGGCCCAGGCCGACAACCGTTTTGAATTGCTGGTAGCCGCTGTAGTAAAAGCGGGTCTGGTAGATGCACTAAGTGGCACCGATGCGCTGACCGTATTTGCGCCTACTGATGATGCGTTTCTGGCAACATTGCGCACTGTATTAGGCAATCCTAATCTGACAGAAGCCGATGCAAAAGCGGCAATTCCAACGTTGACAGATACGTCAACTCCGTTGAATGTGCCTACGCTGAGAAACATACTACAGTACCATGTAGCCGCCGGAAGAAACTATTCGGCTTTGTTGACTGCTGGGGCGGTGCCTACCTTGCTGACTAATTCATCGGTAACGGTTGGACTGCCTTCCGGGGGAGGTGTAACTGTAACCGGAAGCGGCAACGGCGGAACGGCGTCTAATGTAGTCATTGCCAACATTACCACTACCAACGGAGTGATTCATGCCATTGACCGGGTTTTGTTGCCCGCTCAATAAAACAGTGATAGTCCATAGGCTGGCTTGGCGAATGTTTGGATAATACTTTTAAGACAGCCTGTGCTATCCTGAATTGAGAGAAGTGTTGCAAAAGAGTAAAGTACCAAAACGGGGCGGGGTTTGCATACCCTTTTGATATGCCAAATCTTTTCCATCTCGATTCTTCTTTTAAGAAAAGAGCGTTCTGGATACTTTACTCCTTTGTTTGCATTCGTGCCGCAAGTCGAATACCTTGTAGTTCAATACATCCCTGGATGAAACAAGAACACCTACCCAGCGCAACCAAAGCGCCACAGTCACAACGTTTTATGAATATGCCGTCGTTTTTACTCAAGAATTAAAGAGGGGTGGGTTTATGTTTGCACATCGGTATCGTTATGTCTTCATCGCTCTGATTGCTGTTTACTCCTATGCGAATACATTGTATGTAGAAGCGTTTGAGTATTACCGCATTCCAATAAGTGGCTGGGAGGCGCTGCTGTGGTTTGGCATACTTGTGTTTTGCATATGGGAGGGCAACCGATTACTCGAAAAACAACTAAACCGTGTAAAACACATCCTCTCACCGGTAGTTGGCAAGGAGCTGCACCCGTTGGTAGTGATGTTTGGGGGCAGCATTCTGATTACAACCCTTTCGGTGGCAGTGCCGGTATATGTGCTGGCCCATTATCAGTTTCAATACGACTGGTCGCAAATGCGAATGCCTGTAAAGCTGGCTTTTACGTTAGGCTTTCGCATCAATCTGTTTCTCAACACATTAAATGCCATTTTCTTTTTCTTGCAGCAACAACGGGAAGCCCAGCTGGAAGCCGAACGGTTCAAAAAAATCAGTGTGCAGGCACAATTTCAGGCCCTGAAAAACCAGGTCAACCCGCACTTTCTGTTCAATAATCTCAATGTTTTGTCTACGTTAGTATACAAAGATGCGGCGGTTGCCTCTGAGTTCATCGAGGAACTAGCCAAAGTATACCGTTATGTATTGCAAAACTTTGAAAAAGAGTTAATTGAGCTTCGTTCCGAACTGGAGTTCATTCGTTCGTACTGCTACCTGTTAGAGAAACGGTTTGGCAAAAGCCTGCACATTGACATTGATATTCCCGAAACGTTCTTGAGTTACCACATCGTGCCGGTTGCCCTGCAAATGCTCATCGAAAACGCCATCAAACACAATGTCAGTTCACGCAACCGACCTTTGCACATTCGGGTGTACGTGGACGAAAACCAGCAACTGGTAGTGCAGAACAATCTTCAACCCAAACAGGAAAAAGAAATCTCCACTCAGATCGGCCTGGAAAATATCTCGCAACGGTACCAGTTTGTGAGTAAACAAACCATCACCGTTCAGCAGGAAGCCGATTTCTTCATCATCCGCCTTCCTTTGCTGCATGTAGCGGCTTAGGGGTTTTGGCCTGCCAATCGATACTATTTTGTGAAATCGAAAACATCTGCATTCAAAGTTGGTTTGTAGAGTAAGAATCGGGTTTTGGCAAAGCAAAAATAGTATCTCCGGAAAACGCAAAACCCCGGCTCTGACTTATCGCTGAGAACTCATTTTTTAACTGCTATGCATGTATTAATAGTGGAAGACGAACAGCTGGCCGCCGAAAAACTTCAGGAACTGCTGGGACGGTACAATGCGGCGATCCAGGTGGTTGAAGTGCTTGACTCTGTGGAAGATACCGTGAACTGGTTGCTAACCCACCCGGCTCCGGATTTGATTCTGATGGACATTCACCTGGCCGATGGACTCAGTTTTGGCATTTTTAACAAAGCACACGTAACCAGCCCCATCATCTTTACTACGGCCTACGATCAGTATGCCATTCAGGCGTTTAGAGTCAACAGCATCGACTATCTGCTCAAGCCTGTTGCCTACCAGGGCCTGGTGCAGGCCATGCAAAAACTCAATAGCCTGGCACATCAGACAATGTCACTTACGCCGCAGGTGATCCAACAGGTAATGGCGCTTTTGCAAAAGCAGCAACGCAACTACAAATCCCGCTTTCTGGTCCGTTTTGGCGACCACATTCAGTACAAAAGTGTGCAGGAGATCTCGTATTTTTTTGCCGATGGCAAAGTAGTGTACTTGGTTACGCACGAAAATAAACGGTTCATTGTGGATTACACGCTGGAAGGACTCGAAGAAGTGCTTGACTCCGATCTGTTTCACCGGATTAACCGGAAAGTCATTGTGCATCTGGAGTCCGTGAAAGATGTTCGGGTGTATTCAAACAGCCGTTTGCGGCTTTCGTTGCGGCCCGCATTGGAAGGCGACATTGTTGTGAGCCGCGAAAAAGTACCGGCTTTCAAAGCCTGGCTGGACAAATGAAAATAGTATCTTCTTCAGAGACAAAACCCCCGGCAAGTGATTTTAATGGATGTTTCCATTGGATACAGTGTTGGTTTTCTGGAGATTTTCATTAGTTTTACCGCTGTTCCTGACCTGCATCGTACACTGCAACCTTTTTCTGAACCGATGAATCGCCTTGTAATAGGTATAGGCATTTTTCTCTGTCTCGCCATTTCTGATCCCGTTTTTGCGCAACGCCCCACCGATGATGTGCTTTACCTGAAAAATGGCTGGGTACTGCGCGGAAAGCTCCTTGTACAGGATGCTGGCAATGTGAAAATACAAACCACTGACGGAAGTGTATTTGCCTTTCCACAGACTGATGTGCAGGAAATCAAGCAAGAGCCTGCGTTGCGTTACCAGAATATTCGTTACAAGTCCCGCGGCTATGTGCACTACACGGAGTTGGGTGTAATGGCCGCCCGCAATAACGTGAATGAACTGGGCGTAACCACTTCGGCTTTTACGTTTCACACCGTAAACGGATACAAACTCAACCAGGCTTTGTTTGTGGGCCTTGGGGCGGGTGTGGATCTGTATGCCTCCCAGACGTTTCTGCCGGTTTTTGCAAGTGTACGCGGCGATTTTACCCGGAAAGGAATTCTCATTCCGTACTACTACATTGATGGCGGTTGGGGTTTCAACGGCACCACCAATCTGCCCGATAAGAAACAACTGGGTGGCACCCACTTTGCCACAGGACTTGGAATGAAAGTGCTTTTCAATGGCAATGCCGGGTTTTTGCTCAGCGTAGGATACTATTTTCAGGCCACTGCCATTGAAACCACCACCGATGGCATCACTACCCGCAACCAGAACAATTACAACCGTCTGGCAATCCGGGCAGGGTTTTCATTCTGAAGGCACTGCTTACATGTGCCACGGGTAATTCAGGTTAAACTATTTGCAAGTCCTTCTCTTTTTCAAAAATGGCTATTTGAGACTGAATTTCAAGTTGTTGGTTTTTCTCTTTCGCCTCCTTGATTATGGCATTAAGTTGCTGTATGCTTTTTTTCAATTCAGCAATTCTTTGAACCGCCATCTGGTCTTGATGACCAAACCGTTCCAAAGAACTAAAATCTCTCATTTGATGAAACCGGATTTTATCTAAAAACAGACTCAATAAAATATCTTGTGCTTCTTCGGGGGCAAAGCTACCCGTAATCAAGTTTAAAGTTGCGATTTGATTCATAGGCTTAGTAATTTTAGGGCTAATCTCATTTTTTTAATTCTATCAATACCTTGGCCAGCTTTGTAAATTGCTCTCTGTAAAGCAAAATGACATTAGCACCAAGCAGAGTGCCCCATTGAGGGATTGGCCCGCAAAGGAGGGTTCTAACTACAGATTTAGTAGCAACTGTGAATCATACTTAAGTAGTGTGACAAAATAAAAGTACGTTTCACTAGACTCTAAACCGTTAGTTTTCAAAGGCTTATCTTTTGTCTATCATCTTTCTTCTTTTGTCGCACTACTTGTACTAAGTGTCACTTTAATCTGTGTTGATTTTTATGATGGCTTCCATTCTTAATTTTTCACTGTTGTAAGCAAGCTGGTTTCTGATTTCGTATAATTCTTTCTGCAGATTTTTGATCTTCTTTTCCCGGAACTTAATATCCTCTTCATTCAGGTTCTGCTCAATTTTACTTTCATGGTATTTTATTTTGACATCGATTAGTTGAGTTATCAGCTCAGTGGCCTCACTAGAGCTGAACTCTCCCTGAATAAGTTGTGTCTCCATCATTGGTGCGTTTTTAACAGTTTTCCAAACGGTTTTAAGCTTAAAAGCTTGTTCTTAAGTGCTATGTTCTTAAATGGTATTAACCGAGGCTAAGCTATTTGAATGGATTGGTCCAGTTACTGTTGCTGAACCATCACTGTCCCTGACCCAGGGAATAGGCGGCCTTTCCGTCAAAACAATACAGGTTTTCGGTCTTGATCGTATCGAGCTTATGGCTGACTGCCTTTTCAAGTAGATTGACGATGTGGGAATGATTCATCGAAAAGCCTTCTTTCGCTTTGAATCTACAGCGCCAGTGATCCGTACAGAATGTTTCTTTAAACCCTTCCGGCCAAACTTTTATGCCTCGGTTTGTAATCATTGTCAACTCAATACCTTCTGTTTCAATGTACTTCATCTTATCTGCTAGGGCATTCGGATCGGTTTCAGGCCAGTGAACAAACACATCTACTCCGGATAATTCTTTTTTCTGCGCGGGTTTACGTTCGTATTTGGGTAGAACTAGTGGGGCATTGTTCGCATAGGAAACAGAGGATAAGATCACGGGCTTTTGGCCTAAATTGCCAATGACAGCTTGGGCAAACTCTTTTGTGCCAACAAGTCGGGTACTGACACCCTCCTTATAAATATCGTAAGTGTGAATACCCTCTTCAATGGTTTTGAGCCAGGCATTCTGCACTTTTTCTGCTTGTGCGGTCTGGCCGATGTGATTGAGCATCATGATTGCTCCCTGCAACAAGCCCGAAGGATTTGCAACATTTTGCCCGGCTCTCCGCGGGGCCGAACCGTGTATGGCTTCAAACATGGCGCACTCTTCGCCGATATTGGCCGAACCGGCAAGGCCCACCGAACCGGCAATCTGGGCGGCCACGTCACTGAGTACGTCCCCGTACAGGTTGGGCATTACGATTACATCAAATGCCTGCGGGGTATCTGCCATTTTTGCCGCGCCAATGTCGATGATCCAATGTTCATTCTCAATGTCGGGATACTGCTGGGCAATCTGATCAAAAACCTGATGGAACAACCCATCGGTTTGCTTCATGATGTTGTCCTTGGTAAAACAAGTTACTTTTTTGCGGTTTTGTTGTTTGGCGTATTCAAAAGCGTACCGGATTATTTTTTCGCAGCCGGGTCGGCTGATCAGTTTCAGGCATTGCACTACCTCATCGGTTTGCTGGTGCTCAATCCCAGCATATAAATCCTCTTCATTTTCACGAATGATGACAATATCCATCAGAGGGTGTTTGGTACTCACAAAGGGATGCAGACTCATACAGGGCCTTACGTTGGCGTACAGCCCGAGAAATTTGCGGGTAGTCACATTCAGGCTTTTGTATCCTCCACCCTGAGGGGTGGTAATGGGTGCTTTCAGGAAAATCTTATTCCGTCGGATTGTCTCCCAGGCCTGTGGCGCAATGCCTGCCGAGTTACCGGCCAGATACACTTTTTCACCTACCTCGATTTGTTCGATTTCGATTTGGGCTCCGGCGGCCAGAATTATTTTCAAAGTGGCATCCATGATCTCAGGGCCAATGCCATCGCCCATTGCTACGGTTATTTTTGTCATTTGACTGAGGGTTGATTTGAGTTTTGATGTGAATACCAAAAGTTGATGCTGCAAAGTTGTGTATTGTTATTCATTTATTTTTATTTATATTTACAATGATTATCATAAATAAAATTTATGAATTACACGTTACATCAGCTTCAGGTATTTTTAAAAGTTACCCAAACACAAAGTATTACCAAGGCCGCCGAGGAGTTGCATCTAACCCAACCTGCTGTTTCCATCCAGCTCAAAAACCTGCAGGATCAGTTTGATATTCCCTTGACTGAGCTGATCGGCCGGAAGATATACATAACCGATTTTGGTAGAGAAATCGCCTTAGCAGCCGAGCAAATTCTGGAACATGTAAATCAGATCAACTACAAAACGTCAGCCTATAAAGGGCAATTGGCTGGTCGCCTTAAACTGTCAGTTGTCTCTACGGGTAAATATGTGATACCCTATTTCCTCAGTGACTTTTTGCAAGCCAATCCTGGTATTGAACTGGAACTGGATGTTACCAACAAGGCAAAAGTTATTGAAAGCCTGCAGAATAATGAGGTGGATTTTTCTCTGATAACTGTTTTGCCCGACAACCTGGAATTGAATTCATTGGTAATCATGCCCAACCAGTTGCATGTGGTAGTGGGGAGTCAGCTTCAGCCTCAGGATAGTATCAACCCTGCCATACCATCTGCTTCTTACGCCAGTGTTTCCCCCTCAGAAGAAATCCTGCAAACCCTCCCTTTGATCTACCGGGAAGCAGGCTCAGGTACACGTTACGTGATGGAAAAATTTATCAAAGAGAATAGCTTGCCTATCCGAAAAAAAATGGAGCTTACTTCTAACGAGGCTGTAAAGCAGGCAGTGATCGCAGGCTTGGGATATTCCATTATGCCATTGGTAGGCATTAAAAATGAGTTGAGTTTGGGTCAGCTATGCATTGTTCCCAAACAAGGTTTTCCGCTTCATTCGGCTTGGCAACTGGTATGGCTCAAAACAAAAAAGCTTTCGTCAGTGGCTGCTTCCTATCAGCAGTTTATTCAAGTTAACAAAGACCGGATTGCTTCTGACAAATTTGGCTGGTTGACTCAATTCAACGCCCTCTAAATCAGTGTGTTTTGGTTGTGTTATAACCCGCTATAGTTGTACTTGGGGTGGATGTTTCCGTATGGGCAGTTTGGCATAGATGGCTAAGCCAGTTTTCATTTGAGAATGCCTGCCCGGCAAGGCGAGAATAGGTTTTACTCCATTAAAAGCCCCTATTTGTAGCAGCACAAACAGGGGCTTTTATTTTTAAACAGCGTCTTGGATCAAATAGTATCTTTTAAAATTGAAAAACCTCCGTTGGTGGCACTTGGTTGTTGGATGAGTTATCAGAATGAAAAATTAGAAGGCGCATCCTATAAACTTATCCAACAATCCAGGTGCTGAGGTTCTTACCGTTTGGCCTGCAGAAATTCGCTTGACTTCACCAGATTGATAAACTCAATGCGGTATCCTTCTTCGTCTTTGCCGCGAGCCTTGCTTGCCAAATCCGCTACTTGGGTGTAGGTTGCCTTGCCTTTAAACTCTGAATCACGGAGCAGCATGCCAAATTCGGCAACAGCCGCTGAGAAACGGAAGTTATCTGATGTCTTCTCCAATGGAGTTTTCGCATCCACTACTACCGTCTCGATCAGTTTGCTTACCTCGCCATCGGGTTGCTTGTAGCGAAACTTAACCGTCAGCATTTCTTTGGCTTTGTAGGCCTTCGGGTCAACGGTGTTTTTTTGATATTTCAGCGGATCAACCGAAGAAGACTCATTGTCGGAAGTTTGTCCGTCGGCAGGTACAACTTCGTACAGTGCCGTTACGCTATGGCCGGAGCCTAATTCGCCGGCGTCTTTCTTGTCGTTGTTAAAGTCTTCGTTTTTCAACGCACGGTTTTCGTAACCCACTAACCGGTAGGCTTTTACCTGAGCTGGATTGAATTCGATCTGAATTTTTACGTCTTTGGCAATGGTAAACAACGTTCCTCCAAACTCATTCACAAATACTTTACGTCCTTCCTGAATGTTGTCGATGTAAGCATAATTGCCGTTTCCTTTGTCAGCCAGAACTTCCATTTTAGAATCTTTGTAGTTGCCCATCCCAAAGCCTAAAACTGTCAGAAAAATGCCCGTCTGGCGTTTTTCTTCAATCAACCGCTCCATTTCGGCATCGCTGGATGCACCGATGTTAAAATCGCCGTCGGTAGCCAGAATGATGCGGTTGTTGCCTTCTTTGCGGAAGTTTTCCATGGCTATGTTGTACGCCAGTTTAATGCCTGCGCCACCTGACGTAGAGCCGCCTGCTTCCAGTTTGTCCAATGCTTCTTTGATTTTTTCCTTCTGATTGCCTGCTGTAGAGGGTAGCACCAGTCCGGCAGCACCGGCATAGACCACGATGGCAACGTGGTCTTGCGGACGCAACTGCTCTACCAGCAAGCCAAAGGCCGATTTGAGCAGCGGCAGTTTGTTCGCATCCTGCATTGAACCCGACACGTCAATCAGAAACACCAGATTGGACGGCGGTAGGTTTTCGGTCGGAATGTTTTTGCCTTGCAACCCAATGTGTACCAATCGGTTTTTAGGATTCCAGGGGCATTCGGATACTTCCGCATTGATCGAAAACGGATCAGTGCCTTTGGGTTGCGGATAGTCGTAATGGAAATAATTAATCATTTCTTCGACACGAACGGCATCTTTGGGTGGCTTCTGACCCATATTCAGGAAACGCCGCACATTGGCGTAGCTGGCCGCATCCACGTCAATCGAAAACGTGGACAGTGGGTTTTTGGTAACGTCCCGAAAAGTATTTTCCTGAATTGTATTGTAGGATTCGGTATTGTAGTCGGGCTCAATGGCATCGTTAAGTTTCATGGGTGCCGCCATTTCATAGGAGCCACTCGGCTTTGACTTGTATTCACGTTTGGCACTAGTGCCATTTGTTATGACCTTTTTTTGTTGAGTTGAATAGCCAGTTACAACTACTTCATCTAATGCATTGGCATCGGGTTGCAGTTTGATGTCGACTGCCTTTTGGTTGGTAATTGTAACTTTTTTAGAAAGATAGCCAACAAAGCTGAATTCCAGAATGGCTTTTTCCTGCGAAAAGGAGAGAGTGTACTTTCCATCTTTATCGGTGGTGGTGCCCGTATTTGTTCCTTTGATTTTTACATGAACACCCACTAGTGGCGAATTATCGGTGGCATCGGTTACTTGCCCTGTAAGGGTGCGGGTGGTTGTGTTCACATAGCCAAGCCAGGATATAAAAGTCAGGGCTGTGGCAATCAGTAGTTTACTCATGAGTTGTAGGTTTAGAGATGAGCGAAATGTTTCTTGGTAGATGCAGAAGCATTTTGTTTTCCATAAACCCAGTGAAAAATTTTGCACTTTCTTCAAAGCAGCAATTTTCGGTTCCGATCGGGAGGGCGGTTTTGCCTTTGACAGGCATACTATTTTGACAGGCAAAGTTGGTTTACCTGTATTCTCATTCAAACTTATTTTGCGAAAGCCGCGTTTATAACGAAAAGAAGAAAATATAGCATAGTTATTCCTTTTGTGAAAAAAAATATTACTTTTATCTTCTGTTTCGAATAAATACACAGCGTATTTCGTTTGAGGGGAGAGTTTACTATGGACAGGTTTAACGAATCCGAAACATACGATTGGGAAGAGCTTTCCGATGACTTTCCGGAGCTTTTCTCAGATAATGACCGAAATAAACACATTTCCCGCATGTTATTTTTTAAACGTTCTGCCAAGAAAGCTCCTGTCGACGATTCCGAACTGCTGCGGCAATACCGAGACTCGGGAGACCTGAAGGTATTGGGCGAACTCTACGAACGATACATGCACCTGGTCTTTGGGGTGTGCCTCAAATACTTACGCGACGATGACAATAGCAAAGATGCGACCATGCAGATCTTTGAAAAGTTGGTAACGGATTTGCGCGTTCACGAAGTCAAAAACTTTAGCAGCTGGCTTCACACCCTTGCCCGCAATCACTGCCTGATGCTGCTCCGGAATCACAGGAATCATAACAGTACAGACACCATTCATTTATCTTCGGATGAAAATATGGAATTTGACATTGCTTTGCATCCAGAGGATGAGGACACCGAATTTCGGTTGGCACAAATGGAGGAAGGCATGAACGAACTGCCCGAAGAGCAGAAAGTGTGTCTGGAATTATTTTATATCGAGCAGAAATCGTACAAAGAGATTTGTGACATCACCGGGTTCGATTTTAAACAGGTGAAAAGCTACCTGCAAAACGGCAAACGGAACCTAAAGATTTACTTGGACAAAACGGGCTGATGAACGGGAAATACACCATAGCAACCTGCAACTCGGAACCTAGAATATTAACACAGAAATGACCCGCAATAGAAAAACAACCCCCAGTACACAGAAATACCTTTCGCAGGAATCGGTGGAGCAATACCTTTTCGGCAAAAGCAAAGAAGCTATACGCAACCGTACTGAAAGACAGCTGTTGGACGATACCTTTACCGGTGAGGCGCTGGAAGGGCTTTCGACACAGACCAGTGGCAGGCAGATGAATGCGAACATGAACGATCTGAAGGCCCGCCTGCAACAGCGTATCTCTCAGCAAAAGCAGAAAAGGGGAGGTGCCATTATGCCGTTTGGGATGCAGCCATATGCCATTGCGGCTTCCATTGCGTTGATTCTGGTGTGTGCGGTGGTGGTTTTATTTAACTCCAAATATTTTCAGAGAACAGAATCGGCTGGCAACGTGGCGCAAGCCGCAAAACAGGCTCCGCTGGCAACGAATGCGGAACGAGGAATACCCGAAGCCGCCATTGCCTCTTCGGATGCACAACCTGGTGTTAGCAACAGTGTACGAGACGAAGCGGAATTGAGAGTAGCCAGCGAAAAAACAGCTGCTCAACCGCAAGTATACAAAGATGAAACGGTGGGGAACACGACTGGAGCTGCCGCGCCTAAAATAGTATCTCCGGAAACACTTAAACCCTCCGAGCCGGTTGTGAGCAGTAGCATGCCGACCCCATCTGCCGAGACTGTGGTTGCAATGAATGAAGCCAAAAAAGCGGATGATAAGCAAAATCCGGTATTGCTGGAAGAAAAAATGACCGCTGTACCTAACGAGCCTGTTCTGACGCAAGCTAATTCAGTTAACAGAGAAAAAGCCCGTTCTTCGACACCTGCCAATGCCATGAAAGCTACAGCTCAGTCCCAACCCGGTGCGACAGGGCCAGCTAAGGTGATTAAAGGCCGTGTAGTTGATGCAGAAGACGGTTTGCCAATTCCTGGAACGGTAGTAACCGTCAGAGGAACGACCACCAGCGTGTACACCAATCAGAACGGCGAATATACTGTGTTGGTGCCTGAAGGCAGCGAGCTTTCTTTTAATTTCGTCGGGTACATTACCTATCGGGTTCCGGTAGAAGCACAGGGCGTCATCGATGCCAAACTCTCTCCGGATATCAAGTCGCTTAGCGAGGTGGTTGTAATCGGGGCCGACGAAAAAAATGGCAAAACGGCATCGAATTACCAGCCGGCACAGCCCGAAAGTGGAATGCCTGAGTTTATGAAAACCATTGAACAAAAACTGGAAGCCTCACCTTATGCCGAATCCAATGCGTCGGGTGTAATCAAGCTTTCGTTTACAGTAGAACCAGATGGCACACTTACCAATGTAAAGGTACTGAAAAGCCTCTGTCCATCCTGTGACCAAGCGGCTGTACAGGCCGTTACCGAAGCTTCTCGCTGGAAACCTGCCGAGGAAAATGGCAAACCGGTTTCGCAAAAAATGAAAATACGCGTTCCGTTCAAAGCAAAGAAAAAAGACAAATAGTATCTTTTAAAACAGAAAAACCTCCACATCAGGAGGTTTTTCTGTTTTATTCAAAATCCATTGCCATCCGGATGTCGGCCCGGGCATAAGGAGTTTCTACCATGGCCACTTCCTGAAAACCAACCGACTGATAGAGTTTTAGTGCAGGAGCCAGTTTCCGATTCGACTCCAGAAAGAGATGCTTGGTGCCTACTTGTTTTGCTTTGTCAATCGCTGCCAAACACAGTTTTTTACCAATCCCTTGGCCCTGAACACTTTCGTCAACGGCCATCTTGGCGAGTTCCATCTCTTTCTCACTGACGCGTATCAGGGCAACTGTTCCTACGAGGGCACTGCCTGCTTTGGCAAACAGTATGTGTCCGCCATTTTGTAAAATATACTCATCGGCGTGGTCGAGTTGTTCCAGATCGTGGGTTTCTACTACAAAATATTTCTGAATCCAGGCTATGTTCAATCTTTTGAAATCTTCGGCATATTGGGGCTCATAATCAATGATTTGTATAGTATCCATAAAAGTAACGGTAGGAAAGAAGTAGATGATTAGTTTAATTGGTGAAATTCTTTAAAGCGAAGCACGTATTCTTTTTCATTTAATGCCGTTTCCATTTCGTCCATGGCTACCAGCAAATTGTGCTGGTGACTCTGAATCAGTGACTCATTGACTTGCCTTATTTTCTCCCAGATTTCCCGCAGTTGAGGAAGCAGTTCCTGTCCTTTTTTCGTCAGAATAAGAATACGCTTGCGCGCGTCCGTTTTGGATTTGCCCGATTTGACCCATTGTTTTTTTTCCAGTTCCTTGGCTATCTGAATCACTGCCGGATGAGTAATGCCCAGGCAATCTGCAATTTCCATGATTCCCATTTCGTTCTGCTGGCTTAGCAAGTAGAACAACGGAAACCATTTGGGCTCAAAATCCAACCCGTAACTTTGGTAAACTCTACTGGCCTGGCGCATAATCTTATCACTGAGTCGCCGAAGGCGGCTGCCAAATGACAATGCACCAAGTTCTTTCATCAAATCCATATATTCGTAACTGATTACGTAATTGATTACGAATATGCGGATTTGACTGATTAAATCCTACTAATTTTTATCTTTAACTTTTGAAGTGGATTTTTTGCTTCTATGCAACCTCTTGCCAACAACTTGCATTCGTACAGATACAAGCACTTAAGTCTTCGTTTTCAATGCGTAAAGCTTTAATTGATTCATGCAAACAAGGAAATGTATTTGCCCAACGGCAGTTGGTTGAAGCCTATTCCAATCGGTTATACCGATTGTGTTTGCGGTACATGCGCAATGAATTTGATGCCGAAGAAGTGCTAATGAATGGCTTTTTGAAGTTCTTCCAGTCGGTTCATTCCTTTGTCTACAAAGATGACATTGCCCTGGAAGCCTGGCTCAAACGCATCATGGTTAATGAAGCCTTGCAGTACTTGCGCCGAACCAAAAACCTGTTGCTGTTGATGAGTGAGGAAAAGGCAGGCCCCATTGCCGAAAAAGTTACTATTGAGGATCAATTGGATTCTGAAATGATTTATGAACTGATTCTGCAATTGCCTACTGGTTACCGAACCATTTTCAATCTGTATGCCATAGAAGGTTACAGCCATGCCGAAATAGCCGAACAACTGGGAATCAGTGAGAACACCTCCAAGTCGCAGCTAAGCCGGGCACGTGCCTTGTTGCAAACCTGGTTAATCCAAAAAGGATATGAATACACCCGAAGACATTGACCGTTTGTTTCGTGCTGAAACCGAACGGCTGGCTGACATCCCGCCCAGAACGTCCTTTCAGAAGGAGCGGTTTTGGCAACAACTGGAATATCGGCTGGAACCGAAGAAAAAATCGCGCAGCTACCTACTCGAATACGGGATCGCGGCTGGTCTATTGCTGTTGGGCATGGCTGTGACCCTAAGTTGGAGGATACAGGAACAGCAGCGAGAATTGAAAAACTATGCTCAGGAATTACGGCAACTGAAAAACGAAAAGCGTGTTGCGGCTCCGGTTCATCAAGTCGACACCGTGTTTTTACTGCCTGACCTGACAAAAGAAACGTTGCCATTGCCCCCACCCAAACCCGCCAGAACGCAACCGAAGAGCCTGTCTGTACCACAGGTAAGCCAAGAACCAGTCATTAAAATGACGCTAACTGTACCCGATTCGGCGACTGAGTCTACAGATCGCCTGGCAACAACACGTAAGCCTTTTCGCATTGTTTCTAAAAATCACTTGCCGCGTCCTTTAAAGGAAATTCCTGATACAGAGGGTATGTATGTAAAGGCAGAACGTCAGCATACACCCAAAATCACTATTTCGCTTACTACAAAATCCGATCAATAACCATGAGACATTTTTTTGTGTTTGCCTTGCTTCTGACAAGTATGGCAGGGATTACTATGGCCCAAACCGAAACCAACTGGCCCTTGGACGAACAAGCTTCCCCTTACCGTATTTCCGAAGAAAAACGCGTCATCATTCCCTTAGCAGACGGCAATCAGATGCAGATTGGACTGCAAAGCAACGAAGATCTGTTGCGTTTTCGCAATGTAGATTCGCTACTGGCGCTTTTGCAGCAAGATTTGCTTCAGATAAAAGATACGCTTACTCTTTCGACTCATGCACTCAAAGTGTGGTATCGGCTTGCGGATGGAGAACGCAAAGTGCGTCTGTGGCATTATCCGCAGGCATACACCCAGGTTCAGTTTGAAAAACAGGAGAATTTTATAGTAAAAACGAAACAGGATACTGTAATTCTGGAGCAGGTTTTTTTCGTAACAAAGCCATTGACCCAAGCCCAGCTCCGGCAAAATGCAAAAGGAAGGTCAATTCAGGTGCCTAGTGCCTATAAGGGGCTTTTTAGAATCTGTTTTCTGGTTAATTCTTTAGACGATCTGCAGCAAATCATCGCGGCGAAAGTAAATCCGAAAATTGAAAAAGTCATTGAAGAGATGAAAACGCATTCCAAAGGAAGCTTGTTCGCATCGCGTATATGGGCTTCGGAAGTACGGTATACTACAGATAGTGAGCCCGCAGTGATCAAAACCAACAAGCACCTGAAGCCAGACCAGATAGTGATTATTCCTCGTTTGGGTATGGGGTTGGTGGGCAACTCGTTTATGCCTGCGGTGGGAGCAAACGTCATTTTTCTGCCGCAGATTTCCTCACATACCGGTCGGATTCACAGCACCACTCAGTCGGATGGATTTATGCTGGGCTGGGAACGCATGTTTGCTTTTGGCCGGGGAGCCGATGGTAACTTGTCAGTTTATTCCAACGATTTTGTGTCGTTGGGCATTGCAGGCTTCAAACCCGACCCCAGTCGTCAGAAGCATTCCTTGCAATGGGCCGAACTCAAAGTGAGTTATCTGGTCAGGAGGCAAGGCGAGTTTTTCCAGCCGCGTACATTTCGGGTTTCCACGGCATTTTCTCCTTATCTGTCTGCCAAAGGATTTCAGCGTTTGCGTTTGGAGCCCGAACTGTATTTCCACGATCTTTTCAAAAAGGTATATCCGGGTTTACGGGTATCCATCGGGTTTTAGCTTTTGCAGAGATACTATTTTCCACTCGGGCAATTTGATGTATCTTTCGGGCATGAATCCATCTACGCCCTTCCGCTACGACGAAAACCGTTCACTTAAACCATTTAACACCTTCGGCATTGACGCGCAGGCCCGTTACCTGGCGGAGGCAGAGTCGGTTTTCGATTTGCAAAACATACTATTTTCAGCGCAGTTTCAATCAGTACCCAAGTTGTTTTTAGGTGGAGGGAGTAATGTATTGTTAACCAAAGATTACGAAGGCCTAGTCGTTTTGATCAAGATAAAGGGCATTGAAATAATAAAAGAAGATCAAACTCATGTGTGGCTCAAAGCTGGCGCGGGTGTCAACTGGCATCAGTTTGTGTTGCACACCATTGAGTATAATCTAGGCGGTATTGAGAATCTGTCACTAATTCCGGGTACGGTGGGAGCCGCACCCATGCAAAATATCGGTGCCTATGGCGTGGAAATCAAGGATACTTTTGACAGCCTGGAAGCGTTAAACAGGCAAACCGGTGCAATAGAAACCTTTACAAATGCCGATTGCCGGTTTGGCTATCGCGAAAGTGTATTCAAACACACACTGAAAGGGCAATACATTATCACTGCAGTTACTTTTAAGCTAACCAAGAACCCCACTGTTTTTAACATCTCTTACGGCGATATTCAAAAAACCTTGCAGGAAATGGGTGTGACACACCCTTCGCTCAAGGCTGTCAGCGACGCCGTAATTCACATTCGCCAAAGCAAGCTGCCCGACCCAAATGAGTTAGGCAATGCGGGCAGCTTTTTCAAAAATCCGGTTATTTCCAACGCACAGTTCAATGAAGTGGCGGTCCAACATCCTACCATGCCTTCGTATCCGGCAGAAGAGGGCTTTGTAAAAGTTCCAGCTGGTTGGCTGATAGAGCAGGCCGGCTGGAAAGGCGTGCAAATGGGGAATGTGGGGGTGCACAAGCGACAGGCACTGGTTTTGGTGAATTACGGCCCCGGTACCGGAGACGAAATTCGGAGCCTTTCTGAAAATATTCAGGCGTCGGTTCGTGAAAAATTTGGCATAGAATTGCAGGCAGAGGTCAATTTTGTGTAAAATTATTACGCAGGTAGGATTACACCCATTATACAACAGATAGTGGATTTTGATGTAGATTCAATCTCTATAAAGAACGCAAAAACCCCTCTGTTCCTATGGTTGCTTGTTGACAATCAAAATCATTATGTTAGTGTGAATGGCTTTGCCCGGCAAATGAGGTGACTCCCCGTAATTCAGAAGCTTTTATAAATAGAAGCAGTTCATTCAGAATCGAGCCTTAATTAAGCACTTCTTACCTCAAACCTTACGTAAGGTAGGTTTCTTCTAAGATTTGTTCATGGGATTGTTTTGTACCTTTGGGCGTTACTCAGTGGTATAGATTTTGTTCCCAGCAGGCAGATACTCATCGCTTTGCTTAGACATCAATGCAATCAGCTAGTAATACTACCATGACAAATCCGGTACTAGACGAAATCACGGCTACCCAATCGTCAAGGCTTCTCGAAAAGCCTGCCGCCGCGTCGTCTTCTGCTAAATCTAGATGGCGGGGTTTTTATCGTTTTGCCGATACTATTTCGAGCAACGGACTCCAGCCACAATATAATAATCGCCTCAAAATCAGTGTTTCGCTTGCCAACTGGGTCATTGCTGCATCCGCAGTGTTTGCTCTTCCGTTTTTGGTAGTATTTGCCAGCGTAGGTCATGCCGAATTGTTAGCTGCACCTTTGTTAGGTTGCCTGGTCAGCTTTTTGCTGATTCGCAAAGGGTATCATTTGCTGGGCCGGGTAGTGTTGGTAGATACCATTCCGCTGAGCATTTATTCCATTGCCATCATCATGGAAACGACAAACTCAGCCAACATTGCTTCCACCAAGCTGCTCCTTTTGGCTACGCTAGTAGTTCCGTTGCTGATTTTTCGTTCTTCCGAAACCCGATACATCGTTGGAAGCCTGTTATTCATAGGTACTTTGTTGTTTACTGTTGACTTTGTTGATCAACGCTTTCCCTTCAAGCTTCTTTCGGGACAAAAGCTAAATCTGTCGTTGATTCAGACCATCTGCACCGGCGAGTCGGTGGCTTTTATCACGGCGGCTTTGTTCTATTACAAGCACATGGTTGATAAGATTGCCAGGCAAAACTATCGCCTTCTACAAGACATGCGGGGACAAAATGAGAAGATCCAGCAGACAAATGAAGAATTGAAAGCCTCTGAACAACAGTTGAAAGAGCTGAACGATTCTAAAAACCGCTTGTTCTCGATTATTGCCCACGATTTACGTTCACCGATGAATTCTTTCCGCGGTTTTTCCGGATTGCTGGTCAACAATATTGATACGCTCTCCAAAGAGGACGTTACGGTACTGGTCAAGGGAATGAGCAAGTCGTTTAATAACGTGAATACGTTGCTCGAAAACCTGCTGCATTGGTCACGTGTGCAGATGAATACGGTAAGTTACCAACCTGAAGTGGTTGATCTGGGTGTATTGGTAACCGATAACCTGAATTTGGTAGAAGCCTCTGCCTCTGACAAACTGATTACAGTTAATGGCTTTGTGTGTGAAGAACTCTATGCCTTTGTAGATAAAAACGTATTCAATGTGGTGCTGCGTAATCTGCTTACCAATGCAGTTAAGTTTACCAATCCCAAAGGCAACGTTGAGATTCGGGCCCGGCGTGCCGGAAGCGACATCATTGTGGAAGTGAGTGACGATGGCGTAGGCATGAGTCCCACCACACTGGGCAATTTGTTTACCTCGCAAAACTACCACCATTCATCGTTAGGCACCGCTAACGAACGGGGTACGGGTTTAGGATTGATGTTGTGCAAACAATTTATTGAAAAATGGGGCGGTACAATTAAGGCTACCAGTGTAAAAGGAGACGGAAGTACATTTTCATTTACCGTTCCCGCCTATCAGACCACCTTGTTTGCTGACAGATAAAAGGAAAAAGACATTGAATAAAAGCCAAGGCTTTGCAAATGATAGGTTTGCAAAGCCTTGGCTTTTATTCAATGTCTTTTTCCTTCAGTATTTATACTTGTCTCCCCACTGGTTTTTCAGGTTTTTCCTCAATTCATTTTCACGGGCGTTGTTTCCCGGATCATAAAGTTTAGTACCTGCGAGGGCTTCCGGCAAAAATTCCTGCTGCACAAAATTACCGGTGTAGTCATGCGCATACTGGTAATTTTTTCCATACCCTTGTTGCTTCATCAGCTTGGTAGGTGCATTGCGCAGATGCAACGGCACCGGCAAATCACCTTTGGCATATACGAGTTCGTTGGCTTTTTTAATCGCCACATACGATGCATTGCTTTTGGCTGAGGTAGCCAGATACACCACGCATTGCGACAAGATGATCTCTGATTCGGGCATACCTACCATTTGTACCGCCTGCATGCAACTGGTTGCCAGTAACAATGCATTAGGGTTGGCATTGCCAATGTCTTCCGACGCCAGAATGACCAGTCGGCGGGCAATGAATTTGATGTCTTCGCCGCCAGCTAGCATGCGAGATAGCCAGTAAACAGCAGCGTTGGGGTCGCTGCCCCGGATGGATTTGATGAAAACCGATATGATGTCGTAGTGTTGCTCGCCCGATTTGTCGTACAGTGTAACACGCCGCTGGGCTACTTCCATTACTTTATCGTCGGTGATGGCAATGGCTTCGTCTTCGCCAAAGGAATTGACCACCAGATCAAGCAAATTGAGCAGCTTGCGGGCATCGCCACCCGAAATAGAGAACAAGGCCTCCGTTTCTTTTACCTCAACTTTCTTCTGAGATAAAATAGTATCTTTTTGAAGGGCAAAACCCACCAGCGTCATCAGGTCTTCGGGCGTGAGAGCTTTCAGAATGTAAACCTGAGAGCGGGACAGCAAGGCCGAATTGACTTCAAACGACGGGTTTTCGGTAGTGGCGCCAATGAGCGTGATCGTTCCTTTCTCCACCGCTCCGAGCAAGGCATCCTGCTGGCTTTTGTTAAACCGGTGAATCTCGTCGATAAACAAAATGGCTTTGCCGTGAGCTTTGGCTTGCTCGATCACTTCCCTGATTTCTTTTACACCGGCACTAATGGCACTGAGTGTAAAAAACGGCAAACCGGCTTCGTGGGCAATCAGGGTGGCCAGCGTGGTTTTGCCCACACCCGGCGGGCCCCACAAAATCATGGACGGAATATTACCAGAGGCGAGTACCCGACGCAACACGCTGTTGGCACCCACCAAATGCGGCTGCCCGATTACATCATCGAGTTTGCGGGGACGCATCCGCTCGGCAAGAGGAAAAACCATATTCAACTGTTATAATATCTAATAAATTGGTAGTTTTGTATTAAATTAATGACAAATATATGTTATTTAACTCGTTGCAATTTCTTATTTTTTTTCCAGTTGTAACAACCCTCTACTTCGTTTTTCCTCATAAATATCGATGGCTTTTATTATTAATAGCCAGTTGCTACTTCTACATGGCATTTATGCCTGTTTATATATTAATCCTATTTGGGACCATTGTTATAGATTATGTTGCAGGGATTTATATCGAAAATGCTGTTGGAAATAATCGGAAGATATTTCTGACTTTGAGTATTGTTGCAAACGTCGGAGTATTAATGGTATTTAAATATTACAACTTCTTCGTAGAAAATTTTAATTCAATTCTTTCGGTTAATTCATATGTTACATTGCCTCTGCTCAATATCATATTACCCATTGGATTGTCATTCCATACATTTCAGGCCATGAGTTACACAATAGAAGTATATCGAGGAAATCAACCTGCAGAAAGGCATTTTGGAATATACGCTCTATATGTGATGTTTTATCCTCAGCTTGTTGCGGGCCCTATTGAAAGACCTCAAAACGTTATACATCAATTTTATGAAAGGCACTGGTTTCGTTATGATAATGCAGTTAGTGGATTAAAATTAATGGCTTGGGGAATGTTCAAAAAAGTTGTAATCGCTGATAGGCTTGCTGTTTTTGTGAATCAGGTTTACGATAGTCCATATGATTATCAAGGTTACTCTTTATTAGTTGCTATTCTTTTTTTTTCAATACAAATCTATTGTGACTTTTCAGGGTATTCAGATTTGGCCATTGGCTCTGCACGTGTTATGGGATTTGATCTGATGACTAATTTTAGACAACCTTATTTTTCTACTTCTATTTCTGAGTTTTGGAGACGTTGGCATATATCATTATCTACATGGTTTAGAGATTATGTATATATTCCTCTAGGTGGAAATCGAGTGGGACATGTTAAGCAAAATCTTAATCTTTTAGTTGTCTTTCTATTAAGTGGCCTTTGGCATGGGGCAAATTGGACATTCATCATATGGGGTGTAATTCATGGTATTGCTTTAATCATCGAGCATTATATTTCACGATTACCTCAATGGCCTCTGTCAATTTTAATAGATAAATGGTTAAAAAGATGCTTTGTATTTGTATTTGTAAGTTATGCCTGGATTTTTTTTAGGGCTAAAAATATAAAAGATGCCTGGTACATTTTAACCCATTCTCTTTCCAATTTGAAAAATCTTCGATTTCGCTATCTATTGGTGGAGCAACCTTTGACCGAATTTATATTGGCATTTGTACTTATTGGAATTTTACTAATGATAGAGAACTATAGCTTAACTTTTAATAATCCACTGGATTCTATTCGTTCGAAAAAAGTCCGTTGGGCTTTTTATTATATACTTCTCATAGCGATGATATTTTTTGGAGTGTATAATAAAACAGATTTTATCTATTTTCAATTTTAATTATGAATAGTCTAATTGTTGATTTAAAGAGGTTCTTTAAAAAAATAGCTTTATTACTAATACCTTTTATATTTTTTTTTCTTCCAACCTCGTGGATATTGTTCCAATCCGGAGAACTGACTTCCGTTGAAGAGGCAATTAAGGAACAGAATACACAAAAGCAATTGGTAGTATATGGGCTTGCTTACACTCAAGACATAGAAAGTTTTAAGCTTCGCTCAGTGCTTGCTCGAAGCCCAGAAGTTCTTATATTGGGCACTTCTAGAGTATTGAGTATAAGAACAGCTTTTTTCGATCCAAAATATAACTGCTACAACGCTGGAAAGGGCATTAGCACCCTGAAAGAAATGAAGGGGTTTCTTGCTAGAATACCAATATCGCATTCTCCTAAATTGGTGATACTTGGTTTAGACCAGTATTTTTTTAACGAGAACTGGTCAAAAAAAAATTTGCGAGATACAAGCAAAATATTTGATTTTTCTAAAGAATGGTATAAAATAGTTGGACAGGCTTCTATACATACTAAGATATATTCCGATTTATTGGAAAAGAAGTTTGATCTAGCAGATATATTTAAACGTGAGGGTATAGGTTTGATGGCTAAAGCGACAGGTTATGGCTATTTAAACAACGGCGATATGTTAGGATTAGGGAAAAATATAGAAGATGAAAATTTTACTGATACATTTAAACGTATAAAAGAGGGGAACAACAGATTTGAATATGGAAGTATAGTTTCTGAGAAAAGCATGACAGAGTTAAATGATATTTTATTATTGTGTAAACAACGAGGCATACATGTAGTTGCCTTTATTCCTCCATTTGCACAAGCAATTTATCAGGAAATGCTGAGAAGAAGTTCTCAGTATGCTTATATATGGAAATTAGAATCGGAACTACGCCCCTGCATTGAAAAATACAACTTTTCATTTTTTGATTTTACCAACTTACAGGATCTGTCCGGAGATAATCCTGAATACTATGATGGCTTTCATGCTTCAGAAAAAGCTTATTTGAGATTATTTATCAAAATGGTTGAACAAGATAATGAATTAGCAAAATATACAAATGTTTATTTGCTACGCCAGCGACTTGTTAGCTCTTCCAGCGATTTATTTGTGTTTTCAGCAGAAGAATCTTTAAGAGGAAGAGAAGGCTGGTAGTAAGTAAGCAAAATTCTTATCTTTGCACCCCTAAAGTGCAACCTTATTTGCATTCAACCATAAAACAAGCATCGTTTATGACAACAGAACAATTGAAAGAATTAAAAGCCCGTGTTTCGGCTTTGAGGGGGTACCTTTGACTACGATCATAAGAAAGAAGAAGTTCAAAGTTTAGAGAAAATTACGTTTCAGTCCGATTTTTGGGACAACCCGAAAGAAGCGGAAAAAACCATGAAAAACCTGCGGGGCCTTAAGTTTTGGACCGCCGACTACGAAGCGGTGGAACAAGCTTACAGCGATCTGGAAACACTGGATGAGTTTTATCAGGCCGGTGATGTGTCCGAAGAAGAGATCGATGCCGAATACGCTAAGGTGGCAACCGCTATTGAGGAACTGGAGTTCAAGAAAATGCTGGGCGGCGAAGAAGACCAGCTCAGCGCCATTGTGCAGATCACCGCTGGGGCCGGAGGGACCGAAAGCTGCGACTGGGCCAGCATGCTGATGCGGATGTACATTATGTGGGGTGAGAAAAACGGCTACAAGGTAACCGAACAAGACTTTCAGGAAGGCGATGTGGCGGGTGTCAAATCGGTTACGTTGCAGTTTGACGGCAACCTGGCCTACGGTTTTCTGAAAGGTGAAAATGGCGTGCATCGGCTGGTGCGTGTTTCTCCGTTCGACTCCAATGCCCGTCGGCATACGTCATTTACCTCGGTCTACGTGTATCCGTTGATCGACGAATCAATTGAAATTGACGTGAAAGATTCGGAAATCGAATGGGCATTTGCCCGTTCGGGAGGCGCCGGTGGCCAGAACGTGAACAAGGTGGAAACGAAAGTACACCTGCATCACAAACCGAGCGGCATCACCATTACCAACCAGGAATCGCGTTCTCAATTGCAAAACCGTGAAAATGCCATGCGGCTGTTGAAATCACAGTTGTATGAGATTGAAATGCGCAAACGCCTGGAGGCCGTAGCCGAAATTGAAGCTGGTAAGAAAAAAATAGAATGGGGTAGCCAGATTCGCAGTTATGTGCTGGATGACCGCCGCGTCAAGGACCACCGCACCGGCTATCAGACTTCCAATACGGATGCGGTATTAAACGGCGAAATCAACGATTTCCTGAAAGCCTGGCTGATGGAGCAATAACCGATACTGGCTGGAAAACATACATTTGCAGAACCAACGGGGTTTTTAGTTTTTCAAGGATACTATTTTTAGCGTCCTTGCCTGACTAAAAACCCTTTTTTTTCGTTTTCGTAAAAGCCTACAAAACCAATTTTTTGCTATGCGTACTCGTTATTGGATTCTCTCATTTCTCTTTTTGGCAGTTCAGGTAGTTACCGCACAAAGCTTTACGATGGGGCCAAAGGCCGGTGTTTCGTTTAAAGATTTACAGGGCAAAGGCGCTACCAATTACACCATTCTTCCCGATTTTAACGTAGGCCTGGCCTGGAATTACACTGGAAATGCGGCTCTCAATGTAGGTGGTGAAGTCTTGTATTCGCGTCAGGGAGGCCGCTTTCGCAACACGGTTATCTCCACTTCGCGTACTACGTTGCATTATGTTGCAGTGCCGGTATTGCTAAAGTATTATTTTTGGTCACAAACCCGTACCACTCCTTTTCTGTTTGCCGGCTTGCAGTTAGGCTATTTATTAGGAGCCCACAACACAAAGTCGGGCGATGTGGGTGCTTTGTTTAAGAACACCGATGTAAGTGGTGTAGCAGGAGCCGGGCTGCGCATTCAGATGGAGAAAGTCTGGTGGACAATGGATGTACGTACATCGCCCGGCATCACCAATATTTCGGAAGGAACTGCCACCGTCCGCAACACCGTACTTTCAGCCAATACTTCCATTGAGTTTGGTTCCAAGAAAAAATCCCGCCGGGGATTGCACTAGGAACAGAGGAGCCATTGTGATTTACTACATAGTGCGGAAAACCAGAAGACTTTGAACTGAATTTGCCAGATAACAGAGCCGGAATGTATGATGAGGAAACCGGTCGATATACTGATGGCAAGACAATCCTGAGCATGATGCTGAAATAACCATCAAGAAGATACCTTATCCTTATTTCTGACAAAACAGCACAGTCATGATGATTAGTGAAAAAGAGGGAGAGTTGAATCAAAATGGATTCGATTTCCGGATTTTAATTGGTAATACCATATATCATGAAGATATTATTCATCATTGCATTAGTAGTTGTTTTTATGACTTCAAATTCTTGCGGACATTCCTGTCGCGAATGGGCGGAAGTCTTTCGAAAAGAAAACCTGCAGTTTAAGGTTTATCAGAAATACCGGCGAGGGAGAGATATCGTAATAGAAGGCAGCAACTCTGAAAAAGATGTATTCCAATGGGGTGGTTGGAAAGAGCTATATGAATCATGCCATGTAGGAGACAGCTTGGTTAAGGTGAAAGGAAAAACCCAAGTCTTGTTGTTCAAAAAAGACACCACAATGATTTTTCCATATAAATGCCAAGGTGAGGTAATTGAATGATGATTGTTACCAAGTTGAGGTAAAGTCATAAATCAAGGTTCTGCTTCCGTTAGGCGTAGGCTATGCCTGCGTCTGAGTGTCGGCTAATCTTGTGATTAGCAGCCGAAGGCTAACGAGGATAATTATAAACCATGCCCCTGTGATACTAATCAGGGGTTTTGTCTTTTTAAAAGATACTATTTTGCCACAGCGGTTATAAACGTTGGCTTTCCTCAGAATTTTCTCAATACCTTTTCCACTCCCGCCAGATAGCCGGAACCGAACAGATTGACATGTACCAGCAGCGGATACAGATTGTAGATCTCGACGCGCTGCTGAAAACCGGATTGTAAGGGAAACGCCTCCTGGTAGGCGTCATAAAAACGGGTATCAAAACCGCCAAAAAGCTGCGTAAAGG
This sequence comes from uncultured Sphingobacteriales bacterium, assembly GCA_963520985.1. Classification (GTDB taxonomy): domain Bacteria; phylum Bacteroidota; class Bacteroidia; order Cytophagales; family 172606-1; genus Xanthocytophaga. The sequence goes on from CAUQTA010000001.1 coordinate 1,499,216, forward strand.
CCAGTTCCATTTCCCGGTTGCCATAGTAAACCGCCGGGTCAATCAGGCAAGCGTAGCCGTTGGCGTCTGTAATTACATTGCCGCTCCACAAGTCGCCATGTAATAGTGCAGGCTTTTCGTCGGGCAAAATCGCCGGAAGTTGTGTATACAGATTCTGGAATTTGGTATACAGACTTTGAGGAAGAGCTTCATTGTACAAAGCCAATCCGGCTTGCGGTTTGAGCCGACGTTCGATGAAAAAATCAGTGCTGTTGCCAATCCATTCGTTGTTTTGTGGCAATGAACCAATGAAGTTGTTAAACGACAACCCATGTTTCGATTCCGTATGGCTATGCAGATGCGCCAGCCGCTGGCCAAAGTCTGCCCAATAATCGGGTTTGTTTCGCGCAAAGGGTATAAATTCCAGAATCAGGTACGCATATTGGTTTTTCTTGCCATATCCGATTACCTGGGGAATGGTGAGAGCTTGGGCCTGCTGAAGCAACTCCAGACTGCGGGCTTCACAGGCAAAAAAATGCATATCGGTTATCTCATTCCACTTGACAAAAAAATCACCGGCGGTGGTATTTGCCTTTATCGCCTGGTTGATGCAGCCACCTGCCAGATGCTCATAGTCGGTTACCTGAGCCTCAACACCCAGATGCTCAAACAGAATGCTCTCTAAAAATTGAATGTATTCCAAATGCAGGCTTCCAAAATCCATAGCAAAACAAGTGAGAAGCGAAAAACGGCCGGGACTTTTGAAGAAAAAAAAGATACTATTTTTGAAGCAGTCTCTACATTTGGCCGTCTTTGGTGCCAGGTACCGGGCTCAGGTTATACTTCTCTACCAGAAAGTCGATAAAACCTTCGCACGCCTTCGTTAACATCTGATAGACGCGTTCAAAGCCATCCATACTGCCAAAATAAGGATCAGGAACATTCAGGTCAGAGGCTGCCGTGTCAAAGTTGCGCATCATCACAATAGTCGCCTTACTGGTAGCATATCCGGAGTGCCGTGTAATATTTAAGTAATTTGAGTGATCCATGGCCACAATGTAATCGTATTCCTGAAAATGCTCTTCGGCGAGCATGCAGCCTTCGTGGTGGATTTCGATGCCGTGGCGTTTGGCAATCTTGATGGTTCGGTGATCGGCGGGTTCGCCTACATGGTAGTCGGCAGTGCCTGCCGAATGGCTCGTTAAGACCTGCTGGAGGCCTTTCTGGGCAACCAGATGATTAAAAATTCCTTCGGCCAGGGGCGACCGGCAAATATTTCCCAAACAAACAAATAGTATCTTTATCATGAATAAAACATAGCTGGATGTGAAAAGCGGCCAGGTTATGCTCGTATGTGGCTGCAGTTGTAGCCAATGCCAAGTTGGCAAAATGTAACTAAAACCGGCAACAGATTTTGTTGCATTTTGCTTGCTCTATGTCTTCTTTTTTTCCTTACTTTGCTACTCAGCTTAAGCAAATGTATCATTTAAGCCTTGCTATGGAAAGAAAAAATACAAATTTGTTTTTCGTGTCAGGTATTCTTTTACTCTTTGCATTATTGTTTCTGGGCAAATCGCATCAGAAACAGGAGAATACATTCTGGCATCCCGTTAATAAAGCCAATGATTTATTAAAGCCAAAGCCTGCACCCAGCACTCAGTATCCGGCGGCCTGGCTGCAAAAAGTAAATCTGGAAGAAGCTCAGTCTTCCACCCAAAAAAGATAGATTTTTTAAGTGGATTTTTTAATACTTAACCAATAACCGTGCAAGTTGTTTTAAAAACAGCACAGTTCAGGTTTTATTCCGCTTCTTCTACAATTACAAATACATCCTCTGTATTTTTCTTCATCAGGTATTTCTCACGGGCAAATTTTTCGAGTAGCTGAGGGCTACCCATCAGGGCTTCCCGTTCTTTCTTTACTTTGGCTACTTCGCGTACATAATGCGTTTTCTGCTCTTCCAATTCGACGGTTTGCCGCCAGAGCTTGAATTGGGAAATCAAGTCGTTTGTATCAAACAACAGCATCCACAGCAGGAAGATAGCGGTGGTAGCAACGTAAAAATTGCGGGTATACGCCGGAAGTTTGACTGCCATAATGATACGGATAAAAAAGAAGCTTTCTCAGAATAGTTATAAAACAGAAACCGAAGTAAGAAGCGGGACAACAGTAGTTTTGTGGTTGCAAAACATACTGTTTTATTCTTCTTTCTTCGGTTCCTGAGTGCAATTACATATTGATTCCTGGGAAGTAAGCCGTATTGCCCAGTTCCTCTTCAATGCGTAACAATTGATTGTATTTTGCCATACGGTCTGAGCGGGAAGCCGAACCGGTTTTGATCTGTCCGCAATTCAGAGCAACTGCCAGGTCAGCAATGGTGCTGTCTTCGGTTTCGCCAGAGCGGTGTGACATTACGCTCTTGTATTTGTTGCGTTTTGCCAGGTTTACTGCATTGATCGTTTCTGTCAGTGAACCAATCTGGTTTACTTTTACCAGAATTGAATTGGCAATGCCTTTGTCAATCCCTTCTTGCAAACGAGTCACGTTGGTTACAAACAAATCATCGCCTACCAGCTGGATTTTCTTGCCAGTCAGTTCGGTCAGTTCTTTCCAGCCTGCCCAGTCATCTTCGGCCATACCATCTTCAATGGAAATGATCGGATATTTGTCTACCCACTCTTTCCAGTAGTTGGCCATTTGGGAAGAAGTTAATTTATCGCCAGTAGATTTTTTGAAGTGATAGGTTTTGCTGTCTGAATCATAGAATTCAGAAGCCGCAGCATCCATTGCAATGAAGATGTCTTCACCCGGACGGTAACCGGCTTTTTCAATCGCCTGCAATACCACTTCAATGGCACCTACGTTTGAAGGAATGTTCGGTGCAAATCCACCTTCATCGCCCACGTTGGTGCTCATGCCTTTGTCTTTCAATACCTTTTTCAGGTTATGGAACACTTCCACGCCCATACGCAACGATTCAGAGAAGCTTTCTGCTTTTACAGGCATAACCATAAACTCCTGGAAATCAATAGAGTTATCGGCATGGCTACCTCCATTCAGAATGTTCATCATCGGGACAGGCAACGTATTGGCATTGACACCCCCCAGGTAGCGGAACAATGGCAAGCCGGCTTCCTGAGCAGCTGCTTTGGCAATGGCCAGAGAAACCCCCAAAATCGCATTGGCACCTAACTTTCCTTTATTTGGCGTTCCGTCCAGTTCGAGCATCAGGTTGTCAAGCATGTTCTGTTCAAAAACAGAATAACCAGTCAACTCTTCAGCAATGATATCATTTACATTGGCAACGGCTTTCAAAACGCCTTTGCCCATATATACTTTTTTGTCGTCGTCACGTAGTTCTACGGCTTCGTGCGTGCCTGTTGATGCACCGGAAGGTACGGCGGCACGGCCGAGTTTTCCATTGGTAGTGATTACATCTACCTCAACAGTAGGATTTCCCCGGGAGTCCAGAATTTGTCTGGCTCTGATTTCGTCAATAAACGTCATGATTAAGGTTAAGTTGGTGATACAAAGATTGAGGTTTCTCAATAGTACACGATTCTATTTCAAAGTAAATGCAGAAATAGCTTTGGTGAGCGAAAATTAGGGCTTACCAAAGGATTTTCAAAGAAAAAACAGAATAAGTGAGAGAATTTGTCTGCAAACGGCTACGCCTCTCTATCCTTTACTGAATAGGAGCCATTATGGACAAAAGGTAAGGATTTTTAACAGGAACAATTGAAAAGAACCGATCTGGTAGTGAGTTTATACTTTTCGTTGGAGATGGATTAAAAAAAGGGATGGCATTTTTTCGTCTCTTTTTTATTAAACAGTGGTACTTACGTATCTTGCAGCCTTATTCTAGACTGCGTGCATTAATGATTCCCTATATGAGAAAGTTCATTTGGGTTTTGCTTCTGGGAAATAGTATCCTTTTTTCATGCAAAACCTCCTCTCCTCACAACAAATTACAGCCCAACGCAGACGACGGTAAATTAGAGGTTGTGTTTCTGCAGGTGAATGATGTCTATGAAATATCGCCACTGGAGGGCGGAAAAGTAGGAGGCCTAAGCCGAGTGGCTACCATTAAGAACCGATTGCTAGTTCAGAATGCCAATACCCGGTGCATCATTGCCGGCGATTTTCTAAACCCTTCTGTGCTAGGTACATTAAAATATGAAGGGCAGCGAATTGCCGGTAGGCAAATGGTTGACGTGATGAATACAATGGGTATGGATGCCGCCATTTTTGGTAACCATGAGTTTGATTTGTCGGAATCGGATTTGTCAAAACGCCTGTCCGAATCACAATTCCAATGGATATCGTCAAACGTATTTCGTCAAACGTCAAATGCCGTCGTTCCTTTTCAGAGTGGTATTGCCAGCGAGTTGATTCCTGTAAGTCGGGTGTGGGAATTTAAAGACGGCGACGGCACTCAACTGAAAATAGGGGTGATTGGGTTGTGTCTAGACTCCAACCCGAAAGACTACGTTTACTACAATAACCGCTATATAGATGTAGCCCGCCAACTTACCGATTCCTTGCAGTCGGTTTGTGATTACGTAATTGCGCTGACGCATTTGAACATTGCCGATGATCTGGAGTTGAGCCGACAGGTGCCCGGATTACGACTGATTATGGGTGGGCACGACCATGATCACATGTACCACAAAGTAGCAGATGCCATAGTGGCTAAAGCAGATGCAAACGCCAAGACGGTGTATGTGCACAAATTGCTTTACGATAAGAAAACGAAGAAACTCAACATCCAGTCTGACCTGGTTCCCATTGACGATAGCGTACCTATGGATTCTGTGACTCAGCGCGTTGTAAATCGGTGGACAGCCATTGCTGACCGCAGTTTTCAGGAATTGGGATTTGAGCCGAAAGAAGTGCTTTTACAAACAAAGGCTCCGCTGGACGGACGGGAAAGCAGCATCCGGCATCATGAAACCGATCTGACAAAATTGATTGCACAAGCAGTTTCTGCGGCCACTCAAGCCGATGCAACCGTACTCAACAGCGGTTCAATTCGGGTGGATGACCAGCTTGAAGGAAATATTACGCAGTACGACATTTTGCGTACGCTTCCCTTCGGTGGCGAAATATGGGAAATTGAAATGAAGGGTAGTTTGTTAAAAAAAATACTGGAGGCCGGCCAAAAAAACGAAGGCTCCGGCGGATATTTGATTTATGACCGGATTGCTTTCGATGCTTCTAAAATAGTATGGCTGGTAAACCAAAAACCGCTCGATACCAAAAAAACATATCGCATTGCCGTATCCGATTTTCTGATGAGTGGCAAAGAAAAAAACCTGGATTTTTTGACGGTTACTCATCCTGACATACGGCTTGTTAGAAAACCTGAAAACGGCCAGGATCTGCGACGAGACATCCGCCAGGCCATTATTGCGTATCTGCGTGGCATGAAAAAATAATCCTCTCCGATTGCCGAAAATAGTATCCTTTGGAGAGGCAAAACCTGCTATCACAGAGGCAACTTTCATCTGTTAACTTTTTTCTGCGAATATTACAAGCAACCTGTTTGGGTCAAGTGTGAATTTTTCCTTTTGAGTGACTGAGCTAATTTTAAACAATAATTATTTAAGTACATTAGCTTTTACTCAAATGCGTAACCCAATACGTAGTTTTTCACAGCACATCAAGCGGACGTTTGCCATCAGTCTTTGTCTGATCGCACTGATCACTCTGTCCGGACAGGTTTATGTGCAACTCTTACTGGATGATAACGCCCAAGTCAGTCAGATTATTAGTTTGACTGAGCGTCAGCGGGTTAACGGACAAGATATTGCTCATTTGGCACAAATGCTGGAGAAAGAAGTACGAAATGGATACAGCATCCGTCAAGCAAGCACACTCAATCAACTGGTAAACAACTGGTATCGTGTACAGGTGGGCCTTCAGTATGGAGACATGAGCATGGGCATGGGAGAGAGCCGCAGTATTACCGCCTCCCAACTTTTTGAAAGTGCCGAAGATCCCTTCAAAATTATTTACTACCAAGCTCAAAAATTATCCCATCCCGACAAATATTCTACTGTTCAACTGTCAGAGGCAGTATCTATTCTGCTAAAAAATGAGCCGATTTATCAAAAAAGAATGACGGCTATTACATTACAATATGAGAAAGAATTGCGGGAACGTATCAGCCAATTGCAACAGATTCAGTATGGTTTGGTGGGGTTGTTATGTGTGGCATTGGGAATCATTGGGTGGTTTTTCTATCGGCCTATCGTAAACCAAGTGCAGTTCTATTTTGGTCAGTTAATGGATACCACTATCCTGACCAACGAACTGAATCTTGAACTGGAGGAAAAAACGCAAGAACTGCGTGACAAAAACCAGCGGCTGGAAGAAAAAACCTACGAATACGAGGAAGCTCAGGCCAAGCTGGAAGAGTTATTCCTGCGTCAGCGGTCTTTGATTGCGCAAAAGAAAAAGGATGCGCAGAAAATTGCTGAGAAAGAAAAATTTATCCGGTCGGTGACCCAGGCCATGCCCGATGTATTGTACGTGTTTGACTTACTGGAACTTCGGTATGTATTTACCAACAAGCAGATTTCCAATGTGTTGGGTTATTCTACAGAAGAGATTCAGGATATGCACGGCGAGTTTCTGACTGAATTGATTCATACCGACGATATGCCCGCCGTTATCACACTGCACCGCGAAGTAGCATTGGCCCGTGACAACGAAATTTTCCCGCTTGAATACCGAATTCGTCACAAGTTTGGTCACTATGTATGGTTGCATGCACAGGAAATGGTGTTTGAAAGAGACGAACAGGGAATTCCTATCTTATTGATGGGTGTAGCCAAAGACATTACCGAGCAAAAGCGGAATTTAGAGGCTTTGGAGGCAAACGAGGCAAAGTATCGATCGATGATCGAAACGGCTGAAGACATTATCTATGAAATGGATGCCGAATGGAATATCACCTATGTGAATCCGGTGGCCGAACGGCTTTTGGGCTACAACCAGAATGATTTTTCTAAGAAACGGCTTTGGAATATCGTCAAAACGGAATATCGCAGAGAAGTAGAAGAGATATACATCCGGGAAGAGGAAACTCGTTCTGTGATTCCGTATACGGAATTTCCGGTGCGTACCAAAAGTGGTTCAGAAGTCTGGCTTGGGCAGAATACCACCATTGAGTATGATGGAGATCTGGTAAAAACCATTCGTGTCATTGCCCGGGATATTACGGCCCGTAAAATTGCTGAACTGGAATTGCAGCAAAGCGAATTGAAATACCGTTCAGCAGTAGAAAACATTGCAGAGCCTGTCTTTCAGATTGACCGAGAAGGCAAATTTACCTTTCTGAACCCGGCATGGATGGTTATGACCGGATTCACTGTTGAGGAAAGCATTGGCAAGCTTTACACAGAGTTTGTACATCCAGACGACCGTAAGTTCGACATGGAACAGTTTCAGCTGGTCAATCGCCAGGAGTGTGAATTTACCAAACACCAGATCCGATACCTGACCAAGAACGGAGGATACCGTTGGGTTGAAGTATATGCACAGGCGATGCGTACACCCAAATTGCGGGTGCAAGGTGTGACGGGTACCATTACCGACATCTCAGAGCAAAGAAACAAAGAGCAAAACCTGATCAAAGCAAAGGAGCAGGCAGAAGACATTGCCTTGGCCAAACAGAACTTCTTGTCAATGATGAGTCATGAGATCCGTACACCGATGAATGCGGTGATCGGCATAACTCACCTGTTGTTACAGGAAGATCCTCGCCGTGACCAACTCGAAAACCTGAACATTCTGAAATTCTCAGCCGATAACTTATTGGTTTTGATCAATGACATTCTTGACTATAGTAAGATAGATGCTGGCAAAATTACCTTGGAAGAAGTAGAGTTTAAGCTGCGTGATCTGGTGATTAGCATTGAGCAATCCATGCTGCACAAAGCACAGGAAAAAAACATTGACCTGGATCTGGAGTTTGATGAAGCACTGGCCGAAAATGTCATTGGTGATCCGGTTCGGATCAGCCAGATCCTCAACAACCTGGTGAGCAACGCCATTAAATTTACTAACAGAGGACTGGTACGCATTGAAGTAAAAGTAAGCGAAAGCACTGAGCAATACGAAGATATTGAGTTTTCGGTAAGCGATACGGGCATCGGCATTCCTACTGATAAAATGGAGTACATATTCGAAAGCTTCACGCAGGCCAGCAGTGATACTACCCGCAAATTTGGGGGGACGGGTCTGGGACTGGCTATTACCAAACGCCTGCTTGAGATGCAGGGCAGTCAGATACAAGTAAATAGTGTGGAAGGCCTGGGTTCTAAGTTTTATTTTGTTTTACGCTTAAAGAAAGGAAAAGCAGCACAGAAACGATATCTGTCTACTGCCACTACCAATACGTTCAGTGATTTGAGCCATATCAATCTGTTGCTGGTAGAAGACAATGAAATCAATACTCTGGTGGCAACCAAGTTTTTGAGTCAGTGGGGCATCATACCCGACTATGCTGCTAATGGAGACGAAGCTATTGAGAAGATTAAAACGATGCAATACCACATTGTATTGATGGACCTGCAAATGCCAGTAAAAGACGGATATGATGCTACCATCGAAATTCGGGCATTGGAAGAGCCTTATTTTAAGAAACTACCAATCATTGCCCTCACTGCATCCGTAATGAGTGATGTAAAAAGTAAACTACTGGAAATTGGTATGAGTGAGTACGTTTCCAAACCCTTTAATCCAAATGAGCTCTATAGCAAAATTCTGCGCTTTACAGAAGATGTAGAATACCTGGAGATAGAGCCAAATGCTCCCATCATTTTGGCAGAACTAATCGATGAGCCGACATTGGTACGATTTGAGCGACTAGAAGAACTGGCAGGGGACAGTCCGGAGTTTAAGCAGGAATTGATTGAAAAATGCATTGGGGCACTGCAAAATCTGCCAGAGGCTTATAACATTGCCATGAATGAGCAAAGTCTGGATCGGGTACAGAAAATAGAACACAAACTACGCCCAACATTCTATTACTTTGAACCGGAAGAACTGGTCGCTGAAATCAAGCGAGGCATCGAGTTGTTGCAGTTAGAGACAATGGATGCTGAAGCACTGTTCATTTCTGCTCAGCGGACTGAGCAGCTTTGTCTGCAGGTAATTGACGAATTAAAGGATTATTTGCATGCGCTAGATGAACAAGAAGCAAGCTAACGTGTCTCATCTCCGTAAACCAAAAAGCACCGGCAAATCTGCCGGTGCTTTTTGGTTTATAAAATAGTATCCTCGAAAAGATAAAAACCGGCAGGATTACAATCCATTAATTTTGATATCCAGCTTGCCTTTGGCTGTTACTACCGCAACAATAGATTCGGGAGTAATGACTACCTCGCCCGGCGAAAACTCGTCCAAAGTGCCATTTAACGAAACTCCCTTCATTAACTGCTTATTCACCAACTGAACTTGCAGGTTCTGGCGGGCCAGTTCGAGTTGCGAATGCAAGGGGAGTTTCAGGTTTTCCTGCATCTTTTTAACCAACGTGCCATGGGCCAGCCAATTGGCTATCTTTACGAGCCGGTCTTTGGTCTCCAGGGAAAAATCCATGTTTTTCAACTCAATGGTCTGTGTTCTGGGATTAAAGTAAGGCTTGCCAACCAGATAGATGGTGCCGTTCAGACTGCCGGTGATGCCGGTTTTAATAACCAGATTCCTATTATTTCCATATAAATCAATGGACGTAATGGTGATTTTGCGACTGCCATTCTGGAAATCAAAGGTCTTGCCGACCAGTTCTGTACTGGCAATCTGTGTCGCTGCGGCATGGGATATTTCACTTGTTAATCCCAACTGAAAGTCATCAGCGGCCTGGTCACTGATTTGCAGATTTGGAATGGATGAATGCGTAGCTTGAGTTGGTTTCCGCCCAATAACCGTTTCGGTATATGCCTTTATGCCTACCCGTGCGTGAACCAGCTCGCCTTGGGCTGTCAGAGGTGTCATCCATACTTCGAGCGGCGTTACCCGCAGCCAGGCATTGTATTGTTGGGATATCTGCAAAGGTTCCTGAATCAATTGCCACACTTTTTGCAAAAAAGGTTTCAGATCCAGCTGCTCCTTTATTTTAGTGTCTAGTTGTTCGGCAATTCTGGGTTGTTCCTGGTTTAAGATTCGGCTTACAATGCCGGTAATCTGAAATTCAAAGAAAGCCACTTTGATGTAGGGTTTTTCGATCCACTCGTAGCCATTGGCCAGTGTTGCCGTCTCCACTTTCCAGTCGTGCCTTACCCCAATATGGGTGGTAAATTTGGCATTCAGCGCAAAGGTGGTTTCCTGAAAACGAGTCATTCCCAAAATCTTCAGACCTTTATTGGCCCATACTCTGAGCGGAACGATGACTACAAACTCATTGTCGTGAGCTTCGATGTGAATGTTATCCCGCTTCCATACTTTCAGAAGCAGATTGTCATTGTTATTGTCTTCCAGGCTGTTGTCCTCAAAGATAAGATCTGGAACTTGAGCATTGATCTGGTTTTCAATTTCGCTGACCGAAATCTCGATGGGAATATTGACTACCGAAGTAAGCTTGGGAATGGCAGCCAGCGTATCAGAATAGGTTTCTTCAGGTTGCTTGGGGCTCAGGCGCGAGGGTTGGCAACGCCACAGCAAAAATGCCAGCAGCAGGAAAATGCCAATTCCCCAAACGACAAATCGTAGTGTATCATCCATTTTATAAAAAAGCCTTCTCTGCATCTATGTGAAAAAATAGTATCTTGTACAGAACAAAAACCTCTCCAACCAACAAAAGGTTGTGCCACTTGTCAATTTTGACATAAAAGTCAATAAGTTGATGATAAAGTCTTTGTTAAACTTACAAAAAGCGACGAGGTATTTTGCCAGCCGTATTTTTCATATAATTTCGTTGAAAGCAAGAGCCCCTTGCCTTGAATAAGGAAACAAAATAGTATCTGCATACAAGGCAAAAGCCTCACTATTATAACTTTCTGACTCTATGCCTAATTTCTTTCAATCGCTTTTGCGTAATGGCAAGCTATCTGATTTTAGCGGCATTACTCATACTTTGAAACACTCTCTCAGAGACGAGAGTATAGCACAAGAAGAAATCCAGAAGGCCATCAATGTGTTCTATGAAGCATTGCCTAAGGCAAGTCATGCCGATATTGTAACCGCAAATGATTCACTATCAGAACTTTTTTTCCTGAAAGAAGAAGCCCGCTGTACGGCTGCTATGATGATTTGTGGAAACCTGTTGGAAAAAGGCTATCATTCGACTCTTGCCACGGATCGGATCATTGAAAAAATGACTTACCTGACAGAGTCAGCCTATCCGTTTTATCAGGCTTTTAAAGCACACCTCTCGGCGCATCAATCGCTGGAACAGGATGAAGAGTTTGATGAATTCGAATTACTTGATTCGTTAAAAGATTCGTTATGGGACGACTTATCAGATGCAATTATTTCGTGGAATGTATTAGAAGAACAGTATATTCCGGCAGTGTCGGCATTTTCGCTAAATGGGGATGCTCGTAAGCTGGCAAAAGCGGCTATCAAGTATGTTGAAGACTATGCCGAATATAACACGGGCTGCCTGTGGTTAAACAAGCTTTTTCAGGTGCTCTTTAACGAATCCATTCTGGTTATTGAGCCTGATACGCAACTGGGGTTCGTAGGAAAAATAAGCGGCATAGAGGATAATTTTCAGTTGCATGGGTTATTGATGGATGCATTTCCTGCAAAATCGAAAGGACAAGCCCGGATTACGCCAACGCAAGCCAACGTGTTTAAAGGAGTAGGGGCGCAAACCCAAGACGGTTCCGTAATAGGAACTTGGAATATGTCTGATTGGAGAGCCGCAAAAGATAACTTGGCTGTATCAATGAAAAAGTCAGACTTCTGGATATGGCATGAAGGCATCCCGGCGGATATTCCGAAATGGAAAGAGTGGCGTGTCATTTTGTTAAGCAAGCCGTCTTATTCGCGTGGAATGAGTCTTCAACGAACGTTCTCACATCTGAAAGCGAGTATCCAGATTGAAAAGGAATTGACACCCGTGCAGGTGGTTGATTACTTAGCTCAGATGGCGGATGTGACAGATAAAATCTAGCTTTTGATCGTTTTTAAAAATAGTATCCTTTAAAAGAATAAAACCTCAACCAAACGAAAACCACATGAAACAACCATTACTCCATCAACTCTTATTCACTCCTTTTTTCATTCTATCCTTCGGTGTTTCTTTCGCGCAAGCTCCTGAGCCTGAAGCGTTGAAAGAACGTCATGAAGGCAACAACCGTGTGCCGTCAGCTTTCCAGAATGCGGCCGTACCGGCTACTACTGCCGATGAATTCAATGCGGCAATCGCCAAACGCCAGGCCATGGCTCGGCAATCCATTCTGAAAAACTATCCGGTACGCAATATCGGGCCTACCGTCATGAGTGGACGCATTGTGGATCTGGCAGTGAACGAACAGAACCCAAAGGTGTTTTATGTAGGCTATGCTTCGGGTGGGGTGTATAAAACCGTTAACAACGGAAATACACTGGAGCCCATTTTTGATTACCAGCGTGCTTTGGGAATCGGCGATCTGGCATTGGCACCCTCCAATCCGGATATTTTGTGGGTGGGAACCGGTGAAAACAACAGTAGCCGCAGTACGTATGCAGGTGCGGGTGTTTACAAAACCTTGGATGCCGGAAAAACCTGGCAGTTTATGGGGCTCGATTTTACCCAGCACATTGGTCGCATTGCCATCCATCCGCAAAACCCGGAGACGGTATGGGTAGCCGCCATCGGGTCGTTGTACTCTGCTGGCAAAGACCGCGGCCTGTATAAAACCATAGACGGCGGCAAAACCTGGAAAAAAACGTTGTTTGTAGACGACAGCACCGGGGTGATTGATGTGATTGTAAACCCGCAGAATCCCAGTCAGTTGTGGGCGGCTTCGTGGCAACGTCAGCGCAATGCCGGAAACTTTATCGGCAATGGAAATGGCACGGCCATCTGGATTTCCAATGATGGGGGCGAAACCTGGCAAAAGAGCATGGCTGGGTTTCCGCAAGGCCAGTGGGTGGGCCGCATTGGACTGGACATCTGCCAGAGCCAACCAAACATACTATATGCCATTCTGGATAATCAGGAAACCACGAAAAAAGAAAAGAAGTCCGAGAAAAAAGACAACGAACCCAAACTGAAGAAAGAACAATTTCGTGAAATGGTGGTGGAATCCTTTCTGGCGCTGCCCAACAGTGATCTGGATACATTTCTCTTGAAATACAATTTTCCAAAAAGACACACTGCCCAGGCAGTGAAAGACGACATTCGCAAAGGCAGGTATTTGCCCAAAGCACTGTATGAATACTTTGGCGATGCCAATGATGCCAACGAAAACCTGTTCACAACCAGCATCAAAGGTGCCGAATTGTACCGTTCGGAGGATGGAGGGAAAAACTGGAAGAAAGTAAACGAGAAAAGCCTGGACGGACTTTTCTATACCTACGGATACTATTTTGGCCAGGTGCGGGTGTCGCCTACCAATCCGGATAAGGTTTTTTTGTTTGGGGTGCCCATGATTGTTTCGCGTGATGGTGGCAAAAATTTCACCCTGACCGATACGCTGGGACATGTGCACAGCGACCACCACGCCATGTGGATAGACCCCAAAGACGATGACCATCTGCTCAATGGAAACGACGGTGGACTGAACATCTCATATGACGGCGGTAAAAGTTGGTCACATTCCAATATGCCTTCGGTGGGGCAGTTTTACTCGGTCATGGTCGACATGGAAAAGCCTTACAATGTGTATGGCGGCTTGCAGGATAACGGCGTGTACTACGGTTCGTCAAAGTCAGTGGCTGGGCAATCAAAAGACTGGGAGTTTTTGCTGGGAGGCGATGGCATGATGGTGGCCGTTGATCCGCGGAACAGCAGCGTAATCTACACGGGCTTGCAATACGGCAACTATTTTCGCATCAACAAAGGCAAGGGGCGACCTCAGTTTATCACTCCCCGCCACGAGTTGGGTGAGCCAGCATTGCGCTGGAATTGGCGTACTCCCGTGGTACTAAGCCCTCACAGTGCAGATATTTTGTATATGGGTTCGCAACGCCTGCATCGCAGTCTGGACGGTGCGGAAACCTTCCAGACGATCAGTCCGGACTTGACGAAAAACAAAAAGCAGGGCAATGTACCTTACTCAACGTTAACCGTAATTGCAGAATCACCGCTGAAATTCGGGTTGATTTACGTTGGTACCGATGACGGTAACATTCAGCTTACACGTGATGCCGGTGCTACCTGGCAACTCGTTTCAGGCCCATTGCCGCAAGATTTGTGGGTAAGCAGCATTCATCCTTCCAAATTTGACGAAGGGACTGTATATGCAACTTTGAATGGCTATCGGTATGATAATTTCAAAAGCTACGTTTACAAAAGTACCGATTATGGCAAAACGTGGACTTCGCTCAGTGCTACCCTGCCCGACGAATGCGCCAACGTGATTGTGCAAGACCCGGTAAATCCCAATTTGTTGTATCTGGGAACTGACCACGGAACCTACCTTTCACTGGATGATGGCAAGCAATGGCATTTGCTCACCGCCCTTCCCAATGTAGCCAATTATGACATGATCGTGCATCCAAGAGACAATGAACTGGTGATCGGTACGCACGGACGAAGCGTCTATGTAATGGATGTAAAACCACTCCAAAGCTTGCGGGATGGCAAACTGAACCAGGCATTGACCACTTTTGAGCCGGTTACCGCAAATGCCGGCCATGACGAAGAGGAGGATGCATATAGCTTCGTTCCTGAGTCAGCAAAGGTGGTTTCTGTACCGTATTACGTTGGCAAAACGGCTTCTTCGGTTACAGTAGAAATCAGGGACGGAGCTGGAAAGATCATTCGTAAATTGGCAGGTTCGGGCGAAGTCGGCTTCCAATCCGTTGCCTGGGACATGAAAGGCGAAACGCCTGCCCCCAAAGGGAAAACTACCAAAGCAACTACATTGAATCCTGTAAAACCGGGTGAATACAAAGTAAAACTAACGGCAGGCACAGCAACTGCCGATGCCAAAATAATTGTGAAATAGTATCTCTGAAAAACACAAAAGCCCTGATGGATGTCAGGGCTTTTGTGTTTCTGAAATTTATGTTAAAACTCCACGGCCATGTATAACTGAAACACACTGTTTTTAGAGTTTTGCAAAACCTTGCTGGTGTTGGTAGACGTATTCAGGCTGATGCCACCGTCTTTGCCTACTTCACGCAATCCGTAGTTGTAACGCAAGCCCAGCGATGCTCCTTTAAAATCGAAGCCAATGCCGCCGGCCAATCCATAATCAAAGCCATTGAACTTGTCTTTGTTCAGTTCGGTAATGCCTTTCACATTGCCATCTTCATCCACATCCTTGATCTTTACATTGGTCAGCAGGGAGCCATAGGGGCCTGCGTGAATGTTAAAAGCTCCCAGATCTACGCGTAGCAATACCGGGATTTGCACATAACCCAGATTATAGCGATATTTTCCGCTGCCAAACAAAAGGCTCTGGTACTGGGTTTCGGAGCCGACCAGCGTGTACAGAATTTCGGGCTGAATGGACAGGATTTCGCCAATCAGGGGAGTTTTGGCATACACCCCAGCATTGAAACCCAGTTTTGCATTTTCGTCGCCTACATCGGTTTGGTAGAAGTTAGACAAATTAAGGCCGCCTTTGATGCCAAATTTGGCTCCTTTGTCGTCTTGGGCCTGGCTGAGGATACAAATGCACCCCAGTAAAAAAGTAAGTAAAGTTGTTTTTTTCATAGCGGTATGACTAACTGTGAAAATAATAATTTGGATTATATACGGGAACATTCAAAAAAAGTCACCCGGCAAACCTCTGATTTTGCAACAGAGCAAAAGAAAATGCAGTTGTTTCGTAAAATAGTATCTTTCTCACAGACAAAACCTCCGATTTATGCGTGTTCTTCTGTTTTTAGGCTGGTTGCTGAGTTTGCCTGTTACTGCGCAATCCATTCAGGATACCTCGTTTACTTCTTTCGATGGCACCAAAATTCATTATCTGGTGCAGGGACAGGGTAAACCAGTCGTGTTGGTGCATGGCTTCATTTCCAACAGCAACTCCTGGAAACGGGCAGCGTTGGTGCCTGAACTGGTCAAGGCAGGTTATCAGGTTATCATTTTGGATTTGCGGGGAAACGGCGGGTCAGACCGGCCTCATACCGAAGCCGCTTACGCCAACAATGCGGAGTGTAAGGACATCATGGCGTTGGTAAAGCATCTGAAAATCAAACACTACGATGTAGTAGGATATTCGCGAGGCTCCATTCTGACGGCCCGTTTGCTGACAATGGACAAGAACATCCGGGCGGCGGTGTTAGGTGGCATGGGAACCGACTTTACCGATCCGAACTGGTCGCGCCGGAAAATGTTTCAGGAAGCGTTTCAGGGCAAAGCACACTTGTATCCCGAAACCCAGGGCGCCGTCAACTATGCCAAGTCCATCGGAGCCGATACGGTTGCACTGGGGCTTTTGCAGCAGTTTCAGCCTGTAGTGGCCCCTGCCGAACTGGCGAAAGTGAAAAAGCCGGTTCTGGTCATTTCTGGCGCAGAAGATAGCGACAATGGCAAAGCCGCCGATCTGGCGAAACTATTCCCAAAGTCGGTGTTGAAAACCGTTCCCGGCGACCACAACACCACATCCGCTACCGAACCCTTTGCCAAAGAAGTAGTCCGTTTTTTGGATGGAGTGAACTAATATTTCCACTTCCAAAAGAGCTTAACAATCAGTCATTGGCGATACCAAACCGGCATCCGGAAGCACAGCTTTGCAACAAGCTTGTTTTCGCATGCCGGTTTTGGCTTTTCAAAACATACTATTTTTATCCGGCTCATTCCTTTGCCGTTCATTACGGTGTTTTCTCAGGAGAACTTTAAGCGGCGCAATCTTCGTTGACCGCATTCCGTTGCTGGTCACCCCAATCGCTTAAGCTTTTCAGAATGGGTTTCAGCGAAAGGCCGTTTTCAGTGAGTTCATACTCAACCCTTGGTGGCACTTCCGGATAGACAATTCGTTTGATCAGCCCGTCCCGCTCCAACTCTTTCAACTGAAGCACCAGCATCCGTTCCGAAATAATCGGAAGTTTTTCGCGCAGGCTGTTGTAGCGCAGCTTGCCTGCCGACAGCGTCCAGAGGATGGACACTTTCCAGCGGCCGCCAATGAGCGATAACGTGTAAGCCATGCCGCATTTTTCAATCATCTGCTGCAAATTATAAGTATTCGTAGAAGCCGTTTTTCGCATTTCTTACACGTTTGTTAGTTATGAACAATGGATTGCGCCGTTGTAAAACGACATCGGGCAAACTAGTTTTGTTAAAAAACAAAGATATGAAAAATAAAAAAACAGCTTTCATTACAGGCGTCAGTCGCCGGGAAGGACTCGGATACGCTACCGCTCAGCAACTGGGCAAGTTAGGCTATGCGGTAATCGTTAGTGCCCGCAATCAGGAACAAGCCCAAGCTTTGGCTGCTGAATTGCAAAAAGACGGAATCGAGGCGCAGGCGTTGGCCATGGATGTGTGCCACAACGAAAGTGTGAGCCGGGCAGCCGCACAAGTTGCCGAACAATACGGGCATTTGGATGTATTGGTAAATAATGCCGCCCTGATGCTAAACCATACCGCAACCATTGCCGACAAAAACCTTGAGGAACTGGACACCGAGCTGCAAACCAACATAACCGGTGTGTGGCGGGTAACGCAGGCATTCTATCCGTTACTAAAAGCCAGCCCACAAGGGCGAGTGGTCAATGTATCGAGTACGATGGGTTCGTTTACTGTGCCCGGCTGGGGTTTGCTGGAATACAGCAGCACCGCCATTCCGGCTTATTCCATTACCAAGTTGGCCTTAAACGGCTTGACTATCAAAATGGCGAAAGAATTTGGCCAAAGCAAAATTCTGGTCAATGCGGTCTGCCCCGGTTTTACGGCTACGCGGCCGGGAATGGCTGAAATGGGTGCCCGGCCTGTCGCCGAAAGTGTCAACGGAATCATCTGGGCGGCGACTTTGCCCGACGACGGCCCCACCGGACAATTCTTTCGGGACGGGCAGCCTTTAAGCTGGTAATAGCCGCAAAATAGTATCGCTGTAAAGTCAAAAACCCTGCTGTCAGTGGCGGGGTTTTATTTTATTGCCAGTACCGCTTCTTTGGCCTGGTTCCGAACGATCCATTCGGCTACCAATAAATTAGGAATCCAGCAGAGCCAGGCTACAATCGAATAAGCGGTTAGAAATGTTAGACCCATGCCAAATTGCAGGAGTGGAAGCCAGAGCCGCAGCGTGACGGCGGCAAACGTGAGGGCGTAGTTGCGGGTCATCCACTGTTGGTGCGCCACTACGTTTCCTTGCCGAATGGTTCGATACGCCTGAATGTCAGTTGCCAACCACATCAATGCCAGCGTGCTGAACCCCACTACCGGTACCAGTCCACCTGTAGCGTGCAATGCAATCGCAAACCCAGCTATGCTACTCAGCAACACACTCACGACATACAGCTTGCCTGCATTTCGGTGCAGCTGTAGGTTCCGGTTACGAAGCCTGGTCAGAAACTGCCAGCCTCCTGTAAACAGTGCAATGGCACCAAACCCGGTGTGGGTATAAAAAGCAATTCGATACAACATGCTGGCAAGCAACTCTTTGTCCTTTGCCAGCAGTAAGTTTTGTACCTTAAAATTGAAATACGAAAATGCGTACAGCGATATTCCCGTTGCCAGGAAAATCATAATTCCTTTGACAACGTTTCGAAGAGAAATAGGTTTCATAGTTGTATAACGAGTAGCGGATAGTTTTGCATGGCTTGATGGGATAAAGTTACATTGCCATCTGAGTTGTTGCCAGTGCTTAACGGTTAAGCGTGGATAACCTGGGGTAAAGCGGGGGTTTAAGTCGGTGAAATACGGATGAAGATAGCTTTGGTCTTGCAAAGATAAAAAAGCAAGGAAGCGGTTTTAACATCTGAAAAGATACTATTTTTGGAAATGAATAACCGAGCAGAAGCGTTCTGATTGCAGACCGATTACCCATACAACCTCTTCTTCTATGAAAGAAATTTTTGCCGAAGTCATTACCATTGGGGATGAAATCCTTTATGGGCAAATCACCGATACCAATACCCAGTGGATAAGTGCCGAACTATCCAAAATCGGCGTCAAAACCATCCGAAAATCATCTGTCGGCGACCGGGAAGATCAGATTTTACAGATATTAGCCGAAGCCACCTCCCGTGCCGATGTGATCCTGATCACCGGAGGACTCGGACCCACCAAAGACGACATCACCAAGAAAACTCTTGCCAAATACTTTGGTACCGACCTGGTGCTCAACGAAGACGCACTGGCCAATGTAACCGAGATTTTTACCCGTCGCGGCTTCGAACTCACCGAGCTCAACCGCCAGCAGGCTATGGTGCCTGCCAACTGCACGTGCATTGTCAACAAGGCCGGCACCGCCCCCGGCATGTGGTTTGAGCACAACGGCAAAGTATTTGCCTCCATGCCTGGTGTGCCCCACGAAATGAAATGGCTGATGGAGAATAGTATACTGGAAAAGATCAAAACCTTCTTCCATACACCCGTCATTTACCACAAAAACATCCGCACCATCGGCATTGGCGAGTCGTTTCTGGCCGAAAAGATTGAAGCTTGGGAAGATGCTCTGCCTCCGCATATCCGGCTGGCCTACCTGCCGAGTATGGGTCAGGTGAAACTACGCCTGACCGCTACAGGCGAAAGTCTGGTTATGCTTCAGGAAGAAGTGCAAAAACAGGTAGAAACGTTGCGTACCCTGGCCGACGAATTCATTTATTGCTACGACGACGATGATTTGGAAATCGTCATTGGCCGAATGCTGCTGGAGCGTAATTTTACACTGGCTACGGCCGAAAGCTGCACCGGCGGTTATGTGGCCCATACCCTTACCAAGGTGCCCGGCAGTTCGCGTTATTTTATGGGGGGCATGGTTACCTACAGCAACGAAATAAAAATCAGTCAGTTGGATGTGTTGCCCCAAACCTTGGCCCAGCACGGAGCCGTTAGCGAAGAGACCGTACGCCAGATGGCCGAAAACATTCGATTGAAGTTAAACACCGACATCGGCATTGCCACCAGCGGCATTGCCGGGCCCGATGGCGGCACACCCGAAAAGCCTGTGGGCACCATCTGGCTGGCGTATGCAGACGGC
Organism: uncultured Sphingobacteriales bacterium; assembly: GCA_963520985.1. Taxonomy (GTDB): domain Bacteria; phylum Bacteroidota; class Bacteroidia; order Cytophagales; family 172606-1; genus Xanthocytophaga. The sequence continues at coordinate 1,519,450 of CAUQTA010000001.1, forward strand.
GAAAAGACAGTGACCAAGCAGCTGCAGTTGTTCCGTGACCGGCTGCTCAATATTCAGTTTACCACCCTTTCGGTGCTCAATCTGATCAGGCAAAACTTGCCTGCAACCACTGCCGCACAATCGGTATAGGCCGGTTTTGGCAAGTGAAAAGATACTATTTCAGATGCGGCAAATCCGTTGTTTTTGCGAACAAGGCAACCTCTGTCTGTTAATTGCGTAGGGCAAAAAACGCATTAAGTTTACACTACGCATAGAAAAAGTGTTATTTTTGCCCACAGACAAGAGAGGCGTAACAATCCACCGAGAGGTTTTATTCTGCATCATTAAAATTTTTAATTTTTGAAATATGGCACTGATTGAAATGGTTATGCCCAAAATGGGCGAAAGCATCATCGAGGGTACAATATTAACCTGGCTCAAAAAAGAGGGCGATACCATAGAACCCGACGAGGCGGTGCTCGAAGTTGCCACTGACAAAGTAGACACCGAAGTGCCCGCTACTCATGGGGGCATACTCAAGCAAATATTGGTGCAAGCCGGGGAAGTGGTACAGGTTGGTGCGCCAATCGCAGTCGTTGCTACCGAAGCCGATGCAGAAGCGTTGCAAAATCCGGTGATGCCGCAAGATCAAGGAAATGCGAGCCCAGAACTGGTTGCAGAAGCAACCGTAGAAGTCGAACAGGCACAGGCAATTGAGAACCAGATCAAAAGCATGTCTTCCGGGTCGTCGTTTCAGTTATTGGACAAACCCGCAACCGGTCGTTTTTATTCGCCTCTGGTGCTCACCATTGCACGTGAAGAAGGCGTTTCCATGTCTGAACTGGAATTGATTCCGGGTAGTGGTGGCGATAACCGTGTCACCAAAAAAGACATTCTGCAATACGTACAAAGCAAAAATCCGAACTTTACGGCTCCGGAAATTGATCCTGTTGCAACGCCAGAAGTTTCTTCCATTAAAGTTACATTTGGCGAAATTGTGGAGCCGGAAGAGGTACCATCAACGAGTACTCCGACATCCAGTGAAAATTCGTCATTGGCCGAAGAAACGCTTTCGCTTATTGCCCGTATGAAGTCCATTCCGAAAGAGGTTCCTGCCGTGGCAACAAATGAAACCTCAACGCCGGTAGAAGAGCCTGAAACCAAGCCAACCGAACCTGCTGCTACGCCTGAGCCTAAGGTGATGGAACCTCCAGTAGAACAGGCGCAGATAAAGCCTAAATCGGTAGAAATACCTCAACAACCAGCCAGCCAGCCTGCAGAAACCAAACAACCGGAAGTAACGCAGCCAACCACAACGCCTGTACAGCCGTCGATCAAAGTTACTGAAACGGTGCAGCCGGTAGCAACGCCAGCTGTTTCGTATAGTGGACGGGCCGATATTATTGAAATGGACCGCATGCGCAAAATGATTGCACAACGCATGGTCGACTCCAAACGGATTTCTCCGCACGTGACTTCCTTTGTGGAGGCTGATGTGACCAATATCGTCTACTGGCGTAACCGCATCAAACAGGAGTTCAAGGCGCGCGAAGGCGATGCCATCACGTTTACACCCGTGTTTATTGAGGCCATTGCCAAAGCTATCAAAGATTATCCGATGATTAATGCTTCGGTAGAAGGCGATAAAATCATTGTGAAAAAGGACATTAACATTGGCATGGCAGTGGCATTGGCTTCGGGCAATTTGATTGTGCCAGTGATTAAAAACGCCGATCAGCTCAACATTGTGGGCATTACCAAGCGGGTAAACGATTTGGCGCGCCGGGCCAGGGAAAACAAACTGACTGCCGATGATCTGGCCGATGGAACCTTTACCATGTCAAACATCGGTTCATTTGGCAATGTAATGGGAACACCTATTATTATGCAGCCCCAGGTGGCGATTATGGCTTTTGGGGCCATTCAGAAAAAACCGGCTGTTATTGAAACGCCTTTTGGTGATACATTGGGCATACGCCATCTGATGTTTGTGTCACATAGCTACGACCACCGGGTAGTGGATGGTTCGCTGGGTGGCATGTTTGCCCGTCGGGTGGCCGATTACCTGGAGGCATTTGATGTGAACCGCAAGATTTTCTAGACTAAGAAAATCCTAAATAGTATCTTTTCAAAAAGAAAAACCTGCTAAAGTAAATGTAACTTAGCAGGTTTTTCTTTTTGAAAAGATACTATTTTTGAGGAACGTTGATTAAATTGCCGCCATCTCAACCAGACAGAGAGGAACCTTTCAGTTCTATTTTGCCGGAGACAAAATACCACTTACGCCCCCAGTAAAATTTATATCCCCAGCATTTTTTTGTTTACCGTCATGAAGAGACGCGCAGTGTACATTACTATTGCCTTTGTATTGAGTATTTTTATAATAGGGATAGTGAGTATGCTCTTCTATAGCCGCCTCCAAAACATGATTTCATCTTCTGAGCGGGTAGAGCACAGCTATCAGGTGCAACTGCATATATCGGAGCTGTTCATCAACTTACGCGCTGCCATCAGTTCGCAACGGGGCTATCTGCTTTCTGGTGATACGCTTTATCTGAGAAATTACAAGAACTATCACACACGCACTTATGAAGAGTGGTATAAAGTAGATAGTTTGGCTTCGGACAACCAGGTACAAAAAAAGAACCTAGATACGTTGTATCGGTTGCTGGAAAAGCGTTTTGATGTGGTAGACAGGATGTTAACCGTATACCAGACCGCTTCTAAAAAAACAACTATCTTTCAGAATGATCTTCCTGAAGATAAGAACTCGACTATTCAATTGCTACAAAAGCTTAGGGATATCAGAGCGGAAGAGGCAAAAATCATGCAGGGTCGCATTACGTATAAAAATGCCAGCGAACAGCTCATGCCGATACTGTTGTTTGCCTTCATTCTAGTGGCGTTGCTGCTGCTGCTGGTTTCGTTTCTGATGCTGCGCAAAGAGCTGGCCCACCGGTTTGTTTTTCAACGGGAATTGGAAGAAAAGGTAATTGCCTTGAATACCAGCAACCGCGAACTAGAGCAGTTTGCCTACATTGCCAGCCACGATTTGCAGGAACCTTTACGCAAGATTATGACCTTCAGTACCCTGCTAAAAATGAAGCAGAAAGATCGGCTCAGTGAAGAAGGAAACCAGCACTTGGATATCATTACCAATATTAGCCGACGCATGAAACGGCTGATCGAAGATTTGCTGATGTTTTCGCGTACCGTCAACAACGACGATGGGCGTGTTCAAACTGACTTAGGCCAGATCCTGAAACAGGTGATGGAAGATCTGTCGGAAGTGATCGTACAGCATCGGGCAACAATTACCTATGAAGCGCTACCCAGCGTATGGGCGTATCCCTCGCAGATGCAGCAGCTCTTTCAAAACCTGATTACTAATTCACTCAAATACTCACGTGCCGAGGTGGCACCTGTGATCACCATTACAGCTTCGCTGGCACCTGCCCACGAAATAACGGAGCAGGGCAATGGCATTTCCGAACGGGTTTTTCACAAGATTGAATTTAAAGACAACGGCATCGGGTTTGAGCAGAAATATGCCGATCAGATCTTCGCCATTTTTCAGCGGCTGCATACGCACGAGACCTACAGTGGTACAGGTGTAGGTCTCGCAATATGCAAACGGATCGTGTCTAACCATGCGGGGTACATTCAGGCAACTGCCACGCCCAATGAGGGGGCAATCTTCTCTATTTACCTGCCCATGTATGATGGAAAACCCGGCAAAGTGGAAGAGCCGGGTTTTGCCATCTAAAAAGATACTATTGTTTAATCCACCGGAGCCGGTTGTGCCAGGCCCAGGATCATACTGGTGTGATTGCGGATTGACTGACAAAGTTCTTCGTCTTGTGCCAATGATAAGCCATAAGAAGGAATCATTTCTTTCAGTTTTCGCTGCCATTCAGCAGACGCGGCTTTTTCCGGAAAACAACGCGGCAGTAAGCCCAGCATAATCGAAACAGCCGTAGAGGCTCCCGGTGAAGCCCCCAGCAGGGCCGCAATGCTGCCGTCTTTGGCGCTTACCACTTCGGTGCCAAACTCCAGCACCCCTCCTTCTTTTTCGTCTTTCTTGATTACCTGCACCCGTTGGCCGGCAATTTCCAGTTCCCAGTCTTCCATTTTGGCTTCCGGAAAATATTCCTGCAGGGCTTTCAGGCGGTCTTCGGGCGACTGCCGAACCTGATCGATGAGGTATTTTGTCAGTGGCAGGTTGTGAATGCCTGCAGCCAGCATCGGACGGATGTTATTCGCACGGATCGAAAGCGGCAGATCCAGGTACGAACCGTTTTTCAGGAACTTGGTCGAAAATCCGGCATATGGGCCAAACAACAATGCCTTTTTCCCATCAATCATGCGGGTGTCCAGATGCGGTACCGACATCGGCGGCGAGCCTACAGCGGCTTTGCCGTATACTTTGGCATTGTGTTTTTCAATCACATCCGGATTGGTGCACTTAAGCCATTGCCCGCTTACCGGAAACCCGCCGAATCCTTTTCCTTCCGGTATGTCTGACTTTTCGAGCAGATGCAATGAGCCACCTCCGGCACCAATGAATACAAACTTGGTTTTGACGGTGCGCCGCTTGCCGGTTTCCAGGTTTTTTACACGAATTTGCCAGCCCGATGTTTCATCTCGTTCCAATTTGCGTACTTCATGATTAAAGTGCAGCGAAACGCCACTCATCTGTTGCAACTGCTGGAACATGGTGCGGGTCAGCGCCCCGAAGTTGACGTCTGTACCCAGATCCATGCGGGTAGCCGCCACCTGATCGGTTGGTTTACGGCCTTCCATTACCAGCGGAATCCACTCGCGGATGGTGGCGGGGTCTTCCGAATATTCCATGCCTTTGAACAGATGGCATTGCGTTAGCGCATCGTAGCGTTTGTGCAGGTAGTTCACGTTGTCTTTGCCCCAGACAAAGCTCATGTGTGGAATGGGACGAATAAAATCGGCAGCCGAAGACAAAAAGTCTTTTTCGATCAGGTACGTCCAGAACTGCTTGGAAACCTCAAAAGACTCGGCAATCTTGATGGCTTTGGAAGTGTCTACCGAGCCGTCCTCTTTTTGAGGTGTATAGTTAAGTTCGCAAAAGGCCGAGTGACCGGTGCCGGCATTGTTCCAGGCATCCGAGCTTTCGGCGGCGGCTACATCCAGACGTTCAAAGATTTCAATTGTCAGATCGGGCTGCAACTCTTTGAGCAATACACCCAAAGTTGCACTCATAATACCGGCGCCAATCAGAACCACATCCGGGTTGCTTTCTGAAGAACGATTACGTTTTGTCATAGAATTTTTTAAAGAATGGAGCGAAACCGCTCTATGCGATGTATGGTTTTTATTGAGAATGGTAAAGAGACAATGGAACACATTGCTCCCTTGAAACAACAACACAATGTTGCCTGAATAGTTGCAAAAAAACAAGAAAACAACCGTGCCTCCGCCAACTTTCGTATAAATTATTGTAGAAGCAGGCAGGGGTTTTGGACTATTAAAAGATACTATTTTTATCTTTCGGGAAAGGCGGCGGGGGAGGGTAAAAACTAGACCTGAATGATTTTTTCGCGAATGGCTTTGGCAACGGCTTCGGGCCCGCATTGCACGTGTAATTTCTGATAGATGTTTTTGAGGTGCCGACGAACGGTTTCGGTCGAAATCGAGAATTCGATGCCAATCATGCGGTAGGTATAACCTTTGGCAAGTAGTTCCAGTACCTGCTGCTCACGGGGCGTGATGTGGTATTGCGAATTGGGCAGATGCTGGGGTTGGTGAAACGTTTGCAGCACTTTGCGCGCAATTCCCGGCGACATCGGCCCACCGCCTTCATATACGTCGATGATCGACTGAACCAAATGCATGGACGTGTCCTTTTTGAGCAGGTAGCCGTCGGCGCCATTGCTAAGACAGGTAAACAGACGTTCGTCGTCATCAAAGACGGTGTGCATCAGCACCCGGATGCTCACATCGTATTCTTTCACAATGCGAATGCCTTCAATGCCGTTGCGTTCGGGCATGTCGATGTCCATTACAATGACGTGGGGTTTGTACTGACGGATGTCCGAGTGGATGTTGCCGCAATTGGGATAAGACCCTTTCAATGCCAGCCCTTCAGTGCCGCTGATGAGCATTTCGAGCAGGGCTCGTAACTGGTCGTTGTCTTCGTAAATGGCTACGTGAATGGGGTACATGAAAGAGCAGGTTGAAGGATTTTGAGTAGTAGTAAGACAGGCGTATCTGGTTGTAATCTGCCCTGATTCGCACTTTTATCCGGTGAAAATAGTATCTTTTCAAAGATCAAAACCCACTGGTAGTCAGTGGCAGCATCACAAAGTAAAAATAAGAAGAGAATTGCCACTATGTCAATAACCCTTTTAGGTCATTATCCCAGCGGAAAGTCAAGGTTGATGGTGGTTCCGTTGCCTGGCGCCGAGTGAATGGTGAGTACACCCTTCAGGTTTTCGGCCCGTTTGTACATGTTGCGTATGCCATTCCGTTCCTGATTTTTGCCCAGTTCAAATCCGGTCCCGTTATCGGTAATGTTCATTACCAACCGGTTGTGATGTACACTTACCGAAAGCCGTGCCTGCGTGCATTGTGCGTATTTGGCCAGATTGTTTACCGCTTCCTTGAAAATAAGGTAAAAGTCGTGTCGCTGCTCCATGCCCAGTTTCAGACTCTCCACCTGATCGGGCATCTGAATCTGGTAGTCAATGTTTTTGGCTTCCAATAGCTCCGAAGCATACCGAACCATCCGTGACAGCAAATTGGCCAGTTCGTCGTTACGCGGATTAATGCTCCAGACGATGTCGTCCATGGAGCTATTGATGCGGTGCACTTCGTCAATCATGCGGTTCAGAAACGTAGCCGAAGGATGCTGGTCCTGCAGGTTTTGTTTGGCCATCAGGCCCATAATGCTAATGCCACTGAGCGAGGAGCCAATTTCATCGTGCAGGTCGGCAGAAATTCGGTTCCGCACTCTTTGCAAACGCAAAAGCTGCTGCACCCGATACCGGTACAACGCATAGAGTGCCGCCAGAACTAGCATGCCGGCCAGCATCCGGAACCACCAGGTTTCGTAATAGGCAGGCAGGATGGTGACAGATAAACGCACTTCCCGGGGATTCCAGTTGCCAAACGCATCCCCTGCCTTCAGGTGCAGCACATACGAGCCGGGGTCCAGATTGGTATAATACGCCAGATGCTGCGAGCCACTATATTTCCAGGTTTTATCAAACCCTTCGAGAAAGTAGGCGTACTGGTTGTTCTGGATTTTGCCATAGTTAAGGGCTATGAAGTTGGCACTAAAGGCGTTATCACTTCTTTTTAGCCGGATGGGTTTGGAGAAATCTTTTTCAAGCGGCTGGTCGTGCACCAGAAAGCTACTGATGGCCAGTGGCGGTACCGTTGCTTTTTTGAAGAGGTTGGCTACATAGGCAAAATTAAAACCGCCTTTCTGGCCTACGAACAGGAGTTTTCCGTCCCGGCTGGTAAATACACGGCGCAGCGTATTGTTTTGCATCAGCCCGTCGTTGAGAGTGAAGCGAAGCAACCGTTTGGATCGCGGATTGTAGCAGTGCAAGCCTTCAAAGTTGCCTATCCAGACATTGCCCAGCTCGTCTTCGGCTATGCCACTGTTTTCCCGGTCATACAGCCCTTCATTACGCGACAATACTGTCTGCATTTTTCCCTCAGGTGTCATTTGGGCAATGTTCCCCCAGCGGGCCGACCACAGATTGCCGTTGTGGTCTTCGTATACCGAGTTAGTGGCCTTGTCCAGTACGGGGTGGTTGGCTACAGAATCCATATTGACAAAGCGGCGATTGGCTTCGTCGGCATAGTATACCCCCTGGTAAGTTGCCAGCCAAACGTTTCCTTGCCTATCCATGTGCATGTCATTGATCAGGTTGTTGTTTCGCTGCAACTGCTTTTGGGTAGCTGTGGGCCAAGGCGTTACCTCGTTTCCGGTTTTTTCATCAAACACATGGATGCCTTCATCGGAGTTGCCGATCCAGAGCCGCTGCTTTTTATCAAAGAACCCGTACATAAAAAACGAAACCGAAAACAACGATCGGGTCCGATGAACCAAGAGAGGATGAACAAATTTTTGCGTTTGGGGAGAATACACAAAAAGCCCGCCCCGCTGATAGTCCCATCGGTTCACGCCCATCCACAGCGTGCCGTCTGCACGTTGCACCATCCAGCGGATTTCCGGGGCCTGCAGATTACCGGGAAGAGAGATGGCCTGAAACTGCCCGGTTTGTTTGTTCCATTTCATCAGTCCGCCGTGCGACAAGCCAAGCCAGAACACGTTGCTATCGGCTTGGTCTTGCACAATCACATTAACCATTACCGGCACCTGAGTAGCCATTACAGGCAGCTGCACCTGATGAAACTGATTGCTTTGAGGATTGTATTTCAGAATGCCTTCTGACGTGCACACCCAGGTGATGTCATTGTCTGCATCGCGAAAAATGTGATATACCGTGTACGCATCGGCAAATAAGCTGGGAAACGTGTAGAAACGCTGTTGCTCAGGCCTGAAAACCGCTAAGCCATTGGGCGTGCCAACCCAGAGAAGGGGTTTACCGTTTTCATCCTGACCGGTGCTTACACAGGTGACGCTGCCTAGTGCTTCAAAGGTTTTATAAGTTTTATCTTTGGGATCGTAGCGTACCAGACCGTGATTATAAGAGCCCATCCACAGAATGCCTTCCGCATCCACGCAGCCCTTTGAAAATACGAAAGGCTCATTCTGTTTCACGTCTGCGCAGTCAGCGCCTAATACACAGATTAGTGTATCGCGTTGGCGGTCATACCGAAACAGTCCGTTGTCCGTGCCAATCACCCAAAGGTTGCGCTCTGCGTCTTCTGCAAACGACCCCTTCAGCCATACATACGTGGTCTGTCTAAAGCCATAATGCTTCACTTTTCGGGTTTTCAGGTTTACCTGATTCACGCCACTCTGGTCGGCATACCAACCTTTGGCATACGAATCAATGAAAAAGTGGCCCGTCTGCACATCGCTGGCAAGAGACAGCTTGACCGATTGCATTTTCAGCGAATTTGGTTCTACTGTACACAGTCCGCTGCGGTCACCAGCAATCCAGATTTTGTTCTGGTTGTCGGCGGCAATGCCATTGACCAGGTTGGTTTCGGGAGTGAAAAAAGACCGGAATGCAACCCCGTCGTAACGGGTAGGGCACAGGCGTGTGCCAAACCACATAAATCCCTGGCGGTCTTTGGTGGCAAAATACACTGTGCTGCTGGGAAGGCCATCTTTGAGGGTGATGGTTTCGAAGGAAATAGAAGGAAGCTGGCCCTGGCAGGTTGCCGCCAGCAGAAATACCAATAGCCTCAGCCTTATCATCTGCCGACAAAGTGGAATCATGGATGCTCGAAAATAAAACCGTATCAGGCCGGAGAACTTGAATCAAGATTACGAAGATAAACGGATTTTAGCAAGGAAAACTCACGAGTCTCTATTGACAAATGTGTGTAAAGGGTTATAGGGAGACGAGCCTACCCGGTCGTGACCCCGGAATGCTGTTTTTTGCCTGCCAAATTGTGTATAAAAGGGTATTGAAAGCCGATTGTACAATCCCGTAATTCGATAAACAGACCTATTCGTTCTGTCAGGACCCGAAATGTGGCATAAAAGCTTCTCTGTTTAAGGAAAAACCGGCGGAGAAAACTTTAAAAATATGTAAAAAGGGTTAGTTATAATTTTTGGAACATGGGTTACCAATAACCAAAGCTTATGGTGCTAAAATAGTATCGTTGAAAAAGCCAAAACCCGGGTTCCGTTTCAAATCGTAAATGCCGACTGTCTAGTAGAAAGGTTATTGGTCGATTACCTGTTGAAGCAAGCAAAAGCAACGCATAAGTTTGAAAGGCAAACCAATCAGATAACTCATGTCAAAACCCGCAGCACGAATTGGCGATATGCATACCTGCCCCATGGTTACGGTTTTGGTGCCGCATGTGGGTGGGCCGGTAATGGGACCTGGCGTCCCTACTGTGTTGATCGGGGGCATGCCCGCAGCCGTAATGGGTGACATGTGCACCTGTGTGGGCCCGCCGGATACCATTGTGTTAGGGTCTGGTACGGTGCTGATCGGTGGCAAACCCGCTGCCCGCATGGGCGACATGACTGTGCACGGCGGGGTCATTGTGCTGGGATGCTCTACCGTGCTGATCGGCGGTTAAGAAAATAGAAATAGTATCTTTTAAAAAGCGAAAACCGGGTAGTTGCAAACCCATTCACACTAACACGTAGGACCTATGTTTGACTATGGCATTGGCGGACAAGAACGCAAACTGGATGTAAGCGAGGGAATTACCGACATCCCCCAGAACCGCACCTTACTCGTCGAAAAACTCACCGATGAGCCGCCCATTCAGGCCGAGATTGTGTACGACCTCAAAAACATTACCGATGTTTTTAACCATTATCAACCCGAAAAAGAAGTCGAATTCACTGACGAGCAGGGAAGTACTTTTAATGAAACGCTTCACTTTCGCACGGTAGCCGACTTTGGCAAACAAGGATTGCTGAACCAAAGCGAATTTCTGCAAAACCTGAACCTGCAATTCGAAGATTTTCAGAAGTACGTAAAGCAACTCAAATCCAACAAGATACTGAAAACCTTGCTGGAAAATCCGGAGGCTAAAGCGGCCTATCTGGCGGCTATTCAACAGGCTATCAAAGAATTGGAAGAAGGCGAATAAAAATAGTATCCCTTTTGCAATCAAAACCCACACAAAACTGAGCAGTTGTTTTTTTAGATAAAGCACTTCATTTCCCTAAAGATTGTAATTAGATCCTCATGGCTGATGCACAAGAAAATATTCAGAACGGTCAACTAGCTGAAAAGCAAACCACCACCCTGACGCTGGAACAAGCCAGCCAGAAACTAGCCAAATTTGGTGGCTTTGCCATTTTGGAAACGACCATTGACGGAATGCAGAACCTGAATCCGGAGAAAAAGGCTCGCAAACGCATCTTTCTGACCGATGAGTCGAAAAAAGCAGAACGGGCCGCGCTGAAAAAACGCCTCAACTTACTGGCTGGCCTTATTTCTAACGCAGAAACGGTGCCGGAGCTGATTGAGCAAGCTTCTGAAAAAGCGGATACTGCGACCACACTATTGACCCAGAACTTAGGCAAAGCGTTCGATTCCATCCGGGAGTTAGAACGGTCGTATCGGTCGGTGGCTAACTTTTTCAAAAATACCGATCAGGACAAGTTGCGCAATGTGTCCATTCTCAACGCCGATATGGAACAGGTGACCAACCTGGAAAATACCACGTTTATAGATGCCGTTACGGAAGAAATCGAAAAGAACTATGACCGTCTCGACCTGCGTGACAATTACTCGTTGCTGGTGTTGCCAGGCTATTTGGGATCGAAGAAAGTAGTGGACAAATGGGCCCGCATTGCCAACAAAAACAAAGTAATGCTCATCACCGATTTCGAACACCTGGATGCTCCCGAAGATGTAATCGACCTGTTTGATTCGGCCCAACTGACTGGAGGCGACGCCTATCTGTCAAATGTGATTATGACGTGCAACTGGCTGGTAGGCAGAGGGAAATACAACGAAGTGCAGGAGGAAGAAGACCTGTATGTGCCCCCATCCACGGCACTGGCAGGGCGTATTTACAGCACCCTCATGTCGCAGGTGACGGCTGGCCGAAAACACGGATCGCTGCTGGAAGTGGACAGTGTTCGGTTTCAGTTGAAGAAAAGCGAAATCAGTGAAATTGAGAAAATGGGATTGGTGCCCATGGTGGCCGAATACGGAAAAGTAATGCCTTTCTCGGCCAAAACCCTGTTCAACGGCGATAACATTGGCTTGCAAACCTATTCGGTGGTGCGCGTATTCGACTACATCACCAAAGTGCTGATCGACTTCCTGAACCGGCGGGCCTTTGAAAATTTCAACGTCAACACGCGCATGGACATTCAGAAGCAGATAACGCGTTTTCTGGATAGCGTGACAGGGCCGGGCAAGCTGATTGAAAAATTCAAAGTGCTGCGGTTTGAGCAAGATCCCAAGAAGAAAGACCGCATTCTGCTTGACATTCACATGGTGCCTTATTTTCCGGCTAAAACCTTTGTGATCAAGCTGGACGGGCAGAAAGGCGACGACCCCGATTCGGCCGAGTGGCAAGCCGATTACCAGCAACAATAGGCAGGTTTTGCCTTTTGCAACCATACTATTTTGACGCATTTCCAAACACTATACATCTTTCAAATTTTCTTTCAGATCCTATGTCATTCAAATCGGTTTTAGTCTTTGATGGCGGGCAATACGACCTCACGGCGTGTTTGGTTACGGTGCATCGCAAAGCCGACGTGCGTGGCAAACCCGCCTCTAAGTCGTCGTGGAAAATTGACATCATTATGGATTCGTTGGATGATACGGCCATCACCGAGTGGATGCTCAATCCGCATCTGCAAAAGGACGGCGAAATTGAACTCTACCGGACCGACGATGATGTGAAGCTGAAAGTGATCTCGTTTTCAAAGGCCTATTGTGTCCACCTGCGCGACAGTTTCTTTACCGATATCGCATTCATGAAATGTTTTCTGCGCATTGTCGGTGAAGAGATTTCCATTGGCGAAGCCCGATTTTCGTAAGGGAGGTTTTAGACTTTTTGGGGATACTATTTTTCGATTGGTATTTAAAGATAGACAGCTATGTCATTCAGTGCATTGTTTGAATTTGACGGGGGCCGGGAGGAAGGCTACGATGTGTTGTTATGTCAATACTCGTTTGAGCAGGCTACCGATACCGAAGGCGCACCTGCTTCTGCCGTATATGGCGGCTACATTCTGGTCGAGATTGTCTCTGATCACGACGAAGCGTTGGTGGGTTGGATGATTGATCCCTACAAAACGGCAGGCGGGAGCATCACCTTCAAAAAACTGGACGAAGACGCCACCCTGAAACAGATTCAATTTGAAGAAGGCTACTGCGTCCAGTATACCGACCAGTTTGATGCCTCGGACGACGAAGTGATGAGCACCATGATCCTGATCTCGGCACGTAAGCTCACCATTGGCGAGATCGTTTTTGAAGCCTACTAAATCAAACTGCAAAACTAACCCATTACAACTATGTCAATGCACATTACAGCCGACGACTGGCAGGTGGCTGGTTTTGGCAGCCTCAGCGCAGCAGAAGGTCTTGGTGGCGGCGTCTGGCTTTTCAAATTCAAGAGTGAAACCGCAGGTTATGCCAGGCCCGACTTTCTGTTTGCCTTTGTGGGAGCGGGATCAGGCCTTGGGCTGGATTTTTCAAAGCTTTTGAAGTTAGGTGGTGCCATAGCAAAAGCCGTTAAGCTAGGCGGAAACTTGTCGACGAGTGAAATAAGCTATTCACCCATTACCGTCAGGAAACCTTTTGGCATGGAAGACCTTGACTTCACGTTTGGGGTGTTGGCAACGGCCGGAGCCGGCATCGTGGAAAAAGGGTACTCGGCCACTGTAATTAGTGCCCGCCCCTATTTTAATCGGGAGCTTTCGATAGGGCCGCAACTGGCTTTAGGAGCCGGGGCGATGATCGTGATGGGATACTGGATAAAAATAGACTAACCAACAGCAAGCTATATGTCATTCAAAGCTGATTTGCAAGTAGCTGGAAATACGTACTCCGTAGTGCAGTGCCACATTCCGATTACTCAAAAATACGATCAGAAGGGAAAACCTTCTTCGGGCGTACACTCCGGGCAGATCAAAGTGATTCTGGAAGGAACAGACGACGGGGCACTGGGAAGCTGGATGGCCGATCCTACCAAAAAACAGGATGGCAAGCTGACCTTTTATCGCATAGACCAGGAGTCGGTGTTTAAAGAGATCGAATTTGAAGGTGCGTACATGATGACGCTGATCGAGCACTTTACCACCGGTACTGAACTGGTTCAATCACTGCTGATGGAAGAAGACATTGTGAGCGTGGATATAACCGCCAGTGACGACGAAGATGCCAAACAAATGAAATTCAATCATTCGGTACTGCGCAATTGCCAGCACCGGACGGGGATGAGCTATTGCATGATGGTGAGTCTGACGGCCGAAAAAATCAAGATCGACGGTGTAGAACACCAGAATTGACAGCGTTATGCAGCAAGTAAAGGCAACCATCGAACTGGAAACAGGCAAGAAAATCGGTCATTACACCCGGCTGCGTATTGAACAGAGCCTGTTTGCCCATCATTCGTTTGAGCTGGAAGTTGCCTTTGAAGAGTTGGAAGGACCCGATGAGCTTTTCTTTCACCAGTCGTATCAGGAGGTGTGTGGCAAAAGCATTACGTTTTCGTTTGAGCCCGTGCTGGATAAGGGTTCGTTTGCCTTTGCCTTCAAGGGCATTGTCACCGAAATAGCCTTGCAGAATACCAGCGATCTGGTCAATGTATTTGTACTGAAAGGCTACAGCCCGACTATTCTGCTGGAAGATTACGCCACACGAAAGACGTTTATCGAACAAAACATTGGGCAAATTGCCAATGCCGTGTTGGGCAAATACCCCCGCAATATGCTGCGTTGGAAAGTAGATGCCAAGCACAATGCAACCTTGCCGTACGTGGTGCAATACAACGAAACCAACTTTGCGTTTTTGAACCGACTGGCGGCCGAATACGGCGAATGGCTTTATTACAATGGCAAGGAACTGGTTATGGGCGAGCCTAATGCCGCACAATCGGTTGATTTTGAGGTAAATGGCGTGCAAACCTGCAATATGTCTATCTCACTTCGGCCTTTGCAGTTCAAACTGGGTGCCTATGACTATACACAAGACGAGCAGTATCAGAGTGAATCGGGCAGCCACTCGGTAGAAGGCTTGGGCAAGTTTAGCAGCTTTGCCCTGGACGAATCGGATAAACTCTTTGGACAGGCCAGCGAACGGGTGAATGCCAAACACTTTCAGAGCCAACAGGAAATGGACGAAGCCGCCAAAACGCAAAAGGCAGTTGCGGCAAATTTTCTGGTCGATTTTCGGGGTTCGGGCGAGTCGCCTGATTTCATGGTAGGGTCGGTGTTGGATGTCAGTGGCGTCAGACCCAAAAAAGACGGCCAAACCAAAGAGAGTTTTGGCAAATACCGGGTAACTGAAATTGTACACGAGGTAGATGGAAATGGCAATTACCAGAATCATTTCAAAGGCATTCCAGAATCAGCGGCTTACCCGCCGGCTAATCCGGAAGTGACGCATCCGGTGGCCCATTCCGATTTGGGAATTGTGGTCGACAACGAAGATCCGGAAAGTCTGGGGCGGGTAAAAGTGGAATTCCTGTGGTTGTCAGACAGCAAAGAATCGGCTTGGATGCGGGTAGGCTATCCCTACACCGGCGAGGGACGCGGCATGTTGTTCGTGCCGGAAGTGGGGGCTCAGGTGGTGGTGGCGTATCAGGACCGAAACCCTGAAACGCCGTATGTGGCCACGAGTCTGTATGCCAAACACGATAGCGAAACCTATACGCCCAAAGACAATTCGCCGAAACAGATTCTGTTCAAAGGTGGCAACATGGTGTCTTTTGTAGACGAGCCCAATGGCGGGAAACAGCAGATTACCATTACCAATATCGACAAAGAGGATAAGGCGTCACTGGTTATTTCCTTTGCCGACAATGGAAAAATTGAACTGAAAACGCAAGGCGACATTGCCATTGAAGCACAGCAAAATCTGTCATTGAAGGCGCAGAATATTTCATTGGAGGCGCAGGCGTCACTACACATAAAAGCGACCGAAATTAAAGCGGAAGCTGATACCAATGCCGAAATCAGTGCCAACGCCCAACTAAAGCTTGCTTCTTCGGCTACTACCGATATTTCGGGTGGAGCCATGGTAAAAGTAGAAGGAGCGATTATCAAACTGAATTAATCTATTAATAACCTCTTATCAACCAGATGTATGAACATTTCTTTTTTTCAATTGCGCACTCTTGCCTTGTTACTTGCCCTGACGGGTCTGGCGAGTTGTAACAAAGATGCCGATCCCAAAAATGAGCAGTCGACCGGTACGCTTAAGCTGACTCAAAACGGACAGGTGATAACCGAAGTGAAGGATGCTATTGTATCGGGCGTTGGAGGAGGGGGCTATGAAATTACAATTGCCAGCCCAGACAATAAACACAATATTGTTTTGAGCATTCAAGGCAAAGCCACAGGCAAATATCCATTCATCAACAGTTCTGGTACTGAGACACTTACCAGTGGAAAAGCTAACTTTCTCTATCAGAGTCCTGACCTGCCTCCTGTTTACGAAGGTACCGATGGCGTGTTGATTCCAGGAACGGGTGAGCTAACACTGACCACGGCGACTTCAACCCGATGTGCAGGTACGTTTACCGGAAGCGGCAAAAATGTGCAAGACGGCAAGACTTATTCCGTGGAAGGGTCGTTTGATACACCGGTAGTTGAATAGGTGAGGTTTTGCCTTTTTTACAGATACTATTTTTTGATAGAAGACCTAGCCATACAATTTGAATTTATTCGATTTCAATAATCAACTATTAACCTCTCAATTTTATTACCACTATGTCATCCTTTAATGCATTATTACAAGTAGAAGGCGGAGAATTTGATGTGTTAAGCTGTAATTTCTCGTTTGGCCAGTCTACCGACGACAAAGGCCGTCCCGCATCCAAAGTTCAGGCCGGAAACATATTTGTCCAGATCATCACCAGCGACGACACGGCGCTATTAGGCTGGATGATAGATCCTTACAAAAAGACCAGCGGCAGCATTGTGTTCAAGAAAATCGATGAAGATTCGACGCTGAAAGAAGTCAAATTTGAAGACGCTTACTGTGTCGGCTACTCGGAATCGTTCAACTCGACCTCGGCCAGCTCCATGACCATCAGCCTGAACATTTCGGCACGGAAGATCGAAATCAGTGGCGTGGCTCACGAAAATCATGTCTAATATCAGTTCGTGCAAATTTCCTTTATCTCTAACAAATCATTTACACACCTATGAAACTAGCATCCGTGAAATTATACCTGGTGGGCTTGGTTATCTGCTTGGCAGTCAGTGCCTGTAAGAAAGACGAAGACAAAGCCGGCGACGGAATAAACACCTATTCGCTTACGGTACAAAATCAACTGAACGGTTCCAGAGCCGCCGCCATGAGTTTGGTGAACCTGACCGAAGGAAAGGTGTACAACTCAACTGAGGCCAAAGACCATCAGGCGCGAGTCGATTTTGCTTATCAGCAATACACGGGTACTGCCGCCAACAAAGACAGTTATTTCTATGCCATCGATTACCTGAAAAACGGCGCATCGGGCTACGAACAGGAAATTCGGGATGAACTGGGCATTCAGAACTGGACCACTATCACGGAAAGCGTGATTACCCAAACCGACGATGTGACCATTGCCGAATTTGACGCCATTGCCAATGGTGCGGATTTGCTTGCTGCGTACAATCGGGTGAACAATGGGCAAACCGGGAACGAAGCTATTACCGATATCAATGGACAACCTATTTCTGGTGTTTTTGCCTTTCAGGCGACCAATAATAAAATCGGCCTGATAAAACTGAAGGCAGCCCGCACCGGTACAGGCGGCGGAATCGATATCGATGTGAAAGTTCAAAAATAGCTTTTAACCCACAGACCGACAGTGAAAAAAGTTTCTAAGCCGATTTTATATTTTCTAGGGATACTATTTCTGCTGGTAGCAACCGGATTGTTGGGGTTGCTGCCAGCAGATAGCCTGCAACTCTGGTATTTGATGGCCCAGGTATGTGCTTTCGTCATAGGAGTGGGACATTGGTATGGACTCTATCGGTTTGCACCTGAGTTGGCAACCCATGCGTTTTTACCGGGTTTGCTGATTACCATACTGCTTATGGTAGTTGGGCTGGTAGGCATCATGGGTGTGTATGCGGTGTTTTTTCCCGCGCAAGGGTTTCTGTTCAGCACCTGTGTCATTCCGTTTGTAATTCCGTACGTCTGCGGATGGGCCTATCGGTTTTACCTGGCCATTCCGGCGGCAGAATACAAGCGGTGGTATTACCCGGTTGGTAAGCCCATGCCCGACCTGGATCTGATTGATTTGTCAAAGATACTGGTGATTCAGTTTGAGTTTCCCAAACGGCTGGCCGATGCCAACCCGACGAATTTCAAGGCGAAAGCCCCTTTGCAAATGACACTGGGCGAGCTGTTTCTGATTTTTCTGAATGATTACAACGAACAAAATGCCGTAAGCAGTATTCAGTTTCTGAATGAGAAAGATCTACCCTTAGGGTGGCATTTTTACCATAAAAAAGGACGCTTTGCAGCCAGAAAATACTTTGACCCCGATCTCAGTTTTCAGCAAAACAACATTGCCGACAATCTGATTATCGTTGCTGAGCGGAGTTGAAAAATAGTATCTGAAAAATAGTGAAAACCCTACTTCTACTGTGATAATGAAAACAAGATTTTTGATTGCTTCCCTCGCCTTTGTATTCTGTATGAGTACATCAGCTGTTTGGGCACAGATGGCTCTTCAACCTGAAGACCAGCTCAACTACTTTGGGATTAAGGCTAAGCAAAAGGCCAAGGCAGAGAACAGTTTTTATGTGAAGGTATATGGCTTTTACGGTTTGCTGACACCCGGCGGATTTGGCGGACAAGGAGCTGAGCCGCCTACCACCTACCAGTACAATTCCAATAATACTTCGTATACCTACCGAACCAAGAGTTCGGATTATAAGGTGAACAAATCGTTCGGAACGGGATTGCGCGTTGGCGGCGGAATCGGCATTGTACTCAACGATTTCATCAACCTGGGTATTGACGGCGAATACATATTGGGCACCACCGCTACCGAAAGCTACCTGGTGACGGGCACTTCGCAGCAGTCGGGGCAGCAGCCAACGGTGATCTACAGCTACAACGTGCACAAAGACTATACGTACCGCATTGTGAACATCATTCCCAACATCACGTTCAAGGCCGTTTCCAAACCGGAATACTACATCTACAACCGCTTGGGCGTATGCATTGGCATTCCTACCGAATTGTCGTTTACCAACACGCAATCCTTCAATTATCCGGATGCGCCCACTTCCAAATACTCCTATCAGACGTCTAATACATTGGATAAAGGTATTGGATTGGGCTATCAGGCCGCATTGGGCATTCAGTTTCGGATAGGTGATAACCTGCGCGGCTTTACCGAAGTGGTGGTGTCAAATCTTCAGTTAAAGTCAAGTGGATCTGATATTACGGGAGCTAGTTACACTTCTACCGATAGCCAGTTTCCTGAGAATGACAAGATTAACGAGCCTGTAGAAGTAGATCCGGCACAGAAAAGAACCGACGGATTGAACTTGCGCATTCCGGTGTCATCCATCGGAGTAGGGGCTGGGCTGGTATTTCGCTTCTGAAAATAGTATCCTTTTCAACCCCAAAACCTGCTCTACTTATGGGTAGCTTTTAGTGAAACAACTGGTGGTTAAGCATACGGGCATTTAAGTAAATTAATCATTATCAACACACAAACGCATATGAAAAGAAATGGCTTTTTAAAAGCAGGACTATCGGCAGGTGCTCTGATGATGTTACCGTTTGCCGCAATTGCCAACGCAGTTAAAAACTTTAGAGTGAAAGCTGGCTTTAAAGTGGATGCCGGGAAAGACAAAAACAACAAAAGCATTTCACTGCTGGAAGGGGATGTGTTTGACTGCAAGGTTTCATCCAAAGATACCGATGGGGACATTTATGTGTTTGAGTCCAAACGGACCAAAGAGGGAGGGCCTGCTCATCACTATCATTTTGAACAGGACGAATGGTGGTATGTATTGCAAGGCGAGTTTCTGATTAAGGTCGGAGATGTGGTGCACAATGCCAAAGTGGGTGACAGTGTTTTTGGTCCAAGGATGGTGCCACATAGTTTTGCCAAAATTGGCGAAGGCGAAGGACTGTTGCTCATGTTTTTTCAGCCAGCCGGTAAAATGGAGGAGTTCTTTACTAAAATCAGCCAAGGTGTTGGCAGCAAAATGTCAGAGGCTGAGCAGGATAAATTCAGGGAGGAACACGGTTTCAAACGGGTAGGGCCGCCGATTCGAGATTTCAAAAAGTGGTAATTCTGTGTATCCAAGATAGAAATGCCTGTTTAAAAAATAGTATCTATTTGACACCCAAAACCTGCCATGCCCAGACAGTATTACACCTTACCGATTCGCCTGGATGAGATACTTCAGAAAAAAACGCATGCACAGTGTGGCTTGCGCGAATCGGTTGCGCAGAATTTGTTTTTGCTGCTGACTACTCATTTTCGGGAGTCTCGTTTTGATGGCGAATACGGGTGCAGCATTTGGGAAGAGGATTTCAGCATTCATTCGGCCAATCGGTGGCGAGATGAGATTGCAAAATCGGTGACAAACACCATTGCCGAGCACGAACATCGCCTCACCAATGTGCGGGTTAGGGTCGAAATGGAGGATCATGAGTTTGCACTAAGTGAGAACAACCGCCGCATTAAGCGGCGGCTGGGAATCTGGATTGATGGACTGCTTGCCCAGACCAACGAAAAGTTTGAGTTCTACAAGTCGTTTTACGTTTCTCCTTTATCCTTCAACTAGCAGCAGAAGCCGGATTCAGGCTTCTGAATAACAACAGGAATACCAATGGCAGGTTCAGTTTCTTTTCAAGTTCCGGGTATGTCGCAGCCCAACAGCAATTTGTGCTGGTGGACGTGCTTCAAGATGCTCACCTTGTATCATTGCAACCAGGGGGTAAGTTACGGACAATTACGTGACATTGAAACACATGCCAATGCCATGGCGATTTACACACAAAACGACGGCACGACAACCGAAGAGATTGAAGAAATTGCTACCGACTTGGGTTTCAGCACGCTGGCGGCTACTCTCACCGGCGATGGATTACGGGAGTTGATGGAGCAGAACGGCCCGATGATGTATTGCGGCTATTGGCCCAGCGGGGGCGGCCACTGCGTCATCATTACAGGGACAGACGGTAACTACTTGTCTATCAACGACCCCTGGTACGGAACGCGCAACAACCGGTATCAAAAAATGGCCAGTCAAATTCTGATTCAGGATACTGCGCTGGTCTATTACGAATCTTGGTAAATACGGAAAATAGTATCTTTTCAAACAGCAAAACCTCCATGCAATCGGACAGTCTGTCATCCAAAAGTTTTCTGCGGGCTCAGGTCAAAAGCCGCATGCTTCGCCGTGCTGCCGAGCTATGGGGCTATTCGGAAACCGAACTGGAGGCGTTTGATCCGTTGGTGGCCTTGATGATCGAAGCCTGCGCGGTGGAATTTGAAAAGATATCGGCAGAGATCAGCGAAACTCAAAACCGGCTGCTCAACCGGCTGGCCCAACTGATGAATCCGGAAGTGGAAACGGCCCGGGCGGCTTACGGCATTCTACAGGTGCAGTCCATAGAGCCCGTTAGTCATGTGTCGCCGGAATCACAGTTTACGTTTCGGTTGCGCAACCCGGACCGCACCTTACGCCAAGGCGATACGGAAGTCTTTTTTTCGCCCATCCGCAAGCTGCCGGTTTTCAATGGTTCGGTGCTTTTCATGGCTTCCGCAAGTTCCTTGTTCCAACTGGAAGATGGCATTCAGAAGTTTCCGCTGGCACAGTCCCGTGAAAGTTACATTGCGCCCTATCAGTCGCTTTGGCTGGGGCTCGAACTGGATTCAGACATAGAAAGCCTGCAAAATGTGTGTGTGTACTTTGACTGGCAAAACCACCCGGATCGGGAAACGTGGTACAAATACCTGCCTTTCAGCGAATGGTACATGGGATCTGCCGCACTGACGACGCAAAGCGGATTGCCCAATCCTTCCAAAACGGAAGCGGTGTTGCAGTCGCTGGAGGCCGAACTGGACGGAGTGCGGAAGATCGAAAAAGAAACCGAATGGCAGCTGGAGCAATGTTTTGTTACAATCACTTCTGCGGCTCAAGTGGAAAGAAAGCTATATCCCGAAGAGCTGGAGCAAATTTACGGAGGTGCCGCCCTGAAAGTCCTAAAAAAGCCTTTGTGCTGGCTCCAAATCCGATTTTCGCACGCCATTCCCGCCGATGCACTCACTAGCTTGCTGTGTTCCATCAACGCAGTTCCGGTTGTGAATCGGAAACTGAATAAACTCACCTACAAGCTACAGCCCAACTTTAACATCATTCCGCTCAATTCCAGCGGTCTGTTTCTGGGCGTAAGAGACGTGCGCGACAGTCAGTCGCGGCGGTTGCAATCGGTGCCGCTGGGCAATCTGCTGGAACTGCAAGTGCGAACCTACACTTTGCAATACGGAGTGAACCGCTTTGATGACCGTTCGGCCCGTGAGATGCTTACCAACATGCTCGATACCGTCCGTGACGAAAGTTCGTCTTTTTCGGCCCTGGGTGAAGATTTTCTCTCGTCGATCATTCGCGAACTGAACCAGACCCTGGCCCGGCTCGAAACCAAAGTGAACCGCGACGAAACCACCGAAGCTCCGGTACCCTACCTGGTAATCAAGCAGGCGCAACAAAGTGAAAACATATTTGTCGAATACTGGACGTGCCATGGCAATCAGGCCAATCGCATTCCGGCCGGCAGCAAACTCGTTTCCTATTCCGATGCGTATGTACAGAAAGACAAAATTTACCTGCTCACGACCACGCAAGGCGGGAAAGACCGGCTCAAAGCTTCCGAAAAAATAAATCATTACCGCAAGGCATTGCTTTCCCGCAACCGCATAGTGACGCTGGAAGATGTGCGGGCCACGTGTTTGAAAGAACTGGGAGAGTCGGTACACACCGTGGATGTGCGCCGCAGTTTCCTGTTGAGCAACTCGCCGAATGCGGGGTTTTTGCGGTGCATAGAAGTTGCATTAAAGCCCGCAAAGTCTGCGGATTACAGTGCCAAAGAATGGGAGCAGCGAGCCGAGCAGTTGCAGGCTGTATTGGAAAGTCAGTCGGTGGGCAATTTGCCGTTTCGGGTCGTTATCGTCTAATCGTATGACAAAGCTGGAAACCTATATCGAACAACTCAACCGGATGCCAGTGGACATTCGGGTAGAGATATTGCTGGCCAACCTGCTCGAAAGTGGCTTGTCGATGGATGACATTGTGGTGAGCCCGATAGGACTGTTCCGGCGCAATTTTCAGAACGACGTAGGCAAAGCGCAAGTGATGGAATTGCCCCGTTTGCATCAGCAAAAGCTGCAACTGGAAGTCAATCGGGACGGCCTGTACGATTCGCTACCCGAGGGATTGTTTCATCAGCCTACCCAAAACAAAGCACCCGGCAATAAGCTGGAGATACTAAAAGAGATAAAGCGGCAGCAGGAACGGGAAACGGCCGCCCGCAAATTTTTCTTGCCGCTGGAGCAGGAATATTACCGACTGCGGGTAAAACTGGTGCAGGAAGAACGCAAGTATCTGTTTGATGGCGATAGTTTTCTGGAAGGCGAAGTGTTTTCCGAGTTCTGGAATTTTCCGTCGTTTCTGTCCGCTCAGCAAATACACAACCTGCTGTACCTGTTGCCCATGATGCACCGCATTGCCGGCGATTGGGAACAGATTCGGCTCAGTTTTGAAACGATATTGGAAGATGCTGTACAAATCGTCCCAAATCAGCCGTTGCGGCATATGGTTTTGCAACCAATCGCTGGTTTAGGCGATGCCCTACTGGGCGTGGATTGGGTGATGGGCGAAGAATACGAAGAAGTGTTTTCGTCCATCGTGATCCAGGTAATTCCTTCGACAGCCGATAAGGTGAAAAGTTATTTGCCCGGAGGCATAGGCGAGAAAGTGATTCAATACCTGAGCCAGTACCTGTTGCCATTGGAAACCGACTACCAGATTGATGTAAAAATGCCTGCCGATTACCAGGATTTTTCGGTGACAGACGAGCCGCATAGCTCGCGACTGGGGTACACAACGTATCTGTAGAAAAGAAAAGTCCGCGAAAGCGAGTTTAGAAGGTGGTTTCAAAATAGTATCTCTGAAAAGACAAAAACCCTGGCTTGGTACCAGTGGAAAAATAGAATAGACATATGATTAGTGAACTGAAATATTTTCCGGTCAATTGGGTCGATGGCATGAAAATCTCGCGTCGGCATTTCGAGCAAAACGAGCATTTTGTGCACGATGCCTTACGCGATGCCTATGCAGTGGGACTCACCCAATGGAATTACGGCATTTTGCCCTTGCCCGATTCGCTGAATCTGCAAATCAATTGCGATTATAACCAGCAGATTCAGGTCAAGCTGATCAGTTGCCGGGCCATAATGCCCAACGGCAGCCGGGTCGAGTTAGTCAACACAACGGCTATTCTGTTGCAAACCACCTTGCGCGAAGCAACCGATAAGTACGGATTGCAAAATGCTCAGAATCAGCAGTTGGATGTGGTGTTGAGTGTCAATCCGTTCAAACGCGTGCCGGTAGGCGAGCCCGTTGTGGATGAAATGCCGCCGCGTCATCCCTTTACCCGGCCTGAGTTGCAGTTATCCATTGTTCCTTCCGATTCTCTGAATGTGGACGAATTGTCCAATAGCTTAATCATTGGCCGCATTGCCAATAAAAACGGCGAACTGCGTCCTGTGCTTGACTACCTGCCCGCTTGCGCCTCTGTAAGCAGCTTGTTTGCCATGCGCGAATGGTACGCGGCTTTTCAAAATCACCTGAACTTACTGGAAACGTACACGATCAAAGTATTCCAAAAAACGAAAGACAAAGCCCAACGTACCGACCTGACCGATGCAATTGGCAAACTGGCCGAGCTCCTGCTAAAGGATACCGCCCTGCACCGGTTTGCTTTCAAATGGCGCATTCCGCAGCAGGCACCCATTTACATGCTCGAAACCATGTTGCAGCCTGTGCAGTCGGTGCAAACGTTTTTGAACTGTTGTTCGGCCAAAGAAAAGGAAGAATTGCTGACCTACCTCAGCGAATGGATGGACCTGGTGCCCGGCGCTTTTGAAAACCAGCTAAAGGCGCTGCTGCAACTGGAATACGAACATACCGAACTGGCCCAGGGCTTTGGCGAAGTGGATGCTTTTTACAAAACGCTGGTGACGGTTTTCTTCAAGTTGTCGCAACTGGAACTGATCGGCAAACGCAAAGGCCAGAATGTGTTTATCATTGAACATCAGGTCAATGAACAAAAGCCGGAGACGCCCAAGACGCGCTGGAGTCCCATTTGACAAC
The DNA here is from genome assembly GCA_963520985.1 of uncultured Sphingobacteriales bacterium. GTDB lineage: Bacteria > Bacteroidota > Bacteroidia > Cytophagales > 172606-1 > Xanthocytophaga. The sequence goes on from CAUQTA010000001.1 coordinate 1,544,609, forward strand.
CGGGGTTTGGCTGTTTTGCAGGATACTATTTTTTTGGAAAAGTTCTATGCGCCTGAAGCAGTTTGAGACGAATAGGACCCGTAATTGATGCAGAAGGATACAGATTTCATTCACCTTAACTTTTTTAAAGACATGAGGAGAGGCAAATTCATCTTAACGGCGGCCACCTGGCTAGCTGTTCCTTTTATTCCATTCGCTCAAATCAAAAAAAAACATGAAAAGAACAGACAAAGGATTCAAGATCAATGCAGGCGAAGGCCGGATACACGGCCACATCAAACTGAAGGGCGTCAACGCCAACGTGCTTGATCTGAAAGTGTCGGGCAACGATACCGACGGAGGAATGGCCATTTTTGAACAAACCTCTCTTTCGCCTGGAAGAGGAACGCCTTTGCACGTACATCCTTTGCAAGACGAGCTGTTTTACGTGGTGGAAGGGGCCTATTACTTTCAGGTTGGCGAAGACAAGTTTCACCTAGCCGTAGGGGATAGCATTTTCATGCCCCGCAACGTTCCGCACGCCTGGACGCAGGTATCGGATAAAGGAAAAATGACCGTGATTTTCCAGCCTGCCGGAAAAATGGAAAACTTCTTTGTGACCGTAGCGGCGCTGGACCACGAACCCACCCCTCAGGAAATGGCAAAGATATTTGCCGAAAACGAAATGAAAGTGGTGGGGCCTCCTTTGGCAGTTGACAAGTAGACGTTGGTGCGGATTCTGCCTGTACCAGCAAATAGAGTTTTATCGGAACTCAAATTTTAATACGCATTTTTAAATTCACTTGTGTTCATGGATCCGCTTAACAAAAAAGAACGAAAGCTCGCCATCTGGCAGTTTGCCCTCATTTATGGTTTATCCATGCTGATTCCCTTTGCGGCAGGCGCTTTTTTATTCAGTACCCCAACGGCTTCCCTGAAAAGTGAAAACGAACGGCTGCGTACGGCCCTTTCGGAGCAAGTAAAGCTCAACACACGGCTAGCGGCCATGGTGAAACGGATAGAAAGGCTGGAAACAGACGACAAAGCCTACCTGAATGTAACCAATGACATAGACCGCGGAAGCCTGAAGCGGAACATCGACGAAAGTGAAAACATGATTCGGTCATCGGTGTACGATTTGAAACGCGATACGGCGGAATTCAAACAGGATTCTACGCGCCTGATGGCCCGGCAAATCTTAACCTTGGTCGATGCGTCGCTCACCTACCGCAATACCATTGCGTACCTGCGCGAAACATTGGAGAAAAATGGCGTGAATACCCAGGCAATTGACAAACTTAATGCCGAAATCACCGCCAAAGATGAAAAAATACAATCGTTGCAACAGTTATTGTCGCTAAAAGCCGCCATCACCTCATCCAACAGTGGCAGCGGAAGTGGAGGTACCAAACCAAAGAACGACAAGCCTGTGGCAGACTGTTCCTTATACATTGCCCGTTTGCAGAACGCTGAAAACGAAGTTGCCCGCCTCCGTGCCTTGACTACTTCTGCCAATGCAGGCAGCAACAACACCAATGCTGTAAACGAAGCCGCTGTACGCGAAAAAGCCACCGGCGAATTCATTGAAACGCTGATTCACAGCGGTGACGACACCAAGAAATCGCCCTGTGCCCGCAAGCCGATGTACGAATTGGCCATCGAAACGCTGAACAAAATTCCCAAACCCGAAGCCCGAAACAGGATTGACGAACTGAAACTGAAAATCCGTAAGATTTCGGACTAACCTGTTTGTGAGAAAATACTAGGGTTAAAGCAACCAAAACCGGCATCACGTATGAAATACACCGAACCGCTGCGGCGCGCCATCCAGATTGCGCAGGCGTTGTCCAAAGAATACCAAAATGAACTGTTTGGCCCCGCTCACCTGCTGATGGGATTGTTGCACAATGAGGTGGGCTTGGCCTCCTGGCTGGCAACTTTGGGGAAAGACATCTATTACCTGCGCGACTGGGCTGAGGTACGCATGGAAAATTACCCACGTTCGGCGAAACTATCCGAAAACCCACCCGGCGATGAAAAAGTGAAGGCTGCGATGGAGTTAGCCGAACTGGTAGGAATGCAATTGGGCAAAGACCAAGCCGATGAAGTGGCGGCATTGGCAGCCTTGCTGAAACCCGGATTGGCTTTTACCATTGATCAGCTAAAGACCTTTCCGCTTACGCAAAAAGAAGTAATGGAAGCGGCGCTAGTAGAATTTTCCACTGAGCAGGCTGTTCGGTCGGCTCCTGGAATAGTATCTAAAAACGAAGGAAAACCCCAGGGTACGGGCATCAACCATGCGAATCTGCTCAAATACGCCGTAAACAAAACCGAAAAAGCACGGGAGGGTCGACTGGATCCCATAATTGGACGGGATCGCGAAACCCGAATGATTGCCGAGATTCTGGGGCGACGCACCAAGCCGAACGTCATTTTAGTGGGCGAGCCGGGTGTGGGCAAAACGGCTCTGGTCGATGGCTTTGCACTGATGATTGCAGCGGGGCACGTGCCTGCTCATTTGAAGAATGCCCAGCTTTGGGAACTGGACAATGGGGCATTGGTTGCCGGAGCCTCGTACAAGGGCGAAGTTGAAGACCGACTCAAAGGCATTCTGAAAGAACTGAAGCAGTTTGAAAAAGCCATTTTGTTCATTGACGAAATTCATTTGCTGTTGGATAGCCGGGGTTCGATGGGAACCGGTGTGGCAAATCTGTTAAAACCGGAACTGGCACGCGGCGAATTGACCGTAATCGGCGCGACAACGTTGGATGAATACCGCAAATACATTGAAGCCGACGAAGCGTTTAGTCGTCGGTTTGAAGTATTGCGCGTAGAGGAGCCCGATGTGGAAACCGCCATTCGGATGTTGCAGCATTTGGTGCCCTTTTATGAAAAGCACCACCAGCTCAAAGTAACCGAAGACGCTGTCGCCGAAGCCGTTCGGCTGTCAAAACGGTACATCAAAGACCGGCGCCTGCCTGATGCCGCCATTGATTTGCTGGATCGTACACTGGCCGCCATTCGGCTGGTTGGCGAAACCTCGCGCACGGAGTTAGAGCAGCTTCAGCATCAGTTGCAGGCCTTGAGTCAGGAAATGAGCAGCATGCGTGACTTGCAGTGGTTTCATCAGCAATTGAAAAACAAGGTAAGTCCGGTATTGCTCAATCAATTGGAAGAAGAGGTGGTGGAAGAGTTTGATCTGCCTTCTGCCTTTCAGGAATACCTGATGCAAAAAATCAATAAGCTGCTGCAATTCACTCAGGTTGTCAAAGAATCGGTAGATAAACAGGATGTGGCGGCGGTAGTATCGCATAAAACCGGCATTCCGCTAGGCAAAATTCAGAGCAAAGAACGCGACAAACTGCTGACCATTAAAGAAGTGCTCAAAAAACGAGTCATCGGGCAGGATCACGCTGTGAAAGCGTTGTCAGATGCCATTCTCGAATCGCGTTCTGGCCTGACCAAAGCCGGACAACCCATCGGTTCGTTTTTTTTGCTGGGGCCAACCGGTACCGGCAAAACCGAATTAGCTAAATCATTAGCTGATTTTCTGTTCAACGACGAGTCGTTTCTGATTCGGTTTGATATGTCCGAATTCAAGGAAGAGCATTCGGCTGCGTTGCTCTATGGAGCCCCTCCGGGCTACGTAGGCTACGAAGAAGGCGGTTTGCTTGTGAATAAAATCCGGGAAAAGCCGTATTCCGTGGTCTTGTTCGATGAAATCGAGAAAGCGCATCCATCCGTGTTTGACATTTTCCTGCAAATCCTGGACGAAGGACGGCTGCACGACCGGTTGGGCAAAGAAGGTGATTTTTCTAATGCCGTGATTCTCTTTACTTCCAACATCGGCAGCGAATTTGTCGTCAACAAGTTTCATAAAAGTGAAGTGCCGACTGCCAATGAATTAATGGAAATCATGAGCCGGTATTTTCGTCCCGAGTTTCTGGCGCGTCTCACCGAAATTGTTCCGTTTGCGCCTATTTCCGAAGAAAACGCAGTGCGCATTTTTGAGCTTCACTTGCGTAGCCTGATCGAATTGCTGCACAAGCAAGGCATCGGATTGGAGATTACGGACGAAGCCAAGCGACACCTGGCATTGCGGGAATTTACACCCCAGTACGGAGCCCGCCAACTGAAAGGCGTTATCCGCAATGCCTTGCGGCGACCCATTTCGCAGCTGATTGTCGCTGGCAAAGTGGGCAAGGGGTCGTTGGTAAAAGTGCAGCTCAGTGAATCCGAACTGATATGGGATACGGAATCGGCTTTGCAACTTACCAGCTGAGGTTTTGCCATTTTAAAAGATACTATTTACCATTAACTCACTGGCTGTATGGCTACTTATAACGTAAAACTGTTTGCCCAAAGCTACGATTACGGGTGTTGGCTGGCATCCACACACATGCTCAACAACTACAATGTATTCCAGGGGTATGATTCGTCTTACTCGCTGCTCACTGAGTCGGTATCGTTGTTTGATACGCGCGGAGTGGTCTATAACGAAAGCTGGCTAGGACCGCACTGGGGACTGCTGCTCAGCGAAGGCGTGCTGGATGCGTATTGCAGTGCCAATAATCTGAATAAGAAATCCTTTACCGGAAGTGCCGCCGAATTTCAGAGTCAGATACAGCAGGGGCCGTTTATGATTGTAGGCACCATTGAAGGCGTAGGCGACCATTTTTATGTTGTATCCAAAGTGTCCGGAAAAAACATTCGGATCTTAGACCCGATGCCGATTGGGTCGGGCAAGGTTTTGAATACAACAATTGATGCTCTCCTGAACGCAAACCCCTTTGCTTGCCGGTGGTGTTTCTGGAAGAAATAAAATTGCCCTTACAAGGATAACAGGGCAATGGTCAAACTGGTAAGCAATGCAACGCTTATGCGTATGGCAACTTGTGTGTAGAGATAGGCAGTCGTTTTCATAAATATATTGTAATAATAAGTTTGAAATTGGTACGACTTCTTTCCCTAAATGTAACCAAATCCATTCAATTATTTATCGTTTTTTGTCTGTGCTATTCTTTATGTATATTGATTGTCAGTGAGTTGTTGTAATTTTTGCCGAAAAGTATGGCTTACGGAAAAACCGATCTTACGCATGTGAGAAAATGTATTTTTTTGGATTGTGCACCTTTGAAATCTGCAATTACTTTGTAGCACTTAAAATACAAAGCCGCCGCAAGGCCGCTTTCTCTTGAGCGTTAATGCTCCGAAGCCCGGTGGGAGTGCCGGGCTTTTGCTATTTCAAAATAGTATCTCCGCCAACGCCAAAACCTGCCTATAATCCCAATACTTCTTTGAGCTTGCCGTAGCCTGTGCGGCTCACCGGAATTTTAGCTCCCGATTGTAACACTGCCGTATACGTTTCCTTTTGATATGGATCAATGCGGACAATTTGCTGTACCTGTACCATGTATGAACGGTGAGTACGCACAAACTGCTGTGCATTAAGCAATTGCTCAAAATGGTGCATGGTTTGTGTTTTCAGAAAAGTGCCGTAGCTGGTATAAATCTTCACGTAATCGTCGTCAGCTTCCAGGTACTGAATGTCCTGCACCGGGATAATCCGGATGTTACTACCTGTTTTGACAACCAGGCGATCCCGTTGGATGGGCGACTGCGCCGCTGTTTCGAGCAGTGCGGCTGTGGCCTCCTGAGCCGATGTTCCGTTTTGTTCCAACCATTTGTGCATGGCCTTGTCAAACCGTTCTTTGGAAAAAGGTTTGAGCAGGTAATCCACCGCGTGTGCGTCAAAAGCCCGGATGGCATATTCGTCAAAAGCCGTTGTGAAAATGACAGCAGGCGGCTGGGTGATCAGTTCCAGCATCTCAAATCCATTGATTTTTGGCATCTGAATATCCAGAAAAACCAGGTCGGGCTGGTGTTGCTGTATGGCCTTTACACCTTCAAAGCCGTCGTTGCATTGTTGTACTACCTCTATTTGCGGATAGTTTTGCAAATATTCCAGTGTGATGAGGCGGGCAAGGGGTTCGTCATCAATCAGAATGGCTTTTTTCATGGTTGCGGGATGCGGATCGTTGTCGTGAATAGTTCGTTTTCAGATTGGGTCTGCAATAAGTCGTTTCGTCCGAAGAGCAGAAACAGACGCCGCTTTATGCTGCTCAGACCAAAGCCTGTTCCGTGCCGGGGAGCCGCCGTTTGCGGGTCAAATGGGTTTTGTACACGTATTTCCAACATCTGGTGTTTGGCTTGGGCCTGCACCGTAATCGTGACTGCTTCGGTGGTGTCGTACAAGCCAAACTTAATGGCATTTTCGACAATGGGTTGGAGCAGCATAGGTGGCAGCTGCAAGGCATTGCAGTGTTCGTCGCAGGAGATTTCCGTTGACAAGCGGTGCCCGAAACGCACTTTTTCAATGGACAGGTACAGTTGCAGGTGTTGCAGTTCTTCCGTCAGGCTGATCCATTGCTGTTCGTCACGTTTGAGTGTGCCCCGCAAAAAATCCGAAAGCTGATGAATCATCGTCCGGGCTTCGGTGGGTTGCAAGCCTACCAATGCACTGATGGAGTTGAGGCTGTTAAACAGAAAATGCGGCTGAAGCTGCTGGCGTAATTTGGACAATTCGGCTTCCCGGGCCAGTTTTTCGGCATCGGCCTTGCGCCGTTCTTCTTCAATCTTTTCCTGAAGCGACTCCCCGAGAATGCTCACCACCGTCATCCAGGTGACAATCAGGAAGGTAACACCGAAGCGGAGAGGCAGAGTCTGTTTTAAAAACACCTGATAGTCAGGGTGGTTGTACAATAAAAAATCTAGAATGTGGTAGTTGAGCACGATAGCCAACGCCGTATAAATCAGGCACCAAACCAGTAGGGTCAGGTATTTGCCAGGTTCGGGGCGGTAAAACTGCAGGCTGCGGCCGATTAAAAACCAGATCGTGATCAGCAAAACATCGGTAGCTGCCCCATCGATAAGGGCAATTTTCCAGGAAAACCCAATGTTTATCAGTGAATAGGTTTGGACAATAATTAACACCACCCAGTTCAAAACAAACAGGCTCCTTATTTTTCGGTCGGCGAGTATGGGTATGTTTTTAAAAAAAGAGTTTTTCTCCAAAATGTGCAATTTTTTAATCTGTACTAACTACGAAACATGTGTAAGCGGATTGGAAACCAGCGTCAATGCCTGTTGCTGAATCTTGTGCAGATACAGGTCAGCATTGTCGGGCTCAGTAATCTGGTAGTGCAGCTCACGGCCATCTTCCAGCTTGCCCAGGCAGGTAAGTTCGGTGATGTTTACAAATTTCCATTGCACCCACTGCTTCTGCTGGTTCTGAAAGCGGCATTCTTCCTGGCTGCCTATTGCCTGGGCTTTTAGCAGCGCCTGGTGCCAGTCGGTTGCTTTGAGCAAACGCAATTGCTCATCAAATTGCGGTGCATGACTGCCTTCTCCACTCAATATCTGAAAGATAAGTTTTGCGGTGTACCAATCCATAAAAAACATTGCTGGGTTTTGAGTTTTTGAGAGATACTATTTTAAAACGCCAAATGCTATACCGAGTCGTTGCAGTTTATAAAATGAGGTAATTGTGATGCGTACGGTTGTGTGTACAATCTGATGAAGCCACAAGCGTGCGTGCGGAGTAGCTGTAATCACCAGAGACGTATGTGAAATGGCTGGTATTTCGACAAGCGATGCGCTGGATAAGCTACTCCACCGAATGGTATTCAGCAAATGACCCAAGAACTCTAGCTCCGTAACGCGTACAAACTGACGTTTGATCTGCTGATAGTGCCTGTCCAGAAAGTAATCCTGTTTTTTTAAGCCTACCTGATGTGCTTTGCTGAGTGCTTCTTCCGGACTGGTCGCCGGAATGAGGCAAAGCTGCTCGTCCCAGTGCAAAGTTGTTGGATACGACTCGCCCAAAAGCTGAAAACGAAGTTTTGCTAAATACCAGTTCATAGTTGCAGTAGAGGTTTGTTTCGATAACCGATTTGTTTATGTAAAAGAGAAGCCAGGGTTTTGCCTTTTGGCAGGATACTATTTCGTGAGACAAGAAGCAAAGACATTGGATGAAAGACATGCTTTGAAAACCAATCGATTGTAAGTAACAAAGCGTGCAGTCGGGGTCTCATTACTTGTTTTATGCGTCCTGGCTTCTCTGAGTTAAGCATACGTATGAATTTCAATTCCGCCAAAAATGGCCGTTCCTTTGATCACAAGCCGCTTGTCGTAGGTAGGGTGCACCTGGCGACGCTTGTCTTCAATGCCCCCAAAGACTGTGACTACTTCCGCGACGGCTATGTCCCAATTGGATGGAACGACGAGTTTGACCCCGCCAAACACTTGCACAATCTCAATTTGGGCGTCATCTGTTAGGTCGGCATTCAGAAAATTTAGTTCTATTCCTCCAAAAATGTTTACAACTTCTCCTCCTCTGAAATTTTTAGACAGGATTTGTTTTTTGCTGGCGCCAAAGATGACCACATCCTCCATTACATCATTGCTGGAATTGATGAAATTCTTGTCTTCGTAGTCATCGTAGGTATAGCCACTGTAGCGTTTGCTTGGTTTCCATAACTGATTGCTGCTGAGCAGTATCCAAAGGCCAACGGCAATGATAGCCATCGGCCATACGAAATGAAATACGTTGTTGTCCGGAAAGATTTTCCTTAGCAGAAAGAAAACGCCAATGCCCAGCACAATGATCCAGCCCTTGTCGTAACGGTATTGGTGTTTGGCACCTGTAAAAAGCCCGATCAGAATCAGAATCATGGGCCAGCTGAACAGCCAGCCTGGAAAGAAGATGCCCGCTTGTTTGAGAAAGAACACCAAACCAAACGCAACCAGGAAGCCACCGATAATGAATTTGCCTATTTGTGAGTTTGAATGCCCGAAATCGTTTTTCATAGTGTTATCGTTTTTCGTTGTGTTGAGTCAAAAGTATAGCAAACCCTGGCGGCATCCAATGCCTGGCTGGCCACACGCCTGCGAAAGTCGGTAAGCGGGGTAAAATTGTCGGTGAAATACGACAGCTTATTTTTTACCGATGCCAGCAGGCAAAATAGTATCTTTCAAAATGCGAAAACCTCCCGTGGCTACAGAAAAGAAGCAAAAAAAGAATAATTTTAAAACGAAATCATTTTTTACGTACACCTGAAAGTTCATGAATCGTCGGAATACCTTAAAAACGCTGGCTGCTTCAGCCGGTTTGGTGGGCCTGCCTATGGCGGCCCAATCCATACCCATTGCCAAACCAGGCTTTGTTTACAGTCTGAATATGAGTACCCTGATGGGCCACAAGCTGGGGTTTATCAAAGAACTGGAAACCGCCTCCCAGGCCGGATTCCGTTCCGTTGAGATCTGGATGAACTCGCTGCAAGCGTATCTGGATAATGGAGGCTCCCTGGCCGATGCCCGCAAACGAATTGGTGATTTGGGCCTAACCATCGAAAATGCCATTGGCTTTGCACAGTGGATTGTAGACGACGATGCGACTCGTGCCAAAGGAATAGAGCAACTCAAACGCGAAATGGAAATGCTGGCCGCACTGGGCTGCAAACGCACCGCCGCACCGCCGATGGGAGCCACCCAGAATGTGACGCTTGACCTGAAACGTGCCGCCGAACGGTACCGTGCCATACTGGAACTGGGCGATAAAACGGGCGTGGTACCTCAATTGGAGATGTGGGGATTTTCGCAAAACCTGAGCCGGCTCAGCGAAGTCATGTTTGTGGCCATCGAAAGCGGCCATCCGTCGGCGCGGGTGCTGCTAGATGTATACCATTTGTTCAAGGGAGGCACAAGCTTGGATTCGCTGCCACTGGTGGGCAAGCCTGCCATTGAAGTGTTTCACGTAAACGACTATACCACACAATTTACTCCGGCTTCCATCACTGATGCCGACCGGGTGTACATCGGTGATGGTGTGGCACCAATTCAGCGCATTTTGCGCGCCCTCCGCCCTCCGGACAAACCCTTGGTAATCTCTTTAGAAGTATTCAATAAATCGTATTATGCCCAGAATCCGCTACAAGTTGCCCAAACGGCTCTGGCTAAAATGAAGGCCGCTACAGTAGGAATATAGCTTTTTCATCCATTTTGTATCTGCTTCTTACAATGCCTAAGCTTGGCAAACCGACTGGCAAACCGGGACTTAACCGAATTGTCAGTCGGTTTATAATTTTGTGTAATACGAATAAGCTGGTTTTAATATGTTGAAAGTCAATCTAATAAATTTTTACAAACCTTTGCCGTATTAAATTTAAGTTAGTTTTCTTATATTTGATACTGTACCTGTTTGGATACTTTTTCGAATAAACTTACCTTTTTATTAGTTGATATACGCTATTTCTTACGAGTATCACGCAATGTTAGGCACAATTTTTTTGACTCGTCTGAATTAATTCTACATTCCCACTTACGATTTTTCCTTTTACATGCTTTTTCGTGTGTTACTTATATAAATAACGCATAGAGATGTGCATTGCTATGCAAGGAGTGAAAAACAAGTGTGGGACTAATTATTAATTATAATCTCTTGTTTCAATGGTTTGGAGTACATCGACGAGTTTGCTTCTTGTATTTTGTATAGGGGTAATTTTGGTTGGGATAGCTATCTATGTTATTCGGTGGCGGCGCGAAATGGCAGAATTGCGAAGCAAGCTGGCCGAAACCGAAAGCGAAAAACAAAAAGTATATGAAGACATTACGGCACTGAACCAAGAACTGGGGAAAACAAACGAAGAATTATTTGTCAAAACAACGGTGCTGGCGGCGCACAACGATATGCTGAATGACCTGCGAACCCGCCTGGAACTTTCGGTTTCTGAACGCACCCAACAGCTGGAACAAACCATTTCCGAACTGTTTGAAGAAGTAGAAGAACACCAGCAAACCGAGCAAGTGCTCAAAGAAACGCTGGAACAACTCAAACAGCGTAACCTGGAGTTGGACAACTATGTCTACAAAGTTTCGCACGATTTGAGGGCACCTCTGACTTCGATTCTGGGGCTTATTCAACTGATGGAAATGGAGTGTACAACAGCTACCGCTATCCAATACCTGGAACTAATGCGCACCAGCGTACAGAAAGCAGATACGTTTATCCAATCGGTGCTGGCTCATTCCAAGGCGCTGAAAATGCAGATCATGCCTACCCACATTGATTTTGCCGATTTACTGGAAGAATGCCGCCAGACGCTGCAATACATGCCCGGTGCCGACCGACTCAGCGTCAAGATAGATATTCAGGATCATTCGCCGTTTTACAGTGATCTGGTGCAGGTATCCGAAATTCTCAAAAACTTTTATTCCAACGCCATCAAATACCAGAACCACACCCGGTCCGATTCATTTGTGTCATTTAACATCCTGGCCTCGCCCGAAAATGCCGAGATTCGGATTGAAGACAATGGCATAGGCATTGACGCCCAATACCAGCAGCAAATTTTCAACATGTTTTTCAGAGCTACCGAGAAAGCCAACGGCTCAGGCTTGGGGCTCTACATTGTTCATCAGATTGTGGAAAAACTGGGCGGCCAGCTTACACTGGAGAGTCAACTGAACAAAGGCACTATTTTTACGATCACATTGCCCAACCTGATGCCAGTGGCCAGTTGATGAAGTAAGTTTTTCTGCCAGAAAGCAGTAGGCGAATTTGCCTAAATTGTCTACCAGAATAAAACTTAGTTTTTTTTTCAAATCCAATTGTATACCTTAGAACGTATTTTTATCCCTCTTAACCAGTTGAGTGATAGCGATTCTGTATAGTTAGGGTAGGCAAGACTAAGAATGTACCACAAGGAAAGATTTTTCAGCCGCAGGCAAGCAGATGGCAGAAGCGGGAGGGCTGGGAAAAATCTTTCTTTAATCCGATAAAAGATGAAATCCGGAGCTAAAGATTTGCAACATAATATCAATTCCTCTGCAGCTATGCAGTCAAAAGTATTAATCATTGATGATGAAGAAGATGTCTGTACAATTTTAACATTGTTTTTAAAACAGAAGAAATGCATTGTTGATTGCAGCAATACGCTAAAGGATGGCATAGCAAAAATAGAGGATCTGGAGCCGGATGTGGTTTTTCTGGATCATATGCTGCCAGATGGTGAAGGCGTAAGTGCAATAGGCAACATCAAACAGATAAAGCCGAGCATCCGGGTTATCATGATTAGTGGCATGGGCGAAATGAATGCCAAAGCCATGCAGGCAGGTGCCGATTTGTTTATCATAAAGCCGTTTCGCCTCAAAGAAATTCTGGAAGCACTGGAGATCAGTCATTAGAAAATAGTATCTTTTCAAAAAGCAAAACCCCTTGAAAGCAAAAAAGCGTTGTGGTTAACCACAACGCTTTTTTGCTTTTGTACATAAAAATAAGATTACCGGCTAGTTGCAGCCACAATGGGTTCTTTTCGCATTCCCAGTCGTTGCAGCACCCACTGTCCCACTTTTTCCCCTTGTATTGTGCCTTCTTCTACACCATCGCGGAAATGGATGCCACCATACACCCGGCTAATGGATGCTTCTAGGTAAGCATCTCTAAACGATTTGAATTTGCGGACACCATGCCCAAACTCATGTTCGGTGGAGTCAGTATAGGCAATATCATCGCCAATAAGTGTGGTCAGTACCTGTCCTGCCGCCGCTGAAAGTGCGCTATGACCGCTCACATATTCCGGAAAAGCCGGTGTTTCCAGAAAAGGGCGCCATTCGGGATCAAGGGTGGTATTGATAACCGTTTCGGGTCGTATGCGCACATGCTTGTATTTCTCGTTCCAACAGGTAACAAATGCATCGAACATGGCGAACGAAGAGACCGCATACGATTCGGTGGCTTGCATAATGGTTCGTTTCTCTTTACGCGATACCGTAGTAATAATGGCTACCCAGTGGCCGGGAGGTGTCATTTTCTTGCTGGCAAACATGACGTGGCCGGTAATATTGGTTACAAACGCATTGTCGTCCCAGAAATACGCAATGTCTTTCTGTTCGGGTGTGAGGTTTTTGCCATAACCGTACACCTCTTCGGTGAGTTTCCAGAACGGACTGGTTTTGACCAAATCGTATTTAGCCGGTTTGGGGCAAGGAAATTGATCAACCGAATCCAGGGTAAAGGTACGAACGGTATTCCATTTCGGTTCGCAGGCATCGGCATAGGCAGGCGGGGTAGGCACCCAGGTCCCGGCCTCGCGTGTGACCGTGTGCCTGAATCCGCGAATCTGCTTGTAATTGTCTTTGCTTGAATAGTCAATTACGTGTTTGGCAACCTGTTCGCCATAGGCAATCGACCGGTCATAAACCTCTTTGGGTATCCCCATGTCTTTGTATTTTTTCCAGAGGCCCACCTCATATTTATCCCACATGTCGGCAGAGAAGGTAAGGGTGCGGCCTACCACCGTAAATGCTTTGATACCTGCCAGTGGAAAACAGTATTCTTTGCCTGCTTCGGGAGCCGGAGCGGCGGTGTAGCCATTTAGTTTGCCGCCCAGGGGTTGAAAACTAGTAAATCCTGGCCGCATTGCTTCGTACGTTGCCAAATACGTGTACCCGTAAATGCGGCTTGCAACGGGTGGCTTAAAGATGTCGTGAATGATGACATCGGTCAGGTGCTTGGAAGTAGTGTAGAGCAATTCGGGGTTAGCAGCCTGGGCATTGTATTCTTCCGGAGTGGCCTGCTTGCATGCATATAACATACTTACTCCGACACATAGAAATAAATATACAAATCGTCTCATGGTGATTATATAGGATAATAGACTGTGCAAAGATTAAATCAGGAAAGCTTTCGTAGCCGGGAGAAATTGGAGGTTGGGTGCCACACCAAACCCTGCCAAACCGGGTTCAGATAGCTTGATTTCTAAAAGTTAAGAAATGCCAACTTGTGGCGGAGGAGTATACACCTCCGGAGATTGATAGATCGTTTCGGAAAGAACAGGTTTGCCAAAGGAAGGAGACGAAGCGTCTGCCAGCCATCGGAACACAAAGGCGCCTTGTGATAGGTAATAGCTTTTCAGAAACGATTTCAATTGCGATTCGGATTTTTTGTGCGTGCTGCCGCTACAATCCGCAATGTGCGATTTGAGATGGTCTGATAAGTCGGCACGCACCTTTTCCTGTTTGAAATTATTGACACAATACACATAAAGTGTATCGTTTTGAATGCGCTGCATGGCTTTTTCGTATACTTTTCCCTGATAGCTGAATTCCCCTTCCACAATTTCAAAATCGCGGTCTAGCTGGTGATAAAGCACAATGGGTATGGCAATGACAAACCAATCGTGGTCGGGCTGGGTTCGGGTTGCGATAGCCTGACGAAGTTCTTGCCTCACGTGGTTTTGCCTGAGTTGGAAAAAGAGGAAATAGCCTATGTTATGATAGAGTAGCAGTATCAGCAGAGATATGGAAACAAGTCTTTTCAAAGCAAACTCCGAATCATTTTTCTACAAATGTAACGAATACTTTTGGGAGAAGTACAAAATCTTATCAGAAAAGTGACAAATGCTGATAACAATCAACCTCTGCAGGGCTTTGATTAACGCTGGGCGGCTACCTCCACCCGTTTGCGTTTGTAAAAATTCTCGGCCGTAGCTTGCAAGGTTCGCAAGGCTGTATAAATCTCATCCGGGATGGTATTGCCGTAAATAGCCCGGTCGGCAGTCTGGAGCGAATCGGCAAGTTTGGCATTGGGAATGACTTCAATAATCTCCTTGGTGGTGTACGAACTATAGGGTTTCTCATGAAGTTCCTGCATGTATCTTTTCCATAAAACGATGGTATGCTCTACGGCAGCAGCTTCTTTTTGCTGGCGTACCCTGCGGCGCGACTTGTCATAGGCACTGACAAAGCTGCGGTGTTCCATCCAAAGCCGATACAGGCGATACTGGCGTTTGATTTGCCGGCCAAATAGTAGGTAAAATACAAGCAAAACCAGGCCTGAAATGGCGGCGACTATCAGAATGTACCGGTAATCGAGGGTTTCGCGGACGGGCACATACTGTATATTCACTTTGGGCGACAAGAACTTGGGCGACTGCTGAATGAGCTGTGTCACAAACACCGAATCCATAGTGGCAAATACGGCAGTGCAGTCGCGCTGATGCACCAAAAACACCGGAAGTTGTAATTTCTGAACGGGGTTGATGTTAAAAGTGGTGAAGGTATAAACCACGCTGTCGATGCTGCCTCGGGCATCGGTCCGGGTTGGAAAATATTGTTTGCTACTCCATTCGAAGGGGGCAAAATAATAACCAGAATCGGGAAAAATAACCTGCAACTCAGGCGGATGCCGCAGGCTGAGGGTATACTGCACAGGTAGCCCGATGCGGGCACTGTCGGATAAGAATTTTCCTGTTGGCAACAGTTCTTGTGCCTGAGAGCCAGTGCTCAACCACACACAAAAGAATGTCAAAAGGAAACCAATTCGCATAGCAGGATAAAGAGTTTGTTTTAAATGCAAGCCCACAAAGGTAGGCAGGTTTTGTGTTTTTGAAAGATACTATTCTGAACAGTGATTTATGCGATTGTATTGATTGTCAGGATGAAAAATATGCATTGAACGCGCCGGTCTGACGCTGTGCGTCAGACCGGGAACCCTAGGCTCGGACCAAACTTATGATCCGGACGAGAAAGCGGGCAACCACCAGGGTTGCCCCTACAAATACAACGTTTACAACTGTATGAACAAGCTAAAGCATGTTCTACAACTACTCCAGTCAATCCAAAAATCCCATAAATCACAGTTCGGACAACTATTGGTTCCGCACACGAAAAAGCTTCACCAGTGCCGGCACAAAATCTTCGTTGGTATGGATTGCTTGATAATTGGCTTCATTGAGGCGGCAAAGACGTTCCAATTCCTGCTGTTTGCTCTGAAAGGCACTTTTCATGCGTCGCTGAAACTGAGGGGATGACGTATTGCGCCATACCATCCGGCCCGATTCCTGGTCGAAAATCGGAATAATCCCGAGCCGGGGCAGGCCTGTTTCCCGAATGTCGAGCAGGTGAACCACAACCAAATCGTGCTTTTTGGCTAATGCTTTCAGGGTAGTTTCGTAATCCGTATCAATGAAGTCGGAAATAAGCACAATTACACTGCGGCGACGTAACAGATTGAGTACAAAGCCGATGGCGTTGCGCAAATTGGTTTTGACCGAGCGGGATTCCAGCTTGAACAACGTCGAAAGCAGCAGATACCCCTGCTGCATGCCTTTGTCGGGCTTCAGGTATTTTTCCTTCTGATCCGAAAAACACACCAATCCCACCTGGCTTTGTTCCTGCAACGCCGATAAGGCCAACACCCCGCAGATTTCCTTTGCCAGGTCTATTTTGGTTTGTCCCTTGCGGCCCACCTGTTGCGAGGCACTGACATCGAGCAGAAAAAACACGGTTTGCTCGCGTTCTTCCCGAAACAGTTTGACAAACGTTCCATGGCCTTTGGCGCTGGTATTCCAGTCAATGGTACGCACATCGTCTCCGTATTGGTAGGCGCGCAAGTCGTTGAATTCCAGTCCATTGCCTTTAAATACGGAATGGAAATCGCCGTGCATTTGGGTGGTCACCGCCTTACGTATGCGAATCTGGAATTTACGAAGCCGGGCAATTACGTCGCGCATAAGTGTCAGAATTGAATGTGTAAATATAGGAGGTTTTGCCTTTTGTGTAGATACTATTTTTAGCCAATAGCTATTGGTTTTTAGCTTTTTGGGCGAAGTGCGAAGCAAGGGTCAGTAAAAAAAGCGGGCTGACTTCGTTGCTTAGCGAGAGGATACAAACTGAAAAATGATAGCTATTGGAAACAACAACATTGCAAAGCTTAAATCTTTCACTCTGGAACAGATTTTGCGCACCCTGGTTAAGATTTTTTGAATAGCACTTTTGAAGATTCGGCGATGCCAATTTGTCTTTGTAACTTTGTTGTATGAATTATAGAAAACTACTGATCGGTTGTGTTTTTTTGGTAACGGCCTGTGTTTCCGATCCTACTCCACCGTCTGGCACGCTGGATAAGGAAACCATGGTGGCTATTCTGACTGAAATTCACTTGGCGGAAGCCCAGTCACAACAGGCAGGTTTTAAAACAACGGATTCCACGCAACTGTATTACAAGTACCTGGAAAAACAGATTCTGAAAAAGTTTCACACCGATTCGACTCACTACCACGACAGCTTCAAATTTTATTCGACGCATGTGAAACAGATGAACGAAATTTACAAAGCCGTAGTTGATACGCTGGAGGCGCAACACCAGAACATCCGAAGCATTCCAGATACCAGCCGAGCATCCCAAAACAAACCTGCCAATGCTGCTAAGATAGATTCGACTATACGTAAGCGAGGACCTAAAAAACTTTTTGGTCAGCAATAGTCATGCTAATGAGTACTGTGCTTGTGCAACAGGCAAAGGCCAAATACTATCTTTTCCAAAGGGAAAACCCCCGCTCGCCGGTAGTGCTCCCTTACAATTTCATATTATAGAAAATTATCGACAATTTCCTCGTTATGAGGATGATATATGTATGTTATACCCTAAAAATTTAGAACAGAAATTAGGATTTGATCAGATACGCGAACACATCAAGCACGAATGCAGCGGCACATTGGGGCGGGCATTTGTGGAAAAGATGCGTTTCTCCAATGATTATGATATGATTGAAAAGCTGGTGCGGCAAACATCCGAGATGAAGCAGATCATGCTGCTGCACAGCGATGAATTTCCGTCGTCCAACTTTATTGACGCCGTTCCGCACCTAACCAAAGCAGCCATCGAAGGCATGTTTCTGACAGAAGGAGAATTTTTTGAAATCAAACTTTCGTTGCGGACAGTATACGAATGTTTGCTGTTTTTCAAAAATCAGGCAGAAAATGCGTTTCCGCAATTGCGCGAACTAACACAAGCTGTGGAAATAGACGCACAGTTGCTCAAGGAAATTGACCGGGTGATTGACCAGCGTGGCAAACTGCGCGACGATGCCTCCCCGGAGTTGCAGGCCATTCGCCGGCAGATTATTTCGGAACAAGGCAATTTGCGCAAAAAACTGGAATCCATTCTGAAACAATCAATTAGCCACGGCTACACCGCCGATGACGCTTCGGCGACCATTCGCAACGGACGCATGGTGATTCCGGTGGCGGCCGAACACAAACGCAAAATCAAAGGTTTCGTGCAGGATGAGTCGGCCACCGGACAAACGATTTACCTAGAGCCGGTTGAGATATTTGACCTGAACAACGAAATTACTGAACTGGGCTACCGCGAAAAACGGGAGATTGTACGCATTCTGACGCATCTGACCGACCGGGTGCGGCCGCATATCCCCAATCTGAAGCGAGCTTACACCTTTCTGGGCTTGATGGATTTTGTACGGGCCAAAGCCAAATTTGCGTTGCGTACCAATGCCAGCATGCCGCTTTTTGCCAAGAAAACGATACTATTTTGGCACAATGCCAAGCATCCGTTGTTGCAGCTTTCGTTTCAGAAACAAGGCAAATCGGTGACACCACTTAGCATCAAACTCGATGAAAGTCAGCGCATTCTGGTAATTTCCGGACCGAACGCGGGTGGAAAATCCATTGCGCTGAAAACCGTTGGACTTACGCAATACATGTTTCAGTGTGGGTTGCTGGTGAGTATGGACGACCATTCGGAAATCGGGTTGTTCCGGGATATTTTCATTGACATTGGCGACGAACAATCGCTTGAAAATGACCTGAGTACATACAGTTCGCATTTGACCAACATGCGGTATTTCCTGCAACATGCCGACAAACAGACGCTGTTTCTGATCGACGAATTTGGTACCGGAACCGAACCTGGCATGGGTGGCGCCATTGCTGAAACCATTCTGGAGTCGTTGCAGCAGAAAAAAGCCTTCGGTGTGGTCAATACGCACTACGGCAATTTGAAAGCGTATGCCAATCATACAGAAGGCGTTGCCAATGGTGCCATGCGCTTTGATGCCGAACATCTGGAGCCGTTGTATCAGTTGGAAATCGGCCGGCCGGGGAGTTCGTTTGCTTTTGAGATTGCGCAGAAAATCGGCTTGCCGCGCGAAATAGTATCCCGCGCCAAGCAAAAAGTCGGCAAAACACAGGTTGATTTTGACAAGATGCTGCGTGAACTGGAAAACGAAAAGCAGAAATTTGCCGACCAAAATCGCGAATTGCAATCCAAGGAAAAAACGCTGAGCGAGACACTGACCAAATACAATGCCCTGAAAGGCGAACTGGAAACGGGCCGCAAGCAACTGCTCAACAAAGCGAAAGAGGAAGCCAAACGGTTGTTGCAAGACGCGAACCAGAAAATCGAGACAACAATTCGTGAAATCAAAGAATATAAAGCCGACAAGGACATGACCAAAGTGCTGCGTCAGGATTTGGCGGCGTTTGAGAAAAACCTGAAGCCCGAAGAAGTACTGATCGACGCTGAACCTACGCCCGAAATCAAAGTGATTGGCGGCACCATAGAAGAAGGCGACTTGGTACGCATCAAAGGCCAAAACACGGTGGGAGAGGTGCTGACCATTCGGGGCAAAGATGCCGAGATTCGGATTGGGGAACTGAAGTCAAACATCAAACTGAATCGCTTGGAGAAGATCAGTCGCAAGGAATACCGCCAGCAAACGGTTGAGAACAAGCCGCGTATGCAGGGAATCGACATGAACGAAAAGATGGCCAACTTTAGTCCACAATTGGATTTGCGCGGCAAACGCGGCGAAGAAGCCTTAACCGAAGTCGATTCCTGGTTTGATCAGGCGTTGATGCTGGGCAGCAGTGAATTGCGCATTGTACACGGCAAAGGAGACGGCATTTTGCGCAACCTGATCCGCAACCACCTGAAGCGTTACCGCGAAATCGAATCCATGACCGACGAACACGCCGACCGGGGCGGCTCAGGCGTGACGATTATCCGATTGAAATAAGTTTTCTTGATTTAAGTAAAACCTCCATCTGAAAGGGTGGAGGTTTTTTGTTTTTCAGGGATACTATTTTGAAAGTCTATTTTAACGTGAATAATGGGGTTTGCTAAGTATAGTTTATTCATTATCAATTATTAAGGCGCAGTGCGAAGCAACAGCCAGTAAAAAAGTGCGCCGGCCTCTTTCTTTGGCGAGGGGCGGGTTGGATTTTTGCGGGCGGAAGCGTGCAAAGAAAGTGTCTTTTTTGCACTCACACAGGCTGGCTCTCAAACTCTCGTTTGAGCCCTGTTTTTGGACAAGCAAAAAGGAACAGAAGTTACAAACAGAGAAATGTCTGGATTAGAGAAACCCGTTGTTCACGTTATCTTATAACTATGTTTTTAAAAATATAATTAAAATTTTAGTTGTATAATTAAAAATATAGTTATAGCTTTGTTTCAAGCTAATGCAGAAGGCCATGAAAGAACTCACTAATGCCGAAGAACAAATTATGCAGGCCATTTGGGCTGTTGGTGCGGGCTTTCTGAAAGACATTGTGGACGCTTTGCCGGAGCCGCGACCCGCTTACAATACCGTGGCTACGGTGATTCGTATTCTGGAGCAGAAAAATTTTGTGGCCCATCGCACCTATGGCAAAACACACGAATATTACCCCCTGATTACCAAGCAAGAGTATACCAAAGGCTATTTTCAGAATTTTTTGAAGAAGTATTTCGCCGGCTCGTTTTCCGGAATGCTGTCGTTTTTTGTCCAGGAAGAAAACCTGGATTTGCAGGAATTGGAGAAGTTGATCGAAGCCCGAAAAGCGAACCAAAAGCCCGATACAGAATAACTTACGAGCAGTCCGATTCATTTTAAAGCTATCCTTTTTTTACGCTTTTGCTTTTATTCATATGAAAGCTCCGTTGCTTAGCTATTTGCTGGAAGCAAGTATCTGTTTTGAAGTCTTGTATCTTTTCTATTGGCTGGCCTTGCAAAAGACCACCTTTTTCGTTGCAAACCGTTTTTACTTATTGGCTATGGCTACGGCTGCCTGGTTCATTCCGCTGTTAGAGTTCAAGCCGGAAACCCTTGTATTTGCCCAAAGCCGGGCTTTTGCCCAAATTCCACATACTATTTCCGTAATCGAAACTCCGATTCGGATTACTCAATCGTCGGTGGTGTGGTCTGATGTGGTGCTGTGGATTTACGTAACCGGTGTTGTGATTTTTGCAAGTCGCTTTCTTTGGCGGTTGGGCAAGCTTTATTGGTTGATTCGCCGATCCGTCGTTCACAGAAATACGTCATGCCAACGCATTGATACAGAAGGGAAACTCCCTACTTTTTCTTTTCTCCATTACCTGTTTTGGGACAATACGGCTTTGCTGACAGAAGCGGAAAAAGAGCAGATTTTTCAACACGAACTGGTGCATATCCGGGAGAAACATTCGTGGGATATTTTGTACGCCGAATTGCTGAAAGTCGTATTTTGGATGAATCCGGCGGTGTATTTATTCAAAAATGAACTGCATCTGCTGCACGAATACCGTGCCGATGCTCTTATGGCTCAGCTATATGGAAAAAACACGTATACCGAAACCCTGCTCGATATTTTCTTTAAAAAGCTACAACTCACGTTTTCACATTCATTTAATCAGAGTTCCATTCACCTTCGTACAACTATGTTACAGAAATCCGCTTCTACGCGCATTCATTTGTGGCGCTTACTTGGTGTGATTCCCTTGCTGGTTGGCTTGCTTGGTGTATTTGCTTTCCAATCGCAGCGCCAGCTTGTAGCAACCAAAGGGCTGCAATGGCTATCCGATTCACAAAAACCACAACTTGAATTGGTATTTTTGGGTGGAGAAGATTCCTTCTCCATTAGTAATGCAGATAAAATTTCATTTAAGTACTCAGCAATACACACAAACACACGGCCCATGGAGATACAAGTAAAGGCAAGTGTGTCTGGCAGTAGAGATTCTTATGCGGTTAGGCAAATGAGTATATTTCTGATTGACGGCCCAAGACCCCTGAAAAGCCAAGATGTCAGTGGTGATAAAATAAACATTCAACCCTTTTTTACACTGGCAAAGCCTGGGATGCGCGTTGTCATTGAAGTGAAGAAAGTCGTTGCCTTGTTGCGAAACAACAAAGAAGCAGAAACCCCTGTTGCTGGCTCTCCTCTTATTCCCTTGCATATTACTGAATAAAATAAGTGTATTTCTAAACTTAACTACTTCTATGCTACGTTCAACTATGATTGCTATGCTATCGGCAGGCTGTTTGATGCTGGGTTTGAGTTCGTTTACAGGTACTATTTTAGCGTCAGATTCTTTGACGGACACGCTGGCGCAAAAGCCCAAGATTTTTTACCAGTTTTTACGTGATAACCAGCCTGTCGCTGCCAACTGGAAAACGACCGGTCTCTCACTGAAAGAGTTTCCCGCTGTACTCAAGCTGGAAGCCAAAGCCCTTGATCCTCAATCAGACAATGGAAACCAGTATCAGGTAAATGATTTTATCGTTTACCTGGTCAATGGGAAGCGTCCCGTACTTACCGTTCGTTCCCAGTCGGGGGAGATCAGTATGAAAGCCTTACAAGATGCGGCCAAGGAGGCGAACTCTACGAGTTTGCGGATGGTAGTGGAAGTGAAAGAAGTGATGCGGATTGCTGCTAACGGGCAAAAAGCAGTTACAGAGATAAACGGCTCTCCCATTGTATCGGTTAAAATTATGGAGTAAAATAGTATCTTTTGAAACGCAAAAACCTATATATGAAAAGTGCAGAGCTTAGGCTTTGCACTTTTTGTTTAGGCATTACGTGTAACATATTTTCTTATGTGAGAATATGTGTCGACTTTTCTCATACATTTAACCAACCAGTATCCAGTTAGTTTAAAATGCCATACAGAGGAAAATGCGTCTGAGTAAAGTAAGAGTTGTTTTTATTTTTAGTAGTATTGTTACAGATGATTTTAATTGACTTGATATTACATCAGTGGACTCACTGAGGAAAAGAAAAAAACTAACCCGTTTTTCTGTTTTAGGTTTGTGTGTTCAATTCTTCTACTAAAATCGTTTGTTGAATCTATGCGCAAAACTCTAAAATTTTCAGCCTCCGCCTTATTGGGTCTAACACTTTTGTTCAGTGCTTGTAAAAAGAATGACGAAGCCAAGCCAACTGAAAATCCACTTGCTTCTTTCCTTGCAGATAGCACTACTGCAATTGAAGTAATTTCTTCTGGAGAAGGAGCTTATGAATTAGCTTATTCGTTCAAAACTAGTAAAGCGGGTACGATAACTCAACTAGGAGCACGTATGCCAGAAGCAGGCTCGTATCAAGTTACTTTATGGGATGCCGAGACTAAAAAAGTATTGGTACAAACCAATGTGACACAACTTAAAGATGAAGAGTCGACGTTGGTATCCGTTGCTAAAACAGCCATCATGGCCAATAAAGAATATCGAATTAGTGTTTACAATGATAAAAAAGCTTATTACTACGTTTATCCTAAAGGAGAAGAAGAAGTAAAGGCGGCTAAAGTACTGGGCGGCCAAGAAGCAAAACAAACAAGTATGTTCCCGATTGTAAAAGGAAATATAACGATTCTGACTATGTATTATTCTAATACTAAATCAGTTTATCCTGAAAAAGAAGAATACGGAATTTATGGTTATCCGGAGTTTGGAATCCAATTTTAATCATACCCTACAAAATCCGAAAGCCCTTGCTTATTTATAGGCGGGGGTTTTTGTTTTTCCATTTATACTATTTTCTTTGTTAGGACTGGAAAGTGAAACTTTTATTCTTATCAAGAAGGCAATCATGCTGCTAGCCATAGATATTGGAAATACGGATGTCGTTTTAGGCGTTTGGAGTCAACAAAACTGGATGCATATCTGGCGAATTCGATCCCTCCCGCACGAAAAAGCAATTTATTATGAAACGCGTCTGCGCAACTGTTTTTTGGAAGCGGGGCTGCGCTTTGGGGATTTCAGCCAAGTGGTGGTCAGTAGCGTGGTGCCTCCATTGACTGGATTGTTTCGGGATTTGCTGCGGCTATCGTTTGGCTTGGATCCTAAAATTGTGACACCCGCTGCTTTTCCGCAATTGAGAGTAAAAACCGACAAACCACACGAACTCGGCAGTGATTTGTTTGCCAATGCGGTAGCTGTATACGAAAAATACAAGCAAAACTGTGTGGTGGTCGATTTTGGCACGGCTCTTACGTTCACCATTGTTTCGGCAACGGGTGAGTTACTGGGAGTTGCCATTGCACCGGGATTGAAAACCGCTATGAAGGCTCTCTCGGCAAATACCGCTCAGTTGCCCGAAATTCCGTTGGTTTTGCCTCGATCGGCTTTGGGAAAAAACACCGTTCATGCCATACAAGCGGGCATTTTACTGGGTTATGTAGGCTTAGTGGAATCGCTTTTGAAACGCATCCGCGAAGAGCTAGGCGGAGATTGCATAGCCGTGGCTACAGGTGGCCTTTCGTCCATCATAGAGCCGTTGCATGGTCATTTTCAGGAGATTAACAAGAACCTAACATTGGACGGATTGCGAATTATTGGCGAAAACGGAGTGACTAGTTAATTCATATTATCAGTTTTTGGCTTTCAGGTGTAATGTGCAGAACAATAACAAGGCATTGGAAATACCCATCTCATAACATGCAATTTGGATTCGTTATGTATGGCCTTAAGAAAATAGTATCTCCCGAAAAGCAAAAACCTATACCACAAGCAGATTGCATCCCCGAATATCCGAATTGTCAAAACGTCCCAGAACGCGAAACTGATTTTCGGGTAGCACTGCCCCTATGTCTTTGGTTTCAATGAATGCACACGAATCCACGTTGGCCAAGTCAATGACGTTGATACCGCCATTGCGTTGGTGAGAGTAGATGGAAAACGGATCGTTGATGTCGCGAATCAGAATGCGTAGTGTATCGGGCATCTGAAAAATGCCTTCTCCTGTCGAATAAGCCTGCGATAAAAGCTCCGTCATTCCGTACTCGGAGTGAACGGCCGATAGGTTAAAGGCCTGCATCAGAATTTCGTGTACTTCTTCACGCAGCAGTTCTTCGCGACGGCCTTTCATGCCTCCCGTTTCCATCACAATCACCTGCGACCAATCCCGCCCACCGTATTGCTCCGCCAAGTCAAGCAGCGCAAAAGTGACTCCAATAAGCAGCACTTTTTTGTTTTGCCGGGATAGTATTTCAATTTTCTCAACGAGTTGTTCCTGGTTGTGCAGATAAAATCCGGATTCAGTGGAGCTGCTTTGCCGGATAAAATGCTCAACCATATACACTAACGATGAGCCTGTTCGTTCTAAGTACGATGGCAGCAACGCCAGAATATGAAACTCAGAGAGAGGTCCGTATTGTTTTTCGAAAATGCGCTGTGCAACGCTTTGGTAAAAAGCTGTGTCATACACGTAGTGGCGGCTGCGGATTTGCCCGGTAGTGCCACTGCTTTCGAACAAAACTTCGGGCGGTTCGGTTACACAACTGACCGTGTGAAGCTTGAAAAACTCGATGGGTAAAAACGGGATTTCAGAAACGGATGAAATTTTTGACGAATCAATGCGCAGATATTCTAAATACTTTCGATAAATTTGATTAGCCGAAGCCTGAAATCGGAACAATCTCAAGGCTTTTTCCTCGAAAGATTCAGAATTGAAAAGAGACTTTTTAAAAGAAGGAATAAATGTTTTGTTCACTGCTGTAAGACTTTCTATCCAAACAATAATATGTGTAAAAATAGTTTACTGATGTCGATTGGCCTTGCCTTTGCAACGTTATTTTTCAATGCTTGTGGTGAAATTGTTCCCAGATTCAATGATACACCCTCGATAAAATACGATGACATCCGCTGGGAATTTCAGAATAATGTTACCGGATTAGGAAAATACGATTCGGTTATTGTGATATTGGGTTTTGAAGATGGTGATGGCGATTTGGGCAGTTTTGGCATCGACAGTCACAAAGATATTTACACAACCATTTTTAAACGAGTAAAGGGCGACACTGTAGCCATTACGTATGATCAGTCGTTAAGCAGCGGGCAATTACCTGTTTTGAAAAAAGACAAACCGGGTCCCATTGAAGGAAAAATGCGGATACGACTGGCTTTCTTTCCGCCCCCTTTGTCGGTTACCGATTCAATCAACACGATTCTGTATGGCGATACGCTGAGTTTTCAGATTTATGTGAAAGACCGGGCCGACCGGACGAGCAACACCATTAGAACGCCGGAAATCATCGTTTTAAATCCCGAATCGGCTTACAGATAAAAATAGTATCTTCTGAAAACAAAAAAGCTGCCAGAGCAGCTTTTTTGTTTTTATACCAGACCGCCCTTAGCGATACAACGCCGGAAAACGCTTGGGATCTGCATCGTGCATAATTTCATATACCAGATCAAAAATATCTTCCACATTTGGTTTTGAGAAATAATCGCCGTCGGTTGTGTAAGCGGGGCGATGTGGCTGGGCCGCAATGGTATGGGGCGGCGAATCGAGCCAGCGGTAGGCTCCCTGGCATACCAATACCTGATCCATCATGTAAGCCGAAGCGCCTCCGGGAACATCCTCGTCAGCGAAAATAACGCGATTGGTTTTCTGAATGGATTGCAAGATGATATGGTGGCGGTCAAAGGGCAGCAAAGTCTGCACATCAATCACTTCCACATCAATGCCCATCGAATCGTAGAGTTGGCGGGCGGCTTCCATTACAATGCGGCACATGGCACCATACGTAACTACTGTGATGTCTGTTCCTTTACGCAATACTTCAGGTACGCCTACAGGTACGCAAATCTCATCAATGTTTTCGGGCATGCGTTCTTTGAGACGGTAGGCATTCAGTGGTTCCACTACCAAAGCCGGTTCGTCTGATTTCAGAATGGTATTGTAAAAACCGGCGGCTTGTGTAAAATTGCGGGGTACAATAACATTGACACCGCGTAAACTACTAAGAATCAGAGCCATAGGGGAGCCCGAGTGAAATACCCCCTCCAAACGATGCCCACGCGTACGAATAATTACCGGCGCTTTCTGTCCACCTTTGGTGCGGTAATGCAACGATGCCAGGTCGTCAGAAAGAGTCTGTATGGCAAAAGGGATGTAGTCAACGTATTGAATTTCGGTAATGGGACGCAGACCGCGAAGCGCCGTGCCGATGCCCTGCCCGATGATGGTGGTTTCGCGAATACCCGTATCGGTTACACGAAGTTCGCCGTATTTTTTCTGTAATCCCGAAAATCCCTGATTCACGTCACCGATCATGCCTACGTCTTCTCCGATGGCAAACACGCGGGGATCACGGGAGAGAATGGCATCAAAGCACGACCGTACTACCTGCCAGCCGTCCATGAGTGGACTGGTTTCGGTGTATACGGGTTTTACTTCTTTGACATGAATGGCCGCCTGAGGCGATTCGCTGTACAAATGAGAGTTGTAACGTTTGGAATTTTCCTGTGCCGTTCTTTCCAGCCAGGCTATCAGTTGTGTGCGAGACTGTGTATTCTGGTCGCGAAGCAGTCGCAAGGCTTTCTTGATGGTAGAGATCGCATCGCTTCGGATGGGATTCAATGTTTTGGATAACGACTCGCGCAGCGCCAGAATCTCGGCGGAACGCTTGCTTTCGTGGGCGGCTACTTCCAATAAGTGTAAGGCTTGTTCGTAGTCGGGCTTCATAGATGCCACAAATGCTTCCCACGCCTCACTGCGAATTCGTTTTAAGTCTTCACGTGCTTGGTTTTCAATGGTGGCAATTTCCTCTGGCGTAGCTATTTCATTGGTAATGAGCCACTCCCGCATTTTGATGATGCAATCGTAACTGGTTTCCCAAACCAGGCGGTCTTTGGGTTTGTAACGTTCGTGCGAACCTGAAGTAGAGTGCCCTTGTGGTTGGGTAAGCTCGGCAACGTGCATGAGAACGGGAACATGCTCTTCGCGGCAAAGCTGAGCCGCCTGCAAATAGGCTTCGAGCAAAGCGGCATAATCCCAGCCGTTTACGCGTATGATTTCAAGTCCTTTTTCACTCTCTGTACGCTGAAAACCAGCCATCAACTTGCTGATTTCCTCTTTGGTAAGCTGATACGAATTAGGTACGGAAATGCCATAACCGTCATCCCAAACCGATACCAGCATAGGCACTTGCAATACACCGGCCGCATTCATGGTTTCCCAGAAAACCCCTTCGGCCGTAGCACCGTTTCCGATGGTGCCGAAAGCTACTTCATTGCCATTTATCGAAAATTGAGAGAAATTCTTTAAATCCGGATTTTGCCGGTACAATTTGGATGCATATGCCAAACCCAATAGGCGAGGCATTTGGGCACCGGTGGGGGAAATATCGGAACTGGAATTCTTGATATCCAGAAGGTTTTTCCAGCTGCCATCGGCATTTAACGAACGGGTCGCAAAGTGTCCGTTCATCATCCGACCCGCAGAGGATGGCTCAATCTCGACGTCGGTATGGGCATAAAGCTGAGCAAAGTATTCGTGCCAGGTGTGCTCACCGATGGCAACCATAAAAGTTTGGTCGCGGTAATATCCTGAACGCCAGTCGCCTTTACGAAAGGCACGAGCCATTGCCAGCTGGGCTATTTCTTTGCCGTCTCCAAAAATGCCAAACTTAGCTTTGCCAGCAAATACTTCCTTTCTGCCTAACAAACTGGCTTGGCGACTTTCGCAGGCTAAGCGATAATCGCGCAGGATTTCCTCTTTAGTAAGAGCCGATACCGAGGTTACTTCTTTCGTAATCACGTGAAAATCCGGGTTTAGTTGGTGGAACGGATTGGTAATGCAGGTTTCAGGAATACTGATTCGCTGCCTAACAAATCTTACTGATTGCAACAAACACTACATGCTAATAGGCTGTCTTACAGAAGAAATGCATCTGAGAAAGGAGGGTTAGTCGCAGATTGCCCTACTAAAATAGTATCTTGCAAAATAGAAAAACCTGCCTTTGCTCCAAAAGTAACCAAAAACTGCTAGCTGTCCAAAAACGAGTTCTGAGAATAAAAATACAAGATAACTTACGTTGCGCCGTTACATAGCAGAAAAGCCATATATTTGTAAATGTTTTCTCAGAATTATCCAAAGGATAAATTGTCTAGGATTATGAAAGTAAAATTTTTAATTTTTTTAAGTTTTTGTGCGTTTGTATCTCTAAAAACGCAGGCACAGGGCGAGTTGAAATTTGAAAAAGAAGCCCACGAATTTGGCACCGTTTCGGAAGGAAAGGTGGCTACCTATGATTTTGAGTTTACCAACACGGGCAATGCGCCGGTGATTATCTCCAATGTGACGGCTTCGTGTGGCTGCACTACCCCTTACTGGACGCACGAACCCGTGCTACCGGGCAAGAAAGGGAAGATTTCGGCTTCGTATAACAGCGCAGGGCGGCCAGGGCCTTTTACCAAAACCATCACTGTGGCCAGCAATGCCAGCAATACATCGCTTGTGTTGACCATTCGCGGTACGGTGAGCCCCAAACCAACGGCTACTCCCGAGGAAATCGCCAACTCACCGGTGATGAAACTACAAACCGAAGGGCATAACTTTGGTAAACTGGAAAAAGGCCAGACCGTAACCAAAACATTTGCTTTCAGCAATACCGGCAAAACCGATCTGACGATCAAAAGTCTTTTTAGTGCTTGTGGCTGTGTCACTTACAAAACTTCGAAGGCAACCATCAAGCCTGGCGAGCAGGCCACCTTGGAGCTAAGGTATACGCCACGTGCTTTGAATCAGCAGAATGAACGCGTAACCATCAATACCAATGATTTGAAAACGCCGATGCAAACCATCATCCTGCAGGCAAATGTAGTAGAGAGTTTGGCTCAGCAAAGTATTCTGCGCGAACAAAAACAAGCGGTTCCTTTTCAATAAATCATTTCATTTTGTTACTGCATTGCAAAAAACCTGCTTGCTGCAAGCAGGTTTTTTGTTTTTGGGAGATACTATTTTTTATAATGCGTTCTTTGCGAGCTTCTTACTGAAAATCGGCATGTGATTTGTATGAAGAAAAAATGCAAACGCTAATAGTAGTTGCTCAGCTGTAAGTAGTCTTACAGGAAAATGCACTCATCTGATCTTCAATCTTCGTTACGTGTAATGTAGCCATTTTTACATCAACTCATTCTGTCCATTTTAAGACCATTTTTCTGATGCAGCAGCTGTACACATTCCAGTGCTTAAGGGATGATTTGTTGATTTCGAACGTAAAACAAAAGCTACATTACCATGAAAACTTATCTGAATTTCCTCTGGGCTGCGGTATTGCTTGGAGCCAGCAGTTGTGCCTCACTCAATGTGCGTTCTGACTATGACCGCCAGGCTAATTTCAGGCGTTACACCACTTACACCATCGAAAGTCCACCGGTGATAGGCGCCGACCCTATCATGGGCAGTGAACTAAACCGGCGGCGCATCACCGAATCGGTAGATGCGGAGATGCAGTCGCGCGGGTATGTGCGCAATGACGCCGACGCCGATTTGGTGGTGCGTTTCCAAACCGATTCAAAAGACCGCCAGCAGATTCAATCCAACAACCTGAGCCCAATGATGTGGGGCTGGCGGTATCAGCCAAACAATGTGTCGTCGCGCACCTACGAAGAAAACCGGATTGTGATCGGAATTTGGGATACACACAGCAAGCAGATGATCTGGCAGGGGTGGGCAAGTGGACAGCTTACGGCTTCGCGCAGAGAGAAAAACCTGGATGCGGCGATCCGGGAGGCTGTCTACCGGATTATGGAACAATATCCGCGCCGGGAAGGTTTGGCAATGAACAGGGCGGTTCCTGTAGAGCAATAGGGGTTTTGGGAGTTCAAAAGATACTATTTGCAAAAAACAAGAGTGAGCGGTTGAGTGCTCACTCTTGGGCTGCATAATGCAGTATGTCAATTCACAAACTGGTTACCTGAGAATGCTTTTTGCTCTAACTCTAGTACTTTGCGGGCATATTCTTCCATGTCATTAAATACCAGTCGCATTTCTTCTTCATAGGCGTCTACCTGTTCTCGCTTATATTGAAGTTCTTCAAATGTATTTTTCATCTCGTCTTCGTAGCACAACATAATTTCAAGACGTTCCTGGGTTTCGAGTTCGAGCCTGTATTCTTTGGTCACATCGCTGGCAATTTTTAACACTTTAAGAATACGGCCCGAACTGTCTTTCAAAGGAGCATAGGAGGCATGCAGCCAGACATTCTCTTTGTCTTTAGTAAGACGCTGGAAGCGGCCCGTCTGTGGCTGGCCGCCGCGGATGGCATTCCAGAAAGTGCAGTATTGATGACTGTCGGCATAATCAGAATCCACAAACATGCGATGGTGTTTTCCGACAACTTCATTCAGTGAATAGCCCATCAGGTTCAGGAAATTCTCATTGGCGGTTAATATGGTACCATTCAGGTCAAATTCGATCAGGGCCAGCGTTGTGCTGATTCCTTGCACCAGGGTGCTTACTTCCCGCTCTTTGCGTTGCAATTCTTCCTGGGTAGCCACCAGTTCTTCCATGCTCTGGCGCATCTCTTCTTCCTGGGCATGCAATTGCTCCGCTTTTTGCTGACTCTCCTTTAACAGAGCCAATACTCTTTCGTTTACCTTTCCGCCATGAAGTACAGATGCAATGTTTTCGGCCATAGATTGAACCAGTTCTATTTCGTAAGGTTTTAAGGAACGGAAGAAGGCAATTTCCAATACGCCCTCAATGGCATCGGCATTTTTTAAAGGAACAATCAATAAAGTGCGGGGAGTGCTTTCACCCAGTCCAGACGTAATCCGGACGTAAGTCTCAGGAATCTCAGTCAGATAAATGAAGTCTCCGGCCTGATAGCATTGTCCTACCAAGCCCTGTCCGGGAAGTAACGTAAACGGCTCATCCAGAAACCTGCGTCGACTGTAAGCATAGCATGCTATCATTTTTAAGACAGATTGCTGGTTTTCGTGCAGGGCAATAAACAGCGAACCCTGGTTGGCATTAAGGTACTTGACCAGATAGGTTAAAACGTTATTCGTCAGCGACTCCAGATCCGTATTCTCGCGCAGCATGGCCGCAATGCCAGCCAGGCCTTGTGCTTTCCATGCGTTGATCTGGTGAGTAGCTTCCACTTTCTGCAGCTGGTCACACATGTTTATCAGTGAATTACCCAGCTTGTCTTCAGGTTCCAGTTCGGCCAGCCTGGCACCCAGGTTGCCTCTGGCAATTTCATCTGAAAACTGCGTTTTATTTTGCAAAGCCTGCGTTAATTTGCTGATAGCCTGACTGATCTGACCCATTTCGTCCTTGGTTTTCAGATCATCCGGAATGGAAACAAAAAGACCTCTGGCAATTTTTTCTATGATTTCGCGGAGCGTAGTGATGTAGTTTAACTGTCGGGAATTACGGCTGATAACCGAATAGGCGACCATTATCATGAGGGCATTGATGCAGAGAATGACAAGGACAATCCAACGCATCTCACCCGAGAAGAAAGCTGCCCAGGTAAGGGTTGTTTTTGTCACTAGTGTAATTGCCTGCCACTCATTTCCTGTGAATGCATACTTTCCTTTGCTTTTGGCATGCGACAAGATTCGTTTGGTAGGGAGAGAACGTGATTGTTGCTTGAATGCCTTGACGTCTGCTTCAAAAAACAACTCGGGTGTGGAGTTGGCAGAAATGCTTTCCGTGGTGGCCTGAATTCGGCTGCCCTTTCCTGTCAGCAACAGGACCTGGGCATTTTTGTCGAATTGCCTGAGTTCGTTTTCTGCCTCCTGACGAATCTTTTCTGCCGTTGCTTGCCAGTTGGTAAACGTATACCATACCCCGATGGTTTCTCCGGCTGTATTCCGGACCGGGCAGGCAAAAGCCACTCCCTGACCAGAGGAATGGCAAAGTTGGGAAACGTGAAGATTTGTAGTGAAATCAGAATGCCACACATCCTGCTTATTGTCTCGAATGCAGGCTCTGAACCAGTCGGTGTTAATCACCGAGTTGCCGATTAATGGCTGAGCCTCAATGGGATTGCCTGCTGCGCTGGCGGTGTTGGTGGCAATTATGTTGCCTTGTTTGTCGCAAAGCATCATCAGGTCGTATAACTCATAATACAGAACCATCCGATTCATAAAAGCTTTCAATTCGGCTACGGAGGTTTGCCGTGTTAGAGCCTCTACTGCCAATCGATTATAGGCAAAAGCCTGCACATCACTGTAGCGTTCGGAAAGATTACGGTCAATTTTGTCCAGAACCGCCTTGGAGGTCATTTCAGCGGCAATGGACTTGGTATTGTTTTCGGCTTCTACCGTTCGTTGTGCAAAGTAATAGAGTAACACGACGAGCATTCCGGCGATGAGAGAAAAAAGGCCGAAATACAATCGCATGAATAGACGTTGGTTCATACAGAGCTGGTTAGTTTAGAGGGGTGACAGTGACTCCTTACGGATGTTAAAGGATGCTTTGCAAGTGGTAACGCTCAAAACTCCATCAGGCAAAGCATCGCCTGATAGCCACTGTTTTGATGACAAAACAGGCTTACTTGATGAATATACAGCTCGTAATAAAAAATCACTTTGACACCTTTGTTCGTTAACCAGAACGCTGTGTTGGATCGTAAAAATAGTATCTAAAAAAGGATGAAAACCCGAGGCTTCTAGGCGAGGTGGAAGCTGGTCATTCGATTTAATCAGGGTTGCAATGAATGCTTCCCTACTCGGGTTTAGTTCTCTTTTTAAGATGTGTGTAACTGGTCTTTGAGTTGTTGGTTGTGGGCTTCCAGTTCGGCAATGCGTTGCATGTATTCCTGCTCTT
Organism: uncultured Sphingobacteriales bacterium; assembly: GCA_963520985.1. Lineage (GTDB taxonomy): Bacteria > Bacteroidota > Bacteroidia > Cytophagales > 172606-1 > Xanthocytophaga. The sequence goes on from CAUQTA010000001.1 coordinate 1,578,248, forward strand.
TGATTGTGGCCGCTTCTTGTTGCATCATCAGGTCATTTAAAGTCAGCCGCATTTCTTCTTCATAGGCTTCGATTGTGGCCATGCGTTCTTCGTTCTGCTGCTGGAGCTCTTTTTCCTGTGTAATGTCAGTAACCAGCTTCATGATCTTGAACATCTGCCCATCCTTGTTGTACAAAGGCACAAACGAAGCTCTTAGCCAAATGAGTGTTTTGTCTTTTCTGAGCCGGGTAAATACGGCATTCTCAATGCGGTTGTGGCTGACGCTTTCCCAGAATTCTTTGTATTCCAGACTATCGGCATAGTCGGTGGCTAGAAAGATGCGGTGTTTCTGACCTTTGATTTCATCCAGCGTATAGCCCATCAGATGCAAGAAGCGTTCATTTGCCGAAAGGATGGTACCACTCAAATCAAATTCAACCATGCCAAACGCTGAGTTAATGCCAAATACCAGGCTATTGGTTTCGCGTTCTTTTCGCTGGAGTTCTTCCTGGGTGGCCACGAGTTCTTCCATGTTCTGGCGCATTTCTTCTTCCTGGGCTTTCATCTGTTCGGCCATGTCCCGGCTCTCTTCCAGGAGCTTACTGGTACGTTCGGTCACTTTGGCGGCAGCAAAGGTGACGGCTATGGTCTCCGCAATTTTTTCAATGAAACTAATCTGATAGGGCTGGAACAACTTGAACGAAGCCAGTTCGAGCACACCCTGAATGTTCTGATCGTGTTTGAGGGGAACAACCAATATGTTGTTTGGATTGGCATCACCCAGGCCCGATGTGATGCGAACGTAGTTCTGCGGAATTTCTTTCAGGTAGATGGTATCTGCTTCCAGCCAGGCTTGTCCGGCCAATCCCTGACCTGGTTCCAGACGACCCGAATGGTATTTTTTACGATTAAAAGCATACGTGGCCTTCAGTTCCAGGTAGGGACTAGCCACATGGGAGTCGTCAAGTACAAACAAAACGCCTTGGTTGGCTCCTACATACTTGATTAGCTCGGCCAGAATGCGGTCCGCCAGTTTTTGCAGGTCAGTTTCTCTGCGCAAAATTTCGTTCAGGTAGTTCAAGCCTTCGTTGGTCCAGTTGCGACGTTGGTCTTCTTCTTTGACCTGCTTCATTTGCTGTTGCATTTTCAACAGCTCGCCTACCAGGTTATCCTGATTGAGGGCCTTGTTTTCGGGTGTGAGCCCTTCCCACACAACCTCATTTTCGCCCTGTGTTACTTTTTTGATGAAGTCAGCTGCCTTGCGCAGGTTGTCTATCGAATGTTGAATGGTATTTTCGTCCTGCAACTCAGACGCTTGTCCCGAATTAAACAGGTATTGCCTGTTACTTTCTTCCAGACGGATTACCATCTGCTTACGGTTCCGTTCCTGCTTGCGTAGGGTCTTGCCGATCCAGAATAGGGTAGGTAACCCAAAGACAACCAACAGAATCTGGAGAATGATGTTGCGGGTAGTTGCCAAATCGTACTTGTTCTGAGATTCTGCAAGGATCTGATTTTCAAACCTGTCCAATTGCTGTTGCAGCTTATATCCAACCGCCCATGGCTTCATCCCCCGGTCTTGTCTGATCAGTTCGGCAGCTTGCTGTAGGCTGTCTTGTTGCACCAGTTCAATAATGCCCCGGCAAAACTGCTGGTACTCAGTCAAGGTATCCTGTGTTTTGCTGGCTTGGGCCACCAATGAATCGATGGTAGATGCAAACTGTGGAAACTGGCTTTTCTGTTCGTTGAGTGATACCAACAAGCTGTCATGGCCAAGTTTGCCGCGTTTGATGGCGTCTTCCAGGTGCAGCAGATGATTGTCGCTTTTGGTGATAGCAAAGGCGCGCAAGCTTTTATCCAAGTCGTACAAGCCGCCTTCGAAGAAATTTTTAAAACTATGCGTTGTTTTGTTTGCCTGCTCCTGTAAAACCAGATTGCTGGCCATGGTTTGGCGATTGTAGAAAAACAGGACGGCTGAACCCACCAAAAGTACAGCCACTAGCAGAATGGAAAGAAGAATGCCGTTTTTTTTGACGAAATTGAAAAGCATAGCCATAGCTTTACAAAAAATTTTCAGTGTGAAAGTGCCCGATGTATTATCACATAGGCAAATATAAATGCAGTAGTATAAATATATTTTACGAAATGTGGATTTTAGCAACGATGTAAGGTTCTGATAATCTTGCACATATATAAGGCTTGTGGAAACAGTCATTTTAAAATCCAACAGTTCTTTCCGGGCCCGGAAAGAACTGTTGGATTTTAAGTAATTTTACAAGTCCTTTGTGTGTTTATTTGACAATTATTTTTAGCATTATCAAAAATCAGTTTTATCTGTACTTAATCCTACTTTACACACATGTATCTTTTAGGTTACGATATTGGGAGTTCGTTTATTAAAGCCTCCGTTATTGATGCGGAAACGGGCAAGTTAATCGCTGCTGCATCGGCACCCGCCACCGAAATGACGATGATTGCCCACCAGGCAGGTTGGGCAGAGCAGGAACCGGAGATCTGGTGGGAAAACGCTAAAGCAGCTACCCGGCAACTCGGGCAAAAAGTGAATCTGAAGGACGTAAAGGCGATAGGTATTTCTTACCAGATGCATGGTTTGGTGGCGGTTGATAAAAATTATCAGGTGCTACGGCCTTCTATCATCTGGTGCGACAGCCGGGCCGTAAGCATTGGGGATGAAGCCTTTGCGCAGATTGGCAAAGAAAAAGCTCTTACTCATTTGTTTAATTCTCCCGGCAATTTTACCGCATCTAAGTTGCGCTGGGTGCAGCAAAACGAACCGGAATTATACGAGAAAATACATAAATTTATGTTACCTGGCGACTACCTGGCGCTTTGTCTGACAGGTGAAGCCTCTACTACCGCTTCGGGTTTGTCGGAAGGGATCCTGTGGGATTTTCAGGAGGAAAAACCTGCCGATCTGCTGATGAAACAATACGGTATTTCATCGGATCTGATCCCGGCCATAAATCCGACTTTTGCTCCACAAGGCGGCGTGAGTCAGAAAATTGCCGAGGAGTTGGGTTTCACTGCGGGCATTCCGGTAGCCTACCGGGCGGGTGACCAACCTAACAATGCGTTTTCGCTCAATGTGTTGAACCCAGGGGAAGTAGCGGCAACGGCGGGTACATCGGGGGTTGTGTATGGAATCACGGACCAGAAACAATACGACACTGCTTCGCGGGTCAATTCGTTTTTGCACGTAAACCACACGCCGCAGGATTTGCGATATGGCATTTTGCTTTGCATTAACGGCACCGGCATTTTGAATAGCTGGTTGCGCAAAAACGCAGCCGAGAGCATGGGGTACGAAGCCATGAATAATCTGGCGGCCTCTGTTCCGGTGGGTAGTGACGGACTGGTAACGCTGCCATTTGGCAACGGTGCCGAACGGGTGCTGGAAAACCGCCTGGTAGGGGCAGCGGTGCAAAACCTGAACTTCAATACCCACACGCAGGCGCATTTGCTGCGTTCGGCGCAGGAGGGCATTGTGTTTGCGCTGAATTACGGGGTAGATGTGATGAAAACCCTTGGCGTACAACCCAATATCGTACGTGCCGGCGATGCCAACATGTTTTTGAGTCCGCTGTTTGGCGAAGCATTTGCCACCATCACAGGTGCCGTAGTGGAGTTGTATAATACCGATGGCGCACAAGGCGCGGCGCGGGCGGCGGGCATTGGGGCGGGCATTTACAAAAATGCTTCTGAGGCGTTCCATAACTTGAAAACGACCCGGATCATCGAACCTCGGACTGATCTGAAGGATGCCTATGAGCAAGCTTATCTGAAATGGCTAACGTCTCTGGAACGAATGCTGAGTTGAAAAATAGTATGTTTTGAAAACAAAAAAGCGGCGTTACATAACGCCGCTTTTTTGTTTGTGATTATCTGCTAATAAGGGCAGGTTTTTGCTTTTTCAAGGATACTATTTTGTGGAAGATTTCTTTCCTGACTTTCCTTTTTTGTCTTTCTTTCCAGACTCTTTAGGCGGCTCTGGAGTAGGAGTAGACACCTCCGATGCTGCCGGAGCTTGTACCGGCGGCGTGATTACCTCTCCCTGTGTATCCAGCTCCACAATTTCATAGCCAAGCCGGTCCATGCCTGCTTTTATCTTTTCTTTGTCACCTACCACCACAATGTTCATTTTCTTGGGATCCAGGTATTTCTGGGCAAAGGCATTGACATCCGCCGATGAAAGGCTGGTCAGAATTTTGGTTTGATCTTCCACAAACGTCGGGCTCAGGTTGTATTGCACAATGCGGCTCAGGAAACGGGCTTTCTGAAAACCCGTTTCGTAAGACAACGCGTCGCGCTGCCCGATGGAGCTTTTCAGGAAACTCAGTTCGCTATCGGTAATGCCTTTGTCGTGGTAACTGCTGATCTCTTTCATCACTTCCGCCACGGCACTGTCCGAAGCGGCGGCTTTCACACCCGAACTGAAGGTAAACCGGCCATCGTGTTCATCCGAATCGAAGAACGTACGGGCTCCGTAGGTCCAGCCTTTGTCTTCCCGCAAGTTTAAGTTGATGCGGCTGTTAAAGGCACCTCCCAAGGGATAGTTGGCTAACGTGGCTTTGTAATAGTCGCCCACCGGATTGTAGGTCATGTCGGTCAGATATCCCACTCTGATCTCGGACTGAGCCGCTTTCGGAATGTCGATCAGATACAGTTTGGTCTTCTCAATACCCGCCCCTTTGGCAAGTGCAGGCATGGCTACGTCTTTCTTGGGCCAGGTATTCAGAAACGCAAGCTTGGGCTCAATGCCCGCCTGTTCGATGTCGCCTACCACCACCAGGCTTGTAACCGATGGAGAAAAATTAGCGGCATAAAAGGCTTTTACATCGTCCAGGGTAATGGCATTCACAGTTTCGGTGGTGCCATATACGGGAATGGCTTTGATGTGTTTTATGCCGTACAATGTCTTGTTGTAGAGGTTGTCGGCTACCACCCGGGGCTGCGTAGACTGCACTTTGATGCTTTCCAGTTGCTGCTTTTTCAGTCGGTCAAAATCATCCGTTGTAAATTTGGGATGAAACAGGCGTTCCTGTAACAGAACCAGGGTTTGGTCCAGGTTTTTCTTTAGTGCCGATACGTAAACCGTGATGCCGTCTTCTCCTGCACCTACGGAAATGGAACTGCCCAGCTTGTCCAATTCATTGGCCAGTTGTTCGGAGGTGTATTTTTCAGTGTCTTCGTTGAGCATGGCGGCTGTTAATGAGGCAACGCCCGCTTTGGAAAGGTTGTTGGCGGATAAATAATGCCCCCCTTTGATGTTGAAAAGCAGCGTGACTGTTGGAATCTCGTCGTTTTTGGTGCCGATGATCTTGAGTCCGTTGTCCAGTTGTTTTTGCCATACCGGTGGCACTTTCACTACCGGGTTGGCTCCAGAGCCAGGTTGCTTTGCACGGTCAAATGCATCTTTGGGCTTTTTGTAGGCCAGCCCGGCATAACCGTAATCGGGTGCTTTGTAGCCTTCTTTGGAAACGGTGTAATTGTCAGTGGCGGCTGCAATGTTGGATTGCCCTTTGGGATAAACACTCAGAATCACGGCACCTTTGTTTTTGATGTATTTCTGGTAAGCTTTCAGGACAGCTTCCTTCGTAACCGAACGGTATTTTTTCAATTCCTTGCCAATCAGATTGGGGTTGCCTTCAAAGGTTTGGTACGAGGCCAGATCCGAAACTTTGCCCGAAACACTGCTCAGGCTATTGATGGTTTGGGCTTCGGTTTTAGCCACAAACCGATTGATATCGTCATCAGTGACGCCCCGTTTTTCAAATTCGAGCAGCGATTCACGGACGATCTTTTCCATGTCGGCCAGGGTTTGGCCCGGATACGGAATCACGCTGATGGTAAACTCGCCGGCTAGTTCGGATGTGGAATTGGAAACGGAACTTTGTACGGCCTTCTGTGCCTTTTCGAAATTTTTGTAAAAGATAGAGTTTTTGCCCTGACCTAAAATCTCGGCCAGGCAGTCCAAAGCTGGTTCTTCGTCGCTGTAGCGGGGCGTGGTCGGAAACACCATGCGCAACATGGGCAGCTTAATGTAATTGTCTTCGTACGACGCGTAGCGGTCTTTGTCCAGGACAGGAATGGACACCGGCATGTCTTTTACCTCCGGGCCGCGCGGAATGGAGCCAAAGTATTTTTCCACCAGTTTCACTACTTCTTTGGGATTCAGATCGCCACCGATGGTGAGTGTGGCATTGTTTGGCCCGTACCAGCGCAGAAAGAAGTTTTTCAGGTCGTTGACATTGACTCGGTCCAGATCCTCCACATATCCGATGGTGAGCCAGGAATACGGATGCCCGTAGGGATAAAGGTTTTTGGAAGTATATTCATAAACCAACCCATACGGACGGTTGTCGTAGTTTTGTCCACGTTCGTTTTTGACCGTAGCCCGCTGGATTTCAAACTTGGGCTGGGTAACCGCATCCAGTAGAAAGCCCATCCGGTCGGCTTCCAGCCACAAGGCCGTTTCCAGTTTGTTGTTGGGCATGGTTTCAAAATAGTTGGTACGGTCGCGGTTGGTCGTTCCGTTCAGCGTTCCGCCGGCTTCAGTCACAATCTTGAAATGCTGCTCATCGCCCACGTGGTCGGAGCCCTGAAACATCATGTGCTCAAAAAAGTGGGCAAATCCCGATTTGCTGATTTCCTCTCGTGCCGAACCTACGTGGTACGTAACATCCACATGCACCAGCGGATCCGAATGGTCTTCGTGCAGAATGAGGGTTAAGCCATTGGGAAGAACGTATTTTTCGTACGGAATGACGATTTCGCCCGGCTTTTTGGTAACTTTTTCAACCAGCTTGGCTTGCGCAAAAAGCGTGGAAGACACCAGTATCAGACTGGTTACTAATAAAGAAAAACGTTTCATCGTAAGCGGTTTTTAGTAAGCAATAACATGGGAATACCAAATATAAGGGATTTGTGCTATTCTGGGTATGAAACTTTCAATTTAAATAGTGTACACAATCCGTTTTGGATTCTGGTATCAGGCAATTGTGTGAGGCAGGTTTTGCGATTTCAAAAGATACTATTTTCTTTTTTATAAAAATCTGCAAAAGGTTGTAACATTTTGGGAAAAGTGATTTCTAAAAGCCAAACAAAACAACCGATACCCATGAGAAACACTTTTTTAGCTTTCGTTTGCCTGATGTGCAGCCTGTATGTAACCGCCCAATCTCAACAGCCTTATCAGGTTGCCGTGACAGGTAAGGGAAAACAATCCATTCTTTTTCTGCCCGGCTATTCCTGCTCTGCTGATGTATGGACTGAGACCATTGCTAAGCTAAGCCCGCAGTTTACCTGCCACGCATTTACATTTGCCGGGTTTGCCGGTGCGGCACCCATGGACAATCCCAGCATGAATGCCTGGGCTCAGGCCGTTACGCAGTACATAGCCAAAAACAAATTGGAAAAGCCCATCCTGGTGGGGCATAGCTTGGGAGGCGTACTGGCAATGCTTATTGCCGCCGAAAATCCGGATAAAATAGGCAAGCTGGTGGTGGTAGATGCGTTGCCTTGCTTGGCGGCGGTGTACAATCCGGAATTCAAGAGTCAGCCTTTGGTAGACTGCAGTGCGGCCGTCAGCCAGTTTGAAAAGATGGATGAAGCGGCGTTCAAAGCTCAGCAGTACCAGAGTGTTCGGATGCTGGTGGCTGATACCAGCAAAGTGGAAAAAGTGACGCTGTGGGGCCTGAAGTCGGATCGGATGACCCTGGGAAAAATGTACTGTGATTTTGCCAATACCGATTTACGCGAAAAAATTGCGTCCATCCAATGCCCTGCATTAGTTTTGCTGGAGGCCGGTTTCAAAAATTATGCACCAACCATGGAGAACCAGTACAAGAACCTGAAAACCGCCCAATTGCGCTATGCCAACCAAGGGCTGCACTTTGTCATGTATGACGACCCCGCATGGTATATGGCTCAACTTCAATCTTTTGTAAAATAAAATGCTCGTTTTTGAAGAAATATATGCCCGGTATTCGCCCAAAGTCTACCGCTTGTGTATGGGCTATGTCAACGACCCGGATACGGCCAAAGACCTGGTACAGGATACGTTCATTAACGTATGGAAGTACCTGCCCGATTTTCGGAACGAATCAGGCATTGGCACCTGGGTGTTCAAGATTGCCACCAACATCTGCTTGGGATACTTGAAAAAAGACAAGCGGCAGGCGAAAACCGACCTGCTGCTTACCCTGGAAGAGCCTGTACCCGAATCGATGGATGAACACATCCACTTTTTGTACAAAAGCATTGCGGCTCTGGAAGAAAACGAACGTTTGATCATTTCATTGGTACTCGAAGAGTTGCCTCAGAAAGAAATTGCCGAAGTCATGGGCATTTCGGAAGGCAACATTCGGGTACGCATTCACCGCATCAAAGAAAAACTCAGCTCAATTCTGAAAACGTATGGACAACCTGGATGATTTGAAAAACCTATGGCAGCAATTGCCTACCCAGTCGCTGGATTCGGCGCAGGATATGATCTCTAAAGCTACTCACTATCAACGTACTATGAAACGCAAGACTCTTTTCTCCATCGCATTGCTAGCTGCCACTTTTGTTTTTATCGGCATCATCGGCTATCTCATTGAGCCCCACTATGTGACAACCCGCATCGGGGTGGTGCTGGTCATGTTATCCATCCTGATGTTTGTGGTGGTGCAGAGCCAGTTGATTGCCTTGCTTTCGCCTCAGGAGTCGCTGGAAACCGACAGCCGTCAGTACCTGCAACAGTTCCTGGCGTATCAGAAAAAGGTAAAATGGATACAAAGCACCGTTTTATCACTTTATTTCGTTTTGCTTAGCATCGGGTTGGGGCTGTATATGTTTGAATATGTGGTGCGTATGCCGATGTGGATGCGTTGGGCGGTACTGGTGCCTACCGTTGGCTGGATGGCTTTCAACTGGTTTTATTTGCGGGTGAGGCAAATCCGGAAGCAGCAAAACAAGATCAATGAAATCATAGACCAATTGGAACGGGTGCAGCAACAACTTTAGTCAGGTGGGTTTTGACTTTTTAAAAGATACTATTTTGAACCGCTGATGGCAGTCAATTTTGTGATTTAACAGATTGAAATTCAAAGCGCCGATCACAAAGCTAACTGTCATCAGTGGTTCCGGGTAATTACGTCCAGTACAAAACAGGCGCACCGGGAAATCGATTTTTAAGTTGCGATTCAAAAAAACGCTTGAGTGTCTGCATCTGGTCGCGCGGGTATACATACTTGACTCCGCCAAATTTGTTCATCTTCTTGGCCCGCAGGGTTTCGTCCATTTCCAGGCTCGTGTTCGGATACCAGCCCTGCAATATTTCCTTCGAGCCCGGCGTAAACCGGTGACTGATCAGTTCGAACGTGAGATCACACGCAAAGTTTAGCGTCTGCTGGATCTGGTCCAGTAACTGATCATAGGCATCTTGCCAGCCGGGAATCGGCATGATTGGAGCAATGACTACGCCCACCGGATAACCTCCGCCACCCTGCGACACAGGCAAAGCTAATTTTCGCAATGCCGCCAGGCGGGCCGCCAACGAAGCCGTGCCCCCTTCCAATCGGCGCGTAATCCACTCAGCATTCAGGCTTATTCGCGGACGGGTACGGCCATCATGCGGCAAATGCAGCAAGGAATCTACGTTGTCAAACTTGCTTACCCACCTCAGATGACTGCCTTGCTCAGTGCCAAAATGCCGGATGCAGGCTTCCAGGCTGCCCGTCAGGTGTTCAATGCCCAGCGGATCGGTATAGCAACTGGCTTCAAACGTGGTGATCTCACCCGGTTTTTGATACTGACGCGTGTTTTCTAGAATGGCTGGTAAATTGGCAAATACCCGTGTTACTGGTGGCCCCTGCAAACTGCCCGCCAGGTAACAATACTGGCAGTGCGCCGGACAGCCTTCTGCCAGGTGAAACTGCCAGTCGGCTGATGGTGGTATGGGCTGCAACCGAAAGGCGCTGGGTGGCGCGGTGACTACAGCTAACGTATTTTTGGCGATGCGATAGGTTTCCCGTTCGTTCGAGCCGCGAATGCCTGTGAGCCGGTTGCTGGAAAGCACTTTTGCTTCCAGTCCTTGCCGGGTGATCCGCTGCCATATCTGCTGACCAAAAGGTTGTTCCAGTGCGGCCGGGGTAAATAGTATCTGTTTGGGAGTCCAAACCCGGGTGTTTTTTGAAACTGTGTTCAGAGAGATAGTCTCTGAAAAGGCTGATGGCATGTCGTATGTTTTAGCTGGAAAATAGACGCGTGAAAAAGTCTTAGTAGACTCATTTACAGAACATTTATTACACTAAATACATTCAGGGAAATGCGCGAATTTACAGTAAAAATAGGGTTTGGAAAGGCGAAGTTTATTTTGGGAAACCAGTGAAGGAAGGATTTAAAAATACAAATCCTGCTCCACAAGGAAGCAGGATTTAAGGTGGTTTTATCATTTGTGGAGATACTATTTTTTATTCCCACTCAATGGTGGCAGGAGGCTTTGAGGAAATGTCATACACAACGCGATTGACTCCTTTGACCCGGTTGATGATTTCGTTCGAAATCGTGGCCAGGAAATCATACGGAAGGTGCGCCCAGTCGGCAGTCATGCCGTCCACACTGGTCACGGCGCGCAATGCAACGGCATTTTCGTACGTACGTTCGTCACCCATTACACCTACCGACTGCACCGGAAGCAAAATAGCTCCGGCCTGCCAAACCGCATCGTACAGGTTGTGTTTTTTCAATCCGTTGATGAAAATGGAATCCACTTCCTGCAATACGGCCACTTTTTCGGCGGTAATGTCGCCCAGAATCCGAATGCCTAAGCCTGGACCCGGGAAAGGGTGACGGTTCAAAATGTTGGTAGGAAGGTTGATTTGGCGGCCTACTTCACGTACTTCGTCTTTGAATAGCGTGTTGAGCGGCTCTACGATTTTGAGTTTCATCTTCTCTGGCAAACCGCCCACATTGTGGTGCGATTTGATGGTTGCCGACGGGCCTTTGACCGAAACCGATTCAATCACATCGGGATAAATGGTGCCTTGGCCAAGCCACTTTACATCCTGAATTTTATGTGATTCCACATCAAAAATCTCAATAAACATGCGTCCAATGGCTTTTCGCTTCGCTTCCGGATCAGTCAGTCCTTGTAAGGCCGTATAAAATTCCTGCTTGGCATCCACGCCCACTACGTTCAGACCCAGATCCTGGTAGGAATGCAATACTTCTTCAAACTCGTCTTTGCGCAGCAGTCCGTTGTCTACAAATATGCAGTAGAGATTCTTGCCAATGGCCTTGTGAATCAACGTGGCAGCTACACTCGAATCAACTCCGCCCGAAAGGCCCATCACCACTTTGTCGTTGCCCAGTTTTTCTTTCAGTTGCGCTATGGTGCTTTCGACAAAGGCTGCCGATGTCCAGTCTTGTTTGCAGCCGCAAATGTCGGCCACAAAGTTTTTGAGGATGATTTTTCCTTCCAGCGAATGGGTCACTTCGGGGTGAAACTGAATGCCGTATGTTTGCTGTCCTTCAATCTGGTAAGCCGCCACATTGACCGTTTCGGTATTGGCAATCAAGGTGAAATTATCCGGTACATTGGTAATGGTATCGCCGTGGCTCATCCAAACTTGCGAATGTTCGGATACACCGGCAAACAGGGGTGAAGCCGTATGAGTTGCCAGGCGGGCACGTCCGTATTCCCGCGTACGGGAAGGCTCTACGCTGCCGCCTTGCTGATAGGCCATCAGCTGGGCTCCGTAACAAACGCCCAATACGGGCACTCTGCCCAGAAAAGGAGTAAGATCGGGGTTAGGCGCTTCGCTGTCGCGTACCGAACAGGGGCTACCCGACAGGATAACACCTTTAATATCAGAAGTCAGAGTGGGAATGTGGTGAAACGGGTGGATTTCGCAGTAAACGTTGAGTTCGCGCACCCGGCGAGCTATCAATTGGGTAAATTGGGAGCCGAAGTCGAGTATAAGTATTTGTTCCATGCGCAAAGTTATATCAACTGAGAATAGTATCAAAAAAAAAATGAAAACCTGCCGATTGAATTTTTAACTTGTGGCACAAACTTTGAAAAGCTTTCGCAGTCCACTTATTTCAACACTACATCCTAACAGGTACTATGAAAAAACATCTTTTGATTGCATGCACCGCATTTTCGGTTTTGATTGGTTTCTCGGCTTCAGCTCAGCGCGGTTCTTCCTCTTCTTCGGCAGAAGCACAAAACCTCATTAAAATCAATCCATTGAGTTTATTTACCAAAACAGGCGCCTTTTCATACGAACGGGTTCTGTCGGATAACATGAGCTTGCAACTGGGTTTTCAGTATACGTTACCCCGGAAGGCTACTGTTCTGGGAACTGACATTCTGGGCCCCGATGGCCGGTTCAATCGGTTTGCAATAGCACCTGAGTTGCGCTTTTTCCCCAGCGGCCATGCACCTACGGGTTTTTACCTGGCTCCGTTTGTGCGTTATGTCAATTTCAGCGTAAAAGGCGATATTTCCAAAGACGTCAATGGCGATGGGCAGGCCGAAACTGTCAGCGGCAAGCTGACCCAAAACACGTACAGTTTTGGCGGTGTGCTTGGCGGGCAGTGGCTGTTTGGCGAACACGTGTCGCTGGAAGCCTATATTGGTCCGTATGTCAGCTTCGGAAGTTTGAATGTGTCGCAAAATCTGACCGAAGACGATTACAACATACCCGGTTCGCTAAACTTTCCGGTTTGGATTCGTTCAGGCATTACCATCGGATACGCTTTTTAGTTAAGCGTTTTGTCAACTGTAGAAACCCAGGCTGCTAAGTCTGGGTTTTTGCATTTGAAAAGATACTATTTTACGGACCGGCAGGTTTTAACTTGAAAAAAGATACTATTTTTACTGCCCTGAATACGAGGCCGGGTTACCAATTTTAATCACATTCATAAACAAACGGCAATCTCTTCGCAGAGCATTCCGCGGTTTATTCTCCAACCACTTATCATTCGTTTTATGCATCGTTTGTTTCTCATTTTCTGTGGGTTACTGCTTTCGTCGGGAAGTTTTGCCCAGAGCACCCAAATCAAGTTTACCGAATACGAATTGCCCAATGGCCTCAAAGTTATCCTGCATCAGGACAACAGTACGCCCATTGTGGCTGTTACGGTGATGTATCACGTAGGCAGCAAAAACGAAGATGCCAAACGCACCGGATTCGCCCATTTTTTCGAGCATCTGCTGTTTGAAGGTTCGCAGAACATTGGCCGGGGCGAGTTTGCCAAGATCGTGGAAGGCGCCGGTGGCGAACTCAACGCCAACACCACCTATGACCGCACGTTTTACTACGAAGTGCTTCCTTCCAACCAACTGGATCTGGGACTTTACCTGGAGTCGGAGCGGATGCTGCACGCCCGCATTGACCAGGAAGGCGTAAATACACAGCGCAATGTGATCAAGGAGGAGATGAAACAAACCCGCGACAACCGTCCGTATGGCCGCATCTTGTCTGAAACCATGACGCGGGCCTTCAAAGTGCATCCGTACAAGTCGGATGTGATCGGTACGGCTGAGCATTTGGATGCCGCCACACTAGACGAATTCATGGCGTTTTACAAAGAGTTTTACGTGCCCAACAATGCCATTCTTTCCATTGCCGGCGACATTAACATAGAAAAAGCCAAACAGTCCATTGCCAAATACTTCTCGGAAATTCCCAAAGGAACAAAACCCATTTTTCGTCCCAATGTAACCGAACCGCCATTGACTGCCGAAGTTCGGGATAAGTTTTACGACAATGTCACACTTCCTGCCGTCATCGAAGCCTATCGCATTCCAGCACAAGGCACACCGGATTATTACGCCTTAAACCTGCTGACCAATCTGTTGTCGGGAGGCGAAAGTTCGCGGTTCACCAAAGAAATCAAGGACAAACAGCAGAAAGCGTTGTTTGTGGGCTCGTTCCCACTAGCGTTGGAGCAGTCGGGGGTTTTCATTGCCTTTGGAATCACCAACATGGGCGTAAAACCGGAAGACTTGGAAGCTTCGATGAACAAAGAAATTGAACGGGTGCAGAATGAATTGATTCCTGAACAGGAATTTCAGAAACTGAAAAACCAGATCGAAGCCGAGTTTGTGACACGCAATGGCTCGGTGGCGGGCATTGCCGAAAGTCTGGCCAATTACGAAATGTACTTTGGTGATGCCAATCTGATCAATTCAGAGATAGAACTTTATAACAAAGTGACTCGCGAAGACATTCAACGGGTAGCACGCCAGTACCTGACACCTGCCAACCGGGTGTCGTTGTATTACATGCCTAATGCCGCCAAGCCAGACAATGAAGTAAAACCAGAACCGCAGCCCGAACCGCCGGCACAGGCACAAACTCCTGAACCGGCCAAGGAAACCAAGAAAGAAAAGAAGAAGAAAAAGAAAAACTGAGGCTGGCAAAATAGTATGTTTCAAAAACCGAAAACCTGCCCTTCTGTTGGGTGGTTATCTTCAACCTACGCATTCCATTCGCAAAATCTGATATGAAAAAAATAGTTGTTTTTTTAGCTGTTTTGATTTGTTGCAGCAGCCTTCCCACGTGGGCTCAGGTTGACCGCAGCAAACGTCCGGTTCCCGGCCCTGCACCGGTGATTCAACTGGGCAAATACGAATCGTTTACCCTGGCCAATGGCCTGAAAGTGTTTGTGGTTACCAACAAGAAACTGCCCCGCGTGGCGGTGAATCTAGTACTGGATTATGTGCCACCCCTGGAAAAAGAAGCCGCCGGACTAGCCGAAATAACCGGGCAAATGTTGCGGACAGGTACCCAAACCCGTACCAAAGACCAGATTGACGAGGAAATTGACTTTATGGGAGCCGCCTTGTATACGTCTTCCACGGGTGCTTACGGAACGGGCCTGAAAAAATACCAGGACAAACTCATTGGGATCATGGCCGATTTACTGATGCATCCGGTGTTCAAGCAGGAAGAGCTGGATAAAATCAAAACCGAAAAGATCAATGAACTTTCCATGTCCAATGACCAGCCCGAATCCATTCTGCAAAACGTACGCAGCGTGGTTTTGTATGGCAAAGACCACCCGTACGGCGAAATCGAATCGGAAAAGAGCCTTGAAGCCGTTAGCCTGGACAAGATTCAGAAGTATTATACCACCTATTTCAAGCCCAACATTGCCTACATGGCTTTTGTAGGGGACATTACTCTGGCCGAAGCCAAATCCTTGACCGAAAAATATTTTGCCAAATGGGCCAAAGGCACTGTGCCGACGTCGACGTATGCTTTGCCCAAAGCACCCGCCAAAACCAAAGTGATAGTTGTAGAAAAACCGGGAGCCGTGCAAACGGTACTGAGTGTTGCCTATCCGGTTGATTTCAAACCGGGACAACCCGATGCCATCAAAGCATCACTGACCAACGATATTCTGGGCTACGGCGGTTTCTCAGGACGGTTGCTGCAAAACCTGCGGGAAAAACACGGCTATACCTACGGCGCCTATTCGTCGTTGCGCAGCAATCGGTTGGTAGGTTCGTTTGGCGCAGGCGGTAACATCAAAACCAACGTGATTGACAGCGCCGTTGCCGAAATTCTGGCCGAAATGCGTCGCATTCGGGATGTGCCAGTTACGGCCGCCGAATTGCAGCAAACCAAAAACATCCGCAACGGCACCTTTGTGCAGTCGCTGGAAGACCCGCAAACCGTTGCCAGCTTTGCACTGAACACGGCCCGCTACAAATTGCCCGCCGACTATTATGCCAACTACCTGAAAAATGTGGCCGCCGTTGCCACAACGGATGTGCAGGCAATGGCAAAAAAATACATCCTGCCCGACAATGCGTACATCATTGCTGTGGGCAATGCCTCGGAACTGATGGAAAAACTAAAGCGATTTGGCGACGTAGAGCAATACGATACGGATGGCAATAAAGTCGAAAAATCGGCTTCTTCGGCTATGCCAGCAGATCTCACAGCCGATCAGGTGGTGGCTAATTACGTGGCGGTTATTGGTGGCAAAGAAAACCTGTTGAAAGTGAAAGACATTGTTACCAAACTGGAAGCCACGGCACAGGGAATGAACATTGAAGCAGTACGCCAGCAGAAAGTGCCTGATAAAATGAAAATGACCATGAAAATTCCGTCCATGGGCATGGAAGTGATGAAAATGGTCATTAACGGCGACAAAGCCGCTATGTCGATGATGGGAAACAGCCAGAACGTAGCTGGCAATGAACTTACTGCGCTGCGTTCAATAAACACGCTGTTTGTCGAACTGTATTACGACAAGTTGGGCATCAAACGTACCCTGGCGGGTGTTGAAAAAATAAACGGCCAGGATGCCTATCGGATTGACTTGGTTCTGTCGGATGGCTCCAAAGTAACGGAGTATTATGACCTTAAATCGGGCCTGAAAATCAGGCAAAACGCCGTATTGCAGATGAACGGCCAGTCTATGGCACAAACTACTGATTTTACTGATTATAAGGAAGTTGCCGGAATCAAGTTTCCGTATACTCTCACATCGTCAATGGGCCCGCAAGCCATTGAAATGAAAGTGACGTCTATTGAAGTAAACAAAGGCCTTGGCGACGAGGTATTTGAATGAGTGAATCAATGTGTTGTTACACAAAACAAACCCCCGTCAGCTTCGTGACGGGGGTTTTGTTCTTTCAAAAGATACTATTTTTAGAACGCTGCACTCAAACCAAACTGGATAGGAGCTTTAGCAATACCTGCTTCGGCATAAACACCCAGGTTAGGAATGAAGTAATAACGAACACCAATGGTAGTTTCGAAACCGAATGGGTTTACAACTGGAATATCTTGACTCATGTCTTGAGACTCACTTTCCCATTTCCAAGAACCGAAACGGTAGCCTAAGCCCGCACCCCAGTATGCATCCAGTTTTTCGCTTTTCGCGAAGTGCAGGTTCAAACGAGCCAATACGCTGGTGTTTTTCCATTTGAATTTTTCAGTTGTGGTATTGCCTTCACCATCGGTTGACTGGTAAGAGGCACCTATGCCAATGTGAGCCACATTGATACCAATACCCACTTTGTCAGAAACACCGTATTCTACTTTGGCAAAGATAGGGCCCAAAGAGTTAGCTTTGTATCCAGCCTCATCTTGGTAAGCTTTCAGAACGGCTTTTGTTAAGTTACCAAAACCGTAACCGCCTGTAATGATAGTTTTACCCTTCTCAAACGATTGTGCATTTACGCTTGTAACACACAGAGCAAATGCAGCAGCAAACAACGAGGCGTAGATTTTAACTTTTTTCATAGTGTAATTGTGTAGAGTTTAAGAGTAAACACCCGTTTACCTAACACAATGATAGGAGGTTGTTTTTTTCTGGCAAAATCCCGGATATTTTAACCATTTGACAATGCGTAATACTAAATACAGAAACACGCTAAATCCGGATGTTTGTATTGTTTTTGGAAAAAAGCCTGGCGATGGCGATGGTTTGGAAAGGAGGTGGTTAGTGGATCTAGAAGGGTCTTGGCAACTTTTTGCCTTCTTTGCTATTTTTTTTACAACATTGTAAGGTATCCACCTGATTTTGTATTTATTTTCGTTGGCTAAAAGTAAAACATCGTATGACTTCCCGTAAAAAGCCTGGTTCCTATTCCGTTGTTTATATTCTATTGGTATTCAGTTGTTTCTGGCTGGCGTGTGGCAGCAAAAAAGTAGAAGAAACCGAAACGGACCCCGCCAAAATGCGGATTACCAAAAGCAATGTCACTGAGGTATTAACCAAATACGCGGAAGAGCATGCGGATTCCATCGTTACCATAGAGACGCCTTATGGCATACTGAAATTTCGGTTGTACAAACAGACACCGCTGCACCGGGCCAGTTTTGTGCGCCTGATTCACAAAGGGTATTTTGATTCGGCTGATTTTTATAGGTTGGTACCGGGTATGGTGATTCAGGGTGGCTATGGCGACAAGACGCGGATGCGCCACGAACGATACGAAATTCCGTTTGAGGTAGACCCGCGTTGGTTTCACAAACGGGGGGCGTTGGCTATGGCGCACCACGACGAATCGGAGGGATCGTCGCCGTATGATTTTTACATTGTGCAAGGCTCGGTCTTCAGAGAAGACAGTGTACGAAGCATCAACAAAGATACGGGCTATCCACTTACCCTTGAGCAGATTAACGCTTACAAAACCATTGGCGGCGTACCGCACCTGGATTACCACTATACGGTATTTGGCGAGTTGATTGAAGGCATGCTCCTGGTAGACAGCATTGCCGCCGAACCGATGGTTCCCAACACCGAACGGCCTAAAAAACGAATTCCGATAAAAATTTCGGTACAATAGGGAGGTTTTGGGTTTTGCAGAGATACTATTTTTTATAGACTTATGTCATTCATAAAGAACATAGATAAAGGAATTAATATTGCTTTCATTGCATTACTGTTATTGTATAGCGTGTTATTGGTAATAGATATATTTTCTGTATTTACTCTGGCAAATTTCAATAGTCCAGCAAAGAATACTTCAACTATTAACTTGGAAAAAGAAGGCATTCATATTTTAGAAAAACTGGGTTTGCTCTTTTTTTTCATAGTAGGAATGTATATCAGTGGTATAAAGCTAAATAATTAAGCTACATGGCAATAAGGTATATTTGTATTATGGAATTTTAGTGAGCACTACATTAACGGTTATAATAGGTTATTACCATTGGTATCAAATAGGATTTGACCATTGATGAACAAATTTATAAGGCGGATTTTGCTTTTCAGAACATACTATTTTTGGATATATTGAACAGGGCAAGTATTCCTGTTGTTAATTAGCCATTACCCATTTTTGTTATATAATTCATGAGTGAGATTTTTGATGTTCTTGTCGTTGGTGGTGGTCCGTGCGGGTTGGCCGTTGCCATTGAAGCGACGAAAAGCAAACTGAGCCATATCGTTCTGGAAAAAGGCAGCATTACTGAGTCGATCCGGCGGTATCCGCGTCGGATGCGTTTCTTCTCTACCGCCGAAAACATTGAGATCGGTGGCATTCCATTTCCCGTTTCCAATGTAAAAGCCAACCGCGACGAAGCATTGCAGTATTACCGCAAAGTGGCCGGGTATTATCATCTCAATTTCAAGCTTTTTACCGAAGTAACCGGCATTGAAAAGAAAGGGGACATATTTGAAGTAACCACGGCAAAAGGAGAAGTGTACCAGGCTAAAAACGTGGTAATTGCAACGGGTTATTTTGACATCCCCCGCCGACTGGATGTGCCCGGCGAAGATTTGCCGCACGTTTCGCATTACTACGACGAGCCGTTCAAGTATTCGTATAGCAAAGTGGTCATTGTAGGCGGCGGTAATTCGGCTGTGGAAGCAGCTCTGGAACTTTACCGGCATGATGTGGATGTGACCATTGTGCATCGGGGCGAAGATTTGCGGCAAACAGTAAAATACTGGCTGATTCCGGATGTGAAGAACCGCATCAAAGAGGGTAAAATCAAAGCAGTCTTCAATGTGGAAATAAAGAAGATAACCCCGCAAGCGGTGATTGCTCAAAACAAGCAAACCGGTGAGGAAATCTCGTTTCCGGCCGATTTTGTATTTATGCTGGTAGGCTACGTACCCGATGCCAAACTGATGCTGTATTCGGGAATTCAATTAAATGACGTATTGGCGCCTGTGTATGACAACCGTACGTTTGAAACCAATGTAAAAGGCTTGTATGTATGCGGAACCGTGCTTGCCGGTATCCAGACCGAAAAAGTATTCATTGAAAATGGCCGTGAGCATGCCCAGGCTCTCATCGACCACATTGCAGGCCGTCCCGTTCGCCCGGTCAAAGACCTGATTGTGCGGATTTAAAGGGTAGGGTTTTGTGCTTTTAGAAGATACTATTTGAAAAATGATTTGTACCAAACAGAAAAGGGCAAATGTTGCATTCGCCCTTTTCTATGAGATAATCTACTGAGTTAATTGCTGGCAGCCGGTTGTTGGTAAACCGTCTCTGTTGTGGCTGCTCCCGGCATTACTTCTTTCTCAAATATAGATTGAGAAGGGGCTTTCTTAGAAGGTACGCGTGCTTCAATCTCTGTAATGATGTGATGAATGAAGTTGTGCGGCATAAGCTGGTCAAATGCGGCCCGTGCCATCTGGCATCTTTTCTGAAAGTCTTCTTCGGTAAGCTTGGCGTGGAATTTTTCTATCACCTGGCCAATGTTGTCTAGCTCGGTCAAGGGTACAAACACACAGAAATCTTCCCATTTCATTCCTTTCAATGGCGGCAATTGCAGTTTGGTATCAATGATGACGGGAATGCGGCCCGCCGACAAGACTTCAAGCGTGCGAAAATCGCCATTGGCATCGCCTCTTATGCACAATATGTAGGCATGTTCCTGCGTGCTGCGCAAATATTCGCTACGTGCTTTTACGCGTTCTTCTGGTTCCAGTACAAAAAAATGATCCCTTTCCACCAGATGATGGTTCAGATTTTTGGAAGCCCGTACCGCTTTAAGCACACGTTGGCGCAACAAGCGGGGAATGATGAAACGAAACTTGACATCCAATGCACGGCCCAATGTTTTGCTTAATGCCATTTTATACACCATGGCATCCGGTACAGGAATGGGTTTGGTTAACGTATTTATTTTGCTTGAGTATTGCGTATTTCCATCAAAGGCAACGGTTGGTTTCTCGGGACGGGGGATCGGTGAAATGCGATGGCCAATGTCGTAAATCCACGTAGGAATCGGAAGTAGTTTTTCGTCAGGGTACTGGTAAACCGAAGTGCCAAACGCAATTTCACCCGGTTGTGGCGTATACTCCATCCCGCCGGCAAACGTAATAACTGTACGGCCAGTAGCCAGCACACTGCGAATGTACTGCTTGAGTTCTTTTAACTGTTTAAGAAACATCCATTCTTTGGCATCATGTGGAATGACCACTATGTTACCAGCCTCTTTAAGATCTTTGAATTTGTGCACCCGCACCAGATCGGGTAATACCCGGCGTAACGGATTCCAGAAAAGGGTCTGGTGCACAGTATCATCTTCCGAAAGATGCATCAGGAGTGGGCAAGGGCGCAACTGTGGGTAAATCATCTCTTCGTAAACCCAGATATCCAAAGGTTGTGTAGTGTAGGTGCTTGCTGAAGGTCTCATAGCAAGTAAGATTAGGTTTGTTGTAAAGTTTTAGATAAATATTCTATCAAATTCAATGAATTGCCTGCAACGGTTGCATTGAGTATGTAAAAAATCAAATCAGAAACAATCATTTTAAGAATTGTCGCTGCTGTTGTACATTTACATCCATGTTTGAAGAAACCAGATGCAAATGTCTTGCAGGCTTAGCTTTACACTTATTTTTAACACTTACTTTTGTGGATCGTTAGTGCCTTTAATGGCTAGATGAACGAAAAGTAAACATTTTTCAGAAAAGAAATATTGATTTTTTTAACAATTTTATGAAAAAGTATAGCATTTCTCTTCTGCTGGGTGCCCTTTTATGGGCTTGTCAGCCACAGGCCTCTCAGCAGGCAGACGAAGAGGCTAATAACACCGACCTGCCCGCGTCTACTCCGGTAAAGCCTGCCTTTGCTTCTGCCAACCAATTGGACGAAACGCTCAAAGCGTATCTGGCTGTAAAAGATAACTTTGTGAAATCGGATACAACAGGCATCAATCAAAGTGTAGCTGAATTGCAGGCTAAGTTGAATGCAGTGGATAGCAGTACCTTGGCCGCGGGTGGGCAAGCCAAGTGGAATGAAATGAAAGCCATGCTGATGCGTACCACCGATACCCTGAAAACAGTTTCCAAACTGGAAGAGAAGCGGCAGTCGTTCGAAGATTTGTCAAAACTGATGTATGAGCTGGTAACTACTTTTGGGGCCACTGAAACGGTGTATAAGCAATATTGCCCAATGGCCTTAAATGACAAAGGCGCGTACTGGCTCAGTGTCAACAGTGAGATCCGCAATCCCTATTTTGGCGACAAGATGCTGGAATGCGGCGAAGTGGAACAAGTGCTGACGTTTGAAAAATAACGTAGGGATAGAGAAAAAACACGGATGAAACACAGATGCCTGGGCGCTGTTTTCATCCGTGTTTCATTTTTTAGCGAATAGCCTTTCAAAAAATAGTATCTTTGCAAATTGAAAAACCTGGCCTTGAGAATATGCTCAGGCTACTTGATTTTGACACATGAATTACATCTCTGCTGAAAATATAGGAAAAGCCTTCAGTGACCGCTGGCTGTTTAAAAACATCTCGTTTGGCGTTAGCAGAGGCGAAAAAGTGGCCATTGTAGGGCCTAACGGCATCGGAAAAAGCACGCTGCTGAGCATTTTGGCCGGAACCCTCCCCGCTGATGAGGGGAAAGTGAGTACCCGCCGCGAAATTACCATTGGGTTCTTGTCGCAGAATCCGGAATTTCAGCAAGATTTGACCATTCTGGATACGTTGTTTTCGACACAGCACCCGGCGTTGGCTGCCATCAAAGCGTATGAGCATGCTTTGGCGCATCCGGATGACGAAGATCTGCTCGATAAGGCCATTACCCAAATGGATGTTTCCAAAGCCTGGGAATACGAAACCGAAGTCAAGCAAATTTTGGGAAAACTCGATTTGCACGATCTGGACAAGAAAATCAGTCAGCTATCGGGAGGACAAAAGAAACGCGTTGCCTTGGCGCGTGTACTCATCGAACAGCCCGATCTGCTGATTATGGATGAGCCCACCAACCACCTGGATTTGGGGGCTATCGAATGGCTGGAGCATCATCTTTCGTCGCAGTCAGTAACGCTGATTCTCATTACCCACGACCGGTATTTTCTGGATGCGGTGACCAACAGCATTGTTGAGATAGACCGGGGGCAACTCTATAAGTACCAGGGCAATTATGCCTATTTCCTGGAAAAGAAAGCCGAACGCGAAGCCCAACTGACCGCCGAAACCGACAAAGCCCGTAACCTGTTGCGCAAAGAACTGGAATGGATGCGCCGTATGCCCAAAGCCCGCGGCACCAAAGCCAAATACCGCATTGATGCCTTTTACGAACTGAAAGAAAAAGCGGCCGGCGCCAAAGCCAATGCCCAACTGGAACTGAGCGTAAAAACAACGCGGCTGGGCAATAAGATCATCGAACTCGATCATGTGAATAAGGCGTTTGGCAACCAGAAAATGGTGGATGACTTTACGTATGTGTTCAAAAAACAAGACCGGATTGGCATTGTGGGTAAAAACGGCATTGGCAAAACGACATTTCTCAATATGCTTACGGGTCATTTGAAACCTGATAGTGGCACCGTAGACAAAGGCGATACCACGCAGTTTGGGTACTACACCCAGCAGGAACTGGTGTACAAGGAAAACCAGCGCGTAATCGAAATGGTAACCGAAATCGCCGAAGTGGTCACTCTTGCCAATGGCCAAACACTGACGGCTTCGCAGTTTCTGAATCTGTTCCTGTTTCCGCCTGCCAAGCAGTGGGATATGGTGGCCAAGCTGAGCGGAGGCGAAAAACGCCGTTTGCAATTGCTGCGCGTACTTATCAAAAATCCGAATTTCTTGATTCTTGACGAGCCGACCAACGACCTGGATTTGCCAACGCTCAATGTGCTGGAAGATTTTCTGGAAAACTTCGGGGGGTGTCTGCTGCTGGTTTCGCACGACCGGTACTTCATGGACCGGCTGGTGGAGCATTTATTCGTATTTGAAGGCGAAGGCAAAATCCGTGATTTTCCGGGCAACTACACCGATTACCGCGAATGGCTTGATGAAAAAGAGGCACAGGAAAAAATAGTATCTTCCAAAAACGCAAAAACTCCAGTAGAAATACCTGTCTCCGTTGTTACTCCCGAGCCTGCTAAACGCAAGCTTTCGTTCAAAGAGCAGAAGGAATACGAAACGTTGGAAAAAGACATTGATACGCTGGAACAACGCAAAGCCCAACTCGTAGCCAAACTGAGCGAAGGCAGTACCAACCATGCCGAAATTGCAGGCTGGTCCAAGGAAATCGAACTGATCGAAAAAGAACTCGCAATCAAGTCAGACCGCTGGCTGGAACTGGCAGAGTTTATATAGATACTGCCAGAATAGTATCTTCTGAAAAGCCAAAACCTCGTACAAATGAAATCAGACGATTAATTTGTACGAGGTTTTTAGTAGATTCAATAAGTTACTTCCGAAAGCTGTTTACCTTTTCCACAAACTGCTCCAGTACGGCTTTTACCTGCGCCCACTCTTGTTTTTCGATTAATTCCTTGGGGAAAAGCTGGCCGCCCATGCCCAATCCTTTCGCTCCGGCTTTCAGAAAATCTGTGCAATTATCAAGCGTGACACCGCCGGTAGGCATGAGTTTGATTTGATTGAGCGGGGCCAGCACTTCTTTGATGTATTCGGGGCCTAACTTAGATGCCGGAAATACTTTTACCATACTGGCTCCCCATTTCCAGGCTTTGTAGATTTCGGTAGGGGTATAGGCCCCCGGAAATACCGGAATCTGTTGCCGCACGCATTCTTGGACTACGTCTTTATCCAAAACGGGCGTAACAATGAATTGGGCTCCTGCCGTTAGTGCTTTCTCCAGGTCGGTAGTATTACATACGGTTCCTGCTCCAATGTTAAGTTTATCGCCAAACTTTTGGCAAAGAAAGGCGATGGTTTCCTCCACATCCGCCGAATTCATGGTGATTTCCAGATTGGTGAGTCCGGCCTCGGCGTAGCTGGTTGCCAGCGAATCCATGATTTCAAAAGGGTAATTGCGAAGAATCCCGACAATAGGCATTTGTTCAAATCGTGACCAGGAAAAAGAAGGCATGGCTAACAGGTATTGAAAAAGTAAATTGACTGAAATAGTATGTTTAAAGATGCAAAAACCTAGGACTGGGAGATGACTTTCATGGCGGCATTATGACCGGGAATGCCGCTTACGGCACCGCCCCGTTTGGCTCCCGAACCGCACAGATAGATTCGCTCGTGTTCCGTTTCCACGCCCCATGTTCCATTTTCCGATTCGTTTTCGGCATAAAACCAGCTCAAGGCATTGTGAAAGATATTTCCTTGCGGCAAGCCGATCTCCTGTTCCAGATCCCAGGCACTTTTGGCTTCGAGGCAATGGTTTCCCTGACTGTCAGTGGCTAAGCATTCTTCCAGCGGTTCATCCAGGTACGCATTAATGCCTTGCAGGTAATGAGCAACAACCTGTTTTTTAATGGCTTCATTATCTTGTGTAAAAAGACGATAGGGCAAGTCGAGTCCGAAAAGCGTGAGGGTGTGATAGCCTCGCTGCACCAATTCAGGCGACAGAATTGAGTTGTCGGTAAGGGTGTGGCAATAAAATTCGCCCGGTGTTGGCATTGGGATTTTGCCTGCGATGGCTTCTTTGTAAGAGTGCTCCAACTGGCTGTACGACTGATTGACGTGAAACGTTCCTGCAAAAGCTTCCGCCGGATTTACATTTGCTTGCCTTAGTTTGGGCAGCCGTTTGAGCAATAAATTGATTTTAAACGCCGTGCCTTCGTCTTCAGGTTGCAAGAAGGACGGTTTTTTTACTAACCGAGAGAGCATTTTTGGCGCTGCATTGACAAGTACATACGGGGTTTTGACTTCCTGCAAGATACTATTCTGCTGAAAGGCAACCGTATGCAACTGGCCTGGGCTAATCTGTGTCACTTCGCTTTCAGTCAGGATAGTCACTCCGTGCTGCCGTGCACACGTTTCCAGAGCAAGGGCCACTTGGCCCATACCGCCAACAGGCACACGCCACTCACCCGTTTTATTGCCAACGATGTGATACAGATAGGTGCGGTTTTGCAGCAGCGAAGAGTCATGGGCATGTGTAAATGCACCGATCTTGGCATCAGTGAGCAGCACACCCCGCAGAATGTCGTTGTGCACTTGGCTTTCGATTAATTCGCCAATGGGCCGTTCCATCAGCCATTGCCAGGCTTTCTTTTCGTCCAGTGTAGTGAATTGCTTTTCCCAGCTCTGTCTGGATTGCAGCGGCGTTACAAACGAATCCCAGATTTTATCGGCAACCAACTGATTGATCGCCATGATTTTCTGGTAGCCTTTGTAGTCATCGGCATGTAGCGCCTCTATGTTTCGTTGCGATGCGGTTTCGTCTTCGTTACTTAGCAGTAGTCCTTTGTGTTGCTGATTCTGAACAAACGGTGTATAGGAGGCTGTGCGGCGGCGTTTTAGAACAATCGTTTGCAGGCCCAAGTCCTGAATGATCTTAGCTGGAAGCAAACTCACCAGGTACGCGTAACGCGACAAACGGGCATCATATTCCGGAAAGACACGTTGCGATGTGGTGGCCCCGCCTACGTAGGTGTTGCGTTCGAGGACCAGTACTTTCTTGCCCACTTTTGCCAGGTAACAAGCCGCTACCAGACCGTTGTGTCCGGAGCCGACAATAACGACATCGTACGCAGACTTTAAACTACTCATATTTCAAGATATAACACAAAAGTGACGTAACTGTAAAATCGAAGAAACAAAAGTAGTGATAAAAGTTTGTTGGTCGAATAGCAGAACTGGCTTTACCGATTTTGAAGTTAATATCGCGGCTATTGCGTCAACAAAATTAGATTTTTGGATTTATTATGGTTACCTTTCTTACGTTTCTCCATAAACATTCAAAGACGTTGCAATCGAAGCGATTAAAGAAGTAAAAAGTTGATAACCAGAGGTGGATTTTTTACTTTAGAGACAAATCAGCGCAACTTCCTTCAATTTTGACGTTTCACTCATTCAACTTAAAAAAACAATGGAAGATCAATTCACTCCACACACCAACACCAATCCTGCTCCTGCTACTGACAACGGAAAGACCGTAGGCATTGTCAGCTATTTAACCCTTATCGGCTGGATTGTAGCTATTGTTATGCATGGTAGCAACAAGACCTCTTTTGGTGCGTTTCATTTGAGACAAGGCCTGATGAACATGATCATGTTACTGGCGGCTTCTGTCATTGCTATTATACCTATTTTAGGATGGTTGGTGTATCTGGTAGCTTTTGTGGCTTGGGTTGTGTTTGCGATTATGGGAGCTATTGCCGCTGCCAACGGGCAGGAGAAAAAATTGCCGATCATTGGCGACTTGGCAGAAAAATGGTTTGCCAATGCCTTTAACTAAGGAATAAAATTAACTATGGTAGTTGATAGCCGGGCCAAACCCGGCTTTTTTGTTGAAAACCGGGTTTGGTTCCATTTCTCTATTGGCACTGGCTGGGTTTTGGCATTTCAAAACATACTATTTTCTCTGTGCCGGTTGCAAAGACCTACTCTTTCTAAACACTATCTGGTAACTGAAACGCTGTACGTAAAAACGTATGTGTCGTCAAATCGTACGTGAACGGTGAAACTGCCTTTTTTCGAAAAGACATGCTTAACCGTAGTGATGCCATCTGCGTGTGCACAGGCGGCCGGATAAAAAGAAGTTGCATTGAGACCGTCCACTACCTGAATTTCTATTTTGTCAAGCAACGGATCGGCTTGTTGGCTGAAGCTGAATGAGATTTCTTGTCCTTTGGTGGCCGTTAGGCGAAAATCCTCTGGCGAAACAGGCAAAAGGTTGTATTCAACAGCCCCTTTATACACAACTGGTCCATTGAGAAAATGGGTCAATGTAGGTTTGTGTGGCAGTAAAAGCCAACTGGAGTCTAAAGGATAATGGGTTAGCACAAATAGGGAAGGAGGTGTCAGGAAATAACTGTCACTGAATTGCCGGATGAATTTTCGCTGCATCGGGTCAACCGCTCCAGCCGACCAAGTGGCATCGGCAAGGTACCATTGGTGATCAAGTTCCACGGCATTCCAGGAATGGTTGGCAATGCCCGTTCCGCCCACATTGGCCTGGGGTGTTCGTCCGTAGCCGTCTATGATTTTGCATTTGAGACCGGCATGAAACGCCAATTCCTTCACCAGGTAAGCATAGCCTGTACAAATGGTTTTTTGCTCTTTGAGCAGTTTCTGGAAAAAATGCCGATTCGATTCTGCATTCCATTTCTCCAATTTTTCGGGTTGATTTTGCAACTGCTTTCGCTTGGCGGTGCTTTTTACATAAAAGTCGTAATCGGTTTCAATGTTGTTGCACACCCACTTGAAAATAGCCCTGAATTTTTCCTTTTCGGTAGGTAAAGGAGCTGTCAGTTTATCTGCTAAGATTTTCAGGTTAGCTAAGGAGTGATTGGGATACAGGGCCGCAATGCTATCCGCTTTCGTAAAGTCGTGCGGTAGGTGATTTTGGGCAGTTACCGAATAACCAACCATGCCACCTACCGCACAAACAAGGATTTGGATCAAAAAGCAGAGCAAACGAATCATCAGAAGATGGATTTTATTTTGTGCCACCATTTGGCTATTCCGGTTGGTTGTTCGGTATAGGGAGTTTCTACGGCAACTGCTCCCATCAGAGGCATTACGTCCATTTGCAATGTGATGGACAAATCAGCTTTGTCTGAGCCGCTTTGTTTCGGAATGATGTATTCTTTGGTTTCAAAGCCGATGAAAGCGAAAACCAATACATCGCCAGGTTTTAACTCTTGGTTCAGCGCAAACCGGCCGTTGGCATCCGTTGCGGTACCGAGCGTAGTTCCTTTTATCGAAACACTTACACCAGGAAGTGGCTGGTTGCTGTCATCCGTCACTATTCCTTGTGCACCACTAGTAGCCATGTTATCAACAACCTCAGTATGGGTGGGTAACTGAACCACAGCTGGGAATGTGCTTGCTGGAAGGGTTTGAGCCTGTCCTTGTTTTGTTGCAAGAAGAGCCAGCATCCCGAGCATACTTACACGCAACAAATTTCTTTTGGCAGGCGACGCGGGTTGGGTTTGCAGGGAATAAATGCGCAATTGGTTGGGTCGAAACCGCCCACAGGTGTAAGTAGCTTTGTTCTTAAAAAAATCGATAACATCTGCATCGTTGAGAGAGGTAAAATCAATGACATTTTTCTGACATACGCTGCAAAATCCACCTTCGGGTGTCGGCGTGAATTGTTCCCATTTTTCGGTGCAAGGATTTGCTATGGATACGGATAGTGTCTGTTTCATGGCTTTTTTATTATCAGATGCAGCCAACTGGTCAATTCCATAAATGCCGGAAAAATATATTCAGGAAGGATATTCTGACTTTTGCCACTATGATAAAAGAGCAGTAGTAGATTCGGCCTTAGCCGAATGAGGTGATTCACATTATTTCTTTCCACAAGAGTGGAAAGAAAATAGTATCCCCGTAAAAGCAAAAACCCTCCCGATGGCTACCAGGAGGGTTTTTAGAGTGTGATGTGTTTACGCATAATGATAGTGGCGAATGGCTTTGTGTTTGAGACTGGTAAGGGCTTGTGCTATTGAAATCATGTGCATGAACACCGATGAAGGTATAAATACGGATAACAGCAACACATACGGCATCGAATTGAACTCCGGTGCAAAGGTGTGCTCAAACTTACAAAGATCGCTACACAGCAGCGTTGTCAGGAAAATGAACAGTTCTCCCGCCAGCAGGGCTAGTCCGGCGATGTTCCAGGCTATCATGGTTTTGGGTGATATCGTTTTTGATAAGAATGCCATACTTCCGATGACAGGAGCCGTTAAGCCTGCCACTATGCTCAGGTTGTATCCTTCAAAAGTGGCGTGTGCCGGAATCACGCCTTGTACATAACTCGCATAAACCAGCAGTTCGATGGCAATCCGGAAGGTTTGCCCGTACACGGCCATGGGTTTAGGAAAGTATTTGTTGTAGGCGTCGAATTTGTTGGCCCAGAAAAAGTAAGTAATCATAACCAGTACTGGCAAAACCACCAACGCAGGTACTCGCAAAGGCATAGGTGCATTGGTGAGCAGGTTTGTGTGCGACAGCACTGTAACGTAGGTTAGCCATCCACAGGCTACCAGCCAGAAGTTGCGTTTTTGCTTCCGGATTTGCAGAGCAGGTAATCGTTTTTTACGGAGTGTTTCTTCCATCCCGTGTTGCCAGAATGCCAAAATGGCCATTGCTAGGGCAACAAATCCAACCGTCATCATAATTTTCAAAGTGTAGTTGTAGTCTTAAAATAATCTAGTATTGTAATCTTGCGTCGCCTGATGACTTGTATTTTTCAAGGTCGATGCATTATTAATTGCAATCTCTTTGCCAGTTTTTTAAGTTATTGATTTTTAGTGGTTTATAAATATTTATCGGTCGTTTTGATGTTCGTTTTCGGACAAATAAGTTCGAAAGTGAACAAATGTTCTTGGTTTTTTACAATGTGTCTTTCTAAGAACAGTACAAAATTACGCAATATTTTGATACAAAGCGAATGGATTGTGGAATAACGGAAGAAAATACTACTGAAGTGGCAAGGAATGAGGATGAATCTGCCAAATGCGAAACAAAAGTTCCCCTTTTGCTACTTTTAGTACATAGCAAAAGGGGAACAGGAACCCGGATTGAGAAATAGTATCTTTTTAAAAGCCAAAACCCAGTAGAGGAATCAGCAAAGTTTTAATACGTTTTTGGGAAATTCAGCTACTTCAATGCAGGTTGCATCTGTAAACCATAGGCACAGAGCCGATTCTTCGGTTAACTTTTTTACTGTCATTTTGGGGCAAGGTACTTCCGGGCAGTCATAAAGTAATGTTACGGTGCTGCCTATGCTCAGAGTAGGTTGCTGGATACCGCGAAGTCTGGTATGCACAGGGGTTTTTGTGATTTGAACATACGATTGCCGCAAGGGACCACTGGAAGTCTGTACATTTTTCCTCTTTGACAAAATCTGCAGGATGGAGTTGAAGTGTGACATTGGCTTGACTTAAAAATGAGGTGGTTAGCATTTATAAACGCGAAAGCTCAACTAGGTGTTTCTACGCTTAATACAAAATAATCACGTGAAGTAAACAAAATGAATAGAGAAAATAAGTGTGAAAGTACCTATCAGAAATAGAATTATGAAAGGATTACTTTGAAAGATTGCAGGAAGTAACTCTTAAAATGTCATTTTACAATACATAGCAACAAAAATCCCAGCCAATGCGGCTGGGATAGGGTTTGATTGTAAGTTATAAACTGGCTACTTGGCTTTTATCTCATTCAAAAACTTCCAGCGAATTCAGTTCGGGGCCGCCGCCGTGGTTGCCCGCACCGCCGCAGATGTACACTTTGTTTTTGTATACCAGCGCCTGCGTGCCATGCCGTCCGGTTCTTAACGAATCCAGCGTTTGCCAGCTGTTGGTTTTTACATCAAAAGCCTCGGTTTGGTTGTGGGCCAGCAATTGGGTGCTTTCGCCGCCAATGACCAATACCTGGTTGCCCAATGTAACTGAAGTGCTACCCGCCCGTTGCGTCGGAATGTTTTGGGACGCGGGCAAACTGCGCCAAGTGCCTTTCTTAAAGTCATATACATCTACTTCGGGTACCGTCAGTTCCAGTACTTTTCCGATTTTCTGGCTGGAGAGCCGCCCGCCTGCCATGACCAATTGATTGTCCAGAATGGCGGCTTGCACGTGATCCCTAGCGTGAGGCGCATCCGGAAGTTGGCGCCACTTGTCGGTTTTGGGATCGTACTCGTCCAACCAGTTTACGTGGCCGTCCCAATGCCCGTCCTGTATGCCGCATACCAGGTAAATCTTGTTCTGGTACACGGTTACGCCCGCCGAGCCGCGGCGACGGTTAGCCGGAAAGTCGGCTCCTTTGCGCCATTGATTTTGCTTGGGATTGTAAATGTAGATGTTGGGAATGGGTGTTTCGTGTGGGTAATCACCGGTCAAAGCACCTAGTACGTACAATTCGTTGTTGAAAGCAACAGCTTGAAAATGATGCATCTCCATCGGAACGTTGGCTACTTTGCTCCATTCGTTGGTTTTCGGATTGTAGGTATACATGGTTTCTTTCTTGCGGCCACCCAGTAAGTAAAACAGATCACCTACGGCAACAAAAGCATTTTCACCACGTACCTCGGTTTCATTTTTGGGCGACAGTTTTTTCCATGACTGAGCTTGTGGTACAAACGACCACTGAATAGCTGCTAGTAAGAGTAGAATAGCCGCCGCTGTTATTTTTACGCGTTGTTTCATAGGGGAGGGTTTTGGGTATGGAAAAGATACTATTTTGGATTCGTGAAAGAAGTGGTGCGACAGAATAAAATTGTGTTTTACAAAGATTAAGCTATTGAATTTTAAGTAGCTGTCTTTTGTCTAAAGTCTTTTTCTTTTCTCTCAAAATAGTATCTTTTCAAAGTGAAAAACCTAGGCAAGCGTAATGACTTTGCCTGTTTCGATGGATTTGTAGATGGCTTCGATGACCCGCATGTCTTTCATGCCTTCTTCGCCCGGTGTGCGGTTAGGTGTATTGTTCACAATGCACTGGGCGAAATCGTCCATTTGAGCCGCCTGGTGGTTGACCTGGGGCAAGTTCATCTCTCCTTTGCTGGTGCGGCCTTTGATGGCTCCATAGCCGTAACAAGGGCCCATTTCGTACCAGCCGTTTTCGCAGGTAACGTAGAGGCGTTCCAGACTGGCGGCGTAGCTGCATGTGGAGTTGGCTACGGCACCACTTGGAAATTTGAGTTGCCACAGAATGGTTTCGTCCACTTCTTTGAATTTCACCGGATCGGTTTTGAACTCCTGCGCCCAAACCGAAATAGGTTCTTCGCCGACGGCGTACCGGCTGCCCTGCAACGCGTATATGCCAATGTCCATCATCGCACCGCCACCGGCCAGCGCTTTTTTGAGTCGCCACTGGTTGGGGTCGCCACTGCGGAACCCGTCGCTGGTTTCGATGATTTTGATGGCGCCAAACGGCTTTTCCTTGCCATATTTCATGATTTCCTGGTGGTGAGGCGTGTAATGCAGCCGGTACCCGATGGAAAGCTGACGTTTGGCTTTTTTTGCGGCATCAATCATCTGCTGGCATTCGGCAACCGAAACGGCCATGGGCTTTTCGCAGATCACGTGTTTGCCGGCTTGCAACGCCCGGATGGTGTATTCGGCATGCATTGAGTTGGGCAATACAATGTAGACAATGTCAATGTCTTTGTTATCGGCAATGCGGTCAAAAGTTTTGTAATCGTAAATGTTCTTCTTGGGAATGTTGTATTTCTTTTCCCATTCGGCGGCTTTGGATGGGGTACCGGTTACGATGCCGGTCAGTTTGCAGCCTTTGGTTTGTTGCAGCGCCGGAGCCAATTGGTTTGCGCTGTAATAACCCAGGCCAACCAGGGCCACGCCCAGCGGCTTGCCTTCAAATGCAAAATCAGGAATGTGGGCTTGTACCGATTGTTGCGACAGCCATGACAACGCAGGAGTGGCCATGAGAGCAGCTCCGGCCCGATTTAAAAAAGACCGGCGCGATGCCTTATGAACAGATAAAAAGGGTTCAGGTAGATTCATTGTGTGTAAGTGATTAGGGATGGAACAGGTAAATGTTAAAGTAATGTATGGCTTGTATTGCAAACAAATGTAAATGTATATATACCGGATTTCTTTGTATAAATCCATTATTCTTTGGTATTTTGTCTCTTATGCAGCGTTTCAACCAACATGAGCCATTTAATATTTACCGCTTCGATGTGGATGTGTGGCCCTATCCGTTACACAATCACAGCTATTTTGAGATTATCTTCGTGGAGCAGGGGCAGGGAATTCATTGCATCAATGAGCATCGGTTTCAGTACCAGACCGGAGATGTGTTTTTGTTAGGTCCGCAAGACAGTCATACCTTTGAAATCAGTACACGTACGCATTTTTGTTATTTGCGATTTACCGAGTTTTTCTTCCAGAATAGCCAGCACAAACAATGGCAGCAAACGATTGAATACCTGTTTCATACGCCATTCCAAACCAACGGCAGCCTGGTTCGCGATGAAGAGGAAAAAGGTCGGTTGCGGAATTTGTTGGTAGTGCTTATGAATGAATACGAGCACCGACAACGTCCGTTTGCCGCGCAGGTAGTAACTTATTTGATGCAATCTATTCTGAGTTTGCTGGCCCGCAC
Organism: uncultured Sphingobacteriales bacterium; assembly: GCA_963520985.1. Classification (GTDB taxonomy): domain Bacteria; phylum Bacteroidota; class Bacteroidia; order Cytophagales; family 172606-1; genus Xanthocytophaga. The sequence goes on from CAUQTA010000001.1 coordinate 1,612,174, forward strand.
CATTTCAGAAGAAGTGTCGCAGACAAAAATGGTTTCCGATAAAACGCAGGTTCAGCAACGGTCAGAGTTGCTCGATCAACTGCTGGCGTATGTACGACATCACATCTATTCGCCCGAAAAACTACGGCTTGAACACCTGGCGGTGCAGTTTCACTATTCGCCTAACTACCTGAGTATCTTCTTCAAAAGGCACATGGGGCAGTCGTTGCAACAGTACATTGTGCAGTACAAACTGAAGCTGGTCGAAACGCGTCTGCGCTACAGCGACTGGAGCATTTCTCAGATTGCCTACGAACTGGCTTTTTCAGACGAAAGTCACCTGACCAAGTTATTTAAAAAATATTACCAGCATACACCCAGCGAATTTCGCAAACAATGTCAGGCAATGCCTGTGCAGGCAAAGGGGTAGGTTTTGCTTTTTGGAAGATACTATTTTTCATTAGGTATTTTAAATTTACCATTATCCAGAAGTTCAAAGGCTTTGCGGGTTACTACCAGTGAATCGCTGCCTTCTACCCGGTTGCCGCCGTCTGGTGTCACTTTCCAGTGTATCATGCTGTCTATCAGAACAATGGTTCGGTCTGGATTCACGGTGACATGTTCTACGCAATCAAAATCAACATCACTGCCACCTCTTTTGATAAGCCCCAGCGAATCAATTTTATTCCCAACTTTATCATAAGTAATAGCCAAAGGATAAGTCCCATCTGCTGGAATTGAAAATAAAAGAGCATCAAATTGATCAGTGGAAAACAGCTTTCCCACTAATGTTTGCCCATTGGGAAAGGCAAATAACCGGGACAGTTTTTCGTCTCTGGGCGACATGTTGTCAAAGTTGTCACTGTTAAATGTGACAGGTGTTTGTATCATCGCCATTTGTGGGATGTAATCCTTCAACTCAGGTTGAGGCTGTTTGGTAGTAGCAATAACTGTTGAATCGGTCGGTAGGTCTGTCTCCTGCTGAATTGTTCTCTCAGTGCAATGGGTAAACAGAAGAATAAAAAAGATCAGGCAACTGGCAGACAAAAATGACTTCATGCAAACAGGTGGGTTTTTATTCGTCTAAAGATACTATTTTGTCCCGTGCTTCAATGTTCTGCTATGCAAAACGCCTGAGCTAACTGCTCAGGTGTTTTAGAAAATGAAAATCCAATTAATTGGCTATGGGTAACTGCGTGCTTACAGCAATGCGGTTCCAGGCATTGATCACTACAATTGACGTGATGATCTGGGCAATGGTTTCGGCGCTGAAAAATTTCTCGGCTTGCCGGTAGGTTTCGTCCGAAACGCCGTGTTGGTGAATCAGTGTCACCTCTTCAGTTAGGGCCAGCAACGCCTTTTCCTCTTCGGTAAACAGATCCGTTTCGCGCCACGCGTTCAGCAGAAAGATGCGCTGCTGCGTTTCGCCAAATTTCAGTGCGTCCTGGGTGTGCATATTCAAGCAAAAGGCACAAGAATTGATCTGCGAAGCCCTGATCTTGATCAGTTCTTTCTGAATTGGCGTCAGGTTGCTATGGGTAATGCTGCCAGATAAGCCGTACATGGCTTTCCAAACGGTAGGCAAAGTTTCCTGAATGTTTACTCGTTGTTCCATCGTCGTATGTGTTTTGATTTGATGGTTCAAAGGTACAACGACGAGATGCTCCAACTCCTTAAACTGGTTTAAGAAAGCTTTTTGCGTCGAATTTCGCTGAGGTATTCGGGGGTAAAGCCCAGAAACGAAGCCAGCAGGTATTGCGGAATGCGCTGCACAAATTCCGGGTAGAGCCGAATGAACTGCCGGTACTGCTCTTCACGCGATAAACTATACAACCCCCTGACTCTGAACTGACTGGCGGAGTGGGCCCGCTGGTGCATCAGGCGGAAGTACCGTTCCATGCAGGGAAATTGTTGCAGCATTTCTTCTTGTTGCGCATAGGGGATGGCCAAGATGCTTGATTTCTCCACTGCCTGAATGTGGAAAGTAGCAGGCGTTTGGTTGGCAAAGGACGTGTAGTCGGCCAGCCACCAGTTTTCCAACGCAAAGTGCGTGGTTTGTTCTGTGCCTTTTTCATTGACAAAAAACAGACGCAAGCAGCCTTCCACCACAAAATAATTGCATTGACAAATCTTGCCTTCGGTAAGCAGGTTTTCTTTCTTTTTAAACTGCAAGGACTGAAAATAAGTCAGAACCTGAGTGAGCTGATCTGGCGGAATGGAAACAAAGCGTTCGATGTGTGTGCGAAGGGATTCGGTCATTGGAATTTTCTGAAATTTTTGAAGCAGGGTTTTTCGTTGCGAAAAGATACTATTTGGGGCCTCCCCCAGCCCCTCCCGTGGAGGGGAGTTTGGTACGCGAATCGAAAGTCCCTCTCAGAAGGAAAGGGGCAGGGGGTGAGGTTTTTACTTTTCAGAAGATACTATTTTTCCAGAATGATCTTTTTGATAAAGCTATACAGAAACGGTGCTTTGTGTGCCTTACCCGAAAACTGCTTTTCGTGGCGTTGCAAAATATTCAGACTCAGTATTTTGCGTTGAAAGGCACTGCGGTGAAGTTTTTCGCCGAGTATCGCTTCATAGACTTGCTGGAGGTCTTTCATGGTAAACAGGGGCGGCAGCAGCTGCACGCCTTCCAGTTTGCGGTCTATGTTTTCACGGAGCGTTTGCAACGCTTTCTGCACAATCTGAGCGTGATCAAAGATCAGCGGAGGCAGCGCATCCACCGGATACCACTGGCACGAATCGGATAGGGCATCGGGTTTGGGAACCACTTCCTTGTAGTTGATCAGCGCATAATAGGCGATAGACAGAAACCGGTCGAGCATCCAGTGATTGGATTCATCCGCGTAACCGTTTGCCTCCAGAATGGTCCGCATCACTTCCGGCTGAAACCGGTTGACATCGCCAAAGGTGTAAAACTGCTCCAGGTAAATATTGTCGAGTCCGGTGCGTTCTTTCAGGCCGCGTCGCACGGCATCATTTACGTTTTCGTCCATTCGTACAAAGCCACCCGGCAGCGCAAACAGTTTTGTGTTGTGGTATTCCATGATCAGAATCCTCAGTTCATTTCCCGAAAATCCGAATACAACCGAATCGTAGGCAATATGTGGCAAATAATCTTTCTGGCTAGGTGGGGTAGGCATCGAATCAAAATTAGAATTTATCAAAAATAAATAGGACTTTTCTAAAAAGCGAATTATTATTGTAACAATTTGAGACAATAATAAACATTTCTATAATCCATGAAAAAAGTCATCTATTTATCCACTGTTCTCTGTTTCATGAGTTTGCTTGTGCATGCCCAAAATAACAACTCCTTTGCGGTGCAAGCCAAAACAGAAAACGGCATAATTGAAGGAAATTACGATACCAAATCGGGCATACAGATGTATTTCGGAATTCCGTTTGCCAAGCCGCCCGTTGGAGATTTGCGTTGGAAAGCCCCGCAACCCGTCGACAACTGGACAGGTGTGAAAGAAACGAAAAAGTTTGGCCCGCGGGCTATGCAGGCTCCGGTTTTTGGCGACATGAATTTCCGTTCCAACGGAATGAGCGAAGACTGCCTGTACCTGAATGTATGGACACCCAAAAAACGCAATGTCAAGGATTTACCCGTGCTGGTGTATTTCTACGGCGGCGGCAATGTAGCCGGTGACGGTTCCGAGCCGCGTTATGACGGTGAAAGCATGGCTAAAAAAGGCATTGTAGTAGTGACTTGCAATTACCGCCTCAACATTTTCGGGTTCTTCTCTCATCCCGAACTGAGTGCCGAATCGCCTTACAAAGGTTCGGGCAACTACGGTTTGCTCGATCAGCATGCGGCGTTGCAGTGGGTACAGAAAAACATTGCGGCGTTTGGCGGCAATCCGAAAAAAGTGACCATTGCCGGCGAATCGGCGGGTTCCATTTCGGTCAGTTACCAAATGGCATCTCCATTGTCTAAAAATCTGATCGCTGGAGCCATTGGCGAAAGCGGCGCAGGCATTAACCCTACATTGTCGCCGGTGCCATTAGCGGAAGCCGAAAAAACGGGTGTCGAATTTGCCAAAAATGCCGGTTTCAACAACCTGAAGGAACTGCGTGCGTTATCCACCGCCGATGTGTACGACATTTACAATGAATCAAAACGGTTTGGTTTTCCGGTAACGCTGGACGGCTATTTTCTGCCGAAAACATTGCCCGAGATTTTCAATGCCAAGCAACAAGCCCAAGTACCGTTGTTGTTAGGTTGGAACTCGGCTGAAATTCCGGGAATGGCTTTTATGCAAGGTTCGCCGTACACGCCGGATAATTTCGTGGCCAAAGTAAAACAGACGTATCCCAAAGAATATCAGGAAGTATTGAAACTGTATCCGCAAGGCTCGGAAAAAGAAGTGGAGCTTTCGGCTACAGCGCTGGCTTCGGACCGGTTCATTGCCTACAGCACCTGGAAGTGGTTTGACCTGCACCGCAACAATAGTTCGCAACCGGTGTATCGGTATTTGTACAGCAAACTGCGCCCTCCGTTGGTAGATCAGTCGCTAACGCCTGGACTGGCCGGTGGAACGATGAAGAAAGACGAGAATGCGCCGAAACCTCCGGCTCCGGTAGGGGCTCCGCATGCCTGCGAAATTGAATACTGCATGGGCAACCTACCGCTGGTGAAGGAATACGCCTGGACAGCCGACGACTACAAGGTATCAGAAACGATGCAGAATTACTTCGCCAATTTCATCAAAACCGGAAACCCGAACGGAGCAGGCGTACCGGAATGGAAAGCCGCCAAAGCCGGCGAGGCCAATCCGCCGGTCATGATCATTGACGTAAACTCCCGCACCGAAAACGCCGCCAACGATGCCCGTTACAAGTTTTTGGATAAGAGTTATGGAAATACGAAGTAACAGACAGTAGATGTGAGACAAGAGACATCAGATGAGTATAACACCAAAGCCATTCCGCAAAGAATGGCTTTGGTGTTTAGTAGATTCGGCTTTAGCCGAATAGGCGACTTACTAAAAATGCAAAATTCGGCTAAAGCCGAATCTACCTACAATAGACTAAAAATAGTAGGTTTTTCAGAGTGAAAACCTCGGTGTCTCATCTTATCTGATCTGGTTACCCGTTCGTTAGAAAAGTGAACGCTTGCGCCGTTATAAGATATCATTTCTTCAAATCATCTGAGTTTGAATGAGCCTTTTTATACCATTTCCTCTCCAGAAGCCAGTGTGTTGAATCGGGCTTGGGTGAATAAGGAATGAAGTGCAAAGTATAATCTTCATTGCCAGAAGCATGAGACTGCAAATTCTCAACCCAGGTTACGTTAAAGACTGTATCCGACTTGATAACAGCTCGCTCTTCTAAAGGCACCATTCCCCCTCCTAATAAACTTGCGCCAGTTACCGCAAAGTGTTGCATAATCAACTGATCGTTTTCAAACCAGTACCCTCCCCATCCATCTTTTACCCCGTTGATGTATGTGGATAATTTCTTAAACTCTTCTATACATTCTTGCTTGTTTATGCAATCTGGAAAAGCCATGTAAAACGATCCGTTTTCAAAGAAGATGTACATGTGGTTTGTTTTTCTGGTCAGGTCCACATAAAACCCATCAGTTCTTATCCGAGGTGGCTTTGCCTGGCTCAAGTGATGGTGGGCAGTGTACCTACCTGAATGAACAATCAAACAACTGCTGAATAAAAACAAGAATAGCAAGCTGATACCCCAAATTCTGCTAATTGTCCTCGTAATAAATACTGAATGGGTTGATTGAGACATATTGCCAAAATTGTGTTCTTACTCATTTTTCAGATGAACGGTTAGCTGTGTATTTAAAATTATGAGGGCAACAACCCTTTCTAAATAGCCGGGTTTTTGCTTTCCAAAATGTACTGTTTTTATTAATGTATTAATCAATTTTGTTTCGATAATACAAAAAGTATATTAATCGCCCCGTCAATATGAACATTATAAATTGGACACAAAATACTAATACATAAGCATCTTTCGCTGCATACATAATGCCGAAGCTTAGTATACTTACAGGAAGTGTTATGAGGAGACCAACTAATACCCAATCTCCATAAAAAGGACTGCTTCCATATACATTGAGAACTGTAAAGGTAGCAAAGCCTACATAAATAAAAGCGTATCCAAATGAGCGACGTAACGCATCGTTATTTGTCATCTTAAAAAGATCAGTGTTAATAAAAAAACTGACTGAAAAATATACAAAAAGAATTAAGGGTAAATTTTGCTCTCCAATGCAGCTTGCAACGAAACCGGAAGATCGGCGAAGAAATCGTAGCCGGTTTTTTGCTCGATTTCATCAATGGAAACGCGGTAGCCGCGCCAGCTGTTGGTAACCGATTGCGTATTGGGCATCCAGACGGCAATGGCTTCTGTAGAGGCGTTGATACGGCTAAAATCATTGTCGCCAGCGGGCAGGATCAGCACGATTTTCCAGCAGGCTTCGGGAACGTTGATCTTGTCTTTCAGGCGGTTGGCGCTGCCCTCCGACCCTTTGCCTCCGGTGCCATACGTACCCGCATAGATGTAGAGTTCATTGCCTTTTTTAACTAGATCACGGCTGAAGCTTTCCAGGCTTTCCCACGTATTGCGGTTCAGATTGGGAGCTTGCGGAACAATGTTAGTCATCAGAAACGTAGCCGAATTGTCGGTATCCGTGGCTGTCCGGTCGGCGGAAGGGCAGAGGTGGCCCCGGTCAAATCCCGAACCGGTATAGTCGGCGGGTTTGGCTGCGGCCCAGTCGGTGGGCAATGCCGGATCGGGACGGAAATTATCCTGCCGTTCGGCTCCTCCCAGGTCCTCTGCCGCCAAGTGCCATGCTACCCAGTTGGGCGTTACGTTAGTACGGTTGTACGACATCGTGTATTGCGGCTTCTCAATCAGGTAGTTATCCGGTGAGTCTGTGGATGTTTTGGCATTAGTGGGATTGCCCATCTGCAAATGCAGCGACCGTTGTGGAGCCACAATCTGCCGTTTACATGCGCCAAAAAATAGTAGGCTGGACGTGAGTAAAACCGTCAGAAATGGCAATCGGGAATTAATAATGAATGGGTTGTTAGTAGTGGGCATGACTGTAGGGTGCAAGGGTTGTTTGGGTAAAGATAGTAAGAAAACGGGTGGGTAAGCAAAAAGGCGAACATCCATGTTCGCCTTTTTGAGAGGTTTTGCCTTTTTCAAGGATACTATTTTGAGAATCAGTCTTGTGACAGAATGACAGCGCCGTACGGAGGCAAGGCAATGGTCGCCATAAATCCATGCTTGGTATTGGAGGCCTGCGTGTCATAGATAGGGTGGTCGGTAAACTCATCGTCGTAGCCGCCCCAGTCACTGTTGAAACGCACTTTCCATTTGCCGCCTGCCGGAACCGGAATCTCATATTTGTCATAAGCCTGGTCGCGGAAATTCAGGACTACCACCGTGCTGTCTTTCGGGCCACCTTCTTTCCAGCGGTGATACACCACCACTTTGGCCTCCTGGTTCACATTCATGATGTCGATGTGTTGGCCGGATAGGCCGCGGGTGTTGTCAAAGCGGTTGGTGCGCAAAAAGATCAGATCGCGGTGCAGCTTCACAAACCCTTTCATTTCAGAGAAACGGCTCCAGTCGATGGGGTCGTCATCCGAAAACCATTTGTCTTCCAGCAACGGCTGATCCTGGAAAAGCATCGGAATGCCCGGTGCCGTCAGTACCATTGCCATACCCAAAGCTGCCCGCTTCTTAGAATAATAGTTATTGACGTCGCCGTCGGCAATTTCCTCAGCTACACGGGCTTTTCCGTTGGCAATTTCGTCGTGCGATTCGGTATAGACCACCCGGCCAAATGCATCCAGGTTGTAGCGGCGCGTAAGAGCATTCGCAACAGCGTCCATATTGCGGTGATTGTCGTCCATGGTGATGATGACATCGCGTACCGGATGCACAAAATCGGCATCCCATTGCGAACCGTACCCGCAGCCGCCGTCTTGTACATTGGCAGTTACGAAATCGTTTCCGTGCAAATCTTCGGCAATGGTGATTTTATTGGGATACCTGGCCGATACTTCGCTGTTAATCCATTGAAGCAGCGTAAATCCGTCGTGTAAATCGTCACTGGGGTTTTCGTTGGCGTGTACGTTGCGGATATACGGAATCATGTCCATGCGTAGCCCGTCGCAACGGTATTCTTCCAGCCACATCAAGGCATTGTCGCGGATGTATTGTCGCACTTCGCCCCGACCGTAATCGGGCCGGGTATCACCCCATGGAGTAGTTGATTTCCAGTCGTTATAGAAATAAATGCCGCCTTTGTCGTTTTCACTCCAGCCGTCAAACTGCCACAAGTCAATGTCGCTGGGGCCAAAGTGATTGTAAACCACATCCAGAATCACGGCAATGTTGTTTTTGTGACAAGCTTTTACAAATGTTTTGAAGGCATCGGGACCGCCATATGCCGATTCGATGGCAAAGGGATGTGCGGGATTGTATCCCCAGGAATAATCGCCGGCAAACTCAAAGGGAGGCATCACTTCCACCGCATTGATCCCCAGAGCCCGCAAGAATGGCAGGCGGTCAATGGCCGAGTAAAAGTCGCCCGGCTTGCCGTCTTCCTGTACATTGAACGTGCCAATGTGCATTTCATAAATGACCAGCTCGTTCCAGCTTGGCATCTGGAACTCGTCTTCTTCCCAGTCAAAGGAGTTCGAATCGTAAATAATGGAATTGCCCGTCGAGTTGGTCACTGCCCGTGCGTAAGGGTCGTTTCGGAACAATTTGCGGCCATCCATCGTGTGGATGATATACCGGTATTCGTCGCCAACCTTGGCGTTTTCGATGTTGCCGCCCCAATAGCCGTTTTCTTCCGGTTGCAGTTCGTTTTTGGTTTTGGTCCACTTGTTAAAAGTGCCGGTTACAAATACTTTCTCGGCATTGGGTGCCCACACCCTGAAATAAGTTCCTTTTTCGTGCAGGATGGCGCCCATGCCTGCTACTTCTACACGCTTGGTGGTAGGTATTCTGGTTTTTGTCATAGAGTTGATTAGAAATAAGTTTTCTTTTTATGTACTCCCATTAGCGGTTTGGCGTCTGATTGCTTACCAAAAAATACGATAGTAGCAAACCCGAAAAACGACCGCTCAGTTGGTGTAAAACTGCGGGTAGTATAAACAGGAGTCTGTTTTGATTAGGCTACTGAAAAAAGTATGCGCGGCTTAGGTAATAAACTTATACAGAGGCTTTTTAGAACAATCGGTGTAACTACACACGTCCGGCAATTTTTTATTCATTATACTGTAGTAGCTGCGCGGACAATTCTTGTTGCTTTATTTCTACAATTATAACGGCTGCTCGCAAAAGTGGGTAATTCCCGAAAAATCAGAAGAGAGGCGACCCGAAACGCAGGCATTTTCCTGATCGGTCCCATTTACCGCTAAGGCAAACCAACGGCTTGCGGCCAGGATCAATGCGTTAATAACCTGCTAGTCAGCATATTTTTTTCATGGCGGATGATTACATATTAGTACAGATTGACCACTAATACAAACCCGGTATGTTCTACAATCGGTGCCGATTGTGGAAAATGCCCTACATGGCAATACGGAGAACTGCCACAAAAAAGTAGCTTGCAACTAGTTTTGAATTTGGTATGATTTTCGTTTAGGGTTTAGACACTTAACAAAACGAAAATCACTCATACAACTAAACCTAAAACCTTTATAAACACTTTAACACGTCACACAACTATGCAAACCATCACTCAACCTGCCGCCACTACAAACATCACTGCCAATCCAGCTCTGTCTTCTTTAAGCGAAGTTATGAGCCTTCACAAGCTCAGAGCCACTTTGTATGCCCAGATTGCGGTAAATACGGATGACTCGCTGTTGAAAAATTTCTTTCAGCGCATGGCTACCAGTTCCCGTCGTTTCCGCACCGAGTTAAATATTTTTGCTGACAAACAGGCAGAAGTTATCAATAAGAAAGTAATGAAGCGGATCGAGAAAGTATGGAACAAAGCCGTGGAGTATTTGCAACAAAACAACATGGTCGGATTACTCGAAACCTGGAATTCACTAGAAGAGATCATGATCGATGCTTACCTGAAAGTTGCATCCAATACGGGTGTTCGGGGAAATTTCCGCAAAATCATTTTAAAGCAAATCGATAGCCTTCGCAAAGACCGTAACGTATACCGCTTCGTGGAGAGTATTTTTTTACAAAAGTTACAGGCAGCCTAATTGCAACCAATACCAAGTTCAACTATAACCTAATATTAATCAAGCTATGAAGAAGTATCAATTAACTGTGTGCGCAGCCCTGCTTTCGCTGGGATTGCTCACCGGAGCCTGTTCATCAAACCGCAACATGAGCTCAGGCAACAAAGTAGACCAGGCCGCATCCGATGCCAACGCCACCCTGGAAAGAGAACGTTTGGAACTGAAGCAAGACATTCAGCAAAGCATGGATAAGATAGATGCACGTTTGGACAAACTGAAAGAAGAATCGAAAGACGCAACTGATGATGCAAAAGCTAACCTGCAGAAAGAGTCGGAAAAGCTGGAAAAATCCAGAGAAAAACTGAACAACTATCTGTCAGATGTAGGCAAGCAAACGCAAAGCAATTGGTCCAAATTCAAAGCCGATGTACGCAGTTCGTTTGAAGAATTGAAAGCAGATATAAAAGACTAAATACCATTTCTGAAAACTAACGTTTCAGGATTTGTGTCGAAAGACTGGTGTGCCTACACCAGTCTTTTGTTTTTTATGATTGCCGACTTTTACACGCCCAAAAAGAGGGAAAAGCAGTTGTGCCAAAGCGTATTGAAACTCACAATTCACCACAGGTAAAGCAACGCTAAAAGCCTCGCCATTAGCTCGAGATACTAACTTGACTCCCTTTCGCTTTTTGCCTGGGGCTCCTTCTGGTAGGGGAGCCTGGCACCGTTGCATAAAGTCGTTCTTATACGGGTGGGGATTTAAAGTGAGGTTTGGTTGAGTTGATGAGAATCGGAGAGCCTCCAAAATGTTTTGTCTCTGTTTTGCCTTACGGTGGCCTACTATTTTTTGAGAAACCTAGTAAGTAGCTTTGGTCGGTTTGGATCGGTTGGTTTAGACAAAAAAAAAGCACAGTATAACGGGAAGTTACTGTGCTTGGGGATATATAGATGGGACTATACTAAGAGGATGTAGTTTTTTATATCATACTTTAGCTGAGTGTTTAGCAAAGTAGCAAAAACCTTACGGGGTTAGTTGCCACTTCAGTTTTTTGGAATATAGCTTAGAGACTAGGCTCGGCGTAGCATGCCCATCACCAACGAGATTACCAAGGCAATCAGGAAGATGTAGAAGATAATTTTAGCAATGCCAGCTGCACCAGCGGCGATTCCACCAAATCCAAACAAAGCTGCTACAAGAGCTACTACTAAGAAAATTAATGTCCAACGTAACATAGTTATAAGTGTTTTAAGGTGAATGTTTGTTTTCAAATCTGATATAGATAAGTAAAATTCCTTGCCAATGGTCAGAAAGCTGTTTGAGCATGATTTGGCTATTTTGAGGCCCTTGTTTTGTAGAAAAATGTTCCTACTCTGGTTAAATTCATCACCACGTTAGCCATTTTTAGATTCCGGATACAGCATTTCTGGCTCACAATCAGGTTTACCAGATTCTTCCGTTAGGTTTTACTGCTATTTTGTCCGTATTTTTAACCGTGAGGTCTTTGTTGGCTGCTCCCACCCGGGTGGCAGGTGCCGGGGTTTTGTGTTTTCCGGACATACTATTTGCAAAGACCGTTAAAACCGTTTCATCAACCTAACCCATCTTTATTATGAAGAAAGCTTTTCTGCTAATTTTCTGTTTGGTTCAGCTTTCGGTTATTCAGGCACAAAACGGCAAGGAACCTGTGCTGGTAACCGATATGCTCAAAATCAGACAGGCCTCTGACGTCAACCTCTCGCCCGATGGTTCCAAAGCCCTGTACAGTGTAACCAGTATCGAAACCGACCCTGATGCGAAAGACGAATACAAGTATGCAACCCATCTGTTTCTCACCGACTTTACCAATGCACCGCTACAGTTGACGCGTGGCGAAAGCAGCCGCCAGCCGACATGGTCGCCCGATGGCAAACGCATCGCTTTTGTGCGGTCTGTGAAAGGCAAGTCGCAGGTTTTCATTATGCCCATTACTGGCGGTGAGGCGTTTCAGCTTACCCAATCGAAATATTCGGTTTCGAATCCCAAATGGTCGCCTGATGGAAAGCAAATTCTCTGCTCAGTATCTATGCCTTTTGGCGAACTGATGAAAGACAGTCTCTACAATCCTACCAAACAGGGACCATCGTGGAGCCTCGAAAAGCCGGGTTTTGCCAAAAACGAACATACTATTTCGAAAAAAGACGTGAAGCCCAACCCCGACGGCAATATGGATGAGGTTCGGGCGTATCTGAACAAAGATGTGGAAGACAAAAAAGCCAAAGTGATTAACCGGCTCAATTTTCAGGGCGAATCGACCACCGAACCCGAGCTAAATTTTTCGCATTTGGCAGTGACAGACGTGCAAGAGGGAGCTACGCTTAAGCCATTGACCAAAGGGTTTTATTCGTTTGGGCAGGCAATCTGGAGCGTGGACGGCAAGCAAATCATGTATGTTGCCAATGGAGGCGGAACCGAACAACATCCCGACCGTGACCAGGAAAGCCGCATTTTTGTAATGAATGCCGATGGCACCAATTACAAATTGCTGGTAGGAGAAAAAGGAAGCCGGTATTTCAATCCCGTTGCATCGCCCGATGGCAAGTTGCTGGCATTTCAGTTTTCGCCTGTAGACGGCTTATCTATTCCCAAATTGGGAACGGTAGGTTTAGGAGTTCCCAATCCTACTATTTCCGAAATCGCGTTTGACCGCATTGCCAGTAACGTGACTTTCAACGACGCGGGAACGCAGTTGTATTTTACGGCTCAGTCCAACGGAGGGCAACCCTTGTATCGGTGCGATTTGAAAACGCGCAAAGTGGAGCCACTTTCGGATTACAATACGGGTATTACCGATTTTGACATGAGCAAAAACCGCGTGGTGTATGTCCGCACCGAACCGCTGAGCCCGTCTGAGTTGTACGTGTCGGATATTTCCATGAAGAATCCCAAACGCGTCAGCGACCTGAATACAACCTGGATCAAAAACAAGAAACTGAGTTTTCCGGAAAAACACACTTTCACCAACGACAAAGGCCAGACGATAGAGTATTGGATTATGAAGCCAACGTTTGTGGAGGCAGGTAAAAAATATCCTCTTTTGCTGAACATGCACGGAGGGCCAACGGCCATGTGGGGGCCTGGCGAACAAAGCATGTGGCATGAGTTTCAGTTTTTCTGTTCTAAGGGATATGGCATTGTGTACGCCAATCCGCGTGGCTCGGGTGGCTACGGACTGGATTTCATGAAAGCCAACTACCGCGACTGGGGCACTGGACCCGCCAGCGATGTGCTGACTGCCGCTACCGAAGCCGCCAAGGAAACGTGGGCCGATACCAGCCGACAAGTGATTACAGGTGGCTCGTACGCCGGTTATCTCACCGCTTGGATTGTGGCGCACGACAACCGGTTCAAAGCTGCATTTTCTCAACGGGGTGTGTATGACCTCACTACGTTTATGGGCGAAGGCAATGCCTGGCGACTGACACCCAATTATTTTGGCTATCCGTGGGAAGCGCAAAAAGTGCTGGATGATAATTCGCCTTATACGTTTGTGACCCAAATTAAAACACCGCTGCTCATCAAACACGGCGAAAACGACTTGCGTACCGGAGTGATTCAAAGTGAAATGCTGTACAAAAGCCTGAAAATCCTGGGCCGGGAAGTGGAATATGTCCGCATGCCAGGCGCTACGCATGAACTGAGCCGTTCGGGAAATGTACGCCAGCGCATTGACCGCATGCTGCGGATTTACGAATTCATGGAGCGGTATGTTGGTACAAAATAGTATGGCTGAAAAAGCCAAAACCCCATACCAGAGCAGTCATTCATTTCTGATTTTGTGTTATCTTTGAATGTATATTATTGGAAAGGCTTATGGAAAAAGTAGCAGAGAAAAAGAAACGCCTACGAACAAAGTTTGCGCGGCACGAAATCCCTTCTTACCTGATTTATGAGGAAATAGACGGCAAACCAGTCTATTATCGGGGATACAAAGAGGTGCTTAATGGAGTCAAAACCGCCGAACAACTTATGGGAAGTAGCGATATTCAAATCATTATCAATGGATGTTTCCTGAAATTTCTCAACCGCAATCTGGATGAGGATAAATACTTTGCGGCAGCAGGAGAAGCAGGTCTGCATTTGAAGAAACACACTAACTTTACCGCTGATATTGTGGTTTATGAAAAGTCGGTTTTGCAAAATCGGCCGCTGGACGGAAAATATTTTGAACAGCCTCCGTTGGTGGTTATTGAAATTGACATTCAAGCCGAAACCGCAGAATTGGGCATGACTCAAATGGACTATTACTCGCTGAAAACACAGAAATCACTCGACTTTGGCGTAAAAGAGGTTTTCTGGTTCTTTTCGGGAGTGAAGAAAGTGGTTTTTGCCAAACAAGGCCATGACTGGATTACGACCGACTGGACCAAGCAACTGACCCTGCTCAATACGCATACGTTCTCGCTGACCGATTTGCTTACCAAAGAAGGATGGCAGTTTTGAGGCAGGTTTTGCCTTTAAAACAGATACTAGTTGCAACAGGCTTGTTTTTCACAAACAAGCCTGTTATTTTTTGTGCGTATTTGTAGCAAACCATTCATTTCCATTTGGTGATTTATGAAGAAAAAAGGCTTTCGAAAAATGCCCATGGTGGGGTGGTACGATGTGAAACAGCTGTCCTTAACCGGGTTGCGCAGTGTGATCTCCGGGGTGTTTGGCAATTACTCAGACCGGCGTGAGATACAGGCCGCCCTTGATTTGCAGGCCGATAACCGGAATCATATCACAATAGCTCCCAAAGAAATCTGGTTGGACTACATTGCCGACATGGGCGATGGCTTCAACTCCACCTACACCATGGCCGATTTGCTGGCACAGGACCATTTGCGTGTGCCCGTTGAAGGCAAAATGGTTGCTTTGCCCAAGGCCAAAATCATTGTCATGGGTGGTGACGAAGTATACCCAACGCCAAGTCTGGAAGAATACAGCCGCCGCACCAAATACCTTTATGAAGCCGCTTTTCCTGCCAAACCATGCGAAACCGACGACGAAAAAGTGTATCTGTATGCCATTCCGGGCAACCACGACTGGTATGACGGCCTGGGTACATTCCTGAAATTATTTACCCAAGAACGTAAATGGGGGCATCTGCACACCCGCCAGAGCCGGAGCTATTTTGCCGTAAAGTTAACCGATAACGTGTGGCTATGGGGAATTGACGTGCAGCTTAATTCCGAAATCGACCATCCACAATTAAACTATTTTCTGGCAATGAAGTCGCCGGAGAAGATGAAGGAAGGCGACAAAGTAATCCTGTGTACCGCCGAACCTTCCTGGGTATTTCGTACCCATCACCTGACCGATTATTCGTATGAACGGCTCACCTACTTTCAGAAAAAATGCATCGACGACGCCGGTTTTGAATTGATCGCCACCCTAACGGGCGATTTGCATCATTACTCGCACTACGCAGGTACCCGTGACAATGGCAAAACCATTGCACCCATTCACAATGTAACGGCGGGCGGAGGCGGGGCGTTTCTGCATCCCACGCATTTTCTAAAAGAAGAATTGCAGGAGCTAACCGCCAACGGCATCACCGAAGATTTGAAGCTGCAGGCTCGATTTCCCAGCAAAGACGAGTCGCACCGGCTGGCTTTCAAGAACTTTCTGTTTCCGTTTCTCAATCCGGGTTTTGGCATTGCGCTGGGTACTATTTTCCTATTCATCGTTTGGATGCTGCAAAGCTCTGCCCCGGTAGGAAGCCGGTCGCTGATTAGTCAACTGTCTACCTCAACTACCCTGGAGGCTTTTTTGCGCAATACCTTTAACTTCCTGCAGCACAGCCCAATGGCTATCATCATGATTGTGATTCTGGTGGGTGGCTTTGTGGGTTTTGCCGACAACCAAACGGGCGAGAAGGGAAAGAAAAACTATTTCAAAATAGGGGGCACCCTACACGGCATTCTGCAGATTCTGCTCTTGTTCTTTATCTTGTGGGGATTGAGTCGGTTCAATTTCTGGCTGCTGGGGCAAGACATCAGCCAGATAGAGAAGAATGTAACCAACATGCGAACCAACAATTTTGGGATCAATGTTTCCTTGTTAGGACTGTTAATCGTCGAATTGGTGGGGGTGGCCGGTTTTCTGGGAGCCTTGCTGATGGGCATTTATTTATTTTGCAGCACCTATTTCTTTCACATCCATTACAACGAGGCATTTTCTTCGTTCCGGTACGAAGGGTACAAAAACTTCCTTCGCCTGCATGTGACTCAGGAAAAAGTGACGATTTATTCCATCGGCGTGCGTGAAGTAACGACCGATTGGGAAACGATAGAAACCGAAAACAGCATGCGGTTCAAAGGCAAAACTGCCGCATATGAACTGATAGAAAAGCCGATAGAAATTTTGATAAAAAAGAAATCGGACTCTGGCGTATCCCAAAGTCCGATTCGTTGATTAGTAATCCGTTATTTCAGCGCAATCTTGTTGGCGCTTTTCAGGTTTTGCAACATCTGCTGATAGCCGGGTTTTTGCATTTCTTTTTCTAGTATTTTGTATTCGGTAAGGTAATTTCCGGCACCATACCGGTTCAGGTAAATCCACTCGTCTTCCTCTACTACTTTTACACCTTTAGCCCGCAGGTTGGCAAATATTTTTTCTTTAATAATGATGTAGTTTGACATGAGCTCTGTAAACAACTCATTGACTTTCAGGAAAGTTTGTACCAATTCGTGGTTTTGCATCATGGCCCGGTAGTCTTGCGGGTAGTATTTCTGGGCATACATCAGATACGACAGGCAGTAAAACTTAAACTCTTCGTGGGCATTAATGGCGCTGCACACATTTGAAAAGTAGTCGTACCAGTCTTCTACGTTTCCGGGTGTGTTCTCTTCGTACCAGCAGTTCATGTGTACGTCTGTCAGTGTGCCATGATAATAGGCTACCCACTCGTCAAGCAATCCGTAAATCCCCAATTCATTGGACGCCAGCGAGATAGATTCTTTGGGATTGTATATGTATGTGTCAAAACGAAACGTACGTAAGTTTTTCGGGATGTTTTTTCCCATTTTCTCCGTCGGAAAAACCGGTGTAAACTTCACCAGGTGGTATTCTTCACTACCAAGGTAGTAACACATGTAGTTTTTCGCGTCTTTGGGACGGAGCTTCCCGGCCAGCAAGGACGCATAACCATGATTCATCTCGTGTACAATGGTACCTAACGAGTTACGTACATCAAACTGCGTATTGCCTTCTACGTACTGATCAAAAGGATGATGAAACGCCAACGAATCTACCTGATGAATAATCTTCCAGCCCTCTGGGTTGTACTTTTTCAAGAGTTCTACCGCGTATGCGCGTTTTTCTTTGGGTTGAAGCATCTGTTGGGCGTAAGACACTGTGCTGACAATCAATAATGCCATGGCAGTCAGCCATTTACAGTAACAGGAATTGTGCATTGCGGGGTAGCTTTTAAAAGTGAAACGCCTCGGTGGGTCGCTTAATGAAGATATACAATCAAGCGGAAAAGCTCAAGTCAGGCAGACCTGCTTACAGATATAAACATGTAAGATAAAGGCTTTATTGTACTCATTATCACATTAATTACCTTAGTTGAACTCATGCGGCAGATTGTAGATAATCTACACAATTGCGTATTAGAGCATGAGTCAAAAATAGTATCTCTTGAAAAACAAAAACCTGCCTGTTATATTAGGATGTCGTTATCGCCTTTTTTGTTAAGTTTTTGTAAAATCTACTGAGATACCCGCCAGAAACCAAACTGCTCATTTATCTTTGGTTCATTCCATTCTGTAAACCACTTATAATTTAACTTACCATGGATTCACGCAGAGAATTTCTGAAAAAAGCCGCTTTGCTGGCTGGAGGCGCCGGGGTTTTAGGCAGTCTGCCTGCTTCTATCCAGAAAGCATTCGCGATAAACCCGGCCGAAGGAAGCACCTACCTGGATGCCGAACACATTGTGATTCTGATGCAGGAAAACCGTTCGTTTGATCACTGTTTTGGCATGTTGCAAGGTGTTCGCGGTTTTAATGACCCACGTGCCATTCGACTGCCTAACAAAAATCTGGTGTGGCTGCAAAGTACCGTGAGCGGACAAACCTACGCGCCGTTTCGCCTCAATATCAAAGATACCAAGGCTACATGGATGAGCTCGCTGCCGCATTCCTGGACCGACCAGGTGGATGCCCGTAACGGTGGTAAGTACGACAAGTGGCTCACTGCCAAGCCCTCAGGTAATAAGGATTATGCTCACATGCCACTCACCATGGGCTACTACACCCGTGAAGACATTCCATTCTATTATGCGCTGGCCGATGCCTTTACCGTGTGCGACCAGAATTTTTGCTCTTCACTGACAGGTACCACCCCCAATCGTCTGTATTTCTGGTCGGGTACCATCCGTGCAAAGGCCGATGCAGCTGCCAAAGCCAATGTGCGCAACGAAGACGTGGATTATGAAAAAAACGTGAACTGGAAAACCTTTCCGGAGCGGCTTGAAGAGAACAACATTTCCTGGAGGATCTATCAGAACGAAATCAGCTTGCCAACCGGATTTTCGGGCGAAGAAGATGCCTGGCTGGCCAATTTCACCGATAGCCCCATTGAGTGGTTTGAGCAATACCATGTCAAATTTTCACCCGAATACCGCCAGTTTCTGCAAAAGCTAGTCAAAGAACTACCCGACGAAATCAAGGCGTTGGAAGCGAAAATCCAGGTCACTGCGGGTGATACGAAGGAAAAACAGGATTGGCAGAAACAGCTGGCAGAGAAAAAAAGATGGTTGCCCCTGGCCGAACAAGACCTGAAACAGTGGACACCCGAAAATTTTGCCAAGTTAAGTGCCACGGAGAAAAACCTGCATACCAAAGCCTTTACCAACAACCGCAACGATGCCGATTACCGACAGCTCACCACGCTGACCTACAAAGATGGTGACACTGAACGGGAAGTGAAAATGCCAAAAGGCGATGTGCTGTACCAGTTCAGACAAGACGTAAAAACGCAGCAACTGCCCACGGTTTCCTGGCTTATTGCTCCCGAAAATTTCTCGGATCATCCCGGAGCGCCTTGGTATGGTGCGTGGTATTTATCGGAAGTGATGGATATTTTGACACAAAACCCGGAAGTGTGGAAAAAGACGATTTTCATTCTGGCTTATGATGAAAATGACGGGTATTTTGACCATGTGCCGCCATTTGTGGCACCGCATCCCAATGAGCCCGAAACCGGTCTGGTATCCAAAGGCATTGATGCTGCGGTAGAACACGTGACGATGGAGCAGGAATTGCAGCGGAAAAAGAAAAATGCTGAAAAAGAAGGTCGCGACGGTCCCATAGGTCTTGGTTTCCGGGTGCCGCTGGTTGTCGCCTCGCCCTGGAGCCGCGGCGGATTCGTGTGTTCCCAGGTATTTGACCATACATCCACCTTGCAGTTTCTGGAAAAATTCCTGAGCCATAAAAGCGGCAAGAAGATCGAAGAAACCAACATCAGCGCCTGGCGCCGTGCCGTGTGTGGCGATTTGACTTCGGTGTTTCGGCCTTACAGTGGCGAAAAAATGAGTATTCCAGCTTTCCTGGCGAAAAATGAGGTGATTGAGAACATTCACAAAGCTAAATTCAAAAAACTTCCGTCTGATTATAAGCTGCTTACACCAGAAGAGGTAGCACAGATTAATCACAACCCGGCCGCTTCGTCGCTTCTGCCACAACAGGAGAAAGGCATCCGGCCGGCTTGTGCGCTACCTTACCACTTAAGCGTAGACAGTCAGCTGAGTGCTGATAGTCAAGCTATTGAGGTTACTTTTGGCAATAAGAAGGGAATCTTTGGAAATCAAACTGCAGGTGCTCCTTTTCAGGTGTATTCCTCTGGCAAAACCCACGCAAAAGCCTATTCCCGCCAGTATGCGGTCAAAGCTGGAGATGCGCTGAAAGATGCGTGGAAACTGACCGATTTCGAAAATGGTACTTATCACTTGTGTGTGTACGGGCCTAACGGATTTTTCCGCGAGTTTAAAGGCAATGCCCAAGATCCGTTGCTTGCCATTATGTGTGATAGTCAGTTGCAGGGCAATGCGCCCACGGGTAACCTAGTGATTCAATTGAGCAATCAGAATAAGAAACAGGCTTACACGGTTGAAGTGGTGGACAATGGCTATGGCGCGGCAACCAAAACGCAAACCCTGAATGCCAGTGGGTTAAAAGCAACTCAGGCAAACATGGTCATCGAGTTGGGAAAAAGCTATGGCTGGTATGACTTTACCATTCGGGTCAAAGGCAATGCCAGCTTTGAAAAACGCTACGCCGGACGAGTGGAAACCGGAAAACCTTCCCAGACCGATCCGATGATGGGGCGTGTTGTAATTTCATAGAAGCCGTTTTGCCAGAAAAATAGTATCTTTTTTTCTGGCAAAACCTCCATGATAAATATAGGTCAGAATTGAATAACGTGATTTGAGCCGGGGCGTTCATTGTAAATTATGGGCCGAGAATGATCTTTTGCCGGAATCCAGGGTTGTTTTCCGAAATTATCAAGGCTTTCGTAATAGCCTATTTTTTTGAATTGGTTAAAGGTGAAAGCAACTCCTTCGGCACCCAAAGGCGAATTGGCGCTGGCCACATGCAAATGCAGATGGGGTCCGGTGGTTTGCCCGGTAAATCCCAATGCGGCAATGGTTTCGCCTCGTTTTACCTGTTGCCCTAATTTCACTTTCAAGCTTCCGGGTTTCAGGTGTTCGTAAAAAACAACGTAACCATCCCCAATGTCTAACGCTATGTAATTGCCCGTTGCTTTGTCGGCCGAATAAGCGGGATGCGTAGCGAGAGTTGGGCTTTCGGGAAAGTCATTTCGCAGACCTACCACCTTGCCATCAGCCACAGCCAATACTTCGTTTGCGTATCCATACCAGTTTTTTATCGGGTTTTCGTCTTGGCTCGCATACCTTCCTTGCTCGTCTACACGCATGAAATCAATGGCATACCGGCCGGGAATGCATGCCTTGCCATTGATTGTATAAATCACCCGTCGATGCCCACGTTCCCAGGACGGATCGTAAATGGCTACCCAAGTACCGGATTTGAGAGGCGCACCTAGCACAGGTAGGGCTTTTTGTGTTTCAAAAGATACTATTTCAGTGGTTACCGTTTGGCGTACAACGCCTTGTTTGGTGGCCTGCGTAAAATGAAGCTGACAGGTAAAGGCTTGCGAGTTGGTTTTGGTGGATAGCTCGATGTACACTACTCCTGAGCCTCCTGGCCACAACGTGACCCTGTCCGATTTGTGTGTCATGCCAGGATTTGCAGAGCTGTTATGCAGTTTTTTACCCGAAGCTACCCAATGCATCTGATTAGTGTGTGCACTTACAATCTGCAAGGTGTCCAGAAAAATAGAATCGCTGGAAAAGTTGGTTAGGTGAATTTCAAAATAGAGTGTAGGCTGGCCGTCAATGGAAACAGAGTTAGGCAGATACGGAATGCGTAGTTCCAGAGAAGGCCGGTATTCCTGGCATTGGCAGGGGTGACCCAATGCAACCAAAAGGCAAAGACTTATGAAAAGACGGATATTTGTCATCATGCTGTTTTTCGGACTTTTCTGTGGAGACGAAGAGATAGAAAACGATAGTAAATGATAGTAAGATAAAAACTTTCGTTAAATCCGTAAAACCATTAGCTTTGACTATTCACAAGTATACTGTTCACTTAACAACCTGTCATATGACTAATGTAAATACACGTCGTGATTTTATAAAGAAAAGCGGCATGCTGCTGGCCGGAGCCTCGGTTTTGAGCAAGTTTGGGCCTCAGAAAGACAAATTTCACGTGCCCCTGCAATTGTACTCGGTGCGTGACGAAATGAAAAAAGATCCGGCTGGTACGCTGAAACAACTGGCTGCCATGGGCTACACAGAAGTGGAACCCGCCGCCTACCTGGCGCAGACGGTCTATCAGAACCGCCAGATTTACGGGTATTCTTCCAAGGAATTCCGCAAAATGATGGATGGCCTGGGAATGACCATACCGAGCAGCCACGTCGTGTTTCGGGTAAGCGACTGGAAAACCGACGCCAACGATGTGTCTGATGAGTGGAAGCATGTGATGGAAGATGCCAGCATCATGGGGCAGAAATACCTGATCAGTCCGTCCTTTGCCTTTGATAAATCCAAATTGGATGAATGCCGCCGCGGATTTGAGATTTACAACAAAGTGGGTGAGATTTGCGCCAAAAACGGATTGCGGTTTGGGTTTCACAATCACCATCAGGAGTTTGAGCAGAAATTCGATGGAGAATACCTGTACGACATCATGCTGAAAGAACTGAATCTGAAATACGTTTGTCAGCAGCTCGATATCTGTAACATGGCAACGGTAGGAGTGGATCCGATGCGTTGGCTCAAAATGTTTCCCAAGCATTTTGAACTGCTGCATGTCAAGGATATAGACAAAACGACCAAAGAAAGCACACTGCTGGGCGACGGAGCTCTGAACATGAAGGAAATACTGGAATATGCCCGTAAAAACACGCCGGTGAAATACTGGGTAATCGAGCAGGAATCGTATGGCGATAAGACACCGCTCGAATGTGTGAAGATTGACCTGGAGCGGTTTAAGAAGAATTACAGCTTTGCGTAAAACAAAAAAGGTCCGGAATGTTCAACATTCCGGACCTTTTTTATTAAGAGCTTTTGCTATTTTTGAAGATACTATTTTGCGAGAAAATAAAAAACACCAGCCCTAGTGGGACTGGCGTTTAATACTTCATCAACAAACTAAAAACCAATTGCTTATGTATAGAAAGCTAGCTGTAGGAGAAGGGGTCGAACCTTCACGAGGTAGTTAGCGACAGAGCAAAGTTTTGGTGGTCAACCCCAGTCGTTCTCACTTTTGCGGTCAGAACGGCTTTACTCAGCGTTTATCCCAGATTCCTCACCCCCGAGACAGGAGGGCACGGCTGCCAATTTCGTCACCCTACAGTATGATCCTCTTCTTTCGTTTTGGACAATACAAAAGTAGTATGCCTTCTCTTTTTTTGCAAATTTCATATAGAAATTCTTTAAAATTTCAATTTTTGTTAATTTAGTAGGTGTTTTGTTAATAAAATGAAAATTTACTGACTTTCCTATGCCCCAAAATTCAGAAATTGACAATGTCGATTTGAAGATATTGTCGCTGCTTATGCAGGATGCCACCATGCCTTATACCGAAATAGGCGAAAAAGTTTTTGTTTCGGGCAGCACTGTGCACGTTCGGATGCGAAAATTAGAGCAAATGGGCGTGGTCAAAGGCTCTCAACTGATCGTGGACCATGCCAAACTCGGCTGGGACATTTTTGCCTTTTTGGGCATATACCTCGAAAAAAGCTCGAATTACATAGAGGCGGCTCAGCAACTGGAAAAAATCCCCGAGATTCTGAGTATTCACTATACCACGGGCATTTATAGCTTGTTTGCTCGGGTGCTTTGCCGCGATACACAACATCTGCGCGAAGTCTTAAGTGATAAAATACAGAAGGTGCAGGGCATTCAGCGTACCGAAACGTTTATTTCCCTGGAAGAGCGATTTAGCCGACCTATTGCCTTTTGAAACTGGAGATTTTGCGTTTTCTGAGGATACTATTTTTCTAGGAATAGAGAGCTTCCTTTACCTTCACTTACGTCAGTGTGATTAGTTAAAGAAAATAATTAATTAGCGCTTTACAGCTGAAACTAATTTTCGCCTATATTTGTAGTAAAGTTAGAATTATTCTAAATAAAACAGCATGAGTAAAGACAACCAACTTCTCGAAGATATCACCCAATCGGAGTATAAATACGGTTTTGAAACCATCATTGAAACCGACTCGGCTCCCAAGGGTTTGAGTGAAGACATTGTTCGTTTTATATCGGAAAAGAAAAACGAACCGGCCTGGATGTTGGAATGGCGTTTGAAAGCGTATCGGCAGTGGCTGGAAATGAAGTCGCCGGAGTGGGCCAATGTTTCGTTTCCGCCCATCAATTACCAGGATGTTATCTATTACTCAGCGCCCAAGCAAAAAGTGACTCCCAAAAGCCTGGACGAAATTGATCCCGAATTACGGGCCACTTTTGAAAAGCTGGGAATTTCGCTGAACGAACAAAAACGCATTACTGGTGTGGCCGTGGATGCTGTTATTGACAGTGTATCCATTGCAACCACGTATAAAAAGACTTTAGGTGAACTTGGCATTATCTTCTGCTCAATGAGCGAAGCCATTCAGGAGCATCCGGAGTTGATCCGCAAATACTTAGGTTCGGTAGTTCCTGCACAGGACAACTACTTTTCTGCCTTAAATGCTGCCGTGTTTAGCGACGGTTCGTTTGTGTTCATTCCGAAAGGCGTACGTTGCCCCATGGAATTATCGACGTATTTCCGTATCAACGCCAAAGAAACCGGTCAGTTTGAACGGACCTTGATTGTAGCCGAAGAAGGCAGTTACGTAAGTTACTTGGAAGGTTGTACGGCTCCGATGCGGGACGAAAACCAACTGCACGCAGCTGTAGTTGAGATCGTTGCATTGGAAAAAGCGGAAGTAAAATACTCAACGGTACAAAACTGGTATCCTGGCAATAAGGAAGGCCAGGGCGGTATTTATAATTTTGTAACCAAACGCGGCATCTGCTTAGGCAATAATTCCAAAATTTCCTGGACGCAAGTAGAAACCGGTTCAGCCATTACCTGGAAGTATCCATCCGTAATTCTGAAAGGTGACAATTCCATAGGCGAGTTTTACTCAGTAGCTGTAACCAATAATTACCAGCAAGCCGATACCGGAACCAAGATGATTCACATTGGCAAGAACACCAAGAGCCGCATCATTTCCAAAGGAATCTCAGCAGGTAAGAGCCAAAACTCGTACCGGGGATTGGTTGAAGTGCACCGCCGTGCTGAAAATGCCCGCAACTTTACCCAGTGCGATTCGTTGCTGATGGGTGATAAATGCGGAGCTCATACCTTCCCATACATTGAAGTGAAAAACCCAACGGCTCGCGTCGAACACGAAGCAACCACTTCTAAAATCGGCGAAGACCAGATTTTCTATTGCAACCAGCGCGGCATCAATACCGAAGCTGCCGTAGCCTTGATTGTAAACGGATATGCCAAAGAAGTACTGAACCAACTACCCATGGAATTTGCGGTAGAAGCTCAGAAACTGCTGGCAATCAGTCTGGAAGGTTCAGTCGGATAATTTTCGATATCAAGATTTTCTGGATGAGAGGAACAATAGAATTTGTATCTCATTCCAAAATACTATCTTCAAAAACCTCAAAACCCCATTGTTTTGAGGTTTTCTTTTGTCTTTACTCTTTCTTCTTTTCTCTCAACTATGAATTGCATCCATTGTGGCAATGAAATACCCGAAGCTCGGCTGAAAGCCTTGCCAACAGCCAAAACGTGTGTGGAATGTTCCAGTACCAACCGGGTATATGGATTTGCCGTCGTATCGGGCAAAAACACGTATTCAGAAATTCAGATTGTAAGCGAAGAAACGGCTCAGGAACTCTACGCCAAACAGGACCGGAAAGGCAGTGTAGCCACCGGCGTACAGTTTAAGAATCTTCCCACACCCAAGTTGAGTAATTTTGATTTTGAAGAGAACAAATAGCTCCTTTTATTTCCTTTTCCATTCTTGACCTGATTGTGCAGTTGTGGAGAAAATTTTTTCATAGAAGCAACCGTTTGGTGGATCTGTGTGTCTTACCAACAATCCAACTTACTACCATCTCTATGAAAATTATCTCAAGCCTTTCTTTGTTACTGGTGTTGCTTTGTGCCTTTCAATGCGAAACTTATCCAAATGTAGAACCTGCTACCGACTTGGTGAGTGTGACCTATGGCGAAACCCAGTGTTCTGATTCCTGGCAAAAAGGTGCAACCGATGCCGAAACCCTGAAGAATATAGAAGCCTTTCTGAGTGGGAAAAACATTCGTTTTACCGGTACTGCCATTGCACCCGCCCCACCCGAAACGGGTTATTGTCAGGCCTGTACCTGCCCTTCCGGTCGGGTCATCAAGGGAACCGTGCGCAAAGATGACCTGGCAAAAATCCAGGAACTGAAGTTTGCCACTGGTTCGTGATGTTTCTCCAAAGTAAAAGCATCAAAACCCTGCTATTCTTTCAAATTGGCAGGGTTTTTCGTTTTCAAAACATACTATTTCTCCAAACTATCATCCAGAATCTCATCGGCAGTAATGCCCGCAAAATCTTCATCTTTCAGTACGCTTGCCCATTCCATGTATTGCCCCAATGCCTGGTGGCATTCCTGTAAAATAGTCAGGCATTTCGATTTATCTCCTTGTTTGAGAGCTACTTTGGCTAGTGACAGAAAAGGATGGGAGTAATAGTTTTCGCCGAATTCTTTGGCAACCAAGAGCTTTTCTTCGGCTTCCTGCAAAATAATTTCCGGTGCATGAAAATCATATCCCAATCGGGCGTATTCAATCAGGAAATCGCCCCAATACAAGCTTAAGGTAAATTCCGGATAGGTGTTTTTGGCGAAAATGCTTCTTCCCTGCTCAAACCAGTCGATGACCTGGGCTTGGTTGCCTTGTGCATGATAAATCTGTGCCATGGCTTTGATGGCGTTGGTGGCATAAACGGGAAACGTCCATGCGGCGGGGTTCAGGGATTGTCCCTGAGTGAAAAACTTGATTGCCAGCTTGTAGTGTTCAAGTTGCCTGACCGAATCCGGTAGGCTCTTAGCTACTTTGTCAAAGGCATGCCCCAATTGGTTGAGCTTCTCTGTATCATCAGATTGGTAATCGACTACGAATTTCAATTCATCTACCAGTTGTTGATACAGAACTTGCTGGTAACCAGAAGGAACTGGGATCGCATTATGGTCCAGAATGCGAAGCAATTGCTGAACCCAGAGCAAATGAATGAATGGCTCGCTGTTAGTGAAGGCCAACAATGCATCGGTCAAGGCTTGGAAAAAACGCACGTGCCAAGAATGATTCTTTGCAAAGGAAAACTCCAAAATGCGAAAGCTAGCGTACATCCATGATGACAGCACCGACTCTGAAAACGCAGGCATGGCTTGCTGAAAGTGACGAAGCACCTCTGTCAGTTCCAAATCCTGAAATTGCTGGCGAAGCTCCATTTGATCAAGCACAACGCTGGCCCATGCAGCATGCAATGTACTGTCCCCATGCTGCACGCCTTGCCGGTATTGGTCAATGGCCTGATTCAGATATGACAACTTTTGTTCTGTATCATTAGGCAAATCGGCGAGCAATTTGTAACACTCGGCGCGTTGTGTATAGGGTGGATGATCGGCGTCTAGTTGTTCAATGGCATTCAGCAAGCCCAACAAATCTTCTATAAAGCCTTCTGCATCATCGGTTTGTATTTTGTCACACATCCAGTCGTAACACCACAGAGAAAATACCGACAGATGTGCTTCCACCAATTCGACTTTGTATTGCCGTTTTTCGGCGTCCGTCAGTTGCTGGGTAAATTCTTCCAGTTCGTTCCATTCGTAACCCGTTGGTAGGATTTCTGCCAGTTCTCCGGCAATGTTTCGGTTCTCCATTTGTGTTTTTCGATGGTGTAAAAAAATAGTATCTCATGCAACATAATAACCTCGCCGAGCAGATATGTATTTTCACTTTTTTTACAATACCCCATGCAACGCTTTTGGCGATTTACGGGTCTTGTTAAAAAATACAAAACTATGGAAAAACTATTCAGCATCGTTTTCTTTCTGATCGGAATTACACTTTTTACCTGCAAAAAACAAACGTCTACCGTTGAAGTGACGTATGCCCAAACCCAATGCGAAGATCCGTGGGGTAGAGAGGCTTCGCCTGAAGCAACTATTGCCAAACTAACGTCTTACCTGACCGAGAAAGGCCTGACGATGGACGATGTTCGATTGGTAAAGGAAAAGGAAGGAATGATGTGTATGGCGTGCAACTGTGCTACCGGACAGGTTTTTTACGGACTGGTTGCCAAAAATGATCTGGAAAAAGCCAAGGTATTAGGGTTTATGCAAAAATAGGTATTCTGGTTTTAAATCTATCTTCATGAAAACGAATCGGTTACTATTGCATTTTCTTTTCTATCTGATGTTGGTTGGCTTAATCAGCTGTGAAAAATATCAGTTTTCTACCGAAGTTTTCTACGAGCAAACCGCCTGTGCAGACCGGTGGAAAGATGAAACATCGGATGCCGAAACGATCCGGAATATGGCTGACTATTTGGATAAGAATAATATAGAAATAAAAGAAACCCGACTGGTTGCAGAAAAACAACCTGATTTGTGCTATGCCTGCAATTGCAAAACCGGTCGCATCTTTTATGGAAAAATCCGCAAAAGCGACTTAGCAGCCATCCAAAAGTTAGGCTTTCGTCAGAAATAAATTCCTATATCGGGGTTTTTCGTTTTCAAAACATACTATTTTCAGGATTCTTCTTCTAACCGATCTATTAGATGAAATGTTCCAGAACAAGAATTACAAGTGACTGTCCCGAAAAGATACTCTACAATGAGATATAAATAAGGAACTTTTGCTGAAATCGATAATGATTTGAGCCAGAAGGGGAGTTGTTCCCGATTATATTCTCCATTCCATTTTTTGATATTTATACTTCTGGGCTGAATTAAATTTTTAGTAAAATTGGTTTTTTGATAACTTATTAATTTTTGATTTTCTGTTTTGATTTCCAACTCTATGTTGCAATGTGGACAAGTACATATAAACTCTTGAGAGCTAAACGGAAAACTTAACCCTACCCGTGCAAAATCTCCACATTGATTAATTGCAGCTATTGTTAAGATGGTGTATTCTTTATCTTCTTCTGCTAAATTCTGATCCTTTAATAAATCAAGTGCAATTGCATGAATAAATGGAATAACTTGAAAATAATCCATCTGAATAGATAGCATAAGCTCTGTACTCAAAGACGCTCTTAACTCAGAAAGAACTATGTTATTTTTTTTGTACTGGTAGTTTTCCCAAAAATCATATGCGTAGACCATACCACAAAACACAAGAATATCGCATTTTAACTCTTTGTTATGTGTTTGCTGCATGATTTCAACTAAATGAGGGATCGCAGCAAAAGTGGCTGAGTATAAACTATACTGATGGCATAAACAACCATAAAATAAATCATCATCATTTGTTTGATCATTTTTTCTCAAATTTACGAGCATCTCAGGAATATCTTCTGCACTACCATAAGCATGACGTAACAATTTCCAATTGGGATTATCCAACTCAATCATATAAAGGTTTTGAATTTCTCAACCATACTATTTTGACTTTCGCAACTGTATTAATTGCTGGGGACGGATGCCGCATACTTCCAGAAAATTGTTGCTAAATGTTGCTACGCTTTCATAGCCTACCTCAAACGCTACTTGCGATACACGCGTTTCGCCTTGCTCAATCTGTTCCAAGGCGTTTAACATCCGGGCTATCTTGCAATAGCTTGAAAACGGCATTCCCAACTGGTCGGTAAACAACCGGCTTAGGTTCCGAATCGAATAGCCAAACTGACTTGCCAGAGCAGCCAGACTGATTTTTTCGCCCAGATGCTCATGAATGTACACTAATATTTTGGACAAGTGGGAATGTTTTGTATTGGGCAAGTAAATCTGGCTAGCACAAATCATTTCATCCGGCAAAACGCTTAACAATGTCTGCAAAAAGAGTTTTTCCTGATGAGTTTCTTCAGAAGCCAATTCCCAACGTGAGGTATACCGAATCATTTCTTTCAGCAAATCGGTGGCCGGAAAAATAACCAAGTTATCAAGATTCTCTTGCGGAATGTAATCGTTGGCAAAAGAAAGGCTTCGTAGCACCAATTGGCTGCTGTGCGACCAGATTTCGTGTAACGTATTGGCCGGAATCCAGGCGGCATACCAACTGGGTAATAACAGTTGTTTGTCGCCCACCCGCAAGTGAACAAAGCCATTTTCTGCATAAATGAGCTGGCCTTGCTCGTGTTGGTGCCAGTCGGTATAAAAACTTCCCAATTGCTGATGATACGCAAATGAAGTTTTTGTGGCAGAAGCGGCTAACGAAGTACACGAAACAAAAGAAGACATGGCCGATGTGAACAAAACGTTGGCCTGTGCCAACAAATGCAACCCAATGTGAAATGGTAGTTTTGCAAAGATATCAATTCTACGTAACAACTACTTTCCAACATGACAACTCATCCCAATCTGCTGTTGATTCAGCGTTTTTTTCAAGCCTATGCCAACAGCGACGCGTCTGCTTTGCAACAAATCTTGTCACCAACCATTCGCTGGACCATACCTGGCCGGCATCCGCTCAGCGGTGTCAAAAACGGGGTTGATGAAGTACTTCAGTATTTTGCTCAGCTTGGTCAATTGGACTTTCACGCCGAACCGATTGTGTTGGGTGTGAATGAACATTTTGTGATTGATTGCCACCACAATTGGAGCAACCGCGCGGAAGGAGAGAATTTCAAAGCGATGTCGTGTCTGCTCTGGAAAATAGAAAACAACCAAATCGTGGATGTCTATAACTTTCCTGCCGACCAACATCAGGTGGATGCGTTTTTCACAGCTGCCTATGCGGATTCTAAAACTTAAATAGTATCTCGTAAATATCGAAAACCCCGGTTTGGCAATTCTTGCATTATCATTGCTGATCAGGCAACAAGGCAATGCTCATGACATAGTGATAGAAATAGGCAAAACGCTCGTTGCCATATTTGGGGCGCATGGCACACAACACATCTACCGCTCCCAAATGAGCCCATTCCCATAGCATGGTGTCAAAGTTGTACTTATACATTTGGTTTTCAACTTCTTTTCTAATGTCCTCAACCTTGTCTTCGGTCAGTCCGTAACCTGCCAGTAAAGCGGCCAATCTTTGGTGGGTTTCGTCGGTATACTCCGTGTCCAGATAAGGCTCCAGCAGCCAGTCCCAGAGATCCGGTCGCTTAATGACAGGAATGTGATGGGCTGAGGCAAATTGCGCCAGCTTTTCCCGTTCCATTGCCGAAATAAAAATTAACTCCTTTCCTACACGCACCGTAGGAGGGGCGGAGTCCAGATTGATATCGATAATATCGCCAGGCAACAATTCGTTGCGGCTAAAAATTTGCGAAGGCTCAAACAGATACGCATGGATTACCAGTTTGTCAGGCTCTACACTAATGTTGCCCCAACTGGTTAGCATCTGTTTGATTTCGTCGGGTGAACTGAAAAACATGTCTGGGTTTTTACTTTTTACGGGATACTATTTTTCGAGCACGCTATTTGATTATGCTTGCTCAATTGGGTAAAAGAGCTTTCTTTATTATTGCAAGGCTGCAATCAGCTTTTTCAAAATATCCTGTGCGGCAGCGGCAATCACCGTTCCCGGACCAAAGATGCCCTGTACACCTGCCTCATACAGAAAGTCGTAATCCTGCGGAGGAATGACGCCCCCGGCTACGACCATGATATCCTCCCTACCCAGCCTTTTCAACTCATCAATTAGTTGCGGAATCAACGTTTTGTGACCGGCTGCCAGCGACGACGCTCCCACAATGTGCACGTCGTTCTCGGCGGCTTGCCGGGCGGTTTCTTCGGGTGTTTGGAACAGCGGGCCAATGTCCACGTCAAAGCCCAGATCGGCAAAAGAAGTGGCAATGACTTTGGCTCCCCGGTCGTGACCATCCTGACCCATCTTGGCTACCATAATCCGCGGACGGCGGCCTTCCAGCTCGGCAAACTGATCGGATAATTCGCGGGCTTTCTTGAAATTTTCGTCTTGGGATACTTCTCTCATATACACGCCGGTAATGGATTTGGTAGTGGCTTTGTAGCGGCCAAACGCTTTTTCCATGGCTATCGAAATCTCGCCTAAAGTAGCACGGGCTCGGGCCGCTTCTATGGCAAGGGCCAGGAGGTTGGAGTTGAAAACCTCATCCCCCAGCCCCTTCTCCTTCAGAGAAGGGGAGTCTGTTTCGCGATTAGGAAGATTTTTCTCTGTAGGATAGGGATTTAGGATAAGGTTTGCTTTTATCTTCGTTAATACACCTTCCAAATTGCTAAGAACTTCATCATTTGTAAAACGGATCACGCGAAATCCTTTTTCATTCAAAAGAAGGGTTCGGTATTCATCATAGTTTGGATTGTCAACTTCCTGATGAATAGGACCATCAATTTCAACAATGAGTTGGTTTTCTATCTGAACAAAATCCACAATGAAGGAATCCATTGGATGCTGACGCCTGAATTTATGGCCATCCAATTTTCTGTCACGCAATTCTTCCCAAAGAATAGCCTCTGCCTGCGTTGGGTTTTTGCGATTGTCACGTGCCAGAGGTTTAAGTGTTTTCCATTGTAGATAATCTGCGGTATAGAAATTGGGCTTTGCCTCAGCAGAAGCTTGAGATTGTACAACGCCAGTTCCCCTCTCAGAAGGAGAGGGGTTAGGGGTGAGGTTTTTAGCGACAGTTGTAAGCTTGTCAAGCAGTTGCTGTACTTTTGCATTGTCACGTTCTGCTTTTACCTTCTCCAGGCGGGCTAGCTGGGCATTGCGCACAGCAGTGTTGTCTACTTCGAGCAATTCAATGCTGGTATCCGTGCCGGGTTTCAGATAGTTGACGCCTACTATTTTGTCTTTGCCCGAATCAATGCGGGCTTGTTTTCGGGCGGCGGCTTCTTCGATGCGTAGCTTAGGCAAGCCTTCTGCAATGGCTTTGGTCATGCCGCCCATGGCTTCTACTTCTTCAATCAGCTGCCAGGCTTTTTCGGCCAGCATTTTGGTGAGATATTCCACGTAATAGCTGCCACCCCAGGGATCAATGGTTTTGGTGACCTGCGTTTCGTCCCGGATGAACAACTGCGTATTGCGGGCAATTCGGGCCGAAAAGTCGGTGGGTAGGGCTAGGGCTTCATCCAGGGCGTTGGTGTGCAATGACTGGGTTCCGCCAAGTACGGCCGCCATGGCCTCTATACAAGTGCGGGTTACATTGTTAAACGGATCCTGTTCGGTGAGGCTCCAACCGGAAGTCTGGCAGTGAGTTCGCAACGCCAACGATTTATCGTTTTTGGGATTAAACTGCTTTACAATTTTGGCCCACAGCATCCGACCCGCCCGCATTTTGGCAATTTCCATGAAGTGATTCATCCCAATGGCCCAGAAGAAGGACAAACGCGGTGCAAAATCGTCGATGGCAATGCCTGCCGCCAAACCCGTACGAATGTATTCCAGTCCGTCGGCTAGGGTGTAGGCCAGTTCCAGATCAGCCGTGGCACCCGCTTCCTGCATGTGGTAACCCGAAATGGAAATGGAATTGAATCTGGGCATGAAGCGCGACGTGTACGCAAATATGTCGGCCACGATACGCATGCTGGCTTCCGGCGGGTAGATGTATGTATTGCGCACCATGAATTCTTTCAGAATATCGTTCTGAATGGTTCCGCTGAGTTGTTCAGGTTTTACACCCTGCTCTTCGGCGGCTACAATATAAAAGGCCAGAATCGGAAGCACCGCCCCATTCATGGTCATCGAAACCGACATTTTATCCAGCGGAATCTGATCAAAGAGAATCTTCATATCTTCCACCGAATCAATGGCAACGCCGGCTTTGCCTACATCGCCCACTACCCGCGGATGGTCGGAGTCGTAGCCGCGGTGTGTAGCTAGGTCAAACGCTACCGAAAGTCCGGTTTGTCCTGCCGCCAGGTTGCGGCGGTAAAAGGCATTGGAAGCTTCCGCAGTGCTGAATCCGGCGTATTGCCGCACCGTCCAGGGTTGGGTGGTGTACATAGGGGCGTACGGTCCCCGCAGATACGGCGGTTTGCCAGCCCCAAATCTCAAATGATCAAATAGTATGTTTTCAAAATCCAAAACCTGGGGTACAGGGATTCCTTCCGCAGTAGTAAATGTAGGCATACTACCTAATGGACCCGATGAAATAGGGGAAAGCTTTTTCTGTATGTCGGAATACGAAGGTTTAGGAACTGGATTGGTCATAGCTTTAACGTTTGTTGGAGAAGCTTACATCCAAAAGTATAAAAAACGGCTGATTTGTCTCATTATTTGGGTCAGAGAAAGAGGTAGTCAAAATATTTTGAGTTGTCTGTCTATGCACCGATTTCCGGGGCCTGTCATCTGGCATTGATTCGCCATTCCAAATTAAGCGGGCTTCCTTCTTCTGCTATGCTTTCTAATCGTTTCTTTCCTATTTTTACACATTAATCTAAACATCTCCCCACACATGAGTAAAAGAGCAACACTACACAACACCATGCGGGTGTACCACCGTTATTTAGGATTTTTTTTAGCGGGCATTATGTCCATCTATGCCATTAGCGGCATTGTGTTGATATTCCGCGACACTGATTTTTTGAAGAAGGAAAAACAAATCGAACGTTCTGTTCCGACGGGCACTTCACTGGAAGAAGTGGGAAGAGAACTGCGAATCCGCGATTTTAAAATCGAAAGAACCGAAGGCGATGTGGCTTATTTCAAACAGGGCACATACAACCTGAAAACCAGCGTGGCTAACTATACAGTCAAAGAACTGCCTTTAGTGATAGACAAACTAACCAAACTGCACAAAGCCAATAGCGGACAGCCGTTGTTTTTTCTGAATGTGTTCTTTGGCTTATCGTTGTTTTTCTTTGTGCTTTCGTCGTTTTGGATGTTTTTGCCACAAACCACCATTTTCCGCAAAGGCTTGTATTTTACCATTGCCGGCATTGTGCTGACATTGGTAATGTTGTTTGTGTAGTCTTTATCATGTACCTGCAGCCTGCTAAGATAGCTTTTGCGTTTCTTGGCAGGCTTTTGTGTAGAAAATAGTACCTCTGAAAAACGAAAAACCGACGCGTTTTATCTGAGAGTTGTAGCACACAACAGTCTGTGAATCAATTTTGGGCAGAGGGATTCAGAAAATAGTATCCTTTGAAAAGCCAAAACCGACATTCCCTGACGCAACCACCTGCTTATATCCAAAACAGAACAAGTCTCTGCTTGCCTTACACTGGGTTACTACTTTTTTCGCTTTAGCTTATATACATCAATAAAAGACTGTAGCTGAGCGGGCTTTGTCAATTTTAGCCAGAGTTCGTCTTCCGAATACTTAACGATTTTCGCTTCAAACTCCCATAGCCCTTTAAACACGATGCGTTTTTCGATTGGATAATAGTCGAAACTTCCGGCTTCGTCCGTTTTCAATTGGTTTTCCGCTTCATTCAACCAACTAACAGGTACAAATTGCCGATTGGCCTGAAACAGAATGCTTTCGGCATAGACACCAAAAAAGCTATTTGCATAAAAGGGCCCCGTGGACACGGTTCCTTCTGTGTAGATTAATTCGTAAGGAACCCAAATGCCCTCATAATCTTTAAAGTCGCTGATGGGTTCCGGGTCTTTAGACTTACAAGCGAAGAGGAGCAAAATGCCAAGAATACTAAGTAGACGAAAGTTCATGCGTTTGGTGGGCTAAGTGTACACTGAGATAAGACACTGCTTGTGCGAAAACTGTTGCCTGAACGAGTAAAAACTTTTAATAAACTGAAAATTGATTTTCAATTAAGTACAAAGGCAGATTGAAAGTATAGTTCACTTGATTACTAAGGTCTGGCATTCAGTGAATTGTCTTTTGTCTAACGTCTTTTTTCTTTTGTCTCAGAAAACAGTATCTTCTCAAAAGCCCAAACCTGCCTGATTAGTACTGATGGATGGGTAGAGTAATCGAAAAGGTAGTGCCCTTGCCGGGAGCAGATCGGGCACTGATGCTGCCTTTGTGATTGCGGACAATTTTGCGGCAGTAGGATAAGCCAATACCTGCATTGTCCATTTCGTGTTCGTTTGAGATTTGAGTGAAGATGTCAAAGATTTTCTCAAGCTGGGCTTCTTCGATGCCAATGCCATTGTCTTCCAACTGCACCTCAACAAACCTCGACTGACTGGTTAGGTATGCTGCGGGTTCTTCGAACTTTTGTATTGACTTTATCTGAATTTCCAACGGAATGTGATCTTTAGAGAACTGAATGGCATTTTTGATCAGATTATAGAAAAGCTGATTCATTTGAGTAGGTATCGCATCGATTACCGGTAAAGCACCGACCAAAATAAGGACATGTTTAGCAGCCAGTTCCTGGTCAAGTTGCTGACGCACATCGTGGAGCACCTGACTCAAATCCACTTTTTCATACCGGACTTCTTTGTCGTTCAGTTCCGAATAGTTGGACAAGCCTCTGATCATGAGTGAGAACTTCTGGGCAGTATGATTGACTTTCTGGGCCAGCATGTTGGCTTTGTCCAAATCGTTGTTTTCGGTGGCCTGCACCAGCATACTGCTAAACATCCGTATTTTGCGGAGCGGTTCCTGAAGGTTATGATCTGAGATAAATTTATATTGCCGGTTTTCATTCTTAGAATCTGCCAGTTGACGATTCAATTCTTCGACGGCATAAGACTTTTGATCCATTGCCTGTAAACTTTGCAGATGAAAGGCAATCAAATCGGCAAACAGGGTAAACATGCCGATCGTTTTTACATTGTTTAGCAAGGCAGGCCTGGGATCAATGGCGCATAATGTTCCGAAAAACTGACCGGTTTTCAGGATAATGGGTACCGAAATATAGCTTTGAAAACCATACATTCTGGGTGTGTGATGATTGCGAAACGTTTCGTTTTCGGCTACATGATCGATGACCACGGCTTGGCCCGTAGCACGAATCTCGTTGCAAATAGTGGTTTCAATCTCCAATTCACCACCCGGTTGCAATCCGAACGAAATTTCGTCCCGTACGCTGCAGGCAATCCAGCGGTCTTCCGTAACGCGGGCAATAGCGGCAAATCCCATTTCCGTAGACCGGCATATGACTTCAAGCATAGTGGAAACAATGGGAATTCGGTTTATTTTTTCAATATCTGCTAATAAACTGTTATTGGTACTGCTCATTTCTGCAATTATGAATTACAACACTAATAGGATCAAAGGAAGACTAATAAAAGGGGTTGCGATGTACAAAGTTTTAAAATGTACATGAACGGGTCAAAACGCAACCGATTGTTTGCCATAAGGTAAGTAGCAAACAAAAGTCAATAGTCTGACGCGATAGTTTTTTTTAAACTGAGCATTTTTATGCTGATACAAAACACGCATGCCTGTGTAACGAAACTACACAAAATTGCGTAATCTCAAAAATAGTATCTACAAAAAAGTGAAAACCGCCTGTTTCTTTTATCAATTTTCAGCTTTGGTAAGCCGTGGGTAAGCAACGGTCAATTCATAGGGAGCCTGCATACCTGTATAGTCTTTCAAATCAGTAATGCAAGCCAAGTCTTTGTACTTACAAGCGAAGAGTAACAAAATGCCAAGAAAACCAAATAGACGGAAATGCTGGATACTAAAACAGTATGTTTTCACGGGGCCAAACCAGCTTGAATCAAAATCCAAAAGAGAAAAAGTTGCCACGAGTTACAATAAACCTCAGATAATATTCGTCTTTATCTTTGTTGAAAAACCGCAAATACTACTTGTTTTAAATAAATAGTATTTGATTTTTTTTGTAATTTATTGATATTTTTGCTTTTTGTGTGAAAATAACTACTGAATTATTGCTGCCACTCGTCTTCTCATAGAATGTCCATTAAACGTTGAAAAATGACCACTGTAAACCCATCACCCGCCGTTATGCCCATTGCTGAAAGAAATTTGCCGGTTTCGCAACTGGTTTTGTGGAGCGACTGGCAAGAGGTGTTTCCCCAAAACTGGAAACGCATCTCAAATCGCAAACTCAATGAGGCTTGTGAGCAGGTAGAGGTAATCTACGGACTGGATTTTGAATTCGAAAGCCTTTTTGATGCGGCCGGAAAATCGCTCTTTTTTGTCGATATGCACTATGACGCAGCGCAGCAACGGATTTATCAGGGCGACAAATCGTTTGCGTTGGAACAAAAGAAAATCCTGATTCCGGAAACAACTATTAGCAAAGAAGAGTACTGGCTGGAAGGGGCACCGATCAAAACACTTTCCGATTTTATTGACCGGATGGTGGAATTGAACAGACACGTGCCCGTGTGGAAGCCTAAAGTTTGGAAAACATTGGCCGAGTTGAAAGAAGCCATTGAGTCACATACCGAATCTGCGTGACTTTGGATGACTGAAAATAGTATCTTCTAAAAAGTGAAAACCTGCATTTCCTGGGGCAATCATTCGTGTGTCTAAGAATTAGCTACTTAATGTCTCACTAGTGAAAATATTGACAGAAAGTCTGTTTGGCCTAGGCTTGGCAGGAAATTGAAACCTTGTATTAGGAAAGAATAACGGGATCGGAAACTAAAATTGACTCATTTATTCCCATCCATGGGAAGTTAAGCAGCCCAGATACCAACAATCGCCTGATGGATACCCAAATCCTACATGCAGACTATCGCGGTTTTCAAGTAGAATGT
Organism: uncultured Sphingobacteriales bacterium; assembly: GCA_963520985.1. Classification (GTDB taxonomy): domain Bacteria; phylum Bacteroidota; class Bacteroidia; order Cytophagales; family 172606-1; genus Xanthocytophaga. The sequence continues at coordinate 1,650,750 of CAUQTA010000001.1, forward strand.
CGCTAATATTATTAAGAGCATGGGTAAGTAACTGACAGGTTATACTTAGAAAAACAGTTGCCTCTACATGATAAGCACCTTCTGTTTCAGTCTAATCCATATATTTGCTTACCGAATCTGAAATATCTTCATATATCTCCATATCAGGTAATTCTTCTTCTGGGTTGGGGGCATAATCTACATAGCAAGCCCAATCCTTATCTTCGTTAGGCGAGGCATGAGACCCGATCATGTAAATTTTAACAAATGTAGCGTCAGAACCTACAGATCCTCTTCGAGAAAGACCGAACCAGATGGATTGAATAGCCGTAGGTAACGGTTTCGTTTGAACCATATTCAAAACCCAGTTTTCAAACTCCTCCTGAGCCACTAAAAAATTATACGTTTTAATGTCGTTTAATAGGTAATCAGGATATGTTTCGGTCAGGTACTTAAGCAAATAGGCTTTGCCCTGATTAGGTGCTGAGTAACAGATGCAAAAGGAAGTTGAGCTTTCATAAGAAACTATTCGATTTAAAAGTACTATACCATAGGTATATTTTTGTAGGCAAAATCTACCTAACCTATGTTGGATTAGAAATTGGTAGTATTTTCTATATCTATTTACTTTTAAACTTCAGTGAATGGAAAGATTTGTCCATAAGATTAGAGTGAGTAGATTTATCATTACTCATAAAAGTGATGATAACATCCGCAACATTGTCTTTATGTAAGAATACCATCTGCCCATATTTATATCCTTTTCCAAAGCTGCAATGAAAATCAAAGAAAGAAGACCCGCCTATATCCGCATTAAATTCTTTTTTTACTGCTTTTGCTGGAAATGCGCCTATATCACTACCCGCACCTCCTGTCATATTTAATACATTTGCCTGTATCCTTCCTTGAAAAATGTTATTAGGATCTATCATTGTGCAGTTTTTCTCTTGTAAGCATTTGTTATATGCTTCTAATGCTGATTGAAGTGACCATATTGTATAGCGTACTTCAAAATCAGCACTTTTATCTTTTATTGCGAAACTATACCACAAATCCCGATTCTGTCTTACATACGTTTCTTCATAGTTCTCAGGCATCTGAAAATCAAGCCCAAGCGGGTCTATGTAGCTTTGGAATTCATCTATCTTTACAATCTTTTTCTCATCTTGTACTAGAGTAAATGCAGACAGCACAAATGTTACAAAAACAATAATTTTAGCTTCCATGGATGGTATTTGCGGTAACAAATTTAGTGGTGCCTTTTATATTGAAAGAGTGAGGAAAGTAACTATGCCAAACTATGTTTTTTATAGAAAATACAAAGTTGGGGAAAGATTATTTTAAAATTTTCCTCTTGCTTGTAAGTAGCAAATAGTTGAATCAATCTCATCTATAATTTACCTTCTATATAAGAAAACCCCCTCCATTTGCACAGAGGGGGTTTTGCACTTTTATCACATACTATTTTTTCCGGACTAGCTTCCGCAGGCTTCGCAACCTTCGGGGTTATCCAGCGAGCAGGTCATGTCTTTCATTTTCTGTTCATAATCCATATCAATCTGCGTGGTGGCTGGCTTGGCTACCTGAGTTTCCATTTTGCGTACCTCATCTACTACCGTTTTGGCAGCTTGAGCCAGAGCATGGTCCGCTTCGGTAACTACTGGTTGCAGTGCCACTTCGGCTTGTTTCTGCAGGGTAAACTGTACTGCATCGGCCGCCGCTTTGGTGCGCAGGTAATACATGCCGGTTTTCAATCCTTTTTTCCAGGCGTAGAAGTGCATCGAAGTCAGTTTGCCGAAGTTCGGATCCTGAATGTGCAGGTTCAAGCTTTGGCTCTGGCAAATGTAGGCACCACGGTCGGCCGACATCTCAATGATGGCCTTCTGCTTGATTTCCCATACGGTTTTGTACAAGTCTTTGATGTGCTGCGGAATGTCAGCAATGTGCTGGATAGACCCTTTGCCAGCAATAATGGCATCGCGCATTTGGTTATTCCACAAGCCCAGACGTACCAGGTCTTTCAGCAAATGTTTGTTTACTACGGCAAACTCTCCTGACAATACCCGGCGGGTATAAATGTTTGACGTATACGGTTCAAAACATTCGTTGTTACCCAATATTTGCGAAGTCGAGGCGGTTGGCATCGGAGCCAGCAACAGCGAGTTACGGGCACCGTGTTTTTTCACATCGGCACGCAATGCATTCCAGTCCCAACGGTTTGATTTTGGAGACACGCCCCACATATCAAACTGGAAGATGCCTTTGGACAGCGGTGAACCTTTGAAGGTTTCGTAGGCGCCTTGTTCTTTGGCCAGCTCCATCGAAGCCGTCATGGCTGCAAAGTAGATTGTCTCAAAAATATCTTCGTTCAGGCCACGGGCTTCTTCCGATTCAAACGGCATGCGCAACATGATGAACGCATCGGCCAGGCCTTGTACGCCAATACCGATCGGACGGTGACGCTTGTTGCTGCGTTCGGCTTCCGGTACTGGATAGTAGTTAATGTCAATGATCTTGTTCAGGTTGCGGGTAATTACTTTGGTTACCTCATACAACCGCTCATGATTGAATTTGCCGTCTTCAACGAATTTTGGCAGCGCAATTGACGCCAGGTTACATACGGCCACTTCATTTTTGTCCGTATATTCCATGATCTCGGTACACAAGTTAGACGACTTGATCGTACCCAGATTCTTTTGGTTCGACTTGCGATTGGCGTGGTCTTTATACAAAATATAAGGCGTACCAGTCTCAATTTGTGATTCCACAATTTCGAACCACAAATCCTGTGCTTTGATGGTCTTGCGGCCTTTTCCTTCTCGTTCGTATTTCTCGTACAATGCCTCAAACTCATCGCCGTAGCAATCGGCCAAGCCAGGGCATTCATTAGGGCACATTAGTGTCCAGGTGCTGTTTTCTTCTACCCGCTTCATGAACAAATCCGGAATCCACAAGGCGTAGAACAAATCACGGGCACGCATTTCCTCTTTGCCGTGGTTCTTTTTCAGTTGAAGGAACTCGAACATATCGGCATGCCAAGGCTCCAGGTAAATCGCAAATGCTCCTTTGCGCTTGCCACCGCCCTGATCTACGTAACGCGCCGTATCGTTGAACACTTTCAGCATCGGAATGATGCCGTTGGAAGTACCGTTGGTTCCTTTGATGTAGCTACCTGTAGCCCGTATGTTGTGAATAGACAAACCAATGCCACCAGCAGACTGTGAGATCAACGCACATTGTTTCAGCGTATCGTAAATGCCTTCGATGCTGTCGTCCTGAGCGGTAAGCAGGAAGCAGCTCGACAATTGGGGTTTGGGTGTGCCGGCGTTAAACAATGTTGGTGTTGCGTGCGTAAACCAACGTTCGGAAAGCAGATTGTACGTTTCGATTACGTTCTCAAGGTTATCCCCATGGATGCCCACTGCTACACGCATCAGCATGTGTTGCGGACGTTCCACCACTTTGCCGTCGAGCTTCATCAGATACGACCGTTCCAGGGTTTTGAAGCCAAAGTAGTCGTAACCAAAATCGCGGTCATAGATGATGCTGGAATCCAGTAAGTCGGCGTGTTTTTTAATCACATCAAACGTCTCTTTGGATAGCAATCCTGCGTTTTCACCCGTTTTGGGATCTACGTAGGTATACATCCGCTTCATGGTATTGAAAAACGACTTACTGGTTGTTTTATGAAGGTTGGAAATGGCGATGCGGGCTGCCAGTATGGCGTAATCCGGGTGCGTAGTGGTCAGCGAGGCAGCCGTTTCTGCCGCCAGGTTGTCCAGTTCTACAGTAGTTACGCCATCATAAATGCCATCAATGACACGGCGTGCCACTGTAATCGGGTTTACATAGTTGATATCCAGGCCGTAGCACAGTTTCTCAATACGCGCCGTTACTTTGTCAAATTTGACAGATTCACGCCGCCCGTCTCTTTTGATTACGTACATATTCTACTAGTTTATAGATGAAACGGAAAAATTACTCTGATTACTCAATTCTATTAAAAAAGTGGTGCTCTTTTGCCTGTCTTTGTACCTTAATTTACTAAAAATCAGGCGATTTTAAAAACTTTTGGGAAAGAACAGGACCAGAAAATTCGGCTCTCTGATCCTGAAATTCGTTTAGTTACTCGTATTAGCTCATTTATTTTGTTGCAGGAAAGTGCCCCGACGGATCGGGGCCCCTGACTGTCTACATAGGTGGTTGTGGTTTGGGAGTATACCCGATTTCGAAATTGAGAAGTCGGATTCCGGAAGGATAAATAGTATCTTTTCAACTCGCAAAACCCCTCGCTCTATCCGTAATCCAAATTCTGCCTTTCGAAATATCTTTAGAAGTCTTCGTCGAGTGAAAACTTAGCTCCTTCTTTTTCGCCGCCACTCATAACGCCTGCTTTCTGGTATTCGGCTACCCGCTTCTCGAAGAAATTGGTTTTGCCCTGAAGCGAAATCGCTGTCATAAAATCAAACGGATTGGCGGTGTTGTAATATTTGGCATAGCCCAGTCTCTCCAGCCAGAAATCAGCCACGTATTCGATGTACTGCGACATCAGGCCAGCGTTCATACCGATCAGACCTACAGGCAGAGCCTCAGTAATGAATTCTTTTTCAATGGCAACGGCATCTGTTATGATGGCATATACCTGCTCTTGTGACAGCTTATTGACGATATAGTTAGTGTAAAGCAAGCAGGCAAACTCACAATGCAACCCTTCGTCACGCGAAATCAACTCGTTTGAAAATGACAAACCTGGCATCAGCCCGCGTTTTTTCAACCAGAAAATCGAGCAGAAGGAGCCAGAGAAGAAAATACCCTCAACGGCGGCAAAGGCAATCAGGCGTTCTACAAAGTTTTCGCTGTTGATCCACTTTAGCGCCCATTCGCCTTTTTTACCTACACAAGGCACCGTACTCAATGCGTTGAACAAATAATCTTTTTGCTTGGGATCTTTGATGTACGTGTCAATCAGCAACGAATACGTTTCTGAGTGGATGTTTTCCATCATCACCTGAAACCCGTAAAAGCACTTGGCTTCCGGAAACTGTACTTCGGCCAAAAAGTTTACACCCAGGTTTTCGTTGACGATACCGTCACTTGCTGCAAAAAACGCCAGAACGTGTGAGATAAAATGCCGTTCGCCATCGTTCAGCTTTTCCCAGTCGGTCAGGTCTGGCGACAGATCAATTTCTTCGGCTGTCCAGAAGCTGGCTTCGGCTTGTTTATACATTTGCCAGATGTCGTTGTGCTCAATCGGAAACAATACAAACCGATTCGGGTCCTCAGCCAACAATGGCTCGGGAACAGCAACTTGAGATTTACTCATATTACTTGCAATTAGTGTTTACAGAATACTTATACGTTCATAATCCTGATGGTTCCACAGGTGATGTGTTTGTATAAAACAAACGTACAAACAAACGTTCGTTTAGCGAACGAAAATTTGTGATTATAAGTGGTTGGATGGAAGTTTCGCTTCTATTACGCTATTATTTTTCCCTCCTCTGGTGTTCATCCACACATAGAATAATAGATCTGGGTTCCGGTGTGAGGTGCGGACTATTACAAATGTAGACTCTCCTGAAAAGAGATTTTCCACAAATTAAATGTGGATAACTTGTGGACAAGTGTGGATAGGTGTTAATATATTGAATTTCAGTGGATTAAAGTGCCTATTTCTTAACAAAAACTTAACATGTGTTATCAGTAGTGGGAATAATCGGGGTGTTTTTGGTGGGTGTAGCAGCAGTCAATTTATTGGTTTTTCTTTATATTTATTACACTTAAATAGTTATATTTTTTATACACTTTTTGGTAAGAGTAAGCCGGGCAATATCTGTGCTCTTGATCTGACAAGAATAAGATATAGGTTGTTTTTAATGTTTGTGATTGCATCTTTCTGAAAATCAAAAGAAACTAGTTTCAATCCATCAATAAGCAAAACCAAATGTTTGTTTATTGAAGACAAGTTTTCTTACACCACTTTGCCAAGTACCAAAGTTACGTGCATTGCCTTTGGTTGTATAAAACCAAAAAACGAATACAGGATATGCACAAATTTACCTTCATAAAGATATTCTTTCTTCTGAGTTTTACTTATCCAGCATTTAGTCAGGCAGCACGCACCTATCTGATTACTAATCAAGGTGATACAGTGTATGCGGCTATTCATTTTAATCAACGCCTTGCCGATAATAACCGTGAAGTAATTGCCTTTGTTAACAACCGGAGTATCAGATATACGCCTGGTGACATCAAGGCATACTACAACGGTTTGCAAGAGTACGAAACCCGATATCTGGCAGAAGTGCCAGTGTTCTTGCAACGTCATACCGTCGGATATGCCAGTTTATATTACTGCGATGAAGTAGTGCTGGCTGAAATGATTCGCAATTATCCACGTTTGGGTGACCAGATCGGCTATTCATTGAAAGAAGCGTTAGGCGCTGCCGTAAATTCTGTAAAGCAGACGGATTATTTTGGAGGGAAAGTGCCTGTGATTGCCGCAGAAGGCAAGCAATTACGCATATTTGATCCCAATTATCCCAAACGGAAACAGGAACTGGCAGCTTATTTTTACGATTTTCCCGGTACTGAGTCGTTATTAGGACAGGATAGGCTGACACCCGAAACATACGAACAGCTTGTTATGGTGTATAACCAATGGAAACCACAGATTTTGGCTAGAATGGCTGAAGAAGAAAAGACAGCGAACGGTTTTTAAAAAAGTTGGGCTTGCACTCCTTCAAATACTTTTATATAATAAAAAAAATAGCAAGTAAACGTTTGTTTATTTGTTCTTTCTGTCGAAGCTCACAGTCATTCTGTGGGCTTTTTTTCATTAGTTTTTATCCGTAATTCTTTTTTCTCTGATGTGAGACTTCCTAGTTTCATTTACTGGATTTTGAGATGTAGAACAGCTTGAGAGTGTAAAAAAATACTCTATTCAGGAAAGCTCTTGATAACGAATTAGTTAATAAAAAGTGGATCATCTTTTCTGCAATTTTTCTTGACTATAACCGAAAAAAAGCATAATGTTGACTCCTTGAATCCTACATACGCGATCACTCTAAAGCCAGCAGATTCATCAACAATCCACAAAACTCAATTTAGTGCATGGCGAATACTACACAAGAGTTCCAGCGAATCGGCTCTCAGATGGATAAAATGAGAAGCTTTATTCAGGCAAACCCGCAACAGGCTTCGGAGCTTTTTTATGAGCATCCAGAGTTATACAAACAAATCAAAGAGATTGTAGCCTTGCTGCGTGAACTCCAGCAGGATGTACAGGTAATAGATGCCAAAAAACCTAAGGACACTTACTAAAACTACAAACCCTTACAATCGAAGACTTACTCAGGTATACGACCGTTTTCCTGGTTGTTAGTGCTGTGTATTTATTGAGAATGTAATTTTGTTTTTGTATTGAAAAGCCGCGTATTTCTTGCAACTTTGCGGAAAATATGCATTTTATCATCGTGAGTCAGCTATTCCGCTTTTTTAAAAACCGGCTATTGACAATCTGCCTGACAGGTATTGTTTCATTGCTGGTAATGCCACTGTATGCTGGCGAAATCATTATTGCAGGTATTTATCAGGGAAAAAACCTGTTTGTCCAAAATCCGCGGTTAGAGGATAACAAAGGATATTGTGCCAACGAAGTCTATGTAAATGATGAGAAAGTAATTTCAAATATCAAAATAGCGGCTTTCGAAATTGACTTGTCCTACCTGGAAATGAATGAGCCTGTTACCATTCGCATCACACATAAGGATGGTTGTGCCCCTCGTTTGATCAATCCTCAGGTGATTAAACCAAGCGGCGGTTTTCAGATCGAAAATGTGGAAGTGCTGCCTACTGCCATTCATTGGACTACCCGCGACGAGAACCCTAATTTTGTGTATTCCATTGAAAGTTTGCGAAACGGAAACTGGATAGTGCTAGAGAAGCATTCGGCCAGGGGAGAGGGAGACGGAACATATTCGGTTCCGATTATGCATCCTTTGGGAGATAGCAAATATCGCATCAAAGCGCAGAATGTAGACAATCACAAGACCTTCTATAGCAAAACGATTACCTTTAATCCGGCTAATGTCCCGCCGCCGCCCCCTGCTCCTGAACCCGTCACTTTCACGCCTGTCAATCCCAAAGAAGAACTGAATTTATCCCGGGAGGTTGATTTTGAAATTATGGATGCGCAAAAGAGAGTAGTGATGAAAGGGCAAGGACAAAAGATAGATATCAAAACATTAAAGGCTGGCACTTATTATTTAAAGGTAGAAGAGCAACTGGAAAAGTTTGTCAAAAAATAGTATCTTTTGAAAGGTAAAAAGCCAACAAAAAAGCACCGTTTCCAGCGGTGCTTTTTTGTTGAATAGGCTGGTTTATTGTTCCAGCGGTGCCGTATTGCCTTCCATATCAGGGACACTGCCTGGATTTTTATGTACAGGAATGCTTTCTTCTTCGTCCTCTTTCTTGTTATTTCCGTTCAGATAGGCCTGATATGTAGTAGGCTCATCAAAAGGACGCTTTCCGATTAAGTTTTCCAGATCAGACTGGAAGATGATTTCGCGTTTCAGCAATTCCTTAGCGAGAATTTCCAGTTTGTCACGTTTCTCTAGAAGCAGGCCTTTGGTGTACTGGTAAGCCGTATCGATGATTTTACGAACTTCTTCGTCGATGGTCTTTCCGGTTTCCTCCGAATAAGGTTTGTTAAAATTGTATTCAGACTGTTTGGAATCGTAAAAAGACACATTCCCGATTTTGTCGTTCATGCCATAAACAGTGACCATGGCATAAGCCATCTTGGTAATGTGTTCCAAATCACTCAAGGCTCCGGTTGATACCTTCTCAAAGGTGATTTCTTCCGCAGCACGGCCGCCCAATGTCATACACATCTCGTCAAACAACTGCTCGTAAGTGTAAAGGAACTGTTCGCGGGGAAGATACTGGGCATACCCCAGAGCCGCAACACCACGTGGCACGATACTCACTTTCACTAACGGATTTGCATGTTCCAGAAACCATGCAGCAACTGCATGGCCCGCTTCATGATAAGCAACAATTTTCTTCTCTTCGGGTGAGATAAGCTTGTTTCTCTTTTCCAAACCACCAATCACCCGGTCTACGGCATCCTGAAAATCCTGCATATCTACCGCTGGTTTGTTACGACGGGCGGCAATCAGGGCAGCTTCGTTACAAACGTTGGCAATCTCTGCACCGGCAAAACCGGGAGTCTGAGCGGCGAGTTTCTTAGGATCTACATCACTTGAGAGTTTAAGTGGCTTCAAGTGAACTTTGAATATAGACTCCCGTCCATTCAGATCGGGTTTGTCGATGCTGATCATCCGGTCAAAGCGGCCTGGTCGCATCAATGCGGAATCCAATACATCCGGACGGTTCGTAGCGGCAAGGATAATGACACCCGAGTCTGTGGCAAACCCGTCCATTTCAACCAGCAGTGAGTTTAATGTGTTTTCGCGTTCATCGTTTGCACCGGGCATAGAACCACGGCCACGGGAACGACCAATGGCATCAATCTCGTCAATGAATATGATACAAGGTGCTTTTTCTTTGGCCTGTTTGAAAAGGTCACGCACGCGGGCTGCACCCACACCTACAAACATTTCCACAAAGTCAGAACCTGATAATGAGAAGAAAGGTACATTGGCTTCGCCTGCTACTGCTTTGGCAAGCAACGTTTTACCGGTACCGGGTGAACCTACCAGCAAAGCACCTTTCGGAATTTTGCCACCTAAATCGGTAAATTTTTTCGGGTTTTTCAGAAATTCTACAATCTCTTTGATTTCTTCTTTGGCTTCATCCAGGCCTGCTACATCGTTGAAGGTGATCTTTACTTTATTTTCAGCATCAAACAACGTAGCTCTCGAACGACCGATGTTAAAGATTTGTCCACCGGGGCCGCCTGTGGCTACGCGACGCATAATCATCCACAAGCCTACCATCATAAGCAGGAACAAACCCCAATACAGGAAGAAGCCTGTATCCTGGTGATGTTCTACCCGGTAAGGCAGATTCGGAAATTTCTTCTGCAGCTCTTCTTCAAACGATTTGGCATCTACCACATCGAACCGGAAATGCGGACCCGAGGAATAGGGCGTCAGCAAGCTGGGTTTTGGGATGCGGTCACGGTATTTGATATTCTTAATAGCTTCGTCTTTTAGGGTTATCTCTACCGCACTTTGGCTTTGCGAAGGCAAAATCACAACGACACTTACATCACCCTCCTGTGCCATTTCCTCAAATTCCTTCTTGTTAATGGTACGCGGGTCGTTGCCTCCCCGCAAGAAAGTAAAAAGTGCTACTATGACCAATCCTACCACTACCCAAATTTGATAACCTGGCCGTTGTGGCGGCTTGGGAAGCAACGGTTTACGGTTGCTTCTTTCTTGATTTTCATTCATCGTTTCTATTTATAAAGAAAAATTAATTAAAAATACTATGTTTGAACAGGCCAAAACCCCTATAAAACACTGAAAGAAACAGAATTGTTTTTACAGGCAAGGGTTTATGACTCGACCCGGATAGAAGGGGCATCGCCCCACAAATCTTCCAATGCGTAAAAGGCGCGCCGGTCTTTTTTGAATACATGAGCTACCACATCTACATAGTCGAGAAGAATCCATTCCCGGTTGGCTTTGCCTTCTTTGTGCCAGGGATCGTCGCCCAGCGTTTTGTATACTTGTTCTTCAATAGAAGTTGTAATGGCATCAACCTGTGTATCTGAATTGCCCGAGCAAATAACGAAATAATCCGTTACTGCATTTTTTACTTGCCGCAAATCCAATATAACAATGTCTTCTGCTTTTTTCTCCTGCATGCCCTGCGCCACCAAACTACTTAATTGTTCTGATGTTAGGGTAGTATTATTTCTTTTTCTGGTTAATTGCATTCGTTTTGTTTAGTGTTAGTAAATTGAAAAGTAAGTAGAATAAATTCTTCTGTTTGATAACTTTACAATTTTTTCAGTGTTCAAAGTGAAACAAAAGTAAACAATCTTGTACAATAATCCACCCAAAACATTATTCGTAGGCCAAAAGCTGTTATTTCTGCCAGAATGTCACTCGACCAATGACATCGCCGCTGACCTGTTGCGCAATGCATCTGCTCCCGAGGGTACAGTGGTAATTACCCAGCAGCAAACCCGTGGCCGGGGCCAGCGTGGCAATACCTGGCTGACTGAGCCGGGTAAGAACCTTACTTTTTCAGTCATTGTCAAGCCCGCTTTTTTGAAAGCGGCTCAGCAGTTCCAGCTTACTATGGCTGTATCGTTGGCAGTGCATGAGTTTTTGTCTGTTTACTTGCCTACTGGTATGTCCATTAAATGGCCCAACGATATTTACTGGCAATCTTCCAAGATGGGAGGGATCCTGATCGAAAATACCCTGCAGGGGTCTTTTATTTCCCACTCGGTAATCGGAATCGGGTTAAATATCAATCAGCTTACTTTTGCTCCCCCATTGCGTGCTACCTCTCTGGCAATAGCAACTACTCTGGTAGACGGATACAATCTGGAAATATTGTTGCCCGATCTATTGGTTTCGCTAGAAAAATTTTACCTAAAACTCCGTGCCGGAGCCATTGACTTTCTGAAAACCATGTATCTGCGCACTTTGTATGGATATGGTGAGGTAAGACAGTTTCGGGCGGATGACGAAGTTTTTGAAGGCATAATTGTCGGTATCAGCGAAACCGGGCAATTGGCCGTTCAGCGAGGTAACGAAATTCGATACTATACGTTTAAGGAAATTGAGTTTCTGTTTGGTGAATAGAATGGACAGCAAGTTCTTTTTTAGATGTGCCTTTGTGGAAACTGTTCTCAAAATAGTATCTCTGAAAATCGTAAAACCCTCACATATAGGAGTTAAAATTTGCTAAAAAGTTTCCTTTCTGGATAGAGAATGGTTACCTTTGTACTTTTCCTGACACTTATAGATGAAAATATCGTTTTCCTATACATTTAATCTAACAACTAACACAAAACCTTTGAACAATGGTTGAAACAGCTTACGTTCCATACAAAGTTAAAGACATTGCATTAGCCGAATGGGGTCGCAAAGAAATCAAATTGGCTGAGGCTGAAATGCCTGGCCTGATGGCTATTCGTGAAGAATTTGGCCCTTCCAAACCGCTAAAGGGAGCACGCGTTGCCGGTTGCTTGCACATGACCATCCAGACTGCCGTGTTGATTGAAACTTTGGTTGAACTGGGAGCCGAGGTAACTTGGTCTTCTTGTAATATTTTCTCTACACAAGACCATGCTGCCGCTGCGATTGCCGCTGCCGGTATTCAGGTGTATGCCTGGAAAGGCCAGAATGCCGAAGAGTTTGACTGGTGTATCGAGCAAACACTATTCTTCGGTGAAGACCGCAAACCGTTGAACATGATTCTGGATGATGGTGGCGACCTTACCAACATGGTGTTGGATAAATACCCTGAATTGATTGCCAACATTGGCGGTATTTCGGAAGAAACCACTACCGGCGTACTGCGCTTGTATGAGCGGATGAAAAAAGGAACTTTGCCTGTTCCTGCCATCAATGTGAACGACTCTGTAACCAAATCAAAATTTGATAACCTGTATGGTTGCAAAGAGTCATGCGTAGATGCGATCCGTCGGGGCACTGACCTGATGCTAGCTGGTAAAGTAGCGGTTGTGGCAGGTTATGGTGATGTAGGCAAAGGCTCGGCCCGTTCGCTGGCAGGTGCCGGTTGCCGCGTTATTGTAACGGAAATCGACCCGATCTGTGCTCTGCAAGCTGCCATGGAAGGCTTCCAGGTAATGAAAATGGAAAGGGCAGCTGAACTTGCTGATATCTTTGTCACTGCTACCGGCAATCATTCCATTATTACGGGCGAACATTTCAAGAAGATGAAAGACAAGGCCGTAGTTTGTAACATTGGCCACTTCGATACCGAAATCGACATGGCCTGGTTAAATTCTAATTACGGCCATACCAAAGAGGTGATTAAGCCTCAAGTAGATAAGTATACAATTGACGGCAAAGAAATCATCGTATTGGCCGAAGGTCGTCTGGTGAACCTGGGTGTGGCGATGGGACATCCGTCTTTTGTTATGTCTATGTCATTTACTAATCAGACTTTGGCTCAGCTGGAGTTATGGCAAAACGGCAAAAACTACGAAAACAAAGTATACGTACTGCCTAAGCATCTGGATGAAAAAGTGGCACGTTTGCACTTAGGCAAGGTTGGTGCCGAGCTGGAAGAACTGACTACTGACCAGGCTGAGTACATCGGCGTAGATGTGGATGGACCTTTCAAAAAAGATCAATATCGTTATTGAGAATGCTCATGTTTTCTATAAAAAAGCGTCTAAACTACCTGGTTAGACGCTTTTTTAGTGCGCTTTAGCCTTGAATGCAGAACAAAAGCATCGGACAAGATAAAATATGCGTACAGACTTACGTAATAGCGAAATACAAATTAATAGCTATCTTTGTTGAGTCTGCTGAGCAACTAAAATTAAACTAAACAGCTATTGTTATGAAAAGAATTGGGTTATCTCTACTGATGGGGTTAGTGCTCCTGTTTGCCGCCTGTAAAAAGGAAGAATCTACGGCACCTACAAAAACCGAGTTGCTTACTAAGCATTCCTGGAAAGTGAGCAAAGTTAAAGCAAACAATACGGAATTGACCGATGACTTAGTTGCGCAAGTAGCAGGCCAGGCTGGTCTTTTGGGGGAGTTGTATGCATCCGACGTTTTATTTAAAACAGATGGAAGCTTCACCGCAACAAACCGTACTACGCAAAGTTCTTTTTCCGGAACATGGTCATTTAACAGTGATGCAAGTCAAATTAGCATTACTTCAGATGGACAAACCATTGATTTCAAAATAACCAAGCTAACCAGCAATGAGTTTTCCATGAACTCGGTAAACTCTTATAAAGTCACCGTTCAACCTTTTGGAGAATTATCTGCTATCGTTACCCTTGACTTAGTCCCCGCGTAAAAATTGTATTTTTTCAATATGCAAGAGTTTCCTTTTCGATAAAAGCTGTATTAATGTATAAACTCATTCGTATTCAGGTTTTTATCTTCTCCGGGATACTATTTATCAAACACTATCTGTAGAATCTAGGATTTAATTATGTTATTTCACGGCGCCTATCTGCTCAATGAACATCCCCGTATTGTAAGTTTATGGGATGATGTAGCCCTTCAAAAAATTGCATCCCAGCCCAAGAACGACGATGTTTATTGTACCATTCACTTACCGTGGAATCATGGCAAGTTTCAGAAAATGTTGCGTAAAAAACTGTTGTTTGCGCAGCTGAAATCCAAAGGAATCAGTCCGCTTATGGTTACCAATTCCAAAGAGGAAGAATCGTATCGGAAATTGTTTGGAATACCGGGTTTGCAATGTTCTGCTTATGTATACACAGATGAGAAGGATTATGGGATTTTGAATGTGGAGAAGAAATACGATGCGGTATATGCGGCCCAACTGATGCCGTTTAAACGCATTGAACTGGTAAAGGAACTTAGCAAAGTATTTGTGCTTACGTATACGCCTGGTGCGGGCAAAAATGCGGAGAATGATTTGCATACGTTTTGCCCATCTGTAAAGCACGCAGATTTTAATAAGACATGGGTCGATCATATTGGTAAAAATCGGTTGTTTAACCAATCGCGTGTAGGGCTTTGTTTGTCGAAAGAAGAAGGGCCCATGCTGGCTAGCCTGGAATACATGCTATCGGGGCTGCCTGTGGTGAGTACCAAAAGCAAAGGCGGGCGCGATGAATATTACAATAAAGAATACACTTTGATTGTCGACGACAAGCCAACGGCCGTGCGCAAAGGCGTTGAAGAGTTGATTGCCCGGCAGATTGACCCGAATTACATCCGGGAAAAAACCATAGAAAAATTAAATCAGGACCGCAAACGCTATGCCGAGTTTGTGAGCGAATATGTTCGTAAGCATAGTCACATTATCCTTGATCCGGAAGAGTTTCTGCACAAAACGTTTGATAAACCCAAGCAAGGTTTTATTCCGGTTGATAAACTGTAGTAGGGGAGGTTTTGCCTTCTGACAAGATACTATTTCCAAAAGCCCAAAAGCAGAAATCAGATTCCGCTTTTGGGCTTTTGGATTTTATGTGTTACGAATGGGCTTGTTGCAAATGCCGGATTGCCATTGCTTTGTAATCTGAAAGGGGTGGCATTGGCATATCGGTCTCTTTGGCTTGCTCATCCCAACGACGGAGCTGCAGATACAACGGAAATAATTCATCGGCTTCAAACGCTGCCGCTTCATCTGCTGTCATTCGGCCTCCCTGAAACTCCAGGGTTTTTTTACTGGCTTCAGATAATTGATTGTAATAGGCTTCATCGGCATAGGTCAGGTATCGCTTGGCTTGAACATGCGATTCGACCAGTTTGGCAATCTTCTCCGAAAATCCCATTTGCCGTAGGTAATCGGCTCCCAGTTTTTCGTGATCCGTAACCCCATACCCATCCATCTGACCGGCAGTTTCATCGGCACACAAGTGCCCGAAATCATGAAAGAATGCGGCGAGAATCACTTCTTCATCATAACCGGCTCGGGCGGCCAGTTGGGCGGCTTGGGTCATGTGTTCCAATTGGGAAACCGGCTCGCCAATGTAATCTTCGGCGCCATGGGCTTTGTACAAATTAAAAATCTTATCGACACGTTCGCTGATGGATTCTTGCATGGGAGGGGTGGTTTTGGCTTTACAAAAGATACTATTTCTAAACGCATTACGGAATGGGTTCGAACAAAAAGGTGTTGAAGACCGACTCAGCTAGTCCGAAAGATAAGGTCATGCCTGCACCGCCTAATCCGTTGATAATCCAAACGTTGGATTCGGCTTCCATTACCAATTCAGTACGGCCATCTGTTAATTTTGGATATACGCCTTGCCAGCGTTCTTTGATGCGGAGATCGGGAAACTGTGCAAAAGTGGCCAGGTAATCCAGCACCCATTGGTCAATCTCATCTTTGTCAAATGGGTCGGGTGTAAGGCCATATTCATGCGAATCGCCCAGGGTAATCTCGCCTACTGCATTCTGTGAAACCAGTACGTGAATGCCGTACTTTTTGTAGTTCGGCATGGTTTCATCAAAGCGCCGCTGCAAGGCGGCCAGTGAGGAACAGTCTTTAAAAGCAGAATAGTGCGTTAGTGTAAGTCCTGCACACAAAGAGGCTCCCATCCGCCACTGGTTGGGCTGGGCCTTGGTACGCATCATCTGCAATTTGCATTTGGTAATGGGGGTGCGAGCAAACAATTCGGGATAAAGCGTTTCAAAATCGGCGCCGCTGCATACGATGATTTTTTCGGCTTCCCATTGCTGGCCGCCCGCTTCAACATAGGGCGAGGAAATGCCGGTAACCGCCGTGCCAAAATGAAAATCTACTTCGTACTTCTGTTGTAAAAAGTCGGGCAGGGTGGCAATGACTTCTCTGGGGTCAACAATGAGTTCGGTTTCGCTCCACAATGCACCCACCAATCCGTCGGTTTTTACTGCCGGGCTTTTGTCCAGAATTTTCCTTGTATCGGTGAGTAGTTGGCAGTTGTATCCATTGGTTGTATTCTTGGCGGTAAATTCCTCCAATACTGCCCATTCGTCAGCATGATAGGCCAGGTGTAGTGAGCCATTGGGATTGTACCAGAAGTTGACTTGCCTGGCCAGATCCAGGTAAATTTCGCGGCTGCGCAAGGCGCGTTCCAACAGCAATCCGGCAGGCTGACCAATGGGCCATATCATGCCAAAGTTACGGATGGATGCACCGACAGCTTTGCCATTGCGTTCAAATACGCCAACTTTCAGGCCACGCCGGGCAGCCGTGTAGGCTGTTGCAAGGCCTACGATTCCGGCTCCTACAACCAGAATGTCATAATGCTTCGTTACTTTTTGGGAAGATGAAAAATGCATGGATTTCAAGATTGCAGCGTAGTGGATTTTCTATCGGGGTTTTGGCTTTTGCAGCCCTACTATTTTACGAAAATGAGAAAATGCTTTTTAACTCGGCCAACGTTCGGATCAAATGCGTATGTGGCTGTTTTAAAAGTTCTTCAGGTGTATAGGCTCCAGTCGTGACTCCAATGACCCAGCCGCAACCGGCAGAATCGCCCTGTTGCATATCCGAAGCTGTATCGCCTACTTTGGCTACCAGTTTGGTGTCATCTACCTGTGTAAGCTGCATGGCGCGGTAGATCATATCCGGATGGGGGCGACCGTTTTCCACTTCGTCACTGGTAACGCTGTTGTCAATCAGGTTGCGCGATTTCCAGTGCAGTCGCTCCAGAATGGCATCGGTAATCATGCGGTCAAAACCGGTATCCACTACTACTTTTACGTTGTGTTTTTTCAGCAATTCAAAGGTTTCACTGGCTCCCTCTTTTTCCTTCACGTCTGGGCTGTTCTGGTAATAATCGGTCATGTCCTGCACAAATCGCTGGTGGATTTTGTCAATCAGCTCATCGGTAATCAGAACAGGAGAGGCATGGCGTTGTAGCAGCTCCCGGATGGCAAGCGGTTTGGGCAATCCCATCAGTTCATTGGCATCGGCAAAGGGGACGGTCACATTGTAGTCGGCCAGTGCTTTTTGCAAGAAGTACGGAACCCGGTCCGCACCATCCACGGTGGTTCCGGCTAAGTCAAAAACGATTAATTTGGGTAACATAGTACTGCAATTTTTTATGAGCGGAATAGTATCTTTATAAAAGAGAAAACCGGCTTGTCGTATTTAAAAGTTTACTTTAGGTAAACAAAAATATGTATTGTTTGTCTATTTAGATTACAAATCCACAATTAGTTTACTATAGATAAACTAATTGTGGATTTGTATACGGCAATCTGTCCACGTTATTTATCCCACCACACTGGTGTATTGATCGTGTCAGGACCTTGGCGAGAAACAGCCTCTTCGCGGTTTTTACTATTCAAAGACTGTTCGTTTAAGGGATAAATATACCGTACCGGAACTTTATTGTCATTCAGGTTTCCAGGGCCGGGTGTAATTTGCGGGATGCCCGTACGGCGCCAGTCAAACCACGCTTCCAGGCCATTGAAAAACAGGGCAACCCATTTTTGTAGACCAATCTTGTTCAGCTTGTCGGCCTGAGTACCAGTATAAGCTACTTGGGCTTGCGAGAAATAACCGGCGGCTGGTGTAACTGTGATGCCATACTGAGTAGGAACAATATCCTGGTAATACTCCAAGTTGGCATTGATGCCATTCAGATAGAAGGTTTCAGCAGTACCGGTCGAGATAAGTGCTTTCTCCCGGGCTTCGGCTAGGATGAACTGCAACTCGGCATAGGTCATCAGCAGGCCACGGGCTACATTTGGAACAGGAGCAGACTGGCCGGCATCCGCACATACCAGGCAGGCAAATGAAAGCCCCACCCTGGATACGCCTTGCGGCCCGCCATTGTAGCTGAGGGCTTGTGTATCTTCCAATCCGTTGGGCACGCCTTCTATTTTGGGTGCACCCGCAGCAACCGATCTTTCCGAAGGGCGGCCAAATACTGCCAGCCGGGGATCGTTGATGGCGGCAAGTTTATCCGCCATGGATTTGCTCAGTCGAAACTCGTCAAAAGAACCTACCCGCGCACCATACAAAGGCCACTGATTGGGAGCTGTTGCCTGATAGACCAGCATCGCGTTGTCATTATTGCTTTCGAAGATGGGATTGGCAGATGGGTTGGCTATAATCTCCTGAAGCTGAGCGGCTACGTCTTTTTTGTTGGAAATACGCATCAGATAACGCAAACGCAATGAGTTAGCCAGCTTTTTCCACTTGCTTACCGAACCGCTGTAAATCAAATCGCCTGCTATAGCTTCGTTGCTGGTACCCAGGATTTCATTGGCTTTTTTCAGGTCAGCCAGGATGCCCTCATAGATAGACTCCTGCGTATCGTATTTTGGCGTGTATAAGGCGCCTGTTTTCGCCTGCACGGCTTCTGTATAAGGAATATCACCATAGGCATCGGTAGCCAGTGAAAACATCCACGATTTCAGAATCAATGCAATGCCCAGGTAGTTGTTTTGCACAGGTTCCGAAGAAGAGGCTATGGTGATGATGTTCTGGATGTTACGCATATTGCTGTATACACTATTCCAGACGCCGTTTTGCTCGCCCCATAAATAACGGTCTTCGTTTACAAACTGAATTTTGGCGGTATGTTGTACCACAATGTTGCCAATGCCCCAGGCTTCGTTTACCTGGTCGTTTAGCGTATTGCGAATCACCCCTGACAAAAGCAAATCGGGGGTAACCTGTGAAGGCACATTGGGGTTGGTATTGATTTCTTCGAAATCCTTGGTGCAGGCAGTAACGGAAAAAAACGCTGCAACGACTAAGCTAAGTTTATATAGATGTCTCATATGTATAAGTCTTTGAAAGAAATGTTGGTAAAAACCGAACTACAGACAAATCAGAATTTAAAGCCAATATTAAAGCCATAGCTACGAGAAGACGGTATAGACATGTACTCGATACCTGGAAGAGCCGTACCTCCTGTATAGGACATTACTTCTGGATCGATGTGTGGAACGTTGGTCCAGAGAGCCAGGTTACGACCTACCAACGAAACGGACACACTGCGGAAAGGCAGTTTTCCAAACAGCTTGTCGGGGAGCATGTAGCCAATCTGCACTTCTCTCAACTTTACAAAGGATGCGTCAAACGTAGCTCCTTCGGCAATGTTACGGCCACCTGTCCAGGCAGTGTGCCACTGGCGAGGCAATACCCGGCGCGTATTCGGGCTAAAAGTACCATCTGAGTTCTGAACAACACCGTCGCCGATGACGTAGGTGCCGGCAGGGGCATTGAGCAGCAACGGATCTTCCTGTACCGATGCTTGTGGATAATAGCCGTTCTCTCTGCCTTGCAGTGTTTCTGATATGATACCCCCTTCGCGGCCTACTGTCTGAGTTTCGGAATATACTTTGCCACCCTGACGAATGTCAAACAAGAAGCCTAGTTTTACGCCTTTGTAAGTGAACGTATTGTAAATACCCGCTAACCAGTCAGGATTGTAATTACCCATTTTGATGCGGTCGGTGGTTGGAACGGGGCGGCCGTCTTTGAAAATCATTTGTCCTGCATATTGGCCGGAGGCATCGTAATACGGTTTGTTAGGATCGGAATTCTGTACGCGGGCAAAACCGATTCCGTACATATCGCCCATACGTTCGCCAACGCGTGCTTCAATGCTTACCCGGCGGCTTGCCATAACAAAGTTTTGCAGGCCGTCAGACAAGGATACCACTTTGCTGCGGTTGCTGGAGAAGTTAATGTCCAGGTTCCATTTGAAGCCACTTTCGCTTTGTACCGGGATGGTGTTTACCATCACTTCCATTCCCCAGTTCTTAATGGAACCCGCATTGATGGACCGGGTGTTGTAACCACTTGTAATCGAAAGCGGAATGTTGATAATCTGATTCTTAGAGAGTGATTGGTAATAGGTAAAGTCGATGCCCACACGGCCATTCAGGAATCGTAAGTCAACGCCTGTTTCGTACGAAGTCGTGATTTCGGGCTTCAGACTGAAGTTTGCCAAACGGTCGGTTTCCCCATATACCTGCGAGCTACCAAACGGATCGCTCGGGTTATAGGATTGGGTAAACGTATAAGGATCAGTATCGTTGCCTACCTGAGCCACACTGGCCCGTAACTTGGCGAAAGAGATGAATGCAGGCAACTTGACAACATCACTGATAACCGCACTCAATGCGGCTGAAGAATAAAAATACGAATTGTCTTCTGTGCCGATTTTTGCATTTTTTAGCTCCTGAGGCAATGTCAGGGCAGTAGACCAGTCGTTACGAGCCGTCAGATCCAGAAACAGGAAATTGCGGTAACCGATCTGTGCCGAACCATACAAACTGTTAATCGCCTTTTTTACATTGGTTTGTGAGGTTTGCAGCGGAATTCGGGAGTTGGTCAGGTTATAAATGCCCGGTATATTGAGTTGACCGGCATTGGTTTCCAGAAACTCTGATTTTTGCCGCAACTGGTTTCCACCTACTGCAGCCGTAACTGAGAAATCGGTACTTAGGGCTTTATTGAAGGTAAGCAGGAAATCGGTGTTGCGTTCTTCGGTATTGATTTTCGCTTCACGGTATTGCCCAAACGGGAAACGTTGCGTACTGAATGCCCGGCGGTACTCTCTGCGTTCGCTGCTAAAATCTGTCGCAGTTCTGAATTGCAGACTCAACCAACTGGTAAAATCATATTTCAGCATAATGTTGCCAATCAGGCGGTCTACATACTGCCCGTTGGTGTTTTCGTAAACCGTAAAATACGGGTTGTCGTGGTAATTGTAGTTCCAGCTAAACTGGCGACGACCATCCAGACCATTCATCCAGTAATCTTTCAAGGCACTCATCTGTACCGAGCGGGGTAGCCAGCAGTTGAACAGATACATGATGTTTTCAGTACCGTAACTGATGGACGGACGGTTGTCGCTTTCACTCTTGATGTAGCTGACAAAAGCCCTGGCTGAGAATTTCTTTGTCAGGTTGTAGCCGCCACCAAACGATAACGTATTGCGTTTCAGGTCTGTATTAGGAACAGTGCCTGTCTGATTCAGGTTGGTGTAAGACAACCGGAAGTCACCATGTTCATTGCTGCCTACCAGGGCTACATTGTTGGTAAGGGTTTTGCCTGTTTGGAAAAAATCTCGGATGCCATTTTTGTCATTTACCCAAGGGGTGGCCGTAATCAAGCTTCCCGCAGGAGCGTTCAGATCACCACCCCGGTAATCAATCACTTGGCCGTTTAAGGTACGCGGTGAGTTGAACTGCGGATACAATTGTCCATTGAAGGCAGGCCCCCAGCTTTCATCCGTTCCGTCGGTCTGGCCGGCTCCTGCTCCGTTGACAAACGAAAAATCGCCGCCATTACCATTGCCCTGGCCGTATACATTCTGATAATCGGGCAAACGCAATACGGATTCAAAGGTGGTGTTCGAATTAACTTCAACACCAATGCCTTTGGTGCCTCTGCCTGATTTGGTTTTGATTACAATAACGCCATTGGCCGCCCGCGAACCATACAAAGCCGAAGCCGCCGCACCTTTGAGTACGGTCATCGATTCAATGTCGTCCGAATTGACAAAACCCGCTCCATTACCAAAATCTACTTCCAGGTTGTTGCGGCCCGATGCACCTGTAAATCCGTTGCTGATAGGCACCCCGTCTACCACATACAAAGGCTGATTTTTATTTAAGTCAACAGAACGTTCGCCACGGATGGTAACCCGAGCCGAGCCACCAATGCCCGATGGACTGCCTATTACAGTGACACCCGCAACTTTACCGGCCAACTGATTGACCACGTTGGTTTCGCGTGCTGTAGTCAGGTTGTCGCTGGTAATGCTTTGAATGGCATAACCCAGCGCCTTTTTTTCTTTTTCGATACCCAGTGCAGTTACGACTACCTCCTGAAGGGCTTTGGTATCGGCTAAGAGTTGAACGTCAATAGTCGTGCGGTTGTTGATCTGGACTTCCTGTGGCTGATACCCGATAAAAGAAAAGATCAATACACTGCTTTCGGTGGAGATGTCAAGGCTGTATTTTCCTTCGGCATTGGTTGTCGTGCCTTTGGTAGTTCCTTTCACTAATACGGACACGCCCGGCAATACCGCGCCTTCTTCGTCGGTTACTTTGCCTATGACGTTACGCATTTGCGCCTGAACCAGCGTGGACAAGCTGAGTAGGATGCCAGTAAAAAGTAGGATTTTTATGTGTTTTCTTAGGAAATTATCCGCGTGGTGTAAATAATTTTTCATACATTTGGTTGTTTTTAATGACATGTGGATTTGTTAAAAACAAAAAGAGGCCCCGTATCACTTCAAAAACAGAAGTGACCAACTTTCGCAAGAGGATGGACATAAGGCTTTTAAAAACAGACCGGGATTGTTGCCGCAATTCCGGTTTTTTTATGGCCTTTTAGAAAAAGACAGATTTCATTTGATCATAGGTTTCGTAGGTTAAAGAAATTGGTGGTATAAATAATGAAGGATCAAAAGTATAAACTCTAGGTTTACTTATATTAAACTTAATTTTAAAAGATTGTTAAGTTTTGAGTGTAAAGGCCCTTTGGGTTTAATGCAAGTAAACTTAGTAGTATTTTTACCCGCATATAACCTTGGAAATAGTATCTGCGTACTAACAAAAAGTGGCGTGTTGTTTCCCTTCTGATCAGATGAATAAACCTATCTTTGCCCGCATCGGCAAGAAAATACGAGATTTGCGTACGCACAATAATACCAAACTTCAGGAGTTAGCCGAAAAGGCGCAGATCAGCAAAGGACTGTTGTCTCGCATCGAAAATGGCCGTACCATTCCTTCCCTGCCCGTTCTTTTATCCATTGTCGGGGCGCTGCAAATCAATCTGGAAGTGTTTTTTGAAGGACTGGATGTACCCGATCAGCAGGCGTTTATTCATCGGCGAAAAGCGGAGTATGCCCCGTTTGAGAAAGAAGAAGGCCTGGGTTTTCTCTATCATTTCATTCTGAACAGCACCGTAGACAATCTGGCGCTGGAAGCGGTGATTCTGGATTTGCAACCGGGTTCGCAACGCGAGCCTGTCACAACCGACGGTTACGAGTTCAAATATTTGCTCAAAGGGGAAGTGGAATATCATCTGGGAGAGCAGATTGTGCATATGCGGGAAGGCGATTCGTTGTTCTTTAATGGAAAAGTACCTCATGTGCCCATCAACCGTGCCGACAAACCTGCCTCTATGCTAGTTCTTTACTTATTGCTTCCCGCCAACTCTAATGGGGCATGATGCCGGGAAAAATGATACCTTTGTCTCCAAGGTTTGTTTTTCAGCAAGCCCCACCTGACCCAATAAAATAATTCTACTGTTTTGCCAGTGGCCACTCCGGTGATCTGAGCCAAAATAGTATCGTTGAAAAAGCAAAACCCCGCCTTTCTGCATGGACATCAAGGATATATTTCTGACACCTTTGTACCTGATATTCATCTATTTGGGTGCATATGTGGTACGAAGTCGCATTCGTAATAAAACCATCCGGCCTTACTTTATGCCTGCATTGACGGTCAAAGTGATCGGAGCCATTGCCTTGGGTCTCATTTACCAGTTTTATTATTCGGGAGGCGATACATTTAACTTTTTTCACGACAGCAAAGTGATTTGGGAGGCCTTTCTGGATTCTCCATTCAAAGCGTTCAGCATCATCTTTGCCGACGGCCGCCACGATCCGGGCATCTACGAATACACCCGACGCATTTATTTCTACGTCGATCCGCCTACATTCAATGTCATTCGTTTGTCGGGCTTTTTAGGCATGTTCACTTTTCACACCTATTCACTCATTGCCGTTTTTTTTGCGCTGATCTGTTTTTCAGGCATGTGGGCGTTGTATAAGGTTTTTTACGACTTGTATCCACATTTGCACCGTCGGCTGGCGTATGCCATCTTTTTTATTCCATCGGTGTTTTTCTGGGGATCGGGACTGCTGAAAGACACGGTTACCCTGGGTGCGTTGGGCTGGCTTTTCCATGCGTTTTATTTCGGCATCATCAAACGGCGAAATCTGCTTACCAACAGCCTGGTTATGCTGGGAGCGATTATTACCATTCAGGCCATAAAAGTGTATATTCTGCTGTGTTTTCTGCCAGCGGCGTTTTTCTGGATTTTCATGGAATACCGGGCTCGCATTCGTTCTGGATTATTGCGGTTTCTATCCTTGCCGCTGGTAATAATGCTTTCCATTCCGATCAGTTACCGGGCTATCGTGAAAGTGACAGAAGAAAATACGCGCTATCAGATTGATAACATTACGGCTACTACCAAAACCACTGCCGACTGGCTGAAAACGGTAGGGACGTCGCAGGGGGGGTCGGTGTACTCGCTGGGCGAGTTTGACGGTAGCTGGGGAAATATGATTTCAAAAGCTCCAACGGCTATCAATGTGAGTCTGTATCGTCCTTACATCTGGGAAGTGCGCAACCCGGTCATGTTGCTTTCAGCCCTGGAAGCCGCTTTTTTCCTTTTTCTGACCGTAAAAATCTTCATTCAGATTAAGATCAAACGCCTCCTGTTGATTCTGGCACATCAGCCGATTTTGTTGTTCTGTCTGATTTTTGCCCTGACGTTTTCGTTTGCAGTTGGTGTCAGTAGTTACAATTTTGGCACACTGGTACGCTATAAGATTCCGATGATGCCGTTTTTCCTGGCCTTTCTGTACATTGTGCAAAGTCACGCGGTGAAGAGAGTCAAAAAAGTCAAACGGTTGGCCTGAACCGAATACCTTTCTTCAATCCATTGCCGGGCGGCCTTACCCAGACGGCTTCGCAAATCGGGGGTTTTGATCAACTGGCGGATACTATTTTCCCAATCGCTGGGAGTCTGGCATAGAAATCCGTTGATGCCCTGCTGAATGATCTCCGTATTCACACCTACCGGCGAAGCCAGTGCCGGAATACCCAACGCCATATATTGCAAGGCTTTAAAGCCGCATTTACCCCGGCTCCATGGGTCGTCGGTCAGGGGCATGATGCCCACATTCATTCGCAGCAAATCTTCCGCCTCGGTAGCTTTGTTCCAGGGAAGGTATTGCAATGATTTCAAGGAAAACTCGGGTTTGCGATCTGAGATCACCAGAAACGTGAATGTGTATTCCTGTTCAAGTTTTTCCAGAATCGGAATAAAGAGTTCCAGGTACTGGATGGTCGAGTGGGTGCCCGTCCAGCCGATGACAAAGTCAGATGTATCTTGATCTTTAAGTCGGTTGTGCAGGTGCGTGGTGTCGATGGTGGTGGGATTGACGATTAGCCCCCCGTCCTCTGAAGGGAGAGTTTTGGCGTTTTCAGGGATACTATTTCCCGATTCTACCCTCCGTATGCCACCCTCCAAATTTCGGCATTGCCTGGCATAATCGGCCAGGTAGGCATTGCCGGCACTGATTTTCCAGGCCCAGCGGCAGATACTGGCGGTTTTTTGGTGCCATTTGAGTTTAGAAGCAATCTTGTTGTTTTCGGAGGTATTGGCCAGCCAGATAGCATCATCAAAGTCGAAAATGATGCGTTTGCGAAAGATTTTGGCAATGATCCATTCAACCCACGGCGGACCAAGGGGCGTTGCTTCGCGGTGAATAAACACAAAATCGTAGTTGGCGACGGTAAATAGTATCCCCAGCCGACGCAAAAACCCCTTCCCGATTCCCCAGGCTTTTCGCAAGGTATTTCCTGGCTTGTAGAGAATTTTCCAGGTAGCGTCGTCCAGAAACGGTGCCAGCGTATACTCGATTTCTTCTTCCCGCAAAAAGCCCAGATACTGCTCAAACCGAAACCGTTGCGATGCCGCAGTGCCCGATGGATAAGGAAAAAGAAACAAAACTTTCATGAACAATGGACAAAAGAAAAAAGATGTCAGACAAAAGACTATAACTGAATCAGTTCACAAACTGATATTATACATTCAATCCATCTAAAGAGATTTTCACCGCTTTCACCCTGTTGATCTCCACTTTGTTATCTGGATGAAGATTCTTTAACCAAAGCTGGTATAACCTTTCGTAATTAGGGTTATGGTTGAGTTTGGCTACAATGAGTCCTTGCACTGAGTCATTCCAAGTTGGGCTACGATCATAATCATAGGTTCCATCCATAAGAGGCTGATTAAACCATTGATCCAGATCGGCAACTGTTTGATATCGATAGAAGAAAGGAAATACGATTTCCACCAATAAATCCTTAATTTCTGCGACTGTTTGAGAAAGAGGATTCATAAAAGTTGACCTCGGATCTCTAATACAATAAGCAGTTTGTCGATATAACGGATGAGTGGATGGGGTTAAAGATCTTGAACGTACTTCAACTGTAGCAGAATCTTTCCCCAAATCGACTTCGTCTTTACAACTTTTTCGAATTGATTCGACTTCTTTGTGAACGATAATGGCACTAATGTCTATATAAAGATCAACCGGCTCGCGCAAATCAAATTTTAAGCGATTTGTTACGAATTCTCCATTTTTAAAATAATGCCTGAATCGGTGATTGGATAATTTTTTATCAAAGAGGAACTCATGTTCGGCCAGAAATGGCACCATAATTTCCAAAAACTGAGTCTTGAGCTTTTGATACATGTCAGAATAAATGGTTTTCTGATTCAACTAAAGAATCACGGGTGGGGCGGCTGGAAGGTCGCCCTTTGTCAGGGTTTAGGTTTTGCCACTATAATCCGAGCCTTTGGGAAACAGGGCGAACACGTGGGTTCGCCCCTACGACGTGTCGTTCCTGTTAAAATTTTACCTGTTTACCATCCACTTTCTTATACACTTCTTCATACAAATCCACCCCCTTCTGCAATTCAAAATAGTCCAATGCCGTTTGGCGCAGCGACGTTGGCGACAGTTGCAGATACGCATCCAGTTGGGCAATGACGCGGTCAAATTCAGTCTCACTGAATTCGTGTACTAAGCCGCCTGCGTTGTAGGTTTCCATCAGGTAATTGGCGTCACCTACGTTGGCGTTGCAGATCACCGGAATGCCCATCGCCAGGATCTCGCCCATTTTGGTAGGCGAAGACGCTTTTTTAGAATAAGACGGCTTGATGAAGAAAATCGAAAGCTGACTCTGGGCCAGCAAAACCGGCACTTCCTTTCGTTCGGCTTTCTGAATGCGCAACTGGCTCACGGGTATCCCCAACCGCATTGCCGCCTGCTGAATCATTGCCGGGTCGTCGGGTGTGATGAACAGAAACTGCGAGCCGGGCCGGTAATGCAGCAACCGCTTGAAGAACAGTAGCATTTCATCCAGCAGATACCACGTTCCTAATGAGCCGAGATAGGAGATTGTGATTGGCTCCCCAGCCACCGAAGGGGGAGTTTTGGCGTTTTCAGGGATACTATTTTTTAATTCTGCATTCCGTATGCCACCCTCTAAATCCCGAAACAGGTTCGTGTCTACACAGCAGGGAATCACCTGAATGGGCGTTTGTGCAAATCCCGGCCAGCTTTGGATTTCCTGTTTGGCGTTGACTGTCAATGAGATGGTGTAATCGGCAAAACGTAGAAATTCTTTTTCCTTGCGTTTGAAAAACTGATATACCTGCCGGAATACCGGATTGTTCAGTTTCCAAAGTCCGCCTTCCACCCGTTCGTCGGCCCAGAAGCCGCGCATGTCAAAAAGAAACAAAATGGGGAATTTCTTTTTTAGAAACATCCCTACCAAGGCTGTTATGTAACTACGGCAATGCACTACCTGAAAGTTACGTCGTCGATGCAGTTGTTCGGCTTTCCGCCGCATTTGCCGCACATCCCACAGGGTTGAGAGTACAGGTGGCTTTTTCGTGTAAAAAATCGGTTGCCAGTCTATTTGTCCTTTAAAAGGTTGTAATAAACTGTCAATCAGTTTTTTTCGTAACTGGTAGGCCTCTGGCTTTTCAGTACTGATAATGGTGAATCGATATCCGCGCTGCGCCAAACCCATAATGTAAGGCAACACCTGCGACTGTCCCAGAGGGTCGGTGAGGCCGTCGTAACTAAGGTAAAGAATGGAAATGGCGTGGTTGGAATGGACCGGATTCGTATCGGATGGCATGAAAAGGCGGGTTTTGCAAAGCGCAAAGATACTATTTTTTCGATGTGAGGGATTGTGCAATGGTTGCAATTGGTGCAACCATTGCATGACAGACTTGGTTATGTGTTTTTTTCCAGCCAGCGGTGGAGAATAATAAGTGTCCACAGGCGGTTGTAGACATACGTTTTTCCACTGAAAAAATCGGCTTTTAGTTGATGCACAATTTCAACATCTACGTATCCGTAGCGTTCAATAATGGCATCGTTCAGGTAATCTTCGATCAGATAACGGAAATCGTGGAGCAGCCAGTCGGCCAGCGGAATGGAAAATCCCCGTTTCGGGCGATTGAACAATTCAGCTGGTAAGTATTTGAACAAAACCTGTTTGAGCAGGTACTTGGTGATACCCCCATGATTTTTCAGATTAGGCGACAGGTTCAACGCCAGTTCAACCAGGCGGTGATCAAGCAATGGCACCCGTGCTTCCAGGCCGTAATGCATGCTGGCCCGGTCTACTTTGGTTAGCAGGTCATCGGGCAAATACAAACCCAGATCAAACAGACTTTGGATTTCGGATGCCGTTAAGAATCGGTCGGCTACCAAGGGCGGCAAACTGGACGTAGAAAGGCAACCGTTGCGTTTGGTAATCAGCTTGCTCACCAGTTCCTGCAGTTCCGGATAGGAAAAATAACCCTGTTCCTGCGAAAAGATATGACTCGGAATGTCTTCTTCCGAACAATATTCCAGCAGTTCGGCCGCTTTCTGATACCGAGCCTCTTTGCTCACACCCAGCAGCGCCGCCAAAGGCTTGCGTAGTCGTTTCAGCCAGCCTTGCGACAGCCGGTCGGCCCATTGGTACATGCCATAGCCATGAAACAACTCATCGCCTCCCTCGCCAGTAAGTACCACACCCACATGCTGGCGGGCCAGTTTGGAAACCAGCAACGTCGGAATGGCGGAGGAGTCGGCATACGGCTCATCGTAAATATCCATCATTGTCTCCACCAGATCTTTGGCATCTTGCACCGACACAATGAACTCGTGGTGATTGGTGTGCAAATGCTCGGCTACTTCGCGGGCATACGGCGCCTCGTTGTAGCGGGATTCGCGAAAACCGATCGAAAACGTATTGATGGGATGTGAGAGTTGGTGGGCTGTCAAGGCGGCCACCGTGCTCGAATCAATGCCCCCACTAAGGAAGACTCCCACTGGCACATCACTGATTAGCTGGTAGTTAACTGAACTCAACAACAGACTTTCGGCTTGCTCTATTGCGGGCTTCTCATCTACAATGGGTTGTTTGAGAATCTTACTGCTTAAGTTCCAGTATTGCTCTTCGGTGAGTTTTTCGGGAGTTACTTTGAGCCAATACCCCGGGCGTAGTTTATAGATGTTTCTATAAATAGTATGCGGCGCAGGAATAAAACCCCGGTGCAGAAATTCGGCAATGGCAGGCGGATGTATTTCTTTCGGAACCGGCAACTTCACTATGGCCTTCAGCTCGGAGCCAAAGGCCAGGCGACTGCCATCCCAATAGTAATACAAAGGCTTGATGCCCAGTCGGTCGCGGCACAACCACAGGGCTTGCTCTTGCTTGTCGTAAATCGCAAAAGCGAACATGCCATTGAAATACTGAACACTATGAATGCCGTCTTTGGCGAAAGCTTCCAGAATAATCTCTGTATCCGAAGTAGTACTGGCGGCGATGTTGTATTGGCTGGCTAATTCCTTGTAATTGTATACCTCGCCATTGTACACAATGACATACCGTTCATTCTGGCTATAGAGCGGTTGATTGGCACTTTCGGACAGATCCAGGATGCTCAACCGGCGATGACCCAGGCCACACACACCATCGAAGAAATGGCCTTGCGCATTGGGTCCGCGATGACTGACAGCCTGGGTCATCGCTTGCAAATCATCACTTGTAAAATTATTGTCAAGGGAGTAGAACCCTGTAATACCACACATAGCAGTAAGCGGATTAGTAAAGTAAGTAGACAAACAGAAGCTCTTTCGGCAGTATTTCTGATTTTAGGGGATAGGCTGCTTACTTATGATTTGTGGCGCAAGTTACTGCATGTCAAAGATACATTCTATAAAACCGCGCCAAAAATATAAAGGTCAAAAAAAGCAACCAGTTACCCGATGTTATTTTTCACACTTTTAGTACAAAGTGATATTGATACTTTTATTTTACATTTGCGTAGACTCCCGCTTCTTTGAAAACAAATTTTAGGGGTAGGAAAGTTTCCTGTAAATTTGCACAAAAACCTTACCAACGATGATCGTAGATATATTCATTCCGTGTTTTGTCGATCAGGTGGCTCCGCAGATTGGCTTCAATATGGTGAAAGTACTGGAAAAAGTAGGCTGTCAGGTGCATTACAATCCTCAGCAAACCTGTTGCGGACAGCCGGCCTTCAATGCGGGCTATTTTGACAATGCCTGCGAAGTAGCCAAAAAGTTTCTGAAAGACTTTCCGGCCAGCGACCGGTTCATTGTCACACCTTCGGCGTCCTGTGCCGGCATGATACGGAACAGCTACGAAATGCTGTTTCCGAAAGACTCGCCTCAGCACACGGAATACCTGCGGGTGTCTAAAAACACCTATGAGTTTACCGAATTCCTGGTGGATGTGCTGGGCATTACCCATATTCCTGGAGCCCATTTGCCGGGACTCGCTACCTATCATGATTCGTGCAGTGCCCTGCGTGAATGCCACATCAAAGAGGCACCACGTAAATTGTTACAGGGTGTGGAGGGCTTGCGGCTACAGGAGATGAAGGAGAACGAAACCTGTTGCGGATTTGGCGGGACGTTTGCCGTTAAGTTTGAATCCATCTCGGTAGGGATGGGCGAGCAAAAAGTGACTCATGCCATGGAAACTGGAGCCGACTACCTGATTTCGACCGACTTCTCCTGCCTGATGCATCTGCAGGCCTACATTGAAAAGAAGAAGCTTGCTATCAAACCCCTACACATTGCCGATGTGCTAGCCAGCGGCTGGTAAGGCCGGGGTTTTCTGTTTTCCAGCGATACTATTTTTTATCTGACATTCCCAACGCCAACAAAAGCAATCCGACAGCTTGCTTTTGTTGGCGTTTTCGTTTTTGGGTCTGCCAAACAACATCTCCAAAGCAGAGAAAACCTCCTTCCTTAGCTAACTCTGTG
Source organism: uncultured Sphingobacteriales bacterium (assembly GCA_963520985.1). Taxonomy (GTDB): domain Bacteria; phylum Bacteroidota; class Bacteroidia; order Cytophagales; family 172606-1; genus Xanthocytophaga. Next base: position 1,682,467 of record CAUQTA010000001.1, read on the forward strand.
AGGCACTGAATATTACATCGCCTACCTATGCGTATGGCCTCTCGTATTCACCTTCCTGGTAACATTGGCGTAACATTTCGCACCTTTCAAATAACCTTAATTTAACTTCTCAGTAAACATCAGCTAATTCTGTCAGTCTACCTTTGCTGCATCAAAAAATACCAGGAGAAATATCATCAAAACATTCAATTATGTTACATCTCAAATCTCTACTCACCACTGTTCTGTTCTTTTCAGGTTTGGTAGTCACGCTTCTTGCTCAGACGGGAAGCATCAAAGGAACAATTAAGGATTCGAAAACGCAGGAAGCATTAGTAGGTGCTACCGTTTCGATTCAGGGAACCACAACCGGTTCTATTGCTGATGCCGAAGGTAACTTCCTGTTGGGAAAAGTACCTGCAGGCAAGCACACTATTCAATTTACTTTTATTGGTTACACTACCAAAACCATTTCAGAAGTGACTGTTGAGGCGGGTAAGACAACCCTTATCAATACGCTGCTAGATGAAGATGCAGGTGCACAGCTACAGGAAGTAGTTGTTACGGCTCAGCGGGCAAGCAATACAGATGTGGCCGTTATTACCGAAATTAAAAAAATTGAACAGGTAGCTGTAGGAATTTCGGCACAACAAATTTCCCGATCTCAAGACAGGGATGCTGCCCAAGTAATGCGACGGGTTCCTGGTGTTTCCATTAACGATGATCGGTTTGTATTGATTCGGGGACTCCAAGAGCGATATAACACCGTTATGATCAATGATGTAATTACCCCTAGCACCGAGGTAGATGTTCGTTCTTTTTCATTTGATATGATCCCGAGTTCCTACATTGACCGCATGATGGTTTTCAAATCAGGTGCAGGCGAACTGCCCGGTGATTTTGGTGGAGGTGTGGTTAAAATATATACTAAAACAATTCCTGACGATAACAGCTTTTCTGCTGGTTTTTCACTGGGGTATCGTGATGGAACAACATTTCGTTCCGTAACGGATTATCGTGGTAGCAGCAGCGACTGGATTGGTCTTGGTAACAATGCCCGAAAGATTCCAACTAATTTTCCTTCTACTAATACCATTCAGTCCACTCCCAGAGCTACAAATGTTGTAAACTCATTCAAAGCATTACCCGATTATTTTGATATTTTCTCTAAAAGTGTAATTCCTGATATACGTGCTAATCTTGGATTCAGTCGTCGTTTTACAATTGCTGGCCTGGAAGTAACCAATATATCTGCCGCCAACTATTCATTGGTACACGACGCACGACAAAATAAGCCTGTAGAACAACAACGCATACGTTCAGACGAAACCGATGTGTTCAATGATCAGTTTTACAGCGAAAACAGTCGGCTGGGATTGATGAGCAACTGGGGAATTATTATCAATCCCTCCAATAAAATAGAATTCCGCAACTTATTTAACCAAATTGGAATCAAAGAATTTACTTACAGAACAGGCATTGATGGAGACAATGGAGTAGATATATCCAATTATGCTTTTCGGTACGAAAACCGCAGCATCTATTCTGGTCAACTGAACGGAACGCATGAATTGTCAGACCGAACCACATTAAAATGGACGGGTGGATATGGTTACACACGCCGCAATGAGCCAGATTTCAGACGTTTTGAATCCAATCGTCCACAAGGTGAAACTGACGTGCCGTTTCGAATGGTTATTAACAATTTTCCTACTGTTAATTTAGCCGCCCGTTTCTTTTCAGAGCTTACAGAGTCGGCCCTGACTGGCCGGGGTGATTTGGAACATCGATTGCTTCTTTTTGGAAGAACAGATAGCACAGATGAAGGATTAACCAAACTGAGAGCTGGCTTTTATACAGAATACAAATCAAGAAGCTTTGCGGCTCGTACATTTGGACTTGCAGCTCCAATTGCCCGGCCTGCCGGAGGATATGTAGACCGAGTTACGCAACTTGCCCCCGAACAATTCTTTAACAACAACAATTTGAGTGATTCTCTCTATTATGGTGAATCAACCCGCGAAGAAGATGCTTACGATGCCCAAAATTTACTCACGGCCGGTTATTTAAGCGGATATTTCCCGATTTCTGAAAAAATCAATGTTTCCTTAGGCTTACGTACCGAATTTAATCGCCAGCAGATTCAATATATCCTGAGAGGTGGGGCTGCCGATTCACGTAACTATCCCGTTCTGCGCATCCTACCGTCTTTGAATGGGGTTTATAATTTTTCTGAAAAAACATTAGTGCGTTTAGCTTACAGTAATACCCTAAACCGCCCTGAATTCAGAGAGCTTGCTCCTTTCTCTTATTATGATTTTAATCTCGATCAATCTATTCAGGGTAATCCGGATCTAAAGACAGCCAATATTCACAATGGTGATATTCGTTTTGAATGGTATCCATCAGAAGGGGAAATTATTTCTGTAGCTGGTTTTTACAAATACATGATCAATCCAATCGAACGGATTGGACGAGCGGCTGGTAGTGGTGTAACGTTCAGTTATGCTAATGCTGACAATGCTACACTGGCAGGCCTGGAGCTTGAAGTTAGGAAATCGATTGCCCCAACATCTGCATCTGCTTTGTTAAATAAATTAAGCGTCATTTTGAATGCCTCTTACATTTATTCACTAGCTAATCTGAATCCTACTACCAGTGGCGGACAGGATCTAAACCGCCCACTGCAAGGTCAATCGCCTTATTTGATCAATGCAGGTTTATATTACAATAATCCAGATCGTGGCTGGCAAATCAATGGCTTGTATAATGTGATCGGACCAAGAATCTTTTCTGCAGGCACTACTGGACAAGACTTCACCATCTTTGAAATGCCACGCAATGTAATCGATCTTAATATTATCAAACAAATTGGCAAACGGGTAGAATTTAAGGTAGGTGTGCAGGATTTGTTGAATCAGAAGTTTCGGCTTGTTCAGGATAGCAATGCCAATGAAAAGCTGGATGATTCAGATCCTAAGTACCAATCTTTCACTAGAGGTACTAACGTGATCATCGGTGTCAACTATCGTTTCTAATTAATTTGCCACAATGCCTTAATTGAATTTAGTTTTTACTTATAACCTTATCATTACATTAATTGTACAAAACCAAAATTATCTACTTATGAAAAAGTTAAGTTTCTTATTGGTATCCCTTGGGCTGCTAACCGTTTGCTTGTCATCGTGTGATGACAAAGGTACAGGAACCAATCCGACAGCTGAATCAGATACTATAAAAGGACCAATCTCTACAAATACTACTTGGTCAGCTAATAAAAAATATTTCCTTAAAACTTTTGTTTATGTAGAAAGCGGTGCCACACTTACGATTGAGCCTGGCACAGTTATCAAAGGATTAGATAAAGGTGCTTTGATTGTAAAACCAGGAGGTAAGTTGATTGCTAAAGGATCTTCTACTCAGCCCATTGTATTTACATCAGCGAAAGCAAAAGGACAACGGGCCGCTGGGGACTGGGGTGGTATCATTATCCTTGGCAATGCACCTACCAATAAGGTAACACCTACTATTGAAGGCGAAAACCAAACAACCTATGGTGGAACTAACGCTGCTGATAACTCAGGTGAAATCAGCTATGTACGTATCGAGTTTGCAGGGATTCCCTTTGAGCCTAACCGGGAAATTAACGGCTTAACGCTGGGAGGAGTAGGATCAGGTACTAAAATAGATCACGTACAAGTTTCATACGGAGGGGATGATGCATTTGAATGGTTTGGCGGAACAGTAAATGCTAGCTATTTGATATCTTACCGTACGCTAGATGATGACTTCGATACCGATTTTGGTTATAGTGGCAAAGTACAGTATGGTTTGATTATCCGCGATCCGGCAGTTGCTGACGCAGCTGGTGATTCCAATATGTTTGAGTCTGATAACGATGCAACAGGCAGTGACCTTACGCCGCAAACTAGCGCAATGTTTGCCAATATCAGTGGTTTTATGGCCGATGGTACTCCTGTTACTCCGTATCGTTCTGCCGCTCGTATTCGCCGTAATTCAGCTGTTTCAATTTACAATAGCGTATTTGTAGGCAAATTTGATAATGGCTTGGAATTAGCAACGAAAGGAGCAACTGATGAAGGAACAGGAACCAGTGCAGATAACTTCAAAAATGGCAAATCGGATTACATGGGTCTTGTGCTAAGTGGCATGGATGCCTTGTTAACTTCTGGTGTAGATGCAACTCGCTTTGATGATGCCTCTCGCATGAATGACCGTAGCAAAGCTGTTACCGACTTAGGTCTTGCTGCTGGTTACAATTCACTAACAGCCAAGCCTGCCTTACTTCCTTCTGGTGCTTTTCTGAAAAGTGGTGGCGCTACATTGCCTGCTGGATTTACAGCAACAACGTATCGGGGAGCTTTTAACGATACTGACTGGACTGATGGCTGGGCTAATTTCGATCCTCAAAATACCGATTATTAATAACCAATCTTTTCGTTCATACTCATAAAGTGACACTTTTTTGAATATCTCTTTTGATATTTCTCCACTACAAAAGCCGGGGCAGTTTGCTCCGGTTTTTTGTTTTGTGGTACCTGTTAAAACAGTATCAATCAGTCAACTAATTTGTACACAAATGATGCAACCTTTTGCCACGTTGGAGGGTCATAAAGTTGTTTCTCTTTTGATCATTTTTAATCGTCGCCTATGAAATTTCCTTTTCTACAATTGGCTGTTATATGCCTGCTCCTGGGTGGCTGTGCCAAAAAAGAAAGTATCCCTGCTCAATCCCAACTCCTGAGTACGTGGATTGAGTTGCCAGATAATCCCACTGGTGTTCGAACAGAATCCGAATTGGTTTTTTCTCCTGGGGCTAAGTTTCAGTATCAAACCCGCATCTATGGAGTTTATGAAGGGCAGTCGTCGCGTGATTTATCCATTACCCGCGAATATCAGGGAACATTTACGCAATCAGAGAATGTATTGGTTTTTCATGTAGACCAGATCAAAACACAAGATAGTTCAGTGAATCAAGGCCTTCCGGTTATTACAAAACCCACCGCTCCTTATTTACTCGATCAATCTATTTTCAGCGACTGTTCCTATACATTGAGTGGAAGACGGCTCGAATTGGTTTATCTTGGAAGTGGGCCTGCAGATGGGCCGGTTCGTATGAGTAAAACTTTTGTTAAAAGTCAATAATTGTACTATCCCTAACTAAAGTGAATTACAGACCGGTATCTCTTTTGCCGGTTTTTTCTTTTCAGAAGATACTATTTTTCAACAATTTCAGTGAATATGTGTTTAGGTCTTTGTATTTTCATCGACGTAAAGTAGGATCTCTATGAGCAAAAATATATTGATTACCGGAGGGACGGGTTTGGTTGGCTCCCGACTGACTGAATTGTTGCTTCAACAAGGTTATCAGGTTTCGATTGTGAGCCGTGGCAAAGAAGCCATTCCAAATGTAACCGTGTACCAGTGGGATGTGCGAAAGCGATACATCGAGCCGGGTGCCATTGGAAACGCCGACTACATTGTGCATCTGGCAGGGGCCGGTGTAGCCGACAAAAGATGGACCGATGAACGCAAGAAAGAAATCCTGGATAGCCGCACCGAATCGGCGCGGTTGCTGCACAACGCCATTCAGAAAACGGGTCATTTACCTAAGGCGTTTGTATCTGCATCGGGAATAGGGATATATGGAAAAGATCGGGGCGATGAATTGCTGACCGAGCAGTCGAGTCACGGCGACGATTTTCTGGCCGAAGTTTCCAAAGCCTGGGAAAATTCGGCACAGACCATTGCCGCTCTGGGAGTGCGTACGGTGATGCTGCGTATTGGCATTGTGCTGAGCGAGAAAGGAGGGGCCTTAGAGAAAATAGCTGCCCCGATCCGGTTTGGTGCAGGCGCTGCTTTGGGGGCGGGCACGCAATGGATGTCGTGGATACACATCGACGACTTGTGCCAGATGATCATCTATGCGCTTGAAAATGAACAACTACAGGGTGCTTACAATGCCGTAGGGCCGCATCCGGCTACCAATAACGAACTCACTCATGCGGCCGCTGATGCGCTGCACCGACCGCTGATTTTACCCAAGGTACCTGCTTTTGCCCTCAAACTGGCTTTTGGCGAACTTGCCGCTACTGTGCTGGGCAGTGCCAAAGTTTCCAATCAAAAGATAGCCGAAACCGGATTTTCGTACCAATTTCCCGAATTGAAACAGGCTCTGAACGATTTATTGGCCCCCTAGCCTCCGAAGGAATGGCCTCACCCCCAGCCCATCTCCCAAGGAGAAGGGAGAAAAAAATCCCCCTTTGGGGGCTAGGGGGCTTTTTTATTTCCCAACTTCTATGGTAAGCTGCTGTTTTTTTTGAACTTTTACGGGGATGTTCGGGGTTTTAGTGTTTAAAATTATATTATTTACGCATGAAATTAACATTTTGGGGTGCCGCCCGTCAGGTAACGGGTAGTATGTTTTTGCTTGAATTGGAGGATGGGTATACCATTTTGATTGATTGCGGCACCGACTTAGATAAACAAAAAGTAGAACGTGAGAAGATTTTAGGTCATTATAGTCTCTTTCCTTTTGAACCCTCGCAGATCAATCTGGTCCTGTTGACGCATGCCCACATTGACCATTCGGGCAATCTGCCCAACCTGATTCGCGAAGGCTACGAAGGGCAGATTTTGTGTACCACCGCCACATTGCCTCTGGCCGATTTGCTACTGCGGGATGCCGCCGCCCTCAATGCCAAACGTGTCAAAGAGTTGCAAAACGATGCGGCAGGAGGCAAGAAAAAGAAGTCTTCCAAGAAAAAACCGAAAGTAAATCCGCTGGAAATTTACCTGGAAAAACAAGTACACGAAACTACAGACCGGTTTGTGACGCTGGGTTTCAATCAGAAATTTAAAGTCAGCAAATCCGTAAGTATTACCTTTATTCCGACGGGTCATTTGCTGGGTGCTGCCAATATTGTGATTGACGTGGAAGAGAAGGGAGTGAAGAAATCAATTGGTTTTTCGGGCGATATTGGCCGCAAAGATTATCCCTTACTGCCTGATCCGCAACGAATGCCGCAAGTTGATTACCTGGTTTGCGAATCTACCTACGGAGGACGGCGCCATGCCGACAAAGAAAACCCGGCGGAAGCCTTGGCCAAAATCATCAAAGAAACCTGCATCGACCAGCCCGGCCGACTGATCATTCCGGCGTTTAGTGTAGGGCGTACGCAAGCGTTGCTGTTTGTACTCAATAAGTTATATACCGAAGAAGGATTTCCGCCCATCAAGGTCTTTTCGGACAGTCCGTTGGCATTGGCCAGTACACGGGTTTATGAAAGAAACATTGCGTTACTTAACAAGGAAGCCAAAGAATTTTATGAAGAGCACGAAGAGTTGTTTGACTTTGACAATCTGACGTATGTGCAGGACATGAAGCAAAGCAAGGCCATTGCCAATTACAACGAGCCTTGCATCATCATTTCCTCGTCGGGGATGATTGCCGGAGGCCGCATTGAGCATCACGTGCTCACCAATCTGCCCAATCCGTATGCTACCATTCTACTGGTGGGCTTTGCTGCCGAAGGGACGCTGGGCAACCGTCTGTTGAAAGGCATGCGTAGTCTGTCATTGGCCAAGGACAAAGAAATTCCGGTGATGGCTACGATTAAGAGCATTGATGTATTCAGTGGCCACGGTGACCTGGACGATTTGACCGAATTTGTTGAGTATCAGTCGCCCGAACGACTAAAGAAGATTTTTCTCGTGCACGGCGAAACCGAAAGCATGGAATCGTTTCAGCAGCATCTCAGTCAACGCGGATATACCGGTATTGAAATACCGAAGTGGGGCGATGAATTTGAATTGTAAAAGACATATAAACGAAGAAACCTCGCTACATAGCGAGGTTTCTTCGTTTATACTATTAGGTAACGATTCTATTCATTCGTTATATATTCTTCGTTGCCAATTCCTTTGGGGTTATAACCATATTCATTTATTCCTTCGTATCCATCCGCAAACAGCAACCAGAAGACATAGAAGGGTATAACCTGATACCAGCCACTATTGCCTAAGTCATGACAACGTTTGGCTCCTTGCGACCACAAAAACCAATAGAGGGGAATGTAGCCGAGAAATATAATCGCAGCCCCATTACCGGCAGCGCCAATTACATTTATAATGATCATTGTCAGTACAGCTATGATGTAGCTCACGCCATACTCTGTTCTGCGGATTCTTCCTTCAAAAGAGAAAAGATTTTGAAACATGTGTTTAGTTTTGTATTGTTAACTTTTTAGGATGAAAATACAGAACACTAGCCATCAAGGCTGCTGTATGCTGTATTGTATGCTAAAATTACTAAGACAAGGTCAAACTATTTATGCGGGATTAGTAACATTTATACATATGTAATTTTGGGTAAAAAGCTTACTTATCTTGTTTGGTTAACCAGTTGTGTTAGAATTAGTTATTCATAATTTGAATCATGATAATAACATAGATTGACCGTTTATTTCCACTTTTTATAACATTTGTTTATCTGGCAGCTCAAATCCAATCAAGCGAAAGTACATGCTAACTATCAGCGAGGCATAGCACAATACCAGCGGACTTTTGGTTGCTTTGCTTGAGTTTTTGCCAACTACTCTTGGCTGATCTCACTTGTATCTCTTTTTCGTTATTGCTTGTTTTGAATAGTAATCAGATACTTTAGAATTTGTTTATGCCACACCGTTAAGCAGGGATGATTACTTTTTCATTGGCAGGATTTTAAAACAGCTTCCAGGATATAACCGATTTTTTATCTTTGTGCCTGTTTTTCTTCTTTGTTACACCCCTGGTATTGCAATCCTGATTAATTTTAAAATTAGCTTTGCGGATAGTACGGTTTTATTTGTCTTTATAAAATAGGATTAAAATGCTCAAAATTGGTTTGCAAAACTTTCACCACGATGAAGTGACAGCTCTGAGACAATTGCTTGACATACCCAACGCAACAATTTATTCCTGGGAGGCTCATAACTATGACCGTGCAGAAATAGAGTCTTGTGACGTTCTGGTGTTGTTTAGCAGACGGCATTGGCGTTACATACCCTTCAATAAACCGTACCTACTGATACTCGCCGATTATGTTTCCGAACAAAAGGCGATTAACATTACCAAAACCAGAAAGCTGGGTTTGTTTGGCTACAGGTATTCGCCTAACGATTTGTTCAGAGGGTATTTGTGTGGGTCTGGAGAGTTACTGCAAATTGTGCACGACAATCATCTGAAAGGCATTTTTTATCCTAAGAAATATCCCTTCCGTGAGTTGTTTCAACAATATAGCCTACAGACGGCACAGAAACACCCCCGACACATTGTTTCGCTGATCAATGACTATAAGTACAATGCATCCAAGCGAAAATGGTCGCGGGTTGAGAATTCGTATCTGGCTTACAAGTACATAGAGAAAAACAGCCCTCAGTTTTCGTTTCACCATTATGGCTATCCGCACAGTCAGGTGAGTTTTGAGGATGCCGTAAAGATTCAGTACGACGCCCGTTATACCATACATGTCAAGTATTGGGGACATGTATGCAATGCCGTAGTGAAATCGCTGGCGTTAGGCACACCGGTGATCATGGACGAAATGACGTTTAACGTAGGACGTTACCGGTCTTATATCCGGAATGGCGAAAACAGCCTGGTATTTAAAAACAAGGATGCAATTGTTGAGTACCTGGCTGATCCCGCAGAAGAAGCTACCTGGCTGAGACTGAAACAAACCTGTATGCAGGAGGCCCACTTGTGGCAATTCCCTTATTCGGATGCACAAAAAAAGGAGTGGATGAGTTTGCTGGATGCGAAATGGGTTACGGCTTAGCCTAGATGAGTGTATTCGAAATAGTATCTCCCAAAAAGCAAAAACCTTCTTTTGTCTGCCCTCTTGTCGCATAAAAAAAACAAGGCCTTTCTAATCGGCTATCTGTCCGTTGGAGCGGCCCTGTATCTGTATGCCACCCAGTGTGGTTTAGGACTTACGTTCGACTCACATCAGTACTTGGCTGCGGCCCAAACTCTGGGTCGAGAAGGGACGCTGCACAATGCCGACGGAACTGTGTACTCCAACTGGCCGCCCTTGTATCCGGTTTTCCTGGCGATGTTTGGAGCCAATCTGGAGTGGATACGCATTGGTCAGCTTTTGGTGTTTCTGGGGATACTATTTTTTTGTTATCAAATCAGCCGACAGGCAATTCAGCAGCCATTTATCCGGCTAGGTTTTTTAGCCACTGTCTTATTTGGAACGCCGATTCTACTGGTTAATGTATTTGTCTGGTCGGAGGGCGTTTTTGTTTTATTACTAATGTCTTCCTATGTGAGTTTGCAAAAGTATCTGATAAACAGAAATTTATTAGCCTATGTGTTTATGACAATCGCAAGTAGTTGTATGCTTTTGCAACGGTTAGCAGGACTATTGTTTTTGTTGGCTTTAGGCATAGTTTTATGGAAATACAATAGTAAACATAAAGCCTTGTTTTATTATGTGATTGCGATTTTCCCACTTGCTCTCTGGATTTGGCGCAATACATTTTTTGAAGAGAGTCCTTCTTTTTATGTAAATATATTTGCAACTCCTTTTAGTCAGAATGTGATCCTTTATATAAATGCATTAGGGAGTTGGTTTCTTTCACAAAGTTCTCCTTTTTGGAGCAAGTCAATAGCTTTGTTTCTTATTATTAGTGGTTGCTTTTGTATACTGATTTGGAAAAAGCAAAACTTGAATCCTGTTTTCAAGCATGCAATAGTCATTACCTGCGTCTATATCCTGGGTATGCTATTTACAAATGGTGCTGCACCTGAAATAGATAGATATGTCGCTCCATTGTATCTATGGATAATGTTAATCTTATTTTCAGTATTAGATGTCTTCTATAGGTATTTACCTTATTACAGACGTTGGATGTTTATTACTCTAGTTAGTTGTTGGCTTTTGTATCCCATTACCCGAACCATCAAGAATGCCATGTTTTGGCATACGGTTAATTGCCAGAAAACGGCCACGTCATAGGCAGGAGGTTTTGCCGGTTGGTGAGATACTATTTTCCGTACACCTTTTCGCCGTTGAGGTAAGTCGAAATCACCTGTGTATCAAGGATCTTGTTCGCATCGGTTTTCATCAGATCCTGATTCAGAATAATAAAATCGGCAAATTTCCTCTTTTCAATGCTCCCTTTCTCCTTTTCTTCAAAATTGGATTTGGCGGCCCATATCGTCATGCCACGCAGGGTTTCTTCGCGGGTAAGGGCATTGCTGGCCTGAAAGCCGCCTTGCGGATAGCCTTTGGCATCGACCCGAAACACGGAAGCCAGGAACGTTTTGAACGGATTTACGTCTTCTACCGGAAAATCGGTGCCTAGCGGAATCCAGTTGTTTTGTTTGAGCAACTCTTTGTACGCATATGCATGCTGTACCCGTTCGGAGCCCAGCCGCTGACTGGCCCAATACATGTCCGATGTGGCATGCGTAGGCTGCACAGATGGCACCACGTTGTAGGCGCCAAACAGTCCAAAATCGGCTTGGTTTACCACCTGGGCGTGTTCAATGCGCCAGCGTTTGTCATTTTTTCCTTTCAGCACCTCACCATAAATCTTCAGAATTGCACGATTGGCCGAATCTCCAATGGCGTGGGTACACATCTGAAAATCAGTATTGGCAAGTTTTACGGCAATTTTACGGAAATGTTCACGCTGACTGAGCAAAAATCCTTTCCAGTTGGGTTTGTCGGTATAGGGTTGCAACAAACTGGCTCCACGTGAGCCCAGAGCTCCATCGCCGTACACTTTAAAGCTCCGGATGTTGAGGCGGTCCGTTTTGTAAGGGCCTTTGGGCAGATAACGGGCGTAATTACTCGAATCATCGCTGAGCATGACATACAAACGAATTTTCAACTTTCCGCTTTTCTGTAACGCATCAATGGCATCGGCTTCGGAAGCCATTATGCCGCAGTCGTCAACAGTGGTGAGGCCTAAGGCAAAGCAATTTTTCTCGGCTGCCAGCAAGGCTTTTTCTACCATGGTGGCTGTGGGTGCCGGTATTTTGTTGGCTACCAGATCAATGGCGTTGTCGATGAGAATGCCGGTAAGTTTGCCGTTTTTTACTTCCACGGTTCCACCGGTCAAGGTTTTGCCCGCCTTCAAGCCGGCTTTATCCAATGCCGCCTGATTGACAATCGCGGCGTGTCCGTCGATGCGAGTGAGCAAAACGGGTTTGTCGGGCAAAAGGCTGTCGAGTTGGGCTTTGGTAGGAAATTCCTTTACGGCCCAATCATTTTGGTCCCAGCCCCGACCGATAATCCATGCGTCCGGATTGTTTTTGGCAAACTGAGCGACCTTTTCAACAATTTCGCTCCAGCTTTCAGTCCCTACCAGATCAACCGTTTGCAACCCCAAGCCATAGCGGTAAAAGTGTGCATGCGCATCAATGAAACCCGGATAGATGGCTTGGCCTTGTGCGTCAACCTGTTCGTTCGCTGCGTACGAATTCAAAATATCGTCATTGTTGCCTACTGCCAGTATTTTTCCGTCTTTCACGGCAAATGCCTGCGCGGTATCAAATGTCTCATTTACGGTATACACCAATCCGTGATGCACAATCAGATCGGCGTTTTGCTTGGAATTGCAGGAAAATAGTAGGAAGGAAAAGATGAAAAGCCCGACAATGATTTTACACATACGTTTGTTAATGAGATAGGTTGGTCCCTAAAAATAGCAAAAAGCGGGTGGCTTTTCAGGAAAACGGATTATTTTTCGCTATCGTTTCGGTCATGCGAACAAAAACCACTACTTTTGCGTTGCTATTTAAACTCATTTTAAATAAGAGTTTTTCAATTCTCCCCAATTCATTCAAGTAACCAGCACCGGGGTTTTTCATTTTGTACAGATACTATTTACATTCTATTACCATATGTTGACAATCAATAATCTGCACGCACGCGTAGAAGAAAAGGAAATCCTGAAAGGATTGAGTCTGGAAATAAAGCCCGGTGAAGTTCATGCCATCATGGGGCCCAATGGTTCGGGAAAAAGCACACTGGCTTCGGTGTTGGCTGGTCGCGAAGCCTATGAAGTAACCGATGGCTCCGTGGAGTTTGAAGGCGAGGATTTGTTGGAACTTTCACCCGAAGAACGTGCGCAAAAAGGAATATTTCTGGCCTTTCAATATCCAGTGGAGATTCCGGGCGTAAGCACCACCAACTTCCTGAAAACGGCCATCAACGAAATTCGCAAAGCCCGTGGCGAAGAGCCTTTGGATGCGGTGAATTTCCTGAAGCGCATGAAAGAAAAGATGAAGTTGGTAAATATTGATGATTCACTGTTGAAACGTTCACTGAACGAAGGTTTTTCGGGCGGGGAAAAGAAACGCAACGAAGTGTTTCAGATGGCGATGCTGGAGCCAAAACTGGCTATTCTGGACGAAACCGATTCGGGTTTGGACATTGATGCGTTGCGGATTGTGGCTGAAGGCGTAAACAAACTTCGTACACCTGAAAATGCGGTAATCGTAGTGACTCACTATCAGCGACTTTTGGATTACATTGTGCCCGATTTTGTACACGTGCTTTACAAAGGCAAAATCGTGAAATCAGGAACGAAAGAACTGGCGCTGGAACTGGAGGAAAAAGGCTACGACTGGATCAAGGCTGAAGTTGCCCTTTAGTCTAAAAAAGATGCTCTGAAAATAGTATCTTTTTACAAGGTAAAAACCTCACCCTAAAGCCATACAACCCATCAATAATTTACGTCACAATGACTATTCAAACTGTCGATAAATCTCCACTTGCCGAACGTCTGCTGGCTACATTTGACAGCGTGCCCAAACACAATGCCGTGCTCACGGCCATTCGATTGGAGGCGTTGGCTCGTTTCGAGGCGTTGGGTTTTCCCACCATCCGAAATGAAGAGTGGAAATACACCAACCTGAAAACCCTGGTTAGCCAGGACTTTACTCCCAATGCTGCCGGAAACGTGTCGGCAGACGAAATGCAGAAGAACCTGATTCTGACCGAAAAAGCCAGTGTTCTGGTATTTGTAAACGGAATTTATCAACCTGCTTTTTCCAAACTGACACCCGAAGCGGAAGGCATTATCGTCACTACGTTCGGTGAAGCCATTGAGAAGCATCCGGAATTAGTGGAAAAGCACTTTGCACAATACGCCGATTACCAGAAAGATGCCTTGACTGCCTTAAATACCGCTTTTGCTCAAGAAGGTTTGTTTGCCTATGTGCCCGATAACAAGGTGATTGAAACGCCTGTATATGTATATTTTATCAGTGACAGCCAGCAACAGGCTCCTTTGTCGCAGCTCCGCAATCTGATCGTGGCAGGTAAAAGCAGTCAGGCAAAATTTGTAACTACCTTCCACACCATCGGTTCGCAGCGGAGCTTTACCAATCTGGTGACCGAAATTGTGGTTTCCGAAAATGCTTCCGTTGAATATTATTCGCTGCAAAACGAAACCGAACAAGCCTACATCATTGGCACTACGCAAGTGCAACTGGCCCGCGACAGCCATTTTAATTCGCACACCGTTTCGCTCAATGGCGCGTTGATTCGCAACAACCTGAACATGGTGTTGGCCGGTTCGAACATCGACGCCCACATGTACGGTTTGTATCTGCTCAATGGCAATTGCCACGTGGACAACCACACCCTGGCTGATCATCAACAGCCTAATTCGTATAGCAATGAGTTGTACAAAGGCATTCTGAATGGCAAATCAACGGGTGTGTTCAACGGCAAGATCTACGTAAAACCCGATGCACAGAAAACCAATGCGTTTCAGTCGAACCGCAATTTGGTGCTTTCCAAGGATGCATCCATGAATACCAAGCCGCAACTGGAAATCTTTGCCGATGACGTGAAGTGTTCGCACGGGGCAACCGTGGGCCAACTGGACGACGAAATGTTGTTTTATTTGCGGTCACGGGGTATCAGCCAGCAAAGCGCACAAGCCCTGCTGATGCGGGCCTTTGCCGATGATGTGCTGCAAAACATGACACTGGAAGACGTACACACCCACGTGGACCAGTGGATCGCTGAGCGATTTTTGTAAATACAGCTGTTTTTACAATAAAGGAATAGTAGGTTTTGGGCACTAAAAACCTACTATTTTGGTTTTGTATACAACGAATCTGAAACAGGTTCCTCATCTTTTTGCTATTCTATGATCGCCACTTTTGATATACAGGAGATTCGCAAGGATTTTCCCATTCTGAACCAAACCGTTCAGGGAAAACCGTTGGTGTATTTTGACAACGCCGCCACTACCCAAAAACCATTGACGGTTATTGAAGCCATCACTGAGTATTATACCAGTTTTAACGCCAACATTCACCGCGGCATTCACACTCTTGCCGAAAGAGCTACCGCCGAGTACGAAGCTACCCGTACCAAAGTGCAGGCGTTTATCAATGCGACGGAACGGGAAGAGATTATCTTTACCCGTGGTACAACCGAAGGAATCAACCTGGTTGCGCAAACGTATGGACGGCAGCATTTGAAAGCTGGGGATGAGGTGATTATCTCGGGGATGGAACACCATTCCAACATTGTTCCGTGGCAGTTGATTTGTGAAGAAAAAGGCGCCAAGCTGAAAGTAATCCCCATCAATGAGCAGGGCGAATTGATTCTGGAGGAATACGATAAGCTGCTGACTGAGAAGACCAAAATTGTGGCCGTGGTTTATGTTTCCAATAGCCTGGGAACGATTAACCCAGTCAAAGAAATCATTGCCAAAGCCCACGCTGTGGGGGCCAAAGTACTGATTGACGGGGCTCAGGCATCAGCTCACCTGGATATAGACGTGCAGGATTTGGATGTAGACTTCTATGTATTTTCCTCGCATAAAGTGTACGGACCTACAGGGGTGGGTGTGTTGTATGGCAAACGGGAATTGCTCGAAGCCATGCCACCTTACCAAGGCGGTGGCGAAATGATTCGGGAAGTGAGCTTTGACCTGACCACGTATGCCGATCTGCCTTACAAATTTGAAGCGGGTACGCCCAATATTGCTGATACAGTGGCTTTCAAAGCTGCACTGGACTACATTAATACACTTGGCAAGCCAGTAATTGCTGATTATGAACACGAACTGCTGACCTATGCTACCGAAGCCTTGCAATCCATTGACGGACTGCGGGTTATCGGACAAGCCAAGGAAAAGATCAGCGTGGTTTCGTTTGTCATGGAAGGCATTCACCATCAGGACATCGGCATCATTCTCGACACCCAGGGCATTGCCGTTCGGACGGGCCACCATTGCACCCAGCCGCTAATGAATCACTTCTGCATTCTGGGAACCTCACGCGCTTCGTTTGCTATGTACAATACCAAAGAAGAAATAGACCGCTTGGTGCAAGGCTTGTACAAAGTGAAAAAAATGGCGGGGTAGGTTTTGTTAATTGAAAAGATACTATTTGATCTATGACCATAAACGAGATACAGGACGAAATCATTGATGAGTTTTCGTTGTTTGACGACTGGGACGGGAAGTACGAATACATCATTGACATTGGCAAAAAGCTGCCTCACATGCCTGAAGAACTGAAGACAGAGTCCACCATCATCAAAGGGTGCCAGTCGCGGGTGTGGTTGCATGCCGAAATGCATGACGGCATCTTGATTTTCAAAGGTGATAGCGAGTCGTTGATCGTCAAAGGATTGATTGGGTTGTTGATTCGGGTATTGTCGGGCCATCATCCAGAAGAAATCGCTGCTACCGAATTGTATTTCATAGACCGCATTGGCATGGCGCAGCATTTGGCGCAGACCCGTGCCAACGGATTGTTTGCCATGGTAAAGCAGATGAAGTTTTATGCATTGGCATTTGCATCGGTCAACAAGTAATCCAATAATTTCAGCATGCGATCCGGAACTATTTCGGCTAATGTTGAGGTTTTCAAGTTTTAAAGGATAGTATTTTTCTGGCATCAATTGCTGCATTGGCATTCAGCCTTGAACATATATGGATGAGCACGAACTAAAAGAGAAAGTAGTACAGGCCCTGAAATCGGTTTATGATCCCGAAATTCCGGTGGATATTTACGAACTGGGCCTGATTTATGATATCAAGGTATATCCGGTAAACAACATATATGTGCAGATGACCCTCACTTCGCCTTCGTGTCCATCGGCAGGTACCATTCCCGTGGAAGCTGAGCAACGAATCCGCGAAATCGAAGGGGTAAATGACGTACAGGTAGAGCTTACTTTTGACCCACCATATTCACAGGACATGATGAGTGAGGTAGCCAAACTGGAACTCGGATTTATGTGATTCTGTCTTGAATTGTAAAAACAGAATAGTATCCGGATGATTGATAAAACCCACTGCTTTTAAGATACGAACGATAAAACAATTTAACATTTATACATTATGTACCCAGAACCATTAGTAGCTCCGATGCGCCAAGACCTGACAGTTGCGGGTTTTGAAGAACTGAAAACGCCTGAGCAAGTAGTCAATACATTGGAAAATCAGCAAGGCACTTTGTTGGTTGTCGTTAACTCGGTTTGCGGTTGCGCCGCTGGTGCTGCTCGTCCGGGAGTAAAGCTGGCTCTGCAAAAGAGTGCGGCAAGACCTGATAAGATTGCGACTGTATTTGCCGGTGTCGATACAGAAGCCACTGCTAAAGCGCGTGAGTACTTCCTGCCTTATCCGCCTTCTTCTCCTTCCATTGCTTTGTTCAAAGACGGAGAGTTGGTTCATTTCATTGAGCGTCACCACATCGAAGGCCGCAATGCCCAAATGATTGCCGATCACCTGGTAATGGCTTTCGAAGAGTTTTGTGGGTAATTTGTCCCGCATTTCATTGCCCAAACCCGTAAAACACCTAGTGTTTTACGGGTTTTTCTTTTATCTTCTCTCGCTTTCCCGCCAGCAAAATCAATTAAGCGTTTGGGCCCGTTTTTTGCTTGAAATACATCAGTGCAATTTTTTAATTTAACTTTTCTACATGCATTAAATTCATACGCATTTTAAGCGGGTAAAAGGTACGTGTATAGGCATTGGTTTACATATCTGCGAATACTGGGATTTCTCATCGGTTGCATGAGTTGTTTGTGCCCTTGCATGGCGCAGCACGGGGATGCCGTTGAATCCATAGATTCGATTCAGCAGAAAATGGCCGAACACGAACTTCGCCTGGATACTCCCATCGTCGACAAACCCGACCAAGCCCGCCAGTTTTACCGGAAATTGAAAACGAAAATGCACAAACACAAAGTGACACGTGCCATTTTCGACACCTTTTTCCGTGATCCATATAGCAAACCCATTCAACGCACCCTCGAATCGCCCGCTGATCCGTATTGCGAAATGGAAGGCCGCTACATCGGCAACATTATCATTCGCCGGTTTGATCCCTTTGGTCCCCGGGTAACCGATACACTGCGCACAGCTGCCAACTGGCTGGAAGAAACCGGCAATGCCCTGCACAAAGTTACCCGTGAGCACGTCATCCGTAAAAGCCTGATGTTTAAGCGCGGCTATCCCTTTGTTGCTTCTACTATCAGTGATAACGAACGGATTCTGCGTTTAACACCTTATCTGCTCGATGCCCGTATCTATGCCGTTCCACGTAAAGTACATAGAGATACCGTTGACATTGTGGTGGTTACGCAAGACATCTGGTCGATTACCGGTAATGTAGGGACCGATTTTTCCACTATGGCTGATGTCACCGGAACCGATCTGAACTTTCTGGGGATGGGGCACGAAAAACAACTGGGCGTGTCTTATAACCAATCCATCGATCCCTATACCCAGAAACCCAAAGGCTGGGGGGTAAATAGCCTGTATCAGGTGCCTTATATGGGTCAAACGTTTATAACCGGCACTTTGCAGCTTTTGCACCAATGGAATCAGTCGCGGTATGCCATCATGGCTTCACGCAACTTCCTGACACCCTACATGAAGTATGCCGGCGGGATGGAACTGAGCCGCAACCGCATTTACGTCGATCCACATCCTTTGAATGATTCATTGGAGCTGTTTCCCGTTGGATATGAATATGCTGATCTGTGGCTGGCCCGTTCGTTCAAAACGTATTTTACCGGTGACCGAACCCGTATGATTGTGGCTGCACGCGTCATTGCTAATCACTATCGGCAGCGGCCTGAGGTACAGGTAGATACCAATCAGCTTTACGAACACCGGATACTGGGTTTGTACAGCATCGGTTTCTCCACCCGTAATTACCTGCGTGATGTGTTGATCTATGGATTTGGCCGAACTGAAGACGTGCCTTACGGTAGCATGATCGCTTTAACGGGAGGCATCGAACGGCGCGAGTTCGGAGTGCGTAATTATGTGGGTCTGCAGGCAGCACACGGGCAATACTATCAGGGGATCGGTTATTTGCGACTCGGTTTCAATGCTGGTGCTTACCGGCGGGCGGGCATCTGGGAGCAGGGTGTATGGCGAGTGGAAGCGAATTATTTCAGTCGGCTCGTGGACATCCGGAGTTCGCAGCTTCGCCAGTTTGTGAATATCCGTTATACACGGGGCTTTGGCCGGTTTAACGGCGAGTACATAGACATCAGCAACAACAATGGCATCCGGGGCATTACCAATGTGGCTTTGCGGGGCGAACAAAGCCTGGTTTTGAGCACGGAAACGGTACTATTTACACCCCTTACGCTGCTCGGTTTTCAGATTGCTACGTTTGGTTATGCTGATTTGGGTTGGGTCGGCATCAACAATGCGGGTATCTTTCAGATTCCCTTATACCAGGGATACGGCATCGGCTTCCGCTTCCGCAACGAAAATCTCACCTTAAACACATTCCAGATTCGATTGGGCTTTTACTCTGGTTTTCCAGGACTTGCCAATCCGTTACGCACTGAGTTTGCCGAAATTCCCCGGAGCCGCCTGGCTGATTTTGACATTGGTGCTCCGGATGTTGCTCCATTCGGAAATATAAATGTGCGGTAATGAAACATCTGGCTGTAGGCCAGCGTTGTAGTCGTGGCAATAGCTAAACTTTGATAGTGAGATTATTGCCTTGACTTAGTCGTTTTCAACACAACTCTGAACCATTACTTATGAATCTATTGAAAAAAAGCAGCTTTATACTTCTTATCGCTCTCGGATGGATTACATTCGGTTGCGAAACAAATAACCCCAATCCGGTAACGGATGCGGATGTGCGTGACAGTGCCTATTATGAATCACTCATTTATTACCTATGGAATGAAAACCTGCCCGATTACGACAAATGGTCTTCGCAAAGCCGGTTGGCAGTGTTAGCCAACGACCAAACCACGTTCAAACCCAGAAGCTTTGACAGTGTGGAAGAATTGATGGGTGGGGCTAATGGCATTCGCAAATACAGTGACAAAAATTCGCAGGGAAACCCGCTGGACCGCTACAGCTTTGCCAGGACACAGACCGAATGGGAAAACACTTCGTCAGGGTCAAATGAAGGTTTTGGATTTCGCCGGATATTTCTGAGTGACGATGATCTAAGAGTGGCTTTTGTTTACGATCAGTCGCCGATGGGCAAAGCAGGTGTGAAACGTGGTTGGCAGATTCTAAAAGTAAACAACATAATACCTACAACTGCCAACGACAATGCAATTTATAATGAGTTGTCAAAAAACAATGTAGTTGTATTTGAATTTAAGAAACCGGATGGTACCACCCAAACCCTGACCATCGCTAAAGCTGCCTATAAGGCAAACTTCCTACTGCATCAGAGCGTGATTACTACAGGAGGAAAAAAAATTGGTTATTTTGTGCTGGAAAGTTTTCTGGGCGACCAGGATGGCGAAGTGACCCGGCAGCAATTACAATCCGCTCTTACTAACTTCAAATCGCAGGGCGTCACTGAACTGGTGGTTGATTTGCGGTACAATGGAGGTGGCTATGTATCGCTTTCACAGGCATTGGCCAATATGATTGCGCCAGCCAGTGCCAAAGGCAAAACCATGTTTACCTACAAATACAACGAGTTACTCACCGAATCTTTCAATCAGCTGAATTCGGACAACGACCCTGATAACGATCAGCAGATTACCTATAACTTTTCCAATTCGGCTTCCCTGGTCACACTTAGTCAGGTCGTGTTCATTACTAGCGAAGAGACTGCTTCGGCCAGTGAGTTGCTGATCAATAACCTGAAGCCTTATCTGAATGTGAAACTAGTCGGTGAAAACACGTATGGCAAACCGGTGGGTTTTCCAGGCATTCTGATCGAAATGAGCAAAACCGACCCTACCCAGAACTATTACGTTTTCCCGATTGCCTTCCAGACACTGAATGCCAATAACCAAGGCGATTATTTTGGTGGAATGACAGTAGATAAGCGACAAATCGACGACGTTAGTCATGATTTTGGCGATACCCAGGAAGCAAGTCTAAAAGAGGCAGTTTCGTATATCACTACAGGACAGTTTACCTCTGCCGGACCGGCGCGTATTGGACAGACAACTGTAACCCGCAGATTACCTGGTGAGCAATCCGTTTCGGATATGTTTGTTGCAGGAAAGCCGTTTCAGGAAGCCCGTGCTTTGCTAAAATAGTAGCGATTTCTTGAGCAAAACCCTTAAAATATGTTACTTTGAACCTTCGGAACCGTTCCGAAGGTTTTTTGTTTTAAAAGGATCAAAAAGTAAGTGGCTTATTCACAGGCTTTTGGTTAGTGAAAAGATACTATTTTTTAGTAGCAGGATTGCTTTTGAACCGAAGGTGTAAAACTATTTTTTCATGTATCGAAAGTACTTTAAGCGACTGATTGATGTTGGACTTTCCTCAATCTTACTGATTGTTACATTGCCATTCAGCTTGTTAGCGGCTGCATTATTGTTTTGGGCCAATCAGGGAAAAATATTCTTTGTACAACAGCGACCCGGATTGCACGGAAAGCCTTTCCGGATTATCAAGTTCAAAACCATGAACGACCGCCGCGACGCCAATGGCGAACTGCTGCCCGATGCCATTCGACTGACTAAAATCGGTCGGCTGGTGCGCAAAACATCCATCGACGAGTTGCCGCAACTGATCAACGTGCTGCGTGGTGACATCAGCCTGATCGGGCCCCGGCCTTTGCTGATGGAGTACCTGCCGTTGTACAATGATACCCAGCGCCGACGCCACGAGGTGCGGCCAGGAATAACAGGCTGGGCACAGGTCAATGGCCGCAATATGTTGTCGTGGGATAAGAAATTTGAATATGATGTCTATTACGTGGATTACCTCACACTGGCTATGGATGTAAAGATTTTCTTTCTGACGATCCTGAAAATTCTGCAGGGAGAAGGCATCAGTGCCGAGAATAGTGCTACCATGGAAAAATTTAGAGGAAGTAGCCCCCCGACCCCCGAAGGGGGAGAGAAAAATAGTATCTTTTTAAAAACCAAAACTCCCCCTTCGGGGGTCGGGGGACTTGTATGATTTTATACGGAGGAAGCGGCCATGCCAAAGTCATTCTTGACTGTCTGTATGCCCAAGGCATTAGTGTAAAAGGATTATTTGACGACAATCCCAATCTAGCGCATTTTCGTGATATTGAATTGTGGGGAGCCTATGACCCGGAAATAGAACCGGACGACAAACTCATTATCGCCATCGGAAATAACTCCCTGCGGCACACCATCGCCCAGCAAGTAAAACATGCGTTTGGGAAAGCGGTACATCCGTCGGCTACACTTTCGCGCTATATCAAGCCTATCGGTGACGGAACGGTGATTTTTCACCAGTCCGTCGTTCAAGCCGACTGCGTGATTGGAAAACAATGCATCATCAATACAGCGGCCACCGTGGATCACGACTGCCGACTCGGCGATTTTGTGCATATTTCGCCAAATGCCACCCTGTGTGGGAACGTAACCATAGGCGAAGGAACGCACATTGGTGCCTCCGTTACTATTATTCCGGGGGTCACGATTGGAAATTGGTGCACCATTGGAGCCGGAGCCGTAGTTACTCGCGATATTCCGGACTATTCGGTAGCCATGGGGATACCCGCCCGTGTCATACGGCAGAACAAACAAGATTATCAGTTTCTATCTGAGAAATGACAATTGTACATTTTGTTTGTCTAATATTCTAATAGTGAGGGTTTTGGATTTTTAAAAGATACTATTTTTAGCTGTCAACTATTGAATTGTAGCTTTTTAAGGCGCAGTGAAAAAATGGCGGATCTGCGAAGATCTTTGCCAAAAGACAGTTAGGGCAAATCAGTTTTATTTGAGAAATGAGATGGCATTTACAATAGAAGATAAATTTATTCTAGAGGCAGAAACCGTACTAGGAATTAAGTTTCCGGAAGAGTATAAGTCTAGAATGAGACAACAGAATGGCGGATCTCTATTGTGGGAAGAAGAATATTGGCAATTGTATCCTTTTTTTGATCAGTCAGATTTTAAGAAAATTAGCAGAACTTGTAATCATATTGTTAAAGAGACAGGCTTAGCGAGAGAATGGGCTCATTTTCCATCTGATGCAGTTGCTATAGCATCCAATGGTAGTGGAGATTATTTCCTCTTCTTGCCTAAGATACAGACAGAGTTGGGTTCTGAACTATATCTGTGGTTGCATGAAACAGGTGAAGTTTCTAAAATAGCAGATTCAATAGAGGATTTTGACAAAGAACCCTAAGCAATAAGACGACTTGAGCAACATTAACCAAGCAAAACCATGAATAAACGACTCTATCTTTCACCTCCACACATGGGAGGAACCGAGCAGCGATATATCAATGAAGCCTTTGACGAAAACTGGATTGCTCCGTTAGGTCCCAATGTTGATAATTTTGAAAAAGATCTGTGTGCGTTTACTGGTTCGCCTCATGCAGCAGCGTTGGTCTCGGGTACGGCGGCCATTCACCTGGCCCTCATTCTGTTGGGCGTAGGAGAAGGCGATGAAGTAATTTGTCCTACATTTACTTTTTCGGCCTCTGCCAATCCGATTATCTATCAGAAAGCAATACCTATTTTTATTGATAGCCATCTGCGTACCTGGAATATGTGCCCCGATCATACCCGGCAAGCCATTAAAGAACGCATTAAGTTGGGCAAAAAGCCTAAGGCGATTATCATTGTGCATCTGTATGGGCAGTCGGCGGCCATGCTTGAACTGATGGACCTGGCCGACGAGTTTGGCATTCCGGTGATTGAAGATGCCGCCGAAGCCTTGGGTGCCACCTATCGCAACCGGCCGTTGGGTACGTTTGGCAAGTTTGGCATTCTGTCGTTCAATGGCAATAAAATCATTACGACTTCCGGCGGTGGGGCCTTGCTTTCGGACGATGCCACACTGATCGAGAAATCGCGGTTCCTGGCTACCCAGGCCCGCGACCAGGCGCCTCATTACCAGCATTCTCAGATCGGGTACAATTACCGCATGAGCAACATCATTGCGGGGGTAGGCCGGGGACAAATGGAGGTGTTAAAAGAGCGGGTCGCCCGTCGCCGGGAGATTTTCGACTTGTACAAGAAGCTGCTAAGTGACATTCCGGCTATCTCATTTTCGCCCGAACTGGAAGGCAGTGTTGGCAATCGCTGGCTGACGTGCATTCTAGTAGACGAAGATTTGTCTGACGATGTGACCCGTGAAGACATTCGCCTGGCTTTGGAAGCCGAAAACATCGAGTCGCGCCCTCTGTGGAAGCCCATGCACCTGCAGCCGGTTTTTGAATCGTGTCCCTATTACGGTACCCACCACATTGCCGCCGATTTGTTTAATCGTGGCTTGTGCTTGCCCTCTGGGTCCAGCATGACTGACGCTGACGTAAAGCGGGTTTCGGATATCATTCATAAAGTGATGAAGAAAAAATAGTATCTTCTACCATGTAAAAACTTCTTGTTCGAGTGAGTATGTACGAGACTGTTTTGAAAGAATTAGAAGGCGAGTTTTTGAGCGTAAAAGAAGAATGGCCGAAACTAAGAAGCTCTATTCGAAGCAAAGTAGTAGAGTGGAAGTGGGCAACTGACTCGATGGGCGTTTTTGAGCCGTTCTTCTTTGAACTAACTCACTCCAAAGTAGGAGATTGGCTGCCTGTTCTTCCAGATGACGGAGGCGATTATACCAAAGTCGGATTAGATGCGAATGGACAGATTTTAATAGAGTTATCGTCTGGAACAGATACGTATTACTTGTACTCAGAACACGAAATCATTTCTTTAGAAGCAAATACGCAAGGCCAATTAGCAACCATCAGGAAGTTGTTTTTAGTAAACAAACAACCTCAATGGTATGCCATGTACTCAGAGAATGGTCGGCAACAGTATTCTCTGTATCACTATGTTGGAGAGTTGATAAGCAAAATAGATACGAAGCACATTTATTCCTCTCATACGCAAGAACCCACTTACTTTATCAATTACGGTAATTCAGGAATGGTAGAATCAATTTATCGGAAAGATGCCGATTCGCCTCAATTTCCCCAAGGTCAGAATGTGTGTGTTTATCAGCATAATCGGTACACAATAGAGGAATTGAAGACTGTACTGATTGCTACTGTAGTTGATGCCGTTGTTTCGGCAATCAAATCCAATTCTTTTTCAGAACCCGTTTGGTGCTTGGTTCTAATACTTTTTGCACCGTTTGGACGAGATGATTGGTTTCCGCCTGCCCTGGCAATTGGTTTGGAAAGTGAAAAAACACATTTGTTTTCTTCACTTGACGAAAAGTTAATGCTGGAAAATAGCAGCACGGTTTTTCGTCTTGAAGGAGCCCGATTGAATGAACTTTCGCAGCTTTTCATCCAAGAATGTGAAACGAATGAATATTTCGACTTGCCTAATAAAGTACTCAAACAAATTGCTATTCAACTTCGCCAGCAAAATTTGAATATTCCCCAAACATCTGATTTCTTGATTATCCCTTATTACACTGATAGTTCTCTGTCGGAAAATCTGGAAGGCGTTTACACACAAGATGAAATTGCTACTTTACTATAAAAATAGTATCTCCCAAAAACGCAAAACCTCCGGATTAACTATTGGGTAGTTCTATCAAATAATGGCTTGGCTTTTTTCTGGATAGAAACAGAATCACTATTCCTACAACAATGACGGGAAGGCTTAGTAGCTGACCCATATTGAGCTGCAGCGAATTTTCAAAAGACACCTGATTGTTCTTCAGGAATTCGATGACAAACCGGAAACTGAAAAGCAGAATTAGGAACAATCCCGTTGCAAAACCTTCGGGCAAACGGTGCCGTTTGTATCGCCAGATTCCAAAAAAGGCTATAAATAGAAGGAGATAAAACACAGCTTCGTACAACTGTGTGGGATGGCGTGGCACTACAGGCAGCAACACGGGGTCGGTCTCGTGGACATACAAGAATCCCCAGGGCAAGTCTGTTGGGAAGCCGTAAATTTCCGAATTCATCAGATTTCCTAACCGAATAAACGTTCCTCCCAAACAACCGGGAATAAGAACCTTATCCGTTATCCAGAAAAACGATTGATCAGATCGCTTCGCGTATACGTAAAGGGCAACCAAAATAGCAAACGTGCCGCCGTGGCTGGCTAGTCCTCTAAACGGAGGCGTAATCATTGTCAAAAGCCACTGCAACGGTTGTGACACTAAAAGCTCCCATTCATAAAACAGAAAGTGTCCTAGCCGCGCACCCACGATAGTGCCCAGAATGACGTACAAAGCAAGCGTATCTACCTGCTGAGGAGATTTGCCTTCGGCCCGAAAAATGAAACGCAGTAGGGAATATCCCAGGAAAAATCCGAAAGCAAAGAATAGCCCGTACCAGCTGATTTGCAAAGGCATGTTTCCGACTTTCAGATCCAGAATATAGGGAGATACATCCCAGGTGATGGATAGAAAAAGAGGCTTCATCGTTTAACAACCAGTCATACCAATTAAAAAAAGAGTCATGCAGAAATTGAGCAGCCACGGAAACGAGCTGGCCGCCTCAGTGGTTAACAGTTGCCGAATCTGTTCGTTACTCCAGCTATGTTGCTCGTGAGCCTGGTCTTTATAGGCATTCCACAACGGATTTAATTCTTCTCTGTTCATAAGGTGTATAGTTTCATAAGTTTCTCCAAACGTGCTTTGATTCGATTGATACGCGTGCTGACGTTGGTCTTGGTTAGCTTCACGATTTCAGCGATTTCTTCGTAGCTGCATTCTTCCAGATACAACAGAATGATGGCTTTGTCGATGTCCGAAAGCTGGCAAATGGCTTGATGCAAGGATTCAACGCGGTCAGGTGCGTCTGGTTCGTCGGCCGGAAGGTGCAACAAGCTTTCCGAAAGAGGCACATCCAGCGGGCGGGATTTGTCTTTCCGAATGCGTGAAAATATGGTATTCAGCGCCACCCGGTAAATCCAGGTGGACGGTTTGGCTAGGAACTTAAAGGCTGGATACGACTTCCAGAGCTGAAGCACGATTTCCTGAAACAAATCTTTTCGGTCTTCGGTGGAGTCGTAATACATGCAGCAAATACTGTGTATCAGTTTCTGCTGCTGTGCGATGAGTTCGACAAATTGGTTTTGCAATTCTTTTTGATTCATACCATCATTGATTGGTAGCGTATTAGTCGCAAGGCAGAGCGAAAAGTCACACCCCTGCAAACTAATTTTTGAATTTAGACCTAATATATGGGTTTTGTTAAGTTCAGAAATGGCTCTTCCCACATGCTCTTCCTTTTCTTTTGCTTGTCCAAAAGAAAGGAACAAAAGAAAAATACGCTTTGCTTAAATCGAAGATTCGACGAAGTCAATGCTCGCAGCCCCTCGCTAAGCAAAGAACCCTACGAACTTTTTTACAGGCTCTTGCTTCGCAATTTGCCCTATCTTTTTTAATGCACAACTTGAACTAAATGAGAACTGCTCCCCTCTCCACGGGAGAGGGGCCGGGGGTGAGGCCAACTAGTATCTCCCAAAAACAAAAAACCTCCCGGTTGCCAGGAGGTTTTTTGTTAAATGATATTGAGCATTTTCTGCGTGGCTTTGATGGCCGAAACGGCCTGGTCGCTGTCGAGGCCGCGGGTTTTGAATTCACGGCCATTGTGCGTCCAGGTAATGATGGTTTCGCAGAGGGCATCGGTTTTGCCACCCGGCGGAATGCGCACCGAATAATCGGCGAGGTCGGGTAGGAGCAGCCGCTTTTGCTTGTATACCTTTTTCAGGGCATTCATAAACGCGTCGTATTGGCCATCGCCTTGGGCATGCTCTTCAAACACTTCGCCGTCTACGCAAATCCGCAAGGTTACCGATGGCCGCAAATCTTTGGAATGCGTGAGTACATAATTCTCAATTTTGACTTTTTCTTCAATGGCATTGCTGTCCAGAATATCCGAAATGATGTAAGGCAGATCGTCTTGCGTAACTACTTCTTTGCGGTCTCCCAGTTCAATAATCCGCTGGGTTACTTTCTTCAGGTTTGCTTCCGAAAGCTGAATGCCCAGTTTTTGCAGGTTGTTTTCGATATTGGCTTTGCCGCTGGTTTTGCCCAAGGCGTATTTGCGCTGGCGACCAAACCGTTCGGGCATTAAATCGCTGAAATACAGTTTGTTTTTCTTGTCGCCGTCGGCGTGGATGCCGGCCGTTTGGGTGAATACGTTTTCGCCAACCACCGGTTTATTTACCGGAATGCGGAAACCTGAAAACGTTTCCACCAACCGACTAATCCGATACAGCGATCCTTCCACAACCGAAGTAGTTACTTCCGGCAAATAATCGTTGATTACTGCAATGGAGCTTGCCAATGGCGCATTTCCGGCCCGTTCGCCCATGCCATTGACAGTTAGGTGAATGCCGTGGGTACCCGCTTTCAGCGCTTCCAGAACGTTGGCTGTACCCAGATCGTAGTCGTTGTGGGCGTGGAAGTCGAAATGGGAATTGGGATACCGTTGAATGATTTCGGTTAGAAAATCCCTCACTTCTGTCGGAACCAGCACACCCAGCGTATCGGGCAGCATGATGCGTTTCACAGGTTGGCTTTGCAGAAAGTCTAGGTATTCAAATACATACTCTTTGGAATGTCGCATGCCGTTACTCCAATCTTCCAGGTACAGGTTGCATTCCAAACCTTTGGAACGAGCCAGTGAAATGGCGGCGGCTACATCGGCAAAGTGCTGTTCGGGCGTTTTCTTGAGCTGGTGCGTCAGGTGGTTGAGCGAACCTTTGGTGAGCAGGTTCATCACCCGGGCACCGGATTCAAGCATCCAGTTTACCGAAACTTCGCCGTCCACAAAGGTTAGCACTTCAATTTTATCCAGAAAACCGTTGGCTCCGGCCCACTCGGTGATGCTCTTGACTGCATCAAACTCACCCGCCGATACGCGAGCCGACGCAATTTCAATGCGATCCACTTTTACTTCGGTCAGCAGAAGCTGCGCAATGGTCAATTTTTCAGAAGCTGAAAACGAAACCCCGCTGGTTTGTTCACCGTCGCGCAGGGTCGTGTCCATGATTTCAATGTGTCTCGGGCTCGTGGCCATTGTACTAAAATTTGTCTTGTTTCAAGCCTTCACAACGCCTGAGAATAGTATCTTTTGAAAAGGCAAAACCCCGTTGTTTCAAAACTGCAAAAGGTCTGTGTGACACAGACCTGAAAAAGGAGCTTTGCTCGGAATGGTTAAATCTGAGATTAATACAGGCTTTTTTCCGCAAATGTCTGTATCTCACCTTTCATCGCCTGCAAATAGTCAATATCGTCGTAACCGTTTGTCATGTTGTGCTTTTTGTAGCCATTGATGTCAAACGACTCTTTTTCGCCCGTTGCCAGAATGGTGATGGTCTGCTCAGGCAGGTTCACTTCAAGTTCGGTCTTGTTGTCTTTCTCAATCGCCTTGAAGATCTTATCCAAGAATTCTTCACTCACCTGCACCGGCAGAATTCCGATATTCAGTGAATTGTTTTTGAAGATGTCGGCGAAGAAACTGGAAACCACGCAACGGAAACCATAGTCGTAAATGGCCCAGGCGGCGTGCTCACGGCTACTGCCGCTGCCAAAGTTTTTGCCACCTACCAGGATTTTGCCACTGTACAACGGATTGTTCAGTACAAAATCGGCTTTGGGCGTGTTGTCGCTGTTATACCGCCAGTCTCTGAACAAGTTGTCGCCGAAACCTTTGCGTTCGGTTGCTTTCAGAAAACGCGCCGGAATGATCTGATCGGTGTCTACGTTTTCAATCGGCATGGGTACTGCCGAGCTTTTCAATACGGTGAATTTATCGTAAGCCATGAATGTCAGTTAGAATTAAGAATGCAGAATTAAAAATGAAAGCGCGGGTTAAGACCTTGCAAGGTTTTTAAAAACCTTGCAAGGTCTTGACGTGGGTTAAATCAACTCGCGCGGATCGGTAACGACACCCGTTACCGCTGCTGCCGCTGCTACCAACGGACTAGCCAGCATGGTGCGGGCTCCCGGTCCCTGACGTCCTTCAAAGTTACGGTTGCTGGTGCTTACCGCGTATTTTCCAGCTGGAATCTTGTCGTCATTCATGGCCAGACACGCCGAACAACCCGGCTGACGCAACTCAAAACCGGCTGCCAACAAGATATCCAGAATGCCTTCTTCCTTGATCTGCTGCTCGACAATGTGCGAACCCGGTACGATCCAGGCCGTTACGTGGTCGGCTTTCTTGCGGCCTTTGATAATCGACGCAAATGCACGGAAATCTTCGATGCGGCCGTTGGTACAGCTACCGATGAATACATAATCCACTTTTTTGCCCAACATCGAATCATTTTCCTGGAAGCCCATGTAATTCAGTGACTTCTCGTAGCTAGCCTTACCGCTTCCGGCATCCTGCGTAGGAATGTTTTTGGTGATGCCCATGCCCATACCCGGATTGGTTCCGAATGTGATCATTGGCTCAATGTCGGCAGCGTCAAAATTATATTCTTTGTCGAAAGTAGAGCCTTCGTCAGTTTTCAGGGTTTTCCAGTAAGCCAATGCTTTGTCCCACGCTTCCCCTTGCGGGGCTTTTTCACGGCCTTTGATGTAGGCAAACGTTGTTTCGTCAGGCGCCACCATGCCGCCACGGGCACCCATCTCGATGCTCATGTTGCAAACCGTCATGCGGCCTTCCATGGTCATTTTCTCAAACACATCACCGGCAAACTCTACAAAATAACCCGTTGCACCTGCTGCCGTTAGTTTAGAGATAATGTACAACACCACGTCTTTTGGTGTCACGCCTTTGCCTAGCTGTCCGTTTACGTTGATACGCATTTTCTTCGGACGAGGCTGCATGATGCACTGCGACGACAGCACCATTTCCACCTCCGACGTACCGATACCGAAGGCAATGGCACCAAAAGCACCGTGCGTAGACGTGTGCGAATCACCGCATACGATGGTCATGCCGGGTAGGGTGATGCCGTTTTCCGGGCCTACCACGTGCACGATTCCGTTTTTGGGATTGTTCAAGCCCCAGTGCGAAATGCCGTATTTGGCCGAGTTTTGTTCCAAGGCTTTCAACTGATTGGCCGAAAGCGGATCCTGTACGGGAAGGTGTTGGTTTATGGTAGGCGTGTTATGATCGGCGGTAGCAAAGGTGCGTTCCGAAAACATTACTTTCAGACCTCGCTGCTCCAGTCCAAGAAAGGCAACCGGGCTCGTTACTTCATGAATAAAATGGCGGTCAATGAAAAGCACATCAGGACCATCCTGAATCTGGCGTACCACGTGGGCATTCCATACTTTTTCAAATAATGTTGTAGGCATGGGGTTCTTATTTAAATGAAAGTGCAAAATTCTTAAATAATGCGCAGACAACCTGCATATTTCTAGTTTTTTTATGGACTTTTCTTAGTAGCTCAGGTTGCAGATCAGAACAGTAATAGTTCGTTTACTTATCAGTATTCTCATTCCAACCTTATCGCTTTTACATCCATTGGATGTGCTCCGATTAGCAATCGGAACTACTGATTTTAAACTTTTACAAAGATACGTGTATTGTTTATGACTTAAAAATGCTTATTTTGTCAATTATTGATACTTAATAAGTATACATGGAGTTACGACATTTGCGCTATTTTCTCACACTGGCCGAAGAGTTGAGCTTTATCAAAGCGGCCGAAAAGCTATTTATTTCACAGCCACCGCTGAGCCGACAGATTAAAGAACTGGAAGAGGAACTGGGCGTAAGGCTGTTTAACCGCAACAACAAACGGGTGGAATTGACCGATGCGGGCAAGTATTTTGAACGGGAAGTGCGCCAATTGTTGCAATCCCTGGACCGAACGATACTGAAAACGCAGAAGATCAGTGCCAACATCAGTGGTGAATTTCGGATTGCGTACATTAGTTCTACGTTTTCGGGTCACATTACCGAACTGATAAAATTTCTATCGGAGCAGTATCCGTTTGTCAATTTTCGGCTGTACGAAGTCGCTACTGCCCGTCAGATACAGGAACTGGAGCAGGGAAAGCTGGATTTTGGCATCATTCGCGGACCCTTGAAATCGCCCATTCTGGAAACGCAGCTTTGGTTCAGGGATAGTTTTTCGGTGGTATTTAACAAACAACGCCTGAATCTGAAAGCCGAAAAAGACATCGATTCGCTTAAAAATGAAACTTTTATCTTTTTCAACAAGGAATACGCACCTTACTATTACGATGCCTTGTTGCAGATCTGTGCCAAGCACGGATTTGTGCCTGAAGTAGTGCACGAGTCAAACAACATTCCTTCCATTTTGCAGCTCATCAAAGACGGACTGGGGACGTCGATTCTGCCTACCAATGTGAGTAAGAACAACATTCACGAAGACATTGGCTTTCTGGAACTGAAATCGACGCACCAGTTTTCGGAAGTTTTGCTGGCTACTCCCAAAAACGACAATTCGCCCATTGCTCAAACGGCCATTGCATTTCTGGAGAAGAAACAGGCAGGTTTAGGGATTTCGAAAGATACTATTTGATAATTGAAGCTACTTAACCCACCCTAAATCCCTCCCCTCTGAGGGAGGGACTTTTACAGTCGCGAAACTAAATTCCTTTTTTCCTAATGATGAATTGGGATGAGGGGCCTTGACTCGCAAGGCATTTGGAGAAAAAGAAAACAAACATCGCAAAAGGTGCAACTTGAATTCAATAAAAAAAACACCATCTTTTGATGGTGTTTAACTAAAGTTGGATTGTCTGAGCCGCTTTTTCTCCAGGTAAATCAATAGCCTTCTTTCTCGTTCGGAAACTCGCGTTTTTTTACATCGCTTACGTAGTGCGAAATGGCCTCAGTAATAACCGTGTACAGATCGGCGTAGCGACGCAAGAACTTGGGGCTGAACTCTTTGTTAATGCCCAGCATGTCATGCAATACCAATACCTGTCCGTCGACATGAGGGCCGGCTCCGATGCCGATAATCGGGATGCGAACCGCTTCGGCTATGGTTTTGCCCAGAGTAGCCGGAATTTTCTCCAGCACAATGCCAAAACAGCCAATGTCTTCCAGCAGCTTGGCATCTTCGATTAGTTTCTGGGCTTCGGCTTCTTCACGGGCACGCACGGCGTAAGTTCCGAATTTGTAAATGGACTGAGGCGTGAGCCCCAAGTGGCCCATTACAGGCACACCGGCGCTAAGTACCCGCGTAATGGATTCTTTGATTTCGCTGCCGCCTTCCATCTTTACTGCATGAGCCCCTGATTCCTTCATGATCCGAATGGCTGACCGTAAGGCTTCCGACGAATTGCCCTGATAGGAACCAAACGGCAAATCAACTACCACCAGAGCTCGTTTTACGCCACGAACCACCGAAGAGGCGTGGTAAATCATTTGGTCAAGCGTAATGGGCAGCGTGGTTTCGTGGCCGGCCATCACATTAGAGGCCGAGTCTCCGACCAGAATGATGTCCATTCCGGCGCTGTCTACCATACGGGCCATAGAAAAATCGTAGGCGGTGAGCATGGAGATTTTCTCGCCCCGGCCTTTCATTTCCTGCAAAATATGGGTGGTAATGCGTTTGATATCGCTGTGTGTTGACATAAGATTGGGTTGTCTGTTTGCCTGTCGGCTGGTGCCACAATGTTACATAAGCGGCGTAAAAATAGTATCTTTTTTGTGAGAAAAACCTCCCTGTAAACTTTTACTCTATCCAACTGGAAAAATTATGATCAACTTCCTTCCACCCATCTTCTGTTTTGCTAAATGCCTGAAAACCTCCATAGCTGCAATCCGGGCAATTCTTTTCAATGTAAACTACCATTGTCTTCTTATCGGGAGATAGCAATGGTCTGGAGAAGGCGAATATGCGTTTGTTCCCTTCTTCTCTCCAGGTTTTGTAGTTTCCGAAACGAGCTCTGTAATCTGATTCGGAAATTAGTTTCACACTATCCAGACGGTTTGGGTCCCAATGGAAATTTGCCATTAAATCATACTGCTTCATAATGTATCTGCTCTCAGCTGAGGTAAAAGTATTTTTTAATCGCTCTTCAAATTCTTCCTTTTCGAAAACCATATACTCACTTTCTTCACAAAGCATATCAATTTGCCATGTTTTGACATACCAATTGGCAAAACCATAGATGATTATTTCATCAGCAGGATCCGTAACATCGTATTTGACTAAATTGCTGATACAACTGCAAAAGACAATACCACTTAATAAAAGAAGATAGAACGGTCTCATAAACAGGGAAGTGCAAATAGTATCGTAGAAAAAGCCAAAACCCTGGTTTCCATCTGGAAATCCTGAAAATATATTAATCAGCAGTTGTCCTACAGCCGGACGTCAACGTCTTTGGAGGCTTTGATGGCAGGGAAATAGGAAGCCACCAGTGTGATAAGGGCAATGGTGAGTCCGGTGACGGCAAAGTCAAAAAATTCCATCTTCACTGGATAGGCGTCAACGATGGCACTGGCCATTCCCATTTTGACGATGCCCAACGTTTGCTGCGCGTAACAAATCAAAAAACCAAGGCCCAAACCGCCCAAGGTGCCTATGGCGGCAATCAATACGCCTTCGGTGAGGAAAATCTGACGGATGAACCCCGGAGCCGCACCCACCGCCGACAAAACGGCTACGTCTTTGCGTTTTTCGATGGCAAGCATGGTAAGGGAGAAGAAAATATTGAAGGAGGCAACGGCCAGAATGGCCGAAAACGTAATATAAACAAACAGCTTTTCCCAGCGAATGGCTTGCAGCATGCCGGCGTGCTGTTCGTCGCGGTCTTGCACCAAATAAGTATTGCCAAGGGCTTCTTTGAGACGAAATTTCACTTCATCCAGGTCGGCATCTTCTTTCAGGTTGATTTCCAGGGCACTGCGCCGGTTGCCGAGTTGCAGCAGATCGGCGGCAAATTCGAGCGGAACAAAAATGTAATCTTTGTCATAACGCTGCTCCAGTGCAAACACACCACCTGCCCGAATGGCACTTTTGCGAATCGACTCAGGTGAGCTGACATTAATGGTCTTGCGGGAATTGTCGGGATACCAAACCTGGATCGGATTCATTTCGTCCATCAGGGCTAGTGAAAGCAAGTATTGCACGCCACTTCCAATCACGGCATACGGCTTATCTTTCTGGCTGAGTTTGCTGCTGCCCGCTACAATGGATTGGTCCATGCCGTTTTGGTGCATAAACTGCTCCGGCACACCCCGCATGCGAGCCACCATTTGTCCTTTCCGATACGAAAGAAATACGTTGTCTTCGATAATCTCGGCCACATAGCTTACGCCATCAATGGAACGAATTTTAGTCAACAGCCCCGGAGTGACGGCAAACGTTTTTCCGTAAGTTGGCTTTATGCTCAATTCCGAATCAAAAGTGCCCTGCAGATTGCGAAAAAGGTCTTCCAGTCCGTTGAAAACCGACAACACAATCACCAGAGCCATGGTGCCGACCCCTACGCCCACCATCGAAATAATGGAAATGATGTTGATGAAATTGGTTTTTTTGCGGGAAAGGAAATAACGCCGGGCAATGAAATAGGCAAGATTCATGGAGACA
This sequence comes from uncultured Sphingobacteriales bacterium, assembly GCA_963520985.1. GTDB lineage: Bacteria > Bacteroidota > Bacteroidia > Cytophagales > 172606-1 > Xanthocytophaga. The sequence continues at coordinate 1,718,321 of CAUQTA010000001.1, forward strand.
GGTGCAGGTTACGAGTTAAAATAAGTCGCAAATGTGCAGATATGCAAATATGCCAGTCGTTTTCTCTGAGAACGACTGGCAGAATGCCTGCTTCACTCTTCTTCCTCTGCTGCTTTGGACTTGGCGGCTGGCGGGATGTTCAGCCCCGAGATCAGGGCATCCATTTTGGCCGCGTACTCGGCAGTGTCATCTATGTAAAACACCAGTTCGGGAATGATGCGTACCTGATGGCGGATCTTGTTGGCCAGTGTCTGGCGAATTACCTTGCTTTTTTCGCTTACTTCGTCCAGCGTTTGTTCTTTATTATCGGTCATTAAAAAACTCAGGAACACCTTGGCGAGTCCTAAATCGGGGCTCACCCGCACCTGAGTCACGGTAATCCACACGCTGCCAAACAGACTTTTGGTGTCGCGTTGAAAAATTTCGCCCAGTTCTTTCTGTATCAGCCGGGCAAATTTCTGTTGTCGTTTGCTATCCATAATACAAAAGTACGGTTTCCCGGCCACAAATCAGAATCTGAACAGAATCGATTTTTACCCGATGCCACAAATTCAGGAAGAAAATAGTAGGTTTGGATTCTGTAAAACCTCGGTTTTCCACAAAAGAAAAGAACAAACGAGACAAATAGTATCAACAAAAACCTAAAAACCCTCGTATCTTTACCCGTTAGTTTTGCTATCTGATTCTGAGCGTTGAATTTTTATTTCTTATGTATCGATTACTGCTGACAGGTGCGCTGAGTTCGGTATTTGTAGCTTGGTTTTTTCTGCTCGTGTTGCGTTTGCCGTTGCTGCTGCATGGGTTGCCGCTGCTCCAGCCCGAGCTTGACTGGATGCTGGTAGGCGAACGGCTACACCGCGGATTCATGATTTACACCCAAACCTGGGACAGTCTCAGTCCGCTTTCGGCGGGTGCCTATGCCCTCATCGACCTGCTATTCGGCCGTTCGCAACTGGCCTATCAGTTGCTTTCAATGGGTTTGGTCATGTTTCAGTCGGCCTATTTTAGCTATTCGCTGCAGCGCCACGATCTGTATCAGGAACGTACTCATTTTCCGGCTATTCTGTATTGCTTGTGCGCCACCTTGTTTTACGATTCGTACACGCTGTCGCCGGTTTTGCTGGGACTGACGTTTTTGCTGATTGCCATGAACGGGATGTTTACGCAACTTGACCGCGACGATACCGATGATGAATCGTTCGGGATCGGGTTTTACCTGGGCATTGCCACCTTGTTTTACATTCCCTTCGGCTGGTTCGTGACACTGGTCTTCGTGGTGTTTCTATTGCTGTCGGCGGTGCGGTTGCGCAAATTTCTGTTGCTGATCTTTGGCTTTGTATTACCGCTGAGCATTGTGCTGCTTACCTTTTACCTGCTCAACGCTTACGATGCCATTTACTTTAACTGGATTGCTGTTTTCTGGGAGCGATATATCCGGTATTACGCCGACTTCCAGACGTTTGCTATCATTCTGATTCCGCTGGCGTTATTGCTGCTGCTGGCTACCAGTCAGTTAATCGGAGGCAACACCCGGTTTATTAATTATCAGATCCGGTGCCAGCAGGCCATGTTTCTGTGGTTGCTGGCCGGGGCGATTACCCTGTTGTTTGCCGACGAATTCAGCCCTTTTGTCTTTCTGGTGTTTGTGCCGCCCGTTGCCTTTTTCGGAACGTTCTATTTTCTGCTGATTCGCAAAACCTGGCTCGGCGATCTGGCTTTCTGGGGCATTCTGGCCTATGTGTTGTTTAATAATCTGGGTCGGTTTTACTTACCCATGTCCGATGTCATCTGGAAAGACCAACGCCTGGCGATTCAGCAGAATGCCAACGATTACGATTTTACCAACAAGCGGCTACTCATTATTGGACAGGATTTGGATGAATACCAGAACAATATTCCCGCTACGCCTTACCTGACGTGGCGCCTGGCTCGCCGCCATTTCGAGAAATTGGACAGCTATACCACGGTAATTGATGTGTACAACAACTTTATCCAAGATCCGCCCGAAGTCATTGTTGATAAGGAAAACGTTGTTCCTCAACTGTTTAAACGGCTTCCTGCGTTGGGCTCTCAATACGAAAAAGGCTCGGCCGCTAATATCTATTTTCGAAAGAAGAAATCGTAACTTCAATAAAATCAGGCAAAAACCCCCGTCAAGGCAGACGGGGGTTTTTGCTTTTTCAGGGATACTATTTCGGAGTAAGGAGAGAAACGAATTCTTGAGATTAGTTTAATGGATTACAACTTTGCTGTATATGAAATAAAATAAATACAAGATATTTTAGGAATAAATTTATCTTTAAACTATTATTGTAACAAGTTGAGACAATAAAAGGATTCTTCTATTTTCTCTTTCAAAAAGTCACTTACTTCCTATGAAAAAATACTACTGTGTTATAGTTTGGCTGGTAAGCATTATGTCCCTATTGGCTCAAACAAACCAGGTAAAGACAGCTAACGGAATCGTCGAAGGTTCGGCTAATCAGGACATCCGTATTTTTAAAGGCATTCCGTTTGCGGCGCCGCCCGTTGGCAGCCTGCGGTGGAAAGCCCCTCAGCCGATAGCCAGCTGGACAGGCGTTAAGAAATGCACGGCCTTCAGTGCCAGTCCTATGCAAGCCAGTCCGCAACCCTTTATGTTCTGGTCCGAGGAATTTCTGATTCCCAAAGAACCCATCAGCGAAGATTGCCTGTATCTCAACGTATGGACGGGTGCCAAAACACCAAAAGAAAAACGGCCGGTATTGGTGTACATTTATGGAGGCGGCTTTCGCAGCGGCGGCAGCGCGTGTCCCATTTACGACGGTGAAGCCATGGCCAAAAAGGGCGTGGTGTTTGTGAGCATCAATTACCGGGTAGGGGTGTTTGGCTTTATGGCACATCCCGAACTTTCCAAGGAAGCTCCGTACCATGCCTCCGGCAATTACGCCTTATTGGACATGATTGCTGCGTTGAAATGGGTGCAGCAAAACATTACAGCCTTTGGCGGTGATGCTGCCAATGTCACCATCGCTGGTCAATCGGCAGGGGCTTTTGCGGTGAATTACCTGGTGGCATCCCCATTAGCCAAAGGCTTGTTTCATAAGGCAATTGCGCAAAGCGGCGGCAGTTTCCGGGCCAATCCTCTCCGGCCTAATGTAGACTTGAAAGGTGCGGAAGAAATGGGCGTCGTGTTTGCCAAATCCTTGAATTGCAATAACTTGGCGGAACTACGAGCCAAGTCGGCAGAGGAGATTCAGAAAGCGCAAGGCGGCTTAAGCAGTCCCATAACAGACGGCTACGTGATGCCCGAAAGCATTTCGGAGATTTTTGCCAAAGGCAAACAAAACGACGTTCCTGTCATTGTCGGCTGGAACGAGGACGACCGGGTTTCGGAACCACCGCAGCCGGCCGCGGCTTTCAAAGAGCAGGTTCAGAAACGATTCGGAAATCTATCGACTGAGTTTTTAAAAGCATATCCCGCCGAAACCGATGAGCAGGCTGCCCAATCGCAGATTGCCATGGGTCGCGACGAAGCCTTTGGTTTTCAGGATTATACCTGGGCCAAGATGCAGACCCAAACCGGCAAATCGCACGCGTATGTCTATAATTTTAACCGCAAGGTACCTGCTCATACACCCGAAACGCAGTTTGGCGCCTTTCACTCGGGCGAGATTGTGTATGCTTACAATAACCTACACACGCTGAATCGTCCTTGGGAGCCTATCGATCACAAAATTGCCGACATGATGTCGTCTTACTGGGCCAACTTTGCCAAAACCGGCAACCCAAACGGAGACGGGCTGCCCAAATGGGAAATGTATCAGCCTGTGAATGAGCAAGTCATGATTATCGACAAAACCAGCGGTTCGCAGCCGCTTCCTACCAAAAAGCAAATGGAGTTTTGGGAGATGTATTACAGTTCGGTTAAATAGTATCCTTTCGAAAGTCAAAACTCTGGTTTAAAAAATCGTTGAATGGCACTGGCTCAAGTTTTTCATAAAGAGTGAGCTACTGCAAACTAGTAAAAGCAAGCTTTTATGAAGAAATGGTTAATTGTTCTGGTATTGTTGCTGAGTGTTCGGGCACAAGCCCAAATTGCAGCGGGCAAAGTGGTGAGTTTTGTGTTGCAATCAAAAGCCTTGCAAAATACGGGTGGTGAAAACCCGAATCGCAAGGTGTCGGTGTATTTGCCACCCAATTACGACAAGTCCAAGCAACGGTATCCGGTCATTTATTACCTGCATGGCTTCATGGGAACCGACAGCATTTTTGCTGGGATGAAAACCATTCTGGATGAGGGTATTAGCAGGCAGAAAATTCGTCCGTACATTCTGGTTATTCCCGATCAGTATACGGTGTACGAAGGCAGTTTCTACAGCAATTCGTCGTTAACGGGTAACTGGGAAGACTTTACAGCCAAGGAACTGGTCGAGTACATGGACAAAAACTTCCGCACATTGCCTAGCCGGGAAAGTCGGGGCATTGCCGGGCATTCGATGGGCGGATACGGAGCTTTTAAAATTGGCATGCTGCACCCCGAAATGTTTAGCAGCATCTATGCATTAAGCCCTGGTTTGCTGGCCTTTGTAAAAGAGTTCGGTCCCAACAGCAATTCTTTCAAGGATGTACAGAAAGTAAAGACGCTGGAAGAACTCAAGAAAACCTATTACCCCAAAGTATTGGTCGCGGTAGCCCGTGCCTGGTCGCCCAATCCGAACAAACCGCCGTTTTACTGTGACTTTCCGTTTACGTACGAAGGCGACAAACTAATGGTCAATCAGGCGGTTTTGGAAAAGTGGGAAGCCAATATGCCCGTGTATATGGTAGACAAGTACGCCGATAACCTGCGGAAAATGACAGCCATCAAGCTTGACTGGGGCCGTAACGATTCGCCCCGTTTTCCGGTGCAGATTGGCATGCTGAGCCAACGACTGGAAAACCTGGGAATCAATCACTTTGCCGAAGAATACATTGGCGACCATGGCAATAAAATATGGGCAGCCGACGGCCGTGTGTTAAATGACCTGCTCCCGTTTTTCAACGATTACCTCAAATTTGACACTGCAACCAGCGCGGCAAAATAGTATCTCCTGAAAACGCAAAACCCCTATTGAATTATGTATAAATACTTGTTTGTTCTGGTTTGCGCAATGGCTTCGTTGCAATGGACTCACGCGGCTGTGGTGGATACGATTGCGATTCCCAGCACACAAATGCGCAAAACGTACAAAGCCGTAGTGGTGATGCCGCAAACCTACGCCAAGAAAAAACAGGCCTATCCGGTCATGTATCTGTTGCACGGTGGCTTTGGGCATTATAACGACTGGATTACCAAAACGCCCAACAAATCGTTGATTCAGGACTTGGCCGACCAGTACAACTTGCTGATTGTCATGCCCGAAGGAGAGGTGTTTAGCTATTACCTGGATAGCCCGGTGGTGCCCGAAAGCCAGTTTGAATCGTACATCATCAAAGACGTTGTTGCCAAAATTGACAATTCGTACCGCACCATTCGTGACCGCAATGGACGGTTTATCACCGGTTTGTCGATGGGTGGCTACGGGGCATTATATCTGGCCACTCGTCATCCCGACTTGTTTGGAACTGCCGGCAGCATGAGCGGCGCCCTGAATCCGGACATGCAAAGCTGGCGACTGCCCGAAGAGCCTACCAAAAACGTAAAAACTGCATTTGCGGGCATTCTGGGTCCACTCGAATCCAATGTGCAGCGCTACTACGAAGCATCGGTGGTGAACATGGCCGATAAAATGAAAACCAACCAAGTGCGCCTGGTTTTCGATTGTGGCGTAGATGATTTTCTGATTGAGCCCAACCGGGAACTGCACCGGCGGCTGGTGTACAACCAAACGCCGCACGATTATTCAGAACGCCCCGGCGGACATAGTTGGGAATATTGGCAAAATTCGCTGCCCTATCACGTGCTGTATTTTCATACGATTTTAAAAGAAAACAAGCTTCTGATAAACTAAGAGATTTAGCTGCTAGCTATTGGCTTTTAGCAATCTGGGGAGAAAATATCCTTTCATAATTCAAGTTGCGTGATGTAATCATCAAGGCGAATTGCGAAGCAAGAGCCAGTAAAAAGTGTGTTAGCCTCTTTGCTTAGCGAGGGGCGGGTTGGCTTTGGGGGCGGAAGCATTAAGCAAAGTGCCCTTTTTTGGTTACTTTTTTGGGCAAGCAAAAAAGTAACATGCGATACAAAGAGAGAAATTACTGAGCTTGGCAAAAACATCGAATAACGACGCCAACCGAATTCAAATAGTATATTTTAAAAAGGCAAATCCTGCCTGTTTCAATAAAAGTGTAATCCTTATCAATTTTAAATAGACACTGAGAATACCCAAATCATATGCTGGCACTCCTGGGATTTGCTACCATTGTTGTTTTTCTGGTTGTCATCATGACTAAGCGGCTCTCTGTAATGACGGCCTTGGTGGTAATTCCCATTGCATTTGGATTCCTGGCCGGATTTACCCCCAAAGAGTTGGGAGAATTCGCGTTGGCAGGCATCAAGCAAGTCGCGCCGACGGGAATCTTGCTCATGTTTGCCGTGCTGTATTTCGCGACCATGCTCGATGCCGGTTTATTTGATCCGGTGATTGCACTGATCGTTCGTTCGGTGAAAGGTGACCCGCTGAAAGTGATTGTGGGCACGGCCATTCTGACGATGATTGTCCATTTGGACGGAGATGGTACAGCCACGTTTATGATCGTGCTATCCGCTTTCTTGCCGATTTACAAGCAATTGCAAATCAATCGGTTGGTATTGTCAAGCATTGTAGCGTTGAGTGTGGGGCCAATGCATTTGGTGCCTTGGTCGGGCACATCAGCGCGAGCCATTTCAACATTGAAAACCGATGCGGTTCATATTTTCAATCCCAACGTACCGGCTATTCTGGGTGGGATCATCTGGGTGCTTTTTGTAGCGTACATTTTTGGTAAGAAGGAACGAAAGCGACTGGGAATCATCGAGTTTCAATACAGTCACGGCGAAAATCTGACGCCCGAACAGCTGCTGCTGCGGCGACCCAAACTGATGTGGCTCAATGCCCTTCTGACGCTGGCTTTAATTGTTTCATTGATGGCGGGTTGGGTGCCCGCGCCGATACTATTTGTAGTGGCGAGTATGGTAGCATTGCTGCTTAACTATCCGCGGCTGGCCGATCAGCAAAAGGTGGTGAAAGGACACGGAACCAATATTTTTCTGGTGTCCAGTATGATCTTCGCGGCGGGTATATTTTCGGGAATACTGACGGGCGGCAAAATGATCGAAGCCATGGCAAACACGTTGGTGTCGTTGATTCCGGCTTCTCACGCCAACTGGTTGCCCACACTGACCGCCGTTACCAGCCTGCCCGCCAGCATCTTATTCACGCCCGATGCCTACTATTTTGGTGTAGTTCCCATTCTGAGCCAAACGGCTACCCAGTTTGGGATGGACCCGTTGGAAATTGGCCGGGCGGCTTTACTGGGGCAAATGACGGTTGGTTTTCCAATTAGTCCATTGACGGCTTCTACTTTTCTGTTGGTAGGGTTGTCAGAAGTTGATTTGGGTGAACATCAGCGGTTTACGTTCAAATGGGCTTGGGGAACCACGCTGGTAATGACGATTGTCGCACTTTTAACGGGTTCGATTCATTTATGAAAGAGAAAATCAGAATCGGTTGTGGCGCAGGCTTTTCGGGTGACCGACTGGAACCGGCAATTGTATTGGCAGAACGCGGAAACTTGGATTATCTGGTGCTGGAGTGCCTGGCCGAACGAACCATTGCTTTGGCGCAAAAACGAAAGTTGCAAAATCCGACGCAAGGCTATGACCCGCTGCTCGAACGGCGCATCGAATCGCTTTTGCCGGCTTTGGTAAAAAACAACATACGGCTGATTACCAACATGGGGGCGGCTAATCCGTTGGAAGGTGCTCGAAAGATTGTGGAACTGGCTAATAAACAAGGTGTTAGAATAAAAGTGGCGGCCGTTACCGGTGACGATCTGATTGACGAAATCAGGCCGCAGTTGCTGGCTGGCAAACTGAAAATAATAGAGTCGGAAATAGAAAAAACGGCCCTTCAGGAACCTATATCGGCCAATGCCTATCTGGGCGTAGAAGGCATTCTGGAGGCATTGCAGTCCGATGCACAGATTATCATTACTGGACGGGTTGCCGATCCGTCGTTGTTTCTGGCTCCCATGATTCACGAATTTGGCTGGAAGACAGACGATTATCAATTGCTGGGAAAAGGAACCGTCATCGGGCATCTGATGGAATGTGCCGGTCACATCACGGGTGGTTATTTCGCTGATCCTGTCAAAAAGCCGGTCGAAAACATGGATACCTTGGGCCATCCTTTTGCCGATGTTTCTGCCGACGGTTCGGCTGTTATCAGCAAAGTGGAAGGCACCGGCGGTGTCGTTAATCTGCAAACGGCCAAGGAGCAATTGCTTTACGAAGTCGTGAACCCGTACGAGTACATTACACCCGATGTGATTGCGGATTTTACAACTGTTCAATTAAAAGAAACAGGGCCAAGCCAAGTACAGGTGACAGGGGGCGGCGGAAAAACGAAACCCGCTACTTACAAAGTAAGTGTCGGTTATAGAGCCTTTTATCTGGGCGAAGGCGAAATTTCGTATGCCGGTTCATCAGCGTTGGAAAGAGCCCAGCTGGCCGGTGAAATCATTCAGAAACGCCTGAAAGATAAATTTACAAAAATGACGGTCGATTACATTGGGCTTAGCTCGGTGTTCAGAGGTGAATTGATTCCGAAAAATGCTCGCCAGTATGTGTCAGAAATTCGGTTGCGGGTAGCGGCCAAAGCCAACACGTTAGCCGAGGCTGCTTTGGTAGGGGAGGAGGTAGAAGCGTTGTACACCAATGGTCCAGCGGGCGGCGGCGGTGTGCGAAAATATTCGAATGAAGTCATTGGTATTGTTTCGGTGTTAGTTGACCGCCAGTCAATTAATCCAATGGTAACCCTTTTTGAATCCTAAATTTATCAATAGGAGAGTTAGCTTTTCACTTTAATGAGGAACGAACTCACCAAGGTCTATGACACACAGACCAAGCACGTTTCTGGTCTGTGTGTCACAGACCAGGGATTGAAATAAAAAAAGCGAGATGGCCTCTTTGCTTAGCGAGGCGCGGGCTGGATTTTGCGGGGGGAAGCATTAAGCAAAGTGCCTTTTTGGTTACTTTTTGGGCAAGCAAAAAGTGACAAGGGTTTGAGAAGAGGAACCTTTGTTCTAATACATTCTATGAATTATAGTAAACAAGCTTAGTTATGAAACTCTACGAAATTGCACACAGCCGGGCGGGTGACAAAGGCAATGTTTCCACCTTGTCGCTCATTCCATACGATGAAAAATACTATGATTTGCTTTGCCAAAAGGTAACGGTCGGGAAAGTCAAAGAACACCTGCGTGGAATTGTGCTTGGCGACATCGTGCGTTATGAAATGGCCAATATATCCTCGTTGTTGTTTGTGTGCCAGAATGCGTTGGCGGGTGGTGTGACTACATCATTGGCAATAGACCCGCATGGCAAAGCCCTCAGTTATGCCTTGCTGGAAATGGAAATCGAATGACTCCTGTTTTACTTAATTTTTAACACCTGTTTGTATGAAAAAAAGAATGATTACTTGCCTTGTTTTGCTGAGTTTACTCGTGCAGGGGGCGTATGCCCAATTGTCCACGGGCGAAAACGTGGCCGTAACCAATACCGATGCCGGAAAGGTAAGAGGCTACATCAATAATGGCATCTACACGTATAAAGGCATTCCGTATGCGGAAGCCAAGCGGTTTGAACTGCCGCAAAAACCCAAGCCCTGGACGGGAGTGCGCAGTTCTATGACCTATGGCCCCGTGGCTCCGCTGATGGACCCTACCACTACGGTTCAGGACGAAAGCGAGTTTGTGTTTGACCACAGTTGGGGCTACACCAGCGAAGATTGCATGCGGATAAACGTTTGGACTCCCGGCATCAATGACGGTAAAAAACGCCCGGTGATGTTCTGGATTCACGGAGGTGGATTTACCGCAGGGTCTTCACAAGAATTGCCTTCATATGATGGCGAAAACCTGGCGAAAAAAGGCGATGTGGTGGTTGTTTCCATCAACCATCGATTGAATATTCTGGGCTTTCTGGATTTGTCGGCCTATGGAGCCAAGTACAAGAACTCAGCTAATCTTAGCATTCTGGACATGAAAATGGCGCTGGAATGGGTAAAAGCCAACGTGTCAAACTTCGGCGGCGACCTTAACAATGTGACCATCTTCGGCCAGTCGGGTGGTGGTGCCAAAGTAAATACTCTAATGGCCATGCCTTCAGCGAAAGGATTGTTCCACAAAGCCATCAACCAAAGTGGTTCTTTCCGCAGCAACATGCTTGATAAAGCGACCACACAGGCCATTGCTGCCGAGGTAATGAAAGAACTGAATCTGACTGCCGACAAAGTGGATGAAATTCAGAATGTTCCGTTTACTGCCTTGAGTGCGGCGGGTAAAAAAGCCTTGAAAACCGTTGCCGATAAAATGAAAGCTGAAGGAAAACCGGTTGTTGGGTTTGGCCTGAGCTGGGGACCGAGTGTAGACGGTGAAGTGTTGCCTTACCAGCTTTTCTCCAAAGAAGCCTTTGAGCTTTCCAAGAATGTTCCTTTGCTGATTGGAACGGTTAAAAACGAGTTTATGCCTTCTTTGTTTAGCGGAATGGTCAATCCCAGTGCCGAGCAAGTGAACGAATACATTAAAAAGCAATACGGCGACAAGGCGGATGCGTACGTGAAAGCCGTGAAAAAAGCCTATCCGAACGACAACAAACCGTCTGATCTGATGGATGTGGATACGCGTTTCCGTCCGGGTGCGGTGTTTCAGGCCAAAGAGAAATCATCGCTGGCGGGTGGGGCACCGGTTTACATGTACCTGTTCGACTGGCAGTCGCCGGTGATGGATGGCAAATACAAAGCTGTGCATTGCATGGAAATCGCCTTTTGCTTTGACAACATTCAGCGAACCAAAAACATGACCGGCGGCACCAAAGAAGCGCAGGCACTGGCCGATAAAATGAGTCAGTCGTGGATCAACTTTGCCAAAACCGGCAATCCAAACCACAAAGGTTTGCCCAACTGGCCTGCATTCAACACTTCGACCACCGCTACTATGCACTTTGACAACCAAAGTACCGTAAAGCCGCAGATGGACAAGGAGTTATTTGACCTGGTGGCAAATTAAAACTTGCTTTCGGATACGAATTCAAAACCTCTCAGAAATGGGAGGTTTTTGCTTTTGAAAACATACTATTTTCTTTCCATAATGAAAACATTGATGGATTATAGCGTTTGGTTGTTGAACCACTTTTGTCGTAATTCTTTCATGAAACTTTCGTTTTCAAACTTACCCATGCGTTCATCCAGTTTTTGCTTCAAGGCGTGATTGTTTTTATTCAGCATGATGCAATACTGCGACGGCGTGTCGGTAAGTAAATCGCTGATTGACAGGTCTGAATTGTCTTTTGTGAAGCCAAATGCGATGGGCGAATCATCCACCAACGCATCAATTTCCTGGTTAGTCAGTTGATCGTAGATTTCCTCGTTGCTGTCAAAGTAAATCAGCTTTTTGCCGGGATATTTTTCTTTGAGGTAATCTTCGGCTTCCGTACTTATTCTGACACCAATTCGTGCATTTTCCAATTGATCGATGCGTAGCAAATGGCTCTTGAGACTGACCAGGCAAAGATGAAAATCCAGATAGGAACGCGTCAGCAAAAACTCTTGTTCGCGGGTATGCGTTTTGGTGGCCGCACTACAGATCACGTCAATTTTTTCGTTTTGCAAATCGCTCAATATGTCTTTCCAGTATGAAATCGCATAATCCAGCTCAAGATTGAGTTCCTCGGCTATCCGGTTCATCAGGTCTACCTCAAATCCTTCAAACTTGCCTTTGGAAAAATCGGTATGCAGGGGCACGGGAGCCGCAAAATCGAGTCCTACTTTCAGCTTTGTTTTCATTGCAGTGGTTTGGGCTGGCTTTTAGTGAAAAGTTTCGTAATGGTTTACCGTCTCTTCCAACTCCAACAGGTATTTTTTGTCTTCTTCGTAATACCTGGCTTTTTCAAAATCATCGCCGGCAAATTGTCTGATGCTGTCGAAGCTTTCCCATTCGGTAACCGTATAAAAATGGCAAGTGTCACCTTCTATTTTTCGCAGGATTTTGGCCGAAACAATTCCGGGTGTGGCGGAGTAATCCTTCAGGCCCGTCTGCTGAATGTAGGCCAGATACGCATCTGCATCCTGTGCTTTGGTTTTGCCATGCCAAATTCGGGTTATCATAAGTCATTAAAATACAAAGGTTTGAAAAGAATAATTCAGGATCGGTGTGCCAATGCGCAAACTCTCAAATGATCTGGAACGTATACATATAATTCCCGTGCCTGGCAGAAATCTGATCAATGTGTGGAGTACACTGCTTTTTTAGTGGGAAACAGGACGCAGGTTTTAGTAGTGAAAAAGATACTATTTTGCTCCAATGAAACTGACAAGAAATTGCCATTGGAAGAGGTGCTTGCCAATATAGGTAAGAATCCGATCAACAAAAAAGGAGCCAATCTAAAGGCTCCTGCAAATGTGAGATAGACATCTCAATGCGGCAGCTTGTCTCTGAGCAGACCGTACACCCACGTTCCGGCAATGGCACTGAGCAGTGTAACGCTTATCACCCCGAATCCGGCTCCGATTTGGGCAAACAACGGTCCCGGACAGGCTCCGGTAATAGCCCAGCCCAATCCGAAAATCAATCCGCCGTAAATCTGACCTTTGTTAAAAGTCTTGGGGTGAAACTGTACTTTTTCACCTTGTACGGTTTTGATGTTGAATCGTTTGATCAGAAATACCGATAGCATTCCCACGGCAACTGCCGTACCGATGACGCCATACATGTGAAACGAATCGAGGCGAAACATTTCCTGAATGCGAAACCAGGAAACAATCTCGGCTTTCACAAACACAATGCCGAAGAAGATGCCTACAACCAAGTATTTGAGATTGGACGCAAACGTTTCCGGCTTCTTCTGTTCGTTCGGTACTTCACACTCAACCGGATGCGGATTGACGTACGACTTTCCGCTGGCGTCGGTAATCACTACAAATTCTTCGTTTTCTGATTTCATGCTTTTCTATGTATAGGCAGGTTTTCGCTTTTCAAAAGATACTATTTTACGCTTACTTTACCCACGTCAAAATATAAGGAAGCATAAGCTGGGTCATGGCAAAGCCGCCCACCATAAATGAAACAGTGGCTATAAGCGAAGGCCATTGCAGCGTGGACAAACCCATGATGGCGTGACCCGACGTACACCCTCCCGCGTAACGCGTGCCAAAACCGACCATAAAGCCACCAATGACAAAGAAAAATAGCCCCTTCAGTGTAAAGAGATTAGCAAAACTGAAAATATCCGTTGGCATTAGGTGACTAAAATCAGTTACTCCAAGGCTTTGCAGCGTCGTTCTGGTATGCTCAGATAGGGCAATGGGTTCGGGATTGGACAACACAGACCCGCCAATGAAACCTCCGATCAGAATGCCTGCTACAAAAAACAGGTTCCAGCTTTCTTTCTTCCAGTCGTATTTGAAAAACGGAATGTTGGCAGGCAGGCAAGCCGCACAGATGTGCCGCAAGGAGGACGAAATTCCAAAGGATTTATTGCCCAGCAGTAACAACGTCGGAACCGTAAGTCCGACCAGAACTCCGGCCACAGCCCAGTGCCAGGGTTGGCGAATCAATTCTAACATATCCAGGTTTTTGTGATTTGAAAGATACTATTTAGCGGATTTGGCTTTAGTCGAATGTTAGTCTTGGTAAGTGACACCCATTCAGCTAAAGCCGAATCTAACGATTTATTTTAAAGTCGATGGACACACGTAATTTGTCTTCGGTACATCGGTTTCGGCAATGGCTTTGAAACCACCCGCTACATCCACAATGTTGTCATAGCCGCGCGATTTCAAAATGGACGCTGCAATCATAGACCGGTACCCACCCGCACAATGAATGTAGTTGAGTTTGGTTTTTGAAAACTCGGCCATACTTTCACTGATGTAGGCCAACGGGACGTTTTCGGCACCTTCCACGTGTTCGGCCTCATACTCAGTTTGTTTGCGTACATCTTTTACCAACAATTCGCCGGTTTTCATCCGCTTGGCAAATTCATCGGCTGAGATGGATTCGATGGCATCCAGTTCCTTGCCGGCGGCTTTCCATGCTGCAATCCCACCTTCCAGATAGCCCAAGGTATGGTCATAACCTACCCGCGACAATCGGGTCACAATTTCCTCTTCGCGGCCTGGCTCGGCTACCAGCACAATCGGCTGTTCAATATCGGTAATCAATGTGCCCACCCAAGGAGCAAAATCGCCGTCAATGCCAATGCTGATGGCATTAGGTATAAAACCACTGGCAAACTCGTTTGGTTTCCGCGTGTCCAGAATCAGGGCGCCGGTTTCGTTCACAATGTCTTCAAAGGTTTGGGCATCAAGCGGCGTCAGGCCACGTGAGACTACTTTTTCTACACTTTCGTAGCCTTGCTTGTTCAGCATCACGTTTTTAGGGAAGTAATATGGCGGCGGCAATAGCCCATCGGTTACTTCTTTGATGAACTGTGCTTTGTCTTTTGCCTTCAAGGCATAATTGGTTTGTTTCTGATGACCCAACGTATCTGAAGTCTCCTTGCTCATGTTTTTACCGCAAGCCGATCCTGCTCCGTGTGCCGGGTACACAATCACCTCGTCGGGGAGAGGCATCAGCTTGGTATGCAGGGAGCTGTATAAATGACCCGCCAAATCTTCCATCGTCAGATCGGATTTTTGAGCCAGATCGGGCCGACCCACATCGCCAATAAAAAGCGTATCACCCGTAAACACCGAATGATAGCTTCCGTTTTCGTCAATCAGCAAAAAGCAACTCGACTCCATGGTGTGGCCCGGTGTGTGCAAAACCCGAATGGTTAAGCTGCCTAATTTGAATTCCTGTCCATCAGTGGCAATAATAGCTTCAAACGACGGGTTGGCATTGGGACCATACACAATGGCGGCCCCGGTCTGCTTGGCCAGATCGATGTGACCCGATACGAAATCGGCGTGAAAATGCGTTTCAAAAATGTATTTAATGGTGGCGCCGTTCTTCTTCGCCTTTTCTACGTACGATTTTACTTCACGCAGCGGATCAATGACAGCTGCTTCGCCGTTGCTCTCGATGTAGTAAGCTCCCTGAGCCAGACAACCTGTATAAATTTGTTCGACGATCATAATTTCTAGGTTTGTTTGATGATAAAAAGACATGGATGAAGGCAAGCGGGCAGGTCGGGTTTTTGTGTTCGAAAAGGTACTATTTTGTGCCTGTAGCCCGACGTGCTGTATCGACTAAAAAACGATTGCTAATTCTTTGATCAGGATGTAAATGCCCATTACCAGTACAAACCAGCCAAATGCCGGCTTGAGTTTGGCTCCGCTGATGCGAAACGATAACCGGCTGCCTATGAATATACCCACCAGCGCAATGGCGGAAAATATCAGTAAAAACGGCCAGTCGATGAGTTCTCCCCAGTGAAGGCTGCCCAGAAAACCAATCAGTGCGTTGAGGGCAATGATAACCAGTGAAGTGCCAATGGCCTGTTTCATAGGCAGGTGCGCCATCAGGACCAATGCCGGAACAATCAGAAAGCCACCCCCAGCACCTACCAGACCCGTTACCATGCCCACCATCAAGCCTTGTACAAAAAGAATGGGATAATGAAATGTCTGGCAGTTGGCTTCTTCGGTAGTCAAGCGAGGTTTGCGAATCATTGAATAAGAGGCCAGCAACATAATGACGGCAAATAAAAGCAATAAGAACAGCGACTTGGTAAGTGTAAAATGATCCGTGTGAATCAGATTTTCGGGAATAAGCGGAACCAGCAAATGCCGGGTAATGTACACGCTCACCAAGGACGGCAATCCGAAATAGAAAGTGGACGGCCAATGGATGTTTCCCTGACGGATGTGCCCAACCGAACCAAACAGACTCGTGGCTCCGACAATAAACAGAGAATAAGAAGTGGCCACTACACTGTCAATGGAAAACAAGTAGACCAGAATCGGAACCGTGAGAATGGAACCGCCACCTCCGATCAATCCCAACGAAAGACCCATTAACAAAGCGCCAAAATAGCCGATGGTTTGCATACGCACTACAAAAGATTGTCTAGTAAAATGATAGACTTAAATGAGTATATGAAAATTTGTTCATATATTTTTCTGTAAAAAAAGCAGCTAGTTGCTAGCTACTCAATGACAAATCGCTGTCAGAAAGATGATTTATATCTTGCAGTCACAGTTTTCGATGCACTCCATAAGGCGAATCACGTCTTTTTCTTTCAGTGAATAAAACACATTTTGCCCTTCTTTGGTGCATTGCAGAATGCCCCGGAGCTTCATGGTAATCAGGTGATGCGACAGCAGCGACTGCTCACAATCCAAAATTTCGCACATTTCGTTGACACCCAGTCGACCGTGATTGTTAAGTAACTCAATGACTGCCAGACGTGTAGGATGAGCTATTGTCTTTAGAATGACTGCTGCTTTTTTTAGCTTATCCCGGTTAATCGAATAGGTTGTTTCCATAGAGTTATCTGTTTGCTTTGCAAATATATGAAATTTTGTTTATATGAAAAATTTTTCATGTATTATTTTTTTACAGGGAGGTTTTGTGTTCGGCTGGCATACTATTTTAGAACGTATCCACACAACTAAAAGACGCAATAGTTATGACAGCAACCATTCTATTTCTTACTCTTTTGGCGGTAGGATTGTATATCCTGATTGCCACGCTGTTGCCGAAAGAAACGCATACAAGCAGCAACACAACCGAGGATGATTTCAAAAATTACTGGAAATCAATACGTAGCAAACAAGGCCGTTTTTCGGCAGCCTCCCGGCAACGATAGTCGAGTCCAATACTTAACATAGTCTGAAGATCTGCTTCTGTAGGTAGAGGCACACTGGCTTGGTGGCTGCTGGTGAGCAATTACCAGAAAGTCACCTGCCAGTGTTTTTTCCACGTCTGCTGTGGAGCAAGTTTTATAATTCCTTCTTTATGAATGAGTTGCTGATCAGTGCTAGCGGCATCGGCAATTCCGCACCAGGGCTCCAGACACACAAAGTCAGCATCTTTGGTAGCCCAGATTCCAAAAAACGGAAAACCTGTAAAATCCATTTCCAGTCCGTGACCAGTTTTGGTCGAACGCAACGCAATCCGTGTGGATTTGAGGTGCTTGAATACCAGTGCATCATTGTAAAACAGGGGTTTGGTGAGAGCAATGGTATCCGTCAGGCCAAACATGGGTTCGGGCTCATCTTCGATCAAGCCATCGGACGTGAGTGGCCAGATGTGCAAATCCTCAACCTCATTGAGTTGTAGATAATAATCCTCATACGTAGTGCCGCCTACCAGTGGAACATTAAAAGCTGGATGTCCACCCACCGAAAAATACATCTCTTCGGTCATGGCATTGACAACCTCATAGCTTACCGTGAGCCGTTCGCCACTTAGCTGATAACTTATGGAAAACTCGAACACAAACGGATAGTGTTGTTCCAGAATTTCACGGGTCGGCTTCAATGAAAACCGGATAAAACCGGGTTGCTGGTCGGCAAGTTCAAACACATGGTCACGGGCAAAGCCGTGGCGGCTCAGCTGATACGACTGATGGTTGTACACATACGTATTGCCTTTGAGCCCCCCCACAATAGGAAACAACACCGGCGATCTTTTGGCCCAGAAGGCCGGATTGGCCTGCCACAGGTATTCCAACTGGTGGTCTTTGTGAAAAATACTGCTTAGCTCGGCTCCTTTCGGATTGATTTGGATTGTCAGGATGTCATTCTCAAGTACGTACATAAAAAGCTCAGGGGATTTAACGGGTTCAGGTTAAAGGTGTTTATTCATTAGAGGTGTAATTCTGGTACGAGGTTTTTGCCTGGCAGAAGATACTATTTTACCGGAAATTTCCGTTTAAAAGAATAAAAAATAGTATCTTTCCGAACCGACAAATCTCACTATACAATCTACTGCCTAGCCGAAAGCGCCTACTATGGCATACTTTTTTGGCAGTTGGTATCGTTTCCGAATTTTTTCAAATCGGCTACTGCAGCTATCTTTAGAAAAGACTTCTGCTTACGAGCAAATATACTGTTATAAACTTTCGAGCAATCTTGTGAATCGGTTTACGTTCTGGCTGAAAAAAATCTTACTCTACGGCAGTGTCAGTTTGGTGAGTCTGGCAGTTCTGCTCACGCTTCTTATTCAGTTTTATCAGGATGAGATTATTGCCAAAGTGCTAGCTGAAGTAAACAAAAGCCTCAAAACCCGCATCGACATCGGCAAGATCGAAGTATCTCTCTGGAAGAAATTTCCGCATTTGTCGGTGCATTGCCAGACGATCAAAGCCGCAGGTTCATTGCCCGAACACAAATTGCCGCTTGCCCGTGCCAACGATTTGTATCTTCTCTTTAATATAAGCGATTTGCTCAGTGACAATCTGGCCATTGACCAGATTGTACTCGAAAACGCCGATGTGCAACTGTACGTGGATGACGAAGGAAATCCCAATTACGACATCATTAAAAATAGTATCTCCGAAAAAGACAAAACCTCCCCGCGCGATGTGCAGTTCGATCTGCGCCGCATCCGGCTCTCTAACGTAAAAGTGCGTTATACCGATGTATTGCAGGAGCAAGACCATCAGTTGCTGGCCGAGCAGGCCGATGCGCGTTTGTTTGTCAAAAACGACGACTACCTCATCCATCTCAAAGGTGCTTTGCAAAGCAAGTACATCCGCATTGGAAAGGAGACCTATTTCGCCAATAAGCATTTGAAAATCAGCAGTGAAATGCAGTATGATTACGATCTGCGCAAACTGCTGATTCAACCCTCCCAGGTATGGGTCAATCAGTCGGAATTTGAGGTGATGGGTTATCATGCCGCCAAGCCCTATTCGTTTATCGATTTGCAGTGTCTAGGCAAGCATACCGACCTGCAAACGCTGGTCTCGCTACTTCCAGAATCTTTTTACAAAACCTATGCTTCGTACCAGAGCAAGGGAAACGTGTATTTCAAAGGCTCAGTGATTGGCTACATCGAAGACCGGCGCATTCCGAAGGTAGATGTACAGTTTGGCTGCAAAGATGCTTCCTTTTATGAAACGCGCCTGAAAAAACGCATCGAACACGCCAACTTGACGGGAAGCTACAGCAACGGCAACCAGCAAAACGAGGCTTCGTCGTCGCTGGTGCTCAAAAAAGTGAGCGGCTTGCTAGACGGGCGGCCGTTTTCGGGCAATTTGTCGCTACGCAATTTTGCCAATCCGCACCTGGCTTTTGACCTGAAAGGAACCCTGGATGTGGCCGCCGTGACGGCTTTCTTTCCGTATGGCATCAAAGACGGAGCCGGGCTGCTAACGGCCAATGTGCAGTTTGAAGGCAATCTGAACGACTTGCGCAACAAGGCATTGAATCGTTTTGTGCGTACTTCTGGTGAAATAAAGCTGAGAGAGGTCGGCTTTACCTTGGTCCAGCGGCCGCTGCGTCTGCACAGGCTCACCGGCGATTTTGCATTCAACAAGAGTGATTTGTTAGTGAAAAGTCTGACAGGAAATGCCGGGAAATCCGATTTCCGATTGAGCGGACGATTTGAAAACGTCTTGTCTTATCTGCTGCTAGACGACCAGGCATTGCGTGTAGTCGCAGATTTTCAGTCGCAGCACCTCAATTTTGATGAATTATTGGCCGAAAACCCAGGCGTTTCCTCCGGTAAAAAAGAACAATACCGGTTGCGGTTGTCGCGCCGGTTGGATCTGGACTTAAATTGCCGGATCAATTCGCTGCAGTTTCGGCGTTTTCGGGCACAAAACATTCGTGGCG
Source organism: uncultured Sphingobacteriales bacterium (assembly GCA_963520985.1). Taxonomy (GTDB): domain Bacteria; phylum Bacteroidota; class Bacteroidia; order Cytophagales; family 172606-1; genus Xanthocytophaga. The sequence continues at coordinate 1,738,264 of CAUQTA010000001.1, forward strand.
ATCTGGATATGCACGACGGCATTGCTCGTAGCCGCGACATCAGTCTGTCTACCGCTGGCGGAAACATGAATCTGAATGTGGGCATTGATGCCCGCCAAACCAACCTGATTCAGGTAAGTACGTATGCGCAGCTAGCCGAAATACAAATAGACAGTGTCTTTTATATGTTCGAGGATTTTGGTCAGGATTTTATTCGGGCTCAGCATTTGCGTGGCAAGATGACCTCACGCATCCAAACCTATCTGGTATTTGACGAACACCTGCAGCCCAATAACGACAAACTGGTAGCCGAAGTATCAGCTACCGTGCGCAACGGACAATTGCTGGGGTTTGAACCCATGCAAAAGCTTTCCAGCTTTATTCGGGAAAGTGAATTGGCTAATCTGCGTTTTGGCGAAATGCAAAACAACATTCACATCGAAAAACGCAACGTATACATCCCGCTGATGGAAATCAGTTCCAATGTGGCCAATATTTCGGTGCAGGGCACCCATTCTTTTGACAACGTGATGGATTACCATTTGCGCATTCCGCTGAAGACGTTTTTTCAGAAAAAAAATACCCTGCAAGCCAGTGTTCAGAATCCGGCTAACCAGACCAATCTGTTTTTACAGATCAAAGGTACAGCCGACCGCTACAAGATCAGTTACGACACTAAGGCTGTTCGCGATAAAATACGCCAGGATCTACAAGCCCGCAAATCGGTCAGTTCCATGCCATCTAACACACAGGCGTTTCGGCCGGCATTTAAATCAGAGAAAGTTACTCCCGTTACTCCCAAACCAGCTGAAGAGGCTTATTTTGATTTTCAGTGAAATTCTTCTATTTGGAAGTTTCTGCGGAAAAATTGACTCAGAATAAGAAAGTATGTCAATAATGCCGGGTTACAGAAACTAAATTTGTGCATCAATGCCTGAAATCATAGCTTTGCACACTTTTTGCAAACTTTCGTGTATGCAATGGTGTTCTCATGTAATAACATTTGTTTCAATGGATTTTGACGTTTTATTTACCTCCTCAGGTTTGCTGAGTTTGCTGACGCTGACGGCATTAGAGATTGTGCTGGGGATTGATAATATTATATTTATCTCGATATTAGCCGACCGTCTGCCCGAAAAAGAGCAACCCAGGGCCCGGTCTATAGGAATTACACTGGCACTTTTTGTTCGGATTGCGCTACTATTTGGAATATCGTGGTTAGCCAACCTCACAAATACGCTTTTCACATTGCTCAACCATGATTTTAGCGGCCGCGATCTTGTATTGCTGGCCGGTGGCTTATTCTTACTCTATAAAAGCACCACCGAAATCCACGAAAAGTTAGAGGGAGCCGAAGAATCTGTAGCTGAAAGTAAGCGTCGATTAAGCTTGCGGTCTGCCATTATTCAGATTATCCTGATTGATATTGTCTTCTCGTTTGACTCTATTCTGACGGCCGTTGGCATGACCAACCAGGTGGTTATCATGATTGTGGCCGTAGTAATTGCACTGATTATCATGTTATTGTTTTCAGGCGCCATTGCCGGCTTTGTCAACAAACGGCCAACTATTAAAATGCTGGCCCTGGCGTTTCTGGTTATGATTGGCGGCTTGCTGGTGGCCGAGGCATTTGGGGCCTCTGTACCCAAGGGGTATGTGTATTTCTCCATGGCGTTTGCGTTGGGAGTAGAAGTATTGAATCTCCGAATGGCGAAGAAGAGTGGAAAGCCGGTTCGTTTGCATAGCCAATACCGACGCACAGACGATGATGAAGAAAAACACTCGGCAATAGGAGCAAAGGACAAAGATGCCATAGAGATGAAATAAACTCATCTGTGGAAAAATAGTATCCCCTAAACTTTGAAAACCCCGGATGGGTAAAGTTTAGGGGATTTCACTTTTTAAACGATACTATTTTTCAGCAAGGATTATTCGCTTTCCACTTTGCCGAATTTGAATCGCAGAATGCCCATTACCACAGATGTATACGGGTTGTTTTCGGTAAAAAAGCCATTGATGCTACGGGTGCCAAAGCCAAATTCGTAGGCCTTGAAATCGAAAACCACACCGGCCGGGATATTCCAGCCATAGCCGCCCCCGGAACTGAAGCCGGTATTCAAGCGGATAAACTTAACGGGTTTGTAACCTACTCCAACACCCACAAAAGGAGCCTGTAAGTTGCCGGGAGTTTCGTTGAGAGGCATCGTAAAGTCGAGGGCCAGGTCTACTTTTTCGGTGGCCGCCAAGCCTGCGCCAAAGCGTACTTTGGAAGGCAAAGATATTGCTTTCTCACCTCCCGATTGGTAAGTAAGCAGACCCTCGCCAATGATAGTGGCCGCTTCAGTGAAAACGTTAAACGTCTGGATTCCATCCGATTCCACTACTTGCAAGGGCTGGTCCCGGGCTTGCAGCAGGTTGTTTTTCCATTTGATGCTTCCCAAATCGGTTACTGACAAGCCTAGTTTTACTTTTTCTAGTATTTCGGCCGAAATACCAATGTCAAAGCCGTGACCGGTGCCGGCAGGTTTGTAGAATGGAAACGTGCCTTTTGCGGGTACATAGTTGAAGTCCGGATCATTGTTCGGCAAATCGCCATAATCCACATCGAATACGGCCGACATGGCATTGTAAGCGGTCATTTTGCCCGAAGAAATGTTCATATCCAACACACCCAATCCTTGTACATACCGATAGCCAACACCCAAAGATAGCTTGATTGCGTCATTATCCAGGATTTGTCGGCCATAGGCAACGTTTATCTCATTGTAAGCGGCAATCTGCAATTTTGAGCCATTGAACGCCGCAGAAATAGCCGGTTCGTTGCCAACGGTTTGGTCACTGAAGGTGGGGTCTTGGAAAATAGGTGCGTTCTGGCCCAGAAAAAGCACTTCTGAAAAGGTACGGTTCAGTCCGATATGAGTCATGACACGCTGGCGAAAACTGGCCGCAAATCCTCCGATTTTAGGAACCATGAACGCAATTCCAAAATTAGTGACGTCCACATTGACATTGAGTGCATTGGTTTGAGCAAAGGCATTGGTAAACTCTTGCCGGTCGGTAGCAGTCAGGTCGTCGTCAATGGAAGTGACAAACTTGCTCAGTTGTGTGCGGGTCAGTGATTGCGAGCCTAAACCGGCGCCGAATTCGGCCAGTGAAAAAGCAACTTTGTAGTCGTGCTTCATACCCAGATTGGCCGGATTGATGCCAATGCTCTGGTAATCACGGGCAAAGGCATTGACGGCCCCACCACGACCGGTTGCGGTAAATACGCTGCCTTCGTTTTGGGCCACTACTGACAAGGCAATACTTAGAAATAAGCTGGTTAGTAAAACATGTTTCATACTGAGGCGATTGGTTAAGTAAAAAATACCAGTTTGATGTTGGTATGAAATCAGAGAAAAGGTAAATAGATGATAGCTGCTCAAAAATAGTATCTTTCAAAAATACAAAACCCCGACATTCCAAATGCCAGGGTTTTGCACAGATGAAGACTCGCTTATTTTCCGCCACTTGCGGCAGGGGCGGAGGTACCAAACTTTGGCGTCACGCCCATGTTGTAAAAGATAAAGGAGTAAATATCGGCCGTGGTTTCGATGTTTTTCTTCGTATTCGAAGCACCGTGGCCAGAGTTTACATCAATGCGAATGAGAACGGGTGCCGTTCCTTTTTGTTTTTCCTGTAATGTAGCGGCATACTTAAACGAATGCGCGGGAACTACCCGGTCGTCGTGGTCGGCAGTGGTAATGAGCGTGGCCGGATAGTTGGCTTCTTTGATGTTGTGAATCGGTGAGTACTTGTACAGGTACTTGAACTCCGCTTCGTTATCCGAGGAACCGTAATCGGCAATCCAGTTCCAGCCGATGGTGAATTTGTGAAAACGCAGCATATCCATTACGCCTACCTGCGGAATCGCTACTTTAAACAAATCGGGACGCTGATTCAGTACCGCACCCACCAGCAAGCCGCCGTTCGAGCCGCCCCGAATCGCCAGTCGGTCTTTGGACGTGTACTTTTCATTGATCAGGTATTCGCCGGCTGCAATGAAATCGTCAAACACGTTTTGCTTGTTGAGCTTCATGCCTTGCTCGTGCCACTTTTCACCGTATTCGCCACCACCGCGTAAGTTGGCCTGGGCATACACACCGCCCTGGTCCAGGAACGGAATCAGAAACGGACTGAAGCTAGGATTCAAGTTGATATTGAAACCGCCGTAGGCGTACAACAGCGTTACATTGTTGCCAGTGAGCTGCATCCCTTTTTTGTAAGTAATGAACATCGGGATTTTGGTGCCGTCTTTGCTCGGGTAGAAAACCTGCTTGGTTTCGTAATCAGCGGGATTAAATAGTATCTCCGGTTTGCGAAAAACCTCGCTTTTTTTCGTGGCAATGTCGTAGCGATAGATGGTTGGCGGATAGGTGAACGACGTGAACGTGAAGAAAACAAATGTGTCGTCTTTCTCGCCGCCAAAGCCGCCTGCTGTTCCCAAACCGGGCAGCTGGATTTCATTTTCCAGGTTGCCATTCAAATCATAGACGTATACGTGCGTTGCCACATCCTGCAAATACGACAGAAACAGCTTTCCTCCGGCCAGGCTTACATTGTCGAGCACTTCTTTTTTCTCAGGGACGATGGTCTTCCAGGTACTGGTTTCCGTGTTGAAACGCACCACTTTGTAGTTAGGGGCGTCGGCATTGGTCGTTACCAACAGCTCTTTGCCGTCGTTGTCAATCACGTTGTACTGCGCATTGGTAATGTCTTTGATCATAGGTTCAAAGCGACCTTTGAAATCGTCCATGTAATAGACGGCATTGCCATCCAGGCCTTTGCCCCGGTCGCTTACATTCAAGATGACATATTTTTCGTCTTCGGTCGTTCCGGCAGTGTGAAAACGTTGCAGGTTGGCTTTGTCTTCAAACACCAGTTTATCGGCTGATTGTGGTGTGTTTACCTTATGAAACCAAACCTGGTGGTTTTCGTTTTTGGCGGCTAGTTCGCTGCCTTCGGGTTTGGGGTAGCGGCTATAGTAAAATCCGTCGTTTTGCCAGGCAATGCCCGAAACTTTTACCCATTCCAATTTGTCCGACAGGTTTTGCTTGGTGGTCATGTCCATCACCAGGTATTCATGCCAGTCGGAACCACCTTTTGACAAACCGTAAGCGGCATATTTGCCATCTTTAGACAGCACAAAACCAACCAGACGGGTAGTGCCATCGGGTGATAGTTTATTCGGATCAATGACCAATTCAGGTGTTCCGTCAAGTCCTTTTTGCCGGTACAGTACCGACTGGTTTTGCAGGCCGTCGTTTTTGTAGAAATAGAACCATTCGCCCTTGCGGAAAGGTGCCGAATATTTGGGATAGTTATATACTTCCTCAATGGCTTCCTGAAAATTTTTCCGGTACGGAATTTTGTTCAGGTAATCAAATGTAACCTTGTTTTCGGCGGTCACCCAGGCTTTTACATTGGCCGCTGTGTCGTTTTCCAGCCAGCGATAGGGGTCAGCCACAGTTACACCGTGATAGGTATCGGTATGTTCTATTTTCTGAGTTTTAGGATAGGTAAGCTTGCCTGGGGTGGTAGTCACAGAAGCCGGTTTTTTCGTTTTGGAAGATACTATTTTCTTTTGCTGGGCTTGTGTGCTTATGGCACATGCCAGTAAAGCGACGGAAAGACAGAGTCGTTTCATAGGTTTGGTTAGCTTTATTGATGAAATAGAAAGAGGAAAGTTAGTCAGCTTTCTCAGATTTGGAAAGGAAATAAGGATAAAAATGCATAATGCTCATTGCCATCAGCCGAAAACGGACAGAGCGGAACGGTTGGCTAACCTGCGAAAAAGTATGCCAAAAGCCAACAGCAGGAGCTGCCAACGGAAAGATGCAAAAGGTAAAGAGTACAAATGGCTGAGAAAATACCTGCCGATCAGTTCCAGCGGGGTTTGCCAATGACGATAATGAGCAGAAAAAGAAGATAAAGAAGACCCGGTGTTGCCAATAACCACAAAATACCTGTCGATTTGAGAAATAACCCAATCAGTAAAACAGCTGCAACCGCACCTAAGATCAGCAGCCAGAGAAAGAAATTCTGTGAAGACACCGAGCCATCAACCAGGCCAACAATGAAAAAGTAAAGCACCACAAGGGCAATGAGAAAATCGAATCCCCACAAAACCCAGAAATAAGTAATCATAACAGAAAAAGCCAATAGGCGAGGTTTTGATAATTTAAAGTATACTATTTCGATAATCACCTGCTTAGGTTAGTATATCCACTACCCGGTATGTAATCATTACAGCTCGTATTTTTCAAGCAGAGGAATGCCGATGCGGTGCGTAATCCATTGAATGATTTTAAAGACACATCTTCGCTTGGGCGGTAAGTGATTGACATAGACCGCCGAATATTCAATGGCCGGTTTGCCGCCACGCAACCGTTTGAACCCCGACGCTCCCGAACTCAGATTGAGCAGCTTACCGGTTTGGTGTTTGTAGTCAAAAATCAGTTGGATGGCATGGATGTACAACGCATCTTTTACGGGTGCTTGGGTGTCGTATCCTACCAGTGGCGAGGTAATAGTATCCTGTAACACAAACAAACCGGCAAAGGCACGTAACCGATTGTGTTTATCGGTATAGCCTTGAAAATGAATGGCCTGGGTAGCATGCATCTGCTCAAAATACGTCAGCGTAAATTGCGGATTGTGGCGCGAATACTTTTCCAGATAGAGCAGATTATACAAATGCAAGGCTTCTTCCAGATGTTCTTTCATTTGGTCGTGATTCACATAGCGAAGCTGCTTGTTTTTGATGATGCGGCGGTCTTGCTTGTTGTTATTGTGTTTGATCCATTGCTCAAACGAATCCTGGTAAAGGTACACTTGCCGGCTACCCAGCAACAGATAGCCAGCAGACTTGAATTGTTGAAGCAACGAGTTGTGTTGTGCTACATTCAACGAACGGAAAATAAGGGCATGAGAGGGAAATTCGCGAATGAGAAACTGCGTGATGGAGTGAATATCAGTTCCATCCCAACGAGGGTAGGGGTTGGTGGATAACAGAAAGTTGTTGACATGCACATTCCGATTGACCTGTGCCGATTTCAGCCAACCCGAAAGCAGCCGAATCAGAATTTGCAACGGCCATTGAATCCATTTCTGCCTGATTTTGCGCGAAAGTTCGTCCTGCGCATACAAAATGTAGGCTGTATAAGGTGAACACACATACGAACTTCCCCATTCAGTGTGGTTGATGGTAACGGGCAGAAACAGTGAATCCGAAACTTTCAGAATGCGAAATTCGGTTTCTACGTTTCGGATGAGTTGGCTCGGTGTGAACTGTTGCAAAACTTGGGCATAGTTTCTGAGCTCGTCCCTTGGCAATGCATCGGCGTCAATCCATTCCATGCGAGTCTCCGTTCCATTCTATGTCTCTAGTGGTTGCTGCCAGCCAATTCATGCGGTTTTTTGCCATCTGATAGGTGATTTCCAGCAAACTTAACGGTTGTAACAGAAAAGGCAAAGGATCGTTTCGTCGAAAAATCACGTCTTTCGCCTGCTGAATTCGCCTTGTTGCCAGCAGCCAAGGTTTTAAGAATAGCAATGCGTATTTAAGAGTGTATTCACTGGAATCTTGTAGCTCCAGTGAATTTGGTTGCAAAAAAGCCGCCGCCAACCGTTGATTAATGAGGTGTGCGCCACTGGTACCGCGTGGGTTGCATTCAATGACATACGGTGTGCCAGTCTCATCTGCAATGACATCAAAACACAACTGCCCGGTAAACGAAATGGCTTTGCCGAAAGCCAGAACTTGTTCATATACAGTAGGGTAGGAGACGGGCTCAAAAAACACCCCGGCTCCTTTGCCCACCCGGTGCAAGGGATGATAAGCCGCATACGCTTTTAACCGACCCGCATCCCAAATGGAATATACACAAAACTCGTTGCCCAGAATGCGTCGTTGGGCAATCCAGTGTGGCTTCTCCGATTCCGTAAAATGCGTTTCTGAAAGAGTCTGATTGACGATTACCTGGCTGGCAAACCGGGAATAAATGGGTTTGAATACATAATCAACGCTGTTTTGCCAATGTCTGAAATTTGTCAGAACGTAGGTTTCAGGAATGGTGAAAAAGTCTTTGGCAAATTGGGTAAAGGTAAACTTGTTGTGCAGTTGATTCATCAGTTTCGGTTCACTGCACCAGATGTTGCATGCAAGCTGGTTTTGGAACAAGGCAATGTAAAACGCCTCTTCGCAGGTCGGTATCAGTTGCGTTACTTTTTCGGTATCAATAATGCGTTGAAGTGCGGCCTCAAATGCCGCCGCCTGGTAGCGGGGCGAAGGCAATACATAGTAGTGATCTACGGTGTTGCTCCACCGGCTTATGGGCATACAAAGCGAATCGGCCAGGATAACCCGGTGTTTCTGCGCATGAAAGCTTCGGGCAAGTTCGAGTGCGACAGGAGCCCGTGCACCGGTAATCAGGATGGTTTCCACGTCGGATCAGGAATGAAACGCAATGTTACAGAATATTTTGATGCGATTGACAGGTGCCGGTTTTTGTGTCTGAAAACATACTATTTTCTTTTCGTCAGCCATCTGATATCAGAATGAAATCGTTTTATTATGTCCGTGTTAATTTTTCTTTAAGAAATTGTTATAGGAGTATGCTTCATTTTGTTTAAGCTTGCAACCGGAAACCAATGAAGCATATTCCCGCTGATGAAACGTTTTTCTTTCTCTCTACTCTTCCTTGTTATTCTTCTGAGTTCCGGTGCCGCATTTGCTCAGCAGTCCAGCGGGCCGACAATTAGTTTCAAGCGAGGCATTGCCATAGTGGCTCCCGATAGCCTGTTTTCAATGGCCATTCGTTTCCGAATGCAAAACCGGATTATTTATTCTACGGTATCGGGCAATGATCTCAGTGCTTCGGACATCGAGGCCCGGGTACGCCGACTGCGGTTGCGTTTCGATGGATTTATCTACAGTACCAAACTAACCTATCAGCTTCAGCTTTCTTTTTCCAGAGGGGATATGGATTTTAGTGCCAAAGAAAACTCAGCCATCAATGTGAGTCCGAATGTAGTACGCGATGCCGCCATTACCTACAGACCGAACACACATTTTACGTTTGTTTTTGGGCAAACCAAGCTTCCCGGAAACCGCCAGCGAGTCGTTTCATCGGGTGAGCAGCAATTTCTGGAACGTTCTATTGTCAATGCGGCCTTTACTATTGACCGCGATTTTGGGTTGCAGGCTTATTACCAGAATCGGTTGGGTGTGTTTACATACATCTTTAAAACGGCTATTTCGACGGGCGAAGGACGCAATGTGCAGTCGACGAATGGCGGACTGGCCTATACAGGGCGAATCGAATTACTGCCTTTGGGTGAATTTACCAATCGGGGCGATTATTTTGAAGGCGACCTGGAACGCGAAAAAACGCCCAAACTATCGCTAGCGGGCGGATTGAGTTACAACGAAGATGCCAAACGGACCGGTGGGCAACTCGGACGGGATTTATACGCGGGCCGCGACATTACAACCTATATTTTTGACGGACTATTTAAATACAAGGGCGTTGCGATTTCGGGCGAATACCTGATTCGTGATACCAGAGGAAATCCGGTAACCGAAGGTGCGGAGGGCAAACGGTATGTATACACCGGCAGAGGCGGATTGATCCAAACCAGTTATGTATTTCCTAACTTCTATGAAATTGCGGCACGTTATGCCCGCGTCACTCCGGTGGGCCAGGTGCGTGCTCTGGAAAACCAGGAATCAACGTATACTTTGGGCGTAACCAAATATTTGCGTCGCCATCAGCTCAAAGTCCAGAGCAATTTTTCGTACCATGCCTTTACCCGGCTTCCGACTCAAACGCATACAGACCGCTGGAGTCTGGGATTTCAGGTAGAGCTGGGGTTGTAGCTTGGAATGAGGTAGTTGCAGCGACCGGTTCGCGTCGTTCGCCGATCTGCTGGCGCCACATGGCATAGTACAGTTCCTTGCGTTGCAGGAGTTCGTCGTGTGTGCCAATTTCAACTACTTTCCCTTTTTCGAGAACATAGATGGTATCGGCGTGCATGATGGTAGAAAGCCGGTGGGCAATCAGAATCGTAATCTGTTCGCGTCGTGCGGAAATTTGCCGGATGGTATTGGTGATTTCTTCTTCTGTCAGAGAATCCAGAGCAGAGGTTGCCTCATCAAAAATCAACAGGCGGGGTTGGCGTAGCAATGCCCTTGCGATGGAAAGACGCTGTTTCTCACCGCCTGATAGTTTCATGCCGTTTTCGCCCAGCACCGTATTCATGCTCTGTGAGGCCCGCTCCAGCAACTGTGTTGCCGAGGCCTTCTGCAGTGCCTGTGTGAGTTCTTCGTCCGTAGCATCAGGTTTGACAAATCGCAGGTTATCTTTAATGGTTCCTGCAAACAGTTGCGTATCCTGCGTTACAAATCCGATTTGCCGACGCAATGGATTATAGCGTATGTTGGCAGATGATTCATTGTTAAAATAAATGGCTCCGCCTACCGGCCGGTACAAACCCACCAGCAGTTTTACCAACGTTGATTTGCCCGACCCGGAAGGGCCCACAAACGCAATGGTCTGGCCGGTTTCGACACCAAAGGAAATCCCATCAATGGAATTGTAGCTGGCTGTTTTGTGACGAAATACCACATTTTCGAACCGCAGGTTGTGCAAATCGCCAATTTCAATGGGATTGTCGGGGCGCTGCTCCACGGGTTTGCGCATCAGTGTATCAAAATTGTAGAGCGATGCTTCTACTTCGCGGTATTGCAAAATGATATTGCCCAGGTCTTGCAATGGCCCAAAGATGTTAGTCGAAATAAATTGCATCGTGATCAGTTCGCCGGTGCTGAGGACCTGCCGAAAAATAAGCCAAAGTAAAATAAACAGAATGGATTGGCGCAAGACATTGAGTGCAATGCCTTGCAGAAAAGAAAGTGTACGCACTTTGCGGACCTTTACCATCTCGAGATCAAATATTTTTTGTGTCTGGCCTTTGAGACGACGTATTTCCGAGAAAGTGAGCCCCAGGCTTTTGACGAGTTCGATGTTACGCAAACTTTCGGTAATGACACCCGATAACCGATTGGTTTCCCGGTTGATGGACCGCTGCACCGTTTTGATCCGCTTGGAAAGCAATCCCGTCAGTGACCCCAGCACCAGAATGCCAACCACAAAAACGGGTATCAGCATCCAGTTTTTGGTAATGCTGTACCATACCAGAAAGCCAATGCCTACCACCGTGGAAAACAACACATTGATAAACGAATTGACAAACCGTTCGGTATCGGTTTTTACTTTTTGCAGCACCGAAAGGGTTTCGCCACTGCTGCTTTCTTCAAATTCCTGAAAGGAAAGGCGCAACGTTTGCCGCAGACCGTCATCAAATATCTGCCTGCCAAACCGAGCCACTGCCAGACGTGTCGTGTATTCCTGAAAAGCTTTGGCCAGCCTTGCCAGTAACGCAACTGCTACGGCTACGCCCAGCCAGAAAAGTACGCCCTGAATCAGTTCGTTCTCGGTGCGGCTGCCTGGATTGGTCGCGTATTCATCAATGATCTTTCCGAAAATAACCGGGTCGACCAGGCTGAGTAACTGCGCTATGGCTGCTAATAGCAACGAAACCAGAATGAGGAATTTGTGTGGCTGTAGGTATTTCCATAAAATCTGCATAGCCGAATGCAGACAAAGAGTGTACCCGACTCATGTGTGAGGCAAGGATGTAGATAGGTGCAAAGTTTCTTTCATGACCTTTGGCTAATGAGTGTACAGAAAGAGTAGTAGATTCGGCTTTAGCCGAATTTTTCACAAATGGCAAAATCAATTTGAGTTGAATCGTCTTATTCGGCTAAAGACGAATATACCTGCAAAAGTCCTGAAAATAGTATCCCTGAAAAAGCAAAAAGCTCCCTTAGGTAAAAGTTGAAAAAATATAGGCACAGCTTCCAAACGCAAAAACCTGACACAAAACTAGAGTGGCAGGTTTTTGCGTTTGGAAAGATACTATTTTTCAGATCATGAGATCATTTCAAATTTCGTGTACGGATGCAGTACTTTCGGAATCCGAATGCCTTCGGGCGTTTGGTTGTTTTCCAGAATGGAAGCGACAATGCGAGGCAAGGCCAATGCACTGCCATTTAAGGTATGCAGCAACTGGGTTTTCTTGTTTTCGTCACGGTAACGCAGTTTCAAGCGGTTGGCTTGGTAGGTTTCAAAATTGCTGACCGAGCTCACTTCCAGCCAGCGTTGCTGGGCTCCGGAAAACACCTCCATGTCATAGGTCAGGGCAGACGTAAAGCCCATGTCACCGCCGCAAAGACGCAACACACGGTAGGGGAGTTCTAGTTTTTGCAGCAATCCCTGCACGTGTTGACTCATTTCTTCCAACGCAGTGTACGAATTTTCGGGCAATTCCACACGGACAAGCTCCACTTTGTCAAACTGATGCAGTCGGTTCAGACCACGCACGTGAGCTCCCCAGGCACCCGCCTCCCGACGAAAACACGGCGTATAACCCGTATTCTTGATCGGAAGTTGTTTGGTGTCTATGATCTCATCGCGATACAGGTTGGTAATCGGAACCTCCGCCGTCGGAATTAGGTACAGCTCGTCTTCCGTCGCGAAATACATTTGTCCTTCTTTGTCGGGCAGCTGACCAGTGCCAAATCCGGAATCCTTGTTAATTAAAATTGGCGGCTGAATTTCGGTGTAGCCTGCTTGTTCGGCCTCATCCAGAAAGAACTGAATCAGAGCCCGTTGCAATTTGGCACCTTTGCCTTTATACACCGGAAAACCGGCTCCGGTAATTTTATTGCCTAGCTCAAAATCGATGATATCGTATTTCTTAATCAGATCCCAGTGCGGAACCGCGTCCGCAGCCAGGCTAGGCATGTTTCCATTTGCATACACCACTTCATTGTCTTCCGCCGAACGTCCTTCCGGCACGCTGCTATGTGGCAAATTGGGTATAGTAACCAGTACCTCCCATTGTTTTTGCTCCAGTTCTTTCAGGCTTTCTTCCAGTTGCTTGGTGCGTTCGCGAAGCGAAGTTGCTTCCGACTTGGCTTGTTCGGCTTCTGATTCCTGGCCGTTTTTCATCAAAACGCCGATCTCTTTGGCTAGCGAATTGGCTTTGGCCAGCATCTGGTCCAGCTCGCTCTGAGTCTGGCGGCGATTCTGGTCAATGGCAAGCAAATCGGCAATGGTTTCTTCGGCCTGCTTAAAATGTTTTTTGTGCAAGCTCTGAATGACAAGGTCTTTATTTTCGCGGATGAAGTTGAGCTGTAACATAGAGCCAATTGAAAATAATGGAATGAGCAGATGAGTGAATAAAAATAGTATGTTTTGAAAAGGTAAAACCCAGCTATTTCGTCATTCACTCATGCTGTCATTCAACATTGAAAAATGATTAAGGTGCTGTAAAAATATCCTTCATGGCTTCTTCGTAGAAGAACAACCGTTCGTTTAACGCATTGAGAGCCTGAGTTTTGTATTCGGTCGGAATCAACACTGACGTATTGTGTTCGCTGCCGCCGTAGGCCACCATGCGCAACGGAATGTTTGACAACGCATCCAATACGCGGGTTACAATGCCGTTTTTGTTAAAGGTAAAGTCGCCCACAATGCAGATGATCGTTTGGTCAGTATCTACCCACACGTTGCTAAAGCGTTCCAACTCTTCTTTGATGGCTTCCAAATGCGTTACATTGTCAATCGTTAGCGATACGGCTACTTCCGAAGTGGTTACCATGTCTACTGGCGTTTTGTGCTTTTCGAACACTTCGAAAATCTTCCGCATAAACCCATACGCCAGCAACATACGCGCCGATCGGATCTGAATGCTGGTAATGCCGTCTTTGGCCGCAATTGCCTTAATATCCTGATTCACAGTCTGATTGCTGATAAGCGTACCAGGAGCTTCGGGCTGCATGGTGTTGAGCAAACGCACCGGAATGTTGCGCAAACGTGCCGGACGAATGGTAAACGGATGCAGGATTTTTGCTCCGAAATAAGCTAGTTCAGCCGCTTCTTCAAACGAGATTTCGCGAACCGGGAAGGTACGCTTCACAATCCGGGGATCGTTGTTGTGCATGCCGTCAATGTCAGTCCAGATCTGGATTTCAGTGGCATACGCCGCTGCACCCACTAATGATGCTGTGTAATCACTGCCGCCCCGTTTCAAATTGTCCACCTCGCCCCGCGGATTGCGGCAAATGTATCCTTGCGTTACAATGATTTCTTTGTCGGCATGGTATTTCAGCATCTCACCCAGTTTTTCTTCAATGAACTCCAACACAGGCTCGTCATCCGCATCTATTTTCATGAATTCCAGGGCAGGTAGCAAAACGCTTTTCACGCCTTCTTCTTCCAAATGGGCGGTAAACATTTGCGTGGATAGGATTTCGCCTTCGGCGGCAATCTCTTTCTCTTGTTTCAGCGTGAACGGCTTTACTTTTACCAACGAACGGATGAAGCTGAATTCATTGTCAATAATGGCTTTTCCCTTCTGATATGCAATGTCGGTCTTGTAAAGTTCCTTTATAAAAGACTCATAATGAGCATACAGTGCATCAATCTTTTGCGTTGCTTCGGCGTCGTTGTTCTGGTAAAGCGACTCAGCAATGGAAAGCAATGCATTGGTGGTTCCTGATAAAGCCGACAATACGACGATTTTTGGTTTGCCGTCTTTGGTGATCAGATTCTTGATGGAGTGCATCCGTTCAGGTTTGCCAACCGAAGTACCACCGAATTTCCAGACTTGCATGGTAACGATAAATTAAAATGAAGATAAACGAGATATATACTTTAATGGGTGTTGATGATTCGTGTGATAGAAAAGTAAAAGTTTGATGTATCAGTTCAATCCTTTGTCTTTTTTCAAGATCAAAATCCCAGCATTTTAATGGCCGTTACAGCGGCTTCATCGCCTTTGTTGCCGTGTTTCCCGCCCGCCCGGTCCAAGGCTTGTTCCTGGGTATTGGGTGTTAGAACGCCAAAAATGACGGGTTTGCTGTATTTTAAACTTACTTCGGTAATGCCATGAGCCACCGCCTGGCAAATGAAATCGAAGTGTTTGGTGTCGCCTTGAATGACGCAACCGATGCAAATTACTGCATCTATATTGTTTCTGGCAGCCATCCATTGGGCTCCCAAACTTAACTCAAAGCTACCCGGAACATTCTTGCGGATAATGTTTTCAGGCTGGGCTCCTTCTTTGATCAATGTGGCATAAGCTCCTTCGTATAGTTTTTCAGTAACTTCCGAGTTCCATTCGGCCACTACAATAGCGAAGGTTTTGCTTTCGATGGAGATACTATTTTGTAATTCGTATTCGCTGAGATTTTTTAGTGCTGTAGCCATAACTTATATAAATGCCCCCCAACCCCCGAAGGGAGAGTTTTAGTTAAGTTCCCCCCTTTGGGGGTTGGGGGTTATAAAAAAAGGATAAAGCGGCTGGCTTTATCCTTTTGGGGTTTGGCGGTTGGTATTTAAACGCAATTATTGACCTGCCAAACCCTGCAGTTTGGATTTATACTTCTTGGCGGTGATCGTCTCAGCCGCGTCTTCGTATTGGTTAATGATCTTGTCGTAAGTCTCTATGGCTTTGTCGTTTTGCTTCGCTTCTTCGTAAGCAATACCTAACTTTAGCAAATAAGCAGGTGTAAAGTAACGATTCGCCTCATGGCCAGCCGCTTTTTCATAGTATTCTATGGCATCGGCCGCTTGCTTTTTTTCCATGTAGGCATCGCCTATCAGGCTGTAAGCGCGGGCTTGCAACAACAGATCGCTGGCATTGAAGTCTTTCAGGTGCGAAATAGCATCGTCGTATTTGCCTTGTCTTAACAGAGCTACACCTGCATAGAAGTGGGCCAATTTGCCGGCTTTTGTGCTGCCGTATTCTGATGCAATGGTAAGCAAGCCGTCATTCACGCCATCGCCATTCAGTGCTTTGTTCAGCGAATCGGCTTCAAAATAATTTACGGCATGAAACATGTATTTTTGTGCATCTGCTTCTTTGTTTTTGGTATAATACCGGTAAAAGAAGATGCCGCCTACCAACAAAACAATCACCGCCAAACCGCCCAATAGAAGCGTCCGATTTCGTTGTACAAAATCTTCCGCCAGGTCCAGACTTAGTTCTGGAGTTTCTTGTGTAGGTTCAACAGGTTGATTAACAGTCGCCTCCGTTGTTTTCTTTGCCATTGGATTGATAAACAAATTTCTATTTTAAGTCTTCGGAAAAGCAGGTTTTGCCATCTGAAAGGATACTATTTCCCTTCAAAATCCGAACGGGCTGCAAAGTTAGAATAAAAAAGATTTTTTTCACAAGCATTTCACAATTTTTACGCATACTTATTCAATCCGCACACGTTCATGAGCCATAAACGAATGAATGGCTGCGAACGAAGCTTGTGTGGAGTTAACGATTTCTGCAAAAGAGATGGGTGGCTGACCGCCCGTTTTCAGAAACTGAATGTATTGCTCAAACTGATTCTGATGTCCTTTGTCTTGTCGGCCCGAAGTGGATGAAAACCCTTTAAAACCAAATCCATCCAACTTTCGGAAGTTATCCAGTATCAATGTTCTGCCTTGCGAATACAGTTCGATGCGTTCCTTGGAATACGACTTGTGTCCATTCGAAAAATAATTGACAACACCTTGAGAGCCATTCTGGCATTTGAGCAAAATGGAAACGTTGTCTGCATTTTGGGCCGTATGCAGTCCCATTGCAGTGGCAGTCACTTCCACAATGGGACTGCCTGCAAAAAACTGGACTAAATCGATAAAGTGGCAAGCTTCGCCAATGATGCGTCCACCCCCAACGGCCGGGTTTTGCGTCCAGTGATTGGCGGGTATAAAACCTGCATTGGCCGTAATGACCACATTGATGGGCTCTGATGAATTTCCCAGTAATTTTTTAGCCTTTTGGGAAAGAGAGGCAAACCGGCGATTAAAGCCAACCATAACCGATAGGGAGGTTTTCGCTTTTTCGGAGATAGTATTTTGCAACTCGTCTTCTGTAAGAACCAACGGCTTTTCTACAAAGACGTGCTTGCCCGCTTGTAGCGCCTGAATGGTCTGTGTTGCATGCAAATTGTGTTGAGTCGTAAGGACAACCGCCTGCACCGATGAATCGGACAAAACATCTTCGTAACGGGTTGTACTTTGGGCAACATTATGCTTTTGGGCCAAATGCGTTCCGCTGACACCCGAAGCACTAACAATGTGCCGAACATCGGCCTTCAGTTTAGTTAACGCAGGCAACAGTGTCATTTTGGTAAAATTGCCTGCTCCGACAATGGCTAAGCTTCCCGAACCAGCTGCCGAGGTTTTTCCGTTTTCAGATATACTATTTTTCCCTATTTGAATGGAGGTGGACAGATCCGGTTTTTCGGGATACTTCAGAATGGAAGCGATGGAGCGGCTATCGCTCATGTTTCCATAAATCTTCTGGTAATCAGCTAATTCTACTTCCTCGGTAATCAGCCGATTGACATCCAATTGTCCTTTGGAAATGGCATTAAGAATGGTCTGGAAGTTGCGGTTTTCCGTCCAGCGGACAAACGGTAGGGGATAGTCAATGCCGCGTTTCTCATATTCGTCGTCGTACCGGCCGGGCCCATACGAGCACGAAACCTGGAAAGAGAGCTCTTTTTCGTAAAAATCGGCCCGTTTGATGCCGAGCCCAATAACACCGACTAACACAATTCGCCCCCGCTTGCGGCTCATCTGGGCAACTTGTGAAATCAGTTCATCACTTTTCGTAGAGGCTGTAATGATTACCGCATCCGCTCCAACCCCATCCGTCAGGCTCATTACTGTTTTTACCGAATCGGTTCCATCTGCCAGATTATAAGCTAATACTCCTTTTTCTTTGGCAAGAGCAACTTTCTGAGCATCAAAATCAAATCCGATGACATTGCAACCGTTGGCAAGCAACAGTTCACAGGTAATCAGACCAATCAGACCTAGCCCTGAAACCACAATGGTTTCGCCTAGTGAAGGATTTACTAAACGAATGCCCTGCAGACCGATGGAGCCAATAACGGTAAATGCGGCTGCATCGTAGGAGACATTATCGGGGATGCGTGTCACCAGGTTTCGGGGAATACACACGATTTCGGCATGTTGTCCATTGGAGGCTACCCTGTCGCCTGGTTTTAAGTCAGTGATGCCTTCACCTACTTCGATCACTTTGCCTGCATTACAATAACCTAAAGGCAAAGGTTCGCCTAATCGTGTAAAAACGGCTTCTAACGTAGGAATTAACCCGTCTGATTTTATCTTGTCCAGTACTTGTTTGACTTTATCGGGTTGCTGGCGGGCTTTTGCAATGAGATTGGACTTTCCAAATTCGACCAGCATCCGTTCCGTTCCCAACGATACCAGTGATCGGTGAGTTTGAATTAACACATGTCCTTTTCGAATGAGTGGTCTGGGTACTTCTTCAAGTATAGTTTCGCCGGTTTTGAAAGATTGAATGATTTGTTTCATTGGTATGAGTCTCAGATAGGGGCAAAGAATTTTCAGGCGTAGCCGGAATAGGAACCTGGTAAGATCGGTAATGGATGTAAAAAAATAAGAATGTCATCCAGGGAAAAAATAAAAACTGCCCTGCATTTAAATTGGATTCAAGGGCTGGAATAAAAATGAGAGTAGGCAAGAAAACGTACTTGCGCATGTCAAAGCGAACATAAGAGAAAACAGCATTGAGAACATAAAAAAGGATAAAGAAGAGGAATGTGAATCCGCCGGTACTTACCAGTAATTCCAGATAGGAGTTATGTAACCGAAAATTATAATCAATGTCCTTGTAAGAACGAATGCCTTCTTTACTCATGTCATATCCGAAGCCTGTGAATAACAACAAGGGATGGTCGGTTAATATGTCAATGGCTGCATTGAGCAGTTCTTCACGTGCTTCTCCTTTTTTTAGTTGTGTTTCTGATTTTTTAATACGCCGGTTAATTGCCGAATTCTCATCTTGTAATGTATAATAGCTAAAACTTACAATGAAAAGGATAACAACAAACTTAGTCACAATGCCCATTCGCTGGTTTTGAAATACAAGAATCAGTAATGTTACAGCAACAGAAACATAGCTGCTCCGAGAGCCACTGGTCGCAATTACAACAATAGCAAGAAAACATGCTCCAATGAGTACGCGCCGAGTAAGAATTGAGAGTTTGACATTGGCTATTACATCTATACCTGTAATGAAAATCATTGTACCTGCCCACCCAATTACATTCGAATAAAACCCACCTACTTCTGCGCCATAAATATCTGAACTTTGGAGTGGATTTCGGGTGATAAGAGCGATTACCATGGGATAAACATAAGATAAATTTAATATCTGAAGTATTTTTAAGCGAGCAGTGTTTTTCTCATATCTTCGGAAAAGATTAACTATAAAATAATTGATGTATATCAGGAAAGGAATCCAGGCTATAATGCGGTTAAAACTTTGAATAAAATCAAAACTAAAGGCTAATACATAAAAGTTGAGGGTAATAAAAAGCCAGAGTTGCCAATTTTGCTTTCCCTGAAAAATATATCTGTAATCGCCTGGCTTGGCAAACAGACTTATTAATGAGCCCAATACTGTCGCAATGCGCATTATTTTCACAACTTGAAATGCCGAGCCACGCAGGCTGTAACCTAAAACAACCAGAAACACATTTAAGAAGAAAAGCAATAAATGCCCATCCCACTTTTGTTTTTCAGTCTTGAAAACATCAGTTATGTACATAGTTCATTCAAAATCTTTAATAGATTTGCCAGCATTGCGTCCTTATTAAAACGTTCTGCAAAAACTCGTCCTTGCTCCGATTTCTTTTGTCTCAAATCTTTGTTTTGAATACACTCTGCAATGGCAGCAGCCAAAGCGGGTATGTCGTTACAATCAATTAGCCATCCATTTTCTCCATAATTAAGCACTTCGGGAATTCCGCCTACGGTGGAACTGATTACTGATATGCCATGAGCTAAAGCTTCAATATTGGCAACTCCAAAGGCTTCTGTATTAGAAGGTACACAGAAAATGTCGTTATTTCGTAAATATTGATAAACAAGAGATTGAGGCTGAGGTCCTAAATAATTTAGTGAAATAGTATCTCTTTGGGACACAAAACCTCGTATTTCTGTTTCGAACCTTGTTTCTGGACCAATTACTGTCAATTCAAAGACATATTGGGGAAGTTGAGCCAATGCCTTAATTAGTACGGATAAATTGCCAACCCGGTAATCGGTCTTTACAAATAAAACTTTTATGGGGTTTCCAAAAGTTCTTACAGGGTGAAAGTTGATGTTGGTAAAATCAATGGATTTATAGAGCCGATACACTTTTTCCTTTTGTAAAGAATACACGTTAATCACTCTATCCCGTAAAAAATCAGAGTTGGTAATAATAGCAGCATGCGACTTGGCAGAGAGTTTTTCTAGTTGCTTGAAGAGAAATTGCTTGAACCACCAGCGATTGATTCTGAAATTAGACCAGTTTGCACGAATATTTTTTTCATCATTAATCATGCCTACCGTGGGGACATTTGAAAACCACGCACTCCATAAACCTATGAAAGCATTGTTATACAACAAAACTTCATAAGTATGTTTCTTATGAAGTTTTTGAGCCGCACGATGATACAGATACATTCTGAGAAACTGACTGGCTGGCTTAAGAAAGAAGGGCAGTCGGATTTTTATTGAATGGACATACTCAGTCGGCCGGGAAACATCCTCTGTCAAGATATGTATTTCATGTTCAGTATTCTGTTTGTTGATATCTAATACAAGATTTGCAAATTTTGCGGGGCCGTTGGTCACATTCTCAAATGAGTTGGTACATAGCAGAACTTTCATATCAGATGTGCATTAATTAATTTTTCTTCAATGGCCTCCCACGTATACTTCGTTCGCAGTTGTTCGCTAAAATGAAAGTTGCTTTTGGCTGCTAACAATCCCTTTAACAGATCAGAATCGTTTGTCGCGTAAAAGCTCTCCATTACATAGCCAATGTTTTCTTGTTCTACAAAGGAAGCAATTTTTACTTCACGATTAATAATCACAGGAGTGCCTGCTTGTATGGCATCGTATATTTTGTTGGGACTGGCATTAATGTTATTCTCATTAATAGGCTCATAGAGAGAGAGAATATAGTCACATTGAGCCGCCACTTGCATGGTTTCACGTTGGGGCAATACACCTAAAAACTCTACTTGTGAATGTTGGGAAAGTTTTTGGGTAAGTTCATCGTACACCCAACCCGCCATCTTTATTTTCAGTTTTGATGTTTGGTCTAGCAACCGCAAAAGCAATTCAGAGCCCCGTACTTTACTCATAGAGCCATTATAAAATACCATCAATCCTTCCGTAGGACTAGTTTTCTCTTTTTTATCGTGAAAAGCATAAGGGTAGTTTTCCACTACAATGGTTTTGGAATGATACTGGCTGGGCAATAGTGCTTTTCGGTTGTCATCCGTAACAATTACTATTTTTGGCGTACGATACGAAATGGCCTGTAACCAGTGCTTTTCTTTTTTTAGACGCAAAAAGATCGAATCAAAGACATCCAAAACGATTTTTTTTCGGCTCCACCATACAAACGGCAAGAAGAGCAGAAGCAGATTTTCATTAATAATGTGAATGGACCGATAGGAATGAAACAGGTACTTTTGGAGAAATAAAAGATAGTATTTTAGAAATACAAAGGGATTTTTGTGATGGCCTTTAACCAGGCAAAAGTGTTGGCAATACTCTTTTACGAAGGATTGGTTTGTGCTTTTTCCTATTCCAAGGTAAGTAATTTGGAATTGAGTTGACAGGGTTCTTATTTCTTTATTAATACGGGTATCGGAGCCGTCATTAATGGAAATGTATAACAGATGGGGCTTGATCATTAGTGAATGATATTCTTTACTTCGCTATATTTTCTAAAAAAGCTACAATCCGGTTTGTTGCCTGTCCATCACCGTACGGATTGTGTGCATGCGACATCTGATGGTAAACTTCTTCATTGTCTAGTAATTGTGAAACTCCCTGAATGATTTTTTCGGCATTGGCTCCTACCAATTTTACGGTTCCTGCATCGATTGCCTCAGGGCGTTCGGTGGTGTCACGCATTACCAGGACAGGTTTCCCCAAACTGGGAGCCTCTTCCTGTACTCCACCCGAATCGGTCAATATCAAATACGCACGTTTCATTACAAAAATAAAGTCTTCATACGAAAGGGATTCGATGAGATGAACGTTGGCAACATTGCCAATGATTTCGTATACGGGCTTTTGAACATTTGGATTCAGGTGAACCGGATAAATAATCTCAAGCGTTGGGTAGCGCTGAGCAATAGTTGCCAAAGCCTGGCATATTTCAATAAATCCCTGCCCAAAGTTTTCGCGCCGATGTCCTGTTACTAGGAGGATTTTGTGATTTTTTTGGATACTATTTTCTAATACCGAATTTTTCCAGAAGTCAGATAATCCATTTACTTTACTGGCAATTTGCAACAAGGCATCAATGACTGTATTGCCAGTCTGAATGATATGGGATGCTGGAATGCCTTCCCCACTCAATATATTTACATTGCGTTGAGTAGGAGCAAAATGATAGGTTGCTAGTCGTGAAACCATGACCCGGTTCGCTTCTTCCGGAAAAGGAGCCTGTAGATTGCCCGTACGTAAGCCTGCCTCAATGTGTCCTACTCGAATATTTGCATAAAAAGCCGCTAATGTTGTTGCAAAACAGGTTGTAGTATCGCCATGCACCAACACCAGGTCGGGTTTGAAGTCGGTAAAAACATTTCGGATTTCTAATAGAATACGACTCGTAATGTCTGACAAATCCTGTCCTGGCTTCATAATAGCCAGGTTGTAGTCGGGTTGTAAGCCAAACAGATTCAGTACTTGATCGAGTAATTCCTTATGCTGTCCGGTAACACATAGCTTGTGCTCAAACAAAGGGTTTGAATTAAGCTTTTGCACCAATACCGACATTTTAATAGCTTCAGGTCGGGTTCCAAATACTGTAAGAATTCTCATCAGATGATTTTCAGTTGCTTTACTGAATTATTGAACAGAATGATAAAAAATGGTTTTGAGCCTTTAGTTCAATGGTAGCCTTGACTCGCAGGTTGATATAATTGGCTAAATTGGACTATACCAGTGTGGTATAGCTGAACGAGTTTAGGGTTATTTCTCTGCACCTATTTGTTTCATAAAAATCAAGCACTTGCAAATATACCAAGTAAAACAGGAGATTGTCTAAGATTTTAATTTGGGTACTTCTACAACACCCTCCCTAAGTCAAATGGCATTACTTACTCTGTGGTTCTGTGAAGAAAAATAGTATCTTTCTAAATGACAAAACCTCCTTTGCCAGAAACTGATCAAACGGCTTCCGGCTGAGGGGCTATAAAAAGTTCGATTAACTTAGTGTAATTGGTTGTATCTGCTTTTCTGAAGTTATCTTCACCCATTTTCTCTAATGGTAATGCTTTAGCATTCAACATCACTTGTGCTAATTCTACGGGTTGTTTAAAGAGCAAGGTTGCCTGATGATCCAGTAACTCTGCTAAAAAAGGTGTTTTTAGTGTAATGATTGCTTTTTTGAACGACATGCATAAATCTACCGATCCACTGTGTTCCACATTCTGAAAAGGCAAAACCATTACATTGGCAGCATTCATAAAGTACTGTACTTCTTCCTCTTCGATAAAATGAGGTAAAAACACGATGCGTGGATGGTTGTGTATCAGGTTGTTTAGCAGTTCTGTATAGGAAGGGACGTTAGACAAGCCTGTTATAAGCAGATAGTCGGATTCTGTTGCCATTTCCTTAAAGCTCCGGATCAGATTTTCTAATCCTTTATACGATTTGATGGCACCTAAAAACGCATAAACAAATGCATTTGGTGGCAGATTCAACTGTTGGCGGGCTTGTAATTGAGTAATGGTGTTGGGATAATGAAAATGGAAAGGAACATCTTGTATAACTTGTATCCGCTCAGGTTTTAGCTTGTACAAACCTACTATTTTTTCTTTTGTGGTTTCGGAATATACACGAATATACCTGCATCGGGGCAGAAAGAACTGATTGATTCGTTTTTCGATGGACACCCATACCCCGGC
Source organism: uncultured Sphingobacteriales bacterium (assembly GCA_963520985.1). GTDB lineage: Bacteria > Bacteroidota > Bacteroidia > Cytophagales > 172606-1 > Xanthocytophaga. Next base: position 1,762,385 of record CAUQTA010000001.1, read on the forward strand.
ATGGTTTTGCAGGTTGTGTAAGGTGTGTACAATCGGAATGTGATAGAGATAACGAACAATAAGAATCTCAATGACAAACAGAACACTTCTGATGAGTGTAATAGGCAGACTGCGGTTCAAGAAAAAGCTTTGCAACCAGTCAAAATAAAGAATATCGGGATCGTGTTGCCTTACAGCACGTACGATTGGAAAAAGACGCTTGGATGGCGCTGTCGTTACCTGAAAATGATATTGCTCTAAGAGATGAATAAGCTGATATTGAAAGGGGTTTGCAGGGCCAGCATCCGGGAGAATGGTTACTTTCTTCATTTATGAGTCACTTTTAGAAAAAAGAGAGGACATCAATTGGTGTTTGTCAGGGTTTATAAGCGTTTACAAATTCTTCCCAACGTTGAATAAACTTGGTTGATTCAAGTAAATACGATAAACCTTCTAATTCAAATCCATGCCTGATGCGACCTACATAGTGTTTACAGACTGATTCTTCTACTTTTTTCTCAAAAGAAACATCATAATCAGTAGGTAAGTAGTCTACTCCTTCAGGACTATTACTAGCCAACACCGCTAAAAAAGTTTGTTCTAATAAATATTTATGATGCAATGACTGAATGGATTTCTCTTGCAGCCAGCTATTTAGTTGACTAAGATTTATATCCGCTCTATTCATAATCCAGAGCCCGGAATTTATTTGTTCTTTTACTAAAATTGAATAAATGTTACTAAGTTGACTTGCAGAAAGTATATAAGATGTTTTTATATCCTTATTGAAGAAATTTTTACCAACCGGATTTTCTAATTGATCTAGAAAAAATTTGGGGTGCTGAAAGAAAAGCACGTCAGAATCCACATATCCTACTCTTTGTGCAGCAGAATAGGCATAGACATCCGTGATTTTGGGAATAAGAACGTGCGATTGACGAACGTTTGCGCAGAGCGGAAAATTTAGCAGAAAAGGTTTCATGTATTCATCTGATTCTTTTCTGCTGACTGTCCTACATCCTGGAAAATGATCAGTGAGAAGTGCTAGTTGAGATGGGTTGAGTGTACCATCATCGTGAAATATAAAATTTAAAGGTTTTTGTGCTGTTAGAACTAATGATTTATAAGAAGCAATTCCCATTGATAAACTGTTTTTTCCAATGAGAGAATGCAAAGTATAACTTGGTTCTTTTTCACTGAACATAGGGCATGGCGAGAGCTTTGCTACTCTAGCCATTATTTGTTGTCGTTTTGTGTCTCTCCATAATTTATTATAGAGTTTATATAGTGCCCGTTTAGTAATAGGCCAATGTGCAGATTCATAAGGCTTTACTCTATACATAAGCTATACTTTTAGTATGTGTTTGATTGAGAAATAGTATGTTTTAAAATGTAAAAACTCACTATCTGATTAGTTGATCAACTAATTATAAATACCATCACTTGGCATGTGTATAATCTATGCTTTAGCTACTTCTTTTGATTGGGGAAACAGAATCATATTCATCTGGTCTTTAAGCCTTTCAAAACTCTTTAGTGGAGTTTGCTTGGCAATAAACGCATTGTATTGCAAAAATTCCGTTGGTTGTTTAAGTAGGTCGCCTATTTTCTTTTCTAATTCTGATACATTGGAAACTACATTTGGAAACTGTCTTAAAAACAGATACTTATCATTCTGATACTGATGAATGAAGCCTTTGATATTAAGGTGATGGGTACTTTCTACGGGAAAGTCAATCTGAAATACGGGTGTGTTAAAATAAGTGGCTTCAAACCCCAGGGTTGTTCCCAGGTGAAGAAATGCTTTTGCCGCTCTTATTTTAGTAAATTTGTCATAGATTGCTCCACGACTCAATGCAAAGCTTTCAGTGGTACGATAGCCATCATCAAAGACAATATTGCTAAGCTCTTTCAAAGGCTGATACAACTTCCAAGCTAGCAGGAAAGGATAAGGACGTACCACCAGTTTTAAGGACGGATAACGGGTCAGCATCATCTGGGCAATGTCCTGAATCATGGCTACTTCCTGTGCTACCAGTTCCAAGGTGCCTGTAGCACAACCAAAATAAATGTAATCAAATTCATAGGGTTTTGGAGCAGTTTCGGGCAATTCTTTGAATTCGGCAATATAAGCGAGTTGAGTCGAACCTAACACTACTATTTTAGCCGCATCTATTGCCTGTAACGATATCAGATCTTCTTTCAGACCTTCGTTCCAAACCAAATATTGGGTAACACGCTTCGAAAACCGCATCATTTTGCAGGGGTGATCCCAACTGTATACATACACAATGACTTTTTTGTGAGCTTGCAGTAACTGGCTTAATAAGGCATCATCGTAAATCTCAGAAAAGCACACAAATAAGTCGATGTCATCAATACGGGTTTTGAGAGAGTAATCCAACCAGTTGAGGTAGCGGTCATAAGATAGCCACCGCGGTAAAAACCTTCCTAAAAACAACAATAGTTTTCTTTCTGTTTTAAATAACCAGTGAGTTTTGGTGTTGGCAGTCTTAAAAGCTTCTGTAATGTAATAGTTTTGTTTGCTTTTGGGAAGGATGCCAAACAGAACAAAGAACCGCTGCAAAAAAAGATTTTTGAAGGAGCGCTTTTCTTTATGAATTTCTCTTACCTCTATTCCATCAATTGCATTTGTATAGTCTTCTTTACGTAAATACAAACAAATCTCATTGTCTTCTGCCAGCAAACTGATTATTTCTCGGATGTCATTGCGGGAGTTGAGATATTGTGCTATTATTCCAATCTTCTTTCTCATGCTTTGGCGTTTATTTGATTTAAGAAATGCAGTAAAGCGGTTTGCTGGCTGGTGGTGGTATAACTACTTTCAAACAAGGTTTTCCCATTGTCTGCGATGGACAAGTAATTTATTGGCTTGGCTAGCACTTCCTTTATTTTTGTTGTCATCTCTTCAAGTGTATCTACTAACAAACAATTTTTATTGTTTTGTAGTCCTTTTACTCCTTTACTTGCATTGCGAGTACTTAACAAAATCTGGGTATGATTGAATACGAGCGGTATTCGTGTGCGCGTACCCGTATCATGTTCATAAGGTATGATGTGAATATCATAAGGGCGAAGTATGGTGGACAAGTCATCTACATGCCCGAGTATTTCTATGTTGGGTTGTTGAAGCAATGGCTTCAAATTATGTATCGTCTCTATATCCATTTTGCCAATGACCCATAGTTCTGGTGGATGAGATAGTTTGCATAATTCAGGCCAGCAAATTGTCAGAAAACGGCTCAAACCCACTTTGTTCGCAGTCGCAGACATCGTACCTACATGGACAATGCGTATATCCGAGGGTAGTATCTTGTTTGACTGAATGGAATGAATGGACTGATAAGTAGTAGGTAATAGAGCCGTAATGGCTTTAGGATTCATATACTCCAGCTGAGTTAGTTCACTTTGTGAGCCACTCACAATATAGTTATTTTCCCTGATCTGGTTAACTTCTGAAATTTGTAATAATTTGTTGATGAGGGTCTTTTTACCAGCCATAAAACTGTTGCGTACTTTTTGCAACTTCCACAAAAAATCGTGATGAACATAAACAATGGGTGCTTTGGTCAGGCTGAAAAGCGCAAAGTAATTTGGGATGGCATGCTCAGTCCAAATCAGGTCGGGATTTTGCTTTTTGATGACTTCTGAAACTAACTTAATTGTGTCATTATTGATAAAACTGTGAAAATAACGTATTGCATGAATATTAAAACGAAGTAAATTACTCTGACGTTTTAGGTTATTCGTGGAATACTGTAAAAGATTAACAACTTCAATGGTATAGTTCCCCGCCGGAAAGTCTTCTTCTAGCTGTGTAGAGTAGAAATAGTCTGTTTTGTAGTAATTTAAAACTAAGATGTGGATATGTGATTCAGGGCATGTTTGCAATAATAGTCGAAGATGAGCATATTGGAATGAAGCCGCCCCGTTAACATTCTCTGAAAAGGGCATAGCATCACTTATAAATAGAATTCTCTTGAATGACATACTTATATAAGTAAATAACCATCTGAAAACAAAAGCTAAAACATTTTCTTTTCAGATGAATTATTCGAATTTTGTTTGGAAAAGACTAACATTCTAATAATTATTTTCGGCCATTTTATTTAGGAGAATTATTTCTATAGACTGCTTGCTTCAATTTTATAACTTGCTTATAATATATATTATAGTTGGCAACTGATCTGAGAATACCTAAAAAGTAATAATATCGTGCTAATTTTGACTGATAAATTTTATCTCCTTCTCTATTTTTAATAAAGAGCAGTGAAATGGCATTTCTTATATCGGCCAATCGTGTGTTTCGCTTTAAAAGGAAGCGAAACACATGATTTCGGCTTGTATCAACTGGAGCAACAGCTTTGGTCACTTCTTGGTAGGGTCTTATAAGAGGTCCGGCTAAGCTACCTTCTTTTGTTAATTTTATTAAATATCTCCACTCTAGTTTGTCGGAAGAAATATAGTGTTGGTATTCCAATTTGCTATCATACCAGATGAGATAGCCTGCAAGTTTTATTGCTAAACAAAGTTCTATATCTTCAGCCCTTGAAAATCTGGGATATGCTCTATATGTAATAATGCGCTGAAAGTTGGCTTGTTTTAAGGTATAGTAGGCCTGTTTGTTTATGATTGCTCCGGCACCCCATAAGAATCCTTTTGTTGTTGTAACCTCACCTGTATGTGGGTTTTGTTCTCCGACAGCATAGTAATTCATGTAATCATAAAACCACTCAGGCGGATCTGTTTGGCAATAAGGTATTCCCCGACCTCCTGCCATTCCGATTAGTGGATTGTTTTTCATGAGAATATAGGCATTTTGGACATACTCCGGAGAAAGCCAGTTATCATCGTCACAGATAATCACATACTCATAACGAGATTCAGCAAATCCCCTTTCTATTGCATTTTCTTTTCCAGGAGTTAATTCAGAAATGATCAAAAATGATATAGAAGAACAGAAAGATTTCCATGCCTTTGTTGCTACCTCACAGAAGTTATCCGTTGATGCATTGTCAATTACTATAATTTCCCACGGAATTTCGGGCGAGACTATTTGTGAAGCCAGATAGTGCAATGTTTCTGTGATTCGCTTGGAACCATTGTATGAGCAAACAAGTACGGAAACACCATTTGTAAAGGTTGTCATGTGTGGCTTAACGGTAAAAAATCAGGTGTTTGTGCACCTGGTATTATATAGAAAGCTTTCCAATAATCACATTAGCGATTGGTAAATAGAGACAGACGATGGCTTATTCCTCTTTTTCGTTTATTAATCCATTTTTGAATAATCTTCATCCTTTTGATTGAGTGAAAACGTAGTTGTACGTACCAAGGAAGCTGCCGAACATAATTGTTTCTAAAGACATAAAAATTTGCCCAATAATTACCACTGTCTGCTATATCCCGGGTTTTTGAACCTTTAAGCATGCAAAAATTTCCCCAAGTCTCTTCTATCTTTAATAAAGTCGCGTGTTGTGACGCATTATAGAAAAACTCGACATCCATATTAAAATGTTCTACTTCATTGTAAAAACCAATTGTAGCATGGAGAGATTTATGATAAAAATAAGAGGTTGGATTTAAAGGAGCAATGGTTTTTCCCAACAGTAAGCTCATCAATGAAATCGATTTGCTAGGCTTATCCAAGCGTACAAATGTGTTGTTGTCTTCCCACACATTGCAGTTTCCATACAATAAAGTAGGTTCAGAACTATTCTCGAATAAATCTAATACACGGTTGAATACATTAGGCTCATAGTAATCATCTACGTTTAAAAACGAAATAATTGATCCATTCGACATTTTGATTCCCTTGTTCATCGCATCTGATTGACCTTTATCGGGCTCGGAGATCCAGCGAATATGATTATATAAGGAGGCATACTCTTTAATAATGTCTACGGTACCATCCTTAGAACCTGCATCTATGATAATGTGTTCTGCATGAGCACATTTCTGCGAGATGAAATTTTCAATACATTGTCGAATCAGATGTATTCCATTAAAGACGGGTGTAATGATACTTAGTTTAGGATTACTCATTTTCATTTAATATCTTCTTATAAAGAGAAGCATACGCAGAGGCTTGCTTTAGGGTTGCAAATCGGGCAACAGCATCGTTGCGAATGATTTGTTTATCAAAGCTATACTTTTCATCCAGAAATTGTTTTATGGATGTTTGTAGTGATTCAATGGTAACGCTATCACAGAGTATTCCATTCTTCCCATGATCGATTATATCCGGAATACCTCCAATCGGAAATGCAATTGCGGGTGTTCCACATAGAATCGATTCAATCAATGTGTTCGGAAGATTATCCTGCAATGATGGCGCAATGAAAACATCTGCTGCGGAATAAACGGCAGCCATTAGAGGTTCATCTGTTATCTTGCCCAGATAAATAACAGGGATTGTACCCAATGATAATTCCTGACTGGAACCTACCGTACAGAGAGCTATATCAGTCTGCTCAATCTGACTTAAAGCCTGAGCTAGTAAGCCAAACCCTTTACGGGTTTTATTCATGTTATCCGCTACAAACAAAAGGATCTTCTTATTTAACGGTAGATTGAGCTGGATTCGGGAATGAATTTTATCTAGGGGTTGAAAGTGATAATGATTTGCTGAATTAGGAATAGTATGATGATTAAAGTTTTTGAGTAAAGTACTCTTTTGTGCGTTATCATACATCCAGCGGGAGGGTGATACAATGGTAAGCTGACTGTTTTGTAATGCTCTTGCTTTGATCAAAAATAATTTGTGTGAATAGGTTTCATGACCGGTTCCAACTAATTGGGGACATACTTCGCAGGAACCGGTAAATTTTTCACAAGTGCCAGAGTAGTGACATCCACCCGTAAACGCATTCATGTCATGGAATGTCCAGACAATCTTTTTATCTGTGTTAGGAAAGAATCTCTCGTAATCTAAAAAATACGTTACCCAATGTAAGTTTATAATATCTGCTTCCTGGTAAATGGGCTGACTATTCAAATCATACTTGGAATAGGGTGGCGAGAATATTTCAAATTCAGGGGATTGATTCTTTAGCCGGTCTTGATGAGTTAATACTGTTGATGAGGGTTTATCGATAATTGCGTCTACAACACTCTTTCCAAAAGTTGTCAGTCTCTTGCCAAAGGATGGCTTGGTTGTGACTTCTTTTTTTTTGTACAGATATGTATAAGGAATGGTTTTATCCGTCTGCTCCCGAAATAAAATAGATGAATCAATTCCCTGGTCCAATAGCCCTTTGTGTAATCGTAAGCAGGCTTTTGCTGCTCCTCCATGATCCAGCGTACTGATGTGTAATATCTTCATGAATATTTATAAGCGACAATCCGAAAATAAGTGTTTGATACTAAAAGTTGGTAGATAGTCGGAAGTGTATCTGCCACAAAGGTAAACAAAAAGGTATGAGCTAAGCTCATACCTTTTCATATTTCTAATTGGAGTTAAACTTATTGTTTGACGATTTTAAGCGTCTCACGCTGCTCATCACCCTCAACAAAGATAAGATACATGCCTTTGCTGTATTGCTTGCCTAAATTAATGTCTTTACCTCCCGAACTTTGAATGGTTTCGATAAGGCGACCTGTCATATCATGTATTCTGACTGTTACCTGCTTGTGTGACTCATTGATGTGAAGAGTAACTGTCTGATCAAATGGATTAGGAAAAGCTACAGATGTTATGTCATAAGCAGCACCCTGTGAGCCCAGTCTGGCTGGGGATGCTTTGGTGGTAAACTGTACTGTAGGTCCCCAAGCCGAAAGAGTACGAAGTCCTTTCACAACGGCAACTGATCGGGCTCTTACGTAATAGGTAGTGCTAAAGGCTAAATTAGGAATATCAAATACAGGATTGCCTTGGGTTACTCCGCCAACCGTGCCTGAGTTCGTGAAACTGGCATCATCTAACGCTGGTACTGAAATTACACCTGACGAGAAGTTGGAAGTAGTACTTAGTTGTATCTGATAGTTAGTAATATCCCAAAAAAGAGCCAATCCCTGTACTGTAATGCGAGTATAAACTTGACTAATACGATTATCTACTCCTGTTTGACCATTGGTTGGGCCGAGAATTGTGTGTAGGCGATCTGGAATGCCATTAGTGCCAAAAGTAGTTATAGGTACATAAGCTAATTCCATTTGCTGTACAATCTGTCCACCTACAATACGTACTGGGACCACTCGTATTCTATATCTAGTTTGTGGTTGAGCAACCATATAGTTTACTATGTTTTCGGAGCCCCAACTAAAGGATTTAAAATTGTTTGCAATAAATGCTGGTCCCATTAGAGAAGGAATAGATTGTACGGATGAATTTGACGTTAAACCAGGATAATTAGTTGTAGAGTAATAGCCAGTTGGATTATTAAAATAGTTGCCAGCCGTAAAATCTGCAATAGGGTTTCCGTCATTCGCCGAATTTGCAAGTGCTACCTGAAAATAGTAAACATTGGCATTGGGTATTGTTAGTCCTTTTAAGCCAAAATTGCGTGTGGTCAGGTTTTCTACTGTTGGAGAAGTTACAAATGACCCCCATAGAGGGTTATAAAAGCTAACAACTTCTGCTGGATCTGTAGAAAATATACCACTAGAAGCACTAGAAACACCACGTACACGTGCGTAATAATGTTCGCCTGCAACAAACTCCATTGCTCCAAATGAAAGAGAATTGGTAGCACTTGTTTTTGTAATAATTGCTCCAGAGAAGTTGGCAGCAGTACTGAACTGCCATTCGTAACTGGTTGCTCCTGTTACAGCAACTGCCGTAAAGGTTTGTGAGATTGCGTTCAAGTAGGTCTCATCCACAACATTTGTGATTTGAGTGGCAGGCAAATTGGAACCTATGGTAGTGAACGTATATGAGCCATTGTCGTAATTGAATGGATAAGAAACATTGCTGCCATTGAGTGAAACTATGGTCGAGATCCGAATCTTGTATTGCGTGTTTGGTTTTAAAGCAGTGCCTAACACAAATCCATTGGTAGGAGAGGTTTGATAGACTCTATCCGGATTAGATCCGTTATCAAAATTAGGTTCACTTACAGGTACTAGAGTGACAATATACGATGTAACGCTTCCGCAATCACCTGTATAAGGCGCAAAGGTGATGGTTGGCGTAAGAGAAACATCTGTAGCACCATTTATAGGAGAGGATAACGTTGGTTTTGTATCGCCATTATTGATATTTGCTGTTGTAAAATCAACTAAAGTTATTGAAGAGCTATTAGCAACAAAACTCCCTCCAGAGCCTGTACCAGCAGTTAAACGCATTTCATAACTTGAGTTAGCTTGTAATTGAATATTGTTAAATGTAAATTGATATGCTGTTCCTATATCAGTACTATAGAATGGGGTTCCAAAAGAGCCAGAAGGTTTTAATCTATATTCTACTTGTACTGTAGAAGCACTTGGATATCTAGCAACTGTTACAGTAAAACCACATGGATTAAGATTAGTGAGAGGGTTTGGACTTGATACTGTTAAAAGGGGCGTGTTACTAACCGTGAAGGTCTTGATATCTGAGTATATGCCATTGGCCGTGTTATATGTAACTCTTGCACGATAGGTATTTCCCGCAGTAAGAAATACTGGCACTGTCCAACTATATGTTGGTGTTGTGTAAGTTGTAGATGCTCCCGAAACAACTGTATTACCTGAAGTCCCTACTAATATTTCATATGTTACTGAGTTTAATGTACAACCCTTGAATGGAGATTGCAACGTAATTACAGGAGTATAACTATTTACTGTCGAATTATTTGCTGGAGAGGTAATACTTGGAGAGTTTACGGCTGCACTTATTTTATCCGGTCCAGTAAGTATAGTATAATAAATTTGGCCTATAGTGGCTTGGTTAGCATCTTTTGATTGCAGTTCCATCAAATATTGCTTATTAGGTTCTAAGCTTAAAGCAGGAATAGTTCTAAATATAGTTTGCGCACCATCACAATTATTATTAAAACTATATTCATCCTCATCTATTAAATTTGAGAGATTGCCATTTTCATATATCTGAAAATACAAATATCTAGAACTGATATTATTACTTGTAAATTCCAGCGTGATATCACTACATAAATCTACATTAAACTGACCTGAGCTATTTGATATGGGACTAACCAATACCGGCGCATTTCCCGTTGGCGATGTTAAGTTTAATGTGAAAGATGTACTTTGATCATAATCACTTGGATTAGAAGATGCAGTTAATGTTGTTTTAGTATAAACTATTACAGTATACGATTTTGGAAGAGTTAAATTAGTTATATTAACTGCAAAAGATTGAGTTGCAGGAGCTCCTGTTGGAATAGATTGTACTAAGGTTGTTGGATTTGATGGCAAATAAAAAGAAGACGTTGAATATACGACTACACTAGTACTATTATCAACAACCTGTGTTAGAATTCTTCTAACGTTTGGTCTACCTGTTTGAGCATTAAGTAAAAAACTACATTGACTAAAAGTAAAAGGATTGGTAGCTGTCTTACCTGATAGATTATTTATAATAGGAGCAGGTGCTGTTCCTACTTGTGCCGATACCTTAGAGGTTACTAGTAGGAGCACAAAGCTGGTTAAGAAAAATAGTATATTTTTTCTCATAAAAAGGTGTATTGATAATGAACTGGATGATTCGGAATTATGGAAATTACTGATATATGTCAAAAGTAAGCAAAAAGTAAACAAATGGCTCTACAAAAAGGGCTAAAATAATACATTTAAAGCCTAATGAGCTTGTAATCAGGGGATTGGATTAAGCGCTAAACTTTATAGATACACACGTAATCTACACTAACGGGTTAAATAGGTGTACCCTGCATACAGTAGGTCAAGAAATAACGGTTCTTTGGGTGGTTTTGTTTACATTATAGTACGCCGGTTGCGTCAAAAATGTTGTGCAACAAGCCTACTTTTGATAGATTGTGGGAATGATTTTTGTGCGAGAAACGTGTTAAAAAAGCAGGTGTTCTAAGAAGTATTTTGAAAATGAGCGAATTTAAGTGCTGACTAAGGTTTTTAAGATAAAAAAGATACTATTTTACAAGTATTGATGAAGTAGGAAAAACAGGAAGAGCAAGGTCCACAAAATATCTACAAAGTGCCAGTATTGGCTGATGAGCCGCAAACGCAATTGATTCGGAGGGTTTACACTGTAGATAAAACCGTCAATATACGTAGGGCGTTGCAAAGCCTGTACCAATAGAAGCGTCAGAAAAACCAGTCCACCCAGCACATGCAGCAAATGCAAACCCGAAATAATGTATAAAAAGGCTCCGGCGGTGCTTTTGGTCATCAAGATGCCGTCGTAGATCATGGTGCGCCACCCGATGATCTGTGTAATTACGAACAACAGGCCCAGGTTGAGAGTAAGGGCGAGGAGCCATTTGTATCGGGTAAAAAAATCTTTGGCAAAGGCCGTATTAGCCATATACAGCGACACGCTGCTGGCAAGGATAAAGCCTGTGCTTAACCAGAAGATGGACGGCATCGAAAAACTCATCCAGCCCGGAGTGCCTTTGCGGAATGTATAAAGAATGGCAAACAACAGGAATAGAAGGCTACTCCCGCCAAACCCCAGGTACAGCATAAACTGATATGGGTCGCGGCGCTGGGTAAACAAGCCGGGTTGCGAAGACTTGTCGGTGGAGTGTTGCTCGGGTTTGTAAGCCATAACTCATTTAATCATTCATCGTACAAAAATGGGCTCTTCTTAAAACATTACTTTAGGGGTGAAGGTTTCTGTTTTGTAAAAATAAAAAAACCGGAAGATTTTTCTAGGAATCTTCCGGTTTTTACTTCGGTAAAGATACTATTTGATAGTAACTTCTTATTTTTTAGGAGCAGGCGTATTCGGCTTGGTAGTAGGTGTTGTCGCTGGCTTCTGTGCTGATGTAGCAGCAGCGGGTTTGCTAGCTTGTAACTTTTGTACCACCGCATCTGACAGGTCGTCAGCAGAAGGCGAATGGAACAACACTTGCTTGTCAAGCACATAGGTATAGCCGCCATCGGTTGCAATTTGTTTGATGGCCTCCTGTACACGTTTCTGAATAGGTTCAAACAGTTGCTTTTCCCGGTTGGCTACATCCGTTTGGGCTTGTTGTTGTTTTGCCTGGATTTTTTCCTGTAATCCTTCCAATTCTTTTTGAGTAGCAGATTGCATTTGCGGCGTCATTCCTGGGGCATTCTTCTGAAACTCTTGTACTTTGATTTGGAAAGATTCCGCTTCTGATTTCAGTTCTTTATCTTTAATAGAAGCGAAGGTACGCAATTGGTCATTGGCCGCTTTTACTTCGTCGAGTTTATCCAAAACAGATTGTGAATCGACGTAACCAATTTTAAGGTTTTGTGCCTGCGCGAAACCGCCTGCCAGAGCCAACACCATCGAAGCTAGAATAATGAACGTTTTTTTCATTGTAATCAATTTAAATGGGTGAAAGGGTAATAACTAAATTAATTAAGGTGTATACTAAACTGTAATGCCGGTTTTGGTCTTTTTTGGGATACTATTTTGAAACAGTTTCAAGTTACATAAATACAAGTTGAAAGTGAATGGATGTGCAATCCGTACCAATCTTTCTTTTATTGTTTCTTGTTTGGGTTGTCATCCTTGTCGCCTAAGCCAAGTTCCTCCAGCACATAATCAGAGTAGTCATGGCGTGGATCGGCGTAGATCATCACCAGATCGGCCGCTTTGTCAAACATAAACTCCAGTTTGCGTGACTTCACTACTTTGTTAACGGCTTCGTATATTTTGTCCCGAAGTGGGTTCATCAGCTCTTTCTTTTTCAGATACAGCAAGCCTTCAGGCCCATATACTTTTTTATTGAAATCCATCGCGTCCTTGCGTTTGGCTTCTATGTTTTGCCTGCGTTCCTGGCGCATGGCATCGGTCAGCAGCACTTCTTCGGCCCGGAAGTCCTGTTCCAGTTTTTCTATTTCCAGCTGCCGATCCTGAATCTCTTTTACCCATTTGGCTGAAGATGCATCCAATTCGGCCTGTATTTTCTGGGCATCGGGCATTTTGCTCAGTATGTAGTCGGTATCAATGTAGCCGAACTTCTGTGCCTGAGCTGCTTGCACCAATGCTATTGCAAATATGAGACCAAATATTTTTTTTTTCATACGCTTTAAACGGTTAATTACTCTGGTTTATCGAATTAGCTAACGTTTTTTATGCGTATTTATTCTGTGTTTCAGACATATGAGGTTTTTTATTTGGCTGCGATACTATTTTCAAGTTAACGAATTTGCTGACCGATTGAGAAAATAAAGGTTTTCAGACCGTTGTTGGATACGCCGGGGATCGGGTCTAGGCCTTTGCCGAAGTCGATGCCGATCAGACCAAATGCTGGCATGAAAATACGGGCTCCTACGCCCACTGCCCGCCGCAGGTTAAATGGATTGAACTCTTTGTAGCTTCCCCAGTTGTTACCGGCTTCCATAAAGCCCAGCATGTAAATGGTGGCTGTCTGGCTGGTTGTCACTGGATAGCGAACTTCGGTTACAAATTTGTTGTAAACAATGCCGCCTATGCCTCGTCCATTCGAAGATAACGGGCCCACCACTTGTTCGTCATATCCCCGTAACGGAATAATATCACGGCCTAGCAGAAAACCACCCTGCATACCCACCATACCTGAGCCACCCAACACAAACCGCTCGAATGGAGTATACGGAACATTGGAACGGTAGCGACCGATAAAGCCCATGTGTGCCCGGGTATGAAGCACTAGCTTTCCAATAAGGCTGATGTTCCATTGTGAATCAAACATCCATTTGTGGTATTCGACCAGTCGGCTGTTGGCACTGGATACACCCAGCGAACTCCAAGGTGGAGTCAGGGTCATGCTCAATGAAACGGACGATCCGCTGCGTGGATACTGGAAGTCACTGATGCTGCTTCGTGACAAGGTAGCATTGAAGGTAACGTTGTGCGAAATGCCATCCGGGAATGTGGTACCAAAATACCGTTCGCTGTATTGGTTTTTGTTGTTGTAAATCAGATATGAAAGCGAAGTACTTAACGAGAAGAAATCATCCGGTACTTTCAGGCGGCGAGCCAAGCCAAGAGTGAATGATGTAATCTGCAAGGCACGGTATTCGTTGTCCGAATTGCCATACAAACTACCCAAACGCGCATAGTAACTTTGCAAAACTTTACCAAAGTTGTTGCTGTTAACCGAATGCGATACGCTAAAGTTGAGTGTATGTGGTTTCTTGCCGCCAAACCAAGGCTCACTAAACGAAAACGAATAGTTTTGGAACGACTTGCCGTTGGCTTGTACTTGCAGTGATAGCCGTTGTCCATCTCCTTTGGGTACAGGTTTCCAGGCATGGGGATCAAATATTTTGCGACTGGCGAAGTTGTTAAACGTAAGACCCACCGTACCCACAAAACCGACGGCACCACCCCAACCTCCTGAAAGTTGAATCTGATCACTTGGTTTTTCTTCCACCTGCCAGTCAATGTCTACTGTTCCATCTGACGGATTGGGTTGAATGTTTGGGGTGATTTTTTGTGGATCGAAGAATTGCAATGCACCCAGTTCCTGTTGGGTACGCAGTACGTTGCGGCGGCTGAATTTCTGCCCCGGAATGGTGCGTAGCTCGCGCAGCACCACATAGTCGCTGGTTTGGGTATTGCCCGACAGTGTCACTTTATTGATGGTAGCCTGTTCACCTTCGCTGATTTGCATCACTACATCTACGGAATCGCCAACAATGGCTATTTCTTGTGGCACAATAGTGAAAAACAGATACCCATAATCCATATAGAGTGATGTAATGTCTTCACCAGTTGGGTTAAAGGTAAGTCGTTTTTCAAGATCTTCCACATTGTATACATCCCCTTTCTTGATTTTGAGAATGCTGGCTAGCTGCGCATCGGTATACAGGTAGTTGCCCGCCCACTCAATGTTGCGGTAGTAGTATTTTTTTCCTTCTTCTATTTTCACATGCACATTGACAGTTTTGTTATCATGTGAGAAAATAGTATCGGAAATAATGCGGAAATCCCGGTATCCGTTGGCTCCGTAAAATTTGGCCAGTTTGTCCTTGTCTTCTTCGTATTGGGTCGCGATGAATTTGGACGGAGTGAATACGTGATACAGCTTTTTCTCTTTTGTCTTTTTTAGTTTCTTCTTCAGCTTGGCATCACTAAAGTCGCTGTTCCCCTCAAATACGATTTCATTGATTTTTACCTTCTTCTTTTTGTCGATGTTAAAAACCAATGCTGCCGAATTACCGGGTAGCGTAGTATCGCGAACCTGCGTTACTTTCACCGTTGTATTCAGAAAGCCTTTATCAACAAAATACTTGCGAACAGCCAGCTGGGTATTCTTGATCAATGCATCCGTAACGATTTTGCCTTTGATAAGCTTGATTTTGTCGGTCAGGTTGTCGCTTTCTCCTTTGCGAATTCCTTTGAATGAGAATTTTGCCAGACGGGCTCTTTCGGTGAGTAGAATGGTGAGCCAAACCTTGTCTCCTTCTACTTTTGTGGCCTGAATGTCTACATCTCCTACCAGGCTCAGCGCCCATATTTTACGAATAGCTGTAGCCAGGTCGTCTCCCGGGATGGTAATGCGGTCTCCTACCTTTAGCCCTGATACCGAAATCATCGAATTGGGATCCAGAAACTGAATGCCGCTCACGGTAATTTCCGCAATCTCGTAATCCTTAGGCCGGTTGTAGTTGATCTGAATGTCGCTTTGCGAGGTGCTGCTTCCTGACGGGGTAACTTGTGCGAAGGTAGTTGCGGCCAGACAAAAACTAAGAATAATGAAAATGGTACGCATGGTTTTGGTAGAGTAAACTCTGATGACTGCTTAAGTCTATTAATGAGGAGCGTTAAATTTATGATTATGGAATTGATCAGGCAGATTGGCTGATGCTATACGAATGCCTGAACCGGCAACTTCGGCACTTTACATCTGAACTTTGTTTATTTGCTCGCTTATTTTTCCAAACCGACGTTCGCGTTGCTGGAAGTTCAGGATGGCTTCATACAAATGTTCCCGCCGGAAATCAGGCCACAATGTATCACAGATATACAGTTCGGTGTAGGCAAGTTGCCATAACAGAAAGTTGCTGATTCGCATTTCGCCGCTGGTACGAATCAATAATTCAGGGTCAGGGATTGCATGCGTGTTCAAATGCTGGCTAATCGTGGAATCGGTAATATCGTTTACATCTAGTTCTCCGGTGGCTACTTTGGTGGCAATCTGCTTGACGGCTTCCGTAATTTCCCATCGCCCGCTGTAACTCAGGGCTAGCACCAGCGCCAATCCTGTGTTTGTACCCGTAATGTCTATGGCTTCCTGTAATTCTTTTTGACAGCTTTTGGGCAAATTCTTTAAATCTCCAATGGCCATTAACCGTACGTTGTTTTTCATCAAGGTTTCGGTTTCCGAACGTATCGTCGAAACCAGCAACTCCATCAACGCGGTGACTTCAGCTTTGGGCCTTGACCAGTTTTCGGTAGAAAAGGCATACAAAGTCAAGTACTTAACGCCTAATTCGGCACATGCTTCAGTGGTGTCTCTTACGGCTTTTATTGCATTGCGGTGACCAAACACCCGCATAGCTCCTTGCTTCTTGGCCCAGCGACCATTTCCATCCATAATTACCGCAATGTGACGGGGCAATTTCTCGGTATTAATTTTTTCTTTCACGAAAGCTTTGTGCTGTAATCTTCTAAATCAAAACAAATGTGCTGGTTATCCTTTGCTAAGGACGCATCAAAAAGAATGGTGCAATTTACGAAAATCTCCCGATTAACTGGATTTTTTAATATTTTTTAACAAACGTCCGAAAAAACGAGGAGGGTTTTCACGTTTGGCGGGATACTATTTTTCGTTCAGAAAAAGATCTTCAAAGAAAGTCTTTTCTGTTATGGCAGGTAAACCGTTAACTAATTCGGAGGTTTTGGCAAAGTCAAAGATACTATTTACCTTAATAAAACTCAGGACAGTGAATCTTATAGAAGGTATAGCTGATGGAAATGCCTGTATACAGGTACATGTCCTTGTCTTTGGGATTGCCGTTTTGAAGGGGCTGTTTGATATCGGTTCCGCTCAGATCGTCCAAGAAGTCGGTGAAGGTCTTGCGGGCTCCGAATTCCAGATTCAGATTCCAGTTTTTGTATAACACATATTTCAATCCAATGCCAAACGGAATGTTGATGCCGCTTAAGGCATAAGTGGGCTTTTTGTTTTCCTGTGGGTCAAAGTGAAACACGGCAATACCTCCGAATAAATAAGGGGAGAGAGGCATTCGTTTGGAATCACTCCGGTAATCCAGAAAGTTATATTCCATGGCAGCCGATAGTTCCTGTAGCCGACTGCCGAAGGTATGCTTACGTGCCTGAGCCAGCGGGTCATTGGTGCGTTTTTCATCCGATCCGGCAATGCCGCCTATCAGAAGGCCGTATTTGAAACTAACCGCTTTGCCAGGTGTGTGGCGCACAAATAGCTGTCCGGCAGGCCGGGAATACCTCGGATCTATATTGGGTAATACATCACCTTTGTAGAGCCCCACGCCAGCGCCTCCGCCAATTTCAAGGTGTTGCGCATGACTGGTAACAGAACCCAACATAAGCAGGCTACAAAAACAGCCAAGCAGCTTTTGTGACAGTTTCTTTGGATTAAAGAATGGTAACTTCTGAGCAATCGATGAAATCAAAGCTTCTTTACGTTTGGTGACTACCAACAAAAAAGGTGGTATGTGTTACATACGCACCTTTGCTGATTTTATTGTATAAATGTCTTAAAAATAGTATGTTTTGAAAAGGCAAAACCCGGCTATTATCTGAATTTAGGACAACGTACACCTTTTACCAGAATATAGTTCAGGTGGAAACCTGTTACCATATACCAGTCTTTTTCATTTGGACTGCCACGTTTCTGGCCAGCTTCATAGCCTTGAATAGACTGATAGGAATTATCATTTGCATCTTTAAATGTAAGTTCACTATATCCAATATCGCTTTTCACTCGTTCTAAATCACGAAAATTGCCACCTGCCGAATTTACTTCTGTTGTACGGTTTGCTATTGCTCGGGCTAAATCACTCGACAATGTGGATGGATCTGCATAGTTTCCGCTAACATCATCTAAATAATCTGTAAATAAGAAACGATAGCCAATCTCAAAAGAAACATCCCACCGTGGGCTTGCTTTATAACGGAAACCCACACCAAATGGAATGGCTATCTGAAACAAGGAATAGGATTTGCCTTCAGTATGCAATGGTTGTAGCGCTACCCAGTTATTAGGTCCGCCAAATCCTTCTGGTGCCTGGGTTTTTGGATTGTAATAGAAGCCTGCAACACCGCCAAATACATACGGTACAAACTCAGGACGACGCAGATAGCTTTGGCGGTTTTCGATCAGGTCAATGATGCCTACAGCCGATAGTTCATAAATGCTGGTACGGAATGAGGCATTGCGCAAATACCGGAAACGGGCATTGTTATCCGTAGGATCTTGCGAATTGTAATCATCTCCTTTGACGCGTCCATAATTAAATGAAAAACGACTCGTAAACCTCGGCGTTAAACGGCGACTGACATGCACGCCCAGATTGTAGCGGGTAAATTGCAAATCGGTACTGGTGAAGTTTTCGGCCGGTGTAATGTCACCAAAATAGTTCATTGCATTTACACTGAAGCCAATGCTGGTGTAACGTTTGCTTTTGGTAAAACGCTGTGCCGAAAGGTGATTAATTGCAAACAGGCTCAGAAGCAAACAAAGCAGTAATAGTCGTTTTTGCATAGTATATGGATATCTAGTAGCGTCGATGGAAGAGACTTTGTTGGTTGATAATCAGCAATAAAGAGTTTCAATGCGCAATTTATAAATATAATTATTGAAAAACTCAAATAAAACGCTAATTTCTTACGTCGTACCCCCAATTCAATTTATTGCGCAAAGTATACAAAAAGTTCTCGCTGTTTAGTTTTACCAGGCGAGCCTTGAATTTTTCTTTCCGGACAGCCAACTGCACCGTAGAGTCTACTGCTCGGGAACGCGAATCAAGTGAAACCAGGTAATACCGGCTGCGGCCCTCTATTTCAAAAGAGATGACACTGGAATCAGAAACGACCAGCGGACGCACATTCAGGTTGTGTGGACTTACTGGAGTAATGATCAGATTGCTGGACTGAGGCAATACAACGGGACCGCCACAGCTCAGCGAATAGCCTGTCGAACCGGTCGGCGTTGATACGATCAATCCATCAGCCCAATACGAATTCAGATACTCGCCATCAATGTACGTGTGTACTGTAATCATGGAAGACGTATCCCGGCGGGTAATGGTGAATTCGTTCAGTCCAAAAGGTAACCCCTCAAATAAATCACGGTCTGCATCCAAGTGTACCAATGAGCGGTCATCAAAAGAATAATGCCCGTTGGAAAGACTATCCAGCGCCTGGCGTACTTGCTCGGGAGCAGTAGTTGCCAAAAAGCCCAGCCTGCCTGTGTTGATACCCAGAATCGGAATTTGTCGGGACTCGATGTGGGTAACCGATTCGAGGAGAGTACCGTCGCCACCAATGCTAAAAAAGAAATCAGCGTTTATGATCTGGCTACGGCTGCTGTAAATAGCAGTTTCTTTTTTTTGAATGCCACTTTTTTGCAGAAAAAGTTCAAAGGGCTCCGAGACCTGCACTTCTACCCCCCGGTCGGTGAGTTGGTCAAACAACTCCTGAATGTAAGGCTGTGTTTCGGGTTTGAAATTTCTCCCATGAATGGCCACTTTCATAAATGCGTTTCTTGTGTTTTGTTGGGTTTTGCCTTTGCAAAGGATACTATTTTTTGCAAGCGAAAACTAATTGTGGGCAAACATAACAAAACAAGCATGTTTTGCGATGCAAAAAGGTACTATTTTCTTACAGAGAAACGTAAAAAAGTCCTAAAGGAAGGATACCGGAAATCAGATACTCAGGTATTTGAGTAGCATGTCTAGCCGTTCTTTGTCTTCATCGTGGCCGCTTTCGTGCTGGTACTTGGCTATTACATTGTATTCAAAACGCTCAAAGGTAGCAATGATGCGCGAAATATCCATCCGGTTGATTTTGATGGTAAGTTGAATCTTGGCTTTGTTATAGGGATAGGTGCTTACATAGCTGCTTACAATCTTGGCATCGTTTGACTCAACTAGTCGGCTTATTTCGGTTAGCGAATAGTCCCGTTCGTCCATCAGCAGAACTATAGTGCTTCCCGGACTTTGTTCTTGTGACTGAGCAAAAAAGGCCAGAGTTTCATCAACCACTACGGCGCCTACATACGTTTGATCAGTGTCAAGAATGGCAATAACTTGTAAATGAGATTCTTTTGCAGCTTTGAGTACATCCAGATAGGGTTCGTGGCGGAAGGCATAGGATTCCTGAGAAGTCAACGTTACTTCTGACAAGGCAGCTTCGGGTCTCTCAAGTAGATCCGACTGATTTACCAAACCCATGTATTCGCCATCATTGACAACCGGCAGTTGAAACAAATGCAGTTCCTGCATCCAGTCTAGTGCAAAGGTGGCAGAATCGGTAGGTTTTAACGGCGGAATCATTCGATTGAGAAACTCTTCGGCTATCATAGTTTTGTTCGTAAGTTCTATCGGGTATGCAAGCATAAGCAAAGTATACAAGTTTAATTATTTAATTACTTGATTTCCTGTTGTTTATTGCTAATAAAGTTCACTCGTAATATTTTATTGCTTTGTATTCAACGTTTCTGACTCTATGCCACCTGCTTGTATGCCCGATAGATGTTTCTATGTAAACTATGCTTCAAAAATCTTGCCGAGAGTTTAACGGTTAGGAGTACACTTTCAGTGAACCAGTTTTTCTACAGTTTTTTCACTGTTAAGCCAATCGATCAGGTATTTGTTAAAAACATCTGGCCGCTCCATCATCGGTGCATGGCAGCATTTGTCTACAAAGCGCAACTCTGAGTTCGGAATCAACCGGTTAAACTCATGAGCTACGTGGGGTGGAGTAATGGTATCGTTCAGACCCCACACCAATAAAGTAGGCACCGTAATGTTTTTGATTTCTTCACCCATATTGTGTCGTTGTGCTGATTTGGCAATAGCGACAATATTCATGCATTTCTGTATGCTATTAGTGATATCAAATACTTCGTCTACCAGCTCTTTGGTAGCCGTTTCCGGATTGTAGAATGTATATCCTACACGTTCCTTAATGTACTCATAACTACCTCTTTTGGGGAAAGAACCACCCATTGAGTTTTCAAACAGCCCAGAGCTTCCCGTTAGCACCAACCGCTTGACATTGTGCGGGTTGTTAAGGGTGTATACCAACGCAATGTGCCCACCCAGCGAGTTGCCGAGCAATGTCAGATCTTTCAGGTTTTTATGGGCAATAAAGCCTTCGATAAACTCAGATAAACCATCTACGCTGGCCTCCTTATAAGGCATCTCGTAAATAGGCATCAACGGAATCACAACCCGATACTGGGAAGAAAACCCATTGATAACGCCTTCCCAGTTACTTAGCGCGCCAAAAAGCCCGTGCAACAACAACAATACTTCGCCATCTCCTTGGTCGATGTACTGATAACCTGCCGATTGTTCAATTGTAAAACTCATAAGTCAGCTGTTAAAAAGTAGGAGTTGGGTAATGATGAATCACAATTTACAATGCATTATTTCCCCAAATAATCATAACAAGCTATTCAATTGGTACTAATTTGTGCTGTTTGTCTGGATGCAAAATAGCGCAAAATGATAAGATGTCAATGATTTATGGCGAAGTTTAACCAATTATTTATCATTTTCAAACCATATTCGGTGAGGGCGGCTTCCGGGTGAAACTGTATTCCTCTGATGGGCAATGTTTTATGCCGAAACGCCATCAGTTCGTCGGTTTCTGTCCATGCCAGGGTTTCGATGCTGGCAGGTATACTATTTAAAATGAGTGAATGGTAACGCACCACCGCTAGCTGTGGGGGCATTCCGGCAAAAAGCGCCTCGTCGGGTCGGCAACGTATGGAAGAAAGTTTGCCATGCATAGGTTTTGCTGCCCTGACAAGTTGTGCCCCAAAGTATTGTCCCAGCGCCTGATGGCCCAGGCAAATGCCCAGTATTGGTTTGCGGGCGGCATAATAATCAATTACTTGCATCAGGCAGCCCGCCTTTTGGGGCGTTTCAGGGCCTGGCGAAAGAATGATGCCTTCGTATTCGTTTTGCTGGATTTGTGCAAGCGTCGCGTTATTACGAATCACCCGGCAATCGGCTCCACTTTGTGCAATGTAATCGCCAAGGTTATAGGTAAAGGAATCAAAATTGTCCAGCAAAAGGAACATGCAGGTTTTAGGTTTTTTGCAGCTACTATCTTATACAATGCCTCGGTGTTACAAGTTCCCGGAAAGGCCTTGCCCACTGAAAACGGAATGAAAAGGGTGGTTAGTGCTAATGCAGTTTTTAGAGTGGTTTTAAATGTAATGAATTGATTATAAGTGAGTTGTTGCTTTCTGTAGGTGATCCTAGGAGTTTTTTGGTACATCTGCCGGAATAAGCAAAGCAAAATTAAAGTGCTGTAATTACATTAAATAATGCAATTTTGAGCCAACATGGGTTACTTTTTACATAAAAATCTTACAAATAATATACATTTAAACTTACAGTAACACAAAAGTTAATCCGAGGATATAGTTTTGTGACAAGTAAGTTTTCTTCATATACTTTTGTTTGGTTAGGGGAATGGGTTGTTCGTTTCGGACAACCTATTTTTTTTGTTACGGTTGTAAGTCCGAAACGCGTCTTTCCCAATAACCTGCTTTTTCAACTAGTATCTTGTACAGAGCAAAAACCCCGATACCTAATTAGAAGAAGTTATAAAAGATGCGTAGTCTATTGTTTGCCAGGTAGTTTCGATATCCGGTAATGACATGATCTGATCCAGAATCGCATCTTGCCGCTTACCTGTCGCCAGTGCTTCCGAGTAAGGGGTGGTCGTAAATGAAATCAGCGTATACAGCGGAATCCACTGCTCCGGATAGAGATGATGCAAGCGGGCATCGATCTTTTTACGTAGCAGAAATCTAGGGTCGGCTACCTTGTCGCGCATTTCAACAAAGTTTTGAAGGGCCAGTTCGGCAATGGCATCGGCGTTGGGCTTACGCATTTCTTCATACGTACGTAATATACGATTCCAGTCGTCGTCATGCGTATTCATAATGCCATCCAGCACAGTGCAGTCTTCAAAACCGCAGTTCATGCCCTGCCCAAAAAACGGAACAATGGCATGAGCCGCGTCGCCGATCAGGGCTACTTTGTCTTTGTACGTCCATGGGTAGCAGCGAACGGTAAGCAGGGCAGAGGTAGGATTACCGAAATATTCTTCTACTAGGCCCGGCATCAGAGGCAGGATATCCGGAAACGTTTGCTGAAAGAATGCAAGAAGTTGCTCAGGCGCCTGGATTTCGTCAAAGGAAGGGCTGCCTTTCCACGGAAAGAACAACGTGCAAGTAAATGTCTTGTCCGGGTTGGGCAACGCAATGAGCATAAAATGACCGCGGGGCCAGATGTGTAAGGCATCCGGTTTGATGGCCCAGTCACCAGAGGCCGTTGCCGGAATGGTTAGTTCTTTGTAACCGTGCTCAATGTAATCCTGCGAGTAGTCGAATAGTGGGCGTTTCATCATCGCCAGGCGCACTGCCGAAAACGCACCATCTGACCCGAAAATCAAGTCGGGGTACATTTCAGATACGGTGCCTTCGCCGCTAGGCGTTACCTGCGTGATTTCGAGGGAATTGGTTTGCAGGTTGATGTCAGTGCATTTGTGTTCAAACCAGAAAGTAACGCCTTGTTTCTCGGCTTCGTTCATCAATGCCTGGTTGAGCAAGCTCCGCGAAATGGCATAAATGCACTGATTGTCTTCCCCGTAGGGCTGAAATGCCTGATTGCCTTGTGCATCGTGTATCATACGGCCATACATGGGTATGGCAAATTCTTTTACCTTGTCTTCTACGCCGACAGCCCGCATGGCTTGCCAGCCTCGTTCACTCATCGCCAGATTGATGCTGCGGCCGTCATCCCAGTTTTTGACGCGTAAGTCAGGCCGTTTTTCGATTAACTGCACTTTATGTCCACGGCGGGTCAGCAAGCTCGCTAACAATGAGCCCACTAAACCTGCGCCCAGAATGGTGATGTTTTTCAATGGTTTGATTGTTTGAATGGTCTTCTATTAAATGAACTACGCTTACTGACGACGAGTTGAATTGCTTCTGTAAATGACAATCCCATAGAAAATGAGTGCCAAGCTTACTGCCAAAACTACAATACTCATCAACAAATAAAGTAAGAAATTCTTAAAAGGCTTGTAGTTGTTTTCTGCCAATGACTCTGTCGGGTTCTTGGGATTGTAATGTACCGTTAAGCTATCACCCACTTGGTAGTCTTGCCCAATGTCATGAATGTTGATTGTTGAATACTTTTTGCCTTGTTTGTCTTCAAAATGCGTGCTGTATCGGTAAATGGTAGATCGGCCGAAGGTGCTGACTTTGATGGACTTAATCACTCCTGTGGCAGTTTGGCTATATTGGCTCTGAGCATAAGAAGCCCGCGAATATTCTTCAACCGTCAGGACAATGCTCATATAACTGCCAATCAGAAAAAGAAGAATGATTAACCCCTGTGTGATCAATGTCATTCTTTTCTCTTTCATCTTTTTTCTGATTTAAAATAGTATCTTTTAATTGGCCAAAACCTCCTGTACGCTTTGTGACAGTATCTGGCCGCAGCGATACACTTCCTCAAACGAATTGTAGAGCGGCACCGGCGACAAGCGAATGACATCCGGCTCACGCCAGTCACCAATAACACCTTCGGCGGTTATTTTGTCAAAGATGGCTTTGCCTTTTTCCCGCACCAGCATCGATAACTGACAACCCCGTTCGGTGGCATTTGCGGGTGTGATAATAGTGAGAACCTGACTCAATATTGAATCGGTACGAATGATAAATTCCAGAAAACCCGTTAACCGAATGCTTTTTTGACGTAGGTTTTCCAGGCCGGCTTCTTCAAAAATAGCCAGCGAGGCCCGATGAGCCGCCATTTGCAGAATAGGTGCATTGGAAAGCTGCCAGCCGTCGGCACCGTGTTGGGGCACAAACCCTTTTTTCATCTGAAACCGAGTCGCTTCGTCATGGCCCCACCATCCGGCAAAACGGGGCAAGTCGGGATTGTTGGCGTGGCGTTCGTGCACAAAGGCTCCGGCCACGCCACCCGGACTTGAGTTCAAGTATTTGTAACTACACCATATGGCAAAGTCGGCATTCCAGGCGTTTAGCTGCATCGGTACATTGCCAATGGCATGAGCCAAATCAAATCCTACATAAGATCCCGCCTGATGCGCTGCCGCTGCAATGGCTTGCATGTCAAACACTTGACCGGTGTAGTAATTGATTCCTCCAAACAACACCAAGGCAGGTTTTGTGTTTTTGTCAGATACTATTTTTATAATGTCTTCGGTGCGCAGGGTGTGTTTTCCTGGGCGCGGAGCAACTTCCACGATGGCATCGGCGGGGTCATACCCATGAAAACGCACCTGCGATTCGATGGCGTATTGGTCGGATGGAAACGCACCCGCTTCCATGACAATCCGGTAGCGGTCGGGGGTGGGCTGGTAAAACGACACCATCATCAGGTGCAGGTTGGTAGTCAGGTTGTTCATCACCACTACTTCGTGTGGCAATGCGCCTACCAGCTTTGCAATGGGTTCTCGGAACTGCTTGTGGTAGGTAAGCCAGGGTTGTTTTCCCAGAAAATGCCCTTCTACGGCTAGCTTTTCCCAATGTGATAATTCTTCCTCTACGGTTGCACGAACGGTTTTGGGTTGCAAGCCTAGCGAGTTGCCACAGAAGTAAATGGCCTCTCTGCCATGCACTTGCGGAATGTGAAAGCCTTCTCTGAAATGCCTTAACGGATCCTGCTCATCCTGATGCTGGGCAAAGGCGAGGGAATTTTCGTAGGGATGGGGCTGTATGCTTGACATCATAACGGATGAAAATAGTATCTTTTGATTGGCCAAAACCTACCCTTGCTTGCGGTACATCACATCTGAACGGAGTACGTATTTGACTCCGGAGGTTACCGGACAGCCTTCGTGCTTGAGTTCGTGCACAAAACACAACGCTGATCCGATTTGCGGTATTATTGTCACCCCATCAAACGCCGTTTCGCCTCCTGTAAAGTTATCGTTGAGATAAATCATGAAGGTAATGCGGCTTTCTTCCTGTTCATTGCGCCGAAACCGCCCGTCAATGTGACGCTTGAAACGCTGCGCATTTTCGTAACGATAAAACCTGAACTGTTCGTTCAGGCCCACGACTTGTGTTTGATCCAGCAATTGGGGAACGAACTCTTTTAATTTCTGCCACAATTGCCCGGCCAGTGTTTCGTCTGTGTAAATGAGCCGGTAATTGTTCCGGAGGCCTTTCATCATCGTTGAGCCCGAAGATAAACTTACCTCGGCTTCTTCATAACCCACGGCTTCGCTTTGCGCAATGAGATCCTGGCATTCCTGAGGCGACAGGAAATTTTCTATCGTCCAGATGTTGTCTGTATGCTGATTGACTTTCATAAACACATAAGTAGCGAGGCGTCAGGCTCCGGCGGGTTTTTCGAGCACGGTGCCACATTTTTTACACGTACGCAGCTCTTCCGATTCCCAGAATTTATTCATTACCACCGGCAATTGTGCAACAATATCACTCACAGGTACGTATTCTTCATAAAGCTTATTGCCGCAGTTTTCGCAAAACCATAAGAAGCCGTCTTTTTCGTCAGGCTTGCGATACCGTTCTATCACTAACCCAATGGAACCCGCCGTACGCCTTGGTGAGTGCGGCACACGTGGAGGCAGCAAAAACATGTCTCCGGCTTTGAGTGAAATGTCTACAACTTGTTCATTTTCAATGATCTTCAAGACAATTTCACCTTCCAGCTGATAAAATAATTCTTCGCCTTCATCGTAATGAAAATCTTTACGAGCATTGGGGCCGCCTACCACCATCACTATAAAATCTTCGTTGCCTTTGTATACTTGTTGGTTGCCAACAGGAGGTTTCAGCAAATGACGGTTTTCATCTATCCATTGCTGCAGGTTAAAGGGGCGTTTTATCATTGGATTAATAGCAAAATGCGGATGGGAGTTTCATCTATCGGTTGTAAAGCTACAAACACTTAGATAAAAAAAAAGTTTAGAAATGAGTGCGATAGAGCAAACAAGGGTTTTTCTAAATAGAAGCTGTTATTTTCTAGGTAAAAAGTAGTACAAAATACCTGTTCTTCTCTTTATCTTTGGTAGCCTTAAAAAAGAAGATGTTTATAAGAAAAGGATCTATAAGGTTATAAAAGCAATTTTACAAGAAGCTTATGTCACATTTGATAATCGAGAAATTGTTTGGTGCTCAGAATCTGGAGCTGGAAGTGGCAACGGCTACTTTTGAAATTAAGAATAAAACCTTGTTTGTAAAAGTGGACTTTGCAAAGACTGGCCCGGCAACGGAAAAGCAGACAGATACTGAGCAGGCAAACGGATTTGATGCCTCCGATGCGAAACTAGAGTTGGAACTTCCGGTTCCGAAACTGGTAGAAAATATCATTGGCAACGAGTTTTTTATTGACAGCGCCGATGAGGATAACGAAGAGTTAACCAACTTTTATCTAGCTCAGACGCACTACCCCACTTTTGATGATACCATTCTGATTCGTCAAAAAGAGGATGGAACTTACTGGCTCAAATGGAACGGAAAAATACCGGATGTCAAGACCAGTCGCTATGAAATGTACATGCAAATGCGATTCGTTTTTACATTGGAAACGCCCGTTACATTTTTAGCTGACTCGTCATTGTAACTGGGTTCCGCCGGTTATTTCAGTATCCGGCGGATGTCATTGGCATGTTCGAGTTGCTTGTGAAAGGTCTCAAAGCTGTCGCTGAGCATCAGGCCTTTGAATTTCAGCAAGGTGGTAATGTATTCGTCAAGTACATCCAGCACATTTTCGCGGTTTTGCCGGAATATGGGAATCCAAGTATCCGGAGCACTTTTGGCCAGACGCACGGTAGAATCAAAGCCTCCGCTTGCTAGCTCAAAAATGCGGCCTTCCTCTTTTTCCTTGTCCAGCACAGTGAGTGCCAGTGCAAACGAGCAAATGTGTGAAATGTGTGAAATATACGCCGTATGCACATCGTGCGAAACGGAATCCAGGTAAACAATCCGCATCTTCATTCCTTCTTCGTAGAGCTTCTTGATCGTTTCTACTGCTAACGGATCACTCTCTTCTACGTCACAGAATACGGCACATTTTCCGGCAAACAACTCACGTACAGCCGCTTCAGGGCCTGAGTATTCGGTACCAGCCATGGGGTGGGTGGCAACGTAGTTTTTACGTTTGGGATGGTTTTTTACGCTCTCTACCACTAATTTTTTGGTAGAGCCTACTTCAATCACAATCTGATTTTCGACCAGGTCTAGCACTTGGGGCAGCAACGTTAACAAAGAGTCAACGGGCGTTGCCAGAATCACAACATCCGATTGCTTGATGGCGTCAGGCAATAGCAAAACTTTATCTACGAGTTTGAGCTCCAATGCTTTAATAATGTGTTCGGGCCGGTTGTCTACACCTATTACACTTTCTGCAAAACCGTTTTCCTTAAGTGCCAGAGCAATGGAGCCGCCAATCAGCCCGATGCCCACAACTGTTACTTTCATGCTTGATTCGTAAATTAAAATGGATGGTTTTGCAAAGAAAGTAATTTTGGCGTTGTGAACCATAAAAACCCGACAGAACTATCGGTAGGGAGGTTTTGGCGTTTGAAAAGATACTATTTTACCAGTTGTGTTGTCTGTAAACGCCTAGCTTTCTTTCATGTGTTGAGCCACCCGATGCAAGGTATCACCCAATTCCTTGATTTTGGCACCCTGTGCATTGTCTTCTATGTTGGCAGCCTCCAGGGTGAGTTTACTTAGTTTTTCCAGGCAATCCGCTATGTCGCCGCCGTTGGGTTCAGGTGCAGAGAGCAAATCTTCCAGTTTTTCCAATTCGTTGGCAATGGGCATAAGTCCTTCTACCGACAAGGCATTGATCCAGTCTATGACATTGCGGATCGAAGCCGTGGTGGCTTTGCCTGCATCTCGGAGAAGTATTTCAATGGTGGCATCCAGGTTGGTGCTGTAGTTTTTCGACGGTTTCAGAGTTGCCATACAAACAAAAAGTTAGTGTATAGGCTTCCGGTCAAAAAAGTATGCCATCAGTAAACGCGGGCACAGAAGAAAACTTACATCTGTTCCAGAAATGACTTCAGTGATTTGGCGGCCAGTTCGGCCAGTTCATCCAAAGGATACATAGAGTTGGGCACCACTCGCCAGAGCTTGTGGTTAAGTTCTGTGGGAGCCTGTTGATAATGAACCATTTGTTGATGAATCATGTCCAATTCAAAAGCTACTTTCTCCTTTTTCTGTTGGTCCAATGGATACGTACGAATGATTTCGATGCAGGTGGCCAAGGGCAAAATCACCTCGATGGGTTGCAGGGTTCTGCCACCATCACTTTCTTTGACCAATTGCAAAAGTTTCTCCTTCAGGTGGATGAGTGTTTGTTTTTGTAGGGTTTCCTGTATGTCCAAGTCGTATAATACAGATAGTGTTAAAATCAATTCAAATATACTAAAAACAGGCTCTGTTTCACTGCCTTATACTTCTTTTGCAATAAAAAAGGTTGCTTGAAAAAAAAGTTTATTTGCTTGCTGAATTTTCGGGTGAGCTAATCTAAAACGGCGAAGTGAATGAGATTTTTCCATTAGACTAAAGCTTTGCATCTGTGTGACAATATCTTCGGGCTAACCGGAAAATAATACATTTTAAAAAGCGAAAAGCCCTCTGTGTGGATCTGCATGTTGGAATTTTTGCAGATTAGGCTAATCTACACAGATAAAAAATAGTATCTTGTGAAAGGGCAAAACCTGGATAGTTGACAATCCTAAGAAATCACTCTTTTGCACTTAACAAAGGAATAACAAGAACTTCTGCTAGCTTTTTTAAATCTTTTGAGAGATGTGTATTCACTTTTGTTTTTTTTTGCAACCAATAGATACCAAACAAAAACGAGTGAAAGAGGAATTGGATTAGTTCTGTTTTTTCTGTATCTTGTGATATTTGTGTGCCTGTTTAGCCTCCCGATGAAAAATAGCTGATTTTAATTAGGACCAAACTCTGTTTGGTCGTGGCTCGAATAGTGTATGCAAACATCTGAAAAACAAACCCATAGCAAAGAAAACAAGGTGGCTGTCGTAATTCCACTCTTACATACGCAGCCTGATGCAAACGAGGCATTGGTTCTTACCTATTACCTGCGTCTGTATTGCGCTTATCCCATCGTATTTGTCGCCCATACACAAACAGATATTGGGTTTTATCAGAAAGTGGCCGAACAGCAAAAACATTCGCAATGCCACTTTGAGCGATTCGAATGGACAGACTACCAGTCGTTTAACTATCTGTTGACAAGTCCCGGTTTTTATGCTCGCTTTCTGGCATATGACTACATTCTGATGGCCCATCTGGATTCGTTTGCTTTTACGGCTGATTTACAAAAGTGGTGTGCCTTGAATTATGATTATATGGGGGCAGTAGCTTACCACAAAATCTTCGTGAAAGAATACATTCAATCTTCGCGGCTATTGCGTAGCCTGGCAAAACTGAGGTTGTTGCGTAAGCATCCCTTGCAACGTGGCGGATTCTCTTTGCGAAAAGTATCTTCTTTTTATCGCAATAGTTTACGGTTTGCCTTTCTGATTAAGCATTCGAGCATCCTATACACAGAAGACCTGTTTTGGAGTTTGCGGCTCCCCATTCTGAATCCCTTTTTTCGGGTTGCGCCCACACTGGTTGCGCGTAAGTTTGCCATCGAACTGCCCGATTCTCGTTCCACTGATTTCGACCCATTTGTAAGCCGATTGCATAGCTTGCCCATGGGCTGTCATGGCTGGAAAAAATTCGGCTATACTTTCTGGAAAGCTCCTCTGGAAACATTTATGAACAGACCCCTCGCAGATGTAACAGACAATTGCTAATAAACACATACCTTCGAATAGCCCGTTTTATGGGCTATTTGAGTATATAACTAAAGCGAATGATTTACATGACAGTGACAAATAGGGGACAAAATTTGCGAAAACAAGGGAGTTGAAGAGAAGGTAGAGGAAACAAAAAACCCCATAACTCAGAGAATTAAGGGGTTTCCACAACTAATTATACGTTAAATAGTACCGGGGACGGGAATCGAACCCGTACGAACTTTTACGTTCACAGGATTTTAAGTCCTGCGTGTCTACCAGTTCCACCACCCCGGCTTAATCATGTTACACATGACTACTGAATGAAAAAGTCCCGAATGTTCGGGACTTTGTTTCAGTGAGCGGGAGACGGGGTTCGAACCCGCGACCTCGACCTTGGCAAGGTCGCGCTCTACCAGCTGAGCTACTCCCGCTTATTGCGAATGGGACTGCAAATATAAGGGGTGAAAAAGACAATGCAATACCTTTGCTGAAAATTTTTTAACTTTCTTTTAATAGATAAAGTAATGCTTTGAGAATCAAATAATTAAATTTGAAATTTTTGTTTTGGTACTTTTTTGGTATTGTTTTATCTTTCTGCAAGTTTAGTGACTCCCTTATGGCTCGTTTTGCATCATTCTTATTTTTGGGATTAGTACTTATAAGCTGCCAGAAAAAAGCAGAGAACCAATCCGTATTTCAAGTAGAGCCTAAGTTGCAGCCTTACTTAGATTCGTTTATTCAGGAAGGAAAACAACGGGGTATTAATGTGGTACAAACTAACCTGATCATGGAATTCGGCGCAACTACGGATGAAGGAATCTGCGGTTCGTGCAGGCAGACACCCGACAAGCCAGAAATGCAACGAACCATTATCATTGATACCAGCGGAATCTGTTGGTCGGATGTAACTGAACATACACGTGAGGCTTTGGTGTTTCATGAGTTAGGCCATTGCTTGCTCAAACGAATCAATCATAAAAACGCGACTTTGCCCAATGGTGATCTGGCAAGTGTAATGAATGGACAGGGAGACATGGCGTTGTATGCCATCTGTTCGTATGACATTGGCGGCTCTAACGGGGAGGATTGTGATAAACGCTATCGTCGGGAGTATTACTTGGATGAATTGTTTATCGAAAGCACACCCGCCCCTGATTGGGGTAAATAGTAGGTTTTGCAGCTGTAAAACCTACTATTTATAGGTAGAAGATTTTGTTAAATAGTGATTTACATATTCTTGTTCAGCACTGTCAAATTCTGACAAATACCAGTGCGTTTTAAGCCAAATTCGCTGTTCAATGTCATATCGATAAATAAACTTTTTGAAGGAATCGGCACAATAATATCCAATGATAGATTCCTGAGTTGCAATTTCCGCATTATAACTTTCTTGGTCTGGATGTCCATATAACTTAGGGCTTGCCATGATAAAATGGTTACCTGTTTGGTCAAAGCAGATGTACCAAAATAGACAGCCTTGCGAGTCAGACATGAAATGAAGAAAATAATAGAGTTGGTCAGCCGAAATGGCTTCGACAAAATTCCCTAGCTGCCAATAACAATCAGTTGTTGATCGTATACGTCCGTTTATATCCGGATTGCCAAAAAAAATCTTTATCTCTGCTGGTAACTGTATGGCATAGCTCTTTAACTCAGACTCAATTCTGATTATATCTTCAGAAAGATCTACTCCTTCTCCATAATGCTTGCTCCTTATTTCTTCCATAAAAGAAAGCTCAGTATGTCTGAGCTCTTTACCTTTCAGGACTGGCCTGAGCCATGTAAAACTATTGTCTAAATTTTCAGGAATAGAAGGTAACTCATCAAAAACGAACCGGTTATAAGTGCTTCGTTTTTTGGATTCTCGTATTCCTTCAATATCAGAACCAATCCAGGCTTTTTGAAAGAACTTGGTATCTATAGTAAACATAAGCCAGGTTTTAGCTTTTCAGGAAATACTATTTTTCTTACTCATCAGCAACTTCAACTCATTCAGTTTCAGCAGGGCTTCGATGGGAGTGAGGGTGTTCACATCCACTTTCTCCAGCGTTTCGCTGAGGCGCTGCAGCGTTGGATCAGCCTCAAACATGGTGAGCTGGAAATTGTTTTTGGGTACTTCCCGAATGCGTTCCTGGGCCTGCTGACGAATCTTGTCGTTTTCCAGATGGTGCATGATTTCATTGGCACGTAACACCACGTTTTGGGGCATGCCGGCCATTTGGGCTACGTGAATGCCAAAGCTGTGCTCGCTGCCACCTTCTTTGAGTTTACGTAGAAATACTACTTTGTTGCCGACTTCTTTGACGGACACGTTGTAATTCTTGATACGCGAAAAATCGTCGGCTAGCTGGTTGAGTTCGTGGTAATGCGTGGCAAACAGCGTTTTAGCGCGAAACTTGGGATGGTTGTGCAAAAACTCAACGATGGACCACGCAATGGAGATGCCGTCGTAGGTGCTGGTGCCGCGGCCAATTTCGTCCATCAGTACCAGGCTGCGTTCGCTGAGGTTGTTCAGAATACTGGCCGTTTCGGTCATTTCCACCATGAATGTTGATTCGCCGCGCGAAAGGTTATCTGAGGCGCCTACACGGGTAAACACTTTGTCTACAATGCCAATGCGAGCCGAATCCGCCGGAACAAAGCTGCCCATCTGCGCCATCAGAACAATCAGCGCCGTTTGCCTTAATAAAGCTGATTTTCCGGCCATGTTCGGACCGGTGATGATGACAATCTGTTGGGTTTCGTCGTTCAGAAAGATACTATTCGGTACATAACTTTCGCCCAGTGGCAATTGCTGTTCAATCACCGGATGGCGGCCTTCCTTGATGTCTACTTCTTTAGTATCGGTAATTTGAGGACGAACGTACTTGTTTTTAACGGCTACCCGAGCAAATGACAGCAAGCAGTCGAGCATGGCAAGGCCAAAGGCATTTTGCTGGATCTGAGCGGTATATTCGCTGACGGCCAGTACCAGTTCGTTAAAGAGTTGTTGTTCAATGTTAAAAATCTGTTCTTCGGCATTCAGGATTTTCTCTTCGTAAATCTTTAGCTCTTCGGTAATATACCGTTCGGCATTCACCAGAGTCTGTTTGCGAAGCCACGTATTGGGCACTTTGTGTTTGTGGGCATTGCTCACTTCCAGGTAATAGCCAAACACTTTGTTGTACGAAACCTTCAGCGACGAAATGCCTGTTGCCGAGATTTCGCGTTGCTGAATCTGCAACAAATAGTCTTTTCCGGAAAAGGCCAGTTTGTGCAATTCATCCAGTTCGGCATTGACACCGGTTTGCACGATGCCCCCTTGGTTCGTAACTGCCGGAGCATCTTCGCGAAGCTCTTTTTCGAGCCGATCAACCAAGGCCTGGCATGGATGCAAACGGTCGGCGAGGCGTTTGAGTTGCGGCAATTGACTGTTGCCCAGCCATTCCTTGATGGGAGCAATTTGCATCAAGGATTTCTTCAATTGACACAAGTCCCGCGGATTGGCACGGCGTACGGCCACGCGTGAAATGAGGCGTTCAATGTCACCTACCGATTTCAAGTGTTGCAACACTTCATCCTGCAAATCTTCGTTCTGCACAAACTCGTTGACTACCTCTAGCCGTTCTTCAATCAGTTTCTTTTCCTTCAAAGGTAGCACCAGCCATTTGCGCATGAGTCGGCTACCCATTGGCGTCACGGTCTGGTCCAAGACTTGAATCAGCGGTACGCCGCCTTCCTGTTGCGGATAGACCAGTTCCAGGTTCCGGATCGTAAACTTATCGAGCCACACATACCGTTCTTCGTCGAGGCGGGCAATATGCGCGATGTGACGCAGGTTTTTGTGTTCGGCCTCAGCCAGATAATGTAAAACGCTACCCGCTGCCACAATGCCTTCTGAAAGGTTTTCGATACCGAACCCTTTAAGGGATGCGGTTTTGAAGTGTTGGGTAAGTGTAGCGTAGGCATGGTCGTGGGTAAACACCCAGTCGTCAAGGGCGTAGGTGATGTATTTATCACCAAAAGTTTCGAAAAACTGGCTTTTTTGCGGCTTGCAAAACAGTACCTCCGCCGGTTGAAAACCCTGCAATAATTTTTCAATGTAGTTCAGATCGCCTTGGGTAGTGAAAAATTCACCGGTTGAAGCATCCAGAAAGGCGATTCCCAACAGTTCTTTGGCAAAATAGATAGCCGAGAGATAATTGTTGCGTTTGGTGTCGAGCACGTTGTCACTGAAAGCAACTCCCGGTGTAACCAGCTCCGTGACGCCACGCTTGACTAGGCCTTTGGCGTATTTGGGGTCTTCCAACTGGTCGCAGATGGCAACCCGCTGACCAGCCCGTACCAACTTGGCCAAATACCCTTCCAGCGCATGGTGCGGAAAGCCCGCCAGGGGCACATCCGCCGCGCCGCCATTGGAACGTTTGGTAAGTACTATGTCTAAGATTTTGCTGGTTTTAACGGCGTCGTCGCCAAAGGTTTCGTAAAAATCGCCCACCCGAAACAACAACAACGCCCCCGGATATTTTACTTTAAACTGGTTGTATTGCTTCATCAAAGGGGTTTCTTCTGTTTTCATATCTAGTGGTTTAAGTAATTACAGGTTGCAGGTAAAAAGTTACAGGTTAAAGGTTACTGGCTGAAGGGTGGTTTTTCTCTATTCTGCTTCTCATTCTCAAATTTCTTTAGATAATCTATAAATGCTTTAATCTGACGTGACAGGCCTAGAAGTGCGGCTCGTTTTTCAGTATAAAATTCTTCTCCAATTATACCTGCTTGCCTTAAAACATACAGCTGACTACGCAATTCTCCAGCCGAACCTTTGGCAAAACGCAAATATTTAATAAAGTCTTTGTTGTTGTCATACTCAAACCCTTCCGCAATGTTGTTGGAGATTGAAAATGCGGCTCTTCGTATCTGATCCTTGGTTCCCAAATCGTATTTAATTGTAGGAATTTCTGAAATGGCAAAGATGTCTACCGCAATCTGTGCTGCCTTCTGCCAAATCTCCAAATCTTCGAATGTGGTAACTCTGCTTTTCATTATGAAAAATCGGGATCAGTGATAAGAAGATAATGCACTTGAAACTAGTACGGATGAATAAATCCTGTTGCATATTCAGCTTGGAACCTGCAACTTTGAACTTTTAATCTTTATCCACATGCGCAAACTTTCCATGGAAGAACTCAATCGGCCTACGGTTGAAGCCTTCAAAAATACGAAAAAAAATCCCTTTGTCCTTGTGCTTGACAATGTTCGGAGTGCACACAATGTCGGGTCAGCGTTTCGCACGGCCGATGCCTTTGCAGTTGAAAAAATAGTTCTGTGCGGCATTACCGCAACGCCGCCCAACCGCGAAATTGCCAAAACGGCGCTGGGTGCCACCGAATCGGTTGTGTGGGAACATACGGAAAGCAACGTGGAGGCGATAAAAAAACTGAAAGCGGAAGGTTATGCCATTGTGGCGTTGGAACAGGCCGAAGGCAGTATTCTATTGAACGAATTCTCTATGCATTCAGACGAAAAGTATTGTTTCATTTTTGGCAACGAAGTATTTGGTGTAGATGAAAAGTTGTTTGCCTTGGCTGATGCTTGTGTCGAAATTCCGCAGTTTGGAACCAAACATTCGCTGAATATTTCAGTTAGTATAGGCATTGTATTGTGGGAAAGCTGGCGCAAACAGAATCAAAGGTAGGGCAGGTTTTGAGTTTCTGCAGGATACTATTTTCTGTGTTTCTACAGAAATTTTCAAAAAAATCATGCACATACCTTACAATCATTGGATTATGAGCATTGATTCGTTAGATTTGACATCCTTCGGTTTCTGAAATACAGTACACTAAGTCATTCTCACTAAAAACACTCTCAATGAAAGCCAAAAAAGTTTCCAAAAAAAGCATTGCGACCCAGATACTGGACAAGATTCAGGAAGTGGTACATGAGCTGAATCCAGGCGTAGCGAAAGACATCAAAAAGGCCGTTTCGAAAGTTGCCGACAAAGTGGCCAAGAAGGTCAAAAAAGGATTGAAGAAAAATACCAAAGCTGAAAAAACGGCAAAAACAAAAAAAGAAACATTGGTAAAAACTACCGAGCAGAAACTAACCAAGGCCGTAAAAGCTGCCGACAAAGCGGCTAAAGTCACTGCCAAAAAAGAAACAGCTACCCCGGAAATCAAAACAGAACCGAAAGCAACCAAAGTTGCAAAGGCAAAAGTAGAAAAACCGGCAACTACGCCAGCACCAGCCGAGAAAAAAGCCAGAATCAAGCCTTCTCCTAAGGCAACCGAAGAAAAAGAAGAAAAACCGGCTACCACACCTGAACCGGCTCCGGAAACTGATTCTAAGACAGTGAGTTCTAAAAAGGCGGATGCTCTGGCCCGTGCCCGTGCTGCTAAAGCTGCCAAAGCGTCTTCGTCCAAAACTGCGTAAAATTGTTAAAAGAATAGAATACAAAACCCGTCAATGTCATTGGCGGGTTTTGTACTTTTACAGAAAACCGCAGTCTGACGGAATAGAGGTGCCTACAGACTGCACGGACGCGTTTTGTAATCATTGCTGAGTTTAACAGTCGGATTGTAAGTACTATGACTATGGAAAAAAGAAATTTTGTGTTCATTGCAACCAGTCTGGATGGATACATTGCCGACAAAGAAGGCGGAATCGATTGGCTGCATTCCATGCCCAATCCTGATAATGACGACATGGGTTATGGTGAATTCATGTCGCGGATCGATGCGCTGCTGATGGGGCGAAAAACGTTTGAAGTAGTCTGCGGGTTTGACATAGAGTGGCCTTACCAAAAGCCGGTTTTTGTGTTGAGCAACAGCCTGGAAAGTATCCCTGAGCGATACAAGGATAAAGCGGTGTTGGTCAGAGGAAAACTAAGTGGAGTTTTAGAAGAAATTCATGCAAAAGGCTATTGCCGTCTGTACATTGACGGTGGCGTAACAATTCAAAACTTTTTGAAGGAAGACTTGATTGATGAAATGACACTAACCACCATTCCTTACGTATTGGGCGGAGGCGTCGCATTGTTCTCAGATCTTCCAAAACGATTGGAGTTTGAATGCGTTGAGACGAAGAGGTTTTTAGGGAAAATTGTTCAAAGTCGTTTTGTGAGGAAAAGATAACGCTTTGTGTAGGGAAGGCTCTGAGATTTTATCTATCTGATTCAACTCTACTCCCTTTGGAATCTTTGGCGCAAACTCACCGCTTTTTCAGTTAAATACATCGCTTTAGCTGCGCGAAGACAAACCCGTAGGATTGAAAAAGGCAGAACCCCAGTAGTCGATAATGCCTGACAATTACTACAGAAGCAGTAGGTCATAGAGGAAGCGAATCAACAAAAATAGTATCTTTCAAAAGACAAAAACCTCCTATTCTATATAGCTGTTCTAATTCACTTTTTCAATGGCAACTCATCTGAAATTACCTCTGAAAAACTATTTGCTGTTTCTTATTCTTGCTATCGGGATCCCGGGTGGAATTTGGGGGCAATCTTCAAAAACTCAGCCTGCCAAAAAAGGCGATTTTAAAGTAATCAGCTTTTTTACCGCCAAAAACGATCTGGCGCACATCAGTTTTGTGCACGAAGCCAATAGGTGGTTTGCCGATGCCGCTAAGAAACACGGATTTGTGTACGATTCTACCAGCAACTGGGACAATCTGAAATCGTCTTTTCTGGCCAATTACCAGGTAGTGTTTTTTCTGGATACTCGTCCGGAAGTTGAGGCACAACGGGCTGCTTTTCAGCAATACATGGAAAATGGCGGCGGGTGGCTGGGCTTTCACTTTTCAGCATTTGCCCTCACGCCGTCTACTTATCCGCAAAACTGGGATTGGTATCATGAGAAATTCCTGGGTTCGGGCGAGTACAAAAGCAATACCTGGCGGCCTACTTCAGCTGTTTTGAGAGTGGAAGAGAAAAAGCATCCGGTTACCAAGAACCTATCCGCTACGTTTCAGGCGGCTCCCAATGAATGGTATTGCTGGCAAAACGACTTGCGAAAGAATCCGGATATCCGGATTCTGGCTTCCGTTGATTCATCCAGTTTTCCGCTGGGAACCGGCCCCAAGCCGCACGAAATCTGGTACAGCGGCTATTATCCGATGGTGTGGACCAATACCAGATACAAAATGCTCTATGTTAACATGGGGCACAACGACATGGATTACGAAAACAAAACCAATCGCCAATTGTCGTCCAGTTTTTCCAGCGAAGCCCAGAACCAACTCATTCTGAATGCTTTGTTTTGGCTTGGCGGCAAGACCAAGAAGTAAGGCGGGTTTTTGCGTTTCCTGAGGATACTATTTCGGACACAATTACGAATTGCTAACCGACAGCTTGCCACCGGCTTCTTGCAGAAAATCGCGCATTTGCTGGCGGTATTGCAATGCCTGTTCTTTGCTCCATTGGCATTCGTTGGCCAGGTAAGTCCATACGGTTTCTTCCCATTTGCGTACCCAGTCAATCTGAAAATACAGAGCACCCGTACGACGAATGAAAAAGTCGGCAGGTGTTACCAGCATTTCGTGTTCCAGGCAATAGCGAAGCTGTGCTAACAAAGCGGGCGGAATGCCGTATACCGTACTTTGGGCGTTGCGATTGCCAATATAAGAATAAAGCTGAGTGATGTTAGAGCCGTAAAAACGCGTTAGTCGTTCGGCTTCGGTCGCGGATAATCCGAGTGTGACGCCTTGCTGTGTTTTGTCCTGAACAAATTTCTCAAAGCCAGCCGAGCCGCCTACGTTTCCTCCCGAAATGGCAATGCGATGGGTCTGGCAAGCCGGGAAGCTACGTCCTTCGCGTTGCCTTAACCGAATCGCCACCAGATTCACAATCCGTTCGGCCATTTTTCGGTAGCCGGTCAGTTTGCCGCCCGCAATGGAAATCAGTCCCGATTCGTATTGGAAAATTTCATCCTTACGCGAAATCTCCGAGGGTCCTTTGTCGGGTTGCCGGATAAGCGGCCGCAGCCCCACCCAGTGCGACTCCACATCCGCAGCCGTGAGCTGAACAGACGGGAAAAGGTGATTGACAGCCTGTAGCAGATAATCCCGGTCTTCGTTGGTCAGGTGCGGATGTACCACATCACCCTGATAAGCCGTGTCGGTAGTGCCAATGTAGGTTTTGCCATCGCGCGGAATGGCGAAAATCATGCGGCCATCGGGAACATCAAAATAAACGGCTTGCCGAATCGGCAGGCGGCTATGAGCTACAACCAAATGTACTCCCTTGGTCAGATACAGTTTGTTGCCTTTGGTGGCATCATTGAGTACATCCAGTGTATCCACCCAAGGGCCAGTGGCGTTGACAATGACTTTGGCTTGGATTTCGTACACCTTGCCCGAACACAAATCCTGTGCTTTTACGCCTATAACCCGGTTGTCTTTGTAAACAAATTCAATCACCTTGGTATAGTTCACGGCTCTGCCCCCTCGCGAAACGGCTTCTTTCAACACTTCCATGGTCAGGCGGGCATCGTCGGTGCGGTATTCAAAATAGTAGGCGCCGCCAACCAAAAACCTCGGATCCAGCAACGGTTCGTGGGCTTCCGTATCGGAAACCGAAAGCATTTTGCGTCGTTCCTGAGGGCGTACCTTTGCCAGCCAGTCATAGACAAACAATCCCAGCGAGGCACTCCATTTGCTCAGCGACCCGTCTTTGGTGAGAGGCAGCAACATGGGTTCGGCTTTAGTCACGTGTGGACCGTTTTCGTACACAATGCGCCGTTCGCGTCCGGTTTCGGCTACGAGCTTGATTTCCAGTTGTTTCAAGTAACGCAATCCGCCGTGTATCAGCTTGGTAGAACGGCTTGAGGTACCCGCTGCAAAATCCTGCATTTCAAGCAGGCCTGTCCGCATGCCGCGGCTCACTGCATCCAGCGCAATACCGGCTCCGGTAATGCCGCCGCCAATCACCAGCACATCCAGTGGTTGCAGGCTCAGAGACTCCAGAAAAGAAGTGCGATTGTGAGTGGCGAAGAAGTCGGACATGGGGACGTAACTTATAGATAAACAACCAAATATACAGTAAAGATAGGGGAGAGTTTGATCGAAAACCAGCACATCGGGCACCGAATCTGACGCTGGTGAGAAAAATAGTATCTTTTGAAATGCAAAAACCTACGTGTTGCGTTCTTTTTCGGGTGTATTCTGTATTTCACCACAACTATACAAACGAAATGGAAAAAGATAATTTCGTTTGTATATTGGACGCAACTGCAATTGCCTCACTTACATTGGTTAACAGAAACATGAAAACGTACAAAAATTGTCTGTTGCTCCTTGCATTTGCTCTGGTAACGAGCTGTGTCTCACAACGCCAAAGTGTGATTACAGGCGTAAGTTATGATGAAAGCAAAGATGAAACGAGCTACTTTGCTACGCCTTACGGAGCGGCTACACTGCCAGGAAAATGGATTAAGGACCATTACAATTCTGTCAGTTTTCAGCAATTTCTCAAAAACGCAGATTCCGTAAACGTGGCCATTGCTTTCATTAGTTACAAGGGCTATGAATTCAATAGGAATGGGGCTAAGAAAGGATTTGAATTTGCAAAGGCCTTTTATGAATGGGATTCCAAGTTTTTTGTGGATACGTATGGATTGCAAAGTACTATTATTGAGGAAGATAGTATGAGGAATTACATTGTCTGGCGGTTGTTTGGTACAGATAAAAAAGGAGCTGTATTTGATACCTATTTTCTGTTTGGCGAGAAAAACGGAAATGCGACTAATCTATCCATATCGATTACAGATAAGTGGGATGCACCACGTAAGATTCAATTCCTGAAAGATTTGTTTCTTGCGAAACCAGGCAGTTAAAGTGTATTCGTAGTAGATTTGGCTTTAGCGGAATCTACTACCTGTTAGACTAGCTACAACCCAAAGTTTGGAATTCATAAAAATAGTATCCTACGAAATACACAAACCCTTGCTCTAATAAAGCAGGGGGTTTGTGTATTTCGTAGGATACTATTTCTTAATTGATTTTCTCAATGTGTTTTATCGAAGATCCGCTAACCGATTGCACATTGACGCTATACAGGCCGGAAGGCAAACCCGCCATGGATAAGGTTTCGACACCGTGCACACCCGAAACCGCTACCGAACGTTGCAAGATGCCCTGCTGATTGTATACAGAAATGCGTGCCGATTGGCCGATGGCCGATTCTTCAAATTGGATATTCAACTCATTCACCAGCGGATTCGGATACAGATTGATGGTAGCTGCCGCCTGACCTATGTTGATGAATTTGATGCTGCTGTAGGTAAGGCTGCCATCCAGATCGGTTGCCTTTAGTCGGTAGTAATGATGTCCGGCGGCAGGTGCCTGATGCAACCAACTGTAGTAGGGTTGTTGGGTGGCTATCACAAAAGCTATCGGTTTAAAATTACTACCATCGGTGCTGTGCTCCACTTCGTACGAGGCTACATTCTTTTCTTTCTCTACCAACCAGGATACCAACATGTCATTGTTCTGTTTTTCCAGATTCAGACTCCTGATGGTAACCGGCAGTGGAGTGGTGGTTTTATCAACAGAAACACTCAGCATAAACGCGTCTCCGGCATGGCCGTTGGCTACACTCCAGGCGGCACCATTGTTATCTCCGCGCATGTAAACCCTGAATACCAGCGTGGTAATGGCGATACCGGCCATTTTAACACTTCCGCAAGCAGCGCCGCTGCCACACGCTGAATTAATAGTTGTGGCATTGTTCAGGATTTTGTTGGAAGCCACCGTTAGTT
Source organism: uncultured Sphingobacteriales bacterium (assembly GCA_963520985.1). Lineage (GTDB taxonomy): Bacteria > Bacteroidota > Bacteroidia > Cytophagales > 172606-1 > Xanthocytophaga. The sequence continues at coordinate 1,805,207 of CAUQTA010000001.1, forward strand.
CGCTGCTGCCCGACAGTTTGATGGCAGTTACGCCCAAGGTTTGCAGTTCCAGTTCAGTCGAATACCCGTGTGCCGTACCACTGGTTGTAGAGCCGCCCAAACCCGAAAAATGAATCACCGGATCGGTAACCGGAAAGTTGAAGGTAATGGTTAGGTCACCGAAGTAATACCGGCCATTGAGAGTGGCACTGGTAGAGTACAGCGGTTCTACCGTATTGAAAATCTCGAATGAATAGTTGGTGCCAACGGCAATGCCCGATGCCGATAAAGCGGCCGCACTGGAAGTGAACATGGTATTGCTGGGGCTACCGATGGAGTTTAACGGACTAAATACAGGGAGAGCAGTAATGGTTTTACCGCTGCCTGGGGCGGTTACGGTGCCCCCAAAGCTCATGCCTCGGGTTACGCCGATTCCCGTCAGGCCCGTATATTGCTGATTGGAGAATGCGGCCGTAACGGTAATGGCTGGCGTAGTGGCAACAAACGTGGTTCCGGAAGTGTTTTCGAGTAAGCTGGCAGTCTGATTGGTAAGAAGTGGGCCATTGGGAGGAGTGGCATAACTGCCAGCGGCAAATTCCAATTGCGTTTGTCCGAAGGTATGTAAACTTATAAGAATCAGAATAAAACTAAGGAAAGACAAGAGGGAATTTTGTTTGGGGGAAAACATAGTTTTTTTGTTTTTACTTAAAACTAACTTCTATTTTTTGGGTAGACCGAAGTTGTAGGAAAATGGTATGTATGACGAGTATTTTTACTTATATACAGTTTGACAGTAATGCGGTTAGTGAATTCTACTTAATTTTCGATGAGACAACCTTTCGGGTCGATGAGTCGTTGTATTCTGATTTCAAAGGTTTTAGCCTCTGATAAAAGCACGAATTTGGGTTTCTAAAAACCATTTTGACGATTTTGGCGTTATCTAGGGGAAACGAAATAGTCCTATCCGGTTATTCTCAATCCTAGTAATTTCTTTATGGAAATCCGCGAAAAAATCAAAAAAGCTTACGTGGAATATGTGAGCGAAAACGGTAAAGTGCCACCTTCTGCCTATGTTTTGGCTAAGAAGCTAAAGATTACAGAAGCCGATTTTTACAATGAGTACAATACATTGCAAGCCGTAGAGGCCGACATCTGGTTGCAACTGTTTCAGGAGGCACGCCAGCAAACCACCACTCAGGATGTGTACGAGCGGTACAGTGTGCGGGAAAAGTTACTTTCGTTCTACTATATCTGGGTTGAGTTACTGAAATCAAACCGGAGTTTTGTTCTGTACGCCGTAGAAGCCCAGCGCCATAGCCGGGAAATGAACCCTGCAGTGCTGGCACCTTTCAAAAAAGCCTTTGTGCTGTATGCACACGAGCTGATCAACGAAGGCCGCACAACTGGCGAAGTATACAACCGCCCCGTGGTAACGGATCGCTACGCCGACGGATTCTGGTTGCAGGTGTTGTTTGTGCTACGTTTCTGGGCCAAAGACAACAGCCAGGGTTTTGAATTGACAGATGCCGCCATTGAGAAAGCCGTGAACACTTCGTTTGATTTTATGGGCAAGTCGGCTCTGGATTCGTTGTTTGATCTGGGCAAATTCCTATACCAAACCCAAAAAGAGGGATACGGATTGTAAACCGTAACCATTCTGAAGTTACGTTTGGCATTCTCCAGAAATAGTATCTTTTAAAAAGTGAAAACCTTAACCAAGAAACCACAGATGCGCATGGTTGCATAGAAACCAGAAGTTAACAGTCAGACCTACACTATGAAATCACAGAACAGCATTCCTGCATCCAAAGTAGAACGGGCCACCCGTTTTGTCACTACCGGCCTCAAAGTAGGCGGCAATTACATCAAGCATTACGCCAAAAAGGCCATCAATCCCGAACTGTCGCGCGATGAACTGCACGAAGACAACGCCGCCGACATCTATTCTACCCTCAGCGAACTCAAAGGCAGCGCCCTGAAAGTGGCCCAGATGATGAGTATGGACCGCAATTTGCTGCCGCGGGCCTATTCCGAACGTTTCCAGATGGCGCAGTACAGCGCACCGCCGCTGTCGGGGCCGTTGGTAATCAAGACGTTTACCAAATACTTCGGCAAATCGCCTCAGCAGCTGTTTGATACGTTTGTCATGGAAGCTGCCAATGCTGCCTCCATCGGCCAAGTGCACCAGGCCACCAAGGACGGCAAAAAACTGGCCGTAAAAATCCAGTATCCGGGTGTGGCACAGAGTGTTACTTCCGATTTGCGAATGGTGAAGCCGTTTGCCGTCCGGCTGATGAACCTGAACGAAAAGGATGTGGACAAATACATGAATGAAGTGGAAGGGAAGCTGCTCGAAGAAACTGATTACCAACTGGAACTGCACCGTTCGCAGGAAATTTCGGCGGCTTGCCGACACATCCAGGGACTGGTTTTTCCTATTTACTACCCCGAATATTCCAGTGAACGCATCCTGACCATGGATTGGCTGGAAGGCATGCACCTGGATGATTTCCTGAAAACCAATCCTTCGCAGGAGGTACGTAACAAAATCGGCCAGGCCCTGTGGGATTTTTATGATTTTCAGGTACATACGCTTCGCAAAGTGCACGCCGATCCGCATCCGGGTAATTTCCTGATGCGTGCCGATGGTACCCTGGGTGTCATTGACTTTGGCTGTGTCAAGGAAATTCCCGAGACGTACTATGTCAATTATTTCACCCTAATCAACGGGGATAACCTGCAAGACCCAGTGATTTCGGAGAAAGTTTTCTTTAACCTGGAGTTTCTGAACGAACAGGATACGGCTTCCGAGCGGAAATTTTACAGCGATTTGTTTGTGGCCATGATTGGCATGCTGGGAAAGCCTTTTCATACACCCGAGTTTGACTTCGGCGACGATTCGTATTTCCAGTCGATTTACGAATACGCCGAATACCTCTCCAATCTGAAAGAACTGCGCGAATCCAAAGTGGCGCGTGGCTCCAAAGATTCATTGTATATCAACCGGACCTATTACGGCTTGTATTCCATGCTCAACCAGCTGAAAGCGGTGGTGCGCACCAGCAGTCCCGACTGGATATGGCAGCCCGTTGCTGTGGTGTAAGAGAAGTCCATTTCACTACAAAACCCCATGCTGGCAAGCATGGGGTTTTTCATTTTGAAAAGATACTATTTGGCAGCAGAAAATATTTTCGGTTTTCGTATGGAATCCATAACTTTTTTGTATCTTAACTAGTAGTAATAGTAAAATTACATGAGTAGTATTACCAAGCCGACTGGCTGAGTATGAAACAATTATCCACAAATCTCCTATGAAACGATATATACTTTGTATGCTGCTCCTGCTGGCGGGGATTATGCCTGCTGTGGCTCAGCTCAATCAGGTGCTTCGGTTGGAAGTGCCCGTAAAAGAAGATGATTACAATGATCTGGTTTTTGATGTCACTTCTTTGAATGCCAAAGGCCTGCTGGTGTCTACACAGCCCCGTTATACGCCCAGTCGCGACGAGAATAAGTGGAACATCAGCCGTTACGATACCACACTGCAAAAAGTGTGGGAGAATACCTACAAAGTCGAGGACTTGTATGTGCCTGTACAAACATACCTGGATACCAACTACTATTATGTGCTGCTGACATTGCCTGAGTCGAAAAAGTTTAAAATCTTCCGGCTGGATTTGCTGACAGGTGACCACGAATGGATGGATGGAAACGCCCTGACATATATTTATGTGACTGAATTTAAGGTGCTTAGCAATACGGCCTTTATCGGGGGCGTAGTCAATTATCGGCCCGTAGTGCTTACCTACAATTTCTTTGACAAACGAACCCGGGTGCTGCCGGCTCTATACGAACCCCGCACTGAGCTGAATCACATTCAGATTGACCCTTTCCTCCGAATCAGCAATGTCCTCATTTACAGCCAGGAACGTACCCGCGGCAAGCTATCCATCCGTTCGTTTGACTATTCGGGCAAAGTGGTGCAGAATGTAACGCTGGAAAGCCCCAAAGACAAAGGTTTGATTACCGGACGGATCACTTCGCTCAACGAACAGGAACGACTGGTGATTGGGCATTATTCGCACAAAAACCTGCCGTATTCGCAGGGATTGTTTCTGGCGAAACTGAACGGGGATCAGCAGGACTACATCAAGTATTTTCAGTTCAATGACTTTAAGAATTTCTTTAGCTTCATGAAGCCGCGGCGGCAGGAACGCATCAAAGAACGGATTAAAAAGAAACGCGAAAAAGGAAAAGAAATGCTGCTGCACTACCGCTTGCTGATGCACGACATCATCGAAACCGACGACCAGTACATTCTGGTGGGCGAAGCCTTTTATCCGCAGTACCGTTCGGGCTCTTCCATGTCGGGCTATTCCTATTACGCCATGCGGGGCTTCAGCGACCGGGTTTTTGATGGCTATCACTATACCCATGCCGTAATCTGCGGCTTTGACAAGCAAGGTAACCTTCTGTGGGACAATTCCTTTGCGATTCAGGATGTGGTTAGCTACAACCTGCGCGAAATGGTGGAAGTAGCCTTGGACAGTGATAAAATCATTCTGACCTATCCGGAAGAAGGCGAGATTCACACCAAAGTAATTCGCGGCAATGACGTGCTGAAAGAAAAAGAGAAATTTAAGATCGCGACCAATTTTGAAGAAGACAAAGTGATTGACTCGGACGATGTGAGCATTGACCATTGGTATAACAAATATTTCATTAGCTGGGGCACGCAGGAAATTCAGGGACCCCGTACCACAGGAGTACGGAGCCGTAAAGTGTTTTACCTGAACAAAATCACCTATGATTCCAATCTGGTTACGCGCGAAGACAACGCTTCCGAAAAATAGTAACCACAAAAAATAGTATCTTCCAAAAGAGAAAAACCCCACTGGTGTAAAAACACCTTAAATCCTAAGAATCATTCTTTTGGTTTGAGGTGTTTTTACGTTTCCGCACCCAATTGTATTGTCATATGTCACTATCACTTCTACAACTCATTCTGGTTGCAGGGGCTTGTCAAGGATTTTTACTGGCTTTTTTGCTACTTACCCGAAACGTAAATCCACTCGCCAACCGGTTGCTGGGTCTAGTGATCTTTCTGATCTCCGTTCAAACGTTGCTGGTGGGGTTTGACAATCGGGATTTCTTCATGCGGTTTCCTCACCTGAGCAAAATAGCGTGGTTGTTGCCTTCCTTGTTCGGGCCATTGCTATTTCTGTTTACCCAAAAATTGATTTCCGAAAATCCCCGCTGGAAAAAGAAGGATCTGATTCATTTCATTCCGTTTGTCTTGTGTTTCTTTTACTTGCTTCCCTACTATCTGCAATCGACTGCCGAAAAGAGGAGTTATTTAACCAATTTTGAAATAGCTTCCTTAGACGATTTTGGTGGTTTGAATCAACTCCTGAATCTGTTGCACATCGGTTATGTATCCCTAGCCCTGGTCTATCTGCATCGGCACCGGCTAGCTATTCAGCAATCGTTTTCCGATACGGAACAACTGCGGCTGGATTGGTTGCAGCAATTACTGCTTTTTGTGTTGGTTGTCATTGTGTTTTCGGTTCTGGTTTTTTATGCCCGCAAATGGAACATCGGCTGGATGATGTATTGGTATCACTATCATTACCTGGGCGTAGTGGCATTGATGTATTGGATCGGGTACAAAGCACTTGCGCAGCCACGCCTTTTTAACATGCCCGTGCAGGCGGAACAAACTAAGATGAAAGCAGAAAGCGATGGGCCGAAGAAAAACAAATACCAGAAGTCGGCCTTGACTACCGCAACCGCCGAAAACTATGCCGAACAACTGGTCGAGGCAATGGAAGAGAGTAAAATGTATCTGCAACAAGAACTGACACTGCAGGAACTGGCCGGGCATCTGACCATTCCCAAACACCAGCTTTCGCAACTGATCAATGAGCGGTTTGGGAAGAATTTCTATGACTTTGTCAACGGCTACCGGGTAGAAGAAGCCAAGCAATTGCTGCTCAATGAGAAGTACAGTCACTTTACCACATTGGCCATTGCCCAGGAAGCCGGTTTTAACTCCAAGGCCACTTTTAATGCTGTTTTTAAGAAAACAGCCGGTTGTACGCCCTCCGAATATGTAAAAATGCACAAAGAAGTGGTCTGAAATTGTCGGATAGGACGACAGAGGCCTATAATGCCGGTAGTTTTGGCGAAAAACAAACGACTATGAAAACAACATTTCTGGCCTTTTGCATGGCCGCACTTACTTCTTTGCTTGCCTTGGGGCAATCTACCCAGCTTTCTCCGGCGCAGTTGCGCGAAGACTTTACCGTTTTTAAAAGTGCCTTGACCGAAGCACACCCGGGTTTGTATCGCTACACCGATACTATTTCCTTCCAGCACCTTTTCGATTCTGTATCTGTTTCACTCAACCAAGCTATGTCGGAGCAGGCGTTTTATCAGTCGCTGGTTCCGATTATGACAAAGATCCGATGCGGCCACACCAAGCTGCACCCCGATGGCAAATGGGCAACCCGCTATCATTATGGCGATACCCGCCTTTTTCCATGGCAACTGTATCTGATAGAGCAAAAAGCGTATGTGTTGAACAGCTACACAGGCAATCTTTCAGTGGAGCAGGGGACAGAAGTAACCTCCATTAATGGAAAGGCTATGGATGAAATAATTGAACAGCTTTCTGCTAAAATCTTTGTGGATGGCTACAATCAGTCGACCAAAAACATAGAACTTAACAAGGGATTTGCCGCGTATTATGCCAATTTCATAGGCTCTCCTGAATCGTTTGAGATTACGTGTCGGTTGGCAGATGGCACTACCAGCCAGGTAAACGTGCCTGCCGCAACGTTGGCACAAATAGAAGAGTTTGAAAAGCGACAAGAGACTTCCACAGAACCTACTTTTCAACTTCGTTTTCTGGAAAACAACATCGCCTTTATGCGCATCAAGGTTTTTTATCCGGCTCAGAAGGGCGACGATTTTCAAAAGTTTTTGCAGCATTCGTTTGCAGAAATAAACAAACGGAAAAGCCAGCACCTAATCATTGATTTGCGCAATAACGAAGGCGGACAAGACCGATGGGGAGCTGATTTGTACGCGTACCTGACGGATAAGAAGTTTCGTTATTATGATCGGTTAGAAATGACGCCCATTCATCGGTATAGCTTTGATCAGTATGCCAGCAAACCTAAGTTTTATGGCCTTCTGACCAAACTGATCAAAAAACCTGCGAAGGGACCGCATTTATGGACGCACCACAAAAACCTGAAACTGCAAAAACCGGCCTCCGATCCATATTCAGGAAAAGTATACGTACTCACCAATGGCCTGAGCTTTTCAGTAACTTCGGAATTTGCGACTGCGGCGCATGTGAACAAGCGGGCTACTTTTGTTGGCCAGGAAGTGGGTGGAGGGTATTATGGCAACAACAGCGGCACGTTTCTCATTGTCAAACTGCCTCACAGTAAGCTTATTGTGGGAATCCCAATGCTGGCCTATTACATGGCCGTTTCGGATAAGTCCTATCCGGCGGGTGGTGTGTTGCCCGATTATCCAGTGACACCTTCCATTGAAGATGTCTTAAACCGCAAAGATGTGGAACTTGAAACGGCTCTGAAGCTGATTCAACAATCAGCACAGGCTACTAACAAAAACTAATTAAAAAAAGCCCGACATACAATGCCGGGCTTTTTCGGTAATTTTATTAACCTTCTTGTGGAAGTTCTTAAGAAGCTTGGGCGGTAATTTGTCCGGCAAGTACACGAACATTGTCGGCTTTGGCTTGTGTTTGAAAAAGTTGGTCGGCTTGCGTGAGTGATTTACGCACCTGGCTGTACACTTCATCAAATTCGGCGACATTGCACAGGCTCAGCTCGTCAAACGTGACGGAATATTTGCTGTTAAAAGTTTCGTCAAAGGTTTGCACCTGGCACGAGTTGGAAGAAACCACCAGCACGGTATCGGCATCTAATACCGCATAATACCAGATCTGAAATTCGTCGGTTAAGAAACACGGAAGTTCGGTTGGTAGGTTTTCCAAGGTTTCGTTTTTGTATATGCGTTTTATTTTCAGTGACATAGTAGTATAGTTTTCGTTGTGAAATTGGACCAATGAATGAAGAAAAACAGACGGCGGTTTTCGCTTTTGCAAGGATACTATTTGTACGGCTAGCTATCAACTTGATTTTTTAATGGCACCTTTTCGATTGCCTGAGGCTTTCTGCACATTTCCTCCATCGCCACTGTTTACGGCGTATTTTACCTCGCCGGTGTTGTCTTCCTGCCAAATCATGCCAAAAAGCTGGGCAGCCGTTTGCTTCAGGTATTTCTGAATGTACCCCTTTCCACTGCAAACGCCGCAAATGGCAAACTCACGGTCTTGTACCCGGATGGTTTTGCTACCCGCGCAGTTGGGACAGATGATTTTCTCATTAATGTGCATGGCCGTAATGCTTTACTAGTTTATGGTTATAGTTGTTTTTCAATTAGTCGGGCAATGGTTTTAAACTCGACTCCCTGATCATTCAGGCTGGATAAGCTTACTTTTTTGCTCTCGTATTCCACCAGCGGATTCTGACTATCCAGACCCGCCCATTTCATCACGGGCTCGATCAGGTAATCCTCACACCAGTGCACTTCACGTTTGCCCACAATCCGGAAGCCGCTTTTGGTTTCCATGGGTTTCCAGCGGCAGTCGTGCTGGCGTTTCACGTATAAGTCGCACAGCACACCCAGCACACAAAAATGATCTTCTTTATCCCGAAGCCGTTTGGTGCCTTGCTGGTACTGCCCATTGCGCAAGGCTTCTATCCACAACTGCTTTACTTTGGTGTTCATGTGGTTTGTTGTTTAGTTGCAAGTTTTAGGCTGCAGGTTACAAGTTGAAAGATTTCAAGTGCCAGGTTTTCCCTTTTTAAAAGATACTATTTTTCATATCCTTTAAGCTTGAAACGCCTCATCTGTAACCTGCAATCCGGAACATCTCTTTTAGATCATTAGGCTGTAATGCGCCATCCCCGGTTACCTGGCAAGAATGGGATTTCTTTGCCTTCGGTTTCCATGGAGTCGCCGTGCATAAACCAATTCATTTCTTCCGAAACAAGCTTTAGTTCATCTTCAGAAGCCAACTCGATGGGTTGCAGACCGGGTTCACGCAAGTCAAGAAAATACTCTTCTGACTGACGGATGCGGTCATCGGCCCACTTCAACAAGGTTTCCCAAGATTGCCATGCTTCATATTCCTGATGCATCGCCATCTCGGTCGACACTCCGTTGCGATAATACTCCTCCAGATATATATCTTTATTGGAAATCATAGTTATAGTACGCAAAGAAGAAAATATGAGAAAATTATAGCTGGTTGAATAGGATTTTGGTAAGTGATTAGCCTTTGGCTAGTAGCTAAAAGCTAATCACTGAATGCATATTTAAAACGGCAAGTCTTCGTCGTGCATGGATGAAATTGGCAAACCTAACTGCGTATCCGGTTCGTTGTGCTGCATAACATGCGCAGAAGAAGTGCTCATCGGTACACTTTCTTCATACACCCGCAACCGATACCATTTGCGGTCATAAGCCATATCGGGCGTAATGCCAAAGTCATTGCGCGACTGGGCGTTAGACAAATAGTTGGTCAACTCTTTGTGCAGACGTTCGTAGTTGATCGTCCAGGCGGGCATAATCACGCGAGGGAAAATCGTTTGGAAACGACGACCATCGTCGGCAATGCGCACACCCAGCATTACTTTCACATACGAAGCCTTTTCGGATTGCAGAATCTGGTGCAGGGGTTTCAGGCTACCTTTGCAGATTGCTGCAAAATCAAGAGCTGCCGGTTTGTCTTCGGCTTTCTTGTTGGTCCAGGCATTGACAAACTGAAGCAGATCGGCTTCACCTACACGGGCACGCTGAAAAGGCGCTGAAAACCAATCTTCGTACGGCGATTTGCCTTTATCAAAGAACGCCTGTGGAATGTAAGCGGTTTTGCCTTGCTGGTTGATTACCTGGATATTGCCTACTGTAGACGGACGGGCATCTTCGTGTTTAATGAAAACCGAATGACGAACCCGTACATCCTTGCCTGACTCGTCTTTGCCTTTCAGCCAGAAATCGAGGCGGTAACGGCCATCGTCTTCTTTGTAGTTGACTGGTTTTACTTTGCCGCTGTCCAGCGATTCCTGAGAGATAATGCCCATTTCGATGCGTTCGGCATCGGTTGGGTTAATGGCTTCAACGTAAGCCAGCAATATGCCCACGTAGTGCTCTCTACGAGAAGTTTCCTGGGGCATAGTGGGAATGGAAGTTGCTAACATGGAATATAAATATTTAGGAAGTTACACATCTATTAGAAATTCGAAACTGCGGAGCAACCTGGGTTTTGTTCAGTTGAATGATACTATTTTGATTAGGCGGCTTCGGCCAGCTTCATCGGACTTTCCTGATAGAACTTGTCGTATACTTTAACAATAGAGGCCAAGTCGTTGTCAATCAAGAAGTCTTTGAACATGCCAAATGGCGTTTTTGCTGGCAGATATCCGTCGGTATTGGTGATAAACTTGTAGTCTACTCCCTGGCCGCTTTCTTTGCGTACCGTTTTTGAATAGAATACACAGGTTGCGTTTTTCTCAATCATGCCTTCGTTTTCCTTGCCTTTCACTTTCAACCGCTGAATGCGATCTCCATCGGCATCCATCAATGTTTCGGTATGGCCGATTACGAAGACGTATTTGTTTTTCAGGCTTTTCAGCGCCTGGAAAAGATTGAAGATTTCGGTGTTGTACAAGTTCCACACATCAAACCCTTTCGCTTTGTTTTTGCATTCGGCCAAAAGCAGATCGCAAAATTCGGAGAACGAGTCAAGTACGACTACCCGGTACTCGTCGTTGTCGCGCAAGCGATTGATGGCTTCAAATAACTTGAAAGTAGAGTTAATCGGAACATTCACCAGTCCTTTGCCCTGGAAAGGCAACATCTTGCGTTCTACGTTCAATACAACTGCATCTTTCCCTAATTTATGTAGAGAATAACTTTTTCCGGTGCCTGAACCACCGCCGATGATTGTGATAAGGTTCATAGTTTTATTCGTTTATTACGATATTATTGACAGTACAAATATAATCAAATATAATATTATAACAAATAATTATTATAATATTTTTCAATAAATTTATTGCGTCTTCATACTCAGTCGTTTATAAAACTATGTATTGAGGTTATAGTAATTATGGAGCTTAAAAGCAGAAAACTCCGCGACAAAGTTGCGGAGTTTTCTTATGGATGAATAAATCAGAGTACACTAAGAGACGTATTGCTTTTAACTGTCATGGATGATCAGGCGGTTTTGGATTTTGCAAGGATACTATTTAAAGCAGAGCCTGTTGCATCCCAATTTCGTTTTCTACCAGATCACTTTAATTTCTTTGAATTGCCGCCGGTCGGTGCAGGATTGCTGAAACGGACACGACTGGCATTGCTGGTAGGACGGACGAGTGGGGTATTCCTGCTCCTGCATCTGTTTAATCTTATCGAAGGCTTCGGTGGCGGCATGACGCACCTCCCAAAAACTTCCGTTGCTCCATTCCACTTTTACTACTTCGTAATCACTGCGCGGCGACCAATCGGCTACTAGGTAATAAAAGTCAGGCATAATGCCCTCAGGATTAAGCTCTTTTGACTGGTACAAAGCCCACATGTAAAAAGAGGCCTGCGTATGATCCAGCCCAGCCGGGTTACGCCAGCCGCCATTCGAAATATCGGCAGTGGCTTTTATATCAATGACGGCCAGCTTGCCATTTACCCGCGCCAGCACATCCAGGCGACACTTTACCACAATCACTTCTTCGGTATCGGGATGGGTAAATTCGGTGGCAATCACTACGTCTTGATCGAGAATCTCAATGCCGTAATGCGGAAACAATTCTTCGCGCATGAAAATGGCCTGCTGGTCAAGGCGTTCAAAATCAATGTACCGCTTGCCGCTTTTCTGCAAAGGCTCTTGGGGAGGCAGGCCCGACTTGCCGCAGGAACCGGTAAGCTTGTATTCAAAATAAATGCCACGTAACTGACTATCGTTGGCCGGTGTAGGCAATCCTAATACATAGGCTCCATACAACCGGCGTGGGCACACTTCATTGCGAAGCTCTTTGACCAGCGACTGTGAAATGGAGGGTTTGGTCGTGATAACGGGAGTGATCATAGTTGTAGTTAGATGCAATATATCTTGTTAACTGATGCAAATATAATTAAATGCGATATATATAAGCAAGTTTGGCAAGATATTTTTAAATAATTATAATTTTCTTTACTAAAAATTAGGATCGAATCATATATTTTAATTATTATTGCACTCGGAAAATATAACCGGCTAGCCGAGAAATATCAGTATAATCATATACCTTATTAGAGAGTAATTCATTTATGGAACCTTTTTCTACGTATGCGCGGCGTTTCAAGCAGTTGCGGAAAGCGGCAGGTTTAAATCAGCAGGAGTTTGGCGAGAAGCTGGAAATTACCCAGTCGAGTGTATCGCAGATTGAGAGTGGCAAGAACATGCCCAGTACGTCGGTATTGGAAAAGCTTGTCGAGATTTTTCCAAATCTGAATAAGCAATGGCTCTACCATGGCGAGGGCGAAATGTTTCTGGATACGCCTCCACCTTCGCCCGCTGCTCAACGGATCAACAACTCGGGTAATGCAGACAATGGCAATCGGGACTGGCAGCGACTGCAAGCCGAAAACGACATGCTGAAGGCACGCATTGAGCTGATCGAGGAAACCAACGATGATTTGTACCGGAAGCGGAAAGATCTGGAACGGGAAAACGAGAAGTTGCGCATTGACCGGGAAACGAAAGGAAATGTAGTGGAACGGCTGATTACACAAACCGAACGCATCATTCAACCGTTTGCGGTTACGGTAAATCAGGAGGGAAGTGATAATATCCTGATGGTAAACACCAAAGCGGCTGCTGGCTATATGCAAGGATGTGTGGAGCCCGAATACATACGCAATCTGCCTGCCTTTTCAATTCCGAGTGTGGAATTTCGCAACGGAACCTTCCGGGCCTTTCAGGTAACCGGACAGAGTATGGAACCAACGCTGCACACCGGTGATTGGCTGATTTGCGAATTCATTGAGAAACTGAAAGATGTACGCAGCGGCGAAATGTACGTGGTGGTTTCCGACACCAAAGAAAGCGTGGTGGTAAAACGGGTGGAATACACCGACGGATCGGCCAAGTTTTACCTGCAATCAGATAATCCCATTTATCCAACATATTCCATTGCGACAAAAGATATTAAAGAGGTCTGGAAAGTGAAAGCACACATGAACATGCAGCCGACCAGAGGATTTTTGCATGAAGTGGAGCTGGAACTTGCGAAAATGAAAGACCAGTTACAGGAATTACAACGTAAAGTTGGTTAACAATCTGCTGAGAATGACCTATTATCGCAAAAGCCCCGCTCTCTGAGACGGGGTTTTTTGTTTTTTGGAATAGTATCTTTTCAGAAGGGAAAACCGGCACTTCTAAAAAAATCCGAAATCCGAAATCTGAAATCCGAAATCGTTCTTATCTTTGCCTCCATATTTACAGCCCCATGCCTAAAAGACTCATTTTAGACAGCCATCTGCTGGACATTACCATTACACGTCTGTGTCAGCAACTCATTGAAAATCACGATACTTTCGAGCAGTCGGTTATTTTGGGTTTGCAACCAAAAGGTGTATTTCTGGCGCAACACATTCAGAAACGGCTGCAAGAACTTACCGGAACAAATGTGCCTACGGGCTATCTGGATACTACTTTCTACCGCGACGATTTCCGTCGGCGCGAGTCACCGCTGTTAGCCAATTCGACCAACGTTCCCTTCATCATTGAGAATAAAAAAGTCATTTTGATTGATGATGTGTTGTTTACTGGCCGGTCTATCCGGGCCGCTTTGGATGCGATGATTGCCTTTGGTCGTCCGCAAAAAGTGGAGTTGCTCGTGCTGATTGATCGGAAATACAGCCGCGACCTGCCCATCGAGCCTTATTACGTAGGCCGGGCGGTGAACACCATTTTGTCGCAGCGGGTGTTGGTAGAATGGAAAGAGAAGGGGGCTGAAGAAAATGCCATCTGGCTGGTAGATACGAATGACTAATCGTTAAAGGATTGACTGGTTGACAGAACTCGGATCTCCCGAAAGAGTAAAATCTGGCAACCACCAAGCCCAATAACCATATAACAATACTTATAAGACATGTCTCTGAGTGTCAAACATTTGCTTGGAATCAAAGACCTCACACCCGAGGATATTGAACTCATTTTTGAAACCGCTGATACTTTTAAAGAAGTCATCAACCGACCCATTAAGAAAGTACCTTCGTTGCGGGATATTACCATTGCCAACGTTTTTTTTGAAAATTCTACCCGTACCCGACTTTCCTTTGAATTAGCCGAAAAACGACTTTCTGCCGATGTGGTCAATTTTTCCTCTTCGGGCAGTTCGGTAAAAAAAGGCGAAACCCTGCTCGATACCGTCAACAACATTCTGGCCATGAAAGTGGACATGATTGTGATGCGGCATTCGAGTCCGGGGGCTCCTCATTATTTGGCCAAGCATATCAATGCCAATGTGATCAATGCGGGAGATGGCACGCACGAACACCCCACACAAGCCTTGCTGGACGCGTTCTCGATTCGGGAAAAACTAGGAGGATTAGCCGGCAAAAAGATTGCCATCATTGGCGATATTCTGCATTCGCGTGTGGCTCTTTCCAATATTTTCTGCTTGCAAAAGCTGGGAGCCGAAGTAATGGTTTGCGGACCGATTACGCTCATACCCAAATACATACAAGAGCTGGGTGTGAAAGTGGAATACGATGTGCGCAAAGCCCTGGAATGGTGCGACGTCGCCAACGTATTGCGCATTCAGTTGGAACGTCAGCAAATCAAGTATTTTCCTTCGCTGCGGGAATACAGCTTGTATTACGGCATAGACAAAGCCCTGCTCGATTCGCTCAACAAAGAAATCATTGTCATGCATCCCGGACCGATCAACCGGGGCGTTGAGTTGTCCAGTGACGCGGCAGATTCGCAGCATTCGATCATCTTGCAACAGGTCGAAAATGGTGTGGCCGTGCGTATGGCGGTGCTTTATCTGTTGGCACAGATGAATCAATAATACGAATCAAGGTACGTTCAACTAATCAAAACACCTGTTTGGATAGGCAACCAGCTTAATCCAAACAGGTGTTTTTTTATAACAAAATAGTATCTCCCCAAAGTGCAAAACCCATCCCTTCATTCCTGAAGTTATTTGGTTCTTAAACTCTGTTTCTCATTCGGCAATCCGCCCACCACAATCCGAATTTATATTAATTGAATGATTGCCTGAATTCGATGGGCGACACCTGAGTTTTGGCTTTGAACAACTTGCTGAATGATTGTGGGTGTTCAAATCCTAATTCATAGGCTATTTCGCTGACCGACAGGCTAGTCGCCGATAGCCGTTCCTTGGCCTTTTCAATCAGCTTTTCATGAATGTGCTGCTGCGTGTTTTGCCCGGTAAGGGAACGGAGCATGTCACTCAGGTACTTTGGTGAAAGGTTGAGTTGTTGCGCGAGGTACTCCACAGTTGGCAAGCCGTGTTGCAGCGATTCCTGGCTTTCAAAATACGATTCCAGTAACTGCTCCATACGCGTGAGCAAATCGTGATTGACAGCTTTGCGAGTAATAAACTGACGTTTGTAAAAGCGGTTGCTGTAGTTAAGCAGCACTTCCAGGTACGAAATCATCACATCCTGGCTAAAATCATCAATCGGATTGTTGAGTTCATCGCCGATTTGCTCCAATACGCCCACCATAATTTGCCTTTCTTTGTCGGACAGATGCAGCGCCTCATGGGTATCATATGAAAAGAAACCGAAGCGTTTCAATGTGGTGCCTAGTGCGTAATTCCGCAGAAAATCAGGATGAAACAACAAGGTGAACCCGTAGTATTCCACGTCTTCATTGATCAGAATCAGTTGATTGGGAGCCGTGAAAATCATACCTCCTTCGTCAAAATCATAATAGCCCTGTCCGTAACCAATTCGCCCGGCGACTGTCCTCTTGTACGAAATCTTGTAGAAGTCAAACACGTACGATCCTCCCAGATTCTCATGGTCTATCCGTACTTGCGTGTTATCAACAATACTAATCAACGGATGCAGCGGTTTGGGCAAGCCCATCAGTCGGTGCAATTCCGAAATGGAAGTTATTTTTACGGGCAAATGATCTCCTTTTTTCATGTATGCAGAAGGATTAATTTCCTAAAATGGTTGCACCAAATTCTCTTCGAAACGCTTCGTTTCCAACTTCCAGTCGGCGTGCGTAGAGAGCCTGTGCATCGGTTCCGGCTACATAACGAACCTGGTTTTTGCCATCGGTGGCAGCTTCGTAAACCACGTTGGCAATCTGGTCAGCTGTTGAAAAATTCTCACCGTCAAACAGGGCAAATACTTTTTGAATCGCTTCGTCATACGCCGGATGAGAGGATACATCTATGGAACGTCCGATGAAGTCGGTTGCAATTCCGCCAGGTGCCACCGTTTTGACCGATGTATTGAACAACCCTAATTCGAAGGATAAACTCTCACTCCAACCTTCCAATGCCCACTTGGTGGCATGGTAAATGGGATTCAGTGGAAAAGTAATGATTCCGCCAATGGAAGTAGTGGTGATAAACATCCCGTTTTTTCGTTCTCTAAAGTACGGAATGAATGCTTGCGTAACACGCATTACACCCAAAAGATTGGTGTTGATTTGCCGGACAATCTGCTCATCGCTGTAGGCTTCCATCGGGCCGGCCAGCCCGTAACCCGCATTATTGAATACCACGTCAATGGAGCCCATGGCAAGTGCTTGTTTGACAGTTTGAGCAATTTGTTCGGAATTAGTTACATCCAAAGGCAACAGTGTGACATTCGCTAACTGGGTTAACTCCGTTTCTTTTTCCGGATTGCGCATGGTAGCGATTACATTCCAGCCTTGGGTTTGAAATAAACGGGCAGTGGCTTTGCCTAAGCCTGAAGAGGCGCCGGTAATAAAAATGGTTTTTTGCATGGCATTGTTTGTTTAAATGTGATGAGGCAAAATTGAGCACATTCGTAGTAAAACATGTTGCCATAATGCGGATCGTTGTAGCCAAAAGGAATACTCGAAATCAGATCACCAAATTATTGGCTGACAGATGGGGTTTTGATATGAGTAAACCTAGTATTTTTCTATTAACTCAAGTTGCACAATCTACTTGCAACTACTTTTCAATGTGGAGTGCGCAGCACTAGCTAGAAAAATAGGGTTGGCTTCTTTGCTTAGCGAGGGGCGGCAAGCATTAGTTTCGCTGAATCTTCGATTTAATCAAAGTGCCTTTTCTTTCTATCACACAAAGCCGGCTCAAAAGCTATCACTTTGCCCCTTTCTTTGGGCAAGCAAAGAAAGAAAAGATGATACAAATACAGAATTGGTTGGAATCTGGAAATTACATCACATAACGCAAAATTTGAATAAAGAATAGGCGCGTATTCAGTGAACTATTTAGATTAGATAAAGTGGGATAATTAAAAATAGATTTCATGTAATTATTTCTGTTTTTAATTGTATTTTGGTACTATTGCAGCGTTACTACTAGCAACACCCATTTGTTCTTAGCTGTGTATGAAGGTTAACTTGTTGCAAATCAAGCAATTGCAAGAAAGGATCTGCGAGGATGATCAGGAAGCATTTGCTACGCTATACCGCCTGTTTTTTATGCGGTTGTTTCATTTTACCAAAATGTATGTTCACAATCGGGAGACTGCCGAAGAACTGGTAAATGACATCATGGTGAAGCTGTGGAATCGCCGCAGCGAAATCCTCTCCATTCAAAACCTGGAAACGTATCTGTTTGTAGCTGCCCGCAATCAGTCATTGAATCACTTGGCGCAGCATTCGCCATTTCATATTTCGCTGGAACCCGAAAGCGGAGAAATCGAGATTATCAATACCGATGATCCTGAAAAACTGTTGGAATGGCGCGAAATTTACCAATTGCTCATACAAGCCGTGGAAGAACTGCCCGACCAATGCCGCACCGTGTTCAAGCTCATCAAAGAAGAAGGCATGAGCTACAAGCAAGTAGCGGAAATTCTGAGCCTGTCGCCACGCACGGTAGAAACCCAGTTGTTTCGGGCCATGAAAAAACTCCACAAGACGTTAGACACCTACCTGGATACAAATACCAAGTCTGCTAAGCCGCCTATTGCCCCTTCCACATTGCCTCCAGACAGCTATTTGGTGCTTTTAATACTATTCTTGGATTTTTTTTAATTTTTTTCTGACCCCTTGTAAGTAATCGTATTCGCTTTCCTGTCTATTCAAATGGACGTCCGCCATTAAGTAATAGCATGAACGAAGAACGAATACTTTATTTATTTACCCGAAAACTTGCGGGTACACTTACCCCTGACGAATCGGATGAACTGAAAGCCTTGCTGGAAACGCATCCGGCAATGGTGCAGAAACTGCATTTGCTGGAGCAATTCTGGAGTGACCGTACGCATACCAGTACTGTCAATGTAGAAGCTTCTCTGCAAAAAGTGCTGGGTCAGATTCGTGCCGTGCCTGCCGAAGAGGAATCTCTGGAAGAAGCAACTAGTATCCCTGTTTTACGCAAAACCTCCCTGCCTGTGTGGCGCTGGCTATCTGCTGCGGCCATTACGGGGCTGGTATTGGTGAGTGTATGGGTGGGCTATCAGAGAAACATTTTCGGAAACCAGGTTTCTTTAATTGAAAAGAAAAACGGAAGAGGGGTGAGAAGCACCATAGAACTGCCCGATGGCAGTAAGATCTGGCTGAATGCCGACAGCCGGGTGACGTATCCGCAAGCCTTCAATGAAAAAACGCGGGAGATAAACCTGTATGGCGAAGCCTTTTTTGACATTCAGAAAAATCCTTCCAAGCCGTTTATCATTCACCTGACCAACGGTACGGTGCGGGTATTGGGTACCTCGTTCAACATTCGCGCTTACGAAGATGAAGACAAGATAGAAACCTCGGTAAGTACTGGAAAAGTTGCATTCATTCCCAAAGGAACGACTCCTGTCGTCAGCGATACGGTTTTTCTCACGCCTAATCAGAAAGTGCTTTACAGTTTCCGCTCGGGTACATTAGTGACCAAAGCTACCCAGAGCACCGACGATAAAGCCTGGATTGAAGGCCGGTTGATTTTTAAGTCGATGACGCTGGAAGAAATTGCCCATCAGTTGGAACGCAACTTTGGAAAGAAAGTCGTTTTCCGTAGCGAAGAAGCCAAAAAATACCGGCTTACGGGGGCGTTTTCGAACAACACCTTGGACGAAATCATGTTCTATCTCTCTAAAACACGGGACTTTAGCTATCAGATTACCAACAACGAGCTGGTAATCGGCGAAGGTTCCAAACAACTCGGTACACCAAAAGAAGATAACCAGTAAAACGCGATGCGAGGGTTTTGCCAGTGGCAAAGATACTATTCTCTGAAAGCG
This sequence comes from uncultured Sphingobacteriales bacterium, assembly GCA_963520985.1. Lineage (GTDB taxonomy): Bacteria > Bacteroidota > Bacteroidia > Cytophagales > 172606-1 > Xanthocytophaga. The sequence goes on from CAUQTA010000001.1 coordinate 1,824,707, forward strand.
CATTCCTCAAAGCGGCTTTAACTAAAATCACTTTTTAATCCCTAAGAAACATGTTGCAATTTTCTACTCATCCCCGTTATCACTTGCTTCGGTGCAGTTGGTTTGGGTGTTTTCTGGGTTTTGGTTTGCTTACCACGCACGCACAAGTAGCTTCGTCGGCACCGCTGCGAACCTACGCCAAAAGCAGCGTGCAGATAAAGGAATCGACCATTACGCTGGAAGTATCCAATGAAAAGTTAAGTTCGGTACTCGAAAAAATTGAGAAACAGAGCCACTACGTGTTTGTTTACTCAAATGACGAGGTAAATGCGACGCAACGCATCAGTTTACGTGTGAAACAAAAGCAACTGAATGAAGTACTCAACGAACTGTCTGGCAAGTTTGGCTTTACCTTTGAAATCCTCAAAGACAAAATCATTCTGAAGGGAAATACCGAATCGCGTGCCACTGACCCGGCACAAACCATACTGCCTGGCGAAATGCTCAATTCGCTGGAAGCCCGTGTCAATACCGTTCGTTCACAATTTGCCGACATTACCATTACCGGCAAAGTAACCAACGAAAACGGCGAAACCATGCCCGGCGTAAGTGTATCCATCAAAGGCACTACTTTGGGTACGACCACCATTGCCGATGGAACCTATGTATTAAAAGTGCCTGAATCTCAGGCTAATACTACGTTGGTGTTTTCCTTTATCGGTTACGTGTCTGAAGAAGTTGCCATATCGGGCCGTACTACCATCGACGTGGCGTTAGTGCCTGACATTCAGTCGCTAAACGAAGTGGTGGTAGTGGGTTATGGAACGCAACAACGCAAAAACCTAACCTCTTCGGTAGCTACAGTCGGAAAAACCGATATTGAAAACCGCCCAACAACCAACGCCTATCAGGCTATGCAGGGGTTGGCTGCCAATGTAACTGTACAGCAAAACAATGCAGAACCGGGCGCCGTGCCTGTATTCAACATTCGGGGTGTGGGCTCGTTCTCATCCAACAACGAACCGCTTATCATCATCGACGGCCTTATTGCTGGAAGCTTAGGAATGGCTAATCTGAATCCGAGTGATATCGAAAACATTACCATTCTGAAAGATGCTTCATCGGCGGCTATTTATGGTTCGCAAGCGGGCAACGGTGTCGTGCTAGTAACCACCAAACGTGGCAAAACCGATCAAAAACCCACCGTTCGCTATAGCACTTTGATTGGCTGGCAAAACCCAACCACACTGCCCAAAGCGGTGGAAGCCTGGGAATTTATGACCCTTAAAAACGAAGCATTGGTCAACAGCGGACTTTCTCCTCAATTTTCTCCACAACAGATTCAGGCGCAGCGCGACAGAGGGTCCTATCCATGGTTACTGGATGAAGAGTTTCGCAAAAATGCGCCACAAGTAAAACATGATGTGACCGTGAGCGGTGGTGGCAAAAACACCAGCTACCTGGCATCTTTTGGCTATCTGAATCAGGATAACATGCTCAACAACAAGTATGTGCGTGATGCGGGCAATGAGTTTTACTACAAACGCTACAATGCCCGACTGAATCTGACTACGCAAGTCAATAAAATGCTTTCAGTAACGGTTAATACAGCCTATGCCAAAGCATTAACACGGAGCACTCCTTTTTCCATGGGCAACATCATTCGTGATGCGTTGCGTACCCCACGCATTTATCCATTGGTTAATGAAGACGGTACGTTTCCAACCACGGCCAGCCTTTCTAACAATAACTTAGCTTTATTATCTGAAGGTGGTTTCAGTCTATTAGAAACGGATAATTTGGTAGGTACATTGGATGCTACTTTGACACCACTGGATGGGTTGCGTTTTAATATGAACATGTCTGGAAATTTCTTCCAGTATAATCAACAGACACAAGTTCGTGCGTTTTCATATAACTCACCTTATCCATCAGATCCACCACGCAATAACGAGCAGACAAAGCAAGCCTGGAGAGATTACAATACAAACATCTATTTCACGGGTGAATACGAAAAACAAATAGGCAAACATACCGCTAAACTATTGGCAGGTTATCGAAGCGATTACTTCTCGTCGGGTAGTTCTGTTCTCAATGGCATATTTTACCCTGAAGTTTATGCCCGCCAGCTGAATGGTGTCCCTTTGAATGGTTCGTTAGTTCTGCAGGGTGATTTCTTGAGAAATACAGACTTAGATATCCAGGGCGGTATAATAGATTATTCGCGTATGGTAAATCCACAATTAGCCGTATTAAATTCTGTTTTTGGACGTTTAAACTATGGTTATGCGGATCGCTATCTGGTTGAATTTACCTGGCGATATGATGGTTCTTCTAAGCTAGCCCCTCAAAATCGCTGGTTATTTTATCCCGCTGTGTCAGTTGCCTGGCGGCTTTCCAACGAACCTTTTATGGGTGATATTGCTAATCGCTTTGGCAATATCAAACTACGGGCTTCTTATGGAAAAGTGGGTAACTCAGGAATTGGAGGGTATTTATACATTCCTCGCATTCTGCCAGTAAGTGGGGCGTATGCATTTAACAATGTAAGTGTAGGTGGGGTGAATATTGAGCCGTTCAATCCGGAACTGCGTTGGGCTTCGGTGACCAATACCAGTGTTGGCGCTGACTTTGAATTGTTGAATAACAGACTGACGTTCTCAGTAGATTATTTCCGAGCGGTTAATGATGGAAATTACTATTCACCTGTAGTGCCGGGAACTTTTGGACAGGGTTCGCCCGTGCAAAACTTTGCCACCGTACTCAACCGGGGATGGGAAATTGCAGCTACCTATAATCTAACAACAGGTGATGTAAAACATTCTTTCTCTGCGAATCTGGCCGACAACTTTAACACCATTCAGAAACTCGGTGCGGATAACATTACCGAAGTGGATTCACGCACCATTCAGCGTGAAGGATATCCCATTTCTGCTTATTACATGTACAAAAGCGATGGGCTGTTCCAGACCTACGAACAGATCCAGAACTCAGCTTCACAACCGTTTGCTCAGAATGGACAACCTCAGCCAGGCGACATCAAGTTTGTCGACAAGAATAACGACGGTGTGATTGATGCCAATGACCGTTTCATCATGGGCAATCCATTTCCTCGGTATACGTACGGTTTTACCTACCGGGCAGGTTACAAAGGCATTGATCTGACGATCTTCTTGCAAGGCGTGGGTCAACGGTCACAATACCTGCGGGGTGATGCGGTGGAAGCATTTCACAACAACGAAGAGCATTTGTTTACGCAGCACATGGACCGCTGGACTCCGACCAACCCGGATGCGACTTATCCGCGCCTGACGGCTACCGTAGCTGCCAACAGCAACAACGTGGTATATTCAGACTATTGGTTGTACGACACGCGTTACCTGCGGGTGAAAAACCTGCAAGTGGGTTACTCATTCCCTACCGAATGGTTGAGCAAAATAAAAGTAGGCACTGCCCGCGTGTATGTATCCGGACAAAACCTGCTTACCTGGGTGCCTGACCGCTTCCGCCGACTGGGCATTGACCCTGAGTTCACGCAGTTCAGCAACAACTTGTCTTTTTCCAATTACTCAGCCATTGCCGGGCGTAGCTATCCCAACAGTCGCGTAATGGCCGTTGGTCTGGATCTAAGCTTCTAATCATCAGACTTGCCGGAAAAATAGCCAGTCTACCGACAGGCAGGTAGCGCTGAAAAGTGAAAAACCGGCAGTCTTTTTCTGGCAATGACTATTCAAACTGGTATCTATTCTTAATGATATGAAAAAATACATTCTTTTAACCACCTTGGTTTTGTTTGCCATGCAAAGCTGTCACAAACTGGATGTGGGGCTGGCAAACGAACTGAACGAGCAGGACTTCTGGAAGACGGATGCCGATGCACAAGCCGTATTGGCTTCGTGTTATGCCAATCTGGGCACGGCCGAAGGGTTTTTCTACACCGAATCACTCAGCGATAATTCGTTTACGCGGCAAAGCGACCGGTACGGCGGAGCCAAACAGGTAGCCAGTGGCAGTTACGACCCGTCACTGCCCATTCTGAAAAGCGAGTGGGATTTTCGCTATACGGCTATTCGCAAATGCAATCAGTTTTTGGCTAATGTGTCGCGGGTACCCGAACTATCTGAGGCGCAACTCAAACGCTATCAGGCGGAAGTGCGGTTTATTCGGGCCTATTCGTATTTCATTTTGGCAACTTGGTACGGCGATGTTCCCTTCTATACCAATGTGCTCACCATTTCTGAGTCGCAAAGTATCATACGTAGCCCCAAGGCTGAGGTGATTAGCTTTGTAATTAGTGAATTAGGTGCGATTCAGGCGGATCTGCCGATTAACACGGCTTTGCCAGCCACCGAAAGAGGACGCGTAACCCGCGGGGCCGCCATTGCCCTGGCTGCCCGGGTAAATTTATTCGAAGGCAACTGGCAGGCCGCCGCTGCGGAGTGTGAAAAACTGATTGGCAAAACCGAGAACGGTGCGTATAGCTTGTTTTCTTCCTATGCGGGCATTTTTACCGTTGCCAATGAATACAATTCCGAAGTCATTTTTGATTTACAGTTTGGAGCCAACCGGTTGTACGATACGCAACGCTTTTTTGTGCCGGTTTCCATCGGATTGCGTACCGACATCATGCCTACGCAATCTGTAGTAGATAATTACATTATGACTAATGGGAAAGCCATTCAGGAGGCAGGTTCAGGCTACGATGCCGGCAATCCGTTTGCCAACCGTGACCCACGTTTGGCTGTGACTATTGCCACGGATGGTTCCAAGTATCCTAATTTTAATTTTGCTCCGACATCTGAGATTGATGTAAAAACGCTGCCCAACACATCTGATAACGATGTGCTAAAGCCAATAGCCTCTGCTACAGGATATTACTGGCGCAAATACTTTGATCCTACCGCTACATCGCCGGGCAATTCAGGCCTGAATCTGATTTACCTGCGTTATGCCGACGTGTTGCTAATGTATGCCGAAGCTAAAAATGAGCTAAGTCAGCTAACAGCCGATGTGTGGGACCAAACCATTGGCGCACTGCGTCGCCGGGCTGGATTTACCGATAGTGGAGCGTTAAACTTTCCCAGTGCACAGCAAGCAGGTTTGCGTGATATCGTTCGCCGGGAGCGTCGTTCGGAACTGGCATTTGAGTCGCTGCGTATTTTCGACATTCGCCGCTGGAAAACAGCCGAAACCGTGCTCAATACGCAGGTCAAAGGCATTGCCATTCCAGGTAACGAACTGCCCAAAGATGCCAACGGCAATATCATAGTCGAAAATCGCATTTTTGATCCGAGCAAGCATTACTTATGGCCCATTCCGCAACTGGAACGCGACCAGAACCAGAATTTACCACAAAATCCCGGCTGGGGCCAGTAACCAACAGGCAGGTTTTGCCTTGCGCAGACATACTATTTTCTGCAAGGCACATCTGCCTAATCTTTATCCTTTGAATCAATCAATTATGACAAAAATACATTCATATCTTTCGTGGATTGTTTTGCTGGTGCTGGGAGCCTTGGTGAGCTGTCAGGACGAGTCTAAGGAACTGAATCTGACACTGACACCAGCCAATGTCTTGTTCACGCCTACCGACAATATTTCGGTGAAGCTGCAACCCACTACCTCCGCCTCGGTGGTTTTTGAGTGGGAGCAGGCTAAATCTGAAGAAGGTACACTGGTGTTGTACGAAGTGCTGTTTGACAAAGAGAACGGCGATTTCACCAACCCGGTTTCCATTGTATTATCCGATGGCAGCGGCGCCCAAAATCGGCTGACCCTGAGCCACAAGAACCTGAACAAGATTGCCGCCACGGCGGGCATTGCTTCGCTGGCCAGTGGCAAACTGAAGTGGACCGTGACTTCATCCAAAGGGCCCAACATTGTGCGTTCCACCAATTCACGGATGATGTCCGTTGACCGTCCGGCGGGCTTTGCCGAAGTTCCGGCAACGGCATATCTGACAGGTTCGGCCACCGAAGCAGGGGACGATGTTTCCAAAGCGATGCCATTGAAGAAAACGGCTGACGGTACGTTTGAGATTTTTACGTCACTGAAAGCAGGCACGTTCAAAATTGTCAGTGGCACTACCGCCGATGCCAAAGTGTACTCGGCAACCAATAACTTGACTGCTCTGGCCGAAGGCGGGGAGACTACCGTAGCAGGTAACACTAAAGTGTACCGGTTGGAATTTGACTTTAACAACGCCGCCATGACGGCCACCGAAATCGAAGAAGTAGGATTGTGGATTTCCGCTCAGAACAAAGTGACGGCAACCCTGCCTTACACTGGAAACGGTACCTGGAAAATCGAAAACACGCCTATTGAGTTCTTTCAGTTTGATTGGGGCCGTGACGAACGATACAAGTTTAAGCTGAAAACAAAAACCAATGGCGAAGAGGGCGAAATCTGGTACGCCAGTGCATCCAAGGACAATTCGCGTCCGGTGACAGGTACGCCTGCCACCTATTTCAACCTGATCCCTCAACCGGCTAGTCAGTGGGATTACACGTTCAAGTTTGCCTCTGAAGTAGATATGAAAAATGTGGACATCACGGTGCTTTTCCAGCCAACAGCCGAATACACACACAAAATAGTGGTGCGGTAAATTATTCTAACGAACAAACTTATGAAACAATACCTATCTCTATTGTTTGCCGGAATGTTGGCCCTGCTTCTGAGCCAGACTTCCTGCAAAAAAGATGACGCGATCAACCTGAACCTGACAGCTCCGGATAGTTTGCGGGTGCCATCCGACAATGCGTTTGTCAAGCTAAATCCTACTACCAATGCGTCGGTTGTGTTTGAATGGAAACCGGGCGAAGCCGCGGATGGCTCGCTGGTGATGTACGAGCTGGCCTTTGACAAGGAAGGAGGCGACTTTGCCAATCCGGTTTACAAAATAGCATCGGATGGCAACGGCGGGCAAAACCGGGCTACGCTTTCGCACAAGGATCTGAATAAAATTGCTAATCTGGCGGGCATTGCATCGCTGGCGAAAGGCAAGCTGAAATGGACCCTGCTTGCTTCCAAAGGGACCAATGTACAGAAAGCAGCTGCCGACCGGATTCTGGAAGTAGAACGTCCTGCCGGATTTTCAGAAATTCCGGCCGATGTGTACCTCACCGGCGATGCTACCGAATACGGTGCAGACTTGAGTAAGGCGGGGCGCTTAAAGCAAGTCAGAGCCGGTGAATTTGAAATTTACACGGCTCTCAAAGCAGGTACGTATCACTTTGTCAACAAAACAAGCGGAACGCCAGTGTCGTTTTCCATCGCCGGAAACCTGATTCAGGAGGAAGGCGAAACCACTGTGACGGGTGACTCTAAGGTGTACCGGATCAACCTGGACTTTAACAATGCCGCGGCCAAACTCACCGAAATAAAAGAAGTGGGACTGTGGTTCTCGCCTAAAAAACAGGTGATTGTAGCATTGCCCTATGTAGGCAAAGGCATCTGGAAAATCGAAAACACACCCATCGAGTTTTTTCAGGAAAGCTGGGGCCGTGACGAACGCTACAAGTTCCGCCTGACCGTAAAAGAAGGCACAGGTGCCGATGCCACCGAATTCATGGGAAGTACCAATGCTGATAACCAGCGGCCTACAGCCAGCACACCGGCTACTTTCTATTACCTGGTGCCGGTAAATAGTTCGGATTACGATTATTCATACAAATTCCGCAGCGAATTGGACAAGGCCAATGCCGATGTTACGGTGTTTCTGAGTCCGGATGTGGAGGCGTATACGCACGAAATAACCGTCAGATAATTGCTGACAACAAAAATAGTATCTGGAGACAAGACAAAACCGACAGTATTTGTCAATGGATATTTTATAAAGGGGGTAATTCTGAGAGAACATCGGACAGCTTGTTCGATGTTCCTTTTTACATTCCCAGTTTCAACGTATTAATTTTCCTTTTCCAGCATGGCTATTCATCGCATCTCTTTCATACCCAAAGCTTTCGTTGTCGCCTCGTTTCTTTCATTGGGTTCATTGACAGGCTGTTTCAAAGCGCCTGACGATCCGATTACCAACAACGGAGGCAACACAAACACAAACCGAACCTACAACTGGCCCGCCATTGCGGATAGTGCTCAGTTTGGGCTCACGTCGCATTACTGGTTTGCATCGGGCAAGTTTTTTACCATGCAAATGGGCGGTTCCTCATTTAATTACAATTATTGGCCCAATGCCCATGCCTTGGATGTACTCACCGATGCCTACCTGCGCAAAAACAAAGATGCAACCATCAAACAACAGATGGATGCATTGATTGAAGGGGTGAAGGCCGCCAATGACAATACTTACATCAATTACTATTACGATGACATGTCGTGGATGATGGTGGCTAATTTACGTGCCTATGTGGCTACCGGAGACGAACGGTTTAAAAACGTTGCCGATATTTTATGGACCGATGTAAAAGGCGGTTGGGATAATGTAACCGGCGGCGGTTTGTACTGGCGTAAGGACCGGGCCAACAAAAGTACGCCATCCAGCGGACCGGCCTGTGTGTTTGCCGCGCGTTTGTATCAAGTGACTAAAAACGCCGATGACCTGGCGTGGGCCAAAAAGCTATACGATTGGTTGCGCGCAAACATGATTCAGTCAAATGGCGATGTATGGGACGGCATTAACACCAGTGTAAATCCTTACCAGCCTGATTCGCGGTTGTTTACCTACAATTACGGAACAGTATTGGGCAGTGCGCTGGAACTTTATAAAACCACCAACGACATCAGTTACCAAAGCGATGCCATGCTGATTGCCGATGCGGCGTTGGCACGACTTACCCGCGAAAATGTGCTGATCAATGGCGATACCGGTGATGGAGGCTTGTTCAACGGAATTTTTGTGCGCTATCTGACACGATTGATTGTGGAAGGAGATCTGCCTTCTACCAAACGGGCTAACTACATCAACTTCTTGAAAATCAATGCGCAAACTCTTTGGTCTAAAGGAACTACTATGCCCGATATTCTTTTCGGCCCCGATTGGAAAACCGCACCCGGACTAAGCACCAGCCTGACACCGCAACTGAGTGGCGTAATGCTAATAGAAGCCATGGCCGAACTGAAAAAACAAAATCTGGTGAATTAAACGGTACATCTTAAGAGAAGCTTGTATTATTACGAAGATGCTTTTTAAGCATTCTGTGGATGCTACTCCAATTACCAATCGGAGCTACAAAGACCTCATCCAAAAATCCCTACCAGACGAGGCTGGCTCCTCAAACTCTCGTTTGATGCCCTCCTTCTGAGAAGGGAATTTTGGATTCGCGAATCTGACTCCCCTCTCTGTCGGAGAGGGGTTGGGGGTGAGGTCTTTTTCTTCCCTCCATGGCTGGGGTAGGCCCCAAAATAGTATCTTTTCAAAGATAAAAACCTGCCTGATTAAAAGCCGTTGGCGGAAATCGGGCAGGATTGTTTTTTAACCTGAATTCATTTAGTTACAAACCATGCAGAAGCCTGCCAACCTGTTTTTCACTATTGTGCTGGGACTCGGGCTCATTCCCGTTACAGCTTATAGCCAGACGAAAAGTCATGCATCCAGTGCGGCTGCCAATCGGGCAAGTGCTACTGGCGTTACCCATTATGTGAATACCTTTGTGGGTACGGCACCGCTGAATGATCCCAAAATTCTGGGCTACAAACTGCCGGAAGGCTGGCGGTCCTGGGCCGGACTGACCTTTCCGGGTAGCTCGCTTCCGAATGCCATGGTTCAGCTAAGCCCGATGACCCGCTACCAGCCCGCCGGTTCTGGTTACCAGTACGAAGATTCCGTGATTGTAAGCTTTACGCATACCAATAAAGGACACTGGAACCTGGGCAACATTCCCATTTTGCCACTTCCGCAGTCGGCAACTCCTACCATTACCGGCGCTGTGGGCGAAGGAAACCGCAATCCTGAACCCATTTACGGTTCCCGATTCAAACACGGCAACGAACATGCCTCTCCCGGTTTTTACCAAGTTTATTTGGACGATTACCAGATTCAGGCTGACCTCACTTCCACGTTGCGCTGTGGGTATCACCGCTACACTTTCAAAAACAATACAGGAAGGAGGATTCTGTTCGATCTGTCCAAAGCCCTGAGCCGGGTGTCTACCTGGAACATTGAACAAGCCGGGCCTCGGGCAGTGCAAGGATTTCAGAGTGGCGAAAACGTTTATTTCTATGCTCAATTCAATACAAACATTGAGAAGCTGGAGGTGAAGGATGCCAACACCAAAACAGGTCATGGTATGGTGTATCTGGCCAATGGTGGCTCCGGACCTGTTGAATTGAAAATCGGCTTGTCGTTTGTGAGCATTGCCAATGCCAAACAAAACCTGGAGAAGGAAATTGGCAACCATTCATTTGACGCCATTCGCCAGCAGGCAAACCAGCAGTGGGAAACGTTGCTGTCACACATTGAGGTAAAAGGAGGGACGCCCGCCCAGAAGGAAATGTTCTATTCCTGTCTGTATCGTTCTTTCTTATGGCCAGCTCTGCGCAGCGACGTAAACGGCGAATACACCGATGCCAAGCGACAAAAAGCCAAAGCCGATTTTGATTACTACACGGAGCCTTCCCTGTGGGATACCTACCGCAACAAAGATGTGTTGCTCGGGTTGATTTCTCCCAAAGTGACGCTGAACGTAATCAAATCGATGAAGGATGTGGGCGAAAAAACCGGGGCCATGCCTACGTTCTTTCATGGAGATCATGGCACTTCTTCCATTGCCGGTGCCTACTTGCGCGGCATTGACGGCTTTGATGCAAAATCAACCTATCAGTTGTTGTTAAAGAACGCTACTGTGCCGGGGCCCGCCCGCCCGTATCTGGCCGAATACATGGAAAAAGGATACATTTCCGATCCGGATGTGGCCAATCCGCACGTGGAAACCAAAGCTAAAGCCGGCGTGTCGAAAACACTGGAGTATTCGTATGACGATTATTCGCTGGCTCAGATGGCAAAAAAACTGGGGGATTCAGCTAATTACAAACTGCTGATGGCCCGGTCCAAGAATTACAGAAACATGTTTGATCCTTCCACTCGCTTCATGCGCGGAAAACTGGAAAACGGACAGTGGATCACACCCTTCAATCCACAATATCCTTATTACGAATACATGTACCGGGAAGCCAACGCCTGGCAGGTATCGTTTTTTGCACCCCATGACATGCCGGGATTGGTTGCCTTGTACGGCGGAGCCAAAGGATTTGAATCCAAACTGGATTCTCTGTTTATCGTGCCTTGGAATCCGACTTACATTGCCCGCAACGTGGAAACGATGATTGGGCAATATTGTCAAGGCAATCAACCTGATCACGAAGCGCCTTACGGGTATTATTTCATTGGCAAGCCGGAGAAAACCCAGAAAATACTTGATTACATTCTGAACAACTTATATGGGATCGGTGATGGAATCACACTCTCTGGTATGGACGATGCCGGAGAGATGTCGGCGTGGTATGTGCTTAATGCGCTGGGTTTGTACACCTTTTCGGCAACCGATCCGGAATATCTGGTAACCGTACCGCTTTTTGATCAAGTTGTCTGGAAAACTTCCAGTGGAAAACAGTTAACAATCACCAAGCCCAACTCAGGTAGAGGACTGACTTCTGTACAAGTCAATGGCAAAGCGCATCAGGGTTATTTCGTGTCGCATGATCTGTTTATCAAAGGAGGCACGGTGACAGTCCAAACAAAATAGTTCCCAATCCCTGCCAGCTAATGTAAAGCCTCGGTACAGTACTTTGTACTAAACCGGGGCTTTTTTAGTAAAATGGGCGTATACGGTTTTGTTCTCCAATTGGGAGTGAGCTTCATTAATATCACCTATTCAAAACAAGTTTGAGGGCAATCTAATGTCTTGCCCTTTACTAATTGGCTACAAATACAGAAATGCTAACTCCTTGGAAACAAACCCATAGAGCATCTAGTTTGAATTAGTTACGGGATATTTCCAATAGGTGTCTTACTTTATTTATCTAAAAAGAACGTGCAATACAAATTGAATAAGCGTTAGGCTTGCAGGCCTTGTAGATATTATTGACAAGTGAACGGCTAAGAAAAGATTGGAAGCATAGAAGGCTACTCAATGTGTATTTTGCAACGAAAAATCGGATTAATGCCAGCCGGTCTATGTATAATCCGAAAAATACCGTAATTTCGCGCCACTTTCACAGATGCAAATCCCGTCTGAACGTAATTGTTAAATTCATATTCTTATCCATTTCCCTCAATGAAACAAATTAATGTAATCGCCATAGCGCTGCTTGCAGGTGGTGTGTTCTTTTCTGCTTGCAACAACAAATCAGGCTTTGGCTCAGGTGCACCCAAACTGACCAACGCCAAAGACTCAGCCAGTTATGCACTGGGAATTATGCAGGCAAAAGGATTAAAAGACAATGGCGCCGATACGCTTTTTGATGTCAAGATTATGCAAAGTGCCATGGAAAGTGTATTTCGTGGCGATAGCGTAAAAATGGATCAGATGCAAATGCAGATGATGGTGCAGTCGTATGTATCGAAAGAAGAAGGAAAGAAAGCAGACGTAACCTTGAAAGCGGGTGAAAAGTTTTTGGCAGAGAACAAGACCAAGCCCGGCGTAAAAGTAACGCCGTCCGGTTTGCAATACCAGGTCATCAAGGAAGGCAACGGCGTGAAACCCCTTGCTACAGATACAGTGGAAGTACACTACACAGGCACACTGACAAATGGCAAAGAGTTTGACAGTTCTCAATCACACGGTGGGCAGCCGGTTACATTTCCGCTCAACAGAGTGATTCCGGGCTGGACCGAAGGCATCCAATTGATGAGCGAAGGTGCTAAATACAAGTTCTTTATCCCTTCCAATCTGGCGTATGGCCAACAAGCACCACGCGAAATCGGGCCTAATGCCGTACTGATTTTTGACGTAGAATTGTTGAAAGTTAAAAAAGGGAAATAGTATCTTTTGAATCCTGAAAACCTGGGTAGCACGCTGTGTCGTGCTACTTTGCTTTTAATAGCAATAAAATAACGGCAAAGGCTAGCAAACAAACACAATTTATGAAAAAGATTATCATCTGTCTGTTGCTTAGTTGCATTTTTGGAGCGGCACAAGCACAAAAAAACAAGAAAAAGAAAAAAGGAGACGCCGAAGCTGCTGCCGTGGTGGCTCAGCCCGTTGATTCGGCTAAGTTAAAGCCTCAGGCAGAGGAGTTTGTATTGACAAATACCAAAGACTCGGCCAGTTATGCATTAGGTATCATACAGGGAAAACGTTTTAGAGAAAACGGTGCCGACACCCTATTCAATCTGGGTATTCTGCACAGAGCTATGATGGTAGCCATGCGTGGTGATAGTGTCAAAATGGCTGATGACGAGATGATGGCCATTATAAACATGTACGTGGCCGGTGAGCAAGCCAAGCGGGCAGAAGCAAACAGGAAAGCCGGGGAGAAATTTCTGGCAGAGAACAAGACCAAGCCCGGCGTAAAAGTAACGCCGTCCGGTTTGCAATACCAGGTCATCAAAGAAGGCAACGGCGTGAAGCCCAAAGCAACTGATGTAGTGCAGGTGCATTACACGGGAACACTGATGAACGGCAAAACCTTTGATAGTTCGTATGAACGGAACGAGCCCGCTGAATTTCCGGTAAACGGCGTTATCTCCGGCTGGACCGAAGGCCTGCAACTGATGAGCGAAGGCGCCAAATACAAGTTGTTTATTCCGTCTGAGCTGGGCTATGGCGAGCAAGGCGTTCCATCGGCGGGCATTGATCCTGGCGCCGTGCTGCTGTTTGAGGTAGAACTGCTGAAAATCGTTAAGAAAGAAGCTCCCAAATCGACAAAACCCGTAGCCAAGCCCAAACCTGCCGCAAAACCGCAACCTAAAAAATAGTATCTTTTCCAACGGCAAAACCCAGTACTCTGATTGATCTATGAAAAAACTAACGATTTTGTTTATGCTTTGCCTGGTATTTGGAACGGCACAGGCGCAGAAAAACAAAAAGAAGAAAAAGGGAGAAGCTGAAGCGGCTGTAGTGGCGCCAGCACCTCCCAAGCCGCAACTGAAGACCTACATGGACTCGGTGAGTTACGCCATAGGTGTCAACATTGGGGGCAGCGTTAATGCCCAATCCATGGATTCACTGAATACGGATCTATTGTTGCAAGGCTTGCGGTCAACTATTGAGAAGAAAGATACGCTGCTGCTCAGCGAAGTGCAGGCTATGTCGTATTTGCAGGCATATTTCCAACGCAACAAGCAGCAACTAGAAGAAAAGAGTAAATTGAAAGCCGTCGAAAACAAAAAAGCAGCCGATGAGTTTCTGGCAGCAAATAAAACCAAACCCGGCGTAGTCACCACTGGTTCGGGCTTGCAATATGTGGTACTCACAGAAGGCACGGGCCCTTATCCCAAACCGACCGACCGGGTGAAAGTGCACTATACCGGCACATTTCTAGATGGTAAGAAATTTGACAGTTCGGTAGATCGTGGTCAGCCTGCCGTGTTTGGCGTGCAGCAGGTGATCAAAGGATGGACCGAAGCCCTGCAGATGATGAAAGTAGGCTCAAAGTGGAAACTGTTTCTGAGTCCAGAGCTGGCTTATGGAGAACAAGGCCGTGGAGCTGAAATGCCACCCAACAGCCTGCTGCTTTTTGAAGTAGAGCTGATTAGCATTGAGAAATAATCTGCCTGGTTCCAGCTAATGAAAAACCCGCCTGTACAGACGGGTTTTTGCTTTTCAGAACATACTATTTTGGTAAGTCAACATAACAGAAAACTCCTCAAGCCGACTGAATTTCTTTAACAGGCTCAATGCGGCGGGTCCGTTCTTTCAGCAACGCAATCACCTCTTCTTCAGTACCAAACGCATTATTTACATTGACAAAATGACTGGCTAGCTTATCGTAACGCTTGCGCATCAGTAATGCAAATATGCCTAGAAACTCAATGTTTTCGAATACAATGGCTTGATTCTCTGAATACCGATGTAGGTTTTTTGTGAAGAACGTAGGGTGCTCAGTCCAGTGCATGGCTGGCTTAAAATGATGGCTGGCGTGGTAGCCGTCGTTCCAGCACTTTTTGTTGTACTTGGTGTTGATGCAGGTCACACTGTTCTTAAAAGGATTACCCGGATCGTTGGCATCCAGAAAAGCATGTTGTGTCCAGTTGCCTACCATCTGAATGATACGCGTAACCAGCAGCGGAATGATAAATACTGCAAGTACGGCCTGCCAGCGTACGAAACACAAAATAGCGCAAAGAATAAAGAAGCTCAATTCACCAATCAGTGTACGACGAAACAAGTTGCGGCGCTTCTTCTGATTGAGATAAGTGACCAATTCGTAGAAGCCTAAAAACAGAAAATTGCCTACATACTGCAAAAAGCTGCGGAGGCTGTCGCGCTGGTAATGCATGGTGCTGCTTTTATCTTCTTCCTGGTTGTTTTCGCTATGATGCATGCCAATGTGGTGGCCGTAGTACGTTTCCGGAGTTTGTCCGAAAAAAGGTGCTACCACCCATGGTAAGTAATAATTCATCCAGTCATACTCTTTCTTAAACAGCGGCTTGTGGCTCACACAATGCAGCATCAGTCCGAAAGGGCCTTTATAGGCAACGTGGCAAAAGTAGTAATACACGGCCACCAGACTCCACCAAACCCAGCCGGTAACGAAAGGCATGAAAAGCAGAACGCCAATCGGCAATAACGTAAGGCTGATCCGCAAGGTAAGGTGTACAAAAGGCAGGTTTCGTTCGTCGGTAATGAATCTGAGCAAGTATCTATCTAAGGCGTTGTACTGAGGGGCCGTGGTAAATGTAGGGTCTTGAATGGAGCTTAGTGTACGCATAGATTGTAGGTTTAAACATGAGCTACTTAGTTAGAATTTCTTGTAACTGAACGTTTTGTACGTGTAGGTTCATGTATGGTTTGTAATATCTCCAAAATATATCAGGAATATGAGAGATATAAAAGCTTTTGACGGATTAATCAGAAAATAAATGGCGGACTTTGGTGAAGAAGCCAACTCAGGGTCAGCCCCGTACAGATGTAAGAATGGCATTGGTGGCAAGAACGAAATAGTACCTTTTGCAAACAAAAAACCAGGTGCATGAAATAGTTAATACACCCGACAAAAAAATACTATAATTTGGAAAATAAAAATCGCAGAAAAATAAATGAAACAGTGTTTTTTGCAAACCGGTTACTCAGCACAGGCTACTGTTACGGCGTCCAATTCATGAGTGAGTGCGGTAATAATCCAGGTAGACGCGCTGTTCGTCTGTCAGATCAAAAAGATTTTCGTATTGTGAAAACCAAATTTGCCCTTCTGTCCATACCCGGTAAGTAAAAGCTTCGAAACTAGATTCGCATTCAAACAGAAACTGATGAGAACCCTGTTGCAATTCGGTGATAATTTCATCGGCCTCGTCCGGATAATTCTCTCGAATGGCTTCGTAATCGTCGTAATACGTATGAAAAAACCAGTTGCTCGAACACACAATGTTGCACTGGCCCGCCCCGTCAAAATGTAGATACCACACCAGGCAATACTGCGAGTCGGAATAAAAATGCACCAGACTTTCTCCGGGGCGGTCCTGTATGTCGATAAAACCTTCGGAGTCAAGTTCAAAAAAGCAGTCGGTTGGCGATAGAATAGCTGACAACCATTCGGGATTCTGCATGAGTGTAACAAATCCCTGAGGCAACGTAATTTTCCGATCATTAGCCTGATCCTGAATGGTTTGCAGCGAACTGAACCAATCATCAGGTATTTCGGGTACATCAATGGTAGAAGCTATCTGCTCATACGCCTCCTGTAGCCACTGCCAGGAACCATTCAGTTTTTCGGTGGGCAAGGGTGGCAATTTCGTGTAATCAAAGGCTTCGTAGGTATTCATGGTTTCCCGAACTTCGTCTAAGCCAAAGAAAAACCAGGATTTGGGCAGGGGAGATAAGAGGCTCATTATAACAAATCAATATTTTCCTGTATCAATAACTCAGACGTATCTAAATTCAATCCGCACAAATTTCCAAATCCAATTTTGGAGCCGTTAAATGCTTTGTAGCAGCCGTTGTCTAACGGTATGATCGTATCACGCTCATTGATTGCGCTTTGTATCCTGGTTAGTGATCGAATGTTGTGGCCGTGAATCATTTTTTTGCCATTCAGAAAATCCAGATCAGGCTCAGTGTCTTTACCCCATAACATGCTATAGGAATCTTCTAACGGATCTTCTGCTTCAAAGTTAAGTGTGGCATGAACCAGATAAAAACCTTCCGTTTCGTAGTAATGGAGCAATGAATGAAAAAAGTTAGAATAAGTAGGCAGAATATCAATCGAATGGCTATTTATACGCATCTGCTCATGATTGCCCCGCAACGGATAAACCGAATAGCCGCTGGCAGACAAAGAAAGAATGTAATCAATCACTTGCTTGCTTTTGGGGCCACGGTCAACGTAGTCGCCCAGCAAAAAAAGCTGGTCATCTTTGGTGAGTTTGATCTGGTTTTCGACCAATTCCCGAAAGGTGTCAAAACAGCCGTGGATGTCACCAATGGCGTATCGGCTGCCTTGTTTGGGTTTGGGTACGTATTTTCCTAGCATGCACAGTTGAGCTTACACAGAGCCAATAAAAGGTCGGGTTTTCTGTTTCGTAAAGATACTATTTTACGCAAGGGCAAAACTTTCGGCCGTTGTTTTCTTCAATAAGTCAGCGTATTCTTCCGGGTAGGTATCGGCACTGAGCAAACTGCCCTGGGGCACATACGGGTAAATTTCGTCGTACCGTTTCACCAGGTTCATGAATACGCGTCGGCTCAGGTGGTGGCGCGTAATCTGGGAGGGGTCTTTCAGTCCGGCGGCCGCCAGCAGTTCTACAAAACTCTCAACCGTAAGGCGATGGTAATTGGCTACGCGTACTTTCTTGTTGTCTACCACCAGGCCTTTGACCAATTCGGGGTCTTGCGTGGCTACGCCGGTAGGGCAGCTGTTGTTGTGGCATTCCAGTGCCTGGATACAGCCTAAGGCCATCATCATGGCACGGGCACTGTAGCAGGCATCTGCACCTAGCGCCATAGCGCGCACCATGTCAAACCCGTTGATAACTTTGCCGGCAGCCAGCAAAATAATATGTTTTTTCAGGTCAAAACCCACCAGTGTATCATACACAAACGACAAGCCTTCTTTGAATGGCATGCCTACGTAGTTCGAAAACTCCAGCGGTGCGGCTCCGGTTCCGCCTTCGCCGCCGTCTACAGTGATGAAATCGGGCAGAATACCCGTTTCCAGCATGGCCTTGCAGATGGCGACAAATTCGTGTTTGTTGCCAACGCACAGTTTGAAGCCAACGGGTTTGCCATCGGACAGTTCACGCATTTGCTGAATGAGTTTGAGTAAACCTGTAGGCGTGTTAAATGCCCGGTGATAGGGAGGCGAATCGACCTGAGTATAAGGCGTAACCCCGCGGATGGCAGCGATTTCGGGTGTGTTTTTGGCTGCGGGCAAAATGCCGCCGTGGCCTGGTTTGGCTCCCTGCGACAGTTTGAGTTCTATCATCTTTACGGTAGGATTGGCCGCCGTTGTCTGAAATCGTTCAGGTGAGAAATTTCCGTCCTCAGCACGGCATCCAAAATAACCGGTACCTACCTGGTAAATCAAATCGCCGCCCATTTCAATGTGATACGGACTAATGCCGCCTTCGCCGGTATTGTGCGCAAAACCGCCGATCTTGGCACCGCCGTTCAATGACATGATGGCTGCTTTGCTCAACGACCCGAAACTCATAGCCGACACATTGAACACGCTCAGCGAATACGGTTGCTTGCATGCGGGCCCGCCTACGGTTACGCGTGGGTCGTGATTGAGCAGCTTTTTGTCAAGAGCAGCGATGGAATGCGCCATCCATTCGTAGCCTTCGTCATACACGTTGAGTTGGGTTCCAAACGGAGTGGTGTCGAGTTCTTTCTTGGCCCGCTGGTATACGATAGAACGATGCGTACGGCTAAAAGGCGTACCGTCAGTATCTGATTCGATGAAATATTGGTAGAGCTTAGGCCTCAGATCTTCAAAAATGTAACGTCCCCGACCCAGTATGGGAAAGTTTCGCTTGATGGCTTGCCGGGTTTGAATCATGTCGTAAATGCCCATCCCAATAAGCGGGAGCAATATTACATAAGCGTAGGCCAGCGGAAGCCAGAACCACCATGCCAGCACACCTACCAACACAATGGAGATAATGGAAAATGCAACAAATTCGTTACGCATACAGACAGTGAAAAGGAGTGATG
The DNA here is from genome assembly GCA_963520985.1 of uncultured Sphingobacteriales bacterium. Taxonomy (GTDB): domain Bacteria; phylum Bacteroidota; class Bacteroidia; order Cytophagales; family 172606-1; genus Xanthocytophaga. The sequence continues at coordinate 1,843,954 of CAUQTA010000001.1, forward strand.
TTGAAATAAAAGAAAATACTCTTAGGCTTTTATCTAATTTCACGAATACGCCAACCTGATTGGATGAATTGCGTATAGGTTTTGGGTTAGTCATTTTGCAAATGCCAAAGTAAGCTTTTTGCAGTTTGTGACAAGATAAAATGCAGAAAAATAGTACGTTTAGAAATGGTAAAACCTGCCTTTGTAGAAAAGGTATGCTATTTTTACAGGTTCAGAAATCAACAAACCGAACATTCACTTTTTTAACTTTCTCATTGTGAACCCACATTCACAGGACCCGCCCGAATACAACGGTTTCCTCCGCAAGAACGTCATTCGGGTGCCTGAAGAAATCGAGCAATGCTCAGGTATCCGCATTTTTGGCAAGCTATTGAAATCCTTCGTCTTCTCAACGGATGTAGCCATTATCCGCAATTGCAATGCCGATGCCGTCATTTCCGTGTATCCGTTCACGCCTCAGCCCATCATTACGCATTCGCTTATTCTGGCATCGGATAAGCCGATTTTCTGTGGAGTGGGAGGGGGGCTCACTACCGGAAAGCGGGCCATCGAAATTGCACTGGACGCTGAGTTTCAGGGTGCTATGGGAGTTGTACTTAACAAGCCTACCCCTAACGAACTGATTGAAGTTTTGAAGAAAAAACTGGAAATACCCATTGTCATTACCGCCGTTTCGGAAGAGGAAGATTTTGAAGGTCGCATCCGTGCCGGAGTCGATATTTTTAACGTATCCGGTGCAGCACAAACAGTGGATATCGTAAAGAAAATCCGGAAAATCAGTAAGGAAGTGGCGATTCTGGCTACCGGCGGCAAACAGCCCGAACACATTACCGAGGTGATTAAACACGGAGCCAATGCCATTTCGTACACGCCTCCCACCACCGGCGAACTGTTCAAACCCATTATGGAACGGTATCGTAACGGGGAAAACTATTGAGCTGACAATCCGTGTTTTTTTTGTAACTTCATGCGTCTGGTTGTGCCAACAGATTTTCACTGCCAGTATTTTTTTATGAAAAAAACGTTTCGCGTTCTTCTGATTGTCATTGTCGTTTTGGGAGTTACCTTCTTTGCTTTCCGCTTCTATACCAAATCGCATAGCCCGGCAGCCGTTGCTGTGTATCAGCAAAATGGCTTGGATGTAGAGGTGCATTACTGCCAGCCAGCCAGGAAAGGCCGAGTCATTTTTGGTGAATTGATTCCGTATGGAAGCGTATGGCGTACTGGAGCCAACGAAGCCACCCTGATTGCATTTAAACAAGACGTGATGCTGGCCGGGAAACGTGTACCTGCTGGCACTTATACTTTGTGGACAATCCCAACAGCGCAAGACTGGATTCTTATTATCAACAACGAAACCGGTCAATGGGGAACGAATTATGACGAAAAGCAAGACCGACTGCGTGTACAGGTGCCTTCTCAATCTCAATCGGAAACAACGGAAAGCTTTACGATTGATTTCCTGCCTCTTCCCAACGGGACAACCATGCGGCTGCGCTGGGACCAAACCGAGGTTTTGGTTCCAATAACCAAGCTTTAAGGGATTGTTTTACTTGAGCCTAAAAAGCCGCCGCCAAGTAGTATCTTCTGAAAACAGAAAACCTCCTCATTTCTTTTTGGATTTCTCAAACCAGGCGTCAAAATTGGTTTGGCTTTCCAGTTTTTTCTCCAGATCGTCGGGTAATTTAGGAAAAAAATCAAATCCGGTCTGGCGTTCTACTTCATCCACCGATACGGCAAAATGCTCCAAAGGCTTTTTGGTGCCTTCATTCCTGAAAATAAAGCCAATCGCCTTCAGTTCAGGTTCCTGAATGTCCAGAATTACTTTGTAATACTGTTCCGGAATGGCTACTTTGTTATAACGCCCAATGGTGGGCAAGCCCGCACGGAGGATAGGACCTGAAACAACGTACAGTGCCTTGTTGTGGCGAGCCCAGCCGCGTGTTTTGGATTCAAGCTTTTCCCAGATACCCGCGTTAAATTCATGCAATTGCGGACTCATGTTACTCATAAAAAACGTCTCGTCCATCCATTTGGCAGAGGCGCGGAAGTCGGCCACCGGTGCCAGGTGCCCACGGTCATAACCGGAGCCGCGGTAATCTTCCGGTACTGCCGACTTGGTGGATACATTGGGGTCGGGCCTGAAATTGTCTTCGCGTTTGTTGTTGCCACTCACCATGCTGGCCGTGAGTCGGTAAGCCACCCAGGCGGGTTGCTCATATTTTTCGGCATAGCCCAGTGCATAAACTGTGTGTTTTACAATTTCGAGTTTCTGGCTGGTAGAAGGATAGGTAAAATCAGGTTGTTTTTCAAAATCGAATCCTGCAACGGTTTCGCTCGGAGATGAATCCGGTTCGGCGCTACCCGGAAGAGTTTTGTCCGCCTTGCGTTTTGATTTGCTTTCGGGCAGTTTTTGTGTGGAAAATGGGGGTTTCTTTTTTCCAAACCAGTCCGACATTTTATCCCAATTGCCTACCAGCACAAAAATACCGACCAGAATAAATGCCCAGAACAAAGCATTGGAAGACGTAGATTTTGATTTTGCCATACATGTTTTGGTTTCACACCCGCAAAATACGGATTAATGAATACAAAACCAGCGCAGACATGCTAGGCAGATGGCCTCAAATCTCATAAGGCCGGGTTTTGGCTTCTGCGCAGATACTATTTTTCGCCCATCGTTTTGTCGCGTACCTGATCCAGAAAACGGTTGAATTGTTCGGCTTCCTCCTCACTGATAAAGTTAATGAGTTGTTCCATCTCGTTCACCATCGGATCTAGCTTTTTCAATAAGTTCAGGCCTTTGTCGGTTATCTTTACGTTTACAGCACGGCGGTCTTCCGGGCATTCGGCACGGTCTATCAACCCTTTGACACGCAGCTTTTCGACCAAGCGTGATGCATTTGAACTTTTGTCAAGCATGCGTTCGGTCAAGAGAGACACTGTGGCTGCTTTCGGATGCTGCCCACGTAGAATACGCAAAATGTTGTATTGCTGCGGGGAAAGCCCGTATGGCTTAAAAAGCTGAATTTGCTTTAAATTGAGCCAGTTGGCAGTATAAAATAGGTTAAGTGTCAATTTCTGATACTGGTTTTTGAATTTTGATTGTTGGATTTCTTTTTCCAATTCCATAATATAGTAGTTTTTCTTATGCAAATATATGTATATACATTTATTGTTGCAACACATATAGCTAAAAGAATCCAAAATCTGTTGAAAGTTTCCAAACGCTATAAGAGCTGCCCTGCTATGTCTTGTAGCGGAACAGTTTTGCTTTGTAAAAAGGTACTATTTATGGGTTTTCCGCCCAATAGCCCTACGTACAAATAGTCTTCCTATCAGGCTAGGAAAGGAGAGATTAGGCAAAAAAATCTCTAACTGCTTTCTGCTAACGTGAATCATCAAGTCACAGAATGAAAAGGCTATCTGTAAAGACATAAATAGTTGTAGAAGAGTTGCCACAATGTAGAGCTTTTTGCACAAAAAAAAAGAGAAGCCAGATGGGCTTCTCTCGGATATAGGGAATAAGTAAAATTTAACTAATCAAGCAGCAATCGACTGAAGTTGCTGGCGTTTGCGTTCTATCATTTCATGATAATACTCCAGGTCATCTTTCAACTGGAACCGAACCATGTATGACAAGGTAGCTTTACATAGAATGTTAGTTACTTCGGCAATCTTTTGCTCCAGAAGCTGGATTTCGCTTAAAAGCATCCGTTGTTTTTCATTCTCAACTACCGCGTTTTCTGCTAACTCGTTGAAATACAATGTTGAATGTCCTGCTAATGTCTCCATGGTTGTTTGCGTAGTTATGTTGCTGGTATTAAAACCGTTGTAAATCATAGTTGTAAATCATCTGAATAATGGGACTACTCCACACAATCAAAGATACGAAAAATCAAGTATAGTTTAATGGATGTGTATACTTATTTTTTGACAAAATGTACTGAAATTGTAAAAGCGTTACAGAAGAGAAAGTCCTATTTTTGGTTTTGTACTTTTCTTATCTCACCTTAATTCCTGTAACCCTTAAAAAGTAAGTTCTTATTCAAAATCAGTTACTTAGGTTTCGGCGTTTTCTGTTAACAGAGTAATTATCTTAAAAAAATACATTTTTCGGATTTTTATTACAGCTTCTATACTCTGGCTGATACGGCTTCTGGCTGCAAAACTTATGCCATATTAAGAAAAATAATTTACTTTTAAAAGAAATATTACATATCTGCAAACATTATATTTACAACGATCTTTCTATCGAAAGCGTATAAATAAGAGCCTTCTTTTTGCCAAAAAATCTAGCATTTGCTTCTGCCGTCTCTACTAGTATTAACTATTAGTATGCCTGAGTGCAAAATGTAAACATGTATCTATCCAGCAATACGGATGGTACTGTTTCCGGCTGGTTGACGCACCACCTGCACCTGTGTTGAAATACGGTCTTTGAGAGCTTCTACGTGTGAAATAATCCCAATCATTTTGCCGGTAGCCTGCAGGTTTTCGAGTGTGGTGATGGCAATGTCAAGCGCCTGAGGGTCGAGGGTGCCGAAGCCTTCGTCAATAAACAGCGACTCGATGCGCGCCTTGCGACCGGCAATGTCGGATAAGCCCAGCGCCAGGGATAGACTCACCAGAAACGTTTCGCCACCCGAAAGTGTTTTTACCGACCGGATGTTGTCTGCCTGGTCGCGGTCCAGGATTTCGAGTTCGAGATCGGTTTTGGGTACGCGGCGAATCTGATAGCGAGGATTGAGCTGGTCCAGGTATCGGTTGGCTAGTTGCACCAGTTGGGCCAGGGTAAGGCCTTGAGCAAAGGTATTGAACTCGGCACCACCGGCTGATCCGATCAGCGCATCCAGACCTGCCCATCGTTCCAGTTCTTTGCGCTGTCGCACAATTTCGGCTTCTACATCCTGGTTTTTCTGAATGGTTTTCTGGTGGTTTTCCAGGGTTTGCTGTAGGCGGGTTTGCTCGCCGATGAGCTGCTCATGCGCTATCTGTGTGGCAGTTACCTGAGCTATTACTTCGCCATATCTCTGCTCTGTCAGCGACTCGGCGTGTAACTTCTCCAACGATTGCTGGGTTTGTTGCCAGGCTCCTTGCAGTTGGTTGAGGCGAACCTCAATGTGCTCTTTTTTCTTGAGCAACTGGGCTTCGGTGGCATCGTCGAGTAATACTTCGCGTAGAGCTTCAATGCTGTCAAACGATTCTTTGACGAGTACTTTGAGGAGTTTTTCTTCTTTCTGGGATACTAATTTTATTTCGTGTTCCAGCATTTTTTCCCGGTCTTCGAGTTGCCGGTTCTTAAGCTGAAAAGCGTTTACTTTGTCATTGTATTGCAATTGGGTTGCTTGTCTTTTTTCCTCGGCTGTTTTGATGCGTTGCTGCAACTGTTGCTTTTCCTGTTGCGGGTTTTTGTCGCCCACTAGCTTCTGTCTTTCCGATTTCCAGCGTTCCAGTTGCTCGCCTTCCTCAATGAGGCGAAGACGGAGCAGGTTGAGTTTGTACTTTTCTTCCAGAAACCCAATTTCATTTTGCAGGACATCGTATGACTGCAACTGGCTGCGCAGCAACTGCCGGGCTTCAACCAATTGCCGGATACTAGTTTGAATGTCTTCGACTTGGTCAATGTTTACCGACCTGTTCAGCCCGGCAGCCACCTGCTGGTAATCCTGCTGGATGCGGTCAAGCTTTTCTTTGTCTTTGCGTCCTTGTTCCGCCAGTAAAGTCAGGCTGCCCCGGTCCTGGCTCAGTTGTTCACGTAAGCCATTGATTTTCTTGACAAGTTCGTCGTAAACGATCTGATGGCTGTCGCGTTCAAACTGGGCCTTATCCGTTTGTTGGGCAGGTTTGTGTTCGACAAACGGGTGATGCGCTGACCCGCACAGCGGACACGGCTCGCCTGCCTGCAGCTGTAGCCGGGCTTTTTCGTAATTCTGAATTTTAAGTTCCAGTTCGTAGATCTTACGCAAGTCGGCGAGTTTGTCTTTGGCTGCGACTTCCTGTTGCTGAATCGCTTCGAGTTCTTTCTCTACTCGTTCGGAAGAATCTTTGAGCTGCTTGAACTGGGTTCGCAAAACCGCCAGGTTTTGCTGTTCTTCCAGATAGTATTTGGCGCGGTTGAGTTGCTCATTCCAAAGTTCCAGATCGGCGCCGAGTTGTTGTTCAGTCTGTAAAAGTGCTTCGCGGTCCTGCTGTTTTAGCAATTCCCTGATTTTTTGTACCCGTTCCTGAATGGCTGCGGCAATGGTTTTGCTCTGCGTTTCCAGTTCTTTTTTGTCACGCAGGTTGGCGGCAAATTCAACTACCGGCTTGAGCGACTGTACTTTGCGTTCCTGAAGGGTAAATTCCTGAGCTACTTCCTGAAAATGTGCCTGGGCGTTTTCGATGTCTTTTTCTAGCAGAATGGCTTTTTCGAGTTTCGGCAGCCAGGTATCGTGTTCGGTTTGCAGGGACTGGAGGTGTTGCTTCACATTTACCAATGCTTGCTCGGCTTCCAGTGTGGCCGTTTCGGCTATGGGCAATGTAGCGTAGAGTTCGCGTATGTCTTTTTCGATGTTGTAAATCGTAGATTGCATCACCTGGATTTCGGCCAGGGGCGTGCGGTAGCTTACGGCTTTCTGGTGCAGTTCCAGTTTGCGAAACTCGGCCTTGCATTCGGTTTTTTCGAGCTCCAGCCGGGCAATCTGTTGTTGCAGGTTTTCGCTTTGTGCGGTCAGTTCGCGAATGCTACTGAGCCACTGCCGTTGTGATTCGAGGGTTTTTAGTTTTTCGGCGATACTATTTCTTTGTCCGGCAACTTCCTCAATCCGTTGCTGAACCTGCGTTTTTTCTTCTTCGCTAAGCAACTGGGTGGTATCCAGTTTCTGCTGCCATTCCTTCAGCTTTTCCTGTTCGGCTTTTTTTCGTTGGTACGCCTTCTGCGAAAGGCGGGTGTACAAATCGGTTCCGGTGATTTTTTCGAGTAAATCGCCTTTTTCGCTTTCTTTGGCTTTCAAAAAAGCCGCGAAGTCGCCTTGTGCCAGCATTACCGAACGCAAAAAACGGTGGTAATCCAAGCCGGTGAGGGTGGTCACGCGTTCTCGCACATCCATCAGTTTGGACTCCAGGATTTTGTCGTCTTCCAGGTCGATGAGTTCCATTTTGGCGGGCTGAAAATCACCGTCGAGGCGGTTGCGGCTGCGCCACAGCGACCATTTGCTCCGGTACCGTTTTTCTTTGGTTTCAAATTCCACTTCCGCAAAGCAATCGGCCGTGTGATAGCTCATTACTTTCTCGGGAGTGGCCTGGCCAAAACGGGCCGCGTAGCCATACAAAGCCAGTGTAATGGCATCGAGAATGGAGGTTTTGCCGGCTCCGGTGCGGCCTACAATGGCAAACAAGCCCGAATCGGCAATAGGACTTTGGTGAAAGGGAATGTAATGTTCGCCACGCAGCGAATTAATATTTTTCAGACGAACACTCAGAATTTTCATCAGCAGGTTGTAATCAGTGGGTAGGCCAGGCCTTTTTACAAAAATACAATCTTTGCCGAAAATTTTGCTTGTATCTGGCAACTTGTTTGTGCTGATGCCAGTGGAATAAAACCTAGTTGGTCTTATATTTGTTTGCTCTGTAGGCAAATGCGTTTCTCTGCCACATTTTTCAGCGCACAGCCAAATCAAATCTTACAAAACTTTACATCTGGATATGACTGTTTTAACCCGTATTTTTCGTGATTTCTTTTACAGTGAAAGTGTAAGTGGAATCATTCTGATCATTTGTACACTGACATCGCTTGTATTTGCCAATTCCATGTCGGGCGATGCGTACGTGCATTTTTGGGAAACCTCGCTGGGGCATCACTCCCTGTCACATTGGATTAACGATGGACTGATGACTATCTTTTTTCTGCTGGTAGGGCTGGAGCTGGAACGGGAATTATACATCGGCGAACTGGCCGTGGTAAAGAATGCCATGTTGCCCATATTTGCAGCGATTGGGGGAATGTTGCTTCCGGCGGGCATTCATTTGGTACTGAACTGGGATACCGCCACACAGGCTGGTGCGGGCATTCCAATGGCTACCGACATCGCGTTTTCGCTGGGTATTCTGTCTTTGTTTGGCAACCGTGTGCCGGGATCGTTAAAGGTGTTTCTCACCGCCCTGGCTATTGCCGATGACCTTGGTGCCATTCTGGTCATTGCCATCTTCTATACCAAAGATCTTTCGTGGGGCAATCTGGGCATTGCCATGGCAATTTATGCCGTTTTGGTGGTATTGGGGCGTCGGAAGGTATATGTACTTTGGCCTTATCTGGTGGGTGGGGTAGTTATGTGGTATTTCATGCTTAATTCGGGGGTACACGCTACCATTACAGGGGTATTGCTGGCCTTTGCCATTCCTTTTGGCGATGGCAATGAGCAGTCGCTTTCGTATCGGTTGCAGCATTTTCTGCACAAACCGGTTTCTTTTTTGATTCTTCCCATCTTTGCCTTGGCCAATACCGGCATCCGGCTAAGTTACGACTGGTACGCTAATCTGCTGGATGCAAACAGCCTGGGTATCATGCTGGGACTGGTTGTGGGCAAGCCTGTAGGGGTGCTGGCGTTTAGTTTCCTGGCCATTTGGCTTAAAGTCAGCAGCTTGCCTGATACGCTAAATTGGCGACATCTGACTGGTGCGGGTACATTGGCAGGCATTGGGTTTACCATGTCTATTTTTGTATCCATTCTCGCTTTCGATGATCCCGCTCAAATCAATCTCTCGCAGATTGCCGTATTGGTAGGCTCTTTGGTGGCGGGGGTGCTGGGGGCATTGTGGTTTTTGCTGTTCGTGAGAAAAACGAACGAAATACCGGCCAGTGTATAATTTGTAGTTCCGAATGGGATTGGCTTCGCTGAACTGACGTTTCGGAGTGTCATGCCATAGCATGATTTGATGGCGAAAAAGTCACTTTGTGGCACTCCGAATGGCATTCGGAGCTACTTTCAGAAATTGAGTTGTTTAGCTACGACGAACTTGTTTTTTTAAGAAAACGACAAACCACTTTCTCTGATTGGGGGTCGGGGGTTTGTCGTTTTTGAAAGATACTATTTTCTCAAGCCATTTCATTGACCATTTCCAGAATATCGTCCAGGTATTCGCGGTTGTTGGAGAGGCGCGGCACTTTGTGTTGTCCGCCAATTTTGCCGCGTTTTTTCATCCACTGGTAAAACGTGCCTTCCGGAACGTTGTGAACCACTGGCATTTGCAGCGCCATGTCCTGGTAGCGTTTGGCATCATAATCCGAGTTGATTTCGCGCAGGGTGCGGTCAAGCAGAGACGTGAACTCGCTCAAATTGCTCGGCTCGCGTTCAAACTCAATTAGCCATTCGTGCCCGCCTTTGCCCGATTCGGTCATGTAAATGGGTGCTGCCGTAAAGTTGCGAATCAGGGCATCGGTTTCTTCGCAGGCACGCGTAATAGCGGCCTCCGCATTCTCCACAATTACTTCTTCGCCAAAGGCATTGATAAAATGCTTGACGCGGCCACTGATGCGAATGCGATACGGATTGATAGTCGTAAACTTGACGGTATCGCCAATCAGGTAGCGCCACAAACCCGCGTTGGTCGAGATGACCATGGCGTAGTTCTTATTCACTTCAATCTGGTCGAGAGTTAGCGTTTTCGGGTGTTCATTCTCCAGTTCTTCCAGCGGAATAAATTCGTAGAATACACCATAGTCGAGCATGAGCAGCATATCGGTGCGGCCAATTTCGTCCTGAATGCCAAAGAAGCCTTCTGAAGCGTTGTAAAGCTCCAGATAGCTCATCTCACGCGATGGGACCAATTCTTTGGCAAACAGATCGCGGTACGGATCAAAAGCTACGGCACCGTGGGCAAACAACTCCAGGTTGGGCCACACTTCCAGAATGTTCTTTTTGCCGGTCAGTTCCAGGATTCGCCGGATGAGCACAATGGTCCAGGTGGGCACACCCAGAATACTGGTTACGTTTTCGTCTTTGGTCACTTGGGCCATACGCTCTATTTTCTCTTCCCACTCGTTCATCAGGGCAATGTCGAGATTAGGCGTACGAATAAACTGCGCCCAAAGCGGCAGGTTCTTCATAATGACCGCCGATACGTCGCCATAAAACGATTCGGGATTTTGCTCATTGGGTTGGTAGCTGCCGCCAATCGACAGACCTTTGCCGACAAACACCTTGGTATCGGGCCGGTTGTTGACGAAGATGGTCATCATGTCTTTGCCACCTTTGAAATGGCAGGCTTCCAAGGCTTCTTGCGTAACCGGAATAAACTTGCTGCGGGCATTGGTGGTACCCGACGATTTGGCAAACCACATTACTTCAGAAGGCCACAGCAGATTTTGCTCGCCGCGCATCAGTCGCTGAATGTACGGATACAGGTCTTCGTAGGACGAAATAGGAACCCGTTGCTGAAAGTCGTGCACCGAGCCAATCGAATCGTAGTCGTATTTCTGTCCCCACTCAGTATCACGGGCACTGTGAATCAGATTGACAAACTGTTCTTGCTGTACTTCGTGAGGATGTTTCATGAAGAGCTCGATTTGAGTAATCCGCTTTTTCATGATCCACGTCAGAATGGTGTTGAGCAGCTCCATACAATTTTTTCAGTTGCTTGTAAGTGATTGATTACCAGAATTTTTGAAATGAAATAGTATCTTTTGAAATCAAAAAACCTCGTGAGTTGGCTACCCGGAATGGCATTTGGGCATAAGCGTATTTCTACTCAACCTACTAAATTAGGCAAGTTTTACAGATTTCACAAGTAGCTGTGCCTTAGCTGTTTTGAATGGATAGCTAAAAAAATAGACGTTAGTTGGGAAAGAGACGTAAACGATGCAAAGCTATTGTATACAGATGCAGATTTGCCAGATCAGGCCTCTTGTACTCAGATTTTACGCTTCAACTCAAAATGTTTGCCCAGGTACACACGGCGCACCTGCTCATCGGCGGCGAGCTCTTCCGGCGAACCTGACTTCAGGATTTTTCCTTCAAACAACAGATAGGCCCGGTCAGTGATCGAAAGCGTTTCGTCTACGTTGTGGTCCGTAATCAGAATGCCGATGTTTTTGGTTTTGAGCTTGGCCACAATACCCTGAATTTCTTCTACGGCGATGGGATCGACACCGGCAAAGGGTTCATCAAGAAGTACAAATTTAGGATCAACGGCCAAAGCACGGGCAATTTCGGTGCGGCGTCGTTCTCCACCCGACAGCACACGGCCCGGATTTTTGCGTACGTGCGTCAGACTGAATTCTTCCAGCAACTGTTCGGTCTTTTCTTTACGTGCCACTTTTGACAGCTTGGTCATTTCGAGCACAGCCATGATGTTTTCTTCAACCGTCAGTGTCCTGAAAACCGAGGCTTCCTGTGCCAGATAGCCTAGTCCCCGGCGGGCCCGCTGATACATGGGAAGATGCGTAATGTCTTCGTTGTCAAGAAAAATAGTGCCTTCGTTGGGTTTGATCAGACCTACTATCATGTAGAAAGTCGTGGTTTTTCCGGCTCCATTGGGGCCCAGCAAACCGATGATTTCACCTTGCGCCACCTGCACCGAAACATTGTTGGCAACAATGCGGCTGCCGTATTTTTTTAATAAGTTTTCAGAACGAAGAAGCATTTGGATTTTAATTGTCAGAGTTCAGGTTAAGACGCAAAAGAGGCTCAAACCTGAAATGGGGTTTTGGCTTTGGTAAAGATACTATTTGGGCTGCGCAAATTTTGTTCCAACTTTACACTAAAGCGGTTTGATGTCTTTGATTAACAGCTGCAGGGTTTGGTTGCCGCGGTAGTTGTTTTCCACAATCTGGTAGCACAAGCGGAACGGCCGCCCTTCAACCACTTTGTCCAGATGCGATTGTGCCATGCCAAATCCAATGGCGTCAACGTAAGGCGTCCCTTCCTGAAATACGCTCATTTTCAGGTGCACGTCTTTCAGTATACGTACATTGTCGGCATAGACCGGCTCTGACATGAAAATCGGTCGCATGTTATCCGGACCAAACGGCTCCATTTGCTTGACAATGTTGTAAAACTTAAAATTAATTTCGCGCAAATGAAGCTTGAGATCTATTTCAATCTGTGGTATCAACTGTTCTTCCGTTATCCGGTTGGCGACAATGCTCTCAAACCGCGTGCGAAAGGCCTCCACGTTTTCACGTTTCAGGGTAAGCCCGGCGGCATAGGTATGTCCGCCAAATTGTTCAAGCAGATCTGCACATTCAGCAATCGCTTCGTACACGTCAAATCCCGGTACCGACCGTGCCGATCCGGATACCACTTCGTGCGATTCGGTGAGGATGATGGTGGGCCGGTAGTATTTTTCTACACACCGTGAAGCCACAATGCCGATTACGCCTTTGTGCCAGTCGCTTTTAAACAAAACGGTACTTTTGGAGAGGCGCAGGGTTTCATTGGATTCAATCATTTCCAGTGCTTCTTTGGTGGTATGCACGTCAAATCCCTGGCGGTCGCGGTTATTTACATTGATTTCCTTGGCAAGCTGTTCGGCTTCCAGTTCAGAATGAGCCAGCAGCAGACTTACCGCAGCATGGGCATGGGCAATGCGACCGGCGGCGTTGATTCGAGGACCGAGGCCAAAGACAATGTTGGTAATGTCCAGTTCTTTCTCAAGTCCGGCAATGCGCGTGAGAGCCTTCAGGCCGGGGCGGGGGTTGTAGTTGAGTTGCTTTAACCCAAAATAAGCCATAATGCGGTTTTCGCCCGTAATTGGAACCAGATCGGCGGCAATGCTTACCACCACCAGATCCAGAAACGGATACAGCCGTTCTTCCAGCGACAGTTGGTTCTGTATGCAAAACGCCTGCAAAAACTTAAAGCCAATGCCACACCCTGCCAGGTCTTTGTATGGATACTGACAATCTGTACGTTTCGGGTTGAGTACGGCTACTGCCGGAGGAAGCGTATCATCAGGGCGGTGGTGGTCACAGATGATAAAATCAATGCCAAGCGTTTTGGCATAGCTCACTAGTTCGCCCGATTTTATCCCGCAGTCCAGGCAGATGATCAAACTAACTCCCTGTTGGGCGGCATAGTCAATCCCCTGCCGCGACACCCCGTATCCTTCGTTGTAGCGGTCTGGAATGTAAAAAGTAAGGTCTGAATGAAATTGCTGCAAGAAGCCGTAAACCATGGCTACCGATGTAGTTCCATCCACGTCATAATCGCCATAGACCATGATCTTTTGATGATTGCCGATGGCTTCTTCCAGCCGGGCTACGGCCAGGTCCATATCCTGCATCAGGAAAGGGTCGTGCAATTGGGAAAGGGTTGGACGGAAAAAAAGCTTGGCGTGCTGGAACTCCACTACACCGCGCTGAACAAGTAATTGCGCTGAAGCCCGGCTCACATTAATAGCCGAAATCAGGGATTGCATTGTTTCTTCAGACGGTGTTGACTTGACGATCCAGCGATTTTCCATAAACGCAAAGTAAGCAAAAAAAAGCGAAAGACCTTTCACGGTTTGTGAAAACGTTGGAAGGCTGCTTTTCGCAAATATATTCCGACAAATTGTCATATCTTTGCAGGAAATTCGGATTTGGCGGGGTTTTTGACTTTTGAGAAATACTATTTTCCAAGTCTGGAAATCCGTACAATCAATCACTCCAGACGGAACAATGGGTTTTTATCCGAGAATTTGTACTATTTTGAATAGGTCTGTTTTGTCACTGACGCCGCCTGTCATCTGTCATTTTGAACCTGTAACTTTATTGTAAGTAATATGCAAAACGAAGCGAATCAAGACACAAACCAGCACGAATCAGAAATCCCGGTAGACGCCAGCGAAACAACAACGGATGCTGCCGAAAATCAACCTGAGGCAGCTGCTTCGGCAGATGCACAGATCGCCGAAATGAAAGACAAATACCTGCGTCTGCTGGCCGATTTTGAAAATTTCCGTCGGCGGACGGCCAAGGAGAAAATTGAGTTTCTGCAAACTGCCGAAGAAGGCGTGATGCTGGCCATTTTGCCGGTACTCGACGACTTTGAACGGGCTCTGAAATCGATGGAAAAAGCCCAGGATGTGGCGTCGGTAAAAGAAGGCATACAGTTGATTTACCACAAATTGTACAAAACACTGGAACAACGCGGGTTGAAACCCATGGAATCAGTCGGGCAGGATTTTAATGCCGAAACCTACGAAGCCATCACCCAGATACCGGCTCCCAGCGAAGAACTGAAAGGCAAAGTAGTGGATGAGGTAGAGAAGGGATACACCTTAAAAGACAAGATTATCCGGTTTGCAAAAGTAATTGTTGGCAATTAACGGCCATACGCAAGTGTGTGTGTATACCAAACAAAATAGTATCTTTTTCAATTGAAAAACTGTTCCTGAACCTTCTTTTGTAACACATTCACATACTTGCAGTGTTGTACCCTATTTAAATCATGACAAAGAGAGATTATTACGAAATATTGGGCGTAGGCAAATCGGCATCGGAGGATGAGATTAAGAAAGCCTACCGGAAGTTGGCCATCAAATACCATCCGGACAAAAACCCGGATGACCCGTCTGCAGAAGAAAAATTCAAGGAAGCTGCCGAAGCCTACGAAGTATTGGGCGATGGGCAAAAACGCCAGCGTTACGACCAATTTGGGCATCAGGGTGTAAACGGAGGCGGTTTTGGTGGCGGTGGATTTGCCGATGCCAATGACATTTTCTCCCGTTTTGGTGACATCTTCGGCGATACGCCTTTCGGTGATTTCTTTGGCGGTGGTGGTGGTCGCGGTGGCAAACGCATGCGCAAAGGCGATAGTCTGCGCATCAAGCTGAAGCTGAATCTGGAAGAAGTAGCCAATGGCGTTGAGAAAAAAATCAAGGTAAAACGCTATACCTCCTGCGAAGTGTGCGGTGGCAACGGTGCTAAAGGCGGAACAGCCCTGAAAACCTGTACCACCTGTAATGGAAACGGCCAGGTGCGCCGCACCGTAAATACCATGCTCGGTCAGATGGTTTCGACCAGTACGTGCCCTACTTGCAATGGCGAAGGCTCCATTGTGTCAGACCGTTGCGATGCGTGTCATGGCGAAGGCCGTCAACTGACCGAAGAAACCATTTCGGTGAAAATTCCGGCTGGGGTAGCCGAAGGCATGCAACTGAACATGGCCGGCAAAGGAAACGTGCCTCCGCGTGGAGGTGTAGCCGGTGATTTGCTCATATTGATCGAAGAAGAAGAAAATGAATTGCTCAAACGTGACGGTGACAATGTGATTTTCGATTTGCATGTCAACTTTGCCGATGCAGCTTTGGGTACCAGCATGGAAGTGCCAACGATTGAAGGAAAAGTAAAAATAAAGATAGAGCCCGGTACGCAAAGCGGAAAAATCCTGCGGTTGAAAGACAAAGGAGTTCGCAGTATCAATGGCTACGGTCGGGGCGACCAGTTGATCTATGTGAACGTCTGGACACCGCAAAACTTATCACGTGAAGAAACCGAAATCCTGGAAAAACTGCGCAACTCGCCTAATTTTCACCCTCGGCCATCCAAAAATGACAAAAGCTTCTTTGACCGGATGAAAGAATTCTTTCAGTAACTGATACATAAGAATAACAAAAAACCTCTCCACAAAGGGAGGTTTTTTGTTTTGTAGGGATACTATTTTACGGATAAAAAGAATGCAGGATCAGGTAGAACACAGAAGGGCACAACAGGCAACCCAAGCCGGTATAGAAAGTAGCCGTTAGTGCCCCATAGGGTACCAGCTTTGGATCGGTGGCAGCCAAGCCCGCCATAACGCCCGCGTTGGTGCCAATGATACCACCAAAAATCATGGCAGTGTGTGGATTGTCTAACCCAATGGATTTGGCAAGAAAGGGTGTGCCAATGGCTACAGCCACTGCTTTGACTACCCCTGTTGCGATACTCAGCGCAATGATCTCGGACGAAGCGCCAATGGCCGCTCCCGTGACCGGACCTACGATGTATGTACAGGCACCTGCACCGATGGTGGTCAGGCTGGCGGCATCGCGATAGCCCCAAAGCAGGGCAACAACTACCCCAAATGCAAACGAAACAGTGACACCCACTAAAAGCGAAACGGCGCCGATCCACCCGGCTTTGCGCATCACGGCCAGGCTGGCACCCATGGATGTAGCCACAATGGCAAAATCGCGGAACATGGCGCTGCCCATGGTGCCAAAGCCGGTCAGTAATTTTACATCGGCAATGCCTTTTTTGCCATCCGCTACCAAGCCTCCCCAGTAAGCGAGCAGCAAGCCGATCACAATGGCAATGGCGGGAGCAGGTACCTTTTTGCGGGTGAGCTTTTCAAACACCAGATTGGAAAAAATCATGATTAGTCCAACCAGCAGAAATGCGACAATCAACCCATTGCCTTCAATGAATTTGGTGAGTTTTTCCATGTCAGTCCGCGTTGTTTTTAGCTGCCAGTCGGGCAATGTACGGAATGAACCAGAAACAAAAGGCTACTGGAATCAAGCCGGCCAGCACGGCAACCATACCCGACGAGACGGCGGCTTTTACATTTTGCGTGGCCGACATGGCTACAATAATGGGCACATACATGTGGTTCCAGAACAGAATGCCTTGCTCGCTGGGCGGGTTGAGATAGCCTTTGCGGGTAAACCAGTCATTCAGAAAAATCAGCAGCAGCATGGCAAAGCCAACCCCGCCTACATTGGTGTCAATGCCCAAGGCTTGTCCGAGAAGTTCACCCAGAATCTGACCGGCCAGGTAGCAGAAAGCCAGTAATGTGACACCATAAATTACCATAAGAAGCCTCCCCCAACCCCTCCCGAGGAGGGGACTTTTTTTAATGTAAGTAGTTAGCTAGTAGAGAGTAGTCTTTAGTCTAAAAAAAGAATTTGAATAGCTGATATTCAGTATCGTATAGACAATTTGTTATTTGCGAAATACTATGTTTTGGAATGTGAAAACCCCACGCCAGCCCTTCTCCTTCAGAGAAGGGATTTAGGGATGAGGTCTCTTTACTCCCCTCCACGGGAGGGGTTGGGGGAGGCCCCTAAAACTCCTTCTTCAGCTCATTTTTTGTGACTTTTCCCATGGCATTTCTGGGAAAGTCGGCGACGATTCGGTATTTGCGCGGCGTTTTGTATGCAGGCATTCGTTCACGCAACCAACTGTTCAGTTCTTTCAAATTCAGATTCTCGTCTCTGATAATCAGTGCGGCGGCCACCAGTTCGCCCCATTCCTCATCCGGCAAACCGACCACGCTACAGTCGGCAATGGATGGGTGGGTGCGCAATATTTCTTCAATTTCCAGTGCCGAAATCTTATATCCACCCGATTTGATGATATCAATGGAATCGCGACCCAGAATGCGGTAATAGCCGTTTTCTACAATGGCAATATCACCCGTTTTAAACCACCCATCTTCGGTAAACGCTTTGGCCGTAGCCTCTGGTTTGTTCCAATATTCGAGAAACACATTATCGCCTTTCACCTGGATCTCGCCTGGTAATTCCGGCGCAACCACCTGATTTTTTTCATCCACCAACCGAACTGATACCCCTGGCAGCGGTTGGCCGATGTAACCAGCTTTGCGTTCCCCTGCATATGGATTACTGATGCCCATGCCTATTTCCGTCATGCCATACCGCTCCAACAAGGTATGCTGGCTGATGTGTTTCCATTTTTCCATCACCGAAACCGGAAGCGCTGCCGATCCTGAAACCATGAGCCGGAATTTGGTAAGTGTCTCAGTGATAGCCTGTTGCTGGTCTGCGGGCAAACTTTCCCAATGGCTGATCAATTTGTAATAAATGGTAGGCACTGCCATGAAGACGTTAATTTTGTCTTGTTGGAACGCTGCAAAAATGCCTTCGGCTGAGAACGGATGCAGAAACTCGACTGTTGCGCCTGACCACAACGCACATGAAATGACGTTGATGATGCCATGCACATGATGTAACGGCAATACACACAAAATATGGTCAGCGGATGTCCATTGCCAGGCCTTGACCAACGTATAAACCTGAGCTTCTATGTTTTTGTGGGTAGTCACTACGCCTTTGGGTAAGCTGGTCGTGCCACTCGTATAGAGAATCATGGCCCGGCGATTTGGCGAAATGTCTGGCAAGGATTGCTTTGCGATGCGCGAATAGTCAATTTCTTCCAGAATAAGCAACGGAATGCTAGCCGCCCTGGTCAGCGGCTGTAATAACGATGCATATTCCCGACTGGCAATAACCAGACTCGCCTGCGTATCTTCAATGACATACTGCAGCGACGGTGGCGGATACGTGATGCAAAGCGGAACCGCAACGCCTCCTGCCTGCCAGATGGCCCATTGCGTTTGCACATAGTCAAAACCAGGCGAAACCATAAACGCAATCCGAGCCTCCTGTAAATCAGCTATTTGCTGTAAAAGCAGCGATGCCAGTTGCTGAGAACTTTCCAGCAATTGGGCATACGTGTATGATTGATTTTGGGAAAGAATGGCAGTCTGATTGGCAAATTGCTGAGCACGGGCAATAAGTTGGAGCATTGATTCAATCGGTGTTGTGGTTTCTGAAAATAGGAACTATCAAAGATAAGAATGAATAATTAGCATACAAATCTCGGGCTTTGCGGCAAACAAAAAACCCCGACATACCATGCCGAGGTTTTTTGTTTTTGGATGATACTATTTTTTACCGGTTACTCGGCTGGCTGCCTTGGGTCTGTTGTGACTCCTGCATGGGGTTCGGAGCACGGCGGCCTTGTTGTTTGTACAACTGGAACCGGGTTGGGCTTGCCTTCTCAGGGAACGAGTTGTTGTCGGTATTGATGTCGGCTGTTTCCAGGAATGGGTCCAGTGTGAACTGAACTACTTTCTTGGACGTGTGAATCACCTTGTTGATTTCGGTATTGTTCATCCGCCAGATTTCGGCCGGAATGCGAATCACCTGATTGGTACCATCTTCAAAGTCAAGCTTCAGAATCACGGGCATTACCAAGCCCCCGTTGTTCTTCAGTTTAAGGCTGTAGAAGTTTTCGCCTGATGCAATCAGCTTTTTCTCTTCATCACTTAACGAAGCCTGGTATTGTTCAAAGCGAGCTTTGCTTTGTGGCGTAACCGCGTATTTGTCATACGAGTTGTAAAAGTCTTTCAGTTGCGGATTTTCGTCAACCAGTGTTTTCTGAATGTCTTTTTCGTTGCGAATCTGACTGATGGTTTTGCGTTCCTGCTCCTTTGCTTTGCTAACTGGATTTTCTTTCTCCGGATTTTGACTGTCTACATTATAGTATTTTACATCGACCAGTTCAATGTCAACCGGTTCTGTACCGTAGAACCAACCTCTCCAGAACCAGTCCAGATCCACACCCGAGGCATCTTCCATAGTCCGGAAGAAGTCAGCCGGTTGCGGACTCTTAAACGCCCAGCGTTGTGCGTATTGTTTGAACGCGTAGTCAAATACTTCGCGACCCAAAATAGTTTCACGCAAAATGTTAAGTGCAGTAGATGGCTTGGCATACGCATTGTTGCCCAACTGACTTACTTGTTCCGAATTGGTCATAATTGGTTCCAATCTGCCTTGTGCCATGCTCATGTAAGGGACAATCTGATAAGGCTCGCCACGGCGGCTGGGGTAATCGCGCTGCCATTCCTGTTCAGACAGATACTGGCAGAAGGTATTCAACCCTTCGTCCATCCAGGTCCACTGGCGTTCATCCGAATTGATAATCATCGGGAAGAAGTTGTGGCCCACTTCGTGGATGATTACCGAAATCAAACCGTATTTGGTTTGTTCAGAGTACGTTCCATCCGCTTCCGGACGGCCACCATTGAAGCAGATCATCGGGTATTCCATGCCACCAACCGGGCCGTGTACCGAAATAGCCACCGGATACGGATACGAAACCGTGCGTTTGCTGTACGTGCGAATGGTATGTGCCACCGCCTGGGTTGAGTATTTGCCCCAAAGCGGATTGCTTTCTTTCGGGTAGTACGACATGCACATGACGGGTTTGCCCCCTTCGGTAATTTGCATGGCATCCCAGATAAATTTGCGGGAAGTGGCAAAGGCAAAATCACGCACGTTTTGAGCGGCAAACTTCCAGGTCTTTTTCGTGCTGGACTTATCTTTTTCGTTGGCTTCTGCCTCTTCTTGTGTCACAATCACCACCGGCGTTTTGGCCGTTTTGGCTTTTTGCAAACGAGCCATTTGGGTGGATGTCAACACTTCGTTGGGGTTTTGCAATACACCGGTAGCGCCTAAGATGTGATCGGCAGGCACGGTGATGGAAACTTTGTAGTTACCAAATGGAAGCGTGAACTCGCCGTTGCCTAAAAATTGTTTGTGTTGCCATCCGTATACGTCGTCATACACGGCCATACGCGGGAAAAACTGCGCAATTTCGTACAGGTAGTTGCCATCTTTCGCGAAAAACTCGTAGCCCATGCGACCCGTGCCCGGTATGCGACCGAACTTGCCCTGGTCGTGGATGTTGTATGACCATGAAATGGAAAAACTGATGGCTGCTTTTGGTTTCAACGGTGCAGGCAAATCAATGCGCATCATTGTACCTTTCACGGTGTATTTCAGTGCGTTGCCTGCCTTGTCTTTTACGGTTTTGATTTTGTACCCTCCGTCAAACTCTTCCACTTTCAAAAACTCCAACTGACCCATCGTTAATTTGTCTTCAATGGCCGATGTATTGGAAAGATTCGCATCGGAATTTTTATCAAAAATATTTTGCTCCAATTGCAGCCACAAATAGCCCAGTTCATCAGGAGAGTTGTTGTGGTAGGTAATGGTTTCGGTACCGGTGATCGACTGTTTGTCATCGTTCAGCTCAATCTGCATGTCGTAGTCGGCGCGTTGCTGCCAGTAGTCATGCCCGGGAGCTCCCGAAGCCGTCCGGTAGGTATTGGGAGTAGGAAGCAGCGTGCCTAGTTGCTCAAACTTAGAGCGGTTTTCTTCAAAACGCTGGGCCATGGTCAAGGTGCTTGCCAGCAGTGCCATTGCCAAAATTACTTTCTTCATCGCTTGATTGGTTAATGGAAGGTTTTTAGTCTTGGAAAGATACTATTTATTGGGACGAACCCAAAGGATATTTGTATGAATGGTTACGTTGCCGGAATTTCTTCTGTTGGATCATTCGGTGACGGAAAGGTGATACCATGAGATGCAAGATTATAAACAAAAATAACCCGAAATCACCACTAAGTCAATAACCATGGGTTTTGCTGTTTGAAAAGATACTATTTCTGACCACAGATTATAGCAGGTTTATAGGATTAACCAGATTGCTTTCCATTTGACCTGCTGCGTCATTGCGAGAAATGCAGCGAAGCGGAATGACGAAGCAATCTCCTAACTGCAAACTCGGATAAAGCGTAATTGAAAGGCTCGCAATTTTAGCTTAAAGATTGCTTCGCGTTGCTCGCAATGATGCTTTGAATGATGGGTTTTGATCTCATAAGAGATACTATTTTGCAGAGAATCAATTAACATTGCACAAAGGGAATCAGTCTAGCTTAAGGGTTTTATCACGTTCGGCAAAAAAGTAAATGAACTCAGTGAAAGTATCTGTTACTTTTGTCATCCCATGAGGCAAGCCGGTAGAAGCAGCTACAGGCTCCATGGGTATTTCAAGCACCAGAGCCTCCTGGAACTTTGCATCATAGACAGCAGAATCAAAGTAATAGACCGCAGGGTTGTCGCCTTCATTCAAGCGAAAGAACCAGAAATAATCTGCATGATCAATCGCAAACGGGAAAAACTCACCAATATTGGCTTGCACCTCCCGTAAACAGTTATGAGCTTTATCAATTACGACATCAATTTCTCTAAAGTCGCACCTGATCATGGTTTGTCCCAGCCAGAGCCATAAATGCAGATCACCCAATCGGCTGATAAATTCCACGTAAGCTTCCGGCAAGCGAATCTGATGCTTAGCTTGATACTCTTCCACTGCATTTGTAGCGTTCGGCTTGATAGGCCACTCCTTATGGAGCTTTTCGAAATATAACTGTTCCATAACGTCTTCAGAAAATCCAGGTTTTTTGAATCAGCATTAGGGCCATCCCGGCTACGGCACCCGAGAGTACCAGATTCCAGTCGCGGCGGTTGGTGTTGAAAATTCGGTTGACCAGCGTGGCCAGAAAGACAAAAATGGCTACAATGAGTAGCTGGCCCAGTTCCAGACCGATGTTAAAAGCCAGTAGCGGTTGCACAATGCTTTCTTCTTTTCCGAGCAAACTACGCAGGTAATTGGAAAAACCCAGTCCGTGAATCAAACCGAAGCCTAAGGCAAACAGATACCGCAACGGCTGGCCTGGAGCAGGGTCCGAAAGAGAACTGTATTTGGGTACCCTGTAAAAAAGATTGCTTATAGCCGTCACAAAAATGGTAACCGGAATGAGAAACTCAATCACATCGGCACGGTACTGAAACAATTGCAGCGTAGCAATTGCCAATGTAATGGAGTGACCAATGGTAAACGCCGTAACCAGCACCAGAATCCGTCTCCATTCGCTGAGGTGATAAATGGCACACAAGGCAACAATAAACAGAATGTGGTCGTAGCCGTTCAGGTCGGTAATGTGGTCAAAGCCAAGGATGAGATAGGCTTGAAAGCTATTCATAAAAGAGAGGAGGCGATAAAAGGGTAGCTGAAAAATCCGAAGCTACAAAAAATAGGGGAGTTTTGACTAGTTCAGAGATACTATTTTAAAATCGCCTTTAACGTGGAATGCGCTCTAAATTTCGGTGGATTAGGTATAAGGGGAATTTTTGTTTGCCAGAAAAAGTGGGAAGACAACAAAATGAAATGGGTAAAAACAACTGTTCGATAGCGATTATGAAGTTACTTTCTCCGCAGCCGTTTCTTTGTTTTGATCAAACTGTTGCTGATAATCAGGGGCCAATGTGCCAAATACCGAATCCCAGAAGGTGGTGTAGAAGCCGAAATTGTATTGTTCCTGTTCGTGATGCTGGTAATGAAACGTGGCCGTTGCTATAAACTTGAGCACCGGAATCCGAAGCCAGTTGGCAGGAAATATTTCCGTGTTCATGTGGCCAAGCATTCCAAACGTGACGTTGAGCGTCAGATAAATAATAACCGCATAGATATTGGCAGGAAAAATCAACAGCAAAAGAACCCACAAGCTGCCAAACGAAAGCGTTTCGAACGGATGCAGTACAAACAGATTAATGGGCTGCGGCTGGGTGTATTCGTGGTGCAGGGTATGCACAATTTTGTACAAAAACGTGCGATGCACCACCAGATGCAACACAAACATCACGGCATCCATGATCAGCACTAACACAAGGCTATCGATCAGAATGCGATACGAAAAATCTTCGTTAAATTGAATCAGGCCGTGCATCCAGCACTGGTAGCCGACATACGTAATCAGGCTGTTGATAAAAATAGACAGAGCCGTAAAACCCGCTTCCCGTAACGAAATGCTTTGCAGGGTTTGCCTGAATCGGGTAGGCGAAAACCCATAACTGAGCCCATGACCCAGCAAAATGGTCGACAGCACAATCAGTGCATTTTCAAGCAGAAACAGACCGAATGCGGCAGCTGGGGTAAGATCTTTAAGGAAGTCAAGCATAGTGACAGTGAATGTGCTGTAAATTAAGCAGATGCACTCAGATTCGGAATATAGATTGGCTGGGATTCTTACATGCCGGAAAAAATAGTATCCCTGAGACAGGCAAAACCCCGGCAAGACCTTACCAGGTTTTTAAAAACCTGGTAAGGTCTGAAAATGTACGTCAGACGAACAAATTCCTGATTGTCCATGTTATGAAATCAGCTGGAATAGTCTATTTTTGTATAGAAAAACCTCCGAAGGGAAGCAAAGCTTAGCCATAGGCTTTTATCAGAACCGCATCATTCCGTAACTCAGCACAAGTTTGTACGCCATTGTCGATATTGAAACCACGGGAGGGCAGCCCGACCGTGACCGCATTACAGAAATCGCCATTGTGTTGCACGATGGTCAGCAAGTGGTAGAACGCTACGAAACCCTTATCAATCCGGGGCGTTCCATTCCTTACGAAATTACCAGACTGACAGGCATTACCGACGAAATGGTGCGTGATGCACCTCATTTCTACGAAGTAGCCCGCAAAATAGTGGAGATTACCGAAGGAGCCGTGTTTGTGGCGCACAATGTGCGGTTCGACTATTCGTTTGTCAAGTCGGCATTCAGTGATCTGGGCTATAACTTTCAGCGGAAGACGCTTTGTACCGTTCGCATGAGCCGCAAAGCCTTTCCGGGGTTGCCTTCGTACAGCTTGGGCAAACTTTGCCAGTCAATTGGGGTAAGCCTGAAAAACCGCCACCGGGCCATGGGCGACGCCGAAGCTACTGCCGAAGTGTTTGGCATGATCATGAGCCAGCAGCCCGTTGACTTAGTGGGCTCCAAAAGCTGGCTTACCGAAGAAATCCGTTCGCAAACCTTGCCGCCACGCATTACCCGCGAACAAGTGATGGCACTGCCAGAAGCCACTGGCATTTATTATTTTCATGACGAACAGGGCAATATTCTTTACGTTGGCAAGAGCATCAACATTCGCAAACGGATCATTCAGCACTTTCAGGTCGATTACAAAAGCCGCAAATCGGTGGAGTTTAAAAACTCCATTGCCAGTATTTCGTACGAACTTACCGGCAGCGAACTAGTAGCTTTGCTCTACGAATCGGATGAAATCAAAACCATCCGGCCGCGGTTCAATACCCAGCAGAAACGTTCGAAGGCAGTCGGTTTTTATGGGGTTTTTGAAGAAACGGATAAGAACGGATACACTACCTTGCACGTAGAGAGGCTCGTTGCCGGCATGGAGCCACTGACGATGCTGGACAACTGGGAAAAGGCGCAGAATTTCATGTACCGGCGGGTGCAGGAGTTCGGTCTGTGTTTGCAGAAATGTGGCCTGCACAAAACAGGCGGGCCGTGTTTCAACTACCAGATTCACCAGTGCAAGGGGGCGTGTATCGGAGTAGAACCCGTGGAAGAATACAATTCCCGGGTCCGTGCGGCCATTGACAGCTTCAGTTTCCAGAACGAAAGCTTTTTTGTTATCGGCAAAGGTCGCAGCGAAGAAGAACGTTCGGTTGTGTGTGTGGAACGGGGCAAGTATGTAGGTTTTGGCTATTTTGATCCTTCCCTTTCCGACATTACCTACGAAAACCTGCGGGAGAGCATCCGGCCGTATCCACACAACCGGGACATTCAGCGAATCATTTGCGGATACCTGCGATCCAACAAAAATGACAAAGTGGTTCACTACAACTCATTGCGCAATAAGAATAAGAAACTAAAATTGAAGAATTAGCATTATCTGTCCAAATGCCTCGGAGGCGGTTTTCACTTTTGTGGAGATACTATTTCTGCATCGCCTGTTTTTTCAGTACATTCATCGGTTACAAACCAAGCTTTTGTTAATTTTTTCATGATGCGTCGCCGTAAGACACAACCCAAAGAAGAAGTGCGGGAGTGGGGGTTTGGTACCAAACTCACCAATACCTCGGCCCGGCTTATCAACAAAGACGGGACATTCAATGTAGTTCGCAACAACCAGATACTGAATCGGTATACACTGGATCTGTATCACCAGTTCATCACTATGAGCTGGTCAATGTTTTTCATGGTATTTTTTCTGTTCTTCTTTGGCCTCAATGGACTATTTGCGGGTGTTTACACCCTGCTGGGTACCAGTCAGTTTCAGGGAGTGAGTCCTGTTGGCGGCATGAACTACTTCTGGGATATGTATTTCTTTAGTACCCAGACTTTTACAACGGTAGGGTACGGGCATATTGCACCCATCGGCTGGATAGCCAGCATGATTGCCTCCGTCGAATCGGTACTGGGCTGGTTATCGTTCGCCATTGCCACCGGCTTACTCTATGGGCGATTTGCACGGCCCGTTTCCCGGATTGCGTTCAGCGACAATGCGGTGGTATCTCCTTACAAAGACCAGACCGGACTCATGTTCCGGATTGCCAACGCCCGCAGCAGTCAGTTGATTGAAGTGGAAACGGAAGTAGTTTTGAGCCTGATTGACCGAAGCGATGAACAAACGCCGCGCAGAAAGTATTATAACCTGCAACTGGAAGTGAAACGGGTCAATTTGTTGTCGCTAAACTGGACCATCGTTCACGCAATCACCGAAGATAGCCCCTTGTATGGCATTTCGCTCGAATACTTGAAACAAACGGATGCGGAAATATGGGTAATGATCAAGGCCTTTGACGATACCTTTTCGCAGGTGGTCTATCAGCGAACCTCATACATTGCAAGTGATCTGGTGTGGGGTGCCAAATTTAAGCCCATGTATGGCTCACTAGAAGGAAGCAACACCGTTATGTTGGATCTGAATAAGATCAACGAATTTGAGCCAATCAGCCTTCCCGAACTGATCCTGGAAACGGAAAATGAAGAAACCGAAACTTCTGATTTGTAAAGTGTGGAAATAAAATAGTAGGTCTGGAAATGAAAAAAGCCCTGGTTGCCAGGGCTTTTAATTTTTTGCAAGGGAAGCTATTAGCTCAGTACCGCTTCTGCCAATACCGTAATTTTATTGTTAAGCACTTCTACCACACCACCGTCCACTTCCCAGTTTTTTTCACCTTCAGCGGTTTTCAATACAATTTTGCCACGGTCCAGGGTACTGATCAATGCAGCGTGGTTATTCAAAACCTGAAAGGATCCATCCGTTCCTGGAAAAGTAGCCGAAACCGCTTCGCCAGAGAAGATCAAATGGTCAGGAGTGATAATATCTATTTGCATGATAAATTCAGGATAAATAACGAAAAAGCCCCTCCGTTAGAAGAGGAGGGGTTGGTATATGTTTTATTTGGCTTCGGCCAATAGTTTCTCACCTTTGGCAATGGCTTCTTCAATCGTTCCTACCAGGTTAAACGCTGACTCAGGCAAGTGATCCAGTTCGCCATCAATGATCATGTTAAAACCTTTGATGGTTTCTTCAATCGGAACCAGAACCCCTTTCATACCTGTAAATTGCTCGGCAACGTGGAACGGCTGAGACAAGAAACGTTGCACGCGACGAGCCCGTGATACCGTTTGTTTGTCTTCTTCCGACAACTCGTCCATACCCAGGATGGCGATGATGTCTTGCAATTCTTTGTAACGTTGCAGAATCTCTTTTACCCGCTGAGCCGTGTTGTAGTGTTTTTCACCCACGATTTCAGGCGTCAGGATCCGTGAAGTGGAATCCAATGGATCCACCGCAGGATAGATACCCAAAGCGGCAATCTGACGAGACAATACGGTGGTTGCATCCAAGTGAGCGAACGTTGTCGCTGGAGCCGGGTCAGTCAAATCATCGGCAGGTACGTATACGGCCTGTACCGAAGTGATGGAACCCCGTTTGGTTGAGGTAATGCGTTCTTGCATGGCTCCCATTTCGGTAGCCAGCGTTGGCTGATAACCTACCGCGGATGGCATACGACCCAACAAAGCCGATACTTCGGAACCTGCTTGTGTGAAACGGAAGATGTTATCGATAAAGAACAGAATATCGCGGCCTTTGCCAGTACCATCGCCATCACGGAAGTGTTCAGCAACGGTCAAACCTGACAACGCTACACGGGCACGGGCTCCGGGAGGTTCGTTCATCTGACCGAAGATAAAGGTCGCCTGGCTTTTCTCCAGTTCGGCCTGATCTACTTTAGACAAATCCCATCCGCCTTCTTCCATCGAATGTTTGAATTCGTCGCCGTATTTGATAATGCCAGCTTCAATCATCTCGCGAAGCAAGTCATTTCCTTCGCGGGTACGTTCGCCAACACCTGCAAATACCGACAAACCGGCATACGCTTTGGCAATATTGTTAATCAATTCCTGAATCAATACGGTTTTACCTACACCGGCACCACCGAACAGACCGATTTTACCCCCTTTGGCGTAAGGCTCGATCAGGTCAATAACTTTGATACCTGTAAACAATACTTCTGTAGAAGTAGAAAGATCTTCGAACCGTGGAGCGGAGCGGTGAATGGACAACCCACCATCCGATTTTGGCTGTGCAATACCGTCAATGGCTTCACCCACTACGTTAAACAAGCGACCTTTGATTCCTTCTCCGGTTGGCATTTCAATGGGTGTACCCAAATCAATTACATCCAATCCGCGTTGCAGACCATCCGTACTTTCCATGGCGATGGTACGCACACGGTCTTCTCCCAAATGCTGCTGGCATTCCAGAACTACTCTGGTACCGTTTGCTTTGGTTACTTCCAATGCGTCCAGAATGTTGGGTAAGCGGCTGCCTTCTGCTTCAAAACTTACGTCTACCACCGGGCCGATTATCTGGGTTATTTTGCCAATATTCACTTTTTTTGTCGAACCGGAGGCGGCTGCGGGTACATCTTGCGTTAGCGTTTCGTTTGCCATTTTGCGTTTGCTGTTACTATATATGAGTAAGATGATATTTCAGGCCGCAAATCTACGGCATATTTCCCATACTAACAAAACCTTTTGTGAGAATTGAGGCATGAAACTTTGATGAGAAAAATTACTCAGAAAAATGTCGGCTGAAAGTGCATTTAGGGCAAGGAGGTTTTGCATTTTTTGGAGATACTATTTTGGTGCAGCCTCGATGTTATAGTTGCGGATCTGGCGAGAAAGCAGCCGGGGAACAAAACGCTTCAAGTAAATTCCCAGAATTTCCTTGCCGCCCATATACACTTCTTCTTTTTGCTGCCTAATTGCTTTCAGGATCCGCTTGGCGCAAGTTTCTGGAGACATCCCGCGCGACTGATTTTCGTCCATCTGGTTGTGTTTTTGGCCATTGGCATTCATGGCATTGAGCGAGATGTTTGTTTTGATATAGCCTGGACACACGATGATTACCCGAATGTTGTCGCGCCAATGTTCGGCCCGCAACGAATCGAAAAATCCGTGCAAGGCGTGTTTGGACGCCGCATAGGCCGACCGCATAGGAGTGCCAATATAGCCCACTACGCTGCTGGTAACTACAAAGTGACCGCTTTGCTGCTGAATAAAAATAGGCAATACCGCTTTGGCTAACCCAATTACCCCGAAGTAGTTGATTTCCATGATGCGGCGGTCAATGGAAGTAGGCGTGTCTTTTACAAAGGAGCGTTGACTAATACCCGCATTTAGGGCCAGAATGTCTATTTGCCCAAATTTATGGATGACCGACTGGACTAGAGCAGGAAACGTTTCGGATTGCTCCGAATCCATTGGCAAGATAAGTAAATCGGTGTCTGGAAGTTTTGTTTGCTGAGCCACGCGTTGTAATTCGTCGACTCGTCGGGCGGAAAGAACCAATCGGGCGCCTGCCTGAGAAAAGGCATAGACAAGTGCTTCTCCAATACCCGAAGAAGCACCTGTAATCCATACAACCTTATTCTGAAATGTCATATCAATTAACTACAGAGACAAAAAGAAAGCCATAAGGTAAAAGGCAAGTTTTTGAAAATCAGGCTTTATAAATCAGTAAAATGTGATTTTACTTTATTAAACCACTTGTCTTACTTTAGTAACTTTAGTTTTTTCGTTATGTGTCAAATGTCAAGAAATAAACCTTTCCCTTTGCTTTGTCATACCATAAATACCAGTGTAGGTTTTCCTTCTGCTTGGTGAAGGGTTTGATTTTTTGGATTGCAGCTGTATCCCACCAGAACGTTGGTGAAGAGTTTAGCCAGCCTGAAAACCCCGTCCCGGTTGTGTCAGCAGAAAGAAACAATGATTTTTTGATTTTAGTAACAGTGCTATCTGCACATTCGAAGGCAAAATAGTATGATGCGTCAATGCCCAGTTCGTCCGAATGAGCATATATATTTTTCACATCAGCTGTTGGATAAAATCCAAAGAAGTCTTGAAAACGCTGCTTATTGAACTTAGTGTCTGGCTTCGTGTCGTCAAAGCGTGGAATTATTTTATCTCCGGCTTCGGCTGCATTATTTCTGATTTCCTGCTTAATCTTGACGACTATTTGACGCCCTTTGTTCTTCACTCTGTCACAAGAAGCAAGTGCCCAACAAAAAGCAGCAGTCAAAAAAATAGTCTTTTTCATTTTGAGCACGGTTGAATAAAATGTTGAACAACGTTCGCATACAAAGCGTGTCGGCAGACCAAATTAATCATAGAGTTGCTTTTGACTTATAATCAAATAGTTAGCTTGTACATTAATCGGTCTGGTCGAATTGCTTATATCTCAAAATGCTGTACATTCACAGCAAACGAGGTTTTTACTTTTCTACAGATACTATTTTGAGCCGGAAAACGCTGCAAATAAATCCTCAACTCGCTGATTTTAACTAGAAGTAACTCTATTTAATCAACAAACTCTGTCGGTATGATTTAAATGCATTGTTATGCACAGTCATTTTTCCTTTTCCATTTCAGCCTCCATCATTTCTGGTGTTCGCTTCAATGGGTAATCTTTATGAGATTCAGCATATGGAACTTCCTTTTCCATTTCCTTTAGCGTCTCTGATTGACCATCTTTGCACTGATATCGCATAATCTCTTTGAGCACGCGATTTCTTATCCTTTTTTGTTCGTCATTGCCGAGCAACGGGTCGAGTCCGGTTAATGTCTGGTCAGCAATTTTCTTATTGTAGACTACTCTAACTGAATACCAATCACATCCTATTATCTCTTCAGGCTCCTCTTTAAAGTAGAGGATATACTCAGGTTTTATAAAATGATTTCTTATATCCTCCAGTTTTGTCAGTAATACACTATCCTTTATACTATCAACAGAATGTTCTTGACATATTTTCTCCCAAGCTAGACTGTCAAGACAAGATGGACTCATGGAACCGATTTCAGAGGTTTCGCTATTTGTGTAAAGTTGACTACACGCAGTTAATAGCAATAAAATAACTAAGGGTAATAGTTTGTCCATCGTGAATGTGTTATGAAATGATTGTGCATAACATTTGTATAAACGCCACTACCAGGATTCTTATGGCGTTTATGTTTCGAAATAGAGAAATAAATGCCACCAGCAAAAGCAGTGTAAGGTAGGCGGCTAAGCAGGGTATTGTTAGTGCATTAGTATGATTTTAAAAGCCAAAACCTGCCTTAATACCCCATTGCTGCATCGTCGCCGCGAGGGTCGGCTCCGCCTTCCAGTTTGTGCTTTTTCTTAATCAAAATGGCGTCTACGCGGCCAATGCCGTTTACTTCCGTAATTTTATGGCCTTTGGCTTCCAAGGCCTTGCGGGTTTCATCCGTGAAAGCGCCTTTTTCGGCTAGTATCGCATCGGGTAGCCACTGGTGATGGAAACGCTTGGCACTCACCGATTCCTGCATGCCCATGCGGTGATCTAATACATTCACGATATTCTGAAAAACGGATGTGATAATGGTGGTTCCTCCGGGGGTGCCGACCACCATGTAAAGTTTGCCTTTTTTCTCTACAATGGTGGGTGTCATGGACGAAAGCATTCGTTTGCCCGGCTGAATGGCGTTGGCCGTTCCGCCTATGGCTCCGTAAATATTAGGAACGCCAGGTTTTACACTAAAATCGTCCATCTCATTGTTGAGCAGAAAACCCGCTTCACGAACCACTACCTTTGACCCATAGCCGCCATTAAGGGTAGTGGTGATGGATACGGCGTTACCTTCGGCGTCTACCACCGAAAAATGAGTAGTTTGGTCGCTCTCATATTTCGCGAAAATGCCCGCCTTGATGTCACTCGATGGCGTGGCGTGATCCATTTGAATGGTAGTGGTGCGTTCTTTCAAATAGGCATCGCTTAATAGGTCAGCGGAAGGAACTTTGTAAAAATCCGGGTCGCCCAGGTGAACAGCACGGTCGGCATAGACGCGACGTTCGCATTCGGCCATCCAGTGCACGGTATTGGGTTGCTGCCAACCCCATTTGCGTAAGTTTACGCCTTCTGCCATTTTCAGCAATTGCAGCAATGCAATTCCACCGCTGGACGGAGGAGGCATTGCGATGATTTTGTAGCCTTTGTACGAGCCAATCATCGGGTCGCGCCAGGCCGCATGGTAGCTTTTCAGATCTTCCAACGTGATAATACCATTGGCCGTTTGCATTTCACGAACGATCATTTCGGCGGTTTCGCCTTCGTAAAAGCCGGCTCTGCCAAAATCACGGATGCGTTCCAGCGTTTTAGCCAATGCCGGATGAAACAACGTGTCGCCTTTTCTCCATAGTGAGTCGCGAACCAGATAAGGTGTGTGAGTATTGTATTTGATGAAATTTTCTTTGGTGTTATTCAACCCATTGGCTTCTTTCTCGGTCAGAATCACGCCGTTGCGAGCCAAATCCACAGCGGGTTGCACCAGGTCTTTCCAGTCCAATTTTCCCAGTTTTTTGTGTGCTTCCAGCATGCCATCTACCGCGCCGGGTATTCCGGATGCCAGGTGACCATTTACACTCAGGCCTTCCCTGACATTTCCCACCGAATCCTGATACATTTTTTCAAAAGCTGCTGCGGGAGCTTTTTCCCGGTAATCGAGTGTGAGGGAGGTGCCGTCTTTGGCGCGGTATACCATAAATCCACCGCCACCAATGTTACCTGCTACCGGATATACCACCGCCAAGGCAAACTGTACGGCAATGGCCGCATCGACGGCATTGCCGCCTTTTTTCAGAATCTCAGTACCCACTCGTGACGCTTCGGGATGGGCTGAAACCACCATGGCATGCCGGGTAATGAGTCCTTTCGGCTTTTGTGCCCAGAGCGGGAAGGAAAATAGTATCTGAAAAAAGGCAAAAAGGTAGGCAAGGTAAATTTTCTTCATAGGTTATATGGCTCGGTAAGTTGGATGCCGAATGTAACAAAAATCCCCTAAAAACGAAAACTCCCGGCAATGTTGCCGGGAGTTTTCGTTATATTATATGCCTGTAGGGGCGAACACATAGGTTCGCCCCTACAGGGTTTTGCGTTTTTACAGGATACTATTTTCAGAACCTGGAATCGGTCTTTTTCTAACCTCTTTATTCTTTTATCTTACGCCAATACTTCTTTTTTGCGTTTGATCACCCGTTCGGCGGCGTCTACAATGGCGGCAGATGTTAGTCCGTATTTTTCCATCAATTCATCGGGAGTACCGCTTTCGCCAAAAGTGTCTTGCACGGCTACCATTTCCAATGGAGAAGGATAATTGACACTCAGCACATGGGCAACTGCATCGCCCAAACCACCGTTTAGCTGGTGTTCTTCGGCGGTTACCGCACAACCCGTTTTCTTCACCGATTGCAGAATGGCTTCGGTATCCAATGGCTTAATGGTGTGGATGTTAATGATTTCCGCATCAATGCCTTTTTCGGCCAGGATGTGACCAGCTTCAATGGCTTTCCAAACCATGTGGCCAGTGGCAAAGATACTTACGTCGGCGCCTTCGTTGAGCATTAACGCTTTACCGATGATGAAAGGCGTATCTTCGGTGATAAATACTGGCACTACCGGACGACCAAAACGCAGGTAAACCGGTCCGTGGTGGTCGGCAATGGCGATGGTAGCCGCTTTGGTTTGGTTGTAATCGCAAGGGTTGATCACGGTCATGCCGGGAAGCATCCGCATCATGCCGAGATCTTCCAGAATCTGGTGCGTGGCACCATCTTCGCCCAATGTCAAACCGGCGTGTGAAGCGCAAATCTTTACGTTTTTATCCGAATAGGCAATTGACTGGCGAATTTGGTCATACACCCGACCGGTTGAGAAGTTGGCAAACGTTCCGGTAAACGGAATTTTGCCACCAATGGTCAAACCCGCCGCTACGCCCATCATGTTGGCCTCTGCAATCCCTACCTGGAAGAAACGCTCCGGAAATTCCTTGATGAACGCTTCCATTTTCAATGAACCTACCAAGTCGGCACACAGAGCCACTACGTTCGGGTTTTTGCGTCCGGCTTCCAGGAGCCCCGCGCCAAAGCCACTCCGGGTATCTTTTTTATCTAAAATTTCGAATTTTTTCATGATCAGAATGAAGGTTTTTGCATTTTACAAGATACTATTTTTGCGCGCCGATCAATAATCACCGATGGTTCCGGTGGTTACCAACTCCGCCAGCGCTTCTTTGGTTTGGTCATCGTTAGGAGCCACACCGTGCCACTTATGGCCTGTCATCATAAACTGCACGCCGTATCCCATGATGGTATGCAGGATAATCATAACCGGCTTGCCCTTTCCTGTCCGCTCTTCAGCTTCTTTCAGGGTCGAAATGACTTCGGCCATGTCGTTGCCGTTTTTCAGTTCCAGCACATCCCAACCAAACGCCTTGTATTTGGCACCTAAGTCAAACAGGTTCATTACCTCGTCGGTAGAGCCATCGATTTGAGCATTGTTGCGGTCAACCGCTGCAATCAGATTATCGATTTTGTGGTGAGCGGCATACATGGCAGCTTCCCACACTTGTCCTTCGTCCTGCTCTCCGTCACCCATCAGCACGTACACCAACCGATCATCGTTGTTCAGTTTTTTGGCTTGAGCTGCACCGATTGCAACCGACAAACCTTGTCCCAACGAACCCGATGCTATCCGAATTCCCGGTAATCCTTCGTGTGTGGTAGGGTGGCCTTGCAAACGGGAATTGATCTTGCGGTGAGTACCTAACTCGGCAACTGGAAAATACCCGCTGCGTGCCAATACCGAATACCACACTGCCGAAATATGTCCGTTGGAAAGGAAAAACAAATCTTCGCCAATGCCGTCCATGCTAAAGTTGGAACTGTGCTTCATGCGGTCAAAGTACAGCGCAACCAGATAGTCTGTACAACCTAGTGCACCGCCGGGGTGACCGTTTTTGGCACTGTGTACCATGCGCACAATGTCACGGCGCACCTGCATGGTCAGGTCTTTGAGTTCTTCTAACGACTTGCGTTTTGTGTCTTGATTGGAGGATTCCATAAATGAATTGTCAAGTGGACAAATAATAATTAATAAACTAAATTAAAGTAGATCCATCAGCAAAATACAATATTCTTCTGAGAATCAGATTATTTTAATATTTGTGTTGCGTGATTCTTGGTATCTACTTTTTCAATGATGTCTGTAATGACGCCTTTTTCATCAATCAGGAAAGTGGTACGCATCGTACCCATGTATTTGCGGCCATACATGCTTTTTTCTTTCCAAACATCGTACAGCTCAACCACCTGCTTGTCGGTGTCGGCTACCAAAGGAAATTTCAGACTGTATTTGTTGATGAACTTCTGATGAGATTTTTCGCTGTCTACACTTACTCCGATTACCTGATAACCGGCTTGCTCCAGATCGGAAAGGTTTTCATTGAGGTTACATGCCTGTGCCGTACAACCCGATGTGTCGTCTTTTGGGTAAAAGTACAGTACGATTTTTTTACCTTGATAATCAGATAGTTTGAAGGAATTGCCGTTTTGGTCTTTGCTTACAAAATCAGGAGCTTCGTCACCAACGTTGAGTTTCATTGCAAACAGATGTAAGTAAAATATTAATTTTTAGGCTTACAAAGGTAAATAGAGAATACAAATAAAAAAATCCGAATTCATAAGAATTCGGATGGGCTTTATAGAGTGATTCTTTAGGATTATTAAGAAGTCAGGTTTTGCCTTTTTTAAAGATATTATTTCTCTGTCATCTAGAACTGATCTTGGCGCAAACTCATAGCCATAAATCCTAGAATAATCTCGGTTTCAGAGCGAAACGTATGAGATTAAATAAAGATCTATTTTTTAGGTACTTCAACAATATTGAGCTTCCACTTTTTGGTAATGTCTTTGCGGCAATTCTTGCTAACTACATTGATATACCAGGCTAGTAAACCTACTCCCACAACTCCTGCCGTTAATTGTTCTTTAGGATTGTCTACACTACTTAAAAGAGCACCATTAATTAAAATTTGAGAACCAGATCCTAGCAATAGAAAGCTTGCAAATCCACTTCCTTTGCGCCTGCGACTAAATTGACTAAGATCTTTTATGGGATATTCTTTTCCATCTATGATAAGAACACTATCATGAACGGCTTGAAGATGGCCTTTATTGACGATATTCATTTTGCCAATACTATCCCACTTGCTATAGACGACTCTCGCACCTATAGGAACAGGTTTGTGCGTTTTACCAGTTTTTCGATTCTGAAGTTGAACTGTATAAGTTTGGGAATAACAGGGTGTAATTGAACACGTAAAAACTAATAAGATAAACGTAATAAGTAAATGTTTGATCATATTTTCTGGATTCGAATGATTTTGTAAAAAAGAAACAAAAAAATA
Organism: uncultured Sphingobacteriales bacterium; assembly: GCA_963520985.1. Lineage (GTDB taxonomy): Bacteria > Bacteroidota > Bacteroidia > Cytophagales > 172606-1 > Xanthocytophaga. The sequence goes on from CAUQTA010000001.1 coordinate 1,880,124, forward strand.
AGAGTCCCAAAAAGTAATCTTTTTAGGACTCTTATAGGTATGTAAGAAAGTTGTCGATTAATGCAAGTTGATGCGAACCTGTGTTGTATTTTGTACATTATCCTCTACTTCCAGCACCAGTTCACCGGTCAGCATTACCATATCCTCGGCGCGGTCTGACCACAGCAGGCCGGTTTTGTAATCGTATTGCATCAGTAACCATCGTCCGTTGATAAATGCCCGATAGCTGCCAATCCCCGACAAATTGTCCCCAATCTTGCAGGTTATCTGTTCTTTGGTTTTGCTAACCACTTTTACCGTGGGTGCAACTGTATCGGCAAGACAGGTAAACGTTCCTAAATCTTTGGTGCGAAAACTCATCTCGTCGCCTACCCAAGTGCCACCCTGGTAGCTGGCATTGCGGCCGCGTATCAGATAAACGGAGGTTTTGGCTCGTTGTGCAACAGGTACATTGGTTTTGAGTCGCACATCAATGTAGTCGCGGAGAGGAACCGAGCTTTTGCCAATCTGATAGATCATATTTTGCTGGTGTGTTTCCAGGTAAAGGGTATCAAACAACGAGTTTTCATTAAAGAGAATACTTACTGAATCCCCTTCGTACAAGTGATTGGTATTGGAAGGAATCTGCGAACGGAAAAAGAACGGTTGTGTATGATTTCCAATCTGAACCGAGTCAGGCAGGGCTTTACGTACATCCCACAGATACACGGTTTCGCCTTTTTTGACATAAGCAGACGGCACCGAAATAGTATCTTTTCCAACGTAAAAAGTGGCAGGTTGCATGCCGCCGGCCGGATTGTTTACCCACAGGCAAAGCGTATTCTCAAACAAATGCTGCTGAACTTGCGCTACTCCCGCGGCGGATTTGAATACGGGCAAAGAAGGATTGAACGAACTGCCTTGCAATTGGAAATTGAGGCGGGTTACATTCTGGTAGGCATCCCACACACTCACCTGTACTTGGTGCGGTTGGTTGTCACTTACCTGCAGGCGGCCTTTCTGCGCATTGGTTTTGTAGGTGGTCAGTTCATTGCCATCCGTTAGGTAGCAACGCTGGAACCGTTCGCCTGACATGCGGTATTTTTCGTAGGCAATGTGTGTGTTGATATAATGCGTTTGATCAAAAGAAAACGTTTCCATATGATGCGAAAACACCACCTGGTCATCCATTTTCACTTCGATGCAACTGATTCCGTTACGGTTTGCTGTGCCATCTGATAAGTCGTTGGCTAACAATTCCAGACCCAAATCGCCATATGCATAAATCGGTTGACGAATCAGGTAATTGCCATTGGGCTGGCGAAGCGGATTGTATTCCAAACGGCCAAACTCGCCATCCACACGGCCATTCATCGAAAGAGTCCGCAAAGCCATGCGGGAAATAATGGGAGCGATGTTGTCAACAATTTCAGGAAAGCCGAAATTCAGCGGATTGAGCACATTGTCCTGTTTGTCGCGGATTTCGAAGTGTAGATGTGGCCCACCTGAACCACCCGTATTGCCCGATAAGGCAACCACTTCGCCCCGTTTTACAGTCAATTGCGTGCTATCGAGTACCAGATCAACCTCAAAGGCTTGCTGGGCATATTGTTGTTCCTTCAGGTATTTGCCTATGACCTGATTGTAATTTTTCAAGTGACCATATACCGTCACATACCCGTTTGGATGGGTTATGTACAAGGCATTGCCGTACCCTTTTCGTGTGATCTTGATGCGCGACACATAGCCATCCGCCGCTGCGTAAACCGGCAAACCTTCTTTGCCATCCGTCTTAATATCAAGACCCGCATGGAAATGATCAGGACGAAGCTCGCCCATGTTTCCTGCCAGCAGATTTGCCTGGCCGGGTTTGATGGGGAACAGGAAGTATCCCTTGGGATAAGGAGCTGTTTGGGCAAACACTGGATTTGTTATAGCCAGCAAACAGCCAATAACCCATAACAGAAGAGGGCTTTTTGATTTTGCAGAGATACTAGTTGATTTTTTTGAGTACTCTGAGCATGGAATACCTACCAAATGGCTGTGATGAGAAAGAGGGGTTTCGAACTTTTTCAACATACTATTTTTCTTTTGTATGGTTACTCATTATTTGAGCCACCCTTGGTCAACTGATTACTTATTCTGTCACTCTATAACAAACCCTTCACCTATTTTACTTCAAACTCGAGCATTTTTTCGCCTTCGATGTAAGCTGCCAACGTATCTCCAACGGCTACCGGGCCTACGCCTTTGGGTGTTCCGGTGAAAATGATGTCGCCTTTTTTCAGTGTAAAAAAGCGCGATACGTAGGAAATAATGTAATCAAAACTAAAGAGCATTAGGCTGGTGTTGCCTTGCTGACGGGGCTGTCCGTTGATTTGCAGGCTAAAACTGACATCCTGCAAATTGGCGAATTGCGATTTGGGCACAAAGGACGAAACCGGAGCTGAGCCGTTAAACGCTTTGGCTATTTCCCAAGGCAATCCTTTTTCCTTGCATTTCTGCTGTAAATCGCGTGCTGTAAAGTCAATACCGACACCAATTTCGTCATAATATTTGTGAGCAAATTTTTCCTCAATATATTTGCCTTCCTTACTGATTTTTAATAGAAGTTCTACTTCGTGATGTACGTCTTTCGAAAAGTCAGGATAGAAGAAGGGCGCATTGTCTTTTAGCAGTGCCGTGTCGGGCTTCAAAAATACCACCGGTTCGGACGGACGTTCATTTTTTAACTCTTCTATATGTTCAACGTAATTACGGCCAATGGCAATGATTTTCATGAAAAAAAACAGGAAATATAAGTGTAACAGAATTAGATAAAATACGGTATAAATCCATCCGCAACAGGCATTTTTTAATCTGTGTCCAACTGGAAAGATACATTTTTTCGGATAAGTTTCACACCCAGATAATACCTGTAATGACAAAAATAGAAAATTTAGGCAAACTTTTTGCTTTAATTTCAACGTAAAACTTTCATAAGTCTCTAACAAACACTTGAACAGATGAAAAAACTTTCAAAAATTTTACTAAGCTTTCTGCTGACCTGGACCATCATCAGTTGCCAGAAAGTACCCATAACCGGCAGAAGTCAACTCAATCTGATCCCGGATTCGGAAATGAACGCCATGGCTTTGCAAGCGTATACGCAATTTTTAACCGAAAACAAACCGGTCAACAACAGCCAAGCCGACATGGTAAAACGGGTGGGTGCCAGAGTACAGACGGCGTTAGTGCAACTGTTAAAAGAACAGAACTCATTAAGTGCCATCGAAGGATTTAAGTGGGAATACAACCTCGTGGATAGCAAAGACGTTAACGCCTGGTGTATGCCTGGTGGCAAAGTAGTGGTTTACACAGGCTTATTACCGATAACGCAAAACGAAGCAGGACTAGCTGTTGTAATGGGCCATGAGATTGCCCATGCGGTAGCCCGTCATGGCAGCGAACGTTCCAGTCAGCAATTGGTGGCTCAAGGGTTGTTGCAAGCCGGAGGTGTAGCCGTCGGGCAAAACCCAACTTTATTGAATCAGGTAATTTTGCAGGCAGCCGGTGCCGGTACCCAGTTGGGATTGCTTTCTCACTCACGTAGCCAGGAATCGGAAGCCGATGAAATTGGCTTGTATGTGGCAGCATTAGCTGGGTACGACCCACAGGAATCGGTTCGGTTGTGGCAACGCATGGCCGAAGCCAGCAAAGGTTCGCAAAAACCGCCTGAGTTTTTATCAACTCACCCTTCAGACCAAACCCGTATCAGCCGTTTACAGAAACTGATGCCCAAAGCATTGCAGTATTACAAACGGAGTGGGAAATAACTGGAAATTACGAACTAAAAAACGCGGCCCGGTTTTCACCGGGTCGCGTTTTGGTTTATAGCTAGTTGAAGGAAAAGGAGTATTTGATTCTTTAGTAGTTAATACTTCAGAAATTGTAACCCACAGAAGCAGGAAATAGTAGGATTATAAAGTGAAAAACCCTTGCCACTATTTTTTACTTATTGATTATTAGCCAGTTCTCCACGGTCAGTGAATCGCACGCCTACCGCCACTATTTTCGGAAACGTTGCCGGCCGGCGGCCGGCACCAATGGGCTGGCGATAAAACTTTACTTTGACCAACGCTTCGCACCCATCGCGTCGGGCTTGTTTCTTGACACGTGCCAGTACCCGGTTAAAAGAAGTGATGTTGCTGCCAACTGCTTCATAATGAGCCATCTCTTCGTATGACCTCAGTTGCGGCTCGGCCGTGTAAATCGGAATCTCGGTTTCGGTACGTTTGGCCGTACTTGCCTGCGATTCGTATTCTTTTTGCATTACCACGCAACTGCAACACATGCACACACAAACAGCCATTAATAGCTGCGGTAAAAGTTTTTTCATAGCTGGAAGAATTTCTGTTACAAAGAAATCCCAATCCTACGCCAATCGCCACTTAGGAAACTGGCATTCACTACAGATGTAAGTAATGAAGTAGAAATAGACCCGTAGTACTGTTTAGGAACGGTGTAACGAAAGGCAGGTTTTGTTATTTGCAGAGATACTATTTTTCGACTAAGATACTCTGTCCGAAAGTTGGTGACGACTGTTTTAGGCTTCTGAAACGCGTTAAAAATGAGAGACAGCGAGCCTAAGCCAATCAATGCCCAGGCAATCACGCATTGGCTCTGCGTGGCTTATGCCTGTCATTGATTCAACAATCTTTTCAAGTTGTTCCTGAAAACTCACCGCAATTTTCTATTTTTGCGCACGAAAGCAGTTTTTCAAAATACTATCCTTTAAAAGTCAAAAACCTCCCTCATGGTTACCGAATCGCATTTGCCTACCGTAGAAACCGCAAAAAAGCTTGGCTTACTACCTGAAGAGTTTAAGAAAATACAGCAGATTTTGGGTCGTATGCCCAATTTTACTGAGTTGAGTATCTTCTCCGTGATGTGGTCAGAACACTGTTCTTACAAAAATTCGATCGTTTGGCTCAAAACCTTACCTAAAGACTCGCCCCGCATGTTGGCAAAAGCGGGTGAGGAAAATGCCGGTTTGGTGGATATAGGGAATGGTTTGGCGTGTAGCTTCAAGATTGAGTCGCATAACCACCCGTCGGCATTGGAGCCTTACCAAGGCGCCGCCACCGGGGTAGGAGGGATTAACCGGGATATCTTTACCATGGGAGCCCGCCCCATTGCCCAGTTAAATTCACTTCGTTTCGGAGATTTGAAGCTTGACAAAACCAAGCGCTTGTTGCGCGGGGTAGTCAAAGGTATCGGAGATTACGGCAATGCATTCGGGATTCCAACGGTAGGTGGTGAGGTGTTTTTTGATGACTCGTTTAATACCAATCCGCTGGTCAATGCGTTTTCGGCCGGTATTGTGGAAACAGACAAAGTAGCCCGTGCCATTTCGTATGGGGTTGGCAATCCGGTATTCATTGTAGGCTCGGCTACCGGCAAAGATGGTATTCATGGTGCTACATTTGCTTCGGAAGATATTGGTGAACATTCGGTGGAAAAACTGCCCGCCGTACAGGTTGGTGATCCATTCCAGGAAAAACTATTGCTCGAAGCTACACTGGAAGTGATTGCAACCGGCAGCGTGATTGGGATTCAGGATATGGGGGCGGCAGGGATTATCTGTTCTACTTCCGAAATGAGTGCCAAAGGCGAACATGGCATGGAGATTTATCTGGACCGTGTACCAATGCGTCAGGCCAACATGGTTCCGTTCGAAATTCTGCTGTCAGAGTCACAAGAGCGGATGTTGATTGTGGTGAAGAAAGGTGAAGAGGCACAAGTACAAGCGATTTTTGATAAATGGGATTTGAATTGTGCGCAGATTGGTCATGTAACCGACACCAAGCGTCTGCATTTTTACATGAATGATGAACTGGTGGCCGATGTTCCTGCCGAAGATCTGGTGTTGGGTGGTGGAGCTCCGGTGTATCACCGCGAATACCGCGAGCCGGCTTATTATCAACGCTATCAGCAATTTAACATTGACAGTGTGGAAGATGTAATAGGTACGGCTGAAATCAAGAAAGTCGCAGAATTTTTGTTGTCACACCCTAACATTGCTTCTAAAAAGTGGGTGTATGAGCAATACGATTCCATGGTGGGCATTGCCAACCGCAGCACAAACAAACCCTCCGATGCGGCAGTAGTTCGGATAAAAGGTACGGAAAAATCAATTGTGGTTAAAGCCGATTGCAATTCACGTTACGTACATGCCGATCCGGAGCAAGGGTGCGCTATTGCTGTTGCCGAAGCCGCCCGTAACATTTCCTGTACCGGTGGCGAACCCGTTGCCATTACCAACTGCCTGAATTTTGGAAACCCTTATGTGCCGGAAGTGTATTGGCAATTTGTCGGTGCCATCAACGGAATGAAAAAGTCTTGTGTGAAATTCCAGACACCCGTAACTGGTGGGAATGTGAGTTTCTACAACCAGTCGTCTGACGAAGGTCCAGTGTTTCCAACGCCGACCATCGGCATGTTGGGATTAATGGAAAAACCAGAACACCAGATGACCCTGGATTTTAAGCAGGCGGGAGATATCATTTATTTGCTGGGTGCACCGAAAAACGACATCGGTTCATCGGAGTACCTGTATTCGTACCGAGGCGTGAAAGGTTCTCCAGCCCCCCAGTTTGATCTGGAAGAGGAGTATGCCGTGCAACAAGTGATTAAACAGCTGATTTACAAAGGACTGATTCAGTCGGCTCACGATGTATCCGATGGGGGGTTGTTTGTGACACTAGCCGAGTCGGCTATGCCACGTGGCTTGGGCTTCAGCGTTGAAACCGATCGGAACCTTCGCCAGGATGCCTTTTTATTTGGTGAAAACCAGAGCCGGATTGTGGTATCGGTAAGTACCGATCAGTTCAAAGCTTTCGGCGAATTCATTGCGCAGCAAAATATTCCTTATCAGATGCTGGGCACGGTACATGATTCTGACTTCCACGTAAACGGTTCCAAAATAGTATCTTGCCAAGAGGCAAAAGCCCTTTATGATAATTCGTTAGGGAAAATAATGGAAGGATAGTTCTACCTTCTACCTATTTGAAGATATCACTAAAAAGGCCTTGTCTGTATCAGACAAGGCCTTTTTAGTGATATTAGTACTCACTGGCCTTAATAAGGAGTAGCATTAACCGGTGTTGGGGTAAACAGTGTCGCAGAGGGCACATTCGCAGCGTTTGCATTGATTTCCGATTGCGGATAAGGCAACCGTTGAGGGAATTGAGAGGCTCCTGCCTTCAATGGAATACCCAGGAAATTGCCAGTGCGACGTACATCGTTAAATACTTCCAGTTGGCCGGTAAGTGTAATGTAGCGTTCTTCCAGAATTTCTCTGAGCAGAGCTTGAAGGGGTGCCTCATTAGCCGAGTTCTCAATGCCTCCAGACGCGAAGTCAGCAGCAGTGTAAGGATCGTAGTTTAAACCCAATTGAATAGGATTTTCATCGTCATCCACAATGCCCCATGCTTCTGAGAAATCTGTATTCACATACCCTGGGTTTACAGCTCCACCCGCATCATAGAAAGCGCGCAATGTGTTTAACGTAGTCAATGCTTCGTTGAAGCTTGACTGTTTGGCATATGCTTCGGCTCTAATCAACAGATTTTCTTCATAGGTAACCAGCGGAAAAGAATTATCCGCCCCAAAGAAGCCTGTTGCTGATTCTGGGAAAGGCGAAGGCGCGAAGAAATCGACGCTGTTTACGTTTGGCTCATAAGCAATAGAACCGAAGTTGCCGCCGCCACCGGGCAAATAATAATACCACAAACGGGCTTCTTCGTTGGTTTTTGCATTATTCCGGTTGTTATCAGTTGCCGGGTCTAACAAGGTAGGAGCATAACTGTCGGCACCCATATAGCCGGACCGATCGTAAGTAGTAAACGAATAAAACAAATTGAAGGTCTGCAAGTAATCGTTGCCATGAGGAGCCATCATATTATCCGCCTGAGAAGCAATCGCAATGGTCGGGTCGCTGTATTTAACGGCATTTGCATAATCCCGTACGTGTAGGTAATATCTGGCTTTCAGGGTATTGGCTACCTTTGTCCATTGAGTTCCATTGCCATTGAAGAATATATCTGCACTACCTGGGTTAGCCGATGCCGCCACCGGAAGTGCAAGGTTGGTAATTGCCGAATCCAGAATTCGTTGGACATTCTGATATACTTCCAGTTGTGGATCGTAAACGGGCGTTGCTATTTCCGGATATTGCAACGCTTGTGAATACGGAACGTCGCCAAACAAGTCAGCCGCTAAGCCCAATGTCATGGCTTCCATTACCTGAGCAATTCCTATCGCACGGGGATTGTTAACCGTTCTGGCTTTTTCTTTGATAATTTTCAAGTTGGCTAACACATTGGTATACATCGTGGCCCATTCGTTGTTAAAATCGCGGGCAGCCACTACATAGTTAGATAGAGGCACATACTGGCGATCTTCGCCACTGAAGTGACCCGTCCACATGCCTGTCATGCGGTTAATGTCACCTTCAAAGGCTCCGATCAGGTTAACTTCCGCACCACTTATGTACTGCTTGATGTCAATCACACTTGGATCGGTAATGTTAACGGGGTCTACATCATATCCCTGGATCAGGTCTTTGCAACCATTTAGGGCTATGGTAACTATAAAAATCCACAATGTGGCATATATCTTTTTCATAAAGTAGAATAGTTAAATGAGTTGAGTACTACCGTTTACCGGACTAGGCATACAAATAATCATCGCCGGCAAACAGGCATTTTTCAAATGATTCCGTTAGTAGTTAATTGACAAGCTGATGATAAATGAACGTGTATTCGGGTTTTGGAAATAATCAATACCACGTCCGTTGTTGGCACCAGTCAAGTTAGTTTCAGGGTCAATGCCTTTGTAGTCAGTCCACAAGAACAAGTTACGACCTGTAAGACTAAGTGTGACAGACGAAAGTTTGCTTGCCCGACGGAATCCTTCTGTATTCAATGTGTAATTAAGCGTTAATTCACGCAGACGAGCCCAACTGGCATCTTCTACAAATGGGGCATTAATCCCAAATCCGCCACCTGCATTGGTATACCAATTCTCATCCAAGGCGACCGGACCATTGCCACCAAAATTGCCAACCGTTCCTCTGAAAGTATATGTTCCGTCGGCATTGAGTCTAGAAATGATACGGCCATTCGCACCTGCTGCTTTTACATCTGCAATGGTGTATCCATCATGCGTTCTTATGAGGGCAGCTTCAGACGCAGATACAGTAGTTTCTACATCTGTCTCTTTTGCAACACCGTAATTAACCAATGCACCACGCGTTCCATTCCACATCTCGTTGCCTATATTAAAATCGAATAAGGCATATAAACGGAAACCTTTGAAATTGAATGTATTGCCAATACTAGCTCTGTATTTGGGGTTTGGGTTTCCAATTACTCCTGATCCAAGGGCAACAGTCGGAAATCCATTGCCATCCAGCACATACGCACCGGCGTCATTTCTCTCGTAATATGTTCCCCAGATTACCCCAACCGGATAGCCTTTAACCGCAACGGACGAACCATCAGTAAAGCCACCACCAGGTAGGAAGATGTATTCCGCTCCACTCAAATCCAATACTTTGTTCCGGTAAGCAGACCACAAGAAGCTAGTTGACCAGCTAAAACCACCTTTGTTAATCCACTCGGAAGTCAGGTTGAATTCCAAGCCTTTGTTTTCCATAGTAGCGGCGTTGCGGTATTGAGAGCTAAAGCCTGAAGAAGGAGCCCGGTCTACAGGTAGAATTACATCTGAGTTGCGGTTATAGAAGGCAGTGCCACTGAATTGCACTTTGCTATCAAACAAACGCAGATCAAATCCGGCTTCTACTTCTGTTTTTCTTTCAGGCTTTAACAATGGATTGCCGGCCGTTGCAGAACGTTGGTAGCCACCCACACCGTATTGCGCCCCATTCAATGTTCCACCCCAAGTTTCAACAAAAGAAGTTGAGAAATAGCGTGTTAAGTTCAGATAAGGGTCGGGCTGATTCCCTACAACTCCAAACCCTGCACGTATTTTACCAAAATTAAGAACTCGGTTCTCGCCAATCAGTTTAGAGAATTGCCAAGAGCTACTGATAGAAGGATAGAAGAATAGACTTTTTGCTTCACGACCAAAGGTAGAAGCGGCTTCGGCACGCCCTGTGGCAGTTACAAACAACTGATCGTGGATTTCCAAATCCAACTGAGCAAAACCAGCGTTAGTCTTTATGGTGCTGGCATTATTAAACGGCTCTCTGTTGGTTGGCGAGGTGTTCGCCAGGTTTGGAGGCGCGTCAGCCACAATGAAATTACGTCCCGTGGCACCAATGTTGTTATATTGACGGCTGTTATAGTTAAAGCCGACCAACAAAGTGCTATTGAAGGTTTGAGAGAAACGATGAGTAGCACGGGCAAACAGATTGGTGTTCCATTGACTTTCAGTAAGCGTTTGCTCGGTATATGCACCTCCCAATGAGATAGCTGATTGTGCATTGGCAAAGTCTGTGCGGCGGTCTGCGTAGGTGTCTACGCCTACGTTACCTCTCAAATTCAACCAAGGCAATACATCATACGATAATTCGATATTTCCCAAAATTCGGTTGACTACCGTATAGCTGCGGTTGTTTTCAATACTCCACAATGGATTATCAAAATAGGCTGAATTGTTGACATTTCCGATACCATTGCGGTAGGATATCTGCCTGTTAGGAAATAGTGCACCTTGTGCATCCTGATAAATACCTGTGGTAGCGGCATCATTGTTGAAATCAGGAGGGGTGCGAAGTCCGCCTAAGAAAATACCACCCAGGTTAGAACCCTGCTGTGCCCGATTGGAACGCACATTGGAATAGGTAACATTGGCAGTGGCTCTTATTTTATCTGTAAGAAGAGTAGAGACGTTTACGCGGGCTGTATTCCGGTTGTAATCACTATTACGTTTGATAATGCCTTTCTGAGCCAAATTGGAATAACTAGCGTAGAAATTAGCACGATCTGTACCGCCACTTAAGTTAATGGAGTTGTCTACATAATACCCTGTGCGAAATACATCTTTCTGATGATCATAAGTCTCTTGTGAATTTTTGCCACCATGTGGATTTGTTGGCGTTCCATTGGCAACGGCATACCGCTTGGTTCCGTCAGGCAATTCGACAAAGGGTTGTCCTACTGCTGTATTGTAGGTATCCTGTCCTCCGGTGCGATCTGCGATCCGGTCGCCCCAGCTACGGGCGTTATTAAATGCAAATTTGCCTCCGCTGCCTTGCCCGAAAGAACGCTGTAGATCTGGAACTTTATTAACTTCGTCTAAAGAAAGAGTACCTGTGTATCCAATATTGATTTTACCTTTTGAGTTTTGACCTTTTTTTGTTGTAATTACAATAACCCCGTTGGCAGCACGGCTTCCCCATAAAGCAGCAGCTGATGCTCCTGGCAAAACTTCCACCGAAGCAATATCTGACGGGTTCAGATCGCTTAAGCGGGATTGCTGTTGAGGACCGTCAATCTGATTGTCGCCGGACGAAATATAGCTGTTAAATACGGGCACACCGTCGACAACTATCAGTGGCTGGTTACTACCTGTAATGGAGTTCTGCCCTCTGATCTGCAGGTATGTACCGGCACCGGGGTCACCACCGTTCCGGACAATATTTAACTCGGGAGCCTTGCCTGCCAAACCATTCAAAAGAGAAGTTTCGCCTGACTGCACCACTGATGCTCCCTTGACAGTAGAAACCGCAGTGCCTAGTTTGTCTCTTGAGGTTTCGACGCCTATGGCGTTCACAACTACTTCATTCAACTGTCTGATATCCGTTTGTAGTTGCACGTCGATTGAGGTGCGATCTCCAACGGTTATCTCTTGAGAAGTAAATCCAATAAAACTAAATACAAGTGTTGCGTTGGCTGGTACAGAAATCTGATAGTTACCACTCACATTGGTTGTAGTTCCGGTGGAACTTCCTTTGATTAATACATTTACACCTGGCAGCGATGAACCATCGGCTGCATCTGTAACTTTTCCGGTGACAGTCCGGTCCTGTGCCATGATTTGCCATATACTTAACAGGCAAAATGCACAAAACAATAAAGTTTTCTTCATAAACTTAAGGTTTGAAGTTCGTTAAAAAAGTAAATAAAATAGTATATCAAAATTATCCTGTTTTTTTCTTTAAAAAAAGAAAATGCCTGATTTTGTGCTGGTTATATAAGTTAATCTGGAAAAAAGTACTGTTTTTGGTTATTTTACTGAAAAATATTTTAATAAATATTTCTTTTGCTGAAAAATATTTTATACGCTATTTTGTGTATTATGTTGTTTCTCTGACAAAAGAAAGGTTTTACTAAATTTAAGTGAGTTTCTCTCTCCAAACTTACGTAGACGGAATGGAAGCAATGGCTCAAAAATAACGTATGAATGCAAACTTGGGCTGACTCAGGATTGAGAAACGTGTCGGTTTTGGGTTTTTGAGAAATACTATTTTTTCGCATACCGGAGTGTGGCATCGTGTTGTATCTGGAAAATTTGATTAAGATTCTTGGTTGATAAGGTTGCAGCTTACCAAACTCTTCCCTAAAGCCAATTCAAATACAACTTTGCACCATTTGTGACAAGAATTTGGAGAAGGTTCAGTCGTTAATCGCTCATTTTCTGATACCTTTGCGGCTATGTATCCAAGTTTAGTTCTCAAGTCGGGCCGTGACCGTTCGATCATTAACCGCCACCCCTGGATTTTTTCCGGAGCAGTCAAACAACTTCCCAAGGCACAGAATGGTGATATCGTGCAGGTGCTTGACAATCAGGGCAATCGGCTGGCGTATGGCTTCTTTTCTCCACAAAGCCAGATCGTGTGTCGTCTGTTTGAGTTTACCGATCAGGAGATGGATTTTCAGGAAGAAGCCTATTGGCATCAGAAAATTCAGTTGGCGTATGAATTGCGGAAACACTATGTGCTAACCGACCATACCAATGCGTGTCGTTTGCTGCATGCGGAAGGCGATTTCTTGCCCGGCGTCATTGCCGACTTATACGACGATCTGGTGGTAGTGCAATTGCTGATCAAAGGCAGTGAAAACATCGCTCCGCATCTAATCAGCGGGTTTCTGAAACTAGGGATCCGGTACATTTATTTAAAAAACAAACACAGTCCTAACTTTCGTGAAGAGGTTGGGCTGGAAAATGGTTTTCTGACAAATAGTATCCTGACAGAACCCAAAACCGTTCTTGAAAATGGCTTGAAGTTTACGATTGACTTTGAAAAAGGCCAGAAGACTGGTTTTTTTCTGGACCAGCGCGACAACCGGGCCCTGCTCCAACAGTATGTCAAAGGCAAAAAAGTGCTGAACGCATTTAGTTATACCGGTGGTTTCAGTATATATGCCCTGGCTGGCGGAGCGGCAGAAGTACATTCGGTCGATATTTCCAAGGATGCTGTGGCAATGGCAGAAGAAAATAGTATCCTCAATTTTGGCAAAACCCCGGCTCACCGTGGAGTGGCCGAAGACTGCTTTGAATACCTGAAGAACACACAGGAAGAATACGATGTGGTGGTACTAGACCCTCCGGCGTTTGCCAAAAACGCCAAATCCGTTCCCAATGCATCGCGGGGATACAAAGAACTGAACCTGAAGGGTTTTAAAAAGATTAAGCCGGGAGGCATTCTCTTTACGTTTTCCTGCTCGCAGAATATTGACCGGGATCTGTTCCGGAAGATTGTGTTTTCGGCAGCTGCCGACGCCCGCCGGAATGTGCGTATTCTTCACCAGCTAACCCAGCCTTTAGATCATCCGGTAAACATCTTTCACCCGGAAGGCGAATACCTGAAAGGCTTAGTATTGCAGGTAGAATAGAAACAGTGTGCAATTTTGTGGCTGGTGCGTGTTTACAAAAGGGGAGAGATTATTATAAATAGACGTGTCAGCCTCCATCTTTCAACTACATTCCATGCGACCGATCTCTCTTGCCAAAAAGCCTACCTATGAGCAGGTTATTTATTTTGTATTAATTCTGCTGCATTTGATTCCTTTGTTCATAGGAAAGTTTTTTCCTACATCGGATGGTGCCGCACACCTGTACAATTCGGATTTGATGAAGGAAATGCTGATTGGAAAATCCACCATTCTGACTGAGTTTTTTGAATGGAATCTTTTTCCGGATCCTAATCGGTTTTCGCATGTGTTTTTAACCTTTCTTTTATTCTTCCTTCCTTACTTTGTGGCTGAGAAGGTAGTTTTAGCTACTTATCTGATCTTTTTTGCGTTGGGCTTCCGTTTTTTTATTAAAAGTCTCAATCACCGGGTAGTCTTTTTGTCGGTATTCAGCTTCCCGTTGATGTACAACCTTTCTTTCTGGTATGGTTTCTATAATTTCTGTTTCTCACTGATCTTCTTCTTCTACTTTGCTGGATTTTGGTTGCGCAAGCGGTACCAGTTTACCTGGAAACAAGTAGCTGTACTCGTGTTTTTTACCTTATGCATGTACTTTGCGCATCCGGTTGCGTATATGTTTTCAATTGTGTTTGTGGGCTTATGGATCATTGGCGATGCGGTTCATTTAGCCGAGGAGAAAAAAAGTACAGTGAAAATGCATGTTGCCAGCATTATTCCCGTACGCATCCCGGCGCTGGACTGGCCGTTTCTGTTCAGACAGGCGGGCATGTGTGTATTGATTTACGGCCTGACAGGCATCTTGTTGCTTTTTTACGTGACACGGGTGGGCGCATCAGCCTATTATTATCCCAGTAACTTGATTAGCCAAGCTGCCGGACTGACTCAACTGGTGCCTTTACGCCTTCTGGCAGCCGACGAAGGCATACTGCTGCGTATATTGTATCACATTTTGTTCTGTCTGCTTATCGTAAGCTTACTGCGGTTCCAGCGGATCAGGAGCGTGCATTATCCTATCATACTGGGCATGCTGATCGCGTTGGGAGTGTATTATGTTTTTGGGCCTGACGGAGCAGCAGGAGGGAGCGGAATGCATCCGCGCATTGGCTTGTTGTTTTACATCTGCGGCATTGTGCTGGCGTCTTTTTATTCGTGGGAAAGAATGACGCAACGCGTTGTATACCTGGGTGTTGTAATCATTTCGCTGATGTTACTTGTCGTACGGAGTAAAGAACTGTTGCGGGTACAGACCATCTTTTCCGAAATCATGTCGGCGCAGCCCTACATTCAGGATCAAAGCATCACATTGCCGTACTGTTTTTATCCGATTGACCCGGAACTGGAACGCAATTTTCCGTCTGAATATCATCCGCTGAAGCATTACAGTAATTATCTGTTGCTGGGAAAAGCGGCGGTATCGCTAGACAACTACGAGGCCCGAACGGGCTATTTCCCTCTGAACTGGAAACGACAGAAACTCGATGACCCGGTAGAGTTTAATCATTTGAACGACATGATGGCCGACAAAGAGCAGGTTCGTTCCATTGCTTTTCATGAACAACGGATTGGCCAGCCGGTAGACTATGTCACATTGGTCGGAACGCAAGCTGTAGTGGATAAAAACATGCATACTGACTTGCTGGTGGAGCTGGATACCGATTTTGATCTGATTTATGAATCGGAACATAAAATCGTGCATGTGTACCGGCGCAAAAAAGCGGTTGCAGTTCGCTAATAAAAAACCCCTGTTTGGCAGGGGTTTTTTATTTTTAAAAGATACTATTTCGTCATCTTCTCAACAATGCCATCGGTGATGCCTACATGAGCAAATCCTCCATCGTGGTAAAGGTTTTGCATGGTTACCTTGCGCGTTAGGTCGGAGAATAAAGTAACTACGTAGTCGGCACATTCATCGGCAGAAGCATTGCCCAGGGGCGACATTTCGTCGGCGTAGTCATACATGACATTGAAGCCACTGATGCCGTTGCCAGCCGTTGTTTTGGTAGGCGATTGAGAAACCGAATTGACACGCACTTTTTTCAGCTTGCCATACCGATATCCATACGAACGGACGATGGATTCGAGAAGGGCTTTGGCCTGCGCCATGTCGGTGTAATCGGGAAATACGCGTTGGGCTGCAATGTACGACAATGCCACCACCGAACCTTCTTCATTCATGGCATCCAGTTTTTCGGCAACCTGCAGCATCTTATGCAGTGACAACGCCGACACATCCATGCTTTTCATGAACCAGTCGTAGTTCAGATCGCCATACGGTTTGCTCTTGCGGATATTGGTACTCATGCCAATGGAATGCAGTACAAAGTCGATTTTACCACCCAGAAACTCAATGGATTCGTTATATAGTTTTTCAAGGTCTTCGATTACAGTGGCATCTGCGGCAATCACTTTGGAATTGCATTGCTCAGCCAGTTTGTTTATTTCGCCCATACGCATGGCAATGGGGGCATTGGTAAGGGTAAATGTAGCACCTTCTTCAAATGCTCGCTGGGCTACTTTCCAGGCAATGGAGTTTTCGTCCAGTGCACCGGTAATAATGCCGCGTTTCCCTTTTAGCAAGTTGTAAGCCATATCTTCGGATAAGAATAAAGTTGAAGAATTTAGAAAAGTGGCGGAAAATTAGTGAATTATCTGGTATGAAAAACGCTTTTGCCCGAAAAACAAAAAACCTCCGTCATCATTGAGGAGGTTTTTTGTATAGAAAAGATACTATTTTTATTTGATCGTGACGTCGAAGCTTCGGGTGCCTACCGTTACGTTCACAGTACGGTCACAGTCGCCAGATCCGTAGTTTACCACACGTTTTACACCCGTTTCCGGTGTTACTTCCAGCACGCCACTGGATGGAAGCCAGCCACTGGTAGAAAGACAGGTTGCCTTGATTACCAACGGAGTTGTAATTACGGCTGTGTATTCTTCGCCATTGCGATTAGTGCCATTGGCAGTTCCGCTCAGCGAAACACTGTCGTCTGATAAATCTAAGGGCGTGTTGTTTGTATTATAAGTACGGGTGCGGGTGCTTGTCCAGGCAAGTGTCTTTCCGGCACTAGTCGTGATTGTCAGGTTGCTGTTGATGCTGGCCGTATAAATCCCGTTGGAAGGCTCATTGGTGAAGGTAACCGTTTTGGTACCTTCTACTTTATTGTTATTTACGTAATAATTATCAAAGCTGAATTCACGTTTGGCATTGTTCACCGGTGCAACGTTGGTGTAGGTAATGATGACCTTGCCTTTGCGGGTGCGTCCATCCCGTCCCTTGGTGCCCGTGCCAAAATCAACCACAACGGCGCCGGTTGCATTTTGCCCTTTTTGCGTAATGGTAACCGTGGCACCATAATAGGATTTACCTTCTTCCGAAACCCGCAGACTGGCACTGTTTTGAAGCATTACTTCGTCTGATATCGAAACCAAATCTTCTGATTCGATCATCGCTGCATTATTGTCTTCTACGGCTGTTTCTTCGGGTTGCACTTCGGATTCTTTTTTGCAGGCAGTAAACGTAAGGCTACTGAAAACAACGGCTGCCAATGCTACTTTGAAAAGAGCTTTTTTCATAGTTGTGAGAAATGTTGAGTTAAGAGAGAATGGGAATTTCTTATAAGTACAGCATTAGAGCACTGAAAAAAGCAAAGGTTTAATCAGCCGGAAGAAAATAATTATTTTCTTGATTTTGTTCTGACAGGAATCGGAACGAGTTCTGGTTGCGGAGTTGAGTTGTTGCCGGGTTGCAAAAGCGAAAGCAATTTTTCGAGTAGGGTCATAACTTGTAGTAAGTTTAGTTTAATGTACTATATTACTTTATTTATCGAATAAGTGTTCAATAAATTGTATGGGTAAACATGTTTGTTATGTAATAAATGAATTTAAAAGCAGAAGAATTGTGTTGATACAGAATAAGTTTTCTTCATAAAAGGCTATTCTTGAGGGCGTTTTATCTGAAATGGCCCTGAATATCAGCATTTTACTAATCCCTGATACTTATCGGCTAGTGTAGGTTTTTAATTGAAAAAATATACTATTTTTACCGGTCACGAAAATTATTTTATTTTTCAGCAAGTGCCCTTGTTGGGGGTTTACTGCTCTCTCATAATCAGTTACTATCTTATATGAAAGCTCAGAACATTCTGGAAACCATTGGCAACACGCCGCATATCCGCATCAATCGTTTATTTGCCGACCGCAACGTCGAAGTCTGGATGAAGATGGAACGGGCCAATCCGGGTGGCAGCATCAAGGACCGCATTGCCTTGGCCATGATCGAAGACGCCGAACGCAAAGGATTGCTGCAGCCCGACAGCGTGATTGTAGAACCCACTTCAGGCAATACCGGCGTAGGCCTGGCAATGGTAGCAGCCGTGAAAGGCTACAAACTCATACTGGTAATGCCCGAGTCGATGTCGGTAGAACGGCGCCGACTAATGTCGGCTTATGGCGCCTTATTTGAATTGACTCCCCGCGAGAAGGGAATGAGAGGTGCCATTGAGAAGGCCCAGGAAATTGTGGATACCAATCCCAAAGCGTGGATGCCGAGCCAGTTTGACAACGAGGCCAATGTGGAAATTCACAAACAGACCACCGCTCAGGAAATCCTGAAGGACTTTCCGGAAGGGATTGATTACCTGATTACAGGTGTGGGCACGGGCGGACATATTTCAGGCTGCGATTTGATCCTGAAACAACATTTTCCGGGAATGAAATCCTATGCAGTAGAACCGGCTGCATCGCCGGTGATTAGCGGAGGACAGCCCAATCCGCACCCGATTCAGGGGATTGGAGCCGGATTTATTCCAAAAAACCTGTACAAAGAAAGTTTGAACGGCGTGATTCTGGTAACCAAAGAAGAAGCGTTTGAGTATTCTGTGCGGGCTGCCAAAGAAGAAGGCATCTTTATCGGCATTTCGTCGGGAGCCTCGCTAGCGGCGGTTGCCAAGAAACTAGCCGATGTGCCCGATGGTGCCCGCATTCTGACATTCTGCTACGATACAGGCGAACGCTACTTGTCAATTGAAGGATTGTTTGTGTAAAAATAGTATTCCGTAAAACAGAAAAACCTGCCCATTTGAGCAGGTTTTTCTGTTTTACGCCTGATGATTTTTTGAATTAAGAGCAATTGCCTTTTGTACAGGGCCTTTCTTCTTTTCTCTGGCGAATTAACTGCCACCCTTTTCGGCAACATATTTCAGAATATTGTCAATTTCCTCGTTGGTCAGATCAGGAAACGACTGCATCGGAAGTTTGTTGAATTTGTTGAAGATGTCAGTACCATATTTGTCGCCACTGGCAACTACCGCCGACGAATTATGAATCCATTTGTACAGCCACTCTTTGCCTGGTGTGCGTTTTTCCACGCCTTTCAATCCCGGACCTACCAGCGTTTCTTCATTTACATTGTGGCAAGCGGAGCAGTTGTTCTTGAATAAAGTTTCGCCTTTTTGTGCTTCTGCGGATAATGCAGCTACCGCAGGAGCTGCTGGTGGATTTGCGCCTTCAGTGGAAGGTTGTACCGCTACTTCTTTCTTCGGTTTGTCGCTCAGAATCAGCGTCGCACCCAGAATAAATACGGCAATCAAGGCAACCAGAAGTATACCCAAGGCAATTTGCAATCGTTTAATGGTTTCTTCCATGAGAACAGAATGAAATAAGTGTCAATGTTTTTGCTGCTGCGAAAATAAAGTATTCTTCTTAAAAAAAGATGCCATGTTTTAAAATCTGTCAGATTTTTCTACTGGGCTGGAATGAGTGTGCTATCCGTTTGGGTTGAGTCGCTTTCCAGTCGCGTTTCGATGCGTTGGCGCAATTGGCCTTTTTTTCCGGGCAATGTCGTAACCGAAAAGATGTGTACGGTAAATCCGATGACCACCAGCACAAAAACGGCACTCACAATCAGGAAGATTTTTTTCTGCTTACTCATGGGATTTTTCGATTTCAAAACATACTATTTTCCCAACTCCTGCGAACGGCGGAAGGCGCTGTTTATCGCCTCTTTCACATCTTCTTCCACCCGGTTGTCCAGGAAAACCTTCAGGGCCGCTTCTGTAGTGCCACCTTTGGAGGCAACTTTCCGGATCCAGTCTTCGCACGAAATCGTATTCTGGTTTTGCAGGTGCACCGATCCCATAAACGTCTGATTCACCAAAAGTTCGGCCTGGGCTGGCGTAAATCCGAGTTCCACGCCGGCTTTAATCATCGAATTCATGAAGTAATACACATACGCCGGGCCGCTTCCTGAAACGGCCGTTGCCGAATCAATCAGTGACTCATCGTCTACGTACATGGCCTTGCCCGTTGTATTGAGCAGGTTCTGGATGATAAATAACTCTTTGCGGTCCAGGTCAGGACTGCAACTGAATACGGTCATTCCCATGCCAATCTGAGAAGGCAGATTGGGCATGGCGCGCACCAATTTCGGGATTCCCAGTGACCGATGCATGGTATCAATGCTCACACCCGCCATCACCGAAAGGATGATTTGTTCGGCATGTAAGAACGGACGAATGGATGGGGCTACAGTACCAAAATCCTGTGGTTTTACCGATATGATAATGATGTCGGCCTGGGCAATGAAATCACCCGCAGCACGAAATACGTTCTGGTCCGGAATTTCGGGGAGCCGTGTTCGGCCGGCATCGCTGCGAATCAGCAATTGCATTTCGGTAGGCGTGGCAAAATGCGACGCCAGCAAGCTTTTGGCATAGGTGGTGCCCATGTTTCCGGCACCAATAATGAGGATATTCATAACTGAAAAGTCAGAGAAAAATAGTATCGTTGAAAATGACAAAACCCCACCTTAGCGACTCAACAAGAAGTCTTTCAGGGCCGTGTAATCGTTTTCCATCCGAACGGATTGCTTCGGTTTGTCGAGCAACACAGCCAGCGACGCAGGTACTACAGGCAACTGACCCGTAACTTCGGTTACCGATTCGGAAAACTTCACCGGATGGGCCGTTGCCAGCACCACACCGGGCAGGTTTTGTACTTCCTTCTGATACTTTTTCAACGCCAGATACCCTACCGCACCGTGCGGATCTATCTGGTAGTTATACGTCTGGAACACCTCGCCAATGGCTTGCTTGGTGTCTGCATCCGAAAACCGATAGCCGATGATGCGATGTTTCATCTCTTCCCACGAATCGCCGAAGATTTCGCGCATCCGTGCAAAGTTGCTCGGGTCGCCTACGTCCATGGCGCTGGAAAGCGTTGAAACGGATGGTTTGGCTTGATACTGAGCTGTATCCAGGTAAACGGGAACGGTATCGTTGGCATTGGAAGCGGCTACAAATTGTGCTACGGGCAAGCCCATCTTCCAGGCAAACAAGCCCGCCGTCAGGTTGCCGTAATTGCCACTGGGTACTGAAAACACAAACGGCGTATCGTATTTGTCAATAAACTGTTGGTATGCGTAGAAGTAGTAAAAGCTTTGTGGCAGCAGCCGCGCAAAATTGATGGAGTTGGCCGATGTTAGGTACAATTTTTCGCGTAGGGCAGTATCTGAGAAAGCAGTTTTTACCAACCGCTGGCAATCATCAAAGGTGCCAGTGATTTCCAGAGCCGTAATGTTTTTGCCTAAGGTACAAAACTGGGATTCCTGCACCGCACTTACCTTGCCCGACGGATACAAGACGACAACATCCACACCCGGCACGTTGTAAAACCCTTGGGCTACGGCACTACCCGTATCGCCTGAAGTCGCTACCAACACCGTCACTTTTTTGCTTTCGTTGCGCAGCAAATGAGCCATGATGCGCGACATAAACCGGGCCCCTACGTCTTTAAAGGCAAGCGTTGGGCCATGAAACAGTTCCAGAATATGCGTTTGCGTATCGAGTTCGCGAAGGGGGATTTCAAAATTCAATGCTTCCTGGCAAATCTTGTACAAATCGGCTTGCGAAATTTCGTCTCCTACAAACTGCTGGGCTACTTCAAAACCAATTTCAGGCAATGTCAGCACCGGAAGTTCTTCGAAAAATTCGGTAGGCAGCGCCGGAATGGTTTCGGGCATAAACAGGCCTTTGTCGGCGGCTAATCCTTCAATCACGGCACGGGAAAACGAAACAGCGTCAACCTGACGGTTGGTACTAAAATACTTCATGGGAGCAGGCAAGGAGAACGGATAATAAAAACAGACTGAATGAATGACTTGTGTAGAGCTTGTTGATATGTAGCCCGCAAAAATAGTATCTTTTCCATTGCCAAAACCGCTTTATACAAAAAAATCCGCCAGAACTTCATCTGACGGATGTGATATTACAGCTAGCAAATGGCTAGGCTTCCCCTTTGTTCGATTCGGTTTTGGGTGCGGGTTTGCTGATCTTTGCTTTTAGTTTTAGTTCTTTCAGCTTCCGTTTCTGCATTTTTTTGATCGATTTTCGCACCTCATAAATAGATCGGCTCTTCACAGCTTCTCCAAAAAAAGCCAATCCTGAATTGAAAACAACCAGACCGATGGTGCCAAACGCCACCCATCGGATGGTAGGCGCATCGCTGTGCATTAAGTATGACGCTTCGCTTACCAGGCAGAGCCCAAATCCACACAATGCCAGTCCGAGTGGGGCAAACACCTGCCAACGCTTGTACAGTGACCATTTGTGTTGCCGGTAGGGAGGTTTTTTTTCGGGTAAATACATAGCTATAAAGACTAAAAAATGTTCGTAAAAATAGGAGATGAATGAGTGAAATAAAAGACTGACAAGCGGTTTTTGTCCGATATTTGATAACGCTACAAAAATCATTCGCACCTTGTGCCGATCGCCAATTTGTTTTGCTCAACAAAACAAATTGCAAAACTACGAAAATCCGGCACAAGGCGTTGCTGAGTTGGATTTGTCAGCAGGAGCGTTTTGTTTCACTTGCTAAAAAGGTCGTTTGAGAAGAGCAAATAAAAGTATGCTGTTTGCGCAATCTGTATTTTTTATTTGCATTGTGCCGAAGCTACTGTTTTTGTGACAAAAACGTGAGTAAATGTTGGTCTTTTCGAAAAAAAATCGTTAGAATTGTAAATTTACAAGGGGAATTTCTCAGACTACTTAACTTAAATAGAATCGTTGGAAACTGCAGTATCAAAGTTGAAGCAAAATCAGTTAGTTAAAGATGCAACTGCATTTGATGTAGAGCTTATCACTCAGTACATACTTGGCCTGGAAATAAGCAAAGACGGCATTCGGATCAGTGTGACCGATACACACACGAGCCGTTGCCTTTGGCTGGAAGAACACCATTTTTCGGCATTGGTGCAGAAAGTACAGATTCTGGAGCAGTTGGAATTACTCTTTGAAGAGCACGACTTCTTGAAAGCGGGGTTCTGGCACAAAATACGCGTTTCGGTTAAGAATCAGTATTTTACACTGCTGCCCAGTTCGCTTTTTAATAAAGATTATGCACGCAAATACTTGCAACTGGCCAGCCGCAATCTGCCCGAATCGTTTCAGGTATTGTATTACCGCCATCCGCATAGCGAAATTGTCAATGTATACGCCGAAGACAAAGAAATTATGGATTGGTTCCGGGAAATGTACCCGGCCCGCAATGTGGAGTTTGTGCATTACACCAGTGCGTTGATCGAAGGTGTATTTCACACCGAGCCGGCTCCGGTCCGGTCGGTTACTGTATCAGTCGAATCGTCGCACCTGACCATTGCGGTTACCAATGGCAAAATGCTTGAATACTGCAATACGTTTTTCTACGTAAGCGCGCAGGATTTCATTTACTACGTAATGCTGGTGTTTCATGAGTTGCAGCTTAATCCGGAAGTGCATCGCGTAACGCTTTATGGTGAAATCAGTCCGGAATCGGCTATTTTTGAACAGGTATATCGCTACATTCGCAATGTAGGATTCGGCCACAAACCTTCCAGCCTCAAATTCAGCTACATTTTTGACGAAATCTACGATCACCGGTATTTCGATGTCTACAACATCTATTTGTGCGGGTAAGCGTCAATGTTGAATGAGTGAATGATAGAGTGAGGATAGGTTTTTCGTTTTGAAAACATACTATTTTACATTCACTCATTCCTTCGTTTTGCATTCCTTAAAGCGAAGGATTCGCTTCTTCCAGAATATAAAAAAGATGGTTCTCATCTGTGGCGTTTAGTTTCAGAATGCCCGTAACCTGAACGGGTTTGGCTGTGTAATCAAATGCGGTGGTTGCTTTTACTTCTACCATCGATTCCGGTCCGGCACCTCCGCAAAAGTAGCAATGGCTAAACGGCACCATTGAAAGCATAAAATTGCTTTGCTTTTTGGCTTCTTCTAATGGGATAATGAACCCTTTGAGCGTTACTCGTTTTCCTTCCAGCGCCTTAATGTCCTTATTGAAAATGGGTTGTGGAAAATACCGATTGGGCACATTTTCATACTCTACCGTAGCCAATGCCTTCCAAACATCGGACGACGCCAATTGAGACAATGTTGCGGGTGTTTGGGCTTTGGCGGTGGTTTGGGCTTGTACGCCAAAGACAGTTGCCGCGCTGATGATCAGAATCAGGAAAATGCGTTTCATGGTTTTAGGAATGATGACTGTAGGCAAAGATAGGGTTTTTGCTGTTTCAGAGATACTATTTTACAATGCCTGAAGTGTACTTTTCGCATTTTCCAGGTGCATGTGATTGGGTATTTGGGCTTTGATACGGGCATCGTGAGTGGCAATGAGTAGCGTAGCACTACAAGCCGCCGCCTGCGATGCGAGCAGAGCAAGTACTTTGCTACAATTGTCGTCGTCCAGGCTAGAAGTAGGTTCGTCGGCCAGCAGCAGTTTAGGTTGGTTGAGTACAGCGCGGGCAATGGACACCCGTTGCGCCTGACCCTGACTTAATTGATGCGGCATGGATTTGCGTTTGTGAGTCATTTCCAGCAGATCCAGTACTTCCACAATCCGCTTTTTGTCCTGGCGAAGTCCTGCCATGTATTGCGCCATCAGCAAATTGTCTTCCACCGATAATACAGCCAGTAAATGCGGTTTTTGCAGCACCAGTCCGATGGTTTGGCCCCGAAACAAATCCGTCTGGTTGCCCGAGAGTTCGTACAAGGCAGTTCCCGCAATAATTACTTTACCCGCAGTGGGTTTGCGTAATCCTGCCAGTATATGCAGCAAGGTTGTTTTTCCGGTACCCGATGCCCCCGTCAGTAGCCACTTTTCGCCCTGAGTGGCATGCCAATTGGGAAAGGCAATGGTCTGTTGCGGAGAATACGAATGCTGGACGTCCGTAAGTTGAAACATAGTTTGTTGATTGGGTTTTTGCCAATGGAAAGATACTATTTTAAACGGCCAGTGTATCTGAAATATCCAATTGATACGTCTGCAGCGCTGGAATCAGTGAGGCAACGAGGCCAATGCCAAGCACTCCCGCAAAAATGTACGATTCTTCTTTCAAAAATAGCCAGCCGGTCAGCGATGCCTGTGAGGTTTCATCCAGAAAGATTCCCGTTAGCTCCACTGCGCCGTGTCCCAATGCCAATCCGCAAATGCCACCAAACAAAGCGAGCAGAAATCCTTCGAGAATAATGTGTGCAAACAGTTTGTTTTGTGAAGCTCCCAAGGTTCGCATAATTGCCAGGTCATAGCGGCGTTCTTTCAATGCGTTGTACAATGCGATAAAAATGCTGAGCCCGGCAATGAGAATAATAACATAAGCGAAGTATTGAACCACATCGGCCCCGACACCAAACAAATCAAACAGCCGCAGGATTTCCATGACAGGCGAAGCAGCCTGTAAATTGCTCTGGCTGTTAACCATGCGGGGCATGGTCAGCGTGGCCATCGGATTAGAGAACGTCAGTAACAACGCCGTTATTTCCCGGTCGTCTGCCAGCGAATCGGCTTCTGCATGATGCTCGGCCTGCATCCCTGGCGGGGCTAACGGAATGGTCGGGATTTTTTCGTCTTCGTGATGTTCGTGAATTTCCCACACACTTTCAATGCTGGTAAGCACTAATCGGTCCAGCACCGTACCACTGGGCTGCATAATGCCTACTACTTTGTAATTTTTCTCAGCATGTTCGTTTTCCTCGTTGCCATCCAGCCCGTGGGCGCTGTGAAACGTATCGCCTAGTTGCAGGCCACTCTGGCGGGCTACTTCTGATCCAATGGTGGTTTCCATAGGCGATTTCCACCAGTTTCCCGATGCCAACTGACAACTGTAATGTTCTGGGTAGAGCGTATTGGTACCTACAATCCGGAAGGCCCGGTAACTATCGCCCAAGGCCAGCGGAATGGCTTTTTTGACAAACCGGCGATTGTTGGCAATTTTATTGGCATCCGAAAGCTTGATGTTGCCGGTGGGATTATCAATATGAAAAATGCTGCACAGAATCAGTTGGAGCGGACTTCCTTTGGCTCCAACCACCAGGTTGATGCCTTTGGCGTTGGCTTGCATTTTTTCTTGCAACTGCGTCATTACCAACAACAGATACACCACAATTCCTACACCCAATGCCAGTAGAAGCGTGTTTAAGAAAGTATTGAGCTTGCGGTTTTTAATGTAGGCCCAACTTAACGAAAATAAGTTCATGGTTTTATTGCAACAAAGTTGCAAAAAAGTTTTGGTTTCTATTGCAAGATAACAAAACGTGTATTACTTTTGCAACGTTGTTACAAATTAAGCCTGTGTAACAAAGGAAGCGATGTGAGAGGCATTTACTTTCGGATAGCAAACCGCATGAATGTCAGTAAGGTAGGTTACCATTACATTTTTTTCGAGAAGATTATTGCTCAATGAAGACTATTGTTACTTCTAAAAAATCGGATCTGGTGGGAATTCTAAGCTCCATAGGATGCATCATTCACTGCTTGCTGATGCCGATTCTGTTGTCAAGTGCGGCCAGCATCACCGCTCACGAAGAATACCGCTGGCTCGATTTTCTGTTTCTAGCCTTGGCTGCCATTGCGGTGTGGTTTTCGGCACGCAAAACCAATTCGTTGCTGGTGCGCATTATCCTGATCATGGCCTGGGCCGTATTTGCCGGAAGCATCATCTGGGAAGAAACCATTCCGTTTGCCTCCGTGCTTATGTATTTGGGTTCGGTATTGTTGATTGTCGGTCACGTGCTCAACCTGCGGTATGTGCATGAGTGTAAGAATCATTCGCATAGCCACGCCCATTAATCGAAAAATAGTATCTCTGAAATAACGAAAACCTCCTTGGCAACCAGGAGGTTTTTTATTTGTTTTGTTGTCGCTTAATTCTTTGGAATGAGAGAAATTTTATGAGTGATTACTGTATATCAATTGTTCCTAAAATATCTTCATTTCCAAATAAAGAAGAAAAGATTGATGAGATACTAAGCTGGCTAATTGAAAACGATATTATTAAACCTGATACATCTGACTGTATTCTCGGTTCTAGGCGAAAGAGATATGCTGTTTCAATAGGGGCGAAGCATGTAACTACTTTTCCTGAATATCTGCCGTTTGATTTAGAAATCAATGGTTTAGAAATAATTGACAGTCGACAAGTATTCGATACAGGTGGCAATGGCATAGAAAGTGTAATGTGTCCTGCCTGTTGCCGGAATATTTTAGCAAACGGTTTAGATTTTATTGCAAAATGGTATGAGGGTGAAAACGCTGTACAGTGCTCTATCTGTGAGACTTTGGTAGATATTCATTCATACGATTTTACTCCAGAATGGGGATTTAGTGATTTGGGATTTTCTTTTTGGAACTGGCCAAAGCTTACTGATAGTTTTATGGAAGAGTTTCAACACAAATTAGGTTGTGAAATCAACTTAGTATTTACTAGAATTTAATTAATGGCTTTACAATCGGCTTATACATTGGATTTGATCGAAGCGGGCTTGGACGAAGCCGGCCGTGGATGCTTGGCAGGACCGGTGATGGCCGCAGCGGTAATTTTGCCCAAAGATTACAAGCATGCCAGCTTGAACGATTCCAAACAACTGACGCGGAGTGAACGGGAAAAATTGCGTACCGAAATAGAGAAAGATGCCATTGCGTTTGCCGTAGCCGAAGCCACCAATGCCGAAATAGACGAAGTGAACGTGCTGAACGCCAGTTTTTTAGCAATGCATCGGGCCGTAGATGCCTTATTGCTGGTGCCGCAGTTGTTACTCATTGACGGCAACCGATTCAAAACCTATCCGCTGATTGCGCATACGTGTATTGTAAAAGGCGATACCAAATTTTTGTCCATTGCCGCAGCATCCATTCTTGCCAAAACCTACCGGGATGAACGGATGGAAACACTCGCTAAAGACTTTCCGCATTACGGCTGGGAAACCAATGCGGCGTATCCGACCAAGGCACATTACCAAGCCATTCAGAATCATGGCATTACGCCACATCATCGCCTGACGTTCCGGCTGGGCTGATTGTTTCCAGTTAGGAGGCTTTTACTTTTGGAAGGATACTATTTTCTACAACTTGGATGGCGGCTTGTTTGCGTTGCTCAAAATCGCCTTCAATGATCTGATACACCAAGCGTCGTTTTTCCAGTTCCCGACGAATCTGTTCAAATTGCTGCTCCCGAATGTGTCCGTAACTTCGCGTGCCATCATCAATCCAAGGAATGTCAGGCTTGAGAAGCAAATACAGATCGGCTCGCTGGGAAGAGTGGTGATTGATAGTCCGAATCCATTCCGGACACTGGTTAAAGTAAATCTCGCTCCATATCTCCGTCAGAATCAGATCGGTATCTAAAAATAGTATCTTATTGGCACGTAAAAGTGCCTCTTCTTCCAGCAGCAGGTGACCGCCTGCAATGTGCGAAATGCCCATGTAATCGAAATCAGGCATTACCTTTTCGTAGTAGGTACGGCCGTATTCGGAAAGCGAATGGGTTTGAAAATGCGCAGCCAATTGCTGGGCCAGTGATGATTTGCCAACGGATTCGGGACCGGTGAGTACTACCTTTTTGACGTAATACGGACGCACTTCTTCCGGAATGAAATCCCAATACTTGAAAGGCTCCTGCCGGATGTAACGCGCGGAAATGGAAACGGCTTTGCGTTCCAGATCAATCAGTTCGTGACGGATGCCCAGTTCCCGTTCCATGTCAAAGCCGTAATTTTCTGAGCTGAAAAAGACATCGGGTTTCTCGGGCAGGTTTCGCTCAAACGTTCCGGCCCATATTTTCCAGAAATCGGGGTGCTCAATGGGCTCTTGCGGGTTTTCGTCGGCTACGTGAATTACCTGAATGTTGGGTTCATGGGCGAAGATTTTTTTCATCCACTGGTAGCGCAAATAACCCGGAATCGGTTCACGTTCAATGGAACACATGAGTACATACATCCGGCTAACCCGTTTGGCTCCTTCGCGAATCAAGTGAATGTGTCCCGTATGGGGAGGTAAAAATTTGCCGAGGGTGAAGCCGATCATGAATGAAGTATGGGATAAAAGAAAAAAGATGAAAGAGAAAAGATAGCTTGCTGATGATCAGTAGATTTAATTTTTGGAGTTCAGGCTGCGTTTCTGTCTGTATGCTATTGCCAGAATCGGGATAGCTGAAACTCGGGGTTTTTGCTTTTGAAACGATACTATTTTTCAAGCTTCCGAAAATAGAGAGTTAAGGCTTGAATTTCCGGTAAAATTCATCCACGATTTGAAGTAGAGAAGGAGAGAGTCGTTGCCGTGCTTCCTGCTCGATAAAATCAGGAATGCCACCATAAAAAGCCTCTGCAATGCTGCCCGCAATACAGGCCATGGTGTCGGTGTCGCCGCCCAGCGAGACGGCTAGCCGAACAATGGTTTCAAAATCGTTGCCTTCCAGAAATGCAATAATCGACTCAGGAACAGAACCTTGGCAACTCACATCAAACTTGTAGTCAGGGCGAATCTGGGCAATGGTGCGTTCCAGATCATAGCCGAAAGTCTGCTGAATGTACGCTTTGATTTCAGCTTTTGACTTTCCCTTTCGGGCCAGAAAAACGGCCGCCGCAACAGCTTTAGCCCCTTTAATGCCCTCAGGATGGTTGTGAGTGGCTACGGCACTTTTTTCGGCTTCGGCCAGTACGTCTTCCAATGTTTCAAAGCCATAGGCTATTGGGCTTACCCGCATGGCCGAGCCGTTGCCCCAGCTGTTATAAGGTTGTTTGTCAGTAGATTGCAGCCAATTGCGGAATGCCTTGCCATAACCTGCCAGCGGATATCGGTTGCCATATTCATAATAGGCATCGGTGTAGGTTTTCTCAGGATGCAATAGACAGTCAGCTACGGCAACCGTCAGCACGGTGTCGTCTGTAAAGCGTGATTCGGCTACAAACAAGGGGAAATCCATCCCTTTCAATCCCTGGATTTCGTAAAGAGAACCTATCATGTCTCCGGCAATGGCTCCTAGCATGGTTTTAAAAGTTGAGTTGTAGGGTTACAAAATAATTTCGGCGGGCCTGTACAAAGTAATACGGCTGGTTATTGGTTACTTGTCCACTGGTAAAATAGAGTTTGTCGGTCAGGTTGTTAACCAGAAAAGACAGTTTAACCCATTTCTGGAACTGAAGAGCCAGCCGGGCATTCAGGATATGAAAGGCCGGTGTGGTGAATGCCGAATTATCATCATTGGCCAGAAACGATTGACTTACATACCGGCTCGAAAGTTCAATTTCACCACGCAAGGGTTTGTTAGCTGGGAGTGGCAGTACATACAGAACAGCCTGATTCAGAATCCATTTGGGAGAAAGCAAAGGGGTAATATTGCGGTAAGTGACACTATCCGCATCGCTGGTGTATTCTTTGATCTGGGCCTGCATGTAAGCCGTGTTTTGTGTAAACGTTAGGTTTGGGAGCGGCTTCCAGGTAAGGTCAAGTTCTACCCCGCGACGGTAACTTTGGGCAACGTTTTTACGCAGTGGCAATCCAATGTAACTCAACTGACCGATTGGAGCTATTTCGTTGCGGAATTCCATGGCAAAGCCATTAACTTGTGCCGTAAAAGAAGCAAAAGCCACCTTAACTCCCGCCTCCACATCTACTACCGATTCTGGTTTTACCTGATGCAGATTGCCAATAAAACCGAGATTAGAAGTATCCAGGTCGTCAAAGCCGGCAAACAGGTCGTTGCGCGTAGGTTCGCGACTGGTTTTGCCCACCGACGCATACATGCTTACATTCTTAGTTGCCTGGTAGGTAATGCCTGCTTTCGGATTAAAGAAATTCCACTGAGTACTGATAAATCCCAATCCGTAATTTTTATCGGGGACATACCGAAAGGCGACAGAACGAATCTGGACGTCAGCATACAAGTGAAAACGATTCCAGGTGTAAGTCGCTTTGGCAAATGCCGACAGTTCGTTTTTATGGCCCGTATTGGTATAAAGCCGTTCGGAAACGTTGGGATGAATGCCCGAAAAATGGTCGCGCTGATAGGTGTTGGCATGAATGCCAATGGATGCGGTTAACTGATTGCGTGAATAATTGGCATTGAGCATGCCCCCGCCAAAATGGGAAGCCACTGAAAAACGCTGCAACACAGGAGCAAACAGAATGTCGTAACCGCCTTGCAAACGAATGTAATACCCCGAAGCCACAACCGACAAAAAAGGACTGAACTGATGGGTATATTGCAACTGAGCCAGCTGTTGCGAAAATTTGTCGGTTTCGTCTTTGGTCAGGTAGTTGGTACGCGGATCTTGCTGAATATCAGCCAGTGCCGCAGGGACATAAGCCATTTCGTTGGTGGTAAATCCTGAAAATCCGGTAAACCGGATGAAATCTTTTTTCCCGAAATACCCGCCACTCAAAAAGAATGAATTGGCATTGGTACCCGAATGGTATTTGTACCCATCGGTATGCACCAGCGAATAACGACCGTAAAAAGCAAGTTTGTTTTTGAGCAAGCCCGTCGAGTATTCCGGGGCAATGCGATAGGAACCAAACGAGCCGTAACCCGCCTGCAATTCAGCCGAAGCAACCGTATCTGCGGCCAGGTTGATGCTTTCAAAATTCACTGAGCCTGCATACAAGGCTGTACCCCAGGTACTTGTGCCTACGCCACGCTGCACCTGTATGGATTGCAGGCTGTTGCCAAAATCGGCAAAATTGGCGAAATAGACTCCCTGGTCTTCGGGTTCGTTGAGTGGCAAGCCGTTGAGGGTGAAGTTGATCCGGGTTTGGTCAATGCCGCGGAGCCGCATGTACGAATAGCCAAACGAATTTCCGGCATCGGAATAATAGTTGACAGAAGGCGTTTGCGTAAGCAACACGGGCATTTCCTGTCCGTAATAGGTTTGCTCAATCTGATTCTTGGACAGCGTTTTTTGCGAAACTGGCGTCAATTCATCCGCTCTCACGCCTCGAATGATTACTTCTTCGGTAGGGGTGGTTTTCGGTTCCAGAAAGATACTATTTTCTCCTAAACCGGTTTGGGTAGAAAAGGGCACACTGTAGGTTTCGTAACTGATGTGACTGATTCTGAGCGTAAAATTTCCTTCGGGAAGGTTTGAAAAGTGAAAACGGCCTTGGGCGTCGGTTTGTGTGGCTTTGTCCAATTCGACAATCCGAACGGTAGCGTAAGCGATGGGTTGTTGGGTAGATTTGTCTTTCAAATCGCCCGAAATGGAAAAACTGAAAAGGACTAGTAATGAGAGTATTGTGTGAAGCATAAGCCTGTTAGTGTAATTATTACACAAAGATAGTGGCTTTTCCGCACTTTGTCAAGAATTATTTTCCCGGTCATCGAATAAATCTTATCCATAAAGGACAACGCCTTCATAACCCCCATAAAATACTAGGATTCAAACCCTAAAACCCCGCCTTTTTGCCGCACGGCCTTGGTTATGGCATGAGGTCAAACCTTTAGGTTGCTGGTACACTATTTTATATTTTAAGTGCAAAGCAAACAAATCGGTTTGCTTTGCCTCGCGTTATTCTTTGAGTATATCTATCCGAAAGAGGTGAAATTTTTTAATCTGTATGAAATCCGAGAATAAAATCGCTTTATATTTTGAAAAGTTTGCCAACAAGACGACTCAACTTACCGGAAGTTCAGGAGCGTTTATGCTGGCATTGCTTACCATTATCGTCTGGGGCATCACTGGGCCTATTTTCAACTATTCGGATACGTGGCAGCTGGTTATTAACACCGGAACCACCATTGTAACTTTTCTGATGGTTTTTCTCATTCAAAAGTCGCAGAACAAGGATGCCATGGCGATGCAACTGAAACTCAACGAACTGATATCGGCCAGCAAGCAGGCAAGCAACCGCCTGGTCGATGTGGAGTCGCTGACCGAGCAGGAACTGCGTACCCTGAGCCAATATTACTCCACCCTGGCCGATTCCGCTTCCAAAGCCATCAACCTGCATGAGTCGCATTCGATTGAAGAAGCCATTGATGATACCCTGGAAAAAGTTGCCATAGAAAAAGCGGAAAATCAACAAAAGGCGGCTCGGCGTAAGACTACTGCCAATGGCTCTCAGAAAGGAAATGCCAAGAAGTCTCACGATGTCTGATAACTTCGCCGGATGCGCAACCAGTTCAGTGCCCCGGCGGCGGCCATAAAGCAAAAGACAAAATAAAGCAGGCTGTAGAATTTCACTTCTTTGACATAATACATGTACGTGCTGATGGCGTCAATGAGGATCCAGGCGTACCAGCATTCCACTTTTTTGCGCATCATCCAGAAAGTGGCCGTAATGCTGGCAATGGTGGTAAACGAATCAAGGTAAGGAAAGGCACTGGGTTTTGAAAACAACAGCGGAAAAATAGTATGCAGGTTTTTGGCAAAAGTGCCCAGCAGAAGCGTGGCAACCAACGTGGCCGGTATCCACATCAGCCATTCCGATTGGGTAAGAAAGCTCACCTTGAGTTCGTGCTTTCGGTCGGCTTCGTTTTCTTTGGGGTGCAGCCATTGCCACCAACCCATCAGACTGGTGACGAAGAAAAATACCTGCAAAAACATATCGGGGTAGAGCTGAATCTGGTAAAAGAGAAAAAACGATAAGGTTACATTGATCAGGCCGATAATCCACGTCCAGATGTTGGCAACCGACGCCAGCCACACGCCTGCAATGCCGCTTATGACACCAAAAAACTCAAGATAACTCATGGGGTAGCCCCATAAAGTAATAAACGTATGGTCGATATTGAAGAAATGTAGCATTGGCAGCCAAACAAGTGAAGGCGCGAAAGTGCAAAAAAAGAGAATAGATTGCAGCGTGTGCCCGGAAAAATAGTATGCTTTTGAATTGCAAAACCTTGTTATCTGAAAATATAGCCTGTTTTAAAAGCAGATAAGGCTTTTATTTTTCGATTCAGAACCACTACCTTTGCGCGCTGTAAACTTTTTCTCAATGACTGACTCAACTGAAGCTAAGAAAGTCCCATTGCACGACGTTCATGTACAAGCGGGCGGCAAGATAGTTCCTTTTGCCGGCTACCACATGCCCGTGCGTTATTCGTCTGATATCGAAGAACACAACACAGTGCGCAATGGCGTGGGTATGTTTGATGTGTCGCACATGGGCGAATTCATGGTACGTGGTCCCAAAGCCCTTGACCTGATTCAGTTGGTTACTTCAAACGATGCTTCCAAGCTGGTGAATGGCAAAATTCAGTACTCATGCCTGCCCAACAACCAGGGCGGCATTGTGGATGATTTGCTGGTATACCGCATTGCCGATGAGGAATACATGCTGGTTGTCAATGCGTCGAATATCGAGAAAGACTGGAACTGGATTCAGCAACACAACACGTTTGGTGCAGAGATGGAAAACATTTCGGACCAGACCGCTTTGTTTGCCGTGCAGGGCCCCAAAGCCGCTGCTGCCTTGCAGTCGCTAACTCCCGTCGATCTGAATTCCCTGGAATACTACAGCTTTACCAAAGGCACTTTTGCCGATGTAAAAGATACTATTTTGTCGGCCACAGGCTATACCGGGGCGGGCGGCTTTGAAATTTACGTTCCTGCCAAAGACGCCCTTTCGGTTTGGAATCAGATTATGGAAGC
Source organism: uncultured Sphingobacteriales bacterium (assembly GCA_963520985.1). GTDB lineage: Bacteria > Bacteroidota > Bacteroidia > Cytophagales > 172606-1 > Xanthocytophaga. The sequence continues at coordinate 1,914,898 of CAUQTA010000001.1, forward strand.
AGGTGCTCCTTACGGTATTAAACCCATTGGACTGGGAGCCCGCGATACGTTGCGCTTGGAAATGGGCTACTGCCTGTATGGCAATGACATTGACGATACTACATCACCACTGGAAGCCGGTTTGGGTTGGATCACCAAATTCACCAAGCCGTTTGTCAACAGCGAAAACCTGAAAAAACAGAAAGAACAGGGTGTTGGTAAAAAACTGGTTGGTTTTAGAATGGAAGAACGGGGTATTCCACGCAGCCATTATGCCATCGTCAATGCCGCTGGCGAAAAAATAGGGGAAGTCACTTCTGGGACCCAATCTCCAACGCTGAGTGTAGGCATCGGAATGGGGTACGTGCAAACCGCCTATGCCGCTCCCGATAGCGAAATTTTCATTTCCATACGCGACAAAAACCTGAGAGCCAAGGTGGTGAAACTGCCTTTTGTAGGCCAGAAGTAAAAATTTCGCAGTCGCTTGTTTTGAATCCGAATCGCAACCCAAAATGAAAAAGATAGACGTTTGTCCTACACCCGAATTGCTGCATTTGTATAGCCTTGAAAACAAAATCGCTGTCATTGTAGATGTATTCAGAGCAACCTCGTGTATGACAACAGCCTTTGCGCATGGCATCGAGAAAATCATTCCGGTGGCACAGATTGACGAATGCAAGGCGCTTCAACAGCAGGGCTATCTGGCGGCTGCCGAACGCAACGCGACTAAGGTAGACGGGTTCGACCTGGACAATTCGCCGTTTAGCTACATGCAACCCGATCTGGCGGGCAAAACCCTGGCCATGACCACCACCAACGGGACGCTGGCCATCACGAAATCGCTGGCGGCCAAGCAGGTAATCGTGGGTTCATTCCTGAACCGTAAAGCCGTAACCGACTACCTGCAATCACAGCCTTACGATGTGCTGGTGGTGTGTGCCGGCTGGAAAGGCAAATACAACCTCGAAGATACGCTGTTTGCGGGAGCCGTGGTGTGCGCCTTGAAAAACGAATACGCCATTGAAGATGACGGTGCACTGGCTGCTCACATGATTTACGATGCCGCCAAGTTCAACATGATCAAGTTCATCGCAAATTCGTCGCACGTGCGGCGGCTGGCTCGCCTTAACCTGACGCGCGACATTGAGTTTTGCCTTCGCGAAAACCTGTACGATGTCGTGCCGGTGTTGCAAAACCGCGCTTTGGTAAAAATGTAAAACCACGTTTTTTACCTTGGTTCATGGGATCTTTCTGTTTGACTTGGTTTGCAAACAGGTTGATGCAAGTACAAAAGGCTGACACTGTGTCTGGCTAGAAACCCAAGGTTCGCTTTTCCATTCGAATATTCATTCACTTCCACTCCTGTCAATTCTCCTACTTATGCTTGTAAGGCATGGGAGGTTTTCCTATTTTCAGAGATACTATTTCTAAAAGAACGGGTATTCATCACCAACCGTATCTCTGTTTTTCATCATTTTCGACTGGAATTGGAGCTACGAAACTCATTCCAACAGCGTACAGCTGGCGGATCAAACTTTGGTTTGATGCCCTTTTGAGAGAAATGTTTCGATTCCTATAGCCAAACTCCCATCCACAGGAGGAACTGGGTGAGATTTTTAACTCGATAAATCTCACATGAGCGATGTCAACGATCCTATCGGAATCGTTTTACCATGCCTGTACCAATGGGGTTGCTTCGCTTTCAGGATGCACGAATCTGAACTTGCAATACCCGATTTTGGGCTGTGGCATCCGGTTAGACACATAGTGTCAGACCTGCACGTTGTAATCTTACGTCTGCGTGTTTTCCATCCTGCCAACCCCATAAATCCGACGAAAGAGCAGGTCGGCCAGGCCAATCACGGTTCAGGCAAATAGTATCTTTCAAAAATTCAAAACCTCCTTGTGTAAATGCGGTTGCTAATTATTTGGCTTTTTATTCATCAATTAAACGATGGGTAAGGGCGTAGCGAATCAGCAGAGCCGTATTCTTGGAACCGGTTTTTACCAGCAAACTTTGCCGATGATTTTCCACGGTACGTTTACTGGTAAAAAGCTGATCGGCAATCTGCGCATTGGTATAGCCTTGCGCAATCAGTTTGAGAACTTCAATTTCTCGGCGAGTCAAGTGTATATCCATTGAAACAGCCGCTGGAGACACAGCCTCCTCCGAAGGCATTACGGCCTGTGGTTCTTTTACGTTTGCCGTTTCTGAGGAGGGAACAGGCGGTTTTGCAAGCAGATTCAGTGTGATTTGTGCCGAAATGTACTGTCCGCCCTCCACTACAACCTCAATGGCACGCGTTAGTTCCGCATATCCTACCGACTTGAGCAGATAACCGGTAGCACCGGCCTGAAATGCCTCCGTAATAAAATGTTCTTCTTCCATCATGGACAAAATAATCACTTTGATATGTGGAAACTTTTGTTTGATGTGGCGGGTAGCTGTCAGGCCGTCCATTTCGGGCATATTGATATCCATCAGCACCAGATCGGCTTTCACCGAACTGGTAGAAGATAACAATTCAAGCAGGTCTTTGCCGTTGGATGCTTCACCCGTTACCTGAATGAACTTGCCTGATAACTCTAACATTGTTTTTAATCCATCGCGAATAATGGTGTGGTCGTCTGCCAGTAATACATGTATCATAATAAGCTTAATAAAAAAGCAAAACTAACTTTTGTGAAGGCTTGTGTAAATAGGAAAAATAGTTTTAACTGCATTTTATTGATCGGTAGCCATCTGAAGCAGTATCTTACCACAAACAGCAGATGGGCCCGTGGATTCCTATAGGATAACGAGATCTTAAAAATTCGGCTTTTGTCATCAGAAATCAACGGATTGTCTTATCCACTATTGGTTCTCGTGTGGCAATTCAAATGGCTTGTGCATTTGAGCTTGCCTGGGTGCCGAGCCAACAAAAAAGCCATTCTGTGACAGAATGGCTTTCTCATAATAGTTTACTTGCGCATTCCATTTGTCGAAGGTTGCTTGTAAGACAATATAAAAACCAAGGAGTTTGTGCAAAAGATAGGCTGACAGCATTTGCCTGCTGGAATTAACTTATGTCAATGTTCCTTTACGGTTGACGTTTCCTGTAATTCTTCCAATTGCTCAATGAGCCTCTGGAGCCTGATGCGGTCCCGATTCTGTTCTTGAACCAGTGTCAGAATGGTTGCAGATCGTTGGGCGAGGAGGTTCTCGGTTTCTACAATTTGTTCCAGCAGATAATTAAAATATTGTTCGTTCATGATGGGTCGGGGTTAGATTGGTAGAATTGCAATTATTCGGGTGCAAACAGTTCAGAATACCTGAAACCCAAATAACCAGGACTGTTTTACCTAAGCCATAACTTGAGTCTTCCGCAGAGAATCCAAGTTGCAGATTAAGATGTCAAGTCTGGCTACAAAGTTTAAAAATACATTGCCTGGATAAAAGGGTATTTACCCACATTTTTTGAAAATGAGTATTTAACGCATTTACAGAAGGGGACTTGTTAAGATAAAACGCAAAGTATGAAGGGAAATTGCCTGGCGATAGGCTTTTTGCTTTCCGGTTGGGTGTCCTGCCGGAGGTAGACGCATCGTAGACCGAAGAACAGCTGTCTTCTTTTGTTGTCACGCCCCTCACCAAAAACCAAGCCCGCTTTACTGACTGATGCAAGCAGTGCGCCTTGTTACAGGTTAGGAAAGATTGGATGTGAACTATCCGTAATTTACATTCAAATAGTATGTTTTTTAAAGCCAAAAACCTGCCTGGTCGAAATAGCCAGACAGGTTCGGTTAGTGATTTTATCGGCAAGAAAGGTTCCGCGTTTTGCGGAGACGGCGGTTGTGCCTTTAGTAGTCTCCACCTGCGCCACCACCGCCAAACTGCCCACCGCCAAACTGCAGATTAGCGTCAGAAGCAGGAGACGTAGTATGCCCAAACGTCTGAGCTACCACCAATGCTTCCGATTCCATAAAGAACGGTTTCTGGGCGTCTTCGGCGGTATATGTAAAGGCAACTTTGCCCTTTTTCAGAAATTGAATGGAGAAATAGGCAATGGCAAACAGGAAGGCTCCGGCAAACGTGGCGGCCATTGGCAACGGCATGACGTGGAAATACGTGCGGAAGGTAAATACCGCAAAGGCCACGCATCCCAGCCCCATCCACAGCAAAATGCGGTCTTTGTTGCGCAGACCCACATAGATAAAACCCAGCGGCATGCCAAACGTAAAAACCCAGAAAAACCACGACAGAGGCACCTGCGCCAATCCAAACATTTCTTCGGCACCCTGTTGAATGATCAGGTAATTGCCGCTGATATACAGGGTAATCAGGCTCAGCACCTCAATTACTTGCAGGTTGCCCATCCACAACCGAAACGATTCCCGTGTCTGGTAGTTCTTGGCGGCGGCATAGGCACCCACCGAAAATAGTATTCCTGTAAATGGCAAAAGGTACAGTGCCAGCGATGGAAACTTATTTACGATAAGCAGAACAATAACAAGCAGACAGGCATAGGCCAACGCTGTAAGCACGCGGTCAATGTAGCGAACTGCACCCGTAGCCAGAAAGGGCAGCGCTACAATGCAAAACACCAGCGGCTCGTCTACTTTGGTTAGGAACAGAAAGATGCCACCAATAATTTGCCCCAGCCCGGTATACAACAAAACATCGTCAATGCCACTGCTGTAATGGTGGCGGCTTTTGATTACAAATTCAAGTACCAGCAAACAACCCGCTCCGAGCAGAATATTCAGAATTCCCATGGCTGGCAAGGCACTGTCCCAATTAGAAGAAATGCCGACCAATACCCATAGAAATGCCTGAAAGGCACCTAGTAAAATGCAGCAGAAAAATCCTAAACCGATGCGAATAAACACGTTGGGCGAATAGAATCCCGCCGGGTAATGTTGCAAAATCAATTGTTGTTGATCGGCACTAAGCAGGTTCTTCTTTTGCCAATGAGCGGCAGCTTCCTGTATCTGAAGGGCATATAGCCATTGATGATTATAGGCAATCATAGGTTTTTACGATTTTGGAGATACTATTTGTTTTTCAATGTGAGCCTTGCTTGTCTCTCATTTTTCCTTTTCTTTCATGCGCAGTATTTTCTTGTATTTGAGCAAGAAGTAAATGATAGCCCCGCACGACACCAGAAAATAGAAGTTATAAAAGTAAATGGCGCCGCCATCCCAGGAAACATCCAGTTGAAAGACCAGATAGGTGAGGGCAATGTACCCATAAATCAAGGCGACAATCAGGAAGTAAAACGACGATTCGGTGCGAGCATACCATACAAAAAAGCCAATTGCCGCAATCACAACCGGAATGAAAATGATCTGTTCCAGAGCCATTAGTCCCGCCAGGCTGGCAATAAACAAGATGTGTACGCCAAAATTGAGATAAGTAAAGGCGAAATGGGCTTTCAAGTTCTTCTTTTCGCTGCCAAATGCCATTGCGGCCAGAATGGCACCCAATAATACACCCGCCCACACTAAACCGCTGTCGCTGAAATCATTCCGATCCAGAATGTCGGCAGGCGTAACGGCAAGCCCCAGCCACGAAGCCAGCGCCGTAATAGCTAGCGACAGTGCACCCCGGTGATCAAAATAGTAGGCTACAAAAAAGAAAAACCCCATCGGAATAAATGTGGCCAGACCATAGCGGCTGCCAAAAATGGCATATTGGTACTGCAAGTACCCTTCCAGAATGACAAAAGTAAGGCAACCCAGCAGCAACAGGTAATCGTAATAGGGGGAAGGACTTTCAACCTGATTCCAGGAAAATACGCCCCGTTTGCGGAAACTGTAGGCAAAGCAGCCGATGCAAACCGTAGCAATGGCGGCGATGATGACACCATGCCCAATGCTGTCGATGTTTTCATAAATGAGCCAGCCTAAGCCCAGATTGAGCAGAATAACGCCCAGGTAAAGTAAGGTTTTGAGTTCCCAGTGCAACGAAAACGGTTTTTGCGTTTCGTACATCTGTATCCGAGTCTGATTTTCGGGGGTAATCAGGCCTTTGGCGAGTAAATCATTCAGGATTTTTCCATGCATGGAAGCGAAAGTACGCCGTTGCGTTCAGGAAAACAATAATGGCTTGACTAATACTAACTTATGTAAGTAAAGGGCACAAAACGAACCACAATCGAAAAGGTAACCAATGCAAGCCAATTGTCACACCTGCTGCCTGAAATGGGTTGCAGACAAAGCCCCGACGTAAAAGAGTATCAGGGGTTTTGCCTGCTTGAAAGATACTATTTTGCGTATCGTTGTTTTAGCAGCTGCATCATGTATACATTCACATCCCACTGACTCGTAACCGGCTGATTGGTAAAAGGTAGCGTAGGTAAATAGGAAGGTGGGCCAAACTCAGTTGTCACCGTGAGAGGGCTACCTTTTTGCTTGTGCATTTCCACTATTTTGTCCCACCAGGCCAGGTGCTTGTCCAGCGCTGTTTTCCATTCGGGAGCCCGCGGATCAGACACTTGCGGCCCTTCCGGATGACCTACCCGCGAATGGATGTGATCTGTACGGGCCAGAGCGGCCTGCACGGCTTCTGACTGATTGTCGAGGTACGATTCGTGAACAGCGCACCAATGCGAAATGTCGAGTGTAATGCGCAGGTTGGGTAGCTTGTCCAAGTAGTTTTTGGTTACATTGGCGGCATAGCTGAACCGGCCCCGGTGGGTTTCGTGAATGATCCGGATGCTCAGCTCTTTCGAAAGCTTTTCGGCCAGGTCAATGATGGCTTTGTTTTCTTCAAACGAACCAAAATCGCGACCTGTGTGGCTGTTGATGAAAGCCGGTTTCATGGAGGCCGCCGTGCGGATTTGCTGTTCGTAGTCTTTCAGATGCGCCTTGGGGTCGGCATTATAGAAAACCATGGCCACATACAGCAAGTTGTGTTTTTTCATCGCGTTCAGGGCTTCGTCGCGGCTAGCGGCTTCGCCCGGAAACGGCGCCTCGATGCCATCGTAACCGGCTGACTTTACTTTTTGGCAAAACTCGTCCCAGGGCATGGATTCAAATCCCCATTTGGGACAAAAGAACTGGATTTTCATGGCGGTGGTTTGGGCAACGATATGTGAACAGAAACCAATCAGAAAAAAGGCAAGCGGTAAGATGTATTTCATGAGTAAGTGCTGTTTTATCTTGGGATTAGATAAGAAAGAAGAAATTTAGAAAAATTTCTGAGCTTCGTGCAACCTTTCGTTTTTTTATTGCTCTTTGGTATAGAATGAAGCACTAAAAATCACCGGATGGCGAGCTCTGAATTTGAAATGCGGAATTCTGAAACCTTAACCTTAAGACCTGACCTGACTGCTTGGACACGCAAGTTTTCCATGATATCCATCAGCCGATAGTGGATCGGTGTCGCCTCGGTGACCGCAAGGCACAGTACGAGGTATACAAGCTCTATTCCAAGGCGATGTTTAACGTGGCCATGCGGATCACCAATGATTACGCTGAGGCAGAAGATGCCCTGCAGGAAGCGTTTCTGAATGCTTTTCAGCATTTGTCAAACTTCAAAGGCGATTCGACATTTGGCAGTTGGTTGAAGAAAATCGTGATCAATCAGGCTTTGGCAACTTTGCGCAAACGGAAAGTGGAATGGGCATCGATGGATGACCGCGATTTTGCGGAGGAAAACACCGGTACGCAGGAGGAAGACATGAATTTTCAGGTGGATCAGATCCGGCGGGCCATTCAGCAACTGCCCGAAGGTTACCGGGTGGTATTGTCCTTGTATTTGTTGGAGGGCTATGACCACCAGGAAATCGGCGAGGTGCTTGGCATCAGCGAGTCTACTTCCAAGTCGCAATACAGCCGGGCCAAACAAAAGTTAATGCAGTTACTCAAGAATTAAAAAGCTGTCCGTTTCAGCAAAATAGTATGGGTTGAAATGCCAAAACCTGCTAAAACTGACAGCTACCAGTTAAAACCCAGAATGAACGACTATGAGTAAGTTAGAGCGATTTGTACGTGACAATCGGAATGAGTTTGACAGCTTTGAGCCGCGTGCCGATTTGTGGCAGGAAATAGACAAGCAACTGAGGGCGGAAGAAAAAAAGGTTCGTCCGCTGTGGTTTCGCAATCCGATGATGCGTTACGCTGCCGCCGTTGTGATTTTGCTGGTGGCTGGTTACGGTATTTTTCAGTTAGGTAAATTCTCGGCCACTGACGAGCCGATTATTGCTACTGTTGAAAAACCAAAACCAACGCTGGCACAGATTAATCCGGAACTGGCACAGGCCGAGGCTTATTACACCAGCCTGATCAATGAAGAAAAAGCCCTGCTCAATCCGCAGGAAATCGAGGAACTGGGCCTGAAAGACGATTTTAACGAAGACCTAGTCACGCTGGACTCAACGTATCAGAATCTGCGCAAGCAGTTGCTTGTGCAACCCAACAAAGAGCCCATCGTAGCCGCAATGATTAAAAACCTGCAACTACGGGTCGAGATCATTCGCCAGCAGATTGAAACATTGCAACGCGTTAATCAATACAAAAACAAACGCAGAGAACAGGTATGATAAAATAGTATCGCCAGCAAAGGCAAAACCTCATGGTAATTTAGGCAATCGATTTATTGACAACTAGTTAAGTACCCTTTCACTCTCAACATAAAAATGAAAATGATCAAACGTATGGGCAACCGTTGGCTTGTGATGTGTATGGTTTTAGCCATCAGTACGCAGTTGCAGGCACAGCAAAAGGTTGAAAAGAAGATGCCTTCCGAACACCGCAATGCGGAAAAGGATTGGGAGGAAATCGGGCAAAATTTCAAAAACGCATTCCAGAAGCTGGGCAAACGAATGGAAGTAGACATCCAAACTGCCGCCAATCGGCTGGAAGAAACCCTGGGCGATCCGGATTTGTGGGAAGGCGTAGGGCAGGATGTAGCCCGGGCTGGCCGTGAAGTAGCCGATGCAGCCACATATGTATCACGTGATGAGTCTGACTGCAACGTGGATAGTCGGTATGACGAGGAGAAAACGAAGAAATTTTCCAAAAACTTCCGGTTATCGGCTGGGCAGCAAATGGCTATCGAAAACAAATTTGGCAAGGTGCATATCAACACCTGGGACAAGGCCGAGGCAACGGTAGATGTAGTGATGGTGGCTCGGTCGTCCAATGAATCGCGGGCTCAACAGCTTCTTGACCGCATCAGCATTCTGGTGGACGAAAACGGGAGCAACGAGATTCTGGTAAAGACCCAGATGGAAAGCATGAACATCGGGGGCGGTAATAAGCAAAGCTTTGAAATAAACTATACCGTGAATATGCCGCGTAACAATCCGCTGCGCATAAAGAACTCGTTTGGTGATACGTATGTAGCCGACTTGAGCGGAAAAGCTGACTTGCAATGTGCCTATGGCAGCCTAAAAACCGAACGACTTAACAACTCCGATAATTACCTGAAAGTATCGTTTGGGGAAGGGCGTATCGGCTACTGCAAAAGCGGCGAAGTGAAAGTATCGTATTCCAACCTGGATATTACCGAAGGAATGAACCTGACCATTGAAAGCAGCTTCTCGGACCTAAAAGTGCGCAACCTGCAAACGGCCAAAGTGAAAGCCAAATATGGCAGTGTCGATTTGGGCACCAACGGCAAAGGGTTTCGCTCATTTGATGTAGAAGGCAGTTTTAGTGACATCGATCTGCGTATGCCGTCCAGCATGGGTTTTGATTTTGACATAAAAGTTTCCTATGCCGACCTCGACTGGGACGATTCAGAGGTGCACTACAAAACCGTTGAAAAAAGCAATACCTCCAAAACCGTCACTGGGTCTTTCGGAAAATCATCGTCGGGTAACATTCGCGTCATTTCCCGCTACGGTGATGTGGATTTTAAGGTGCGGGAGTAAGTCATAACCAAAGTAGGTTTTGTGTTTCGAAAATATAGTATTTTGCAAAACCTCTTGTTAGCAAGAGGTTTTTCTTTTTGTGAGATACTAATCAATGATAAATGAATCAATTCAGTGAGGAGGCAGAATCTACACTAAACAAAGCCTTCGCTTTATTAAACGCAAATAGACATAAGGAGGCGCTAGAAATATTTTTAAGCTTAGAGTCTCACTATGCAAACAGTAGCGTACTGAATGGTATGATAGCAACTTGTTATTATCTTTCAGCTGATTATAAAAACTCAGAAGTCTATTTTAGAAAAACCACTTTGTTAAATCCAAAATCCGAGTTGGCTTCTCGTGGCTTATTTCACTCACTATGGAGTCAGGGGAAATTTAGAAAAGCAACAGATGAGATGAAACGATTCTTATCAAGCTATGAGCCTGTTGGGTATAAAATACTCATCGAAGAATTATACGAACATAAAGAAGACCAATCAATTTACTGTCAAAAAGTAATTGATAAATATTACCAGAAGTTCTTCTTACATCGTATTTGAAATTTGTGCATTTGTCTTTTACCGCAAGCCTGAATACTTTTGGGCATGGACACACCCCAGGTAGGCATCATTGGAGCAGGGCCCGGCGGTAGCACGGCTGCGCTACACCTTGCCAAAGCCGGAATCAAGAGCATTTTATTGGACAAAGCCGTTTTTCCGCGTGACAAAATCTGTGGCGATGCCCTCAGTGGCAAAGTGGTGAGCGAACTGCGCCGGATTGATGAATCCCTGGTTGCCGCCATTCATCAGCATGCAGACGCGTTGCCGTCGCGGGGCATTCATTTCATTGCTCCCAACGAACAGTGGCTTAGCATTCCTTTCACTTCGCAGCAGCCCGAGTTTTCACCCGGCTACCTGATGCGCCGGATGGATTTTGATGCGTTTCTGATTGAGCGGATTCGACAAACGCCTCTCATTGATTTCAGGGAGGGTGAAGAGGTAACTCAGTACCAACGTACAGCCACCGGATGGCAGTTGCACACCCACAGTGGCAAAACGCTTGACGTACCTTTGCTGATTGTAGCCAACGGAGCTCAGTCTAATTTTACGCGCCACATTGCCAAGATCGAACAGGAACCGAAACATTTTTGTGCCGGCTTACGGGCTTATTACACAGGTGTGGCCGACCTTGATGCCAATGGGTTTATTGAATTGCACTTTCTAAAACCTTTTTTGCCTGGCTATTTCTGGATTTTTCCACTGACCAACGGCGGTGCCAATGTGGGCGTAGGCATGCTGAGTGAGGCCGTGAGCCAGCGGAAAATCAATCTGAAAAATAGTATGCTGGAATTAATCAAAACCCACCCCTCACTGAACAAACGCTTTGCGCAGGCACAACTCGTTGGCAGTATTCAAGGCTACGGACTTCCCTTGGGTTCGAAGCGACGCAACTTGTCGGGTGAAGGATACCTACTGGTCGGTGACGCTGGCCATCTGATCGATCCATTTACCGGCGAAGGCATCAGTAATGCCATGATCAGTGGCCGCTGGGCTGCCGATCAGGCCGTTAAAAGCCTCCAAAATCAGGACTTTACTGCCAAAGCATTGGCCGGCTATAATTACGCAGTCTACCGTCGGCTGGGCAATGAGCTCCGCATCAGCACCCGCTTGCAGCAATTATTGGCCTATCCGGCATTGTTCAATATGGTGGTAAAAAGAGCCAATCGGAATCCGGCTCTCAAGCAGGTGCTTTCCTCCATGTTCAACGATCTGGATTTGCGGGACGAGTTGCGCAATCCGGGGTTTTATGCCCGGCTGCTGTTTCGCTAAACGGCTTACGAAAAATGATTGGGAAGGGTGATTTTAATGGTTGTGCCCGTGCCTCCTTGTGACTTAAGGCTAATGCGGCCTCCCAATTGATAAATGGCTTTTTGTACCAGAAAAAGGCCTAGACCTGAGCCATTTGAAGCATGCGTGCCCCGGTAAAACATTTCAAACACCTTGACCTGCTGCTCTTCCGGTATGCCGATGCCATTGTCTTTAATTACAATCTGCAACTCTTTGGAAGTACACTTGGATTGTATTTTAATCCAGGGATTTTTGTGCATCAGATTGGTGTAATTGATGGCATTGGATATGAGGCAATTGAGTATGACTCTTAGACGAAATAAGTCGGTCCGAATGGGACATTCGCCTACAATCTTGCTGGTGATTTTTACGCGGTCAAAATTGTTCAGGTCGCTGAGCTCCATAATCTCCCGATGGATAATGGTATTCAGATCGGCGTGTTCGATGAGGGTGCTTTCGTGCTGAATCCGGGATGAATACACCAGGTCGCGGATAATGTCACGCATCCGGTTGATGCGGTTGCGCATCAGGCCCAGGTATGAGCCTGCCACATCGCCGTGTTCCAGCTCAATCAAATCAATAAGCCCCAATACCGAACTCAGTGGCGCATTAAAATCATGACTCAGGCGATAAGTGAGTGTGTTGAGCTCAAAAGTTACTTTCTCAAGTTCTTTGCTAAGGGTTTCCCAGTTGATGTACGCATGTTGGTTGACAATTTTCTCGGTTCCGCTTCTTTCCACTGCTTTCATGGATGTAGTAAAAAATGGTTTTACGAATTTGTGAGTGATGAATAATTGAGTGAGGGCTAATTATTGGCTAGTAAGGCCGAAATTTTGTATTCAAGGTATTCTCTAGAAACTACATCCTGCACCAAGTCTTGCAACACACCATTATCAAAAATCAACACGCAGGGAAGGGAAATGCCGTAACGTTCACAGAGAACTTCGCACTGTAGTAGATTTATCTTAAAAAATTGCACATCATCGGTGTTGGTTTTGTACAAATCATCTAATACGCTATCCGTTTCATTGGAATGATTGGAATAAGGATTGTAAAAATGAACTATCTGAAGGCCATCCATCTGAATTACTTGATTGGCGAATTCAATCTCGGTGATCTTTTTCATAGATAAATACGTATTTAATGTTTTGTATGCTCGCTATATTCTGCACGTAAAAATCGTGCCAAAACAACTAATTTGTTGTCTGTCAGTGTTTTATAGCTTGATTGTTCGCAAGCGGGTAATATTTAATGCTGAATAAAAAGTTTTTGCTTTTATTTAAGCAATTAATAAAATTTTTTATTAATTAAGCGCCTTAAGCGGAACAAATTATAAATAGGCTTTTGTCTTAATAAGTGCAGATTCTTGGATGTGAAAGATAGATTCTTTGGATAGTACAATCGGAGTTGCCAAAGTACAGTAGAAAATCTATTTGATATGCAGGTAAATGAGTTTTGCTTTTGCTGTTATATAAGCAAAGTAAGTTTTTTGAGGAAAAGCTACTGATATTTCAGCAAACAATGGAAATGCTAGCCGGCTTTATTTGAACTCATTTAGGCGATTGATGCCCAGTTTACGCATCCGGGATTGAAGGGTCTTGTCGTTCAGGCCCAGCAGCTTGCCCGCTCCCCGGGCACCGGTAACACGGCCTTCGGTTCTTTTTAGGGCTTCCAGAATGTGTTTCCGTTCATTTTCTTCCAAAGTGTCGAATCCTGTGGAGTCGGAGGTTTCGGTGTTTTCTACGGTACTATTTTCAAACCAGCCTTCAATTTCCAGTTTGGGGCCTGTACTGAGCACAACTGCCCTTTCAATGGCATTTTCTAGTTGTCTTATATTGCCAGGCCAATTGTATTGTTCCAACAACTGCATGGTTTTTTTGGAAATGGCAGTAATTTTTTTGTTGGTCTTTGTATTGAATTTATTGACAAAATATCTGGCCAGTAGCGGGATGTCTTCTTTTCGTTCGCGTAGAGGCGGGTTGTGGATCGGAAAAACGTTGAGCCGGTAATACAAATCGGCCCGAAAAGCACCTTGTTGTACTAGTTGTTCCAGGTTCTGATTGGTTGCCGCAATGACACGCACATTCACTTTTTTAGTATGCGTACCGCCTAGTGGCTCAAATTCACCATCTTGCAGCACCCGAAGCAACTTGGCCTGCAATTCGAGCGGCAATTCGCCGATTTCATCCAGAAAGAGTGTTCCTTTGTCGGCCAGTTCAAAGCGGCCCGGCTTGCGGGCATAGGCACCCGTAAATGCACCTTTTTCGTGCCCGAACAGTTCGCTTTCAATCAGGTTTTCGGGCAGCGCCGCACAATTGACTTTGATCAGTGGTTTATCTGCTCGCTGGCTAAGGCGATGGATGTTGTTGGCTATCAGAGTCTTACCGGTTCCGGTTTCGCCTAGTACCAATACAGTGGCATCGGTTGGGGCTACCTGCTCCACTTCCCGCAGCACTTTTTTATAAGTTTCGCTGACGGAGATAATATCTTCAAACCGGACGCTTCCCTGCAATTCCTGTTTCAATTGCAGATTTTCCTCTTCGAGAGCTTCTTTCAATTCTTCTACCTTCACAAGGGCTTCTTTCAGATCCTGTTCTACGCGTTTGCGAGCCGAAATGTCAAACACAACGCCAACCATACGCGTTGCTTTGCCTCTGGCATTCCGTTCAAAAATGCCCACTTGTGTGAACAGCCAGATGTAATTTCCCTTCTTGGTACGGGCCCGAAACTCGACCCCGAATTCTGATTTGGCCGTATGCAAGCATTCTGATACCTGACTTTTAATGCGGCTACGATCTTCAGGATGGCTAAGCTCTATCCATTTTTCAAACGAAGGCTTGAATTCCTGCCAGCTGTATCCCAGCAATAGAAAACATTCAAGACTATAAAAAACTTCGTTTGTTTCGGCATTCCAGTCCCAAAAGCCCATTTTTGCAGCTTTGGTAGCCAGCAGCATTCGTTCTTCATTGGTTTTGAGGGTAAGCTGATGGGTGATCTTATCGGTAATGTCCAGGCCAATGCACCAGATGTGCAGGCCTTCAATGACAAAGTTACTGCGAACCCGATAACTGATGGATATGAAGCGAGGGGTACCATCTTTGGAGCAGATCTGGCCTTCCCAATGGCGGTAGGGATGCAATGCGTTGGGACTTTCCCAGTTGGCAAGCATGATGGGGATTACCTGCGCATCAGCAAACAATTGCTGGCCGACTTCTTTGTTGTTGATAATTTCTTCGGGAGCATAGCTTGACACCGTTTCGCAGGCTTTGTTCCATGAAGTAATTACCTGGTCAAAAGAAATCGAAAAAATCATTACTGGCAATTCTCGAATCAAATCTTTTAGCGAGGATTGATTGATAAAAGAGACCAGTGTATCTTTTGATTTTGACAAATCCGTCATCAGAGATTGTTTAGCCAGGACATAAGGTAAAAATCTTTTTAATCAAAAGCTATACTTTTCTACTAATTTTGATAACGTCAAAAACCGGAGAAACAGCCACGAACAGACTAAACTTGTACATGCTGTAACAAAGGACAAATGCGCCATCCGAATGACGAGTGAGAGCCTGTGGTTTTGCCTTTCAGAAAGATACTATTCGGTGTTAGGCGTTCCCTGTTGTAGGAGTCGGGAGCAGAGGCGGCTGTTTGAGAGTGGCACGAATGTCTTTAATTGCCTCGCTCTCTATCCAGCCGTTGGCTGAAGCATGCTGAGCTGCCATCTCGGTATCCGGAACCAGAAACATGGGCACACTCGACTCGGCAAGGCTGGAAATGATGGTTTGCACTTGCAGGTCACGCTTGTCTTTGCTTACATCCCGAATGTAGATAGCCAACACTCGGTTGGGATAATCCTGAACAACTTGCTGGTAAATTTCGGGGTCGTGCTGGCCGCTGTCTCCAATCAGAATGAATGACAGTTCCGGATACATTTTCATGATAAGTTCGATCTGGGCCAGCTTGTGCGTCAGATGCGAGGCACCGCCCAGGTGCGAACGACTCACCCCAATGTCTTTGAGCATCAACGGACCCGCCGGAATGCCCTGCCAGTTAAAGAATTCTGTAAGCATGTCAAATAGATTCCAGGGGCTGCTGGAAACGTAAAAAATCGGATTAAAGGTGCTGGATTGCGTTCCTTTTTGCAAAGCCTGATAAAAAGCGGCCACTCCGGCAAAGGGAAGCCGTTTGCGGGCACTCTGAAAAAAAGCCAGCTTGGCCATGCGTAGTTTTTGGGTGGCATTGGAAACCAGCACCGTATCGTCGATATCGGAAATGATGCCAAACTGGGCGTTTCGGGGTGGCACCAACACATCGGCATGCACAATTATGGATTCGTCGGCAGTTTGGGTGAGCAGCCGCAACGGAAATTTGTTCCAGTAAGTGGTCAGGTCAGAAGAAGTGGGCAAGTCTTCAAGTGCGAATGTAAAGTACCCTTCCTCGTCAGTAGTAGCAATATGAACACTTTCGTTCCAGCGCAATTCCACTTCCACACCAGCCATTTCACGGGTATTGAACCGGTGGTAGGTATCCATGAGATTGCGCCAGGCCGATTCCTTGTCACGGGGAATAAAAACGAAAGGATTTTTCAGAACTCGTCCTTTCAAAAATAGATTCTTACCATTGCTGAAGCCCCGGTAAGGCACCACCTGAATGCCTTTGATTTTAGGAAACGGGCGGCGCAAACGAGTACCTATCCGGTCGGTGCCTTCATCCAGACTACCTAACAACTGGGTAAAAAAGTTTTTAAAAAATGACATACCGATTAGCAGAGTAAAAAATGGCTAAAGTCTTTTCGCTCCTCAGACACTAGCCCAGACAGCCGCTATTTCTTTTCCTGAAAGTTCAAAGCGGCCGAATTCATGCAGTAACGCAATCCCGTAGGAACCGGACCATCTTCGAACACATGACCAATATGCCCTCCGCAACGGCTGCAGGTTACTTCTATGCGATTCATGCCCAGAGAGTGATCTTTGATCTCTTTGATGTTCTTTTTGTCTATGACATCATAAAAACTGGGCCAGCCCGTGCCTGATTCAAACTTAGTTTTGGATGAAAATAACGGTAATTTGCATCCGGCACAAACATACACACCTTCTTTTTTATTCTTCAGCAAATCGCCCGTATATGGAAATTCGGTTTCCTGTTCGCGTAATACCGCAAACGCTTTCGGAGTGAGTATTTTTTTCCACTGCTCTTCCGACAATTCTACCTTGCCTTGTGCATTGGGCTTGAGTAGCACACTGTCGGGTTTGGATTCTTCCTTGTTGCCCTGCTGGCTACTAGCCGACTGACAACTGAAAATAAAGATGCTTGCCAGCCCAACCAGGAACCAGGCAAAGGACAGGTTTTTACTTTTTGACATATACTATTTGGCTAACTAGATGAAACACCGGGTAAATTCTTGTACCTGTTATGTACGAGTGAAGGGAACCGAATGGATTTCTTTTCCGGAGATTTTCCTACATGAATTAGGTATTCACAAAAAAGCGAAAGCAATCCACGACCCGTTTTCCGAAATTTGTACAGTATTCTATTTTACTACAACTATGAAAGCAGATTTTCAGTTTAATTCCTGGGCAAAAATATATGGTACTATGTGCCTGGCTGGCTTAGGGTTAACGCTGCCTGCCAATGCACAAACGGCGTCGGCTCCTAAAACGGATTTGATTTTTGTGGACGAAGAGGCACATCCTAAAAACGGATTGGATGAGTTTTACAAACATGTTCGCGAAAACCTGAACTACCCGGAGGCCGCCATGAAAGCAGGCGTACAGGGACGCGTATTTGTGCAGTTTGTGGTGCAGGCCGATGGCTCCATTGCGGATATTAAAGTGATCCGGGGCATTGGCAGTGGTTGCGATGAAGAAGCCATTCGATTGGTAAAAACATCGCCAGCCTGGTTGCCAGCCAAGTACCATGGCAAGCCCGTAGTTACTGAAGTTTCATTGCCCATTCGTTTTGCTGCAACAAAAGAATAACCAGGTTCAAAATAGTATCTTTTGACAAACAAAAACCTCGCAGGTCGAATCGCAGATTCGACCTGCGAGGTTTTTATATTTGCAGCATTCGGGCGGCTTTCAGAATGCCTGCAATGCTGAGCGAATCGGTAATCTGATTTTGCATCACCATTTCTACGGCTTCGCTCAGGTGGACTTTCCGCACGACCAATTGTTCGGTTTCCTCAGGCTGGCTTTCGCCAAAAGAAAGTTGCTGCGCCAGAAAAATAAATCCTTCTTCATTACATACCGAATTGGACGTGTGAATGCGGCTAATCAACGTCCACTGCTCGGCTTCCATTCCGGTTTCTTCTTTCAGTTCCCGCTTGGCCGATTCAAGTGCATCGACGCCCAGTGGGCCTCCTCCTTCCGGGATTTCCCACGAGTATTCATCGAGCGGATAGCGGTATTGCCCTACCAGCCATGTAAAACCCTGATCGTCAACGGGTACAATGCCGATGGCTTTGTTTTTAAAATGGACAACGCCGTAAATGCCAGCTCCGCCACTCGGGTTAATTACTTGGCTTTCAGTGACTTGAATCCAAGGGTTTTCGTAGATAAACTGGGTAGAAAGTGTTTGCCAAGGATTGGTTTCCATATTCATTCCTAAGTAGATAGGCGACAAATATAGCGAAACTTACATTCTGTCATCGGTCGTAGGGAGTTAGGCGTATTGTCGGTTTGTGTTTTAACTGGTTTATTTGATTCACACTCTATACTTTCTACAAACGGCTATGAAAAAAAACACAGCGAAATCTTTTGATCCAACGAATATTTCCACTCTTTTTCTGATTCTCTTCTTCTGCGCTGGTCTGGTTGGATGCAAAAAAGCGTCTGAAGAAGTAAAACCCGATGATGCCAATAATCCCGACAATTTCTGGCGCAAAATCACGCCGCCTAACACTCCTCGTATCAGTGGGATAATGGGACAGCTGGCCGATGGCCGGCTCATACTCAGTTCAGGGTTGAAAAGAGGAGCCACTACCGCAAGCGAAAGCACCGAGATTTACGATCCGGCTACCGACAAGTGGACTACCGTTTCGGCAACCAGTCCCGAATGCTCGGCTGGGCAATTTTTCCGGTTGAAAAACGGAAAAATGATTCTCCTCAATTATAGTTCGGCCATAGTTCAGGTATTTGATCCGGCAACCAACAAATGGACTTCTCCAGGGCAGCACGGCGGCCAAGCAGGCGACTGGAATACCGTCAGCGGGGCGTGTGAACTGGAAAACGGGAACGTAATTCTGGTGGGACGGAGTTCGTTGACGGTCTGGGATCAGAAAAGCTCGTTTGTAACCTACTCGATGAATAGCGGCAGCAGCAGCCTGCGATTTGCCACCGTGCATCAACTGCCCGGTACCAATCAGTTTATCGTGTTTGGCAATGTGCAATACAATGGTTTGGGAAGGATTTATGAATTGGATGCTGATGCAGGCAATGCGCCTAAACCGGTTTCCGATCAAATTCTGAACTTCGCAGGCATCAAAATGCAGTCGGAGCAGATTGGAAATCAATTGGTTTTCATGGGTGGGTCGAACGGAACCAATGTTGGCAACAGTGCCAATTCTCCTACTGTTTTTAATTCGACTGATAAAACCTATACGCGCCTGATCGAGGCGGATGGCACTAGTTTTGGCGTTTCTTCTATTCCTAACTTCATTACAAAAGATGCCTCGGGCAAGATATGGTTCGCGGATGACCGCCTGTATCGCTATTACATTGACCCTGCCACACAGAAAGTGCATCCGGTTCTGAATACCCTGGACGAAACCAAAGCGGTTCCGATGCCTTTTAAAGGTGATTTTTTGACAGCGGAGGCTGCCGGAGCGGGCCTTCTGAAAGATGGAAATTTGTTGCTGTTCTACAACAATGAGGCCTGGATCACTAAGTAACAATAGTTTGTAACTCAAGAAGCAACTGAAAACCAAAGAGTATCCTCTGTAAGGGAAAAACCTCCTGTGTGAAGAACAAGGGGTTTCAGCTCTTCAGGAGATACTATTTTACTTTTGGCTCTGCTTGAAGTCCTGAATGTGGGCTACCAAATCGGGAAAGAAAGCCAGAAAATTAGCATCAAAAAAGGCAAAGTCTTTTTCCAGATCGTCGGTGGCATTTTCCATGTGCGAAATAAATTTGGTGCGTCGGGCCATGTTGGTCAATGACCGGTCAATGCCGTCAACGGTGGCATAATTGACCAGCCAGTTCTGGCGTTGCATGGCTTCTACCATCGGCAACATAGACGCAGGCAGCAAGTGTTGTTTCTCGTTGAGTAATTGATATACCTGGGCAGCAAACTGATTCAGCGAATCCAGGTGAAATTTTTGCCAGTGAATAGCCAGAAAATGGTCGTAAAACACATCCATAATCACGGCGGCATAATGCCGGTACGTTGGGAAAAGCCGATGCTTGGCCTCGCGTACCAGCGGATGCGAGTCGGTATAGGCATCAATTTCACGATGCAATACAATTCCTTTGCGAATGGTCGGGGGGAAGTGATCGTCAACGCGGCCAACGATGAAATCAGCCATCAGATTGCCAACCATTTCTTCGTCAAACGAATCGGATAAATACAAATGTGCCAGAAAATTCATGTAGGGAAGGTAAGATAAATCAGGGCCCTATCCAAGTAAGCGGCAAATAGTATCTGCTCAACAGGCAAAACCTCCCTTATCGCAATTCCCACCAGGGTTCTGTAGGGTACGCCTCACCCACGGTTATTCGTTCGCCAATTTTAGGGGTTGCCAAGGGCAATTTGGCTTCGGCTGCATGTTGCACTACTTGCTGAATGGACTCATTCCAGGGATGCAGCGCCAGTGCAAATTTGCCCCAATGTACCGGCAACAATGTTTTGGCTCGCAAATCCCGGGCCGCCTTAACGGTCTCTTCTGGAAACATGTGTATTAGCGGCCAGTCTTGGCCATATTGGCCCGCTTCAAGCATCACCATGTCAAAAGGTCCGTATTTTTCACCAATGGTTTTGAAATGCGTATCGTATCCTGAATCGCCTCCGATGTAAAATTTGTAATCGTATAAATTAAGCACAAAAGAGGCCCAAAGCGTTTTGTTGCGGGTAAATCCCCGTCCTGAAAAATGGCGCGCCGGGGCCGCCGTTAACTGAATCGCGTCGGTTACTTTGTGTGTATCCCACCAGTCAAATTCCGTAATTTTCTCGGCAGGCACTCCCCAATGTTCCAGATGAGAACCTACTCCCAGGGCTGTGTAAAACCGTTTTACCTTTGGAATAAACTGGGTGATGGTCTGGTAGTCAAGGTGGTCGTAGTGGTCGTGGGTGATGATGAGCAAATCAATATCACCAAAATCATCGACACCGTATTCGTTGGTACCCGGAAATGCTTTGGTCGAAAACGAAACCGGAGAGGCATAGCCACTGAAAACCGGATCGACCAGGATGCGAAACCCGCGGTATTGGATCAGGTACGAAGAGTGACCAAACCAAACCAGAACCGGCTTGTCGGCGTGGATGGCTTTCAGATTGGTTTTTACGGATGGCAATGGTTTGGGAGGTTCGGTATTCTTGGGTTTGTTCAGGAACTGCCACATCATCTTGGTCATCGAAGCTCCTTTGCGAGAGACCTCGGTCGGCGACAGATTCTGAAAATTGTCTTCTTTGTAATTTTGAGATTGCTGAATTTTTTCCAGGCGGCTACCCGAGGGCAATTTGCCAAAGGTTTTTTGTTGCATAAACAGAAACGTGGCGATGCCCAAAAAAGCACACAGAAAAAGCAAAATCCGGAGTATTCTCTTGACCACTCGCATGTAAACGATTAAATGGATTGCCTGGGTAGACGAATCAGAAAATAGTATATTGTAAAAGGCCAAAACCCGCGGCCGCAATTTTGTTGTTGGGCCCGATGGTTTTGCGTATGTTTGCACTCCAACCCGTTCGAAATGCCATGCCCGAACTCGCCAATGCCGAAGCTCTTGCCTTTTTGATGACTGATGCCATTTATGTGTTGCCCGAAGAGCAGGTGACGCCGATTCAACTGCCAACTGTGGAAGTGGCGGTGCCTGAGCCGCCTAAGCCCAAAATAGAGCTATCACGCAACCGCAATCAGGTAGTGATCTTGTACACCAACCAGCAAACGGTTTATCTGAACAAGGAGGAAGAAACCTTGCTGAGTAAGATATTGGGCGCTGTCAAACTGCGGCTCGAAGATGTGGAACTGGTCAATATTTACAACCACCGCGATACGCTGATTGAGATTCTGAACCAGAAAATGGTTAACCAGCTCATCAGCTTCGGCATTGAACTCCGCGACCTGGATATTCAAGTGCCGCTGATGCCTTATCAGGTTACCCGTGTGGAAGGCATCGACATTCTGCTGGCCGACAGCCTGTTTGAACTTCAGCTTAATACGGATAAAAAGAAGCGACTGTGGCAAGCTCTGCAAACGCTGTTTCTGGTAGGAGAACGCAAATAGGAGGTTTTTGCTTTTTGGAAGATACTATTTCTGACCGCAGATTATAGCTGATTTATTGGATTGGCCAGATTGTTTTTCATTTGACCTTCTGCGTCATTGCGAGCAAAGCGAAGCAACTCCAAGTTGCAGACTCGGAAAAACAAATTATGCGTTAACGTATTGAGATTGCTTCGCTTTACCCGAACGTTTGCCTCAGATACACAAACCCAAGAATACATAAGATCAAAAAGCCTGTGAGAATATGCCAGAATTCAGAAAGAATAGGTTGTAGTTTATCTCGAAGTTTCTCAAAAGCATTTCGCGAATCTATTTCTTTAGGATAATCAATAATCACACAATGAGATAGCCCATCAAATAACCAATTAGGTGGTTCATGCCAGAAATACAAGTTGTTATTATGAGGCCAATATATCTTAGCATCTTCAATTTTACAGATGTCTAACGTCTTTACTACAGAATTATAGGATGTAGCTGGAGTGAAATGAATCTGTAAACCATTGACGCTATCATTGGAAGTTATAATTTCTCTCATGCGTGTCTGAAAGTAATTAAGCTTCACTTGGTCATACAATTCATTCCCTGTTAATGTAATTAATTCCAGTGTTCTCTTGGGGTGAAATCCTTGAATGGAGTCCCATATTGAATACGGAGATGGTGGAATATCTTTTTGCATCAATTCCATTTGATATTCATTTGTCCAGACAATACGGATTACTCTCAGATTGGCTACCTTATGTTGAATCTCATAAAAATGCCACAGCACTAGCGGCAAGCCCAACAGCGAAATCAGGCCGGGCAGGTAAAAAATACGTTTGCGTCTATGAACTTTTGTCATCAAACAATGCTTTTCAGTTAAGATGCCAAAGTCATCCGAATTCCATATGCGGAAATTCAAATAATTTCACTATCTTTGCACAAAAGTTCTTAGAACCCATCGGATAGCAACGTTTATAGGATTTTTCTCCGAAAATATTTGGCTATTAGGTGGGTTTCATGTTTGTCTGAACCATGATCAACTTCGTTGAACAGACGTTCCAGGTGATTTTTGGATGGCCGCGATTCTGACTTTAATCCCATGCTTTCCTTCAATCAAGCATCACGCGATAAAAATCACTGATCATGGCATTTTTAAATCCATTAATCAAAAACAATTCAAATGCAGAAAATTAAATTTTCAGAATTAGCTATCTCCGAAGAAATTCAGCGAGCCGTAGCAGAAATGGGCTTCGTAGAGGCATCACCTATTCAATCAGAAGCGATTCCCGTCGCATTAGAAGGCCGCGATGTAATTGGGCTGGCCCAAACCGGAACCGGTAAAACCGCCGCTTTTGGCATTCCTGCCCTTGAGAAAGTAGACACCACCAAAAAACACACGCAAGTACTGATTCTGTGCCCTACCCGCGAACTGGCGGTGCAGGTAACCGAAGAACTCAAACGTATTTCCAAATACATGAACCTGCGTTGTGTAACCGTATACGGGGGCGATCCGATTGACCGTCAGATTCGTGCGCTGCGCGAAGGTGCTCAGGTGGTGGTAGGTACGCCTGGCCGGGTGATTGACCACATCGAACGCAAAACCTTAAAGTTAGACAAAGTACTGGTTTCTATATTAGATGAAGCGGACGAAATGCTGGACATGGGTTTCCGTGACGACATCGAGGGAATTCTGGAGCAATTGCCCGAAGAACGCCAGACATTGCTTTTCTCGGCTACCATGTCGAAAGAAATCATGAACCTGACCAAGCGTTTTCAGCATGAGCCAGCAGTAGTGAAAGTGGTTCGTAACGAATTGACTGCTGAAAACATCGAGCAGCTTTTCTACGAAATCAAGTCCAAAGCAAAGATTGAGGTAATGTGTCGTCTGATCGACTTGTACCAGTTGCAACAGATTATCGTATTTTGTAATACCAAACTTAAGGTAGACGAAGTGGTGGAAGAATTGCTTCGTCGTGATTACGGTGCCGAAGGATTGCATGGAGACATGCGCCAACAGGCTCGTAATCAGGTAATGACCAAGTTCCGCTCAGGGAGTTCGACCATTCTGGTTGCCACCGACGTAGCGGCTCGCGGTATTGATGTGTCGGGTGTTGATGCGGTATTCAATTATGACATTCCGCTTGATCCTGAGTATTATGTTCACCGCATTGGCCGTACCGGTCGTGCTGGTAAGTCAGGAAAAGCCTTTACGTTTATCGTAGGCCGTGAATTTGTACGGCTACGTGAAATCGAGAATTACACCAAAAAACGCATTGACCGTGGGGTAGTGCCATCCTTTGCCGATGTGGTAGGTGTGAAAAAAGCCAAGTTTATTGATCGCATCAAACAGACGGTGGAAGAAGGCGAGCTAGATGTATTTGCCGATATGGTTGAGCCGCTGCATCATGCCGGATTGTCAGATAAAGAGATCATCATGGCTTTGATTAAGATCAATATGGGGGTGCAAAACACTACTTATAACGATGCCGACCTACTCGATACGTACGAAAAACCAAAATTCCGGGATCGCAACGAGCGGGATAGTCGTGGACGCACTGGCGAAAAACGCGGTGAGAAACGCTTTGAAAAAGGTGACCGTGGCAGCGAACGTCGGGGTAGTGGCAACAAAGACATGGTTCGTTTGTTTGTAAACGTAGGCAAAATGGACCGTGTACGTCCTAACGACATCGTCGGTGCGTTGACTGGTGAAACCGGCGTGTCTTACGATAACATCGGCCAGATCGATATTTACGAGAAGTATTCGTTTGTAGAAATCAAAAAACAAGATGTGCCCAAAGTGATAAAAGGCATGGAAAACAATACCATTAAAGGCCGTCCGGTGCGGATGGAAGTAGCCGGTAAGTAATCTTGTTTTCCCAAAATAATATCTTTCCAAAACAGAAAACCCCGGTGCAAACCGGGTTTTCTGTTTTATAACCTAATACTTACTCTTTCATTCAATCTGCTGCTCTTTTTACATGCTTGCTGCCAAGAGGAAAAGAAAACCTCACCCCCAGCCCCTGTCCTTCTGAGAGGGGTGCTAATGTTTGCGTATCGGAAGTCCTTCTCAGAGGGATTTGGGGTGGAGTTTTTGCAGTTACGATTATCAATGGGGGTGATAAAGAGGCGCGTAATTCAAAGCTGCCAGTATTCTCTATTACTACAAATGCTATAAGCTAATAACTAAGAATAATAGCTTTAAAAAAACAAAAACCTCAACCCGTTCGGATTGAGGTTTTGAGTTAACTATAACTCCATTCGTTATTTTGCATCGCCCAGGATTTCGCTGAGCTTCAACTCCAGACTTTCGCCACGCAGGTTTTTGGCAATGATTTTTCCGGTAGGGTCAATCAGGTAAGTGGCCGGAATAGCCCGTACGCCGTAGGCTTTGGCACCTTCAGATGACCAGAATTTCAAGTCCGAAACGTGCGTCCAGGTGAGCTGGTCTTTTTCAATCGCTTTTAACCAGTCGTCTTTGGTGCGGTCAAGCGAAACGCCGTAAATCTCGAAGTTTTTGTCTTTGTACTTATTGTACGTCCGCACTACATTGGGGTTTTCCATGCGGCAAGGTCCACACCACGATGCCCAGAAATCGATCAGTACGTATTTGCCTCGTAGCGATGAGAGTTTGATTTGCTTGCCATCTGGCGAATTAAGCGCAATTTCCGGGGCGTCTTGGCCCACTTGTAGAGCTTTGCCAAATTCTTCCAATTGCGCAGCATAGGCAGTAAACTCAGGGGCGTATTTGGAAGTAGGCATCGCCTTTTTCAGGTTAGCCACAATTGGCGTCAGAAATTTGTATTCCTCTTCGGGATTCAATACACCGTTGTTGAGGGCATACCACAACGACAAGCTCGGCTTCATTTGCGACACAATCGACTTGAACTGCGCTGTATTGTCGTTGCGCAGTTTAGCCAGTTTTTTCTCCACGTTGCGGCGGCCACTTTCGCTTTTGCTCAAAGCCGCTTCCTGCATTTCTTTCTGCAATTGACCTACTTTCTGCTGCGCTTCGGTGAGCCAGGTATTGATTTTATTCATGTCGTCCATGGCGGGGGTGCCGCTCATCTGCACCATACCCGCAGGTTTATTTCCATCTACATTTACCGTAACATTCTCATTTTCAAGTACAATCAATACTTTTTGCGTGTTGTAGAAGTTAAGGATGTAGAAGTCAGGCTCTTTTACCTTGCCTTTAAATGTGAACATGTTGTTTTTGTCCAGCGCCACCGAATCAACAGGTACCATGCTGTTGTTCTGAATTTTCCAAAGCTGGATTTTGGCTTTGCCCATCGGATGATTCACTTTGCCTGTCAGCACATAGCCATCGCCCTGCACATCACGGTTCGTATTGGCAGAAACCGATTCTGGCTCAGAAGCCGGGTTTTCGTTGGCTGCCCGGCCGGTGCATGCCATGATCAATATCCAGAAAAAGGATAGAAATGCAATTTTTTTCATAACTGTGTATATACTAAACATGGATTATACGAATGGAAAAGCAAACCGGAAAACAGTATCTTTTCAAAGTGAAAAATCTCCTAATGTTGTATTTAATTTTTGGATAAAGTTTTGAGCAACAATTGGTTGGCAAGCTTGGGGTCGGCTTTGCCTCCTGATTTTTTCATCACTTCACCCATAAACATCCCCACCAGGTTTTTCTTTCCGTCAAACTTGTATTCTTTCACTTTTTGCGGATTAGCCGCCAGCACTTCGTTGATAATGGTTTGCAGGGCATTGTTGTCGCTTTGTTGCAACAGGTTGTTTTCTTCGGCAATCTGCTGAGCGGTTTTCTCTGGATGCTGTACCAGCAACGGAAACACTTGCTGAGCCGCTGCGGTATAACTTACCTTGTTACTATCAATCAACTGGATCAGGTCGGATAAGGTTTGCGGTGATACTGCAAATTGACTGATTTCCAGGTTGTTTTCGTTCAAATAGGATTTCACGGGTCCCATTACCCAGTTCGATACGGCTTTGTAATTGGCTGTATGCTGACAGATTTCGTCAAAATACAAGGCAATTTCTTTGGTGTCAGTCAGCACCGATGCATCATATTCGGGTAGCCCGTATTGTTTAACGAATTTTTCGTGCAATTCGTGCGGTAGTACCGGCATTTGCGCCTTTACCGATTCGAGCCATTCCTCCGAAACAACAAACGGAGCCAGATCCGGATCGGGGAAATAGCGGTAATCGTTCATGGTTTCCTTGGTTCGCATCGAATAGGTTTTGCCATCCGTTGTATCAAAGAGACGTGTTTCCTGAATGATTTTTTCGCCGTTGGCAACCGCCCGTTTTTGCCGTTCAATCTCCACGTCAATGGCCCGCTGCACGTTACGGATCGAGTTCATGTTTTTCACTTCCACCTTAGTACCCAACACCGTGCTGCCTTTGGGCATAATGGAAATGTTTGCATCGCAACGCAGCGAACCTTCTTCCATGTTGCCGTCACAAATCTCCAAATACCGTACCAGTTTGCGTACTTCGGTCAGGTACGCGGCCGCTTCTTCCGAGGTTTTCATCACCGGGTCGGTCACAATTTCAATCAAGGCTGTTCCGGCACGGTTGTAATCCAGCAAGGTATCGGTTTCGCCATCGGCGTGAATGGACTTGCCCGCGTCTTCTTCCAGGTGAATGTGGTGCAGTTGAATGAACTGTTCTCCGGATTTGGTTTTGATAGTAACCCCGCCGCCTACGCAAATGGGCGTTTTGTCCTGTGAAATCTGGTAGCCTTTGGGAAGATCGGGATAGAAGTAATTTTTACGGGCAAACACGTTGTATCGCGTAATTTCCGAACCGCACGCCAAACCCATTTTTATCGCAAATTCGACAGCCTTCCGATTGAGTTTGGGCAGTGTTCCGGGATAGCCCAGCGTAATTACGCTAATGTGCGTGTTGGGGGCATCGCCAAACACGACTGCATCGGCAGCGAAAATTTTTGTATTGGTGAGTAGCTGGCAGTGTACTTCTAAACCGATGACAACTTCGTATTCCATGGCTCAAAGGATAATTCTGACGAAGAATAACCAAAAAAATAGTATGTTCTGAAAGTGAAAAACCTCTTACAGAGTAAAAGGAATATCTATAATATAAGGAATATATAGAATATAAGGCGTAAAAGTACAAATAAAATCGGGAAAACGTGTGTTAATATTCCTGCTTATCCGGCCTAGCTGACCACTGTTGAAAAGCAATCAGGGCTTCTTCGTGTAAGAGTTGTTCACTGGGCAGGCGGCGTTGTTCCGCTTTACGGTCAATTTCTGCGTAAATAAACTGATCGTCAAAGCCAATGGCAGCTGCATCGGCCTTTGTGTTCCCATAATACATATGGCTAATATGTGACCAATACACCGCCCCCAGGCACATGGGGCACGGCTCGCAACTGGTGTACAGCACACAACCTTCCAGGTTAAACGTACCCAGCACTTTGGCCGCCTCTCGAATAGCCATTACCTCGGCGTGGGCCGTGGGGTCGTTGGTTTCTACCACGCGGTTGCAACTGCCCGCAATGATTTTGCCGTCTTTGACCACTACCGCTCCGAATGGTCCTTGTCCTTTGCCGCTCTGTACCGCCTCTACCGACAGCCGAATGGCTTCGCGCATGAATGTATCGTGTGTTTCCTGCATCGCTTTATTGTTGTTTCGCCCGAAAGAAAAGACAAAATAGTATCTTCTCAAAATGAAAAACCCCGTCTGCGAAGACAAGGGTTGAGTTTGTTGCTCTGACAACGGTTGGTATTAGGGCCGCGCATTCGAAACCGTCACTTTCCGAATTCCTTTAACCAACAGCCAGACTGCCAGTATCATTTCATACAAAGCAATCGGCAGGGCAAGTAAAATGCCCCATACCGATAGTTGCTCAATGATGCCAAACAATTCAAGTATAGCCGCTGCCATTATCATGCAGGAGGCAATCAGCCCCAACACAGAAAGAGCTACTGGGATAAGCTTTGTCCTGACGAATACGTAACTGTAAATGAAAGTATTGATTGCCAGCATGAAATTTGGTCCCAATATAAAAGTCCATTTGTGCATGGCAATACAGGTAAGGCCAAGACTTTGAGCGGTTGCTTTATCAGGCATCCTACCGTTTGCAAAATAGTCACTGACGGAAAGCGCTGTCAATACGCTGACAATGCCTATCATGATAAATACCACTTCCAGTATCCGAAAACTCAAGTATCCGATGCCTAAATTTTCATTGTAGCGTTTCAGATACGGATAAAGCATGATTCCGGTACCCGTGGCGGTGGCTGCTAAAATCAGCTCGCTGATGGCCCCTGTGATTATCTGATTGGAATGTTCGGCCGCCTGAACCAGGAAATCAGGTTCGTTAAGTAAAGGGTCGTATAGCTTTAAGCCAATTATGGAGGATACGGTCGCGGCGATAAATAAGATACCTGTTAGAGTAAAATTTAGTTTGGGTGTGGTTGAGTCCATTTTCCTACGGTTTTTTGAGGAAAATTACAGACGGGCATTCACCAAAAAATTAACAAAAGATAATAAAGGGATTCAGAAGAGGTTATTTTGTGACTAATCTGCTGCGGATACGGCTCAACGAAATGGGTGTAATGCCCAGATAACTCGCTAAGTGATAGAGCGGTATGCGGTTAATGAGTTCGGGCTTGCTATTGAGCAGCATAAGGTACCGTTCTTCCGGACTGTGATTTTTGAAATCGTTGAATTCAATCGTTTTTTGAATCAGTAATTCTTCGTTTAGCTGAAAAACCAGCGACGACAGCTTGGGGATCTTTCTTAGGAGTTCTTCGTTTCTGGCGCCGTTGCCAACTGCCAGTATACTGTCTTCCAAGCAGGCCAGGTAATATGCAGACGGCTGATTGTTCTGATAACTGACGGGTCGTACGGTTTGATTTTCGAAGTAAAAATCGGTATTGAGCTCCTCGCCATCCTTTAAATAATAAGCTCTGACGCAGCCTTTTAGTATGAAGTAGCATTCTTTTGCCATGCTGCCCTGTGCAACTAAAATGTGATTCTTCTTAACTACCCTGAATGCATTCTGCCTTCTGATTATTTCTGCTTCGTCTTCCGAGAGTGAAATGTATTGAGAGATGAAATTGATGATACTTTCGTCCATAAAATCTATTGTAAATTAGGTAATTACTAGTGCGGGATTATGACTGAAACATAAGAATATGCCTGCTGAAAATAGGAGTAAAATAGTATCTTTTGACTAACCAAAACCTGCCTTTCTTTTTTCAATTATAGAAACGATTGCCTGAATTCCAAAGGGGAAAGGTTGGTTTTGGTTTTAAACAATTTGCTGAATGATTGCAAATGTTCAAATCCCAACTGGTAGGCAATTTCACTGACTGATAACTGTGTGGTTGCTAGGCGTTCTTTCGCCTTTTCAATCAACTTGTCGTGAATGTGTTGCTGCGTGCTTTGCCCGGTGGAAACGCGTAGTAAACTGCTCAAATAGTTGGGCGACAGATTGAGTTGATCGGCTATGTCCTGAACCTTCGGCAATCCTTTGTTAATCAGATCATCGCTGTTGAAATAGTCTGCAAGCAGGGCTTCCAAGCGTTCCAATACCTGATGGTTCGCTTTTTCCCGTGTGATGAACTGCCGGTGATAAAACCGGTCGGCATAACTGAGCAAACTTTCAATTTGCGAAACAATGATCTGTTTGCTGAACTTGTCAATGTTGGAATGATACTCCTGCTCAATATTGAGAATGATAGCATTTAGCGTGGCCTCTTCCTTTTCGGAAAGGAACAACGCTTCGTGCAGCGAATAATCCCAAAAATCATACTGCTTGATGGTTTTGGCCAAGGGTGTATTCTACAGGAAATCCGGATGGATGTACAACACCCATCCGGATTGCTCCAGTGCTTTGTCGTTTTTGGCAAGGGCAATGCTTAGCACCTGATTGGGTGCCATAAAAGACAGAATTCCTTCGTTGAAATCAAACGGTTGCTGACCGTATTTCACCTTTACGTTAGACATACGCTTCATGGCGATGCTGTAAAAATCGAATACCAAAGTCATTGGTTCGTCTTCGTGCAAATGCCTGGCGTTTGCCACATCGATCAGGCTGATGAGCGGATGCTGCGGTTTGGGCAACTTCCGAAACTCGTGAAATTCGCTGATGGTTTTGAAATGCCTCATACCGGTTACTCTTCCTTAATTACTTCCAAAATCAGTTTGCCCCGCACGTGCCAGGTTTCACTTTCTTTATGGGCTTCTGCCACCTGTTCCAACGGATAGGTTTTGCTAATTTTTATTTTTACCTTTCCTTCATCAATCAGCACCGCCATTTCCTCAAGCCAATCGCGCCTTACCTGCACCGCAACTAGTTCGCCGGTTGCATTTTTTACAGCCAACGCCTTGATAACTTCCTCATCAAACGGAAAGTCGATATTCACACTGACCAGGATACCGCCTTGTTTTAGTACTTTCACAGACCGCAGCCGTTCCTTGTTATCGCGGTGTGGGGCGGCATCAAAAACAACATCGATGTCGTGCAAAAGTTCTTCAAACTTTTGTTTCTTGTAGTCAATTACTTCATCGGCACCCAACTGTTTCAGGTAATCCAGATTACCAGTGGAGGCCACGCCGATCACATAAGCACCTTTGGCTTTTGCAAATTGCACCGCCAGGCTACCAACCCCTCCGGAGGCTCCGTGAATCAAAATGCGCTGCCCTGCCTGCAACTTTCCACTGCCAAAGATACCGGTCCAAGCCGTGAGCCCAGCCAAAGGTGCCCTCGAAGCTTCGTTGAAGCCAATCCTTTTGGGTTTCAGGGCAAAGCCGCTGGCTTTTGCTGCCACATATTCGGCATAGCTTCCATCACCCGGAAAGTTGGGAACTCCGTACACGGCGTCGCCTTTTTTAAAATCGGTTACATCACTACCTACTTCTTCTATCACACCGGCGGTATCCCAGCCCAGGGTGAGCGGCAATTTTAAGATGGGCCGTAAAAAATCGTTGCCTCCCTGGCGAATGACCCAATCGGCTGGATTGACCCCACTGGCGTACACTTTGACTAAAATCTCATCCGGTGCCGCTGTAGGACGTTCGATGTCTTCTATTTGCATTACCTCTGCACCTCCAAATTCATGAATTCTGATTGCTTTCATACTAAATCGTTTTTTGGTTTTAACTGATGCAAAGTTGAGCATTAGCGAACGAAACAGACTTAGTCAAAACTCCGTTTGTTGTAGCCGAATGGAATGTTGCCAAAAGCAAGGCGTAACTTGTTTGGATAATTAACGCTGACGTGTTTTGAAGAAGTAATAAACCAGATAAATAAGCAATAGATAGGGAGAGTAAAACCCAAAGATAAATATAGCCTTTAACGGCCATCCAATTCCGGATATACTGACTAGGAGCTTTTTTACTCGTTCCCGGTTTTCCGGTAAAACGCTGGCATACGATTCAGTTTCAGCGGTGCCATCCAGGTTGTAACCATAATGACTCAGCAGTAACTTGTCAGAAGTGTGGGCCCACCAAGCCAATGCTAGAATTAAGAAAGCAGTTATGATTGTGCAACTGATCAGATAGACAATGAATTTGTATTTGATTTCTGTTTTATTCAGTTGCTTCAAAATAAATACCGGACTGACTAATAAACCCAGTAGCAATACAAGCGAAACAGCTTTCGTAAGGATTTCCATAGAGCTATACAAACCACTTTTCCAAATAGTATCTTTTCAAAAGGCAAAACCCCCATACGCAAAATTTTAGATACTTACAGTTGCCGCAGGTAAAGCTTATGTGCGGATGTTATCCGATAGAAAGTTTTTAAGTTCATGCAAGACAGGCTCATACTCGGTTCCAAACCAAAGCATGTGCCCCCAACGGTTAGAGAAAGTTATTAGTTTGGAGCCCTTAATTTTTTCGCTGGCATTCAAAGCATGCGATAGTGAAACCTTGTTGTCGTTTTCACTGTGCAGGATCAGTGTTGTGCAGTTGACTTGCGCGACCGTTTTCGGGTCGATGGTCTGATCTAAATCATTGACAAAGCCCTGTCCGGACCGCATGTGCAAAGTCATTTGTTTTAATTCCAGAAACTCGTCTCCGGTATACTGGACAGGGCGATGCGTCGACAATTCCTTAAACATGACTCTGGCCATTACCTGAGGAAAAAGTCGGAAGCTAAGCCGGTACAAAAGCCACGTACAAGCTTCTATTCTGGGTGAAAACAGTTTTTTGCCGCCTATGTAAACTTTGTCGGTTTCGGCAAACCACTTTTGGGTTAAGGCCGACATTAAAACCAGACTCTCAACACGAGTGGGATAATTGGCCGCTAGTTCCAATGCAGTTAAACCACCCGCCGAAATGCCGATCACTATCGCCTTTTGCAAGTTAAGCTTATCCAGAAGTGCAACCAGCAAGTCAGCCGTTCCTTTGGGAGTCTTGTTTATATCGGACAAAGGGGTGTTTCCATAACCGGGTCTGGAAGGTGTGATGAAGCAGAACTGACCAAGGTTTATTCCTTTTTGAAAGATCGTTTCTCGACAATCGATGTGACCGCCATGCACAATGAGTACAGCTTTGCCTTGCCCCCGCAAGCTATATTCGATTGTTCCTTTGGCCGTTTCTATTAGCGAAATTGTCATCATGAACTTGCGGGTAACATTAAATTGCTGACATTGGTGTTGGTTAGGATAGCTCTTTTTTGAAAGAAGAAAAAAAGTATCTTTTAAAATGGTAAAACCCGCTACGTAGGAACCTTAGGAGATAGAAGCATTTACCCACGAATTCATGGTGTTTGAATACTCAAACTCAGCCTGCTTTTTTGCTTCTGCTATCGTTTCATGATACGAATCGTTGAGTGTAGTCCAATTCTGATCACAATAGAACAGATAATAACCTGACCCATTGGCATAGTTGCAAATAGCCAGTCTGTTTATCGTTTCAATTAATTGGCCCTCACGCCAGTGCTTTGTATTACCCGTTCTGGTATGTAGATCAGACAGAATCAGATAACAAATGAGATTGGCCTTGTCAATTTGTTCTGGGATTGGATTTGCCATAAAATAGGAAAAGGTTAGGGGCATTGATTACATAAAAAGCGTAACAGAATGCTTACCGATGCCATTTCTGGTGAAGTATATTGATAATCAAATCGTCAAAGGTCCAGCCTATTTTTCGGGCGGCCAGAGCGGTTAAGCTGTCTTGGTCTTGCCGGTGCGGACGTGAGGCTCCTGTCATGTTGGGTTTCATGTTCAGGTCAAACAAAAAATAGTCGCCTTGTGCATTGGCCCGGCAATCTATTCGGATAGGAGCTTTCGCATTCACCAATCGGGCGGCTTTTTCGCATTCCATACCTAGTATTTTCATCGCATCACTTTGCAATTCTTCGTCGCTTAAAACGGTACTGTTGTTTATGACTGCTACGGTTCCATTGTAAGGTGCAATTCCGTTTTCGTGATTGAATCTTCTTACCGGTGGTAATGACCAATGTGTTGTCTTTTCTGTTTTTTCTCCCTGAATTGTATACTGTCCGGGCGGCATTACCGTAAGGGTTACTTCTTCTCCCGACAGAAATTCTTCCACGTATAAGGCGCTTCCAAAACTTCGGGAATGAAACATCTCATTTATGGTTCTATCCAGTTCGGCTTTGGATTGTACCAACGAAACTCCTTGGCTGCCCCTTCCTCGAATGGGTTTGGTTACCACCGGAAACGAAAAGTTCATCACATACTCAGTACGGGTTGCTTCGGTAATGGTTACAGATTCGGGTATCGGCAAATGGTGACTGCGTAGTAGTTGATTGGTGAAAAGCTTATCATCGTAGAGGTCGGTATTTTTAGGAATTTGGCCAACTACGGCAATGCCTTTTTCAATAAACGTTTCGATTGGATGTCCGCTGTACAAAATGGTGTTCGTCCAGAGAGTGTTTGCGCCTTTGTCAATGGCTGCTTGTAATCCTTCCACAGTGTCTGGAAAAACCCAATCCAAGTCGCTCTCTACCTTTGGCACATCAATAGGCGTTACTACCGTCACGTTTTGTTTCCGCAACGAATACGCAATATCGGCTCCACTGTCTGAATAGCCGCCCGGCTTCATCGGTTTGCTGATTCCATTTCTTTCGGGAGGCATTTGAACCTGATAGATTATCGCAACTTTATCTTTCATTTTGTTCAGCTATACTATAAACTAAGCGGCAAGCGAGTTGCTCCAAATGGGTGAATGAGCAATTGGATTACTTAAACATCTGAATCGTGTATTCGAGTAGTTTTTTATCGCCAGTCTTGCCGTGACCGGGTATCACATATTGAATCTGAGAATACTTGTTTAGCACTTTGGTGACGGTGTTTGACCATTCGGCGGTATTGGCATCGGCCAGGTTGCCTTTGCCGGCGTTGATTTCCTTGATCATGCAACCGCCAAAAAGCACATTTTCGGCAGGAACGTAACTAACAATATTGTCGCGGGTGTGGGCTTCGCCAACATAGTCGTTGATGACTTTTAGTTTGCCAACCTTCAGTGTTAGCGAATTGTCAAATCCGTGCTGAGGCAGCGTTTCCGTTTCGCGTTTGGCTAGTTCGATAGTCAGCTTATTGGCATACGACGGAATGCCTCGTGTGTGAAACGCTTTCAATCCGCCCAGGCAATCGGCATGAAAGTGATTGATAACCACGCCTTTGATTTTGCAACGCAGTTGGTTTTGCACAAAATCAATCAATTCGTAAGAGGTAGAATCGTCGGCGGGTGTGTCAAAAATAAGCGCTTCACCTTTGTCTACTACAATCATGCCGTTGCAGGCTACCTTGCCAAAACTAGTCGTCTGCAAATAGGAAATGTGCACATACGTGCTTTTCGAAAGCGGCGTGACTGTGAGGGTAGCGGTGTGGTATACGTCTTTGGTTTCGGATTGTGCCTGTACAGAAAGCATGGAAACCAAACAGAAAACAAGACTAAATAAGCGAAGTACGATTTTCAATGACATAGGTGTTTGTATGGGGTTTTCAATTCTGAAAAGATACTATTTTTTGCATTAGAGATAAGAAACTATGCTATGAAGTAGGATCATTTAATTCAAGTTGCATGCTATACGAGGATGTTTCCAAACTCAACGATTTCTCTCTTTGTATCGCATGTCACTTTTTTGCTTGTCCAAAAAAGTAACCAAAAAAGGACACTTTCTTTGAATGCTTCCCAGCTGCTGGCCAACCCGCCCCTCGCCAAAGAAAGAGGCTTGCGCACATCTTACCAGCTGGTGCTTCGCACTCCGCATTATATTATACCATGCAACTTGCATTAGTTAATCGGTTAAGATCTACCCAGTTGCAAACAAGAAGTAATCAAGATTTAATCAACTGATGGAATGTTTAGCATCTCATATCTCACGCCCGGCGTCTAATTTGCGGAGCCGGTTTAGTCCGGCGGGCCATGGGCCGAATCCGGCAGCCACATTGATGTGTCCGGCTTCGCCAACTTCAACCAACTCACTTCCCCAGGCTTGGGCAAAATAACGGGCTCGGTCAAGGGTTACATAAAAATCGTTGGTGCTGGTAACTGCAATGGATGGAAAGGGCAATTCATTCAGGGGCATAGGTGCAAAACCTGTTGTGCCCGGCGGGTAGGAGGGAGCCTCGGTATCGCTGGGAGCTACCAGCAAGGCACCCTTGATGACCCGATTGTATTTCCTGGCCCAACTAACAATGGTGCAACAGGCCAAACTATGACCAACCAGAATAACCTGATCCAGTGGGTGTTGCATCACGTATTCGTCCAGCGTAGCGATCCACTCGCTGCAATCGGGCGTTTCCCATTCCCGCTGCTCAATACGGATGATTTCCGGAAATTGTTTGCACCAAAGTGTCTGCCAGTGTTGCTCGCCCGAATTGCCCAGGCCGGGATGCATCAGAATCGTAGATTGAAAGGCCATAGATTGCAGGGTTTTGATTTTAAAATAGATACTATTTTTCAACGTTCCATTTGTCGCAGCCATCGCACTTGTTCGTCGGTATCCGGCACCGGCACGCCTCTGATTTGGCTTATCTTTTCCAAAAGCTGCGTAGTCGTGTAACCGCGTTTCTGTAACAGAAGACCCGCAATCAGCGTAGCCCGGCCGATTCCGCCCCGGCAGTGAATCAATATTTTTTTGTCTTCAGTCAAATACGAGTCAAGCGTTTCAGCCAGTTGTTTGGCTTTTTCAGAAGAACTAGGCACTTGCCGGTCTTCAATGGCAAAGTTGATAAATTCTATTTCATATTTTTCACACCAATCTTTTTCTTTTTTCAGACCCATTTCATGGGCTTCCTCGCATGTCAGTAACGATACCAGCACGTTCACGCCTCTCGCGTACAAACGTTCAATTTCCGGTGCCAGTGCCTCGTTGCCACTCGGACGGGGCATAATTCCCAGGCTGCCTTGTGCAAAATGTTCAATCCAATAGACGCGTGTGTACATAGTTTTCAATAAATAATTGTGTTCAGTTAAATAATTCGTGTGATGTAGTTTTCAGATTTATGAAGAGAGATCTGCGGGTTAATGGCAGAAATAAGCAATCGATAGGAAGGAGGGGTTTTGGCTTTTTCGGGGATACTATTTTGGATAAAGCCAGTTCTAAGTTTTTAACTTTTGGGTGCAGTGTGCAGCAACCGGAAAAAGATGACCAGACAGTCGTCCTGTATTTTGTCTTCAAAAATAGTATCTTTTTTATAAGCAAAACCAGACTTGCCTAAAATAAACCTACTGGTCAGGCTGAAAAGATTTCTAAAATTTATGCAACTGCTTGTAACCTTTTTGTTTGTTAGAAACACTTAGGATAAATTTTCAGAATGGAACAAGATACTGAACTCATTGACAGCGTATTGGCAGGCGACAGATTGGCTTTTGATCAACTCTTTCACAAGTACTATTCAGCATGCCTGAAAAGAGCCAGGCACTTGACAAAGAACGCGGATGTAGCGAAAGATATAGTTCAAAATGTCTATGTTAAAGCCTACTTCTGCCTCAGTAACTTAAAGAACAAATTGCTGTTTAAATTTTGGCTTTTAGGGATTGTAGACAATACGGTAAAAGAATACTGGCGAAAAAACCAGCGGAAATATGCATCACTTGAAGAGTATGCTCTAGGCTCAATCAATCAGGGCGAAAACGCTGAGATTCACGCGATTGCGGAAATTACATTGGCTTCCATTCAAACCTTACCAGAGGAATACCAGACGTTGGTTATGCAATTCTACTATGAAGGCTTCAGTATCAAGGAAATTGCCGTCTCTATGCAATTGACCTCTGCAACAGTGAAAGTAAGATTGCATCGGGCAAGAATGCTCCTGAAGGAATTATTGCAAAAGCACAGTGAATTACATCATTATCATCAGAACATAAAAAATAAGAATCGTATGAAAAAAGTATCCATAGCCGACATTGTCATCAGCGGCACTAATAAGGAGTATTGCTCTATTCTCTTCCAAGATGAAGACAATACAACTGTTTTTCCAATGGTTATTAGCACTAGTGAAGCCATGGCAATGGTTGTTGCCCTTAAAAACATCAAGACTTTGCGGCCTTCTACATTCAATTTGGTTGCGACGATGATAAAAGCAAATAAGCTAACGATAGAGAGTGTGTCTATTCATGATCTGGTGGATGGAATATTTATAGCGACACTTAAAACGCGAAAGGGGAAGCAATGGCAGGAGTTGGATGCTCGTCCAAGTGACGCAATGACGTTTGCGCTAATGTTTGACAGTCCCATCTATATTGCCCAGAGTGTTTTGGATAAAGTTGGGCTTCCCATTCCTGAAAAATACAAACATGCAATACCGACCGAGCGGGGAATCGAATATCTGATAACAGTAATAGAGGAGGGCCAAAAGAGGCAACAGCCGGATAAAAGCAAAATCAGAGCGAAAACGGAACCGCAAATACAGGAAGCCATTCAAAAACTAATTGCATCTGCATTTGAAGCTAACTAAATAAAAAAGCCGTTACATGGCAACGGCTTACAAAATAGTATCCTTTTAACTGGCAAAACCGGTTAGTCGTTTCTGAAACGGGGTGTTCTTGTAACTCTACTTTTACGCAAAGAGATGGTCTTGTTTTTGGGATATTTGACAGAGAATGCAACCCTATGCTTTATAGTTTCGCCAGGAGCCAGCTGCTTTCGCCACTGCAAGCGACCCGATGGGACATCTAGTGCAGCACCTGAGATGTCATCCGCATCCACCACAATATCACTTTCCTGCGAAACGGGGAGTTGATCCTGAATGCGAATCTGAATGGAGGCTGCTTTGTTGTTCCTCACCGAGATCTCGTATACCAGCGATTCCACTTTCTTGCCACCTACCGATTTGATGGTGGAAAAGTCTTCTACTTTTGAACGTTTTACAACCACCTGATTGTCACGGCCAAGGGATAGCTCCAAGGTATCGCCAATGAGACGGGTATTGATCCTGGATTCCCCAATGTATGTATTGCCAAAATAGACATTGGCAGTGCCATCTATTAGACTTAGTTTTTCCCAGCCGGTTACTCTGGCTATCAAAAAAGCACTCATATCCACTTTAGGAATGGTAAGATACTCATAAGAGGCTTCTAGAGAATGAGTTGAAACGGAAATTTGATGAGGCTGGCTATCGGCGGCAATGGAATGAAGCTGATTGATGGGAAATGTGGTTGCGAGTTCGGAAACGGCAATTTCCTGCGTGTTTTTTTGAACTGAGTCACGGACAAAGCCTGCTATGTTGTTATCTACGCGATTCTGAAATCCCTGGTTCTGAACCATGCCTTCATAGGCTTGGGAGGTATAATTCAAATTCCACGTAGTCAGATAGGGGCGAGACGCCTCTTCGGTGGGATCTCCTGTGGAAAGAATCAGTTTTACATTCTTCCAATCGATATCTGTATCATTGTAAATCAGTGCATTGTATCGCAAAGAAACAGGCTTGGTAATGTCTGCCGCAAGCAAATCGTAAGTAGGCTCCCAACTGGCGTCGGTTACCTGGTATTTTAACTGAAAATCAACCCGTTGGTCACTGGTGGAATTTACAACCAAAGCGATTTCTTTGCGGCTAAGATTGGTGTTTTTTCGGATGGTTTCCACATGGGCATTGGCAGAATCGAGCCGGACAGTCAGGCTTCTGATCTGATTTTGCAGACTGGTAAGTGCGTTGTCAATTTTCAGTGTGCGTTCCCGATAAAAATCAGCCGCCTTCATGATTTCCGCTACGGGCACACCGGCATCTCTACCGCCCAGATTTTGATTTTCAGCCAGTAATTTCTTTTCTGTTTCGTAAGCGTGCACCTGGTTTGTAAGCAAATCCAGTCTTTGCTTCAGAGTGCTTAGGGTATCGTTCCAGCGTCTGGTTTGAGGAGCCACCGTTTGCAACGGAAGGGTTTGAGTGCTGGTAGAAACCGAAACAATGTCAACTCCACTAGGCATTGTTAGCTGAATACTCCGATCTTCCAAAGAAGAAGGCAATCCTTTGATTGTAAGGATGTTCTGACCTTTGGTTAGGCGGGTAGTCTGAACGCTTCTGATCTGTGCACCATCCAAATATACGGTTACTTCGTCTATTTTGGATTCGACAGAAACGGGGTTTTCCTGTTGTGCAAACAAAATCTCAGAAGAAATAACAAGACAGAGAGTGAGGAGTAGGTGTTTCATGGGTAGAGAATAAAAAAAGCCGCTGCATCAGTGCAACGGCTTAAAAATAGTATCTTTTTAACTAGTAAAACCTATGTTACTGTCCTAAAATATACGCAAAAATCAGCGGAGCTACGATGGTAGCATCCGATTCTACGATAAACTTAGGCGTGGTAATGTCCAGCTTGCCCCATGTGATTTTTTCGTTAGGCACTGCTCCCGAATATGACCCGTACGAAGTTGTCGAATCGGAAATCTGGCAGAAATACGACCAGAATGGAATGTCGTGCATTTCCATATCCTGGTACAACATCGGCACCACGCAAATCGGGAAGTCACCGGCAATACCACCACCGATCTGGAAGAAGCCAATGCCCTTGCCGTCACTGTTTTTGGTGTACCAATCGGCCAGGAACGTCATGTATTCGATGCCCGATTTCATGGTAGATGGTTTCAACTGGCCTTTGATGCAGTACGAAGCAAAAATGTTTCCCATCGTAGAGTCTTCCCAGCCGGGTACCACAATCGGTAGGTTTTTCTCGGCAGCAGCCAGCATCCACGAGTTTTTCGGATCAATCTCGTAATACTGCTCCAGTTCGCCTGAGTTCAGAATCTGGTACATGTATTCGTGCGGGAAATACCGCTGGCCGCTTTGTTCGGCTTTGCTCCAAATACCAATCAGGTGTTTTTGCAGCTTCCGGAACGCTTCTTCTTCCGGAATACAGGTATCAGTCACGCGGTTGTAGTGGTTTTCCAGCAAATCCCACTCGTCTTGCGGACTCAGGTCACGGTAGTGCGGCACGCGTTTGTATGAGTTATGAGCCACCAGATTCATCAAGTCTTCTTCCAGGTTGGCTCCGGTACAAGAAATGATCTGCACTTTATCCTGACGAATCATTTCGGCCAGCGAAATGCCCAGCTCGGCGGTACTCATGGCACCCGCCAGAGTAATCATCATTTTGCCGCCTTCCAGCAGGTGGGTTTCGTAGCCTTTGGCTGCGTCAACCAGGGCCGCCGCATTAAAATGCAAGTAGTTTTTTTCTATGAATTGTGAAATAGGGCCTTTCATGCAATGAAAAATTAAAAATGAAAAATATGGGTGCAAAGGTAGAAAGTTTTGACTTTCAGCCGTATGATTTTTTTTGTTAAAAGAGGTGCAGTGGTAGTTGCAACCGAAAGAAGCAGTTCGGAAAATAGTATGTTTTCAAATCCAAAAACCCCATGCCAGCAACAAAAGCAGAACGCCGTTGCAACAGGGCAACGGCGTGTCAATTATCTGTATGAGCACCTGGGTGGTATCAATTAAAATACATCCGTAATCTCGTAGTTGCGGTCACGAAACTGAAACGAATCGCCTTTTTTCATGCCTACCATTGCCTGAAAAATAGGCGCTGAGGTAGAAATGGGGAAATACGTCTCGCCATCTAATACCACTTTGTTCATGCCTATGGCAATGAAAAAGTGTTGGGTGCTGGTTTTTACTACAGCACCGGTTTCGATCACGGGTTTCACATCATAGGCAGGCACGTTTTCGAGCAATTCAAGGTCATTCTGTGAATTACGCCATTTGATGGCATACATATCGCGGGTTTGGTGCATTTGTTCCCGATATGATTCGGTCATTTCTTCCGGGCTACCTTCTTCGCTGTTTGCATTTTCCTGAGCTTCCAACATGGCTTCTTTGGCCGTTTTTACGATCTCCTTTTGAGTGTCAATGCACGCATCGAATAACTTTCTTTTCAGGTCTAATTTGTCCATTATGGCTGTTGTTAATTATATATATAGGCTAAAAAGCAAAAGATTGACACATTGGAAGATGAATTTGATTTATCACTTTTCCAGAAGTTCAATCTCAGAGTTTTGGAAATCTTTTCGTAAACACAATCCGGGAACTTTTCGTTCTATAACTCCGTCGAATTGTGCAAATCGGGGCGCAATTTAATTATTTTTTCAAATAATTTATCAGCCTCAAAAGGTTTTGTCACTACGTCGTTCATGCCTGCCTGCAGCGCCTGCTGGTGTTCCCGTTCGTCGAGGCTAGCCGTCAGGGCAATCAGCGGAACGTTTTTCTTTTCCGGGTACTGCTTGCGGATTCGCTGAGCCACTTCGGGACCATCCATATCCGGAAGCTGCAAATCAATTAAAACAACATGGTACTGGCCCACCTGAAACATTTCAATTCCTTCGGTGCCTGTAGAAGCTACATCGACATAAGCGGGCAACGACGCCGACGCACTCTCAATGGTGGTACGTGCAATCACCTGATTGAGAGGATTGTCTTCGATCAGCAGCAGATGCAACGGCAAAATAGTATCTTTTTTATCGGCAAAACCCTCCGTTGTGTCTACAGCTTCGGGAGTGTCGTAGGCTTTGTAAAAGGGCAGCAGCAACGTAAACGTGGAGCCGGAATTGACCTTGCTGTGGACACTGATGCTGCCGCCCTGCATTTCGACCAGTTGCTTGGTGATGGCAAGTCCCAGTCCTGTGCCGCCGTAGATGCGGGTGGTGTCGTAAGTAGCCTGGGTAAATCCTTCAAAAATACTTGGCAGCTTGCTGGTGGCAATTCCAATGCCTGTATCTTCCACTTCAAAAAGCAGCGTAATGGTTTGTTTGTCGGATTGATACGGACGGATCCGGAGGGTGACGCTACCTTCGTGCGTAAACTTGACCGCGTTGCTGAGCAGATTGAGTAGAATCTGATTCAGACGAATGGGATCGCCCAGGAAACGCAGCGGCACTTCCGGTGCAATGTCCAGCTTCAAATCCAGTTGCTTGGACGATACCTGGAACCGGATGGTTTGAAACAAAACATCGGTAACATGTTGCAAGTCAATTTCAATTTGCTCGAATGTAACTTTTCCAGCATTGATTTTTGACAAGTCCAGAATGTCGTTAATCAACATGAGCAGATTATCGGCCGACTCGCGGATGTGCCGTACATAGCCTGATTGCGTTTTGTTCAGAGTGGTTTTTTCCAGCAGTTTGGCAAATCCGGTCACGGCATTAAGGGGGGTGCGTATTTCGTGACTCATCGTTGCCAGCACCTCTTCTTTGATCTGATGGTTGCGTTCGGCTGTTAGTTTTTGTTGTTCAACCTGTACATTCTGAATTCGGATCGTATTGATCCGGTCGGCCAAGGCCAGCGAAAGCAAGATCACATCGGCGCAAAGTCCAATCTGCATAAAAAGCAGGACTGGCACATGGCTTAACAGCAGCCCTAAGCCACTTAAAATACCTGTGATAATGCTGGTTTTCAGAATAAGCCAAGCTACCAGTAGGTAAATAGCAGAACGATTGTGTGCTAAAATCGCCCGAATGGTAATGCCCATAATCACTACCAGAAACAGAACCGCATTTGCAATGCTGAGCAAAAAACTGACGGCTGAGTTGTTTTGGATGACAATCACCAGTAGGTTGAGCAAGCAAGATGCAACAAAGCCCAAGCCTACTTTATACCAAAATGGGAGTCGCTTCTTGACCTGTAAAAATTCGAGGCAAAACACAACAATCAGCATGGCTGTAAGCGTACTTGAAATGGTAATGGCTCTTACCGACCACCACGTAGGAGTATCCCATAAAAACTCAGCTCCATACCCACTCATAGACAGCTGAAATAAAATGGCCGCAAGCAGGTAAAGCACATAAAAAAGATAAGACCGGTCTCGGAGCGATAGGTACAGAATAAAATTATAGGCGGTCATTACCAGCATAATGCCGTAAAAAAGCCCTTCCCAAAATTGCCTTGTGTGGTCTTGCTGCCTAAATGCTTCTTCTGTCATAAGTGTAACAGGCATAAGCAGCGGGCCTGTGGTTTGCACATGGATGTAACAGACTTGTAGCGATTGGGTAGCCGGAATCTTGAATAGCGGGTAAGAGTGAGGAATAGCTCTGGAATCGAAAGGGACGG
This sequence comes from uncultured Sphingobacteriales bacterium, assembly GCA_963520985.1. Lineage (GTDB taxonomy): Bacteria > Bacteroidota > Bacteroidia > Cytophagales > 172606-1 > Xanthocytophaga. Next base: position 1,959,440 of record CAUQTA010000001.1, read on the forward strand.
ATGTACCAGATTTTTGTATGGAGAAACTGCGACGAATAGTATCGTTTGGAAAGTAAAAAGCCACCTTGTCCAGCGACGGACTTTCGATTTGTAAAATGCGTGCCAGTTCAGAAGGCTCAAGCTCCAGCCGAAACCAATAAGAGGCTTCGCTTAGTCCATAATTGTAATCGTCGTCTGGAATGTGCCGGAATCGGGAACGAAATTCGGGAGTAGTTACCTGAGTAATACTGAAAGAATGAGTCTCGTCTTTAAAAACCTCCAGAACCGGCCTTTGGGTAGGTACATGGTTTTTTTCCCTGGCTTGTGTGACTGCGGCGCAACCAAGGCTATATAAAAATAAAAAAGCAACTCTGATAACTGAAAAGGCTCTAATTCGCATAAGAACGATTTGACATGCCCTTTTAACCTAAAAAAGGCACATAAAAGTGGTAAAGCTATTGTCGATAAAGGAGCTGATGTATAAAAACAGTTCTTTTGCATTTACCTAACTTTCATATACGCAAATATAAGTTTTTGTAAAAAAAATGCAATAACAATTTTACGTATTGATTTTCAATGATTAAGGGGATTCTATTTTTTGTTTTGTTTACGAAAATCGCTGTTTTTCATTGTTGTAATTTGTGATTTTTTGAAGAGATAAGCCTGCAACTTCCAATGATTATTTTCGCCATATCCTGAAAAAACTCAATTTAGTTGCCTTCAATGCTTCTCAACTGATTGATTTGTAGTTGTTTGCACAGGAGCGAAAGGATTATCTTCAACTAGTGTTAGAATTTTACAGGTGTCCGTTTCGCGATGGGTAAGGTGCTCACAGAAAATAGTATCTGCCAGCAGGTAAAAACCTGGCCAGGTTTTGGTTTCGGATTTGATTTTCTTTGGCAATATCCACACCTTTGCAAGCAACTAACCACCTGACTAGTTATGACTGAAGTCCAAGCGCAGGCTCGCATGAATGAGCTTACCGAAAAGATCAATTACTACAATTATCGTTATTATCAGGAGAGCATATCGGAAATATCAGACTATGAGTTTGATTTGCTGCTGGAAGAACTGATAAAACTGGAAAAGCAGTTTCCTGCGTTTTTGCAAGCCGATTCCCCGACGCAACGCGTAGGTGGCACCATCACCAAGAATTTTGCTTCTGTCAAGCATAAATATCCGATGTTGTCGTTGGGCAACAGTTATTCGGAAGAGGAAATTAAAGATTTCGATACCCGGGTTCGCAAGTTGCTTGATCACGATTTTGAATACGTGTGCGAATTGAAATTTGATGGTGTGGCGCTGAGTTTGACGTATCAGAATGGCGTTCTTACCCGTGCGGTGACCCGTGGCGACGGTGTGCAGGGCGACGATATCACGGCCAATGCCCGTACCATTCGTAGCATTCCGTTGCGCATATACGGCGACAATGTGCCTGCCGAATTTGAAGTGCGAGGCGAAGTGTTTATGCCCTGGAAAGTATTTGAACAAATCAATGCGATGCGTGAAGACATTGGGGAAGCTCAGATGGCCAATCCGCGTAATGCCGCTTCCGGAACGTTGAAACTACAGGATTCGACAGAGGTAGCCAAACGGCAACTGGATTGCTATATTTATTATCTGTTGGGAGAAAGTTTGCCTTACTGGACTCATTCCGAGTCTATGGAACAACTGACCAAATGGGGTTTTCAGGTTTCGTCTACGTACCGGGTTTGCAAATCCATTGAAGAAGTGATGGATTACATTCACTACTGGGATAACGAACGGCATAACCTGCCTCTGGGAACAGACGGCATTGTGTTGAAAGTGAATGCCTTTGAGCAGCAACGAGAACTGGGCTTTACCGCCAAAAGCCCGCGTTGGGCCATTGCCTACAAATACAAGGCCGTAGCTGCATCTACGCCGTTGGAATCGGTTAGTTACCAGGTTGGGCGTACTGGAGCCGTGACACCCGTTGCCAACCTGAAAGCCGTGTTGCTGGCCGGAACCACCGTGCGGCGTGCTTCCTTGCACAATGCCAACGAGATTGCCCGGCTTGACATCCACGAAGGCGATACGCTTTTTATCGAAAAAGGAGGCGAAATCATTCCGAAAGTGACTGGTGTTGACCTAACCAAACGTAACCCAGGAACTGCTCCCGTGCAATTTCCGGCGAACTGCCCTGCGTGCGGTACGCAACTGGTGCGTGTGGAGGGAGAAGCGGCCTATTATTGCCCCAATGAACTGGAATGTCCGCCGCAAATCAAGGGACGGATCGAGCATTTTATCCAGCGAAAGGCCATGAATATGGAAAGCCTGGGGGAAGGGAAGATTGAATTGTTGTATGACAAAGGATTGGTGCACAATCCGGCGGATTTCTATAGCCTGACCTACGAGCAACTGTTTGGTTTGGAGAAAGCGATCACCAATGCCGATACCGGCGAAGTACGCCGGGTGTCTTTTAAGCAGAAGACTGTGGAGAACATGCTGGCTTCTATTGAAAAATCGAAAACAGTGTCTTTTGATCGGGTATTGTTTGCCTTGGGGATCCGGTATGTGGGAGCCACAGTAGCGGCCAAGCTGGCGGCCTATTTCGGAAACATTGATGCCATACAGCAAGCCTCTGTGGAGCAATTGATGCAAGCACCTGAAATTGGCGGGAAAATTGCCGAAAGCATTGCAAAGTTTTTTGCCGAGCCCCGCAACCTGGAATACATCCAACGCCTGAAAGCAGCTGGTTTGCAGATGCATATGGACGTAACCGAAGTGGTTATGGAAAGCAGCACCCTGGAAGGAAAGTCATTTGTGATTTCGGGAACGTTTGCCAATTTTGAACGCGACCAGTTAAAAGATAAGATCATTGCCAATGGTGGAAAAGTGTTGAGCGGTGTTTCGGGCAAATTGGATTACCTGCTCGCCGGGGACAACATGGGACCTTCAAAGCTGGAAAAAGCGGAAAAGCTAGGCGTGAAGATCATCTCGGAACAGGACTTTCTGACTATGATTGGTTAAGTATAAGAGGCACCCAAATCGGGATGTGGGTCGGCTATCTTTATGCTGATTTAGTTCACAGAAAATAGTATCTTTGAACTAGTAAAAACCCTACAACCTGAAATTTTATGTCGGCAGCCGCAATGAAATTATCGGACTATTTTTTGCAACGCAAAAACAACCAGTGGTCGCAGGAACATCCGGGCCGGCAATCGGTGATGATGCCGCTCCCTGAAGCGCGGGACATTGGTATTCTGTTTCTGGAAGAGGAGGGGCAGCAGCAGGCCTTGAATCAGTTTGTGGACGGCCTGGTGAGAGATCACAAACGGGTGCGGGCATTGACGTATTTTGACCGTCCGCATAGCAATCCGTACCAGTTCAAGTTTGATTACTTTACCCAAAAGGAAATTTCGATGCTGGGCGAAGTTCGGAATGAAAAGTTTAATCAGTTCATCGATTTCCGGTTCGATTATTTGTTTTGCGTAAGCAGACAAGTTTCTTTACCTTTCGAATACATTCTGATGCGCTGCAACGCCAAATTCAGGGTTGGTTTTTATGAAGAAGGAAAGGAGCAGTTGTTTGATCTAATGATTCAGCCACAGCCGGATGCTTCTCTGAAAGACCTACTGACCCAATTGTATGAATATACTCAAAAAATTAGCTTAAGCTTACATGAACACTAAATTCTATGGAACGGGTGTCGCTTTGGTAACGCCTTTTCGGGACGACTATTCGGTTGATTTTGCGGCAATGGAGCGGTTGCTGGAGCACACCATTTCGGGTGGCGTAGATTACCTGGTAGTGATGGGAACTACCGGCGAGTCGGCTACTGTGACCAAAGAAGAACGCAAAGAAATCCTGAACTTTGTGAAGCAATACAATGCGGGCCGTTTGCCGATTGTCTATGGCATTGGCGGCAACAATACGGCAGCCCTGATGGACACCATTCAGGAAACCGATTTTTCGGATGTAAGTGCGATTCTGTCGGTGAGCCCGTATTACAACAAACCTACGCAGCGCGGCATTATTGCCCACTACGAGGCCATTGCCAACGCCTGCCCGGTACCGATTATCCTTTACAATGTGCCCGGACGCACAGCCTCTAACCTGACCGCTGCTTCGACATTGGTGCTGGCGCAGCATCACAACATCATTGGCGTAAAGGAAGCTTCAGGCGATATGGCTCAGGGCGTTGAAATAGCCCGCGACAAACCGGCCGATTTTCTGTTTCTGGCCGGTGACGATATGCTGATGGTACCTATGACCACGTTTGGTGCCAAGGGCGTTATCTCGGTGATTGCCAATGCTTTGCCGCAGCTATTTTCGCGCATGGTTAATGAGGCTCTAAGCGGAAATTATCCCAATGCCTTGCCGTATCTGTTTCAGTTGTCACGCATCAATGACCTGATGTATGAGGAAGGCAATCCGGTAGGAGTGAAGAGTGCCTTGAAAAGTCTAGGCATTTGTGGTGACACCGTTCGTTTGCCATTGGCTTCCGCCTCTGAATCGCTCACTACCCGGATCAAACAAACGCTGAAATCCATGCAACTGCCTGAACTGGTGTAGCGAAATACTATGTTTTTATATAAGAAAACCCTGTATCTGGCATGACACAGGGTTTTCTTATTTGTCAGGATACTATTTTCTCCAGCCCAGGTTATTGATATTCTCACCAACTTTTTTGCCTTCCGCCAGTCCGGTTGCATTGTCTTGCTGGGTGTGAATGGCTCCCAGAAACCGGGAATGAGCCGATTCTTCGGCCGCTTCCCAAAAGGAATTGAACGAACGGGCCGTAAACGGAATGTTGTCGTAAATCGGGGCCCGGCCCACGTGGGTATCATCCTTGAATTTAAAGTTGTCCCCATAGATGCTCGTCAAAACGGTTGCAGTTGCCGCTCCCTGCGTGGCGTGACCCGATGAAAAAGCCGGAAACGGCGGCTCGGGCCACCACGACGACCAATTGGCGGCAATGTTTTTTTGGATAAAGCTGGAAGGCCGTTCGGCGTGGTAGGTGTATTTGCATTTCCAGCAGGTGATAAACGCATCGGCAGTGACCATGCCTACACGGGCATACGTTTCGGCAGCGGTAAAAAGATCGGCTTTGGCTGTGCTGATGGCAATGGTCGCCAGATTATATGAATGCCCCGGAGGCGCAGCTGTGGCACTTGGGTCGTCGGACCACCACAGGGCAATTTTGTAGTCTTCATTGGTGAGTTTTTGGCTTTTGTCATAAACCGCTTTCATTTCGGCATAGTACGGCGAGGATTTGTTGGTACTGTAGGCCTTCATGGTAGGTACCGTCAATAGGCTATTGGCCTCCGAAAACGTGCGATTGGTACCCCAGTAGGGATGCAAAGGCAGCGGCACACTGGACTGGCCCACCAATGGTGGTGTCCAATGGCCTGGATCCGTGGGCCATACGTACTCGGGAACAAAATTGCGTGTATACCCCTGATGCCCGCCATCCGTTTTAGACCATTCGTAAATGGCTGTTGCCACTGCCAGACCATACCCGGCAGATCGGTCTCTTACCTCTTGCGATACGTCGGTATGGGCATCTGTTACGCTTTTTTCCAGAGCTGTAATCTGATTTTTCAGCTCGTCAGAGGCATGCTCATACATCTTTTGCAGAATGTATGATTGGCCTGCATTCAGGCTCAGTTCCCAGTCATAGTCCTTATCCGCTTCAGGTTGAGGCAGTTGCAGCATTCCATTCAGGCGGGAGGCTATTGACTGATGTACGTCGCTGCCGTGTACCACCGATTCGTACATGGTAAGCCCAATGTAGCCCAATGCCCGTGAAGAATAAGTAGGCGTATTGGCTGGTGAGTTTTTTACCAACTGCAGGGTGAGGTTTGCCCACTTTGTGGGTAGGTCAGTTGCCTGGGGTGTTGGTTCATCGGGCCCCTGGCAACTCCACAAGCCCACAATCAGGTACAGAAACAGAAAGAAACCAGTGAAACGGGAAACGAAACGTAAAGATGAGAACATGCGCCAATGACTTAAAGGGTCTCGCTGAGGTTTTATGAATTTGGAAGATACTATTTTGTATAGCCAGTGAAACTTGAAAACATAAAAGTTTCAGAGGGATTGCAAACCCAAAGCTATAAAATGTACGGAAGGAGTTTTGAAGGGAAGCAAGGATACACGTTTTGTTTAAAAATAAAAGAAGTCCGAATGCAAATCCGGACTTCTTTTATGACACAGGGCTGATTACTTTTTTTCAGCGTTCTTTTTATCCTGAACTTCCGCTCTGATTTCCTGAGCCAACGTTTTCAGGCTTTGCATACCAGATCTCACACGTGTTCCAGCAGCTTGGTTACCTTTGTCGTAGAATTTTTCAAAATCTCCTTCCAATGACAATATTAAATCTCTAATTTGCTCAAATCGTTTCATTCGATTGTGATTTTTAGGTTATGGATGTATTTTATGAACGCCCGAAATTACAGATTTAAAGTTTGCAGTCAAATATTTATAGGAAAAAAAGGGCTTTTTTTTGAAAAAAAACGGGTTTTTGGCAATTTCTTACCCCAAACCCGTCTGCAAAAATAGCTGTTTTTTATCAAATCATCATGGGAACTTCGGTGTTGGCATATACTCCCGAACGTAGTTTGTCAGAAACGGCATCAAACGCAGATAATGTTTTTTCTACGTCGTCCAGGGTATGCGAAGCGGTAGGAATCAAACGCAACAAAATCATGCCTTTAGGCACTACCGGATACACCACCACCGAGCAGAAAATGCCATGGTTTTCGCGCAGGTCAATCACCATGTTCTGAGATTCGGGGATGGTTCCGTTCAGCATTACCGGCGTTACCGGCGACTCGGTGTTTCCAATGTTGTATCCGTGTTCGCGTAAGCCTTTTTGCAAGGCATTCACTGTTTTCCACAAGTTTTCACGTAGCGACGGATCGTTGCGAAGCAGTTCCATGCGTTTCAGTACGCCTACCACCATTGCCATTGGCAGTGATTTGGCAAAAATCTGAGAACGCAGGTTATAACGTAAGTACATCAGAATGTCTTTCCTGCCCGATACAAATGCGCCAATGCCTGCCATTGATTTGGCGAAGGTCGAGAAATACAGATCAATTTGGTCTTGAACGCCTTGTGCTTCACCTACACCGGCACCGGTTTCTCCCATTGTTCCGAATCCGTGTGCGTCATCAACCAACAAACGGAACGCATATTTTTTCTTCAGTTCGCAGATTTCTTTCAGTTTGCCCATGGCACCGGTCATACCAAATACCCCTTCGGTAATGACCAGAATACCTCCTTGGTTGCCGGTTTCCTCCTGCTTTTTGAGGGCACGTTGCAGGTTTCTTTCCAAGCTTTCGATGTCGTTATGAACGTATTTGTACGTCTGGCCAATGTGCATGCGCAAGCCGTCAATGATACAGGCGTGCGATTCTGCGTCGTATACGATAATGTCGTGGCGGTCGGTAAGGGCGTCGATTACCGACATAATTCCCTGGTACCCATAGTTCAACAAAATACTATCTTCTTTTTGCACAAAAGTGGCCAATTCGCGTTCCAACTGCTCGTGCAAGTCGCTGTTGCCTGACATCATGCGGGCTCCCATGGGCAGTGCCAGTCCGTATTGAGCGGCAGCTTCGGCATCGACTTTACGCACTTCCGGATGGTTGGCCAAACCCAGGTAGTTGTTTAAACTCCAGTTTAACAGGGTTTTGCCCCGAAACTTCATGTATGGCCCAATCTCTCCTTCCAGCTTAGGAAATGTAAAATATCCGTGTGAGTTGTCAGAATGCTTTCCGATGTTACCAGGATTGGCAATGCGCTTTTCAAAAATATCCACGTGACAAAACGTTTATAATGAAGAAATAAATGAATGTTTTGGTTAGGGAGTAACAAAATTGTTATAAAAAACCGCGCAAATATAGCGGAAAAACACCAAAAGACAACGAATCGAGGTTGAAAAGCAAACGTTTAACCCTTTTTAACAAATCAAGGGAGTAGGTTTTGTATTTTTTAAGGATACTATTTTACTTAATGTGAATCTGAGGCGAGGCTTTGCTTTTTGATAATGGGTGTCGGGGCTCTGACTTGCATAGGCTAGGAGCATGTCAATAACCGGAATAAGGCGGAGCCTTGCGCCACACTATTTATTTCCTTATAGCATGACAGACTAGTCTGAACTCTCTTCCTTTTTCATCCATACCTGAAATAATCATTAAATCTTTGGTTAATGTAGAAATGCTTCCTTTAACTTCATGACCAGGAATGCGAGGTAAGAGTATGATAACACTGATTGGGATTGAGTTTTTATATAAGTCTTGACCATAAAAATCTATTAAGAAAGTTCCTGATGTAAAGATTGAATGATGCTTTATATTGGGTGAAACGAGCACAGGTTCAATATGCAAGACCGTAGTATCAACTACATACCTAATAGATTTAGTACTATCAATTTCGTACTCGGTATCGAAATAATAGCATTTTACAGGCCTCCATTGCTGGTTTATCAATACTTGGCGGTTATCTTCCTGAAAGGAATGTTCCAGTACATTGCAACCCATCAGGCTTGCCAAAAGCAGCAACAGAATTGAAGTTTTAAAACCTAAATAGGTTTTGTAGTTTTGGAACATACTATTTTTTCTGTAGATATCTGTAAATATACAAATGAAAAATCTGGTTACATATTTGTTTTTTGGTCTTGCCTGTACTTTATGGCTAAACTCTTATTTTTTCATGAGTGAAATTATTGATATTCAATTGCATGATACCTATTATGTCTTCAGATATAAAGACTTATCTCTGTTTTGTTCTCTGTTTTTATTGGTTATGAGCCTATTGTATTTTCTTATCCAAATGAAATTATCACTAAAGAAATGGATGAGTATCACACATTTTATTTTGACAGGTTTCGCGATAATCAGTATATTCCTATCTATTATCTATGTAAACTTTTTTATCGAACCGCAGAGATATTATTCTTTAGTTGGAGAAACAAGGTATAACATTGGTAGATACATTAATCTAATTGTTACGTTTCTTGCTTTGAGTTTTAGTATAGCTCAATTGCTTTTTCTTTTCAACGTCATATTATCCCTTTTTTCTCCCCGCAAAACTTTGTGAAAATAGTATCCTTTTGCGAGCAAAAACCTCTACTTTTGCGTTCTCTTTTATAGAACATAGACTCACACTCGTACGTGAGTCGCTAAAACTCAATTCTTTATGTCAGAACAAATCAAGATTACCCTGCCCGACGGAAGCATTCGTGAGTTTCCGAAAGGGGCAAGCAGCATGGACGTAGCACTGTCCATTAGCGAAGGCCTGGCACGCAATGTGTTGTCGGCCAAAGTAAAAACCGCCTCCATGACCGAAGGCGAAGTGTGGGACGCCAGCCGACCCATCACTGAAGATGCCCAAGTGAAACTGCTTACCTGGAATGATCCCGAAGGCAAAGCTACCTTCTGGCATTCATCGGCCCACTTAATGGCCGAAGCTATTGAAGCCTTGTATCCGGGAACCAAATTCGGTATCGGTCCGCCTATTGAAACCGGTTTTTATTACGATATCGATTTGGGTGACAAGTCGTTGTCTCAGGAAGATTTTAAGAAGATTGAAGATAAAATGCTGGAATTGGCTCGTCAGAAAGAAGAGTTCAAACGCGAGTCAGTCAGCAAAGCCGACGCCATTGCCTACTTTAAAGAAAAAGGCGACGAGTATAAACTGGAACTGCTCGACCGCCTGCAAGACGGAACCATTACGTTCTATACTCAGGGGAACTTTACCGACTTGTGTCGTGGACCGCACATTCCGAATACCGGCTCTATCAAGGCAGCCAAGTTGATGAATGTGGCCGGAGCCTATTGGCTGGGCCAAACTGACCGGAAACAGCTAACTCGGGTGTATGCAGTTACCTATCCCAAACAAAAGGAACTGGATGAATACCTGCACCTGCTCGAAGAAGCGAAAAAACGCGACCATCGTAGATTGGGGAAAGAGTTGGAACTGTTTACTTTCTCAGAGAAAGTAGGAGCGGGATTGCCGCTGTGGTTGCCCAAAGGAGCACTTCTGCGTGAACGGCTGGAAAACTTTATGCGTCGGGCTCAGGTAAAAGCGGGCTATTCTCCGGTAGTAACACCACACATTGGCAGCAAGAAATTGTATGTAACTTCGGGTCACTGGGACAAATACGGTAAAGATTCATTTCAGCCCATTCATACACCCGAAGAGGATGAGGAATTCATGCTGAAGCCGATGAACTGTCCGCATCACTGCGAAATCTATAAGTCCAAGCCGCGCAGTTACAAAGAATTACCGTTGCGACTAGCAGAATTCGGAACCGTATATCGCTACGAACAAAGCGGCGAATTGCACGGTTTGACTCGGGTACGTGGCTTTACACAAGATGATGCGCATATTTTCTGTCGCCCCGATCAGGTGGAAGAAGAATTCAAAAAAGTAATTGACCTGGTGCAGCATACATTGAAATCGCTGAGCTTCGATGATTATACGGCTCAGGTTTCATTGCGCAACCCGGAGAATAAAACCAAATACATCGGTACCGATGAGCAGTGGGAGAAAGCCGAAAATGCGATTCGCCGGGCAGCTGCCGAAAAAGGTTTGAGTACAGTGGAAGAACTGGGTGAAGCCGCTTTTTACGGGCCCAAACTTGACTTCATGGTAAAAGATGCCTTAGGCCGGAAGTGGCAGTTGGGAACGATTCAGGTGGATTACAACCTGCCCGAACGTTTTGAACTCGAATACATTGGTGCCGATAGTCAGAAACACCGTCCGGTGATGATTCACCGGGCTCCGTTTGGCTCGCTGGAACGCTTCATTGCCGTGCTTACCGAACACTGTGCCGGAAATTTCCCTCTGTGGCTGGCTCCGGATCAGATTGCAGTATTGCCGATTTCGGAAAAGTATACCGACTACGCGCAGGAAGTGTTCTCCGCACTGCAACAAGCTGATATCCGTGGGTTTATGGACAACCGGGATGAGAAAATCGGTAAGAAAATCCGGGATGCGGAAGTGCAGAAAGTGCCATTTATGATCATTGTTGGCGAAAAAGAGCAAGCCGAACAGAAACTGTCGGTGCGTCGCCACGGACACGGTGATTTGGGTAGCTTCACCCTGGCCGAGTTTGTCGACATCTTCCGGCAGGAAGCGGAGAAGCACCTGCAAATGGCTCATTAAAAATAGTATCTTTTCAAAATGGAAAACCCCGTCTTGTATTAGTCGGGGTTTTTGCTTTTAACATGCAACCCTTTTTCGGTATTCTGTGTCAGAGTTGGAAAAATCACACATCGATGAGAAATATACATCAGGCTCTGTTTGTTTTGCTGCTACTTGCGAGTTGCTATACGAAGAAAGAAGATATTAATCCCAGTTTGTATGGAGACTGGAAATTGGTTTACCTAACCGGTTGTGGAGTAGCAGGTTGCAACGGTGGTCCGGTTTCGAATAACAGCACGATCACCATCCGTAGTAATACATGGAAGGAATTCCGGGCCGATACTCTCTACTTTCTTCAGACTTTTCAATTGCGTGGCGATACATTAATTTACGATTCGGGTAGCCGGGACATTTTTCGATTTGATAAAAATAAACTGATAGTTACTTCCGACCGGATAAATCCAACCATCCGCGAGTATGTAAAGAAATAATAAACAATCCTGACTTTTTTCTCATCAGAAACCTTCATTCGAGAACCGAAATGGAGGTTTTTCTATTTTAGAAGATACTATTTTTTTTGGAAGGAGACAGATATGTGTTAGCTTAAAAATAAATTTTCAGTAAATTTTGAAATTTTAGAATTTACTATTTTAATTTGAGATGTATTCAGAGTAACAAACATTCCCATCCATGATTGCTGCTTTACAAAGACATCCGTTTGCCGTGGAGGCACATTTTGACTTTTCGCTGGTATTGTCCTATGCCCTGCCACAGGAAGTGTTACAACCCTTGCTGCCCCCTCATTTAGAGCTGGATACGTTTGGCGATTTTGGTTTTGTCACAGTTGCCATGGTTCAAACCCGGCAACTACGTCCGGCTGATTTTCCAAAATGGATGGGGCAGGATTTCTTTTTGATTGGGTATCGGCTTTTCGTCAAGTACCATACGGCGGCAGGCAAGCGGTTGCGCGGTTTGTACATTCTGCGTTCAGAAACCAATAAGCAATTGATGAAAACGATGGGCAATCTGTTTACCCATTATCAGTATACGTATACAGATATTGCGTGGAGAAGACAGGAAAATGCCATTGAGGTTTCCAGCCAGCAATCTGATTTTAAAGTACTTGCAACTTGGAATCAAGATGTGATTGATTTACCGGAAACCTCAGTGTTTGCCAACTGGAAAGAGGCGCGTCGTTTTGCCGGGCCATTGCCTTTTACCTTCGATTATGAAGCCAAAAGTAACTCAATAATCATCATTCAGGGAGTGCGCGAAAACTGGGAACCGAAACCCGTCCACATAGAACAGGCCGAAATCGCCTGGATTCAAAAAGCTCCTTTTCTTCATCCGGAGTGTCGGCTTGCAAGTGCTTTCGTGGTTCAGAATATTCCGTATCGGTGGGAAAAAGGAAGACAAGAATTTGTCGGCCCGACACAAACGGCGTAAAAATAGTATCTTTTCAAATTGAAAAACCTCCTCAATCGATAATGGCTCCAAAAACATCGGTTAGACAAATGCGTGGTCACTGGGAAGGAGTGACCAACGTAGTCCGTTTCAACTGGCATTTTTACGCAATAGCTTTGGGTGCGTTGCTGGCGGCGGCTTTTATGCTTTGTTTGCCTGTACTTCCTTTGTTGATAAAGACAGTCATCGGCACTGGGGCAGGGTTGGCGTTTTTTTACATGATTATTTCTTTGGCAGTATCTCATTTTATCTATGATCGTTCCGATTTGTATCGTTTCCAATGGCTGAAAGAAGCAAACTTGCCAGAAACCGGCCATTTTGTCAATATTCATTCCGGTTTTGACGAAACCAGTTTGCTATTAAAGCAGCAGTTTCCCAAAGCTACCTGGAGCATATTGGATTTCTACGATCCGGCTCTCCACACCGAAGTTTCCATTGCGCGGGCTCGCCGGTACAGACCCACACTTCCTGAAACCCTGGCCATTGATGCAAACCACTGGGTATTAGGCAGCGAATCGGTTGATGCTATTTTTGGAGTACTTGTCGTACATGAAATTCGCAGTCATGAAAATAGGGTTACTTTCTTTCTGGAAGCTCATCGGGTGCTAAAGCACAAGGGTACATTGGTTTTGGTGGAACACTTACGTAATCACGCCAATTTTCTTGCGTATGGACCCGGATTCTTACATTTCTTCTCCCGGCAGGCTTGGCAAATCGCGTTTTCAATGGGCGGATTCCGCAGTATGAAGGAATTTTTTATTACGCCTTTTATCAGAGTATTTATACTCAAGAAAGAAGATGAATAAATAAGGGAGCCTTTTAAGGAAAAATTAAGTGAACAATGACAATAAAAATGATACTTATCACTATTTCATTGGAATCGATGTTTTATTATGGCTGTATAGGCTTAATTTTTTGAAAAACAGTATATTTTTAACTGACAAAACTATATGCTTGACCTAACCTTACATTTGCGCTGTATTGGTGTTTTACTGATGCTCTTGGCATTGGTACACGTCGATTTTCCAAGGCGTTTCGGATGGTCGGTCGAGTTAAGGCCACTTTCATTGATAAACCGACAGATTATCCAGGTTCATACGTTTTTTATCGCTTTGCTGGTAGCGCTGAATGGGTTGTTTTTTTTGCTTCAGGCAGAAGAACTGTTGAAGCCTTCTCCATTGGCCCGAGCCATTAGTGTAGGCCTGCTTGTTTTCTGGGGACTTCGGTTTGTATTTCAGTTTTTTGTTTACGATTCACAACTCTGGCGAGGCAAACGATTTGAGACTGTAATACATATTGTCTTTACCATTTTCTGGTTGTATTCCCTAACGATTTATGGGTTTTTGCTAGCAAAACAATGGGTGTGAGGGGTTTTGCCATTTTAAAACATACTATTTTGATCGCAGAGTGTAATTGAATTAAAATGGGTATAATCAGCGGGTTAAATTTACTTTTCCTAATGCGGCCTCACAAGGACTTTGTCAATCCGATTGCCATCCATATCCATAATTTCCAAATCCATGTTGTTCCACTGAAACTTTTCCCCCACTTTAGGAATGGCATGAGCAATATTGAATATCAGCCCACCCAGCGTATGAAATCCGGCCCGTTCGTCCAGGTCAACGTCTGTCATGTCAAAATACTGCAAAAATTCTTCAAATGACAGCAAGCCGTCTACCAGGTAGGTGCCATCTTCGCGTCTTACGATGGTATCGTTCTCTTCTTCAGAGGGTTCCAGTTCGCCTACCATCGCTTCAAATAAATCTTTAAGTGTAACCAACCCTTGTACCGTGCCAAACTCATCAACCACAATGGCGATGCGGTTTTTAGACTGTTGAAATTGCTCCAAAACCCGAAAAGCTTTCATGCTCTCTGGAATAAACAGCGGCTTTTGGGCAATTGTTTCCAAATTAACGGTGCCATTCTGGAGCAGTGTCTGTAAAAACTGCTTCGTAGAAATAATGCCTACGACATCATCAAGTGAGTCCCGACAGATCGGAAAATGGCTGTACGGAGCCTGTAGCACAGTAGTTTTGATATTGGAAAAGGAGTCATTGATATCAAGCCACTCTACATCGAGCTTGTTGGTCATAATCGATCCCACTCGTCGGTCACTTAATGTAAACACCCGATCCACAATTTCTTGCTCCACCTCTTCAAAAATGCCCATGTTTGTTCCCTGAGCCACCAGAGATTTTATTTCTTCTTCTGTGACAGCCGGTTCGCTACTACTCTTAAAACGAAAAAGCCTGAGAAGAATACTGGTCGAATTGCTCAATACCCACACCAACGGCGCACATAACTTGGCCAGCATACTCATCGGTATGGCCATTGCTTTGGCAATCCCCTCCGGGTTTTGCATGCCCAATCGTTTGGGAACCAGCTCGCCAATCACCAGTGAGACAAATGTGATTGCAAGGATGATAATAGTAACGGCTATAGTTTCACTGTGTCGTTGCAGAAAGGCAAAATCCGTTTGTGCAATTGCCTTGGCCAGTGGCTCAGAAAGATTCGCCCCTCCAAAAACCCCCGTAACAATACCGATTGCGGTAATTCCTACCTGAACCGTAGACAAGAATGTATTGGGATCATTGGCCAGAGCTAGCGCAGTTTCTGCTCCTTTGTCTCCTTTCTGTGCAGCTCCTTCTAACCGCGATTTGCGCGATGAAACAATGGCAATTTCAGCCATTGAAAAAATACCATTAACAATGACGAGCAGTAGAATGATGATGACTTCTGAAGCCATACAAGCTGAAACATGGTGAACCTATGCAAGATAGTAAAATAAGCCATACGTTTTTCTGGTTGATGCGTTTTCATTGCATTACTCTACCAGCAAAAGAAGTTTGGGATAAATAGAGGGCAAAGTGTTATATGTTCATTGCGGGGTTGCGCAAAAAACAGACAAAAACTGACATAGTAAGAATGCTTTCCAAAAAGGAAAAGCTAAGTGGTTTTTCTATACGAATTTTGAGGTGGTGCTTCAGATAGTAATGTCTTTGTCAGAACCCTCTTTAAATTGATACTAGGCACTTGATTTCTAAGTCAACAGAGCAACAAAAGAATATTTATACCAATTTCTATGTATAGCAATTTTACTAACAAAACCTCTTTGGGGAATATCCTGGCTAGAGTAACCATTTTAATGGTTGTGTTTCTAACCGGTTCTGTATCCTTTGCCCAAACTTTGTATTGGGTAGGTGATGGCGGCAGTTGGAATGATGCCTCACACTGGTCGGCTACTTCGGGTGGGGTTGGCAACGCCGGAACGCCTACTAGCAGTACGGCTGTCATTTTCGATGCCAACTCGTTTAGCACTTCCGGGCAAACCGTGACGCTGACAACAGGTGCGATTTGTGCTACCATGAATTGGACTGGTGTGAGTAATACGCCTACACTAGACCTAGCCAATGACCTTACTGTTAGCGGCTCTAGTGCTACTTTTGCCGATAATATGGATATTGCCGGTTTGGCGGCCATTACCTTTTCCTCTACAGCCAATGTGACTGTGAACCTAAGCAACACTGCTAAAACGTTTGGCAACATTTCCTTTCCGGCTACTACGACTCGTACGATAACACTGAATAGTGCGACCAATGCTGCCATCACTCAAAGCTTAGGAATTTTAACTGTAGGCAATAGTGCAACACTTAATTTTAATGGTGCCTCAACTAAAATAATGGCAGGCTTAAGTTTAGGTGCAACAACTACTACTACCTTCGCTGGCAGCTATGTGTATAATGGTTCTGTTAGTGTAGGAACAAATAGTAGATTTCCATCGGGTTGGTCGAACAATACCTTCAATGGTAATGTGCTACTCAACGTCAGCCCCAACATACTAAATTTGGCCAACAACGTATTTAATGCCAATGCAACTATTTACCCTACTGGTAATATGGGTTCCTGCACACTTGCTTCAGGAGTGATTTTGACATTAAATTATTTTGTTATTGGTGCAGGAAATACTTTTGCTACCGGGTCCGGGATCAGTACTAATACATACGTGCGGGTTTCGACGGCCTCGGGCAATACGTTTGCTAATAACTGGACGGTGAATGGAACTGCCGTTTTTGACGGTAATCTGGTTTTGGATGGCACATTGACACTGAATAACAATGCAGGTTTTACGTTTAACAATAATCCGACGATTAATGGTACACTGACTACAGGTACAGGAGTGACCGGTAATTTTGTTGGAAGTGCTAGTTTTTCTAAAAATGTGACTATTGCGGGCACTAGTGCCACCGGGGTTACTTTCAGACAGGTAAGCTTTGTCTCGGGAGCAAATCTTGCCATTGGTAGTTCGGCCAGTGCCATTGTTAATTTTGTAGGGACAGCCAACAATACCTTGCAAAACGTGACGGTGGGCAACAACAGCCAGGTAGATTTTTCCAATACAGGTACAAATACTTTCAATACGGTTACACTATCGCCTGGAGTGAGTTGGGAATTCTCCACAGGCGGACTCTCTACCATTAATGGTGATTTTCAAGTTCTTAATCCTGCATGTGGTGGGGCATTAGTCAATATAAATTCCAACACTGGATCCTCTCAGGCTATTGTTGATTTTAATGCATTTTCTAATCCTAACAATGTTTATATATCTAATATAAACAATACAGGCCCGATAATAACAATAGCAAACGGAGCTGGAAATAACAATACCAATATAACCATACCGGCTACCTTGCCATCACGCACATTGTATTGGGTAGGAGGCCCTGGTAACTGGAATGATGCTTCACACTGGTCGGCTACTTCGGGTGGGGCCGGTGGGCAGTGTCCCCCTACAATCATTGATGATGTTAACTTTAATAACAATTCATTTACTGCTAATAGTCAAACTGTAACGATCAATGTTGATGCTGCTTGTCGCAACATGAACTGGGCTGCAACTCCTGCAATAACCCGTACTCCTATTTTAAGTGGTGCAGCTGCCCGTGTCTTAACTGTTGCTGGTAATTTGACCTTAATTTCAGGGATGACTCAAACAGGTACCGGGAGCACTTTCTTGGGAAAAGTAGTGTTTGCAGGGAATGCAACAGGCCGTACCATAAATATGAATGGAAAAGTTTTTGCTTCGGTTGAGTTTAATGGTTTAGGTGGTGGATGGTCGTTGAGCAACAACTTTACTGTCGTTAACGGGATCAATCTAATTGCGGGCGAACTGGATGCAACTACACGTGTGATATCTGCTTCCAGTTTAACGGTTAATAACGTATCTGATTTGACCCGATCATTGAAGTTAGGTACAGCTACACATACATTGAGTGGCTCAGGTACTGTTTTGGACTTACAAGGTAACTCGGCTAATTTTACTTTAAACCCAGGAACTAGTACAATTAACATGACAAATAGTTCTGCTATTGTTATAGAGACAGGTTCGGAGGCCAAAACACTGCCTAACTTAACCATCCCTAGCTCTAACTCTATTACCATTAACACCTCTAACACGACAAATAGAATTAGCTTTGGCAATATTAACGCTTCTGGCAATGTGACAAGAACTTTTACTGTCAATGGAGCCGCCCCTAAAAGCTATGGTGATATTACAATTAATGGCAGCAATAATACATTAGTATTCAATGGCAGCAGTAACACAGCTCCTAATAATAACCAATTCGGTGCCTTTACACTTACTGCTGGGAGAACTGGCACGGCTGCAACATTTAATGGCTCTAATATCTTCAATGGTGCTGTAGATATTCATGGCACCAGTGGCAACGCCAGAAGTGTTATTTTTAGTGAAACAAATACATTTAACAATACATTCACTGCAAGTTTGGCAAGTACAGCAGGTACAGAGCTTCAGTTTGCAAGCACTAGTGGTTCAACTACTTTTAACGATGACGTATCGTTGAATCCAGGCAATACAACTGCCGTTGATGTTATTTTTAATAATGCAAATAGTTTTGCTGCTGGTAAAAATTTGACAATTGGCCAAAATACTAACACTACTTTTCAGGGAATAGGAGTAAATGCATTTGCCATAGTTACAGTCAATGCCTCAAGTATATTTAACCTGAATAATGATGGCAATAGTACCTTTACTTCGGCTACAATCAATAGCCAAACCGGAAGTGGCGTAACATGGTATTTCCGCAGTGGAAGGCAAGCTACTTTCAGCGGTAATATGACCATTGCTGCTACTTGTTCGTCTCCTGTCAATATAGGAGCTACAATAGTTGGGACACGAGCCAGAGCTTCTTTTGCGGCTGCTCAGTATTTTAACAATGAAGTCTATGTACAAGACATTGATGCAACTGTTGGTGCAAATATAAATACTTATGTGAGTGTAGTACCTGCATCACCTAATAATTTGAATGTAACGTATAACAATGGTGTTAGTAACCGGACTCTGTATTGGGTTGGCAATACAAATAACTGGAGCAATTCGTTAAGCTGGTCCACTACTTCCGGTGGACCTGGCGGTGCTTGTATGCCAACGGCTTCGGACGATGTGGTTTTTAATGGTGCCTCTTTTTCTGGTAGTGGTCAAATTGCAACGATCAACATTGCTACAGCTACTTGCCGGAATATGACTTGGACTGATGGACAGATACCTGTTACTACTATCTTCGCAATGGGAGGGAATCCCTTAGAAATTAACGGCAATTTGTCTTTAGCTCGTAATCTTGCCGTTACAGGTACCAGTGCCACCAATTCCGTTTTTAACTTTACCACCAATGTGGCAGCTGTAAATACTAGCTCTAACAGAACCATAACCTGTCCGGCAGGTATTACAGCAGCTTTGCCTGCCGCTTTGTTTAATAGCGCAGGAATTACATGGACGCTGAATGGATCAGGTAA
Source organism: uncultured Sphingobacteriales bacterium (assembly GCA_963520985.1). Taxonomy (GTDB): domain Bacteria; phylum Bacteroidota; class Bacteroidia; order Cytophagales; family 172606-1; genus Xanthocytophaga. Next base: position 1,978,805 of record CAUQTA010000001.1, read on the forward strand.
TTTTGAAGTAACCAATCAGCTAGGGTTACAGGCTGGAACATTAAATACCAATAGCCTGGCAGTAGCTTGTGGAGCCTTAAATGCAAACTTGTCAGGCACAACACGCGTTCTGAATATTGCCAATTCAGCAATAAATGTGACAGGAAGTAGTGCGAACGGTTTTGCAATAGGACTGGATTTCCGTGGCAGTAATTTTACATTTAATATACCAGGGGCTTCTTCTTCTCTTACCTTTTCGAATCCTGCTGGGTATGTGCAGGTACGTTTGGATGATAATACAACCCGTGGTGTGAACCCAGGATCTCCTCGCACACTGGCCACTTTGCGTACTATGCCAGATATTATTCTGCAAAACAGAGACATAGATATTTTAACATCTGATTATAACGTAACAGACGGCATTGCTAACCGGACTACTTTCCGCACTATAACAAATGTAAATGGGGGGCAGTTTTATGTATCCGGAACGTGTCCACATACGTATGGTGCCATTACAGTTGCTAATAATCTGAATGCAAACGGATTGGATCAACGCAGAATCGTAGGTTCCAGCCAGCCTTCACCTAACAACAATATATTTAATGGGCCTGTAACTTTTGGTACTAACTGTGGATTTAGCTTTGAAGGCAACAATGTGTTTAATAATACCTTTACATTTGCTTCGACTGTTGATGCAAATGATGCCTTGCGTTTTACGGAAAACAACGTCTTTAACGGAGTTGTTGACATTACGGGAACTAACCTGACTCGTGTCACTTCCACTGTACATTTTGTTTCAGGTGGAACCGGTGCGATTACCTTCAATAATGATGTCAATTTCCACGGTTCTATTTCTATCTTCCGGTTTAGTGGATCTACGACTTTAGCGGCGACCAAAACAATGACTTTTGATACAGAAAGTATAGGATGGTTTGTTGGCGGCGGCGGAATTAATGTGGCCGGCGAACCTATTCCTGGAAATGGCTCGTATAATTTTGCAGGGAATTTAGTACTTAATCCGCAGGCAAGAACTATATTTTACAATACCACTAATAATACTTATTCTAACGTTACACTTTCCGATTATAGTGTATTTGATTTCTCGTCCTTGTCTCCTGTATCGACAGTAACAGGTGTATTCAGTGCTACAGGAAACTGTAACGTTTGGAAACAGATCAATGCCAGCATTCCGGGTGATCCGGCCGATATTACTTTTAGTAACAACCAAAACTGGACCTTTGTCTTAGCCCGAGACTTAAACGTAATAGGTATTAGATCTGTCACAGCCAACAATAGTACGAATGTCGGTAATAGCTGTACGGGATTAATTACCTTTACCTCTATCCCAACTACTGGAACATTGGTTTGGGTAGGCGGGGATCCAAGCAATACCAGTGGTGATAGCAAATGGAGTAATCCTAAAAACTGGGCTTCGCCCCCATTAAACGCAACCAATCGGAAGAATGGAGGAACCTGTATCCCTAGTAGCTTGAATGATGTCGTATTTAACAACGTTTCCTTTAGTAGCACACCTCAGTCTGGGGCAAAATACTATGATCGCGTGATCGTAGATATTCCGGTGGCTACTTGTGCTAACATGACTTGGGATAGCTCGATTCCAGGCAGCGGACAGTCAAAGTTAATGACAGATGCTTCAACAAACGAATTATGGGTGCATGGAAGCTTGGTATTCAAGAGTATCATGGAAAACCAGTTTACAGGAACGTTCTCATTCCGGTATCCGATTACACTAGGTTTGGTAGAACAAACTATCACTTCAGATGCAGTTCCATTTAAGGGGCCTGTAGAAATCAACTCGGTGGGTGCAACCTATCGCTTAGTTGATCCAATGGTAATCAATGCTACTGATATTGGTGGTGTGCAGAGGGGAAACTTTTCCATCATTAATGGCAATTTAAAATCCTCGGGCAATAACATTAACCTGAGTGGCAACTGGACCATTGCTCCTCCGGTGTCACTTAACCCACAAGGTATGTTCTATCACCAAAACAATACCGTCACATTTGATGGAAAAGATGCGGTAAACGGAACGCAAAACATCATTGCGGCTACCAGTCCTTTCTGGAACTTGGTTATTAATAGAGGTTCCAAACCTTCTCCTGTAGATGTAATAGATGGGAATTTGAATAATAGATTCCGCTGGGTGCTTATTCAGAATAGAAGAGGACTAAGCACTAGCAATGCAACACCTATTTTTGGTATAGATCCAGGTAATACAGCTAATAGCAATCAGCCCTTTGACAGTGGCATAACGGTGGAGAACAATTTGAATGTTACACAGGGAGGATTGTATGACAAAGGCTATCAGATTATTGGTAGCACCGGTGCCGGTGTTCTTAGCATAACGGACAATGGAGTATTGAGCATAGGAAGTGGAAATGTAAACTCAGGTACGTCTAACAACAATCCTATGACAAACCTATTCCCTACTAACTATACCAGAGCCCGCATCTCGCTGACTACCGGAAGTACGGTATCGTATAGTGCACGAGGTCACCAGGATGTAAGCAACTTACCTGTATATGGAAACCTGTACTTCAGAAATGTAGTGTCGGGCAGTATTGATGGTTTGGCTACACTAACCAGCAGTACTACTTTTAAGCGGTTATCGCTGGGTACCAATAGTTTATCATTGACAGTCAATGGTACCCTGACCGTTGAGAAAGGTATTTTATTTTATGATATGGGTAATCAAATTAATGTCGGGGCTAGTGCATCCTTGCAATTGCAATCAGGTGGTACACTGATGCTAGGCTCAGGAGTTCAGACAGTTGCCACTACTACAGGTTCAGGATATGCTCCTTTAGCTAATACTACTGGAACCACCCTTCTCTCGGCTGCTGCTACTACCTTCCCTGCTTTTACTAATGCTAATATCAACATTGATGTCAACAGTAACATAGTATATGCCTCTTCATTGGCACAGGATATCAAAGGAGATCTGAACTCGGCAAGTGCACAGCGTTATGGAAATTTGGTGTTGGTAAATCCAGCTGCCTCTTCTACTACGCTTATTCAAAAGACAATTCAGACAGGTGCCATTCAGGTAAATAGTCTGATTATTCATCCTAGTAATAACCTTGTAGACAATGGCTTGCAGGTGAATGGAACGACTGGGGCTTATTTTGTGATGAACTATAAGTCTGATCCTTTGTCAATGCCTTTCAACGGGCAGACGCCTACTAGTTCGGGAGTAACTACTTCCGCAACCCCATTTGATCTGTCAACTAAGCCAGTGGCAACTGTTGATAACTTTGGTTATCGTTTTGATGGCTATATTAAAATTACCAATCCAGGTACATACACATTCTATACAACTTCGGATGATGGTAGTATGTTGGCAGTAAATGGTACCACTGTAGTAAACAACAACTATGATCAGGGAGCAACTACCCGCTCAGGTACAATTTTACTGGCAGCCGGTACGTACCCTATTACTGTAACCTATCATCAGGGTAATGGTAGTAGCAGTTTGCTTGTAGAATGGCAAGGACCCAGTATTGCCAGAGCCGCTATTCCTTCAAGTGTCGTTAGTGCAACCGCTACGGGAACAACAGGTGGCGTGAATTACTATTATTACGAAGCACCAGCGGGAGTTAATTACAACATTACTTCAGGCTACAATGCAGGTAGCTTACCCTTGAAAACATTCACTGATCTTAGCCGCCAGTCAGTTACATCAACCACTCAATATACAGGCGAATCACGTATGGTTGTAGGAACAGTGACTGCTGCAACCACATTCCCTACTAACTATGCTAATACAGATATAAATTTTGATTTGGGAACGTCATTCATTTACAATGCAAGTTTGCCACAGGTAGTAAAAGGTTTAAACTCTGCCATAGATTATCAGGAATATGCTAGTTTGATACTAACGAATACAGTTGCAAGTAGCCCTAAGGTCGTGCCTAAAACGCTGGATAATATTGTAACTGTACGCGAAAAATTAACTATCAATCCAAATAACAACTTTATTGATAATGGTTTTCAGATCAATGGAACTTTAGGACAGGTATTTAGCATGAATAATGCTACATTAGCTACTAATCCTGTTACAAACAGTGGTACAGTGGGAACTACAGGAGAGAGCCGTATTACTTTGGGTACTGCTACGATTGCAACTACCTTCCCAACAGGATATAGCTTATCGGCGACTGATGTTAATTTTGAGTTAGGGACTACTGTAGTCTATAATGCGGGTGTAAGTCAAAATATTGCACGATTGATGAACACCGCTACAAGTGCGGCGGCTCTGAACTCCCGTTATGCAAACCTGATGCTGACTAATCCTGTAACAACAACACCTGCCAGGCCGGTATTGAAAACATTATTAAGTAACTCAATAACGGTTCGGGGTAATTTGGTAATTAATCCAAACAATACACTTTATGATGCCGGGCGCCAGATTACAGGAACTTCAGGGCAGACGTTTGGTATGTACAATGCAACAAGACCTGCTGATCCATGGGATGGTACGCTGATTGGAGCAACAGGTGAAAGCCGGTTTGTGATTGGAACTACAGGTACCAATACTACATTCCCCGGTGGTTTCCGTACCGGAAGCACGTTTGGTACAAACTCAGACATTAACTTCGAGGAAAATACGACAGTAGTGTATAACTCAGGACGCAGCGCCACTGGTCAGGTTATTCAAGGATTGGGGGGTGTGGGAACTACGACTTACTCTAATCTGACATTGACCAATCCAGTTACTTCTGGAGCTGCGTTAGTAAATAAAACCTTACAAACGCAAAGTACAACTGTGCGTGGCGATTTAACTATCAACCCCAATAATAACTTCCTGGATGGGGGCTATCAGATTGCAGGGGTTGCAGGTAAAAATTTCATTATGAATAATGCGACACGGGCTTCCAATCCGATAGGTACGGGTACAGCGGGTATGGTAGGTGAAAGCCGATTGACATTAGGTACGAGTTCATCGCCAACTGCATTCCCATTAAACTATGTTACAGTGCAAACAGGAGGAACTACAAGTGATATCAATTTTGAAACTGATACTTGGGTAGTTTACAATGGTGGTCAAAATCAGCCTGTAAAAGGAATCATAGATAATACTTCTCTAACGTCTAACGCTAACTATGCTCAGTTGTCATTTGTCAATAGCGCAGCTTCAGGTACCGTTGACAAAACATTGACCGGTAACGCAAGGGTTCGTCAAAACTTAACCATAGGAGGGATTACCTCTGCCGCATCCAGTGGGCAAAGTAACCGGTTAGATGCCTCTTCATCTAACTACAAGATTAATTTGGGTGGAGACTGGTACACGCATGCTACCAATGGTTTCAATGCTCGCAGTGGCGAAGTGGAACTGGAAGGTACTACGTTGCAAACAGTCACTACCCAGAACGCGCAAAACTTTACTTCTGAGGCAAGTACTCAGGATTTCTACCGCCTGACAATCAATAATACCACTGCTTTGCCTTCGGTGGCCGTCAATCTGGGTTCCAACGTAGGGGTAAGCAACACAATCACCTTCCAGCAAGGTTTGGTGCAGTCGGCTTCTTTATCGGGTGCCACACTCAATAATTCGCCAACTACTGGTTTGTTGATTGTTCGTCACAATGCTACCGCTTCCAATGCTTCTGACAACAGCTTTGTTTTGGGTGCTGTTCGCAAAGTGGGCCAGGTAACTTCGGGTACATTCTACTTCCCAATCGGGTACATTAACGGCTCAACGCCTTACTATCGTCCAAGTGGTGTTTCTAATATGAGTGATGCCAATGGGGCTTACATCAGTCAGTTTTATTTCTGGCATCCGACCCAGGCTGGTTTTGCCACTACTTCCAAACAAAACACGGTCGTGGGCGTATCCCAGCCGCTACTGAACGTAAGTGCACGCGAGTTCTGGATGGTCAATCGTGAAAATTCGGGAAGTGGTACCGCCTTTGTGAGTTTGACCTGGCGTAATCCCGAATCAGGCGGTGTGGGCACCAATGGCGTAGCTACCAACTACCTGGGTCTGCGGGTATCTCGCTGGAATGGCTCAATGTGGCAAAACCTGGGCGGCGATGCTTCTAAGTTTGTCGCTTACAACGGCTCGTTGAGCAATGTCAACGGTTCGCTGACTTCCCAGTACAATACAGCCGGAACGGTAGGTGCAGTCAACAACTTTAGTCCTTTCACACTCGCTTCCGAGATTGACTTCAACCCGCTGCCGGTTACAATGATCGATTTCAAAGCGCAATCGGTTAACGGCCAAGTGCAGCTTAACTGGCAGACGGCCAATGAGTTGAATACAGCGCATTTTGTCATAGAGCGTAGCCAGGATGGAAAGGTGTTTGAAATGGTAACCACCAAAGCAGCTGCCGGTAACAGCTCGGAGTTGAGTGTGTATCAGGCGCTGGATGCGAAGCCGTATAGTGGCCTATCCTATTACCGATTGAAGATCGTGGATCTGGATGGCAAGGTCAGCTATTCAAAAGTGGTTCAGGTGACAATAGGTGTGGGCGGCAGCCTGGGTGAAGTGGTCCTGTATCCCAACCCGACCGAAGGCAGAAACATTAACATCAAAGTAAACAACGCAAATATACGGGTACTTGCCGTACACGATCTGCTGGGCCGCATGGTGGGATACCGCACCGGCTGGAACAGCGACGGTTCACTGGCTGTTGACTTCACACAGGTGTTGGCCAAGGGAACGTATGTGGCCGTGATTACCACCCAGGACGGTTCGCAGACTTTCCGTCTCAAATTCATTGTCCAGTAAGTATTTTCAGAACTATAGTGTCTGAGGAATTAGGGAAGGTTTTGAGAGGCTATACCAAATAGTATCTTTTAAAAAGGCAAAACCTGCCATGTAAGAAAATACAAAAAGAGGCAGCAAATATTTTGCTGCCTCTTTTTGTATTCTATTGAGTGACAAGTAAATTTACATAGGTCCGCTGGCACTTGGAGGGTAGGGCTCACCTGTGTCATTCAGTAAGGTAATAGCAATGGTAAATACTTTATCTGCAACCTTTGCATGTTGTTTAATGGCAAAGCTAAAAAATAGAACCTTTCTATATTCTGTTAATGCAGCTTATACTAAAAGAGCCCTATTCTAATGCAATTCTGCTTTTTTGCTACTGATAAGTAATGTATAATCAGGTATTTACGTTCGGGTTAAGTTTGTCAAGAGGTTTTTCTCTTACAAAAGATACTATTTTTGCAAGATTCCAGTTTTACTCAAGAGTAAATTTTAGATTAGATAGTTCGATTATCCGTTTTTGCAGCAAGGTCCATATGGGAAACGTACAGGGTGTAACAGGTAGAATATTCTTTTTAATTAGTTGTGTTTGGCTTATGGCCTGTTCGTCTGAACAGAAAGAGATGCGGCAAGCCCAGCGTGATGCGTTGGTCGTGGATAGCGTTTCGCTGTTATTTAGTCCGGAAGATTCCGCTTTGAAAGCCAGCCAACTGGATACGTTTTTTCATGATTTGCATGATAAACACGGCTTCAATGGAACGGTCGTCGTTGCCCAATATGGGAAGCCCATTTACAAAGGCGCTTTTGGCTACAAGAATTTCTCCACCCACGATACGCTTTCTCTCAATACGCCTTTTCAGCTGGCTTCCGTTTCAAAGCAGTTTACGGCTGTTTCCATTATGCAACTACAGGAAAAAGGCTTGTTGAACTACGACGATTCCATTCAGCGCTTCTTTCCTGATTTTCCTTATCGCGAAATTACGGTTCGGTCCTTGTTGATACACCGCTCCGGTTTGCCCAATTATATGTACGCCTTTGAGCGGATTATCCAGGATAAAAACAAACCGCTTACCAATGCCGAAGTCGTGGATCTGTTCATCAAACACAAGCCGGGCATTTATTATTTACCTAACAAGAAATTTAACTACAGCAACACGGGGTATTTCCTGCTGGCCGCCATTGTTGAAAAAATTACCGGTGAGCGGTTCAAAGACTATGTTGACAAGCATATTTTTGAACCGGCGGGTATGACACACAGCTTTATTTTTGACGGTACCGATTCATCTCAGGTGGCCAATGCGGCTGTTGGGTATGTGGGAGGCCGGTACATTCGGCCGGTAACCGATAACTATTACCTGGAAGGCGTCACTGGTGACAAAGGTGTGTATTCGACGGTAGAGGATATGCATAAGTGGGATCTGGCTTTGTATTCAGGTAAGATTCTGAAAGATTGCACGCTGGAAGAAGCCTTTACGCCCAAGCACATGGATCTGAAGACGTACTCGAACTATGGCTTTGGTTGGCGGACTTACTATGCGCCAGGTAGCGAACCGCTGATATTTCACGGTGGCTGGTGGCATGGCTTCCGAACTTACTTTATGCGTAACCGCCGCGACCACAGTTGCATCGTGATCTTAAGTAACCAGGCATCCAATCACAGCTTGAGCAGGGTGAATGTGGTGCAGGCGATTCTCTACCCAAAACGGGCCAATTTTTATCTGCATCGGGGAGATACGACTCAAGTGGCTGATTAGGTTGGGGTTTTGGTTTGTCCAGCCCTACTATTTTTACAGGCATGATTTTCGCTATTTTAAGAAAATTACCCACACAACAGCCTGTTTAAACCCATGCCTGAACTACCCGAAGTCGAAACCTATCGCCGGTATCTCGAAGAGACCTCTCTTCATCAGCCCATTACGCATCTTTTCGTAGAAGATGCAAAGCTGCTGACCACCGACGAAGCTACCCTGACGCAGAAACTGATTGGAAAACAATTTGTTGGTACTAGACGAATTGGTAAAAACTTGTTTGTGCTGCTCAATGCCCCTTACGCACTGCACATGCACTTTGGCATGACGGGTAGTCTGGATTATTTTCGGAATACAGAAGATACCCCGCGGTTTGCCCGCATCATTTTTTCATTTGCCAGTGGGTTTCATCTGGCGTTTGTCTGTCCCCGTAAGTTTGAACGCATCGGTCTTGTCGAAGATATCGAACACTATCTGGTTGAAAAGAAAATAGGAACCGATGGCCTGGAAATTTCACTGGAAGAACTCACCCGAAAGCTGATGCGACGCAATACGGCCATCAAACCGGTTTTGATGGACCAGGCAACTGTTGCGGGTCTGGGCAACTGGATCGTGGATGAGGTTTTGTTTCAGGCAGGTATACATCCCGAAAAAAAAGCTTCCAAGCTTACTGCCGAAGAAATCGGCAGAATCCACGCATCTATTGGACTGGTATTGCACACAGCTGTCAGTCAGGAAGCCACTTATGGCCGATTTCCCATCTCCTTTCTGATTCATGCTCGCGAATGGGATGTTTCTCCGTATGCAGATGCAAACCGTCACCATCTTTGCCCCGCTTGTGCTAAAAACTTGCAGGTAAGCACCGTAGGCGGACGCACCACTTATTTTTGTCCGCAATGCCAGCCTGCCTAACCCGCGGCGCACATCGTTCCGCCAACCAGTAAAATCCCTAATGCGATCAGACAAGTGATTTTGCCTGCTTTGCGGGTAGCCGGAAAAAGCAGCAACAATAACCCGATAAATAAGACAGGAACCGATAGTAAGATGAAGGCAAAGCCGGTTCCGGCCAGGTCGCTTATGTAGACTTCGGCTAAAATGGCAGTAAATAAAGTGAGTATCATGAGGGTAGCTAAAAATCTGGTGCAGTAGTTTGGCAAAATAGTATCTTTTTTCAAGCAAAAACCCAGAAGTGTTCAAACAATTCTCCGGGATTTTGATTTGTAAGAAAGACTGCACTCCAGCCTCTGGAGAATCAATCCAACTAACTGCATACAAATCTATGAAAATTGCCGTTTTCTGGTTTCGGCGCGATTTACGGCTCGAAGACAATGCGGGTTTTTCGGCTGCCTTGCAAGGCGGCTATCCGGTATTGCCGCTGTTCATTTACGATGAAACGATACTGAACCGTCTGGAAGACCGTGACGATGCCCGCGTGACGTTTATAAATCAAACGGTGACTGAGTTACGGACTGAACTTGAAAAAGCAGGCGGCACCTTGCTGGCACGCTATGGGAATCCGTTATCGGTGTGGGAGCAACTACTGGAAGACTATGAAATTGCCGCTGCTTATACCAATCACGATTACGAACCTGCCGCCATACAACGTGACCAGCAGATAAAAAAGCTACTTGAAAGTCATCAGATTGCTTTTTATACCTACAAAGACCAGGTCATATTTGAAGGCACCGAAGTGCTCAATGGCAGCGGTAAGCCTTATACGGTATTTACGCCTTATGCCAAGAAATGGCGTAGTCAACTGACGGACAAGGATCTACAAGAACATGACTGCCAGTCACATTTCAACCAGTTGTTTTCGCACAAGTCGGCAGCTCTACCCACCCTAGCCAGTATGGGCTTTGAGGCATCAGCTACGCCCATTCCAGCGTGCAAAGTGAAGGAGGCACTGCTGAAAAACTACGCCAAGCAGCGGGATTACCCGGCGATAGAAGGAACCAGCCGCCTGGGAATACATTTGCGTTTTGGCACGGTAAGCATTCGTCAGCTGGTAAAAAAAGCCTTGAAACTGAACGACACGTGGCTGACTGAACTGATCTGGCGGGATTTCTTTATGATGATTCTCACTAATTTTCCCCATGTACAAACAAATGCCTTTAAACCCGCTTATGACCAAATCCGCTGGCGAAATGATGAGCAGGAGTTTCAGCGCTGGTGTGACGGGAAAACCGGATACCCGATTGTGGATGCCGGCATGCGGCAACTGAACCAAACCGGATTCATGCACAACCGAGTGCGTATGATTACTGCCAGCTTTCTGATCAAGCATCTGCTCATCGACTGGCGTTGGGGCGAAGCGTACTTTGCCCGCAAACTTCTGGATTATGAACTGGCCAGCAACAACGGCAACTGGCAATGGGCCGCCGGAAGCGGTTGCGATGCCGCGCCGTATTTTCGGGTATTTAACCCTATGGCACAAACCGAGAAATTTGACAAAGACCAAACGTACATTCACCAGTGGGTGCCCGAAGTTGGAACGACTGATTACCCGTTACCTATGGTAGAACACGAAACTGCCCGCGAACGGGCTCTGAGTGCCTATCGGAAGGCGGTGGCCAAAAAAGCGACTGCCTAGGTTTCGGTTTTTTAAACCCTACTATTTTTCAGTGCTTTGTCAAGGGAGTTGTGGTTTATCATTCAAAGGCACGTTATTTTAACCATCCCTGGTATTTACATTAATGTCTATTGTTATGAACAAGAAAGAATATAAAAAGCAAATCATCGCCGCCTGCCATCAGGCATTGGAAACTTCCATGCAAACCACGCACGGCACCATGCATCAGCGCATTACGGATGCTACCGAAAGCGACGAGGAAGGCTGGAGTGACATGTACGAATCGAAAGACGAAGAAATGATCGAAGACAGCCGCCAGTTGGAGCCGCACCTCGATTTCTTGAGCCGGGCACTGGTTACACTGGAAGGGCTCAATCCGGAGTTTCTCCACAAAGAAGTGGGGCAGGGCGCTGTAGTAATTACCGATTCGCTCCGGTTTTTAATCGCCAGCAGTGCCCAGAAATTTAAAGTTGATGGAAAGGATTTTTATGGCATTTCTATTGCGGCACCTATCTACGCCGTCATGGAAGGAAAGAAAACAGGAGATTCTTTTTCATTCAATGGAAAGAAATACAAGATTGAAGACATTTTTTAGGGAAATCGAAGCAAGCGAAAAACCCTGGCACTGATCAGTGCCAGGGTTTTTCATTTTTAAAAGATACTATTTTTATAACAACAATGGATTTAACGGTGACGCTGCCAGACTGCCCGGTGCCAAGCCCCCAAGCCAACGTTGACGATCTGCTTCCTGATGTGCATTAACCGGTTGAGTTACAGTGGCACCGTCTGCAAAGTAGATGACTGTCATTACTTCCCGCATGGTTGCTGACTGGTTGCCGGGTGCGGCATGGAGCGTCCAACCGGCATGAAAAGTGGCGTCACCGGCTTGCATGGTGGTAGCCCGGGTAACCGGGTACCGCTTCGACTTTACATAGTCGGCCAATGCTTGCTCTGATTGGTCTGAAATGGCCAGATTACCCACAAATCCATCTTCCTGTGACCCGGAGGCGAAAGTCAGCATTCCCATATCGATGGTGATATTAACGAGTGGCATCCAAAGGGTAATGGTATGGGCCGTATCCAGAGGCCAGTAGTACTGATCTTGGTGCCAGGGAGTAAGGCCGCCACCGGGTTCTTTGTACAAAGCCTGGTCATGGTACAGGCGCACATTTTCTACACCCATCAGCTCGGCGGCAATTTTGGCAAACCGCTTGGCCAGCACAAACTTTCGCACGGCCTGGTCTGTTTCCCATAGGTTCATAATCTGTAAAAACGCTTTTCCGTATGTGTCGCGGTCTTCCATTTTGCGTTTCTCCGTATTAAGCTTCTCTACAGCGCTATTAATCACTTCGCGGTAAGGTTGCACTTCTTCGGAAGACAATACATTGTGCAGAAGAATGTGGCCATTTTCCTGGTATTCCTCCCGTTGAAAATCCATTACGGGATAAGACGTTTCCAGGGAAGGCAGCAGAGCAATACTTGTCATAACCAGATGAGCGATTGAGTTAAAAATGCGGTGACTAAATGAGAGTTGTGAGTGGGGGATTTGGCTCTTTGTAAAGATACTATTTTTTGGATAAGCTGGATATTTTTTTAACCAGGAAGAAATGGCACCCTTTATAGAAACAACGGTATCCAGACGAACAGTAATGGATTGTGGCTTTTATACAAAAGTTGTCGCAACTCACCCGATTTCAGATCGGGCAAGCTACCAGAATAAGTAAACTTTCTTCGAAAGAAAATAAAAAATAGTATCCTTTGAAAAGCAAAAACCTCACATCTGATAACGCCAGCCGGGAAGCTTGCTGAAATAGTTGATTGCTCGGCACCACTCATCAGTGAGGGATGGAAGGCTTGGCGTACTTGAATTGAGATAGGAAAGTATTTATGTAATGTAATTACTATTCATGAAATTTTTATTAAAAAGCGGGTAAATACTTGGTATTCAAATAGAAATATTTATATTTGATTTTGCCTTCAATTCTTACTTTGCTACATATGGTATAATAGGTAGGAATTAAATGCAAAATCCCCCTCAACAACTATGAAGACGCAGTCCCTCGTCCTGATTCGAGCGGGACGGAGACTAACGTAAATCTATTCTGACGCCACTTATACCCAGAGAGTAAATTAGAGAAAATTGCTTTGAATAGTTGTAATTATTATTTTTTAAGTACAATTTTATCTGCAAAACTCCTACTGCCGGCAATTTTAAATCTTGTTGTTGAATGAATCACTTTTTACGAGCATTAGTTATTCTGTTTTTTTGCACACCTGTAATTGCCCAAACTTCCGTTCGGGATAGTCTGATCCAGACTTTGTCTAAGGTACAGGGAAATGAACGTGTGCAAACGCTACTGGCGTTATCTCAAAACCTGCAGACGTGCAATCCGGATACAGCGGTCACGCTTGCTCAGGAGGGCTTGGTGGTGTCGCGCCATTTAAAAGATGCTGAAAACATCGGGATGTGCCTGAACCGGATTGCCTGTGCCTACCGGATGAAAGGTGAATACGAAAAAGTAGAGGAGTACGGGCTTAAGTCGCTGCAAATCAGCAAGGTAATTGGCAATAAAAAACTGATTGCCGCTAATATGAACACCATCGGTGTGGCATACGCTGGCAGAGGTATCTACACCAAAGCGTTGGAGTATTACCTGCAGGCACTCAAAATCCGGGAACAAATATCTGATTTGGCTGGTGTTGCCGCTACATTAGGCAATATAGGGATTGTACATACGCACCAAGGGAATTACCAGAAGGCAGCAAATTGCTACAATCAGGCTTTGAAAATTTTGTATTCCTTGTCAGACACCCGTCATGAGGTTGCCATCATGCTTGATAATATGGCCTACTTGTACAAAAAGCAGGGTTATTATCAGAAATCAATGGAAATTTACCGGGAAGTCAATGAGACATTTGCCGAAATGGATGACAAAACAGGTATGTCCACCTGCCTGAACAATATGGCTGATATTTTTTACCTGGAAAGAGACAACAACAAGGCGCTGGAGTATTACTCACAGGGGTTGAATCTGGCTCAGGAAATGAATGCCAAAGATGCTGTGGCACAAAACCTTATCGGAATAGCGCAGATTTATACAGAAACCGGTAAGCTGCAAGAAGGGGTTTCCCTTGCCGAAAAAGCATTGATTCTCTCCAAAGAGAGTGGTGCCAAACAACTTATCAAAAACGCCAGCCTTTTATTGTATAAGAAATACAAAGAACAAAAAAGCTTTGATAAAGCACTGTATTACTATGAAATGGCGCAGCAGGTAAATGACAGCATTATGCAGGTCGAAAACGCCAAAATGAGTTTTGCCCTACAGGCCAATTATGACCTTGAAAAGAAGCACATGAAGCTGGCATCGCTAAATCACATCACACAACAAACGCTAAATAAATACTCTCAGCAAACGTATCTGTTTCTGGGAATCATTCTGGCCTTGGGTGTTATTGTGTATCTGTTGGTGCGGAATGTGCAACAGGAAAAGAAAATAGATCAATTGCTTGTCAAGCAGAAGATGTCAGAACTGGCTTACCTCAATGCGCATAAAATCAGGGGGCCGGTTGCTTCTATTCTAGGTTTGCTCAATCTCTATAACCGCAATGACTTATCAGATAATTTTAATAACGTTGTGATCAATCACATCGACACCTCTGCCAAAGAACTTGACCGCATGATTCACGAAGTAGCTAACAAAACGCAGATGATGTATCAGATGCAAGAAGGAGAAGAATAAGGTTGGTGAAATGACACAAAACAACAAAACCTGCTCAGAGTGGCAGGTTTTGTTGTTTTATAGGATACTATTTCGTTAATAAACTACAACTCGTTTTAACAGCCGCTGGTCATCAGCAGATAATACGATTACGTACATCCCTCTGCCAAATGACCTGAAATCCAATTGGCTTACAACAGGCAAGTTATCTGTCTGATAAATCATTTGTCCCGTTGAGGAATAAACCTGCATATGCACGGTTTTTACACGCAGTTCCGGTATGCGGGTAATCGTCACAAAATCGGGTGTTGGGTTCGGGCCAATCCGTATTCCTTCTGCCAACTGGTCTGTCGTTCGGATAACGGTAATCTTCTGCGAGGTACTATCTGAACGTCCCCGATAGTTAGAAACCCGTAATGACACAATGTACTCTCCTTCCTTTGCATAGGAATGGGAAGGATTGGCCTGGGTGCTGGTGGTTCCGTCACCAAAATCCCATTGCCACCGTACGGCATTGATGCTTGTGTCGGTCACTTGCAAACTTTCCCCGAAAGCCAGATCCAGCGTGTCTTTGTTGATCGAGAAACCGGCCTTGATGGGTGCATTGATGATAACGACTTTTCGTGTGGTTGTATCGCTGCACCCCTGGTAGTTAAAAGCCTGCAACAAGATGGTATACTCTCCTTCCTTTGCATAGGAATGGGAAGGATTGGCCTGGGTGCTGGTGGTTCCGTCACCAAAATCCCATTGCCACCGTACGGCATTGATGCTTGTGTCGGTCACTTGCAAACTTTCCCCGAAAGCCAGATCCAGCGTGTCTTTGTTGATCGAGAAACCGGCTTGGATAGGAACAACTTTAATGGTAACCAAAACGGGCTGGCTTTGCACAATAAAATCGGTAGCCACCACATAAAAAAGCGTATCCCGATAAATACGTCCAGGTCTGAATTCTTTACCGACGCCGATAAGTGCCTGATTTTGATTGAAAAATCCGAAGCCAGTGGCATTTGCAGGCCGGATGATGACCGAATCGCCGGCACAGACGGTAATGGGTTGTACTGTGGGTGTCGGGCTCAGAATGCCCGGAAACACGCGGATGATCCGAACAAGTGTGTCTGTGCAGCCCAATGCGTTTTCTGTAACCAGAGCGAGCCGGTATTCCCCTTCTTTGTTGTAGGAATGGGAAGGATTGGCTTGGGTGCTGGTGGTTCCGTCACCAAAATCCCACTGCCACCGTACGGCGTTTAGAGTTTGATTGGTAAGTTGCAATACATCTTTGTCGGCAATCCCAAGCGAGTCTTTATTCAATTGAAAGCGAGCCTCAAATACATTTACTCTAACGGGTACCGGTTCACTTTCATACAGCAAATCGACATTGGTGACAAAAAAAGTGGTGTCATTTTCAACATTTGTTACTTCCAGTTCGCTACCTGCCGATAGAGGCCGCAACGTGCCATCCGCTTGTTTCTGATAAAAGCGGAAGGTTTGTCCCGGCGTAGGCGTAATCATGGCCCGGCCGCCGCGGCATGTCTGCACATCGGCTACTACGGGCTTGGGACTGCGGTTGATCTCTACAAATTTTTGTAGGGCAAAGTCGGCACTTTTTTGTAATTCAGCCATACTATTTGCCGCTAGTATCGCAAAGGCCACCACTACTGAGTCGCCATCATTGAGGCCGTTGATTTTGGCGGCTAATAAATGGGCTACATCATCCGGAGTTCCTCCAACTTGGGTGTGGGTAGTTCCACTGCTGATAGCCTGAAACTTTTCAGTGGCGTTAAATCCATTAAAAATGTTGATCCCACTTTGTGTATCAAAGGCGTAGTATTGTGGTGTCTGTTCGGTAAGCAACTGTACACCTGCATACGGATAGCTGCCTGTCGGATTGAATACATAGCCTAACTTGCGGTTTGCATCCCAGTCGACCTGGTTATTTTGTCGGGTACCGATTTCCCAGTCGGCAAAGATGCCGGAATAAAGTGTCTCCAGTCGTTGGCCGCTCTGGTTTTTGATTTTGTATTCAACAATCACAAACTGATCGTTGGGTGCGTCTTTCCACGCCAGCGTCTGGTGCTGGATTTTCAATCCAATGCGACCCGGATGATACCAGCTTTCTTCCATCAAGCCGCCTGCCAGTACGTTGGCTGGCGGGTAAGTCTGGAAGGCAACGTTTCGCATCGACTCAAATTGCTGATTGCGGCTGTAGGTCGGCGACTCATTGCGGATTCCATCAGACATGTGATTTTCATCGGTGGCTACCATCAGACCGGCTTCAAACAACAATTGGTTGCCGCCAAACCGAAACCCATTCCCCATCGCTTGCTGATTGGTAGCAATGCCGGCACTCCAAAACGAAGCCCCGTCAGCAAAACCAATGCGTCCATTGCTGGTGGCTGTTACTTTAGTCTGGTTGATGTCGATGTCCAGATAGTCGGGATTGACAAAGGCCGTCCAGGAAAAACTACGCTTATAAGTGCCGTCTGTGAGAGTTGCGGTAAACAAAACTTCTGTATTGGCCTGTATAGAAGAACTAACCAGTACTTTAAACGAAGTTGCATTGGAAATAGTAGCTCCTGACGAGGCGGAACCCAGTGAAAGTGTTGGATTAGAAATACTCACATAAGCGGAATTGGATTCCAGGTTCAGTTGCGCATTGGCAAGCGGTGAAGCCATATTCTTGAGAGTAATCGTTACTTCATTGATTGTGTTTGCCAGAAAGTAAGGTTGCTTCTGTGAATTTGTGACAGAAATGCTAAGCGGAACTACTGACTTGGTTTGCTGTTCGGTCAAGGCACGGTAAATATTGATACGGCCGCTACCCAGCTTGCCTATGTAAGCACTGTTGCCAGGCAATGTGTAAATATTATCAGCGGTGGCAATCAGCCGTTGGGCTACTTCGGCTGCCGACAAATTGGGAAACACAGATCTGACCAGTGCTGCTGCACCCGCTACGTAAGGACTGGAATAAGACGTGCCGCTGTCGTAACTATACGTATTGCCATCTACGGAACTGACGATATTTTGCCCGGGTGCGGAAATATCTACTTTGTCGTTGTAAGCCGAGCCGCCAGCTGTTCCCCATTTCAAATCATTGGCGTTGGTAGCGGCTACCGAAATGACATTATCGTAGGAGGCAGGCCACCAGTCGCGCGAAATGTCACTGGGTTCGTTTCCGGCCGAAGCCGTAAGTACAACGTCGTGATTGATAGCTGCGTAGTTGATGATTTCCTGTTCCAGGTAAGAAGGCGGTCCCGTACGTCCCCAGGACATATTAATTACTTTACAGCCTTTCTCTACTAAGTAAACCAATCCGGCAAAACCTGAAAACTGTCCGGTTGCCGGGTTGTAGCCCGAAACAGGCAACACGGGACAATTCAACGCCACCCCCGCCACGCCTTTTCCGTTGTTGCCTTCGGCGGCGGCGCATCCTGCCACCCGGGTGCCGTGGTTATTGCCTACCAGGTTATTGGTGTTGGTGATGATGTTCCAACCTGCGTAGTTATCGATATACCCGTCTTTGTCATTGTCAATGCCATCAACCGGATCGGCAGTGTTGTATTTGATCTTGTTTTTCAGTTCATCGTGTGTGACTTCAAATCCAAAATCAATGACTCCAATGGTTACATTTGGATCGCCTTTGTGAATGTCCCAGGCTTCATATGCTTTCATGTTCCGAAGTGCATAGGCCATTATGTCCGGATCGCCGTTTGGGTCGGCGTAGGGGTCATTAGGCACATACAAAGGCTGGTAGTTGGTATACAAGGGTTCGGCATACTCTACTGTTGGGTCAGCAAGCAATTCATTAATGGCCGACTCCAGGTTTTGTGCAGCCGGAATCTGGATCTGGTAAATATTTGACAAATCGACCAGTGATTTACTACTGCGCGAAAGCTGTGAGTTATGAGCAGAAGTCCGTTTCTGATTGGGAAACATCCGCTCAATGGCGTGGGCGTTGATTTTGCCAAGAGCCGCATGGGTGCGGGCCGAAGGGGCCTTAATGGTTTCGCTCTGTTGCGTAGCCTTGTATTTGACCACGATTGTCTGTGGTGCAAAATCACCCGGTTTCAGCAAAGCATCCAGCTTAAACCCCCTTCCTTGCCCCATGGCATACGTGATGCTTAAGAGCAAAAAGCCGATAATCCCTAATTTAGTTTTCAAAGTTGTAGTATTTTCAGATTCAACGACCAATTGGCTAGCAGGTGCTACAGCCCTTATACTCTACAAAAGTATCGGGTTGGGGTAGGCATTGCCGTGCGTTATTGGTGCGAAACATACACTCAACAGTTTCGCTCAGGAATCGCGTGTATGCGAAAAGCGGAGAAAGCAGTAAAAAAGCCAAGGAATACCGCCAGAATAACAGGTATCTTTTAGGCTGAGCAATGAAAATCGGGGTTTTTGCTTTTGTGGTGATACTATTTTATTGTACACTTGCAGCGATAACCTCTGGCCTAACAGACAGTACAAGCCTCCATTCCAGAAGTGGCTCGGAAGTAAATAAACACATGAATTAGTATGATTAAGAATCGTACGGAAACGTTATTTCAAACAGATTTACGATAAACCAAAACTACAGACATTACTTAATTCTCATCCTGTTATGACAACGCAAACCGAAAAAGTGACTCAGATGATTCATCAGTACATTGAATCCATTGGGCTTACCCAAGAGGAAGTCTATAATTCTGAAAAGAATGCCTGGCGGTGGCTCAGAGGTTCGGCCTCGATAGAGGTGTTCATCCAGACCATCAATTTTGAGAATGGCAACAAACGAGACTATTTGCGTATTTTTTCACCGCTAATGAAAATCCCGGTGAATGACTTACTGGCTTTTTATCGGCATTTGTTACAACTCAACGATACCAACCTTGGCGTGAAAATTTCGATTATGCCGGGTAGCCAGTGGGTGTATGCCACCTACGAACGAGACCTGCGCGGAATGGACTACCACGAGTTGTCTACGTGCATCAGTGACATGGAATACTGGGCCGATGCGCTGGACGATGAACTGAAAAACGCGTTTCCGGATTGGAACAATTAAGCCTTCTGAAGCCTTCTTCGCATTCCCTGACTTTTTTAAAATAGTATCTTTTTGGGAATGAAAACCCCGTATAGGCAAGCACAAAATAAACGCATGTGGTAAACTTTTCGGAGGATGCCGGAGTTAAGAACCCAACCAACCGATTGTCTTATGCCAGAAGAACAGAATCCGGATAAACTTGACCGGATCATCGATGCGCGGATGAAACTGAAAGCTCGTTTTGAAGAGAAAATGAAGCTTACTCCGTCCGTAGCCGATGCCAAACCCATGGGGCAAGGACCAGCCAACCGGCACGGCATGCCACAGGTGCCTGTAGGCCAAACCGTGACAACCAAGTGGCCGGTGCTTGACCTGGGCTATCATCCGGAACTATCCCTGAATAAATGGAGGCTCATTGTCGATGGCGAGGTGGAAACCCCGGTTACACTCACCTGGGACCAGTTCATGGCCTTGCCGCAGACAGACGATACCTCTGATTTTCATTGTGTAACCACGTGGTCAAAGCTTGACATGCACTGGAAAGGTGTACGCCTCCTGGATTTGGCGGCGCTGGTGCATCCCAAAGAAACGGCTACGCACATTTTGTGTTACGCATATGACACCTACACAACCAATATTTCGTTGGAAGAAGCCCTCAAGCCAGATGTTTTGTTGGTGCATACTGTAGACGGCGAGCCGCTTCCGGTAGAGCATGGCGGGCCGCTGCGCATTATTACGCCGCAGTTATATGCCTGGAAGGGTGCCAAATGGATCAAACGAATTGAATTTTTACCTGCCAACCGGTTGGGTTTCTGGGAAGAACGCGGTTACTCCAACACAGCCTATCCCTGGCGCAACGACCGGTACAGCTAAGAGTAGTTAGCTATCGGATGTTAGCTTTGCATTTGAGGCGAAGTGCGAAGCACTAGCAAAGGGACAGGAGTGACAAAGAGAAAAATGTCTGGTTAAGAAAACTCTTGATTCAGGTTAAAATAGTATCCCCTGAAAAGACAAAACCCCGCTGTTGGTACATACGGGGTTTTGTCTTTTCAAAATGCATAGCCCAGCATAATCCCCAAACGCAAACTAATCAAAAGGGGTGACTTGGGTATACTGCCAAACAGCTTATCCCATTCGGCTTGGTTGCTCCATTGCGGTTCAAAGTGGCGATAGGCGAGGCCCAGTCCGGCAAATCCATCCAGTGTCAGGCGTTTATCTTTGCGACTGGGGTCGGGCAACAAGCGGTCACCAATCATAAAACTGTATTCGTAACGCGTTTCGTTGGCCCGGATGGTCAGTTGGGTTTGAGTAATGTCCTGCACATTAGCCAGGTGATTGATTCCCGTAAACCGGATTTCGTGTGCCAGATAAATCATTCCCCAATCGCCGTCGGGCCGATAGAATTTCTGTTTCAAGCCCAGTGAAAAACCTCTGAAATAGGTGTCATTGAGTGGAACAGAGGCATTGCTTTCAAAAAAAGGCTTGCGGTAAGTGGCCAATGTTACTTCGTACCCGAGCCGTTCGTGCATATAGTATTCAAAAGAAACCGGCAAACCGGGCCGCTTGGGCCATGCCATTGCCAGGGGATTGATACCGACGATGAAGGCGCGGTATTCATTGGACTTGGAAACAAAATGCCAGTTCCGTTTCTTCGGAAGCCGAAGGGAAGGTTTGTCGTACGGTAGGGCTGCGGCCCGAACCACGGTATCGCTGACAACCGCCGGTGTGTCTTGTGGCTCAAATTTAGGCAAATGTTGTTCGTAGAATGCCTCATAATACCCGGCTATAGTGCCATCAGGTTTGTAGAGTGTCCAGCGACCAATCCGACGGTCGTTTTCCAGATGGCCTTCCATGCGTAGTTTTCCGTCTTTGTACACACCCTTATATAACCCTTTTCCGGCAACAAATTCGCAACGGCCTTCCAGGGTGCCATCGTCTTCGTAAAAGTATTCCCAGGGGCCTTCGTACAAGTTGTTGCGAATGGTGCCTTTGGCTCTTAACTTGCCGTTTTCGTAATATTCCCGGTAGTTTTCATCCGTTTGGGAATAATTTATAGTACTGTGGGTGGTGCCATTGGTATAAAACAAATTCCAGATCCCGTCTTCCTTGCCATTCACTTTCTGGCCCTCTGCCGCAATTTTTCCATTGGGATGGTAATGCCTCCAGTTTCCGTTGGGAATACCATCTTTGTATTCGCCTTCCTGCACCAGCGTTTCGTTTTCGTCAAAGAACAGCCAGGTGTCTTCCCGAACCCCATTTTTCTCGATACCACTGGCCTTGAGCTTTCCGTTTTCGTAGTAATATTTCCAAAGGCTATCGCTTTGGCCCTGATGTAGCATGCCTTCCATCCGAACGTTGCCGGAGGCGTAAAATTCGCGGTACCAGCCGTTGTCATCCGTAAAAGTGCCTTCGGCTTTTTTGCGGCCATCTTCATAAAAGTAGTGCCAGTTGCCATTTTTTTTATCACTGGCAAAGTTGCCTTCACTCTTCAACGCCCCGCTTTCGTAGTAATATTTCCAATACCCGGTGCGGATGTCGCCTTGCTGCGTACCCTCCATCTGCGGCTGCCCATTTTCGTAAAAATATTTCCAATAGCCATTCTTCTGGTTTTGCTTCAGTTCACCAGCCATTTTCAGGTGCCCGTTTTCGTAGTGATATTCCCACTTGCCATCCGGAATGCCTTTCTGGTAAGTGCCTTTGGTGCGCAGTTTTCCATTGGTGTAAAAACTTTCGTAGGCGCCTTGCACTACCGGAGGATTGCTGCTGGAAATCGTGTATCTTTCTTTGATTTGGGTGCGGGCGTTGTCATAATAGGTAATGACCTGGCGGGTCTGGGCTTGCGTTTCTATGCATACCAGCAGCCCAAGCCAGATGCTTAGGAGAATCCGTTTTTTTACAAATACCGTGTATAACTCGGTAAACTTCATCAGCTCAGATTAAAGATTAGTAGTGTCCACTTTGCCTGCTCCCAAAATAGTATCCTGTAAAACAGCCAAACCCTGCCATTTTGTAGCCGCCTGCCATGCAATCAATCGTTAATGTAGTTCTTCTCCTACAATTTCCTCTACCCAGCTCTTTCCCCACTCTTCTTTTTCCTGATCGGTCCAGAGTTCGGGGTAAAAGATGCGTTTTTGGAAGCGGGGAGGCAGGTATTGCTGCCAGTTGGTACCACCAGTAGCGGCAATCACTTTCTGGTCGCGGTGCAGGTAGCGCACCGCCGACTTATAATGTGCCAGCGGCCAGTTGACGTTGGCCAGCGCATCAAAACGACGCAATGCCTGGATCAGTTGCGGGTTTTCGCCTTCTTCCAGAGTGAGCTTTCGGTAGCGCATCCACAGGTTTTTCTGCTCAAACTCTTCGGCCAGTTTGATAAGTGTGGTTGAGTATTTCTTTTCAAACTGCTTAAGTGTCAGGGTTTTTTGCTGGGTCGCCAGTTCGGTGGCGCCTTTTTTCCAGTGCAGGTATTCGTATAATTCGGTGATGGTAGAGTCGGAAGGAAGCTGGTGGCGTTGCTCAATATCCACCAGATTGCGAAACCGGGTGGCGCAGATTTCGATCATCCGGTACTGCACCGACTGAAAGCCGCTGGCAGGCAGCAATGACATGCGGTATTGCAGAAACTGCTCCTTTTCCATGCCTTCGATCATGACATCAAACGAATGGATCAGAATCTCAAAGTACCGGATCATGCGTTGCACCCGTTCGGTAAAGAACTTGGCCGTCAACGCTTCGTGGTTGGCAATCTGCTGCATTTCCCAGAGAGCCAGCTTAAAATACAATTCGGTAGACTGGTGATACGCAATGAAAATCATCTCGTCCGGAAAATCGGTACGCGGATTTTGCAGTGACAGCAACGTGTCTAAGTGAATGTAATCCCAATACGTCAGGTAGTCGGCATACAACAATCCTTGCAAGTACGACGGCATGTCCTGACCCATGGCCGTGTATTTTTCCTCTAGGGCTTTGAGCAGCTCCTGTACTTTGTTTTGGTCGGTAGGGCTAGGTTTCATGAAGCAAGTGTACGGCACCCGAAGTCATATGCATGTTGTGAAAAGTGCCGGTTTTTCATTTTTGAGAGATACTATTTTTCAATCTGCCTTTCAAACGTGCCGACACCCTTTTTGGGAAATGCCACGTGTACGTTCTTATAAATTGTGCAGGTTGTTGCGTCAAAATTAAACAAAATACCATCGGGGCTGTTTCTTCTTTCAAATTATTTGTAAAACCCTATCGGTTATAACCGCTTTTCTGATTTTATCTATGACTTTTTCTGGAAAAACAATTCTCATCGTAGGTGGCAATTCGGGCATTGGCCTGGCCTTGCAACAACAGTTGACGAGCCAAGGTGCTGCCGTTATTGTAGCTTCGCGTAGCAAGCCTGCATCATCAGAAGTGATTCACATCTCTGTTGACGTAACCCAGGATGTTAGTGTATTAACGGATTCGCTCCCTGAAGTAGTACACGGCGTGGCATATTGTCCGGGCACCATAAATCTAAAACCGTTTGCGCGCCTCACCGAAGCCGACTTCCTGTACGACTGGCAGGTAAACGCAATGGGAGCCGTTCGTGTGGTGCAGACACTCATTCCCAATCTGAAGAAGGCACAGGGAGCCAGTGTTTTGTTTTACAGCAGTGTGGCCGCCAATATGGGTATGAATTTCCACAGTTCGGTTGCCATGGCTAAAGGAGCTTTACAGGGTTTAACGCTGTCGCTGGCTGCCGAGTTTGCCAGCAGTAAAATTCGGTTTAATGCCATAGCGCCCTCTCTGACAGATACTCCACTGGCTGGCGGTCTCCTGTCCTCGTCCGAAAAAAGAGAAGCTTCTGCCAAACGACATCCTCTTGGGCGGGTTGGCACGGTACAGGAGCTGGGAAAAATATCCACATTTTTACTCTCTTCAGATGCCGATTGGATTACGGGACAAATTATTTCGGTAGATGGGGGAATTTCTGTAATTAAAAATATGTAAATCAATATTGTAGTAAAGTGTATTTTGTTATTATTAAAGTATGCTTTTGAAGTTTTATGAAAATATTCGCTATTTTATGATTGTTGAAATTTTAAATTTTTATTGAAAATGCTTGGTTGAGGAATGGATTTTTACTTACTTTGAGCATTCCAAACTATCTGTCCTGCCAGGTGACGAGGGACTTGTTACAGTGTATTTCTATATATGCCTAAACAACCTTACAATATTTTGTAAAAGGTCTCATTTTTTAGCTGTACCGGTAGGACGTTTTTGGAATCTTGATACCAGCCTGCAATTATGTATGGTTGGTTTTCTTTTTTGTTGTCAATTCTATCCTGTTAGTACAAATCCTTGATTTTAAGCTTTGCTGCCGCAGCATTTCTTTAGTGCTTGATAAGTATTTGATAAATAGAGGATTATGTGTCATGTTAACAGCAAAAAACGAATGAAAAATAATGAAAATTTTCTTGGATTTTTCAGTGAAAAAGCGTTACTTTTATAAGTTTGTCAGTTGAAGCTTTTGGTCGAAACAAACCCAGTTGGTGCCTCAATCAGAACACCTATAGCGAGTAACCGCTACACAGATGTTGCTTTGCGGTTCTAGTTTATTTCTGAAATCAGTCCTTCATTTTATTTCCTTTCAGCTATGTCAGTTCAAGCCGCACCACCCCTCGAAGAATTTTATCGTAGCCGATTTGCAACGGTTTCGTTTATGCCTGCCACCGAAACGGCGATTGTAAGCATTCATGGGGCATTTATCCCTATGACAGATTATCAGCAAACCCTGGAAAAGCTGGGCGAATTAGTGAAACAGGAGAAAGTGCAAAAACTGATTGTGGACGCACGTCAGTTGTTGGCTTACCATCAACCCTCTCTGGAATGGAGCTTTTTGAACTGGAAACGCGAAATGCAACGCCACGGCCTGATGCGCTATCGGTACGTACTTGCCAACACGGGCGACTACCGCCGGAACATGGAAAATGGCATTTTGAAAATGCGTCGCGAACATCCCGAAACCGAGTTGCTCGACCGCATGGATCTGGCCTATTGCCGGTCGGTGGAGGAAGCGGTGGAAGAATAAAAGGCCTCCCCTAAATCCCCTCCCGTGGAGGGGACTTTTTTATGACTTTCAGTGAGAATTAAGTACAAAGACAAAATGAAAGTACATTTTACTCATTTATTACTGTCTGGTATTCAGTGACTTGTCTTTTATCTCATGTCTTTCTTCTTTTGTCTGACCAACTATCATTAAATACGTAGAACAAAAAGTAAAAACCCCCAGCTTTCAAAGGCCGGGGGTTTTTACTTTTTGGGAGATACTATTCTGAGAAATACCTGAAGAAGTCCCCTCCACGGGAGGGGATTTAGGGGAGGCCTTTTATTCAAAAATAATGGTTTTGTTATCTTTGATAAAGACCCGGTCTTCGAGCACCAGTTTCAGCGCATTGGCAAGTACAATCTTTTCGACATCTCGGCCTGCGCGTGCCATGTCGGTGGCTGTTTTGGTATGATTGATATGAATGACATCTTGCAGGATAATAGGGCCTTCGTCCAGGTTTTCGTTGACAAAATGTGCCGTGGCCCCAATAATCTTCACGCCCCTGTCAAACGCCTGTTTGTAGGGATTGGCCCCGATAAAAGCCGGCAGAAACGAATGGTGAATGTTGATGAGCCGGTTGGGAAAATGGGACGTAAACGCAGGCGTGAGAATACGCATGTATTTGGCAAGTATCACATAATCAGGTTGGTATGCTTGTACGGTAGCCAGCACTTCCGCTTCATGGGCATCGCGGGTTTTGTTTTCGTGCGATACGTAATGAAAGGGCAAATCAAACTTTTCGGTCAGCTCGCGTAATGTTTCATGATTGCTCACCACTGCCAACACATTCATATTCAAATCCTGAAACTTGTTGCGGATCAGTAAATCGCTGAGGCAGTGGTGTTCTTTGGTGGCAAGCAGTACCACGTTTTTGGTTTGGGTGGTTGTCAGCGAAATGTTTACCTCATTGGGGAGCAAGCCGTGCAATCCGCTCAAAATCTTTTTTGGCTGCACATTGCCCGAAAACTCGGTGCGCATGAAAAAATGCCCCGTTGCGTGATCCACAAATTCGTCGTTGCGAATGATGTTGGTTTCGTTGTGGTACAGCACGCCCGTAATCTTGTAAACCAATCCCTTTTCGTCAGGACAATCGATGCGTAAAATATAATTGGCGGTTTGGAGCGACATGGAGGTTTTTGCTTTTGGAAAGATACTATTTCGCAATGATACTCGATTTTGTTGCATAACTTTATAGATAATACACCGATATTTGTACTACAACCGTATCAACCCGAACCATGCGCGTATTGCACACTGCCGACTGGCACATTGGACACCGACTGCACGATAATGACCGCCAGGATGAACACCAGCTTTTTCTGGATTGGCTGCTGGTAACCATTGAAGAGCAAAAAGTGGATCTGCTTATTGTGGCAGGCGATATTTTCGACAACGGTTATCCGTCGCACGAGGCGCAGAGTCAGTATTACCAGTTTTTACGCGGATTGGCCCAAACCGATTGCCGCAATACGGTCATTGTGGGCGGCAATCACGACTATCCGGGTACGCTCAATGCGCCCCGCGACATTCTGGCCTTACTGAATATTAAAGTGATCGGAAAGGCGTTTACGGAGCCCAAGAACCAGATCATCAGCATTTACGATGAAAAGAAGGCCTTGCAGGCAGTCGTGTGTGCCGTTCCGTTTCTGCGCGACAAGGACATCCGGCAGGCTATAGCTGGTGAAAGCTACGAGCAGATTGAAGAACGCGTGAAAGAGGGCATTATCCGGCATTACCGGCAACTGGCCGAGGAAATAGTATCTTTTAAAGAGCAAAAAGTGCCGGTACTGGCAACCGGTCATTTGTTTGCCTTGGGTGGCGAGCCCTCCGAACCGGGCGAACTGCGGGAATGCAGCGAAAAGCCCATTCATATCGGTACACTGGGCAATGTAAGTGCGGCTGACTTTCCAACGACGTTTGATTACATTGCGTTAGGTCATTTGCACCGGCCCCAAAAGGTGAACCAGCAAAACCACATTCGGTATTCGGGCTCTCCGTTGCCGCTAAGTTTCAGTGAGTTTTCTGATAGGAAAAACGTGGTTTTGCTCGACTTTGAAGGAGACAAGCTGACTGCCGTTACACCTATTGAAGTACCCCAATGGCGCAGGCTTATTCGTTTTCGGGGAACGTTTGAAACGCTGGAAAAAGACATTGCGGCTTTTGATGATTCCAATCAATTGATGCGCGTGTGGGCCGAAGTAAAAGTGGAGCTTGACCAATACGAACCCAATATTGTGCAGAAATTACAAGCCTTGATCGAAGGACGCAACATTGAAATTCTGAAACACCAGGCCATTTATACGCACGCACACCGCTCCTTAGACGAGCAGATCGGCCTGGAAAAAGCCTTGCACGAACTGAGCCCGGAAGAGATTTTTGAGCGGAAATGCGAAAGCGAAAACCTGGACCCCGAAAAATACCCTGAGATGCTGCAAGCCTTTCGGGAATTGCTGGAGCAAGAACAGGAAACGGAATAAAAAACCTCCTGATGCTTTGTATCTGCCATCAGGAGGTTTTCGGTTTTTAAAAGATACTATTTTTCAAAATCCTTGTACAGCAAGCTAGGCTGAATGCCTTGATTATTCTGGTATTTGCCACTGGAATACGTCTGGTATTTGCCTTCAATGCTGTGGTAAAAAATCTGGCAGATTTCCACGCCCGCATAAATGCGTAGCGGTTGAATGCAAAACATCTCCAGCGTCCAGAATCCGTTGAAGCCCACATCGCCAAAGCCCGCCGTCACGTGTACAAACAGGCCCAGCCGCCCGATCGATGAACGGCCTTCGAGCATGGGCACATAGGCATCGGTTCGGGTGTGTTCTACTGTGCGTCCCAGATACAACTTGTTGGTTTCCAGTAACAACCCTTCTTCCGGTATGATCAGTTTAGTGGCCGGGTTGGGTTTTCTCATATCCAGCACCGGTTCGTCGTACACCAGCAATTCGTGATGCAACTTTAAATTATAGCTATTGGGATTGAGTTGGGTTTCGCTGTAAGGCTCAATAAAAATGGTTTTGTTTAACTGATCGCGAATTTCCAGACCTGAAAGAATCATAACAATGTACTGCTGAATGATGAGTGGGTGCAGGTAAAAGAACGGGCTAGTCCCTGAATTAATTTTCAAAGGTAATGAAAACAGGCAGGTTTTTAAGTTGCAAAACCTACTATTTTTTGAAATGATAGTTGGATTTGATTTTCATTTTTGCAACTTTGTTGCAAAAATGAAGCAAGTATGTTCAGACTGTTCCTAATGATGAGCAGTGTACTGGGTTTGTACAGTGCCACCGCCCAATCTCAGACTTACCAGGTAAATAAAGGCGGGCAAGTTTCTTCTACTATCTGGAGTGCGCTGGCCGACGTCAAATTCAAACTTCGCGACGACTTTTACCTTCCGCAATTCGGGCCCAACGCCCGGGCATTGCATGGAAAAACCGTAGAGGTTGTCGGATATATCTATCCGTTTGAGACTACCCGCTGGACCAAGCATTTTGCCTTGTCTTCATTGCCTTTGAGTGCCTGTTTTTTCTGTGGCGTTGGCGGGCCAGAATCGGTAGTGGAAGTGGAGGCCAAGCTGCCTGTAAAGCAAACTGACAAGCCCATTCGGGTGCGTGGTACTCTGATTTTGAATGCATTAGATACGGAAAGGATGATTTATATTCTTCAAAACGGAGAGATTATCGAATAAATTTAGACTTGTCTAAAAAATATTTTTTGTTGATTTAAAATTTTATTTACATTTGCCTACTTTTTAAGCGTTCATGCAAACTTAACCTCATTCCATCCATACAAAATATCATGCAAAAGTTTTATCTGACCTTGGTATTGGTGCTAAGCTTACAGGCAGTATGGGCTCAGCATTCGTTAACTGGCAAAGTCACGCATCGGGAAGACAACGAACTGGTCATTGGTGCTTCGGTGTACATTCCCGAACTACGGGTTGGAGCCGTTACCGACGTCAACGGCATATATAAGATATCCCGGTTACCCAAAGGTACCTTTACCGTGCAGGTAAGCTACGTGTCGCACCGCACCTTTCTGGAAAAAGTGACTGTGGAAGGAGACACCCAGCACGATTTTGTAATGGAAAACGCTTCGCAAACCCTGGAAGAAGTGATTGTTTCAGGGGCTTCGAACAAGACCGTTATTAAAGAATCACCGATCCCGATTTCGGCCATTACGCAGGTCAAACTGTTGCAACAATCTTCCACCAATCTGATCGATGCCGTTGCCAAACTTCCCGGCATGTCGCAAGTGTCCACAGGGGCGGGTTTGAGCAAACCCATCATTAGGGGATTGGGCTTTAACCGGGTGATTACCATGCACGACGGTGTGCGGCAGGAAGATAACCAGTGGGGCGAAGAACACAGCATCCAGATTGACGAGTATTCCATTGACCGCTACGAAATCATCCGGGGAGCAGGCTCGCTGATGTACGGGTCGGACGGGTTGGGCGGAGTGGTTTCTGTTTTGTCGCCCCGTCCAGTGGAGGAAGGAACCATTCGGGGAAGAATCTTAACAAATTACCAAACCAATCATAGTTTACTGGGGGCATCGGTGCAGGTGGCCGGAAACCGAAATGGGTTCACGTGGTTGCTGCAAAGTTCCACCAAATCGTCGCAAAACTACCGCAACCGCTACGATGGACGCGTCTATGCCTCCAATTTTTCGGAACCGT
Organism: uncultured Sphingobacteriales bacterium; assembly: GCA_963520985.1. Taxonomy (GTDB): domain Bacteria; phylum Bacteroidota; class Bacteroidia; order Cytophagales; family 172606-1; genus Xanthocytophaga. The sequence goes on from CAUQTA010000001.1 coordinate 2,009,312, forward strand.
TCAATCTGAATGGCTTTATCGGAATCAATAAGGCGTGGGGGTATTCAAGACTCAGTGTACTTCGTTCCTATCAGCGGTTTAACATCATCAACGGCACACGCGATTCGGCAGGAAGGTTTACTACTGCAACGGTTTTGCCCGATGGCGAAGTTGCCGACCGGCCCGTAACAGATGCCGAACTGCGTAGCCGAAAGTTTATTCCCTACAATTCGCAAGAATTGACCAATAGCAAAATTGCCTGGAGCAACTTGCTCAATATCAATGCGAAATCGTCCATGACGGCAGTGCTCAGCTATGCCCGGAATCGGCGGAGTGAGTTTGGGGTAGTGACCCGACCGTGGGAGGCACAGTTGGATTTGTTGCTGCATACCTACTACTACGATGTTCGCTACAACCTGACGCCCTCCACCAATTGGGAATTGAATGCAGGAACCAACGGAATGTCTCAGAATCTGGATAATGAGGGGTTTCAGGTGTTGTATCCCAACTACAAGCTGTTTGACAATGGCATTTTTGTATTTGGCAAACGAAATTTTGAGAAACTCAAAATCAGTGGAGGTGTTCGGTACGACATTCGTCGGCTGACCATTGGCAAGTTGTATCTGGATTCGGAAGGCAATTTCCAGGTCATGCCACAGGGCGAAGGTTCGGAGAAATTCAGTGGCTTTGAAAAACTGTATCAGAATATTTCAGCCAGTATCGGAGGTGTATATAACCTGACTGACCGGCTGCTGGTACGAGCCAATGTGTCGCGTGGATTTCGGGCACCTACCGTTCCGGAACTTTCTTCCAATGGCGTGCATGCCGGAACGTTCCGCTACGAGATCGGCAACCTGAAAGCTGTTCCCGAAGTAGCCTATCAGGGCGACATTGGCCTTACCTATGAAACCAAGAACCTGTATGCCGACTTGAGTTTCTTTGTCAATTCCATTCGTAACTACACTTTCTCAGAACGGGTACAGACACAAAATGGTCAAGACTCTGTCGTAACTGGTGAGATTCCTGTGTTTCGCTATACACAGGGCGACGCTGTACTGCGTGGCCTAGAGGCCACTGTAACCTACAATCCGCAGGCAGTACGCTGGTTTAGCATTACGCAGAACTATTCCAGTGTATTTGGTGACAACCTATCTGCCAGACAGGAAAATGCGTTTTATTTGCCATTCATGCCCGCTCCTCGCTGGCTTACCCAACTGAAGCTGACCAAAGACCGCTGGAAAAACCGTTTCCAGAATTTGTATGCCACCATTGATTTGGAAATTTATCAGGAACAGAATCGTTTTATGGGAGCTTACAATACCGAAACGCGTACGCCTGGCTATCAACTGGTGAATCTGGGAGTTGGCACCGACATTGTTTCCAAACAGAAGAAAACGGTGTGTTCAATTTATCTTTCTGCCAACAATGTGCTGGATGTAGCCTACCAGTCGCACCAAAGCCGGTTGAAATACCTCGATGTCAATGCCTCAACGGGTAGGAGAGGCGTGTATAATATGGGCCGCAACCTCAGCCTGAAAGTGGTGATTCCGTTTGAGGCCAAATGGGAGTAGATGGGTTTTTGGATTTGGGAAGATACTATTCTTGTGAAGCTGTTATAAGTTCTGTATACAGATAGGATTTTCGGAATTCCTTAATAAAGTGTTCTTTAGTTATTTGTTCTCCGTCTTTGAGAGATGGAATTGGCATATCAATGATTTTACCAAAAAGACTCATTGTGGCCTGTCCTGAATAATAAGTTAAAGTATCTGTTTTTTCTCGATTACTCCCAGATTCATACATAGTTGTATAAGAGTAGGAGGGAATAGAGTCGGCTGTAAAAGTTATTGAATTCTCTGCTTCTTGTAAATAGGTGAGAATCTGGGTAGAAGAGTATGTATTTTGTAGGGCTTTGATAATCAACTCATCATTTCGTTCCAGGCAATAAGGAAGAAGTAAATCTATGGATTCTTTCCAGCGATTAAGACCATTATAACAACTAGCCAGTAAGAAGTCATACTCATTTTTTTGACTCCAAAAACCTGTGCCGCAGGTATAAGTAGTAATATATTTTTGAGTAGCATCTTGTAAAAACTGGTAAGCAAAACTAAACTTCTTTTGTTCCAAATAAATCTTACTCAGATAAATAGCTGCACTGTTTTTGTAATGAAATGTATAGCTTCCATACCCTGAACTAGTAACAATTGTGTCACCTGAAATATCAGAGTTGCTGTAATATGGGGATGTATAATAGTCTGCTGTGGAATGGAAAATAGTCAAAAAAAGTTTTTCAGCATCCTCTGTTTTCTCTAAACTCCATAAGGTACAAGCTAATTGATGGTATTGCTTGTAGTTCTTGCTATTAGGCGATTTACTGAGCAATTGTTTGTGGCGTTTGTAAAATCTGCTATCTTTTTTATTTGAATGATGTTCTAAATAGTTGAAAAATGAATGAATTGAAAAAGAAGAATTTAAGGAAATAGTGATGAAATATTGAGTAGATAGTTGAGTGCTGTCTTGACAATAGGCTATAGACGATGTGCAGAGAAACAGAATGAAGGTGAGGATGCTGCATTGAAGACAAGGTTTCATAAGGCAAGCAAGGTTTTTTCTTTGTGAAAGATACTATTTTAAAGCCAATAGTCCGTTATTGCGGGCAAAGCGAAGGTAGGTTTTGTCATCAAGAAAGATATTATTTTAAAATACTCGTATCCTCTCCGAAACTAAAATCCCAATTTTCCATTCAATTTTTGATAATTCAAGTGCAGTGTATTTTTAACTCCACATCATTCTTATAATTACTCTATTTCTATCTTTGTTGATAGTGACAGTGCCTCCAGTTGCTCCTTGCTCACCTGGGTAAATCTCAAAAGTCAAAGTTCCTGAGCTATCAGTTAATGGCTTTAAATTTTTAAGTCGTTTACTTTTACTAATCCAATCTTTTATTTCAGTCTCACTAGCTGTGAATCCAATTTTCAATGTTCTTGTAAACATACTTCCACTCTTCTGTACTGAAACATCACTTGTATTGTCAGGTAGATTGGCAAGGCCGCCCCAAAGTAAAGCAGTGTCGATTGCGTTTGACCGTTCCCAAGGCATTACTATGTTTGCAAAATAGGGAACAACGAATAATCCTATGAATAATGCCAGAATGACAACGAGCCCTAATAGGGCTTTTAAGAGTAGTTTCTTAATTGATTGCATTATTAATCGACTCTGGTTTTGACTTTCCAAAAGATACTATTTTCAAAACACAAATCCCGCTTTTCTGGAGCGGGATTTTGTGTGTAAAACAGCATGCGTTTTCTCTATTTTTCGGGAGCAAACGCAATGGCTAATGCCGGATAGCTTGCGTATTGTTTGCGCAAACTATCAGGAATGGTAACGGTGATTTTATCGCCATGACGCGTCCATTTTAGTTTGGTGCCATTAAGCAAAAGTGTCATAGCTGCACCTTTTTTAGGCGCATTGCCCGACCACTCAACACTAGCCGGTAACGCTTGGTTTTCTGGCAGTGGAACCAATGCATAGCGGGTTTGTCCATTTTTCGATTGCGTAAAATAGATGTTGCCAACTTTGTATTTTTCGGTGGTACGGGTGCCGTAAATGGCCTGGCCGTTTTTACCAAGCCACTGGCCGATGCCTTCCAGGCGTTGCACCACTTCCGGACTAATCAGACCGTCCGGTTGCGGGCCCACACCCAACAACAAACTACCGCCTTTGGCCACAATCTCAATCAGGGAATGAACGACCTGCGTCGGTGACTTGAACTTATCGTTAGGTACGTATCCCCAGGCTCCGCCCAAGGTCATGCAACTTTCCCAAGGGTTGTCAATTTTATGGTCAGGAATGCGTTGCTCGGGTGTCTGGTAGTTTTCGTAAGGACCATGAACCGTGCGGTCAACCACCAGCAATCCGGGTTGCGCCTGACGTCCCATAGCGGCAATGCGGGGCATGTCAATGTCCTGACTCCAGGCCGGAATCGCCGCTCCCCAGGCACGCACTTCGTCGTTTACCGTTTCCAATGGACGTACCCAGCCACCATCCAGCCACAAAATGTCGATTTTGCCGTAGTTGTGCATCAACTCACCGATCTGGCTATGCGTATAGTTCTTGAACTGATTCCAGCGCCACGGATGCTTGCGAATGTCGTAGTTGTTGTTGCGGTCGGCAGTGGCGTATTTGGGCCACCAGTAATACTCCGAATGCCAGTCGGGTTTGGAGAAATAGGCCCCGATCATGAAGTTCTGCTTGCGGAATGCCTCAAATACATATTTGGCTACATCGGCTTTGGGGTTACTGGCAAACGGTCCGTTGGAGATTTTGAAATCGGTTTGTTTGGTGTCAAACATGCAAAATCCGTCGTGGTGCTTAGTCGTGAACACCAGGTAACGCATTCCGGCTGATTTCGCCGCTGCTGCCCATTGGTCCGGATTGAATTTTACCGGGTTAAACTTGTCGCGTTGTCCCCAGTACCATTTCTTGTAATCGTCATAACTCATCGTGCTGTCGCGTTCAATCCAAACTTCGGAACACAATTCCCACGATTCAATGATTCCCGGAACGGCATACAAACCCCAGTGGATGATCATGCCAAATTTCTGGTCTTGCCACTGATCCAGTTTCTGCTTTACCTGAGGATCGCTAGGCCATTCGTAAACGGTTGATTGCTGGTGGATGTTGCCCTGTGCCTGAGTTTGTTGTAAACACAAGATCCATAAAATTGCCCCTGCAAGAGCGAATCGATACTTCTTCATGCGTACGGATAAGGAGGTTTTGTTCGTTTAAAAGATACTATTTTTCGGTGCGCATTAAGGTACAAGGGCCTCACCCCCGGCCCCTCTCCCGTGGAGAGGGGAGTTAAAGGGAACCCCACATTAAACCCCTCCCCTCTGAGGGAGGGACTTTTAAAAACCCTTCCCCTAATAGGGGAAGGGTGGAGTTTTTACTTCCGATTGTCGCCGCCTTCTACCATACTCAGGTAGTTGATGTAGCGACTTTCGGCGATTTCGCCTTTTTCCACGGCTTCAATCACGGCACAGCCGGGTTCGTGTACATGTGTGCAATTGTGGTACCGGCATTCGCCCATTAGGTCGCGCATTTCCGGAAAATAATGGCTCACTTCCCATTTTTCCATGTCCACCAGCCCCAGTTCTTTGATGCCCGGTGTGTCGATCAGAAACGTATCCGGCTCTATTTCAAACATTTCGGCAAATGTAGTAGTGTGCACCCCTTTATTGGCAAACGTGGAAACTTCGCTGGTGCGCAACTTCAAATCCGGGGCAATGCTATTGACCAGCGTCGATTTTCCTACACCCGAATGCCCCGACAACAGGCTTTTCTTGCCTTTCAGTATTTCGTGGTACGTTTGCAGATTCAAGCCCGTCACGGTAGAGGTTTCAATGCATGCGTAGCCCAGACTTTCGTACAATTCCATCAATTCTTTCTGGTAAGTCAACCCTTCTTCACTCAGTAAGTCCGTTTTATTGAAGACAATCACCGTTGGAATGCGAAAGCTTTCGGCAGTAACCAGAAACCGGTCGATGAATCCCAGCGAAGTGCGGGGGAAAGTTAAGGTAACAATCAGCGTTGCCTGATCGATGTTGGCAGCCAGAATGTGGCCAAATGCCGATTTGTGCACCGACTGCCGGATGATGTAATTCTCGCGCGGACGAATTTCGCTGATAATTCCCGTTTGCTGGTCGGCTTCCTGCTCATACACCACCACATCGCCCACGGCAATAGGATTGTTCACCTTGTTGTCTTTGAGCTTGAGTTTTCCGCGCAGGCGGCATTGAATTATTTCCTGATTTTCGGTTCGGACGTCGTACCACGAGCCGGTTGAACGCATAACTATTCCTTCGGACATAAATGAGGCAGTAGTGGTGTTGCCTGCAAAGGTACGAGGTTTTTGCTTTTTCAGGGATACTATTTTGGACCGCAGATTGAAACGGATGTCAATAATGGAACAGATTAGCTTGTAGAACCAGCTTTCGTTTGTTTCTCTTCAAACTATGTGTCATTGCGAAGAGTGTAGCGAAGCGGAATAACGAAGCAATCTCCTAACCAAAGGCTCGGAAAAAACGGAAGCGAAAGGCTCTCGGTTTTAGTCACAAGATTGCTTCGCTTTACTCGCAATGACGGTGCGATTGGTGGACAATTTAAATTTCGCCGTCATTGCGGCATGTTCTGACCTATCCACTCCAGAATTTTGCCGGTAGCTCCGGCACTTTGGCCGATGTACGTGCGGGCAGTCTCTGCCAATTGGTGTCGTTTGTCTGAATTCTGGTACAATTCTTCAAAAATCGGGGCAAACTCAGCGGTATTGTGAACGCAGAAAGCTGCTTTGGCATCAATGAGGTCAAACGCTTCCTGAAATTTGCGGTAATCCGGTCCGAAAAAAATTGGCATGCCAAAAACAGCCGGTTCCAGAATACTATGGATTCCATCGTAAAAACCCCCGCCCACAAACGCAAAGTCGCCGTACTGATACAATGAGGCCAGTAAGCCAATGCCATCAATCAGAAGTGCATCGCATTGAGTAACAGTTGTTTCGGTGGCTTGCGAGAAACGTAATGTTTTCTTGTTCAGCGTTTTTCCGATGTGTTGCAGCGTTTCTTCTTTGATTTCGTGCGGCGCAATGATGACTTTTAGCGGTTGCGAAAACTGATTCAAATACGGTAAAAGCAAATCCAGATCGCCTTGCCAGGCGCTGCCCACAATCAGCAACAAGTCAGTGCCTTTGAATTTTGCCGCCAGCGGGATGTCTTTCTTGGTATCGGCAATTTTACTGACACGGTCTATCCGGGTGTCACCGGCTACCGTAACGTTTTGCAAACCAATGCCTTGCAGCAATGTCAGCGACTCGGCATTTTGCACAAACAGGTAGTTGAAGCAGCGCAACATGTTTCGGAAAAACGCGCCATACCACTTAAAAAACGCTTGATTGGGACGGAAAATGGCCGAAAATAAAATAGTGGGAATACGTCGTTTCTTAAGCTCGGTGAGGTAATAATGCCAGAATTCGTATTTGACAAAGAAAACCACAGTTGGATTTACAATGCTGATAAATTTCCTGGCATTGCGGTGCGTATCAAGCGGCAGGTAAAACACCCAGTCGGCATGTTCGTAATCCTTGCGTATTTCGTAACCGGAAGGAGAATAGAAAGTAAGCAGTATTTTGTAGGCAGGATATTCGATTTTAAAACGTTCAATGACTGGCCGGGCTTGCTCAAACTCACCCAGTGATGCGGTATGAAACCACGCAATGGGCTGGCTGTTAGTGGATAAGGCGGTTTTTAGTTTTTCAAAGATACTATTTCGACCCACAACCCACTGGCGCGCTTTCGGATTCCACAAGGCCACAATCCGAATGAGCCAGCCAAAGGCATGCAAACCAATCGTATAAAAAAACAGAATCATAATCGGGGAAAATCACTACGAAAAAGTGCAATAATAGCAGGATTGTAAGGATTTTGAGCGGAATATATGAAAAAAGGAAAAAACGTATTGGGATATTTGTGGAAAATCAGACTTTGCAACATCTCTATTGAAAACTACTCATACTATGAAAATTCTGTACACCTTTCTTTTTACATTTTGGTTAAGTACCGCTTTGTTTGCCCAAACATCTGAAAAAGCCCGGAAATTAGTGAATGAAGGCGTGGCCCTGCACGACGAGGAAAAATACGAAGAAGCCCTTCAGAAATACGATGCGGCCCTTGCCGAAGATGCCAACTATTTCAGTGCCTGGTATGAAAAATCGTTTACCTTATCGGCATTGGGCAATTACAAGGAAGTGATTGAAATTTCGAAACAACTGATCAAAAAGTTTCCGGACGAGCCGCAGCTCAAATTAGTCTATGTATCGTACGGAAATACGCTGGACTATGCCAAAAAGGGCAAAGAGGCACTGAAAGTGTATGATCAGGGATTGAAAAAATACCCCGATTTTTATTTGCTGTACTTTAACAAAGGCATCTCGCTATCGATGCAAAACAAAGCCGATGAATCCATTCCGTATTTTCAGAAAGCGGTTCTGCTCAATCCTCAGCATCCCGGTTCGCACAATGCCCTTGGCCGCCTGCTGATCAATAGCAATAAAGTGCCTGGTATGCTGGCTTTGATGCGGATGCTGGTAATTGAGCCAGAAAGCAAGCGTGCCGCCGAAAACTGGCAAACCTTGCAGCCCCTGTTCATGGCTGAAGCCAAAAAGGAAATCACGATTTCGGCTAATTTCCTGACAAAAGGAGGTAAAAGAGAAAATAGCTTTTTTGTGCAGGAATTGATGTTAGCTACATTGGGAAGTGAAGTGAAAACGGATGATGGGAAAGAACTGAGTGGAATGGATAAGTTTGTGTTTCAGTTGCAAACTTTTTTTATAGGGTTGGATAACGAAAAGGGAGAAAATTCAGGGTTTTACTGGGACTATTACGCGCCTTACTTCTCCGCGTTACAAAAAAGCGAGCATCTGAGAACCTTTGCGTACCTCATCCAGGCTACCAACCAAAACGCAGACGTGCAAGAATGGCTCAAATCGCACGGCAAGGAAATCGACGCGTTTTACGAATGGGACAAGCAATTTGAATGGGCGAAAAAATAGAATAGAATCGAAAGACTGGCTTGCTCACAGCCAGTCTTTTTTTTGCCGTTGCGCTTTCTTTTCAGATTGTTGATTTTTGCGTTCCAATCGTTTTTCTTTGGCAGCAGCCGATGGTTTGCTGGGTTTGCGGGCTTTGGGTTTTACAAACGCTTTATCCAATAACCGATAGAGTTTTTTAATGGCTGTTTCTTTGTTCTTCAGCTGGCTACGGTCGGTTTGGGCAGTTACGATCAGTTCGCCTTCGTTGGTGAGTTGTCCGGCCATTTTTTCGGCGATAATGGTTTTTTCTTCGTCGGTAAGCAAGGCGGAGTTGGCTACCTGGAACCGAACTTCAACTTTAGATGACGTTTTATTGACGTTTTGCCCGCCGGGTCCACTGCTGCGAACGGCCGAAATTTGAAATTCGGAAGAAAGGTCTTTCATGAGGTTTTCTAGTTGTAAAAGATACTATTTCAATCAACAAAAATAGTATCTTTTGTTGAACAAAAATCCGGCATGTCGTAAGATTTGCGGCTTAAGGTGTTTTTTGAGCGGGTAGCCACTGGTAGTCAATTTTTTCGCGTACACGAAAGGCACCTTCCACGCGAGCCGTTTCAAAGAAATTCGTTCGGAAGTGGTAGCAGTTAACCCATTGAATGGGCCATTGTTCACGCACAATCTGTGTGCGATACAAGGTGTTATGAATCAATGAATACGCGCGGTCTATCCGCGAAACTTCCTGGTACAAGTACGCATCGGTTGTTGCGGGTTGCTCATCGTCCAGCGCATAAGTCAGAAACTGCTCTTTTTGTCTCAACGAAAATACGTTTGGCGTTTCCAGCAATTCGGCTTTTTCCAAATTATAGCTCGTGAGCCAGCGACCACCCTGTACAATCAAGGGTTTATCCGTAAACGAACGAAGAAAATAAATGCCGTGGTTTTGGTCATAGCCATACTGCGAGTCTTCGATGAGCAACCGAAACGCCACATGCTGGTAATTGAACTGAACCACAGAAGGCAAAAAAGTGGGATGCATGTGTTTGAGCTGCACATTGACCATTGAAATCAACGCCCGGCCTTTGTAATCCCGGATCCGGATTTTCCAGGGAACCAGCGACTCGATTTCTTTCTTATCTACCGAAAAATTAATCAGTTGCACATTGTGCAATTCGCCGGTGTAGCGTATGGGGAGGGTTTTGAGTAAGTTCATAGTTGTAGTTGAGAACGGTGGAAATAAAACTAGTAGACAAATGACCAAATCCAGAACAGGGCGGTGGTGAACAGAGAGCACGACCAGAGAATAAGCCAGGTTTTACTCAGATGCAGGTAGCGAAGGCGGCGCAAATGTTCGGTGTGCATCAATAAACTACTAATTGCTACACTACCCAGTGCCCACAGTGGACTGGAATGGATAAGGGCACTCACCAGCATTCCCGGCAGTAAAACCAATGTGCCCATGAGCATTAGAACGGCGAGTTGACCTATGTATTCAATGCGCAGTTGACCTTTCAGAAGTAGTATTGCTGCCAGAATCTGCACAAACCAACCTGTACCGCAAATCAGCAGCATTTGGACGCCTTGAATGGCTGGAAAATAGTATCCTACCGTTTGCCCAAACCCCCAGGTAATCCAGCTGGACATCAGAATGGCAAAAACGATAAATGCCATGCGATAACCCATGCGAAAGTCGGGAGCACAATCGATGCCTGTATTTTCGGATGAGGTGGCGGTAATGACCCGCCGGTTGTAGGAAATAAAGTTGTACAGATTTCGGATGGTTTTGGAAAGCACTGGAATGCGCATCAGTTTGCCTACTAGCGGAAAAGGCTGACTGAGCAGATACGTCAGCGCATCAACACCGTACAGAGTTTCGCCGCCGCCCAAATCGACCAGCGGAATTTCGTGGCGGCTGCGTTGCAGATCCATGTAGCGGTTGGCTTGCTCAGGCTGCAATTCGCAGAAAGGAATGCGGTGTTTGTCGGCTAGCAGGCCCCATTTTACAAATCCTTTGGTATAAGCCTGACACATGGGGCAACTGCTGTCGTAAATAATGGCTTTGGATACGGGTTTCATAGTTGGGTAGTGATTGACGAGAGGAAATTCTTAGGCAAAAATGCGTTGAGGCCGGGTGAAATATCTTTTTGTTTCGGCTATGCAGAGAGTGAAATAAAACACGGCCATAAACGGTGCCAGAAAGAGCAACAGGTAAAAAATAACGAAGGTGGGCATGAGCAGCACCGTAACCAGTGTGGTCCAGTGATAATAGGCACGGGCTGTGTGTTTGTACACATTCCGGGTGGCAAAGTGCACCAGCATACTCACAACTTGCAACCCGCCAACCAAAAAGTAGGCACCAAACAATGCATCGCTGTGATGGCTAACGAAATAGTAAAACAGGCTTCCTGGTATTGCCGCTAATTGGAGGGCAACATCAAAAATTTTAAACGTTTTCATGTTTGTATGTTTTAAATTTTCAATAAATAATGAAAGTTTGACTGTTAAAATATCCCTGCCGATAGGGCAGGGTTTGGGTTGTAGTAGCTATAGTATTTTTTGACGTCCGGCTTACTTCATCATTTTCATCAACGTCGTGAAAAACCAGCTTTCGTCCGCTTTAATCAGCGTTTCCAGTGTACTGTCGGCACGAGATGCAATTTTCTGAATGTCTTTGATTGGCTCTACAAACGCCTTGTAGTCAGGATCTTTTGGGTCTCCTTTTACTTTGGCAACTTCTTCCAGGATACCGAAAACGGGTTCCAGCTCGCGGCGGCGACGTTCTTTGACCACCTGCCTGAATACCTTCCACATGTCTTTTTCCGCACTAAAAAATTCTTTTCGTTCGCCGGGCTTGAGTACTTTAAAAACCAGTCCCCAGTCTATCAGATCGCGAACGTTCATATTTACATTGCCCCTCGAAATCTGTAGCTGCTCCATAATATCGTCGGCGCTGAGTGGATCGGCACTTACCAGCAACAAAGCATGTATCTGCGTCATGGTGCGGTTGATGCCCCATTGCGAGCCCAATGTGCCCCAGGCTTGTATGAATTTGTCTTTAGCTTCTTGTAATTCCATACACCAAAGGTAGTATATGTTTTTATACTTTCAAAATTTTTTGAAAGTATTTTTCTGCCAAAGCAAAAATAGTATCTTCCTAAAACGGAAAACCTCCGGAATCAGTACTGAATGTCGGAATAATAAATGCCATTCTGGGTGGAGCTGCAATTGGCAGACTTATAGTAAGCAATGCCGATGGTATTGGCAATCAGTCCTTTCCAGTCGGCAACGCCATTGCTTAAGTAACTGATTTCTTCGTGCAGCGCCTGGAAAAAACTCATCGTAAAGAAGCCTCCATTCGAAAGATTGGCCCACGATACTTCCCCAGGTTTGGCCGCCGAGGCCATCAGGTTACCTTTGGCATCCATAAACAAACGTTTTAGTTTTGCCAGATCGGGATTGGTATTGGATTGCGAAGTCAAAAAGTTACCGGGTGTCATCTGGCTAATGCCTACATCCGAATTGCAGCAGTCGCCCATGACAATGTTTAACCGAGCCCCTTTGCTGACAATGGTTCGATAGATTTCTTCGAGATTGAAGGAGTTGTCGGGGGCCGGGTTGGCATAACCCGTATACCTCAAATCGATGCGCGGCCAGTCTGACGTTTGGTTGCTCCAGCGGTAGCCGTGGCCGCGGTAAATGAAAATCACAATGTCGTTGCTATTGGGTTTGAGGTTGGAAAGCAACGTGTTTACCTGCGAACGGGTAAACTGATTGCCGCTAATCACATACGGCTGATAGCTGATTTTCAATGTATTGGCAATGGACTCAAATTCGTTAAGCAGGTTTTTCTGATCCACGGCGCAACTGTTGCCAATGTCGCTGACCAAGGTGTTGGCTACAATAACCAGATGCAGCTTGGTGTATAACCGCGAAACGGTTGTAAAATCTACCGGAGGCTTATCCAGTCCACACATTTTGCGGAGGGCAATGTATTGTGATTCGTCTGTTCCGAAAAAGCGACGCAGGTAAGTGTCGGTTATGAGGTTGGTTGTTAGCAAGCTGAAGGCTTTTACACGCGGTGCCGTTTGGGTATTGATCATCGGGTTGATGCTGATGTAAGGCCTCCCTGCACTGAGGTTGTTATTCCAGATCCACAGAAAATGATCCGGCGCATAGGTATTTCCGTGCGGCTCACTGATGAAAGTAGGCTCGGAACCCAGCAAGTGAAAATACGAGGTGCCGCCATAATTGCCGGTAGAGGCTTTGTACTTGACATTTACCACATGGTAATTGTTCTGATACGTATAGCCTACCCGCATGTAGGCATCTTGTTCGTTGAAATAAACCAAAAGCCCCAGGTAGTCAATGCCATCGGCCTGAAACTGAACTTCGTAAAGGGTTTGCGCAACAGAACAAAAAGGAATAAAAAGGAAAAAAACGAGGCATTTGAGAATGGCGGCGGCCACCGGTTTCATACAGGTCAGACGATTGGTTGTCTGTAAAGTTACTGTAGAAAGTAGACTGTAGCAATACGCCAAATGGCTTATTAAAATAGTATCTCCGCACAAACCAAAACCTGCCTTATGACAGTTACGAATTCAACCCGCCGGTAGGTACGTATTTGTTGCCCAGGCCTTTCTCTATTTTTTCCAGGTTGCGAATGGCCGACGAACTGATGTGCTCAAACTGCTTGTCGCAGCGAATGAAAACAACCTTGATATCGGGTTTCATTTCTTCCATAAACCGTAATTGGTTCACTTCGTAGTCCAGGTCGTCACCGTTGCGCAGGCCACGCACCAGCGTAATGTCGCAATCTTTCTCTTTGGTGGTCAGGTAATCAGTCAACAAACCGGGAAACTTGTCGGTTTGGTGGTATTTCAGTACCGGTAGTCGGGCAATATCGGTTTCGGAGTTGTCTTTTTCGGGATTAATACCCTGTGAAACAATGACTTTGTCAAACACTTTTTCAGCTTTATGCAGGATGTTCAGGTGTCCGTTGTGCAAGGGATTGAACGAACCCGGATAGACACCCACCCGCGGACGAAACTGCATCAGATAGGCCATCAGATTGCGGAGGTTCTGGCTGTTTTGCGGGTATGTTCGGGCCCATTCGTCGAGCAATGCCAGCCGGCCCATCTTGTAGAGCGTGTAATCGACAAACTGATATTCCTTGAACACACCCCGTTCCCATTCAAGCAGTTGCGTATAGTCTGATTCAGACACCACGGCCATGTCCCATTCCACAAACTGCCGCGACAACTCGGTGCGGGGTTGATGCGTTTTGGTATCCAGAATCATATCGGCAACCTCAGTAACTATCTCATGCTGGGTAGTTTCGCGCAGCACTTCCGCCGATTCTTCTTCGTTGGTGTGGGCCGTAGGGTCATAGACTACGTCATGAAAAAAGGCCACCAGCCGCAGTTTGTCTTTGTCCGTTTCGGATAGGGGTGATTTTTCAATTTTATCGATCAGAAATGCGAGGTGTTTTTCGGTATGGTAGTAGCGATGCGGTTCGTTCCAGGAATACTGCAACCGTTCGACTCCTGCCGGAGAAATCTGGTAGCGGGCGAAAAAGTCGGCATAACCGGTGTAGTCAAACGAATAGGCATGCATAGAAGTAAAAAATCGGGTGCAAAATCAGAGGCGTAAGTATAGCAAAAGTATTTGGTTTCGGGAAACCAGGACGAAAGGCTGTCTGAAGGAAAATAGTATCTTTTGCAAAGCAAAAACCTTGTACGATTCACATTGCCAAGAAATGTGCTTTTATAGGTAGCTTTCTTCAGAATTGATTGCAAAAGTCATTGTACTACAGGGCAGGTTTTGACTTTTGAAAAGATACTATTTTTTGTGAAAGCGTTTTGCATTAATCAATCGGAATCACGTCTACTTCAACCTTCAATTGCTGAATGCCCGAGCTAAATACAATTCCTTTGAGTGGCGGCAGGTCTTCGTAATCGCGGCCCCAGCCAATGGTAATGTGGCGTTCGGAAGGAGAGACATTGTTGGTAGGATCGAAATCATACCAGCCGATGTGCGGAATGTACACCGAAATCCAGGCATGTGACGCATCGGAGCCCTGCAGCTTCTGTTTCCCGGGAGGGGCGATGGTTTCCAGGTAGCCGCTTACATAGCGGGCGGCCAGCCCCACGCTGCGAAAACAGGCAATGGCCAGGTGCGAGAAATCCTGACAAACGCCTTTTTTTTCCTTGAAAACGGTTTTGACCGGAGTATAAATGTTGGTAAACTCCGGGTCAAATTTAAATTCCTTGTAAATGCGCTGACATACGTTCTGCACATACGTATACAACGATTCGTCCGGTTGAACGCAACTTTCGGCAAAGGCCCGGATTTCGTCGTCCCAGATGACATAGGTAGTGGGCAACATAAAGTCGAGAAACTCGGCCCGTAGGTCAAGGTCGTTCTGAAGCAAATCGCGCGCCTGAGCAAAGCTGATGTTGGAGTCGATGTCCAGTTGGAAACTGCGCGGCTGCACCTCAACCACGCTGTTTGACCAAACAATAAGTTTCTCGTGAGGTACCTGAACCGAAAACGAACAAATCGTATTGCCGTAAAAGTCTTCCCGCGACTCAATGACACTGTTTACAGGCTCTACCGACAACTTAAAACTGTGCGCTTTCTGATAGGACAGGTTACGGGGGGTTAGGTAAGCCATGCTATGGCATATGTTTACCACTTCTCCGTATTCGTAGGTGGTTTTATGACTGATTTTATATTTCATCGTTTATGACATCTTCGGTAGGGCGTACAAAAGACTCCATCAGAATGGCGTGAGTAAAGTAAATGTTGCTGATTGCCAGCGAAATGTTGTTCAGATGCGCACCGAGCGTGGTAAGCATTTCATCTAGTTTTTCGCGATACAAGGTCTTTGTGTCGTAAGCGTACAATTCGGTCAGGTTGCTACGGTACAACAACGCGATGGCTTCAAGAAGCACTTTCTGTGCATCATTCATGCGTGCACCAATGGTTGTATTAGGCAGGCTGTTGATGCATTCCGACAATCGGTTAAGCTGATTGGTAACCGAATGCGGTAGCTTTACTTCGTACAAAATCATATCCAGAAACGACTCGATCCGGGCTTCTGATTTGAACTTGGACCGATACCGTATCAGCGAAAAATTATTGTGGAGCAACGTTTTCAGTGTTTCCTCTTCCACCGGTTCGCTGAGTTTGAAACACACACAGGACCGCAACTGGCTCACCAGCGACTGGCACCGTTCAAGTAATTTGCCAATTTCAAAGAGAATCATTCCACTGTCGCGGGTCATGGTTTCGTTTACAATCCCGTAGAATGTAAACACTTTGTTGTTGATTTGTTCGAGTTGGTGTAAGGCTTCGGTGATAGACAGGTTTTTCTGCGTTTTGAGGATCGTATTGTGTTCGTCAATGTCATCGACTACTTTAAAGGTACCAATGGTAAGCCGTTCCCGAATGTTGAGTGTGGCGCGTATGTAATTGTCAATGTTAAAAGCAACGCTTCCCGGCTTGTTCGGATTGGTGATCAAATCCATTAGTTCCTTGTAAACACCTGCTGCATTATCCTCGGTTTCCATTTCCAGAAACCCGGGATAGGTCGCTGTCAGGTGCGTAATGGACCGTAGCAGCACATGGATGTGTTCTTCCTGGTCGCCATCGCTGAATTTTTTATACGTGCTTACTTCGTTAATCAGGTTAGCGATAATCTTGGTCAGAATGTTAATTCGTTCGCAGTAGCGGCCGGTCCAGTACAGGTTTTCGGCGGCCCGGCTCGAAAGCACATTGTCCCGCACATTGGCCGGTGACGAACTGAGGTGAATCTTCTCCTGGTCTTGTTCGGGTGTGTCTGACACAATCCAGGTATCTTTGGACTGCCCGCCGTATTGGTTGGAAATCAGGAAGCGGTCCTTCTCGGGCGAATTGCGGGTAAGCCCGCCCTGCATCGGAAAAAACTGCTCCCCATCCGACAAGACAAATCCACGAATGGCTGCCAAACGGGGCTCGATGTGGTTGCCAAAAAACGAAGGCGTAGTAGACAACTGTACCTCTTCCTGAGCCACGTATTCCATCGGGTTCTGTAAAATCATCCTCCGGACGCTTTCTTTTTCCTGGGCCGATAGCAATCGCCCATAGACAGAACGGAATTTTTGTTTGCGATTTACTTTCTTGATAATCAGCCGGTCCAGGTGTTCCAGCGTAAATGCCAGCTCTTTCGACTGACCGCACCACCAGGTAGCCACTGAAGGCAAAATCAGATCCTGACCGAGAAAGTAATTGGAAATGCTGTTTCCGAAAGCCAGAAAAGCATGGTTTTCGAGCAAGCCGATACCCGGCGGATTGATAACCAATACGTTGCCTTTGCGCAGTACTTGCAGCAGACCCGGAATGCCCAGCCGGGAGTTTTGTTTCAGTTCCAGCGGGTCCACAAAGTCATCATCGACGCGGCGCACAATGACATCCACCTTTTGCAATCCACCAATGGATTTGAGCCATACATAGCCGTCTCTTACCAGCAGGTCATCGCCTTGCACCAGCGTGCACCCCAGATAGGAAGCCAGATACGATTGTTCAAAATACGTTTCGTTTTTAGGGCCAGGTGTCAGGAACACTACAAAGGGTTGGTCTTTGCCGGAAGGAGAAAGCTTGTAAAATGATTTCTGCAGGTTGTAGAAAAAAGGCGATATCCGGTCAACGTACAGATTGTGGGCTAATTCAGGAATGATCCGACTGAGGATTTTCCGGTTTTCGAAGGCATAGCCAAAACCGGAAGGGGTTTGAGTACGCGAGTCCAGCACCCACATGCGTCCATCGGGCCCCCGTGCCATATCCGTTGCCGAAATCAGCAACTGATGATTCGATTTGATTTTGACATCATTGGCCGCACGCGAAAATCCGGTGTTGGCGTATACCAGCTCGGGCGGAATAATTTTGTCTTTCAGCAAATGCTGCGGCCCGTAAATGTCCTTAAGAATCAAATCGAGCAATTCTGCCCGTTGGATGAGTCCTTGTGTAATACCGGCCCATTCGGTGCGTGTGATCAGAAACGGAATCGGATCAAGCTGCCACTGGCGGTTATTGCCGTCAGTGACGCCGTACACATTGTACGTGACGCCGTTTTCCCGGAGCCGTTTGATGATCTCCTGCTGCCGATTGCCAAACTCCGCTAAGCCAATTTGATGGATGGTATCAAATAGACTTTTCCAATGAGGTTTTACGTTTCCTTTGTTATCAATTACTTCATCGTAGTTATTGATCTGCTTGAGATAGCTCGTTAATAAATTCTTTGTTTGGGTCGTGTGCATGATGAGTCTCAGAGAATTCCTACAATGCTATTGTGGCTCTAAACTTCGGCGTTCCAAAAAACACGGAGGTTTTTGTATTTTCAAAGATACTATTTTTTTATCGCTACGGCATAGAAGCCCGCCACTGCCGCCGCATATCCAGTGTGGAAGGATATTCGTTATTTATGATTTCAAAGGGAGTGTCGGCTTTGAGCTGCTTTTTATTTTCAACTACAAAGCGAGAGACACTCGGCGAAGAGCTGGTTGGCACGATCATCGATTGGTTTTCGGATGGTGTATGCCCAAACTCCCAGAACCGGCTTACCCGCCGCGACTCGGCTTCGTAACTGTTAACAGGGAAAGTATCGTAACTGCGGCCTCCCGGATGCGACACAAAATACGTGCAACCCCCAATCACTTTGTCGTTCCAGGTATCGATAATGTCAAACACCAGCGGGGCATCCACGCCAATGGTAGGGTGCAGCGCCGATGGCGGATTCCAGGCTTTGTAGCGTACACCGGCCACATATTCGCCTTTGATGCCTGTATTGCGCAGCGGTACACGGCAGCTGTTGCACACCAGTATGTGCCGGTCTTCCACAAAACCGGAAACTTTTACCTGCAACCGTTCCAGTGAAGAATCGACAAAACGGGCTGTTCCGCTGTTCGAGAGTTCTTCGCCCAGTACATGCCAGGGCTCAATGCCCAGCCGCAATTCCATTTGAATATTGTCAACGGTAACTTTTCCATGAAACGGATACCTGAACTCGAAGAAGGGATCAAACCACGAAATGTCAAAGTTGTATCCGGCATCTTTCAGGTCGTTCACCACATCCATCATATCCAGGTACGCAAAATGCGGCAGCAGAAAACGGTCGTGCAGTTCGGTGCCCCAGTGAATCAGTTTTTTCTTGTAGGGAGTTTTCCAGAATTTGGCAATCAAAGCCCGCACCAATAAGGCCTGTACCATGCTCATGTGCTTGTGAGGCGGCATATCGAACCCGCGAAACTCGAGAATGCCCAAACGTCCGGTGCTGGAGTCAGGTGAATATAACTTGTCAATGCAAAACTCGGCCCGATGGGTATTGCCGGTAACATCGACCAATAGGTTACGGAAAATGCGGTCTACCATCCAAAAAGGAACGTCTTCACCTTCCGGAATCTGCTGGAAGGCGATTTCCATTTCATACAGCCGGTCGTCACGACCTTCGTCGATGCGCGGTGCCTGGCTGGTGGGGCCAATGAACGGACCGGCAAACAAATAGCTCAGTACCGGATGGTGTTGCCAATAAGTAATCAAACTGCGCAGCAAATCGGGACGACGCAAAACAGGGCTATCGGCAGGGGTATTCCCGCCAATGGTTACGTGGTTGCCTCCACTAGTACCTGTATGGCGGCCATCCGCCATGAATTTTTCGGTTCCCAGCCGGCACAGGAAGGCTTCTTCGTACAAAGCCATGTATTTTTCAACCAGTTCCCGCCAGGTTTTAGACGGATGGATATTCACTTCAATCACACCTGGATCGGGTGAAACCACCAGTTTTTCCAGCCGATTGTCAGACGGGGGCGTATATCCTTCCATGCGTACGGGGATCGAAAGCTGCTCCGCCGTGTTTTCGATGGAAGCCAGCAAATCGAGATAGTGCTCTGCGTATGGCAAGGGAGGCAAAAAGACATAGATGATGCCATCGCGGCATTCCACTGTAAGCGAGGTGATTATGGTAGGAACTTCATATAAAAGCGTCTTTTCTTCCGATTCTTTCGTGTCTTCCGGTTGCTTCTCTTCGTTATCCGGGATTGCGGATTCAGGAAACCGGTAGTCCGGATACTGAGAACCATATCGTTTCCGAGCTATGTGATGGTAATCGCCCAATGTTTCCAAATCTTCGAAAGGACTGCGTTCGGGTGTGACTTCCCGTCTGTTTTTAGAAACTTCGGGCAGTGAGTTTAAAGGCAACCGCAAACCGATGGGAGAGTTGCCTGGAACCAGAAAGCAGTACTTTCTGCGAAATTCCCAGGCGCAACTGGTCCAGTGTTGCTTATCATGATCCCATTGGATAGGCAGGGCAAATCCTACCGGATTATTCATGCCATTCTGTAGAATTTCGGCCAGTTTGCGGCGTTCTGCCGAATCGCGTAAATCCGTTTTCAATGGATCGATATTGGCGGGTATTTTTCCTTCTTCCAATGCCCAGAAAATGGGATCTTCGTACGTGGGCGATATGTTTTTGGTATTGATGCCTAAGAAGGCGCACAGCTCATTGGCAAAACGTTCGGCGTCTTTGGTTGTGTATGTGTTATGGGTTTCCTGCGCCATGAGCCCTTCGTTTTTCCAAAGCGGCAGGCCGTCTTTGCGCCAATACAACCCGTATTGCCAACGGGGAAACGGCTCGCCCGGATACCATTTGCCCTGCCCAAAATGGATGAACCCACCGTGAGCAAACTTGTTTTTCAGGCGAATGGCCAGATCGTAAGCCAGTTTCCGTTTCATGGGACCATCCGCATCCGTATTCCATTGAGCCGATTCCATATCATCTACCGAGACAAAAGTGGGCTCTCCGCCCATGGTCAGGCGGACATCATTCTCTTGTAAATCGGTTTCTACGGCATCACCCGTTTGCAAAATCTGCTCCCACTGGGTATCGGTATAGGGTTTGGTAACCCGTGGATCTTCGTGGATGCGCGTAACCTGATTAGAGAAAGTCAGGGTTGATTCGCACGCATCCCTTGACCCTGAAATCGCAGCCGCACTTTCGTAGCTTGGCGTACAACACAGCGGAATATGGCCCTCGCCTGCTAATAAGCCGGAAGTTCCGTCAAGCCCAATCCAGCCGGCACCGGGTATATAGGCTTCTACCCACGCATGCAAATCCGTAACATCGGTACTGGTGCCTGCTGGTCCTTCCAGAGGCTTTACATCCGCCGTAAGCTGTACCGAATAACCGGAAACAAACCGGGCGGCTATGCCGTAATGCCTCAATGCCTGAACCATGAACCAGGTGAAATCACGACACGACCCGCTGCGCAGTGTCAAGGTTTCTTCACTGGACTGCACTCCGGTTTCTAAACGTATGTTATAGGCAAGATCTTGGTTAACTTGCGTATTGATCTTGACCAGGAAGTCAACAATCCGCATTTTATCAGAAATAGCATTTCTTTTGACCCATTCCATTAGTTTTTCGCCAGCCTCACTGATCTCAAGATAAGGGGCCAGCTCCTTTTTGAGTTGAGGGTCATACTCAAACGGATAATATTCGGCATATTCTTCGACGAAGAAGTCAAACGGATTGATGGTTTCCATTTTGGCAATCACCTCTACATCAATGAAAAGATGGTCGGTTTTGTCAGGAAACACCACCCGCGCCAGGTAATTGCCAAACGGGTCCTGCTGCCAGTTGATGAAATGATTTTCGGGTGAAATCTTGAGCGAATATCCGGTAATGGGAGTACGTGAGTGAGGTGCAGGTCGCAACCGGAATACATGTGGAGCCAGACCAACATACTTATCAAACGTGTAATGCGTTTTGTGGGAAATCGCTACTTTGATCGACATTATTATCGGATGTTGAAGAAAAAGGTGTAAGGTTTGAGCACGAAGGTACTAAGAATTGGGCGTTATTCACTGGCTTTTGCCCGAAAATACAGATGACAAAATGCATAAAATTTTGCATTTGAATAAAATGAATTGCACTTATTCTGCAAACAGGGGTATTGGCAAAGAAAATATTATAAAAGGTGTCTTGCGTAATTATTTATTCCGAATGGGTGAGATGTTGCGGTTTCGGTATGAAGAAAAGTAAATTGCTCATAATCAGGAAAATAGTATCTTTTCAAAACCAAAAAGCTCTTGGCAGATTAGGCAGGCAAGGCTAGGTTTTCTTTTTTGTATTTGTTCATGTAGTCTGCGGGCGAAATGCCTGTAACCTTTTTGAAAACTTCCCGGAACGCCTTATCATCCGAATAGCCTACTTCATTCATGATTTCAAAGATGGTTTTGCGGCCCTTTTCCAATTCCTTTTTGGCAGCTTCCACTTTTACCCGTTGCAGGTATTCGACGGGCGTATTGCCGGTAGCCTTGATAAACCGGCGGTCAAAATTGCGGCGGCTGATAGCCAGATGAGAAGCGAGTTTCTCAAACGAAATTTTGGCATCCAGGTTTTCTTCTATGTATTTCTGAGCTTGACTGATCAGTTCATCGCCGTGGCCTTTTTGAATGTGAAAAATAGCAAAAGGAGACTGGGTGGTGCGTTCTATGTCAATCTGAAAGACTTTGGAGCAATAAATGGCAGTCTCGCGGTCAAATAGCTTTTCGACCAAATACACTAGCAGATTCAGGAACGAATACGCACCCCCGTTGGTATAGATGCCGTTTTGATCGGTAATGATTTTGTCCTCCGCAATTTTTACGTTCGGAAACAGTTGCCTGAACGTTTCGGCCGCATTCCAATGCATCGAGCATGTCTTTCCTTCTAGCAAACCCGTGGCCGCCAGCAAGAAGCCACCGGAACAGATACTGGCAATCTCTGCTCCGTTTTTGTATTGTTTTTTTATCCAGTTCAGCAATTCGTCATTTTGCCCGATAGCCCGTTCGTATTCCCTCAGTAGCGACGGTATGATGACCAGATTCGTTTGCTTGATTTTTCGGATGTCTGTAGGATGAATCGTCAGGTAATCGTCGCTGGGCTTGGGAGTCTCTACAAAACCGGCCACCTGGATGTTGAGGGTAGGCCGGTTGCCTCTCTTTTGCCAATACTCGTGAGCCTGGCTCAGGATTTCGAGGGTTCCGCTCACCGTAGTCAGATTGATCCGGCAATCGGGAATGACGATGGTAATGTGCTGCATGGCAAATCGGAATTTAGGTTTTTTGTGTAGAGCTAAGCAAACAGTTTGTACTCGTAAACCAAAGAGACAAAAATAGCTAGAAAGATTGTCCAGATCAACCCGGCAGGAAGTCTATTTTGCACCCCGACTAAGTTAGAATTAGACAATACTTTTGTCGTGGAAGATTTTTACAACCTAACACGCCCCTACAATGCAAACACCCGATTTTAGCACCACAGTGTTGGTAAACCAGACACCGGCACACGTATTCCATGCCATCACCCATGTGCGCCGATGGTGGTCAGAAGAAATTGAGGGAGGCACTGCCAATCTCAATGATGTGTTTTTCTACCACTACAAAGACATTCACCGGTGCACCGTCAAGCTGATTGAAGTGATTCCAGACCAGAGAGTGGTTTGGCTGATTTTGGACAACCATTTCAGCTTTATCGAAGACCAGAGCGAATGGAAGAATACCCGGCTCGTTTTCGAGATCACTTCCGTTGGCAGCCAAACCCAACTGCAATTTACGCATGTGGGTCTGGTGCTCGAATACGAATGCTACAATGTCTGCAAAGATGGCTGGAGCAACTACATTAACAATAGCTTACGCAACCTGATTGTGACCGGGCAAGGACAACCCAATCCGAAAGAAGGGGACGGATTCAATGCGCAGCTGGCCAAAAAATGGAACTTACAAGATTAACGATACGCCTGTTCTTTTACTCATTAAAACACAAACCCATGAACAATCAGAATTTCACAATTGTCTTACATGTAAAACAGACACCAGAGCAGGTTTTTGAATCCATTGCAAATGTGCGAGCCTGGTGGACGGAGAGCCTGGTCGGTAACTCGCAAAAGCTGAACGATGAATTTGCCGTTCGGTTTGGTGATGTGCATTACTCCAAACAGAAGCTGATTGAAGTGATTCTGAATCGGAAAATAGTTTGGCTGGTAACGGACAGCAAACTGAATTTTTTGTCGGACAAAAGCGAATGGACCAACAGTCGAATCGAATTTGAAATCACGACGGCAGGTGATCAAACCCAGGTTCGCTTTACCCATGTCAACCTGGTGCCGGCCATTGAGTGTTACGACGCTTGCTCCAATGCCTGGAGCGAATACATAAACGACAGCCTTTACAGGCTCATTACCACGGGCAAAGGCCAGCCCCATAAAGAAGAAGCTACTCTTACACCTAAAGAAAGCCTCTGAAAAGTTGGCGCAAATCGTGTGAAGAACCGGAGCCAGGCAGAAACACTAGAGGGGACAAAATGCTTTGCAAACAGAGGGCTCTTTCGGAAGGAGGAACTCTCTGTTTGTCATTGGGCGAGGGTAACAATAAGAGTCTGGCATTTCGTTGGGAAAAAGAAAAATAGTATCATTGAAAAATGAAAAAGCCAGCTGAAAAAAAAACTAATGCATCACCTGGTTTTACATTTCTATCTTTCACTTTTTATCCTTGAAAACACCTGTATGCTACGTTTTTCTACCAAAGCAGGAGCCGTCCTGCTGGCACTTTCTCTAATCACATTTGCTTGCAACCAAAAAAATGAAGAAACCGCAAAAGAAACTAAAGATGCTCCCGGCCTGATAGGCACCTGGAAACTGGTTTCGGCTACTCTAATCGAAAAAGGAGATACCACTGTAACGGATTACACCCAGAAGGCTTCGTTCATTAAAATCATAAATGATACGCACTTTGCCTTTCTGCAACATGATCTGGCTAAAGGCAAGGACTCAACCGCTAGTTTTTCGGCGGGTGGTGGCAGCTACACCCTCAAGGACAGTACCTATACCGAACATCTGGAATATTGCAGTGCCCGCGAGTGGGAAGGTAATGACTTTACCTTTACCGTTCGCATCAAAGGCGATTCGTTGGTGCAGACGGGTTTGGAAAAGATAGAGAGCCAGGGGATTAACCGCCTCAATACGGAAACGTACGTTCGGGTACAGTAAGCAGATGGTTTGTCAGGAAGCAGTATCAAGAGTTGCTTTTGTATCTTGACTCATACTGCTTCCTGTCTAAAGAATGCCTGATTCGAGCTGATCTAAGTAAATAAATTCAGGGGCCTTTACACCTGCATCCTTTCTGATTTGTATCAACCGGGGCGATTCAAAAAACTCCCTGGCATTATCCAGCGAATTCCACACTGAGAAATGGACAATCTTGTTAGGCGCATTCTCATAGCGTAATACTTGATAGGATATCTCTCCGGCTTCTTTCCGAATGGCGGCCGCCTTATCAAAAATCACTTTCCAGGCTAGGTAGTTTTCTACTTCATGAATAATCAATACATGTTTCATCGCATTAATAAATTGTGTGGCTGTGGAGCAGAGTGGCAAAAGAAGAAAGACACGAGACAAAAGACAAGCCTTTGCCAGGAAAATAGTAGGTTTCGTCGAACAAAAACCCCGGCTTTCGCGTTCTTATGAGGCCAGCCTTGAGTGTCCATAACAAGAAACAACGAATTGGCACTTTTGGGCTTCATACTGAATAGATTTTGTCTCGAATGAAAGTAAGCGTTTTTCGAAAAGAACATTTTAATGCTGCACATCGGTTACACAATCCGGCTTGGTCGGATGAACAGAATACCCGAGTATTTGGGAAGTGCAACAATCCTCACTATCACGGCCATAACTACGAACTCATCGTTAAAGTGACTGGCGAGCCTGACCCACAAACCGGTTATGTAATGGATATGAAAGTGCTTTCGGACATTATGAAGGCATATGTGCTTGACAAGTTTGACCACCGGAACCTGAATGTCGATACCCAGGAATTTAAAGACACCAATCCTACGGCCGAAAACATTGCCATTGTGATCTGGCACATTCTGCGCGAAAAGATTGATTCAAAATTAGATTTAAAAGTAACTCTATACGAAACCGAACGAAACTATGTCGAATTCCCAGCATAATCACCTGCCGAGCGGAAAAATTCATGATGTAAGCCATTTAAGTTTTGATGAAGTGGGTGATGACCATTTGCTAGCCTCCTTTGATACTCCTTTGCGTGCCGATGCCTTTGAACGTGACGATGACCTGAAAATAGAACTGATCGAAAAGCATTTTCGCGAAATCATGCAGATTCTGGGCTTAGACCTGACCGACGACAGCCTGAAAGGAACGCCCAACCGTGTGGCCAAAATGTATGTAAAGGAAATTTTCAGCGGGTTGAATCCGGAAAACAAACCTTCCATCACGCTGTTTGAGAACAAGTACAAGTACAATGAAATGCTGGTGGAAAAAGACATTTCGTTTTACTCCAACTGTGAGCACCATTTTGTGCCTATTTTTGGCAAGGCGCACATTGCCTACATTTCAAGCGGACAAGTGGTGGGTTTGTCCAAGCTCAACCGGATTGTGCAGTACTTTGCCAAGCGGCCTCAGGTGCAGGAACGCCTTACCGTGCAGATTGCCAGAGACTTACAAGACGTACTACAAACCGAAGACATTGCCGTAGTGATTGATGCCAAACACATGTGTGTGGCCTCGCGTGGTGTAAACGACATTACTTCGTCTACGGTGACGGCGTTTTATAGCGGCAAATTTAAGGAAGAAACAACCAAAACGGAATTTCTGAAATACCTGCAACTGAAGACCGAATTCTAAATCCGGAAAGTAGGCAGTTTTGGTGATTTAACAGATACTATTTCAGCAAAGGCGGGGAAGAATCCACGCCTTTCTTTTTTTGAATCGCCGGAAAAGTATTACATTTGTATCTATAGAGATAGTAGAGTCAATTAATCATTCTTTTGGTTGAGTTCCGCGAATCGTATTCCATCAGGCAAAGAGGGTTTTGCTTAACCAAAAGATACTATTTTTTGTCTAAAGGTAATGAGACAGAATAAAGGTAGTCGGATAAGGTACCAAGCTATTGATTTATAAGGCTTTGCTTTTGTATACTGTTTTTTCTTGCGTTTCACATCTTTAGCCATCATCATCTGCACAATCTGTGCAACCTGTCGTTTGTATAAATTTCGCGAATCTATGTCCACCATTTTAGAATTAATCGGCAATACGCCACTGGTTGAATTATCCCACATCAATCCGAATCCAAAGGTAAAGCTATACGGAAAAATGGAAGGCCACAATCCGGGTGGCAGTGTGAAAGACCGGGCTGCGCTGGGCATGATCAGTGGTGCACTGGAGCGGGGCGAAATTTTACCGGGAATGAAGCTGATTGAGGCAACTAGCGGAAATACAGGCATTGCACTGGCAATGATTGCCAGTATGTATGGCATTGAGATAGAATTGGTTATGCCCGAAAATGCCACCAAAGAACGGGTGCAAACCATGGAAGCCTTTGGTGCAAAAGTGATTCTGACGCCCAAGGAAAAATCGATGGAAGGGTCTATTGATTATGTAAACGAACAAGCTACCAAAGGTGGCTATTTTGTGTTGAATCAGTTTGGCAACCCGGATAACTGGAAGGCGCATTACCAAACCACCGGGCCGGAATTATGGAAAGACACCCACGGGCAAATTACCCATTTTGTATCGGCTATGGGAACCACGGGTACCATCATGGGTGTGTCGCGGTATTTGAAAGAGCAAAATACGAATGTGCAGATCGTCGGTTGCCAGCCAACCGATGAGTCCAACATACCCGGAATCCGGAAATGGCCGGAAGCGTATTTGCCAAAGATATTTGATCGGGAACGGGTAGATCGGGTAATGGAAGTGTCACAGCAGGAAGCAACGGTTATGACACGCCGATTGGCACGGGAAGAAGCGGTTTTTTGTGGCATGAGTGCAGGCGGAGCTGCCGCCGCCGCCGTTCAGGTAGCAAAAGAGATAGAAGAAGGCGTAGTAGTATGCGTAATCTGCGACCGTGGCGACCGCTATTTGTCTTCCGATTTATTTGCTAACTAAGACACCCTAATTGTTGTGCATTGCCAGTTTCGTCGGGGATTCTATCATCAGGTATTCGACCAGTATCTGTAACAACGAAGCCGGCACCGGCTTAGAAAAATAAATCCGGAGGGTATAACCCAGAAAATACGATTGTTGCACCCGCATATCCGCAATCTTATACCCCAACGCGCTAAGGTATTGGTTGATTCCTCTCAGGTATTTGAAGTTGCAATCGATGCTGTAATATACTTCGGAAGGAAGCGAACTGTTTGATAAATGCTGAGCTGGATTTTTCATAAAGATACAAGTTGGAATTGCGGATAACAGACACTTCTATATACCTTTCCTAAGCCTGAAGGTGGTAGTTTTTCGGCCAGGGTGGCAAATCCATGGATTACTGCTTCGCTTTTGCAGTCGAACCACAGACAGTAAGTTTTAAGTGACGGAAGGCTCTGGCATGCATTCTTTCGGACTTTGCGACAGGGTTTTGCTTTTCTAAAAGATACTATTTTTCTCGGTTAGGGGTTGGATAGATAACCTGCTCATTACCAAAAAGTTTCTGATTTGATGACGATTTTACTTTTTGCCGATTTGCACGGGCGAATTTTGCTGGCTCTCAAGCTAGCTGCCCGTTTGCAGAAAGAACGTAAGATGCAGCTGGATTTGATTCTGCAATGCGGCGATATGGGCATTTATCCAGACCCGGCGCGGTTTGACAAAGCCACACTGCGCCATGCCCAACATGACGAAACCGAACTGGGATTCAGCCGCTATTTTACCAAACCTCACTCTGATGTACATGCCATCTGGCAGCAACTGGATACCCGTCTGATTTGTGTGCGGGGCAATCACGAAGACCACGACTATTTGAACAACCTGGAAATCCAAAGTACAGCAGCGCGGTTTGCCGTCGATTCTGAGCAGCGGATTGAAGTTTGTAAAACGGGTCATTTGCAAACGTTTACGCAAGCTGAGCAGTCCGTCAGCCTGGTGGGAATTGGCCGCATCGGCCATCGGGGAAACAAGTCACCCAACGAAAACCAGCGGTTCATCCAACCCTACGAACGAGAACGATTACGCAAGCTAAGAAAGGAGGCCCAGCATGTAGATATTCTCTTGTCGCACGACTGCCCGTTGCATTTCTTTGACAAAGACTTTGGCATGCAGGAGATCCGCGATTTTCTCGATTTTCACAAGCCCTTCTATCATTTCTTTGGTCATACGGGGCATCCGTATCAAGCTGTTACCGACGAAAACCGGTTTACGACTTCGGTGAAGATTGCCGAACTGGAATGGCAGCCCAATGGCATGTTGCCCGACGGAAGCCTGGTATTGCTACATTGGAACAACGAATACGATCATAAAATAGAGGTAGTGAATGATTCTTGGATAAAAGAATATACCTTTGAATCCTGGAACTATTTATAATCACAAAGGCCGGTTTTTGCCCGAGAAAAGATACTATTTGCCTAGAGGAACAACAGGAGACAAAAGACTAAACATTGAAATTAGCTGTTTTTTCTCCCTGCTTAGTTCAGAACGCACCGGCCTCATTTTGAAACCTATACGCATGAGTCAGACATTAAAAGATATTATCCTGTTTGAAAACGACGATTACATTCTGGTAAACAAACCGCCTTTTGTCGCTACACTGGACGAACGGACCGGTGACCGAAATAGTATCCTGCGCATGGCCAAAACCTACCATGCCGATGCTCAGGCCGCTCACCGTCTGGACAAGGAAACCTCAGGTGTGCTGGCCATTGCCAAAACGCCCGAAGCCTACCGGCACCTTTCCATGCAGTTTGAACACCGGCAAGTCGATAAGATCTACCATGCAGTGGTGCACGGAACCGAGCCGTTGGAAAATGTAAACGTGTACCTGCCCATATTACCCCTCAAAGACGGTTCGGTAAAAATTGATACACAGAACGGCAAAGAAGCAGAAACCTTTTTTGATACACTGGCTATTTACAGAAAACATTCGCTGGTGCAATGTGCTCCCGTAACAGGGCGTATGCACCAGATTCGCATTCACCTGAGTTGCCTCAAAATGCCAATTGTACACGATGCCCAATATGGCGGAGCTCCCATTTATCTATCGGAGATCAAGCGAAAGTTTAACCTGAAGAAAGATACCGAAGAGCAGCCGCTCATTCAGCGGGTGGCTTTGCACGCCTATTCGCTTTCGTTTCATTTACTCAATGACGAACTGATTACGGTAGAGGCTCCCTATCCCAAAGACATACAGGCTCTGGTACGTCAGCTGGAGAAGAATATTTAATTTTCTTTTAAATTTAAAAGGAATATACTGAATGAAATAAGATTTTATAGGCTTTATCGTAATCCGGATGAATAAAACGCAATTAGTGGGATTGTCATTTTGTATGACTTTTACAATTATATTTTCTCTTTGTCTTTATAAGGAATATCCCTTAATCTTTTATCCTATTGATTATGGAACTTTAGAGCTTATAAAGTTTGCTACATTACTTTTATTCTTTTCATTCGCATTGGTTTTTATCAATTTTCCTGTGTTGAGCATTATTAGAAAGAAATATTTTTCAAATAATTCTAAAAGAGCATTTTTTATCATAGGAACACTTATAGTTCTTCAGTTAGTTATAATTTCTTTTGGGTATATAGAATCAAGTTTTTTTACAAAAAATGGAAAGTTTTTTTATTACTATATGGGAGTAGGTAATAGTTTAATTTATGCTTTTGCTGGAAACATCGTGGCTTTTATAATAGCATTTTTATACAAAGAGGAAAAGATCAATAGTATTGTTATTTCAAATTAAAAAAGCTTTGTTCAAATCCCATTGTAGCCTCTATCCGTACATTATTTCCTAAGCTTTTTGGCATTAATACGGGCTCAATCTGGAACGGCTGCCAGTACGTTTTCACTCCGAAAAAAAGTATCCGCAAAAAGGCAAAAACTGCTCTTGTTCCGTCCATACTCTTAGAATTCAGCCTATTGGAAACAGATAGGTTGCACTTTTTTACTAATCCTTCCAAAGCTTTTATAACTTGTCCGCAACAACATACTTTTTACAACTATATGATGATTTTCAAGAAGCCGCTTATTTTTTTGTTTTATGCATTCATTGCTGTGACTATGGCAAACGTACAAGCCCAGGACATGGTTGTAGGAACGTACAATCTGCGTTTTGACAACCCCAAAGATACCGGAGACCTGTGGGTAAACCGGTCAGCAGCCGTGATTGCGCTGATTCGCTTTCACGAATACGACATTTTTGGTACTCAGGAAGCCCTGAAAAACCAACTGGACGACATCAGCAAGGCATTGCCCGAATACGAACGCTACGGTGTGGGGCGCGATGACGGCAAGGAAGGTGGCGAACATTCGGCCATCTTCTTCCGGAAGAATCGCTTTATCTTGTTGAAGAAAGGCGATTTCTGGCTTTCCGAAACGCCCGACAAACCTACGCTGGGCTGGGATGCGACCTGTTGCAAACGCATTTGCTCGTGGGTGTACCTGCAAGACAAAACCACCAAAAAGAAGTTTTACTTTTTCAATGCACACTTTGACCATCAGGGAAAAATAGCCCGTGTCGAAAGTGGCAAACTGATTCTTGCCAAAATAAAAGAAATCGCCGGCAGCGAACCCACGTTATTTACAGGCGATCTGAACGGAGGGCACGAAAGCGAATGGTATCTGACACTGGCCCGGTCGGGGTTGCTGATCGATACGTATAGTCAGGTGAAAGAGCCGTATGTCAATCAGAATCCTTCGTTTAATTCGTTTGGCTTGGCACCTTTGCGCAACGATATCATTGACCATGTGTTTGTTACCAAGCATTTCCAGACAAGCAAATGGGGCGTATTGACCGATACATACCGTGGAAAATATCCTTCTGACCATTTTCCGATATTGGTAAAAATCCGATTGAAATAAACCGCAGCCAGGAGCGGTTGCTGTAATTTACGTTACTTGATAAAAAAGCACCCTTTCGGATGATACCTGAAAGGGTGCTTTTTTGTGGCTACCTTCATACAAACGCATGCCTTTTATCAGTGTTCTGTCATGAGGTTGTCTAGCAGGTCTTCGTATGCGAAGACAGAAAATAGTATCTCTGGAAAGTGAAAAACCTCCCTAATCAGCAATGGCATACACTCACAATGTATTGATGTTGATAACCAGTTCAAAGAAAGTAGAGCCTTCGAAGTCGGCATCTCTGAACAGTCCTTCCACAGAAGGAGCATACTCCTGAAAAGCCCCGTTAATAGCTATTCCCAATACCTGGCCGGTCACTTTGTCGCGGGCCGTGATTTTGTATTTGCCCACGGGAATATCCTTGATGCGGTAATCGTTTTCGGGCAAACCAACCACCAGGGTTTGACCAATGCTGCCATCTACCAGCGGGCCTATGGGCTGCAGCGTAATTTCAAGATTCTTATCATCCACGTTATCCGGCTGGGCGTGCACCTCCAGCGTAGCACCCAGAGGCAAGTCATTGGCATCGGAAGTGACGGAACGGGGGCCGGTAAGCCGGAAAGTAAAGTCGCGCACGGCTCCTTCGTAAGCGGAGAAAACGCCTTCCTGCTGCGGATACAAGGCCATGTTGAAATTTGTGTTCTGATACCGCAAAGTGACTGTTCCGCTTACCGAATAAGAACCTTCCGCAATGCCGGTTGGCAATGAAAACGAGTAGTTTCCGTTGGCATCCGAATAGCCGGTGCTGGTTTTGTTGTAGTAATCAGTACTGGAAGCTACAATCATGGCATTGGCAACGGGTTTGCCGTCTTTGTCTACCACACGGCCTTTTACCACCCCCTTTTCGGGTTGGGTAGGATTGCTGTCGGGCTCAGACTGGGTGGTGCAACTGCTTGTCAGCACAGACAGGACAAGGCTAAGGAAAAGAAACACTTCGGGGATGCAACGTTTCATGGATTTACGTAAGAGTCAGTAGTCAGATAGTTGTAGTAGCTCAGGCAGTTGCCTGATTGGATGTTTCAAAGCTAGTGCAGCGCAGTGAATTGGGAAAAGGAGATCGGGTGGATTGCGGGTTTGGTTGAATCGACTGTGCGAAGGGATGATTGAGTTGCACAATCGAAGTGCGGAAAATTCGCCGGTTTGCTCAAGTGCCGCACCTTTATCTGACAATGGACTTACAAGAAAATAGTATCATGAGGAAAACAAAAACCTCGACATTGATACTGTTTTTGTTTTAGACAGGCCAGAGTAATAGTAGGCACGAGGCTCTGCCTCGCGCCAGGATAGTAGATATATGGAAAACGATAGGATTGGATGGCAGAGCGTCTTTATTTTCGTGATTTTTTGACACTTAGCATCAGGAGCAGCAGAGTTTAGTATCTTTTCAACAACCAAAACCCACCTTATATAAAACTAAGCTTCATGCAAGAGGCTTGGTATTCTCAATACTCATCATTTATCGCGAACGCAGATTTGCGGCTACTCCATTTGCCTTTGGTAAAATCGGGAAAGTCAATCAAGGCCCCGCCTTTGCTGATCGATTCTTCGGATAGGGCACTGATGGCACTCCAGGTTACGGCATCATACACGTCGATAGGCGGCGGGAGCTTACGCTTGACCGATTCAATGAAGGCTCGAAGCACGAAGAAATCCATGCCGCCGTGACCGGCATTCTCGGCATCTTTTTCGAATTTTTTCCAGAGCGGATGATCGTATTTAGCCTGGTATTCGGCAAAAGGTTCCCATTGGTCGTGCTTGGGGCTTACTTTCTCCAGGTAGATCTGGTTGCCGTCGTTCATCCAGATGCCTTTGGTGCCTTGTGCCCGGAATCCCAGCGAGTAGGGGCGAGGCGAGTTGGTATCATGAATGAGAACGATGTTTTCGCCATTCTGGCATTGCAGGCTAGTGGTGATAATATCGCCCAGTTTAAACGTAACTTTAGCATTGGGGTGGCTTTCGCCTCCGTTGTCAACAATGTATTTGTGCAATCCGCGCGATTGAGTTGCCATGGAACTGAGGCGGACAAACCGATTGCCATAATTGATATTGAGCCACTCGGCTACCGGTCCGATGCCGTGTGTAGGATAAATATCGCCATTCCGATCCACCGAATGCTGGGTACGCCAGCGGGCTTCGCTGAGTCCTTTGTCGCCAAACTCCACGCCGCCGCCATAGGGTTGTTTGCCATCGTTAAACTTAACGGGGCGCAAATCGTGCTGGTAGCCGCAGTGCGCATACAGCATCTCGCCAAATATTCCCTGACGCACCATATTCAGTATCGCCATCACATCCCGGCGGTAGCACACGTTTTCGAGCATCATCAGGTGGGTGCCGGTTTTTTCGTGGGTTTCCACCAAGTCCCAGGCTTCTTTGAGGGTGACCGTTGCCGGTACTTCCAGGCCCACGTATTTACCGGCTTTCATCGCTGCAATAGCCATCGGTGCATGCCAGTGCCAGGGGGTGGCGACAATGACCGCATCCACATCATTGCGCTGAACCAGTTTCTCAAAGTCTTTCTCTCCCGAATAGACTGCTGCTACCTTTCTGCCTGACTTTTGAATCATCTGGTTGCTTTCGGCAATGGCGGCCGGATCAATGTCGGCAATGGCCGTCACCTGTACATCTGAACGATAAAGCGCCTGAGCCAGATGATTCCGACCTCGCAAGCCGACACCAATAAAAGCAAGTCGTACGGCAGGCGTTTTTTGTAAAGAAGATGTCGCAAAACCAGGTTGAATCACCGAACCAGCGGCTAAAGCTAGCGAGGATTGTTTGAGAAAGTGGCGTCTATTCATAAATGACACGAGGGAGAGATAGAACAGAAATGTCTTTACAATTATAAAAAAATTTCTTGTTTATAAAAGTTTTGATAATAAATATTCTTAAACAAAGTAATCGTTCCCTGCTTTTTATGCTCAGATATATAATTGCTTTGGAAAACTCTGATTGCAGCCAGTTCGCTCACAATAAAGAGATGCAAGTACATTGATTATAGAAAGGAGGAAGCCTTTAGTCGGAAAAAATAAGACAGGATTTTACTCTTTTAAAAGATACTCTTTTTCCTGGAAACAAAAAAGGCTGACCATCTAGGTCAGCCTTTTAGAAATAGTTAATAGAGATTATTGTTTATCCCACCAAACACGAGTCGTTAACAAATCAGCTCCTTGTTGTTGTACCACTTTTTGATATTGTTCTGCATTTACACTAGCTTCATTTAATGGATAGCGTAAACGACGAGGTATGGTTCCACTCGTTTCATTGCCAGCATAATTAGTAGGCGTTAATACGGGGTAACCTGTTCTGCGCCAGTTTGCATACGCTTCGTAAGAGTTTAAGAAACAGGCTGCCCAGTACTGCGTATGAATCTGTTCCATTTGAGATTCTATACTTCCAGCCATAAATGGATGAGCAGTTAAATAAGCACTTGCATCTAATGCTGTACTATTTGGATAAAGAGAAAACATTGCCATTGCTGCAGTTACCCCTTTATTGTAGTGACTTGCAGTTTGTCCATCACCCCAGCCACGCAAAGACGCTTCTGCTAACAATAGTTCCACTTCAGCATAGCTCTGAAAGATTGTAGGTGCAGTAAAGCTACCTACTGTATTGAGATTTGCTTCTGAATATTCTGCTAGGGTGTTATCATTCCAAGTAGGAATCAACGTCTTAATCGTAGTTGCATCATAGCCATTAGGCAAACCTTTTTGTACTGCAGGTAAGGTACTAGTTACTTGTTGAGCAGGATCAGCATTTCCTTGCCATAAAGTAGCAATATAAGGCAAACGAGGATCATTATTAATTTTCAGGAAATCGACGAAAGTCTTGCTCAATTTACTATTAGCAATACCTTTTAGATTAGTTGCATCATATTCTTGTGTTGTAAGAATCTGGCTATCCTGATTGTAGTTATTGTTATTTCCTGCTGAATGAGCAAGCTTAGCAATATCTTCGTTGCTAGTCATTACTCCACCTGAAATAGCCTTTTTAACATACGTTTCTGCTGTTGATGCATCAACTTTAGTTAAACGCATACCTAAGCGTAACATTAAGGAATATCCAAACTTTTTCCATTTGGCGATGTCACCACCATAAATGTAATCAGCAGCACCAAAGGTAGTACCAGAAGCATTTAAGGCTTGGGTTGCTTCATCTAATTCTTTAAGCATATCCATGTAAATGGATTGCTGCGTGTCATAGGCAGGATTGTATATACCTTCCAAATATCCTTTGCCTGCCTGTGAGTAAGGAACATCCCCATACAAGTCGGTAATACGATGGTAAATAAATACGCGCCAGATACGGACAATAGAATATTTATTTATGTCATCAGGCTTATCTTTTAAAAGTGAAATAAGCTGTTCAATCTCTTTTACTTGTGCGCCATCTGTGTAAGCTGTTAAGAAAAAGGCGCCTGAATACTGGTCATTATACAAATACTTATCACCTGACCAGTAAGTAGTAAGAGAGGCAAAGTGTTGTACCATTGCGCCTGCATAAATCAGATTACCACGATGGTTTTCAAACCCTGTACCTCCTACACGAGTAATGTTGTAGGAAAATAGGTTGTCTACAACCGGTGTGACTACTGCGTTGGGATTGATGTTCATGTCTTCAAAACCATTGTCGCAGGATGCTAGCAGAGAGGTTGCCATAGCTGCTATGGCGAATCCTTTCATTGTTCTTTTAATATAGTTCATTGTGAATTTCGCGATAAGAATTAGAATTTAAGCATCAAGTTAAGACCAAAGCTACGAGCAGGGGGAACACCAAACATTTCAAGGCCTTGCGCGGCACCACTATTATAGCTTGATTCAGGATCTACGTTGGGCACTTTGCTATACAACAGGAGTAAATTACGGCCTACTAATGAAAGACTAGCTGATTGGAATGGAGTTTTAGCTAGTAGAGATTTAGGAAGCGAGTAGCCTAATGTAAACTGACGCAATTTGATGAAATCGGCATCATATACAAATTTTTCAGAGATACTAAACAGACCTTGATAGTAGGTTTGGGCATCTACAGTCTTTGTAAACTCATTTCCATTCTGATCTACACCGGATACCGTAACTCCCGTTT
Organism: uncultured Sphingobacteriales bacterium; assembly: GCA_963520985.1. GTDB lineage: Bacteria > Bacteroidota > Bacteroidia > Cytophagales > 172606-1 > Xanthocytophaga. Next base: position 2,045,859 of record CAUQTA010000001.1, read on the forward strand.
CACGGCCTTCAAGAGTCATCTTTTGCAGACCCATCAGAGTAGCATATGCATTTGATGCAGAATACATTTGCCCACCAAATTTGCCATCAACAAGGAAACTCAAAGTGAAATTCTTGTAAGAAAAGCTATTGGTTATACCCATGGTCAATGGAGGAACGCCCTTGCCTAATATCATCAGGTCACTCTGAAGAGGTAAACCTGTAGCACTGTTATATACAATTCTACCTTGTTCATCTCTTTTTTCTGCATATCCTTTGATGATACCAAATGGTTGTCCCTGATCATTGTAAACATATGCATTCTGGGTTCTAGCCTGACCTAGATAAAGTGTGTTTACCTGATCGGAGATTTTTACGATTGTGTTTTTGTTATAAGCGAAGTTATAGCTAACATCCCAGATAAAACCTGATTCACTTTTTACAGGTGTACCTGTCAATAATACCTCAATACCTTTGTTACGAACTTCACCTACATTAATCAATACATTGCGATAACCTGATGCAGATGAAGTTGATGCTTGTACTTGGTCATTAGTAGTTATCCGATTGTACAGAGCTAAGTCTAATCCTAAACGATTATTTAGAGTCTTTAATTCTAAACCTATTTCAGAGGTGGTAGAAGTATAAGGTTTCAGATTAGGGTTAGGAATGGTATTGGTACCAATATTCATCAAAGATTGTCCTAGATGGACTCCTGGCTGGCTATATGTCAAATTTAACGCATATGCAGATGGATAACCCCCACCCACTTGCGCCCAAGATCCTCTTACCTTACCGTAGCTTAACCATGTAGGTACAGAGAATGCTTCAGAAAAAACAAAACTTGCACCAACAGATGGATAGAAAAGGCTATTATTTTGAGGTGATAATGTAGAGAACCAGTCCTGGCGAGCAGTTGCGTTCAGAAACAGATAGTTGTTGTAGCCAAAGTCAGCTGAACCAAACAGTGAGTTAATACCAACTTTAGAATACGAAATACCAGTATTGTCTCTATTAACAAGGTTGTCAAGGAAGTAGTTAAAAGGAACGTTAAACGTATTTCCGCCACCACGCATACTTTCATCTACCCGTCTCATTTGGTTGCCACCCAGAATCGCATCTACTGAAAATTTATCAAATTGTTTGTTGAATCCGACTAATAACTCGGCATTGTTTTCGTAGATACGTCCTTGTGTAATACTCATCGCTCCTACAGTTCTATAAGCAAGTCCAGTAGGTTCTATATCTGTTGCTTTAGTTGAGGAATAATCCGTTCCTAAACGACCACGGATATATAAGAAGTCTGTAATATTGTAGCGTAAACTAAACTGACCCAACAAACGGTTCCGGCTATCAGAGTTTTGTACCTTATTGATAGCGAAATAAGGATTGGTTGCATACACATTTGAATTAAACAATACCTCATAACCACGCTCATCGTATCCTGGATTCAAACTCCGAACATCTACATTCGTTGCAAGTAATTGTGTACTGTAGTTGGGGTTTTTAGGACTATCAGAAAGGAATGTGCGATTTTTGGCGGATTCAATGTTGTATTGCAGCATTCCTGAGAATACTATCTTTTTAGCCAAAGTGGCATTGGTACTAAGATTAAATGTTTTTCGATCAATCGACGAGTTCGGAACCATATTCTTCGCATCCAGATTAGATGCAGAGAAACGGAAATTTGCTCCTTCATTGCCACCAGATACAGCTACCGTATTTGTAAAAGTACCTCCATTATCATAAAAGTTCTTTACATTGTTTTTCTGAGCACTGTAAGGTCTGCTTACTCCATCAAACTGAATAACCGAACTGCCATCTAATTTGGTTCCCCAAGAACTCAAACCTGCTGCTATGGCTTCCTGTTGAGTAGTTGGTTTATTGCCGCGAGTACCTGACCCATATTCATATTGCCAGTCAGTGTATGTCAATGGTTTTTCCAGCGTATAGGTCGAGTTAAGCTCTACTCCAATTCCTTTCTGCCCTTTTCCAGATTTTGTTGTAATAACGATAACTCCGTTGGCTGCTCTGGAACCATAAAGTGCAGCGGCAGTACCTCCTTTTAAAACAGATATTGACTCGATATCATCAGGGTTAATACTACTTAATCCGTCTCCACGGTCAAAACCTCCCCATTCACCTGCTGAACCACTGTTGGTATTGTCAATAGGCACACCGTTAATTACATACAATGGTTGTGTAGCACCATTAAGAGATCCATTCCCACGAATAATCACCCGGCTTGATCCTCCTGGACCCGTGGCAGTACTGGTGGCATTTACACCGGCAATCTTTCCAGACAAGGCATTTCCTAAATTTACTTCTCGGGCCTGAGTAAAATCAGAGCCTTTCACTTCTGTAACAGAGTAGCCTAACTGCTTTCTGTCTTTTGATATACCTAATGCAGTAACAACTACTTCGCTTAAAGAGGTAATGTCGGGAACCATTTCGATGTCAATGGTCGTGCGGCCACCTACAGCAACTTCTTCAGTTGTGTAACCGATAAATGAGAAAACCAGCGTTGCATTGCCATCCGCAGTCTGAATGGTATAGTTGCCATTGGCATCGCTACTGGCACCGGTTGTAGTTCCTTTCACTACAACACTCACCCCGGGTAGGGGTTCTTTGGTTTCGCTTGTAATTTTTCCTTTAATCGTTTGCTGAGCCCAGGCTAGCTGGCTGCAAAGGAATAGCAGAAAAACAAAACGTAATGAATAGAAAAACTTCTTCATAGGGGTTTTGGTTAGTTTTTAAATAGTAAATAAATAAGGAGAGGAGGGTCTTTTAGAATGAAATTTTAGGCATAAAAAGACTATACTGATAAAGGTGAATGAATCTGTAAAGCATGCAGAACTAGCTGGTTCCTTAAATAGTACAAATTACGCAAAATAGCCATCAAATCAATATCAAGGGAATTGCATTTGGTCTAGTTTATAGCCCTGAAGACGATACTGCAATAATAAGTAGTAATTTTAATATTTTAAAATAATTTACGATATTAGTTTGCTTGTAAAAATATTTTTTATTCCAAAACACATGTATTACTAGTATAATATTTTATCAGATAGGGCTTAGATAATATTTTCTGTAATGGTAAAGAGGTTTTCTAGAATTTTTGCTTATTGTGTTATCTTGACGCAAAAACAAAACTTTTTAAGAAAAGAGATGTAGAATCCAGATACTGAGACTTGGAAATATCATATTTAAAATTGTACTTTCCTACTTTGTATTTAGATTCTACTATATGGGTGTGTAATAAAAACAGAACTGAATATAAGCAAATATTCAGACAAAAGTAGCATTATTCTCTACAATTGGAATAGAAAAAGAAGAAAGCATAAAAGGGAATACTAAAGCTAAAAGAATAAATAGGATTTTTCTTCTATTTTGGCTTTACCATCCAACTATCTGCAGAATAGATTCACCTATCATTTTTCCTTGTTTCTGGCCTTGTTCTATAGCATCGCGAAAATGAATGCCACCATACAAACGCGAGATTGCCGCCTCTTCAGAAGCTTGCCGGAAAGACGTGAAAGAACGCGGCGCAAGGCCAAAGAATTCTTCTGAAGTATCCGTATAGGAAAAAGAATTGCCAAACAGACGCGACAGGATTTCGGCACTGGCGGTAGATACCACACTGTGACCGCTAGTGTATTCGGGAAACGGAGGTGTTTGGAGCAGCGGACGCCATTTGGGATCAATGTATTTGTTAATAGCGGTTTCAGGGCGGATGCGGTCACTGGTGTATTTTTCTTTCCAGCAACAGATAAAGGCATCGTGTAAGGTTAGGGCTACCAGAGTGTGTGCCAGAATAGCCGAATCCAGCGGCGTACGGGTTTGTTTACAGGCAATGCCCGTAATTCCCATCCAGTGCCCACCGGGCGATATTTTCTTTAATCCAATCGCCATGTGGCCTGAATACGTAACCGCAAACGGGTTGCAGTCCCAGAAGCTGGCAATCTGGCGTTGTTCTTCGGTCATGTGGTTGGTGATTTCATACACCTCACTCATTAAGTTATAGAAGGGGCTTCCGGGGGTTTTGTCAAAAGGAATTGGCGGAACGGCAGGAGCAATGTGGGCCGAATCCAGAAAGAAGGAACGTACCGTTGGCCAGTAAGGCTCTACGGGTGCCATGTATTCGGGGGGAGTGGGATACCAGTGGCCTTCCGGTTTTTTGGGAGTGTACCGCGTATAGGTACTCAGCTTGCCATAGCCATCCGCTTTGGCATAGTCCAGAATCTGATTTGCAATGGCTTCACTGTATGTTTTATTCTCGGCCAGGTCCTGAGCACTGAGCTTGAATTTCTTCTGGTAAAGCGTAAGTAATTCTTTTTGCTTGGGTTCCAGCAAATAGCCCGAAGGCATAATACCACGTCCAACTTCCAGCATGCTGTAGTTTGCGCAGAATGCAGCTTGAAAATGAGTAGGCTTGGCAATGCTGGCAAACGCAGGTTTGCTTACAAATTTCTGTGACAGGTTGGGTAGGGCAGTGGAGTTGGCTTGCATTACCTGATAAGCACCCAACAGCGAATAGGCGTAGAAGCGGCTAGCAGCCGGCGGACTGGCTACATCGTGCAGCATCACTTCGGATAAGTGAAATACATTGCTTACCAAGTCATTGACAAGCCATTCGTTCGAAGCTTTTTTTTGCGCAGAAACAGGAAGGCAACAAACGAGCAAGCAGAAAAGGGTAACGATTCTTTTTTTCATGGGTGGTTCAGTTGATACGTTTCGATACCGGCATTGTTGATGCCTGCCAGCACATACGTAGCTTTTCCTATTTGTATGGTTTGCAGCGACTTGCAGTCGCCGGTAATTTTTAATCCGGATTCAACTTGTGAAATGTACCTGAAGTTGCCTTTTCCATCGCCTTGGTAAAGCTGCCCGTAGTTGGCATCGATTACGCCCAACCGAATGCGGATGGCACTTTGGTTGCCAGCTAACAGAAAATCCAGGTTTCCATCATTGTTGTAGTCCAGCACTTTAATGGCGTATGCGGGACTGAATTGGGCTTGCGTGGGTAAGGAATGGATTTTAAACTGACCGTTGGCGCTTTCCAGATACAGCGTTTCCAGCGTGTTGGCGGTAAGTGCGCTGGCCTCTTGCAGATCGGCAGCTGAAAATACGTCTGCCAGCTTTGCATCGGCATAAGAGGCATAGTTGGTAAACTTACGCCGCATGCTATACATCTGGTCAAGCAGTTCGTCGCGGCTCACAAACGGATAGGCTGTTCCTTGTATGTATGAACTCAGAATGGGCTCTATGGAGCCGTTCTTGTCAAAGTCTTTGTAAGTAAGCGTCAGCGGTTCTTTGTCAGAGGCTTTTAATTGGGAGTTGAGGCCAAAATTGCCTACGAGCAAGTCTTCGTCACCATCCTTGTCAAAATCGCCTACGGCTAGTTTGGTCCACATGCCGCGTGGGCTGGTTCCCAGGTATTGCTGTGTCGCATCGACCAGTGTTTTGCCATTCTGATTGATAAATATCCGTATGGGCATAAACTCACCTACCACAACTAGATCGGGAAATTGGTCTTTGTTTACGTCTATCCAGACGGCATCGGTAACCATGCCGGGTTTTTGCAATTCGGAAGATACTATTTGAGTTTGATCGGTAAAGCGGCCTCGGCCGTCATTGATCAATACAAAACTGGAAGGCGCAACCGGATATTGTCCGGGCACTACGCGTCCACCGACAAACAAATCCAGGTCGCCATCTTTGTCAAAATCAGCGGCACGCACACACGACTTGCTGCCTTTCAGGACAGGCAACGCATCCATGACACGCGAAAACTTGCCATTGCCTTCGTTGCGGTAATACCGATCCAGCAAGGCTACCGAAGTGGGCTCGTAATCATGATATCCGCCGCTGGCAATGTACAAATCGGCGTCGCCGTCTTTGTCGGCATCAAAAAACAAGGCATCGGCATCAGTGCAGTCGGCATCGGATTTCAGGGAAAGTCCTGTGGATTCGGCAAAACCACCTTTCTTGTTTTGCAAAAATAACTTACCCGGATGCTCTTTGCCGCCACCCGCAAATACATCCGTAAGGCCATCCCCATTTATGTCGGCAGTGGCTAACACAGGGCCGCAAGCCGAAAATATGGTCATCAGAAGCGGCTGACGTTTGAAATCATTGGCTCCGTATTCGGTGTGGGTGTAAGAAACCAATGGCGCTACTTTCGTGAAAATGGACTGCGAAATCTTTGCCACCGAAGGCAGGGGTTTTGCCTCTGACTGGGATACTATTTCCAGGGTTTGATTGGTAGCTACATTTTTGACCATCTGTTCGCTGCCCCAAGGCCATACCACGCGAATGGAATCGGCTTGTTGGGCGTGTTGCAAACCGACATGCAGAATCGGGCTTACCGTGGATTGATACCCGCGTGAAGGCATTTGCTCCAGGTATTGCATTTGTCCTCCTGCGTATATGTACACTTTGCTGCCAATGGCCAATGTATTTTTGTCGGTGCCTTTCAGCTTGATTTTCAGGTAGTTATTTTCTGGAAAATTTTCCCGAGACATATTTTTGTAGACAGAGGCAACCTCGTTCTGATTGTTAACCACCAGATCTAAATCACCGTCATTGTCCAAATCGGCGTAGGCAGCGCCATTCGAGAAATTCAGGGCGTCCATGCCCCATTCGGTGCTTTTGTCGGCAAACCGCAGGTCGTGTGTGTTGCGGAAAATGTAATTGTGCAGTGGCGTAGAGGCCATCGACTTGACCAGCTCAAAGGTATCGGCTTTTTCGTGGGCTACGGCTTTGTTGAAATAATAGTCGCCCTTGTATTTGAGGAAGTCGCGGTTGGTGTAATCGCGGAAATAGCCGTTGGTCACAAACAGGTCTTTCCATCCGTCGTTATCAAAATCGGCAGCCAGCGGTGCCCAGCTCCAGTCGGTATTCGAAATACCTGCCAATTGCCCGATTTCGCTGAAGGTGCCGTTTCCATTGTTCAGGTGCAGCATGTTGCGCATGTTCTGATGGTAAAAGCCCTGGGTTACCATCAGTGCATATTGCTCGTAATTTTCGGGGCCGTACAATAGCTTCTGGCGCCGGTTGTCCTCGGGCAGCATGTCCAGGGTAATTATGTCGGGCCAGGCGTCGTTGTTGATGTCGCTGGCATTGGAACCCATCGAGAAATACGATATGTGCTGTATGTATTCGGTGATTTTATCGGTAAATGTACCGTCGCCGTTATTAATGTACAGATAGTCAGGCTCGATGTAATCGTTGGAAACGTACATATCCATCCATCCGTCCTTGTTGTAATCCGAAACAGCAATGCCTAACCCGAAACCCAATGCATTGGATTTGATGCCCGCTTGTTGGGTCACTTCGGTAAAAACGCCGTTGTCGTTGCGGAAAAGCTTGTCGCCCGCATACGGGTGAACTTCCTTTTGCGCCTGCTGAAATTCCAGATCGCGGATGACACGGACGTTTGTATTGACCAGAAACATGTCCAGGTCGCCATCTCGGTCATAGTCAAAAAACGCACCTTGGGTCGAATAACCCGAATCGTCTAGCTTGTACTTTGCGGCCTGGTCTTCGAATGTCAAGTCGCCTTTGTTGATAAACAATTGGTTGTGACGCGCTTCCGGGCTTTTTTTGCCAGAGTAGCACACGTACATGTCCAACAAACCGTCGCCGTTGATATCGACCATCGTCACGCCCGATTTCCATCCTTTGCGACCACCGACACCGGCTTTGTCGGTAATGTCTTTGAATTTGAGATTGCCCTGGTTCAGATACAGTTTGTTCGGCTGCATATTGGAAACAAGGTAGATGTCTTCCAGGCCGTCGTTGTTGATGTCGCCAATGGCAACGCCGCCGCCATTGTATAGATTTTCGTACGTAAGCGCATTTTCAGAAGGGCTTTCGGCGATGGTGTTTTTGAACGTGATTCCGGTTTGGGAAGGAGGTTGTAATGCAAACAGTTTGGCTTGCTGGGCTCTGAGTGTAATCAAACTACAAAAGAGCAGTGGGATCAGAAATGTAAGATTACGGCGAAGAAAGTTCTGGTGTGTAATCATAAACGTTTAGAGAGGGGACGGGACGGACTGGTTTGTACGGCAGTCGGCAAAAGTTCTGCCTAAGGAAACTTAAACCGACAAACTGTAGAAATGAGTGTTTTGAACCGAAAGTTAAAAAAAATATACTAGAAACGGTATTTTTAAATATATTTTATATTTTGATGGTTTGTTAATAAAATATTTTTTTATCTTTGTGTCAATATAACCTCTTTTTAGCAGGCTCATACGACCTGTTCTGTTTGGCAAGCAGTTTCACTGCTACCAGGCATAAGAAGAAGTGATAATTAAGGTACAGAGTATGAAAGGTGTAAGCATTTTGCTTACACCTTTTTTAGTTACTGGCAGGTTTTGTGTTTCAAAAAGATACTATTTTGAAAACCCAGTCTGCGGTACAAAAAGTGCTGACGTATGTGCTTGGATTTGTTGGTGTTTTGGAAAAGCTATGCTTGTTTTGTGGGATGAGCCTGATCGAATCGCTTCCTTACATTCCACAACGCATTGTTTCGTTGGTCCCTTCCCAAACCGAATTGCTGTTTGACCTGGGGCTGGGCGATAGAGTAGTCGGGATAACCAAATTTTGCATTCATCCGGCTGAGCAGGTAAAAACGAAGACACTTGTTGGCGGTACAAAAAACTTTCGGTTTGATGTGATTGACACGCTGAAGCCTGACCTGATTCTGGCCAACAAAGAGGAGAATTACAAAGAAGGCATCGAACAGTTGGCCGCCAACTATCCGGTTTGGATGAGCGACTTGTATACCTTGGAAGACGCCCTGGCCATGATGGAAAAGGTAGGAAAACTAACAGGAGTTGAAGAAAAAGCAAATACTATCGTTTTGGAAGTCAAAACCCGGTTTGCTGGTTTTGTGCCTGCACAATCGCGACGTGTCGCCTATTTCATCTGGCAAAATCCGATGATGGTAGCCGCCAGCCATACCTTTATAAATGACCTATTGCAGCGTTGCGGATTGGAAAATGTATTTGATGAACTGAGTCGCTACCCCGAAATTTCCGAAGCCCAATTGCAACAGGCCGCTCCCGAATGGATTTTGTTGTCGTCAGAGCCGTTTCCATTTGCGGAGAAACACATTCGGTACTTTCAGGAACTCTGTCCGCAAAGCCGGGTGCTGCTGGTTGATGGTGAGATGTTTTCGTGGTATGGCAGCCACTTGCTACAGGCGGTGGATTATTTTGACACGTTACTAAAATACTAATCTCCCATAATTATATTTATATGATGTTCCACCCACTGGCCGTCTGTATTTATGAAAAGGAGGGTATCATCATATATACCACCTGTTTTACTAAAGAAATAGCCAGGCAGGGACATTCGTGAATAGATCCTGATAAGAACTTTGTTTCGATCCTTAGAAAATAGAGGAATACTAAAAAAAGATACCTCTTTGCCTCGAAAAAAGGATGTGGACTTATTTGTGAACTTAATACGTTTGTCTTTGATTCTCAGTTTATTCCACTCGTGGATAATGGGTGATTGCCACTGCTTTTCCATAAAGGCAATATCGTCTGATGACAGATATTTCTTTAGGAAGCTGGAATCTGGCTTAAAAAAAACTGGGCGTTTAAAAACAGTTTGATTCGCAAAACCAAAAATGTTTTGACCGTTTATAAAGTTATAGATCGTTTTTTCTGTGACGATGGATTCTGTAGAATTCTCTTGTGCTTGTGTTGGTATGCAAAAGCACAAGAGAGTTAAAAATAGAAGGCTAAGTCGCATCATTTTTTGTGGATAGAAACTCTCGTAGGATTCTCAAAAAAATAGTATCCTACGAAATCACAAAACCTGCCTTACGCAAATCATCCCAGAAACCCGGATACGATTTTACTACTACATTGGGATGCTCAATCACTGTTTCGCGTTGCAGGGCCAGCGGCGCAAAGGCCATTGCCATCCGGTGGTCGTCATAGGTATGAATGCGAACCGGCGTGTGCTCGTCTTGCAAGGTGGGTTTGGGAATGTGGTAACGGGTGTTTGTTTCCACTTCCAGCAGTTGCCCGCCAAACTTGCCCAATTCGTTTTGCAAAGCCAGTACCCGGTCGGTTTCTTTTATTTTCAAACTTTCAATCCCGGTAAATTCAGCTTCCACACCTTTGGCAACACAGCAAACGGCTACCGTTTGGGCCAGATCGGGACAATGTGAAAAATCAACGGCAATGGATGGTTGTGTAGCGGTTTTCTTCAGCAATACGCCTCGGTCGGTAAATGTGGAGGTTACGCCCAGTGGTACCATGATTTCCGCAATGCGGCTGTCGCCTTGCAGCGAATTTTCTTTCAATCCCAACAACTCAATTTCGGCATTATTGGCTATTGCCACAATGCTGTACCAGTAACTGGCTCCCGACCAGTCCGATTCGATCTGGTAGGAGGTAGGCTGGTAGGTTTGCGGTTTTACAGAAATCGTGTTTCCATTCCATTCGTGCTGCACGCCAAACGCTTCCATCTGACGCAACGTCATTTCAATATACGGTCGGGAACCGATGGTGCCGGTGAGTTCCAATTCCAATCCATTGGGCAGCACGGGCGCAATCATCAGCAACGCCGAAATGTACTGGCTGCTCACATCGCCGCGAATGAAAGCGTGTGAAATGCCGGCAAACTGAAATCCGTGAATGTGAATCGGCGGATACCCATCGTTTTGCAGGTAATCTATATGGGCACCCAATGACCGAAGCGCCTCAACCAGCAAGCCAATGGGTCGTTCACACATACGGCCAGTACCGGTCATGATTTTATTCTGATTGGTCACGGCTGCGTAGGCAGTCAGAAAACGCATGGTGGTTCCCGCATCCAGTACATCCCAGGTAGGCGCTTCACTGTTGAGCAACCGCTGCATGGTTTGGGTGTCACGGGCTTCCGACAGGTTGGTGAGTGTGCCTTTGTTTCCGCTCAGTGCATTGATAATCAGGGCCCGGTTGCTTTCGCTTTTGGATGAGGCCAACTGAATTTCGGTTTGTGTGGTTCCGGTGGGGTGGTGTAGTCGAATGGAGTCCAACGCAATAAAAATTAAAAATGAAGAATTTGGATAAGAGTCAGGAATGCACTGGCAAGCATTTTTAGGAACGGATCCTGACTAAATGCTGCACTTGATCTGGGTGCAAGTTTACGCATTCTGTGTAAAGCTTGGAAGTGAAGAGTCAAAAAACTATTCCCAATCGGCCAATTGCATCAGATTCAATAAAAATTTCATTTATTTGTGATGAAATAAGACTCAGGCAGGTTTTCGCTTTTTGAAAGATACTATTTTAGATACTTATCTACTCATAACCCATATGTCACAAAAATTAGCAGCTAAAAATATAGTGAACAACCTGGATGTCTTTGGCCTGTTTGACCGGGACGAATTGGGCAATTTTACCATCCTGAAACGAACCATGATTGCCGCCGTTGGAGCTGCCACGTACTGGCGCTACGCAGTGGTAAACAAAATGGACATTGACGGCACGGAATACCTCCACGAACTGCCCGATACCAACGTGCTGTTTCTCTCCAATCACCAAACCTATTTTGCGGATGTGATGGCGTTTTACCACATTTTTTCCAGCGTGAAATGGGGATTTAAAGACAACATCAAGGTTCCTATCTATTTGTTGTCGCCCCGGGTCAAAAGTTACTACGTGGCAGCCGGCGAAACAATGAACAAAGGCCTGATTCCCAAATTGCTGAGCTTGGCTGGGGCCGTAACCGTAAACCGTTCATGGCGTGCCAACGGGCAGGAAGTGAAGCGGGAAGTAGACGCCAGCGGGCAAGACCGCATCGGGAAAGCCCTGCAAGAAGGGTGGGTGGTGAGTTTTCCGCAGGGAACTACCAGTCCGTATGCACCCATTCGCAAAGGAACGGCCCATATGATCAAGGAATTCAATCCGATCATCGTACCAGTGGTAATCAACGGTTTCCGGCGGGCATTCGACAAAAAAGGGTTGGTTTTCAAAAAGACCAACACGCAGTTGTCCGTAAAATTCAAAGAACCGTTTCGCTTTGATCCCAATCTGTCTGTTGATGAAATCGTTGCCCAGATACGCGAGTTGATTGAGCAGGAAGCTCCTATGGATAAAATGAATTGGATAAAGTAAAAGGTAACGTCTATCGCTTTTATTATTTAGAAGGCCTGTGTTTACCACAGGCCTTTTTTCGTTATATACAGGCAAACCAGGTGATTTATGAAAGTAGGTTTTTCTGTAGTGGTTTTTCTTATGCTCGGATTTCTATGGATGGGTGCAACCCGACAGAAAAGTCCATTTGAAAAAATCAAACCGCATTTTGCTTATTCTCAGGTGCGCTACCTGACAAACAAAGACTTGGGGTTTACTCACGAAAACAAGTTGCGACTGAATGCGTTGGATTCTGCCTCTGCCCAAACCTTGTTTGCCCAAAGTAAGCTCTTGTCACAACAGTCCAGACCGGGTTGTTATGCCTTTGTCCAAAAGAAAAATCATTACCAACTCGTTTTCAGTAGGAATGGACACTATTAGCCCGATCTTATTCTGATGACGTATGCACCCAGTGGCAAACTGCTGGCAGAGCTAACGGCTGCCAGTAGTTTTATGGATGCGGGCATGGGAAGAATGACCAAAAGCTGGATGAAAAACGATTCGACGTTGATCGTTGCCGACTTGGACTTGGACGAACGACCCAATGGCGAGTTATGCGATTCAACCGCAAGCGAATATCGGCTCCATCAGAATGGTACTATTAAGTTATTGAAAAAGAAGACCCATAAAATTGAGTGCCACTACAACTTCTGACTACTTTCTATGAAAAAAAGTCTCCTGATTATTTTCTGTTTTGTATGGTTTACTGACCTTGCTTTGGGTGAAATGCCTAACTGTTATTGTTTTAAAGGAATGATTCAGATGAAAGAAGGAGTAACAAACGGCTATTTCCAACTAATGCCTTATGATTATAAGGAAATTATGAAAGCAGAAATGAAACGATTTGCTCAGGATGACCGATTGTTTACTCAGTTTGTAAAAGATTATGAGCTGGATTCACTGGAGATTTTCAATGAGATTCTGTGGGTAACTTATCCTGCTGATTCGGTTTATCAATCTCGAAAAGTTCCTTTTTTCACTGGACACAGTATTAAAGTAGCAAATTCTCAAATTAGGAACATTTCTTATATTTCAGATTTTCCCTGTATTGCAGGAATCGGGCTTGAAACGAAATTGTCATTATCAGATAAAAGCTGGACGGCAAAACCCGCATTAAAAGCAGAAACCAAATCAGGACAAGCAGAAGAATTTTGTTTTTATGAAGTTCTCTACTACAAACCTATAGATCGAGAAACTCAAGAACTGGTGAAAAAGCTATCCGAAAAGCTGAATACAGATGGTATTGATTTCGAGTTGGTGGCGGCTTTGAAACGCAAAAAGGTTTTGGTGGTGTCAGAGTGTAGCGATTGATACTCGTAGCAAATAGTATCTTTTGGAAACACAAAACCCCATAAAAAAGAAGACTCCCCAGTGAGAGACCAGGGAGTTTCTGTTATTCAACCACAAACACTTACACAACTATTTAGGGAGAACAACGGTGTCAATCACGTGAATCACACCGTTTGACTGATTCACGTCTGCAATGGTAACCGTAGCCGTATTACCTGCCTCATCCATCAGTTTGACTTTGTCGCCGTCCAGCATGCCAGTGAGGGTACCACCGCTTACGGTTTTCCACATGGCTTTGCCGTTGCCGTCTTTTATGGCTTTCATCAAATCTTTGGCCGAGTACTTGCCCGCTACCACGTGATAGGTCAATATCTTGGTCAACTGATCTTTGTTTTCAGGTTTCAATAAGGTTTCCACCGTTCCGGCGGGTAATTTGTCAAATGCTTCGTTGGTAGGAGCAAACACGGTAAAAGGACCTTTGCCTTTCAGCGTTTCTACCAGTCCGGCGGCTTTTACAGCGGCTACCAGCGTGGTATGGTCTTTGGAATTCATCGCGTTTTCAACGATGTTTTTGCTTGGATACATGGCTGCGCCGCCTACCATTACTGTTTTTTCCATTTTATTGCCACTTTGCGCATCTGCATTTACCAAAGCGGTTGTTGCCAGCATTGCGGCACCACACCAGATAATCAATGACTTTTTCATATAGTTGATTTGTTTCTACGTGTTTTTAAAAAGATAAAAATGAATTAGGTTTTATTTTGAAACTGCCACTTAAACTAGTGGTTATGCATGTGATTGTTGGCCAACACCATACCTACGCAACTACCCAAAGGATTGGATTTCAGAAAATGAAAAAAAATGCTGATACGGAAAATAGTATCTTTTCAAACGCCAAAACCTCCGTTCCAATTCACTGGCGATGGCAGCCGGAAATTGGCGCAATGAATTTGTTTCCAGTAAAATAATATACATAGAATTTTGATATATCGTATATCTATGTATATTTGTGTTATGAATACAACGGAACTGCTGAAAGGCACCCTGAGCACCATTATTCTGAAGTTACTGGCCGACAATGGAAAGATGTACGGCTATGAAATTACGCAGAAGGTAAAAGAATTGTCAGGCAATAAGATTCTGCTTAAGGAAGGCTCTTTGTATCCGGCATTGCACAAGTTGCTGCAAGAAGGACTCGTAGAGGTAGAAACGGTGAATATTGGAAAGCGGATTCGGAAGTATTATTTCCTTACCGAACAGGGACACGTACAAAAACAAGCCCAGTTCAATGAATTGCACGATTTTCTGAATACCATTGGGCAGATCGTTTTTCCGGCCTACAAACTGCAAATAAGCTGATGCTGTCTGATGAGCACATTGAGCGGATCCAGAGTGAAATTGACAAAGGGGGCATTTCCATGCCAGACCTGAAAGACGACTTGCTGGACCATTTCTGTTGCGTTGTCGAATACAAGATGCAAAGAGGCCTTTCATTCGAAAACGCTTACCAGCAAGCTTTTATGGATATCTGTCCCAATGGCTTCGGCGAGATTCAGAACGAAACTATTTTTTTGTTAAACGCTAAACGAATCGTAACTATGAAAAAGATCATGTATTCCATCGGGTTGCTTGCTTCCATCAGCATTAGCATAGGCTGGTTATTCAAGATTTTAGGTTGGCTGGGTGGCGGAGAGTTGTTTACATATGGTTTTCTGGGTTTTGTGCTGCTATTCTTACCCTTGTTGGCAATTGACCGCTACAAAGCGGCCCTGACAAGTGTGGCTTCCGAACGGCTCCGGATCATTCTCGGGTTTCTGAGTGCCATTGTAACCGGACTAGCGGTTTTGTTCAAACTGATGCATTTGCAGGGAGCCGATCTGTTGTTGATATCCGGCGTGTTGTTGTTCAGTTTCGGATTTTTGCCTTTTCTGTTTTTTCGTATGTACAAGAAATCGTTGTAAAAGATTATCGGGATTGGTGCACAGCCAAGTGTGCAGACAGGAAAGCTTTTCGGTGGTCGGTACTTTGCCGACCATTCTCTTTTCCTCCAATCCCGTTTTTCAGTCTTTGCATTCTCAAATCCGGGTAGCTACAATTTGATTTGAGGAAACAGAAAAGATAACAATTGGGAACAACATCGAATAACGCCCAACTTGAACCAAAATAGTACCTTCTGAAAACACAAAACCCCAGTCCTTATAATGGATTGAACATTGTCCTCGAATATCTCTCAAATAAGCACAGCCATCGCAGCTTGAAGAAACGGAATAGGTCTGTGTAACCGCCTGCCTGTCAGAAGACAACCCTATGAAGTGGCATATTTTTTTATTCGTCTTTAACTGATTTGCGGAAAAGTGCTAGCAATCTCCTGCCACTGCTATTCTTCGAATGCTATTTAGTTGTAACCAAAATCCAGTCTGGCCAATTACCAGACCTGTAACAAACCAGCTTACCTATGAAAAACCTGAACCGCACATTTTTTGGCGGCCTACTCGCGGCCCTGTTGGTGGCTGCGCCGCTGTATGCCCAAAAAGGATTACCTCCCAAAGAAAACTTTTCCGCAACGGTAAACACCGCCTATCCGCAGCACCTGGACTTTAAAGAAAGCATGGTGAGCAACCTGAGCGTTCCGGAGGGATTCAAGATAACGGTAGTAGCCAGCGGATTGGGAAAACCGCGCATCATGGCCCTAACCAATGACGGTTCGCTGTACGTAACCCGTCGCGATGTGGGCGATGTGCTGCTACTCAGCGACAAAGACAAAGATGGCCGGTTTGAAGAACTGAAAACCGTGTGGTCAAAATTTCCGGGTGTGCACGGCATTGTGTTGCACGACGGGTATTTGTACTTGGCCGCCAACCGGATACTGAAGCGTGCCAAGGTAATGCCCGACGGCATGCTGCAAGATACGGTTACGCTGATTAAAGACCTGCCCGAAGGTGGCCAGCACGACAACCGCATGATTAGCTTTGGGCCCGATGGAAAGCTGTACATGACTATCGGCAGTGACTGCAACGACTGTTCGGAGACCAATAAAGAGCACGCCACCATGATCGTGATGAATGCCGATGGCACTAACAGGCGCATCTTTGCCAGAGGGTTGCGCAATTCCATTGGGTTTGACTGGCATCCGCAGACCAAAGAAATATGGTCGTGCGACCACGGCACCGATTGGCGCGGCGACGAGATTCCTCCCGAAGAACTGAACAAAATCGTAGATGGCGGCGATTATGGCTGGCCCTGGGTGTATGGCAAACAGGAAGTGGACGTGACCCGCGAAGACCCCAGCGGCACCACCAAAGCCGCCTATGCCAAAAACACGGTGCCTGCCGTAATGCTGTTTCCAGCCCACAGCGCCCCCATTGATTTCCGTTTCATCGGCAATAAACCCGGATTTCCTACTGAGTACCAAAACGATGCCTTGGTAGCTTGGCATGGTTCCTGGAATCGTAAAAATCCGGAAGGATACAAAGTGCAGCGAATTCACTATGAAAACGGACAACCGACCTCGGTACACGACTTTTTCAGCGGTTTCCTGAGCAAAGACGGCAAATCCCGTTTTGGTCGTCCTGCCGGAATTCTGATCAGTCCGGCGGGCAAAGTGTATATCACCGATGACGAAAACGGAAACATCTATTGCATTGCTTCGTCAGCTACCAAATCGCAATAACGCATAGAGGAGGCGAGGTTTTGCCTTTTTCAGAGATACTATTTTTTGTTTGCTAACTGATAATTATTCCTTCCAAATGATACTTACCAAAATTACATATACACTCCTGGGGATTGGATTGCTGTGCCAGCTTGCCGTTGGGGAAGCCTGGGCACAAACGCCCCGCATCGCCTTCACCGTTCCGGGCTTATACCCGGAAGGAGTCGCGTATAATCCCAAAAACAAGTTGTTTTACGTCGGATCGGTTACAACCGGCACCATTGGCAGTGTGGACCAGCAGGGAAATTACAAGCCGTTTTACCAGGACAATTCCTTGAAATCGACGTATGGACTGAAAGTCGATGTCAAAGCCAATCGGTTGTGGGCATGTGTTTCGGATGCCAACTACAGCAAACTTTCCGATTCGAGTACGTTCAAAAAGATGGCGCGTATCATCTCCATTGACCTCAATACCGGAAAAAAACTCTCTGACATTGACCTGGCGGGTGTGTACAAAGGCAAACATTTCATCAATGACATGGCTTTTGATGCACAGGGCAATTTATATGCCACCGACAGCTTTTCGCCGGTAATTTATAAGATAGACACCAAAGGCAAGGCCACGGTTTTTGCCGAAAGCGACTACTTCAAGGCCATGGATGTCGGGCTGAACGGCATTGTGTGCCACCCGCAGGGGTATCTGCTGGTGAATAACAACAGCCAGGGAGCATTGTACAAAGTGGACATGAAAAATCCGAAGAACATCAGCCGGGTCAAGGTCAAGAATTTCTTTCCGGGTTCGGACGGTATGTTGCTGGACGGAAACCAACTGTACCTGATTCAGAACAAAGGTGTGGATAAAGTCTTTCAGTTGAGCAGTCAGGATCAGTGGGCTACCGCCGAAGTAGACGCCAGCACGGCCGCCGAAGATCGGTTTCAGCAGCCAAGTACCGGAACGCAGGCCGACGGCAAACTATATGTGCTCAATTCGAAGATGAACGAACTGGCCGACCCGGTAAAGCGGCCTTCCAAGGAATTCTCCATTCAACTGGTTGAGCTTAAGCCCGCCAAATAGATCTGCATTAAACCAGAGGACATTGAGGTTTTTCCTTTTTAGAAGATACTATTTTGCTAAAAGCTTTTAGCTAATAGCTATTGGCTTTTTTACTTTTGTTGTTTGTATATTTTTATTTTATCGCCCAAAATCTTGGAACTTGGAATGATGATCCTGTCTTCATTTTCATCCTGAATGATTGTGGAGTTCAGGCTTATTTCAATTACCTTTCCTTTGCTGCCCTGAAATTCTATCGTGTCATTTATTTTGAATGGTCTGTTGAGAACAAGAAAAATGCCACTGAACAGATTGCTAAAAATCTGTTGGGAAGCAAATCCTAAAATCAGGGTTGTGGCTCCCGCACCGGCAATTAAAGAATGGGCGAATGTCCGGGTGATGGGCAAGGTTAACAGGGCCCAGCCAAAGCCTAAAAAGTAGACTATTGCTACAATCATGTGCTTCAAAAAAATAAAACTGGTAATATCCACCTGATGTTCTTTTGTCTTTTCTTCAATTTGTCTTTGAAGAAATCTGCCAAGCAGCAGAGCCAATAGTATGGTCATCCCAATGATTGCGAAAAAAACGATCAGCGATTCGGTATCGGATAAAATCCTTTTCATTTCTTCCATGTATATTTTGCGTTTTCAAGCATACTATGTGACTGTTTAAGAGTATGAATCAGATAGGTTTTACCATTTCCAGAGATACTATTTTCTCTGTATTCCCGCAGGGATATTTGTCCGACAGCGATGTTCAAGTTACGCCTCTTGTTTCTAATGCTTTATCATTTCTCTTATATCCCAATGCGTTTACCGAAATACCAGTTGATCGGTGTAATCGACCGTTAGTGTTTGGTTTTGTAAGTCAGGCTGTTGCAAGAGCAGCCGTGCTAGTGGCGCTACAATCAACCGTTCGATTTCGCGTTGAAGCGGACGAGCCCCGTACTTTTTGTCAAAACCTTTCTCGGCAATGTACCCAATCAGGGCGTCGGTAAATGAAAGGCGAATGCCACGGTTGCGGATGCCATCCCGTTTGTCCAGGGCCGTCAGTTCAGAAAGCGTGATTTCGCGGATTGTCGCCGCATCCAGTGAGTAAAAAGGCAACACCAGATCAATCCGGTTGAAGAATTCCGGACGGAAAAATGCCTTGATGCTGGCTTCAAAGTCGTCGGCCTGGTAACTGCGAAACCCCACCGAACTGCGCTGTGACGAGCCCAGGTTGGACGTCATAATGATAATTGCATTGCGGAAATCAGTGAGCCTACCGGCCGAATCGAGCAGCAAGCCTTCATCCAGCACGGTGAGCAGTGCATCGAAAATGAGCGGATGGGCTTTCTCTATTTCGTCGAGCAATACCACACAGAAGGGTTTTTCACGTACAAACTGGACCAATTTACCCTCCGAACCAATGAGCCGGTAAATCTGAGAAGGATGCTGAAACTCACTCATATCAAGTCGGATGAGCGGCTGATACGTTTGCCCGATCCCAAAGAAATAATCGGCCAGTGCTTGGGCGGTGGCGGTTTTGCCAACTCCCGTCGGGCCGGCAAAAATCATTGTGGCAATGGGCTTGTCCGGGTCGTTAAGCCCCGCTTTGAACACTTTGATTACCGACAGTATTTTCTGTAAAATGTGGTCTTGTCCTTTGATCCGGCTCTGAAAATGAGTTGTTAACGTCGAGTTGTCCAGCAGCAAATCATCGCGCAACAGAATGTCGGGAAGGCCGGTTTGCTGGGAAAAGTTTTCAATGATCTGTGGCGAGTCAATCAGGAAAAGCCCTCCATCCCCCGAAGGAGAATGGGCCTCTAGCCCCCGAACGGGGAACTCTTTCTCCCCCTTCTGGGGTTTGGGGGCCAGTAAAGCCTTATTGACACACGCATTCAGAAAACGAATGGCCTTGCCTGGAAAACTTTCGTAACGAATGAAACGCTCAAGCAGCATGTACGTCATTTCCAGTGCAGGCTGCGTAAATGATACCTTCATGTTTTTCTCGGTGTGGCGCGTGTAGTAGTCAAAGATTTTGAGCATGGAAGCTGTTTTCATTTCCGGCACCTGAATGATCTGGAAATGTTCCACAAAGCCGGGCAGTAATTTGCGCATCACATCGAGTTGCTCGGAAGTGACCTCGCTAATTAGCTGCAATTGTTTCTGACGGATAAAAGAAGTCAGAAAGGCGGCTACCGAATCTTCGGGGCCTTCGCCACCGGTCAAAGCCAGCATCACAAAGTTCTCGATCCAAAGCAACCCGCGCGCCTGGGTAAGGTCGCTGACGAGTTCTTCGCAGTTTTCCTGCCACTCGCCCAGGTATTTGGCTTTGGCGGTAATGCGTGCCGGTGTGGTGCGCCAGAAAGTGTGGCGTTCAAATTTTTCGAGTGATTTTTCCTGTTGGTGTATTTTGCGGATGGCCTCGTGAATGATGGTGCTTTTGCCTACCCCCGACGCCCCCACCAACAGCACATTGCTATGGCCTTTGAGCAAAAACGCAATCAGCTTTTCCACCCATTCGCTGCGTTCCCAGGCCGCATCCAACACCAGTCGATTGCTCGATTTGCGAAGGTAGGGGAGTTTTTCGGCTACGCTGCTCAACATCTGAAACCGCGAAAAATCATCCGCATTGTCTTTGGCTTCCTGCACACGGGGCATGCGTACGGTTACGCTTTCGAGCCAGGGGGGCGAGGCTTGCAACAGGCTGTAAATTTCACCGGGCTCCATGTTGTGCAAGGCGTCTTTGGCAAAGTGTTCAATCAGCTTGTCGAGGTCTTTTTCGGCATAGAAATAAAAGCTTTTGTTGAGCAAAGGCAGAAAGCACTCAAAATAGCCTTGTTCGTTGCTGCCATATACGGCATAAATGGGAATCTCGAGGGTTTCTTTTACGGGATAGATCCGTTGTTTTTCGCGGTAATGCGGCCGAATGGTAAGGGCCAGGGTTTTGATTCTGGGCTGTAGAATTTCGGGCTCGTAGTACGCACCTTTGCGGAGCTGCTTTTCGATGTATTCCGAAAAGTCGCCCGTCAGGCCGCGTACATCGGTGGCTACCAATTGCTTGTCGAGGCCGATAATCTGACCCAGAATGGCGTCTTCGTCAATTTTGCGGCACAACAACGGAAAGTCTAGTATTTTCATGCGAATAGGATGGCAACTTTGTATTTATCAAAAATAGTATCTCTGAAAGCCGAAAAACCCGCTTGTCCAGATAAACATGTCATGACTACCAGTCATGACATGTTTATGTCTCCCCGCCCGATGATTGCGCCTCCTGACTGATGGTGTTGGCATAAAACAGCCATTGAATCTCTTTCAGAGAAAGGTCTTTGTTGTGAATCATACCCGACCGCAAATCGGTAATGATGCGTTTTTTTAGTTTTTCATCCCCCAGCGAATAAAGCCGGATAATGTATTGCACCGACTGAATAGCCTCTAAAAAAGTGATGGACGGGTTTTGTACAATTGTTTCGGCAAAAGCCGGTAAGTCCGTGTTTGGTTCGCAGGTGTAGACAGAAACTTCGACAGGCAGCGGCGATTCGTGTGCGGTAAAGAACAAATGGAAACCGGTTTCCTGTTGGAAGAGTTGGTGAATGCCGGGGGTTTTGAGTTGTAAAAAGATACTATTTTTACGGACTTCATGCGATTTTTCCAGCGTGAACAACTTTTCGTAAAATTGCTTCAGGTAAGCAACCTCAGTGCTGCCCGCATTGTCTACCGCCGACGCAATGTGCACAATCACCGTGTCGGGTATTTCGTTTACATGCTGGGTGAGGGCATAGTCGAGCCATGCAACTTGCTGGTACAGATCGAAATACAGCGCATTGGTTTCGTTTACAATGCGGGCCGCCGACTCGTGCACTTCATTGAAATAATCGGTGATCTGCAGCTGCGTGTACAATTCTTTCAGATACGCTTTGTCCTGCCCGCCCCAATTGTAGTTGCGCGTAATTTTGATGCCCGATACGCTTTTGAGCGGCAGGTAGGTCTTGGCAATGTTTACCTTTTTGCCCGACTGGTATTCCCACAAGATATTGCGCAGGTGCTCATCAAGTTGGCTCAGCTTTTCTTTGATGTCGAGTAGCGGAGACGTGGACTGGCTCTGGTCTGTGGAATACACCCATCCGGTGTTTTCTTCCTGCATTTCTTCCAGTTCAGCTTTCAGGTCTTCCACTTCTTCGAGCAAATCGGCAAAAAGTTCGAAGGTGATTTCCAGGTTTTCCAGTTCCGGCAACCCCGGCTTTTCATTGGGAGCTATGTGTTGCAGCGCCACCAGATGCGGTTTGAGTTGCCCATGGTCCAGGTACAGATTGAAAATCACCGGATTGTCGGGGGCGATGGTTACCAGTTGGTCGGCAATGAGAACGGTGAGTTCCTTTTCGATCTGTCGCTTCAGGGCGCGGCCGCCCATTTCGGGATCAAAGCCTTTTTCGGCAATGGCTTCGAGCACCGCCGGCGATACGTTCAATAAGGTATGCCGACGCAAAAAGCCGTGACGTTTGAGCAATTCCTTGATTTGCAGCCAGGCAATCTGCCCGATTTGCTGGGAAGTGAGCTTCTGGAAAAAAACGATCTGATCGATGCGGTTGATGAATTCAGGCCGGAAGAAGTCGCGAACGGCTTTTTCGTAGGTATGGGTAGCTACTTCTTCGCGGCGTTGCAGGTTGATTTCCCGCCCCACCCGCTCGGCACCCAGGTTAGACGTCAGGATTATCACCGCATTGCAAAAACTCACCGTACGCCCCAACGCATCGGTCAGGCGGCCTTCGCCCAATATCTGCAACAGCAAGTTGTGCACGTCGGGATGGGCTTTTTCAATTTCATCAAACAACAGAACACAAAATGGATTGTAACGGATCTTGGTGGTGAGCTGCCCTTCCGGATTGGCAAAGTCGCCCACCAGCCGGTTCACCGCGTCGCCATCAATGAATTCGTTCATGTCAAACCGGACGAGACTTTCGTCGTGCGTGAACAGGTACCGAGCCAGAATTTTAGCCGCCTGGGTTTTGCCTACACCTGTTGGCCCTATGAACAGAAACGACCCAAACGGACGTTCCGGATTGTTGAGCTGGGCCTTGATCACATTGAGCACATTGGTGAGGCATTCTACCGCCTGTTCCTGCCCAATGAGCCGCTGCGACAAATGGTCGTAAAATTCGTTGCGCGTAACGCGAATGTCCTGGTTGGCAATGCGTTCGTTAAGATGTGTCTGGTTGCTGAACTCACTGACAATCGTTTGAATGTCAATCTCTTTGCCCGTAAACTTGGTTGCCAACTGATGCATGTTTTCAGATACATTGCCGATCAGGCCGCGTTGCGTGTGAAAGCGTTTTTGCAGTTCGATCAAGCGGACCAGTGCCAGGTTGGTCATCCCGAATTTGTGTTCGTGCTCCAGGTGGTTGCGCACATGGTTGATCACTTGCAGTGAAATCTTTTCGCTGGGTTCGTATACCCGGATCACTTTGAACAAATCGGTAAAGCTCCGGTCGAGTTCAGTGACCACATCCCACTCTTCGGGTGTCGCCTCCAGAATTACCTGCAGGCGGCGGTCTTGCAGGTAAGGCTTGAGTACATCGCTGAGCGTCATGTCGTTTTGTGATGACTTTCCGATGCGGAACAACGCCACGATATTGGTAAAATAAAGTTTGTCCTGCCGTTTGTGCTGGCTGAGCGGATACATCGCAAACTGGATGATGGACTCAAACCGCCGCTGCCAGGCTCCCACAATGCTCATGCCCGCAATCACGCGCGACGGATCAATGTTCCAGATGTTGTCCAGTTTGGAAAGCTGCGTGTCGGCGTGTTCTTCCAGGTGACGGTACACCACTTCGTTCAATAGAGTGGTTTTGCCTACTTTGCGGTCGCCTATGATAGCCAGCGGTATGTTTTCGTGATTGTAAATCAGGGTTTTAAGCTGAGTCACTATTTCATCGCTGAAATAGGCCCGGTTGAGTTCGGTCGGATATTTTTCATTCAGGTCATGGCCCACGCGGACAATTTCGCGCCGACCGTCAAAAGTGGTGTCGCTACGAAAAAACTGCCGGAAAAAATCATGCGCATCATCCATGATCTTCTCTGCCGATACAAACAAATGCAAATCCAGCGTGGTGCAAAACTCGCCTTTGCCCGCGGCATATTTGTCGAGCAGAAACTCTTCCTCGTGTTTTTTGCGGTAGTTGCGCGCATATACCTGCACTTGCTGCATCACATCTGCCATCACATCGGCGCGGCGGGCATCGGGTTTTTGGGCGATGAACTGGTAATTGTCGAAAGCCGGAAGCACTATTACCGTATAGTTGCCCTGCCGAAACCAGGCAACGGAAAGTTTGTTACTGAAAAAACGCTGCCCATAGCTGAAATCAAAATCAATGGCTTCGAACCGGAACTCGGGGTTAAACAGAATCCAGAGCAACTGGTCGGCATTGTCCCGTTCGATCTTGTATTGTGAAAACTCCCTCCGAATCAGCTGGGTAAGCTTACGCATGGCGTTTTCGTACCGTTCATCGGCGGCGTGCCAGTCAGCCATGAACAGGGGCCTTACAATGTATTGCTCGTTTTTGTGTTGTACCCAAACCGGAATTTCTAAGTGCATATTGGCCATCTATCCAAGTATAGTTTTCGATGGCGGAATGTAAATAGTATCTTTTGAAAACGCAAAACCCATCGCTATTGATTGGTAGTTAACTATACTTCCCGACACCGGTATACTTTAGTATACTACTATATAATATATAGTTTCTTCTTGGTATCTTTGTATACTGAAAATCAGGAATGATGAATCATGAAATTGGTGGGCATTACCCATACATGCAACCATGGACCGCAGACAATTTATTCAATCCATTTTGACTATTTCAACGATGGGCACTCTAAGCAGTTTTCAACAATTTACCGATACATTGCCGGTACAAGGCAACCGCATGCCGGTTTTATTCACTTCACACGGCAGCCCCATGGACATTCCGTTATCGAAAGACGAACGTCCTTTCTGGAATGCCTTGTATCACTTGGGTAAAGACTTACAGAACAAATACGAGGTTAAGGCAGCGTTGATTGTATCTGCGCACTGGTGTTCGCAGGGCACGTTTGTGAACATATCGCCCGAGCAAAAGCAGATATACGATTACTACGGATTTCCGAAGCATTACTACGATCCGCAATATCACGCCAAAGGAGCACCCGAAATCGCCAGAGAGGTAACTAAAATCATTCCGTCGGTACACGAGACTGCCGAGTGGGGGCTGGATCACGGTGCCTGGCCCATGCTGATGCACTTGTTTCCGGAAGCTAACATTCCGGTGTTTCAGATGAGCATCAGTTATTACGAATCGCCGGAATACCATTACCAACTGGGCAAGCAACTGAAAGCCCTACGCGAAAAAGGGGTGTTGATTATCGGCAGCGGTTCGCTGATTCACAACCTACAGATTATTGGTCAGAAGATGCGTTCGGGAGATATGAGTCCGTTTGGCTGGGAAGCCGATTACGACTCCTGGATCAAGCAGCAGATTGATGAACGCAATGTGCAGAATATCATCAATTACGAAACCAGCCACAAACTGGGCAAACTGGCTGCACCGACTCCCGACCATTTTGTGCCTGTTCTCTACAGCCTGGGCCTCATGGACCCTAAAGATGAGGTGAAGTATTTCTATGAGGGACAACCTTCATTACCTGCCTTTAGCGAACGTAGCTTTGTGCTGAGTTAAGGGCCTCATCCCTAAATCCCTTCTCCACGGGAGAAGGGACCTTCATTTTCGTGTATTGAAAGTCCTTTTTTTACAGGAGAGAGATTGTCCCATCTCTACAATAGACCGGTTTTTTATTTTAAAAAGATACTATTTTGAAAAACGCCTAAAAAGCTCCCCTCCACGGGAGGGGCTGGGGGAGGCCCCTATTCTTTTACTTTCTGTCTTACATTCTGGGCAAGCAAATAGTCTTTGATCGAAGTCCAATGTACATCCGGGTAGCGGTTATTGGCATACGTGTTTACCTTTACCCGACCTTCCATCATATCGCGCATGTATTGCATGCCTTGCCAGGCTGGGTACAAATCGTTGGTTGACGGCGACAGGGTTTTGGTAACTTTAATCAGGACATTGAGCAAGCCGATGCCGCCAATCCGCAAGAGCTTGAATTTCTCACCCGTTACTTCGCTGGCAATGGGCACCATTTGTCGTGCCGAAACCCGATCACCGGCAATGTGCAGATACCGGGGTGTCTTGTCGTCAAGAGCCACGCGGGCGGTGAACTGGGCGACATCGTCCGTAAGCGTAAAATCCATCACTTCATCGGGATTTCCCCAGCACAAAATCCGTTTTCGCTTGTACAAAATCAGCGGCATTTCATCGGTAAGCAAGTCCATGAAAGCGCCGTTGAAAATGGTTGTCGCCTGAATGGGTGCCTTGTCCAGATAGGTGTGAAATTCGCGCCGCAAATCCAGGTTGCGGTTCTGGCCGGGCTCCAGGTTGGTGAAATCCAGCGAATAGTCACTGGGAATAAACCGCGGCACGCCTGCTTGAACAGCCGCATCGAGCAATTGTTTTTGGGCGACGACTACCACCTCATGCAACCCCGACAACGCCGATACCACACAGTCGGCACCCTGACACGCAGCCGCAAGTTCGGCAGCATTTTTGAAATCCACTTGCCGCACTTCCACGCCTTTGGCTTTGAGTGCTTTCAGTTTCTGGCTATCGCTTTCTGGCCGCACAACGGCTCGTACATTGACTTTCTGTTCAATCAGTGCCTGGCTAATTTTCGTCCCTAAATTTCCGGTTGCTCCTGCAAGTACAATGGTCTTCGTCATCGATGATTGGTTAATTGATATGCTCTATCACTAAACTGCCGATGCGGATAAAGGTTTTGAAGACGCTTGATTTGCCAAATTTATTTTCCTCCTGGAATGAGAAGAGTTAGAAGAAAGTAAAAATAGTATCTTTGAAAAAGGCAAAACTACAATGACTGAATCAGATTTCTGGGGAATAATCAACCTCTCCTGTCAGAAGACAGGCAATATCCCTTTTCAGCAAAGTGAACAGAAAGCAAGGTACCTGATAGAAATTCTTTCTGGCCTTTCAGAGGATGACCTGGTTGATTTTGAAAAAACAGTTCGTCTAAAAATTATAGAAACGAGGCGTTACTATAATTTTACGGCTTTGTATGAAATTATTGATGGCCCCTTTATTTCAGATGATTGCTATTTGTATTTTCAATATACAGTAGTATTTCAGGGAAAGCAGATCTATGAAGCAGCTTTATATGATCCGGATACCCTTTATCTCTTATTAGAACGAGACTCAGAAATTCATGGAGAATGTTTTATGTATCTGGCAGATACTGCTTACGAGATGAAATTTGGTCATTCTAACAGTGAAGATCAATACCCAACCGCACAAGTTGCTGCTATGAATTTGTCTGTTTCTAGAGAACACATAGGCAAAGTGTGGACAGAAGATAGCTTACCTATAAGGTTTCCTAATTTGTGGTTCAAATTTAGAAAGTAGAAAGATCTTATGTTAATAGAAATAGATAAGCCTTTTGTTAATCTGGAATTGATTTCTTACGACTTGAAAGAAGCTTTTCCTGAACATCAATTGATCTTACGCCAAGGTATCTGGGAATCGTTCATTGAATTACCCCTTTCTTCACTCAATAGCATCTGTATTTGGTATAGCCCACGTGAACGTGTCATTGAATTAACAGATAATATTCCATTAATGTTTTTCCGAAAAAACGCAAGAGAACGAAGACGTACGTCAGTGGTAATTGTCTGGAATCCGAGAGAAAGCAATTTATCCTTACGATCTTTGTTGTTGGCTTTTGGTAGTGCTAAACGCCGAAAAGTCAGAAACGACCTAAGTAAGTTTTTATCTAAGCAATATTCAAATCATTAATTTCTCTTGCTTGTTGGAGGTTTTCCGTTTTCAAAAGCTACTATTTCGCCTGAGCCAATTCCTTGCGGATTCGACTCAGCGACTGGGGCGTGATTTTGAGGTAAGAAGCAATGTATTGCTGAGGCACCTGCAGGGCAAGGTCAGGGTAGCGGCGCGTAAACTCGATGTATTTTTGCTTGGCTGTGCCAAAGTTCAGAAAATCATTGTCTTTGAGTTTGGTCAGCAGGTTGGCTTCGGTGATGGTCTTGGTGAATATGTAGAAATTGGAAACTTCAGCACTGAGTTTTTCCAGTACGGGTTTTTTGATAATCATCAGTTTGGTTTCAACGACTGCCTGCATACTGGTATCGCTGGGAAGCTGGCTATAGTAACTTTCCAGGTTGACGGCAAACTGATGGGGACGGATAAAATACTTGGTCACTTCGGTGCCGTCGGTGTCGATGGCATAGACGCGCAGCAGACCTTCGTCCACAAAGGCGATCTGATTAGAGACTTCGCCTTCCAGCAGAAAATGCTCATTGGCTTTGAAGGTGTGCAGCGTAAAATGCCGCATCGCCAGTTCAATGGCATCTTCGGATAGAATACCCCCAAAAGTCAAGGCTTGCCTGAGTTTTTCCATAGTTTACTTTACAATACCTAATTTGATTATGCTTTCGGCACACGTCAGCACTGCTTCCTGTTTGGAAATAGGCTGCCAGCCCAGTTCTCGAACGGCCTTTTGGTGACTTATCTTCCGTTCACTTCCCAACTCGATCAGAATGGGTTTCAGTACTTTGTCAATGTTTGAATACAACCTTACCATAAAGTCAGGCAACATCATTTGGGAAATCCTGCGTTTCGGGTAGGTTTGTTTGAGTAACTGGGCTATCTCCTTGAATTTCAGGTAACCCGCCGAAGCAAAATACCGCTGATTTTTGGCTTTGGGGTCGATCATGGCGCGGATTTGCAAATCGGCTACCGAACGCACATCCACAATCTCAAAACCGATTTTCGGAAGAGCCGGGGTGCTTCCATCCAGCAGCTTGATGACAATGTTAGCCGATGTTCCGAAGTCTTCTTCCAGCACCGGGCCTAATATGGCTCCGGGGCACACCGTTGCCAGTTCCATTTGGGGCGCCTCGGTTTTCATGAAATTCCAGGCGGCTTTTTCGGCAATGGTTTTGCTGCGGTAGTACGGAGTGGTATCTTTCAGATTGGTTTCATCGGTCCAGCTGGTTTCGTCAAATACCTGGTTCCGTTCCGACGGATTTTTCCCGTACGCGATGGCTGCCATTGAAGAAGTGATGACCACCCGTTTAACGCCGTTTTGAGCCGCGGCTTTGAGTACATTCAGTGTACCCAGGCGGGCGGGTTCCACCAGTTCTGCGTCATTCTTGGGCAGTTCGCGCGGGAAAGGTGAGGCAATGTGCTGCACATAATCCACGCCTTGAGTGAGTTTTTTCCAGATCTCAGTATTCAGCAAGTCAGCTTCTACGAAGCTCAACTGGTCGATGTGGGCTGTATGCCGCGCAATCATCTTGCGAATTTCATCGGCGCGTTTCAGGCTACGCAGCGTGCCGATAACCTGATAGCCTTTTTCCAACAGTTGTATGGCTGTGTGTGAGCCTAAGAATCCGGATATTCCGGTAAGCAATACCTTTTCCATGGTAGTAATTGACTGGTGATGAAACAAAGGTAAATCACCGGATCGGGATGCCAATTACCAATTGGTAAGAAATGAGCAAAGCGAAAAAATAATGTAAATAATGAGGTTTTCTCCACCAAACATTTCTCTCTTTGTAACTTCTGTTCCTTTTTGCTTGTCCAAAAACAGGGCTCAAACGAGAGTTTGAGAGCCAGCCTGTGTGAGTGCAAAAAGGACACTTTCTTTGAATGCTTCCGCCGCAAACCCATCCCGCCCATCGCCAAAGAAAGAGGCTTACCCGCTTTTTTTCTGGCTAGTGCTTCGCACTCCGCCTTAGGTGTTGATAATGAACCAACGATACTTAATAAACTCTACTACTCATATTAAAAATAGTATCTCCACAGATCGGAAAACCTCTCATCTTTTCTTGTTCACAGGCGGATGGTATGGGCGTTGGTTACAGTTATCTTGTATTTGGTTGGAGCCAGGGCACTCCATATCCAGTTGTAATAATCGATTAATACAGGGGCGGGGAGGTTCGGTTTGTCGTCGGTGGTGTGGCAGTCGGCCACTACGGTTACCTGATAGTCTTTGCTCAACGCCGATTTGATGGTGGCATCCACGCAAAAGTCAGTGGCTGACCCTGTGATGTAAAGCTCGGTTATGTTGCCTTCTGCCAATACTTGCGACAAAGGCGTCTGGTAAAACGAATCGTTGGCCGTTTTTTCAATGTACCGGTCGGTGGGCGAGGTTTGTAATTCAGGCAGCAACTGCCAGTCATCCGTATGCGGGATGAGTTCGTTTTCACTACGGCCATCGTGACGCACGTAGATGACCGGATAGTGGTTATTCCGAAAATTTGCGGCCAGCGCATTGATTCGCGAAACGAGTTCTGGCAGAGCCGGATCGGATGCCGAAACGCAGCCACGCTGCATGTCAATGATTAGTAAGGCTTTCAATGGGTGATCAGGTTTGCGGGTTGTTTTGGCAAGGTAAGGAAACGCGAAGAAAATAGTATCTTTGCAAACACAAAAACCATCATCATTCACTCAACTCATGGAGACAAATACACACTCAGAGGTTAAACCTGCTTCGAAAACGCGTAAACGGATACTAGGCTTATTTTTAATTGCTATCGGGCTGGGCTTTGGCTATTTCTTCATTTACAGGAACATAGAGGCCATGCAGCATCACGAGGAATTTTCGTATTACCTGAAAGCCATGGTGCTGGTGCCTTTCGCAATTGTCTTCGGATTGTATTACGTTGTGTTTACACCTTCCGGTTCGGGGGCCTGGAAAGATCTGACGCCTGGCGAAAAGCCGCCGTTTGTAGCCGCACTGGTGCTTTCGGCTCTGGCTACCGTTGGAATGTTCTATTGGTTTAATGCCCAGTTGGTTGCCTACGGGTACGAATCCATTTTTTAAAGAACAAAGTCTGTTTTCAGTGATTCACTTGGAAAGCAGACTTTGTTGCCTCTGGGTTATTTTTCGGCGGAGATAACCAGTGCGCTGGAGTCAATCACTACGTTGCCATCCGGGTATTTCTCATTGACCAATTCCAATACTTCTTTCTTTATTTTGGCTTTCATTTCGTCGTCGGCTTTGCTGAGGGCGGCCACAAAAGGAGCAGCTACTTCGGTCATCATATTCCAATAGGTTTCAGCGGTGCCCACTTTCAGCTTGCCCGGAATTTCGCCTTCGGAAATGTTTTTAAAGCCCGCATTGCGGAACAAATCGGCAATCAGGGCATTTTTGGCGCACCGGAACATGCCCGGCGCTTCGGGTGGGGGAATAGGCAAGTTCATATTGCGATTAATTGTGCCGCCAATGGCCGTTACCCAGAAGTTTTTTTCGGGACTGTACCAAACCGAAGTGGCTACCTTGCCACCCGGCTTAAGTACCCGGTACATCTCTTTGGCCGCCAACTGCATATCGGGAAAAAACATGAACCCGAACCGGCAGCTGATGGCGTCAAAGGTATTGTTATCAAAGGGCAGTTCGCAAACATCACAGATCAACGTTTCCAGATTCTGAATGCCACGGTTGGCCGCATTTTCGCGGGCTACGGCCAGCATGCCTTCCGACAAGTCGGTTACGATGACCTTGCCTTGTGGGCACTGCTGGGCAATGGTAAGGCCGGGTTCGCCGGTTCCGGCGGCGATGTCCAGTACCTGATCGCTGGGTTTGAGCTGCAGGAACCGGATGATTTCATCGCCCATTGGTTTGAGGAAATCCATCATCAATTGATCCCATTTTTTCCAGCCTGGCGAAAATTTGTTCCAGCTTTCTTTTTGCTGATCGCGGATTTGTTCGAGTTGTGCTTCCATGGTAACTAGTTTGTTTAAGTGTACAAATTAGTCAGTTTTGGGCTACTCTTTGTAAACATTAATTCATTGATTTTCTTGTATTTACTTACAACTAAGCAGGCGGTTTTTGCTTTTGTAACGATACTATTTTTTCAATAGGTTTACAATGACTTGAAGGAAAGAATGGCGTACCCAGTGCTTCAGGACATCGGATTTTTCCAGTTTTCTGGCAATGGATGGTGAAAAGAAATAATACAGCTTTACCAACCCGACTCCAATGGGGTTTGTGAGCAGATGAACATCCCTGAAGTTACGGAGTAAAACCACCTCAGGGGCATTGTAATCGCCGTAACAGGCTGTTGCAATAAAGCAGCCGTCTTTTCCTCCCTGTGCTGTTGGCAATGGGACGATTTTATGTTCCACGATAAACTGATCTATAAAGTCTTTGCTTTCTTTCAAGCCCAGGCCGGTTGCTTCTTTGTAGAGTTTTACGGCGGCTAATTTATTGCCTTGACGGCATAGCTCCATCAACTGATTCCTGAGGTCTTGCGATATAGTGTCCATGAACGGAAGATTTTAAATGGGTTAAAGGGATCACTTTGCCAAACATGATGCAGTGGGCGTTAAGGGTGCCGATGCCAAACTCACATTGATCCCCACGGCTTGCTGGCCAGATGAGCGATGAACACAATGGCTTTGGCTGAGCATTCTACCTATTACCCATTACTATTGGCAACATCGATGTAGGCAAAGTACAATACTATGCCGATTTGGATAAGTTTTTCACTACCAGTACGTAACGGGCTCCAATAGATTTCGGTTTGTATTTATCTCCATTGAAATGGATCGTTGGAAGGTATGTGGGTGATTCTAATGCCGGAAACTTTAGGCTTTAGCCATTCGGCAAAATAAGCCATGCCCGGTTCTTCGCTGACACTGTGACCCAGTATAATTAAAGCCACTTCGTGTCCCAGTTTCTGGCAATCTCTGACGTATTCAACGGTTTCCCACTCCACGGCTTCGCCGACAATAATCACATCCGGTTTTTGTTCGTTCAGAATACTCATTTGTCGCTGGCCACCCCAGGCACCCGGAAGAAGCGCCACTTTTTTGCATTTCTTGTTTTCGTTGCCAATAAACCGAATGTGATCGATTTTCAGGCCTTTTTTAAATGTTTCAATAATGCCTTTGACCGTAGTTTCGGGAATAGCAAGTAGCGGCGAATTCATGTCGTAATACGACTGCCAGCCTACATTTCGGACGACTCCATACATGACAAAATCGGGGCGCATGGCGTGGCAGTAATCATGAAAACGCCAGATGCACAGCTTGTTTTTGTCGAGCAGTTCTTCTTTGAGTTTTACCTGGGCGTTGTCGGTCACCAGGTTCTTGTTATCGCTGCCGTTGTAATACGTCGGCTCGTGCACAATCAGAAAATTCGCTCCCAGGCTCATCGCTTTCTGAATCACCTCTACCGTTGGAAACATGGTGGTGACAATGCCATTGACTATCATATCGGCATTGCCCGCTTTGATGGTGTCGTTGGTGTTGGGAATGGGGTTGCCGTGGTAGTCTTTCAGAATGAGGTCAATGATGTTCTGAACAGTTAATGCATTGGCTTGAAACGCTTTGGCGGGGAAAGCCTTCAAAAGTGCCAGACCAGTCAAGCCTTTGAGACTGGTTTGAAGAAACTCAAATCGATTCATTGTCAGTAGTCGTCTTTATCCTGGGTTTTTGGTCTGGAAAAGATACTATTTTGTTTTGGGCAGCAAAAAGAAAATGCAGGAAAATACACGGATGGTTAAAGCTTCTCTCAAAATAAAAGATGTATTTGCTGATTAATGTGGGTTATGGAATTTTCCGATCCAAACATTCTTCTCTTTGTATCGCATGTTCCTTTTTTGTTTGCCCAAAAAAGGAACCAAAAAAGGGCACTTTGCTTAACGCTTCCGCCCGCAACATCCATCCCGCCCCTCGCTAAGCAAAGAGGCTAGCGCACTTTACTGGCTGGTGCTTTACACTTCGCCTTATGTGTTGACTATGAATGGGTTAAGGCTAGCTAATCCCATTATTCACGTTTGATAATCAATTGGCTCGCTTGTAGAAGCATTAATCCATCGGTATCCTATTACTTTCTTGGCTGATAAAACGCAACTGCTTTCAGATGAGGGTTTTGTCTTTCTGAAAGATACTATTTTCCAGCCGTGTAAATTGTGGCGACACCCATCGACTGAGGCATGGCTTTTACATTGGCAAAACCAACTTTGCGCAGTATCTGATTGAGTTTTTCGCCATACGGAAAATTGTTGGCCGACTCCGATAGGTAGCCATACGCATTTTTGTCTTTGGAGAAAATCTTTCCGATGAGCGGCAGAAATAGTTTGGTGTAAGCCGAATAGCCCAGCTTGTAAATCGGATTGGTGGGAACCGACGTTTCCAGAATGACAAAAATACCGCCCGGCTTCAATACCCGAAGAATTTCGGCTAATCCTTTTTCCAGCGTTTCAAAATTGCGGATGCCAAACGAAACCGTGATGGCGTCAAAATGATTGTCGGGAAACGGAATGTTCTCGCTGTCGCCCTGCACCATTTCGATGCGCTGTTGCAGGTTGCGTTCCGCAATTTTCTTTTTGCCAACGGCCAGCATTTCCTTCGAAAGATCGAGCCCGATGATGGTTTTTGCCTGCGTTTGCGCCATCAGAATGGCCAGATCGCCGGTACCAGTGGCAATGTCAAGCACGGTTTGGGGATTTTGAGCCGAGACCAGTTTCAGTACTTTCAAACGCCATTTCTTGTCAATTCCCATCGAAATGACACGGTTGAGCCCGTCGTAATTGCCCGAAATGGTGTCAAACATCTGGGTGACTTGTTCTTTTTTGCTCAGGGTAGAGTCTTTGTATGGAGTTATGGTTGACATATCGGCACGTCAATAAGTGTATAATAAGACACAGCAAACCAATGGACCGATTTCTTCGGATTGTCTTGCTATGTATTGACAACAAAGGTAGGCAATTAAATGTTACAGCGAAGCAAAAGCTCTGACCGGAAATGTGCCCACGCCTTTGAATTTAGGCGGTACGGCGCTGAACAAATACCCGCTTTCGGGCAGTTGGTCGAGGTGGCACAAATGCTCCACAATCAGGATTTCGGCGGCCAGCAAAATGCTATGCACCGGACGACTTTTGCCCTTTGTATTGTCAATGTTGTGGCTGTCAATACCGACCAGTTTGGCTCCGTTTTCTTTCAGGTACGCAGCCGCTTCTTCGGTTACATACGGATGGTCTTCAAAATAAGTGTCTGTATTCCAGTGTTTTGACCAATCGGTGCGAATGAGCACGGCTTTGTCTCGGATGTCTTTTCCGGCAAACACTTCTATTCCCGCCGCCGTTTTTCCGCTGGCATCAATGGTAATTGCGGGCAAGTTGGCAAAGGCTTCGATGGGGAAATCGGAGGTATCTTTGCCGTTGGCGTACCGATGAAAAGGACAATCGATGTAGGTGCCGGTATTGGTCACCATTTCGATTTTGCCGATCTGAAAAGTAGTGCCTTCTTCATAAAAAGATCTGGAGTCTTCGCGACTCAGATAGTCGCACACAAGCGGCGCAGGCAGGCCTTTGTAGGTAATCAGTCCGTCAAAAATGGTGTGACTCAAATCAATGTAAGTAGATTTCATGTGCAGCGTAGTGAAGTGGCAGGTTTTGGGTTTTTAAAAGATACTATTTCGATTGGTTTACAATTTCTGATGCATGACGTATGCGTTGACCAGACCTAACTCCTTGTGCTGAAACGCTTCGGGAATTTCGCCAATGATGCTAAATCCCAAGTGTTGCCACAAGGCAACGGCCCGTTCATTGGTTTTCACCACAATGTTGAATTGCATGGCCTGATAGCCTAATCGGCGCGCTTCGTCCAGTGAGAACCGACACATGTGCTGGGCAATGCCTTTGCCATACTGATTGGGCGCAGTCATATACCCGGCATTGGCAATGTGCGATCCGCGTCCCGGCTGATTGTCCTGAATGAAAAAAGTACCCACTAACTGACTGTCAATCAGAGCGACATATGTGTGCTTGGTGGGAGCCATCCAGTAACTGAGCATTTCGTCTTTGGTCCAGCTATCGGGATACACAAACGTGTTGCCGCCTTTGATGGTTTCGCTTAATATCTCCCAAATGGCATCGGCATCACTGGTTTGCGCTTTTCTAATTTCAATCATGGGTTGGTGGCTTTGGGCTAAAGGTGGGTTTTGCAGTGGGGAAAGATACTATTTTTAGAGAACTTGGTTTTAAATGCTGCGATATTAAAATAACGTGACAACTGGATTTAATCTCCATAGGCAGTTCTTAATTCTGGTTGTATCGCATGTATGCGAAATAGTCGCTTGGCTCTGCCGAGTGACAACTATCCAACGGCCTCTGGCCGTATTGGAATACGCATTCTTACAATTTAACGTTGGTAGAAGCATCCTGTGGATGCTGCTCCGATTGGCAATCGGAGCTACTTGTTTGGCAGTGAGCCGACTAGGAAATCTCTAACGTCTAGCTCACGTAAAAATAGTATCCCTAACAAAGTCAAAACCGGCATACAAGTTTAAATGTATATTTGCAGCCAAAAGAAAACGGAATGTATGGCCAAATCGTTATCGGTACTGAATCTGAAGAATTTCCACTCGCCCGCCACGGACAATCCGCATTTTTATGTGCAGTTGCTCGGTGACCACATTCGCCAGTACGAAGCCATACGGGTGCCGCACCGACATGATTTTTTCTGTTTGTTTCTCTTTCAGGCGGGCACTGGCAGGCATACCATTGATTTCAGAGAATACGAAGTGGCTCCGGGAAGTTTGTTTTTCATGTCGCCTACACAGGTGCATAGCTGGAAACTGTCAGAAGATGCCGATGGGTTTGTGGTGTTTTTTAACCCGCAGTTTTATTTGCTGCAACATTCCCAAACCCGGCTGGCAGAGTTTCCTTTTTTTTATCCGACGGCTACTCCGTGTCTTTTGCTGGAAGGCGCCGCAAAAGAAGCCATTTCGACTATTTTCGTGCAGATGTTCGGCGAATACACCGGGCACGAGCCTGCGAAACAATCCATACTCAATTCATACCTGAACATTTTGCTATTGAAAATCACCAGTTTGTATGCGCAATCCAATCTGGTGAATGGCTCGTCGCATGTACAGCATCAGATTCGGCAGTTGGAAGCATTAATCGAAACGCATTACCGTTCGCACAAATCAGTGAAAGACTATGCCAACGACATGCATCTGTCGGTCAAGCAGTTGTATTCCATTTGCCAGACGGCTCTGCGTAAGTCACCCAGTGCGTTGCTGCACGAACGGTTGCTGCTCGAAGCACAGCGGCTGCTGGTGCATACCGACTTGAGTGTGTCGCAGATTGCGGCCGAGCTCAACTATCTGGACAATTCGTACTTTACCCGATTTTTCAAGAAAGAAGCCGGTCTTACGCCTGAACAATTTCGGCAACGCTACCGATAAGTACCACCAATCCCGACATTTGTTCTATACTATGCTTTGATTATCAAGTATCTTTGTATCACTTAATCGCTGATTTATGATACACAAAGGAAATAAAATGTATAGCGTTGTTCATGGCGTATGTCCACGGTGCCAGGAAGGTAAGATATTCAAATACGGTCCGTACCGGCAGCTGAACTTTACCGAAATGAATGAAACCTGCAGTCATTGCGGCCAGTCGCTGGAAATCGAGCCCGACTTTTACCAGGGAGCTATGTATGTCAGTTATGGACTCACTACGGGGCTGCTCATGTCGGTTTGCATATTTATGCTGCTTGTTTTGAATATGGGATTAGCCGCCTCATTTATTGCCATTGCCTTAATCGGTGTGGCCTTATTACCGGTTATTTATAGGTTGTCAAGGGTAATCTGGATTACTATTTTTGTCCCCTATGCACCTGAAACCCGGTTGCTGAATAAGCAATGAAAGCAACTGACTCGAAACCGTTTATACGTGAACCCTTGCCCGTAAAGGCAAGGGTTTTGTGTTTTTCAGGGATACTATTTTTTTCGGATTGTAGCGGAGTTTGGGGATTGAACAGATTCTGTGTTATCTGAAATTGCACGTTTTGAGAAACGTGTTTTGCCGGGCTGCCGTTACATCACCTAGTCAAAAGGCAGTAAATCGGGTTCCAGGTATTCGTGTTTGGCCGCTTCCAGTTGAAAAATATCGACGCCGTAATGAGCGAAAATCAGTTCCTTGAAGTTGTATTTCAGTCGGGGAAACTCGGCGATGAAATGCTGAAAAGTATGGGACTGAGACCGGAGCTTAAAGTGGTACACGGCCCGGATGGCTGCAATGGTCAAGGTTTTGTTGTATTTGTCGCGCACACCCAGATGGTCTACGTACGCAACTAGCTGAGTACAAATGTTTTCAATGGCCTGATCGACACCGTAATTGCGAATGTGAATCCAGGCTAGTCGCAGATGGGCTTCGTGGCTAAACCATTCGGGATTGAAGGTCTTGTTTTCAAATTGCCATTCAAATTCACTGTCAGATAGTTGTACATGTGCTTCCATGGATGTTTGCAGGTTAAGGTGAAACGTAGGGGGAGGGGTTTTTCGATGGAAAGAGATACTATTTTTCAATGACATACAAAGCCACCGGATCCAGCTGGTTTTCAAATGGCATCATGCGTTCAAATTGCATTCCGATTTTGCACAACAACCGGACCGATGCCTCATTTGCCGGATTGACAACAGCCAGCAACTGCTTAAAATTCAGCGTGTTCAGTGCGTACTCGACTGTGGCAGCAGCCGCTTCTGCCGCAAAGCCTTTTCCGGTATACTCCGGCAAAAAAGCGTAGCCGAGGTCGGCCTGTTCCAGAAAGTCCCGTTTGATCAATCCGCACATACCGATGGTTGCTTGGGTGGCTTTCTCAACGACAGCATAAAATCCGAATCCATTTTGGGTGTAGCTCTTCAGACTGCCCGTGAGCAAATAGTTTTCCGCATCCTGAAGGGTGCGTATGCCCCTGTCGCCCAGAAAGGCAAGCCAGTTGGGCGAGTTGAGCAAGGCAAAGATAAACCCGGCATCCGTAAGAACAAATCGCCTCAGAACAAGACGGTCTGTTTCCAGCACCCGTTGTTCATCTTGTTGAAGTTTGTCAGTGAGTTGTATCATCCGGTTTGTTTTTGATAAAGCTGCAACGTTAAAAATAGTATCCTGCAAAACACAAAAACCTCCCACAAGATACGCAAGAGCATTTCGGCACAAAATAAGCTGGCTGGATAGAAAAGCGTTCCGTTAGCTGTCTTACCCAATTGACACATTAATTGCTCAAAGGAATTGAAATGGCATAACGTCAAAGGTCAACAGGCCCGTTATGCCATGGCCAGGGTTTTGGACTTGCCAAAGATACTATTTGGAGACAGAAGAAAAAAGCCGTCAGCCACAAGACAAGCTACTGACAGCTAAACCGTTGCCATGAGGATAGGCTACAGCTTCGTCTATTGACTCAGGAATAAAAAAACGTCCATTACGCCTGGGATTACCCGGCTGTAATGGACGCCAGAAGATTCATGATACTGTTACTTGTCCCACCAAACCTTCGAGTCCAGATTGTCGGCCCCTTGCCGTCCAATGGCTACATCCACGTTGGTTTTGTTCACAGATATTTCAGAGTTCGGATACGTAAGCCGGTTGATGAAGTTGCCGCTTATGCTTTTGCCGGGGAACGGATTGGGAGTCAGAGTCGGAAAACCGCTTCGACGGAAATTGGCAAAGGCTTCGGGGCCATTCAGGAACGAAGAAATCCAATACTGCGTATTGATTTGCTCCAGCGCCTTACCGGCCATAAACGGATTTGCTGCCAGATAAGCATCGGCATCGGCAGAAGCCACAGCTGATTTGGCGTCATACGAAGCCAGCTGCTCTATGTGCAGTTTTACGCCGCTGTTGTAATAGTCCGCCACATTGCCCGATACCCAGCCCCTTTGGGCGGCCTCTGCCAACAACAACTGGGTTTGCGAAGCCGTTACCAGGAAAGTGGGCGCCGTGTTTTTTCCCATACGCGTACGGTCCAGCTGACTGAAATCGTAAAAACTTGCCAGCCCGAATTTGGTCACCTGCGAAGAGATGGTGTTGTTGTCATAGCCCATGGGCATGCCGATCTGCACGGTGGTGTCGGTCACTGCTTTATCGGCAGTTTGTTCGGCACCTGATTTCGCTCCTACATACCGCACTGCGATGGCTTTCAGACGGGGATCCCGGGTGCTTTTCAAGTAATTGACAAACGGAGCCGCCAGATACATGTTAGCTGCTTCGGTGGAATTTAAGGTGTTGCCAGTTGGATTGGTATAATTGGCATCGTGCCGAACCATGGCATTTTCGGCATTGGCTTCAATCACACCACCTTGTACCGCTTTAGTTACTACCTGTTGAGCCTGTGCTGCATCAACTTTTGTGAGACGCATGCCTGCACGAAGCAGCAATGAATTGGCAAACTTCTTCCATTTGGCTACATCGCCTCCATAGAGTATATCTGCTGTTTCAATGGTTTTCGATGCATCCAGTGCCGCACCAGCTTCCGAGAGTTCTTTGATGATATCGGTATAAATAGCCTGTTGGGTATCGTAAGCAGGTAGCCGAATCCCATCTGAATAGCCTTTGCCTGCCTCCGTATAAGGTATATCGCCGTATGTATCGGTAAGTACCATAAAGGCATGAGCTTGCAGAATACGTGCCATATGAACCAAGTTTGGACGTGTAGTAAGCAGTGCCTCCCGTTGCTGCAACACCACTTGTGTGCTGCTGATTACGTTCCGGTAGTAGCGCTGCCACATCTGAGTGGTGTTATCACGGCTATCCTGATTAAAATTAGCACCCGTTAACACACCAGAGTTAGGCGAAACCATCTGTTGTACAATGCCTGCTTCATAAACAATGGTCGTAAATACTGGAGCTGAGTTAATAACTGCATTGTTCAGTATAAATGCCGGATTGACAGATGTAGGTGCTGTTTTGTTTCTATTTAATTCATCAAAACCGTTGTCGCACGAGGTCGTTCCCAGCAATACTAAGAAGAAAACAATGCAAAAATAGAGATTGCCTTTTATATGTATATTTTTCATATCGGATCATTAGTTAATGATATAGTATTAGCCTTACAATCAGAAGAGGCTATCTTAAAACTTGACATTTAGGTTGAACCCTAGGCTTCTTGTAGAGGGGAGCCCTGTAGATTCCAGACCCGCCACATTATCTGACGAATAACCAAAAGTTTCAGGATCAATGTTGTCAATCCATTTTTTCAGCATGAGCACATTGTTTGCTACCAGATTGACTTTTACGCTTTTGATAGGCCATTTTGTAGGAATAAACCGGGTTACGTCATAGCCAACTGTAATCTGACGTAATTTCCAGTAGCCGGCATTATATACCACAGGTTCAATAATAGCCAATGAACGTACCACTGACCAGTAATCCTGCGGATTGGCTTTGACAGTATTGGTTTCACCTTTTTCATTTACACCTTCACCTACAATTCCACCGGTATCACGGCCTGGCAAAGTCATCTTGTGCAAGCCATGCCGAACCAGATTGAAGTTAGTGCCTGACAGCATTTTATTGCCCAACTTGAAGTCAATCAGGAATGATAACGAAATGTTTTTGTAGTTAAAGCTGTTTGTAATACCGCCAAACCATTTAGGCAATGCGCTACCAAACGAAATCAGGTCTGCTGTGCGCAATGGAATGCCATTGGCACCAAAAATCATACGGCCTTGTTCGTCACGCTTATATCCAAAACCGTAAATCTGTCCCAGTTCCTGGCCTACCACCTGGCGCAGTTCACCATTGAAAACGTGTGTTCCTGTGGTAATCCGCTCACCGGGTGCGCCGGTCAGTATTTTCAGTACTTTGGTTTTATTGTAAGAAGCATTGAATGTGATGTCCCATTTGAATTCGCTTGATTTCACAGGTACCAGATTGAGCAACATTTCAACACCATTGGAACGGCTCTGGCCGCTGTTAATAAGGGTGTTTGTAAATCCGGAAGCATCTGAAACCTGAGCAGAAACGATTTGATCAAAGGTTTGTTTCTGATACAAAGTGAAATCAAGGTTTACGCGGCTATCCATTAGTTTTAACTCCATACCTATTTCTTTCTCACTGGTTCGGCTCGGTCTCAGAGCAGCATTAGGAAGTTGCGTACCTGAAATGGTTGCAATAGGTTGTAACGTTCCTGAAGGAGTTGCAAACAGGTTGGAGTTTACTGTATAGAATAAATTATCTGAATAGGGGAGTACATCACCACTACCCACTTCTGCATACGCAGCTCTTAGTTTGGCAAAGTTTACCCAGGTAGGTAAATTGCTGAATGCATCCGAAAATACCCAGCTTAGGGAGATAGACGGATATAAAATGCCTCGGTTGCCCGAAGAAAGTACAGAGAACCAATCGTTTCTAGCAGTCAGATTCAAAAACAACATGTTTTTGAATGAAAACTCGCCAGCCCCGTAAAGAGAATTTACCTTAAACTCCGATAGATTGTAAGTAGGATCTTTGACACGACCATTCATAACGGTATATAATCCCCGTACCACAAAATCCTGAACAAAAACCGAATTAACATCTGAGCGAACA
The DNA here is from genome assembly GCA_963520985.1 of uncultured Sphingobacteriales bacterium. Classification (GTDB taxonomy): domain Bacteria; phylum Bacteroidota; class Bacteroidia; order Cytophagales; family 172606-1; genus Xanthocytophaga. The sequence continues at coordinate 2,088,396 of CAUQTA010000001.1, forward strand.
TACCTCTGATTGCCCCCAAAACTCATGTCAATTCCAAAGTTACCGAATGTCTTTGCGGCTCCAATTAGGAAATCGGCATTGATTTCTCTGAATCGTCTGGACTCCTGGGTATAGCTACCATTAACAAAGCCGGCTGGTGCAGCTGCCAGGGATGCCTGGCCGGTAGGGAAGTTGTTGTAGTCCTGATCGCGAGACCAGTAGTCCTGGCCGAGACGTCCCTGGATATAAAGCCAAGGTAAGATATTGTATTTGGCAGATACGTTTCCAAAAATCCGATCCCGACGAATGTTCTGAAACTGCTCTGATAAAGTAAAATACGGATTGGTACGGTTTTGAAAACGGGAATAGATAAACTCATTGCCAGCCGCATTGAACTTTTTGGCTTCCAGCAAGTCAAGCGGCATAGAGTTAGCCAGATTGTAAAGCGAGGTCGGAATGGAGTTATCCTGATTGGCAATGTTTGGCGGGTTTCTGTTATACTCATTTGAGTAATTTATACTTCCCATAAAACTTAGCTTGCTCGACAGATTATAGGTAAAGCCTAAGTTTATGGTTTTCCGGTTAAACGAGTTGTTCGGAACAATTCCTTTGCTGTTCATGTCAGCAATAGACAAATTAATTCCACCTTTCTCGCTGTTACTGGAAAGAGAAACCGTATTGGTTAGGTTTTGCCCATTGCGGAAAAACTTGCGGATGCGATTGTAAACCGGCTCATAAGGTACAGTGACGTTATCAAACAACACCTGCGTCATGCCGGGTTGAAACTTCTCCCCAAACGACCATTGCCCTGACGTAGGGTTAGGTGTGGTAGGACGAACCCCATTTTCGCCTTGTCCATACTCATACTGGTAGTCAGTAAAGTCAAGCGGAGTGTCGTTGGTAAAGTTCATGTTGTAGCTAACACCAATACCCTTGCTGTCGCCTTTGGTTTTGGTGGTAATCATGATCACTCCATCTCTAGCTCTTGAGCCATACAAAGCAGCCGCTGTGGCACCTTTCAGGATCGTCATGCTTTCAATATCATCTGGATTGATACTCGACAGGCCATCGCCACCATCAGCGGTATTGCCACCGCCTCTGTTTTGGATTGAATTATCCGAACCTGTATTGTTGGGGTTATACCCGAAATTGGTATTGTCAATAGGTACACCGTTTACCACAATCAAAGCACTATTTTGACCGCTCATCGAAGACTGGCCTCTGATCCGGATTTTGGAAGTGCCGGCTGGGCCGGTTCCTAAGCCGGAAATATTGACACCGGCTACCTTGCCCTGTACTGAGTTAATAAAGTTAGGGGTGCGGTTTTCGGTAATTTGCTCGGCAGTTACATTACTGGTAGCGTAGCCGAGCTTTTTCGATTCCTTTTTAATGCCCAGGGCCGTAACTACCACTTCACCTAGGTTGGTCAGGTCTTCGACCAGGGTAATATTGATCACCGTTTGGTTGCCAACGGTGATGCTTTCTGTCACAAACCCGATGGACGAAACCTCCAATACCGCATTGGCCGGAACCGACAAACTGAATTCGCCATTGGCGTCGGTAATGGTGCCAATGCGTTCTCCTTTAACACCGACACTGGCACCGGCCAGGGGCTGCTTGTCGAGAGAGGAAATGACTTTGCCTTTAATGGGCGTGTTTTGGGCAAAAAGTCCCGTGATGGAAAGAAACGCGACCACAATGGCTACTAAAAAGTTTCTTGCATGATTGGGAGGCGAACCGCCTTTGCGTTGTTTTTTCATGATGGTGTTAGAATTTAGTGATAACAGTAAACAGAGTTCTATTGTGATAGTACAGAATGGGTAGCCACTCGAATGGCTCAAATCCCGTTGAGCTCATTTGACTGGGTTGTTTTTTCTTACAACCCAACCGCTACCTGGCTTTACGAGCAGGTTAGGACTAGGAAAATAGTATGATCTGGCAAGGGAAAACCTGCTTGTTTTGTATGGCAGCGGCAAAAACAATGGACTGAAAGGCCTCTCGTACCAGACGAAAGTGCTGTGTCGAAAAGACACAATTCTAAAGGCCAAAGAAATCGAAGACAACCTGAGAATGGCCGTCCGGCATGGTTGGGAAGTGGAGTAAGATTACATCATAGGTAGATTGGGTTGAAAAAGTGAAACAAATGAAATTGGTCATTCCTGATCATTACTTCTTTTCTATAGGATTGACCAGTGAAAAAACAAAATTAAGACTGCTCAGATTTAATTTTTTCTTTTAATTGTTCTATTTTTTTTGACTGTTAGTCATGCCATTTCTTTGAATGAAAAAGGCCATAGGATTTTATGAAAATAAGTCAGGATTATCGCTTGTACCGTTGCGGAGATACGTGCATGATTGATTTGAATTGCCGGTTAAAATACGAAAGACTGTTAAAACCCGACCGGAAACAGGCATCCGAAACCGTAGCATCGGCCTTGTGCAGGATTTTACAGGCATAAGCCACCCGTACTTCATTCAGAAAGCGCGTAAAATTTTTGGAAGTGCGGCTTTTAAAATACCGGCAAAAAGCCGTCTCGCTTATGTTGGCAATGGACGCTACGTTGGCAATGGTTATTTTAGACTTAAAATTTTCATAGACATACTGTTGTACACGAGCCAGCCGGTATTCGTCGTCGTCGTTGATCTGAAAGAAGTAATTCTGATTGGTGAGGTATTCGTAGTCCTGGGTTTCGGCCATGGCAAACAAGACCTCCAGCAGCATGAGCAATTGCCGCGTTTCGGTTTGTTCGTGTAAGGCTTCCAGCACTGGCTGTACCGACTTTACCACTCCCTTCCGGAATAACAAGCCTCGGCGGGCCCGCTCAAACAAATAGCGTAACTTGACGGTTTCGGGCTTGGTCAGAAATTCTTTTCCCAGAAAGGTTTCCAGAAACTGAATCATAATGCCGTAAGGCACTACGTTTGGATTGGTAGCATGGTATTCCGCGTGTTCTTTGAGCACATGGGGAAAGTTGGAACCCAGCAGAATGAGATCTCCCTCTTCAAAATCGCGAAAGGTGTCGCCCACCAAACCCATTACTTTGCCTTTCATAAAATAAACCAACTCCAGCTCCGGGTGGTAGTGCCAGAGGGTCGTAAAGCCCAGCAGCTCCCGGCGATAACTGTAGGAGCGGTTGGCTTGCGGAGTGATCAAACGAAAAGACAGGTTCATGTCTTAAATTTAACATTATCTATATTATGGTTATGGGTTTTGCTAGAATAGTTCAAATACTGGTAAAATAAGTGAAAATAAAACGTTGATTTGTCATATACAACGGTTACTGTTTATCAAAAATAGTTGGCGCGGAAGACGAATAAGCAGGCAAGAAAATAGCCTGACCAATAGTTAGTTACCAGTCAGGCTATCTGAAAAAGGGTAGAAAAGAGATAGGGCAGGTTTTGCCCGGCTAAATGATACTATTTTGCCATCACTTCCCATTGCGCCGCTTTAGGAATGGCGGTTTGCCGCAGATCATCAATCAGTTGATCGACGGCTGGTTCTTCCGTGGCCCAGGAAGTAATCAATCGAATGGCCGAATGGTGCTCATCCACGTTTCGCCAAACATAAAACAGGTATTTTTTGGCTAATTCGTCAATCAGTGCATTCGGCAAAATGGGGAAGATCTGGTTGGTCGTCGATTCGGTAAGGAACGAGAAACCTTTCGCCCGAATGGCCTCGGCAATTTTCATCGACATGCGGTTGGCGTGAGTAGCCAGATCGAAATACAGATCGTCTTTGAACAATTCGCCAAACTGAATGCCCATCAGCCGACCTTTGGCCATCAGGCCGCCTTTTTGCTTGATATGGTAACCAAATTCCTCTTTCAATGCGTTGTTGGTAATCACAATGGCTTCGCCTAGCAAGGCTCCGTTTTTAGTGCCGCCAATGTAAAACACGTCCGTGAGGCGGGCAATGTCGGCAAGGGTGAGGTCGTTGTCTTCGGCACACAACGCCGAGCCGAGCCGGGCTCCGTCCAGAAACAGATACAGTTTGTTGGCTTTGCAAAAAGCGGACAGATCTTCCAGTTCCTGCTTTTTATAAATGGTGCCTACTTCCGTCGAATCGGAGATGTAAACCATCCGGGGCTTCACCATGTGCAAGTCGGTATGCTGATCGAGCACCGCCTGCACGTCTGCGGGGCGTACTTTGCCGTGTAGCCCGGCTACGGTATTGATTTTGTGACCTGTGGCTTCGATGGCTCCCGTTTCGTGCACAAAAATATGGCCCGTAGTGGCGGCAATAACCGATTCGTGCGGACGCAAAACGGCCGAGATCACAATGAGATTGGCCTGAGTGCCACCCGAAACAAAATGGATGTCGGCGGCCGAATCGTTGATTTTTTTGCGGATCAGGCTGCGTGCTTCAACGCAGTAGGCGTCGTCGCCGTAGCCGGGTTGCTGTTCCTGATTGGTTTTGATAAGTCGTTCCAGAATACGCGGATGACAGCCTTCGCTGTAGTCGTTTTTAAAACTGTAAAATTGCATGGTATGGTTTGATGAAGTTTAAAATGGAAATGCTCTGTCAGATTTTCTCCAAAACGGTTTTGGTGAGTTTACTTTCGGCATCACCTGTGTTGAGCGTGGCAGCAGGCTCAAAAAGCATGACGGATACTTCGTTTTCTGCTACCGGGCGGTGTTCAACTCCTCTGGGAACTACCAGAAATTCACCTTCGTGTAATGTAACCGTTTTGTCACGAAACTGCATATCAAACGAACCGCTGATGACCAGAAACAGTTCGTCTTCGTTGTCGTGCTTGTGCCAGACAAATTCTCCCTGAAATTTAACCAGTTTTACTTGCTGCCCGTTGAGTTCGCCCACTACTTTAGGGCTCCAATGGTCAGAAAACAGAGTGAGTTTCTGCTTGATATTTACCTTGTCAGTATTCATGGGTTTGCCTTTAACTGAATGACTATTCGTTTTTATGCCGGTTTTGCCTTTGAGAAAGATACTATTTCTCTGATTAGAAACAGCAATAGGTTGCAACCGCAAATTAGTGAGGCTGCAAAAAGAAAAATAGAAGAATATTAACGAATGGAATCAGATTAGCGTTTGAGGCGATTTTGCCGGAATTTGAGCGGGGTGATGCCGTTGCGTTCTTTGAAACAACGAATGAAATGGCTCTGATCGGCAAAGCCGCACTGATAGGCGATGTCGGTGATTGTCAGTGAGTTGTCGAGCAGGAGGGTGGTGGCACGATCTACTTTCAGGTTGCGTACATATTCGCCGAAGCTCACTTCAAAATATTTTGGAAATTCTTTGGACAAATGCACCGGATGCACACCTGTTTCCAACGAAAGTTGTTCCAGCGATATTTTTTCGGTTGCCGCATCGTGGAGCACTTCCTTGGCTTTGCTTACCCAAGTGGGTGTTTTGCCTTTTTCATGAGCATTTCTTAGCAAAATGGCAAATGCCTGCGACAACAACCCGTCGATGGCCAGTTGAGTGGCGTTATCGTGGTAACTGAGCTCGTTGTAAATCTTGTTGAAAACCGGATACAGTTCTCGGTTTTCGAGTTGCTGACTGCCTTCTATGATGTTGGGATTCAGATGAAAACGCTGAAACCAGCTTTTTTCGATTTCGATGTGAAAAAAACGCGATTCCTGCGAAAAGTTGGTGTTGTAATGTGGGTCTTGCCAATGGTGAAACAGCAACGTGCCTGGTTGGCAAGTGATGCGGTCTTTCTTGTTTACCTCGTCGTGCGTTCCCTTCAGGTGCATGTAAAAATAAGCATTCTCATGGTAATGCCACGGTATTTCCACACCCGTAGTGCAGCTGGCCTCGGTCAGGATGGTGCCATCCAGATGAAGCTTCTTTTTGGAATGTCCAAAATGTTGACCAAGCTGAAGGAGTTGCATAGGCAAAAAAGAGTAAAATCAGACAGGTAGGTTTTTTGTTTTAGAAAGATACTATTTTTTCGGCAAACCCTCACGCCTGCATTTCGGGTGTCGATTTGCGCAGGTTCACTTTCCCCCAACGACACAACCCGTGTAAATGTTCCACCAGCGTTTGTCCGCTTTCCGTCAGGTAGTATTCCACTTTCAACGGAACTTGCTGGTAAATCTCCTTTTCCAGCAATCCGGCCTCGACCAGCTTGGTCAGGCTTTCCGACAATACATTGTCCGAAATGCCCGGAAGCATTTCTTTGATGGTGGTAAACCGGCGGATATCGGCCTCAATCAGAAACAGAATCTCTGAAATCCAGCGTTTGCCCACAATCTTCAGTACCTTGTTCAGCGTGCATTTTTCGTCGAGAAACGTTTCGTTGACAAAATTGGTAGAGCTTGTTTTGCGTGAATCCATACTCCTAAAATTATGAGGTACTCACAAAGCACCCAAAATGATTGAAAAAGAACGATTAGCCGTAGCTTTGCATCAAAAAACAAAGTTACCATGAAAATTAAAACTTTTATCATCGATGCCTTCACCGACGAACCTTTTCGGGGAAATCCGGCGGGAGTGTGCTTGCTGGAAACCGAACTGAGTGAAACGGTGATGCAATCCATTGCCAGCGAAATCAATCTGTCCGAGACCGCTTTTCTGCTTCCGGCTCAGGCTGAAACGAATCATTTCTCCATTCGTTACTTTACGCCCACCATCGAGATTCCGTTTTGCGGACATGCCACGCTGGCTTCGTCCAAAGTTGCGCTTGATTACCTTGGAATGCCCGCTGTTGACTTTACCACGCACTACGGATTGCAACTCAGTGCTCTAAAAGACGGTGGTGGCATTGCCATGAAATTTCCCTTGTACGATACCGAACCGACGGAAACCAACCCGGAATTACTCCATGCGTTTGGTATAACCCATCCGTTGGCGATTCGCTGGGCCAAAGATGTAAAAATGTTGCTGGTAGAAGTGGCCGATAAAGAAACCTTGCTAAGTTTGCAGCCGGATTATGAAAAAGCGTTGCGGGCGACTCACGGTCTGAACAATCTGATTGTCACTACCCGGTCGTGGGATAATCCGTACGATTTTTATTCGCGCTGCTTTTGCCCATGGATTGGCATCAACGAAGATCCGGTAACAGGTGCGTCGCATGCCGTATTGGCAAAATACTGGGGACAGAAACTGAATAAGACCGACATGAAAGCCTACCAGTTGTCCAAACGGGGCGGCTACCTGAATCTGACGATTGTAACTGATAACGTGCTGGAAGTGCGGAGCAATGCGAAAATCATGTTGGAAGGGAATATGGCAATTGCGGGCTAACCCCACCCTAAATCCTTGCGCACGAGGCTGGCCCAAAAACTCTCGTTTCTGTCCTCCATTAGGGAGGGACTTTTAAAGTCGAGAGTTTAACTCCCTTCCCCACTAGGGAGGGACTTGTGATTTGCGAATCAAAGCTCCCCTCTCTGGAGGAGAGGGGCTGGGGGTGAGGTTTTTTATTTTCAAAACATACTATTTTGCCACTTACATTTTAACTATACCTAACATTATGATCATTGAAACGCTAAAAGCACTTTTCCTCAGAGACTTGGGTCGGGTGCGCAAAGAAATCGAAACCTACCAAACCGAAAGCAACCTCTGGGTTACCGACAAACAGATTCCCAACTCGGCCGGAAACCTGTGCCTGCATTTGGTAGGCAACCTGAACACCTACATTGGCGTGGCATTGGGCAAAACGGATTATGTGCGGCAGCGGGATCTGGAATTTTCATCGAAAGATGTGCCTCGTGCCGAATTGCTTGCCAAAATTGACGCCACATTGGCCGTTATCGAAAGCAGTCTGGACAAGGTGACCGATGCGCAACTGGATGATGAATTTCCGATGGTGATCTGGGAAAAACCAACATCGATGAGCTACACCTTGCTTCATTTGTCGGCGCATTTGTCGTATCACCTGGGGCAAATTAACTACCATCGCCGGTTGTTGGATAACTAGAAAATAGTAGGTTTTAAAAACGCAAAACCACCCGAAACGGCCAGAGGCCGCAAAGATATTCGTCACTCGGCAAAGCCAAGCGACTGGTATCTTTGCAGTTATTTCATGACTCTTGCCACCGGATACAGCCGATGCGTGGGCTCGTAGTAATCCGTGTTGCGATACACAAAGTCCAGTTGCGCGGCGGCTGATTCGGCAAATTTTGGGTCAGCCGCTTTTTTCTCTTCCAGCTTTTTCTTCAGTTCTGGATTTTTCTTCAGCACCTCGGCCGCCACATCTTCAAACACATACGCCGAAAAATATTCCTTCTGGTTGAGAATGCCGTCGAAGAAATTCCAGGCAAAAAACGAATCGGGGGCTTGTGGCTCCAGCGTTTCAACAATGTAACGTGCAGCAGGTTGGTTGGTGGCTATAATAAAATCACCCTTGTGGTAAGGCAATTGAAGGTTGCGTTTTTCCACCTTCACTTCTCTATTAGGGTGGTGGCCTTCGTAAGGAGTTGCTCCTGATTTGTAGTCGGTTATGTAATAAAATTCGGCATTAATCAAGGTATCTTTGTCAAGTGTCATCATTTTCACGCCATTCCATTTCAATCGGTCAATGACAGCACTGTATGCCTGAGGAATGATGTAGTAAGCGGGTTTGGTAACCGACTGAGTGGTAACGTAATGCGGGAAGTACGGAATGGTTTTTTCGTAAGGCTTGGTGCGGTCATAATACAGCCGGGGCAAGCCGCTGACTTCGCTGGGTTTGTAGCCCGATTCAAACCCTTTGAAGGCAATGCTTTCCTTGCGAGTCGAATCCAATGCCCAACTGATGTCAAACTGGGTGCGGGTTTGTACATCTTTTTCGGCTTTGGCGCGGGCTTCCTTGATTTTCAGGTGGTCGTCATTGGCGATTTTAATGAGGCATTCCATCAGGTCGTAGGTCGATTTCACGCGTCGCGGAAACGGCTTGAGCATATGTGTTTCGGGAATGAACCCAAGGGCATTGTGCAGCGCCGCATAGCCCGACGAATACCTGGGCAAATCCGGGAACGCCACCAAGCCGCCTTCCACTTTTTCTTCAAAATTAACATACGGTATCAAATCCCAACCTTTGGCTTTCATGTCTTTGTTAAGTTGAGGAAGCATCGCCTTTTGCTGGTATTCAGACAGGTAGGGATTGAGTTTGTCTTTCTGCGTAGCAATCAGCGTCATGGTGTATTGGTAATCAGCGCCGTTTGAGGTATGATTGTCCATAAATACATGCGGCAACCACGACGCATAAATCTGATTGAACGTCTGGGCATTTTTGCTGTCAGCCTTGATAAAATCGCGGTTCAGGTCCAGATTTCTGGAATTACCGCGAAATCCGTACGCCGCCGGACCATTCTGGTTAATCCGGCTGATGCGTCCCCGATTCAGCGCACCGTCAATGTTGTACATCGGAATAAACACCAGTACCACGTTTTTTAAAACTGATTGTTTGGCCGGATTTTTCAGGTAATCGCGCACCAGCATCATCGTGGCATCCACGCCTTCGGGTTCGCCGGGATGAATGGCATTGTTGACAAAAAAGAGGAGCTTGTTGCGTTGCCTGGCCTGCTCTGGCGTAAAGGTTCCATCCGGCGAAAGCACGCCTACATGCAGCGGCAAACCGGCATCGGTGCTGCCTACTGCGGTGAATTTCAGATTTTTGGGGTATTTCTTTGCCAATGCCTGGTAGAAGGCAATGGTTTGGGCGTAAGTAGCGGTTTGGTTGCTGTCTTTTTCAAAGGGAGTCAGGTCTTGGGCTTTTAGCGAAAACGACAGTAGGATAAGAACGAAAGACAGTAAAAAATACCTGCGTATATGCATGGAGGTTTTTAGATAGTAGGATTGTACATGCGAAAACCCCCAAGTTAACGAAAAACTCGATTTTTATTGACTCGTTGTTACTGATAAGGATTGGGTTTGTGTTTTTCCATCCAACTGGCCGGATTCGCAATTTCTGACCAGCCAAATTGCTTGTACAGCTCATGTGCATCGCGGGTGAGCAATACCCAACGACGCAATCCCTGCAAATCGGGATGGGCGTTGATGGTTTCCATCAGCCATTTGGAAAGTCCTTTGCCGCGGTGTTCCGGCACAATGAATACATCGCCCAAATACGCAATGGTGGTGTAGTCGGAAATGATGCGGGCATAACCCACCTGCTTGCCTTGGTAATAGACGCCAAATGCCAGCGAGTTCTCAGCCGCTTTCTTGACGGTCTCAAACGGAATGTTCTGGCTCCAGTACGATTCCTGAGATAAGAACTGATGAACTTTGGCTAAGTCTAGTTTTGCAAAATCGGTAGAAATCAGGTAATCGTCTTTTTCAATGTGAATGGGCGTCATAGTGGGTAAGCTAATTGAATGGGCGGTTTACACAAGTAAAGATTTTTGTTTTATTCCGTTCTCCGAGATTAGTACAGGTAGGTTTCGGGCTTTTAAAACATACTATTTTTGAAGATAGATCCTGTAGGGGCGAACCTATGTGTTCGCCCTGGTCAGGTTCAAACACGGTCAATGACAATCCGAGCCTTTGGGAAACCAGGGCGACCTGCCAGTCGCCCCCTACGCTGAATCTTGGAATCCTGTTAATCTAGATTCTGACAAATACTCAAATCTCTTCAATAATCGATTGGCCGGCGGATTGATCTCCTGAGGTCCATTGCCAGGTTTCGTGCAACCTGATTTTGCCGTTGGGGAGCAGTTCGGGTACCGACTTGCAAATGCCGGTCATCAGTTCGCCTTTGTCGTTTACCTGGTGGTAACGCATGTCAATGTTGCCTTGTTCATCGACCAAGGCAATCAAATGACCCTGCACAATTTTTCCACCGGCATAACTGGATGTCAGGATGTTGCCTGTCTGCTGGTAATGAAAAATCGTTTCGCTGGAAGTTTCGCCGTTTTCGGTATTGCTCACCGGACGAAACTGTTTGCCGTTGTAATTAATCATCGATTTGTATAGAAAGGGAGTATCAGGAAAGTTTTTCAAATCCGTAGTCGCGTTCAACTTTGCAAATGCGCGTTTTGTAGGCGGTGTACCAGTTTTCGCGTCCTTGCTGCTGAGCAATCTGGTGTTCGGCCTGTTGTTTCCAGACGCGGATGCTTTCCAGACTATCCCAATACGAAACGGTAATGCCTAAGCCGTCTCTGACCGATTCAATGCCCAGAAATCCAGGCATTTGGCTGCCCAGTTCCACCATCCGTTGAGCCATGTCGCCATATCCGTTGTCGCCTTCGGTGCGGTAGGAGGTGAAAATGACAGCGTAGTAAGGCGGTTTAGGTGTTTGGGCAATCATGTACGTAGGAAAGTAAGGAGGTTTTGACCTGGGCAAAGATACTATTTTGTGAGACTTTACATCAGATGCTACCTTACTTTTCCTTGCGCGACAGACTAGGCTACAACGGTGTACAAGGCGCCGTTTTTAGTCTGCAATTTTGACACTGCATGAAACGAAACCAGTTGTTCCAATTGCTGTGTCGCATCTTGAACAGAACTGCTTTGCATTACTGCCACTTCTTTTGGTGTAAGACTGGGATAATGAGCGAAGAGTTCCTTCAAATCCATTGGAATTGCGTGCTTGGTAGCATCGGGTTGCAGTTGCAACAAGGCTTTCTCAAAAACATCGTACGGACGGACTCCATACACCGTGATCTTATCTCCTTGTTTGTTGGCAAAAAATACGGTTGGAAACCCCCTGACGCCCAGCGTGCGTGCATTGGTAAGATCCTCCTTAAAGCCGGCGTTGGCGGCACCTTCATAATCAGCTTTAAATTGAACCGCATCCAGACCAGCTTGCAAGGCGGCTCGTTCCAAGTGTTCCCAACGGGTAATGTTCTTTTTCTGAAGAAACACCATCTCCCGAAGAACACGTAAAAAAACAATCGCCTTTGACGAATTTTGCAGTTGTGCGGCCTTAAAGGCAACCGACGGCGGATACGAGGAATGCAGCGGGTCTTCTAGCCATACATCGCCATCAATGGGCATTTCATAGTAAAGGCTTACCTCATCCCAGTGGTGCGCCACATCGCTGGGCTTGCTGATGCCGCCGCTGTTGTAGCTCCAGTCGGGCAGCAGGCCTCCCATGTGGTATTCAATGTCAAACACGTGCCCGTATTCCAGCTTCAGTTTGCGTAACTGAGGCTCAATGCCCCAGCACGACGAACAGATGGGGTCGGTAAAATAAACGAGGGTAAGGGGTTTTGGCTTATGGGAAGATACTATTTGCGCCGACTCGGTGGGTTGGATTGGCATTTCGCAAAAGCCGTCTTCCGGGTTGCAGAGCAAAGGATTGTCTGAGTTCATACAAATCAATTTATCTGTGTAATTTTGCTTTACTTTGACACAAAAGTGCAACGGATAAACCGGGTTGTCAATCAGTCAGAAAAACATGACTATGCTAAACGAAGATTCTAATGAGCCGCAATGCCCGGCCGAACGAGTACTGAAGCTGCTATCCGGTAAATGGAAGCCGCAAATTTTCAAGCTGGCCATCAGCAATCCCTTGCGGTTCAGCCAACTGCTGCGCGACATTCCGGGTTCAAACAAGCAGAGCATTGCCGTTGCCTTGAAGGAAATGGAAGCCGACGGACTGGTTGAGAAAACGACCATCCGGGAAAAACCGCTGCACATCGAATATTCACTCACCGAAAAAGGCCAGTCCATGGTCGTCATCTTCCGGCAGTTAGAAGGGCTGGGATAAAAGGCCTCCCCCAGCCTCTCCGAAGGAGGGGAGTTTTTTAGGAGGTTTTGTGTTTGGAAAGATAGTAAAAACCTCACCCCCAGCCCCTCTCCTTCTGAGAGGGGAGTGAAAAAGAAACCCCACCCTAAATCCCTGCGCACAAGGCTGGCCCAAAAACTCTCGTTTTCGTCCTCCACTAGGAAGGGACTTTCAGATTCGCGACTGCCAAGTCCCTTCTCCTTCAGAGAAAGGATTTAGGGATCAGGTTTTGTAGCTCCGATTGGTAATCGGAGTAATTCAAGGAGTGAATTAAACATCTGAAAGTAGTTGGCTTAAAGTTGTTTTGCTGGTAGCTAATCACTAACTTCTATCAGCTTCTACTTATTTCTTCTCGCGTTTGTAAAACAAAAATCCGTTGGATTCCCCGATTTTCTTCAACGTAGGAATGGTATCCATCTCAGCTTCGGATGTGATTTTGGCTACCACATATACGTCTTTATCAATGTCACCGTGGTAGAGCCAGTTCAAATCGTGACGTTTGGGATTGGGGTAATTGGGTTCGCGGGTGTAGAAATACACGCCGTAACTGCGGAACTTATGCGGAACCACGTAGGCATCTTTCCCTTGCTGCTGCTCAAAGAATTCCATCATAGCTGCTTGCGAAATACCTTCAATGCGGCCAATGAAGAAAATAAGTGTAAGAAAAACAAACGCAGCAGTGCCCACAAAAAACGTGGCGGCGCCACGCATGGCATCATCGGGCTGTTGGCGGTTAAAGAAGCGAATGCCAAATAGTATCACAAAAAACAGCAAAACCCCCGGTATGATTTCCCAGCGCGTCCAGTTGATATTGGCATCGAGATTGGCCAAGGCAAAGGGGTCTTTTTCCACAAACGGACGCACTAAATCTATACGCCTGCCTAAGAATGGCACCGCAATCACGGCAATGCAAAAAATCAAGCCGGTTACGACAAGCCCAACGCGCATCCAGGCGTTAAAACTGATTTTGCGTTCCCAAATTTGGTAAATGGTCAACGCGGCCAGATACGTGATGGGGTAATAGCACATGGAGGAATAGTGCACAATCTTGGACTTGACGATGGTAAACAGAATCAGCACCACCCAGAACAGAATCAGCATCCAGCGTTTGTAATCGCGCTGGTAATTAAACGCTTGTGTCGTATTGCCCATGCCCCGAATGGCAAAGATGGACGCCGGAAAACAGCCCACTAGCAAGACAACGAAATGGTAACCGGGAAAGCCGCCATGACCTGCATCAGGTGTGCTGAAAAGGCGGTAACTGTACACCACAAACTCAGTGACAAACCAAGGGCCGTGCTGCACCGTTTCAATTCCCAGCCAGATGCCCATCATCAGGCAGGCCATCAGGCTAAACAGCAGAAAATGCCACACATTGATGAAAAACTGAAACCGATTGAGTAGCCAATATACAAACAACGTGAGGCAAACAATCAAATACGCAACGGGGCCTTTGGTCAGAATGCCAACGCCCAGTAGGAAACCACCGGCAATGAGGTAAAAGTATTTGTTTTTAAAGAGAGCAATGCCTGCAAAATTGTCCTTTTTCCAATAGAAGAGAATGACTCCCTGCAACCCCAGGAAAATGAACAGGTTGAACCACGGATCAATGATGCCCGATTTGAAGTACAGATGCGGCAGCACCGAACCCATGTAAGCTCCCGCCCACAGCAACCCAAAGCGAGCATCGTAAAGCTTGTAGCCCACCCGAAACAGCAATACCAGTGTGAGGATGCCACAAATGGCATTGGGAAAACGGGCCGCGTATTCGTTGATGCCCCACAGGTGCATTGAAGTCGCCTGAAGCCAGAAGAAGAAGGGCGGTTTTTCCCAGAAAGGTTCAAAGTCGATGTGAATGCGCAGGTAATCTTTCAAAACGATCATTTCGCGGGCTATTTCCGCAAAATTATTCTCGTCCCAGTCAAACAGCCGCACGCCACCCAGAAAAGGGAGAAAAAACAAGCCTGCCACCAGGGCAATCAGAATCGAGTAGATAACTTTTTTGTCCAAAATGCTCAGAACCCCCAATCCCCGGGTGGAGGAATTACAATTGCTCCCAACCCCAATCTGGTGCCATCAGGCACGAAAGGGGTTATTCCTAGCGGGGAAGCGAATGTGAAAAAAATACTATCCTGAAGAAAGCCAAAACCCGGCTGCCCGATTTGTTTTACGAATAAAAATACTGCCGGGTTTAATTTACCGGAAAGGTATCACTTTGGGATGAAAATCAAAAATATCCAGGATTTTTCCCGTTCTATGCCCATGAAGACCAACTGTTGTAGATTCGGCTTAGCCGAATGGGATGACTCACTCTTATAACTACTTAAGGTGAGTTATGGATTGGTTTTCTTCCAAATCTAAACTTTTCTGTATTTGTGTCTGCTTTTCTTTCTTTGCTTGTCCAAAGAAAGAAACAAAGAAAAGACCCTTTGCCCAATGCTCCTACCCACAGGGCTCAGGCCAACCTCGCTGGGCAAAGAAGCCATCATACCTACACTTCCTGCCACGAGAAAAGTGGATATCTCTCTTAATAGCAATCAGCTTTGTGCTTCTTACTCGGCCTGTAATGGTAAGCAATAGGTGCTAAATTCGGATAATCAGATACTTAAAAAGAGGTCGATCCATGATTTATGTTACTTAGACTTCTGTGCAAAATTCGGCTTTAGCCGAATCTGCCAGAAGGATCTGTATTCTCCATAACCGACAGGTAACCACGGGTTTTTGCTTTTGCGCAGATACTATTTTTTGTTTTTAGGTGCAGACTTTGCCAGTGCCAATGGCCGTACCAGGCTTACCAGCGTCATCAGCATTTTGCCGGGTTCTTCCATCGGAATCAGGTGGGCCGAGTTTTCGAACCAGACTCCTTCCTTTTGGGGTGCCTGCACGGCGTTGAGCCACGCTTCGGTAGGTTCGGAAGGAGTGGTGTAGTCGTGCCGACCCATGAACATGAACACCGGAATGGGACACGTTTTTACCGATTTGAAATCAACGGCCAGAAACTCAGGCAATACTTTTTCCAATGTAAACAGACTGCCTTGGTCAATGCCTTTGACCTCTTCGCGGGTGTATTCGGGCGAAAGATTTGGGGCTTCGAAGAAATAGTTGGAGTTGGTGCGATAGGCCGACAAGCCGCCGTAATACTGCGGCCATTTGCGGGCAATGATGATGCGTTCACGGGTAATGGGCTGATTGCCAGGGTAGGGTGCAATGGAATTCAGTTCTTTCAGTGCCTTTTCGTTTTTTAGTTTGGTGGCTTGTTCCAATGCAAACTTGAAGCTTACTTCCTCATTGTCGCGGGTGTTAATGACCTGGCCCATACCTACATACGCGTAAAACAAATCGGGGCGTTTGAGCACGGCTTTCATCGAAACAATGGTGCCCCAGCTGTGCCCGATCAGAATCACTTTATGCTGCTTGTATTTCTTGCGGAGGTAATCGGCCAGTTCAATGGCATCGTCGGCGTATTGGTCGATGCGAATGGTTTTGCCAAGTTGAGTGGTGTCATTGGAAACATAGGTTTTGCCCGATGCCCGTTGATCGTAGTTAACCACCGTAAAATATTCTTCCAGCGGCTTTTGGTACAGCCACATCACCGGCGACAGGGGAGAAGCCGGGCCACCGTGTACAAACAGAAGGATGGGATTTTCCTTGTTTTGGCTGCGTACATACACCCACTGCTTCACGCCGCCAAGCGTTACTTCGTAGTTTTCCTGAATGCCCTTGGGAGCAACAATTTTGCTGTAATCCCGAATGATTTCCTGGGATTTGGCGTACGGGGTCTCGGTAGTTGCCTGCTGAGCAATGAGTTGCGTGCCAATGCAAAAACTCATCAATAGGAAAAATGCTTTCATAAGCTGAGTAGATGGTTTGTCGATTCAAAGATGCATGTATGTGTAGTGCGCCAAACTAAAAGTGTGTTTTGCTGGATTGTAAATTGCTAGCTTTCAGGGACTTGTCTAGTGTCTTTCTTCTTATGTCTCAGAAAAATAGTATCGTTGTAAAAGCAAAAACCGGCACCTTACTGCCAAACGTTATTTCTTTAGGAAACGCAGTGCATCCACCAGTTCAAACTCGGCATCGTCCCGGAAAATGCTTTTTAGTGAGCCCACGTGAGCCACACCAATAATAAGCAACATGCGTTTGGGCTTTTGTGCAAGGTGCTTAGTAACTATGTTTGAATAGATTTTGTAATCCCGGTTTTTGAAAACCGAAATCAGTTCCGCGCCAATATGCGTGGTATCAATAAAGGCCGTATCGATCCGGCTGTCGGGATTCTTGAAGGTGCCGTGTGTAACCCGCGCCGGCGTGATATACCGCAAATGATACACTTTGTTATACGTTTCGGGCTGGTTCAGAAACACCAGGTAATGGTTCAGCGAAAGCGAACCCTGCTGTAAGGCTTTGTATTTTTCGCCCGCATACGCTTTGAGTTCGGCCCCTTCTTTCTTGTACAGTTCAATGTTGGTGCCGTTGTCGAGCACGCCTTGCGAAGTACCGCCTTCCGAATCAACGCAATAGATTTTTTTTAGCTGTTTGTTTTTGGCAACTGGGAAGGCAAGTTGAAACACTTCGCTTCGGCCGTTTTCCAACTCCGTCAGTTTCAGTTTGTTGCTGGCATACAGCGTAAACAAACTATCCAGGGTTGCTTGCTCTCCGGGCAATCTCTCGATCAAAATCATGTCCGGATTGTAAGCCGCAATGGAACGGACAAGGGCTGCGAGTTCTTTCTGCCGCGTGGGTGTCAAAACATCGGTTGCCGGAATGTCTTTCTTGTAAATCTGATTAAGGTGGTCACAACCGAGAATCAGGAGTTGGGTTTTCTGGGTTTGGCAAAACAGAGACAGGGTGGTAAAAAGGAAAAATACGGTTAAGTGGGTTTTCTTCATGAAGGTGCTTGAGTTAGACAAAAATGTGAATTTAGTAAAACTCCCAGGTTTTGACATAGAAACTGTTTAAGATTTATGACTACAGTGTCTTTTGGCAGAAATCTTCGCGCAAACCCGCGGCCTTTGTAGTTGGATGCATTTTTTCCAACTGGACAAATCACTGTAAATGCGCGAAGATCCCTTTGGAAGGAAAAAAATAGTATCTTCTCAAAACGCAAAACCTACCTGGTTAATAATCTTATATACAGGCACAATGAGAAAAAGAAGAAAAAGTTATATTTATCAAAAGTTACGAACCATTTAAAAACTCTCTTACCATTCTGCCGCTTTCTATCCACTTTCTGCTGACTTTACACAGCAATAACCACACATAAAACAATGCAAGACATTCTATTTGACTTTATAGCAAAATACGTTTCTCTGACAGAAGATGAGAAGAACGCAATACGTTCGTTAGACCTGTTCCGCTCTGTGAAGAAAGGGACGATTTTACTCAAAGAAGGGCAAAAATCGAAAGAAAGCTACTTTGTTCTGAAAGGCTGTATTCGGACCTATTATGTTATAGACAGTGAAGAAAAAACGACTGCTTTTTACACGGAAATGGAAGCTTTGCCCCCCCTTGTGTAGTAAGCAAAACTCCGTCTGACTATCAGGTGAGTTGCATAGAAGACAGTATACTTTTGGTTTCAAATTCGGATATGGAAATGGAAGTAAACCGTAAATTCCCAAAGTTTGATATCATGTGTAAAACATTAGCCGAAGAACTGTTAGCCAAAGAACGAATAGACTTTGACGAGTTCAAGACATCCTCACCAGAACAACGGTACCTGAACTTGCTACGGAAAAGACCGGATCTTATTCAGCGTGTTCCACAACACCAGTTGGCAAGTTATTTAGGGATTAAACCAGAATCATTGAGCAGATTGAGAGCAAGAATATTGGAAAAAAGTAAGAGTTAACAGTCATTTCTTAACTTAAGTCAACGAGTTATTGTATCGGGCCAATCTACTTTTGCATTATCGTTTCACACCAATTATGAAAGATATGCAAAAGAAATTTTTATTCATTGGACTTGCTTTAGTGCTGGCAAGCAGTTTACAGTTGAATGCACAGGATGATAAACAGGAAAGCACTTACAGACGGTGGTTTGTGGGCAGCACCCTGTATTTATTGGGAAACTTTGATAAAACAAACAATCCTGAGTATGTGCAATTGAATGTTGGCTATAGGATTACACCTAAAGATGTTGTCTCCTTTCGATTTAAACGGTCCGTTTATTCCTGGCCCATAGGCATTCCTTTCGGATCACCCTCGTTTGATGCAGCGGGAGAAAACTATCCCGGACATGCACGCATCCTTGCACCTACCTTAGGCTACCAGCGGTTTTGGTGGAAAGGCGTCTATACATCCGTTCAGGCATTGAATGCGTTTGAAAAATACATGGATGAGAATAAAAAGAAGATTGGAAACGGATACACGTTATACCTGGACTTCTATTTGGGTTACCAGTTCAGGTTTTTTAAAAACCGTTTCTTTTTCGAACCCGCTATAGGAATCAGTACTTGGCCTATACGAACGAATGTTCCGGCATCTTTTAAAGTAGTTGAACAAAAATGGTCTAACTATTTTATTCAACCCGGGTTTGATTTCGGGTTTAACTTCTAGCCTCCTGATCAGGAGTTAACCGGATACCTTTCTGCAAAATAAGACTTCCAACTGCAGCTTCCCCTGTTCAAGAGTAGGTTTTATAGGATCTTCCATCGCAGCAACTTTCTGTCCGTTGAGTACCCGTATGCACAAAAGTTTTAAAGTACAAAACAACACGTGGAAAAAGTACTTTATCGGTGAGCTGGGTCTACATTTCGGATTTTAATTTACAGGTATTTCAATGCGTTTGTCTACGATTTTGCCTCCTTGTCTTCGCCCAAAGAGGACAGAGAAATAGTATCTTCTGAAAACACAAAACCTCTCTGATTAACCATTCTAAACCGTCTTGATAACTCACTATTACTATGAAAAAGATCGGCATTTATTCCGTGTTGATATTGCTCACGGCATGTCTTAGTTCCTGTGGCATCGGGGCAGCACTTGTTACCAATCACAATCAAAACGTCACTCAGGTACACTTAAGTGGCAACAATTTCAACGTAATTGATCAGGTAAGCGGGAGTTCGGAGGTGTCTTATGTATTGGCAATTGGAGGTGTGAACAAAAGGCAACTGTACGAGAATGCGTATGCAACGATGCTGAAGAAAGCCAACCTGCTGAATGGTTCCAAAGCCCTGATCAACGTGATGACAGAGGAACACGTCAGTGGTTTTGCCCCTTTCTTTGTCAGAAGAACGATAACCGTGAGTGCCCAGGTAGTTGAATTTACAAGGTAAGTTCAGCGAAATGGGTTGTGTATTTGTGTATCTCACTCATCTACTAGTACAGTATCATTTAACAGAAGAAAAAAAATGCAAAAGAAATTTTTATTCATTGGTTGTGTCTTACTGATAACAAGTACGCTTCAAATCCAAGCACAATATGCCAAAACAGACAGCACGTACAAACGGTGGTTCGTTGGCAGCACTGTGTTTTTGTTAGGTAATTTGGATCGCGTAAATCCCCCCGGCTTCACCCAATTAAATTTAGGTTATCGCATTACTGGAAAAGATGTTATTTCTCTTGAACTCATAACTTGGAAACATGCGTGGCCACTTGGTATTAACCCTTTTTATAACAAGGCATACGGAACACCGGAAGAGAAATACCCTGGTTATATCAGAGAACATGGTTTCGGTCTTGCTTATCAACGGTATTTTTGGAAAGGTTTTTACGCAGCAGTACACGTAGCGCCTATGTGGCAGACATATAAGAATGAAAACGGCGATAAGGTGGGTAATGGTTTCATTATATTCAACACGTATCGAGTGGGCTATCACATTAAACTCTTTAAGGATAGGTTTTTTATAGAACCATCTCTTGGGATTGCTGGCCGTCCTTATTTTACTGAAATGCCTGATGGTTTTAAAGAAAAAGATGACAAGTGGCCAAAATGGACACCTGAACCCGGGCTTCATTTTGGGTTCAATTTTTAGTAGATCATTTATGAATACACAAAAAACGGCACCAAATGCATTGAAAGATATCAACGCGTTGGAAGACATCAAAGTCCCTGTACAACTCAAGCTTGCCACGCTGTGGGCGAGTTTGATGTTTCTCTACATCTATGTTGATCATTTTGCCTTGCATATGCCACATAAGATAGAATACATTCTGAAAGGTAGGGTGTTTGAATTTGATATCACGCAAGGATTTCTTTTGGCAGCATTCGCCTCAATGACAATCCCGGCACTAATGGTTTTCCTTTCGGTTACTCTGCCGGCTAACGTAAATCGCCGGACCAATATCCTGATTGCTGCGGTGTATATTCCCTATACATTGTTTAATCTGGCAGGAGAGGCTTGGATACACATGGTGTTTGGAGCAGTAGTAGAAGTCGTTCTGCTTTGCCTGATTATCCATTATGCATGGAAATGGCCTCGCACCCAAGCGTATAGTTATTGATTTAACAATACGAATGGCTGCTGTCATCCAACCCGACAGCACTGAAATAGTATCTTCTGTCCGGGCAAAACCTGTCTTCAACTAAATCATGGAATTCGTGGGTTTCTTCAAAAAAGCGTTGATCACTAAATACATGTCATTTAATCAGATACCACTTGCCACCTGTACACTTTCTCTTCAACTTCTTAACATGGCCTGCAAACTCTTCCGGTTATCGTGGGCAGCCATGCATTCCCTGTGCATTTTAAATCCTTTCAGCATACTATAATTTTTATGAAAACAACTGCTTTTAAGTTTATCCTATTTGGTGCAATGCTGTCATTTTTTGCCTGTAAAAACGGGGGCGACGATCCCAAACCTACAGGTACAACGGAGCTAGGAACGTATGCGGGTAACATTCAGGTGTCTGATGATCCGACTACCAAGGTAGGATATGTCTATAACGCCAAAGTAAAAGTAACTACCAGTGGCTCCAATGCTACCGTTAAGGTTACGGGAGATAACGGATTTGACCGTGAATACACAGGTACCTATACTTCGCAACAAGTGGGCTACTACGATATTATACTAACCAAACAGACTAAGCCAACTGACAAAATAGCGGATGCGCGGACTGTTATTATGAATAACAAGCTTACACTTACCATAGATATAGCCAACGAAAGCGTAACCGCCAAAAACAACCCGACGGATACACAGACGATTCAGATAACCGGTAAATTGAAGATGATTGGCACTGAAATGCTGAAAGAGTGATCGGATTATTTTGCGTGACGACAGATGGCGCAGTGCGTAGTACTAGCCTGTAAAAAAGAGCGCAAGCCTCTTTCTTTGGCGAGAGGTGGGCTGGATTTTGCGGGCGGTAGCATTCAAAGAAAGTGTCCTTTTTGCACTCACACAGGCTGGCTCTCAAACTCTCGTTTGAGCCCTCTTTTTGGACAAGCAAAAAGGAACAGGCGATACAATTAGAAGAGTGTCAAAGTTTTAGAAACCTTGTTATTCACGTTAAAAATAGTATGTTTTGAAAATGCAAAACCCCGGTGTTGTGCCGGGGTTTCGGAAATGGCCTATTCGGTTTGCAGGATATTACCCGTTTCGACCAAGCCCGATTGCAGTTTCTTTTTGCCATCTGTTTGCAGCAGGTGCACATTCGAGAAATAGGAGGGAAGTCCTTCCGCATCGGCTTTCAGCGAAGTGCGCATTTCAAAATGCAAATGCGGCAAGAACGAACTGCCCGAAACGCCGATTTTGGCAATTTCGGCACCTGCTTTTACCTGGTCATTGGCTTTCACCTGTAGGTTATTCTGCTTTAAATGGCCGTAAATGCTGATGGCGCCGTTGGCATGCTGGATGGCCACACAATTGCCGTACAGTTCCAGCGGATTGGTTTTCAACTGAGGTACATCAAACGTCTTGTCGTCTTTGTACTTGTTGGATACGTAAATCACCTTGCCGCTACCAACGGCGTACACAGGCTTTCCAAAACCCATGTAATTCTCGTCTTTCTGCGCATCGCCTTTGAACGATTGGTTGTTTTCGTCCAGCAGGATGAAGTCGTAGGCGTACCGCATGAAATTGGCTTGCAGGCCCAGTTCTTTGATGAACGGAAACTCGTAATCAAACCGGCGGTGATGCGAAAAGTAATCGTGACCGTCGTACACCCAAACTTTGCCCCGTAGCGGAAACTGGTATTTCTCCGTTTGCTGAAATGGTGTTGGAATGATTTGCTTTTTGAAAACCTGAACTTCGTTCTTTGGATTGGTAAACGTAAACTCATATTCCAGTTTGCTCAGCAACAAACCCAGGTCAAAGGCCGAGAACGGATTGAAAAACAGGCGGCTTGCTGGGCCGTTAAACGTGCGGTTGGGAACGGTTTGAATGCTGGGAGCCGTACCGTTGTTGTTCAGAAACCGACTGTGAATCATTCGGTTCTGCTTGTCATATACGTTAACCGCTATTTTGGTCAACGTAAGTGTATCTGCGGATGAGTTCGTAATCTGAATGTCAAAGTTGAGGTACTGCTGAGTTTCGCCTTTTTCTATCCAGGCAGGCTTGGGCTTCAGTTCGATGGTTAAGGGTGTTTGACTTTGGGAAAGGAGGGAAAGTTGTAAAAAAACGCAGAGGAAAAGAATACATTTGGACATACCAATCAAACGGTTTTTAGATGTGTAGTGGAAAACGTTTGATTAGATGCCGGATGTTGAGAGTAGGTTACATGAATTTTGTCGGGTAGAAAATAGTATCTCTAAAAAGATGAAAACTGCCAATACTTCATTTTACAAAACCTGCCCACGCTAAAATAGCGGGATACAAATCCTTTATTTTCTGTGTGCCTCTGAGCCGCAGCAATTCTTCTGTAAATTCTTTGAACTTAATGTATTTGCGACGTTCTACCATCAATTTTATACGTTGATTGATAACAAAATCAGCCGTTTGTGCATCATAGGTATCTTTGACATAGGCACAGAAGACAGCATGTGTCATGTACTCATTGAATACATGAAATGGAGAAGGGTACATCTCTGTATCTCCGTCTGGTGCAGTCCAAAGAGTGCGGTTGTTGAAAATCGTATCTATTTGTTGTAAATATTTTTCTGAAAGAGGATTCACATAATTGTGGTCAATCTCAGTAAACACAATTCCTGAGGATAATCCTTCTTTTTGTTTCAGGGTATATTTCGTGTGTGGCTCGAAAATTTCCGGGCCACACACAAACATAACTGTTTCCTGAAACATGCCTTTACCCTTTTCTAACCATGTGAAAAAATGGCTAGTGCTGTGGGTTGCATCAATTAAAGGGGAATAAACAATTTTGTAGGCGTCATATTTAGTATCAAATTGGTGTTCCATCCATTGCCACATCTGTTTGACAGGCATGAGTTGTTTTTGTTGGCCAATCGATTGTTGGTAATAGTATTGGTGTTTTTTGTAAAAATCCTGGAATCGAGAGGCTTTTGCAAAAGATTCTATGTGAGGTAATAGCTTTTGAAACAAACTGTTGAAGTCTATCCATTTTTTTCCGTATACATAGAAATACGGTTCTTTTCGGACGAGTTTTCCTTTTTCAAAATAGAATGACAGGCTGTTTTCTCTAAAGTCATAATAATCTTCGAAGTAGTTAGTAACCGATTTATCAAGTTTCTGAAAAACCGGATGAGTTAGAAAAGGCTTGAAATAGGTATATACTTCCTGGTAATACCTTGAATACTTGTTCAGGTTATCTGCAGCTTGTCCCTTCGAAGATAACGTCCAGATGATATTGGCTAGCTCATAAACCTCTGGAATTTCAAAGGTGACTTTTCCTGTGTGTTCTTTGATGTAATCATTTGAATAAAAGGTGATTATAGGGTTAATTCTGAGGCGTTGTATAAATTTTCGCCCTCCCATTTGCATAGGAATATAGGTGATTTGTTCATGGGGAAAATTATCATACCTAATTCGCATGCTGTCTTTATCGTAAATCAAATAGTAGTAGGCATTCTTTATAGCGTCACTTCCCATATCTGCTGTGTCTGCCTGCATATCCATATTTGTGAAATTCATAGGCGTAGGTTTGGCCCATGTTGGATAATACAACTGAAACGAATCCGATTTAATTGTAATTGTTTTTGGGTAGCGGGTAATTAATGTTTTGCTCTGATTCTGGGCTAGGCAGGCAAATGAGTAAAGAACTGCCCCTAGGAGGTAGAGTTGTTTCATAAGATGACTAGTGGAAAGGTGTAGGGTTAGAATACTCCAAAATATAATATTTTTTTGATTTTAGAGTCTTACTAGCCATTTTTTTATTTTCTATATCACGGAGTTATAAAGACAAAAGGGAGTTGAAATTTGCTTTTGCAATTTCAACTCCCTTTTGTTTATTGGAGGTTTTTGCTTTTGAAAATATACTATTTTTCTACCCAAACAACGTCCGTTCGATGCCCATCTCCAGGCCGCGTAACTCGGCCAGGCCGCGCAGGCGACCAATAGCCGTATAGCCCGGATTGCTGCCCGATTTCTTGAGGTCGTCAAGCATGCGGTGACCGTGATCGGGGCGCATCGGAATGGCGTGGTCGTGACGGCCTACGGTGCGGCGTTTCTTCATTTCTTCCACTACGGCTTTCATCACGGCATACATGTTGGCACTGCCTTCCAGGTGATTTGCTTCGTGAAACGATTCCAGTGGCTGCGGTTCAGATTCTATTTGTACACTGCGCAAATGCAGAAAATTGATTTTGGTGCCTAGTCGGCTCACGATACCGGCCAGGTCGTTGTCGGCACGGGCACCATACGAACCGGTACACATGGTAAACCCGTTGGACGGTGAATCGACAACGCTCAGCAATTGTTCCAGATCTGCTTCAGTACTTACCACGCGGGGCAAACCCAGAATCGGACGAGGCGGGTCGTCGGGGTGAATGGCCATGCGAACCCCGGCTTGCTCGGCCACCGGAATGATTTCGGAGAGGAAATAATACAGGTTTTCGCGCAACTCTTTGTCGCCGATGGACTGATACGCATCCAATGCCTGCTGGAACTGTTCAAGCGTAAAGCTTTCTTCCGAACCGGGCAGTCCGGCAATGATGTTGCGCGTAAGGCGGTGAATCGATTCCTCGTCCAGCGTTTCGTAATAGGTACCCGCGTGTTTGACAAACGCTTCGGAATAGAATTTCTCAGCTCCCGGACGTTTCAGAATGAACAACTCGAAGGCGGCAAAGGCAACCGAATCAAAACGCAAGGCTTCCGAACCGTCGTCCACCACATAAGCCAGATCGGTGCGTGTCCAGTCGAGAATCGGCATGAAGTTGTAGCAAATCGTTTCGATGCCGCATTGCCCCAGGTTGCGAATGCATTCTTTGTACACATCGATGTATTGCTGGCGGTCCGCCTCGCCGCGTTTGATATGCTCGTGCACCGGCACGCTTTCCACTACCGACCACAACAGTCCGGCTGCTTCAATTTCCGCTTTGCGTTTTTCGATTTCCTCTACCGTCCACACTTCGCCGTTGGGAATGTGGTGCAGCGCCGTGACAATGCCGGTGGCTCCGGCTTGGCGGATGTCGGAAAGCGAAACGGGGTCTTTTGGACCGTACCAACGCCAGGTTTGTTCTAAGCTCATAAAAGTGGATTAGGAATGTATGTATTGTTTTGGTTTTCCAAGTAGCTCCGAATGGCATTCGGAGTGTCACGAAGTGACTTTTTCTGCGTTAAATCGCGCTACCGGGCAATTTCCGAATGGCATTCGGAGCTACCTGTAAAAATAGTATCTTTTTACAAGTGAAAAACCCGCCTGTATTCGTTTTTTAAGAAGCTTTCATCGTTCAACATAAATTGCTGGTGAAATTGAGGTGAATTTCCGAGATTTACAACCATCCGCCCATTACACGCCATTTACATGCAAGAGCCTGTTCGCAAGAAAATTTACCAATACCTCACCTTTCAAGTTTTGATTGCCATTGTGTTGGGCATTGGCGTGGGCTATTACCTGCACCTGCAAATTGAACAAAAGCTCATCGATGCCAGCGTGTTGAAAAAAGTGGAAGCCATTGGCAAAACGTTTATTAATATGATCAAAATGCTCATTGCTCCCATCATTTTTCTCACGATTGTGATTGGCATTGGCAAGGTGCAGAACATGAAGAAGTTTGGCCGGATTGGCGGCAAAGCGTTGGGCTATTTCCTGATTGTGACCACATTCGCATTGATTATTGGTGTAGTAACGGCCAATGTGGTGCAGCCCGGTGCGGGCATTGACCCGGATAAGATGAAGAAGGAAGATGTGTCGGAATATGTTGAAAAGAGCAAGGAAAAAAACTGGGTGGAGCATATTACTGAAATTGTACCTCCAAATGTGGTGGGGGCGTTTGCCCAAGGAAACCTGCTTCAAGTATTGTTTTTTTCCATTTTGTTTGGCGTAGCGGTTTCCAAATTGGGTCTGCTTTCGCTGGTGCATACCTTTGAAAAAATCCTGCATGTGTTATTCCAAATCTTAAGTATGATCATGGTGCTGGCCCCGTTGGGAGCGTTTGGCGGAATGGCCTTCACCATTGGCAAATACGGACTGGAAACGCTGATTCCATTAGGCAAGCTCATGTTGTCGGTCTATCTGACCATGTTCCTGTTTATTTTTGTGGTTCTTAACCTGATTTGCCGGAGTGTAGGGATAAGCCTCTGGAAATTATTGGGATACATCAAAGAGGAAATCCTGATTGTGTTGGGCACTTCGTCGTCAGAGTCGGTATTGCCACGCATGATTGAGAAGATGGAACGGTATGGCTGCTCGGCGCAGGCTGCCGGACTGGTCATTCCGACAGGCTATTCGTTTAACCTGGATGGAACCGGCATTTATCTTTCGATGTCGGTGATTTTTCTGGCGCAGGTGTTTCATGTCAACCTTAGTTTGGCCGAACAACTGGGCATTATCGGTGTGCTGGTACTGACTTCCAAAGGAGCCGCAGGCGTAACCGGAAGCGGTTTCATTGTGTTGGCCTCTACGCTGTCGTCGTTTCCGCAGATTCCCATCGAAGGACTGGGTATGCTTGTGGGCATAGATCGATTCATGTCCGAAGCCCGTTCCATCACCAACCTGATTGGCAATGCCGTGGCTACAGTAGTCATTGCCAAAAGCGAAAACGAATTTCAAAGACCCGTGATTCGGGAGGAAGAGTAGAAGAAGGCAGGTCTTAGGTTTTTAAAAGATACTATTTGGCCTCCCCTAAATCCCCTCCCGTAGAGAGGACTTTCTGACTCGCGAATCTTAACTTTCCTCTCAGGAAGAAGGGATCGGGGAGGTTTTGTTAAAGCTTTATTCTCATTTTTTATAGCTATTCTATGTTCTCATTACAACTTCTGCTTCCGATTCTCTGGCTTTTGATTAGCCCAGCGCAAGAAACCTATTCCTGGAAAGAACTGGACAGAGGACTTTCGTATGCTGTATGGAATGCGCCACTGAAATCGACGCACAACGATTCCAAAATCCACATTCTGCGCATCGATCCCAAGTCGTATGACTTCTTTCTGGAATGTGCCACCGAACCTAAAAATAATTTCAAGTCTCGTACTGTTGAAGAATGGTGTGTACAGAAAAAGTTCTTGGCTGCCATCAATGCCGGCATGTTTGACGGATACGACCCCAGCAAGCCCGATCATTCGTTTATGTGCAATCGGGGGTATATGAAGAGCTTTTTTCATGTCAACAGCAGTGTGGTTACCAAAGACCGGGGCGCCATTTGCTTTAGTCCGAAAGTGGATTCGGTTCCGGCCTTTCAGGTGGCAGATACGCAGAATTGCACGACATTGGATAAGCTGAAATCCCAGTACAACTGTGTAATTCAGGGCATCCGCATGGTCGATTGCAAACAGCAATTGCGTTGGCAGAAAGGGACCAAACGCTGGAGTGTTTGTTTGATGGGTATGGACAAAGCGGGCAATGCGTTGTTTATTCATTCCAGGTCACCGTATACCATGTACGACTTCATTGGCATGCTGCAAAAGCTACCTTTGGACCTAAGCACGCTAATTTACCTGGAGGGCGGTCCGGAGGCTTCTTTGTACATTGATTCCAATGGCACTACCATGAAGCGATGGGGCAGCTACGAAACTGGATTCAATGAAGATGACAAAAACGATCATTTCTGGAATTTGCCGAATATTGTCGGCATCCGAAGGAAACCGTGACGCCGCAAAATAATGTGACTGGTTTTGCTTCTCTATAAATAGTATGTTTTCAAATTGCCAAACCTAACTAAAATCCAAGGTTTTAAGATTCTACTCAATTGAGAAATTGCTGTCAAGAAAATTTTAATGGACCAAGAATGTTCCTTGTGAAGAACCTTGTCTCCTCATCAATTGCAGGCTCATAACCGGCATAATAATCCGTTACGTTTAATTCTTTGGCAAGTAATTCGGCCCAATGCTGCAATGTGGGTAAAGTAACTAACCTTTTTAACTCAGACATGTCGAAAAAGCAATTTAAATCGTACTTGTCATCATACTTATAGAGAAGAAAGACTACATGCGAAAGTGAAATACCAGTTAAATCAAACTTTGAGAATTTGAAAGCAAATAAACCATCAGATGAGTTCTCAATACTACTATATAGCTCACTTTCACTCTGCAAATTAATATTCGCATCGTTTGTTTCTGATCCAACCGAAAAATCAAGTAATGTATTAGTAGAAGTAACTTCTACCAAATAACTCACTGCTTTTTTAAGATCAGGATTTTCTAATAAAACTTCCAGTAGTTCCATTGCATGATATGTTCAGATATAAAAGAGGTTCCGTGATTTAAAACTGTTTTATCAAAGTAATCCCAAAATACTACGAATCAGGGTTCAGACAATTACCACATACGCTAAGAGTGTGAAAACCAGTACTGAAACACCCTGAAAAAGCGTCATAAGAGTAACGCCCCGGTAGCCGTCGCGCAGCGTAAAGCCGGAAAACTGCGAAATGACCCAGAAGTAGCTGTCATTTGCATGGGAGACAGTCATGCCGCCGGCGCCAATGGCACTCAGCAACAACGTGAGTTGAACAGGGGTTTGAAAACCTACCGAAACCAGCAAAGGAGCCAGAATGGACGACGTGATGATCATGGCTGAAGTCGTAGAACCCTGGGCTGTTTTGAGTAGTGCGCCAATGGCAAACGCCACCAGCAAAAACACCAATCCCGAAGTCTGCGTTTCGGTAATCCACTGACTTACCATGTCGGCAATGGGCGTTTTCCTCAGAATATTCCCAAAGCTGCCCCCTGCGCCTGTTAATATCAGAATGGTTCCGGCTTGTTGGACGCCCGTTCCCAGCCAGTCGGTGAGTAGCGTTTTGTTCCAGGGTTTTACCAGACTTAAGGCTAGAAACAACCCTGTGAGCAACGCTATGACCGGGCTACCGGCAAAGAGAACAGCTTCTTTCCAATTACCGGTAATGCCGAAAATATCCGCGAACGAAGCCAGTGCCAGCAAGCCAATGGGAACGACGATGGGCAGCAGCGAATGCCACAACGCCGGTAACCGCTCTGTTAAGGCATTCGTAGTAGATTCCTCTGCCAACTCAATGGAAATGCGTTTCCCTAGCCACGAAGCCAGCAGGAAAACGATCAGCGTAGTGGGAATGGCTAGCAGCAATCCCAGCAGAATAACAGTACCCAAATGCTGAGTCAGATTGAAAGATGCCGTTACAGCCAACGGCCCCGGATGCGGGGGCAGCAGCGTGTGCGTGGTGTACAAACCACCTGCCAGCCCCAGCGAAATACCAGCAAAGGAAGCTTTGGTTTGGCGGGCCAATGGGCGTGTCAGCCCGGATAAGATGATGAATCCCGAATCGCAGAAAATGGGAATGCCCACCACCGCTCCAATGACCGAAATGGCGAGGATAGGCTGCTTTTTGCCAAACAGTGAAATAATGCCTTGGGCAATCTGCAGCGTGGCGCCCGATTTTTCCAGCACTACTCCAATTAGGCTTCCCAGCACTACTACCATCCCGATGGAACTCATCAGGCCGCCAAAGCCTTGATTCACGGCTTCTAAAACTTGCCTTAAGGGAATGCCTACCATCACACCCGTTAGAATGCTGACTAGCAGCAATGCCAGAAAGGGATGCAGCTTCAGCACAGACGAGGCCACGACGATCAGCGCTACAGCCAGCAAAATGATCAGTAAAAGCGGAATTCCGGTAAGCATGAAAATGAATTGTTTTGGAGAAGCAATAAAAAAAGAAATCGTTGCATCGCAAATAATGCAATGAAAGCCATTTAATATGGCGTGGTTTTTCTATTTTTAGGCCCTCTCTGTACCTGCGTCCTAATTGCGACCAATGCGTTAGGAATAACTTTGATAAAAACGCTTATTTTCCTTGCACTCCCGACACAAAAGAGACTTTTAGCTAAGTTTCTCATAAATAAACACTTTTGTGACAAGTTTAGTGAGTTTTATCAAAGATTGTACGTCAAACAATCACCAGGCTGATATTGTAGCCGCCCGATTCAGCGTTAACTACCCAGGGCGGTTTTTCATTTTTAAAAGATACTATTTTATGCGTTTCACGTTAGGAGCAATCTTCACATTTTTTCTCTTGGTTCAGATTCAGGCACAAGAGTTATTCAAAAGCAAGGATCTGACTGCCGAAAAACTGTTTACCAACAACATCGAAGGTCCGATGGTGGACAAAAAGGGCAATCTGTATGTGGTTAATTTTCAGAAAGACGGCACCATTGGGCTGGTAAAGCCCGACGGCAAGGTCTCGTTGTTCGTAGCTTTGCCCGAAGGCAGCACTGCCAACGCCATTCAGTTTGACAGCAAAGGCAGCATGTTTCTGGCCGACTTCTCGGGGCACAACGTGCTGAAGGTAGACATGAAAACCAAAAAGGTGTCGGTGCATTGCCACAACGATGCGTTTAACCAACCCAACGACATTGCCATTAATCGCAAAAACCAGCTGTTTGCCTCAGACCCGAACTGGAAAGAAAACGGCGGGCAAATCTGGCGCATTGATCCGAACGGCAAAGCAACTTTGCTCGAAAAAGGCATGGGCACTACCAATGGCATCGAGTTAAGCCCGGATGAGAAGACGCTGTATGTCAACGAAAGTGTGCAACGCAATGTGTGGAAGTATGACGTGGATGCCCAGGGCAACATTTCTAATAAGCAACTTTTTACCAAGTTTGAAGACGGCGGCATGGATGGCATGAAATGCGATGCCAACGGAAATCTGTATATCTCGCGCTGGGGCACTGGTACGGTGGCTGTTTTTTCACCGGATGGAAAACAAATCCGCACCATTAACTTAACCGGTAAAAGTGTGAGCAACATCATTTTCGGAGGCTCAGATGGAAAAACGGCTTTTGTGACGCTGCAAGACCGGGGTTGCCTGGAAACATTTCGGGTAGATGTACCCGGCAAGCGGTTTAAGAAATAAGTTGTGGTATTGAAGGGGAATGATTGCGATGAGCCTGTGGACTACGGTCTGACATACAGTGCCAGACCGGCGGATTTAAAAATCCTGTCAATCAGTCGATCCTACGAATCATAGATTCAGACAATTAGTATCCTCTAAAAAGCGAAAACCCTGCCATGGCAGGGTTTTCTTTTATGTAAGGGGTTTGTTAAAATGCAGTATTAATACGCTTTGCGCATCGCGTCGTCAACGTTAATCAGATCCAGGTAGGGTTGCAGGCACTGAAGAGAGCTAAAAGGCAGCACTTTTACTACTTCTTCCCGGATGGTGTCATACCAAACCTCCACATAAAACCCACGCAGATACAACAATGATACCCGGCGACTGAAAAAATAACGTTCACAAAGAATAGTGCCTTCGGCATTCAATTGCTGTAGCTGGTTGAGCAAGGGAAGACGCTGATATTCCATCAGGTCCTTAAAGATTTTTGTGCTGCGCATACGCGAAAAATTACAGATGTAAGATTTAACTCAAATAACTTAAAAAAAATACAACTTTACAACGACTTACCACTATTTTTTTCCTTTTCTTTTATAAGAATCGTGTAAGATATATCTTGTAGTTTGCACTTTGTTTCGACTTATATGGTCTTATATACTATTTCATACGCCATAGGTAAACACTTTTTTTTCGGAGAGTCTACTGTTGGGCCGCTGATTAAATACTACCTTTGGTGACCCTGCGCAAGGCGGGTTTTTGCACTTATCTCATCATTTACGTTGATTATCTTACTCCTCCATGAATCTCCCTGGTACTTTTCTGGCACGAATGCAGGATTCGCTGGGATCAGAATTTAACAATTTTGTCCAAGCTCACCAGCAGGAACCACCCATCAGTGTGCGTCTGAATCGGGCAAAGTCAGCGGCTGGACAGATGGCGGGCGAGCCTGTTGTGTGGGCACACACCGGCAGATACATGGCACGCCGTCCGGTGTTTGCTCTGGACCCCCGCTGGCATGCCGGTGCCTATTATGTACAAGAGGCCAGTTCCATGTTTGTGGAACACGCCTTTCAACACATAGCCGCCCAGTTGGAAATGCCACCGGCAGTGCTGGATTTGTGTGCCGCTCCGGGTGGCAAAAGTACTCATCTGGCTGGTTTGTTGCCCGCTGGTGGCTTGCTGGTTTCCAATGAGGTGATTCGGGCCCGGGCCCAAGTGCTGGCTGAAAACCTGACCAAATGGGGCACCGGCAACGCCATTGTAACCAACAGCGACCCCAGCGCCTTCGGGGAGTTGGAGGGGATGTTTGATGTGCTACTCATAGATGCGCCGTGTTCGGGAGAAGGAATGTTTCGCAAGGACCCGGAGGCGGCAAATGAATGGTCGGAAGCCAACGTGCAGCTGTGCGCCGAACGGCAACACCGCATCCTGGCCGATGTGTGGGATTCGCTGAAACCCGATGGCTTTCTAATTTACAGCACCTGTACCTACAACGCACAGGAAAACGAGCAGGTATTGCAATGGCTGTCAGATAATTATGAAGTAGATGGCATTGATTTACAGGTGCCCGAAACATGGCATATTGAAACGGTTCAGATGGGCAAGCTGACCGGATACCGGTTTTACCCGCACCGGGTGCAGGGCGAGGGGTTGTTTCTGGCTGTCATCCAAAAAAAGGAAGGCGTTGAAGGATCGTTTCGGATGCCCAAAAAGCCTACGTGGCAAAAAGCCAGCCGCAAAGAAATTGAAATAGTAGCTGACTGGATACAAAAACCGGACGATTGGGATTGGCTTCGCTGGCAGGAGAAAATGGTCATTCTGCCCAAAGGTACCCATGAACTCGCCGAACGGCTGGCTCAGCACACGCGCATTGTCTATGCCGGCATTGATGTGGCCGAAATGATTCGGGATCAGGCCAATCCGTTGCCTGCCCTGGCGCTGTCTGTGGTAGTTAACACGGAGGCTTTTGCCACGGAAGACGTGGATTTGCCAACAGCCTTGCGGTTTCTGAAGAAAGAGGACATTGCATTGACAGAAGGCAAAGGCTGGAAACTCATTATGTATCAGCAGCTTCCGTTGGGATGGGTAAAACAGATCGGACACCGGGCCAATAATTATTTTCCGAACGAATGGCGTTTGCGGATGGATTGGCGCGAGATTGAAAAACTACTGGCCGAGCCTAAGACGTTTCTGGAAGGGTAGGTTTTTACTTTTTGAAAGATACTATTTCTGAAATCTTTTAGCTTTACGAATGCTATGCGTGTCGTCTTGATAATGCTATTGCTACTGCCTGTGTTGGTGATGGGACAAACAAACGCTGAGAAACTGGTGAAAGCCTATCCGGATCACCTGAAAGCTGTGGAGGGGAACTACATTGTCTGGAAAGACGGTACCCGCATGATCTGGGATGATGGCAAAACCAAAACGTTTGAACAGCAGCTCAACTCGCCCGACCTGGAAGATCAGATGGCACAAACGTATCCGGTGGGAGAGAAGTATGACATCCCCGCCCGTAACCACGATCCGGGTCGGATTCGCTACGAGCCGTTTTTTCAGAAAATATACGGAGCCTCCAAAGCGGAAGTAGAGAAAAACCTGGTTGAAATAAGTTGGCTGCCCAAAACCACTCCCGGTGTCAAGTTAAAAGTGACCAAAGTGAACGGGGTGGCCGAAAAACTGCAAGCCATTTCCAACGAGCTCGATTCGCGCAAGCATCTGCATAAATACCTGGTCAATCCGGGGGGCACCTTTAGCTGGCGTAAAATTGCGGCTACCACTCGCCTGAGCAATCACAGCTATGCCATTGCCATCGACGTCAACGTGGCGCAGTCGAACTACTGGCAGTGGGAAGTGAAAGATACCACGGCGGCCATTCCGTATCGCAATAAAATTCCGATGGAAATTGTGCTGTTGTTTGAGAAATACGGATTTGTGTGGGGCGGCAAGTGGTATCATTACGATACCATGCATTTTGAGTACCGGCCCGAGTTGTTTTGAGATTCCGGCCCGTGCGGGGCGAGGTTTTTCACGTTCAAACCCTACTATTTTTCATCTGAGAGAATTGGCGTGATCGGCGAGATAGTGGAGCTGCAGACAACTATCGCGTATATTCATCTGATGCCACTGATCAACACCGAATCCATGGCATACGATTGGCCTTCTATTTCCTGCGCCGGTTCTGCAATCTCCTGAATCGCAACTTCCGAAAAGCCGTTTGCCAGTAACAGTTCTTTTACTTCTGTTGCCGTATAGAGTTGAAAACCATAGGGTACGAAAGGCAGGTGCTGCATCACTTCCCGGCTGCGTATGCCGATAACCAGTTTCCCGCTGGGTTTTAGCACACGATGAATCTGAGCCAGCACAGCAGACGGGTTTTCCCAAAAGTACAGCGTATTCACGGTAAAAACTTTGGAGATCGACTCATTAGCCAGCGGAAGTTGAGCCACATCGGCAAGCAGAAATTTTGCCAGATCCGCTTCTATCCACTTCTGATTGATCTGAGTGGCTTCGGCGATCATGGTTTCCGAAAAATCACAACCCGTGTAGTGAATGTGCGGTTGCGCGGTTACAACATCTGCACAAAAAGTGCCGTTTCCCATGCCTATTTCTAATACCTTGTCGTGCGGTTGCAACTGAAGCAGGGCAATGGCTTCCTTATTCAATTGTTCATTGCTCCGGCTCATGTTCTCGCCGATTTTCTTGCCAAAATCACCTTCGGGTTTGCGTAGTTGCGCCGCTACTGCCTGAAAATCCATATTGTAAGGGTTTTTGTGTTTGGGAAAGATACTATTTTTTGCATAATGAATTTAACTAAACTTCTGGCGCAAGCGGATGCTTACTCCAGTATAATGAATTTTCGTAGCTCCAATTGGCAATTGGAGAGCAGCCATCAGATGCTTAAAAGACTGATGTTAAGTGCCAAAAGATATTAAGCTACTTTGGCTGGAACTGCATTTTGCAACGCTTCCACTGCAGCCTGAATTTTAGCCAAGGTTTCGGCATCGGTGACGGCGCCGGTTTCTTTGTCCAGCTTTTGCGACACTGCCGGAATGACGAAGGTGGCTTCGGGAATGATAGCGGCCATCATCATAGTGAGTGTGAGTAGGAGGGAGGCATGGGCATCTTCGCCCATGAGGGAGGCGGTAATAAGAGCCGTAGGCTTTTGCACAAATTCACCCGACGATACAATCCAGTCCAAGGCATTCTTGAGTGAGCCGGGCACACCCTGTGCGTATTCCGGAGTGCAAATAAGAACGGCATCCGCTTCTGTCAGAGCCTGCCGCCATTGGGTTACGGTTTCAGGCGAGTTTCCGTTGTCGAGGTCGGTGGTAAAATGAGGAAGAGTGGCAATGCCTTCAAAAAACGAAACCTGCACACTTTCGGGAAATAAGGTAGCCATAAAACGCAGAATAGCTGCATTAGAAGACCGACTGCGCAAGCTGCCAGAAATTGCCAGAATGTTCATACGTAAGTTGTGTGAGTTGTGTATGTTTTAAACCCACACATTGGCAAAACAGTTCAGCTTAAAGCAGTTGGCCTATGCCAAACAACACCACAAACAGCAAGGTGGTCAAGGCCATTTGTTTCAGATAAGGATCTATCTGACTGTCACGGGCCACGCCGCGGCCGATTTTGACGAGCAACGGCGTCACCAGCAGAAACAAAAACTGCCAGGGGCTATGGTAAGTCAGCACAGTGTATAAAATGGCACACACCATGGCGGTAATCAGTAGGAACCAATGATAGACAACCGCATTTTTGCGACCAATGCGCACCGGAATGGAAAATTTACCGGCTGCTCGGTCTGATTCAATGTCACGTATGTTGTTCACATTCAGCACGCCTACCGAAAGCAAACCCGTGGCAACGGCAGGCAGCAAATGGAGCCAGGAAAACGAATGGGTGTAGAGATAATACGTGCCCAAGGTAGCGACAAACCCGAAAAAAATCAGCACCGATACATCGCCCAGGCCGGCATAGCCATACGGTTTTTTTCCGGCCGTGTAGGTAATGGCCGCAATGATGCACAGTACGCCCAGCCCCAGAAAGCCCAGGAGGGTTTGCAGAGAAGCGTCGCGTAGGGCAATGTAGAGTAAGCCAATGCCTGTCAGCAAGGACAATACCGAAAACAAGACCACGGCATTGCGCATATTGCCCGACGAGATGTGCCCGGCTTGCACGGCCCGTTGCGGCCCTTGACGCGTAATGCTGTCAGCTCCGTGGATGGAGTCGCCGTAGTCATTAGCCAGGTTGGAAAGGATCTGCAGGAAGACGGTAGTCAGGGCGCAGAGCGCAAAGACTATCCCGTTGAAATGGCCGGTTGCCGCCGCCAGAAAACTGCCCATGCCAATGCTGGCTAACGCAAGCGGAAGGGTTCGTAGCCGAAAGGCCGAAAGCCAAACTTGTATCGAAGTTGCCAAGGTTTTAGGATTTTTAGAGATACTATTTTTAGAGACATATGCAGAAAGACATCAGACAAAAATACCGCATTCGTTCTGCTTCTAATGAATTAAAAAGAAAACTATCGAAAAGGTTTCCGAATCGGGGAAATCAGTAAAAAAGATTACGCATCTACCGCATTGCAAAAGTTGCGACTTTTTCAGACTCTCCCAAATGGATTTTGAGTAATTGGTTCTACCTCAAACAAATAGGTGAATTTTGGTATAATAAGGTTACTTTTTTGTACTTTTTTCATAAATCTGTACACCTCTTAATTCATGTCACTCATGTTTGAGTTACTTCTATTGTGCGTCTTGTACGTCATCGTTTGGAGCATCGTTATTCCTACCTTGGAATACATTGGTTTGGGTATTGTCTCGGTATCGCTGTTGCTGATTTTTGTGTTCGAAATGCTGACTCAAAAAGACTGTAGCCGACTCTCAGAAAAAGGATTACGGATCTATGAATGGCTTGACCGCAAAGCATAAAAAAACCTCCACTAGCTGGAGGTTTTGCATTTCTGGAGGATACTATTTTTACACGCCAATTGCACCAAGCAAATCTTTGTCCATCGGTTCTACTTTGGAAGGATAGAATTTCACCAGTTCGCCTTTTTCGTTGATCAGGTATTTGCAGAAATTCCAACTAGGAGCCTGGTCGTTCCATCCGTTCATATCTTTCTTTGAAAGCCACTGATACAGCGGATGTTGATCTTCACCGGTAACGGATATTTTTTCAAACATCTGAAATTTAACTCCGTAATTCTTTTTGCAGAATTCCTGGATTTCACCGTTCGAGCCCGGTTCTTGTCCGCCGAAGTTGTTAGCCGGAAAGCCCAGAATCACCACTTTGTCGCCGTATTTTTCGTGCAGTTCTTCCAGTGCGGCATACTGCTTGGTGAATCCGCATTTGGAAGCCGTGTTGACGATCAGTAGTTTTTTGCCTTTGTATTGGCTAAAATCAATCGTTTTGCCATCAATGGATTTCAATTTAAAATCATAAAACGACTTAACGGGTGCCATGGCAATGGTTTTAGGTTGATTTTTGGATTCAGTAAATAAAAATCCAAACGATAAGGTCATCGAAGAGATGAGAAGAATAAGTGCTTTCATGTGGGATAAGTGATTTTGAGAGTTCGGTAAGCGTATAACTTCAATACATACGAATAAGTTTGAGAGGCGGATGAATTTATTCCCAAAATACTATATTTTTTGGAATAAAAACCCTCACTTGGCTGTCTTTGGTTTCCAGGCAATGGACAATCCGATAATTACCAGTGCCGTGCCTGCGTAAGTATAAGCCGTAATGGGTTCGCTGAGTAGCCAGTAGGCATAAATGAAGCCAAAAATCGGGCACAAAAACAGCCACAACGAAGCTTTCACCGGATCCACTTTCAACATGTACAGCCACAACTGCACCGCCCCTATCGAAACCATGATGGCTAGCCAGCCTATCGCCGCCCAAAATGTGGCATTATACTGTTGAGTGGGCCAATCCGTTACCCAGAGCGTGAAAGGCAGCAACCATAAACCGCCTAGTAGCACCTGCCAACCGTTAATGGCAAACAGCGAAAGCCGCCACTGCTGAGCCGAGTAATAAATGGTGCCAATGGAATACGAAAGCATGCTAACCGCCAGAATGACAATGCCTTGCCAGGTGGTATAACTTGTTTGCAATAACGGGTACACCGCACACCCTACCCCCAATATCCCCAGCACCAAGCCTACAGACTCTTGCCAGCGAATGCCTCTGCGCAACCAAATGGCCGACAAAATACTGATCATCAGTGGATTGGTGGCTGTAGCCAAACTGCCGATACCCGCCGAACTGTAACGCATGGCCCACGAAAAGCATCCCAGGTAAATGGCAACATTGAGCAACCCGTAAATGGCTAGTTGCTTCCATTCCTGGGTGGTAGGCATCGGATTTTTTTGTATGGCATAGGCTATGAATAGCATGATCAATCCCGCCGTGAAGAAACGGACGTTGCTCAGCAGCAACGGATGGGCGGAGGTGATGCCAAACTTGGTGGCTGCCGAAGCCGATGCCCACAAGGCGGCGAATCCCAAACCTATAAAAATGTTTTTCAAGGAAAGAGTAAAAGGCAGGTTTTGATCTTTACAGAGATACTATTTTGAAAAAGCACCTTGCCTTTATTGCAAGGTGCTTGGTACTCTACATTCGTTCGGGAACCTCAATTCCCAGCAATTTCATCCCTTTTTTGATAACTTTACCTACTTCGGCAGATAACGCTACCCGAAAACTCATATTTTCGGGTGTTTCGGCTTGAAAAATAGAAAGTTCTGTATAGAACCGACTGTATTCCTTCGTCAAATCATAAGTGTAATTTGCAATAGCAGAAGGAGTGTAGTCTTTTGCAGCTTTATCAATCACATTGGGAAAATCGTTTAATAACGCAATCACATTCATTTCAGCTTCATGCAATTCTGCAATTTTTGAAAAATCAGCCAACGGTTCGTATTCTTTCGCTTTTCGCAAGATGGAAGAGATGCGAGCATGATTGAACTGAATAAACGTAGCTGTATTGCCTTGCAAATCAATCGATTCATCCGGATTGAAGAGCATTCGTTTCACTGGGTCCACTTTCAACAGAAAGTACTTTAACGCTCCTAATCCCAACATTTCAAACAACTGTTTCTGCTCGTCTTCAGGAAATTCAGCTACTTTGCTTAATTCCATTGATCGTTCTTTAGCCGTTCCAACCATCTCCTGCATCAAATCATCGGCATCTACCACGGTTCCTTCCCGCGATTTCATTCTGCCCGATGGCAAGTCAACCATGCCATAGGAAAGATGGTGCAATCCGTCCGCATACGGGCGACCCAGTTTTTTCAAAATGGAAAACAATACCTTAAAGTGGTAATCCTGCTCGTTACCAACCACGTACACCGATTTATCCATCGGGAAATCCTGACTTTTCAGGTCGGCCAGTCCCAAATCCTGCGTAATGTATACCGAAGTGCCATCGCCCCGAAGCAGCAGCTTCTCGTCCAAACCGACATCGGTCAAATCCACCCACACCGAGCCGTTTTCCTTTTTGAAGAAAACACCTTTGTCCAGTCCTTCCTGCACAATTTCTTTACCCAGCAGATAGGTATTGGATTCGTAGTAGAACTTATCAAAGTTAACCCCCATCCGACGGTAGGTCACGTCAAATCCGGCATACACCCATCCATTCATCTTTTTCCACAATTCCACGGTTTCCGCATCGCCTTGTTCCCATTTCAGAAGCATTTGCTGGGCTTCTTTCATCAATTCGGTTTTGTTTTGGGCAATGCCTTTGATTTCATCTTGTTCGTCAGCAATCTCACCTTCCAGTTTGTTGATTTTACGCAGGGTAGCTACCAGTTCTTTGTCCGCGCCTTTTAACCCTTCCAGGTTATCCAAGTCTTTGAGCAATCCGGATGTTTTTTGAGAACCTGCTTGCCATCCAGTCAAAAGAGTCGCTACTTCGGGAGTCAATTGGGCTGGATCAATTTTCTGTTTCAAAGGCTTAATAAAGCTTTCTTTCTTGGAAATGGCATCCAATGCTTTCAGAATCGTTGCTTTCTCCGTTTCGGTGAAATTCGTAAAATCCTGGTTATAAGCTTTATCTAAAAACGGCTGCGTTTCTTTCCGGAGGTTTTTGTCAAATTCAACATAGTATTTTCCTACCAGGTGATCACCTTTCTTATTTATGCTCTCTGGCGTTTCTCCGTGTCCAAACTTCTGATACGCCAGCATGGATTTGCAAATGTGAATGCCCCGGTCGTTGACGATGTTGGTTTTCATCACCTCGTAACCATTGGCTTTCAGGATTTCAGCCACCGAATAGCCCAGGAAGTTGTTCCGCAAGTGGCCCAGGTGCAGCGGTTTGTTGGTATTGGGCGACGAATATTCGACCATTACTTTCTGGCCGTTGGCGGGTTGAAAGCCGTAATCGGCATTGGCCGCGATGGTTTGAAACAACTCTACCCACACCCGATCGGCCAGTACCAGATTCAGAAATCCCTGTACGGCATTGAAGCGGCTCACTGCGGTTCCGTTTTTTACCAGTTGCTCGCCCAAAAGCTGGCCTACTTCCGCCGGGTTTTTGCGTACCTGCTTGGCAACCTGAAAAGTGACAAAGGTATGCGAGCCTTCAAAATCCTTGCGGGTGGCTTGCAAGGCAATTTCCTGAGGGTCTATCTGAATGGAAAAAAGGTCGGCCAGTGCCTGACTGATCTGGGTTTGTAAGGTTTGTTCAATGCTCATAACGGCAATCTTTGCTATTGTTCTACTCTGGCTTTTTGCATCGTTCGCACGAAGATCAGAGTAGGTTTTGGACTACAAAAAGATACTATTTCGAAAAAGGATTTTGTAGTGCAAAGATTGCAATTTTATTCCGCATTCGCATAATTGGCAAAAAATAACCCGAAAAAGGAACCGCAACGCTTTAAACAATCGTTGTTTGGTATGGGTTTTTTGTTCAGATTGTGTTTCTAAAACCAGCTATCGTGATTCAAACTGTTTTCGCTTTTCTGTTAATGAGTTCTTCCCTAAATCCCGGCTCCAGCATTCCCAAAGATACCGCCAACCTACAAAATCTGGATACCAACAAGGTTATTCCTGTTGAGCTTCGGGAGGAAATTTTAACGGCACTGTCTTACTACCCCGAACTGAAAGACACGTACATTGAATTCGTTTTTTCTGAGACTATTCGCACGTCCATCATGCAGGCGCAGCCAAGAGCTCGTACCTTGCTCTGGAAAAAAAAGCGGAGGGAATACGTGATTCGAATTAGTCGGTACTTTCACCTGAGCAAAACCCACGTAAAAATAGAATCACTACCCAAAGAAGTGCTCATTGGCTGGATTGGACACGAACTGGGCCATATCATGGAT
Source organism: uncultured Sphingobacteriales bacterium (assembly GCA_963520985.1). Classification (GTDB taxonomy): domain Bacteria; phylum Bacteroidota; class Bacteroidia; order Cytophagales; family 172606-1; genus Xanthocytophaga. The sequence continues at coordinate 2,130,620 of CAUQTA010000001.1, forward strand.
TACACCGGCCGGGGACGAATGGGAATGGCCCGCTTTGGGGCGGGCTATGTGCTGTCAAAACGTTACATCAGGAAAGCGGAACGGGCCGCCGACACCTTTGCGGTGAGCCGGGGATTGTTGCCGTACATCTTGGCTACGAAAAACTTTATCCTCGACCATGCCGACTTGCCTGAATCGTACAAACGGAAAATTCGCAAACTTTATCTTTCTCCCGATGACGTCATGACGCTGGCCGAGTCATTCAACTGATTGGCTACAAAGGTTTCCCATTCATTGAATTCCTGCTCTTTCATCACTTTGGCCATTTTCACCTGTCCGCCCAGTTTTTTGCGGGCCGCATTCCAGTCGTGAAATATGTGCGTTGGAATCACGGTTACTTTCACATTTTTTAAGGCTCGGCTACGGGCTACTGCGTAGTTTTTGTTGATTTCGCACAACGTCTGGTCAAGCCGGGTGGCTACCGTATCATTATCAGGCCACTGCTCCGAATGGGTAGCGCCTACATACCACTGATGAATGAAATCTTCCCCACGGCGCACTTCCGCTACGGTAAATTCGGTAATATCCATCGAAAAGTGTTCGTTCAAATCCTGAATTCCGTGATCCATCTGATTGACAGATAGCTGACAGCCAACTCCGTTAAGGAAAAACTTGGTGCGGCCGCTGATGATGATTTCGCAGCGATCTTTATCCGTAAAACGTACGGTGTCGCCAATCAGGTATCGCCATGCTCCGGTTACTGTGGAGATAATCAGAACATAATCCACACCTTCCTCTACCTCGCTGATGGTAAGCGCTTTGGCATCCTGGCAAATGCCGCCGTCTTCTTCAATGATGGATTCGTCGAAGGGAATAAACTCGAAGTAAACACCATTGTCAAGAACCAGTTTCATGCCTTCGGCATCGGGGCGATTCTGAAAGGCCAGAAATCCTTCCGAAGCCAGGTAGGTGTCTACGTAAATGACAGGCTTTCCAAATAGTTTGTCGAGACTGCTTCGGTAAGGCCCCAGTGCGACGCCTCCAGATGCATAAACCGTTAAATTGGGCCAGATGTCGTGGATAGTTTCTACTTTGTGGTATTCAATCACCCGCTTGAGCATGAGTTCAATCCAGGCCGGAATGCCCGACAAACTGCCTATGTCCCAGTTGCGGGCCTGCTCGGCAATTAGTTCAATTCGTGTGTCCCAGTCGTCAATGCTGGCTATTTCGATGCCCGGCTTGTAATACCCCCGAAACCAGAAGGGAATGTTGCTGGCACTGATGCCGCTGATTTCGCCTTCTTTGTGGTCCTCTTTTTCTTTCAGTTGTGTACTGGAACCCAGCATCATAATCTGTTTTTCAAAGAAGGAAGCCGGTAAATCGAATCCGGATAAGCTCAGAATTTGCTTGATGCCCGAATTGCGGATAGAAGCCAGCATATCATCCGTAACGGGGATGTGTTTGCTGTGACTGGTAGTGCCCGAACTCAGCGCAAAATAGTGGGGGCGCCCAGGCCAGGTAACATCTTCTTCACCCTGCAGCACCCGGTGCCACCATTCCTGATTCATTTTGTCGTAATTGTGGAAAGGAATACGGCTGGCAAATGTTTGTACGAGGTCTGGACTGTTGAGCAGATCCTCAAACCCGTAGTGTTTGCCGAAGTCGGTATCTTTGGCTTTTTCCAGTAACGTACGGAGTACTTTTTCCTGTGCTTCGGCTGGCGATGCATCACCCGAAAGTGTCTCGCCCAGCTCTATGATTTTTTTGACAATCGTACCTAAAAACGGCATAGTTGTATGTATATGTTAAATTGCCCTTGTCTTTTCTCGTAGCATAACAAAAGTAATGCCTCACCAAAGAGGGGATTTTTTTGTGGAATGTGTGGGAATTGCGGCAAAAACTGAGGACCTGACCCGATTTTTTCCCTAAACTAATTCCATTTTGGGGGAACTATTTTATTCCTTGCATCGTATCATTTTTTAATATATTTGCAATCGTTTGCCTGGCATCCTAACTTGCATAAAAAGCTGGCAAGAAAGCTTGGTTTAGGCTTTTGTAAGAAACGAACCAATTTTGCCTTCCTATTCCAAGATAGGCCTTATTAGAAATTTAACAGAAACGTCATCTACAACACCAAACTGCCAATGAATACAGCCGCCATACGTGCAAAGAAAAAGCCAGCGCCAAAAATGAAAGCGCCACCGATGAAGAGTTACATTGACCTGGTAGAACAGACGTTTGAGTTTCCGGAAGAGTTGAAGGTAAAGAAAAACGAGTTACTTTTCAATGGCGTACCTTTGATGGAGATTATTCGCGAGTATGGGACGCCTCTGAAGCTGACCTATCTGCCCAAAATCAGCGAACACATTCAGTACGCAAAGGAAATTTTCAATGCGGCCATCAAGAAGTTCAACTACGAAGGCAACTACACTTATTGCTACTGCACCAAGTCGTCGCACTTTCAGTTTGTACTCGAAGAAGCACTGAAGAACGACATTCACATCGAAACCTCATCGGCATATGACATTCCCATCGTGCGGGCTTTGGAAAAGGCCGGTTCGCTGGATAAAAACCGCTACATCATCTGCAATGGCTACAAACGCCCTTTGTACACACAGTACATCAGCGAACTGATCAATGATGGGTTTGTGAATTGCATTCCTGTGCTGGACAATCTCAAAGAATTGGATGCCTATGATGAAGCGGTAACAGTGCCTATGCAACTGGGCATTCGGGTGGCGGCTGATGAAGAGCCTAACTTTGAGTTTTATACTTCCCGTCTGGGTATCCGCTACAACGACATTACGGAGTTTTACAAAAGCCGCATTCAGGAAAATCCGAAGTACACGCTGAAAATGCTCCACTTCTTCATTAACACGGGAGTGAAAGATACAGCTTATTACTGGAGCGAACTGAGCCGGTTTGTGTACAAATACTGCGAACTGAAGAAGGTATGCCCCGAACTGGATACGATTGATATTGGCGGTGGTTTTCCGATTCAGACATCTTTGCAGTTTGAATACGATTACGAATACATGGCCGAGCAGGTGATTGAAAACATTCAGTGGATTTGTGAGAAGAACAATGTGCCGGTACCTAATATTTTCACTGAGTTTGGCAGTTTTACTGTAGGCGAAAGCGGGGCCGTGATTTATTCGGTGCTGGACCAGAAACTGCAGAATGACAAAGAGTTGTGGTACATGATTGACGGCTCGTTCATTACGCAGCTGCCCGATTCGTGGGGCATGAATCAGAAATTCATCATGCTGGCCATTAACAACTGGGATAACCCGTACCACAAAGTAAACCTGGGCGGCCTTACTTGCGACAGTCTGGATTATTATAATTCGGAGGCGCACATTTCGGAGGTATTCTTACCTCAGATTGAACCGGACGAAGAATTGTATCTGGGATTCTTCCATACGGGAGCTTACCAGGAGTCCTTGGGAGGATACGGTGGCATCCAACATTGCTTAATCCCAGCACCTAAGCATGTGATTATTGACCGGGACGAGAACGGCGATATTGTGACCCGGCTTTTTGCACCTGAGCAGACCAGTGACTCAATGTTGAAAATTTTAGGTTACAAATAGGCATAGTTATTTTACAAACTCCTAGAAAGCGGCAAAATATTACATTAGTTCTGCCGTTAATCTAAAAGGAATCAATGAGTTATTGTTTAAAGTTAAAAAAAATAGTTACTTTCGATTAACCAAAAGACTAAATGCTTTATTCCATGAAAAAGGTATTACTTATCGGACTGGTCGCTGTTGCCAGCCTTTCTGCCTGCGCCAAGAAATATACTTGCCCTACGTATTCGAAGGCGACTAATGGTGTAGAAAAAATGCACGCAAGTGTAAAACAAACTGATAAGGGCAATAATTAATTTTGCCCTTTTTTTCTTTTTGCGCCGTGTCCGGATAAAGGAGGTTTTTACTTTACGAAAGATACTATTTGAAAAGGCGAAAGCCGGACATTGAACAATGTCCGGCTTTCGCCTTTTTTCGGTAAATATCCTGGTTGTTTAGCTAGGCAACTGATGCTGGCTGGGCGTGGTGCAGAATGTACTGGGTGGCTTCCAGCAGGTTGGATGCAGTATGTACCGCCGACGGAGGCGCCGACTCCTGAGTGGAGATAAATACGCCCCGGATCTGCTGCTTGTCGCCGGCTTCAATGTCCCGGTGACGGTCGCCAATCATCCACGACTGGTTGCGGTCGATGTTGAACTTGGCAATGGCCTTCTCAATCATCAGAGAGTCAGGTTTGCGTGACAGCGATGCTGTATTGTAATCAGGATGGTAAGGACAGTAATACAGCGCATCCAGTATGTTGCCACAGGCTTCCTGTATTTTGGCATGGCAGGCCCATACATTCTGACTGGTGTATTTGCCCATGGCGATGCCTGCCTGATTGGTGACTACTACCAGCAGATAACCCGCTTTTTTCAATTGCTGCAAGGCTTCGGGCATGCCTTCCGGAATGATAATGTCTTCCGGATGATACACATAGGTTCCTATTTCTTCGTTCAGCACCCCGTCGCGGTCCAAAAAGATGCACTTGTTCATATTACTCAATTTTACCCAGTTATAGCTTTAAACTTGATAAAAGCCGGTTTTCGTATTTTTAAAGCTACTATTTTTAAACGTTATTTGCGACTGTAGCACAAGCCGATGGCCTGCTTTGTGAGTCACTGCTTTATACTTTATCTACATACAGGTAACCCATACAGATATGCAAAAATTTCTTTTGATCAGTGGTGCCGTTTTGGGCGCTTTGGGAGTGGGCATAGGCGCATTTGGTGCGCATGCACTTCGGCCCGTGCTGGAGGCTTCTCAGCGAATGGATACTTACGAAACGGCCGTCAAATATCAGTTTTACCATGCCTTTGCATTGTTGGTGGCTGGTTTGCTGGCCTATCGCATCGAAAGCCCATTGCTGGGTTATGCAGGATACTCTTTTCTGGGCGGTACGCTGATATTTTCCGGTTCGCTTTACATTCTGTGTTTGTCGGGCATCCGGTGGTTAGGAGCCATTACACCCATTGGAGGCGTGCTGATGATTGCCGGATGGGTTTTGTTGGCGTGGGCCGTTGCCAACAGCAAGTAAGGAAAAAGGATGCCAGGAAATAGTATCCTTGGAAAATGAAAAAAACCTGGCATCCTTAACAAGCTTATTTTGAAGAGTACTTTTTCACGGTTTCATCAATGGCATCGAGCAGGCCTTGTTTGGGCTTGTCGTTGTTCAGTTCCCAGAACATGATGCCATTTAACTTTTTCTGTAAGGCATACTGGGTTTTGAGCTTGATAGAAGCCGGATCTTCATACGTGAAAAACAACCGGTTGGTGGCATCGTACATGTACGGAGCCTTTGCCGTAGAATCCCAATAGGTTTTAAAGTGCTTATCCGCTAGATATGTCTCCAGATTTTTGTAGTCGACACCGCGCTGAAATTTCGTGGCCTGGTTCAGGCCATTGTTGGCGGCAGCGGCATTTTCGAAGATACGTCCGTAAAAAGCTGCTCCAATCACCAGTTTGTTGGCGGGAATGCCTAATTTCTCCAAATACGTAACCGCGTTGTCGGTCGATTCCAACTGAACAGGCGTAGAATACAACGGTGTGTGGTGCCCGGTTACCGTACTGTAGCCGTTGGTCAGGTCATAGGTCATCAGATTGACCCGGTCAATAAGGGGCATTACCTTCTTCCATTCAATGGATTCTTCCAGAAATTTGGTGAAACCGCCAGCGGCAAAGCTGATTTCGTATTTTTTCCCCAGTGCCAGACGAAGCTCTTGGACCAAAGCCGTAAAGTTCGGTTTGTCTTCAGGCAAAAACTGATGACCGGGCACTCCTTCAATGGCCGGATATTCCCAATCCAGGTCAATGCCGTCGGTTTTGAAATACACCATTAGATCTTTCACGGAAGTGGCAAACTCTTTCCGGGCTGGAGCTGTTGAAAACACCTGCGAACAAGGTTCACAACCGCCCCATCCGCCCAGCGAAAGCTGAATCTTAAGATTGGGATTGCGTTTCTTTAGCGAAACCAGGTGCTTGATAGTCAGGCTGTCTTCGCTTTTGTCAACGGCCATTTTGTTACCTTTCAGATGCAAAAAGCTATAGATAATGTGCGTAAGCTTTTCGATGGGATATTGGTCAATATTGGCTTGGTTGCCAGCATAATAGGCAATGACATTAAACGTAGGTTTGGGTGCGGGAGGCTGGCTGGAAAAGGACGATAAAAGAATAAAAACACCTGCCAACAGACAGGCTACATGGTACTTTGTACGATTCATAAAAGGATGAATAGGGTTTGTAGCAATTAAATAAAGTATCCGGGGGTTTTGGTGTTTTCCCGGATACTATTTTACAAAAGGTACAGAGTAAAATGCAGAACGAGGCAACTGCCTCTAAAAATCATCGTTTGGGCAACACATTGCCCCGCAAATAGAGGCGTTCGTTGCCCGTGGAAGCATTGGAAACAATGGTCACGGTTTTGCTTTGCTGATTGAGTGCCGACTTGCTGTCAAAGGTAACACTGATGGAGCCGCTTTGTCCGGGAGGGATAGGCTTGCGGTCCCACTCGGTCACGGTGCAGCCGCAGGTGGGTTGCACGGCACTGATAACCAGTGGGTCTTTACCAGTATTTTTGAACGAGAATGTGTGTGTAATTTTATCGCCCTGTACAATGTCGCCAAAATCGAACCAACGGTTGGTAAATGCAAAGGCGGCCTGGCTACGCACTACAGTTGGGTTGGAAACCATAATGGAACTTACTACCGGGAAAGATCTAACCGGCTTTTTGGAAGCGGTTTTGGCGCGCGATTTTGAATTAACCACTTTTCCTTTGGGCTTGGCTTTGGGTTTTGGCTTTGTTTGTGCTTCTGCCGAAAATGTGAGTAAGATAGAACTTGCCAGCACCATCACCCAGATTCGCAACGAAAATATATTTTTGATAGCGTTCATTCTTAGTCAGGATTGGTTACTTATGTAAGTTGCAAATTACGTTCCAGTTTCAGGTTATTCCGTTCTAAATCAGGCCGGAAAGAACCTTGTATGAAAATTCATGAAATATACCTCGTCAGTAGCCCGTGTGATGGCAGTATATAACCAACGCAAAAAGTCGGCATTCAGATTGTCCTCAGTCATGTAGCCCTGATCCACAAACACTGCCGCCCACTGCCCACCCTGTGACTTGTGGCAGGTAAGTGCGTAGGCAAACTTAACCTGCAACGCGTTCAGATACGGATCTTTCCGGATTGCCTCCAGCCGTTCGGTTTTGCGTGGTATGTGTATATAATCTTGCAATACGCTTTCGTACAGCTTTTTGTTGTCTTCCGAACTCAGACTGGCGGCGGATGTATGCAAGGTGTCGAGCAAAATCTTAGCGTCAAATTCGGGATATTCCGGATAATCGGTGAGTCGCAACACCAGGTTGGCAAACCGAAATCCGTGCATTTCTTCAAAGCTGCGTACCTTCTGAATTTCCACAAAATCGCCGTTGGCGATAAATCCGGCCGGGGCATCTTCGCCCAGCACCACGTAGTTGTTGCGCACCACCATCAGCAAGTCGCCCGCGTCAATTTCGCTTTCCGAAAAGTTAATCTGACGGCGAATGTACTGGTTGTACTGAACCGCCGCTTTGTTGGAACGGGTGACGATAATGGTGCTTTCGCGGCCAAACTTGCCGTAGGCGTAGCGCAGCCCATCTTCCAGCTTATCACCAGTCATTTTGTAGCAGTCCTTGTAAACACGGGTTTGCAGCTCAATCTCCATGTTCTGGTTGATGAGGCAATTGCGCACGTGAGTAGCATTGAACAAGATGCCCGAATGTTCGCTTTGGCGGGTTACTTCGGTCAGTTCCTTTTCAAAAACCGTGATGTCAAACGTGCGGCTGAGGTAACCGCTGTCTAATGCTGGACTCAGGGTTTTTCCGACTGGGGGAAGCTGTGCCGCATCGCCAACCAGCAACAGTTTATTGGAGGGATGCTCAAATACATAGTCAATCAGTTCGGAGAGCAAGCCCCGGCTGCCAAAATCGGCCTCATCGTCAATCATGGACGCCTCATCGACAATGAAAAGCGTGTTGGTGTAATAGTTGGGTTGCCGCTCAAACACCATGTTGCCCGAATAGGCATCGGCTTTCTGCCAGAATATCTTCTTGTGGATGGTCCACGCTTTTTTGCCCGAATACTGCGCCATCACTTTGGCCGCCCGACCCGTAGGAGCCATCAGAATGGTTTTGTAACCCGTTTTTTTGATCACTTTTACCAGTGCACTCACAATTGTAGTCTTACCCGTACCGGCGTAACCACGCAGCAGAAACACAGGCAAAAGCACTTCTTTGTCAGCCATGAATTCATCCAGCATTTCAAACAATTCGCCCTGCCCTTGGGTGGGTGTGTGCGGGAATTTTTTTAACAATGCATCAGCTAACGAAGTGGTAACGGACATATCTGGATTGGGAAATTCGGATTGTAACGTGCGGAATCAAAAGCAAGTCAGGGTTTTGCCTTTTTCAAACCTACTATTTCTTTTGGTAAAGATAGCTTTAATTTGTGGGATAGACAATCGGAAACAGGCAAATCAGACGTGATTTATGCAGTCAGAAGAAGTGGTTCGGATATTTGGCAATCAGTTGCGGGTGCGGGTATGCGGCATTTGCATTCAGGAAGATAAAGTTCTGTTGGTCAACCTGAGGAACGTTACCCACAGCGGCGATTTGTGGTGCCCGCCCGGCGGAGGCATGCACTTTGGCGAGTCTGCACCGGAAACGCTGATACGTGAATTCAGGGAAGAAACCGGACTCGAAATTGAGGTAGGAGAGATGCTGTTTGTCAATGAGTTTATCGGCAATTCGCTGCACGCAGTGGAACTGTTTTTTGAAGTCAAAATAGTATCCGGCCAGTTGCAAAAAGGCCATGATCCGGAACTGCAACAGCAGGTATTGGCCGATGTGGCTTTTCTCTCGTTTGAACAGGTGCGGCAGTATAAACCGGAAGAACTGCACAACCTGTTTCGCCATTGTAATTCGATAGAGGAATTGCTAAGTTTAAGAGGCTATTTCTACAAAAGCACTTCTTAACTCCAACTGTATACTATGAAAATGGTTTCATTCCTCTTTTTACTACTATTACTTACTCAATGTGAGTGGTTGAAGCCTAAAGAATTTGTGCCCAAGCTCCCGGAAGCCACACAAATTGGAGCTAATACTTTTGGGTGTTTGGTCAATGGCCAACTTTGGTTACCTGAAGGTGCACCTATGTTTGGGGGAACTAGCGTTAATACGGATTATGATCCATCTTTGTCAAAAGGCTTTCTGACCATTACAGCTCGGCGATTTCGTAGTCCCACAGATAGAGAAACAATTGGAGTGACTATTGATAGTGCTCGTTCTGGCATCGAATATACTTACTTACCCTGGGATGGGAAGAGATTGCTTCTATTAAGGTTTTCGTATGAGAATCTGAAAACCAAATGTGGTATTGCCAGTGTAGATAAAGACACAGGCTATGATTCAACCCTATTTTGTTCAGGTCGAGTAAAGTTGACCCGAGTAGATCCAGAGGTAAGAATTGTTTCGGGAATATTCGAATATACACTTTACAAACCCGGCTGTGATACCATCAAGGTTACCAATGGGCGATTTGATATTAAACTTTAATCAAGATAGCTATTTGCGATTTTAAGATTCAATAAACACAAAACCCCTCACTAATGCATCGGTGAGGGGTTTTTCGTTTTGAAATCATACTATTTTACTTGCCATCGAACGAGCTTTTGGCGTAGTTGATGTTCAGGTATTTGTAGCGTTCCAGTTGAGTTGGGATGCGTTTGGCAAAGCTGTCCCAGTTTTTGACTTCTTTCGGTGACCACACCACCTCGGCCAAGGCACTGGCCCGCGGAAACACCATGTATTCCACATGTTCCGAGTTGGGCATGTATTCGGTCCATACGTTGCCTTGTGCACCCAGAATGTACTTGGCTTCTTCGGCTGAAAGTTGGGCTGGCACGGGCTCAAACGAATAGACTTTGGTCAGTGGCAAAAATCCGCCAATCGACAGCGGTTCCGATTTTTCAGGCCCTTGATAATGATCCAGGTACACAAATTCGCCCGGAGTCATTACAGCGTAATGCTTGGCTTTTGCCGCGGCAATGCCGCCCTCGGTGCCTCGCCAGCTCATGATAGTGGCGTTAGGAGCAATGCCGCCTTCCAAAATTTCGTCCCAACCGATCAGTTTTTTGCCTTTGGCATTCAGGAATTTTTCGATGCGCTGAATGAAATAACTTTGCAATTCGTGTTCGTCTTTCAGTTTCAGGTCTTTGATTTTTTTCTGAATCTGTGGCGATGCTTTCCAGTATTCTTTCGTGGCTTCGTCTCCCCCTACGTGTACATATTCGCCTGGAAATAAAGGAATTACTTCGGTCAGTACATCTTCCAGGAAAGAGAACGTTTTGTCTTCGGCATTGAAAATATCCGGAAATACGCCCCACTTGGTTACCACTTCCACGGGTTTTCCGGTTACACCCAGTTCCGGATAGGCGGCAATGGCAGCTTGTGCGTGACCAGGCATTTCAATTTCGGGAACTACCGTTACGTAGCGTTCTTTGGCGTACGCCACCACTTCTTTGATTTCTTCCTGCGTGTAGAATCCGCCGTGTGGCTTGCCATCAAACCGCTCCGGGTTTTCACCGGCGTGGCCCACTAGCGTTTGTTTGCGAGTACCGCCGATTTCGGTCAGTTTAGGGTATTTCTTGATTTCAATGCGCCAGCCTTGGTCGTCGGTCAGGTGCCAGTGGAAGGTGTTCAGTTTGTGAAAGGCAATCATGTCGATGTATTTTTTCACAAACTCTTTTGGCATGAAATGACGGCTCACATCCAGATGCAGCCCGCGCCACGCAAACCGCGGCTTGTCTACCACTTCCACTACCGGAACTGACCATGTAACGCCAGCCACCGGAGCCGCGCTTTCGATGGCCGTTGGCAGTAACTGGCGAATGGTTTGGTAGCCGTAGAAAGCACCGTTGGGTTGACTGGCTTTTACCGTAATTCCTTTTTCGGTTACCGATAAGGTATATCCCTCTTTGCCTAAGGAATCAACTGGGGTTTTGAGGGTGAAAAAGATACTATTTTCAATTGCATCGCCTTCCGTAACCGCAAGGGTAGGGCCACCGGCAGTTTTGAGTTTGTCGGCCAGGGTCTGTGCTATTTTTTTCAGTTCTTCGTTGCCGGCATCTACCACCAGTTTGGTATCATTGGTAAGGGTAAAATTACCCGTTCCTGGCTGTACCTGTACTGGTTGAGGAATAATGCTGACCGGATGCGCAGTTGTATCTGTGGCAGCAGACTGTGATTCCTGCTTTGACTTACAGCTACTTAATAAGCCCATTCCTACGAGAAATGAGAATACAAACAGTTTCTTCATGGATAAAACAAGGGAATAAAATGGTAGGAAAGCCTAAATATCCGAAATTATTAAATATTTTTTGTATTGAAGGGAGAAAAATAAATTTTTTTTGTGAAAACAGTGGTTTAACTGTTCTTTTTCCATTTATAAAACGCCGTTGGTGTTGAGAAAGTCAAACAATGGTTTGAACAGACCCACATTGGCGGGTAGCCCAAACCAGAAATAGTAGGATTGGAATTGCCAAAACCCCGGCAATCAGTATTTTATCTCAGTAAAGCTTTGGTTGTAGGCTGCAAAGATTCCGTAGCCATTGGTCACGTTGGTAGGCATGTTTACGGGCTCGCCTGAGAACAGCCCACCTTGCTGGTTGTTCATGTGCCAGTACAGTTTTCGCTGGTATTCGTAGTAAAAGGCATCGGTATTGCGAAAGTACAAACGCAGTTCCTTCTGGGTGGTATCGGCCGAAGGGTTGTAGATAAAGTCAGAGTATTCGGCCAGTCCATCGTACTTCTTTCCATCGAACAGAGCGTCGTCAAAAATGACAGCCCCCGTTTCCCACGTATTGTGGTAAGTCGTGTATTCAGTAAACAGATACAGAGAATTGAAAACTTCTACCGTATCGTATTTGAATAAATTGTTGCCGATTTGCCTGAATACCACCTGCCTGTATTTTCGCTGGGCATCCAGCAAATAATAATTGTTTCCAGTGGGGTCGGGGAGAGTGTACTTGATCTGATTGACCACATAGCCGTCTTCGGTGCGTCTTGCCGAATCTTTCACGGAAACATTGGTTAAGGCGATTGGCTGAGGCACCGTGCAACTCGCTCTTGCTTCGTCAAAACCCGGAGCCGCAACCACAAGGTGATAGGTATGACCTGCTTTCGGTTTGTAGCTCGGGTCCTCGTACTTTTTGGTTGACGGATTATAGATCAGGGAAATGGACTCGAATCCTTCATCCTGTAAGGTTACGGTTGCGTTGGGAACGACAAGATTGTCGTTGGTATCCAGAATGGAAACACTGCGCGAAATCCGGATGGCAACCAGGCTGTCGGGATTAATTACGCCATTGACTACCAGCCGGGTTTTGTGTTCCGGAAAGTCAATTTCAACATCCTTGGTGCAGCTCCACAAGGCCAATGCAACGCCCAACAGGAGCAGGGGTTTTTGCAGTTGAGAAGATACTATTTTCATCAGAATTTGAAGCTGTAGTTAAATGATGGAATGATGGGAAACAAGCTGACCTGCTTGAGTTTGCGAGTACCCGGATGATACGTGGTAGTGGTTACACCGTTGACTGTGACTGAACTGGTATATCCGCCGCTTTGGTCTATGTAGTAATAGAACGGATTCTGACGGTTATATGCATTGTAAAGTCCGAACGTCCAGGTACGTTCTGCCCATTTATTCTTCTTGTGAAAGCTGATGCCTAAGTCCAGTTTGTGAAAACTATGCATCCGAAACCCGTTGCGGCCATTGTAATCTTCCACGCTGCCCCAGCTATTCCAGAAATAATTGCTTGATTCCCTGTACGGTTCATAACGACCCGTTGCCAGCGTAATCGCACTGCCCGTGCCAAACATCCAACTGGCTGATAGCGTAATCCGTTCGCTTGGCCGATAGGTGAGGGCTATGCCTACATCATGGCGACGGTCGTAGCGGTAGGGATATGTTTTTCCATTGTTGATTTCCTGAAACTGCCGGTTGGTCCACGACAAGGTGTAGCCTACCCAGCCGCTGAGCTTGCCTTGTTTCTTTTGCAGCAACACCTCGGCGCCGTACGATTCGCCTTTTCCGCCGGTTTCAATCTTGGTTTGCCAGTCCTGGTTGTCACCCAAAAACGTAGTCCCTTCCTTGTAATCAATCAGATTGGTCATGCGTTTGTAATAACCTTCCACACTGATTTCATACACGTTTTCGGCCGTCGATTTGGCAATGCCCAATGCCATTTGTCTGGAAAACTGAGGCTTGGCGATTCGTGTTGCCGGCACCCACAAGTCAGTAGGCAAACCCGCATCCGAATTGGTAAGCAGGTGCATGAACTGCTGCATGATCACGTACGAAGCCTTGATGGAATATTGCTTGGGCAACAGATACCGAGCCGCTATGCGGGGTTGAATGGATTGAAAATGCTCCCCGTCTACGAAAAAATGCGACCAGTTGACGCCTGCATTGAGTTTTAAGTGTTTGCTGATTTCCCAGTCGTCTTCGGCGTACAGGCTGGTTTCAAACGCCGCAATGTTGGATGAGCCAAACGACGTGTCCGTTCGTTCGGTTTGCTGGTCGTTGTACCGAATGGCGGTAATGCCCGGCTTGAACAAGTGACTAACCGCCTGACCGCCAAACCGGATGCTGTGCTGCGGATTGGGATAATATTCAAAATCGACGCGGCCACTCCAATCCCGAATGCCTGATTTGAAACCGAAATAGGATTCTTCGTCATCGCTCTTGCTTTTTATATCCACCAGAAACCGGTACCGGGTATAGTTGACTGTCGTATTAACAAAAAGCTTGTCGGTGAAAACGTGATTCCAGCGCAGTGCCGTCAGTTGGTTTCCCCAGATGAGTCGTGTCTTGGTCTGGTACTTGTCGCTGCCGAAGGTTTCCCGATAACGGGCACTCACCAGATCGTCGCCCAGGTAAAAGCTTAAAAACAAACGGTCTTTGTTGGAAATCGTATGGCTGATTTTTGCATTGACATCGTGAAAGCTGTACCCCGCCGAAACCGTCCCTTCGGAAGCCAACAGCGAAATGGGACGGGTGAGCAAATCGAGGTAGGTGCGCCGCAACGAAACCATAAACGTCGTTTTGTCTTTGATCAGCGGACCTTCCAACGCAAATTTGCTGGAAACAATGCCGATTGATCCTTGTCCGTGAATTTTCTTGGCATTGCCATCCCGCATCCGAATGTCGAGCACCGAAGAAAGTCGGCCGCTGTACCGTGCCGGAAAGCCTCCTTTGAGTAGTTCCACATTGCTCAACGCATCGGCATTGAACACCGAAAACATGCCGCCCAAATGGCTGACGTTGTACAACGGCACCCCGTCCAGCAAATACAAGTTTTGGTCGGGACTGCCCCCGCGTACATACAGCCCCGTACTGCCTTCGCTTCCTTTTTGGATGCCGGGCAAGAGCTGCAATGTCCGCAAGACATCCACTTCGCCCAACGCAGCCGGCAGTGCCCGTATTTGCTCCACCGGAATGTTAATGCTGCTCATCTGGGTCGATTCTTCAATCCGTTTGGTCGCTTCGGCGGTCACAGTTACCGTTTCGAGGGTGTTTGAAGAAGCCAGAAAGATATTCAGCGTTTGGTTTTGGGTAAGAGTCAATCGCTTTCCCTGGCTTTGGTAGCCGATAAACGAGAAGATAAGCTCGACAGTGTCTTGGGGCAAGGTGAGGCTGTAAAATCCGTACGAGTTACTGACAGTACCTTTGCCTGACTGCTGGTCGTATACGGTGGCTCCGATCAGAACTTCACCCGAGAGGCTGTCTTTCAAAAACCCGCTGACGGTAAACCGGGACGTCTGGCCCGCTGCCTGCTGTACGCAACAGCAACACAGAAGCACGAAAAGAGTGCGGTTGTAGTATTTAAGCATGAGTGGTAATATTTGTAAATACTGACAGAACGGAAACTTAGTTACAGAATTGTGCTTTCTGTGTTAAAAAGACTGTTTCTTGTTTTAAACAATGTAAATGGAAACTACTTATGAAAAAAAGATTCTCGTTAGAGAAAATAGTATATTCTGAAAAGTAAAAACCTCCCAGGCATTGGGTTGGGAATCGCAGAAAAGATAGATTTACTGAATTTATTTCAATTGCTTATGAACGAGATCATCATTTACCAAACCGCCGATAATCAGACCCAGATTGAAGTGCAATTTGAGGAGGAAACTGTATGGCTGACTCAACAGCAGATTGCCGATGTATTTGGAACCCAAAGACCCGCTATTACTAAACACTTGAAGAATATTTTTCTATCGGGTGAATTAGATGAAGATTCAGTTCGTTCCATTTTGGAACATACTGCTGTAGATGGTAAAAAGTACAAAACACAATTTTATAATCTGGATGCCATCTTATCTGTTGGTTATAGGGTAAATTCTGGTCGTGCAACTCAATTCCGGCAGTGGGCCACGCAGCGGCTCAAAGACTATCTGGTACAAGGATACGCCCTGAATCAGAAGCGGTTAGCAACTACTATGCATCAGTTGGAACAGGCTATAAAGTTGATTGAGAAATCAAGTAACGACGAATCACTCAATGCCAGTGAAGCCAAAGGATTGCTGGAAATCATTACCAATTACACCCGCAGTTTTGTACTGCTCAACCAGTACGACAGCCATACGCTGACGGTTTCACAACTAAATGAAAACATCACGTATGAAATTGAGCATGAGGAAGCCAAAGCGGCTATTGCAGAACTGAAACGGCAACTGATTGCAGCCACAGAAGCAACCGAATTGTTTGGCAATCCGAAAGATGAGAGTTTTCAGGGAATTTTAGGCAGCATCGTGCAAACCTTCGGTGGGCAGTATCTGTATCCGAGCATTGAGGAACAGGCGGCGCATTTGCTCTATTTCATCATCAAAAACCATCCGTTCAGTGACGGCAACAAACGGATTGGCGCATTTATGTTTGTCTGGTTTCTGGAAAAGAATAAGCATCGGTTTAAGAAAAACGGCGAGGTGAAAATCAATGATAATGCATTGGTTGCCTTGGCTTTGCTGGTAGCCCAAAGCGATCCCGCCGACAAAGAACTGATGGTGCAACTGATTATCAACCTGATTAACAGCCGGTAAAATAGTATCCTTGAAAATAGAAAAACCTGCCTGATATGGATGCTGAGATAGAAACAGCCTGGATGATACTTGAAGAAAAGCTTAAACAATCTTCATTGGAAGAATACGGAGCAGAACAAGATTGGATCGACTTATATTGGACAATCATAAGAGCAGCCAAGGAACATTCCTATTTGCAAACTCTTTTCCCTTTAACCAGTCATCATTGCTTGCGGTTTAGTGTTGACAAGCAATTGCACGAAAGCTGGCCGTTTTTCTACTGTATTGAGCCTTCTAGGGATTTGAACAAAGGTAAATATGTCGTTCATACCTCTTTGGAAACTGCAGATTATGTCTACTTTGAAGAGGTAGATACAGCACTAGAATATCTGATAATACAGATGAAAGCTACACTACCAACAAAATGGAAATAGCCTAAATTTATAACTTCATATACTACGTCGTGTAACCGAAAGTTATCTTTCAACAGAAATATCTTTTCACAATTAGTCTAATGCGTACGATTATTTTATATATTCCCGTAACATTTAAAAAGAAAGCATATATCTATAAAAATAACAAAAAATAATCATGAAACGCATTCTATCCATATTGAGTGTAATAGGCTTGTGGACAGCCGTTACCTACTTTGGGTATCTGTTGATTGACAGAAGCACACTGCCTTACGAAGACGGAAGGTATTTTGACTACGCCAGCGGAACAGTAATTGAAGAACAGTCGCTGATAACGTTGGTGTTAATTACGCTTGGATTAATTGTCGTAAGTCTATTTGTAACCGGCTATGTGATCAAGCATGAACGACCCTGAGGTTTTGCATTCGCAAAAGATACTATTTCAATGAGGATAGGATATAATTATTTGTTTTTTTTCTTTATGACACTTGCTAATTCTTTAAGCCTGTTCTTTAAATTTATTAATCCAAATGAACACTTCGAATAGATTATTTTATTAGTTTGGCTTTCTGCAATAAAAAAGATATTAGTGTTTAAGGCTTGGTATAAAAAATAGGTTTTCTTAGTGGGGTTAATTGTCAACTTGTTAAATTCTTCTGCGCTAACAATTTTGTAGGGAAAAGGATAATCTTTCATTATATCATTTATCTCACTATCTGTCATTTGAAGCTTATTTTTATCCTTTTTTGAGAAGATAGAGATTCGTAAGTGAAAATTGTCTCTTGAAATTATCAATTCCTCGTTTTTTAGATTCTGCAATTCTCGATAATCACTATCCTCATTGCAAAACTTTCTTGTTTCTTTTGTGATTAAGGCATTATTTACGATTCCAAGATAGGCTTTCAGAGTAGGAATATTCCAGTTTTTAATTTCCGCTTTCTCATAAAGATCAAGAATAAATGTTTTGTCTTTATTTGTACTCAGAAGGTCAAACATTGTTATGCCGAAAAAGTTATCACTTTCTTTAGGATAAAGATTTCCCGTATCTAGAACAGCCCAAGTAAAACTTTTTTTTACAGTTTCTTTTTTTCCTTTTTTTTCTTCATTCTTATAAAAGAAAAAATCTAAGTAAAATTTTTGACTATCTTGGTCTTTGATTTGGCCACTACTCATTGATTTTGATTGAGAATGATAAAAGACAGCCACAATACTAATGAAAGTAAAGTTAAGTTTGTTCTTGTATTCCTCCGCTTTATCATAACGAACAAATTCTAACGGTGAGATCGTCCAGCATGATTTAAAAGCTTGCTTCATCTCGGCGAGAATAGCCTCATCCTGTGGGCGATAAAAGAAGATTGTTGTTGTATTTTTAATATGCTCAATATCGTCGGACGATAAAGTTCCATCGGATTCATGAAGACCTAAAAAGCTTTTGTCAAATCCAATGGATAATTGAGCAGAGATATTTTGGGATACTAAAAGAAATAATGCAGATAGAATGTAGAAATACTTCATAACCAGTTATAACTTGTAGAATTTATGTTCATGAGCAAATTAAAGTGTGTTTATGGATATATTTGTTATTCTTGCTTTTAGTTATGTTACTTTTGTACTATAAATCAAGAAATTGAAATTTGTTGAATACAAGATATAACTCAATGTATAACATGGGATTTTAAGCTTAATCGCGTATAAGTTTTAGAAAAAAAGATTAGTCTCAGTACAGCCATTTGACCACTTTTTTAAGCCACTCCGGCAACTTTTCCGAGAATTTCTCTACCAGGATCAGTTTGTTTACCCGTGAAGCTGTGGGATAGGGATACGTTTTGTTGAACAACGCGGACACCGATAAGCCTTGCTGCCGGACCAGAATCAATTCCTGAATCATTTCTCCGGCTTGTGGGGCAATGATGGTGCCACCCAAAAGCTTAGCTCCCAAAGGATTAATGCGACCCGGTTTGATAAACAGAATCAGCTTGCCATACCGATAATCGGATACCGTGGCCCGGTCGTCACCGGCTAGGTCCATGGTGATTTTCTCATACCGAAGGCCGCGTTTTTCTATTTCGTCCAGCGTCAGTCCGAAGGTGGCAACTTCTGGGTCGGTGAAGGTGACCCACGAAAAGTGATCGTACGAAAGTTTGGTTTTGATGGGAGATAGGAAGTTGGTGGTTAGGACAGAAGCGTGTAACTCGGCGGCATGCGAAAAATACATCTTTCCTGACGCATCCCCGGCTACGTACACATTTTTATTCGTCGTGCGCAGATACTCGTCCACTTTCAATTTGCCCTGTTCGAGTTCAATGCCTGCTGCTGTCAGATTCAGTTCGTCCCAGTGGAAAGTGCGTCCAATTCCCAGTAGCACCGCATCAAAATCCAGGTTTTCTTTCTGGCCGCTCGTATAGTCAATTTGTGCAGATGTGGAATGTAAGAAGGATGTAACTTTTGCATTTAATTTAAATGTAATTCCTTCATTTTCAAGCTGTGTTTGCAAAATAGTGCAAACTTCGGGTAATTCCTTCTCTAAAATACGGTCGCTTGAGCCTACCACTGTTACCTGACTTCCCAGCCGGGCAAATGCCTGACTTAGTTCCATTCCAATCGGGCCAGCTCCGATCACGAGGAGCTTTTTGGGGAAAGAGTCCAGTTGGAAAATTGTTTCGTTGGTTTGAAACTCAACCTTTTCTGCGCCTGGCACGTTGAGTCGAGCTGGTTTGGAACCCGTTGCCAGTACAATGCGCTTGGCTTGAAAGCGTTTGCCATTGACTTCGATTTCGTTTTTACCTGTGAAACGCGCCGTGCCTAACTCTACATCTACTTTCTCTTTGTCGCGAAGATAAGCGGCGTTTTCATGGTCCCGGATAGTGTTTTGTTGCTGGCTGATGTATTGCTTAACTGCCTCAAAATTAACCGTATCCGATACATCGAAACCGAAATTGCGTGCCTGCCGTGCCTGATGCAGCATCTGGCTGACGTGGATCAAGGCTTTGCTGGGCACACAGCCGGTGTTGAGGCATTCGCCGCCAATGTGACGATCGGTTTTATCAACCATCAATACCGACAAGCCGACGCGGCTCAGCGTCAGGCCGATGCTCAAGCCTCCGGAGCCTGCACCAATTATTATTAAATCGTATGTTTTGGCTGCTGCCATGCGAGTGGGGTTTTTACGTTTATCAGGGTACTATTTTTCCGGCATGTCTTGGCTACGCTGCTTTATTTTCAGGACAGTTGAGTAAGCGCCATAGCTGACCAGGATAGCTATAAAAATGTATACCCACACAGGAATATTTTTGCCAGCGATAATCAGATACAGGTAAGCGGATACAAAAAAGAATCCGGTGAGCAGTACTGGAATCGCAATGGGTTTCTTGCGGCGCAAATTTCTCACCAGCCTGCTCAGTGACAGGAAGAAAAAGGGAATGGCGCCAATGTAAATAGTACCGAAAATCAACGGGTTCACTCCGTATCGGGTGCCTAGACTCAAAAACCAGTCCTGTACGTCATTCCACCAATTCATCTGCTGAGCTTTAAAGGTTTGTCTAAGCAAGCACATTTGCTGTTGCCACATCTCAACCTACAAGGCTCCTACCAATTCGGCAAACAGACTGGAAAGTTTCACATCGGCTTGTCCGGCTACGGCGATAATCTCCTGAATGCTTACAGGTTGCAGATTATCCGGGTCGCATTCATCGGTAATCACCGAAACGGCCAGGCAAGGCAATTGCATGTGTGCCGCCACAATCACTTCTGGCACGGTGGACATGCCCACCATATCGGCACCGATCCTTCCTAAAAAGCGGTATTCGGCTCGTGTTTCCAGATTAGGACCCATGACAGATGCATACACTCCTTCTTTGAGTGAAATCTTCTGCTGCTGAGCTATATGGGCTAGTTTGCCACGCATGGATTTGTCGTAAGGCTGGTTCATATCCGGAAAGCGGGAACCCAGCGAAGGGTCGTTCGGGCCCCGCAATGGATTATCGGGTTGCAGGTTGATGTGGTCTTCAAGCATGACCAGGTCGCCTTTCTTGTAGTCGAGGTTAATGCCCCCGGCGGCGTTGGAAAGCAGCAAGTGCTTCACACCGAGTAGTTTCATTACCCGAATCGGATACGTGATCTGCTGCATGGAGTAACCTTCGTAATAGTGAAACCGGCCCTGCATCACCAGAACGGTGCGGCTATTACAGGTGCCAAAAAGCAGTTTGCCACTATGAAACTCGACAGTAGCTACCGGAAAGTGAGGAATTTCCTCATAAGGAAGGGTATGGGTAATAGTCATGTGCTCCACAAATTTACCCAAGCCCGTTCCTAAAACGATCCCGACTTCTGGATTGTTGATTCCTTTCTTTTTTAAAAATGCAACCGTTTCTTGTAATTGCTCTATCATAAGTGATAAGTTGACTTGTTGATTATTACTAAATCTATGATTTTCAGGTTTTTGCGTTTCAAAAGATACTATTTTACTTGTCCTCAAACCGTTTCCAATCTGCCAGCGTGTCAATGTCTGACAACTCAGGTAGTAGATACACGGTTTGGTTTGCCTGTGCCATATCGGCTAAGGTGGATGACAAAACGGTATCAGTACTCCAGCTTTTATTTTCGAAAACGATTGGCGTGAAAGCTTTCATGGCGAGCAAGTAATAGCCCCCATCGGTAGCCGGACCAATGACGAAATCATGGGTTTGCAAGTGGCTGAGGGTTGTTTCCAAATGTTGACTGGTTAACGTTGGACAGTCGCTGCCGATGATGATAACAGGTTGGTAGCCAGCTTGAAAAGCACTTTCAAAGGCCTTACTCATTCGTTGACCAAGATCATTGCCCGTTTGCAAAGCTTTCTGATAATTGGAATTCCAAGTGTCAGACTCCGGAATAAAATCGGAATAGTAAACAAACTTGTCGTGTGGGAAATCCTGCGTAATAAACTGTGTATGAGCTAGAAGTTGCTGGTAAATGCGCAATGCTTCCTCGTTGCCGACATCTTTTGCCAGGCGGGTTTTCACTTTTCCCAGGATACTATTTTTAATAAAGATCAGTAGGGCTGGATTCATGCTTATACTTTGTCTTGTCGGCGAATGAGTTTGCGGTACGTTTGCACCAGTTGTGCCTGCGAATAGCCTAGTTTCGATTGAAACCAGATAACGAAAAAAACGGCTTGCAGCCAGATTACGCCATTGTCGCGGTATTTGCGGGCTGAAGTAGTCACATACTCGGGACAAACTCGGAATCTGCCCGATTGTTTCAGTCGAGGAATGATTTCCTGATCTTCCATCACCACCCAGTCTTCACGAAACTTTCCGGATTTTTCAAAGGCTTCTTTTGTTACGAATAAACTCTGATCACCAAACCGCACCCAATTCCAGTCGAAACGTGTAAACCAGGCATTGGCCTTCAAAAACCAGTGGCTGTAATCAAAACGCAATCGAAAACAGCCGCTTTTATATCCTGATCGGATACTATTTTGAATGACCTGCACAAAGGTAACGGGCGGGTAGGAATCGGCGTGCAGAAAGTATAACACATCTCCAGTAGCAACCGATGCGCCAAAATTCATCTGTGCACCACGACCTTTCGTTGGAGCCGTCAAGGCGTGAATCGGGTATTGGTTAAGACTGTCCAATGTGCCATCCGGGCTTTGCCCGTCAGCAACGATGATTTCTGCTTCTGTCGGTTGTGTGTGTGCCAGCAGGTAGTCTACCAATTTGTAAATGGTATCGGCTTCGTTGTAAGTGGGTATGATAATACTGATTTTCAGAGTATTGTAGTTTAACCTTCCCCTACCTCCCGTAAAGGAGAGTTTTAGGTGTATTGAAAAATAGTAGGATTTAAAAGTTAATAACCTCTGTCCCCAGCCGTATCCCCATTAGGAGACGGGAGCCGAAAGTCCCTCCCTAGTGGGGAGGGATTTAGAGTGGAGTCCATTT
The DNA here is from genome assembly GCA_963520985.1 of uncultured Sphingobacteriales bacterium. GTDB lineage: Bacteria > Bacteroidota > Bacteroidia > Cytophagales > 172606-1 > Xanthocytophaga. Next base: position 2,153,109 of record CAUQTA010000001.1, read on the forward strand.
ACTCCCCTCCACGGACTGGGGGAGGCTTCTTTAAGTCAGCGAACCGCCGCAACTGGAACCCGCCCCGGCGGTGCATCCGTAACAATGCTGCTTCACCACAATCTCACGGTGATTCAGTTGGTCAATGTCAAATTGAGCGATGTGTTGCGATGACTGCGGCTGTACTTTAAGGTCAAGCATCTGGTTGAAATCGCAATCGTACAGAAAGCCATCCCAACTGACAGACAGCGTGTTGCGGCACATGACATTTTGCGCTGCCACCGGATTGAACGATTGGACCAGCTTTTCCATGTAACTTTCGTAATTGCCACTGGTGAGCAAATAATCCAGAAAACGACTGATGGGCAGATTGGTAATGACAAACAACTGATTGAACGCAATGCCAAATTGGCGGCGCAGTTCCTTTTTGAATTCCGCTTCCAACGTTTGTTGACTGCCCGGTAAAAACGCACCTGCCGGATTATACACCAGGTTGAGTTTCAGATCCGTGTCGTCATGTCCGTAGCCTACCGCATTGAGCATTTGAATGGCCTGAACAGATTTTTCAAATACACCGTCGCCGCGTTGAGTATCGGTACGGCGGGCATTGTAGTAGGGCAACGAGGAGACTACTTCTACCCGATGTTGCTTGAAAAATTCGGGCAAGTCGTGGTATTTCGGATTGGCCAGAATGATGGTCAGGTTGCAGCGAACCATGATGTGCTTGCCGCGTGCCGAAAGCTGTTCCACCAGCCATCGGAAATCCGGGTTCATTTCAGGTGCACCACCCGTCAAATCCACGGTGGGAATCGCGGTTTTATCCAAAGCGGCCAGGCACAATTCCATCGTTTCGCGACTCATGATTTCCTTCCGGTCAGGGCCCGCATCCACATGGCAATGTTTGCAGGTTTGGTTGCACATCTTGCCCAGATTCATCTGAAACACCTCAATGCCCGTGGCTGTCAATGGATATAACTGTGCCGCCTGCAACTTTTCCTCAAACCGAGGTCGTTGCGTGACAGGTTTTTCCAATACCTGCAACTGTTGCTCGGTATCTCCCAGGTAGTGGTTCTGTGCCTTTAATGATTTCATTCCGTTCAATTTTGAATAGAAGAATGAGTGAATGATCGAATGAATGGAATTCGGATTTCGGACTTGGAAAATAGTGTATTTCTTAACTCCGCAATCCGCCCTCACCATTCCGAATTCCATTCACTCATTCAACATTGATTACATCGATACTTCTTTTACCTTATTCATCATTTGCACCCCATGCACCAGCGAGGCTCCGCCCCGAATGGCTGCCGCTACGTGTACGGCTTCCATCATCTGCTCTTCGCTGCATCCTTTTTCCAGTGTATCCGTAGTATAAGCATCAATGCAATACGGGCACTGAATGGCATGAGCAACGGCCAGGGCAATGAGCGATTTTTCGCGGGCAGTAAGGGCGCCCTCCGCAAATACGGCTCCGTAGTAGCCAAAAAACTTGTCGGCAAGTTCTTTCTGAAATTCGCCAATGTTGCCAAATTTTGCCAAATCTGCGGGATTGTAATACGTCTTTTCCATGAAAAAAATGATAAATTGATTTTTGAATGTTAAGATATTGATAATCAGTAGGTTTTTAAGTCTAAGCGAATACTATTTTTCATTTGGGTTGCCACCATTTCTCTATACTGATAAAACCGTTGCATACGGGCTAGTAAAATTGCTTTAATGCCAGAAAATATTGCAAAAGCGTTGCGGTTTTTGCATCCATACGCTTCCTGATTATAACTTTAAATGTAAGTAACATGTTTTTTAGAAACAATAAAGCAATCGACTCAAAATATTTCACTTTTAAGTAGAAAAACACCTGTAAAGTGGGCATAAAGGCCTACTAAAAAGGCTGGAAATTTTGCTGAAAACGCTTTGCCAGTTGCCCGTTTCTTTTTCTACCTTTGCCCTCCGAATCTAAAAAGAAGTAGTACATGATTGAACAACACATTGCCAAAATTGCCAAGGAATTAGCCATCACGGCCAAGCAGGTGGAAGCTACCGTAACGCTGCTCGATGAAGGAGGAACCGTGCCGTTTATCTCGCGTTACCGGAAGGAAATGACGGGCTCGCTGGACGAAGTTGCCATTGCCGCCATTCGTGACCGGATGGAACAACTACGCGAACTGGACAAACGTCGTGAAACGGTTTTGAAATCCATTACCGAACAGGGAAAACTGACTCCCGAACTCGAAGCTGCGATTCTGGCTGCCGAAACCATGTCGGTGCTGGAAGACATTTACTTGCCTTACAAGCCCAAAAAACGCACCCGTGCCACCATTGCCCGAGAGAAGGGTTTGGCACCTCTGGCTGATACTATTTTTGCGCAAACTTCTGTAAACCTGCAAGCCGAAGCTGAAAAATTTATAGACGCCGAAAAGCAAGTAACCACCATTGAAGAAGCCTTGGCGGGTGCACGTGACATCATTGCCGAACAGGTAAACGAAAATGCCGAGGCACGGGCCGCCATGCGCGATTTGTTCTGGAAAAAAGGGGTTTATACGTGCAAACTGATTCCCGGAAAAGAAGAAGAAGCCCAGAAATACAAGGATTATTTTGAATGGAACGAACCTGTCATGTCGGCTCCATCGCACCGGGTGTTGGCCATGCGCCGGGGAGAGAAAGAAGGCTTCCTGTTATTGGATACAGCTCCAGAGGAAGAAGCGGCAATTGAGCAGTTGGAACGGCAGTTTGTACAAAACCGTACCGAAAGCGGCGACCAGGTAAAGCAAGCTGTGAAAGACTCGTATCGTCGGTTGCTAAAGCCTTCCATGGAAACCGAGATTCGCTTGCTGTCCAAGAAAAAAGCGGATGAAGAAGCGATTAAAGTATTTGCCGATAACCTGCGTAACTTGTTAATGGCCGCTCCTATGGGTGAACGCAACATTCTGGCTATTGACCCCGGATTTCGTACCGGCTGCAAGGTGGTGTGTCTCAATCGCCAGGGCAAGCTACTGCACAACGATGTGATTTATCCGGAATTCTCGAACAAAAAACAGGATGCCATTCATACGGTAATGGCTCTTTGCGCCAAATACGATGTGGAAGCCATTGCCATTGGCAACGGAACAGCCAGCCGCGAAACCGAAAACTTTGTGCGCAGCATCGGTTTGCCTTCTTCCATTCAAGTGGTAATGGTAAACGAAAGCGGTGCTTCGGTGTATTCAGCATCAGACGTAGCTCGTGAAGAGTTTCCGGATTACGATGTCACGGTGCGCGGAGCCGTTTCCATTGGCCGCCGTTTGATGGATCCCTTGGCGGAATTGGTGAAGATCGACCCTAAGTCGATTGGTGTGGGTCAATACCAGCACGATGTAGACCAGTCGGCCTTGAAACAAAGCCTGGATGATGTAGTGATGAGTTCGGTTAATGCCGTGGGTGTGGAAGTCAACACTGCCAGCAAGCAATTGCTGACATACGTATCAGGATTGGGACCACAACTGGCCCAAAACATTGTGGATTACCGCAATGCCAACGGACCTTTCAAATCGCGCGACGAACTGAAGAAAGTGCCTCGCCTGGGCTCCAAAGCGTTTGAGCAGGCGGCAGGTTTCTTACGTATACGCAATGCCGAAAATCCGTTGGATTCCAGCGCCGTTCACCCCGAGCGGTACGAGTTGGTAGGCAAAATGGCGCAAGACTTGAAGTCGTCGGTAAAAGAATTGATTACCAACGACGGACTGCGCAAACAGATTTCATTGCCCAAATACCAGAGCGAAGAGGTGGGTTTGCCTACGTTACAGGATATTATTTCCGAACTGGCCAAACCGGGCCGCGACCCACGCGAACAGTTCGAGTCGTTCCAGTTTGCCGATGGTGTCAAGTCAATGGAAGATTTGCGCATAGGCATGAAACTACCCGGAATCGTTACCAACGTAGCCGCCTTCGGAGCTTTTGTCGACATAGGTGTGCATCAGGACGGGCTGGTGCATATCAGCGAGTTGTCAAACAAGTATATCTCCAATCCGAACGAGGTGGTAAAAGTGCAGCAGAAAGTGGAAGTGACCGTAATGGAAGTCGATATTGCCCGCAAGCGAATTGCCTTGTCCATGAAAACCAACCAGCCGGTAGACAAAGCGAGTGGTTCTGGAAAACCGAAAGAGCAACGTCCCCAGAAAAATGCAGAGCCTGAAAACGATTTGCAAGCCAAACTGGCGCAGTTGCGCAGCAAGTTTAAGTAGGAATGACTGAAACAAAATGCCGGGTAAAATAGTATCTTCCAAAAGATAAAAACCCGGCATTTTGTTTTTGCTTTCCACATTATTCAACATGACCATTGATCACATCTTTTACAGATAGCAACGGAAAGGTTGCCGATGAACTGGTTGCTTTTGGCCTGACCGAAGGGAGCAATCGGGTGCATGTGGGACAAGGAACCGCCAACCGGAAATTTTACTTTGAGAATTTTTTCCTGGAAATTATTTGGGTGAGTAATCCGGATGAGATCACAAGCGATCTGGTGCTACCCACCGGCCTTTGGGACAGAGCAAATTATAAGATGAATGGGTTTTCGCCTTTTGGATTGTGTCTGACAAATGATGCTGAGACAAAGGCATTGTTTGAAAAATCCATTTCCTATCACCCTGTCTATTTTCCTAAGGGTGTAGCTTTTGATATTCTCTCGAATGAAAGGCATCCGGATTTGCCATGGACGTGTCTGTTGCCCGTCCAAACGCAAAGTACGGTTCTGTCGGAGCCGATCGTTCACGAAAATGGCCTGAAGCGATTAACAAAAGCGACTTTTGCCTATACCAGCTTGTCTGCCAATGAGTTTGTGGATTTTTTTAAGAAGGAAACAACGATAGAATTTGTACAAGCAGCAAATCCAAAACTACTATTGACTTTTGATGAAGGCAGGCAAGGAAAAACAAAAGAGTTTGCAACGTTGAGTCTGGAAATAGTCTATTGAGAAGAGATGGTTTAGAGCAAAAATTTTTAATGTTTTTTGGAAAAGTCTGTTTGCAAAACGGACTTTTTTGTTTGTTCTATGTAATGTATTTTCAAAAAATTAACAAAATGATAACAAATCTAGTAGGATTCACTTAGTTCTAGTATGAGTAGTTCAGAGAAAGAAACAGGCTCTGGAAACCATGTAACAGCTTATTAATCAGTGCGAAACAGGCCGTTTGGTAAAAATAGGTAAATTATCTCTCTAAAAAGGATGAAAAAATAAAGGAAAACAAAAGACTCCCGAATGGCTCTGTAACAAAGAATACGAAAAAAAACGTCTTTTTTACAAATTCCGAAAATAAGGTATATGTGTATGAAAATGAGGGAATTGTGACTTTACAGGTGGCAGATATCCATTACCTTTGTATTGTTAGTCAAGCAGACATATACTTCAGACGCCAAGTCTGAATCCATATAAAAATACGAATTTAGGTTGTAAGTGGTTTGTTACTGAAATTCTCCGAAGGCTTCCTTCGGAGAATTTTTGTTTTATGGTCATTACCTCCCATTCATATGTAAAATTCTGAAAAAAACAGTAGATTGGTTGCGTATTGTTTCATACCATCCAAACTACCAACCATGAAGAAAACCTTTACTCCCTTGCTCACCGGGGTTTTTGCTCTTTCGGGGATACTATTTTCCCAGGCGCAAAATTTACCTGGTTTTGCTCCTGCCAGTCAATCCAAAGAACAACAAGCTGAAAAGTTATTCCTGGCCCAACCCAAGCCCGAAGCCTACAAAAAACACCTGGAAGCCCTTACACGTGAGCCTCACTCGGCAGGCACTCCTGAGAATGCCAAGGTGCGTGCTTACATTGCAGACGTGATGAAGAAAGCTGGCTGGCAAGTGGAAGAGCCGCCCTATGACATCTACATGCCGGTAGCACCTGTGGAGAATACGGTGGAAATCATTGCTCCCGAAAAAATGAAACTGAATACCACTGAAGCCGCGGCAGACGCTTTTTCGGGAATGCCCCAAGTAACCGGCGGATGGAATGCGTATTCGGGCAATGGCGATGTCACTGCCGAAGTGGTGTACGCCAATTTTGGCACCAAGGAAGATTTTGAAAGACTGGCTGCCATGGGCGTATCGGTCAAAGGAAAAATCGTGATGGCTCGTTATGGTGGCAATTTCAGAGGCTACAAGGCCAAGCATGCCCAGGCCAATGGCGCCGCTGGCGTCATTATCTACACCGATCCGATAGATGCCGGGTATATGCGGGGCATTCCGTATCCGGAAGGGGCACAGGCCAATGATACCTACATTCAACGGGGATCGTTGCTTACTGTAGACTTTACTGGCGACCCGTTGACGCCTTTCGAACCTGCCTTGCCTTTGGATGGCAAGAAAAAAATCAAACGCGTATCGCCTGAGGAAGTGGATTTGCACAAGATTCCGGTGACACCGATTTCGTACGGGGCGGCCAAAGAAATCATGACCAGGATGAAAGGAAAAGGCGTACCGCACGAGTGGCAGGGTGCCTTGCCTTGTGCCTACCGGCTGGAAGGCGGCTCAGACATGAAAGTGCACTTGAAAGTATCGCAGAAAAACGATTTTACCCGTGTCAATAACGTAATAGGCACCCTGAAAGGAAGCGAATTTCCGGACGAATGGGTGATTCTGGGTTCGCATTACGATGCCTGGGTACACGGCGCTACCGATCCGAACAGTGGTACCGCGATGCTGATTGGCGTTGCCGAAGCCCTGGGCGAACTGGCCAAGGCAGGTTACAAGCCCAAACGAAGCATTAAAATCTGCCATTGGGATGCTGAGGAGTTTGGGGTGATCGGATCTACGGAGTGGGTAGAACAGTACAAAGAAGAACTGGGTGCCAAAGCGGTAGCCTATATGAATGCCGATGCGGCAGTATCGGGTAAGAGCTTTGGCGGAGCCTCATCCCCTTCGCTCAAACAACTGCTGGCCGATGCAACCAAAATGGTCGAATATCCGGGTTCCGGTAAAACCGTGTATGAACAATGGGCGGCTTCCAAACCTGAGCCGGAAGTAGGTAACCTGGGCGGCGGCTCCGATCACATTGCCTTTTACATGCATGTGGGCGTTCCTTCATGGGGAGGAGGAACCGGCGGCTTTACTCAGTATCACTCGGCCTACGATAATTTCGCTTACTATTCCCGCTTTGTCGATTCCGCATTTACCATGGGGCCCATGGTGTCGCAGGTTTTTGGCGTGATGGCGCTGCGTCTAGCTAATGCGGAACTGATTCCGTATGATGTAATGCGGTATGCCACCGATTTGGAAAAGCACCTGAACACCATCGAAAAGAATATCAAAAGCTATCACGCCTCGTATTCGTGCGAAAAACTAATGGGTGCCGTACAGGAATTGAAGAAAAATGCGGATGCCTATGTAACGGCTCAGCAAAAATACTTGCAAGCGGGCAAGCTGGATAAAAATAGTATCCGCGAACTGAACAAAACCCTGCTGTCTCTGGAAAAATCGTTTATCGATCCGCAGGGCATGGCTTACGGCAAATGGTATCAGTCGTTGTATGCCTCACCCGATCCCTACAGCGGGTATGCCTCCTGGATGCTTCCCGGATTTATGTATGAAGCTTCGCTGAAGTCAACGGCAAACCTACCTCAGCTGGAAACCCGTTACTTGAAAGCCATCCAGTCGCTCAATGCCAAAGTGATTTCTCTAACGCAAGCTCTTAATCGATAGCAAGCAGGCATTTAATGCGGTTGTTGAACAAAACCCACACTTAAAAACGAATATTGCGTCGTTTTTAAGTGTGGGTTTTGGCTTGTTTAAACTATGGTTGTTTGGTTATAAGTATAAATAGTTTATTAATCTGAAATTTTGTTCAAAAATGTGCTTGAAATCAATGCGTGATTTATTGAAAAAAATGTGTGTTATTTTTTATGAAATGTGATTTAAAATTCTAATATTTAGGCATCACAAAACTCCAAACTAAAAACGTATGAAAAAACTACTGATTCCCTGCCTGCTGGCAGCACTTACCTTTGTGTCCTGTCACAAAGAAGAATTGGAAAGTACCGGCGATGAACTCACCACTGCGCCTGTTGAACGTAACTGCGGATCAATGGAAGTATTGGCTCTCCAACTCAAAAACGACCCCTCACTGGCAGCTCGCATGCAGCAGATCGAGCAGTTTACCAATCGCATGATGCAAGACAAAAAAGCCGCCCGTCTGGTCAATGGTGTCATCGAAATCCCGGTTGTGGTCAACGTATTGTACCGCACCGCTTCCGAAAACATTTCGAATGCGCAGATTCAATCGCAGATCGATGTGCTGAATGAAGACTTTAATGGGCAAAACGCTGATTTTGGCTCGGTTCCGTCGACCTTCTCAGGTGTAAAGGCGAGCATAGGCGTTCGTTTCGTGCTGGACCAGATTGTTCGGCAGGCTACCAACAAGCGTTCCTGGGGTACCAACGACTTCATGAAAATGTCGTCCAAGGGCGGCATTAATCCTACTTCACCAACCACGAAATTGAACTTGTGGTCTTGCACGCTCTCCAATAGCATTCTGGGATATGCGCAGTTTCCGGGCGGCTCGTCCGCTACAGATGGCGTAGTGATTCTGAATACCGCTTTTGGACGTATGGGTACGGCTGCTGCTCCTTTTAACAAAGGTCGTACGGCGACGCACGAAGTAGGTCACTGGCTAAATCTGCGCCACATCTGGGGTGATGCTACGTGTGGCAATGATCTTGTAAACGATACGCCGCTCCATAATACCGCAAACTACGGTTGTCCGGCGGCTGGCCATAAATCGACTTGTACCGGCACGCCTATCGAAATGACGATGAACTACATGGACTACACCAACGATGCCTGTATGTACATGTTCTCTGAAGGACAGAAATCACGCATGCTGGCTACTTTTGTTTCCGGTGGACCCCGATCTTCGTTTGCGCAATAAAAATAGTATCGTTGAGAAAAACAAAACTCCTGGTAAGCTGCTGCTTGCCAGGAGTTTTGTTTTTTAGTTAATTTTATATGAAAATATATTTTCAGAATATTTTGAAAATATAAAATATTTAAATTCCTTTGTATGGTCAACGGCGCAAGAAAATGAATCTACTGGCATACCTGATTTACCTGGCAGTGACTTACCTGATTACCGTAAATGTCGGGTTGAGTTTTTATCGCAACGGACGGCTGTATATGCTGGCTCTGTTTAAAGGCGATGAAAAGCTGAGCGACACGCTGAATCGGTTATTGCTGGTAGGGTATTATCTGCTTAACCTGGGCTACGCGGCAGTAATGATCCGGTTTTGGAAAAAGGTCGTATCCTGGCCTGAATTGCTTGCCAGCCTGTGTACCATGACCGGCACCATCATGCTGAGCCTGGCAGTGATTCATTTTTGCAACATGGCCGTTATTTTATTTCTAAGTAAGCGAAATTTCCATTTCTGATTTTATTCTCAACTCAAACATGCAATGCGTATGAACACTTCATTTATTCTCACCGCCTATCTGATTTACCTGCCTGTTGTTATTGGTCTCACCTGGTATGTAGCACACATTTTGTTCAAGAACAGCCGTGTATTCATGCTCGACATCTTTCACGGAAAAACGGAAATCGCTTTTTCTACCAACAAGTTATTTGAGGTGGGCTTTTATTTGCTGAATGTGGGGTTTGCATTGATGATCATGGAAATTACGGCCAAGGTAACCAACAGCCAAGGCATGCTGGAAGTACTGAGCAGCAAAATCGGCGGATTCAGCATTTACCTCGGTGTCATGTTGTTTCTGAACGTGTATTTGTTTTTCCGGGGTCGGCGCATTTCCAAAGAAAGAGCCCGTCAGAGTAGCCATTTCACACCGCCTGCCGATCTGATGGAGTAAAAGAAAATAGTATACTTTCAAAATCAAAAAGTCCCTGTATCTGATTAAGGTGCAGGGACTTTTTTAAGCAAACGGGACGCTGATCACAAGTTTTATTCGCTGATTGTAAAGAATTACCTCATGTTGCTGCAAAAGTTCTCTTAGTTCTATAAAGGGAACCAATGATGACATGGCTACTAAAAAACGATCCCGTTCGCTATCATGAATGTAAAGATGATAAGACGTTTGATTGGATTCCGAATCGTATTCCTGCTTTACGACCAATTCCACTGCATCATGGTATTGAAAATGCCGACTCGACCACACATACCTGTTAAAAAAGATATGTGAAATTTCAATTTCTTTGGAAGTTTTATGAAACGAAAGGCGTTTGGCCAGACCATAACGAACCATAAAACGGATGCGTAAATGCTACGCACGCCAGCTTTACAATAAAATAATCTGTAAAATAAAAGGCGGGTATCGAAACGAGTACCAGAAAGAGTGAAAATAAATCAAAGTGCAGAGTGATCTCAATCCGTTCTTCTGTTTGTTTTAGCGTAGTTTTTCGCTGGAGAAATCTCGAATCTAACTGGTGGATCCAGCGTTTGACAGCAATCATGGAATCTTGTTTCTGGTAAAATACCACTCTTAAACAAGCCATCCAAAATAGTATCCCCCAGAAACACAAAACCCCCTGTAATAACCAGAGGGTTTTGTATAAAATTGGATATCAACAGCTGAATTACTTCTTGTTACCCACACTCGGCACCTCGGTAGGGTACTGGTTGTAAATCAAGTGTACGGCTTCTTTGATTTTGTCTTCGCGTTTCTCAAACACGCTGTTATCGATTAGGCCAGAGGCAAATCCCCGCCACACAATGGCTCCTGTTTTGGTATCAACCACATTGACAATCAGCGTACCGGGTTGCACCTGAAACGAAGTGGTGTCTTCGGCCTGCCGGACTTCCTGGTTGCCCCAGTAGGTGGTGCCATAGCCGGAATAACCTTTGATGGTAGCCGCTTGGTCAAACACGCGGAAATTCACCAGCAAATCAGGGGTTTGCCGTATTTTCTGATAGCCTCGGGCTTCCATTTCGTACCCTACCGCATTGCGGATGCGTTCTTTCAGTGCCAGATCGCCCAGGAAATACACTCCCGGAGCCAGTTTGCTGTCTACCTGCGACGCCCACGCAAACGTTTTGTATTTGCTAAAATCGGTATTGAGTTGCTTATCGGCATCTACGGTTATCGAGCTGGATTGTGCGAATGCTACTTGTACTAAGAAAAAAAATGCAAGAATCTTTTTCATAACTTCCTCCTTGTTAATTGGTTAATTATAAATTTGATGAGAAAAATACCAAAAGAAACATGCCATTAACGAATGTCGGTTGGTGCCCGGCTGGCAGGATGTTTTATCTGGAAAGCGGCTGGGCAGTAATTTCAACAAAGGGGCTGTTGATTCGCTTTGATAAAGATAGTAGGTTTTAAAAAAGAAAACCCAAAGCTTTTAACTCACTTGGTGAGGGCTTTGGGTCGAAGAAGACTTGTCTATACTAAATATAATTTCAAGATGCGTGTCATCCTTTTTTCACTACGGCAGAAAAACCAAAAAGGCCACTTTGCCTGCTGCGAATGACTCAAAGCCAATAACTTGAACTAAATGTAGTACTCCAAAAATTCTTCTGATTTCTCGTGGGCGCCGCTTACCTTGATCTGGTTTTTGTTGTATACCTTCGAAAACGGTTTGACCGTTTCGGTCAGCCAGACATTCCCGCCGATAATGCTGTCGTGGCCTACTACCACGTGCCCGCCCAAGATGGTGGCTCCAGCATAAATGACCACATTGTCTTCAATGGTCGGGTGGCGTTTGACACCTGCCAGCGTTTTATCTACACTCAGTGCACCCAACGTGACGCCCTGGTAGATTTTGACATGATCGCCGATCAGAGTTGTCTGGCCGATGACGATGCCCGTACCGTGGTCAATGCAGAAATACTCGCCAATGGTAGCTCCCGGATGGATGTCGATACCCGTTTTTTGGTGGGCGTACTCGGTAAGTAATCGGGGAATGAGCGGAACACCCAGCCTGCAAAGCAAATGAGCGATGCGGTAAATGGCAATGGCATAAAAGCCCGGATAGGCCAGAATGACTTCGTTAATGCCCGTTGCGGCGGGGTCGCCGTCAGACATGGCCCGCGCATCCTTGATGAGCATGTCATAAATGCGGGGCAGACTTTGGGAAAACTCCTCGGCCAACTCGGCTGCCGACTTGGGAAGATTCGGCTCAATGTCGGTAAGCAGCTTTTCGCCGTCGTCGCGCAGTTGGTAGAGTTCAGCTTCGATGGTTTCAAGGTTGCTGAATGGCTGGGCGGCAAACTGCGGAAAAAGAATCTGCAATACCGAATCAATGTATTGGTGCACTTCTATTTTCTGCGGAAGTTTGTCGTAGCCGACATGCGATTGGTAGAGGGTCTGCGCAAAACGGTGGTAGTTCATAGCCTAAAAGTGAAAGTTATGGATTTTGAGTGGTAGTTGGCCGGGTTACACGCCAATGATTCTGCGCATGGTCTGGGTTTTGAGTTCGGTTTCGCTCCATTCCCGTTTGGGTATGGAGCTGGACGTAATGCCTGCACCGGCGTAGAACACAATGGCATGGCTGAGCCACTGCGTACATCGCAGATTTACGAACAAATGCGATTCGTGGTCGATGTTTACCGGGCCCAGAAAGCCACTGTACAATTCACGGTCATGGGGTTCGTAGTGCTGAATAAAATTCAGCGCCGGTTCTTTGGGCATGCCGCACACCGCCGAGGTAGGGTGGAGTAGTTGCAGCATCACCGTTCCAAGTTGCGGAAACTGTGTAGCCTGGGTATCCACTTCATAATCGCTGCGCAAATGCAGCAGATTACCAGCAACCACCGTTTTGGGGCCTTGTTCGTCGTATTCGCGCAGCCGTATTTTTTTGAAACAACTGATGATGTATCGGCCTACCAGTGCCTGCTCTTCAATTTCCTTCTGTTTCCACATGACTTCCGGCAGTGGCACAGTGGGGTCGTAGGGCTGGGTGCCTGCTAAGGCTACCGTCCTGAAAATCTTATTCTTATCTACACTGATGATGGGTTCGGGCGAGGCTCCCATCCAGGTGCCGTATCCCGGAATGCTCACCAGCGACACAAACGCCAGCGGGTAGGTCTGTGTCAGCTTGAAATACGTTTCGAGGGGCGTGGTTTTGTCGGTGATGGGTACGGTAACGGTACGCGAAAGCACTACTTTCTCAAATGCATTCTGCTGCATGGCCGCCACTGCATCGCTCACCATCTGTTCAAACGTAGCTTGATCGGCATCTTGCGTTTGGTAATCGGGCCGGGGTGCCACCAGCGTTGGCAAGGTTTCTTGCCTGAGCAACACGTCTACCAGTTGGTAAAAATATTCCCGTTTTGCTTGCAAAACCGTATCACGCAAGGGCGGGTTTTGATCCGAAAAAACATAGTATTTGGGCGATATACCCGTTTCCGATTCCAGCGTAAAATGAATGTCGGCGTGTAAAAACAAGGACTGGCTGGTTTCCGGATTGATGAACGGACTGACCACAAATCCGGCGGGCAATTCTTCCAGATCGACGTTGGTTTGTTGTGACTTGCCCGACAAATCAACAACACCCTGAATGACAAATGACTGAGGCAACCGCCACAAGGCAATGGGTAATCCAAGCCGGTGGGCTGCCGTCCAGAGGGCTTTGGTGTATTGCAGCGTATCGGTAAGAGCAAGCGATGAAATCATGGAAATGTGCAACCGGGTCTTGCTGGTTTGAAATGCAATCAAATACTAAGAGTCAAAATCGTTAACAGAAACCTCTTTTCGGTGTTATTATACTTGTCAACGACTACACAAAGAACCAAAAAAAATACCATTCGGTTTCCTTTGCACAAGAAAAATAACACAGGAAAAAATAGTATGTTTTTGCCAGCCAAAACCCCTTTTGGTTCAGGTCAAACAAACTGATTTTCAGGCGGGTCTGTAATCTTTGATGGCAACCGTAAGTCGACTGATGCAGACCATCTGGCCGGATTCGTTGGTGATGCGGATGTCCCACACATGCGTGTTGCGGCCGATGTGCAGCGGTGTGGCCTTGCCATACACAAAGCCTTTGGATACCGACCGCACGTGGTTGGCATTGATTTCCAGACCTACCGCGTATTGTTTTTCCACATCCAGGCAACTGTGAGCAGCGATGCTTCCCAGGGTTTCGGCAAGCACTACCGACGCCCCGCCGTGCAGCAAGCCCAGTGGCTGATGCGTGCGAAAATCGACAGGCATGCGGGCTATCATGTAGTCGGCACCTATTTCCGTAAACTCAATGCCTATATGAGCTACCATCGTGTTGATGCCAACCTGATTCAGTTGCTCGACGGTAAGCGTAGCAGGAAACAATCTTTTTTCGGTATTCATAAAATACAGCTAAATGTAAACGTGCAAAGGTAGCCGATTTTTGTTTTTTCAGAGATACTATTTTTGTTATGACTTGTGGTGTATAGTGGTGTGTGCAGATTGGGGAGTTATTTGATTTTTCCGGAAAAATGTGTATTTTTGCGGCCTCAAAGAAGCAACTTAGGACAAATCCCATCCCTTGAAAACCAAAGAAATTTACCTGATCAGACACGGCGAAACCGATTACAACCGGAAGGGCATCGTGCAAGGCAGTGGCGTAGATACCGATTTGAACGATTTGGGCCGCATGCAGGCACGAGCATTTTTCGACAAGTATCAACACATTCCGTTTAAGAAAGTTTACACCTCGGCACTGAAACGAGCCATGCAGTCTGTTCAGGGATTCATTTCGCTGGGAATTCCGCACGAAAGATATGCCGGACTAAATGAAATTTCCTGGGGATTTCGGGAAGGGCAGCGCATCACTCCGGAAGAAGACGCCTACTACCACTCCGTACTGGAAGCCTGGGCCAGCGGCGAAGACAACCTGCGCATTGATGGCGGGGAAAGTCCGGCTGACGTACAGGCGCGCCAGCAGCCAGTAATTGACATTGTGTTGTCGCGGCCCGAAGAGGATGTTGTGCTTATCTGCATGCACGGACGCGCCATTCGCATTCTGCTGAGCCTGATTCTGAAAACGCCGCTCAGGGATATGGACCAGTACGAACACACCAACTTGTGTTTGTACAAACTGACCCACAATGGAGAGAAGTTTACGCTGGAGATTGCCAATGATACCACGCACCTGGCAGCGTTAGCCCATTTGGCGCAATGATCAATATAGCTTGAGTAAATGAGCGAATTTACTCATTTTGTGTGCGGGCTTTAGAGAAAATCTTGACTAATTCGAGGGCTTTAGTTTTCAATGGTTCAAATTTTCCTTCGGAAAAAGTCCACCTTCTTTTAACGCTTCTAGTCAAAAAGCGATTCATCTATTTCTCCAATCACAATGCTAAGTTTTGAGAAATATTCAGCCAACTATCGGGCACGCATGCTGCCTAATAATTGGCCCCAACAGATGTAGCAGATCGTAGAAATTGTTTGCCTATCTTTCTTGCTTCATCATTTTTGGGCAAGGCCTGAAATACACGGATAGCACTAAGCGAAAAATTATTAGCTCTATCTTCAAGTGTTCAACAAATGCTGTTTTTTTCAAATTGACGTACGCTACTATCATTAAGTATGGATAGTTTCCGAAATAAGAGTTATCCTTGATACATCGTTGAAAAAGCAGGCACCTATTCTATCATTCACTCATCTTATCATTCAACATTGCTTACCAAACGAATCATTCCCTGTCTGGATATCAAAGATGGTCGCACGGTAAAAGGTACCAACTTTGTAAACCTGCGTGATGCCGGTGATCCGGTGGAGTTGGCGCAGCGTTATGCCTACGAAGGAGCCGACGAACTGGTGTTTCTGGATATTACGGCTACTGTTGACAACCGAAAAACCCTCGTCGAGCTGGTGCATCGGGTGGCGGCCGTGTTGGATATTCCGTTTACGGTAGGGGGTGGCATTGGATCGGTAGCCGATGTGTCGGCGTTGTTACAGGCCGGTGCCGACAAAGTTTCTGTCAATTCAGCGGCGGTGCGCAATCCCGATCTGGTCGACGAGCTGGCCAACGAGTTTGGCAGTCAGTGCATTGTGGTAGCCATTGATACTCGCACGCTGGATGGAGTCGAAATTGTGCATACCCACGGCGGCCGCAAACCTACCGACAAACAGACCGTTGCCTGGGCTAAGGAAGTGGAAAACCGTGGCGCTGGTGAATTGTTGCTTACCTCGATGGACACCGACGGTACCAAGGCAGGTTTTGCATTAGGAATTACCCGAATCTTGTCTGAAAACGCCTCCATTCCGGTAATTGCTTCGGGTGGAGCCGGAAGCATGGAGCATTTCAAGGACGTATTTACAACCGGCAAAGCCGATGCAGCCTTGGCCGCCAGTATTTTTCACTTCCAGGAAATAGAAATTCCCGCATTAAAGCGATATTTGCAAGACGCTGGCATTACCATGCGTCTGTAACGCTGAATCCAAAAGTAATGGGCTCGGCAAAATAGTATCTTTTCAGAAGGCAAAACCTGCCTCTTCTCATTTGCAACGGATATGACAATTAATTTTGACAAACAAAATGGCTTAGTGCCAGCAGTGGTGCAGGATTCGGTGACGCTGAAAGTGCTGATGGTTGGTTTTATGAACCAGGAAGCCTACGAAAAAACGCAGCAGGAAAAAGTGGTGACGTTTTTTAGTCGTACCAAAAATCGCCTATGGACCAAAGGCGAAACGTCCGGACATTTTCTGCATGTAAACGATATCTTAGTGGATTGCGACCAGGATACCATCTTGATCAAAGCTACTCCACAAGGGCCAACCTGCCATACCGGCGCCGATACCTGTTTCAATGAAACCAATAACCAGAAAGCCCGTTTCCTCAATCAGTTGCAGGAGATCATTCACCAACGCAAACAAGCTCCGGTGGAAGAATCGTATACGGCAAAGCTGTTTGCCAAAGGCATCAACAAGATTGCGCAGAAAGTAGGTGAGGAAGCCGTGGAAATCGTCATAGAAGCCAAAGATGACAATGCGGATTTGTTCAAAAACGAAGCGGCTGATTTATTGTTCCATTTGATGGTGCTTTTAGAAGCAAAAAATGTAGATTTGGATGAGATAGTAGAAGTTTTGCAGCAGAGACACGCCGCCAAAGGGTAGGCATGCTAATTGAATGGAGAAACTGATAAGTAGCAATTTTTTATACCAGCCAAGTTGACTGGACTTTTTACTTTTTGTTTCACAAACCACAATACATTCATGAACATACTAATTCGGATTCTTCTTTCGGCATTAGCTGTCTACATCAGTGCCAAATTTCTGCCAGGCATAAGCCTCGCCGGAGGACTATGGACCGCCATTATTGTAGCGGTTGTGCTGGGCCTGCTCAACGCCTTTGTCAAGCCCATTCTAACAATTCTGACCATTCCGGTGACCATCCTTACGCTAGGCTTGTTCTTGCTGGTTATCAACGTGATTATCATTTACATAGCTGATGCATTGATTGGCGGTTTTCATGTAGATGGTTTCTTTTCAGCTTTGATTTTTAGTATTGTTGTTTCAATCGTGAGCTGGGTTTTATCATCCATTTTTGACTAATAACACCAGGTATTTTATATGCAAAAGCCTGGCAAACCTGCCGGGCTTTTTTGTTTGACGCCTAAGCTGAAATAGTATCTTTTCAAACACAAAAACCTCCTGAATACCTCACAGTCAAGGAAAAGTCTATAACTTAACAGACATCTTCCGGAGATACTTTTTCTGTGATCAATTTTCTGTGATCAATTTTATACGTTGGGTTTTCATAAAGGCATAGAGTCAAAGCTTTAAACAAATGCTATAAATTACAAAACCCCTGTTTTAAAAAGCAGGGGTTTTGTAATTTATAGAGATACTATTTTACAGATTGTTCGCGGGCCGTTGTCAAAAGCTGCTTTCACCAAGGACTCACTTCGGTTCCATCCTCTATGTCGTTGCTGAAAAACTGTCCGGTTGGTGCGTTTTCGTCTGTAAGCGTATGTTTAACGATAAAAGCGGCGGCACTTTCCACCGTTCCAGGGCCGCTGTGGTGGTTAAAATCGGTGGCCGTATACCCAGGATCGATTGCGTTTACTTTGAACGGCAAATCCCTCAGTTCATACGCCAGCAGAATGGTGAAAGCGTTCAGCGCCGCTTTGGAAGGGACATAACTTGCCAGCTTCACATTGTAATATTGCCAGGACGGATCGCTGTGCAGATTCAAAGAGCCAAGCCCCGATGTAATGTTGCTGATTCGGGGACTGTCCGATTTCTTGAGCAGTTCCAAAAATGTCTGCGTAACGCTGATTACGCCAAAATAGTTGGTGTCAAACACTTCCTGAATATCCGCGATGGAAGTTGTCAATACACTTTCCGGAAAGCCTTTGCTAATGCCTGCGTTATTGATCAGAATATCCAGTTTGCCCTGCTCGTTTTCCACTGTTTTCGCGGCTGCCAGAATAGTCTCTGGCTTGGTAACATCGATTTCAATTGCCTTAATGTTCTGGAATCCTTTTTCGTTGAGTTCTTTTACCACGGCGTTTCCTTTGTCCAGGCTACGGCTGCCAATGTAGACAAGTACGCCTTTCTGGGAAAGTTGTTTGGCGGTTTCCAAGCCAATGCTTCGGTTGGCTCCGGTAATCAGTGCTGATTTCATTTTGCTTGTTTTTAGTGAACACTGCAAAAGTGCGTGGTTTCAGAATGAAATCATTTGCCATTTGGCAAAAAGTGACTCAGCGGATGTTTTTTCTGATTCGGCTCAGGGAGGATTGGGTAATGCCCAGATACGAAGCAATGTAAGACAGTGGAATCCGATTGGCAACGGTAGGATAAATTTCCAGAAACTTCAAGTAACGCGTTGTCGCATCCTGCGCCACCAATGGACTGATTCGTTCTACTTTCAATAGCAATGCTTTGGATACAATTTTATGCACCACCACATCCCAACCCACAATGGTATTGAGCAATTCTTGCCAATCTCTTTTGGAAAACACTACAAGCCTGCAATCGGTAACGGCCTGCACGTACGCAGACGAAGGAATATCATTGTCGAAGCTTTCCAGATTCACCAGAATGTTGCCTTCTTCAATGAAGTATTTGGTGATTTCTTCGCCTTTGTTGTTGTAATAGCACACCCGGGCTATACCTTCCAATACAAACCCGAATTGCCGGGCAACTTTTCCGGCTTCCAGGTAGTATTCATCTTTGCGAAGGGTTAATTCCGTTGCTTTACTCGAAATCAAGCCAATCTGTTGCGGGTTCAGGTTGCCAAACTGCAAAACATACTCTATCCATTCTTTCATTGCGGCAAGTTAGTCAAGGTCTTGTTTAGAACAGTTGTCATTTGGCAAAAAGGGTTGGAATTGCTAAACCGAAAGCCAGGTTTTGCACGTTGCAAGGATACTATTTTACTCTAAAAGAAAATTTCCTGCGCCAGCCGATACGTATTGGCATGGGCATCCACAATGTCGGCGATGCGAGTGGAATAGCCGCCGCCCATGCTCGCAACTGCCGGAATGTTGTGTTGCTTGCATAGCTTCCAAACGGTAGCATCTCGTTCGCGGCAACCCTCGGGAGTCAAGCCCAGCTTTCCCAGTTTGTCGGTAGCCAGCACATCCACGCCCGACTGAAAAAAGATGAAATCGGGCTGCACTGTATCGATCAGGTGAGGCAGGTGGTTTTTGAGTAGTGAAAGATAGTATTTGTCGTCGGCGTGGTCGGGCAGCGGCACATCCAGATCCGATTGTTCCTTGCGAAGCGGATAGTTATTGGCCCCGTGCATGCTGAATGTAAATACCCGCGGTTCGTTCTGAAAAATCTGCGCGGTGCCATCTCCCTGATGCACATCCAGGTCTACCACCAGAATTTGTCTGACCAATTTGTTTTCCAGCAGGTAGTTTGACGCCAGTGCAATGTCGTTGAGCAAGCAAAAGCCTTCGCCCCGGTTGGTAAAGGCGTGGTGCGTGCCGCCGGCAATGTTCATCGCCACGCCATACTGCAACGCAAACAAAGCCGCCTGCACCGTACCGTTGGCAATGATGATTTCACGTTGTATCAGGGTAGCCGACAACGGAAAGCCCGTACGGCGGATTTCAGCCGGAGAAAGAGTGAGGTTTTTGAGTTTTTCCCAATAGTATTTTTCGTGGGTAGTCAAAATCCATTTTTCTTCCAGTGGCGTAGGTGTAAAAAAATTATCTTCCGTAGCAGTGCCTTCATAAAGCAATTGTTCGGGAAGTAACGTGTACTTGTCCATCGGGAAGCGATGTCCTGTTGGCAACGGGTGAGCATATGCGGGAGTCCAGGCAATTTTGAGCATGAAATTTCAGATACCTATTCGTAATTGTGGTTAGTAAACTGATAAAAGCCGCTTTTAGTTTAATAATCAGGTAGCGCCTTTGAGAGTAGCATATCATCCGTTCCTGTAAAAAACTTTGAAAATCGGTCACTTTTGGTGCATATTTTGTGTATATACATACTACTACACTTATGAGACACAGGTAAAACGTAAAACTTAATGTAATTGCAAGAAAGCAACGTTTTCTCCAGAAACCGCAAATTTGATTGGAGAAAGCAAGGGGAAAGAAATTGTATGAATCGTAGAAAAGTATATTGGTTGTGCCAAATCATTGGCTGGACAGGGTATTCACTGAGTGACTTGATATTGTATGTTTTACGGGATGGTTATAGTTACGGACAGTTTATCAATGTCTTCATTACCATTGGGTTAGGGATTGTAATTACACATTCGTACCGGTTGCTGATCAAGCGGTCTGATTGGCTGAGCCTACCATTGGCAAAGATCATTCCACGCACGATGTTTGCCGTTTTAGCCATGTCTGTTGTAATGGTGGTGCTCAGCGTTCCACTGGAATATTTTACCATTCCTCGCGTGCAAAAACGCTTTGACGAAATAGGAGGGGTGCCCGTTATTTTTATTGCCTGGGGGTTTCTGAATTGGACGCGAATATTGCTGCTCTGGTCGGTGATTTACCACATGTACCAGTATTTTTCCATTGGCAAAAAGAACGAAGTGGAACGGGTACAGTTAGAAGCTTCGGTCAAAGATTTTGAAGCCAAAATACTCCGGGCACAATTGAATCCGCACTTTATGTTCAATGCCCTCAACAGCATTCGGGCACTGATTTACGAAGATCCGAACAAGGCAAAAGAGGCACTGACTCAACTTTCCAGTCTGTTGCGTAATTCCTTGCTCAGCGACCGTAAAAAAACAGTAAGTTTTAACGAAGAACTCAAAACAGTTCAAGATTACCTGTCGTTGGAAAAAATCCGCTATGAAGATCGTCTCCAGGTCAATACTAACATTGCCCCCGCTACACTCAATGTGCAGGTGCCTCCGATGATGGTACAAACTCTGGTCGAAAACGCAGTGAAACACGGCATTTCCAAACCCTTGAAAGGTGGTTTTATTTCCATTGATGCCCAATTAGAACATAACTTTCTGAGTTTGATCATCCGTAATACCGGCAAGCTGGAAACAGAAATCGGTCACGATGGAGTCGGATTGTTAAATACTTCTCAGCGCTTGGCACTGATTTACGGTGCCGGAGCAAGCTTTAAAATTGCTCAGGAATCGGATGAGGTGGTTCGCGCCGATGTACGACTACCTGTTCATTAAAATCAGGCTTGAAAAAATAGTATCTCCATTTTGCTCAAAACTGGTTCTGACTATCAAGTGATTGGGTGTTTTCGAGCGGGAATGCCAAAAAAAAAGTTGACTTTTTTTTGCAGTCCTCTTGCGCTGTGAAAGTTTTGCTCTATATTTGCACCACGATTCACAAGAACAGCAACGGTGTGGTAGTTCAGCTGGTTAGAATACCGCCCTGTCACGGCGGGGGTCGCGGGTTCGAGTCCCGTCCACACCGCAAAATATAGCCCTCAGATACAATCTGAGGGCTTTTTTGTTTTTATCCTTTAGTTGTGTTTCCTGGTAATTTTTTTGGTTAAGCAGCTGTCATCCGAATGGATAATTTCTCTTTGCCTTCAATGATTTCTTCTTTATCCACCCCCCGTCCAATACTCTGCTAGACGGGGGGGAATGCTAAAATACTCGACTATTCCAGCGAACCATCAGCTCCGTATCAAATGATAACATATATAATGTAACGGATCATATGGATTGTTTGCTTAAACTCTTGTTTAGAAAATAAGCAAGAACGGTACGTTATCAGAAGAACCCGCGTTTGAACTACTTTTGGCAGACAGGCTTTTTATTCAAAAAAAGATACTATTTTGTCCTCTTTTCCAGGATTGCTTTTACCGGATTTGTTAAAGGACAGTTTCCACTGATACAATCAGGGTGAAACGGTTGCTTTGCCATAAAAGCCAATCTCTTTTTTGCTCTCATCCGAAAAAACAAACCTGCATGCTAACCAATTTTCCGTTTTACCTGGGAATTACACTGGCCATATTGTTCATTTTTATGCTGGCAAAGCGAATCCGGGTCGCTTATCCGGTTTTGCTAGTTCTGGCAGGTCTAGCCATCAGTTTCATTCCTCACATCCCTTCCTTGCACATCGAAGCGGAACTGATCTTTCTCATCTTTCTGCCGCCGTTGCTGTATGATGCCGCTTGGGGCATTTCCTGGAAAGAACTCTGGAAATGGCGGCGTATTATCGGAAGTTTTGCGTTTCTGGTGGTATTTTTTTCTGCGTTTTCAGTTGCCCTGGCTGCCAACTATTTCATTCCGGGTTTTTCATTGGCGCTTGGCTTTCTGTTAGGGGGCATTGTTTCGCCGCCCGATGCGGTCAGTGCCGGGGCAATTCTGAAATTTGTAAAAGTGCCGCGGCGTTTTTCGTCCATTCTGGAAGGCGAAAGTCTGCTGAATGACGCATCTTCGCTGATCATCTTTCGGTTTGCTTTGATAGCGGTTGCTACGGGGCAGTTTGTCTGGTACGAAGCCGCACTGAGCTTTGGCTGGATGGTGGCGGGTGGTGCTGCCATTGGCCTGTTTATAGGATACATCATCAGAAAGGTGCATAAATACTTGCCTACCGACCGCAACATTGATGTAGCCCTCACGCTGATTACGCCTTATCTGATGTACATAGCTGCCGAAGAGGTGCATAGTTCGGGCGTGTTGGCGGTGGTATGCGGCGGCCTGCTTTTGTCGAACTCCCGGTATTACTTTCTGGAGAGCAGTTCGCGGCTGCGGGGCATTAACGTATGGGAGAGTTTGTGTTTTATGCTCAATGGGTTTGTATTTATGCTCATCGGCTTGGATCTGCCTCAAATCACATCCGAACTGGGAGATACGAGTCTGGCGGCGGCCATCGGGTATGGTTTGCTGATCTCTGCCATTCTGATTCTGGCCCGGATTGTTTCGGCTTATGCCGCCGTTGTGGTTACCCTGATTGCCCGGAACTACATCACCGTTGCCGATACGCGCAGTCCGGGTTTTCGGGCTCCTATCCTGATCGGCTGGTCGGGCATGCGGGGAGTGGTGTCCCTGGCAGCGGCCTTGTCCATACCAGTTCATCTGGCCGACGGTGCCGCTTTTCCACAGCGCAACCTGATTCTTTTTATCACGTTTATTGTAATCCTCACTACACTGCTGATGCAGGGGCTCACGCTGCCTTACCTGATCAGGAAAGTAAATATGCCTGAAATGGATTACCTGACGCCCGAAGAAGAGATGTATCACCTGATAGGCAAAGAGCGCTACCGCTATGCACTGGAATACATAAAAAATACCTATCCCTCCCAATTGAACAGTGAAGCGGTGCTGAAACAACTGGCTCTGAAATGGGAAGAGAACCTGGATTCGCAGGACGACTCGCTCATTACCGAAGAAGCCCGCAGCGTGTATCTGGATCTACTCGATAAACAAAGAGAATGGCTGATCGAACGAAACAAAGCTAAAGATGTAGACGAAGAAATCATTCGCAAACACTTGCTGCTACTGGACATCGAGCAGGAAAAAATCATGCTGCTCTGAGAATACCGTCTGAACCTTGACTTGTGGGATTAATTTTATTGACAGATAGTAGAACACGCTTTAGCTCGTTCAGGGTTGCTTGTACAAGGCTCGCTTAAAATCTGATATTGCCATTTCAAAGTTCGGCGTCTTCCCTTCTCGCAATGATGGCGTGAGTAGAAGGTTTTTAGATTTTAAAAGATACTATTTTTCGCCTGCCTTTATCTGGCTGTAGGGGATATCTGCAAGCAAAGAGCGGCCATACATCCGATGAGAAAAATTGCAAGTATGTACAAACATTTCTGTCTACAGAAAATCGTACTATTAACGTGACCTATGGGGTATATTAGCTTTAAGGTAGTCATAATCAATAGATAAGGCGAATTGCAAAGTAAGAGCCTATAAAAAAGAGCGAAAGCCTCTTTCTTTGGCGAGGGGCGGGCAGGATTTGCGGGCGGAAGCATTCAAAGAAAGTGTCTTTTTCTTTTGTTACTTTTCTTTTGGACAAGCAAAAGATAAAGTAAGAACATAGGAAGAGAGATCTTTGGGCTTAACAAACCCCGTAGTTCACGTTACTACTAGTGATAAAGTTTATTTCAAGGAATTTGTTGCTAGTAGCATTTTGCTAGCAGGCTCTAGGTAAGTAGTCTCAGACTTCGCTGAACTACAGACAAGCCAGAAAACGCAAAACCATCAAAGTAACCTTTTTAGGGCACTTCTGAAAATAATATCGCTGGAAAACGAAAAACCTCTCTTGAGAAGCATAGCCATTGCTGAATTAAAGATAAAGGCCAATCAAAAGCGCACCGCTAAAGAATTTTCAGAAGCGCAAAAACTAGTAAACGTCTGATTAAGTGGTAGATGCGAGTCCGGGGTATAGCAGGCCCATCGAATTTCTTTTTGGCAATACACCGGTGATTGCCTATCTTAAAAGCCGTTTGTAACGTATTTTTCATCCATCCGCACTTATGTCAGAAAAGATACCATCCTCTTCATCAAACAGTAGGCGTAACTTCCTGCGCACTGCCGCTACCGTGGCCGCAGGTTTTAGCATTGTGCCTCGGCATGTCCTTGGCAAAGGGTTCATTCCTCCCAGCGACCAGCTTACCAAAGGAATCATCGGCGTGGGTGGCATGGGCATGGGGCATATTCCGTATGCAGGTACCCGCGTCGTAGCCATTTGCGATGTGGACAAACGGCATTTGCAGGCAGCCGAAAAGACCATTGGCGGCGGAGTCAAAACCTTTCATGACCACCGGGAACTCATCGCATTGCCCGAAGTAGACATTGTACACATTGCCACGCCGCCGCACTGGCACGGCATCATGGCCATGGACGCGGCCAAAGCCGGAAAAGACATCTGGTGCGAAAAGCCCATGACCCGAACCATCGGCGAAGGCAAGCGGGTAGTAGAGGCCGTAAAACAATACGGTCGGATGTTCCGGCTCAATACCTGGTTCCGGTTTACGGATAATTTTTACGGAATGAAGACGCCCGTAAAACCCATCAAAAAGCTGGTGGAATCCGGATTGCTGGGCTGGCCGCTCACGGTAACGGTAAGTAAGACTACCGGCTTTGACTGGAAATTTTACTGGGTAGGCAAAACGCACCTGGAACCCCAGCCGGTACCTGCCGAACTGGATTACGACCGTTGGCTGGGTCCGGCTCCTTTTAAACCCTACAATGCCCATCGCGTACACCAGACCTTCCGGGGTTACTGGGATTATGACGGTGGCGGGCTGGGCGATATGGGGCAGCATTACATTGATCCCATTCAATATTTTCTGGGTAAAGATGACACCAGTCCGGTGCTGGTGGAGGTGGACGCCGAGCAGCAGCACCCCGATGCATGCGGCACGTTCCGGAAAATCACGTTTACCTACGAAGATGGTTGCAAGATTATCCTGGATGGTGAAGCCAAAGATCCCAATGCGGCATATATTGAAGGTCCGAAAGGGAAACTGTACGCAGGCTTTCAATCCGACATTCCCAATCTGAAAGAGAAACTGGCGCTGATGCCTGATCCGGCTCCGCAGGTGATCGACTTTCTGGATTCTGTCAAATACCGGACTCCCTTTGCCCTCAACGAGTCGAATGGCTTTCGTTCGTGTACCATCATCAACATGGGTAAAATAGCGCTGCAACTTGGTCGTTCGTTGCGTTTTGATCCGGTTACGCAAACGTTCCTTAACGATGACGCTGCCAACCGGCTCATCAACCCACCGATGCGGTATCCCTGGATTATCTGACCGATTGGTCTGACAAAGAAATAAATCTTCGACTTTTATCTTATAGTCACTCGCTGGCAATGACAACCTGAATACGCGCATGAAAAAACTATATCTCTGGTTTCTTTTCTTTCCTCTTTTGTGTAAGCCGGTTTTGGCGCAGTCCGATCCGGTACAGAACACCCTGACCGCTTTTCCCTATCAGAAAGCCGCTGATGTTCAAACGGCCCTCTCCACCATGCAAACATGGGACAAAGCCAATTGGAAAAAGCTGCTTTCTCTACTCGAAAGCGCCGACACTAGCTTACAAGTAAAAGCCTCCTATGCCGTTCAGGCGTATGTAAACCATACTTCCCAAATTGCGGAAGCCAAAAAGCAGATGACCGAGCATTTGATTGCCGGACTGGGCTCGATGAAAAAAAACGAATCCCGTGTTTTTATCATCACCAATCTGGGTTTGCTGGGCGACGATGCCGCAGTGAAACCGCTAGCCAAACTATTGAATGACAAAACCTTGGCTGGCAATGCTGCAAGGGCTTTGGCTGCCATTCATTCGGATGCGTCAATGGCTGCACTTACGGCGGCTCTTCCCAAAGCCAGCGAAACCAACCGCAAACACATTCAGTCGGCTTTGGACAATGCCCGGCTGGTACTGCCAGAAATCAAGCGTGCCGTTACTGCCAGCCGGCCCGCGGTAGCCCAAAATAAAGTCCAGCAGTTGTTGCAATTGCAACAGCAAATGGACGATGCCAAAAATCCACTGCAAAAGAAAGCGATTCTGGCCGAGGCAGCCCGCATTCCGGGTTTCAATAGCCTGATGTTTGTCAGTCACTTTCTTGAAGATGCCGAATTGTCTGCCGATGCTGCCACCATTTCGGCCCGTATGGCCTTGGCAAACAAGCATTTGACGGGTGAAGCAGTACGGAATGTATTGGAAAAAGCGCTGCCCCTGGTCAGAGGTGCCGACAGTGCCTTCTTAGTGACCCAGTTACGGCCTCACGTAGCCGCCATGCCCCGCGACCATGGGTTTGTTTCCCTCTTCAACGGAAAAGACCTGACTGGATGGAAAGCCCTTATCGGGAACCCCATAAGCCGGGCCAAGATGAAACCCGCCGAACTGGCCGCCCAGCAAAAAGCAGCCGACGAAAAAGCCAAGACCGATTGGATTGTCAAAGACGGACTGTTGGTCTTTACTGGTCACGGCGACAACCTGGCTACCACCAAACAATACGGTGATTTTGAACTGTTTGTCGACTGGAAAATCACCGAGCAGGGCGATGCCGGCATTTACCTGCGCGGCACTCCGCAAGTGCAGATCTGGGATACCAGCCGGCACGATGTAGGGGCCCAGGTAGGTTCGGGAGGACTGTACAACAACCAGAAAAATCCCAGCAAACCCCTGACCGTGGCGGATAACAAAATAGGCGAATGGAATACGTTTCATATTATCATGAAAGGCGATAAAGTAACCGTTTATCTGAATGGCGTGCTGGTGACGGATAACGTTACGCTGGAAAATTATTGGGACAAAAACCAGCCCATTTTTCTCAAAGAGCAGATTGAATTGCAGGCCCACGGCACCTATGTGGCTTACCGCAACATTTACCTGAAAGACCTTTCCGGGCAGATTACTCCATTGAGCGAAGCCGAAAAAAAACAAGGGTTTACCATGCTTTTTGATGGCACTTCGATGAACCACTGGACCGGCGACACCACTAATTACCGCCTGGAAGACGGCATGATCGTCGTGCATCCCGAAGGGCACGGGGCGGGTAATCTGTACACCCAGGATGAGTATGCCGATTTTGAATACCGATTTGAATTTCAGCTTACGGCAGGTGCCAACAACGGACTCGGAATCCGGGCCCCGCTGGAAGGCGACGCGGCGTATGTGGGCATGGAACTGCAAATACTTGACAACGATGCCGAAAAGTACAAAGACCTGAAGCCCTACCAATACCATGGCTCCGTGTATGGAGTGATTCCCGCCAAGCGTGGTCACTTGTTGCCTACTGGAGAGTGGAACAAAGAAACCGTCATTGTGAAAGGCAACAAGGTAAAAGTGATTCTGAATGGAACGGTGATTCTGGATGGCGACATCAAGGAAGCTGCTAAAAACGGAACCCTGGATCATCAGCAACATCCGGGCCTGTTGCGAAAAACCGGTCATATCGGTTTTCTGGGACACGGCGATGTGGTACGGTTCCGAAATATCCGGATAAAGAGGCTGTAAGTCATTGGTTGTTACTGTATTGTAAACCCGCTGTCTAACCTTACTAGAACACGATTTCCATACGGTGAAGCGAAACCCTCACCCCAGCCCCTCTCTGGAGGAGAGGGGAGTGTGTTTCGCAACTGTCAAGTCCTTTCTCTGGAGGAGGGCATCAAACAAGAGTTTGATGGGCCAGAGTTGTATGGCTGCGATTTAGGAATGAGGTTTTGTAGCTCCGATTGGTAATCGGAGAGCCTCTAAAGGATGCTTAAAAGATTATCGTTCAGTGCATTGGTAAAGAAAAACGTATCATAGCATTCGCACTTTGATCTGAAATTTGCAGTGATTAAGATAGGGGTTTTGCTTTTTTCAGACATACTATTTTGCCAGAGCATTCACAGAACTCGGAGAGCAAATACATTGCAATCCGTGGAGAGTTTATCTTTTTTGATTCCTGTCACACGGTTTGTGTTTGGCATTTGAGTAGATTCTCATGGCCAAACAGTTGAAAACCCGTCCATTGTAGACTGTTCCTATTCAGATAGAAGCAATCTACAATTGACGGGTTTTGCTCTTTGAAAAGATACTATTTTTCCGTGAATGAAAATGCATTTGCTGCATTTTCATTCACGCCATGCTGTCTTATTTGCGACGAGCAGTCTTCGCCTTCTGGTTAGGGGCAGGTGCGGGAGCGGTTATTGCCGCACGAATCGGTTCGCCAACGGGTTGCGTGTTGGTGTAGGTTAGCCCCAGCAGCGTGGCCAGTGTTGCCGCAACCTGATTCTGATAGGATTGACCCTCCGTTTTTACCTCACCCAGGGGCGGCGTATCAGGACCGATCACCGCCAGCCAGATTTGGTCGGCGTCAGCTACCTTGTCTCCGTGGTCTTTCCAGAGAGCAGCAGGTTGGTGTCCACGTCCGTGGTCGGTGGTAATGATAAAGGTCGTTTTGTCTTTGTATTCGGGTAGGCTTTGCACCAGGTTCCACAACTGACCGATAAAGCCATCCACCATGTGAGTCTGTTTCAGATACGTATCGTATTTGCCAGCATGGGCGTAATCGTCCGTTTCATCGAAAGACAGGAACAGGACCCGCGGGTGTTCCCGCTGCACATATTCCTTGGCCAGGTGATAGGTCATCCAGTCAAGGCGCGTAGTGCCCCAAGGGCTCGGCACCTGGGTTTGCAGTTCATTGATCAGTTTTTCCCGTTCCGAGAGATTGCCACTGGCCTGCTGGTAACCCGAATTGACCGGAATGCCACTGCGTTCTTCGTTGATGATGTAATCGAACGTATCCCAAGTGGCAAAGGCGGCCACTTTTCCGGCAAAGCCCGGCTGGTGTTGAATGAATTCAAGAACGGTGGTATTGGGATTCAGGATCTTATCGTTTGAGTTAATCCGGCTATCGACAAAGCCCGTCAGCGTTTCGCTGTAACCCGGATAGGAAAACCAATGCGGATTGCTCACATTTACTTTGCTGTTGTACAGACGGTTGCCGTGCAGTTGTCCTTGTCTGGCCAAGGTTTGCCGGAAAAACGGCATCAACTTTTCGCTTCGTTCCTGAGGTGTAGCGGCCCAAAATTGTGCCTGGGTTTCTTTGGGTTCAGGAGTGAAAGCCGGGTCATGAATCAGCACCGAATCGGCCCCGCCAAACACTTCCTGCCAGCGCAGGCCGTCGGTCATGATCAGAAACACGTTTTCTGTTTTACGCTGTGCCCAAACCGGTTGATGCCAGCTTGCCAGCAAAAACATACCAGCCACCGTCCATAGACTTATTTTTAAAGTAGCAAACATGGAAATAGAAGAATAAGGGGTTTTGATGGGAAAAATAACAGGATGCCTGACTAGTGATTAGCCGTTTTCCTGTTCTGAGAGTCAATGTAGCTGGGCGAATACGATTTCTTGTGCGAAAATAGAGTGTAAAACCCGGCTCAGAGTCAAGGCTAAATTATGTTTCCATGAAATTTTAGTAAACCCCGTAACGTACTTCGGTGAAACCAATCTTCGATTGAATCAAAGTGCCTTTTGGCTTGCTTTTTTGGGCAAGTAAAGAAGTAGGATGTGATACAAGCAGAGAAATCAATGGGGTTGGCGAAAAGCTTAAATGAAGTGCATCTTGAATTAAAAATAGTATCGCTGAAAAACGAAAAACCCCGGCATCGCTGTGGGCGAACCTGCCTTTTTCTGCCTCGTATTTGTCAGGCAAGTAGCTATTTCTGTGCTTCTTTTTCGGCTTCCAACCGCTTTTCCATTGGAAAGTAAATGAGAAACCGGGTTCCTTGATTTACCTGACTTTCCAGTTCGATGCGGCCGCCCAGGGCGGTTACCTGCGTTTTGACCAGGTATAAACCCAAGCCCTTGCCTTCTACGTGAAAATGAAAGCGTTTGTACAAATGATACACATTCTTCCCGTATGTCTGCAAATCCATGCCCAGGCCATTGTCACTGATTTCCAGGCAAAAGGTCTGTTCCTGAAGTGTGGTTTTAATTGAAATTTCAGGATTGCGATCTGGATGGCGGTATTTGATGGCATTGCTGATCAGGTTGTACAGAATGCTGTCTATGTAAGCCGGAAGCGACAAAAACCGATACACAGGCGAAATTTGGATTTGAATCTGTGCATTCGTATCTTCCATTTCCTTCCGCAGATTGGACGTTACTTTCTCTATTTCGGTATACAGATTGACAGGTATCAGTACCTGACTGCTGTTTTTCCTTATTTCCAGGATGCTATTTAAGTCTTTGATCACCTGGTCCAGGTCATAGGCCGTGCGGATGAGTTTTCGCGCTACGTCATCGGTGTCGATACACGGGTCTATCTCGGCCATCTCCAGCAATTGTCCCAATCCCTGAATGCGAGCCACTGGTGCACGCAGGTTATGAGCCGTAATAAAGGCAAATTGTTCCAGCTGCTGGTTGTATTCAACCAGTTCTTTGGTTCGTTCGGCAACCTCTTTCTCCAGGTTTTTGTTGCGTTTGCGTATGGTCTGGTTCTGGTGTTCTATTACCTGCTGGGCGTCCTGCAGTTGCTCGTATTGAATTGTAATCTGTTGGCTCTGCAGTGAAATTTCTTCCTGTTGCGAAAGCAGTTCCTCGTTCTGAGCAATCACTTCCTGATTGGCCTCCCGCAGTTGTTGCGTTTTTATTTCCACAAGGCGGTTAAGGCGTTGGTTTTCTTTTTCCTGTCGCCAGGTTTGTAGCCGTACCAATCCGCCAACCAATGCCGAAAGAGCCAGCAGATACCCTACATAAGCCCACCACCGCCGATACCAGATGGGCTGCACACTGAATTGCAGGCGGGTGGGATTGCTCCAGGCATACCCACTTTGTCGGGCCCTGATTTGTAGCGTGTAATTGCCCGCCAATAGCGGCGGAAACGACACATACGGGTTGGGCGTAAGAACCACCTGCGAATCCAGCGGCGTGATTAGTGTAATCTGATATTCAATTGTACCCGGTGGAAACGAAAGACAGGTATAACGCAACTGCAGATCGCTCTGGTGATTCAGTTCAGGATTGGCAAAATGTGAAGTAAGTCGCTTTCCATCAGCTTCTAAGGAAAGAATAATAGGTGCGGGCGTGGGCTCAGGACGAAAATTCGTTGCATAGCTAGTTGCATACGTATTGTTACTGCCTACCCAAAGCCGGTGCTGATTATCCAGCAATAGCCGCCGGTACCACAGGGTATTGCTGGTGCTGGGCATGCCGTCTCCTGAGACAAACCGGCTGTAGGAGCCATTGCGGTAACAAATCAAGCCGTACGAGTCTGTTGCAACCCATACCTGTCCGTAAGAATCAGCTTTGACAGCCCGCATTTCAGTAGTGGTAAAATACGGGCCCAGGTCAATCCGGACCAGCTTTTTTTGTTTAGGCGTATAGTGTAGCAACCCATGCGTACTTGCCAGCCAGATGTTGTCCTGCTCGTCTACACTCAGGTCGTGTATCTCAAAATAACTCACATCGAAAGGTAGGGGTACACTCAGATTTTCAAATTTGCCGGCTGTTTCGTTGTATTGGTACAAATACGTATGGTCGCCAATGCCTCCTGCAAAGATGGCTCCTTTCGGACTTTCAGTGACAGAAATGATGCGGCCCGATAGGCCGTGTTCGGTGCCGAAGTAATGCAGTTGCAACGTGGAGTCGGTATACGAAATGCCTGGCAAGGGAGTATGGCGATACACTTGACAGAACCAGACACGTCTCCGCGAATCGGAAAAAACGGTGAAAATGGGGCCGCCTCTATTCTGCAGATTCAGACCCGGATGCCATTTGCCCTTTTCCAGGTATGAAAGCTGGCCCAGGCTATTGCCAATCCATACCCGGTTGCCTTCGGCCTCTATGGTGGAGATGGAACCCTGCGGAATCTTAGTAACGGATTCGATGTCTTCTGTGATGGTGGGTGTTTTGGTGACTTTAAGCACTTCGTTAACGGAACCAAAGTAAA
Source organism: uncultured Sphingobacteriales bacterium (assembly GCA_963520985.1). Taxonomy (GTDB): domain Bacteria; phylum Bacteroidota; class Bacteroidia; order Cytophagales; family 172606-1; genus Xanthocytophaga. Next base: position 2,185,763 of record CAUQTA010000001.1, read on the forward strand.
AAACACCTTGGGCCGACTGCGTGATAGAGCCGATCTCGAAGGTCGAAAGCTTAGGGAAATAATAGTAGAACGGCTTGGTGTGCATCGTTACCAGATTGCCTCCCGCAATGAGCCAAAAGACAGAGTTTCCTTTGTAAATGGATTCTACAGAGGGCAAGGGAAAGGATTCTACTATCGTGCGTTGGTTGCCAAACAAAACCGGCTGAATCAGGTAAGGACTTTGCTGCAAATCAATGCGGTACAAACCTGTGTGCCGGGCTGCTAGGTACAGGTGATTTTGCGGATCTTCATACAGGTTGTTTATCGAATCGTTGAGCGACTGCACTGCCCGCAATGTAATCTGATGTTGCAGGTTCTGGTGAGCCGTGGCCTGATACAATGTTGTGTGGCTGGCTACCCAGAATGTGCTGTCGTTGTGTGGCGCCATGCTGTGAACGGTACTGAGCGGCAGAGAGAAAGAGTGTTCTTGCAACATGGGCTGCCCGGTTGCTGGGTAAAAAAGGCGACCGTCATGTGTAATCAGATACAACTGTCCGGCGGCGTTTGACCAGAAAAAGACAGGTTGATTCGGCGCCTTGCCAGGAAACGAAAAACTGTCCAGCTTACCTGCATGTGAATAGAGCATTTTTCCCGACTGTAGCTGTATCCACCAATCGCCGTGCTGGTCTTCAAAAAAACTGACCGGATGAGGACAACGCACCAGGCGCTGAAAGGTGACGGTGTCAATCTGGCTGCTGATCTGGTAAACGCCGTCATCTGCCAACCCTACCGACCCTTTGCGTTTTGTCTGATAGAGTTGGGTAAATCGTTTGGTTGTGTAGAGTGTTTTAAACTCAATGCCATTAAAACGGACCAGACCGATGTCGGTAAGAATCAGTGTAAACCCAATAGAATCTTCTGCAACGGACAGGGGCGTGCCATGAAGTTGTTGCGGAGAGTAGATTTTGTAAACGAGCTCCTGTGCCTGTGCCGTTCCTTGCAGCAAAACAAAACCAATTGCCAGCCGCAACAGGCTCGTAGAGAAGTACTTGTTTGTTACACATGCTCTTTCCTCTGCAATACAGAGAACCAGATTTGATAACCGAGTCAAGAGCAGACTGTTCATAAAAAACGCCACTGATAGTGTGTAATCAGATAAGTAAAACTTCAATGCATTTTAGCTGCGTTCATTCTGGAAAGGTTTGATTGATCGTATCTTAAGGATTCAGTTGCAGGTGCATTTACGTTTAAAGAAATAGGCTGGCTCATGCTTAACCTGGCCCAGAAGCTACAGGCTATCTTTTGTTTATGTACCTTAAAGGAAATTGCGTTTGGTCAGTAGATAGAACTTTGTCAAGATTCTTTATAAATCTAAACTATATTTTCAAAAGTTATTCGCAATCGGGAAAATATTTCTTCACCTGTCCGTGTTTTCAGTAATGAAAATATAGCGAAATTTTGGTAATAGATAGCGCAATGTTGTCTGCTTGTCAGGTTCGGAGATTGGTGGTAAGAGTAATGGGGATGACAACCTAGTGTCCGGCGAAATTTTATGTGGGAAAATAGTAGGATTTCAAAAGGCAAAACCTCCCTGTATTGTTTGGCACGGCGTGTAAAAAAGTCCTATGTACCGCATAGATCCATTTTTTTGCTTCAATCCGCAGTTCGGAAATCCGCATCCTGGTAAATCAGGTATTGGCCCGAGGTGCCCAGTGCATCAATAAAGGCAAGTTTGGTTTGATTGGGACGGGTCTTGATCTCGACAGATGATTGAACGGTGTGGCCCACTACCTGATCGAATCCATCGATGGCATCCAGGCTTAGCGAGAAGGGCCGTATCCAGACGGGCCCCTGGCCGGGTTCATCGCCACTGGGTGAGTATCCCCATTGACCCGAACTGACAAACACAAACATATCGGGAGTATGAATCAACGCGCGGTTAATTTGCTCTACCACAGAATCGGTTACCTGGGTTTCGCTCAGCGTTTCTCGAAGCCAGGTTTTGCTGAAGCCTGCATGCGAAAAAAGGACATTCTCGTGGCGATAACACATTTGCACCCGCTTGGCCTGAATGGCCTCCTGTAAGAGGGTTCCGATGTGGGTTGCCCATTCGGCCTGAAACCCACTGTAGTGCTCACCAATGCCCGGCAGGTAATGCAAGTCGTGGTTGCCAAACAGCAAGACAAACTGGTCGGGTTTTGCCTGTTTCAGCGATACTATTTTGGTGAAATTAGCAATCTGGTCACGGGTCGAAATGTCCTCTTTGGAATCGAAATAGTCGCCGATAAAAACAAAACGATCAGCCTTTTCGGTTTCCACGATTCTCTCCCAGCTGCTGCGACCGTGAATGTCGCCAATGGCTACAACTTTCATAGCGTGGTGTTTTATACTGCCACAAAGATACATTTGAAAACGCAGACTATCGCTACACGTCTCTAAAGGCCACTGCCGTTAAGGCCTTCTATACGAACAACTTCGGCCGAAAAGCCTACTTTGGCGACCAGATTTTTGATGGTTTGCGGATTCAACTCTTCGCCTGAGACTGATAAAATATTGTCGGGACTGTCGGTATCCACATTCCACTTGTGAATGTTCTGCTCATTGTCCAGCAAAGGCGCTACCGAGTCAAGGCATTCGGAAGAATAAATGTCGGTTTTGAACTTTAAGATTTCCATGTGTACGTTTCATTTAGTGTTTTACATAAGAATGCGGTCAAAAAATCATACCCTTTGCCTGTAAACGAATGAGAAATGGTGAATAATGCCTACCTTTGCCGGCGTTTTTACAAACCAATGCTATCCTCATCAGGAGGTTTTTACTTTTCCGGGGATACTATTTTTTTCTGTCGTTTTCTGAAATTTACCCTAAGCTGTATGCAGATTATTCCGGCCATTGATTTGATTGATGGAAAGTGTGTTCGCTTGACGCAAGGCGATTATTCTCAAAAAAAAGAATACAATTCCAACCCGCTGGAGGTAGCCCAGATGTTTGAAGACGCCGGACTGAAGCGGCTGCATCTGGTCGATTTGGATGGGGCCAAGCAAAAACAGGTGATTAACTACAAAATACTCGAAAAGATAGCCACGCGAACCCAGCTGCACATCGATTTTGGCGGCGGCATTCAGTCGGATGACGACATTCGCATTGCGTTTGAAAGCGGAGCCCGCCAGATTACGGGGGGCAGCATTGCCATTCGTCAGCCGCAACTGTTTGAAGACTGGCTGAAACAATACGGCACGGAGAAAATTATTCTGGGAGCCGACGCCAAGAATGAAAAGATTGCGGTAAGCGGCTGGCAGGAAACCACGGAAGTATGGATTTACGATTTTCTGGAAGAGTATGCGCAGAAAGGCGTGAAATACGTGATCAGCACCGATGTGGCCAAAGACGGCCTGATGCAAGGGCCCTCGTTTGATTTGTATAAGAACATTCAGGATAAAACGCCTGATATACAATTAATTGCCAGCGGTGGCGTGAGCAAAATGGACGATGTGGAAAAGCTGGCTGAAATGAATATTTTTGGTGTAATCATTGGCAAGGCTATTTATGAGGGCACCGTTTCCCTGGCCGACTTATCCCGAATCAATGCCTGATACGGTTCATTTGCAGACTACCAAACTACTAATCACTAACAACTTACTACTATGCCTTCCTTTGATATCGTAAGTAAGATGGATGGACAAACGCTGGACAATGCCATCAACAACGCGAAAAAAGAAATTCTGAACCGATACGATTTTCACGGTTCCAAGTCGGAGATTGAACTCGATAAGAAGACCAATCAGGTGCATATCCTGACCGAAAACGAAATGCGAATGAAAGCCATTCAGGATTCGATCATCACCCGAATGGCCAAGCAAGGCCTTGACCCTCAAGCACTGGACTTTGGTGAAATCGAGGCGGCTTCGGGCAACATGGTGCGGCGCGACATTCAGGTGAAACAGGGAGTAGACCGGGAAGCGGCCAAAAAGATTGTGAAACTGATCAAAGACAGCGGCCTTAAGGTGCAGCCTGCCATTATGGACGACCAGATTCGCGTGACAGCCAAGAAAATAGACGATCTGCAAGCCGTGATTGCCAAACTACGGGCCGCTGACATAGGCTTGCCTCTGCAATATGTCAACATGAAAGCGTAAGTAGGTTTTAGCTATTAGCTTTTAGCCATTATAATGAGAAGCTGTGACTCAATAGCACTTGAAACAAAACCCTGCCACTTGTGGCAGGGTTTTGTTATTTTTGAAGATACTATTTTCTCAGGCTTCCTGTAGTTCTTCCTGCTTCTTTTCTTCCGGAATAATGACTTTGGTTAGGTCACTCGTCACTTCCGAATAAATGATAGCGGGCACATCGCCAAACGCAATCAAACGGCTATCGGATTCGTTCGAAGGCTCGTCATATACATAGCTACCCATCTGAACGGAGCCTTTCTGAGTAAAGTACAAACGGGTCAGGCTGGCGGCGTCTTCATAGTAGCCGCCTACAAAAATGCCTTCCGTTTCGACGAGGACTTCAATGGATGCTTCAGGGAAGGTTTTGTAATAACCTGTCACATAGCCGCCATCCACAACCGAACCTCGTGCCCATCCGAGTTTTTCCATTTGTCCACCAAAGCCGTAACTGGAAATTTTCTTCTGGTCGTATTCATGAGAGATCTTCAGACTGCGGTTTTTGTCCTCAATGCGAACAATCGGACGGTCCAGTTGAGGGAAAATGGATTCGAGTCCGTAATCAAACATCTTGGTTTTCCAGGTTGTGTTTTCCTCTTCAGATAAAGACAAGGGGTGCACCATGCCAATCACCTGATCTTCGTCCAGCGAAATCTCTTCGTCTTCCAGATTAATTAACGAGGTGTCTTCCATTACCATAAACGGTGATAGCAAAGTGCCGTTTTTATCGTAAACTCCCCACAGCAGACGCACGGCATAAACAAACATGATCGGATTGTTCAGGAAAAACTCCTGCCAAGCCTCTACCGACCATTTGCGCTGAATCACCAGGTATTGCTCCATGCGCCCCGATTGTGACTTGACAATGTCGCGCACTTCCTTGCCGATTTCCTTGAACTCGTCCTGTAGCTCTTTGGATGTGCCCTTCGGAGTCGATTTCAATTTCTTGTTGTCTTCGTCAAAATAGGTCAACTTGAAATCCGTATCAATGAAGGCTCGGTATTCCTGGTCTTTCACTGTGAAGTTGCGGAATAAACCTTCAAAATCAAACGTAGGAATGATGCTGTCGGCCAGTTCGTACAAACTGATGTTGAGTTCTTCGGCCGCCAGCTTGAAAGCTTCCAGAGCCGCAGCGCCAATGTTTTTGTTCTTGCTCTTATACTTGCGCGACAAAAACTCGACGGCACGCAAGGCTTTGTTGGTGCCAATCAAAGCCAGGGCCTGCACGGTGTATTCGGCCATTTTTCCCCGACTGGCATCGGCAAGCTGATTTACCTGCGCCTTCATTTTGTCTACCGAATCATCGTTGCCCAGCAAACCTGCCAGCGCCAGCAAGAATTTGTGTTTCGAGTCAGACCCTTTCTGGATAAACAATTCGTACAGCTTTTTGGCAAAATCGCCACTGCGGTTGCGGTCAATCAGTTGCAGCAAAGGTTTGGCTTCCATATCCGGGCGAATGTCTTTGGACCGCGCCATGCGATAGAACAAAAACCGGACGGTTTCCGTACTTACCACATTGCCTGAAACATAGTACAGTTTAGGCAGTTGGCTCTCTTCTATCCATATCTCCACAGGCTTATCCAACTTCCCTCGTTTTTGCGTAGCCGCCACCAGATCGGCAACGGTGTTTTCATTGGCATTGACAAACAAGCTGTCTCCCAGCGCCTGAAGCATTACATCGCGGGCATCGTCGTTTTTCTCGGCATTCAGGGCATTGTTGAGAATTTGTTTAGCCGTATCCGTGCCGATAAGTGATAAAATTAAAGCACCTGCCTGCCGAACGTCCCCTTTCTTGCTGGATAGCAGTTGCTCGGCTTTCGGAATTACCCGTTCCCCTAGTTTGCTCAGTGTAACGGATACGATTTCGCGCAGGCGTTTGGATTTGTGTTGGGTAAGTGCCCATATTTTATCTTCATGGCGCTGATAATCGTATTTGGACAGGATGCCCAACAGGGTGCGAAAATAATCGCTTTCCACCTGCGACGGGTCGGCCTCAATGCCATGAATAAGTATGTCAACCGATTGGGCTTGCAGATGTTTGTCGAGCAACGTCAGAAAGCCGCTCTTCACCTGGTTGTTGTCTTTCATGTATTCGACAGCAGCGGCAATGGCATTTTCACGGTCTTCTTCCAGCAAAAACTCCAAAAGGTAAATGCTATAATAAATGTATTTCCAGGATTCTCCCGGATTGGCCGGCTCAATTCGCTTGTAGCTTTCGTGGTAATACCAATACCCGCTGGGTTTCGGATTGGGATTCGCCTCTTTTTTCTGATCGATCAGGTATTGGTAGGCCATTGCTTTGCGTTGAGAAGCATATTTTTCGGGCAGGTGCTGTATGAGCAGCTCGTAGGTGTCATACAAGGCAATGGCTCCTGGTTTTTTTTGCTCGATGGCCTTTACGATGATGGGCTCGTATTTTTGGGTATTGTGTGCCAGCAAAAGTCCGATGAAATAAACATTGTAGGCATTCGGATCAATAAATGTTTCAATGTTCTCCTCCACTGTGGATTCATGGTATCTCAGTAAGAAAGAAAGCAACGAGCCAGGAGTGCCACTCATTCCGTGTTTCACGATGTGTTTTCCTTTGTCGGGCAAAAACGAAAGCACAAACTTGCCTACAGCCGTGGGGGTGTTGGTTGTATCGACCAGTACATTGGCTAGTTTTATCAAGGAATCGTCAAGAATGATTTCATCTGTCAGGCCGTTTTTCTGGAGTTCGCGAACAATGATAGCGAAGTTGTCGGTATGCGGGTAGTCTCTGACAATAGTAAATGTCCAGTCCAGTAACTTGCCTCCGTAATAATAATCCGCACCTGATTTGCCCTGTTTCCAGTTGGGATCATTGGTCGCAAAATAACCGAAAAGCCTGCGGTCTGCCTCGGTCCACTGGTTAGGCGGATTGAGCATGTTAACCGCCGAGGCCAGATACCAGTTGAAATTAGTGGAAGGGGTAGGGGCCGTGGACACATCGCCTTGGACATACGCGACCAGATCCTGTGCCTCTGTCAGCAGGTTTGCATTCCATTTGCTGTAATTCTGCATCTGTTCCAAGTATTGCTCGGCGGTGATTTTCTGATAAGCCATAGTGAGTTGAAGGTTTTGGGAATTGGAGAGATAGTATTTGGAAAATGAAAAATATGGAAAACGGTTAAAACTGCCTGTTAATACTGAAAAATAGCGAATAAGTTTTTCTGCAAAGCAGTTGAAAAAAGTAAGTTTCACAAACAGAAAAGCTTATTTGAAAAAATAAATAAACTACCGACTTTGATATTTGAATATTAAATCGTGCATAAATATAAAATAAATTGTTTTAAATAATAAAAATATAAACAAAAATAATTTAATAATAATAAATAATGATATTTTGATTATTGGATTCGAAGACGTTCGGTTCTATGCTTGATGTTGAGTATCAATTGGTTTTGCGCGTTTGTTGAGTCTTTTCAGTTTACAACCGCTATGAGAATTCCAGGCGATGAGCCAATGAGCTTTTGGTTTGAGAGACGATGGTAGTTTTGCCAATGCCCGTGCCCGCTACCTGGGGGCAGGTGTAAATACCCGCAACCCATTTTCACATTGGGGCAATCTTTGCTGAATTGTTGTTTTAAATGAAAGGAAGCATTCTGGGGCAAAACAGCGTGGTTACCGACCAGACATCTTACCTGGAGTTTTCGCTGAGTTTGAAAGATAGAAGTGGATCTGGGGAAAGTTTTTATAGGTGCCGCTGGCTATGTCGCGTGTTGCTGGGAGAAAACGAGAAACGTCTACACCTGTGTTGATTGGCCTAGCCGAATCGCATTCCACCAAGATTGCTGATAACTGCAAGCCAATGGATTTTGGAGGAAACTTCAGCAGGATGTGAACTGCAAGACGGTTTTTCTGAATGGGACCTACAGTCTGGGATTGTCTAATGTTCAGTCGCGGGGCAATGATGATAACTACCTGAAAAACGCCTACATCGGTTTGTCGGCGGATTATTGCTTTAAGCTGGACTAAAAAAATAGTATCTCTGAAAAAGCGAAAAGGTGCCTGTCGCTTCTGAATGCAACAGGCACCTTTGTTTTACGCTTCCAGTTTGAATGGAAGCGGGTACTCCCTCACCACAGGTTTCGAACTACGGGTTTTTACTTCGATGCGTGCTTTGGGGCTTTCGCCTACGACTAGATAATTCTTGATGTACTGATCGGTGTGAACCATCCACGAGTGGTCTTCCAGCAGGTAGTCGGTTACGCCCGCTTTGCTTGCCTGATACGCCCAGCGTTCCACCGCCAGGGGTTCGTAATTGAGAATATGGCCCAGCCAGTAAATCTGAATGCCAGGCAGGGATTGATTGCCCAATTCGGTGGAGCTCTGCACCACAATGTTAAGAGACGAGTTGTCTTCCAGGTCTTTTACCGACCATTCATCCAAAAGAGTTTTTACGTTTGACATACGAATAAAAGTTTAAAATAATAGTTTGAGTGTGTGAACTAAATTGAATCCGAATTTCATACTTGCAAGGTTGCCTGTTTGCTGACTGCAATTGCTGCCGGACTGAGTTTGGCTACCGCACAGACATAGAGCCCGTATCTGACGACAGGAAGCAAACAAGCAGGTTTTAACATTTGAAAATATACTATTTTCTGTCTTCCTGCAGAAAATTTCCGCATTGTTTCTGGGTAAAAGTTTCATAGTTGCAGGCTGTCACTTACGAAGCATTGGACGCAACAGGAATCACCACCTGCAGGATGGTTGCGTACATGGCCGTCCAGGCCTGCTGGGTTTCGCCGTCCCATTGGCTTCCGAGCTGTTGCTGTAGCGCCCCTAACAACGCTGCGCCCACCACCGCATAGTCGTCTGCCTGAGCGCCGTAGTGTTTGTGCCGGAGAGCAAGTGCCGCCAGTTCGGTAGAGAGTTGGTCGGGATGCTGGGAATTGCGGATGAGCCACGTCATCATGTGGGTAAACTTCTGGGTTTGCAGTTCCATGTCGTTTCGGAAAAGAGCCCGGTACGCAGGCTCCAGTTCAAAAAGCTTTTGATAAAACAATTCGCCCACCTCTTGCGACTGTTGCGCTAGGGCACTCCACGAAGTTTTGACGATGAGAATTTGTCGGTCGGTCATAGGGTGTTCTTTTGCAGTTTCATAGTTGTAGTAAACAAGGTTCGCCGCTTCGTCACGACTCTACCAGCACCACCGATATCTTACAGGCTTTTTGTCCGGTGGGAGTTTGGTAGTGACGCACTTGTACAGCAGTTTTTTCGCCATAGTGGGCACTGATGCCTTTGATAATGCCCACACCCAGACTGCTCAGGTGCCTGCGTGAGGAGTAGTCGATGACAACTTCGCGCGGACTAACCCGTGTGCACAACAACTCAGGCGGCGTGGCGCTGCGGTCATTGTGGCGCACGGCTTTGTGCATGGTGTTTTCGGTATGTTCCAGCACATCCAGGGTTCGCCATTCCGGACGAATCATGGTGCTGTACACTTTGAGCAAATCGGCAACAATGAATTTCCCGAAGTCTTCCAGAATTTGCTCGACCGATTTGTGCTGCTGATTGGCAATGCCCGCTACTAACGCGATAAGTTCTTCGTCGGGATAAATCTGGGTGGGCAGATAAATTTTTTTGGCTAATTGCTGCGAACCTAGTAATGTAAACCAAGCGGCCGGCCCCGAATGGTCGCGTACATACTTCTGAAGCTGATTGAAAATGATTCCGTGCATGAAATGAAAAAGTTAGAGTGAGTGCGGTGCGTAAATCAATAAGACTTTAAATAGAATTTTTACAGGGTATTGCAAATGCGCCAGCGAGTGTTTACTTTTCCTCTGAAAGCTGATTAACACTATTCGCGTTGACAATGCAAACGTAATGCACCCTTTCTGCTCAACCTATTTTGCGGCGTATACAACAAGTGAACACGCCGCCCAGAATGGGTATACAAAAGGTGAACAAGCACAACAGCGGATGGATTAATAGGCAAAACCTTACTCAAAACCACGTCTACTCTAAAAAAATGAAACCTCGCTCTGTATTGCTGTCAGCGCTTTTTCTGGCATTGCAAATACTTCATACACAAGCATTTGGCCAGCATAGTAAAACAGACAGCCTTCAGAATCTGCTGAAAACCAGCCTGCCTGATACATCACGGGTACAACTCCTTGCCGACCTGGCCATGCAATACTGGAGTTCCGATCCGGAAAAAATGCTGGCGTATGCGCAACAGGTGTTAGACCTGTCCAAGAAGAACAACTACACTTCCGGTGAGGCAAGAGGTTATCAGCTAATAGGAGTTTATCATTGGCAAAAAAGCGAACATGATAAGGCTATTGACTTTTACACCAAAGCGCAACGGCTCTACCAGCAACTCAATGATTGGAAAGGAGAAGCCAAAAGCATTGGCAACATTGGCATGGTGTATAAGCAGCAAGGCAACGATGTAATGGCACTGAACCAATACTTCAAAGCCCTGAGCCTGTTGAAAGATACCGGCGAAAAGGATGGCGAAGCGGGAATGCTCAACAACATCGGCAACATTTACAAAAACCGGCAGGAAAATGACGAAGCCATTTCCTTTTTCAATCAGGCACTGGTGCTTTGGAAACAGATCAACCGGCAACAGGCCGTAGCCGGCATATTAAGCAATCTGTCGGAAGTGTATCTGAACCAGAAACGTTACGTAGAGGCCTTGCGTCATAGCGAACAGGCACTTGCTATCTTTGGCCAGTTAAGGGATACGAATGGGGAAATCATTTGCCATAACAATCAGGGCAAAATATACCTGAAGGAAAAGAAATTGAACGAGGCACTGGCGCATTTTCAAAAGGCACTGGAACTGAATGCGACCTATCAAAAGAAGAATCTGCTCGCATCTTCGTACAATGGAATGGGGTCGGTATATGCCCAAATGAAACAATACCCGCAAGCCATACAGCATTATCAGCAGGCCTACCAATTGGCAAGCACTAAAAACATGATTCAGGATTTGCAGAATTCGTGTGCCGGGCTGGCCGAAGTGTATTCGCAAACCCGCAATTTTGAAAATGCGTTTCGCTTTCTGGAAAAATACGAAAGCATCAAAGATTCCTTGTTCTCAGAAGAAAGCACCAGCCGACTGACACAACTGCGGGTCAATTACGAAAATGAGAAAAAGCAGATTGAAATCAATCTGTTGCAAAAAGAAAAAGAATTGGCAAAATCTACGCGCAACATCATCGGGTTGGGGCTCGGTGCCTTGCTGGTTATCGCGTTGCTGCTGTTGTATGTGCAGCGCAACAACCTGGAAAAGAAAAAAGTACTACTGATTAAGAGTCAGGAACTGCATCAGGCACAGCAGGCACTGGCCGAAGCCGAATTGCGCAACGGTCAGTTGCGCGAAGAACAGCTGATGGAGCAGCTGGATTTTCGGAACAAGTCGCTGACTACGCATACGCTGAACATGATTCAGAAGAACAGCATCATGGAAGAGATTCGCGAAACGGTAGGGGAGGTGCTCCGTTCGTCGCCTAAAAACGAGTCTTCGCCGGTATATAGCCGCCTGATGAAACTGGTGGATTACAGCTTCAGTCTGGACAAAGACTGGGATGAGTTTAAAATGTATTTTGAGCAGGTGCACCACGATTTTTTCACGAAACTGAAAGACTCGCATCCCGAGTTGAGTTCGGGTGAACTGAAACTCTGTGCCTTGATCCGCCTGAACATGAATCTGAAAGAATCGTCAACGGTGCTGGGTATCTCGCCCGAAAGTGTAAAGACAGCGCGGTATCGGTTGCGCAAAAAACTGAATCTGGAAGAGGAAACCAACCTGACCGATTATTTTCTAACTTTTTAGTGTGCATTTGATAAGCGAAGAAGGGTGACAGACTGGAGACGTATTTGTTAATTGTAATTCAAGTTGCGTGTTATGAAATGTTATTTCCAAACTCATGAATTACTCTCTTTGTATCGTATGTTCCTTTTTTGCTTGCCCAAAAAAGTAACCAAAAAAGGGCACTTTCTTTGCACGCTTCTCCGCGCAAGGCTAGCCCGCCCCTCGCCAAAGAAAGAGGCCAACGCACTTTTTTACTGGCTCGTGCTGCGCATTATACGACCCAAATGCCAACAATTTATACATTGCAACTTGAATTAATTGTTAGATAGTGTCTTGTGTCTGATGTCTTTCTTCTTGTATCTCAAAAAATAGTATGATTTCAATTGCCAAAACCCCCTTATAACAAATGCTGACTTTTGACGCGAATCAGATTCGGATTGCGGTTTCTGGAAAAGAGAAGACATGGACAGTTAGTCAATTTCTGGAAAGTCGGAACCCGTTGGGTGATATGCCTCTGGAAACCCAGAACGGTATTTTTGAGGAGGTAGCCCAGTATGCGCAAGACTATTACGATGAACTGTCAGAAAAGGCCCGGCAGCATTACGATTTCTGGAAGAACATAAAACGTAGCCGCATCGAATCCCGAACGTTTCAGTACACGTGCCACTCCATTTCTCAGGCTCAGTCCTGGGAAGTGACCATACAGGAAGACGGGCTTTTTTACAAAGATCTTTCGGGAGTTTACAAAAGTCCGCACGAGTCGTTGCCTCAACTGCTGAGTGATTTCTGGTTTCACGGTCCGGCCTGGCCTGTACCGGAACTGGATACCCGTAAATGGCTGATCTCGTTTATTCGCAATTCCTTTCTACAAGTAGGAGGCAAGGCATACGACAATCCGTTTCCGTTATTTACCTATCCCAAGCAGGCCAATCCCAAGCAATGGAACCAAGGCGATTACCATTCGGGCTCTTTCGTGATGTTACTTTCGTATGGGGTGGATTTTGGCACCCATAACTTCCATGACGGCTTAACTTCTCGCGGGTTCTTGTCGTTGGAAAATTGCTATACGCGTCCGGCAGCCTTCACGCAACTGATAGATGAGCCGATCATTGAGGAAATCAATACGTATACCTGGCAGGCAATTCATAAGAATCGGGAGAATCGGGCAAATGTACCCATACCACAGCCGCCGCCAATAGATCAGGCGTACGAACGGTCAAAGCAGTTGTATATGGACAACGGCGGTCAGATCCATTACATTTACCTGGATGGGTTTGGCGATGAATACCGTGCCACTGCAACCGAGGAAGCCCAATGGAAGAAAGAGTTGATCGAAAAATACCAAAAGCGACTCTGGGAAGAAACCAACGAACATACACTGGAACACATCATTCGCGGATTGCAGTATCATCATGTCACCGATAGTGAAACCCAACTCGTTAACCGCGCCAAGCAGGCTTCGTTACGCGAACGGCAGGCCATTGGCACCGTGCTCTGGAATGCGTTTAAAAGTGACTACAGCATCTCCATTCTCACCGATTTTCTGAAAGACAAGAGCCTGGATTCGTATTGGCATGGCTATGCCTGGAATTCCATCAGTCATCGGAAAGAAAGTCCCTCGGCTCAGGACTGGATCATGGAATGTTTGCAAAGCAACGATCTGGTCCTCTTCCGGAAAGCGCAGGAAATTTTACTGGTATGGAGCTGGGGCAACGCGCCTTTGGCTGAACTGCTGGCTTCCGGCAAACTAGCCTGGGAAAATAAAATCGATTCGGATCAGTATGCACAAACTTTAGCCGAACTCCGGCAAATCCTTCCCTTGACCAATCCGGCAACAAACTAATTGGCGGCAAAAAATCATTGCTTTTTCGATATATAGACGATGTTTTTCGCTTTGTATACCATTTGTATACCTGAATGGCGGGTATTGTCAACGTCATGTATACCCGCAAAATTACCGGCTGTTTTTCGGTTGCTATACCTTTGTGACTATCAAATCAATCACACACGATGTCACAACTTATTCGCTTTTTATTGGGAGGGGGCTGGTGGACCCTCTGGTATCTCTTCTTCTATCTTTTTACGGGTGCCGTTAACATTGCCTGGTTTGAAGAACTGCTGCAAATGGTGCAGCGGAAAGAAAACGGTCCCGGCAATGGTGCCGCCTACATCGGACTGATAAGCATGTCCGGACTGCCCATGCTTTTGTTTTCGTGCATCCATCTTTTCCTGGGTGTCTGGAATGCAACGGATTCTCGCCCCGTGCTTATCGGGTTTTCTTTTGCATTTCTGGCGCTGGTTCTATGCTGGATGTTCTTAGGCACGGCAGCCATTGCCGAAGCTACTTACACCGGATTTGCGATTTACTACCTGGGCTATTTCCTGATTTTGTTTATCAACTTAGCCCTGCTGTGGATCACCCGCTACTCGGCAAGATTGCTTTTTTGGCTTTGATGCTACTGCTTCTATGAAAACTATAACTAACAATTATCTTTATATACCAGGTTTTTCGGAGACAAAATAGTATGTTTTGAAAAGCCAAAACCTGCCTCCGTCCTTGCGAGTAAAACGAAGCAATCTGCTAACTAAAATTGCGAATCTTTGTAATCGTTTTTTGCCGAGCCTGCAATGAGATTGCGTCACTTCGTTCGCAATGACGCACAAAGGAAGATTTTTTGCGAGCCTTGTGTTACTACACAGTGTCAGATCTGCGTGCTTGATTCTGCGTTTTTTCATCCCGTCAATTCTATGATCCGACGAATCAGGGTTCTGACAATTTCCGCAATTCCGATATCAGAAATGCAATTATTTACTCACTCAAACTTAAAATACAATGCTGATTACTACTGACCTAAAACAACGATTGACCGAGTTTTTGCACCAATCGTTTGATGATGCCCAACAAATTCCGGCACCGGAAATGAACCGCGTGCTAGACACAATTCTGAACCGTGCCGTTGGCTATGGATTTGACAACGAGGCCGATCTGGCAACGTATGTGATTACGGCTTATGTGCTGGGCGAAGATTTTGATACGGAAGTACCCGAAGCGGCGCAAATCCTGACCAATGCCGGATACAACAGCAACCAGAAAGCGGCTTTCATCGAGAGTTTTGCCAAGCAGGCAATCCATGCTCTGGAAACCGATCCTGCTTTGGCAAGTCAGGTAGCGGCTCAGCAACAGGGAATGAGACAACCCACAGCCGAGGCCTCCATGTCCGACTACCTATCGATGGAAGAGCAGGCAACGCCTTACCGGGAAGTGGCCGCTCAACTGATAGAAGCGTTGGTAAACGGCAACTTGCCTGCGGTATTGGACCGATTCAGTCCTAATTTCTTGAATCATCTGGGCATGGAGCAGGTTCAGCACGTTTTCCAAACGCAAATGCTGCCTTTCTTTGCTGGCGCACAAGGGCTGGGCACTTCCGCAACCACTACCTACACGCACGATGCGTTTGGAAGTCAGGGTTTTGCCTTTTACTTAACGTTGCTGCACCCTGACGGAGAAAAGCCGTTTATTATGTATATGGTGCATGAAGGCGGACAAATTGTGCTGGCCAATCTGCTGCCAAACCGCACATATGCCGATATGCATTGAAGAAGTGAGTGCCAGCTATACATTTAGAATAGTATCTTTCAAAAGTTGAAAACCGGCTATGTTCAAAAGCCATTCCATGAAATGGCTTTTTTGTTTCTCAGTGATTTGAAATAGTTTTCCTTTGTAACTTATGAACTCACAAGATTTTCTTAAAATTTATCATCCGGATAAAATTGATAAAATAGCCTCTGTGCAGGTAATTAATGATATTGTGGGTGACCGAAATAAATACTATGAAATAGAGCTTTCTAATCAAGAAATACTTCTAAACTTTCAGTTCAAGAAATTGACACGTGAATATTTTGAGCGTCAGCTTAATGAAGTCGGTATTATGTATGCAGAAGTGTTTATACATAATGCAGGTACACAAGACTTTACATGCCTGGATGAATTTATGCACTACATCAATATAAGGGAAATTGGAAAATTCCCGAAAATGTTTTTTCATTTAACAAGAAGGTACTTTCAAAGAATGAATTTGACTTTTTTCAAAGCCTATATTGGAACGAGCATTTTATGAATTCAAAAGGAAACTTAGTTACTATTGATTATTCCACATATGTGGAAGGATTCTTTTATTTAGATGAGCCTTCTGTGAAACAACTGGGTTGTTTTTTAGGGACAGAATATTGGGCATTTACTTGGAATCCTTACACATAAGTTATATACTTTAGTACAGAGTTGACTAAGAAGAATGAACCTTGGGTTTATTCCAGAAACGTTCCATGCCGCAGTAAGAAATAGTATCTTTTTAAAACCCAAACCTGCCACCTTCCTATAGAGTTTAGAAGATTGTAGAGAATACCTGCTCCGTTAAATTCTCAACTGCAATGGCAGAAGCCTTGCCAGAGGCTACGTGGCAGCTATAATCCGGGTGAATATCCATCGACTGCAGGTGCCATATGCGTCCTTCTGCTACCGCTTGATTGGCCTGGAGTTCGATGCTCTGAAGAGAAAGACTCAATCCTTTGCCTGTAGCTTTGAGAATAGCTTCTTTCTGCGTCCACCAGTCATAGAAAGCCTGCTCAGAATGTTCCGTATTCCGAAGTGCATTCCATTCCATTTCTGTCATCTGGCTTTTGAAATCCTCCAAGTCTACCGGGTTTCGCTTTTCCATGTCCAGCCCTATGGTGGTGTCCTGGCTGAAGGCTACCGCCACGTATTCGCCCGAGTGAGCAATGTTGAAATCAATGTTGCTGTCGGGCAGGAAAGGTTTTTGCAAGGCCGGAGCCTGCACCTTTGCCAGGGAATAGTCGCCTAGTCCGAGTTTCTGAAAAGCTTTTGACAACAGCACCTTGCCAAACAAGCACAAATATGCATCCTGTTTCCGGTGATAACGCACTACCTGCTGCTGCATCGCCGCCGGAATCCGAGGCAACCAGTGCTGATAAGCTTTTTCGGTGGTGGCAGTTACCGGACAATGGACGTAAACGAGCTGGATCATGGATTTTTGCACTAAGGTTAGTCTGAAAAAAATGCAAAGATGATTGATTATCAGAGTCTAAGAGATAGAGAGTGAAAACGAATTCGTTAAATACGCCTAACCAAAATAGTATCTTGGAAAAGTCTAAAATATGGTAATTTTAACAATGATTCAAAATAGAAAGATAGCTAGGATAATGTTTGTTTTAACCTGTTTTTAATCTCATTTTAATGAGTTAAAATTAATTTAAACGAGTGGTTACGAATGTAGTACCAAATCGGATATAACCGTAAAATTATATTCTACACGCTATGGAAGTTAATCACTCTACGCTGGTCGATAAGACCGTCTCTCAACCTGTTATCCAATCCGCAAATTCCCTTTCACTCGATAGTTCAATTGTTGATTCCAGTGCTGCTACCTGCATATTGATTGGAGAAGGAACCTTGCTGGCACAATGCGCCAAATTACTGCTCGAAAACCATTTTACAATTACCTACATTATATCCGAAGATATTCAGGTTCAACGTTTTGCGACCGAAGCTAATATATCCGTTGCTTCTTCCCTGCAAACACTGGAAAACATACTTGACCAATCGTCTACCGACTATCTGTTTAGCATCATCAATCCTCGCATCCTTCCCGACCGATTGCTTACAAAGGTAAAGAAACGGGCAATCAACTACCACGATGGACCTCTGCCTAAATACGCAGGTTTGAATGCAACCTATTGGGCCTTGCTAAACAATGAAACCAATCATGGCATTACCTGGCATTCCATAGCAGCAGGCATTGATACTGGCGATATTCTTAAACAAAAGCAAGTGGCGATTGATGCAACGGATACCTCTTTTACGCTGAATATCAAATGCTTTGAAGCTGCTTACTCAGCATTTGAAGAACTGGTGGCTGACTTGTCACAAAATGCCGTGGTACTGACCAAGCAGGAATTAAGTGACCGTTCGTATTATGGAGGAAATCGCAAAGCGCCTTTGGGGGGGATCATTCATTGGTGCAGAGGCGCAGAATCCATAGAGCGACTTTGTCGCGCTTCTGATTTTGGTTTTTATCCCAATTCCTTGGGAAGACCCAAAGTCTGGATAAACCAGACCTTGTTTTTGGTGGGAACAACGCAGATCGAAAAGAGAAAATCGCCCAAACAGGTGGGTACCATTATTTCCCTGACTGCGGAGTCTCTTACCGTGGCCACTTCTTCACAGGATATTACCCTTAGCCAGCTTTCAACCTTAGACGGACAGCCCCTTTCAATAGACGATTTTGCCAGAGAAAATGGATTGCGGGAAGGATCGGTATTACCCGACCCCTCACTTGACACAAGCCTGAAAATAGAGAAGATAGATTCGGAAGTGGCTCGCTGGCAAAACTATTGGGTGAAGAAGCTGTCGGCATTGCAGCCTACGCGTTTACCATTTGCGAGTCGGTTGCCGCTTTCCACTACTTCAGCTACCTATCAGATTCAAGTACCCTTTTCTTCCAGTGTACAGAACTTTCTAAGTACCTATGGCGACAATGCTCAGGGAGTGCAGTTCTTAATCTCTGCGTTTGTACTATACCTGGCGCGCGTTACCGGAACCACTCAGGTACAGACAGGTTTTACGTCTGAAAAGCTATTGGAAACACTAGCCGGGCTGCCGGACTATTTTTCATCTACCGTTCCGCTCCAAGCCTCGCTAAATCTGGAAGAGGACTTCGAGAATACCTACAATGCGGTGGTATCAGAACTGACCAAAAGCCAGAAAGCATTCACATTTGCGAAAGATGTTGTAGCTCGCTATACCCAATTACGGAATCAGAACGAATGCAAAGAAAATCCGCTCTTTCCGGTAGTTGTTGCCCTGACCCAAACCACACCCGAAACGTATACGAATCTGGGTCGTGAACTGACTGCCTGGGTATCGGAAACCCAACGGTCAATTCATTTGGTAGCCAGTGCGTCCCGGTTTGATGTAAAGTCACTTGAACGCATGGCCAGTCAGGTAGCCACTTTGTTAGAGAATCTGATAAAAGACTTTCATGAGCCCGTTGCCAGACATTCATTGCTTACAGATGTAGAGCGACATGTAATTCTGGAGGATTGGAATGCGACTGTGCATGACTATTCCAGTGAACTGTGCATGCATCAATTGTTTGAAAAACAGGCAAGTTGTACACCCAATGCCATTGCCATACTTTTTGAAGACAAGCAGTTGACCTATGCCGAATTGAATGAAAAAGCCAATCAACTGGCACATCTTCTTCAGCAAAAAGGAGCCGGGCCCGGAGTGTTGATTGGACTTTGCATGGAAAAATCACTGGAGATGGTCATTGGAGTTTTGGGCATTCAAAAGGCAGGTGGTGCGTATGTACCCTTAGAACCAACGGCCCCCAAAGACAGATTGGGTTTGGTGTTGGATGATTTGAAATTATCGATGCTCATTACCCAAACCAAATTTCAGGAAATTTTCGACGGTCAGCCGTTTCAGGTAATACCCGTAGACCAAAATCCGGCAATTCTTTTGCAGCCTAAGACCAATCCTACCAGTGCGGTTACTTCGGAGGATTTGGCATACATTATTTATACCTCTGGCTCTACGGGCATTCCCAAAGGCGTGGTGGTGCGGCACCGACCCGCTATTAATCTGATTGAGTGGGTGAATCAGACATTTCACATGGGACCTGCCGACAGAGTTTTGTTTGTCAATTCCTTAGGCTTTGATTTATCGGTATACGATATTTTTGGGATACTGGCGGTAGGAGGTTCGGTGAGGGTAGCGTCTAAGAGTGAATTGCAGAACCCGCAGCAACTGTTGGAAATACTGTATCACGAGCCGATTACCCTCTGGAATTCGGCTCCTGCCACCCTCAGCCAAATAGTACCTTTTAGCAATGCAATACCGGCACCTGAAAAAACAAGCCTACGACTTGCCTTCTTGAGTGGCGACTGGATACCACTTGCTCTTCCGGGATGGATTACCAGCAATTTTATAAACGCGGAAGTAATCAGTTTGGGTGGAGCCACCGAAGCAACGGTTTGGTCTAATTATTTTCGGATTCCGAAGCAACTGGACGAACAGTGGGTGAGCATTCCTTACGGATATCCGATTCAGAATGCACGCTATCATATTCTGGATGCGTATCTGCAACCAGTTCCAGTCGGTGTTGCCGCCGAACTCTTTATCGGCGGCGAATGCCTGGCAGATGGCTATCTGAATCGCCCGGAACTCAATCAGGAGAAATTTATTCCGGATCCCATCCAAACCAATCCCAAAGCCCGCTTATACAGAACCGGTGACCTAGCTAGGTACATGCCTGATGGAAACATGGAATTTCTGGGTCGCAAAGACCATCAGGTGAAGATACGCGGCTACCGGATTGAACTGGGTGAAATAGAGGCTGTATTGACTGAACATGCGAATGTGCAGGATATGATTGTGGTGGCGCAACCCGACTCTTCCGGAAACAAGCGACTCATCGCTTACATTGTTCAAAAAATAGCCCATGCAACTACTACCGCCGAGTTTCGGGATTACCTGAAAGACAAGTTGCCTGACTACATGATTCCGTCTTTGTTTGTGTTTCTGGATGTGATGCCTTTGAATGCAAGCGGAAAAATTGATCGGAAAGCCTTGCCTGAACCCGGGTTAACAGAAGATGTACAAAAGGATTATGAGCCCCCTCGTTCGCCTTCCGAATATTTGTTGGCAGAATTGTGGTGCAGCATACTGCAATTGCCTAAAATAAGCATTCATTCCAATTTCTTCGAGATTGGCGGACATTCCTTGCTGGGAGTGCAATTAATATCTCGCTTACGGCAAAAAACCGGCAAAAATATCCCATTGACACATCTGTTTGCCAATCCGACCATTGCCAAGTTTGCCAGGTTTTTGGATGAAAAAACGGATTGCTCTGCCTGGAACTCATTGGTGCCGATTCGAACTACCGGGTCCAGAACACCGCTGTTTTGCGTCCATCCGGTGTCTGGTGGAGTGGAGTATGTGAGTAAACTAGCCGAGTATGTGGGTGAAAATCAACCTTTGTATGGCTTGCAGGCAATAGGCCTGAATCGGGTGGATACGCCACTGGAATGTGCTTACCTGATGGCCAATCATTATGTGAAGCTGATTCTGGAAAAACAGCCGGAAGGTCCATACCAGTTGGCCGGATATTCGGTAGGAGGGTTGATTGCCTATGAAATAGCTTCCCGATTACGGGCCATGAACAAAGAGGTTTCCACGCTGATTTTGTTTGACACCTATCCGGCCCGCAAACATCGCATATCCGGTTATGACCACATTGGGCTCAAATACATTTTCCAGAGTTGGGGAAATCTGCTGCTTGATCCGGATGTAGCATTTGCAGAGCGAATAGAAGTAGTTCAGGATATGTATAAAGTTCAAAAAGACTTCTTTGGTATGCTTTCGGGACATTTGGGTTACCGGAAAAGGCTAGCCGCCAATCCGATTATTGATCGCACCGATCCGGTTGCCGAAAACATTCTGAGAGCCACCTGGAAAGCAGGTCGTAACTATCGACAGAAACCGTACGACGGGAAAGTCGTGTTCATCCGGGCGAAAGACAATGCGGCCAAGCATTTGTCCAACTCGGATTTTGGTTGGAAAAAGTATCTGACTTCTGATTTCCAGCTTTATGAAGTGGAAGGAGATCATTTCTCACTTTTCAAGGACGAAGAGAGTCTAAAAGAGATCGGATCAATCGTAAAAGCTGAATTGAATTAATCGTGTCACACTGAAAATAGTATCTTTTCCAAACCTAAAACCTCGGTTACATGCATACAAGTATACTACCCCCTTCATCGGTAACAGCCTCTAAACCTTTGCCCGAATTGGCTGTTTCGCGTATTCCCTTCATCGACATTGTGCGGGGATATGCTTTGTTTGGCATATTTCTGGTCCGGATGGTGGAAGTCTATTCCGGTTGGAATACCGAAATGGCAGCGTCACTGCCTACCGCTGCTACAGACAATCTGCTTCATCAACTGGTAATATTTATTGCTGCCAATAAATTCAGAGGGTTATTCTCTTTGTTGTTTGGTCTTAGTTTTTACCTGCAACTGCAAAAAGCAGAACAGAAAGGGCAATCGTTCCAGCAGAATTTTTTGCGACGATTGGGGGTATTGTTTGTGTTTGGATTACTGCATGCCTACTTGTTGTGGTCAGGCGATATTCTGCGTTGGTATGCCATTGCCGGTCTGGTCGTTTTGCTTTTGTATAAACTTTCTCCCAAAGCCCTTTTTCTGATCGGACTGAGTTTAACGATTGTTCCGGTAGTAGCCGAAGATTTACTTCACGATCTGGGAATATTGGTGCATCAGGCAAGTGCCGAAGAGGCCTTGGCCGTGCATACGCTGACAAGTACTTCGTCTTATTGGACCATGCTGCAGGCAAACGTTATCATTGTCAATGCCGAATGGCTGAATATAGGGGGGCACATCGGCCATGTGTTACCGGTAGCCGGTTATTTCCTATTGGGCATTTGGTTGGGTAAACTGCAACTGTGGATGCCAGAACAATGGAAAAAACAATACGTGTTACACAAAAAAGAGCTGAAAAAGCTAGGGATCCAATCTGTTATTTTCGCCGGATTGATAGCTGTAGGAACAGTGGCAATACTTTACTTTTTATCAATTCCTCTAAAATCGTTGTTTGCTCAGGGCGGCATTGGTCGTATGATCATTTACCACGCTAAGACTCCGGTTATTGTGGCGGGTCATGTTTTGTTTCTGTATGTATTGACACAAGTAAAATTTCTTTTCAAAACCGTTGAGATTCTTTCCTATGCGGGCCGGATGACGCTTACCCATTACATTTTGCAGTCGGTGATCGGGATTGCGATTTTCTATGGAATCGGATTGGGTTTTTGGGGAAAGATCGGACCTACCTATACTGTACCCATCACCATTGGTTTGTTTATTGCGCAGGTTTTACTGAGTAAGCTTTATCTTAGTTATTTTACAACCGGACCTCTTGAATACATTTGGCGGTTGTTGTTAGGCAACAGTCAGAAAAAATAAACAAAAAAGGTTGGCAACGCTGCCAACCTTTTTTGTTTAAGTCAACTTTAGAAAGTTTTCCAATATCTGGGAACCTGCTTTGCTGCTGATCTCGGCATGAAACTGAGCCGCGTAAAAGTTATCCTTTTTCAGCATGGCCGAATATTCCAGCCCATAATCCGTTTTGGCAACGGTGTAATCACAAAGTGGCGCGTAATAGCCGTGATTGTAATACACATACGCGTGTTCGGGTAGGTTGGTGCAAAGCGTGTTTTGCAGATCGTAAATGTCGTTCCAGCCCGTTTGCGGCACTTTTATGCCATTAACTGCTGGGAACCGCTTCACATCCACGTCAAAGATGCCTAGGCATTGGGTATCATTTTCTTCCGAATACCGGCACATGAGCTGCATTCCTACGCAGGTGCCCAATACCGGTTGGGTTAAGGAAGGAATCACTTTGTCCAGTCCTTTTTCTTTCAGATACGCCATAGTCGAACGGGCTTCGCCCACGCCCGGAAAAATCACTTTATCCACTTTGTGGAGAACCGATTCGTCGTCGGTGTAAATGGGTTCGATGCCCAACCGACGCAACGCATAAATGACCGACTGCACATTGCCCGCATTGTATTTAATAATAGCTACTTCCATGACAACTCGTTAAAAACAGACATACTTGAGGAAGTGCAAAAATAACACTCGCTACGTAAAGTAACCGAATTAATTTACACGATTTTCCTTGGCCAGCATTGCCAATAGCACTTGCTGAATTTCCTCAGTAGAGGCATACAACTGCTCATACGAATCAATAACAAAGTATTGTTCCTGAAAATGCTCCTTGATGTAAGGCGTTTCCAGGATGGTTTTGACCTGGTAAGGCAACCGTTGCGGACGAGAATCGTGAAGGGAATACTGCGTTTCGCCTTTGGATGACAGAATGCCCGCTCCGTAAATGCGCAACCCTTCTTTTTCCTGAATCAAACCAAATTCAACGGTGTACCAGTACAATCGGGAAATGAGTTCAATCGCATACGGATTGTCGATGAATCGCAAGGCTATCCGGCTGAGATCGGCCAGGAAGTTGCACAGATGTTGATTGGTGAGCAGCGGCACATGCCCGAAGACATCATGAAACATATCGGGTTCTTCCAGGTAGTCGAGCTGGTCTTTGCGACGCAACCAGGTGCTGGATGGAAAGTACCGGTTTTTGAGCAACTCAAAGAATTCCTGATTGCCAATAAGCCCGGCCACCACGTGCAGTTGCCAGCCTGTATGGCCCGATAATACCTGATTTACCTGCGAAAAATCGGGTATCTGGTTGGCGGTAAAACCAATCCGGCGGATGCCCGCCAAGTATTCGTCAGTAGCCATGCCGGGAAGTTGTTCCATTTGCCGTTCAAATAGTATCCGCCAGACTTCAAAATCCTCGGCAGTGTACTTTTCATAATGCTGTTTCATCGTGCATTGGGTTTTCAGTTTGTTGGAAAGATTTTTGAAAAGGGGTTAACTCTTCATTCCAAAAACCTTTCTTTTCTAATTTACGAATTTTAAATTGAAATTATTTTAAGATTGATTTTGATTTTTTATGGATAGTAGATTCTGATGGACATAAAAAAAGCCTGACCCCTTTTTCGGATCAGGCTTTATCTATTTTGTGTCTGAAAGTCAGATTTTTACACAAACAGTCCTATTCTCCGAAAGAGGCTTCCCCGGCAGTAATAGTGATAATAATATGCGTTGTTTGTGTGATTCATGGATGCAAAGGTAGCGGATTTGGAATACAAGTCAAGAAAATGATCTCAGTTGATCTGGTTTTATGTTTTAAAGCGCCTTTGCATAGGTTGGCACTTTACCTGCTTTAAATTCTTCCCTTTGCTTCTCATCTCCTAAATTTATTATGAATTTATTCCACGCGCCTGACAAATTTATTGTTGCACAACTCCATTCCCCTGAAACATCTTCTGAAAACTGCCAAAGTATGTGATAGCCTTCCTCATTTGAGAAACCTTCATTATCCGCTTGTAAAATTCCGTTAGTTTTGTGCCGAAGCGTCGTTTGAATGTTCGTTATAATATCAAAATTTTCATTTTCAAAAGCTGTGTTCAGTAACTGAAAAGCATATATAACTTTAACCTCGTCAAAATAAGTTTCAAGCCACTGGACCGCAGAGACTGGCTGATAATTTTTGACAGTGTGTCTAAATTCATCAAGTTCTTCTTTTCCTAACGCCCCATCTCTAACCGGATTTCTCTCCAGTTGGGCTAAACACCTTTCATCTTGGTCTAGAATATTAAGAATTGTCCATTTGGTGGGAGCTTCCGCCAACTCAAACTCAAATTTTGCAGTTAGACCATCTACAGTCAAGTTGTGAATGATTTCATCTATATGAATGTCAGGATCTTGAGTGCCTAAAACTCTTATGTAATACGCCATGATGAGTGTTACTTGAAAACTGACTACGTTGTTTACGCCAAAATTGGTTCGCCTTTGATGCCGTGCACAAAATCAGTAATGTCGGTAGCCAAGTCGGTACTTTGTTGCAGCACTTTGATAAAAGCACTGCCAATGATGGCTCCGTTGGCATATTGGCACGCTTTGGTAAAGGTACTGTGGTTGGAAATGCCAAAGCCAATCAGCGTTGGGTTTTGTAGGTTCATCTGCCTTACCCGGTTAAAATAAGCCTCCTGCTCGTCATCAATGCCAGTTTTAGCCCCGGTAATGCTCGCCGACGAAACCATGTAGATGAATCCTTTGGAAATTTCGTCAATCTGGCGGATTCGCTTTTCCGACGTTTGCGGCGTGATCAGGAAAATATTGAGCAGACCATTCTTTTCAAAAATTTCCTGGTACATCTCCGTGTATTCGTACAAAGGCATATCGGGCAGGATAACGCCATCCACGCCGATTTCGCGGCATTTTTCGCAGAATTTCTCCACACCGTATTGCACCACCGGGTTCAAATACCCCATCAGCAGAATCGGCACTTGCGTATGTTGCCGGATGCTTTCCAGTTGCGAAAACAGCTTTTTCAACGACATGCCGTTTTCCAGTGCCTGGTCGTTGCTGGCTTGTATGGTGGGACCATCGGCAACGGGATCGGAGTAGGGCATGCCAATTTCGATGATGTCGGCGCCGGCACTTGCCAATGTTCTCAATATCAAATTAGTATCTTCCAGGTGAGGAAAACCTGCCGTAAAGTAAACGTTCAGAATGCCGTCCTTTTTCTGCTCAAATAGTTGAATGATGCGGTTTTGCATGGCAATAAAGTAGAAATGAGATAAATATCTTAAGAAATGAAGTTCCGTTGCTTGGCTTTGCCGAGTGAATCGTATCTGTTGGTCACTGACCGTATGGTATATCAATGCTCAAAAATAAGGAATTAAAAACGCTTTTCCATAAAAGCACGTATTTTTGCAGCCGTTAACGCAAGTTTGCTGAAGAAGCCTTGCCGGGTTTTTACATTTTAAAGCATACTATTTTGCCCGTACTGGAGTCTATTACTCGTTTGGTTCAAATCTGCGCACAAAAGGCAGTCACTGAGTTTATCATTTCACCGGGATCACGATCTGCGCCGTTGACCATTTCACTGGCCCGCCATCCGGATATTCATACGCGTGTGGTGCCCGACGAACGTTCGGCGGGGTTTCTGGCTTTGGGCATGGCGCTGAAAAGTCGGCAAACGGTGGGGCTGGTTTGCACATCGGGTACAGCGGTTTTGAATTATGGTCCAGCTATTGCCGAAGCCTATTACCAGCATGTTCCCTTGCTGATACTTACTGCCGACCGTCCGCCGGAATGGTTGGAACAACAAGACGGCCAAACGCTGAACCAGCGCGAAGTGTTTGGCAAACATGTGAAAGCCAGTTACGAGTTGCCCGTTGATTTCACTCATCCGGATGCGATTTGGTTTATTGAACGTACGGTAAATGAAGCCATTAACCTGAGTCAATCGTTTCCGCAAGGACCTGTTCATATCAATGTGCCCATTCGGGAACCGTTTTATCCGAAACCTGACGAGAAAATAGTATATCCGGAAAACGTAAAAACCACCCAATTGTGGGGTTCAGAACCAACGCTTTCACCGGAACAGTGGGTGATGATTCGGGAAATATGGGAAGACAGTCCGCGAAAACTCATTGTGGCTGGGCAGTCGCTGTACCAACTGGAATTGCAGACGGTATTGAAACACCTGCAACAGGAACAGGAAATTCCGGTGATCGGCGATATTCTGTCCAATCTGCACGAAATTCCGGAAACCATTCGCCATGCCGATGCCATTCTGATGCAAAAAGACGAAGCCTTGCGCCGCGACCTGCAGCCCGATTTGCTGATTACGTTTGGCAATTCGGTGATTTCCAAGAATCTGAAACTGTTTTTAAGGCAGGCACAACCGCGTGTTCATTGGCACATCCAACCCGCAGGCAAGGTAGCCGACCCTTTTCAAACGCTGACGGATACTATTTCGGTAAAGCCGTTGTATTTCTTTAAAAAGCTATTCGAAGATATTGACTACCAGTCGTTTCTGAATGAAGACGATGTGGATACCAACAGCGGTTATTTTGTATTGTGGCAACAGCAGGAACAACAAGCCCGGCAACGCTTGAAACAAACATTTGTCGATGCCCCTTTTTCGGAGTTTGAAGCCGTATCAGGGGTAATACACGCTTTGCCCGACAACAGTTTGTTGCACGTGGCCAATTCCATGTCGATTCGCTACGCCAACTTTGTGGGGTTAAATCATTGGCAATCGGTGGAATTGTTTTCCAATCGGGGCACGAGTGGCATTGACGGTTGCACGGGTACAGCCGTAGGTTCGGCCTGGGTGACCAACCAACCGGTCACGCTGATTACGGGAGACATGGCTTTTTTGTATGACCGCAACAGCTTGTGGCACAATCAATTGCCCCCCAATCTCCGGATTGTGGTACTCAACAACCACGGTGGCGGCATTTTTCGGTTGATAGACGGACCGTCGGCACAACCCGAACTGGAAAACTTTTTTGAGACTCACCAAAGCCAGACTGCCGAAAACACGGCTAAGGATTTTGGAATTGCTTATTATTCGTGCACCACGCGTGAAGAGCTTAATCGAATTTTGTCTGATTTTTTTTCCATCAACGGCGAAGCCAAGCTTTTGGAAATCGAAACAGAAGCAGCAACGAATGAGCAGGTATGGAAAGCCTTTAAAAATAGTATCCTGCAAAAGTGAAAAACCTCACCCCCAGCCCTTCTCCTTCTGAGAGGGGAGTTAGTTTCGCGAATCAGAAGTCCCTTCTCCTTCTGAGAAGAGATTTAGGGATCAGGTTCACTAGCTAAAGAAAGAGGACAGCCCGCTTTTTACAGGCTATTACTTCGTGATTTACCTTTATTTTATAGCACCCAACTTTGGGTTGAATAAACAATGGTTATTCAGAAGAGAGAAAATGGGTTTGCGTTTTCTAGTATATTCAAATAATAGGAAGTTTATGGCTGATATGCTATAACTTTAGGTAATAGCCAATTGGAAATTGTTATTTTCAGGTTTGCGGCTGGTTCTCAATCTTTGTATGGAAATCATCGCACAGCCCAATGAAAACCGAACAGCTTCCCCACCGCTACTTAGACAGAAGCCTTACCTTACGGGAAATTATTTTTGCACTTGCTCTGCTGGCCTGCGTTTCTCCCTGGGTATCACCTCCATTGGCTTTGTTGCTGGGCGTGGGAATCGCGCAGTTCGTTGGGCATCCTTATCCGGAACTCAATTCCAAAGCGACACACGGCTTGTTGCAAATTTCAGTCGTGGGGCTGGGTTTCGGCATGAATGTGCATTCGGCTCTCAATGCCAGCCGGTCAGGCCTGGGATTCACTGTTGTGTCTATTGCGCTGACATTGGGACTTGGATTATTGCTGGGAAAAATCTTCAAAGTCGATGCCAAAATCGCCTATCTGATTTCCGTTGGGACGGCCATTTGCGGCGGAAGTGCCATTGCAGCGGTTTCGCCGGTGATCAAAGCCGAGGAAAAACAAATCAGCGTTGCCTTAGGCGTTGTATTTGTGCTCAATTCGGCAGCGTTATTCCTGTTTCCCTACATCGGTGAATGGTTGCACCTAAGCCAGACGCAGTTTGGGTTATGGTGCGCCATTGCCATTCACGATACCAGTTCGGTGATTGGTGCGGCCAGCAAATACGGCAGCCAGGCGTTGGAAATTGCCACTACCATAAAGCTAGCCCGTGCTCTATGGATTATCCCCGTCGGGCTGGCAAGTGCCCTGACATTTGGCAATCAGAAGCAGAAAATCCATATTCCGTATTTTATCGGATTGTTTGTGCTGGCTATGCTTGCCAATACGTATGTGCCTGTTGTCCAGGCCTATAGCCACTACGCGGTTTCTATTGCCAAAGTAGGCCTGACACTTACGTTGTTTCTGATCGGTTGCGGGCTGTCGCAATCTGTTCTCAAAACTTTGGGCATCAGACCTGTCTTACAAGGAGTCCTCTTATGGGTGTTCATTTCTGGGATAACTTTATTAGGAATTCTATCTATTTAGTTGAAGTTGTGTGATATGTAGGGCATTACATACCTAAATTAATTATATAAACTTTGTGAGTTATATCCAACAGAATGAGTTTGGTGATACTTACTATTTATTCCTTTACCAATGCATCGAAAACTTTACTGATCGTAAGGTCAGAGGGATGTGGAGCATTGTCATTGATCAAAACGCCTTGTTTATCAAAAATCATGTAGCGTGGGATCGAGTAGAGTTTATGCTCCTTCATAAAAGTGGACAATTGGGGATTTACAATTTTCAAACTATTCTCCAACTTGCTTATTTCCAGGCGTTCAGTTGCTTTGTTCCATTTGTCAAAGTTATCATCCAAAGACAAAAACACCACTTCCAGATCTTTATTCTTGTACGTTTGAATATGGTTTTTTGAGTATTTCATTTCTTCCAGACAAGGCTTGCACCAGCTTGCCCAAAAATCTACATACACGACTTTCCCTTTCTTTTTTTGCAACAGGTTCTCTATTGTCATCTGTTTTTTATCAGACGTTACTAAAGTTAAGTTTGCAGAAGTCTCGCTTGCCACTACCACCTTTTGATATTTTTCTTTTGCCTTTGCAATGAGTATTTTATCTGTGACTACTTCTTCAAATAACTTCACATAAGAATCGATTTTATCATGAAAAACGGCATCAACTTTATCCAGACTAATCATTAGCATTTTCGCTTTTACTTTAGAGCTTAATACGTGCGAGTTTTTAATTAGGAAAAAGCTTTCTTTCGGATTCCTGAAGAAAAACTGCTTGTTCTCAGTGGACATCACCCATTTTGCTTGGGTAGCAAAGTATTTTCTTTCAAAGTTGCTGAGACATTGATTGAAATACACATCATGGAAGATATGTTTCTTTACTCTTTTATTGATTTCATTGGCTGCAGTGAGAGAATCCATCGTCCCTGAAATGATTTTCAGTTTTAAGAGCAAATTGGAATACTTTTGCTGATAAAAAGAATGGATATCCTCCGAGATAAGCCTGTGCTGTACCAATGAATCCAATAATCGCTGAGCATTGCTATTCAATACTTCCATAGAAGGAAGTAGCATTTGTCCCATTTTGTTCTCAAGATTTTCAATATATAAATTCTTCTCAAACCCTTTTCTTTGCAGTTGATTTTTACCTTCGTTGGGGTCATCATAGAAAAATTTCATAGCCGTTCCCCGGGTATCATCAGCCTTACCAGTAATGAGATAGGAATCTTTGAGTTTTGTGTTGAGACTATTCTCTACAGTAAAATCTTGTGGGGCATACTTATAAATGGAATGTTTTACCAGAACAGGTTTATTTCTATCAAAACTAATGACCAGCGAATCGCCTTTGTGAGCTAGAAAATCCTGAAACTCGAAATAGGTAAAGTACCGGCGAACGATCACCTGATTGGAGTACGTTGGGAAAACGATCATTTTTTTCTCAGCAGTCTCTTCAAAAGGAATAAGCTCCGATTCAAAATCATCATAATAGCACAAATACTCCGCCCGCCCGACTTTTATTGTTTTAGCTTTTAGAGAACCATCAAATTCAGGTTTGTCAATTAGCTGAATATGAATAAACCCTTTTTCTGTTTTTTGAATTTTATTCTCTGTAGAAGTTGGCAGATTCTTAACTTGTTTTGAATTTGCATCCGTACAGCCTGATTGAGTAAAACAGATGAATAGTATGCTCAAACTGATAAAGAAGTAGGTGTGAAATTTCATGATCATTCCCTCTGGATTAATATCATGTAAAATGAGATATAAACGCAAAAAAAAGGTGAAAATTGTTCTTTTCGTTCAATAGCATGTCTTTTGCAATATTAATTTTTATACTATTAGGCAATTTGAGGAAGGTCAGCAAAGGAGATCATAGATTGACCAAACAAAGTGATTCCTAATGAATCTAATGCTGAAAACGATACGATCTGAAAGACAATACTTCCAAGCCACTTTGTAAAATGACGAACAGCTTCTCAGGTTTGTGGCACACAGACTTGGGAGGGCGACAAAACGTTTGCAATCGCACTTTAAATCACTCATTTTTCTATGGAAATCACTTACAAATCGGATGTAGTGCCCACTCCCGAGCAGATTATTGATCTGTACAACGCTTCCGGATTGCCTCGCCCTACCCACAATACGGAACGTATCCAGAAGATGTACGAAAATGCCGATCTGGTAGTTACCGCCTGGGATGGCGACCAACTGGTGGGCGTTTCGCGTTCCCTTACCGACTGGGTGTGGTGCTGCTACCTGGCCGATTTGGCGGTTAGTCCGGATTACAAAAAATCGGGAATTGGGAAAAAACTCATTCAACTCACCAAAGAAAAAGTAAGCGAACAGTCCATGGTGCTGCTTCTTTCGGTGCCAACGGCGATGGAATATTATCCCAAAGTGGGCATGCAGACGGTTCAAAATGGGTTTATCATTCACCGGGAAGTGTAAAAAAACCTTTCAACCCGTCATTCTGCCAGTTAGCAAAAGCCATAACTTTTTCTTTTTTCAATTGCCTAACTTGTAGTCAGTTTGGCAGAAAATAGTATCTTTTCAGAAGGCAAAACCTGTCAAAAAGGTATAACTCTGCCACATTTTTTTGTCTTCAAACCACATCCTTACTTCTATGAGAAGAATTTACTTGTTGTTCTTTGCTGTTGCTTTTTCCCTGCAAACCGGTTTTGCGCAAACCATCGACAAAGCCAAACTGGATTCGTATTTTCAGGCGCTGGATGCCAATAATAAGTTTATGGGCAGCGTAGCCATTTCCGAAAACGGGAAACCGGTCTATACCAAATCCATCGGCTATTCGGATGTGGAAACCCAAACCAAAGCCAACGAAACAACGAAATACCGCATCGGCTCGATTTCCAAAACGTTTACGACTACGCTGGTTTTCAAAGCCATTGAAGAGAAAAAGCTGAAACTCACCGACAAACTCGACGCCTATTTTCCGACCGTTCCCAACGCGGCTAAAATAACCATCGGTCAGTTGTTGCAGCACCGCAGCGGCATTCACAACTTCACCGACAATGCCGACTACCTGACCTGGAATACCAAGAAAAAAACGGAAAAAGAACTCATCGACATCATTACCAAAGGCGGCAGCGACTTTGAGCCCGACAGCAAAGCGGCTTACAGCAATTCCAATTTCGTGCTGCTGACCTTTATCTTGCAAAAGGCGTATAACAAAGACTTTGCAACCCTACTGAAAGAAAAAATCACCCAGCCGCTGGGATTGAAAAACACATCTGTTGGCAAAACCATCAATAAGGCCAACAACGAAGCGTATTCCTACAAATTTGCGAGCAACTGGCGCAAAGAACCCGAAACCGACATGTCTGTTCCATTGGGAGCCGGTTCCATCATCTCGACCCCAACCGATTTGGCAATGTTCGCAGAAGCGTTGTTCAATGAAAAACTGCTGACCAAAGAAAGCCTGAACCAGATGACTGCCATTAAAGACAACTTCGGCATGGGGTTGTTCCCAATTCCTTTTTACGAACGCAGCGGCTACGGACATACCGGCGGCATTGATGGCTTCACATCCGTATTTGCGTATTTTCCTCAGGACAAAACGGCGTTTGTACTGACATCCAATGGCACCAATTATGTGAATAACAACATCATGATTGCGATGCTGAGTGCGTATTACGGAAGAGGATTCGAACTGCCCGATTTCAAAACCTTCGAAGTCAAATCGGAAGATTTGGATGCCTACCTGGGTGTGTATACCAGCAAAGACATCCCGCTGAAAGTAACCATTACTAAAAATGACAAAACCCTGATGGCACAAGCCACCGGCCAATCGGCCTTTGCGCTGGATGCCACTGCAAAGGACAAATTCAAGTTTGACCAGGCCGGTATAGTGATGGAATTTAACCCAACCTCCAAAACGATGCTGCTCAAACAAGGCGGGCAAGAATTTACTTTCACCAGAGAATAGGTTTAAAAAAGGCAGGGTTTTGCTTTTTGAGAAGATACTATTTTTAGCGAATAGCTATTGGCTTTTAGTATTTTAAAGCGGAGTGCGCAGCACCAGTCTATAAAAGCGTTGGCCTCTTTCTTTGGCGGGGTGCGGGTTGGATTTGAGCGGGGAAGCATTCAAAGAAAGTGTCTTTTCTTTGTTTCTTTCTTTGGACAAGCAAAGAAAGAAAAGTAGCTACAAATACAGAAACCTTTGAGCTTGGAACCAACATCGCTTAACATACAACTTGAATTATTCTTAGCGCTTTGTTATTTGGTAATTCAGGCTATTCAAAAACGGGGAGTAGCTTCAGATTGTCAGAAACAGGCATCTCAGAATTGCTATCTTTGGAGCAAATTCCTTTTTGCGCTATTCTATGTTTCAGGCCAGTTACCAAAAACACACCCTGCATTTTACCTTTGAAGCAGGCACCTCGCGGGGGGTGCTTACCCAACGCGATACGTATTTCATCAAACTATGGCACACCGACAATCCGCAGCAGGTTGGCATAGGAGAATGCAGTCCGTTGCGTGGCCTGAGCATAGACGATGTGCCCGATTACGAGTCCCGGCTTGCCGAAATCTGTGACCAAATCAATAAGGGAGGTTTTGTGCTTTCTGAAGATACTATTTTTTCACAGATTGGCAATGCCTGGCCATCCATTCAGTTTGGGTTGGAGACGGCCTGGGCTGACTGGCAGAACGGTGGAAAACACCTTCTGTACGACAATGCTTTTAGCCGTGGTGAAACCGGTATTGAGATCAACGGACTGATCTGGATGGGCAACGAAGCGTTTATGCGTCAGCAGATTGATGCCAAACTGGAGACAGGGTTTCGTTGCCTGAAGCTGAAAATCGGTGCCATTGATTTTGACGCCGAATGCGCCTTGCTGGCTTCCATCCGGCAGCATTATTCACCCAATCAGATTACGTTGCGTGTGGATGCCAATGGAGCCTTTGTTCCGAATGAAGCACTGGCCAAACTGCAACGGCTGGCTCAATACGAGTTGCATTCCATTGAGCAGCCCATCAAAGCGGGGCAGGTGGAGGCCATGGCGCAGTTGTGTGCCGCCACGCCGCTGCCCATTGCCCTGGACGAAGAACTGATTGGCGTCAGTGAACGCAAAACACGCGAAGAATTGTTGCAAGTTATCCGGCCGCAATACATTATACTCAAGCCTTCGCTGGTGGGTGGGCTGCAGCATAGCCGCGAATGGATCGAGCTGGCCGAAAAACAAAACATCGGCTGGTGGATAACCTCGGCCCTGGAATCAAACATTGGACTCAATGCCATTGCGCAGTTTACGGCTTCACTCCGCAATCCGCTGCCACAAGGATTGGGTACGGGGCAGTTGTACCACAATAACATTGCATCGCCGCTCGAAATCCGGAACGGATTTTTACATTCTAATCCCGAAAAGCTATGGGACGCCATCTGAGCGGGTCTGGTATCAATTTTGAGGCTGTTTGATGGTAAAACTCTTAAACCCTGTAGCCTATGTATCTTTTCTGGCTTGTATTGACATTTTTCAGTATGCATACATCAATTTCTGCCGATAAAACCCCCATTCGCGTAACCGTTCATAGCCTGCGTAACGACAAAGGATTTGTTCTGTTGTCGCTTTACCAGTCCGAAGACGGATTTCCGGGCAATGCTTCCAAAGCCATTCAATTGAAGAAAGTCAAAGCCAGCGGCACCTCAGTAGAAGTGACCCTTGATCCGCTGCCTGCGGGAAGCTATGCCATTTCGATCCTGCATGATGAAAACGACAATGGCAAAATGGACACCGGTGCTTTCGGAATCCCGAAGGAAGGGTATGGGGCTTCCAATGACGCTAAGGCATCTTTTGGCCCGCCTTCGTTTAAGGATGCGCATTTTGAGCACAAGCAAGACACGCAGATAAAAATCAAAATGCGGTATTTTTGATCATTCGCCAGCCAGCCAATGACGAAACCCCATCGCTTTTTCGCGACTGATGTCCAGTTCAAGTAGGATCGGGGATTTCAAATACACCGTTAGTTTGCCGTTGGCATGCGTACGGTAGCTGTCTACGCCGTTCAGGTGAACGATGTATTGCCGGTTGGCGCGGAAAAACTGAGCGGGATCCAGCAAAACTTCCAGTTCTTCCAGCGTATCAAACTCCGAAATGTACTTCTGATTGTCGTGTGTAACCAGAAAAATAATCTCGTCGCGGTAAAAACAGGCAATGGATTCGCAGGTTAGCGGCGTAATCCGGTTTCGTATCTGCACCATGAACCGTTCTTTGTACTTACGGGCAGGGGAGGAGCTTTGCATGTCTTTTACTAAAATGGCCAGCTGCTCGCGCAAGTGATTGTCTGATAGGTGCTGCATGCGGTGAAACTTTTCCAATGCCTGTTTGAGTTCTTCCCGGTCCACGGGTTTGAGCAGGTAATCGATGCTGTTGAGCTTGAAAGCCCGGATGGCGTATTCATTGTAGGCCGTCGTAAAAATAACCGGGCACTGGAGCTGATTGTCATTGAAAATCTCAAAACTCACCCCATCTGAGAGTTGCACATCCACAAACACCAGATCGGGTTGCGGATTTTCGCTGAGCCACTTCCTGGCTGTCTTCACGCTGGGGAGCACCGCCTGCAAATGCGCCTGCGGCAGCAGGTCAGTCAGCATTTTCTTCAAGTCGTTGGCTACCAGCGGTTCGTCTTCAATGATGGCGATTTTCATCGGGGTGTAGGTTTTGGTATTTTAAAAGATACTATTTTACCGGTTCGCGTAGAATGGTTTTTAGCTTGGCGGGCTTCACTTTTCGGAAGTCGGACAGGTAAATTTCGTGATGCAACCCATTGTGTGCCAATTGGTTCGTTTGTATAAATGCCTGGAGTTTTGCCAGGGTTTCGGGTTCGGTTGCAAAGGGACCCATGTGCAGAATCTGAACACAGTTGCCTTCGTTCATTTCAAAATAACAAATCTGCTCAGCCAAAGGCAATTGTTTTTTTGTTGCCACCCGTTGGGCGGCTTCTTCCACATCGGTTCGGGTCACGTACTCAGGCAGCCGGATAAGCAGCCTGTACTGCCACTGGCTACGGTCTACTTTTTGCGGCAGTTCGGCCATTGAGTATTTTTGAATCCATTCGTCGTCCAGCCACCAGAGTCCTTCGAGTTTCGAAACCACGAAGTCTTTTTGCGCCTGTTTCTTAGCAAACTTCAGTGCGTAGGCAGTGGCGTATAATGCCTGAACCCGTTCTGAGAATTCCTGTTCCGAGGGGTCGCCTTTGCCGATAATGGACACAAAACGAGCGGGCTCAATGTCCACCAAGCGGGGCTGAGTGGTAGCCGTAAAATAGCTCTTATATGCTTTTGTCAAATCTAATTTTTCCATCGCTTTGTAAATGAAAGAGTGATGGCACAAAATAAAACGGGCCGACTGACAACGGTATGGCAGTGGGTTTGAAAAATAGTAGGATTTTCTGAGCAAAAACCGGCCGCTCGCTTTCTCTACAGCAATGGCACTCTGACTGTAAAGTCCTCCAGGGTTTCGGTGATTTCCAGCGGTTTATCCGACAAATAGCTGTACAGTGCCTGCAGATTACGCAAACCCAATTTGTTGGAATGCTCAATCCGGTTTTTGGGGTTTTTGTTGTTATGGATAATCAGGTAAGTGTCTTCGGTATAAATGCGCATCTGCAACGGGCTTTCTTCGCTGATGCTGTTGTGCTTGACCACGTTTTCAATCAGAATCTGAAGCGTAACCGGCACGATCTGATGCATTTGCTTGTGTGCAGGCACGTCAATGCTCACCAGAAAATAATCTTCAAAACGGGTTTTGAGCAAAAACAGATACCGATTGATAAAATTCAGTTCGGTTTCAAGCGACACGAGTTCTTTTTCACGGTTTTCCAACAGATACCGAAACACCCGAGACAACTGCTGCAAGAACTGCGATGCCAGGTGCTGGTCTTCGTAAATCAGGCTGTTCAATGACGTAAGGCTGTTAAATAAGAAATGCGGATTGAGTTGGTTTTTCAGGTTTTCGTATTGGGCATTGAGTTGCGCTTTTTGCAGCAACGCTTTTTCCTTCTCCCAGTTTTCTTTTTCAATCAGATTTTTCTTCCATTTATCAAAGAAATAAAATCCGAAAAAAGCCGTATTGACTGCCGTTACAATGAACAGGTTGAGCCCATAAGAGGCAATCTTGATGATTGTAACAAACTCGAACGGAATGTAATCGCGGAAATAATCTTCAAAATAAGTAATGGCAAATGCCTGAATAGGCGTGACAATAATCAGGCAACAAACCGTCTGAATGAGAAACCGGCGCAAGACGCCTGTTTCGAAAGGCAATGTTCGGTTCAGGTACCGGTTGAGTCCGTGCACGCCTTCCCATACCAAAATAATGAATACAAAACTGAGTACCGAAAAAAGCAGTCGCTGGCCCGAGGTAAAACGCGGGAACACAACGGAAATCAGAAAGTAACGACCCGTGCTCAATAGCAAGGCGGCTGTGTAAATGTAGCCGCGGGGGGTTTTGATCCACTGCCGGATACTAGTTTGGGTTAAGGATGGTTCCATCGCTGAGTTCTATGATTCGGTCGGTATTACGGGCAAATTCTTCGTCGTGCGTGACGGCAATGATGGTTTGTCCTTGCGTGTGCGTCAGTTGTTCAAATATTTCAAACACATTTCGGCTGTTTTTGGTATCCAGGTTTCCGGTGGGTTCGTCGCCCATAATGATCGTCGGGTCGTTGATCAGGGCCCGGGCAATCGCGACGCGCTGTTGTTGCCCGCCCGATAGTTTGCTGGCAGGCTTGAGGGCTTGTGTGTGTACATCCAGCATTTTAAGCCGCTCATAGGCACGGTCCTCCACTTCTTTGCGCGAATACTGGCCCAGCTTCAAGCCGGGTAGCATTACATTTTGCAGACACGTAAATTCGGGCAGCAGGTAATGAAACTGGAACACAAAGCCAATGTGCGCATTGCGAAAATCGCTTAGCTGGTTTTTGGTGCGGCCGTTGAGCGATTCGCCATTGATTTGCAACACGCCTTCGTAGTCCGTATCCATCGTGGACAGTATATACAACAGCGTCGATTTGCCGCTGCCCGACTTACCCACCAGTGATAGAAATTCGCCTCTGTTTACACTGAAGCTCACTGACTTCAACACCTGAAACGGATCAGGCTGGTAAAAGTATTTGGTGATGTTATCGGCTTGTAAAACAATGTTTGAGCTCATCGGCCAATCCCTCCCGTGGAGGGGGAATTTTGTTAGTTGAAAATAGTATGTTTTGAAATGTAAAAGCCTCACCCTCAGCCCCTCTCTATAAAAGAGGGGAGGGATTTAGAGATGAGGTCTCTTTTCTCCCCTCCACGGGAGGGGCTGGGGGATGCCCCTTACTGCCCCCGGATAATTTCAACGGGATCTACTTTGGATGCTTTTCGGGAAGGCAGGAAACCGGCCAAGGCCGTGGTGCACAATCCGAAAACAAAAGCCGTTGCATAATGCTTGAATTTAAAGTTGACCGGCAGATGATCAATGGTGACGAAGGCATCGGCATGGAACGGAACTTTGCTCACCGAATACGCCATCAGAAAACCCAGGAACAGCCCCACCACACCTCCCGCAAAGCCGATGGTCAGGGCCTGGGTCAGAAAGATGCGCATCACATCACCTCCCGAAAAGCCCATGGCTTTCAGAATGGCAATGTCCTTCATCTTTTCGTAAATCATCATCGTCAGAATGTTGTAAATGCCAAAGCCTGCCACTGTCAATAATGTGAATACAACCGCGTAGGTGATAAAATTGCGTAAAGTTTTCCCCAATTCCACACTGGAGTTGGCCGTTTGCCAGTCTTCCGATTTGTAGCCAAACCGTTGTCCGTATTCTTTGGCTATCACCGGAGCCAGATTCATGTCTTTGAGTTTGAGGTTGATGTCGGTAATGTACTGCTTGTCTTTTTCGAGTAGTTTCTGGACCGTCGCCAGCGTTGCATAGCTTTTGGAGTCATCAATTGGCACCAGCCCTGTTTGAAAAATCCCTACAATGTTGAGCAAAAACTGGCTGCCATCGGGGGTTGTAATGTTGACTTTGTCGCCCACAGTTGCGTTCATTTTCCGGGCCAGTCCTTTGCCCATCAGAATGCCGTTGTTGGTCGTGAGCAAGTCCTGAATGGTGCCTCCCACAATTTTTTGCCCAATCTGAAACATACGGTCTTCGGCCAGGATATCCACTCCTGATATGACGCCGCCGATGGGCGTGACACCGTAGTTGTAAAACACCTGCGTGTTGAGCATCGGAGCCACGTCCGAAACCCGCCCGTCGTGCGAAATCAGCTCGATCATCTGCAACCCGTTCCGGAGGTTGGGTTTGGTGGCTTTGGGCTTGGGATGGTGCAGCACGTTAAACGCTTTGGTGTCGGCAAATACCTCATCCACAATGCTTTCTTTCTGCGATTCGATGTCATTGTAAATATGCACGTGCGGTGCCACACTCAGCATGATGTTATCGGTAAGGTCGTTGAGCCCGGTCATAAACGACATCATGAACACAAACATGGCAATGCCAAACATAACGCCCAAAGCCGCCACAATGCTTTGCTTGGGCCGGGCCAGCATTTGCGTATGTGCGATCTGAATAGGCAAGGCCTCGCCCAATACCCGCCATACAAGTGGGAGTTTGGGCGATTTTTCAGATACTATTTTCTTGTCGTTCATTAGAAAAGGCATTTGTTAAGTTCCCCCTCTCGGGAGGGACTAGAAGGCTTTATTTTATTAGCACACTTTCGGTTGTCAGCCCACTTAGCACTTCCACGTATTCCATGTTTTCGACTCCCTTGCGAATGCGAATTTTCTGAGGTTCGCCATTTTGTTCCACCATCACGCTGTCATTGTTAACCAGAAAGGTTTTTGGAATAGCCAGTGCTTTGGGATTTTGCCGGACAATGACATTTGCCTCGGCCGTGAGACCGATGTATTGCGGAGGCAGGGCTTCGGCAAAATGCGCATCGACGCGAAAGGTACGGTCACGCTGGTTGAGCATCGGGTACACTTTGGTGACAGTGGCTTTCCATACTTTATCCGGGTAGCTGTCGAGCTTCACCAGAATGCTATTGCCCGGTTTTACTTTTTCCACGTCCAGTTCGTCTACAGTCAGGCGCAGGTATACGCTTTGCTGGTCGCCAAGCAGTGCCACGGTTTCCCCGCGCCGCACCAGTTCGCCTATTTCCTTGTAAATCTCATAAACTCGCCCATGGATGCGGCTTGTGAGTTGGTAGTTGCCTTTCTCCACCGTACTGAGGTCGTATTGGCTGCGGGCATTGGCCAGTTCGTTTTGCAGTTGGGTGCGGGTGCGTTGCATTCGGCTTTGCACCGCCTGAAAATCGTTGCGGGCAGTGCGGTAGGCAAGGGCTGCCCGGTCGTATTCAATCTGCGAAGTGGCGTTGTTTTCCCAAAGGTTCTTATACCGGACAAAATTGACCGAATCCTGCTGCATTTTGGCCCGTGCCGATTGCAGCGATGCCTCCATTTCGGCCAGCACCGGCGAGCCTGCTGCTGCGTTGGTACGGGCCGTTTCCAGATTGGTGCGGGCATTGCCTACCCGGATGTTCTGCTGGTCGCTTTCGAGGGTAAACAGTACTTGTCCCGTATGAATGGTGTCGCCTTCCTTAACCTGGCTTTGAACCAGATAGCCATCGGCCAATGCGTACAGTTTATACTCGTTGTCAGGCAAAATGTTGCCCGCCGCATATACGCTTTCGGTCAGTGAGCGAAGCTCGGGGTGGGCCGTTTCCCGCTTCTTCTGACAAGAAAATAACAGTAATGTAATACCACCGATGAGGATAAAAAACTTCATAACTTCTATTTTTGTGCAAAATTTGGGGAAACGGCAGGAAATCTTCAAAAATACTTGCGTCAAACCACCTAATCATCCATTAAAGTGTCGGCAAATACGAATGAATAGAGGAAAGCAAAAATGATTTTTTAATTATTTACCACTAATACTTATCAACAAACCATGCAAATGAAAATGTATCTCTTTGGGTTTCTGCTGTTGCTGATCGGATTTACCGAATGCAAAACGGCTTCGCAAAATAGTACCGCCGCCAATGCCAAAACCCCGCCTCTGTCACGTATTGCGTTTGGCTCGTGCAGCAAACACGATTTGCCGCAACCCTTGTGGACGAGCATCCTGGCTAACAATCCCCAACTCTGGATTTGGCTGGGCGACAATGTGTACGGTGACACCGAAGACATGGCTGTGCTCAGGCAAAAATACGATACGCAAAAAATGAATATTGACTATCAGGCACTTATAGCCCGTGTACCGGTAATCGGCACCTGGGACGATCACGACTATGGCGTTAACGACGGGGGCGCCGAATACCCCAAGAAACGCGAATCGCAGCAACTCATGCTCGATTTTCTGGGTGAGCCGGCCAATGGGCAGCGGCGTCATCGGGAAGGTGGGTATGCGTCTTACACGTATGGTGCCGACAAGCAGCAGGTAAAAGTAATTCTGCTGGACGGCCGGTATTTTCGTGAAGCGTTGCCTCGCATCAATGGCGTCTATCAGATCAATGAAACTGGATCCTTTTTGGGCGAAGAACAGTGGCGCTGGCTGGAAAAGGAATTGACCCATAGCAAAGCGGCCATCCACATCATTGGCTGTGGCGTCCAGTTTATTGCTGAAGAGCAGAAATTTGAAAAATGGGCCAATTTTCCGCAGGCGCGTAAGCGTTTCTTTGACTTGCTGGTCAAAACCAAACCGGCTGGGACTTTGCTCATCAGCGGAGACCGCCACATTGGCGAAATCGCCAAGTACCAGCCTGAAGGCATGCCCTATCCAATTTACGAAGTGACCTCCAGCGGACTGACACATGTATATGAAGGTGGAGCAGCAGAGCCAAACCGTTATCGGGTAGGCGAACAGATCAAGAAACTCAATTTTAGCCTGCTGGAAATTGATTGGTCGCAGCCCAAACCCGTTGTCGATCTGCAGTTGCGCGGCAAAGACAATGTGCTGTATGTCAGTGAAAAAGTGCGATTTTGAGAAGAGGCTTGAGTTTAGAAAGCCAACTTAAGCGACGCAAATCAAAAAGTCACTTCCTGGTGGAGGACATCAACCGAGAGCTTGAAGGGCCACTTTGTACGGTGGTAGATTTAGGGTGGGGGCTTGTTACGGAGAACATCCAACGGATGCTTTCAAGTCGTCACAATAACGAATCCTGTTAATCGCTAAAATCCGCTACAATCTGCGGTCAGAAATAGTATCTCCCAAAAAGCAAAAACCCTGTCTATACGACAGGGTTTTTGCTTTTAGCTATTCAAAATACATCAGATTTTAACAAAAGAAGCCATTTCTTCGCGTATGCGGCCCTGAATGTCAGACAGCGATTTCTCCAGTTGCTCTATTTCCCGCACCAGGTCTTTCAGGTTTACACCCGGAAACTTGTCGCTTTGCTGTACGTACCGCTTGGCCGTGAGGTTGTAGTTGTTTTTGTCACTTTCAATATCCGACTGAGTGGCGCGGTAGGATAACCCTTCCTGCGAAGTGAATTTTTTGAACACTTCCATCACCTGCTTGCTGTGCGTCATCCGGATTTTGTTCCGGCGGCGGTCTGAATCGTATAATGCCGAGCCATCAATGAACAGAATGTCATTGTGCGATTTGTTTTTGTTGAGCACCAGAATGGCTGCGTTGATTTTGCTGCTGTAAAATACGTGAGGCGGCAAGTCAATTACGGCTTCCACCAGGTTGTTGTTCACCATCTTACGGCGAATCTGATAAGCAATGCCCGTTTTGAAAAGCAAGCCGTGCGGCACAATCAGAATCGCTTTGCCGTTTTCGTTCAGCGAATCCATGGCGTGGCTCAGAAAATCCAGGTGATCGGTTTGCTTGCGTAGCCGGGACGGGGCAACTACACCATTTTCCGCTGCAAAATTAAGATTGCGTTTGCGACGTTTGGTAGGTTGCAAAAACTCGCGTGGATTGGTAGGGAGCAACAATTTTTCGCGGAACGGCGGCTGCACCAGCACGCAATCATACGAACGTTTGCTGGAACGGGACTTGGATAAGCTGTCTCCCGCTTCGAGTGATGCATTGAAAATGCCGTTGAAGAACAAGTGGAAACGGGCCAGGTCAATGTAATCGGCCTGTATGTCTTGTCCAAAAAGCTGATTGTCATTGAGTTTACCTACTTTGGACGCCTGCACCAGCAAGGTGCCAATGCCTACTGCCGAGTCATATACCGTTTGGCCAGGCTGCAGGTCCGCCATTTGCGCCATCATGTTGGCAATGCTGCGCGGAGTATACAGATAGCCTTCTTTATGAAAACTTTCTTCGGTAAATTTTTCAATCAGATAGCCTACGGATGCTCCGTTTTCTTCTACCGTTTTGGCATTGGTGCCAAACGAAATGCCATCCAGATCTTCCAGAAGCTGAATCAGTTTGGTTTCCCTGTCAATGTCAGATTCGCTGAACGATAGCTTTTCAAACGCAATGCCCTGAAAAAGTTTGCCAAAGATTTCGCGATCTTCTTCCTTCAGTGTGTCGATAAGGTGGTCAAGCCGGTTGGCCATGCCTGCCTGCGACAAATTGCTCCAAAGCGAATGAATCAATTTGGCAGTAGCTCCATTGACATTTTTGAAATAAAGTTTCTCGTGGGTTTCCTGAATGAATTTTAAGGCAAGTACCGCTAAAAAATGATTGAATACGGCCGGGCTTTTGTCTTTGTCCCTGAATTTGCGGTAATACTTGGTGAGAGATACAATGAAATCCTTATTCATAGCTTTTTGAGGTTAAAGTTGCTTTTCAAAAATAATCGAAAGAAAACCGCCCGGTTGGGAGCATTCGGAAAGTTTTGCTAAAAAAGATGTCGGGGTTTTGCCTTTTTCAGAGATAGTATTTTAAGTACGGGTATGAAACCGTATCTTCTCTATTGTTCTCTCACAGTTAATCGCGGTATACTTCCTGTAGCATTACCTGTTGCAGGTAAGAGTCTTTCT
The DNA here is from genome assembly GCA_963520985.1 of uncultured Sphingobacteriales bacterium. Classification (GTDB taxonomy): domain Bacteria; phylum Bacteroidota; class Bacteroidia; order Cytophagales; family 172606-1; genus Xanthocytophaga. The sequence goes on from CAUQTA010000001.1 coordinate 2,230,171, forward strand.
TTTCCTGAAGTGCAATCAAAGTTGCTTTTTCCTGCTCGCGGTCATTGACCAGATGCACAATGCGTTCCTGTACTTCCAACGGAGGTACAGCGATATCCAGGTTTTTCAATACACTCATCGGCAATGAAAACATGCTGGTACCCGAAGCATTAGAACGGAAGTAGGATTCGCTCTGGGGCAGGTTCAGGAACCATTGCAGGTATTCAGGCAGTACTTTTTGGGTGGGTTTGATGCGAATTGAAAAAAAAGCGGAAGAAATCACCCGGCGTTTGTCAGATGAACCAATCATGCAGGCTTTGGTATATTTCCCTTTGGCCAGTAAAATCAGTTGGCCGGGTTGCAGAAAATGTTTAGGCTTAATCTGTTCATTGCTAATTCGTACCAGCCGATCTGAGATGGATAGGTCCGGGTTAATGTCACGCATCTGAATCACTTCAATTTCCCCATCCAGATTATCTAACAAACGATTGCGAAATGTAATACCAGTTTTGATGTCAGCTATGTCATGTAATTTCATAATCATAAAAGAGGATACCTGTAATAAATGTAACAAGAGTTGATTTCCAAGAACCTACAAAATACAGTAGAATGTCTGGGTAAAAGTTCAGGGATTTATTAAAAAAGTAACATACAAAAGCCTATGAGTGTATGTTACTTTCTCTAAAAAATCGTACCATATCCTTTATACGGATTCTTCGCAAAAATGTTGTACAGAAAAGTCCTAAATTTTATAAATATTTTCATTTTTGTGGAAAAGGCAAAAACACACAAAAAATAGGATTTTTTCCGGCTATGATTGCCTTCTGAACATTATTTGCGCATCTTGAACAGGTCTGTGCCACCAACCTGAATCCCCAAAATAGTGTACCATACCTAAGTTGGGAAGGTTTAATTTCAGGATTTTGTAGTATTTTTTCAGAGATTGCTACACAAACTTTATTTTTATGTCTTTAGGCTGCAAAACCACTCACTGCCTGATGCGACAAAAAACGAAAACGATTGAATTAAAAAAATATTTTTCTTTTTTCTGAAATATTGTATCTTTTTTTTGAAATTGCAGCTCATCTGATCAGTCAATCATTTTCCACCCAAAGTTTTACCATTCACCGTATGCAATCTCTGAGTTACGAACGGATTCCGACCAATATTTTTTCCAATTCAGACCAGGCTTCGGCGGCTGTTGCCCGAGAAATTGCGGCATTGATTCGCCAGAAACAACAAGAAGGCAAACCTGCCGTACTGGGTTTGGCTACCGGCTCTTCGCCCAAAAAAGTCTATGCCGAACTCATCCGGATTCACAAGACCGAAGGCCTCAGCTTTAAAAATGTGGTTACGTTTAATCTGGACGAGTACTATCCAATGCAGCCAGACGCGTTGCAGAGCTACGTTCGTTTCATGAAAGAGCAACTCTTTGATCATGTAGACATCCCGGCGGACAACTACAACATTCCTGATGGTACTTTACCCATAGAAAAGGTGCGGGAATTTTGTATGGAATACGAGAAAAAAATTGACTCTTACGGTGGATTGGACTTTCAGTTATTAGGGATTGGGCGGAACGGACACATTGGTTTTAACGAGCCGGGTTCGCACGAGAACTCACGTACCCGCCTGATGACCCTTGACCAGACCACGCGTGTGGATGCGGCCATGGATTTTGGCGGCTTGTCAAAGGTGCCGCGCCGGGCTATTACACTGGGTGTTCAGCAAGTCATGAATGCCAAACGGGTGGTTCTCATTGCCTGGGGTGAGCACAAAGCCGGTATGATTCAGAGAGCGGTAGAAGGACCTGTGGTGGAATCAGTGCCTGCTTCGTACCTGCAAGGACATCATAACGTAACGTATGTGTTGGATGAATCTGCCGCTGCTGAGCTAACCAGCCGCAAAGCGCCATGGTTGATTGATGATGTGGTGTGGGACAAGCAGATGATTAAAAAGGCGGTTGCCAACCTGGCCCTAACCCTGAACAAACCTGTACTCAAGCTTACCAATAAAGATTACAACGATTACGGCTTAAGTGACCTCTTGGCGCAACATGGACAGGCATACGACCTGAATATTGACGTGTTTAACTGGTTGCAGCATACCATTACCGGCTGGCCGGGTGGCAAACCCAATGCCGATGACACCAATCGTCCGGAACGGGCAACTCCTGAGAAAAAACGTTGCTTGATCTTCAGTCCGCACCCTGACGACGACATTATTTCCATGGGTGGTACTTTCCAGCGTTTGGTTGACCAAGGGCACGAAGTGCACGTAGCCTATCAAACATCCGGTAACATTGCCGTGGCAGATGACGAAGCGCTGCGTTTTGCCGATTTCGTGGTCGATTTCAACCGGAAATTTGGCATCAGCAGCTCCGAAGCTGACACTATATTTGAAGAAGCCGCCAGCTTCCTGCGCACCAAGAAGGACAGCGAAAAAGATACCGAAGCCGTACGCTACATCAAAGGCATCATCCGCCAGGGTGAAGCGAAAAATACGTGCCGTTTTGTGGGCATACCTATGGCGCAGGTTCACTTCCTGAGCATGCCTTTCTACGAAACCGGTCTGGTGCAGAAAAAACCGTTGGGTGAAGAAGATTACCGGATTGTCCAGGATTTGATTGAAGAAGTAAAGCCCCACCAGATTTATGCAGCAGGTGATCTTGCCGATCCGCACGGAACGCACAAAGTGTGTCTGGATGCTGTGTTTGAGGCCATTAACCGCCTGAAAGGCAAAGATTTCATGAATGACTGCTGGCTGTGGCTGTACAAAGGCGCTTGGGCTGAGTGGGACATCGATCAGATTGAAATGGCGGTGCCGATGAGTCCTGACCAGGTGATGAAAAAGCGTTTGGGGATTTTCAAACACCAATCGCAGAAAGATGGCGTGGTATTTCAAGGAACTGACGAACGGGAATTCTGGCAGCGTGCCGAAGATCGTAACCGCAAAACGGCTGAGTTGTACAATAAGCTAGGTTTGGCCGAATATGCAGCCATGGAAGCCTTTGTTCGTTGGAAGTTCTAACAAAGCTGATTTTTTAACTAGGCAGGTTTTGGGTTTGTCAGAGATACTATTCTGGCAAAGCCAAAATCTGTTTTTATTTGGGCAAAACCTGATACAATCTCACTTCACCCTGCTGGTGCAGCAGCTTCCAGTTGGCAGGTATGGCTTGAATATATGGTGGCAGAGCAGCCCCTATTTCTGAAAAGTAAGCAGTTGAGTACGGATTTATCAGTACCAGCAAACTTCTGTTGCTGGAGACAGTTTGCTGATACGTAGACAGTTGCGAAAAATCGAGAAAACGCACCGTTGCTGGCGGTGCAAACCGATAATAGTAATCATACCCGTTTTTCAGCCTATCGTCAGTAAAGACAAACGTTTCAACTGTGGGATTCGCCAATAGTTGCTGTACCAGCTTTTTTTCGTCCGAATATCCGTTTTCGGTTGGTTTGCTCATCGTATACACAGGGTGAATCAGTAACGCACCAATCACCAACAACGCATAAAGGTGTGATTTCTGGAAAATAGTACCGTTGAAAAAGCGAAAACCCACCCCTGTTGCCAGCCAAGCCATAGCCCACGCGCCGTATTGCACCGCCATTCCTCGCACCCCCGTTTGCCAGGCCACGGCTGCACACACTACAGTGGCTAGAAAGAGTAGTGTTATTTTACGAAGCATCAGTTTTTGTAAGCCATAAGCCGACGCAACCGAGAAAAACGGAATCAGAAACAGAATCATGCGCGGAAACAGCGCATTGGGATTGTAATACTTGAAGCTGGTGGTAAACAACCAGAACATACCCAACCCGATGACGGCCACCCGTCCCCAGAACAATTCGTCGGTCCATTGGGAGAAGCGCCAGAATTGCTTTTGAAAAAGCAAAAAAGTTGCCGGAAGCATGCAAACAATCATTCCGGAATGAATGAGCATGAGCAACGGCTCATACGTGAGGCGTGGAATCAGTGCCGAAGCAGGCTTATGGAAATAATTATACGAAGCTTCGTAATGCCCTTCCTGAATGATCTGAAAACGGAACAGGGGATTGCCCGTGAGCACAAAGTAAAACCCAAAATAAACAATCAGCAACGGAATGCCTACGCCAAAAGCGCGTCGCCAAAACGTGCCATGTTGTTTCTGTCTCAGGTCGCTTATCCAGACCAGCAGGTAAAAGGGGAGGAGATAGACAATGGTTTCCTTGCAGGCGAATCCCCACAAATTGGCAATGGCAAACAACACCGGCCATCGCCAGGAAAGATCCCGTTTGTACAAACTGATTACCGCCAATAACCCCATGGTGGTAAGCACTACATCGGGGTATAACTTATTGGAAAAGAAGATGGTATAGAAATCCAGCGCACACAAGCCTACCGCCCAAAAAGCGACTTGAGCATGTTTGGGATAAAGCAGCAAATAAAGCATAAGAAGCGTAGCCAGCGTGCAAACCAGCGGCAGCGCAACCGTAGCAATATCATGTACACCCGCCAATCGATACAGGATGGCTAGCGGACCAATCAATCCCAGCCGATGGCTGAACGTTTCTTCATTTAGAATCAGATGTCCTTTGGCAAGCTGAAAGGCATAGCGGGCATACGTGGTATCGTCATAAAAATAGTATCCGTCAAACGACAAAAACCCGAACACTACAACAAAACCCATTAAAAGAAAAATACAAATGCGAATTGGCGGCATGTGTGCTTTGGAGAAAAAATTTAAGCACGAAAAAACACTATTTGTTGGCGATTTCCTACTGTGAAGTTTTTCACATCTATCAACGTGAATCGCATACCAAGGGAATAAAAAACACACTTCATTCCGCAATTGTGCGGTCTTATGAATGCTATCCTTGCAAGAACGGAGAGGTTTTTGGTTTTTTGCAGATACTATTTGCACAATAAAAAAGACTGTTGTTTATCAGACTATGTGAAATTTCGCAGATATTGAACAGCATTTGCCACTACGCATTTTTTATGAAGAAAATACTACACTATTTACGTACACACATTCGGCAAGATTTTAGCGCGAGGCTCTATCTTTCGGTAGGCGCTTTTCTGATTATCTGCATTGCCATCAATTACCGCATTGATCTGGAAGACGGCATTATCGACAGTTTTGTGGGCAAGCCGATTCGGTATGTTTTGTACTTTTTCTTGTACAGCTTTGCGTATTACGGCACACTGTCCATTCTGGTGCTGCATGGCCGATTGCCTGGAATCTTCAAGCAACGAATGTTCTGGATTTACAGTCTGGTAGGATTGGTTGTGCTCAGCATCGAGCCGGAGTTTTCGTATTCGACGGGTACGTATGCCAGTTCAATTGATGCGGAACTATGGTATTGGAATTACAAGATTGTGCACGAGCTTTCACCACTTATTTGTACTCTGATTCCTCTGCTTGTTTTCTATAAGTTGTATGACAAAAAAGCTGAAAATTTCTATGGATTTACAGTAAATAATGTCGACTTACGCCCGTATGTGGTGATGTGGTTGATCATGATTGGGCCTATTTTTTGGGCATCGTTTCAGCCTGATTTTTTGGAAACCTATCCCACATACCGGCATGATTTACCGGAAGCGCGACTGGGATTGCCCAAGTGGCTACTGGCATTGATCTACGAGCTGGCGTATGGTTCTGCTTTCGTCATGACCGAGTTTATTTTCAGAGGTTTTCTGATCATTGGGATGGCGTCTATCCTCGGCAAAGAGGTTGTTTTGCCTATGGTGGTAACCTATGCGTTTTTGCACTTTGGCAAGCCGCTGGGCGAAACCATCGGCTCGGTTTTTGGCGGATATATTCTGGGAATCATTGCGTTGTATAGCCGCAACATCTGGGGCGGGGTAGCCATTCACTTGGGCGTGGCGTGGCTGATGGAGATTGCCGCATGGTTACAACGTGGTGTGAAGTAGTTTTATTTCTGCAAAAAATTAAATCAGTGGATATAAGGAGGTTTTGGCTTTCAAAAAGATACTATTTCTTATTTATGTATTCCGCAAGTCAACCTATAGTACAGATTTTTCAGATTGAAACGGTTTTCGAAGTTATAAAAATTAGTTTTGACAGTTACCGCGTTCTTCCTACTTTTTTCCGGTTGCCAGCCCAGAAAACGTATACATTGAGCATCGCGGCCAGCAGTAGTACATAGGGCATCCAGCGGTTGCCTTGCTGGTACAGATCGGCGGCAATGACAATCATCATCAGAGCGCCCAAGGCTTGGAGTAATAAGATGCTAAGGCGGGAAATATACTTCAGCGTAAAATAAGCGACCAGATACGGAAGCACGACAAACAAATACACACTACCCATGGAAATATCCCCTTGCCAAATATGACCAATACCTGCAATAAGGGGTAACAAAATGTACATCAAAAAGAAGAAGCGGGTTTGGCGAAGCGATAAGTCCATTAGTAACGTAGGGAGTTATAAGTGATTACCGGTTGTGTACTGGTTAAAAGTAGACACAATATCCGTGCTATTTTTACGAAGCGGTGTAATGTTGATGCGAAGCTGAGGTAGGTAACCGATTTTGCTTGCGCGATTAAGTTACAAGTTTTTGCCTAACTTTTGCTGATTTTTTTGGAAATAATCCTCCTCTTTATGGAATCCCCAAGAACTGTGACTAATTTTGCACCCCAATTACCGGTTGTTCTTTTGGATTTGCACTATGGGTTCAGGTAAGTGTCTGAATCTGAGACAAACCCAGAAGGAAAAGCAATACATACTGAATAAAAATCCTATTTATGGAAATCGCTAAGACCTACGACCCGTCTGCTGTAGAGAGTAAATGGTACCAATACTGGCTGGAAAATAAATTTTTTGCCGCCAAACCTAACCCCGACAAAGAGCCCTATTGCATTGTGATCCCTCCTCCCAATGTGACTGGGCAGCTTCACATGGGGCATATGCTCAACAACACCATTCAGGACATATTGGTGCGCCGTGCCCGCATGCAAGGCAAAGAAGCCTGCTGGGTGCCGGGTACCGACCATGCTTCCATTGCCACTGAAGCTAAGGTGGTTGGCATGCTACGCGAACGGGGTATTGACAAGAAAAGCATTTCGCGCGACGAGTTCTTGAAATATGCATGGGAGTGGAAAGAAAAATACGGCGGCATTATTCTGGAACAATTGAAAAAGCTGGGTGCTTCGTGCGACTGGGACCGTACCCGCTTTACCATGGAAGAATCGCTGTCGAAGGCGGTGATCGATGTTTTTGTGGATTTGTACAACAAAGGCAAAATCTACCGTGCCTACCGCATGGTAAACTGGGACCCCAAAGGCAAGACTGCGCTTTCGGATGAGGAGGTACTATACAAAGAAAGCAATTCCAAGTTGTATTACATCAATTACCCAATAACTGGGGCGGGCGGGGCCATAACCATTGCCACTACCCGTCCGGAAACCATTTTGGCTGATACGGCTATCTGCGTGAATCCGAATGACGAACGGTACCAGCATTTGATTGGCAAAACGGTATTGGTGCCGTTTATCAACCGTGAAATTCCGATCATTGCCGATGAGTACGTAACCATGGATTTTGGAACGGGTGCATTGAAAGTGACACCGGCTCATGATCTGAATGACTACGAATTGGGTAAAAAACACAACCTGCCGGTAATTGACATATTGAACGATGACGGTACACTGAATGAAAAATGCGGCGTTACCGAATATATTGGCAAAGACCGGTTTGCGGTTCGCAAGCAGATTGCCAAAGACTTGGAAGAAGCCGGGTTTCTGGGGAAAATAGAAGACTACAAAAGCAACGTAGGCTACTCGGAACGCAACCCGGATACGGTAGTTGAGCCCAAAGTGTCATTGCAGTGGTGGCTGAAAATGGACGAACTTGCCCAACCCGCGTTGGAAAATGTACTCAACGACACCATTCAGTTTTACCCGGCTCGCTTCAAGAATCTCTACCGCAGCTGGATGGAGAACATCAAAGATTGGTGCATTTCGCGGCAGTTGTGGTGGGGGCAGCGTATTCCGGCGTGGTACGACAAGCAAGGCAATTTTGTGGTTGCGGCTACCCACGAAGAAGCGTTGGAGTTGTACAGAAAACAATTTCCTGACAGCAAGGCGGAGCAACTTTCGCAAGACGAAGATGTACTGGATACCTGGTTTTCGTCGTGGTTGTGGCCTATGTCGGTATTCGACGGATTGGAGAATCCGAACAATCCGGATGTGAGCTATTTCTACCCTACCAACGACCTGGTGACGGGACCAGACATTATTTTCTTCTGGGTGGCCCGGATGATTATCGCCGGTTACGAATACCGCCACGAGTATCCGTTTAAAAATGTGTATTTCACAGGTATCATCCGCGACCAGTACGGCCGCAAAATGTCCAAGCAACTCGGCAACTCGCCCGACCCGATTGCATTGATGGACCGTTACGGTGCCGATGGGGTACGTACCGGATTGCTGTTTAGCTCACCGGCAGGCAACGATTTGATTTTTGACACACCGGTTCCCAAGATGAACAACCCGGAAGAGATTGCCAAGTTTCAACAAGAAAATGATGTACTTTCGTCCAAGTTGTGTGAGCAAGGACGCAATTTTAACAACAAGATCTGGAATGCGTTTCGTTTGGTAAACGGTTGGCAAACAGATGCTTCGATAGCTGCAAGCGATGCCGATAACACAGCCATTCGTTGGTTTGATGCTAACTTTGACCAGAAGTTAATCGAACTGGAAAAATTATATGCGGAATATCGCATGTCGGAAGCATTGCTTCTTGTGTATACCCTGGCATGGGACGATTTCTGTTCATGGTATCTGGAAATGGTAAAGCCTGGATTTGGTCAGCCAATAAGTGAGGAAGTGTATCAAGCTACGATTGCAATATTTGATCGATTGCTTCGGGTGATTCATCCGTTTATGCCATTTATTAGCGAAGAGATTTGGCAGAACCTGACTGAACGCAAAACAGGTGATAGCATCTGCATTGCAGCTTATCCGGAAGTGCAAAATCTGGACACAAAAATTATCAGTGACGGAGCTATTGCCCAGGAAGTTGTTTCTCAAGTGCGTAACCTTCGAAATAACCGCGGACTATCTCCAAAATTAGCTCTTCCGCTTGCTGTTCGGACGCAGAACCAGGCAATCTATGAGCAATTTGGCAAACTGATTCAGAAACTGGCTAATGTATCGGAAATTACCTTTGTTACTGATAAAGTAGACGGTGCGCTGAGTTTTATGGTTAAAACCGACGAATACTTTGTGAAGCTGGAACAGGAAATTGATGTAGACGCAGAAATTGAGAAAACTCAGAAAGAGTTGGATTACATGCTGGGGTCTCGGGAAGGTTTCTTGAAAAAGCTGACTAACGAAAAGTTTGTCGCCAATGCCAAGCCTGAAGTTGTGGAAAGTGAACGCAAAAAGTTGGCCGATGTGGAAGCTAAAATTAAAGCTCTGCAAGAACGTCTGGACGATTTGCGGAAATAAAAATAGTATCGTTTGAAATAGCAAAACCTCCGCTAAGACCTTACAAGGTTTTTAAAAACCTTGTAAGGTCTGAATAGCGAAACTAGCCGCACTGGCAAAATACTATCCTTCCAAAACCAAAAACCTCCCTATCCGTATTACATCTTGATAAAGTGAAACCCTTCACGTAACTTTACTTTATCTGTAAAACAAATCAATACAACTATGCATTCGTCGGCAGCGGTGGCAAATTATTTCTTGGAAAAAGGGCAGGAGGAAGGTAAACCGCTTTCCCCGATGAAGTTGCAAAAACTCATGTATTTTGCTTACGGCTGGTATCTTGCTACCACCAACCAGCGACTTTTTAACGAAATGATCGAAGCCTGGCGCTACGGGCCGGTCATTCCGTCGGTGTATGAGGCGTTCCGGCATTATGGCAACAATGCCATCACCGAACCCATGCTCGACTGGGATACAATGGAAAGCGATACCTCTGTTGACGACGAAACCACCCGTCAGATCCTGGATGTGGTGTGGTACGTCTATTCCGACTTGTCGGCCATTGCATTATCTAACCTTACCCACGAAAAAGGCACTCCGTGGTACCGGGTGTTCGAACAATACGGCAGCATTAACGGCATTCCCAGCAATAAAGACATCAACGAGGAGTATATCAAAGAGTATTTCGTTCAAAAACTGAATTCGCTTGGAACAAAAGAAGCCCATTGATTTACTGGCCTTACGCGAGCAACTCAAGCAGGAAGAGCAATCCAAATCCCTGATTGAAAACAACGATTCGCTTTCGGCCGAAGAGATTGCCGCCTACCAGAAAGCCGAACGCGAAGCCAATATTGAGCGGTTGCGCATTGAAAACGAGGACCTTCGCCAGCGCCTCAGCATCCAAAGGGAAATCCACATTCTGGAGCAGCAGCGACTCATGCTCGAAAACACCACCCGCACCCTTGCCAACGAAGACCAGAAACAAGACACCCAGGAACGCAAGAAATACGCGCAACGCATTTTCGGCATGCTAAGCGGCTGGCTGTTCATTGTGCTTGTGGCGGTGATCATCAGCGGTTCCAACCTGCACGAATTTCACCTGAGCGATACCGTATTGCTTGCTTTGATTGGAGCCACTACTGCCAATGTAGCCGGCTTTTTCTTTGCCGTGGTGAAGTATCTGTTCCCCGAAAAGAATAACTCCACAAAATAAAAATAGTAGGATTTTTGTTGCCGAAACCTATTGCCACCTTGGTCTGTGAACTGCCCACCAAGATGTAGAGGAGTCTACCTTACACTACTACGCCCAGTAATTCATACAACTGTCGGCTGCCTTTGGAGGTGACAACCATCTCCCTTGAAAACTGCACTTTCCTAAACCAGTCTTTTTGCAACATACAGTCCAGTAAAGCGGCTCCCAATTGCCCGGCTATGTGTGGCCGACGTTCAGACCAATCCAGACATTGGCGGGCCAGCGGACGACGTGGATTGGTAAAGTCGGCCTGCCCAATGCCCACCTGTGACAGAAAATCCCATCCCTGATCAGATACCTGATAAACTTTGTCTGACTTCTGTACATACCCCTTTTGTTCCAGCGAATCGGCAAGCTGTACGCCCACAAACCCCGCCAGGTGGTCGTAACAGGTGCGGCAATACCGGATTCCATTGGGTGACGCTTCTTTCTTAGTCGGAGAGGTGGTTTGCGGTTTTGCCAGATTTGCCAACGCTTCGATGGCGTAGGCTACTTCCGAACTGAAAAACGAAAAATAGCGGTGCCTTCCTTGTACTTCTACCTTAACAATCTCCGCTTCAAGCAGTTTGTTGAGATGATTGCTGGCCGATGTCGTCGAAATATCCGCCACCAGAGCCAATTCCGTAGCTGTATAGGCACGTCCATCCAACAAACTCCACAACATACGGGCCCGGGCAGGCTCGCACATCAGACTGCTGATCTGGATAAATTTTTCTTCTGCGTTCATGATTCATTATAGGCTGAAGTATAAAGGTAACATCTTCTCTACTTTTGTTTCAAAAAAAGAAGAAAATGATCGCTGTAATTTTTGAAGCATTCCCCGCTGCAGGTCAATGGGAGCACTACCTGGATCTGGCGGCCCGCCTGCGTCCGGAACTCAATAAAATAAATGGATTTATCTCCATTGAACGGTTTCAGAGCATTACCCAGCCTGAAAAAGTTTTATCGTTGTCGTTTTGGGAAGACGAAGCGAGCCTTCAGCAATGGCGCAACGTTGAGTTGCATCGAATGGCTCAGACCGAAGGCCGTACCTCGGTGTTTGACAACTACCGGATCAGAGTGGCCGAGGTGCATCGCGATTATGACATGACCAACCGCGAACAAGCTCCCGGCGACAGTCAATCCATTCATTCTTAAAATCCACACAATCATGAAAGACCTGGAAATTATCCTGGAAAACAAAGCGGGAATGCTGGCCCTAATGGGCGAAACGTTAGGCCAACAGAACATCAGCCTCGAAGGAGGCGGTGTATTTACGAATGGAAGTCAATCCATTGCCCATTTTCTGGTAGAAGATGCCGAACGAGCCAGAAAAGTATTGGCTGACGTAGGTATCACCGTTACGAAGATTAATGACGTACTCATTCAGAAACTCAGGCAAGACGTGCCCGGTCAGCTTGGACTATTTTGCAGGCGACTAGCAGATGCCGATGTAAATATCCTGACGCAATACAGCGACCATGCCAATCAACTGATTATCATAGTAGATGACCATGAAAAAGCCCGACAAGTTTCGGACGAATGGATGAAAGAATGGTGGTGAAGATTCTTGTTTCTGAATGCAAAAGGTTGAAAATCGCTCAACCTTTTGCACTTTAGCGACGGATTCGAAAGCTAGTCAAATCGAAATAGTAGGATTAGAAAGCCCAAAACCTGCCATTATTTGAGCAGACATGAAATGATAATCAGATGAGTCTCCACGTAAAATACGCCTCAGTTGATAGCTCCATTGCAGCGTTTGTTCAGACATTTTCAATGCTGGAAAATCCTTCCCGAGACGAGATTGAGGCTACGCTTTTGCCCGATGGAATGATTGATCTGTTGCTGATAAAAGTAGGCAACGAACAGCTTCGGGTGGTGCTCAGAGGCATTGACACTATACATTCTCAGATAACCATTGCGCCGGAAATGAAGCTGTTCGGTATTGGGTTTAAACCACTGGCCATCGAATATATTTTCAAAGAAGCTGTGGGCGATATTCTTGACAGCGCCAGAGCCGTCGATACGGATTTCTGGCAATTTGACGAAACGGATTTAAACAATTTTGAGCAGTTCTGTCAGAAAGCCACCCGAAAAATACAGTCCGTTCCAGTTCGGAATATTGACCCACGCAAGCAAAAACTCTTCGATCTGATTTACGCTTCCGACGGAGCTATTTCGGTGCAGGAACTTTCGGAACACGTAGGTTGGAGTGCCCGCCAGATCAACCGGTATTTTAACCGACAAATTGGCATTCCGCTGAAAGCCTATTGCAGCATTCTCCGGTTCCGGGCTTCATTTGAGCACATCAAGCAAGGAAAGTTATTTCCCGAGCAGAATTTCTTTGATCAGGCGCATTTTATCAAAGAAGTCAAAAAGCTGTCGGGAGCATTGCCCAAGGAACTGAGACAAAATAAAAACGACCGATTTTTACAATTTTTAGCGTTGCCGCCCACCTAATTTTGTAGCATACAAACAATCAAAAACTATGTTACTACAAAACAAGAAGGTTGCCATTATTGGCGGCGGCCCCGGCGGACTTACCCTGGCCCGATTACTCCAGCAAAAAGGAATTGACGTATCCGTATACGAACGGGACAAAGACCAAACCGTTCGTCAGCAAGGCGCTACACTCGATTTGCACGAAGATTCGGGCCTGAAAGCCCTGGCAATTGCCGGACTGATGGACGAATTCGAAAAGCATTACCGGCCCGACGCCGACAAAATGCGCATGACCGATAAAAATGCAACCATTCTGCTGGATGAACACTTGCCAGATTTTCAGAAGGAAGAGTTTCGCCCAGAAATTGATCGAGGTCCGCTGCGTGATCTGCTGATTGCTTCGTTGCAAGCGGGCACTATGCGATGGAATTCCTATATTACAGCCTTAAAACCGTTTGGAGAAGGTTGGGAGTTGGTCTTCGAAAACGGCAATTCGTCGTATGCTGATTTGGTGGTGGTTGCCGATGGAGCTAATTCGAAGTTCCGTAAATATGTCAATGATATAAAACCCATCTATTCGGGAGTCACCATTGTGGAAGGAACTGTTTACCAGGCGGCTCAGAATACACCTAAGTTGTGGGAATTGGTAAAGGGTGGAAAGGTGTTTGCCTTAGGCAGCGAAAAGACACTCATCCTCAGTGCCAAAGGCGACGGTTCGTTGTCTTTCTATACGGGTACCAAAGAAGCCGAAAATTGGGTGAAAGACAGCGGCATCGACTTTCGCGACAAACGGCAGGTCTTTGCTTGGTTTAAAGAACGGTTTTCGGATTGGAGTGCCGACTGGCAGGAAGTATTTGCCCGCGATGAAAGTTATTTTATTCCTCGTCCGCAATACCACTATCCGCTTAACCAGTCGTGGGAATCGTTGCCAAACATAACTCTGCTCGGTGATGCGGCTCACCGCATGCCACCGTATGCGGGAGAAGGAGTAAACCAAGCGATGCACGACGCCCTCGATTTGTATGAGGCGCTGTGTCTGTCTGCTCATCAAACCCTACAGGATGCCATTGCTTCTTTTGAAGCGACCATGTGTGCCCGAGCCGCCGAAATCACGGAAGAAACGCTGCAAAATACCGAACTGATGCACGCTTCTGATGGATTGGAGCAGATGCTACAGTTCTTCAGTCAGAGCCCGGCATAAAATCTATTCTCAGAAAATAGTATCGCTGAAAAACCTAAAACCTGCCTTGCTTTGTAACTTATAAAGCAAAGCGGGTTTTGGGCTTGTTTCTATTTTAAGTACTTTCGTTTGCATAAGGGTAGGCAATCTCTACACCCAGGTCTGTGGCACACAGACCAACAACATACTCCAATGAGGATCTGTGTGCCACAGACCTGGGATTTTCCATGAGACTACTATTAACAATACTATGCTTGGTAAACTTGGCTACCTTTCAAGTTTGGGGGTAAGAAGAAAATGATGACGAAGATGAGGATATTGAGAAAGTGAAGTATCAATTTGCCACAGAAGTATTCAAAACCGAATACAAAAAAAGAAGTTTTGAAAAATACAGCGGTAGGGTAGAAGTAACTGATAAAAATACACTGAAGTTTGGCGAAAAGACCTTACTGGTTTCTGCTGAAGACACGACTCTGATGTTGATTTTCAAAAAAGCAATTTTTAACCCGGATGCCGTTTTTGGTAAACAAACAACCAAACCGCCCAGAAATGGGATGAATGTAGAACAAAAAATATTCTACAACATGGGAAGAAATGATAGTCTATATATTTCTTCAGTAGAAGAATTGGAAAGACTAAACCCAAATCGTAAAACCAAACGATTTAAATTCTGGCTATTTAGATTAAGAATGGCAAATCCACAGGAGTGCTACTTTGAGTTGTTCAACAGTAAGGCAACTAAGAATACGACATGGGGAAAGTTTTTGGAAAATGCGGAAATGACGTTTTATTATGCTGGCACCATCATTATTTGATTTGCAAAATGCGTGAACGAATCATCCTCCAATGTGATCTTAGTTTCCTACAAAATAGTATCTCCTGAGAAGTCAAAACCTGCTAATCTGTTCGTCATTGCGAATGAAGTGACGCAATCTTATAACTAAAGTTATGAGCCTTACGTGACCATTTTTTCCGAGCCTATGGTTATAAGGTGCTGCCAGATTGATCTGTTCGATAAAATTTATATGAGAATACTGACAGTAACAATAAGCATTCTTTTGTTGACAAGTTGCCGATTGACAAAGAATAATGTCATTGGCAAATGGGCCGACCCATCTGGAGCTACGCTGACTATCAAGAGTGACAATTCTTTTATCCTTTACAAGAATAGCTCAACTGTTCAGACACAGCCTGGTAGGGATAGCTCTTCTTTTCTGCATGTAGGCGGCCATTGGATTCTTTCCGCAAGGCAAATTTACTTTGAGTTTACAGATACCACCCAGCATCTTGGAAGTGGTTGTCGGTCGTATTCGTATTGGAGGAAAGCGGGAAAGAAAACACTTGTCCGGCCCGTTACGTGTGAAAGTCCAACACATCGTTTTGTAACCGTTAGAAAGATTGATTAAAGGCCATTCTCCCTGTTTGGCTTTCAGTGAAAAATAGTATCTTTCCCAGAAGAAAAACCTGCCCTTATCTAACCGACGAAAAACCAAATGAAAAAAACTATTTTTGCACCGCTGCTGATAACCCTGGCAGCCTGTAATTCTATGAAAGACAAACCAACCGAATCTGCTCCGCAATTTCCCGATGTGAAACCACCCGTTGCCACGGTAACGCCTTTTGAAATAAAAGCCAAACATGGCGCTTCACGTACCGACAACTACTATTGGCTCAAGGAACGTGAAGACACAAATGTGGTCAACTATCTGAAAGCTGAAAACGCCTACACCGACACCATGATGGCCGACACCAAAGCCTTTCAGGAAAAGCTGTTCCAGGAAATCAAAGGGCGCATCAAGGAAACCGATGAGTCGGTACCTTACAAAGATGGCAGCTATTATTACTATACCCGTTACGAAAAAGGCGGAGAATACCCCATTTATTGCCGCAAGAAAGGGTCCTTGTCTGCTCCGGAAGAGATTGTCGTGAATGCCAACGAACGGGGCAAAGGCCACGATTATTACAGCTTGGGTGGTCTGGAAATCTCGGATAATGAGGAACTTGCCATTTTTGGCGAAGATACCGTGAGCCGTCGCAATTATGTGCTGCGGGTCAAAAACCTGAAAACCGGCGAAATGTATCCCGAAGCCATTCCCAACACCGAAGGCGGAAGTTATGCCTGGGCCGCCGACAACAAAACGTTATTTTACATCATTCGCGACCAGCAAACGTTGTTAGGCTATCAGGTATGGCGGCACATATTGGGCACCGATCCGAAAACCGATGTAAAGGTATATGAGGAGAAAGACAACCAGTTTTACATGGGCTTGTACCGCATGAAATCCAAGAAATACCTGGCCATTGTATCCGACCACAATGGAGTTGCTACGGAATATCGTCTGCTAGATGCCAGCAAGCCAACGGGTACTTTTACAACATTCCTGCCGCGGCAACACGGCCATGAATACGGCATTGAGCATTACCAGGACAAGTTTTACGTGCGTACAAACTGGGAAGCTGAAAACTTTCGGTTGATGGAGGTGCCAGAAGGAAAAACAACGGATAAATCGGCCTGGAAAGAGGTGATTCCTCACCGCAAAGACGTGTATCTGGATGGCATGGAAGTGTTTGTTAACCACCTGGTGGTACAGGAACGCAAAGAAGGCTTGCTCAACCTTCGGGTCATCAACCAGAAAACCAAGCAGGAGCACTACATCAACTTTGGCGAGCCTGCCTATACGGCTTACATCGGCACCAATCCGGAGTTCAATACACAAACACTTCGCTATGGGTATACGTCGCTCACCACGCCCAGCTCCACGTTTGACTACAACATGGACACCAAAGAAGCCAAGCTGATGAAGCAACAGGAAGTTGTGGGCGGCTACAACAAGGAAGAGTATGTGACCGAACGGGTGTACGCCACTGCCCGCGACGGGGTCAAAATTCCGATTTCGATTGTGTACAAAAAAGGATTTAAGAAAGACGGTTCACAACCGCTTTATCAGTATTCCTACGGTTCGTACGGCTACTCCACCGATCCGTCGTTTAGCGTGGCTCGTTTGAGTTTGCTCAACCGCGGGTTTGCCTATGCCATTTGCCACATTCGCGGCGGTCAGGAAATGGGGCGTCACTGGTACGAAACTGGAAAGCTGTTCAAGAAGAAAAACACCTTTACCGATTTCATCGACTGTGCCGATTTTCTGGTAAAGGAGAAATATACGTCTACCAATAAGCTCTACGCCAATGGAGGCAGTGCCGGTGGCTTGCTGATGGGTGCCGTATCGAACATGGCACCGGACAAGTACCGCGCCATTATCGCCGATGTGCCCTTTGTGGACGTAGTAACCACCATGCTCGACGAATCGATTCCACTGACAACCGGCGAATACGAAGAATGGGGCAATCCAAATAAGAAAGAATATTATGACTACATGCTGTCGTATTCGCCTTATGACAACGTGGAGAAAAAGGCGTATCCCAACATGCTGGTAACCACCGGTTTGCACGATTCGCAGGTGCAGTACTGGGAGCCTGCCAAATGGGTAGCCAAACTGCGCACCCTGAAAACGGACAACAATGTGTTGCTGCTGAAAACCAACATGGAAGCCGGCCACGGCGGTGCTTCGGGTCGCTTTGAAGCCATCAAAGAAATCGCTTTTGAATACGCTTTTATCTTTAAGCTGGAAGGGATTAAGGAGTAGGGGCCTCCCCCAGCCCCTCCCGTGGAGGGGAGTCATTTGAATTTCGGAATTAAGAATTCGGATTGCGGAATTGAGAAATAGTATGTTTCTAAAAGCCAAAATCTGTCTATCGTATTGTCATTGCGAGCAAAGCGAAGCAATCTTCAAACTAAAACCGCGAGCCTTTCGTGACCGTTTTTGCCGAGCCTGCAACTTGGGAGATTGCATCACCTCGTTCGCAATGACGAATAGAGGCGGGTTTTGGCTTCTCAGGAGATATTATTTTTTAAAGGCTGCTAGAAATATATTTCTAGCAGCCTTTTCGTTTAATTTTCTCAAACTATCTTTTTATTTTTAGGGCTTTCAAGTGAAAGCAAAACAATGCTCCGTAGCTCCGAATGGCATTCGGAGTGTCATGTGATAACATGACTTAACACCGACTAATGCCTCTGCGGGGCAACTCTGAATCCCATTCGGAGCTACAAATCATTGAACTACTAATAATTAACGTGGCTACACACCTTTATTTTTCCTACGGTTCCAACATCAGTTTGGAGAAGATGCTGAAGCTTTGTCCCAATGCACGGCTGGTAGGTACAGGCTATCTGGCTGATTACCAATTGGTGTTTACGGCTCATCTGGAACAGCGCAGTCGGGGAGGGGCCGATGTGGTGCCACAGACCGGTGAAGAAGTGTGGGGACTTACCTACGAAATAAGCGATGCCGAACTGGCCGCAATGGATGCCAACAAATTTTATCCGGCCATTTATGACCGGATAGAAGTACCCATTCACTTGCAGAATGCCCAAACCACCGTTCTTGCCTGGACGTATGTAATGCAGGACAAGCAAAAATCATTTGCCCAACCTACCGTCGAATATGTACAATTGTTATTGACGGCTGCGCAAGCCAATCAGTTTCCGCAAGCGTATCAGGAGTATCTGGCTTCATTTGTCATGAACCGCGATTAATTTGTTCAGTATGAGATACTTCTTCTTAATCCATGTTGCTTTTTTGTTGACTTGCCAAACTGCGAAAGCAGATTTACATCCTTCGCTGTCAATCATCGATATGTGCTTCAAGGCCGATGCCATTGTAGAAGGACATTATTTGGGTGAAGAT
Source organism: uncultured Sphingobacteriales bacterium (assembly GCA_963520985.1). Taxonomy (GTDB): domain Bacteria; phylum Bacteroidota; class Bacteroidia; order Cytophagales; family 172606-1; genus Xanthocytophaga. Next base: position 2,249,174 of record CAUQTA010000001.1, read on the forward strand.
AAAGTGCTGGTAGGAATAATCTATAAAACTCATCCGATGCTAAAAGATACACTGGAGGTGCGCAACTTAGACATGCATTTTAAATTGCCAAATGTAAATAAACTCCTATTATTCTTGTCTTTTAACAATCCTGATGATTATTGGAATACTGTTACCTTACACTATAATAATCATATAAAATCACCTAAGCCTGAAAATGGTTGGAATCCCCTCGATCCTTATTATTATAGTTCACTTTTTGAGAATAGAGATGCACAGACATCTTCCATTGACAGCCTGATCGGAAGTAGTGGAGTCATTTGGATTCACGATACGGTATGTTATCGGTATTACCAGTTGATGAATCCGGGAGGTTATGGATTGCTTGAGATGAATCAAGAAGAGGTTTTTGGGGCATTGGAAGGAGGTAAGTACGATAGGTTGAAAGGAATAAGAGACGAAATCAGAATGCATATCCAGGAAATGCATCTATGGAACAACATTGCAGCGTTGCCAGAACCAGAAAGATCCAGACAATTTTCCCTGTTTTTATTAAAGAAAACATCTCCTTTGCCTGCTAATGGGTGGTATTATTCATATAAGGTTTTTAGCAATCACATACAAGGGAAAGTAAAAATTGAGTTTCCTTTTTTGTTTGAGCAATTGCAACGGGCAGATACTTCTGAAGATTTGAAAAACTTACTAACAATGTTTAGGTATGTTCAAGTGGATAAAGATAAGCTTATGCCTGTACTAGGTGAAATGTTGACAGTAAAATCAAAGTTTAAAAAAGATTATACCTCAACAATTATTTGGTTGTATTCCTATCTTCAGGACAAAAAGTCATTCCCTTATTTGAGACAGATTTTTGAATACAATTCCTATTATAAGAGAAAAGCGGCCTTGGTACTTTGTGAACTACAAGATAGAAGATACTATGAACCAATTAAGTCTTATTTGGTACATCCTCTGGTAAATTTTGACAATGCAGATAGAGAAGATCTAAGCGCTTTATATAAACTGAATCCCCATAAAGCAACACGGATAATAAAACAATTAGCGAAACAGTACGATTACTTTTTTGACGCCAAGCCTAGTAGCGGATGCCAGGGTATTTATGAAAATGGGATATTGATAGATTGCAAACCAATAAAAAGTCAGAATCTTACGGAAATGCTTGAGGAGTTGAAAAAAGAAAGGCGTTTAGGGAAAGACTACTACAAAGAATGGGATTAGACAGAAATGTAGGTTCTACGACTGAGGTTTTGCCATTTTCGAAGATACTATTTTCGCACAGTAACTTTTATTTCTAAAGTCAAAACTAATGGCGGGAATTGATATCAAACCGGCCATCGGTGATGCGGATGGTTTTCTTTTTATCGGGGTCGTACACTGAAAACTTAAACGTGCCTGAGACAACCAGATTAGTTGTGTCAGCGCGGGTAAGGGTAATAGTGCCATTATAATCAGGATTCGTCACATAAGCTTCCGAGGGATTGGGATAGTAAGCTCCATAATTTTTTTTAGGCTCTGTTTGACCGGGCCATATGATCACTTCGGAATTAAGGGAATATATTCCGGGACCTTTTACATTGTATAGGTACAGGTCTATTTTGGTTTTATCGCTTCGGTAAGTACGTATCAAAATATTGTAGACGGAAGGATTTACTGGAGAATGACCAATGCCACCTTCTACCGCTTTAATCCCACTAAAACCCCCTCCACCGTCGGGAATCCAGGTTTTGCCATTGATCTTGCAGCCAAACGTGTTGGCCCCATTTCGGGTAGCGGCAGGCAACGGATCTTCTTTCTTACATGAGCCAAGAAGGAGTGCAACGCCTGCGAAAAGCCAGTAGAACAAGGATTGATTTTTCATGACTTTTATCGGGTGCTGACATCAAACCGGCCTTCAGTGATGGAGATGGTTTGCTTGCTTTGCGGGTCATAACCGGTAAATTCAAACGTGCCCGATATAATCTTGTTGATCGTATCGGCTCGGGTAATGGTCACCGAACCGGTATGATTCGGTTCAGTCATAAATTGTCTGAAAGAATCAAAATACCGGCCGTAACTGTGAGGAATCAAGGCTCCCGGTCTAGCCCCGGTTGCTAGTTCAAGCGGGTATACCCCTGGCCTGCTTACCTGCCGGACAAACAAGTGCACAACGGTGCGGTCATTACGGCGTGCCTGTATCCAGATGTTGTTGCGGATGCTGTCTACAATCGGTTCCTGGTATCCGCCCTCTACACCGTAGGTACGATTAAACGGCTCATCACTATCTTGGGCTACCCAGACTTTTCCATTGATCTTACAGCCCAGCGTATTGGCTCCGGTTTGAGTAGGGTGCGGCAAAGGTGTTTCTTTTTTGCAGGATAGTACTAACAAGACTAGCAGAAAAACAGCGAGTACGAGGTTTTTGACAGGCATATAAAAGGAATGATCATTATTAAATGCATTTTTTAAGGGAGAAGTATCATTAATGAATAAAGCATACCATAAGTAAACGTGAGTAAAGAAGGATTGTTAAATCAAGTAGATCCATATCAGTACCTATCAGGTACTTACATTTTTTAATTTAAGCTGTTTTTGAAAAAAAAGTTTGTAAATTGTTGAAAGCCAGTGCTTTGAAGCGTTTTTGTTTATACTGAAAACTTGTTGCGAATTGCAACCAGAGTGTAAGTGAAGCAGACACACGTTTGCGACGATTGGGACAAACAGGACTTTTTGCTTTTTTCGGGATACTATTTTTAGGCTGCCAGAAATAGGTGTCGGAGGGCCAGGAGGCGGCACAGTGGCGGTTTAACTAGGTTATCAGGTAGGGCTAGTCACTACTCAAGCTAACTTGTTGGTTTTAGAAACGATTATTACATGCATCCTGTTGAGAATTGATGAAATCGATATGAGTAAATTTAAAAAATGGTTGCTATTTCGGTTTAAGCTGCATTCTATTTATGTCTTTTAATTACATCGCGGCTTGTGCGTGTTACTTGTATTCATATTGATAGTACTTTTGTAACATAAACTGAGTAAAATTGTTACACTTAATTTAACTATCTCTATGAAAAAGGTTTCCTTGTCAGTGCTTCTGTTGTTATGCAGTATGATTTCAGTGTTTGCGCAGGATGATAAAGATAATGAAAAGCCAGATAATTCTGTTTTTCAATTTTTACCTGTATATGACCGTTATGCTACCAAAGAGTGCATTGTCAAATTGAAAGACGGGCGGGTTATCAAAGGAATCAACGATGATCTGGATCGGAAAAAAGGACAGATTAACTCAATAGAAATTCAGGATGCGACGACGAAAAAAACAACGGAATACAAAGCTGACCAAATTGACGAAATGTATCTTTATCCTTCAGGGTTGGATAAATTAACCAAGCGTTATGGTGCAGCAACTGACTTAAAATCATATACCAATAACAGCCTTGACAAAATACTGAGTCAGGGGTATTGTTACTTCAAAAACCAAGCAGTTTCGCTGAAGAACAAAAAGAAAGAACAAGAGTTTTTGATGCAGTTGGTAAACCCTGATTTTTGCTCAAAAATTATGGTTTTTGGAGATAACATGGCAAAAGAATCTGCCTCCATTGGGGTAGGTCCTATGAAAATGGCTGGCGGCATTGACAAATCGTACTACATTCGTAAAAACAATGAGGTGTTCTGGCTTAAAAAAGCGGAATTTACCGACAGCTATGACAAATTATTTGGCGATTGTCCTGAATTTGTAGCAAAGTATCCGAAAAAGGACGTAGTGTGGAGAAAATTGAATCTTTATATCTACGAGTACACAAAGATGACATCAACTATCTAAGAAGCAATTCCTTTCGTAGTTATTGCAAAAGGCATCCTGATACCAGGATGCCTTTTGTTTGCTGGTCAGTAGGAGAATCATTTGGTTAGCTCACGCAAGGCGGTAAGGGCACGTTTGGCGGCGTCTTGCGTTTTGAAAATGATGCGAAACTGATTGATCGCCTTGTGAGCCGTTTCTAGGTGACTGTATTCTTTTACCAAGGGAGCTGCGGCTTTGGTGTTGATCTGTAGTTCATACCACGAGGTAGGACCTTCCAGTAAGGTATTGTTTTTCAGGTTGTATTTGCGTTGCATCAAAATGATTTTGGCCGGGTCAATGTCGTGCAGCCGTACATGGTAAGTCAGTTGAGTTTCCAGCTTGGTCGCTTCACAAAACGACTCTGTATAATTGTCAAAATCGACAATCAGGGAATCTTTGCGAAAAGCCAGGGTGTTGGTAAACAAATCTTCCATGCGGCACTTCTTCTGTCTTTCCGGATGCATGTATTCCAGGGCAATGAAAACTTCACCTTCCTGTTTGGCCAGGTTTTGCAACTGCACACGGGAATTGGGCGACTGCCCCGTTGCCGAAGACAGACCGAGGCAGCCAAGAAATGCAAGGAGTAAAAAGCGGGGGTTTTGTGACATCAAACGATACTATTTTAGTTCTGTCTATAGAACGCAAATCGCATCGTTTTTATTCATTGCATAACTAGCTGTTTTTCAGTAGTTCCTGATATTCTTTCAGGCTTTTGAACAGGCTCTTGTTTTGTTGTTGGAATTTGGGTGAAGCAGCACTGACCGATTTTCTATTGGCATCAATCCATCGAATCAGCTTTTGGTTTGCCAGGTAAAATCGATTTTCTTCTATTTGTGTCTTCCTTGGGTCAAAAGCCTCTGTATCCTTATTGGTTTTAGCCGATTGTTGATCATAGATGGCGGGACGGTTGTAGGTATGATGAATATACAAAACGAAAAACGGTTGTCCGCCTTCCAGGTAATATTCTTCTTCATGCCTGAATGTTTCGCCGTATAAGCTAACCTTTAACGCTATCAGCTCTTTGTTTTTGTAAAAACCTGTCAATTTTCCGCCTTCCGTTGTGATTTGAATGTCCTTTTGCACACTATCCGGAGTGGGCAATTGCTCGTGTAGGGTAACGTATTTGCGCCTGATTTCTTTGATCAGCGTTTCCTGAGATTGTTGGGCAAACGAGAATAGAGCCTGGCAAAGAAAAAGGAGAAGAAAGCTCAAGTATTTCATGCGACTCAGAAATAAGAGGTTGGGCTTTTGTCTCTGAAAATCATACTATTTCCGAATTGAAAAAGACATACCTGACGCTGCTTACAAACGCACGTTGACCACATTGTTGTAAATGGAGCCAAAGGTGTAGCTAACGCCTGCCGAGCTGTACAACTGAAACGAAGTGGCCAGACTGCGTTGCGACAGAAGAATTTCTTCCAGCGAAGCCGTACCTTTGGGCAGGTTGATCTGGTCGTGGACAATGTTAAGGCGGCTACCCAGATTTACCGATAATCCCTTGACTACTCGCATGGAAATGTTTCCGTCGATGGTGAGGCGGTTTTTACTGAAATCGTGCAGAAAATGTGTGCCCAGAACCGTTGCCTGCAGCGATCCCCAAGGCTGTAATACACGTACGGCCGCTTCAATTACCTGCGAATATACGCCTTCTTTGGACTTTTCGAAGATGGTCGGCTCCAGGTAGTTGCGATGCGAGTAGCCTATCCGGTAAACCAGCGTAATTTCTTTGCGCATGGCTTCGCGGTAAGGCAGAAAGTTGTATTCAATCGCTGGTGAAACGCCCCAGTTAAGGGCGATGTTGTCGTATGTGGACGAGTTGATGCCCACAAAAACTCCTGTGGACCAGTGGTCAGAGATGCTGCGTACGGCCGAGCCACTGTAGCCGTTGCGGTTTAGTACACTGGTGATTTCCTTGCCGTCACTCAAAAACACCCGTTTGTTGTAATTGAAATAAAGGCTATTGCGAACACGCCATTCTTCGGTGACCCGGTCGGCACGTAAGCCGTAGTACATATTGATGGAACTTTGCTGCGATTCTTTGTTAAAGCTACCGCCGCCATAGACTTCCATTACCCAGTTGTCCCATTTGTCAATAGGCACTTTGCGGTGAGAGGCCGTATCGGGTTTGAACGACACATTGATCTGCTCGGCCAGTGCGGTATGCGCGGCATAGGAGGCCAAGCCCAACTGAATGATGCGTTTCAATCCGTTCCGCACTTCATTGGCGGTCTGGCTTTGCAGCGAGTGAAACGTAAGTTTATTGTTGATTCCTTCATAAATGCCCTTTCCGGTAAATGACAGGGAATAGGTTTTGCCTCCACTGCCGTTGGGCTGGTCGGTGACAAACACCTGCACCTCGGCTAGCTGCCGGTCGCGTACGTGGCTCACAAAGTTGATTTCCTGCCTCAGAAACATCATGTCGCAGCTCCGACAGTCGATAAACACGCGCGGCGCATCCTGGATCATGGCATCGGTAGTCACTGGTTCTGAGAGAGAATCCAGTGGCGCCTGCTGAGCAACAACCCGGGTGAGTGTCGAAACCAGGATGAAAATAAAAAATGAGACGATGGATTTCATAGCTGAGGGCCCGATTTTCACGAGGTAGCAAATTTAGAGCCTGTCTGGCTGGCGAAAAATTCAAAACCGGGCGCAATTATTTGATGTATGAAATTGTGCAAAAAATCAAAAAGGGTTTTGTAGATTTCGCCCCTAATTGCTATGCCATGAACCTGGAACGTATGTCGCTGGACCAACTTCGCAAACTGCTGATTCGCATTGAACGGCAAATTGTGGAGGATGAATTGTATATTGAGAATGTCAAAGATGGCATTCTGCGCGAACCTGCCTGGAAAACCGGCGTCGTGCAGGCTCGCCTCATACAAAAACGTGAGGAACGCACCGAAGTCAAGGAACGCATCGAGTACGTGAAACGAAAACCGGTAGGTGGTTAAAAAGTGCTAAACCGCAAATGCAGGTTTGTTTTACTTTTCAACATCCGGGGTTTTACTTTTGAAAAAGATACTATTTTTTACAAACGGTTTGTTGAAATCGTAAACCGTTTTTGCTTACTTTGGTAGGCTTTGTTGTATATATTGGCTTTTAAGATGTAAAAAGCGGATTGAAAATACAAAGCTGTTTTTATTAGAAGTTTCTGCTCTTCGCTGAGCAGAGAAATTACCTCCCCCTACATAAACTTTAATGCAGTGCGCATAGATTCTTGGTGCCCCCGAACTGCCATTCCTTACGCCACTGTACAAGAGTGATTTCGCTATCTTTTTATTTCTAATTCGCTTGTTGGCAGAAATGCCCGGAGAGACTGTATCTCTGTGGTCATGATGCAACTGCGAATTCGTTCTTAGCAACTTTTGCCTGCCGTGCGCTGATCTCCATTGGCTTGTCTGATAGGTGTATTTAGGACGCCTGCCCATAGGGTAGACAGATAAAAGAGGACAACCAAAATAGTATCGCTGAGAAGGGCAAAACCTCGATTCTGAATAAGGGTAGACAATCTCAATGTGCATTCCCCCAATTACAATACACTTTTAACACAGTATTTTTATGATTAACAAACAGCACTTACCCAAACAAATTGCTGTAGGAATTTTCTTCTTGCTGCAAGGGTTGATTACATCTTCTATGGCGCAAATAACCTGGCCATCCGGGTAGCTCCGGGTAGCTGCTTCCTTCGTTTCCTACACCCGCCCAAAACCAGGATTTGATCATGCTTCGTCAAACTTCTACCCAATGGGAGGCGGAAGTAGGATCTCTGGGGTATTTGCCTCGCAAATCCTACTATTTTCCATTCTGCATCCGATACAAGTGTTCAGGAATTTGTGCCAGATCGGAAATGCCTGCACGTTCACCCAACCCGTAAAACTGCTGGAAACTCATCAGCAACGGCCGCCATTGGTCCGGGTCTACCTTGTCCGGATTGTCGTTCAGAAGTATCGTCGTGTCTAGGTACACTTTTACGATTTTCAGTTCTAGGCTTATAATTCTTCCTCTCATGCCTTCGTCCTCTTCACCCACCGGATAAACCGCCATAACCCGGGCCTCCATCTGCACGGGACATTCGCGGACTTTGGGTGCCGAAACCAATTGCGCTGGTTCGTGTGTCAGTTGAGCTAATTCGAATTTGTCAGCCACGTGGCGGTAGCCTTTTTCTACTTTTTGGAAAGGAACAGGATTGGTGCCTGTTGTCAGAGCCAGTCGGTTTACCGCCTGCACCTGGTGCACCGAAGGTAGGTTCAGAACACATTCGCGGGTGCGCAGCAAATTCTCGGTGGTTTTGGAACTTGCACTGATGCCGATCAGGCAGCGCCATCCCAGCCAGAAAGCTGATGAAATAGGTGCTAGATTGAAGGTGTCGTTTTCATTTAAAGTACTGATCAACACGACGGGTGTGCCAAAATACAGAATCGGGGTTTTGCTCTCAACATGCATGATAGGTAGCGGAATTTAAAGTGGATGCAGCAAAGTTGCCGCTGAAAGCCATCTTTCAAAACCCAATTCTTGCTATAGAAGAAAGACAAAGCATAAATCAATGCTCTAATTTGTTAGCGTGATTGATAAAAATTACCGGAAGAAATAGTATCTCCAGAAAAGCAAAAACCGCTGCTTGTGTGGGCAGCGGTTTTTGCATACGACGTCTTTACAAGATCCAGATTTAACTGAGTTGGGAGACCGAGGTTTTTGATTTTTTAACGGTACTATTTTTTCTGCGGGACGGAGTAGGCTCTTCCAGGGTACGCCCCTTTTTCTTGCGGCGACCGTACCAAATGAAAAAGCCTGTCACGGGCAAGCTGGCGCAAATCAAGCTGGCACAGAAAGCAAGTATTTTGCCAGGCAATCCAAAAATAGCCCCGACGTGGATATCGTAATTCATTCGCAAGAGTTTATCGGCGGCCGATGCCTTGTCAAGTCGACCGTATACGTGTGTAATGGGGATTTCCTTTAGCGTATACTGATCGTAATAGCGATAATCGGTTTGCCAGTAGGTATCCGGATCGGGATTGGTGGCAACTTCGATGGATGATTTTTTCTCGGTTGGTACGTGCACCTCGATCAATCCGGCGTAATTGGGCTTCTCTTGCCGAACTTTATGCCACAAGGCATCCATGGCGGGTGTTTGCGAATGAGTCAGGTGAGTAGTATCCGAGAAGGATTCATAGTACTGTGCCATCGCCTGGCCTCCCGAAACGGTCCAATAAACGCTTTGTGCAAACCATTGAAATCCCCACACCAGCCCCGTTAACGCAATGACAATGGCTACCCAGGTCATGTAAAAGCCCAGTACGTTGTGCAGGTCGTAATTTTTGCGTTTCCATTTCAAGCCCGCTTTCCAGTTGAGCCAGAACCGCTGTTTGGCGGCGGCTTTGTTTTTAGGCCACCACAAAACAAGGCCGGAAATCATCAGAACGACAAAAATGAGCGTAGCCGAGGCCACAATCGGCTGACCGATGTGAGGTGGGAGCCACAGGTAGTAATGCCCCATGATCACGATCCGGAAAAAGTCGCGGTTCATGTCTTTGACTTTCAGAACGGCGCCCGTGTATGGATTCAGAAATACGATGTCATAATACTCCGGATCGGCATTGTAATACGATACCTGTACCGAACGGCCCGGCTGGTACGACACTCCATGGGCATGTTTGCCTGGCAACTGCTGATCGGCAATGGCTTTGAGCTGGGAAGGGCTTAACAAGGGTTTTTGTTGAACTTCTGAAAACCGGTACGTTTGGGTAAAATCTTCGATTTCACGTTCAAACGCCAGGATGCAACCTGTGATACCCAGAAATAACACCACTAGCCCGGAACCGAGTCCGAGCCAGAGGTGTAGTTTGCCGATGAGTTTCTTAAAAGTCATGCGCAGAATTAAAATTTATAGCTGAGGCTTAGTCGTAAATTGCGAGGGGCTTCGGTTTGCCAGTAGTAGCTCTGCAAATATTCGTAATAGCCGCCACTGTACAGGTATTGATTCATCAGGTTGAATACATTGACATTGACTCTGACCTTGTTGTTTTCCCAGAACAAACCTCCGTCTAGCTTAAAGTAATCGGGCAAATTGTAGCGGGTATCGCTGTCGCTCCAGTTGGTGGTGGCACGGTCAAGCATCCACGTATAACCGGCATTGATGCCCAGTCCTTTCAATACACCGTCGGTGAGTTTGTACGATAGCCAGGCATTGGTAGTATGCTTGGCAAAGCCCGGAAGCACATCGCCTACTTTTATGCTGGTCACTCCTTCTGTTACCTGGGTTACTTTGGAGTTGGTCAGGGCATAGTTTGCCGTCAGGGTAAGTCCGCGGGCCAGGTTGCCTCTGATATCCAATTCAATTCCTTCGGCTCTTTTCTGACCCAGTACCACGCTGAAATTTTGTCCCGGCAAGCTGTTGGGATCAGACGTTAACTCGTTGTTTTTGATGATGCGATACACAGATACGGTAGTGTTCCAGCGGCCATCGAACCAATCTTTCTTAATGCCAAACTCAATGTTGCTGCCTGTGATCGGGCTGATTTTGCCACCGCTGCGCAGTGTTCCGGTTTGTGGAATAAAGGCTTGGTCGTACAAGGCATAAATCGATGTGTTCTTGTTGACCGAAGCACTCAGACCTAGACGTGGTGTAAAGTGGCTGGCTTTGTCGCGGGGGCCGCCAAACGAAGATTGACTAACGTCGGTGTAGCGGCCGGCCAGTGTCAGGCGCAGCCGGTTGTCAAAAAAGCTTAATTCATCCTGCAGGTACAGACCGGTGTAGCGTTGATCCATGGTGCCAAATCCCGCAATGGCTCTGGCTTCCAGGCTCAGGCTGCGGTCCCATACCGGATAGCCCGTTACAGGTACGCCGTAGTACGGATTGCGCGGGTCAAATTCGGCGCCTACGCTGTCTAACGGATGACTCTGGCTCCAGTCGGCATAGTACTGCTTGTTTCCCAGGTCAAGCCCCGTCAGGATGCGGTGATTGATGCCGCCCGTGGTAACGTTTCCGTTAAGGAAAACCTGACCAAGCGTCATGGCGCTTTTGGCATCCCAGATACCTACACCGCGAATCAGGGTGCCATCTGGATTGACAGTTCTGGGCCACATGCTGCTGCCACGCTGCTGGTAATTAAAGTAAGCCAGTTGAGCTGTCAGTTTCCAGTCTGCAGTCAGGTTGTGCTGCAAGTTGAGAAAGGCACTGTGGTCGGTCATTCGGGTGGGCGGCAGGCCGGGAGCCAGTGCGGTGAAGTTAACCGGATATTGCGCATAGCCGTTTGGCGCAAATACGTAAAAAGACCCCACATCCGACATAACTGCGGTTTGCAGATTGTATTCAGCCGTCAATTTTGTTTTAGCGTCCAACTGATAGGAAATAACCGGAGCAATGGTGTACCGGTTATTAAACTCAAAATCCCGGTGTGATTTTTTGTTCTGGGCAGCTACATTGAACCGGTAAAGCAATTTGCCGTCTTTGCTCAGCTTGCCATCCAGATCCAGGGCGGCACGGTACAAGTCAAAGCTGCCCAAGGTCATGGAAGCTTCGCCTTTGGTTTGTCCGGTGGGTTTTTTGGTCACTACGTTGTACAAGCCACTCGGATCGCCATTGGCTAGCATAAATCCGGCCGGTCCTTTGACAAACTCCACGTGATCCACGATGCTCATGTCTTCGGTCAGTGGTCCCCAGTACGAGTTTACCACATTGAAACCGTTGCGAAACGCCTGAATCTGCGAGCCCCGCATGGTAATATTGGTGTACATATCTCCCCAATGTTCCAGTCGTACGGCGCCACTGACGTTGCGAATCAATCCATCACTCATGCTGATGATTTGCTGGTCGGTGAGTACTTTTTCGGTCACTACCTGGATGTTCTGCGGAATTTCCAACAGCGGCGTTTGCAGACGCAACGATTGTGAAGGATAATCGGCTTTGTAGGTTTTCTGGTAGCCGGTTACGACCACTTCATCCAGTTGTTTGCTGTCTTCGGTCAGGCTGATGGTGGGTACGTTGGTAGTTTGACCAGCCGCAACGCTTATGGCCACTTCTTTCGTTTCTAATCCTACAAAAGAAACTTCCAGCGTATAATCGCCCGGAGCCACTTTCCGGATTTCGTAATTACCGGATACATCGGTAGTGGCACCTTTAGAGGAACCCTGTAGGTGCACGGTAACAAATGCTGCCGGTTGGCCGTCGCTGGTATTGACTTTTCCCTTGATATTGCCGGTCTGAGCCAGTAGGGAAATACTGCTCATCAGACACAAAATGAATAAAGCTGCTCTCATGCGTACTAGTATGGTTTATAAACGGTCAGTAAGATTAATTTTTATTTAGACTTCTTCCAAATAATAGGCAAAAGTGAAACTGAAATTCGGAAGTTCCAAATCTTGTTTAGAATTTTTCTAAATAATTTTTGAAAGAACAAAATGAGGAGGGATATAAAAAAAGGCCTGTATTTCTACAAGCCTATGGCAGCCGACGGGAGGTTTTTGCTTTTCAAAAGATACTATTTTTCTGAGTTACAGCGACTTTTCCATTACGTAGTCTTCCATCAGAAATCCGTTGCCGATGTCAATGTTTTCGTGAGCCACGACCACAAATCCTTGTTTTTCGTAAAATTGTACTGCCGGGTTTTGCCGGTTTACGTTTAGCAGCAAGGCAGTGTTGCCGTTTTGCTGGGCAAATGCCGTGACCAGTTCAAATAGAGCTTTGCCAATTCCTTTGCCCTGAGCTGAGGGTAAAATGTATATTTTGTGGATCTTGGTTTTGGAGCTTCCTTTGTAATTCAACTCATATGAAATGTAGCCCATGTCTTCGTCTTCTTTGGTGGCTACCAGAAACCGATGACCTTTGATGTCGACCTGTTCTTGCAAGGCCGGGATGCTGTACATCCAGTCGAGCATGTAGGCAATTTGCTCAGAGGAAATAATTTTGCCAAAGGTATCGGGCCAGGTTTGATGGGCAATGTATTGAATGACAGGATAATCAGCTGGATTGGCTTCACGAATGGAAATCATACACGTATAAAAGGGTGAAAACGGAATAACTCGTTTTTTACATTTGCAAAGATACTATTTTCTCTATGGGACGACGAATTAACTTTTACAAAAATTGCACGGGAAAGCCAATAAAAGAACTGGTTTTTGAACATTATGCTGATTTTAGGGTGTGGTATTTGCAACGAAACCAGAAGTCAATACTGGAATTTGATGAAACTTGGGGCTCGGAGGAGTTATTGGCTTATTTCGCACAAAATACCGATTTCCTAAACGATTTTTATACGCTGGATAACCGATTGCTAAATGAGCTACTGGTTGAGTTTATTTGGGATTATGGGGGCCTATCTGCTCCAGGAGCATCCTTTTTTGAAGGTTGTGGTCCTGATTTCAATAAATGGCGTTACATGGAAAGTACAGACATGGTTTATGAAACGAAAGATTCAGAATTTATTCAATTATGGTCTTTTCTGATACTTGGGCGCACTTTAAAAGATTCTACAAAGGTCGATAAATACAATGGGGAAGAGACAGTAGGTTTTCTGACAGGGGAAGAGCAAAAGAGACTCCGCGAATTGATTTTCCATCATTTTGGTGATGTTAATGATCCTGCAAACAAGTATTTGTCAGATCCAAAACTCGGTCTTGCAGATCCTCCAACACAAGGACTTCGTATTGTTATTTATATTCTGGAAGGAATTAGTGCTGAACAAGTTGATCTTATGACCATGATCGACTAAAAATAGTATCTTCTGAGGAGGAAAAACTTTAAAATAATATTTGTCATTTTTACATCTGAAATTACTGTTACATCTATGGGAAACTATATTGGTTTTCATAAAAATTGTTCAGGAAAGCCACTAAAAGAGTTGGTCTTTGAATATTATGATGATTTCCGAACTTGGTATCTTCAGCGAAACCAAGAGTCAATGGATGACTTTTACGAAGGTGAAGGTTCTAAAGAGCTATTGGCCTACTTTGAGCAAGACACAGATTTTGTGAACGAATTTGATACGCTAGATGATCGGCTCATAAATGAACTATCGTCAGAGTTTGTATACATATTCATCAACTTCAATTTTACTACTACTATTCTCTTTGAACAGTTTGGCACAAATGAGAAAACAGGGGGATACATGGAAAGTACGGAAATGGTATATCATACTAAAGATCCAAAGTTTATAGAGCTATGGACATACCTAATACAAGGACGTACTTTAAAAAAATCTTTATACTTTAATACTTACAACCAAATAGACAGAGTTGGTTTTTTGACAGTAGAAGAACAAAGTAGACTACGTGAACTAATCGTCCAATATTTTGGAGATGTTCATGCTCGCACAGATGAGTATTGGTCGACTACAGCTGTAGAAGAATATAAAAAGATAAGTGAAGGGCAATCTCAAGGCCGTTTAACAGCTCCTCATCCTCCCACTGCTGGTTTGAGTGCTGTACTTGGTGCACTTGATGATATTAAAGACGAAAAAGTTGAGCTTGTGACTACCATTGAGTAAAAATAGTATCTTCTGAAAAGCAAAAACCCTATTCAACAATACCGAATAAAAAAGGGCAGACACAAAGGTCTGCCCCTATCAAACTTTGTTTAGAAAATATACTTCGTCGAAAGGAAATTCGATTTGTGGCTTTCGATGATGTCGTTCAGAATCGCCTTGTTGTCAGGCGTTTCCTTCGTTGCCACTACCGTCCGGATGGAGAAAGACCGCAGCGCATCCTCCACCGAAAGCGTGCCTTCCGCTGAATCTTTGCGGCCGGTAAATGGAAACGTATCCGGTCCACGCTGACACTGCGCATTGATGTTCACCCGACTTACCTGATTTACCAGCGGGTCAATCAGATTGGCGATCTGGTCGGTGTTGGTACCGAAAATACTTACCTGCTGCCCGTGAATCGAGTCGATGATGTAATCTATCGGTTCTTCGATGTCGTCAAACGGAATGACGGGAATTACCGGACCAAACTGTTCTTCGCGATACAGCTTCATTTTGCTGTTTACCGGATAGACCACCGCCGGATAGAAAAACGATTCGGCCGTAGCCCCGCCGTTTTCATTAATCACCGTGGCTCCATTGGCTTTGGCATCTTCAATGCATTCCTGCAAATAGGCCGGTTTGTTCGGTTCGGGTAGCGGAGTCAGGTTCACGTCTTTTTCCCAGGGCATGCCGTATTTGAGCTTGCTGATGGCCACTGAGAATCGTTCCAGAAACAGTTGAGCCACCGACCGATGCACAAAAATCATTTTGATGGCCGTACAACGTTGACCGTTAAATGACAGCGAACCCAGCAGACATTCTTTCACCGCCAGATCCAGATCGGCATTTTTCAGAATGATGCCCGCATTTTTTGCATCCAGTCCCAACACTGCCCGCAACCGGTTCACCTTGGGGTGCATTTTTTTCAGGTCGTTGGCTACGCGGCTCGAACCGATCAGCGTGAGCACGTTGATTCTTCCCGACTGCATCAGAGCGGGTACTACGCTGCTGCCCCGTCCGTAAATGGTATTGACCACGCCTTTGGGGAAACAGTCGCGGAATGCTTCCAACATGGGATAATGCAAAAGCGTACCGTGTTTCGGTGGTTTAAAGAGAATGGTGTTACCCATCAGAATGGCCGGAATCAGCGTGGTGTAGGTTTCGTTGAGCGGGTAGTTGAACGGACCCATACACAGCACCACACCCAGCGGAGAACGACGCACCTGCCCAATGATGCCTTGCTCCATTTTGAACCGTGACGAAGCCCGGTCAATGTCTTTGAGGCAGTCGATGGTGTCGTAGATGTATTCAACGGTACGGTCAAATTCTTTGATCGAGTCGGCTTGCGATTTGCCGATTTCCCACATCAGCAGGTTCACCACTTCCTTCTTTTTCTCGATCATGCGTTGGGTAAAGCGTTCCATGCAGGCAATCCGTTCGGATACCGACATGGTTGGCCATTCGCCCCGGCCGTGGTTAAAAGCTTGTTCGGCGGCTTCCAGGGCTTCCATAGCCTCTTTTTCGGTAGCTACCGGATAGCTGCCAATGAGTTTGCGTTCCAGGCCGTTGGCTGTACGCACGCACACCGGCGAGTACACTTCGCTGGCTGGTCCGTCCCAGCGGCGCATTTCGCCATTAACAAGGTATTCCTTTTGATTGATGAGATTGGGTAGTTGAAATTCGGGTGGAATTTGCGACTCTTCCGGAAAAATAGTCGCCAATTGGGAAGCAAAATCGGTCATGGCGGTTGAATAAATGGTTTGAAAATAGATTCACTACAGGCAAGTTAGAGAAAAATATTAGATGTAAAGAGGGGGATGAAAGATTCTTCGATTAGTCAAATGATAATCCTTTTTTATTACTATTCGGCGGAGGTTTTGGACTTTGAAGAGATACTATTTTCATTCAAGTAGCGAGCTATTGGCTTTTGGCATTTAAGGATTGTGGGCGAATTCCGAAGCGAGATCCTATAAAAGCGAAAAGAAGTCTTTCCCATGACCAGGGAAATTCCATTTGTCAACACGTAGTTGAATCAGTTAAAGACTTCTCCCTTGTAGAACAAAGCAGATTGTTTGGCATCAGTAAGAAAACTGACAATTATCGTTTTGAATCCAGCAGGCATTGCTTACCTTTCTGCCAAATATCGAACAGTACCTCATTTTTACATACACATTCTTTTTTCTCCGCTATGAAAAAAATTCTTGTTCCTACTGACTTCTCCGAACAGGCCAACAACGCCTTGACCATTGGTATCCAGCTAGCCAAGCAATCGGGTGCCGAGCTGCACCTGCTGCACGTGGAAGAATACGTAAGTGACCGTGGCTTCAGTGCCATGGGCGATACCGAATCGGATTCGTCCAACATGGATAAACTGTACATTCTGAAATTGCTCGAAGCCAACAAAAAACGCATGCTGGCCCTGATCGATACCATTGACGACAGCATTTCGGTATTTCACATGGTGGAAGTAGGGCAGATGTACAAAATGGTGAGAAATTACGTAACCGAGCAAGGCGTTGACCTGGTGATCATGGGCACCCACGGAGCCAGCGGTTTTTCGGAGGTGTTGATCGGTTCCAATACCGAAAAGGTGGTGCGCCAGGTGGGTTGTCCGGTGTTAAGTGTGCGCAATTTGCCGGAAGTGTTTAAGTTAAATAAGATCGTATTTGCGACCAACTTTGAAGGCGACCAGACCAAAGTAACCGAACAACTGAAAGACTTTCAGAAAACGTTTGGTGCGCACCTGTATTTGCTCTATGTCAATACGGTGTTTTCATTTGCTTCCAGCCGCAGCATTCGTAATAAAATGGATGCCTTTGTGGCCAAGCATCAACTGGCCGATTACGAATTTCAGACATACAGTGACGAAACCGAAGAACGCGGCATCATTCATTTTGCCGACGAAGTAGATGCCGATGTGATTGCCGTTGCCACTCACGGCCGCACAGGATTTTCGCACCTGCTGTTAGGCAGCATTGCCGAAGACATTGTCAATCACGCCGAACGGCCTGTGCTGACATTCCATTTGGGCTGACAAATAGTATCTTTCCGAAAGTCAAAAACCCCACTCATGGCCTGTATCTTACAGGCCATTTTTCTATGGCTATCGTTATCGTACTCATCTTGCCATTGGCGATTTGCCTGAGTCCTTATATTCTGGATTGGTTCAGAGGGAGGAATACCGTAACCACACAGGATGTAAAATCCATTATTCAGGTTGCGGCCCTTCTGATGGGAATGCTTGTATTTACCTGGTTAGAACATTTTTCGTATCCTTTGGCTATCACGGCTGTTTTACTTTTTCTCAATATGCAAAGTGTTGTAGATTATTACCGCGAATCTCCTCGGCAAAAGTTGTTTGAACCTTGATTTATAGGATTGACAGGATGAAAAGATAGAACACGCTTTAGCTTGTTCAAAAAGAGTACGCAGGGCTGATACTGTGTGCCTGACCGGAATCACTAGGCTCGCGTTATAAGTTTGGGATAAAGTAAATTTAAAATCTGAGTCGAGGTTTTGACTTTTTGACAGATACTATTTTATCTTTCCAGGAAAAGGAATTTAGCATACTGCAGAAGTTGATTTTTGGACTGGCTTCAACCCTTTCTAAACGGATTGCCCAGTGCCATTAACCCCAGAATAGGGCCAACTGAAAGAAACACATACAGGTATTGTGGTGAAACTTTGTCAGTTAGAAAATTGAGAAACTGAATGCTGATGATGGTAATGGCAAACCCGAGGCAGTTGACAATGGTAAGCGAGGTGCCCCGCGTTTCCTGCGGCGCCGATTGGGCTACCAGGGTGGAAAACAGCGGCGAATCGGCGATGACTACCAGGCCCCATACAAACAAAAAAACGATCAATGTCGCTGCCGATGCGGAACCCAAAAATAGAGGTGAAGCCAAACAACACAAACACGAGAGAAACAACGCCAAGGTGGCAATAGGCTTTGCTCCATAGCGTTGCGAAAGCAGCCCACTGACCACACAAGCCAGTCCACCCGAGGCAATAATCAGAAAGGAGAATAAGGAGACATTGATTTGATTATCAGTATGATAGCTGTTGTAAGTGCGAAGCATAACCGGTACAAACGCCCAAAACGTGTAAAGCTCCCACATGTGTCCAAAATACCCGAAAGCAGCCGAACGAAAATTCGGTATCCGAAAACCACTGAACAAGGCAGAAAATTTCAGTTTCTGTCCAGCTTTGCGGTACGGCCCATCTGGAACCAACAGGTAAATAATGAGCCCGCCCAGGAATGACAACGCTGTAGTGCCATACAAAACATATTTCCACGGAAATCCCACGGTAAGGCTTTTTAACAAGTGTGGGAAAGCCGTTCCCAGCACCAGTGCACCTACCAGAAATCCCAAGGATTTCCCCAAACCTGCCTGGTAATAATCAGACGCGATTTTCATCCCAATGGGGTAAATCCCTGCCAGAAAGAATCCGGTTAGAAAGCGAAACACGAGGATTTCCGTAGTGTGGATGGAAGGAAGGGTGATGCCCAGATTGAACAACCCGGCCAGAAGGGCACTCCCAAAGAAAACCAACGAAGGCGA
Source organism: uncultured Sphingobacteriales bacterium (assembly GCA_963520985.1). GTDB lineage: Bacteria > Bacteroidota > Bacteroidia > Cytophagales > 172606-1 > Xanthocytophaga. The sequence goes on from CAUQTA010000001.1 coordinate 2,268,004, forward strand.
AAACCGGTCGGAAACGGTGAAGAGTGCAAATACAAACGTGCCACTGATGAACCCAAACTGAATCATGCTGGTCAGGTGGGCCAGAAAATCAGGCGCCAGATGCAGGTCGCGAATGATGTCAGAGATGATGGAATTGCCTGCAAACCAAAGCGAGGTACAGAAAAACTGGGCAATGACAATGACGGGTAAAACGGATTTCATACACAAGTGGTTGGAAAGCGAAAGATACCAAACGTTGTGTGGTTTGCAATTGCTTGCTAAGGAGGTTTTTGATTTCTGGAAGATACTATTTTTCCGCTACATACTTTTCTTCTAAATGTTCGTTTAGATAATCTACAAGTTTACCAAACTCGGTTTTGTTATCACTGTGCCAGATATCTACCGAGCTTTGTTCTGACAAGCGTAAAATGATTTTCTTGCCAGTTTGAATACCTAAAGTAACATAATCATGTTGATCCCAACTTTGAATATCAGATAGGAGCAATTGCTTTTCTTTCTGGAAAGATTGTTTTATAACGAGCAAATTGCCATTCAGAGAAATCACTTTGGATTGATGTATGCTTCTTCGAATGTTTATAAATGCAATAGTTATCCAAATAATAATGAAGGCCAAACTTTGCCAGATAGAATAGCGAGGTGAGAGATAAAGGTATAAAAATGCATAGCCTACTACTGTAATACTCCAAATTAGTGTAGTCCAGAAAACTCGTTTTGTTATCATAATTTTTATGTTTGCTGAGTACAATGTAATAAGGATTGCCCAAAATGGCAGAGATAGTATACTCCGTTTGCAAAAAAAGCAAATCATTCTGTAAAGTTTGTAGCTTTGCAAGGTTCATTGTTTCAACTGGATTATCTGCCAACCTAACCGACTCATTGCTTGAAAAAGACCATTGTTTTTGTGGTGAATCCCAAGGCTGGAACACGGGCGAAAAACAAAGTAGAAGACCTGATTAAACTCAACCTGAATTTGCAACTGGTTGATTATCAGATTGTCTATACGCAAGCCAAACACCATGCTACTGAACTGGCCGCCAAGGCCGTCACTGACGGAGCTGACTGCGTGGTAGCTGTCGGGGGAGATGGCACCATGAACGAAACCGCTACGGCACTGGTAGGCACGCAAACCGCACTGGCTATTTTGCCGCTGGGTTCGGGCAATGGATTGGCTCGTCACATGGGCATTCCGCTCAATATCACCCGCGCCATACAACTGCTTAATCAGCCAAAAGAGAAAATCATCGATAGCTGTACCCTGAACGACTGGCCGTTTTTTTGCGTAGCCGGAACCGGCTTTGATGCCTACATCGGGCTCAAGTTTGACCAGCAGAAAACGCGCGGATTTCAGACGTATGTCAAAACGACTCTGGCCGAATTTTTTACGTATCCTACTAATGAATACCGGCTTACGCTCAATGGAAAAACCTTTGAAGACAAGGCGTTTCTGGTAAGTTTTGCCAATGCCGGCCAATACGGCAACAATGCGTACATTTCTCCGCAAGCCGACATTGCCGACGGCCTAGTCGATGTGTGTCTGATGCGGCCTTTTCCGTCGCCGATGGCTATTCCGCTAGGCGTACAATTGTTTGGACGCACCCTGCATCAGTCGCCTTACCTGAAAGTAATGCCAACCGGAAAGGTAGTAGTCGAACGGCCTGCGGCAGCACCCGTGCACATTGACGGCGAACCGATGATGATGGATGCCAATTTGGAGGTGAAAATTCTTCCGGCAAGTGTACGGGTGTGGGTGCCTTCCTGAAAAAAGCCTGAACCTAGGCAGGTTTAGGCTTTTGAAAGTATACTATTTTTTGCTTCTTTAATGAAGCTCGGCAATGGCGATATGATCGCCGATGTCATTACCATAGTGAACACGGCTGAGTTTGCCGGTTTCGTCGATCAGGAAGTCGGCCGGAATGGTGTTGGCGTGTCCATCCTGGGCGATCTTCTTGCGGTAAAGTTTCTTACCGGCCATGGCTTTTCCGATAGCTCCCCGGAAGACGCTTTTCAGCATTTTACCCGTTGACCGCTCGACGTTGTATAGCTGATACAGCTTATTTTCCGGATCGGGAATGAATGTAAACGGATAATTTTCCTGTTCCAGGTATTGTTTCATCTGGGCCACTGACGATTCGTAGACAAGCAGTACTTTGATGTTGTTCTTTGCAAAATAATCGGCTTTTTTTACTAATTCGTGCACTCGCAGGTTGCACACCGGGCAGCCCGTGTTTCGCATAAATGCCAAGTATACCTTGCTGCCACGCAGGCTTTGCAGGTTAACGGGGTCGTTCCATACGTCGGTGGTACTGAACACAGGGGCTTGTTGATTGGCTGAGAGTTTCATGGATGGGTTGGTTTGATTTTGGGCAATAACGAACAGTGACACCAGGAAAATGACGCCGGTGAAGGTGATTGAAATTTTCATAACTAATTAATTGTAAGTAGGTTACAAGTCGCTACTTTCTATAAGACCCAAGGCGTCGATACTGACTATAACTGTTAGTCGAGGCCATGCAGAAAGGACAAAAGATGAGTTGGAGAAAGAACAGGATTTGCTCTTTTAAAAAGACCTTTTTTCTGAGTGAGTTGCCTTCCCGAGCCGAAGGAAGTACGGGGTGGGTTTTGGTAATTGCTGCCATAGTATTTTTATAAATTAATACCAGGCGTGTTCATCTAATCACCCATAATCTTGATAATTATTTGGAATTTCGGCGGGCTTGTTCCAGACACTTATATTTCTGATTGTCAAATGAATGCTTGTTTTTATAGCCCATCTGAATCATGAGGACTTCGCGTTTGATTTCGCTTAGGAAAATGCGGGATAGCAGTCTTACGCAGGGCTTAGTAACTTGCATGAAAATGCGGCGGATAAAACCTGCTTGAAGCAACGATTCTTCCTGTTGTTCCAGGTGTGTAACCGGCGATTCGGTAGATTCGTCGTGCAACATAGCTTTTGTTGCTTTGCTGGCTTCACGCAATCGTTTGAGCCAGAGGTTGGAGGCAATGGAAAAAATATAGGTTTTCAGGGAAGAGGTCAATTCGAAATCGGCATGCGGAATTTTGTCGAGCAGTACCAGCACGGTTTCCTGAAATACGTCTTTGGCGTCGTCGGCAGTGCCGTTGTTTTTCCGGACAAAGTGCTCAACAGTAGGATAGTAGAACTTGTAAATGATTTCAAATGCAGCATTGTCGCGTTCTTTAATCTGTGCAATAATCTGGGTATCGTGCATGGTGTGTTTTTTCAGTTAATACCATCACTAAGACATCAATCACCCGAAAGTAGGAAAAAATATCAAGAATCTTGTTTTGAGAGCTGTTCTTGGCCAGAGGCCGTTGGATAGTTGCCACTCGGCAGAGCCAAGCGGCTGATAATGCTTTTACTCCCACACTTTTTTCATCAGATTGTAACCCATCGGATCAAATTCCTGCAATTGGGCCCGGTTGTAGGGGTAATAGTCGTTCTCGCCTAAATACGCCTCAGTTAATTCGGCAAAATATTCGTCGGGATTGTTCAGCGCATACGCTTTTCGATTTCCGCCCATATTGAACGGAACACTTTCGTATTTCTTGCTTTTTCTGGCATTCCGAAAGGCAGCAACTACCTCTTTGTTGTTTGGTCCCAATACTTGGTCGTGGTAGGCGTGAGCCAGCTCGTGGAGCACCATGTACGGCTGATTCAGCTTTTGCCATTCCAGAAAATGGGTGGTATTGCAGATTTCCACACACTTGGCTATTTCGGCCGGATAGCCATTAGCCACTACCCATTCCTTGGATTTGTGGTACCAAACCGCGCCGTCGGGTTTGAGTTTGTATTCGATCCAGATGGGCACTTGCTGGAGCTTGGCAAACTGACGGGCTGGGACAATTTTGGACAAAGCACTGAGTTTTTCGGTTAAGACTGCCAGCACATCCTTTATTTCCGGATGGGCAACACTGTCTTTGAACAGCATGACCGTGAAACTAGCGACGGTTAAACGTTGCCCGACGGGGTTGGAATCTGACGAGGTTTGGGCGTGGCTATGTTGAAGAAGGAAAAGGCATATAAGGATAGCAAGTGGTTTCATGGAGCATAGAGTGGATCAGTCAAAAAAATAGTATCCTGCCAAAAGGCAAAACCCGGCAGGTAAAAATAGACATGGCATGACTACCAGTCATGCCATGTCTATCGCAACGTAGTACTATTAGTAATACCGGCCAATCAGGTGATTGTCAACAATCATTCGCTTCAATTCCTGCGGATTGATGGTGCCCTGTTTGGCGTACACGATTTTTCCACCGGGTTCTACCAGCAAGGTATACGGCAGGGCGCCTTGCCATTTGGGATCAATGATCTCAATCATTTTGTAAATGTCGCCCGACTCAAAAATGTAGTTCTGACTGGAAGACTGCGTTTTTTTCAGGAAAGCCAACGCTTTTTCTTTTTTCTCCGGCTTGTCGGCACTGATGGACACAAATTCAAAATCCCGGCCGCGGTACATGCGGTTGATGGTGATGAATTCGGGAAATTCAGTCACACACGGACCGCACCAGGTTGCCCAAACGTTAATCAGCCGTAGCTTGTCTGATTCGTTTTTGACCAGTGTTTTCAGCCCGTCGGCGGTGATGGTTTCCAGTTTTACTTCTTCCTTGGCCCAGTCGGCAAACCCTTTGGCTACGCTGCCTTCCTTGTCTTTCCACTTCACCGAACATCCGAAGGTTTTGGTCTTGGCTACCGGTACGGGCTTGCCAGCGGTCAATGCATCCAGGGCGTTGCGAGTGTCGTCGTTTTTGGGTGTGCTGCCCGGCTTTTCCGAATCGTCGATGCGGCCGGTGTATTGCAGCTTGCGGGCTTTGTCGAAAATGAACACATGCGGAGTGGCTACCGCGCCATAGGCCAGCGACGTTTTTTGCGTTTCGCCGTCATACAAATACGGAAAGTTGTACGCTTTTTCTTTGGAGCGGATTTTCATCTCTTCAAACGAGTCGCTCATGTCGGTATAGCCGAGTTCATCAAGGCGCACGGCTTTGGGGTCGTTTGGCGAAATGGCAACAACGGTTACCCCTTTGCTTTTGTAATCGGCGGCTATTTTTTTGATGCGGTCTTCGTAAGCTTGTGCGGTAGGGCAGTGGTTGCATGTAAAAACCACCACCAGAAACGGCGATTGGGCAAAGCTTTTCAGGGTATAGGTTTTGCCATCTACGCCCATCAGACTGAAATCGGGAGCTGATGCGCCAATTTCCAAGGTAACCGGGTCATTCGCCCAGGCGGTTGCCGATGCACACAACAGACAAAGGAAAGCAAGACATTGTGTTATAAGTGATTTTTTCATAAACAGGATGGGATAAGTATATATGTCAAAAATACAAATAATCCTTTTGATGTTTATAAAAATAGCAACTTTTGTCTCATTTTGCTGGCAGAATGGAATTTTTCTTTTGAATTAATCGGCCATTTGTAAGTCTGTACCGATACTTCAATTCCAAAAATACAAGCAGCTCATTGGTGTAATCTTTCACTTGTTGAGCCGCATACAAAATGTTTTTGTGTGAAATAAGATAGGTTAGGCTGTGGATGTTAGCAAATTGCCGCGATTCGTTACGAATGAGTTGATGTAAGCGATCCAGTTGTGCGGTTTGAACTGCATCTATTGCTTTGGTCATACTGTCTTGATAGTCTTGGATCTGTTTCTGATCTACTTCTAAATCTTTGTTTATTCGTTCCATTTCTTTAGGCGTCAAATTAATGTGTAAAATTCTATTTAGCTTCAGCTGAAAGGCACGTAGTCTCTTCTTTAAAGAATCCTCTGCCATTTGCGTTTGTTCCTGAATTTGCTGGTCTACTTTATAGCGTAAAGGATGTTTCTGAAGCAGAGTATCCATGTTCATTACCCCCAATTGAGCAAAAGCTATTTGCAGAGAACAGATGAAAAAAAGCAATGTGTAGAGAATAAATTTCATAAGCCAAAGTCAATGCACCAAAGTAGGTTCTCTTAGGGAGCAAGAAAAGCGTCTTAACGTTTCTTAACTTCTTTTAACACCTGTTTTCTATAAACCCAAAACAAAATCTGCGCGGGATTTTGTGTAACTTGCCTTCCGTTACTGATTTGACTCTTTTATGGCAAACAAGACTAAAAACCGCGAAGGGATTGTATATTCCACACAGCCTGATTTCGAATACAAACACAATGAGGAAGAAGAAGCCGAAACGCTTCCTGCGAATCAGCAAAACCTGAAAGTGCTGCTTGACAAAAAAGGTCGGGCGGGCAAGCAAGTGACGTTGGTTACCGGGTTCGTAGGAAAGGCCGAAGACCTGGAAACATTAGCCAAAAAGCTGAAAACCAAGTGCGGCGTAGGCGGCTCGGTCAAGGATGGCGAAATCATGATTCAGGGCGATTTCCGGGATAAGATTGTGCAGGAGTTGCAAAACGAGGGCTACAAAGCCAAAAAATCAGGATAAATTACTGATTGAAAGCAAGTTTTGGGATTAGCCGGTTTCAAAAATAGGCGGGTTTTGCCTTCTGAAAAGATACTATTTTACCAATCTGGTTTGCTGATGGAAATAAGCGAATAAAAATAATCGTGTGAAAGAAACCCTCGTCAGCAGGCATCTATCAATAATTGAGCAACAAGGCTTTGGATGTCTTGTTGCTCAATTAATTTCTCCTTTGTGGTTCATTTGCGCTGAAAGGAACCACAATAGGCTTATGTCCATCCGTTTACTTTTGATGCGATTCGAAATTTTGCAAGGCTTCAACAAGTTGCGCCACCTGTTGAGTCAATACCTCACTTTCGTCTATCTCCGTGTTAATCAATAAAATACGCCCTATCTGTGTAACCGGATCAAAGGAGATAAATGCCGCAAGACCAGGATCTCCTCCGGTGTGCGTCAGACGTCCCGAACGGTTAATGGCCCAAAAGATGGCACTGTTCGGGTATTTTTCCGGCATCTGTTGGGGCTTATTGGCTTCGGTAAACTGAGGCTTAAACAAAGCTTCGTACGATGAGGTATTTAGCAACGAGCCTTGTCTCTGATAGCCTTTGATCATCTCGATCAGGTAAGTTGACAAGTCGCGGCACGAGGTGCGCAAGCCGCCGTCAGGGTAAGTGACCAGCGTATAGAAGTCATACGGTTTCTTATTGGCATCATACAGCGAAGCGTACTGATCCGATTTGTCGGCCTCGTAAAACCAGTGTGAATCTGTCATCTGGAGCGGATCAAGAATGTTTTTTCGCACATAGTCGCTGTAAGGTGTATGTGTGGCGACTTCAATCAGGTAGGCTGCCAGGGCTGAACCTATGTTGGAATAATGATAAGTGATTCCCGGTTCCTGGGGTGCAAAGTTCTCGGTTTTGTACAGCTTGCCGTTAGGAAGCAGATAATCGCTCAGGTAGTCTTTCAGGGTGATAGTAGGCGTTTTCACAAACTGATAGGTCTGCTCATAAGCGGCTTCCTGGTCCAGAATGCCCGACGTATGAGTGACCAGGTGTCTTAGGGTGATTTGCTTACCCGGAAAGTGAGGATTGCTGACCTGAAATGGAAGTAACTCATTGATAGGCGTATCTAACGCAAAATACCCTTGTTCAATGGCTTTTTGGAGAGCCAGTGCAATAAAGGTCTTACTCACAGAGCCTATAGGCTGGATGGTTTCGGGTGTGTAAGGTGTTTTCATCTCCAGATTGGCATATCCGAATCCTTTTTGATAAATCAGGCCGTTCGGATTGACAATGGCGACACTGAAGCCGGGCAACGCCGATTGACTGTATAATTCAAGTAGTCGGGCCTCTAGTTGGGAAACGGAAGTAATCGGGGCAGTCCGTTCGGACTTGCAACTAAACAATAAACCTGCCAGAAGGCAGAAAAAATAGAGATTTGTTTTCATAGAGCGTATGTGAAATTGTTTATGCAAAGAAACACATCCGCCAAACGTCAGTCTTGTAAAATATTGCAACCGCTCTGATAAACCGTAGGTGTGACCCCCACATAGTGTTTGAAGTAATTGGTAAAATGACTCTGGTCGTAAAAGCCAGTGTCTAAGGCTGTATCTACAATCGGATGGCCCTGTTCCAGCAGTGTTTTTGCTTTTTCAATCCGTTGCAAAGTAATGTACGAAAAAGGTGACAACCCCGTATGCTTCCGAAAAAAGCGGATAAACTTGAACTTGTCCATGCGGGTCAGCCGGGCCAGCACATCCAGCGAGATTTTGGATTGCAAGTGCTGACTGATGTAGCTTTTCACTTCCGCCAATGGGTGTGCGGCATTGGGTCTTTCAGTCTGTGGGCGATGGGTTGCATACTGGCGTACAAGTGTGCGAAACACATCCGCTAACAGAGGCGCAGACAAGACTGGATCTGTTGAAGAATCACCGGCTAGTTGTTGCAAGGAAGCGTATAGGACGGGTTCGGTAATGATTGTTTCGCTGAAGTGGACAGGTTGGTGGTCATTCAACGTTGCCAGCAAATCAGGACTTGCATAAAAGGTTTTAAATGAATATCCCGTTTTGTGTATACTTGCGTTGCTATGTACCTGTCCGGGGTTGGTCAGACAAATGGAGCCGGAAGTAGCCAAGTGATCATTTTCACGGAATGTTCCTGTTTCAATCAACGAGATGCAGAAGGTCTCGTGGCTATGGGCGGGAAAGCTGGCGGTATAGTCTTTGGCGGTAAGGATTTCCAGTGTATCCAGAGTGGGCAGCTTAAATCGTCTGTACAAAGGTTTGTAAGGCATAGTTGTAAGTGCCAGCATTGGTTTCAGTGTGCTGGTTGGGTTATGCAAGTTGGCTTGAGTGGCAATGGGAATCTTACTTTTCCCATCGAGCAAATATAAGTCCAATCAATGCAACAAACTCTGTCGAAGGCAATTAAATCTGATAAATCAAAGTAGGTGCTTTTCCATTGAAAACAATGAAAATCAGTATTTAAACTCATAAAGCTGTTTCCAGATTCTGTAAGAGCCTTTGGGGTGTATTCTTTTCTTCTTAACATGAAACTTTGGTTTTTCCATTTAATCACCGGGTTCATTGCCTTGGTATGGCTGGTCAATGGCCTGTATTGCAAAGTGTTGCAGGGTGTGCCGCGACATGAGCAAATTGTCGCCGCTATTCTGGGAAAGACCTATGCACACGAACTGACGTTGCTGATTGGGTATCTGGAAATTGGAATGGCCATTTGGGTGATTTCGCGAATAAAACCGCGTTGGTGTGGAATTGTTCAGATCGCAGTCGTGTTACTGATGAACCTGCTGGAGTTTTCGCTGGTACCCGAGTTGCTTTTGTTTGGCCGGTTCAACTTGCTGGTGGCCTGTGTGTTTGCATACTTGGTTTACTGGCATACGTTTGTGTTGACTCGGCCTGCCAAATAGTATCTTTTGCATAGGCAAAACCCCATACTGCGTAGTTCTGTTATTTTTTATCCTTAACCCCAACGCCATGCACAGAATAGAACTGGAAGCCTCCCAACGCATTTTACTGCTCGACGGAGCCATGGGAACCATGATTCAGTCGCTGCAACTGACTGAAAACGACTACCGCGACGAATCTTTGGCGCAACATCCCGGACAGTTGAAGGGTAACTCCGATTTGCTCAACATTACGCGTCCCGATGCCATTCAAGACATTCACCAGCAATACTTGCAGGCTGGAGCCGATATTCTTTCCACCAATACCTTCGGTGCCAATCGCATTTCGCAGGATGATTACCAATTGGCCCATCGGGTCTATGAAATGAATTTCCAGGGAGCTTTGCTGGCACGCAAGGCCATTGCCGAATACCAGCAAACGCATCCCGGAAAAAACTTGTTTGTGGCCGGTGCCATCGGGCCAACCACCAAGCTGGCGTCATTGTCGCCTGATGTCAACAATCCCGGTTTTCGTGCAGTCACATTCGATCAGCTGGCCGAAGCCTATACCGAACAAGCCACCGCCCTGATTGACGGCGGAGCGGATCTGTTTCTGCTCGAAACCATCACCGATACCCTGAATGCCAAAGCCGCTTTGTATGCCTTGATGAATCTGTTTGATACGCTGGGGCGGCAATATCCCATCATGGTTTCGGGAACGATTACCGATGCTAGCGGACGGATTTTGTCGGGGCAAACCATCGAGGCGTTTCTGGTATCCATTTCGCATGCGCCGTTGCTTTCTGTTGGGTTGAATTGTGCGTTTGGAGCCAAAGAACTGCGGCCTTTTGTGGAAGTGATTAATAAAGAAACCTCGTTTCTGGTGAGTACCCATCCCAATGCGGGCTTGCCCAATCAGTTTGGCGAATACGAACAATCGGCCCAGGAATTTGCGGGCTTGGTCAGTGAATTTGCGGCCAATGGCTGGCTCAACATTGTGGGCGGCTGCTGCGGAACCACGCCCGAACACATTGCCGCTACAGCGAAAGCCATCGAAGGATTAAAGCCGCGCGAAAAACGCAAAGCCAGAAATAATTTCCGGAATGCATGGGTTGATGCCGATACACAGGCCATTATGCAAAAATGGTTGCAGGAAGAAAACGACAAACAAGCTACCTTGCCATTGACGCAACTGATGCAAGTCGTTTCCAGTGTAGAGGACGAGGCAACATTTCTTCAGGTAAAAGCCAAATTTGAAAAACAGAAACTATTTTATCATCCCGAGCAAGCCTCGCTGATCAATGCGCATCTGTTTGGCCGCTACCAATACCTGCAAACCGAAAACCGGCTGCAACGAAAATAACCGAATGAGTTTTTATAAATAATGAAAAAACCTTGTCTGAAAAGGCAGGGGTTTTGTGTTTTCTAGGGATACTATTTCGGTGGCTGATTTGCGCGTGAAACAGTCGCTTGGCTCTGCCGAGTGACAACCATCCAACGGCCTCTGGCTGTAGAAGAATACGCATTCCTAATTTGAACTTAGTATGAGCATCCTGTGGATGCTGCTCCGATTATCAATCAGAGCTACAAAGACCTCATCCCTAAATCCCTTCTCCTCCAGAGAAGGGACTTTTGAGTCGCGAAACAAACTCCCCTCTCAGAAGGAGAGGGGTCGGGGGTGAGGTCTTTTGCTCACAGTAGACAATGTAGAATGTGGTATAAGCAAAAAGTAATAGCTGATGCAAACAGAACAATATCAGGGTTTGCTAATCCATCAGTTACATTAAAATTATCACAAAAAAACACTAACACCTGTCCTATTCCGAAAAACTCAGTTGTTATTGGGTTGTAATCAAATAACAACGTAAATTTCAGAATCATGGAAGAATTCATTTTGATTTTCAGACACGAAAACGCCATTGGCAAAGTGTCGCCCGAACAGATGCAAGCCTGGATGAAACAGCAAATGGACTGGGTGGGAAGCATTGCCGCCCAGAATAAGTACGTGAGTGGCACCGGCCTTTTGTTTGACGATGCCAAAGTGGTGGGTCATAATGGCGTGGTGACCAACGGACCCTTCGGTGACATCAAAGAAACGCTGGGAGGGTATGTGGTGGTCAAAGCCGAAAGCGTAGACGAAGCCGTTGCCTTTGCCAAAGGTGCCCCTGTGCTGCAAGGCGATGGCAATACGGTAGAAGTGCGCAAAATAGCCCAGCGATAATCTTTCGTTCAGAAACACAGACCTCTGCTCGCATCAGGGGTCTTTTTTATTATGCAACCCCAGGAACTAATACCGCATTTATTCCGAACCGAATACAGCAAAATTGTCGCCGTTCTGTGTCGGCTTTTTGGCCTTGCCCACATCGAAATTGCCGAAGACATTGCCAGCGAGACGTTTCTGCAAGCCGTGGAGTCGTGGAGCTATCAAGGACTGCCCCCAAATCCGACGGCGTGGCTCTATGCGGTGGCTAAAAACAAAGTCAAAAACCATCTCAAACACAATCAGGTATTTGCTGAGAAAATCACTACGCACATTCGGCATTCTTCAGCAGAAAAACATGAGCTGGAAATTGACTTAACCGATTCGCACATTGCCGACAGCCAGCTGCAAATGTTGTTTGCCTTGTGTCATCCGTCCATTTCGCCAGAGGCTCAGATCGGACTGTCACTGCGGATTTTATGCGGGTTTGGCATTGACGAAATTGCCGATGCTTTTCTGGTTTCGAAGGAAACGATTCACAAACGCCTGGCCCGCGCGAAGGAAAAACTCAGGCAACAGAATGTTGTCATTGCATTTCCGGAAAGTTCGGAAATCGCCAGCCGTCTCCAAACCGTACTGACAACCTTGTATTTGCTTTTTAACGAAGGATATTATTCTGAAAGTAAAGAAACCGTTATTCGCAAGGATCTGTGCCTGGAAGCCATGCGCCTTACGTATCTGCTCACACAAAATCCGCAGACCGATGTGCCAGAGGCAAATGCGTTGTTGGCATTGATGTGCTTTCATTCGTCGCGTCTGGATGCCCGTCAAAATGCCCAGGGCGAATTGATTTTGTATCAGGATCAGGACGAAACGCTGTGGAACCAGGAGCTGATTGCGCGCGGAGCAGACTATTTTCAGCGGGCTTCCCAAACAGAAACACTCTCGACGTATCATCTGGAGGCGGGAATTGCCTATTGGTATACCCTTAAAACGGACAGCGAAGAAAAATGGGAAGCCATTTTGCAACTCTACAATTACCTTTTGCAAGTAAAATACTCGCCCGTTGCCGCTCTGAACCGGACCTTTACCCTGGCCAAAGCACGGGGCAACCAAGTGGCTATTCAGGAAGCGGAAAAGCTACACTTGCCACACAATCGTTTCTATTACACCTTGTTAGGAGAGCTGTACACAGGCATTGATTCCGAAAAAGCAAAGTGCTCCTTTCTGAAAGCCTACGTGCTGGCCAAAACCCAAACCGACAAGCAAACCATCGCACAGAAAATAAAGCAACTCGACGAACAGGCTGGTTTTTCTGTTTGAAAAGATACTATTTTTCGGGCATCTTTGCGGTTACACTATTTCTGTGTTTCCATGCAATACGAACACCTTAAGGCGCTGCACATCATTTTTGTGGTCAGCTGGTTTGCCGGCTTGTTTTATTTACCGCGTTTGTTTGTCTACCATACCGAAGCCAATGCCAAACCCGAACCCGACCGTGGCATCTTGCAAAAGCAGTTTTCCTTTATGGAACGCATTCTGTTCAATGCCATCATGGTGCCCGCCATGTGGATTACCGTTCTGACGGGCCTGGGATTGATTTACTGGGCGTGGTGGGACAGCTTTTCGGCGCATGGCTGGCTGCATTTGAAGCTAGCCTTTGTACTTGGATTAATTGGCTACCATTTCTTCTGCCGAAAACTGATACTGGAATTACGCGAAGGTAAATTTCGGTTTACTTCCCTGCAACTCCGACTTTACAACGAAATAGCCACCATCTTTCTGTTTGCCATTGTCTTTTTGGTCATTCTCAAAAACACCCTCGACTGGATTTGGGGTGTGATTGGACTGGTGATTTTTGCGGTGCTGATTATGAGTGCAGTACGGATTGTCAAATCCATTCGGGAGCGGAAAAGTCATTCCTGAAAATAGCATCTTCTTAAAACGAAAAACCCCGGCACCAGGTATTCGCCTTTATTCTGTTCATACTATCTCTATATAAGAAAAGCTGTATGAGAAATTGAAAATCAAGTGGATAGGATGCTTTTGCTAATGGCTTGCCACCAATAACTATTGACCTTCTTCTTACATGAAAAGAGTTTTGCATCTACGGGTGCGTCGGTTGCACCGATACCTGGGTGTGATTTTGGGTGTGCAGTTTTTGTTCTGGACGTTGGGTGGCTTGTATTTCAGTTGGTCGGATATGGATGAGGTGCACGGAGATCACCAACGCAAAAAGGAGGCATTACTGCCGTTGTCGATGGCTGTAGTGTCGCCTGCGGTTGCCTGGGAAAACATTCATAAGACAAAGCAAGCTGATTCGCTGGTCGGTTTGTCGCTGATTTCGATAGTGGGCAAGCCTGTCTATCAGATCAAGTGTTTGTCTAAAGCGGATGGAAGAACAAATACCTACCTGGCTGATGCACTAACCGGAAGTCTGCGAACGGCGCTGACCAAAGAAGAAGCCGTGAAACTGGCTACCAATCAGTTTCATGCGCATCATACTGTGGTTACTAAAGTCGAATACCTGACCACCACCAATGGCCACCACGAATACCGTGAACAACCCTTGCCCGCCTATGCGGTCACGTTCGATCATCCCTCACAAACGACGGTGTATGTATCAGCTGAGCTGGGTACAGTGCAGAAATTTCGGAACAACAAGTGGCGGATGTTTGATTTTTTGTGGATGCTCCACACCATGGATTACCAGAGCCGGGACAACATCGGCAACTGGGCGTTGCGATTGTTTTCCATCGCCGGGCTGCTTACCATCGTTTCCGGTTTTGCCCTTTTCTGGGTTAGCTCCCGAACATTACGCCGACTGGGTTCCAGATAGTATCTTTTGAGAAGGCAAAACCCCCATAAAAGAGAAAGCCACGCGGCTTATGCGTGGCTTTTTTTGTATTCCTTCGTTGAGGAGGCCTTCCGGATGGAGTTGCCTATGCTTTTGAAATCAATGCCCTTGTACGTAATGGCATCCAGACCGATCACTACCGCTAACAGAAAAAGAATACTTAAGATAGCTTCCATAGTTTTAATTGGTTTTTAGTTTGAAGTTGAATCTTGAAATAGTTTAACTAGTTGTAGTATGTTTTTGATAATGCAAATTTGTGCAAAAAATATGTATTGTGCAAATTTACATATTTTGTGACTGTATTGAAAATTGTATTATTTAAAGGTAAAAAATCTTAATAGTTGAAATAAAATTATATACTAGCCTGTTGTCAGGGTAGACTATTATTTATTTTGTAAAACGTTAAAATTAGTTAAGTGCAATTTTTGTTCTAGTGTATGGAATAATTTTAAGATTTAATTTGCATTTTATTGAGGTTGTTTTAACTTAGGTAAATTCGTATAGTTCAATTTAGTATGACTAATTGAGGATAAAAAATCTGATTTTTTTTGAAAAATTTTGTGACTTCTCCACAGAGCTTCAAAAGAGGGATAAGGTAATAGTGAATGCAAGTGTCATGACACTACTCACCCTCCGACCCAACCCGCAGCTTGTTCCCGATTCCACAGCGTCAGGTTTCGCTGAACGAGAACCTGAAACAGAATCCAGGCTATAGTCAATAAATAATAAGGTAGAGGAGAAAGGCCCTTGCAGTTTTGTGAGGGCTTTTTTTATTTTAGCAGTAGATGGAGATATTAGGTTTTGCTTCCGAAAAGGATACTATTTTGCGGAAAATTACTTTTTTGAAATTTTAAAAAACATGACAATAAAAGAGAATATATTTTTTTTATTCATGATAATTTGTTTAACCCGTTGTGGTGATAATGGAATCTATTATGATGCAAAAGAACAGGTGTTAAAGCCATCAAGATTCAGCAGGTTTACAAATTTGTACATCCGAAATTTAACGGATTCTTCTAGTTGTATGTATAGAGCGCATTTTGGAAAAGGTTACAGGTATTTTTTATTAGATGATAAGAAGAACCTGTCGGATTATTTTTTGATTAACTGTTCAAAAGGTTTCAGGATCAAACCTAACAATCGTTATCTCATCAATAATAGAGTTGAGCCAGATGCGACTGATCTATATTGTACACTTGAAGTAAATTCGCTTGGGGAGTGTAAATTGAGTGATTTTGATAAACGGCAGTTGTATTATAGATACAAATTGGCTGCCTTTTGGTGACCGCCAAGACAATGCTGACAAAACGTGTGCTGTTAGCCATAGGCTGTACCTGCGTCTGTGTGTTGGATAATCTCCTAACTATCAGCCGTAGGTTAACATGGTTAGGTTCAGACAAAGCTGTAAAAAAATCCAGCCAATTACGGTAGGGGTTTTGCTTTTCAAAACATACTATTTTCCTTCAACGGATTTTTGATTGACAAACTGACATAAATTGCTTACAATTGCTTTATTTAAAAGCTAGTGACAAGGGCATTATTTGATTGTTATTTTTCGACTGATTTGAATTATCTGACGGAAACCATCAAAACCTGAATTTTTCTTCTCCGTCAGATACTTCCAATACTAAATGGGCTGCACATGCTGGCGTTTCCGGTTGCGCCATTTGGTGAGCATTAGGCTTGCAAATTGAGACCAGCCACATTGGCCGAGACATTTCCTTAAGAAAGCATTTTTTCCATATCTGCCTAATGAAGAAGGCAGGTGAAATGACTCAGAGTGAAACGATTACTGGCTTTCGCTTAGGTTGCCTAAGGCTAAGCTAAAGTCCAGCTTAAATCCAAGTTGCGTACTAGAATCATCTCCATACAAAACGTTCAATTGGTCATTCAAGGGCTTCCCCAAATATGGGCTCTGAGTCTACTTGTATGGCCAATTGACCCAAAAACGGCTGTTTATTAACTCTTGGTACGCAGAATTAATAGTTTCCTAACATCTATTTAACATCACTGCGTTGTCCATCCGTTACTTTTGTGGCCTTATTAAAATCCAAAATTTTTGCTAACCCTTACGTATAGTTATGCCTACTATTACTACCATTTTCAAATTCCGGCAGCAAGGCCTGACCTGGCTCTGGCTGTTCGGAATTATCGCCTGTTGCAGCATGCCTGCTGCCTTTGCCCAGAGCCAAAAGACCATTACGGGTACCGTAGTGGATGGCTCTAGCCACCCCTTACCGGGTGTAGCCGTTACCATTAAGGGAAAAACCGTGGGTACGCTGACCGATGCGGACGGTAAGTACAGCCTGGTGGTGGGCGGACCCAATGACGTATTGTTGTTTTCATTGATTGGCATGCTGCCCGAGTCGGTAGTGGTAGGGAATCAGAGCCAGATTGATGTGGCCCTGGTAGAGGATGTAAGCACCCTCAACGAAATAGTGGTAATCGGGTATGGTACGCAGAAAAAATCGGACGTAACCGGTGCCATCAGTTCTGTCAAGAGTGCTGACTTTAACCGGGGAGTTGTTACCAATCCGGGGCAGCTTTTACAAGGAAAAATTTCGGGTGTCAATGTAACCAATGCCAGTGGCGAGCCCGGTGCTGCGCAAAACGTAATCATTCGCGGTGTAGGTAGTTTGCGTTCCGGAACCCAGCCACTGTATGTGGTCGATGGCTTCTTGATTGACAATTCCTCTCAGGGGTTTGACACCAATCCGCTGAATTTTCTTAACCCGAACGATATTGAAAGCATAGACGTGCTCAAAGATGCCAGTGCTACTGCAGTATATGGTTCCAGGGCGTCGAATGGCGTTGTCGTGATTACAACAAAGAAAGGAAAAGCCGGAAAAACGGAAATGACTGTTTCGGCATCTACAGCCTGGTCGTCGTTGTCCAGAAAAATAGGCGTGTTCGGAGCCGACGAATTTCGCCGCCAAGTAACTTCCAACCAAGGTAATCTGACCGACGGCGGGGGAAATACCGATTGGCAGGATGAATTGACGCAAACCGGCCTTTCCAAACAGCTTGATTTATCCATTGGCGGTGCGGCTTCAGACAAGTTTTCCTATTATGCATCTGTTGGCTATCAGGATCAGGAAGGAATCCTGAAAAACAGCAACCTGAAACGGTATTCAGGCAAACTGAACATGAATCAGAAGGCTTTGAACGGTAAGCTGAATGTAGATTATAACCTGACGGCATCTCATACTGAGAACCTACGCCCAGATATAGGGTCCAGCATTAATAATGCGAGTCCCATTCTCAGCGACATGCTCAGTCTGAATCCCACCATTCCGGCTTATACCGACGGTGTGCCTACTTTATTGCCCACTAATGCGTTGAATCCGTTGAAACGATACGAAATTTACAGCGACAATGCCGTTAACAACCGTATCTTAGCTACCATTTCCCCGTCGATAGAGATCTTTAAGGGCTTAGTGTATAAGCTCAACCTGGGTGTTGACTATTCGGCTACCAACCGGGACCAACAGTACAAACCTTTTCCGTCAGTTGTAAATGAGTCCAATGTTTCAAACGGATCACTATCCACGCTCATTGGTACTAATACGAATAAGCTAGTAGAAAATACCCTTAATTATAACTGGCGCAAGGGTGAGCACAACCTTATTCTCTTAGCAGGACATTCCTACCAAAGCTTTCTGGAGGCGAACCGGAGATTTAACTACTATGGTTTTGTCAACAACAATATCGAACCCATATACCAAGATCACACTAGTCCTACGCAAACTACCAGCGGAAGCGTACCTTCCTCAGTTAATGCGGTGGCTGTGAAGAACGAGTTGCAATCTTTCTTTGGCAGAATCAACTATACGTTCAAAGATAAATACCTCTTTACGGCCACCCTGCGTGCCGACGGGTCATCCAAGTTTGGAGCAAATAACAAGTATGGGTATTTCCCTTCGGTTGCCGCCGGATGGAACATCAGCAACGAAGACTTTATGGCCAACTCACTGGTCAGCAACCTGAAGTTACGGACCAGCTGGGGGCAGACGGGTAATCAGGAGATTCCTTCCAAGATCACCAAAGCCAGCTATTCGGAAGATCGGTTGATCGTAGGTGCCTCAAGTTACAATACCTATCCCTTAGACCCTAATGCTACTTCTATTGGTGGTTATCCGTATGGAATTGTTTATACCCGTTTGGCTAATCCAAACTTGCAATGGGAGGTATCAACTCAGTTCAATGTGGGTTTTGATTTCGGATTTCTAGAAAATCGCCTGACTGGTACACTGGATTATTTCAACAAGCAGTCGTCTAATATTTTGCTGGAAGTAACCCCTGCCGATCCGGTACAGCCGACAGCCACCTATTGGACCAACATTCAGAACATGAAGATCCAGAACAATGGCCTTGAACTGGTTTTGGATTACAACGGTACGGCCGGTGACTTCTCTTATAATATCGGAGGTAATGTTACCTACATCCAGAACAAAGTAAAAGACTCACCTTATACAGTGCTGACTACTGGTGCTGCCCAAGGTTCGGGACAAACCGGTGCCACTATCAACGGTTACATCAACAATGAGCCTATAGGTGCATTCTATATGTTTGAATTTGAAGGCATTGGCGAAGATGGCCGCAACAAGTTCAAGGATGCCAATGGGGATGGGGCAATATTGGACAATGACCGCCGAGTGGTGGGTAGTGCCATTCCCAAATTTATCTACGCGTATCACCTGAACTTCCGGTACAAAGGGTTTGATCTGGGGCTGAATTTTAATGGCGTTGCAGGAAACAAGGTATACAATCACACAGCCATGAGTCTGTTTAATAAGGCGCTGTTGACTAAGTCTAACAACACAACGGATTTTGCGGTACAATATCCTAATGAGCTTAGTTCAAACTCTAACACCGTATCCACCCGCTACCTGGAAAATGGCTCTTTCCTGAGACTGAATAATGCTACGCTGGGCTATACGCTGGCGCCGGAGAAGATCGGATTGTCAAATGTGGTTCGGAACATCCGTTTGTCGGTGACCGGTCAAAATCTGTTTGTAGTAACCAAATACTCCGGATTCGACCCTGAGATCAACACCGGATCGACCATAGGTGGAATTCAAACTTTCGGGATCGACTATTTCACGTATCCCAAGGCCAGAACATTCCTGATCAACCTCAGTGCGACATTCTAGGAACCAAACCGTTCTCTTACCATTACTTAAAAAAGAAATCAGATGAAAAATATACGATTGAACAGAATATTACCGATAACTGTCTTCTTACTCGCATTTTTCGGTTGTACCACCCTGGACGAAGAGATTCTGGATGAGTCGCTGACCGGGACCGGTCAGGCAGAAGTAGTCAGTGGATCCATAGCCCCCGTGTATGGGATGCTCCGTCAGGTGTGGCTGCATACCAATAATTTCGGACTTCAGGAAGTTTCCTCCGATGAGGCCATCCTTCCGTACCGTGGCGGTACCGATTGGTATGATGGTGGCAAGTTCATTGCCATTCACCAGCATTTGATGACTCCGAGCAATGCGTTAGTAGGCGATACCTGGACAGCAATTACGTTATGCTTGTCAAGAGCTGTAGTTGCAGAGGAGAGACTGAAGGCCGAGGCTGATAAAGGTAATACTGCCGCCGCGGATGCGCTGAATGAAATGATTGCGATGAATTCCTACCTGAATATGCTGGCACTGGACAACTGGGGCCTTATCTTCAGAAAAGAACGTTCAGATCAGATGTCCGAAATTCTGCGTGGACAAGAGGCAATCAGCTACCTCGAAAGTCGGCTTTTGTCGGTTGTTGATAAGATGAAAAACGACAACGGGCCGGGCAGACTGAATAAAGACGCGGTAAGTGCTTTGCTGGCTCGCCTCTACTTGAATGCGGCTGTTTACCGCGATCCGTATGGCACGCCTAACTTTAAGAAGGAGGATATGGATAAAGTGATCCAGTATACCAGCAGCATTATTTCGGGAGCACACACATTGTCTCCCGAATACTTTGCCCTGTTCAATGATGACAACCATACCAACACCGAACTGATCTTTGCCCTCGACCAAAGAGGTGTACTTGAGACTGAGCACAGTCGCTGGGCGTATTGGTCCATTTCTGGTGATCAGGTGCCAAGACCCGAATTTCCAAACACTCGGGGAACTGATGCCACTGCGGCTACTACTGATTTTATTCAGACCTGGGCCGATGCCTATGGTAGCGTGGAGCAAGCGAAGGCAGATGCCCGTTTTTATCAGCAGAATACGATTATACCAGAGGGTTTGAAAGATCTTACTGGGGTAACTCCTACTACTGATGCCAACCATTACTATTGTGTGAATGCTAAAGATTTTGAGATTGACCGGGGAATTGTTGGCGGTATTATATGGGGGCCACGAAAGGATGCCGGCGGTAAAATTATGACTTGCGACGATGGCAAGGTAAGAATCTATCCGGTTATCAACAAAAGAACCAGTGGGGCAAACCTACGCTATGTTGACCATACACTTCAGGTAGATTTTACAGCGCCCGGCAGTCTGCACAACACGGGTTATCGGTTCTCGAAATACCAGTTCAGCCATACAGCTAATAATTGTTGTTCTTACAGCAGCGTGGATCTGGTGTTGATCCGGTTAGGCGAAGTTTACCTGATGCGGGCCGAAGCCAAGCTGCGGAATGGCGACAATGCTGGCGCTTTGGAAGACATCAATGCCTTACGTACTTCCCGAAATGCTCGCGTGGCGCAAACTCCTAAAGCGCTGACTGCCATTGATCTGGATGTGTTGTTCCGTGAATCCGGATTTGAACTGTACTGGGAAGGTATGAGACGTACCTATCAGATCCGGTTTGGCAAATACGAAGGAAACTGGACGGATAAAACCGATAAGGATGTACACAAACGGTTGTTCCCAATCCCGCAGAAAGCCATCGATGGTGCTTCCAGTGAAAAAGGATTTTTGGTGCAGAACCAGGGATATTAAAGAAGTGGATGGGTTAATTTGTAAACCGGATAAGGAATTGATATTCCGTTGGCTATACGAAAAATAGCCTAAGCCAATTCTCCTACTTACCTTATACCAGGAATGTAAATCACACTATGCATTCAAAACCCTTGCTTGTGAAGGCAGGGGTTTTGTCTTTTGTGGAGATACTATTTTATTTGACTTGACTGTAAGTCACCTAAACCATAAAATTTTTCTTCTCCGTCAGATACTTCCAATACCGGATGGGCACATGCTTGCGATGCAGTTTCAGGTTGCGCCGTTCGGTGATGTTTACGCTTCTAAAATAGACCTGCCAGAGTTGCTGGGAAAGTTCCTCGTGCGTTTCCAGTTGGTCCGATGCAAGTTTGTTCCATTCATCAGCCGGCAGGAAATCGAAATACACTTCCTGGGTTTGGGTCAGGTCATAGTAAATGCCATAGTTGCGTTTGGTATCGTAGATGAGCCAGTGCTGGTCGGCATAGCGGTTGGCAAAGTGCGGTGCGATGAGTGGCAATACATTGAAGTCGGGTTCGATGGTGGCAAAATACAATCCGTCTTTGAGTTGGGAAAAGCGCACGAAAGCCTCGAACCGGTGCTTTTCGCGGTGGAGTTGCTTGCCGATCTGGGCAATTTGCAACACGACCGGTGAGCCATAATTTTCTGCCACGTTTGTTTCATTCCCAAAGACCATCCGAAAAAAATCGAGTAAAAGGGCTTCTTTGTCAGCCCGCTCCGACAAATAAACCGAAAATACATCGGATAGGGAAGTCGTCGGGAGTTTGCGTTGCAGGCCTTTCCACACCCGGTTGGCTTTGGTAGAGTCGGTGAGTACCTCTTGTTTTGGGGCAAAGGCATCTGGCTGATAGTTGGTTTGGGTAAGGATGCGAGCCTTGTCACATTTGTATTCATACACTTCAAACACGGCCGTGAGCAAACCTTCAAACGAACCATCGTATACAAAATCAGTCATAAAATAAGACCTCCCCCAGCCCCCTCCAAAGGAAGGGAGTTTTACGGTTTCACTCACACTAAAATAGTATCTTTTCAAATTGCAAAACCTCATCCCAGGTCTTTCTGATCGTACGGACTCTTACTCTTTTGAAAATAAACTCCCCTCCTTTAGAGGGGGCTGGGGGAGGTTTACCCAAACAACGACAACTGGTTGTTGGATTGATTGCTACTAAGAATGTGACGTTTGATTTGCTGGGCATTCCAGTCGTGGCGTGGGCCGTTCCAGCCGATACAAGTCATGAAGTATTTCGCTCGATTCAAGGCTACGCCAAATTGTTTCAGGTGTTCCAGCGACAGGTGTTGAAATCGCCTACCTGCCACGATTTTCTTGGCCGAGGTGAGACCGAGTCCCGGAATACGCAGAATCAGTTCATAATCAGCCCGATTGATGTCTACCGGAAACAGATGCAGATTGCGCAGTGCCCAGCCCAGTTTGGGATCAATGTCCGTATCCAGATTCTGGTGCTGCGTATTCAGAATTTCGTTCAGCGAAAAGCCGTAAAAACGAAGCAGCCAATCCGTCTGATACAGGCGATTTTCGCGTTGCGTAGGCGGTTGGGTATGAATGGCTGGCAACCTGGAATCTTGCAGCATAGGCACGTAGGCCGAATAGTATACCCGCTTAAGTGAAAACCGCTTGTACAATCCGTCAGCTTGCTGCATCACCTGCCAGTCCGAATCGGGCGTGGCGCCTACAATCATCTGCGTGCTTTGTCCGGCGGGAACAAAGACTGGCGCATGACGAAAAAGCTGTACTTCGTTGCGATTTTCCTGTACGGTGTGATGAATAAATGACATCGGCTTGATAATGTCAGTCGTATTTTTCTCTGGAGCCAGTTTTTTCAGGCTTTCTTCGGTGGGCAACTCAATATTCACACTCAGCCGGTCGGCATATAGTCCGGCTTCTTTGACCAGTTCATCGCTGGCACCAGGAATGGCTTTCAGGTGAATGTATCCATTAAAACGGTGTTCGGTCCGTAGTTTTTTGGCTATCCGAACCAGGCGTTCCATGGTGTAATCGGCATTTTTAAAGATGCCCGAACTCAGAAACAAACCTTCAATGTAATTGCGCCGATAAAAGTGCATGGTCAGGTTGACTACCTCATCGACAGTGAAAGCGGCCCGCGGCACATCGTTGCTGCTGCGCGACACACAGTAGGCGCAGTCGTAAATGCAGTAGTTGGTAAGCAGAATCTTGAGCAGCGACACGCACCGCCCATCTTCGGTAAAGGTGTGGCAAATGCCCATGCCTGTGGTATTGCCAAGGCCTTTTTGCGTATTGCGACGTTTGCTGCCACTCGATGAGCAGGAAACATCGTATTTAGCAGCTCCAGCCAGGATTTCGAGCTTTTTTAGGATTTTTTCAGACATTCCGATAGGGAATTAAGGGAAGAGGATACACCTCTTCGATTCGACATTTCTGGTGAAAGTCTGCTGAGAATGACCGTTTTTGTAGAAAAGCCTGCCTAAATGCTGTTTAAGAAGGCAATTATTTTTTTGAGAGAATGAACCTGAGAAGAGAACGTATAGATACAAAAAAGGATTCAGATTTGAAACAAGGATGAAACATAATTTTAGCGGACAGGGGTTTTGGCTTTTTTTAGGATACTATTTCGGACCGCAGATTTACGCTGATTTTAGCGATTAGCTGGATTCGTTGTTCGGAAGGCCGTGGAAGCATCCTGTGGATACTCTCCGGTTGAAAATTAGAACTGCAAAAAACCTCATCCCTAAATTCCCATCACACAGGCTGGCTCATCAAACTCTCGTTTGGTGCCCTCCTCCAGAGAAGAGACTTTCAAGTTGCGAATCCAAACTCCCCTCTCTGGAGGAGAGGGGCTGGGGGTGAGGCTTTTAGACAATAGCTGTTTGTAACTGTTTAGCTTTCAGAACTGCCTTTTATCTAATGCTTTCTTCCTCTCAAAAAATAGTGTCTTTTAAAAACGAAAAGCCTCCCGTTTGGGAGGCTTTTCGGATTACCAGTTTATGTCTTTTTTTTCGCCTGCTTTCAAGGTGATGGGTTTGGTTTGCCCGTTAAATGTAAGTTGCGTACTTCCGCCTTTTTTGGAGGTAATGCTCACTTTGACCGGCTTTTTGTTGGCCCATTCCAAAGCAAGTTCAAACCCACCTCGGGCACATAAGCCTTTGAACGAACCGGTACTCCACGCATCAGGCAAGGCGGGAAGTAACTTGATTTCTTTGTCTGATGACTGTACCAGCATTTCGGCAAAGGCGGCACTTCCGCCAAAGTTTCCGTCAATCTGGAAGGGTGGGTGGGCGTCAAACAAGTTTGGGTAAGTGCCGCCTCCTTTCGAATAGTCGGTCCTGATTTTATCGGGCTCAACGTATTGCAGCAATTCGCGAATCATTTTGTAGGCATGGTTGCCATCCCAGAGCCGGGCCCACAGATTGATCCGCCAGCCTTTGGACCAGCCGGTGGTTTCATCCCCTTTGATTTCCAGTGTTTTCTTGCAAGCATGGGCCAAGTCGGGTGTTGTATCCGGGTCAATGTGGTGGCCCGGATACAGCCCGAACAAATGGGATTGGTGGCGGTGCTGCGGTTCCTTGTCTTCCCAGTCGTAGTACCATTCCTGCAGATTGCCTTTCTTGCCAATCTGGTAGGGATACAACTTGCCCAAAGCGTCTTTGAGTTTCTGACGGAAGTTGGCATCGGCATTTACTATTTCAGAAGCTTGAATGGTTTGCTGAAACAATTCCCGAATCATTGCCAGGTCGGCAGTGCCTCCGTAAAGCGTAGCTCCGGCATATCCGGCTGGTGTCACGTAAATGTTCTCAGGTGAAGTTGACGGTGAGGTGATCAGGTTTCCTTTCTTGTCAGTTACCAACCATTCGAGGCAGAATTGGGCTGCTCCATGCATCAGTGGGTAGGCGTCGTTTTTCAAAAAGTTAGCATCCTTGGTATACTGATAGTGTTCCCACAAGTGAGTAGCTATCCAGGCACCACCCATGTTCCAGTTGGCCCAGCCCGGATCGCCGTGACCGTTATCGCCGACGGGGTTGGTCATGGCCCAAATGTCCGAGTTATGGGCTAAGCACCAGCCGTTTACCCCATAAAATTGCTGCGCCGTGGTTTTGCCGGTAACGGCCAGGTTTTTGATAAAACCAAGCAAGGGTTGGTGCATTTCTGAAAGGTTGGTGTTTTCGGCCAGCCAATAGTTTTCTTCGGCGTTGATGTTGGTAGTGTAGTTGCTACTCCAAGGTGGCTGAATGTACGGGTTCCAAATGCCTTGCAGATTGGCCGGAACGCCTGGCGTACGCGAACTGCTGATGAGCAAATACCGGCCATACTGAAAGTACAGGATTTCCAGTTTCTTGTCTTCCACACCGGTGGCGTAGCGTCTGAGTCGTTCATCGGTAGGCAGGTCCGTTGCCGTTGACTTGCCCAGATCCAGCGTTACCCGGTTAAAAAACGATTGATAGTCAACCGTGTGGCTCTGGCGAATTTGTGCGTACGACTTTTTCATTGCCTGAGTTAGCTGACTGGCGGCAATGGCTTTGTCATCCAAACCTTCGGTGGCCGGGTTTTTATCGAATCCATTGAAACTGGTGGCTACCGAAACATAAATGGTTACTTCGGTCGCATTCCGAACACCTACGGTAGAGTCGGTGGTCACAACTTTGCCCGAACTGGCTTTAAGGCTTGCCAGCGTAGTAAACCGGGTTCCGCGACCATCGATGTATTGGATGGGGTCTTTGAGCCCGCGATACCCTGGTTCTGCTTTGACGGGTGCATACCCAGTGGCTTGCAAAATCTGGTTTTGTACCGAAACCTTGTTTTTGAGCAAGCTGGTAAACCGAATGTCAAAGTTCAGGCCGCCTTTCTGGCTGGTTTTCAGTTGAATGGCAAATACCTTGTCGGGATAAGAAACCAAATATTCCCTGGAAAATTTGGCTCCGCTTAGCTCATAAGTGGTGGCGGCCAGCGCCGTCTGGATGTCAAGCTGGCGGTGGTAATTCTGGGCTTTGCCTTTGTGCTGCCAGTCAATGAAAAGCGTACCCAGCGGCGCGTACGATTCGGAAAATTTGCCCTGCACTTTTCGCTGCAACTGGTCGGCGAGTTGGTAATTCTCGTTTTGCAATGCTTCCCGAATGGCCGGAATGTTTTTGTAAGCTTCCGGATTCTGGTTAGGCGGCACGGGTTCGCCCGACCACAACGTGGCGTCATTCAGATAGATTTTGTCCGATTCCACGCCGCCAAACACTGTCGCGCCTACGCGGCCGTTGCCGAGTACCAGGCTCTCTTCAAAATGCTGGGCGGGTTGTTTGTACCAAAGTAGTTTATCCGATTGGGCTGCAAGCGGTTGTAAGCAAATCCAGCAGAGCAGACCGGTCAGAAGAGATTTTGTCATGCGAAGAAGTGGTTTTGAAAATGATGGTAGCATTAAAATCAAAAATAGTATGTTTGAAAGATCCAAAACCCGGTAGAGATGAAAAGTAATGGACTGGTCCGCTAGTTTAACAGGCTTTGCGATGAATACCAAACGGTGCGACCAATTTGCGGTCGCAATTTTATCAACAAAGTAACCGGGTTTCCTTAATCGCTACCTATGAAACAGCAAAACCTGCCTGAATCGGTCAGGCAGGTTTTGCTGTTTTGAAAGATACTATTTTGAAAAGGCTGCTTACACCAGCTTTTTGCGTTTGCGGGAAAGGAGCCAGAGAGCGGCAGAAGTCACCGCAACACCAACAATCACTTTCTGGACAAGTTCTTTCCGGTTGTATTTCCACTCGGCCTGCCAGCCGCGTTCTGCAATGAAATTGGGAAAATGGCCATGTTTCAGATCATCGACAATGCCTTCAATGGCGTTTACCCGATCGGCAAGCAACAGAGGAAGCCAGTGGCCGTAACTTGATTCGCTGTACCGGAAGGCAAACCGGCGGATTTTGCCGCTCAACCCGGACAAAGGAACGGATGTACCAAACACCGCCGAGACATTGGGGCGTTCATTGGAGTGCAGCACTTCCTGCGTAATCGGTTGCTGAAACGGTCTTTCCCAACTGTAGCCTTTCTGTTCCTCATCGGTCCGTTTTTTCATCGGATATGTAGGGTCATTTTTCGGATCGGCGTCTATTCCCCATCCATTCACCGTTTTGGGATCAATTCGTGTCGTTTCCATATATAGGATATAGGTTTTTTAGATTGAAAAGATACTATTTTAGCTCTGTGCCGAAGGCGGAATCAGCACTGTCTTAATGCAATTGTCGCGTTTGGCAGAAAAGATATGATATGCTTCGGCTACTTCTTCCAACGGAACGCGGTGCGTGATCATTTCTTTGGGATTGATTCGTCCGGCCTGGATGTGTTCGATCAGGCGGGGCAAATTCCGTTTGACAGACGCCTGATTGGCCCGGATGGTAATGCCCTTGTTAAGCACGTTGCCAATCGGAACCAGGTTGTCGGTAGGACCATATACTCCCACGATCGAGACAATTCCGCCTTTTTTTACGGAGTTGATGGCCCAATGCAACGCCGTGGCCGAACCCGCTTGTAACAGCGTCTTCCGGCCGGTAATGGTTTGCATGGCATTTCCGGCGGCTTCGGCACCCACGGCATCAATGCATACGTCGGCACCCATCCAGTCGGTGGTGCGTTTTAGGAATAAAACCACGTCTTCCATCTCTTTAAAGTTGTAGGCTTCGCAAGGTGCATAATTGCGGACAAACTCGAGGCGATAATCAATGTGGTCAATCACAATCACCCGTCCCGCGCCAAACAGCCAGGCACACCGGGCTGCCATGATGCCTATGGGACCGGCACCAAAAACGACAACAGTATCGCCGGGCTGGATGCCACCCATTTCGGCGGCCTGATAGCCGGTAGGCACCACATCGGTTAAGAGAACGGCGTCGTCGGGGTCCATGCCCGGCGGAATCACAGTTGGACCAAAGTTGGCGTAGGGAACGCGTACGTATTCGGCCTGTCCGCCGTCATAGCCTCCTGCCGTGTGTGAGTAACCGAAGATACCGCCTACGGCCGTGGCTTGCGGGTTGGATTCGTGGCAGTTGCCGTACAAGCCCTGCTTGCAAAAGGCGCATTTGCCGCAAGCAATGTTAAAAGGAACCAGTACGGTGTCGCCCACTTTCAGCTTATCCACGGCGGATCCAATTTCTTCAACCACTCCAATGAACTCATGCCCAAACGTAGAGCCCACACGGGTGTCGGGCACCAGTCCGTGGTACAGGTGCAGGTCGGAACCGCAAATACAGGAACGCGTCACGCGGACAATAGCGTCTTCGGGATGCAGAATTTCAGGATAGGGTTTGTGATCGATACGGACCCGGAAAGGGCCACGGTAATTCATAGCTAGCATATTGTATTACGTTAAGAAATAAGATGATATGTTTACAAAAAAATGTTTCAGCTTCTTTGCTGCCAACAGGCATAAAAAAATCACTCCTGACTTGATAGCCAGCTGTTTGTGCGTTTCTTTTTGGGGAAAAGAGACAATAGGTCTACAGTTTTTCGGATGATTTTCTACCGCTGCTCAAGTGGCATGCCACCCAATGCAACTTGCGTATTGGGAAATGGCATGTCTTTTATCAGTGGGGTTTTGGCTTTTTCAATGATACTGTTTTCTACTGAGTCTCTGCACTTTACCCAGAAGAGTACAGGTTAGGATTTGCAAAGAAGTGCCACACCAGGAAGGTGTTGATAGCAATGCATGGCTGATTCTTAAACTGAACTGTACCATTGCATTCCGCACGTGATTTCATTAAACCAGCGTGCGGAATGCAATCAGCAATATAACATACTTATTGTTCAGAGGCTTTAGATGGACTGCCGGTGGTTTTAGCCGAACCCTGCATAGCCCGTGAAACCTGCAAATGAAGACGTATCAGCGGTAACGCCAGGCTTGCCAGCTCTTTCAGATTGCTGTCTTTGGCCTGTGCCTGCACCATGTTCATAGTTTTTTCGAGCTTTTCGTGGCCTTTTATTCCACTTTCGGTAATGTAAAAAGCATCGAGTTCGTTGCCCGACATGCTTTTCATTTTGTCAAGCAGTGGTTGGGCCTGGCTGCTGGTTTGTTTTGGCAACTGCAACCCTTTGGCAATGGCGATTTCCTGTAGCTTAGCCGATAGGTTAGTTTGCTCTTCCACTTCGGCTTGTGCCAGTTCGCGGGTTTCAGGCCGGGATACTTTTTGTACTGCTGCCTGGCTGATAGTCAGTTGCATTGTACCTCCTTCGATAATTTGTGCCATCAGTTTTTGGTCGGCATCAGATAGCGGGGCGTTGGTGGCCTTAAGGCCAAATAGTTTGGCCGAGGCTTCGCCATTGAGCCGTTCAAATTCGGCTTTGCTCAGATCTCCTACTCGGGTAGCACGTTCGGCCGTATTTCCGGATTGCTGGGCCAGCAGGGCACAAGGAATAGCTACTGCCAGAATGAAGGTAATCAGGTGTTTTTTCATGGTTTTTGTTTAATGGATGTAACTGGTTGATAGTAAAGTGAATAGAATATCCATAAACAGAAGAAAATCGTGCCTGTGTAAAATAGTATCTTCAGAAAATGAAAAACCTCTTGTTTTCTGAGTCAAGCATCTGCTTGAGCCAGAGTGGAGTTACTTACATGAATTAATTTATGATTCGTATTTTCATTAGTTCGTTATTCGCAAATCGCGATTTGCGAATAACGATAGTCAGTCATTGGAGGTTTTGTTAATTTGTGCGATATATTTTGGAAATAAACTCAGGTTCTGATATAGATACGTGACGTCACCTTTGGCGCAATCATCAATATATGCTAGTTGAAAAAGGTGTAAATGTTTACTTTCTTTTGAAGGTCTAATTAATAGAAATATTATGACAATATTATTTACTACGCTTTTATGTATAGACACATAGTTACTTTAGTCTTATTCATGCATTCCATTTTTTGTATCGCTCAGCAGACAAATCCTAAAGATATTTCTTCAATAACTTTAAGAGAATTGGACTCTTTGAGAAATGTAATTGAAAAACGGTATAATTCGCTGGATTCGATACGGAAGTATGTCTATCAATTAGATTCTTTAGAGCAGATTTACTATGAAGCTAATACTTTTTTAAATCGGGGAAGAAATAATTATTCGGCTCCATTTTTTGTATTTCAGATTTCTCAGGCCAAGATCGCAGATTTCAATCAAGAGTTAATACAGCTTGGTATTCCGACTTTGAACAACAACTTTATTGGACTTGGATTTGGTACTGCCTTTAGGAGGAATCGATTTTTACACGAGATTTATCTATGTGGAATTGTTGGACAAAAAGTAGGGAATCAGGATTTGGATGTAATAGTAGGAGGTGGAAGTCTTATGAATTATCAAATCGGTTTCGATTTGATTAATAAAAAAAGATTTCATTTATACCCGTTTGTAGGAATAGAATATGGTAGTGTTTACATCAATGTATTACGAAACAACGCCATAAGTTCACCAGCTCTTCTCAAAGAAATTTCACAAAGTGTTAATAGGGCTCGCATTCAAAAAGATGAGTTTCGTGTCAACTATGGATTAGAGTTAGATTATCATCTAAGTTACAGGAAATACAATAGTACTATTCTCACACTAAAGTATGGTATGGGGCAACCCATTTCTTCTTTCTCATACAGAGCGAATCAAACAAAGTTATCTTATGAGCCACATATTAACATACGTAGTGCGTTTTTTATGGTGATGGTGAAGTTTGCAATCCGGAGATAAATATTAAAGAGCCCACCTTAAGATGTGCTCTTTAATAAAATTGCTGATAATGAACGCTCTTATTTCGCCATCCCCAATTCCTGGCGCAAAAATATGGCGGTATGGCTTTCCCGGTTTTGGGCTACTTCTTCCGGAGTACCTTCAGCCACGATTCGGCCACCGGCAGCGCCACCTTCCAGGCCGATGTCCACAATATAATCGGAGACTTTAATTACATCCAGGTTGTGCTCAATGATCAGAACAGTATTGCCTTTGTCGGTAAGCTTGTTGAGCACATCCAGCAAATGGTGAATGTCCTGAAAATGAAGGCCTGTAGTCGGTTCATCCAGAATGTACATCGTTTTGCCCGTATCCCGTTTGGAAAGTTCTTCGGCCAGTTTCACGCGTTGCGCTTCTCCGCCACTGAGCGTGGTGGCATGTTGACCCAGTGTAATGTAATCCAGGCCTACGTCTTTGAGCATCTGCACTTTGCGCAGTATTTTGGGTTGGTTTTCAAAGTAGTCTACGGCCTGTTCCACGGTCATGTCCAGCACATCGGAGATGGATTTTCCTTTAAAGCGTACTTCCAGCGTTTGGCGGTTGTAGCGTTTGCCTTTGCAGGTAGGGCAGGGGACCACCACATCGGGCAGAAAGTCCATTTCAATCATTTGCACACCGGCACCTTCGCAGGTTTCGCACCGCCCGCCAGCTACGTTAAACGAAAACCGCCCTGGCTTGTAACCGCGAATCTTGGCTTCGGGCAGTTCGGAAAATAGTAGGCGAATGTCGGTAAAAACCCCCGTATACGTAGCCGGGTTGCTGCGTGGCGTACGGCCAATGGGCGACTGGTCTACTTCGATCACTTTGTCCAGATGCTCCAGGCCTTCTATGGCTTCGTACGGAAGGGCTTCCCGTCGGCTGTTGTAAAAATGCTTGTTCAGAATCGGAAACAGCGTTTCGTGTATCAATGTAGATTTGCCGCTGCCCGACACACCGGTTACGCTGATCATCTTGCCCAGAGGCAGTTTCAGCGTGACGTTTTTCAGGTTATTGCCAGTTGCATTCTTTAGAACCAATTCTTTTCCATTTCCCTCACGGCGTTTTTCAGGAATGGCAATGGTTTTCTCTCCATTCAGATAAGCGGCCGTAGAACTGTGATTTTTCAGAAAATCCTGCGGCACACCGGCTGCTACTACATGACCGCCGTGCCGACCGGCTCCCGGACCAATATCCAGAATGTAATCCGATTCGAGCATCATGTCCTTGTCGTGTTCTACCACCAGCACAGTGTTACCAATGTCGCGGAGTTGCTGCAACGACCGGATCAGCCGCACGTTGTCGCGCTGGTGCAGCCCAATGCTCGGTTCATCCAGAATGTACAGTACGCCCACTAATTGCGTTCCGATTTGGGTAGCCAACCGGATGCGTTGCGCTTCACCACCCGACAAGGTTTTCATCGGTCGGTCAAGGGTGAGGTAAGTCAGGCCAATGTCGTGCAGGAACCCGATTCGTTTGCGGATTTCTTTCAGCACTTCCGTTGCAATCACCTTCTGACGGTCCGACAGACGATTTTCCAACCCATCAAACCAAACCGAAAGCTGGTTGATGTCCATCCAGGCCAATTCGGCAATATTCTTATCGGCGATCTTGAAATACAATGCTTCTTTTTTAAGCCTTGCTCCGTTGCATTCGTGGCAGGTACGAATGGTTTTGTAATCCTGCACCCATTGCGAGGTTTTCTCCGAACCAAATTCTTCTTGTTGGGTCAGGTAATGAATGATGCCTTCGTACTTGTATTCATACATGGTGCCGGCATGCTTTTCACTCGGAATTTTGTAACGGCTTTCCGAGCCATACAGCAGTTCCTGAATGGCTTCCTCCGGGTATTTGGTAAGTGGTGATGAAAGTGTGAGTTTGTATTTTTTCAGTACCGGTTCCAGCTTCTTGAAAAACCAGATGTCACGGTATTCGCCCAAGGGGGCAATGGCTCCGCGGGTAATGCTCAAGTTATGGTCAGGCAAAACCGACTTCGGATCGATTTCTTCAATGCTGCCGAGCCCGTGACATACCGGACACCAGCCGTATGGAGAGTTAAAGGAAAATGAGTTAGGTGCCGGTTCATCATAAGACAAGCCGCTGGAGTCCATCAGGAATTGCGAGAAGGTCTGTACATTTTCACTTTCGTCCTGCGTAAAAATAATACCTTTTCCCTCACTTAAACCCTTGCCTATCGATTGCGACAACCGAAAGCGGTCCTTGTCGGTGACAATGATGCGGTCAATCACAATCTCGATGTCGTGAATGCTGTAGCGGTCCAGCTGCATTTTGGGCACAATATCCTGAATCTGGCCGTCTATGCGTACTTTCGTGTAACCTTTTTTGGCAATTTCCACAAACAATTCGCGGTAGTGACCTTTCCGGCCTTTGACTACCGGAGCCAGAATGATGAGTTTTTGCGCATCGAAGTGTTCCAATATGTGCTCAATGATCTGGTCTTGCGACTGGCGGGCCATCCTTTCGCCGGTTACGTACGAAAACGCTTCACCCGCACGGGCAAACAGCAAACGCAAAAAGTCGTAAATCTCGGTAGTGGTGCCTACCGTAGAACGCGGGTTGCGCGAGGTGGTTTTTTGTTCAATGGAAATCACCGGGCTCAGGCCGTTGATCTTGTCCACATCGGGGCGTTCCATGTCGCCAATAAACGAACGGGCATAGGCCGAAAAACTTTCCATGTAGCGGCGTTGTCCTTCGGCGTAGATGGTATCAAACGTAAGCGAAGATTTGCCGCTGCCGCTGATGCCCGTAACCACTACCAGTTTGTTGCGGGGTATGGTTACGTCAATGTTTTTCAGATTGTGTTCGCGGGCACCGTACACTTCAATGCTGTCATAGCCGGTAGCATCGGGGGCAGGTGTGCCGTTGGAAGAAAGGGGTTGTGTTGTGGTTGTCTTTGCCTTGGATTTTGCCATAAAATCGGTTCAGAAGAAAGTCGTTTTTTGTATAGTTGACTGCAGGTTTTGCCTTTTTGAAAGATACTATTTTACGCAGTTTCGGGTTGTTCGTCTGGCGGCGCTTAAAGTTCGTAAAAAGAACACCGATAAAAAAGAGAACATAAAAAAAAGCCGAGTGGTTCGGAAGATAGGAAAGAAATACTGAGAGTAGCATCTTTGAGTCTATCTTTTTTGAGAAAGTATAAAATCGGTACGTGTGCATCGTGCTGTTGTGCGCCGAGTTGCCACACAACATCCGGTTGGGTTGCGGTCTGTTTCCCTTTTCTGCCCGGGTATTTTTGCCGCTTTCGGATGGGTGTTTTCCGCAGGATGTTACCGTGTTTTTCACGTATTTCAGTTGCCTGTACAGATAGAGAGTCTACACTTTTGCGATAACTTTTTGATTGTCAGTCTTTTTTGATTAAATGCATTTTCAGAATGTACTCCGCATATTCTTGCATCTGGGTGCTAATCTATATCTTTGCTACATAACACCGCAACACATTTTTCACGTAAACTTTATCCCATATGAGCAAACGAATCCCGTATGCAGATGCAATGACTTTAATTAATTTGCGTAAGTTTCGAATAGAATGTTTGTCAAGAAAGATAGATGTCGGGTTGCAGGCAAATCTGGAAACGGACTATGTGTACTTCCCTAATACGGAAGGAACCTTTTTCAGCACGCTGAAGAAAGACCTGCTGGATGGGTCGGATGATTTTGTGATCTATCTGGCATTGACCAAACAGAAAAAAAACGGCGAACTCACGCCTGAAGAACTTAAGGAACTGAAGATAATTGTGGGCCTGTACGAAGCCAATGAGTTTGATGAGGCACTGGCGTTATTTCTGGAATTCCAGAAAAAATACGGACAACTGGTCGAAACGGTGATTTTAACGGGCAGAGCCAAAGACGCATGGACGCTGGATACGGAGGGCACAGTGGTTATGTTTGACTTTGGGGGCCATTGTTGTAATTAATACAACCTATAAGCAGGCTATGAGTAAAGAAATTTCACAACTACTCTATGAAATCTATCTGGGGATACTGACAATAAGCTTTATTGCCAGTATCCTTAATCGCAAAAATCTTCCTTCGTATTACTGGCTGCTCTCTTTGTTGCTGGGGCTGACCATTGTCAATGAGTGCACCGCTTTTTATTTCCTGTATTACCCGCAAGCCATCGGAAGACCTTATTTCCTGTATCATTTCTTCATACCGGTTTATTATTCATTGCTGGCGGGTGTCTATTACAAGTATTTTGAAAAGCCGGTGGTCAAAAAGCTGGTGCTTTATTCCATACCGGCTTTCATACTTGTCAATGTGGTGCTGTCAACAACGCTGCAAAAGCTGAACGTAGTCAATACCTATTCGTTTATGCTGCTGACGGCGCTGGTGCTGGGCTGGGTGTTGTATTACTTCTACGAACTGATGCACGAATACAAATCGCCGGATTTGCTGCGAATGCCTTTTTTCTGGATCAATGCCGGAAACTTGTTTTTCTATCCGGGAATGTTTTTTCTGATGAGTTTTCTGAATGTACTGATCGAAAACGACCCGGCCTTGCTCAATGTGCTGTACAATCTGATTAACCGGCTGCTCAACTACATGCTATATACCTTATTCACGATTGGGTTTTTATGTACAATCCGAAAGAAGAAATTATACTGATTGTATCTGTAGGAACATTTTTAATGTTATTACTAGCGGTTTTTATTATGTCATTTCTATTTTTCTACCAGAAGAGGTACAACCAACACCAGAAAGACCTCGACAAAGTAAAGGAGAAGTTTGAACAGGAACTGCTTCAGACTCAACTTGAAATCAAGGAGCAAACGCTGCAGAACATCGCCCAGGAGATTCACGATAACATCGGCCAGGTGCTTTCGCTGGCAAAGCTGAACCTGAATACGTTGCCCAGTGTCGAAGACCCGCAGGTAATTGCCAAGCTGGCCACTACCAAAGAACTGGTGAGCAAGGCCATTCATGATCTGCGCAACCTGTCCAAAACCCTCGATTCGGATGCCATCGGACAAGCGGGACTCTACAAGGCACTGCAGTTTGAGATGGAACAGATTGAGAAAATCGGTTCCTTCACCACGCGCGTGCAGCTCAAGGGCACCGAACGCCATTTGGGACAACAGAAAGAAATCATTATTTTTCGCATGGCGCAGGAAGCCCTGAACAACGTGATCAAACACGCCAAGGCCCAGACCATCATTATTTCGGTTACGTATATGTCGCAGCAGTTCATGCTCAGCATTGCCGACGACGGCCAGGGCTTTGACTTGGCAGCCCACCAACAAAAAGAAGTTCACAAAAAAGGTTCAGGCTTGCGAAATATGTATAATCGTGCCAAATTGATCGGCGCTGAACTAACCGTTCAGAGTGTCCCCGGACAAGGAACCGTGACTTCATTGCAATTACCCTTACCTAATTAGATTCATGTCAGGCAAAATAAAAGTAGCATTAGCAGATGACCATAAATTGTTTCGCAAAGGCTTGTGTGAGTTGATTAACGGCTTCTCGGAATACACCGTTTTGTGGGACGTTGATAATGGCGAGGAATGCATTGCGCATTTGGACGAAGGCCTGCTACCCGATATTCTGCTGTTGGATATCAGCATGCCCAAAATGGACGGCTACCAGACGGCCGAAATCCTGCGTAAGCGATATGCCGATGTGAAAATACTGGTATTGTCGATGTACGACAGCGAGATTCACGTGATTCGTATGCTGAAAATAGGAGTGAAGGGCTATATACTCAAAGATGCCGAACCCTACGAACTGAAACAGGGGCTCGACTCACTGGTAAAAAAAGGGGTGTACTACTCCGAACTGGTGATGGGTACTTTGATGAAAGCCATTCACGAAGCGGATGAAAACCAACCCATCAAGACCACCCAGCACCTGAATGAACGCGAAATTGAATTCCTGCGGCTGGCGGCTACCGAGATGACTTACAAGGAAATAGCCGATCACATGTGCCTGAGTGTGCGCACCATCGATGGCTACCGTGACCAACTGTTTGAAAAGCTGCATGTCAAAAGCCGGGTAGGCCTGGTGCTATACGCCATTCGCAACCGCCTGATCTCGGTGGCCTGAGTGCCTGATTGAAAACAGGCCGGTTTCTGCTTTTCAAAGGATACTATTTTTCCGGGTAGTTACACCTGAAAACCTCCCTTAAAACCTGTTTTTGCGGCGTGCACTCCCTGAAATGTGGAATGCCCACCCCAGCAAGTTTCAAAATACTTGCTTCTAACCCTCTGGCAAACAGGCACAAAGTTTTACGTTAAGACAGCAATAGCAAAAACAAAAGATGTTTTTGATTAGCTATGGAAAACTTAATTTTAAAACTATCATGAAAAAGATCCTTTTTATAATTGCCGCCGTTGGTTTAGCTCATGTAGCCGTGGCACAACAGACTCCAGCACAAACAACGCCACCACCAACGCAAACACCGGTGCCAAGTTCTACACCAACCAGCCCGGTACCAACACCTATTCCGCCGACAACACCTCCACCTACCGTGGATCCGGCACAAACAACGCCTCCTGGCACGTATCCTAACCAGACAACGCCTAGCGGTAACAAACGTGACAACACAACCATACAAGGACGTGATTCGCAAGGTTCTATTCCGACCACAACCGACAGCAACAACAATCGGAACAAACGCATGAATTCAAATTCGGGTACAACCGTAGACCCAAATGCGCCTAAAACCGATAAGAATGCACCTAAAGTAAAACAACCTGGTGCCGTTCGTCGGGATTCACTCCGCTAATCTTTGTGCAGCCTCAGCCGATTAATCCGGCTGAGGCTGCACTTTTTTATCACCTACCGAGCTTTATCAACTATGAAAAAGATGCTATGTCTGATGGCCGCTTTGATGATAATGGGTTGCGCCTGGGCGCAGCAAAAAAAGCCATCTTCAAAGCCCGTCAAATCGAAAAAGGAACAATACGAAGCGCCACAAGGCAACAAGAGCGATCCTACGCTGATGCGCCGCGATGTGGACAACATGCGCGCAGATTCGATGCGGATGAAATACGATACAGCCCGCTCGATGCAGAATTCCATGCAGAACTTTCCTGGAAAACCTGGCAACAATTCATCCGGTGTAATTCAGGACTCGCTCAACAAAAATGCGATGGGCAGTCGTCCGGTTTTGACGGATACCAGTCGGCGGGGTGAACGGGAACGCATGAAGCAGCCGCCCACGCCTAACGGCACCCGTCGAGATAGTGTGCGACACAAATAGTATCTATTAGTATATACGGAAAAACAAAAACCTGCCTTGTATAAATGGGCAGGTTTTGGCTTTGAGAAACATACTATTTTATTGACTCAGGTTATACTGCAACCGGAAGCCGAAACGGGTATCGGTGCGCGGGAATGATGTACTCACGACCGGGCGGTTCACATTGCGTTCGAAATATAGCGTTACATTGACCCGTTGGTTAAAGGCATACTGAATCGTAGGCTTGATCGAAACCTGGAAGTTACCGGCCACCGGCGTATTGATGCCGTTGAATCGGCGCTGGATGGTCTTCGAATCCAGGAATCGCACATCGCACCGGAACTGCACATCATTTTTCAATACTTTCTGTTCGCCACGTATCAGGAAGGGTAGTTTCAAATTGCTTTTGGTATAGCCCAGACTCACAGTTAGATCCTGGTTGCTAATTTCACTTAACTGGCGACTGGTAGTGATCAGCGACATGGTGCGTTCTTTGTTATACGCAATGCGCATGGTCAATCGGCTCGGGGTACGCAAGTCAATTCCGATCAACGGCGAGAACCGTTCGGTAATGGTTACCCGTTCAGTGATCAGCAGCGGAATATACAGCGTATCGCTCTCATAGTTAGGCAAATAACCCAATGTATTCAGCGAACTATTCAATCCAATTAGTCCTGATTTGGCATATTCCTGTGACGTACGGTAGCTGCCTACGCTGTAGGTCGACGAATACGCATGCGTAATGTTAATGGACGAAAATACATTCTTGAACAGGGCCAGTTTAGACAAACCGGCGTAGGTAATGTTCCAGTTGGGCAACGGAATCCGCGGAAACGTATTCAGCTTCGCCTGATCAGCCGATTTCCCCGTATACGCCGCAATAAATGCCGGAATCATCACATCCTGAGAGGTAGAATCATACTGACCTTCACCTGAGTTTAATCGTGAAACGCGTTCCTGCAATTGTCCCGCTATCCGTTCAAAACTCTGGAACAACGAATCTCTGTTGCGAAAAGCCGTTTGCAAGCTAATGAATGAGATGGAGTAAGAACCCGATTTGACCGCATTTTGCGGCTTAAAATAACTGTCTGGGCCAGGTATTGTATCTCGGAACAAAACACTGTATTCTTCGGTTTGCGATTTTTTGAAGTTTACGCGAATCTTAAAGTCACGGAATGGCTCC
The DNA here is from genome assembly GCA_963520985.1 of uncultured Sphingobacteriales bacterium. Lineage (GTDB taxonomy): Bacteria > Bacteroidota > Bacteroidia > Cytophagales > 172606-1 > Xanthocytophaga. Next base: position 2,307,419 of record CAUQTA010000001.1, read on the forward strand.
AAATCAGCTTGTGCCGTAAAGTTATTGGCACGTGTTTGCATAAATGGCAAATTAAGTTGGGTGCTTTGGGTGAGCCAATTCCCTTTTCTTGCTTTTTCCAGAATACCTGCATCCTGACTTCCCAGTAAGGTAAACCCGAATCCGGGAGCCTGCAACGAACTGTCCAGGCCCAGAAAACGAGGACTGGGTAAAAAGCCGGGTAGGGTAGTGGTTTCGTCAACGGTGTAGTTGAAATTAACATTCCGGGCTGTCATCAACGTACGCACAATCCCCTTAAATAACCGGAATTGTGGCGGTTTTTTCACCGTATCGCGTTGTACCACAGCCGGTTGGTTGGGCTGCCCCGGTGCTGCAGGTTGCGCAGGCCGGGTGGTGGGTCGGCGTACAGGCTCGTTGATCTTTTTCAGGAACGGCACTTTATTATACAACCGCAGCAAATCCACCCGTCCATTGACGGCCCGTTGGCGGCTATTGTCGGCAAAGTTTCCAAAGAATACGCCATTGGTATCACTGACACCTACAGCGGCTGCACGCCAGTTATAGGCTGTTCCATACCGCACATCGGCACTCACCCAGTCGGTAATCGGGAATTTATCCAAGGGCAGCCGATAAGTGGCCGTTGCTTGCTGGTTGAAGTTTTTCATCCGGCCAAAGCGTTTCAGGTTCGCAATCACCGAGTCGCGTTTGCTAAAGCCCGGACGGATTTCCGTCGTATTGATTTCCCCTTCGGGTTCGTCGATAACGGTGTTAGCAATGGCCGAATACGTTAGCGACAGGTTACGCGTCAGGCTCCATTGAAAATCATACGTACGGTTGAACGTGAAATATTTTTCGTACAAAGGCTTCACCCCGGCTGTGGTTAGTTTGGTTCCCAAGTATTCGGGGTCAGCATTCCGGTACTGGGTAATGGTATACAGCCGGTTCAAATCACCCCGAATGCCAATGCTGGTAGGAAGCAGGTTAAAGTTAAAATCCTTCAGCCATTTCCAGGCAGGTTTGCTCAAGGCTTCACTATTCTTGAATGGTTCGATGAACTTAGGTGTGGCATTGTACACATAGCCTACTCCGCCACGCACGTTTTTCTGGTAATACAATGCCGTGGTGATATTGGTACGTGTCATATCACTGTATGAATAATTGAGCGAGAAGTTAGACAAATCCCATATATGGGCTTTAGCTTGCGGGTTTAGCTTGATTTTCTGAACGTTTGTAAAATTGATGCTTCGGCGGGTTGTGTTGTCTTCCACCATCTTTCGGTATTCGCGGGCATCACTCTCCGAACCGTTGGCAAACCGGGATCGGATGGACTCTTCCAGCAAGACATCCGGGTCAAGCGGGTTGTATTTCGGCTTGATACGTTCCCGTTCGTAGCCGACAAACATCGGTATTTTAATGCCTATCCATTGCGGGAACAATTTTTCCAGATTGATATTGGCGCCTACACTGTAACGCATGGTATTCTGGCGGGCACGTTCCGAAATCCGCTGCGAGATGCCGCCAAATCCAAAGGTTTCAATGTTACCCGCTGCGGTAATATTGGCAAAATCGGCTAACTTGATATTCAGTCGACCAGTAGCGGCATATCCTCCCTGTTGTTCAAATCCCTCCGAACGCAACTCGTCGGCCCAGATACAGGCTTGTTTGGGTTGCTGATCTGGTGAGGATGCATTGCGCAGCCCAAGCATCATGATCTGAACGGCACTGTAATCGGGGTTTCCTACTACCGTAATGCGGTAGCGTTTGTTGGGGACATCTTCATCCTGAATATACTCTGAGTAAGGAACCAATACGCTGATTCCCTGACTATTCCGATTGGATTTGACATTGACCAAGGCTTTGAAAGCGACGCTGATTTCGTTCAGTTCGGGCCAAATGTTGGCTGTGGTGGTGTCACCAAATTGCGAGAAAGCCAGCGGCACCTCAATTTCGTAATAGTTTTCGGTAAAGTCGGTGCCCAGACGAACAAAAGCACGCAATGAATCGGTACTGTTACGCGTTTCCGGATCATTGGTTTCGGCGTGGAGGTACAGTTTCAGCTTTTTGTAGTTGATAAAATCCAGGTTCACGTTTTTAAACACCGCCCGAGCATCGCGGTCACGCAACTCATCCACACACAGGCGCAACGACTGTTCGTTTAACTGGCGGTTGTTGATGGTGGTGATATCGCGGTCACGCGGCAGGTTTGGTGGAATCTTATACGGAAACAAGTTGTTAGTCCCTTCTGAACCGTTTTCTTCGATGTTAACCGTGCCTAGCGTGAAGCGGGCGTCGTAGGGCTCCGAAGGTATTTGCAGACCACGATCCGACAAATTATCGGAATAGATACGCCATTGGTTGGCAACCAACTGGAAGTTAGCCATACGCAATACATGGGTTTCTCCGAAATTGGTCAGGAACATCCGCATGAACCGAATCGACTTGAATCCCTGAATGTCACCGACCTTGTCAGTGAATTCACGTACCGGAATGCGAAACTGGTACCACTTTACAGGCTCACCACTCTGACTCGATTGATTGATAGCAACAATGTAGTTGCTGCCTACGTTCATCTGAGTCCGTTCTAAATGAACTTTGTACTGGTAATATTGTTCCAGATCGTTAATGGTTTGGTCATTGTTCAGATCTTCGTTGTCAGGCAAGGTGGTTGCCGACATGGCAAACTCCTGCCCGGTTGATTCAGGCGAGTTATTCTCGTATCCGTTAAAATCCTTGTAACGTAGCAATATGTTTGAGTTATTCTGAAACTTCGTATCCAACGGGTGAAAGAAGTTATCAGCGGAAGGGTCGGCTTCTGCAATGGCTCTTGCTGAACCATTGGTAATTTTGTTCAGAAAACTATTCTGGAAAAAAGAATTCTCCTCTGTTGTGCTCAATCCATCCAATCCAATGTCCTGTCGCTGGCGGGCTCCGGAGGTATTGTCAAACGCATTGTTTATCCAGGAACTGCCTGGCGCTTTTCCCCAAATGGTGGTAGACACCGGCCGTTGAGTATTGTCGGCATCACTGATCGGAAATCCGTTTTCAAATGTGTGCCGGGCCCCGTCTTTCATCACATCTTCCGAAATGTTACCTAAGTTGAAGTAAATGTCTCCGCCTTTGCGATCAAGACCCGTTATAGGAGGCTCGCCAGATCCATCGTTAATGTTACCCCGTTCCGTTTCGATGAAAGGGTCCATAAGCCAGAACTCGATGTATTGCACGTTGGCATTATCAAAGTCAACGTCATACGTAATACCACGTGACAAAGCAGCCCAGTTTTGTTTTGGATTGTTATTCAGGCGGCCATCTGCATTCAAATCAGGGTTATAGTTATACATACCCCGTTCCTTGGGATAATACGCAATATCCATCGTTTGTAGGTTGGTGATGATTTGCTGCTGTGCCTGGTTGGGGAAAACTTCCCGGGGATCAATTACGCGTGTGTAGTGATTAGACAAAGCGTTGGGGTCAACACCGCCTGCCGGATTCTCTCTGTAAAACGTATTGTCAATGGTGTACCAAGCTAGTTTGGCACGCCGATACGTGTAGTTCAGACTGGTGTCGGCTCCTTCGGTAAACATCTGTGGCGTAGAGCCCAGCCGCCAGCGTTGCTGGGGCAAGCGAGTCAGGTCAAAGGGTGTCTCCGAACCCTCAAAGTCGTCAATGTAGGAATTGCCATTTACCAATGGCGCCACGCCTGGGAAGAGTTTGGCAAACTCTCCGTTAAATGTAATCGTTGACAATTCTTTGGTTGACAGGAACGGAAGCTTGTCAAGCATACGGGTCAGGAAGCGGGAATCTTTGCGGAAGTTGACATCAAAACCCAATACCGTGTTGTTAACGGGTTCGTTGCCAATGGCTACCCGACGTAGCAACGGACGTTCCCGCATACGCATCAGTGTAGAGCCGATGGAAAAGTCTTTGTCAAAGACATATTCCAGGCGGGTACCCATAACAGTGCGCACCTGATTCTGAAACAAGTCGGCTTGTTCGGAACTGATCTTTATTTCCTGCCCTGATTGCAGAATGCCTTCGTTAAGAATGGTTACGTTGCCATTTTCCACAATGTAATCCTGCCCCTGCATCAGAGTTCGGCCACCTACTGTTACCACCACCGATGCCGGGTCGACACCCACCAGTCCCAAAGGCACCTGATTGCTGGCACCACTTGTTTGGTACGTACCTTTAATGAAGAACTTGTTTTTCTCAGCTACTTGTTGGGCTTCCTGCTTGGTAGAACGGTAAAGCGTATTGAATGAATACTTGTTGACCAGTGCCCGTTCGTTGGTAGAATCGAGCCAGGGAGCCAGTTCGGTATTGCCTTGTGCGGCCCTGCGTTTTTTGGTCAGATAACCGGAACTGAACGGTTCGAGTACCGGGAAAATTACCCGGCCGTAACGGCTATCCATCGTAACGCCTTCCACCCAGTCAAAGTTGCCGTCGGGTTGGGGGTCGCCCAGCGGGTTCAATCGGTCCAGGTTAAATACCTGTAAAAGAGGCACATCTTTGGTGTTGATACCTTCCTGTAAGCTTGGGTTGTCTACACCGGTCAAGTCGTCTTTGTAAATAACCCGTAGTTGAAATCCGTCTTTGTTCAATTGTCCGGTTCCGATGGAATAGACGTTTTTCATCATCAGGTTCCAGGTAGGCAAGTCCAGGCGAATGGTGGCCGGACGGAGCATTTTCAGGAAAAGCACCTCTTTCTGGTCGCGGGTTCCGTAGTCTTCGGTGAGTTCACCCACTTTATAGGCCTGTCCCTGATAGGTATATTCAAACGCAACCCCCAGGATTTCATCGTTTCGAAGGGCCGTATTTAATGACAGATAGCCTAACTGCGGATTATAGCTATATTCTGTAGCGGCCAGCTTGCGGGCACTGCGCAAAATCTCAAAGTCGGTTCCTTTCCGTAAGTTGAACGGTGTGTTTTGTAAGAGCGTAGCTGCATTATCAACATTCCGGTACGAGTCTTTGTTGATTTCTTTGTATAAGTTGTTGGATTCGTTCCAAATCAGGTTACGACTGTTATTACCCGGAATGGACTTATTAAACGGAGTAGGATCGCCCAAGTCGAGGAAGGCGACCATGTTACGCAGTGTTTCAGTCGTGTTGTTTCGGTTAGTTACGTACACTTCCAGACGGGTAATCTGTACGCCCGAATTGATGATTGGCAAGGTGCGCAGCGAGGGTTCGTACAGGTTGCGGAAAAACTGGCCAAGGAAGAAGTGCCGGTTGTCTTCGTATTCAGACACTTTGAATTCGAAGTTTCGCTTCTGCACACCGCCTTGTACGCTGGTCTGGGTTACTTTGGAACGCTGGTTTGCCGCAATGGCTGTCACATTCAGCCTGCCGAATTTGAGCTGCGTTTTTAATCCGAATAAGTTTTGGGCACCCTGAATCAACGTACTGTTGAGGGGCATGCTCACATTACCGGCTTCAATCTTTTGAATGATGTCGTGCTCGTAACCGGTGTAGTCAAGTTTAAAGTTTTGTTCGAACTGGAAGCTGGCTTTGGTATCAAAGGCACCCGTCATCTTGAGTTTTTCACCAACCTTGCCTGTAAAGTTCATGTTGATCTGCTGATCAAAATTGAGCGGCAGAAAAAAACGTTGTTGCCGGATGGGTAAATTCGGATTTTGCACCCGTTGCCATTGGGCGCCAAAATCAAGCGTTACAAAGCCATTGGTTTGAAAGTCGACATAGTTGCCACCAAAGATTCGATCAAAAGCGGGGCTGATGTAAATTTTCGGAATCAGCTTTCGTCCGGTTACTTCACTTTTACCTCCGGCAGCTTCTGTTTTGGAACGCCAGTATTCACGGGCCAGCTTCTGGTCATAATACTCCGAAAACTCACGGTAGGTCAGTGTGGTGGGCGGACGGTAATCCAGACTTCCTATTTTTTCCTGGACGGTCACATTGCCACCTGTATCTACCTCAATTTCCGTTTTTACGTTGCTGGGTTCTTTAAGATTAAAAGGCGAACGGGATTGACGGTCGGTAAAAGGGTCGCCATAGCGGTCACGCTTAAAAAAAGAAAGCGTGCGTTTTGCTTTTTTAAGGGAGTCCTTTACCAGGCTGTCTTTCTTAGTGGTATCTGCCGGGGTATACGTACCGTTTGGATAATACCGATGACTGCGCTTTTCGGAGTCGGTTTCGGAAAACCAGGCCGTAAGCGAAAACAATACACCACCGGAGACTAGTAAATAGTTGGTAAGCTTCAAAGTATACTAACAGGGTTATTTCGGATAATTTTGGCCTGTGCAGATGTTGACTGGCATGCAAGCATACGCAAGAAGTACAAAATACACGGGTTTCTCAGCTATTTTTGGTAAAGATGTGTTTCGATAGTGTCGCGTGTATGAAATGAACTGAAAATGAACCTTTTTCCACTAACCTGGCCGAGGAAAGTATGCAAAATAAACCGGCAAAAGTAGAAGTCCTTTCCGAAAATAGCAAACGGGTGTTCTTACCAGCGGCAATTGATGAAAAGGCAGGCCGGGGTTTTGCTCTTGTAAAAGATACTATTTTCCCACCATGCCTGTCTGTCTGGACCAAACCGACTTAACTGACTTTCAGCGCCAACTTGATTACCTGTTCCAGGCTGAGTGAGCCTTCATTTTGTTTCAAAACGGTGTCTACACTTTTTTCAGCCACATTGCGAGGTATGCCAAGGGTTACCAATGCAGTTAACGCCTCACTACGAACACTATTGCTTGAGGTAACCGGAGTTATGGTGGTACCTGATGTAAGATATAGGTCTTTTTTGATTTTATCGCGTAGTTCCAGCACTACTCGTTGGGCGGTCTTACTTCCAATGCCTTTGATGCTTTGAATGGTACGGATGTCTTCAGATACAATGGCTTGCTGAATCTCGATAGAAGAAAGGGAAGAAAGCATCATCAGAGCGGTGTTGGCGCCAATGCCCGAAACACTCATCAAATCCAGAAAAATTTTCTTTTCAGAACGGTCGGCAAATCCATACAGAATCTGGGCATCTTCGCGTACATGAAAATGTGTGTACAACCGGCATTTTTCACCTTCGGGTAGGGAGCTATACGTTTGCAGGGATATACGGATTTCGTAACCGACGCCGTTGACGTCGATAATTACATAAGCAGGTTCTTTATGAGTGAGCCTACCTTCAATATATGCAATCATAGGGGGTAATAATACGGATAAATTGTAGGTGGTTAATTGAATTTTTATGGAAACCTGCTGAAAATCAGACCGTAGTAACTAAACGAAATACGCAAAAAAATAGTATCTGTACAAATGGAAAAACCCTGCCATGCAAAAAAGGATGGGCGAGCAAAGGCTGTCTCAAAATAGTATCTTTTGAAAAGGCAAAACCGGCACCTCCCTGAGTTGCCTTTTCAAACTGCCTTTCTGAGTTATCCTTTTACGCTTTGTGCTTCGACTACGGCAATGGCCACCATGTTGACAATTTCCCGGATGGAACTGCCTAATTGCAACACATGCACGGGTTTACGCATACCCATCAGAATGGGGCCAATGGCTTCATTACCACCGATTTCCTGTAGCAGCTTATACGAAATGTTGCCCGAGTTGAGTTCCGGGAATATCAGCGTGTTGGCTCCTGAAGCAGCTAATTCGCTGAAAGGGTAGTTTTCCTGCAACAGTTCGGTATCCAGGGCTACGTTGGCCTGCAGTTCACCATCGATAATCAGATTCGGGTATTTTTTCTTGGCTTTTTGTACGGCCAGAATGGCTTTTTCGGAGTATTCGCCCTGAACAGAACCGAAGTTGGAGTAGGAAAGAACGGCCATGCGGGGTTCCACACCAAAGAAACGCACCTTGCGGGCCGTCAGGCCAATGATGTCCACCAGTTCATCGGCTGTGGGGTTCACATTCACGGTAGTATCCGAAAAGAAATATGATTCTCCTTTGCTGTTGGTGATGATGTACATACCCGCCACCCGATTGACACCTGTTTCAACGCCGATCACCTGCAAGGCCGGACGGATGATGCGGGCATATTCTTTGGTTAGACCCGAGATGAGGGCATCCGCTTCACCGGCATTGACCATCATGGCACCGTAGTAGTTGCGGTCAAGAATCATTTTTTGGGCATCGTAGAAAGTAACACCTTTGCGCTGCCGTTTCTGATACAGCATGTCGGCATACTTTTCCAGCTTTGCTTCGGGCTGCTCGGTTACATCGATGATCTCACAACGGTCAATCTCAATGTAGTTTTCTTCCAGAATCTGCTGAATCTTTTGCTTGTTTCCCAGCAGAATAGGAAAGGCAATGTGCTCATCCACCAGAAGCTGAGCCGCTTTCAAAATCTTATAAGTATCGGCTTCCGCAAAAACCACTCGTTTCGGATTGCGGCGCGCCTGTGCAATGATCGGTGCCATCAATTTCTGATTGATGCCTACGCGTTTTTCCAACTGCTGATGATACGCTTCCCAATCGGTGATCTGAATGCGTGCCATTCCCGATTCCATAGCGGCTTTGGCTACTGCCGGCGAGATGCGGGTAATCAGTCGTGGGTCTAAGGGTTTGGGAATCAGATACGTACGGCCAAAAATCATGGCCTGGTCATTGTACGCTTTGTTTACTGATTCAGGTACGGGTTCTTTGGCCAGTTCGGCCAGAGCCCGTACGGCAGCCAGTTTCATGCCTTCATCTATTTCGGTAGCCCGTACATCCAGGGCACCTCTAAAAATGTAAGGAAACCCCAGTACGTTGTTTACCTGATTGGGATGATCGGAGCGGCCGGTGGCCATAATCGCATCAGGACGGGCTGCCAGGGCTGCATTGTACGAAATTTCGGGTTCGGGATTGGCTAAGGCAAAAATAATCGGGTCGGGAGCCATCAGCGCAAGGTGTTCGGCGGTAAGTACATTGCCTACCGAAAGCCCCAGAAACATATCGGCGCCTTGCATGGCTTCCATCAGATTGCCCACCGAACGGCTGGTCGCAAATTCACGCCGAATGTCGTCAAGGTCTTCGCGGTCTACGTGCAAAATGCCGTTGATGTCGTTCATGACGATGTTTTCTCGTTTGACGCCCAACTCCACATACAGTTTCACGCAGGCAATGGCCGCAGCACCCGCGCCGTTCACTACGATTTTGATTTCGTCTATTTTCTTTTTGACAATTTCCAGCGCATTAAGTAAGGCAGCCGAAGAAATAATGGCCGTGCCGTGCTGGTCGTCGTGCATTACCGGAATGTTCATTTGCCGACGCAATTCCTGCTCGATCACAAAGCACTCCGGTGCTTTGATGTCTTCCAGATTGATGCCGCCAAACGTAGGCTCCAGTGACCGTACAATCCGGATAAATTCTTCCGGGTCGGTGCAGTCTATTTCAATATCAAAAACGTCTATTCCTGCAAATTTTTTAAACAGAACGCCCTTACCTTCCATGACAGGCTTGGATGCGTGCGGACCTATATTCCCTAAACCCAACACCGCTGTGCCGTTAGAAATAACGGCTACCAGATTTCCTTTGGAAGTATATCTGTACACGTTGTCTTGATTTTCAGCTATTTCCTTACAAGGCTCAGCTACTCCCGGCGAATACGCCAGAGCCAGGTCGAGTTGCGAACTGAGCATTTTTGTCGGAACTACTTCTATCTTTCCGGGTTGTCCTTGTTCGTGATAGGCCAGGGCATCTTCGCGGCGGATTTTTAAGGGGGCAAAAGGCAGACGAATACTCATTTGTCTTGAAATAAAAATGGATAGGAATGGAGCGTTTGTTGACTGTGAGGGGCTAAACGTAAAATAGTATCTCTCCAAACGTAAAAACCCTGCACAAAGGTAGGGGATATCTGACTAAAGAAAAATCGTTTGTAGAATATCTTGTACCGGTAATTTACAAATTTGAATTGTTATTGTACAAAAAAGCCATTTGCTGATTGGTTTTGGAGAAAGGGAGGTTTTGCCTTTTCAAAAGATACTATTTGAAAACAAGTCAATCAGTTCATGTTTATGCTTTTTCCTTTGCGTTGTCTGAGAGGAATTTCAATGGAAATGGTCGTACCCTGCCCCGGTGTGCTGTCGAAACGGTAGGTGCCTTGCATGGCTTCTATGCGTGACTGTATGTTTTGCAGACCCATGCCATCTTTGATTTCGTCGGTGTTGATTCCTTTTCCATTGTCTTGGGCCATGATGGAGATTTCATTCTGCGAATGAATAATCTGCAGGGTGGCGCTGGTAGCCTGGGCATGTTTGAGTATGTTGTTTACCAGTTCTACACAAATGGGGTAAATGCTAGCTTCGATCTGTTTGTCCAAACGATCTTCCAGGCCAAACAGGTCCAATTCCAGCTTGATCTTCTGGGAGTTGTTAATCGAATGGGCATACCGTTGCAAGGCTGTAGTAAGGCCATGTTTTTCCAAAACTTCCGGAAGCATGTTGTGGGAGATGTTGCGCACCTCAATGCAGGCATTGGTCACCATGGTCAGCACGTTTTCGTAGAGTTGCCTTTCGGCTTCTGATAGGTTCTCTGCATTCATAATCTCCATGTTGAGCTTTACCGCAGACAACAAGCCGCCCAGGTTGTCGTGCAGTTCGGCTGCAACCCGCTTGCGTTCCAGGGTTTGTCCTTTGACTAACGCCTGTTGAATTTCCTCATTTTTGGCTCGTAGTTCTTCGTTGGCTTTTAGCAGCTCGGCGGTGCGGTCATGTACCCGGTCTTCGAGGGTTTCCGAAAGCAATTTCAGATACTCGTTCATGTGGGTAAGCTGTTCCTGCTGAAGTGTAATTTCTTCTTTCTGGCTGCTGATTTTGGAGGTGCGAAGCAATACTTCTCTTTCCAACTGCGTCTGACGGGCTTTAAGTGCCTGGATGCGGAGTCGGTAAAGGAGAAAAATAATGCCAATAAAACCTAAGCCGGCCCCAATGCGAAACCACCAAGTGGCCCACCAGGGCGGCACAATGGTAATGTATACCGAAGTCCATTGCGGGTTCCAGATTCCGTCGTTGTTGCAGCTCTTGACCCTGAATTCATAACTGCCGGGGTCCAGACTGGCATAACTCACATAGCGGCGGTTACCTGAGTAATTCCAGGTTTTATCGACTCCGATGAGTTGGTAGGCATACGTATTCCGTTCCGGTTCGCGGTAATTTAAAGCTGCGAATTCAAAGGAGAAGAAATTTTGCTTGTAGGTTAGGTCAATGTGTTTCTGGTGCAGCGACTGCGTAGGAAATAATTCTTTGTCAAAAACCTTAAAAGTAGTAATGGTAGTAGAAGGCGGATAGGGATTGACGCGCACACTATCCGGATTAAAAACGGTCAGTCCGTGATTGGTTCCAAAGTAAATATTCCCGCTTTCGTCCTTGGCAACTACCATCCATGCATTTCCTTCCAGGTTGTTGCCCCTAAAATCGGTGATCTGCCCAGTCTTTACATTCATTTTGGATATTCCCTGATCCGTTCCCATCCACACATTGCCATAGTTGTCAGTAATGACATGGAATATGGATTTGCTGGTAATGCCTTGTTTGGCACCAATGTGCGTGAATCGGCCGGTCGCAATATCAAATTTTTCCAAACCATCTTTTTGCGTTCCTATCCACAAAACGCTATCACCAGAATTATGAATGGACATGATGTAGTTGGATGCCAGGCTATGTGGGTTTTTGGAGTCCTGAGTATAGTACGTATACTCATCTTTCTCCGGCTCAAGCCGCACCAGGCAATGCCTGACAGTCTGTACATTAGCTGAAATGTAGGGCAGGGAAGAAATGAAAAAAATGTATTTTTTGCCACGAAACTCAACCGGTGTTGGAAACATTGCATGTGTATTGCTGTTTCGGGAAGCCGGACTGAGTGAGGCTGAAGGATAGCTTTTGAGCTTTCCGGTTCTTACCTGCAAATAAGACAGTCCTTGATCCCAACTGCCCATCCACATGCCAGCCGGGTCTTGGGAAAACGAGTTCGTGAACCAGGTCGTATGGTCCAGGCTGTCGTTTGTCGATTTTGCGAAAGGAGTGTTGGTCAGGGTTTTGGATGAAATATCGTATTTTTTAAATCCTTTTTTGGTTTCCACCCACAAATTGTTTTCAATAGATAGAATGGAGTGAAACGCAACGGGATTGTCAGTGGTTACAACATGTTTTCTGAGTTTCTGCGATTTTTTATCAAAGAAAAACAGTCCGTTTTCGGTGCCTACCCACATACCGGTGCCTAACGGATCTTTGCCAGGACTCAAGGCTGTAATGCTACTTCCAACCAGCCCATTCGGATCATCGGAAGAGACGGGAAACCGGACAAAGTTGCTGGGGCGTAAATCAAACTGACTGATACCGGCACCAAAGCTGGTGATCCATAGCAATCCATGGCACTGATACAAGCCTCTGATGTAGCCACTCTGAATGCTTTCGGGATCTTTGGCTCTGTGTCTGAACTGTTTTACTTCGCGGGTATCTAAGTTAATGGAGTTGAGGCCGTTTTCGGTAGCAACCCAGAGTTTCCGGTTCACCTCCAGTATTGTCCATACCTGGTCATTGGTTAAGCTTTTAGGGTTGCCTGGATTATGAGTATACTGTTCGCTTATTTGTCCGGTATATAAATTCATTTTGTTGAGACCTTCCTTGGTGCCTATCCAAAGAAAAGGCTCGCTGGGAGATGCATAAACGTAACGGATATCGTAATGTGTTAACGAATTTTTGCGGTCAGAAGCAGGCAAATGCGTAGTTAGCTTCTGGGCACGTAAATCAAATTCGTATAATCCGTTGGTATGCGTGGCAATCCACACAATCTCCTTGCCATTTACATTGGTTTTTACAAACGAGTTAAATTCCAGATGGTCAATATGAGGCGGATTCTGAAAAAAGTACTGATTGAATTGTCGGTTAAGCAGGTCAAATTTCACCAGAACGCTTTTGCGACGGTGATGAAGGGTAGCAATAAGCCAAACGGCGTTATTTTCGAGTGTAATTTTACGGACACAAAAAAGGTTGGCAAAAAAAGAAGCAAACCCTGGAATATTCTTTGCATTTTGAAATGCACCAGTGATAGGGTCAAAAATCCACAAACCTGAATCACGCCAGGCACCAAGCCATAGTTTGCCTTCAACTTCCTGAATGGTTGAAATGGAGAACTCTCCTTCTATGGGGTTTTCGAAGTGCTTGAAAGTATAACCATCGTATGAAAACAAGCCGCCGTTTGTTCCTACCCATATCAGACCTTTGCTGTCCTGATAAGTGCAGAAAATTTCCAGATTGTCGATTTCGGGCGGTGCAGGTACATGTATAAAGCTTTGAACCTGCCCCCAGCTTGATAAGGATAAACTAAATAAAAGGAAAATAAATAAGCTAAACCTATAAATCATAAAGAGTTCTGCTCGTAAGCTGCTACAACAGTGAAAATTAAACAACTTTGGGTAACTTTCCTAGCCATACCAAGTAAAGTTGAGTTTATGAGTCGGATAATGGCACGTTTTTACAAAGATTTTGTATTTTTGAGCTATTATAACTGTCGGTTTTTAGTAAAAATACTTAAAATTTGGGCAGAAGTCTTTTCTGATGATGCAGATGGCTTCCTTGAATATGATAAGAATTGTTTTAGCGGATGATCATCGCTTGTTTCTGGAAGGAATGACTGCCATGCTTTCTTCCATCGAAAACGTCACCATTGTAGCCACCGCTTCCAATGGCAATCAGGTTTTGGAGCTTCTCCACCAGCATTCCTGCGACTTGGTTGTGATGGATATCAACATGCCGGTCGCCGATGGCCTTACCACTGCTCAAAACATCAGTCAGCAGTTTCCGAAAGTAAAAGTAGTGCTGGTAAGCATGAACGTAAATCCGCAATATGTAAAGGATGCACTGCGGGCAGGAGTCTCGGCCTATATTCTAAAAGATTCGAGTAAAGAAGAACTTCAGAATGCGATTTATAACGCTGCCAGTGGCAAAAAATATTTTAGTGAAGCCGTCATGCTCAATTTGGCTTACGAATACATGCCCGAAAATCCGGTGGAGACTAAAGTAAAGCTGACTCAGCGGGAACTGGAAGTGCTAAAACTACTGGCCCAGGAGTTTACCGCACCCGAAATTGCCAATAAACTCTACATCAGTGCCGAAACCGTAGAAACACACAAGAAAAACATGCTAAAAAAACTAGGGCTTAAAAATTCTTACTCCCTCATTAAGTATGCTGTTCAGAATGGCCTCATCTGAATTTGGCTCTTCTTCATCTTGATTATTTTGATATAAGCCCCGCACCAGCGGGGTTTTTGCATTTCAAATGATACTATTTTGAGAATCGGCTTTGCCTCATCCCCACAAGTAGGTAGATACAATATCCCCACAAGTAGGTAGATAAAAACCTGATTATTGGGGATTTTCTGGTGTTGAAAAAAGTTGAATCTTTGATAAAAATTACAAGGAATAGGTTGTTCGGAATTCTCAAAAGTAACAGACACTATTTATAACTGCCCATATAGCTAAAGACAACTATGCAACCCATCTCTTTATCCATTCCCAACCCACAACCTGCAACTGATGAGCTTCAGTTTCTGGATCAGTTCTATACCAGTCATCGCACTGAATTTCTCAGATGGGCTTACAAGCATTACAATCTTATCCCTGAAGAGTCAATAGACATCTACCAGGATGCGGTTATCGTACTTTTTGAAAACTACCAGAAAGGAAAGCTCCAGGATCTGCGTTCCACCCTGAAGACGTATTTCTACGGGATTGCCAAAAACCTGATTTTTGCTTATCTGAAGAGTAAGAACAAGCAAAAGGCTTATATGGAGCCTTTTGGTGAAGGGAGCTCAATGGCTGAACATATTCCAAACAACGATCCGCATAACGAGTGGATGGAAGATACCATCGAGGTGATTACGGAAACGGTAAAGCAACTTTCAGTAAAAGGACAGGCCATACTGCATCTGTATTACTATGAGAAAAAGAGCTTGAGAGAAATTACCACATTACTGGGCTACAGCAGCGAAAATGTAGTAAAGACTACTAAAATGCGTTATAAAAACCTGCTCAAACAGCTGGTTCGGGATGAAATGAACAGGCAGAATGCTGCTTAGCTACTATACTATGTCTACTTAATGGAAACGCCTCGATAAGCAATTATCGAGGCGTTTCTGTGTTGGCACTGATTAAGCCATTTAGCTAATACTTATAATTAACTTTTGGCCGGCTTTTAAATCATTGCCGGGTAGTTTATTTAGTTTTTTAATGGTTTCCACATCTACCCCTTGTTTCCGGGAAATGCTCCAAAGGGTATCACCGGGTTGTACTTCATAGACGCTCCCTTTGCTTTGCGGAACGGACGGGATTTTTACACCTGAAGAACTACCGGTTACTTTGCTTGCGGGCAAGGATTTGCTTGTATGGGCGGCCGCTACAGATTGGGCGTTTGTTTCTTTTTCCGGATTCATCTTCTTCCATGTGTGGCCCTGCACCCAGATGGCCAGTTCCTGGCCTGCCTGGATGGTATTGCTACGCAAATTGTTCCAGCGACGTAACTCACTAACGCCTACGTCGTATAACTCGGCAATTTGCCCCAATACATCACCTGATACCACTCGATGTGTCACTTTTTTGCGACCGGCTACTGCGGCTACCTCCGCTTTTTTCTTGGATGCCACACTGGCTGCCATTGCGGTAGTTGTAAATTTGGGTTCCGCTATTGCCGGAGGCTGATTGCGGGCTGCCGCCAAAAACATATCACTTTTGTATTCGCGCAACACACTTGCCTTGTCCGAAGGCAGACGCAGCGGGTAGTTTTTCAGATAGGCAGGCACAATGCCTTTCTTTAGATGCGGGTTAAATGCCTGAATGGTTTCAATAGTTACATCCAATTGATTTGCCAGAAGCTGTAAATCAATGGGTTGAGTAATATGTATGGTGTCCGATTCAACAAAAGGCTTTGGATTGTCAATCGCAAATAGGTATTCCTTGTGGTATTTCATTACGTAGGTTGTAGCTACATAAATAGGTACATACGAACGGGTTTCTTTGGGTAGGTAAGGATAAATTTCCCAAAAACTGGTTTTGTTACCGGCCCGGCGAATGGCCCGGCGAACCGCTCCCGGACCGCAATTGTAAGCAGCCATGGCCAGTTCCCAATCTGAAAACATGTTATGGAGCATTTTCAAATAAGCACAGGCAGCCCGTGTCGATTTGTAAATGTCCATCCGTTCGTCTACGTAAGCATCCTGATAAAGGCCACTTTCTTTACCGGTATATGGCATAAACTGCCACAAACCTACGGCTCCTGCCCGAGACAAGGCTTTGGGATTCAATGCCGATTCGACCACTGACAAATACGTAAGTTCGGTCGGCATGTTGTTTTTCTTTAGTTCTGCTTCGAAAATAGGAAAATAGAATGACTGCAAGCCTAATACGCGCCGCACGTATTCGCGCTTCCGTATGGTGAACAGTTCAATAAATTTCTGGATGTCTGCGTTGTAGTGCAGGGGTATCTGGGATTCGATTAGCGAAAGTCGTTCTTTCACTAAGGCTTCAGGAAAACTGAAAAGGGTGTCGGTAGGTAATTGCGTACGCGGATTATCTTCTTCATCCATAATTACTTTAAATTCTTCCAATGGGATGGATTCTGTGGTTGCAGGCTCTACCGGTTCTTGTGCATACGCAGTGGGGAGAATAGAGAAGCTGAAGAAAACAAAAAGCCATACAAACTGGCGCCCTCGTTGCGTCAATTTTTGATTCATGTCCGACAAGGTTTAATAGATAATGAGAATTCCTTTGGGTGCAGTAAAATTACAAACACTTCCTTAATTACTGCGCTTAATGTAGGTTCTGCTACAAAAATGTTGTTTTGCTGGATGAACAGATACGTAAAAAAAGCAAACTTTTTTGAAAAAGTAGTACACTTTTGCAGATAATTGTCTTTTCTCTATTGATTTTACTCCAAATCTACTCGGTTTCAGCAACTGAAGGCTCTAAAAAATAGTATAAAATTCAGATCAAAAAGTGGCAAGCTGGGGCTCCAAGTACTTTGCAAAAGTCAACATTTCTCCTTCCGCAAAAAAGTTGCCCATCACCTGCAACCCAATCGGTAGGCCTTGCGCATCTTGACCAGCCGGAAGCGAAATCCCCGGAATGCCCACCACATTGGCTTGTACCGAGAAGATATCCGCCAGATACATTTGCAACGGGTCGTCAGTGTTTGCGCCTAATTTGAAAGCAGTGGTAGGGGCCACTGGTGACAAAATAAAGTCGTGGTTGGCGAATAATTCACGTGTTTTGTCTTGAATTAGCCGACGCACTTTCTGGGCTTTGGTGTAGTAAGCATCGTAATAATCAGCACTTAACACAAACGTTCCTAACAAAATGCGGCGCTGAACCTCTTCCCCAAATCCTTCAGAACGGGATTTTTTGTATAGACCATCTAATGATGCCGCCGCAACAGTGCGATGCCCATAACGAACCCCATCAAAACGGGATAAGTTGGAACTGGATTCGGCAGTAGTCAGAATGTAATAGGTGGGAAGAATGTATTCCAATAAGGGAAAGTCGATGGCATCTACAGTGTGGCCATTGTCTTTTAGCCAGGAAAGTGTTGCAAGTAGTTTTTCGCGGATTTCAGGAGCGATTGCATCGTTTTCGATGGTTTCGCGGATGTAAGCAATGCGGTAGTTTTTCTTTGGTTCTTTGGGCTGCGAATAATCCGCTACGGGTAACTGCGAGCTAGTGCTGTCCCACTCATCGTTTCCGCTCATTAGTTGCAACAACAGGGCCGCGTCATCAACGCTGCGGGTAAAGGCGCCAATGCAATCAAAAGATGAAGCATAGGCGATAAGTCCGTAACGGGAAATGCGGCCATAAGTTGGCTTGACACCCACAATGCCACAAAACGAAGCCGGTTGACGCACCGAGCCGCCCGTATCCGAACCAAGTGACGCCAGACACATATCGGCCTGAACTGCTACTGCCGAACCACCCGATGAGCCACCGGGTACGCGGCTGGTATCTGCCGCATTGAGTACCGGCCCAAAAGCTGAGTTTTCGTTCGACGAACCCATGGCAAATTCGTCGCAGTTTTGACGACCAATGATGATGACATCTTCATCGAGCAGGCGCTGGACGGCGGTGGCGGTATAAGGAGAGACAAAGCCGTCGAGAATGCGGCTACCCGCCTGCACGCGGTGATTCTTGTAACAAAGCACGTCTTTGATGCCGATGACCATTCCTGCCAGACGGCCCGCCGTGCCTGTGGCAATTTTAGCATCTACTTCCTGGGCACGTTGCTGGGCTTCGTTGGCATACACTTCCAGAAAAGCATTTAGGTGTGCCTGGTTTTCAATATTCTGAAGATAGTATTTTACCAGTTGTAGGCAAGTGGTTTTGCCAGAGTGAATGTCAGCCGAGACTTCCTGAAGTGAATTATACCGTTTCAAAAGACCGCGAGAATTAAAAAATGTAAAAGCTGCCCTCACTGTAGGGGCTTATGTGGCGCAAAGTTGGCTTAAAAACCTGCAAAACGCAAAAGTCGTAACAAAATAGCTGAAAAAAGAAGGCTTTTCAACTACCTTGTTACGACTCGGCAAAGCTTTTATAAAAACTTATTTGATAACTTTTTTAGGCTCTTCTTTCATGCTGTCTTCGATTTCGCTCTGAACATCGCGAGTTGCATCTTTAAATTCTTTGATACCTTTGCCAAGACCGCGGGCTAGCTCAGGAATCTTCTTCGCGCCAAAGAAAATCAAAACAAACAATACGATAAGAAAGATTTCGGGACCGCCTAAGTTACCCAGAAATGTGAAAATGGCTGAGAGTTCCATGATATCAGTTGTTAAAGGTAATGATGCAAATATACGTAATTTCTTAGCAATCGGATTTTTAAATCCTGTTTTTTTTCAAAGCTATCTTTTTATTAGACAAAGAACAACCGAAAAAGGTTTATTCCAATTAAACTATTTTCCACGGATTTTATTGCCTGCTGCTGGGCAGAAATTCCAGATTTGCCAACAAAGTTAAATTTTCCGGAGCAGTGGAACCACTTTTACTTTTCCACGGGGTTCTTTCACCTTGTCTTCGGTGATTTTAACGACATGCACGCCGAAAGGAGTTTTCAAGACAAAAGCATCGCCTTGCTTGCCGTTCATAACCGCCGTTTCAAATTCCTTGACCATGATGCCTTCCCGGAACCAACCCAGGTCGCCTCCGTTGGGAGCAACGTCGTCCTGGCCGTATTTTTTGGCGGCATCGGCAAATGCCAGTCCTTTTTTTACTTCTTTCAATACTTTATTGGCTTTTTTGACAGCATTGGCGGTGTCTTTGGCCGCATTTCCTTCAGGTTTGATAAAAATATGGCTGGCCTTCATGCGGTAGGTGCTGTCAAACGAAATAATCTTGTAGAGCATGGCGTAGCCTTCCATAAACAGCGGGCCCACCACATCGCCCGGATTTGCATTGAAAAACATCTGCTCCATAAAGCCTGCCAGGTCAGCACGGCTGTAATAGTCATAGTGAAACGGAAAGCTACTGTTATTGGTCACAAACAGCGAATCGTCTTCGGTGGACCGGAAGTAGGGCTTGCGAACTTCGGCCCAGACGCGAGCCTCCTGCTGGGCAGTAGCCAGGGAATCGGGTAGCTGGGTTTGGGCTTGGACAGAAATAAAAACAAATGCAAAAAAGAAGAAAGAAGAAAACAGGCGGTTCATATTTTTGAATCAGTAATCTTACAAAATTGGTGTTTTTTTTGGTTTAAAGCAATAGGCTTAAGTGCAGGTTTTGACGTTTCAAAAGATACTATTTTACCGGTCCACTTCGCCCATTACCAGATCAAGCGAGCCGATAACGGCAATCAGGTCGGCAAGCAAGGCCCCCCGCGAAATTTCGGGCAGCACCGACAAATTGTGGAAGCTGCATGCCCGGGCCTTTACCCGAAACGGAATGTCGCTTTTGCCCGCCGGATCGGTACGGAAAAAGAAACCCAGTTCGCCTTTGGCGCTTTCGCCACGAATGTAAAACTCCATGGATTTGGGACGTATTTTCTTCGGTACCAACGCTTGCGGATCAAACTCGCGGGTGCGTTTCAGATCACCCTGAAGCTGGTCGAGACACTGTTCCACAATCTTCAGCGATTCGTGGCATTCCTGCACACGCACATGATTGCGGTCCCAGCAGTCGCCTACGGTGCCCATTTCACCTTTGCCAATGGGAATATCAAAATCCAATTCCGGATATACCGAATACTTATCAACACGCCGTAGGTCCCAACGCAAGCCAGAGCCCCGCAATACCGGTCCGCTGCAACCATAATTAACGGCTACAGGCAAGGGCAATACGCCCACATTGGCGGTGCGTTGTACAAAGATCCGGTTTTCGATGACAAGCTGTTGAAGCTCTGTTAGTTTGGGTTTGAGATATTGAACAAATTCACGGCATTTTTCTTCAAATCCTACAGGTAAGTCGTAATACAACCCGCCAATCCAGATGTAGTTGTACAGCATCCGGGCTCCGCAGGTCCATTCCAATAGCCGCTGGATGTGCTCCCGGTCGCGCATAAGCCACAGAAAAGGCGTATAGGCGCCTATGTCAAGGGCATACGTGCCGATGGCGACAAAATGCGAGGCAATGCGGTTAAGCTCGGCTACCAGTACGCGTATGTATTCTACCCGGCGGGGAATGTCTTTGTCAATGCCCAGCATCCGTTCTACACCCATGGCCCATACATGTTCGCTGTTCATCGCCGCCAGGTAATCCATGCGGTCAACAAACGGAATGGTCTGATTGTAAGGCAATGCTTCGGCGTGTTTCTCAAAACAGCGGTGCAAGTAGCCCAAATGCGGCACTACATCCACAATGGTTTCGCCGTCACTGATAACCTCCAGGCGCAGCACGCCGTGGGTAGAAGGGTGCTGGGGACCAATGTTGATAATCATCTCTTCCGAACGCAACTGATCGGCCCGGAACTTGTTGGGTTCGGAAACGAGCAGATTTTCGGGAGAAGGCTGATGCTGGATGGATGGATTCACGGGATTGGTGGAAACGCAGGCAGGTTTTTGCTTTTTGAGAGATACTATTTTTTGCAAAGGTAGGCGTTTCTGCCGGCAATAAAAAAAGGCTTGCGGATATACCAAGCCTTTTTTGCGTTAAAAAATGTTAATCTCATTCGGGAAGTTTGTCTTCGATCTTGTCCAGATAGGCATCGGAATACTGGCCTGCTACCTGATAGACGATTTTTCCGGATTTGTCCAGCAAAAAGATATAGGGCACGTCTTTGTTGTCGAGCCGTAACGTTTTTTTGTAATCATCTATGTCGCCCTGATACACCACAAAATGCTTCTGATAGCCTTGCTGAATGCCTTTTTTGAGTTGCTTCTCGATTTTTCCGGCAATCATTGTTTTGGCTCCGGTAATCATGGGCACTACGTACAGGTTCATGTTATAGTCGGGGTCCATCAAAAAATAATCGTAGAGATTGTCAAACCAGGGGGCAATTTGTTCCGATGCTTTGGCCGAATAGGCCAGCACCACCAGCGAATATTTACCGGCTAAAGCTTGGGGCAGGGTAATGGGTTTGTCTTCCAGGGTCATGCCTGAAATGGACGGAAAGTTTTGCGCCTGAGCTGCAAGCATGGAGCCGAAGCAAAAAAGAGTGACAAGGAATTTTTTCATGTAACAACGATTAGTCAAATACTATGTTTCAAACGTGAAAAACTGGCATATGTTGCAACACAACCTTTCAATTCCTGTAAAGAAAGGTTTATGGTTGGCATAAGGCGGTTTTTCGCTTTCAAAAAATACTATTTTCGTTCTGGGTTCCAGGCTTTCACGGGAAGTCTGTTGCGGGGGTATGGCCATCCGTTTGCCACGTGGGTTTTAATACTCAATCCTAGAGAGGGTTCTATCCGGATTGTAGTATTTCCATTCGTGCACTTTCTTATTCTCATAAAACACACCATACGAAAGCATCTGTCCGTTAGTGCCAAATTGTAGACAAAGTACAATTGGCGGTGGTTTTGGATTTACGTTTTTCGGTTAATACCTGACCTGGATGCCGTGATAAGTTTCCTGCTCGGTGTAATCTTTTCGGAGGGGATAGCCTTGCCAGTCGGCAGGCAGTAAGATACGGCGTAAATCGGGATGGCCTGTAAACTGAATTCCCATCAGATCGTAGGCTTCGCGTTCGTGCCAATCGGCTGTTCGCCACACGTGACTTACCGTTGGGACTTGGGGCAATGCATCAGGTTTTTCGTTTCGGGGAAATACTATTTTCAAAACCAACGCATGCTCATACGGAATGGAATAGAGGTGATAAATAACCTCCAGCGTGCCAGCTTCCATGCCATTGTCCAGGGCCGTGAGGCAGGCCAGAAAATCCATGTAGGTATTCTCGTTTTCGTACAAAAACTGGCACACTTCCCCGATCTGGTGGGTGGGTACGGTGAGGCTGGGTTGTGCGCCTTGTGCATTTTCGGCCACGATAATATCCGTGCCGAACTGCTGTGTCAGTAAAGATGCTATGTCTGTAAAATTCACGATAAACCGATTAGATTACGTATTCGCTGGCGTTTCTTCCATCATTTTCAGTAAAGCGGTAGGTGCCATCAGGGTTTCTGTACGGATCTTTTCCTGTAGTTTCAGGATGCCGCCAATCAGGGCTTCGGGGCGAGGCGGGCAGCCAGGCACATACACATCCACCGGAATGATGCGGTCTACGCCTTTGACCACATGATAGCCGTGCTGCCAGTAAGGTCCGCCGCAGTTGGAGCAACTGCCCATCGAAATCACATACCGCGGCTCAGGCATTTGCTCATAAAGTCGCTTGATACGGTCGGCCATTTTGAATGTCACCGTACCCGAGACAATCATCACATCCGATTGCCGGGGAGAGGGGCGAGGGAATAAGCCAAGCCGATCCAGATCGTAACCCGAAGCAAATGAGCCCATCATTTCAATGGCACAGCAAGCCAAACCAAAGCCCATTGGCCATAAAGACGACAATCGTGCCCAATTGAGCAGATCGTCTACGCGCGTTACGATCACACCGCCCGATTCAAATTGCTGGTCAAGTAAACCCATAGTTTTATACAAAGGAGACAAAGGCAACCCAACCTAGTAGCCGGTTTGGGAGGCTGCAAAGATACTATTTTGCTGCCAGACTTTTACGATTGAGGAACGAGTTCTGCTACGGGTTTGGGTACATAACTGGGAATGGTGATCACAAACTGCGAGCCTATGCCATATTCCGATTGTACCGAAATGCTGCCACCCAGTTTTTCCACCACCTGTTTGGTGATGTAGAGCCCCAGACCCGAGCCGTGTGTACCCAGAGAAGCCCGGAAAAACATATCGAATATTTTGTCAATGTACTGTGGTTCAATGCCCTTTCCGTTGTCTTCAACCACAATGCGGGCCTGTTTGCTATCGGCACGGATGGAAACGATCACCTGTGAGCCTTCTACGGCCTTGTGGTATTTGATGGCATTGGAAAACAGATTCTGCAAAATGATCTCAATGCGTGAAGGATCTGACAAAAATTCTTCCTGTACACGAATGTCTTTGATCAGCCGGATACTGGAAGCGTTTTCCAGGTATTGCAGGTTGTTCCAGCTGTCTTTGACCAGCTTGTGGAAATTAATCTGGTCTTTCACCAGATTGAGTCGGCTGTTGCGCGAAAAACTGATAATGTCAGAGAAAAACGAATCCAGACGGTCAACGCTTTTTTCGATCAGGCGCAGGTATTCAGTCTTCTGTGTATCGTCGGTTTCAATTTTGATCAGATTGACCAGCCCCAGCACAGATCGCAGCGGAGCCCGCATGTCATGAGACGAACGGTAGACAAAGGTATCCAGTTCAAAATTGGTGCGAATCAGTTCGTTCTCGGCCCGTTTGCGTTCGGTGATGTCTCTCGAAAATACCGCAATGCCGGTTACTTTGCCAAACTCATCCTGAATTGGATTGTAAACGGTTTCGTACCAGGTACGGCGCAGGTGGGCGTCACCCATTTCTTCGATCACCATAAACTGCTTGCCTTGAGCAGCTTGCTGCAAGTGAAGCAACACTTTGGTGGTATCAGTACCAAAGAAATTATCTTCGATCAAATTTACATTTCGATTTACCGTGCGGCCATAGGCACTTTGCATCGTATCTTTGTGAGTCGAATTGTAAATCAAGTAGTTATAATCAGTGTCAACGGCAAAAATGCTGCTCTGCGTACTTTCCAGAATGCCGCGCATCTGCTCGTTTTGCTGTTTTACTTTTTCTTCGGCCAGCTTGTGTTCCGTAATGTCAGACGTAATGCCTTCCAGACGGAGGGGTTTTCCTTCTTCGTCCCATACTATTTTGCAACGGTCTCGCAGCCAGCGTAATTCGCCGTTTTTGCGCACCACCCGGTATTCGATTTCGTCGGCTCCTTTCTTGTGAACTTCCGCTTCAAATGCCTCATAGTCCGAACGGTCGGCGGGTAATACAATCTGTGACCAGAGTTTTCGGTTTTCGTAATAATGCTTTTGTGGAAAGGCAAAAACCTGCTCGGCGGCGATGTTCATGTAAATAATGTCACCTTCGGGCAGCGTAGCCGCCCAAACCACTTCATTCAATGATGACAAAATGCTGCTCAGGTGATTTTCTGACTCGCGCAACCGGGTTTCGGTGTGGTACAATACACTGATCAGGTAAATGATGCAAAACCCGATGATGCCCACCGACAGCATGAAGTTGGCAGCATAAAACGTGTGCTGTGTATCAGGTGAAACCGGAAGCAGCCACAAGCGATGTTCTGTAAAATCGAGCAAGCCCAGAAATGCAAAGGACATGGCCGTCATCAGTACAATTTTTTGCTTGTCGTGAAAGCCGTAAATGACCAGTGTACTGGTTATCAACGGGAAATAAAGCAGATAAATCCCTGCTTTGTTGCCCATTGTGGACGAGAAGATGAATAAGAAAATATTGGTGGCGATGTAAAAAATGTATTTGGCGGTTGCCAGCTTGCCTTGTATGTTAATTCGGAACGCGAGGATATAGACACTGATGTAAACAAGTATCAGTGCGATGATGTAGGCATTGACCGGGAAACGAGTAACGCTTAGTAACGTCCCAAAAGCCGACAAACTTAGTAAGTGGTAGAAAAACTTACTGACTAGTATGAAGTTTCGTACGGTTAATGAGGATTTTTCCGTCGCTTCAGGCGGTGGGAAAAATGCCTTATATATTTTTTCTAGCATTGAGAAAGAAAAACATGACTGGTTGGCTTCGAAATAAGCAAAAAGCTTTATCTAGCTTACGATGTAAGTTTACAAACTATTTTAATAAAATCAACGCTTTCTGTAATAAATTGTTGTAATTACACATAAAATAGTGTTCGATTTCTTTACGTACAGACAGTTTTTCGGGGTTTTTATACATAAATCAGACTAAACCTTACATCTGAATTTGGTTTACTTTAGGTAGATTTTCTGTTAAAGAAAAGTCCTGTCTGTAGGTCAGACAGGATGAGGAGACAACTAGTAAGCTTGAACAATGGAAAAGCTATACCTCAAAATTAAATCCTTTGGCTTTGAGTTCTTCGTAGCGTTTCTTGTCAAACATAAAGAGCTGCGCTGCCCGATGAGCCACACCTTGCTGTTTCTCGTCCAGGCCGATTAGTAAATCCATCTTCAGGATTTTCTTGCGGAAATTGCGTTTGTCGAGTTCAGTTCCCAAAACGGCTTCGTACAAATGTTGCAATTCGGAAAGCGTGAATTTTTCGGGAAGCAGTTCAAAGCCAATGGGTTGGTAGCGAACTTTGCCTTTCAGGCGGTCAATGGCCAATGCAACAATCTTCTCGTGGTCAAAGGCCAGGTCTTTAGGCACTTCGGATAAGGCAAACCAACGCACATTGTCGGCATCGGTACCCGCCTGTACTTTCTGGTAGTCGGATAGTTTGAGCAAAGCATAATAGGCCGCCGAAACGGTGCGCCCCCGGGGGTCGCGGCCCATGTCACCAAACGTGTAGAGTTGCTCCATAAACACATTCGTCAGGCCGGTTTCTTCTTCCAGCTCCCGTTTGGCGGCGTGTTCCAGCGACGGGTCTGAGTCAATGTCCAGAAATCCGCCCGGCAAGGCCCACATGCCTTTGAAGGGCTCTCCACCGCGCTGAATAAGCAGTATTTTGAGCTCCGCTTCATCAAACCCGAACAGGATGCAGTCGACGGTGACGGATGGGCGAGGATATTCGTACGTATAAGGCATAGGTTTCGTGTTGTCTGTTTTGTATTGTTAAAATAGTATCTTTTAAAAAGTGAAAACTGCCAAGCGACTCCGAATTTTATCAATAAGTTCTGGTAAGCTGGCGACTTGCGCAATGGAATAACGCTGGCAAACGATGTCAATATTGCCTTTGCGCCAGAAGCCTTCCGGGCAACACACGATGAGTTTGCCTGAATGGGCATGCAATCCAAATTCAAGCATGCTTACCGGGGCTTTGGTGGCCGGATCGAGATACAGGGCAATGATATCGGCCCGTTCCAGCCCATCCAGTTCCCAGTTTACCTGCTCTGCAAATTTTGCGTTCTGAATACTTTGTTCCCAGCTGGCATCCCAGGCCGTTCGTCGTGGATTCAGAATGGTCACCTGTGGCTGGTCTATTTGCTCAATTACGATGTTTTGCCAATTGGTGGCTTGCCCCATTTCAATACTACCTGCCAGAAAGACAGATTGATTGCCTGGTGGAATCTGAATGGGAGAAGGAGGTAGAATAACTGGCATGGAAAATAGTATGTTTCAAAAATGAAAAACCTACGTGGTAATGTAATGGCTTAGGAATAAATGTAATCGGTTATTGTTGAATTGGTTAGCTGATAAACTGCTTCTTTCGGAACAAGCAATTCCTGGATGAGCCGATTCGTTAGAATCTGTTTTTGCTGATGCACAAATTCCGTTATGTCTTCTATGCCAACAATCCATTCTTTCGCGTATTGCTCAGCCGTTTTGCCTTTCATACCTATCTGAATCGCCCTGCGTTCCATCGGATGACCAGACGGACTATGGTCCGGGTCCCACTGAATGCGTACGTCTGAAGCATTCAGAGCCAATTTCCAATCGGCTTCTGTTGAGTAAACAGACGATTTGAAAGATGTATGAACAGCCTCTGCCAATATGGATTCAAACGTTTTGCGCGAAAGCATGATTGCCAGAATCCGTTCCTGGTTTTCTTTGGTAGCCCAACCCGCCCGAAACATCATCCACAGGAAATTGGGTTTAATCCACGTCATCCGGCTGTAACTGTAGCCATTGCCACCCAAATGCTGATTTTTTACCGCAAAATCGGCAATGCTATGATTATACGCCTGATAAACAACCAGATATTCGTCGTCAAACTGCCCGATAATGTGCTTTCCCGATGCTGGCAACCGAACTTGCTGCTCTTCGTATTTCTCTACAATCACATTCATAGCCGGGTTTTGTTTCTTTCAGGGATACTATTTTTACACAATTTCAATACGCGTTGGTTCAATGCATTCCGGTGGCAATATGTCGTAACCGTTCAGTGCCAGCAACACCTGAGCCGCATTTACCACGTCCAGGGCGCAGTAGCGGGCTATTTTGGTCAGGTCCTTTTCTTCGTAATACACTTCGTGCACCAGGCTGCCATCCATTTCCTCTTTGCTCGACGGAATGTTGAATATGGCCGCCAGCAAATCCAGGGAAGTGAAGTTTTTGAAATCGCCGAATTTCCACAAATCCATGGTGTCGATGTGCTGAATTTCCCAGGGCTTTTTGCCTTGCATCTGCAACGGACCCGGCAAGGGCAACCGGTTGATCAGAATACGCCGCGCCAAATACGGAAAATCAAATTCTTTGCCGTTATGAGCACACAGTTGTACGGGGCGGCGTGAAGCAAATTCGCCATTCCGGTTGATGTGCAGTTCAAAACGCTTCAAATACTCATTGAACTTTTCGAGCATCAGGCATTCATCGTCTGAAGCCAGGCTGGTGATACTCAGCACCATTTGCCCTTTTTTCTCAATCAGATAACCCAACGCTACCGACACGATTTTTCCAAATTCGGCCAGAATGCCGCCACGTTGCCTGAAAAGCTCGGCATCCGTTTCGGTGCCGCCTTTGCGGTATTGGTTCGCTTTTTTGCTCCACAGGTATTGCATCCGCTCGTCGAGTTGTTCGTAATTTTCTACTCCTGATACGGTCTCGATATCCAGAAAAACGATGTTGGTAAATTGGCGTAAGTCGTTGGTCATGTGTGATAGTTCGGTTACTCGCCACAAAAATAGTATCTTTTTGACTGGCAAAACCTAACCCATAAGTATTCCGTTGAATTGATTGTTAGTGTAATTGTTACACAAAGTTAGGTGACTACCATGAGAATTCCAAACAAGAGAGGCAATTATTTTGGCGAAAGCATTGAAAGAAACGCGAATTCAGGTTTGGGAATGGGTTGCCAGGAGCATTCGGGCTTCTTCGGTAGAGGATACAAAAAGGATACGGCCTGTTTTGTTGCTTTCAAAAATGAAATCGCGGAGGCTCTTGCTGGAAAACTTAGCGAAGTCGCCTACAATGGCCAGCCTCACCCGGTAGGTAGAAAACTTTTGCAGTATGTCTCCTGCAATGCCGGTTTTCAGGTCAAAGAATTCGGAAACCAGATGTTCTTCCTTAATAATGATATTTTCAGCGCCTTGGTAGCGGCAGTTGGCCAGCAAATCCAGTGCGTCCTGTGCGTGATGAATAACACGAACATCTGAAATGATCTCGGCGATGTTCGCACCCCTGAAAGTTGTGATTACTATTTCCATTGTTTGGGATTTGTATTAGTCAAGTATACGCCTAAATCTTATGCAAAAAGAAAGTTTTTTATGGTTTCTGACTGATGGGAAGTGATTTCAGGCACAAGAATTGCTGATGGCAAAGACACAAATGTAGGGCGAAATAAAGCTTTTTTACTCAGATTCCTGGAGTTGAATAGCCCTCTAAGCTACACGATTTCCACAAACAACTATGAAAACGTTTACTTTTTGGCTGGCCATAGCCTGGCTCAGTTTTTCGGGCATTTCCTTTGCTCAGAAACCCGATTCGGTGTCGCTTTACCTGGAAAAAGACAAGCTGATTTTTCCGGGAAACGCCCTGCAACTTGGACTGGCTTTTTGGGAAAACGGCTCTGTCAGACATACCAAAGGGATACTTGGCGGCAAAGCCCCCTGGCGCAAACTGTACATCGAATCTTCCCTGAACGGCAAAATTTACAATGGTTTGCTGCGAATACCACAAGACCTTGCCTTGGTGAAGCAGAAGACGTTTACCATTCGGGTATATGACCGGAAGAAAAAGGAGCTGTATGCTGAAAAAACGGTGAACTACGACTATCCCGTTCGGGTGAAGCCGCAGCTTCCCGACAATTTTACCAAAGCCCCCGGGTACGAAGTGCCTTTCAAGCTAACTGTTGACTGGAGCAATGGCACCTCCACTCAGTTACAGCGCCGTGCCGGACTGATTTCCCTGGAAGATTTTACTTTTTTCGTCGAAGGTGGCGCAGTTCATAAAAATCGGTTGTGCATTGCCCCCAATCCGCATTCGTTTAAAAACCATACGGTGGCCTTGTATGCATCGGCACGCGATTTTGCCATTGCCGATGTCGAAACGGTCTCTTTCATGCTCGACTACAAAGCCGATTATTCCTACTTTCGGTCGGGGCACAGCGGTTTTTCGGGTAGCAGCGGCAGTTCGGGAAGCTCAGGGGGTACCGGGTGTCATGGACAAGACGGCCAGTGGGGAGGGCCCGGGCAAAGCGGTGATCACGGTCCCGACTTGAGGGTAACCGCCGATGCCTATTACGACGACTTGCTGGGAACAGACTTGATAGCAATAGAGGTGATGAACCTGCAATCGGGAACGGTGACCGAATACCTGCTTAATCCGAAAGGGGGAAGCCTGGAAGTAGTGTCAAGTGGCGGTGATGGAGGAAGGGGAGGAGACGGGGGCTCGGGTGGGAAAGGAGGCGATGGTGCCGATGGAAAAACGTATACGGTCAAGAAAAAAATAAACGATAGCACCTATGTGGATGAAACCGTGAGAGGCCCCGGACATCGGGGTGGAGACGGCGGGAATGGCGGCGGCGGTGGGCCGGGTGGCTATGGTGGAGACGGCGGAAACATTCAGGTTTATTTTACGCCGGCGGCAAAGCCTTACCTGTCCGTGATTCGTGCGGCGAGCCGGGCTGGTTCGGGGGGATGGGGCGGCTCAGGCGGTTCGGGAGGGAGTGCAGGCAGTGGCGGAGCCGGAGAGCCGCGCGGCAGCAGTGGCTCAGGCGGTAGTTCAGGTCCCGGCGGACCGCACGGCGGGGATGGCCGACGAGGTCAGGTACTCTTCTATCCGTTGCGGCAATAGAAAACCACAGTTGATTTGGGAACGGGAAGGCGGATTGCGGAAAATAGTAGGATTTCAAACCCCAAAGCCTGCCTATCCCATTGGATTTTAACCAAGCCTATCAACTTCGGTCACATGCAGGATCAGACCTGCATATTTTCAATCCTAAGAGTCTGGATTCTTATACTTTCGGCAAGTAAACCTTCCCAATTCAAACAGGGTTTGGAACCCGAACTCCCTGATTCTGAATACGAAATGCCTTGGGACTGACGCCTTTTTGCTGCCTGAAAAACTTGTTCAGGTGGCTCTCATCGGTAAAGCCTAGCTCACTGGCAATTTCATTGATGCGTTTGTCGCTGTGCCGCAGGCGATGCTCAATGAGGGTGGTTTTGTATTTGAGAATGTAGCCTTGCAAGGTTTCGTTGCAGTGTTTCTTAAAATATCGCCCCAGGTAGTTTTCAGAAATGCCAAAATGCGCACTCAGGGCTGCGGCTCTGATCTTTTCCGGTTCGTAAATATGCGTCTGAATGTAATGCAGCATGTCCACTATCTTTTCGTCCGTGGTTTGATCAATGCGTTCAGGTAAATACTTGGCAATGTTGCGTGCCACTACCACAATCAGCGTGTTGACGAGTTGTTGCACCAGTTCCCTGTTGTACAGATCCCGGTTGACGTATTCTCGAATCATCGCCTCCACCATCGGTCGCACCAAGCTTTTATCGGTTTGATTTTTCAGAATGCATCCCGGCTGGTGATTGGCATTTTGCAGGATAAATTCGAGTCGCTGAATCGTCTCGCTTTGCAACGCTTTCGACCGAATGTAAATGTCATTGAATTTCAGGAAAAAGAATTGCGTTGGGGTTTCTATTTCAAAGGAATGGCAGTCTTGCGGTGTGAGCAGAAACATGTGCCCATCACGATACGAAAACGAATGATTGTTGATGCACTGCTTGCCCGTTCCGGAAACGATGTAAACCAATTCGAAAAAACTATGCTGATGGGCCCGAATGGGAAATTCGTCCAGCGTTTGAAACCCAATGGAAAAGGGCTCGTAGAGATGTTCGGTTGTCATGGGGCAAATATACCAAACAGTCGAAAAGTTATACCAGTATTTTGCGTGTCTGTCGGTATAATTTTACTTTTACGTGAGGCGATATGTACTTTTTGGCAATAGGCTGTTTAAGTCCATACAGTTTCTATCACCCGACAGGAGGGAGGTTTCGTCGTTTTGCAGGATACTATTTTACAAACACATCAAGGACGCAATAAACTGCGCTGATACCAGTTTTTCGGATTTCTCTCCAACCAATAGGTCAGCAACTGGTAAATGACCAGCGTACTGATAACGCCTATGATGGATCCCACGTAAATATCGGCAAAGAAATGCTGGCCCAAATATACCCGCGAATAGCCTGCCAATAAAGCCAATACAAAGTAAAAAGCTCCCCAGGCTTTGTGCTTCAGCATCAGGCTGAGCAAGGCAAATACGGCAAAGGCAGTAGTGGCATGACCGGAAGGAAAACTATGACTTGAATGAATTTCGAGCCCTTGTATCCAGTGCAACGGATACGAAGATCCTTCAAATACGGCTCGTGGACGCATGACTTCCGGAAACGCAAATCGCTTTAGTCCCTGGGCTACCGCTGAACTCAACGCAAAACTACCAACGCCAATCAGTGCAAACCGGTATTTGATAAACAGACACAGAATGATTACAGCTACAAAAAAGGCCCCGTCACCTATGTTGGTGAAATACAGAAAAAAGGCATCAAAAAAAGCATTGTTGTGACTATTGATCTGCAGGAAAATATCTGTAGGTGACCAGACCGCCTGACACGCACCACCTGCCAGCAGAAACAACACATAAGGAATAAAAAAAGGCTTATTTGCTTTAATCAGTTCGCCCATAAACGCAAAATAGAAAAATGTCGCCCAAAAATAACGGTCTTTGGGCGATTTCTGGTATAGATACTGTATTTTTTATCTGCAAGCCTGCCTGGTGCCAGAATGGAAACCAATGGCTGTTACAGATTCAGAAACTGACTCAGGTAATTGCGGCTGGTCAGAATGGCTTCGTGCACATCGGCTTCACTGCCTTCGTAGGCTTTGTCTTCCACTTCAATGCATACCGGGCCTCGGTAACGCACATCGGTCAGGGCGGCAAAGAAACCGCGCCAGTTTACATCACCCAGACCGGGAAGTTTGGGTGAGTGGTATTCCAACGGATTGGCTAGGATGCCTACCCGATTCAGCTTGTCGCGGTACACTTTCACGTCTTTCAAGTGGATGTGGTGCAGGCGGTGCTTGTAATCGTAAATCGGGCGAATTTCGTCCATCATCTGGAAAATCATGTGCGATGGGTCGTAATTCAGGCCAAAAGCTTCACTGGGAATGATTTCAAACATGCGATCCCACACGGCAGGACTAATCGCCAGGTTTTTGCCGCCCGGCCATTCGTCGTTGGTAAAGAACATCGGACAGTTTTCGATGCCGATTTTGATGTTGTTTTCTTCGGCTACTTTCACAATCTCAGGCCAAACCTGGCTGAATGTTTTCAGGTTATCGGTGATATTCTTCTGAGGGTCGCGGCCAATGAACGTATTGACTACCGGAATGCCCAGCTTGGCTGCACCCCGAATGATCTGTTTGATGTGTTCGCGGTAATATTCCGCTTTGGCTGTGTCAGGGTCCATGGGATTGGGGTAATAGCCTAGCCCGGAGATAAATACATCTGCTTCTTTGCATTTCTGCTGGATAGCCTGCACACTGGTAGCGTCCAATGCATTGACATCAATGTGAGACACACCGGCGTAACGGCGACTGTCTGCATTGTCGCTAGGCCAGCACATAACCTCTACACACGAAAACCGCTGTGCGGCGGCAAAATCAATGACTTCTTCAAATGAATTATCGGCCAGGATGGCACTTACAAAACCTAATTTAAGCATGAATTATTGGGTCGTTTAGGAGAGTTGGTATTTCAAATATCTTCTAGTTTTTATTGTTTTTTTTGTTTCTTTTGGTGTTTATAAATTTTATCCACTGCCTCTTTCGTAAGTATAAGCAATTCATTGGTTTGACAATTCCCAAAAGAAATATAGTTGGCAGAAACAACCGTATGTTGGTTCCATTTTGCGAATTTTTCATACAGCATAAGCGTACATACATCTGTTGGCGTGATAAAATCTCCTGTCTCTGGAAGATGAGAATGCATAGATTCTAGAACTATTTCCCCTTCCAATTCCTTAGATTCATAATAAACAGGAATGAGATTTTTATGAAGCCGTTTCTTTTCAATAAGCTTATTTTCATTATCAAATTTTAGCAAATAATCATTTCCGAAAAGTACTACGCCACTTTTTTGAGGAGCCATGAGAATGTATACTTTCTTTTCGCCGTTTGATACTATAGGAATGAAATTCAGAGTGGTGTTTTTGTATGCTTTAAATAATGTGTCATTGCGCGCAATTGTCAGTGCCGCTTGGCGAAAGCTATAAATGGTTGTTTCATCCGAGTTAAAAGCACGTCGGTGAGATCTACTTTTGCTGTAGCAGTGTTGTAGGTATCGTCAAACGTAATTGTACCTATTAATTTTGGCTTTTCTCCATTGTTAAAAAAAATACAAGTAGGTATTGTTCCATTCATATAAGAAAAATAGCCTCCAATGTTCTCACGATTGGTATGTTTTTCCATAAACAAATCAGTACCATACCAGGAGGCCATCTCCAATTCATAAAGCCGTTTGCCTTCTTCCTCAATTGCTTTTGTTTGTTTATCAAGATCGTCTGTTTGACTGTAACTTAAAAGGGTGGTGAAAAAGAAAAGCAGTGTAACGATAGTTTTCATGTTGATAGAAGTTAGCTGAAAATAAACGAGATTATGCGGATCACCTACCTCCCGAAACATCCAGCAGCGCACCTGTGACATAAGACGATTCGTCGGACAAAAGCCACAAAATGGCTTTGGCTACTTCGTCGGGTTGGCCGCCGCGTTTCATGGGAATCTGATCTTTTTTGCGGTCTACACGTGTGGGGTCACCGGCTTTGGCGTGAATGTCGGTATAGATGATTCCGGGCCGCACGGTATTGACACGTATCCCTTCGTCGGCCACTTCTTTTGAAAGACCCAACGTAAACGTGTCTAGCGCACCTTTGGTTGCGGCATAATCTACGTATTCAAAGGCGGCTCCGTGTTTGGATGCGGCTGAAGAAACGTTGACAATACCGCCACCCAAGCCATTGTTTTTCAGTGACATGCGTTTGATGGCTTCACGAGCACACAAAAAGCTGCCAATCACATTTGTGGCAAATACGCGTTGCAGGCGTGCCGCCGACATCTCTACTAACCGCGACTGTGAGTCGATGATGCCCGCATTGTTGACCAAAGCGGTAAGACGGCCTACTTGTTCATCTATTTTACGAAACATTTCTTCCACTTGTGCTTCGTCCGAAACATCCGCTTGAAAAGCGAATGCTTTTCCGCCCGCCTGTTCAATCTGACTGACTACCGCTTGTGCACCCGCCTGGTTTTGTCGGTAATTGATGCAGACTGTATAGCCTTGCTCCGCGGCTAATTGGGCGGTAACGGCCCCAATGCCGTCGCTGCTGCCTGTTATTAATAGGATTTTGGACATGTAAGCGGTTTTTACTTTTCGTAAGATACTATTTGTGAGGCACAAGATAGGCGATGGAAGACAGTAGACAAAGCGCTGAGTGGATTTAAACCAAGATTTTCTCCATGCAAACGCTCAACTCGTCATGGGCATAGTGTCCGTAACAAGGAATACGCTGATACCCCATTTTGTGATACAGACTTATCGCTTCCGGCTGACGAATGCCCGTTTCCAGTCGTGCATGAGTGTAGCTATCTTCCTTTGCCCATGTTTCCAGTTCCAGCAACACTTGTTTTGAGAACCCATTGCCTCGCTGATCGGCTGTTACAAACATACGCTTGATTTCCACGGTTTGGGCATCTAACTGGCGAAAAGCCCCGCAGGCTACAGGCTGGTCCAGCACAAACAGAACCACTACACGGGCTTGTGCATTGAGTTGATTATGAGGTGTATAATTAGCCTGTACTTCCGGATAGCGACTCCACAATTCCTGATTGAGAACTTCGACAAGTTGCTGAAAAGCTTCATCGGAAGCTTGAGTTCGTTTGAGATAATGCATGGTTTTGCGAAACAAAAAGATACTATTTCAACGGCGGATGAACCGTAAAAATAGCATCTTTTGAAATGCAAAAACCTGCCTTGATATATCTTTCATGCGAGTTGAAATTATCCGTTAATGTGAGATTTCATATAAATTGAATAAATCCCAGATGATGTCATTGGCAACAAACGCCGTAGAGGGATCGTCGGCGGCCGGGCGGGCTTTCACCGAACCAGGCCACGAATGCCCGCCGTCGTTGGTTAGGTAGAGTTTTATGGTGGTATTGGCGGTGCAACTGGTGTATTCGGTAAGGGTGTATTTTTCAAAAGTGGTGACTGATTTGTTTGTCAGGTTGCAGCCATCGGTGGTAGCCCAGAGATTGAGCGTGTTTTCGACGGGCGGATACACGTACCCGCCAAGACCTGATCCACCCGCATAGGGCACTTTGGTGTCTTGAATGGAGTGAATGTGCAGAATCGGCAGTTGATGGGTAGGTTGCGTGTCAACCATCATGGGGCCGCTGACGACGGCTACGGCTGCAATCCGGTCTGGCAGTTCGGCGGCTAGTCGGTAACACATCATGGCTCCGTTTGAAATGCCGGTGACATAGACGCGCCGGGCGTTGAGTTTCGGATACGTTGCCAGAAGATGGTCGAGCAGGGTACCAATAAATTTAACATCGTCAATCCGGTGTTCGGAAGCGTAATCGCAGCAAGTGCCTGCATTCCAAGAGCGTAGCCCCAGGATCCCATCGTTTTGCACACCTTCCGGATAGACTACCGCAAACTGCTGCTCATTGCCTTTCTGACTGAACTGGTAATCCGATTCTGCCTGGGTGATGCTTCCACCAAATCCGTGCAGGAAAATGACCAGCGGGGTAGTGGCGTTGCTGTCGTAGGAAGGCGGGAGGTTTAATACAAACTTGCGTGAGTGGTTATCAACCTGTAGTGAACTTTCGATGCGTTTTTCACCGGAAGGTTCAGGGTTTGAGGGCTTTTGACAAGATGGGAAAACGGCTGTTAAACAGAGAAATAGGCAAGTAAGAAAAGGTTTGAGCATATAGTTTTTCATGAGTGTGTGGTGAACTATAGACCCAAAACCGAAGCGAGAGTTTAATCGCTTAAAATGTTATTTTGACAATTTCAGAAGATTTGTTTTTCTGACTCGAAACTACTTTCCGATGATCTCCTTACGATGAATAGCACCCCAGCTTGCCAATGCTAACAATACCTGACTCAGCGTATGCGTGTGCTCCGTAACGCTGTATTCGACAGTTGGTGGAAAGGTATCGTAGATGGTTCGGGTTACCAGATGGTTCATTTCCAGATACTTCAATTCCTTGGAAAGCATCTTGTCGCTAATGCCGTCTACCTCTCTGGCAATTTCCCGGAAGCGTTTCGGCCCTTCCGAAAGGCAGGCCAGAATCGGAAGTTTCCAGATGCCATTCAATACTTCCAATGAATCTTTGATGTAGCGGATATTGGTGGGTGTACACCGTTCTTGTGCGCGAACTTCCATAGGAACGAGTTATTAATGCATTACTAACCTAAAGGTAAGCGCTAACCATCGGGTTAGTACTTACCATCGGTTAGTAAAGGTAAATACATTTGCTGGTGTAAACAAAAAATCAACGCAAATGAACATTTTTCATCTCATGACAAGTCCGCGCGGTGGTGCGTCGAACAGCAACAAACTCAGCAATACGATTGTAAACCGTCTCACAGAGATATATCCAGGCAGTAGTGTTAAGACACAGGATTTGGCCCAAAGCCCGCTGCCCCATCTGGACCAGACAACCATAACTTCTTTTTTTACCCCTGAGGAACACCTCACACCCGAACTTGTGCAGTCACTGAAACTTTCGGATGATGCCATTGCCGATATCAATGAAGCAGATGTGATCGTGATTGGAACGGGAATGTATAATTTTTCCATTCCGTCCACGCTCAAAGCATGGATTGACCACATTGTCAGAGCCAGGAAAACGTTTCGGTATAGCGAAGCAGGCATAGAAGGATTGATAAAAAACAAAAAACTTTACCTGGCTATTGCGGCGGGTGGCATTTACTCGGAAGGTTTCATGAAAGAGTTTGACTTCACTGAAAATTACCTGCGAGCCGTATTCAGTTTTCTGGGGATGACTGACATTACCGTTTTCCGGGTGGAAGGGCTCAATTTGCCTGGCGTTGAACCGCAAGCCATGGCTGACACCTACGGCCAGATTGAGCAGTTCGCTTTTTAGGCGGAATATCCGAAAAAACAAAAGCAGCTCCAATATACGTTGGAGCTGCTTCGGATTGACTGGAAATAGTATCTTTTGAAAAGAGAAAACCCCGGCCTTTATCGGTCTAGATATTCACCCACGCTTGTGGGTGATTTAAAAAAGCATTAATAGTTACATTATTTGAGTCTCATAACTTCTTCTAATAAAGGAGGCAGACCGCTTGGATTGATTTGGTCATTGTTCCAGAAACTCATTATACAGCTTACAAAATTACCTCTCACCGGAACCGCGACTAAATACACAGTTAATGTTTTACCGCCACTCATCCCCACTAATGCAGAGTTTATACCCGTAATATCATAAATAATTCGTTTTGCCAGTGTTTCAGTGCCTTCGAAGATGACCGGAACTATAGTATCTGAAACAACTTTACCGCCTTTTTGTGATTTGATACGTTTGAATTCATTTTCTACCGTTTGAGAAGCATCCTCAATACTTTTATGGATACTCCAGTTCATTTGTCCATAATAAGGACATTGAACATTGTTTACGCCCATCCAGCGGCAACTTTGACCCAAATGAATGCGTCTTCCCGCAAAATTTACGCTATCAATTTTTAGAGAGGTAAAGATACTATCTGGAATAGCCTTTTCCCTGATGAGTTTAACAAATCTTCTCTCTAACGTCTTATCTGTTTTATTGACCGCAGCAAATGTGATGCTGATTATTTTTTGATCTGTTCCTTCAATGAAATAATAAGAAATATTATTAGAAAGTCCCTTTTGGACTTCAGTGGATTTAAAAACATAAAAGTTCTTAAATGACAGGGAGCTATCAGAAGTGGTTAACTCTTTCTCTAGTATTGGTGACTGCTTGCGTATTGGCGACTGCTTGAATTTTTTCGATATGTTTTTGGCGGTAAATTCAGCAGTAACTTCCTGACTCATGATCTCGATTCCATCGATATTATAGAACGTCATTCCATTGTTTGCAATGCCTTGAAGCCTGGTAAATAATTCGGTGTTATCCTGTCCATGTACACAGCTGATGGTAGCAATGGATACCAAGGCCAATATTGTAATTGTAGTTTTGACGCTCATTTTACCATTGTGAAGGTATAGACAGGTTTGCCCTGAATATCAGTTGATTTAATCCAGTTGGCCGGAGTGTTGGGGTCATTAAAAGTAATACCTTCAGTTGGGAAAATGACAAATTTTATAAACCAATCAGTAGGCAACGCATCTTTTCTTAGACCAACTTTTCTAACAAGAACACTATCGCGTGGTGCAGCTGTAAAAGGGACTGTCATTTCAAATTGTCCCATCGAGCTAAGTTTTAGCACACTTGCTGTAAAGTTTACCGTTTTATCTGAATTGTTTTTAACATAAAAAGTTGTCATGGGATAATTGGTTACACACCCTGTGATAAGAATTGATATGAATATAAAAAGACTGTTCTTCATATTACTTCTAAAAATAGGATGGTGTATATAAAGAGTTTTGCCTTTTGAAAATAGTATCTCTCCAAAAGGCAAAACTCATGCAATCAACTATTTACTTATTTGATAATCTCAAATTTTCACCCATGCTTGTTTTTTGTGGCTTTCGATCATCTTGTCGCACAGGATCAGTTCGCGTAGGCCATCTTCAAACGTCGGGAACAACGGATTTTCCGGCTGGCGACCTTCGGCAACGGCGGCGTATACTTCCTTGAACAACTGCTTGGAGCAATCAGCAAAGCCTTCGTTGTGACCACCTGGATAGGAGATGATTTGTGCCGCTTCTTTATATACCAGCGATGGATCACGCATCAGTGACTGGTTGGCGGTTTCGCGTTTGCCAATCCACAATTCGTTGGGTTTTTCAGAGCACCACTCCACGTTTTGTTTCGAACCGGCAATTTCCACGTTCAGGCGGTTTTTGCGACCAGCGGCTACCTGGCTCACGGTAATCACGCCTTTGTTTCCGTTGTTGAAACGCAACAATACATTGGCGTGGTCTTCGGTATTGATGTTCACTTCCTGGTAATCTTCCGGAGTCAGCATTTTGCCCGAATACGTTTCTACCGGTTTCAG
Organism: uncultured Sphingobacteriales bacterium; assembly: GCA_963520985.1. Lineage (GTDB taxonomy): Bacteria > Bacteroidota > Bacteroidia > Cytophagales > 172606-1 > Xanthocytophaga. The sequence goes on from CAUQTA010000001.1 coordinate 2,347,109, forward strand.
CGGCTTCATACGGGTTTTGTGTACCGTTGAGAAATCGGCCAAAACTTCCGTTACGTGCAAGCCTGTTACGTATTCAATCAAGTCCATCAGGTGCGAGCCGATGTCAGCAATGGCGCGTGATTCGCCCGATTTGTCCGGCTCCAAACGCCAGTTGTAATCGGTATTCAAAAACAGCCAGTCTTGCAGGTACGACCCCATGATGGAAAATATCTCGCCCAAATCGCCTTTTTCGCGCATGGTTTTCATCTGACGCACCAGCGGATAATACCGCACGTTGAAGTGCAACGCATTGACTACGCCTTTTTCACGGGCTATTTTTACCAGTTCTTCGGCTTCTTCGGTTTTGGTCGCCAATGGTTTTTCGCACACTACGTTTTTGCCCGCCAGCAATGCCGCTTTGGACATGGGGTAGTGCAAAAAGTTAGGCGTACAGATGTGCACGCAGTTGATTTCGGGGTCGTTGACTACTTCCTGAAAATCGCCATACGAGCGGGGAATGCCCAGTTGATCGGCTTTGGTTTTGGCAAGTTCGGCATTGGCTTCGGCCAGGCCAACTACTTCTACATTTGGCAACCGGCGCAATGCTTCAATGTGCGCAGGTCCGATAAAACCCGTACCGGCAACGGCAACTTTGATTTTTTCCATGAACAGAGGGTGAGGTTTTGGGTATTGAAAAGATACTATTTGAAAAATGATTGAATATTACTGTTTTTGGTTTTTTAGAATGGCCTCCACAACTCGGACTGCTGAACGATAATTCACGTCCGTATGTCGCTTTTGCCAATGGATGTTTCTGATTTCTATCAGGTCATAAATGCTTCCGCTCCAATGGGTTGTAAGTCCGTGTTTGGTTAACGCTTCATTAATGAGATTTCCAACTTTTTGGCATAATTCATCATCTTCCTTAAAATCATTGTAACGGATGTACAACATTTGAATATCCGGATCAACCGCACGGTATACATCCTGTATGTGGTAATAGCAATAACCTGAGGCTTCTACACCTTTTTCTTTAAGCTCATTGTACGCATCTGTAACCATTTCTACTCCTTCCTGGGTTGTAAGGCCAGCATAATGAAGGCTAATGATGTTTTGAGTGTGTAATTCATCAAACGCTTTTGCCAAACGGTCAAAGTCTGTCTCTTCAGGCCACTGCTTTTCTAGTTCCAGACGTTTAGCATAGCGTTTTTCAATTTGTTTGGTAAGCCACTCCTCTTTGATAATTTCTTCCTCTATTTCATCGTAATACAAAAATTCCAAGTCCAGATAAATGTAGTCTGGATCACTAAAGCCGTAATTAATGATCGCATCGATATGTTCAAAGATTTCCTCTTTCAGTTCCTTCTTCATTACTTAGGCAATTTTTTCCACGCCTCCACTACCTCCGCCGGAATTTCGTCATACTCAATCCAATCTTTCTGCGGATAATCGTGAATGCGCTGCATTTCTGCTACCAGATGGGCTATAAAATCTTCATTTTTATCTTGGAACAGTCGCATTTCGGCGTCAAAAGTAGTGTTTGGAGGTGTATTCACAAAGGTAAGGGTGGGAAAAAGTTTGCGGCACGTCAAATAAACCCTTCGCTGGCGGTAGACATTGGCAACCAGCAAAATTTTATGAATGTCTTTTCCGAGTTCGAGCAAATACTGTTCGGCAAGCAATTGGCACGAGAATCGCAGGTTGTCTGCCGTATTGGTGGAAGCTGATTCTACGATAATTACATCTTCTGAAATGGAAGGCGCATACCTCCGCATCCATTGCTGAAAATAAACCGCTTCGGGTACGGGAAGGTCGGCGCTGCCTGCACCTATGCCACCCGTAAACAGAAGGATTGGCGCCAAATGTTGTTCGTAGAGTTGCGCACAATGCTGCGGAATCTTTGCATCAAAGTGCCCAAACCCAATGACGAGATCGGCGGGTTGCGGGTTGTCGCGCCGATAGAGATACTGAAAAAGTACGTGGGCCGATGAAAGTTGTTTGTCGGAATACATGCGATTTTATCGGGGTTTTGCCTTTTGCAATCCTACTATTTTGTAAATTCGGGTTTTAGCCATTTTTATTCTATTTATTCTATCCAGTACAGCATCATGTCTAAACGTTTCTTGATTGCATTGCTTGCGTTTGTTTTTTCGTTGGAGGGCTATTCGCAGCAGAAGGGCAATGCGTTACCAGTAAAAAGTACGTATCCGGTTGCCGCAACCGACACCAAAGAACAGATTCTATTAAAAGCGGCTCACGTTGTGCCTACCGCCAATCAATACAGTGCCTTGCAAAACGAATTCATTGCCTTTGTGCATTTCGGTCCAAACACCTTTACCCGCATGGAATGGGGCAACGGTATGGAAGATCCCAAAATCTTTGATCTCAAAACCCTGGACACCGACCAATGGTGTGCCAGCATGAAAGCCGCCGGAATGAAAATGGTGATCATCACGGCCAAGCACCACGACGGGTTTGTGCTTTGGCAAAGCCGCTACACCACCCACGACGTCATGTCCACTCCTTACAAAGACGGCAAAGGTGATATTCTCAAGGAACTGTCGGCTTCCTGCCAAAAATATGGAATAAAACTGGGCATTTACCTTTCACCGGCCGATTTGTATCAGATAGAAAATCCGAAAGGCTTGTACGGAAATCTGAGCCAGCACACCGAACGGACCATTCCGCGGGCTGTGCCGGGCCGACCTTTCGCCAACAAAACCACGTTCAGTTTCAAAGTAGACGATTACAACGAATATTTCCTGAATCAGTTGTTTGAATTGCTGACCGAATACGGACCCATTCACGAAGTGTGGTTTGATGGCGCGCATCCCAAACGGAAAGGCAACCAGCAATACGATTATTTGGCCTGGAAAAAACTGATTCAGAAACTGGCTCCCAAAGCCGTTGTTTTTGGCAAGCAGGACGTGCGTTGGTGCGGCAACGAAGACGGCGGTACTCGCCCCACGGAATGGAACGTGATTCCGTATGAACAGGACCCGGCCACCATGAACAACTTCGCCGACCTGACCAATGCCACACTCGGCGAACGGGAAGAGTTGTATAAAGGAAAGTTTTTGCATTACCAACAAGCCGAAACCAATACGTCTATCCGCGAAGGCTGGTTTTACCGCGACGACACCGACCAGAAAGTGCGCAGTGTGGACGATGTGTTTGACATTTACGAACGGTCGGTAGGAGGGAACTCCACGTTTTTGTTGAACATTCCGCCCAACCGTTCCGGGCGTTTTTCAGACGAAGACGTTTCGGTATTGGCTGAGGCCGGAAAGCGCATTGCGGCGACCTACGGAAACAATCTTTTCGCAAAAGCTACCGGTCCCGCCGCCGTGTTGGACAATCAGCCGGCCAGCTTTGTGTTGTTAGACAAAACGCCGCGGGAACTTGTGATTACGGCACCTAATCCCGTTACCATCAACCGGTTGGTATTGCAGGAGGCGGTGGCTACGCATGGCGAACGAGTAGAAAAACACGCGGTAGATGCCTGGCTGGACGGCGCCTGGAAAGAAATCGTGACATCAACCAACATTGGCTACAAACGCATTCTGCGCTTCCCGGAAGTGACTTCCAGTAAATTCCGGATTCGCATTCTGGAAGCCCGCTATACACCGGCTATCAGCCACGTGTCGGCGCATTATTACCTCACCCGTCCGCCGCAACTGCAAATCACTGCCGATGTGAACGGATTGGTCTCCATTGCTCCCAAAGAAAGCGACTTCAGTTGGAATCCGCATGGGGAGAACGCCTCGCTGAACATCAACAGCGGCACCAAAATCTACTACACAACCGATGGTAGCACACCCACGGCGCAATCTGCTTTGTTTACAACGCCGTTTCCGGCTCCCAAAGGAGAAATTAAAGCCATTGCCATCAACAAAAACGGCACTGGAAGCGTAGCCACCGAAACCATAGGCATCCCTAAGAAAAACTGGAAAGTGCAAGCTGCCACCAAAGACACCGCCCGGCACGCCGTCACCCTGGCGTTTGATGCCAATCGGAAAAGCTATTGGCAAAGTCTGGCTGCATCAGAGCTTTACATCAACATTGATTTAGGCGAAGTGCAGCCACTGAAGGGATTTTCCTATACACCGCCCACTCGCCAGAATGGCGGGATGATGCAAAAGGGAATTGTAAAAGTGAGCGATGATGGCGTGACGTGGAAAGAAGTTTCCACATTCACTTTCGGCAACCTGGTGAACGATCCCACTACGCGGCGGCATTTCTTTGCGGCTCCGGTGAAAACCCGTTACGTGCAGTTGCAGGCTATAGAGTTAGCCGCCAAAGGAAACAAGCTTTCCATTGCCGAGCTGGATTTCTTCGCCGAATAAGTCAAGTGTGTTCAAAAAAGATAAAAAAAATAGTAGGTTTTGACTTTCCAAAACCTACTATTTTTGTTTGCAAGTAGATAGAAGGGAAGTTACAAGTGCATGGCTTCTAGTTATTTGTCTTTCCTCTGATGTCTTTTTTCTTGCATCTCTCTACTTAATACCCTTTGGTTTCCCCCGAAAATTGCGAGGCAACTCCGTCAGACGAAATGCCGAAGCGTCTTTTAGCCTCTTCAATGATAGCCACCGTGGCCGTTGCGCCAATGCGGGTTACGCCTAATTCCTTGGCTTTCAACAGTTCATCCAGCGTGCGGATGCCGCCGGCTGCCTTTATCTGTACGTTGGGAGCGGCATGTTTGCGCATCAGAATCAAGTCGTGTTCGGTGGCGCCTTTGTAATTGTAGCTGCCGTCGGGTTGTTTCACATAGCCATAGCCGGTGGAAGTTTTAATAAAAGCGACTCCAGCCTCGCTGCAAATGTGGCAAAGCTTGATTTTGTAGAAATCTTCGGGAAGAAAATCGTTTTCAAAAATCACTTTCAGCGTAGCTTTGTATTTGACGCACGTGTCCTGAATCTGCTTGATTTCGTCACTGACATAGAGCCAATCGTCGCTCAACACTTTGCCTGTATTCACTACCATGTCAATTTCGGTAGCTCCGTCCTGGCAGGCTTTAATGGTTTCAGCCACTTTGATTTCGGTGGTGCTATTGCCATGCGGAAAGCCGATAACGGTACACACCAGCACATCCGATCCTTCGAGCCATTCAACGGCTTGTTTCACGGCATAGGGTTTAATACAAACCGATGCGGTGTGATACGCTTTGGCCAGTTCGCAGCCTTTGCGCAGGTCTTCGTCGGTCATGGTGGGATGCAACAATGAGTGGTCAATCATTTTGGCGAGTTCAGTGATTTTGTCCATCAGAATAAGGGGTGAAAAGTTAGAAGTAGTTAAGAGTCATATTTATTACTCAAAGCATACTGGGCGGTGTTGCAGTATAGTGAACTGTAGAGATAGAAACCGGGTCGACTGGTTTTGTAACGCCGATAGATATGCAGCACAGGCATGTTTACCTCCAGATTCAGCAATTGCCCCGTTTGCCCGTCAATCGCAATGGCCCGCATATCCTGCTCCACACTTTTGACTTCGATTTCGTAGTATTTGTGCAAGGTCTCAAACAGCGATTCGTGTTGTTGCACCCGTTCCATGAATTGAAGCAAATTGCTATCGGGAACGTATGTATATTCCAGCATGACCGGCTCTTGGGAAATGCAGCGAAGACGTTTGAGAAAAAAACATCCTTCATTTCGTTCTTGATCCGTTAAAGGATAAAAAAAGTCGTTTTCCCAGGGAATCCGTTGCGGCGACTGTAAGAAAATGGTTCTGACGGGCAGGTCCGCTTTCTGAGCAACTTCCGAAAATCCTCGGAATGACAACAAGTCCAGCATTTTGCGTTGGCTGCTTACCACACTGCCCCGGCCTTTGTGTTTGTATATGTATCGTTCTCTTACCAGTTCTTCCAAGGCCTGCCGCACCGTAGCTCTTGTGATGTTATGGGCTGCGCACAAGGCATTTTCAGAAGGCAACAAATCGCCTTCCTGGAATTCGCCCGTAAGAATCTGTTTCTTCAAAAGCTGATACAACTGACGATAGTGAGGCGTAGGCATGCGGATCCGGAAGAGAGGAAAGCAAGGTATGAAACAAAACTTGTCTATACAAGTTTGCAAAGCAAAATGTTACCATTCCAACGGGGAAAATATCGTTTCACTACGATTGTGCCTGGGAGTTGGTGTAACAGTTTACAGACTTACTAAAACAAGAATATTTTGTTGATTATCAGTTTGATAATGTTTATGTTCGAGGCGAATTCTATGACTGGTGCCAGCTTCTGCTCCATCTGAAACAACCGGCTTCCACACTCTGGGTGATGAAAATACATGAAACCGACATGGCACGTTATTTTTAGCAACCAAATACGCTGGATTTAAAATACACATCTACGCATTCCTGCTTTTATAAACCTAATCTTTTTAACCTTTAAAATCTCTTACTCATGAACCTGAAAAAATCTTTGTCCATTTTAATGCTGGCTTTCAGCTTGTTAGTTTCCGTTAGTAGCTGTAAGAAAAAACCAGATGACGCTGCGCTTACCCAAAATGTCCAGACCGCCGTACAGAGCATTCCGGGTGTGATGGTGTCGGTAAAAGAGGGTGTAGCCACGTTGAGCGGCGAAGTTGAAAATACAGAACTGATGGCTCAAGCCGAAACGGCGGCCAAAGGCATTGAGGGCGTAAAATCAGTGGTAAACAACTTGAGTGTGAAACCGCCGATGATGGAACCGGCTGCCCGGACTTTTTCACCGGACGACAGCCTGAAAATGGCGGTGGACGAAAACTTCAAAAAGAATAACATTACGGGCGTGACTGCAACGGTGCAAGGTGGCGAGATCACCCTGACTGGCGATGTGAGTCGAGCCCAGTTGCAGAATGTGATCAAAGCGGCCAACGAAGCCAAGCCTAAAAAAGTAAATAACCAACTGAATATCAAGAAGTAAAATAGTACCTGTCGGAAAGCAAAAACCGGCAGAAGTTAGTATGCTAATCACTAATTTCTAATCAAGAAACATATGACACTTACCGATAAATATCAACCTATCATTAACCTGGCTAACAGCAAAGGAGTTACCGATTTGCAAGTGAAGGAACAAGACAACATATTGTACATCGACGGTACCGTTCCCAGCGAGGAAGTGAAGCAGCAAATCTGGGACACGTACGGGGCTATTGACCCGGATTACCGTGCCGGCGACCTGGTGCTGAACCTGGAAGTATCTGAAGGTCAGGCACAAGCCCAGCAAATGTACACCGTAAAAAGCGGCGATTCATTGAGCAAAATTGCTACACACTATCCGGGCATGACTTGGCAGAAAATATTTGAAGCCAACAAAGACAAGATCAAAGATCCCAACCTGATTTTTCCCGGACAGGAACTAGTGATTCCGGTGAAATAGAAATGAACTCAGCATGAGTTGCAAAAGCGGTCCCTAGTTGGCCGCTTTTGTTTTTATATCCGGTTTTTGTTCAAAAATTTCGAGATAAGATGTAATTTGGGCATCTACTTTCCATCTTTACTTTTCAACACCATGAAATTATTCATTCTCACCTGTTCATGCTTGCTGGCACTAACACTGAGTTCATTTTTACCCAACACCCTAAGTAAACCCATGGCCAAAGCACCCCGTTGCTACGAAATGCGCGTGTACTATGCCGAACCTGGCAAACTGGAAGATTTGCTAGCCCGGTTTCGCAACCATACCACCAAGATTTTCGAAAAGCACGGCATGACCAACGAAGGCTATTGGCTACCCATTGACAACAAGGAAAACAAACTGGTGTATGTGCTTTCGTATCCGAGCCGTGAAGCCCGCGATGCTTCCTGGAAAGCGTTTGGCAGCGATCCGGAATGGAAGAAAGTGGCCGGGGATTCGGAAAAGAACGGCAAACTGGTCGCCAAAGTGGTAAGCACGTTTATGCAAACCACCGATTTTTCGCCGAAGAAAATTGCCAAAACCGGTACACCCAATCGTGTATTTGAGTTGCGTACCTACAAGGCTACACCCAATCATTTGCCAAACTTACTGTCTCGCTTTCGCGATCACACCACCAAGCTGTTTGAAAAACATGGAATGACCAACCTGTGGTACTGGACCCTGACCGACAAAGACCAAGGCTCAGATGACATGCTGGTATACATACTGGCACATCCGAGCCAGGAAGCAGGACTAAAATCATTCGGAACATTCAGAGAAGATCCAGAATGGAAAAAAGTCCTTAAGGACTCGGAAGACAAAGCCGGTGGCTCGCTGACGGTTTCGGTAGTGTCAGAATACATGGTTCCTACCGATTTCTCGCCGGTGAAATAAGAGTAATTGCTTCACAATAAAAAAGACGCTGTGGATTTACGCAGCGTCTTTTTTATTGTCTGAACCTTGATTTGTGAGATTAAAAGATTGATGGGATGGCTTGTAGCACATGCTATGCTTTCGCTTGTTGCTTCTTTTGGAATGAGATTATTGGTCTGACACTATGTGTCTGACTGGAAACACAAGGCTCGATTGTGGGGCATTGTAAGTCTACAGTTGTGCGTCATTGGGAGCAAAGCGAAGCAATCCCATTGTTGCAGGCTCGGAAAAAAACGGAATCGAAAGGCACGCGTTTTTGGTTTGAAGATTGCTTCGTCGTTCCTCCTCGCAATGACGGAACGATGAGCAGGTTTCGCCTTCTGGAAACATACTATTTACAAAGAGTTTTCTGGTGTTTTCAACGTATTCCCGTCAAAGTCAATTACATACTTATTGTTGGAAAAGTCGGTTAACCGTATTTGATTTTCTTCAAGAATCACTTCTTCTTGACCGTTGATATTAACCCAAATGTCCATCCCTCCATACGACCATTTTACTTGGCCTCGCTTGTCTATGCGATGAATAGCATGTTCACCCCGTACCAAAAAATCATCCTCTAAATCGTAAAGCTCAAAAATTTCAGAGATATCTGGTTCAATAAACCAATTCACTTCAAAACACTCTATATCAAAGGAAATAAGAATGGCTCCCAAGCTAGCAAAAAGCGTATTGCCTTCGAGCTTGATGGAATAGCAATTGCTTTTTTCAGTTGCCGTATGCAAAAAAATACCTCCATAAATATTGGCAATCAGACAAGTTTTGTGCTTCTCTTCAGGTTGCCATATGGTTATGTAAAGATTCCCGCCTAAGAAATTTCCATGGTTGAAATCTATTAGTTTGTCATAGGGCTTGTAGACAGGATCGGAATTTCGCTCAAATATTAGTTCTATGCCCCATTTGTCATTCGAGATAGAAAGCGTTTGATAGTCAAAGTTAAACGGGTTCATAGGTGCCTTTTCCATTTCTGGAAGATACTATTTTTCCAACTCAAAACTGCCGTAAGTACGTCAGCTTGCCAATCACCGTCTGGTTATATTGGCGATTCAGCGGATTTTCGCCAGCATAGGCGCGGTTGTTATAAACCAGGAATAAAAACGAAAGCGGTTTGAACTCCCATGACAATCGGGCATTCCAGGTATCGCGATTACCCAGCGTGTTCTTTTGGTAAAAACCAATCAGTTGCAAGCGTGGATTCAGGGCAAGACGGCCATCAAGGGTGTACAAATGCACGTTCTCGCTGAACTTTTCGGAGCCGACATTGCGAAACAGGTTGGCCTGATAACGAAACGTAAAGGCAATATGCGGAATGGGAGAGTAGCGAACCACCGAAGAAGCCGTATGCAAAATGCCGCCGTAATACCCACCTGTTTCACCATTGACCTGCACCATGAATTTTCGCGATGGATCAGACGACAGATACGCAGAGCTGCGCACATACCGATACGAACCGTTCGGAATGGTAATTCCCAGCGGCCGGTCGTCGGTATCACCGAGTTTTTGATAAGTCGGGTTGATCAGGATGCCGAAATACGCTCCGTTCTGGAAGTTAAGCCAGATGGGATTGCTGTTAAACTGAAATTCAATTAGTTCGCCCGTCGTGGCCCGGTTATACATTTCAATCATCAAACCCGGCTCAAAACCGCGCAACCATTTGGGCATCCACGGACCGCGTTCCAGAAAGAAAAATCCGGGAGTGGTGGCAATGACATTGTTGCGCGAAACAAATCCCACGGCAGGATTAAAGTTCTGAGTCACAATCGACTGTGTCCACCAGGAAATGAGTCGGTTGGTGCGGCGAAAATACTGCGCGTACCCCGCAAAGCCCTGATCGTTCGGGCGGCCTGACACCGAACCCATGACCATGTAACTCAACGACGCCGCTTCGCTAAGCCGGAAAAAACCATCCGTAGCACCCACCCATTGGGAAGTACCTGGAAGGGTATCATGCAACGTTTCGGTTTGTTTGAGCGTAAACAGCCCGCCAATGCGGTTTTGTTGACCGATGTTTTCCATATAACGACCTACTGCATAGTGCGTTAACGGCGAATTAGTGGTTTCGCGCTGGCGCATCACCAAACCGCCCGCATTGCGTTTGATAGACCGGTACACCATACGGGCTCCGGCGTCAATGGGAATGGGATTGCCTTTGTCGTCCAGACCAATTTGCCGACTAAAGAACGGCTGAATACGCATGGAACCGCCCGACAAGTCGTCGTTGGGAGCCAGGCCAATGCCAAACAAACTGGCGTTTTCCAGGAAGAATTGCCGACGTTCGGGAAAGAAAATGCCGAATCGGGTGATGTTGTTCACTTGTCGGTCGACGTCGGCCTGTGCAAAGTCGGTATTGAAGGTTAGATCGAGAATAGTGTTGGGATTGATGGCCCATTTGACTTCGCCGCCGAGCTTGGCGTCGGTAGATTTTTTATCCCCTATCTCAGAGCCGTTGGTGTGATGATTGGAAATCAGCAAATACGGCTGTACGCGGATATTTGGCGAAGGCGGAGGCGGCTTGATTCCCGTCAAAATGCCTGCATAGTCCATCCGCATGGCGCTGAATGCCCGTGGAAACGGATTCCAGGACGACAGTTCGTTGGAGTACCGGCGGTTGCGGAAAAAGTTGATTCCCCAGGATTGAAAGGTAGAATCCGTTTTGGGATAACGCAATGTTTGCCAGGGAATGGCAAATTCGGCCACCCAGCCCGAATCAGTGCGTGAAGTACGCACCCGCCACAATCCATCCCAGTCTTCGTCGTAGAGTACATCGTCAAACGAAAGCAAGTCGCGCTGAGTCGCATACGGATTGGCAACCAGACTCATGGCGTTGCGTTTGTCATTAAACCCGTCAAGGGTAATGCCAAACAGATCGTGGGTGCGTGGACTGAAATCGCGTCGGAAATCCGGAACCCGCAGCGCATTTTTTCCTGAATTATCCTGATTATAGGCCGAAATGTAGAGGTAGTTTCTGTTATACAACACCCGTACTTCGGTGTCAAACCCTATGGGTTGGCCTTGGTAAGGTTCTACCTGGAAGAAGTTGTTGATCGGTTTGGCTTGTTGCCACTCACCTTCCAGCTTGCCATCAATCTTGAGAGTCGATTGAATTTCAATGGCTTCTACTTGCCGTTTGACCGAATCAGGCCGAAATACGGTGGCGCTGTTCTGCGCAAAAATCAGCGCAGGAACAAAGAGAAATAGTACCTTGACTAAGTAAAAAAGCCGCATAGAGTGTTGATGAGTGAGTGCAGAATGCATTCAAGTGGATTTCAGGGATTGAATGCAACCGCAAATATGCAGTGTTTACGACGTGAAAATGAGCAGATTACAATGAGTGGATAAAAGCCGGGATGAATGGTGGGTGGCCTCCCCATCCCCTCCGAAGGAGAGAAGCTTTTTGGAATTTCGGAATTGGGAAGGCGGATTGCGGATTTGTCTGAACCTGGATTTATGGGATTAGTTGGATTGATAGGATGAATAGTAGAACATGCTTTAGCTTGTTCATTTTTCCAGTCAAATCATTTAGACTTTTGAGAAAACCCGCATGTCAAACACTGTGTCTGACTGGAACCACAGGCTCGCTTAAAATTTGGTATTACAAGTTCAAAATTATCCGTCATTGCGAACGAAGTGAAGCAATCCAATTGTCGTGGGCTCGAATAAAGCTTATTCGAAAGAGTTGCGTTGCAAGTTTGGAGATTGCTTCGACAAGGCTCACAATGACGGTACAGAACAGGGTTTTGGCTTTTTTCAGGATACTATTTTCCGCAATCCAAGTTTACAATTCCGAAATTGAAGATATTGGGTTTTCGTTTCTAAAATGAATAGTGTTAGCTCAATCTACAGACAGATTAGTTTCTTTGATACGACGGATGGCATCTTCAAACACCGATACATCACTGCACAACGAAGCCCGAATGTAGCCGTTGCCCTGCGAACCGAAAATGCCGCCTGGCGTGATAAATACATGGGCTTTGTGCAGAATTTCGTCCGACATCTCGAAACCGTCTTTGTAACGGGTTGGGATTTTGGCCCACACAAACATGCCTTGCTGCTGTTCTGAAAACGTACAATTGAGTAGGCGCAGCAATTCAAATACTTTCTGCTGACGTTCCCGGTACAACGCATTCACTTTTTCGTACCACTCCGGTGCGTTGTGCAGGGCTTTGGCGGCGGCCAGCTGCAACGGCAGAAACATGCCCGAATCCATATTGCTTTTGAAACGCAGCACATCGGCCAGGAAATTGGCATTGCCTGCCAGCATGCCCACGCGCCATCCGGCCATGTTGTGCGACTTGCTCAGCGAGTTCAGTTCCAGTGCCACGTCTTTGGCTCCATTCACCGACAGAATGCTTAACGGATGCTCATTGAGAATAAAGCTGTACGGATTGTCATTGACAATCAGAATGTTGTGTTTTTTTCCGAAAGCCACCAGTTGCTCAAAGAATGCTTGAGTGGCCTGTGCCCCGGTTGGCATGTGCGGATAGTTCACCCACATCAATTTTACCCGGCTGAGGTCGCGTTGCTCCAAAGCCGCAAAATCGGGCAACCATCCATTCTCTTCCGACAACTCATAATCTACCAGCGTAGCCCCGGTTAGCAATGAAGCCGACCGATACGTGGGGTAACCTGGATTGGGAACCAACACTTCCGTACCCGCTTCCAGGTAGGTCATGGCAATGTGCATAATGCCTTCTTTCGAACCCATCAGCGGCAGAATCTCATTAGCCGGATTTAGTGTCACCCCGTACCAAGTTTTGTACCAATGCGCAAATGCCTCCCGCAATACCGGTGAACCAATGTAACTCTGATACGCATGATTCTTCGGGTTTTGAGCGGTTTCCTGCAACGCCGCAATGGTTTCGGTAGAAGGCGGCTGGTCGGGGCTGCCAATGCCAAGATTAATAACCTGAATGCCACGGCTTTGCATGGCGGCAATTTCTTTCAGCTTGGTAGAGAAGTAATACTCCTGTACCTGGTTCATCCGGCTGGCGGGAGATATAAAGGACATTGTCTGATGCGTTGGGTCTGTTCCGATGTGTGGTTCGGAGAGTTCAATTTTGCCGCAAAATTAGCAGGTTTTTGGTTTTTTGGAGATACTATTTTATCTCTTCCACAAGAAACCCCATACAAGCCTGCGAGTAATTACCTTTACTTATTCACAGAATAGACTTGGTAAAGCCTAAAAACCTGCTATGTTGCGTTTGCGAATCGCTTCTTCCGTTTTGGGAATAAAGTTTTCACGCAAATTGAATTCCGCTTCGGCTTGAACTTGTTCAATAAACGGCCGTAAATTTTTGTTGTAAGCCTCAAATGCCAATTCCAGATTTCCGTTGTGCTGTTGCAGTGCATCGGCCAGTGCCGCAGTGCCTTCTACCGCCAAGGAACCTCCCATGCCAGCCGCTGGCGAAGCGCAATACGCTGCATCGCCCACCAAAGCTACCCTGCCTTTTGTCCACGATGGCATTTTGATCTGACAAAATTTATCGAAGTAAAAATTGGTTGAATTCCCTATCTCTTCCAACAATTCGGCAGTTCGCCAGCCTTGCCCACCAAACTGTTCGGCAACGATTCTTCTTTGGTGCACAGTATCACGGTAGTCGTACGGAATTTCTTCGGAAAGAAAGCAAAAAACGATATCCGTTTTATTCTTATAGGCATTCAGCATGTATGCTTTGCCAGGCACATTGTAAAACTGCATCGTATTTTGTTCTATCAACAATTTGTCGACGATTGAGATAGAAAAATACGCTTTCAGAAAATGCATGTACTCAGCTTCATTGCCAAACCAAATCCGCCTCACCGTCGAATGGGCCCCATCGCATCCGACTACCAGGTCAAAGGCTTGTTGCGGACCCGTTTTAAAATCAACTTTTATTTCATCCTTGGTTTCGGTTAAGGCCGTGATGCTATTATTGAAACTAAACTCAACCTCGTTTTTTATTCGGTCAAATAGAATGTGTATCAACGCCGTTCGTTCAATCTCAATGTCCTCGCTTGGCTGTTCCTTTGTTTCGTTAGCGAGCAAAACCGAGCCTTCGGTTACATCTGCCGCATTCTTAAATTCAATCTTTTTCAAACTCAACGCATTGGCTTTTACTTGCTCAAAGATGCCCATGCGTTTAATGATATCGACCGTTTTTCCCCGGAAATCAACGGCTGTGCCGCCCGTTCTGGGTGCATTCGCGATTTCAACAACGGTTACTTTGTAACCTATCTTGTTCAGCCAATAAGCACTTGAAAGTCCGGCAATGCTGGCACCCGATACGAGTGCTCTTTTTCCTTGTAATGTTTCCATTTTTGCATGTGTTTTTTGATGAGGCAAAGCAACCGTATGGCTCAAGGAGAAACAATGGCAATACAAGGTAAGTATTGGACTAATCGCGGTTTTTGTTTCGGAAAGACAGTGGGGACATGTCCGTAACTTTAGTGAACAGGCGTGAAAAGTAAGGATAATCATCATAACCCAGGGCTGCGGCAATTTCTTTCACCGACTGATCGGAATGGTGAAGCAGCCGCTTGGCTTCCAGAATAACACGCTGTTGAATGTGGTATGAAACCGGATGTCCTGTTGTGGTCTTGACACACTCATTCAGATAGGGCGTTGAAATGTGGAGAGCCTGTGCATACGCTGCCGGTTTTTTGAGGGAAACAAAATTGCGTTCCAGTGCGGTCTTGAATGCCTTTGTGATGCTTTCAGATCGGGAAAGCTTGTCATTAGGTTTGGTCTCTTCCAGATAAAGAGAAATTACTAACGCTATCAGTGCATTGCAACTGTCTTTTAATGACAAATGGTATAACCTGTCGTTTTTTCGTTGCGCAAATTTCAGGCAGATTGCCAGTGCTTCTGAAAGCAGGGAAAAGGTGTCGTTCTGTAAGGACAAGGGAGTGGCGGGCGTGATGTCGTCCAAAAGTTTCAGGTATTCAGGATTGAGGTTTTCAGGGTTGATTGCCCAGCTGGTTACTGTGAAATTTCTGAATGTTCTAATTCGATGCACTTGGTTTGGGTGCATGTATACGACAGACGGCGACTGGATCGTATGCTTTTTAAAATCTATTTCGATGGTAATGCTTCCTTGTTCGAGCAGGTGAAAGGAATGCCAGTTGTGTCGTTCTGCTTTTTCCAGCTTCTCGAAAACAGGCAGGTCTTTCAGTGCGATTCGCTCAATCGAAATACCTGTGTTGGATTCGTCGTCGAAATAATTTACTGGAATAATGTTTGTTTTAGGCATTAGTTAGGAAATGAATTCATCAAATTTAGAGAAAACTTTAGCACTGATAGGCAGGTTTTGGTATTTTGGAAGATACTATTTTCGGGTAAGTTTGGAATAATGAACATGGGATTGTTTAGGATTATAAATCAGTGTGGTTTTGCGTTTATAAAAGATACTATTTTTATCTGCGATTATTAGCGTAATCAGCGTGCCAGTATTTCTCGCAGATCCACACAGATGAATGGGTTTTGTTTTTTCAACCCTACTATTTTGTCTGTCATCTAGAAGAGATCTCCGCGCAAATAGGGCGATGTCTCCAGTTGGAAAAAATGGATCCAAATACGAAAGCCGTGAGTTTGCGCGAAGATCCCTGCGGGAGGACAGACAAATTTGAAACCTTAGAAAATTCCTTTATCCATGCAACCTGAAACATTGTTAGTAATGACAACAAAATTAAAACTAGGCGCCATTTATAGAACGGAATGGGACCAAAACCCATTTAGAGTAATTGGATATGATGAAATTGAAGTTTTTTATGACTGTCTTTGGCTACACGACAACTCATGGACTTTTTCAGGCCACTTTAAAAAAAGGTGTTATTTCTATCGGATTTCAGCGCCATTATTTATTGCTAAATCAAGCCTTATAGAATACATGCCTTTGACGGATGAAGAACAAACGGCATTTCGGCCAGACTTGCCAATGAGAGTATGTAGGAGTAAAGAACTTAACTGGAACAAGTTCAATGCATCAACTTTTGAAAGCTTTATAGATCAAATAACAACCATGTCTGATAAACCTTTTTCGGACGACATCGTTCAGGCAGACAAGTTGGTCTTAATACCATACGGTAATAAAGGTGGATTAAAAAAAGGAAGTGTAGTTACTGCAACTAATTCAAAATACTTTGAAAGTGCTGAGTTAATATGGAAAGCAAAAGAACTTCAAGAGGCTATTAATAACCATGTAAGTAATGGTATTGGCCTTTACAGAATGGGCTTTGAAAAAGGCTTCCCGTCATACTACATTGGCGAATATATTGATAGTGCAGGAATAGTAACAGAATTAAAAAACGAGTTGTAACATCGTTTTGCGTCGGACTAGGTAACATGCAAACTTGTGATTTTGCGTTTAACCAAAATGCTTCAATTCTATTGCCTGATAATGCTGATATCATTCGCTTTCGGCAATCAAAAGTTTGCAGTTCGCAGAAACAGCATCATTCTAATAAAAACGCAAAGTAACAGATAGAGCCTTAAAAAATGGAATATAAAATCATACCGCCTCCACCACTACTTGCTGACTACGTCAGACTATTTTGGTATTTGGAGTTCAATCCCACCCAGACGAAGCCGTTTGTTCATCATTCTTTCGCGCATCATTGTTGCGAAGTGATTTTCTGTTACAAAGGACAATTCAAGTTCCAATCGGCTTTTGAGAACGAAAAAACTCTGTGTTGCGGTATTTACGGACAAACACAAGGCATAAGCAAGGTAACGTCAGATACGGATTTCGGTATTTTCGGGTTTTATTTGTACCCCTATGCACTTGTGCAACTGTTTGGCCTACCTGCCAATGAACTCACCAATCAGTCTGTGGATCTGAAAACCCTTTGCGGCCAGCAAGGCGCAGAATTGGAAGAAAAGATAATGCTGGCTTCAACGAATGACCAGCGAATAAAAATGATTGCCGATTTTTTGGAAGCCCGACTGAGAAACACCCAATCGGAGTTTTCTCGTTTCTGCTCTTCTGTGAAGGCCATTTCAAACGCCTACGCTACTGTATCCGTTAATGCGTTGGCGTCAAACAACTTCTTGTCAATGCGACAATTTGAACGAAGATTCAAGGAATTTTCGGGATTCAATCCCAAACAATTTTTGCGGATAGCCAGGTTCAATTCGCTTCTCAACAAACCTTTCCACAACAAGCGTTTTGCCGAAATCGCCTTTGACTTTGGCTATTACGACGAAGCTCATTTTAGCCACGATTTCAAGCAGTTCTCAGGCTTCAATCCCAGGGAGTATTTCAAACCCGAAACCATTGTTGCCACAGACAGGGGCACTATCAGCTTTTAGCACTAATAATGTCGTTTTTTTACAAATCGGGACATCTTCAAAACTATAATTTTGCCATCAAAAATTATACGGATATGAAGAAGTCTATTTTATTTGTCTTTTTTGTCGGATTTACTTTACTGGTAAATCTTGAGGTGTTTTCGCAAGTAGCGGAATCAGGCGGCAACAATTCGAAGATTTTTAACGAGGGTGGCTATGTGCAAGGCCTCACACTGGCGCGAGTCTTAGGATTGGTGGAGCTGGCGTTGGGTTTGGCAAGCCTTATCATTGCCGCCAGAGCTAAAAAACGCTTGGTAAAAAAAAGGGCGAAAATCGCATTGACCTTGGGCTTGGGTGCAGTTGTTTTTAGTGCCGCACATTTTTTCATAACGGCCGGTGCCGTATTCGGGTCGGGCAGTGGAAAGGCAGGAGCAATTATTGCATTTGTACTGGGACTTGCAGGCGTGATCCTAGCCTATCTGACGCTTCGTTCCCAAAGTGCTGAAGCGAAATAAAACAGGCTATGAAAATAAAGCATCGAACGACTGACAACCTTACCCGAAAAATTACACGTTCATGGCAGAGACAAAAAACTCGAAACTCATCAGGGCAACTGCTGACAAAGTGTTTAAAGCGTTGACCGATCCTGGCGCCATTGAAATATGGCAAGTTCCCAATGACATGACCGGGAAAATACACAGGTATGATTTCAGAGAAGGTGGGGGGTATGAAATGTCGTTGTATTATCCGGATACTGAGAAGGAAATGAAAGGGAAATCGGGCGAAAAAGAGGATAAGTTCAGTGCCGAATTCGTTGCGATTATTCCGGGTACTAAAATTGTTGAAAAGGTATATTTTGAAAGTGACGACCCTGCTTTTCAAGAACCCATGACTATGATAATCGATTTGGAGTCTGTGGCTGGCAGGACGAAAGTGACTTTTTTATTTAAAGATATTCCCAAAGGCATCAAACCAGAAGACAATGAAGCCGGAACAATGTCATCACTTGAAAAATTAGCTCAACTCGTGGAGGAATAAAGCAAGTTTTGAAAACGAAATCACTCAACAGAACGTGCGGCTAACAAGATGGTACCAAAGCTGGGATAAGCAATTCTATTGGACTTGGAAGAATTGAATACTTATAATATAATTGAGCATCCATGTAAAGAATTTGTATCAGGATAGATTTCAATATATGAGTCGGATATTGATTGTCATAACTGTAATTTTTATCTCTTGTTCTGGCCGGAAAAACACTAGACATTTCAATTATCGACTTGTTGGGAACGGTAAGCCGACCATTGTTGTGGATATGGCGATGGGAGAAACTATTCAGAGCTGGGATACACTTCAAACAAGATTAGGCAAATTAACAAAGGTTGTTAGCTACGACAGATTGGGACTTGGTAAATCAGATACCACAAACATTCCAAGGACAATTGAGAATCTCAGTAACGAGTTAAATGAATTCCTTACTGCAAACGAAATTCCTGGGCCGTATCTACTAATTGGACATTCTCTCGGCGTCTCTATTATAAGAAAATATCAAAATGAGCATCCAGAAAATGTCATTGGAATGATTTTGATTGATCCGGTGCATGAAGACCAGTTTGACAAAATAATGGCAACTAAATCCAAAGAAGAACAAGCGAAGACACTAAGAGACAGAGAAGAATTTGAAAGTTCACTGCCGACTGGTGAGAGAAATGAAGCCATTCAATACCACCAACAGAGAGCAGCAATGAAATACGTTAAGTATCCAAAAGAAATTCCAATAACAATAATCGGTTCCTTTCAAGAGGGACATGGTGCAACCGCACAGGATAGACAAATTAAGAGAGAGCTTTTTAAACAATGGTTAACCCAAGCGCCACAAATGAAGTTGGTAGAAACGACAAACAGTGGACATTACATTCAAGATACAGAACCAGATTTGGTCATTCATGAAGTAAAGTCGATGCTCGAAACGGTAAGAGCAGACAAACGATAAACAACGATACATATAAATCATGTTGATAGCGTTCGATTACGAATTTTGTTCTATACTTTATGCACCAAGCATTACTAGCAAGCGTAAAGTACATTAGAGCAAAAACGTATTACCAAAGTTCAATGGTATTAAAGTAATAGCAAAGCAACGTGTAAAACCGTAATTACGAACTCAAAAAATACTTCAGACAACTTAGGTACTAATGGGTGAAGTGGTTTCAAAATAGTATCTTCACAAATGTGAAAACCTGCTTGTTTATTCATACCCATTTTTATGTGGCGGACACTGGGCCTTTTCATCCTTTTTATTGCATTTTGTAGTGCCGATGTCAATCAGCAAGCGGATGAAAAGAATCTGTTTGACCTAAATTTTTATGATCGGCTTACGCACGACATCGAATACTTTGACGCAGAAGCCATAGACACACGAAACCGGACCAAGTCGGTATCGTGGGAGGACTATAAAAAGCATTACAGGGACCAACTGAAAAAATGCATTACTGCTGAGTGTGCCCAAAAGACCTTTCTCCGCTTTGCAGATGGATTCGTCAATTTACATTCACGTTTCGAAATTACAGGTTACACCGATCCGCGAGTCACGACTGACTCCGTGTACCGGGCTCAGCCTGCCCTTGTGTTCGACTATCCATCCGTGCGGTGTTACGAATCTTCGGGTATGCGGGAAATTACACACTTGAATGGAATCTCTATACGAGAAACTGTCAATCAGTTTAGCAACTATGAATGCCCGTATAGTTCGGAGGCGGGTTGTGCTACGCTTTTTTTTCGCAAGTTGAATGCAAACTGGTTGACCCTGGATGGGCGACCGTTGGAATCCATTACCTATTCAGACGGCAGGGTGTTGCCGGTAAAATTCGCTAGAATCAAAAGACCCCAACGCGATGCCAAAAAGGAATGGATTGCCTATTTTAACGATTGGCGTGTGGTGGCGGAGGGAAACAAGTTTGTCTTGCTGCGTAAAAACAAAACCTTTTTATTGAAATACGTTGATTTCCTTTACGATGGCGGTTTGGGAGAAGACATGGCGTGTGAAAGTCCTGCTCCGCAAGGCTCGTTGTGTTACGATGTGCAACTGCTCACCAAAAGTATTCGTGACAATGGTCCCGTAGAGAATCTGGTGATTGACCTTCAAAATAATGGGGGCGGAGTCGAAATTACGCCTTTGCTTAAGGCTCTGGTCAAACAGCCTTTCTACGACGCCAACGTTAGGTTTCGGAAAACGCCTGCGCTTGAAAATGATTCCGTGAGGCCCTATCTCTTCTGGTCTTCTTCTCGGCTGGAAAACTGGTTTTCGCGCATCCGCAAACAAGCCAGTTATCAAACGCTGCCTTACGGAGCGTTTTTGCCAAGTTGTGCCGATTTCTGTCGCGGGTCTGACAGTTGCGAACTAACTCCCATCCAACCCACGGGCAAACTGGCAATCGGGAAAATACTACTGGTTACCAATCCGAATTGCGTGAGTTCGTGCGACGATTTTGTCTGGCGCATGAAAGACTATGCGGGTGCCCAAGTAGCCGGACAGCCCCATGCGTCGGATGCCACCTTCAGCCGGATTACGCTGTCCTATTACTACCAAAATGGCCAAGTGTTCCGAAAGGAATCAGGCCCTGGACAACCGGTACCTACTCAAAATCTGTTTTTTACAGCCACGATTCCTAATTCCGCTATCCTGGATAGGAGTGGGAAGCCCATTCAGGGAGTGCCCGTCATCCTTGATTTGCAGGTGCCGATTGTAAAGGAACATTTTGCAGACATGGAACTGTATACATTGAGCGAAGTTTTGAAAAAATACAAACTCGATCAAGAGTAAACCGGGAAGCGGTTTATAAACCAGCCGCCAAGTGATTTTCAAAATAGTATCTCCGGAATAGTAAAAACCTGCCTTGGTAAATTACGTGAAATTTGCTTAATTTGTTGATAGACAGATTGTTTTGTTTGTGAACTTTCTGGTGCTGTGTTCCTGAATAAAAATAAATTCCTAATGGATTAGTTTTATTTACTAATTTATTAGGATTATTCCGAATGGATTAGTAGTATTGTAAAAACAATACGAACATGCAGACATTAGGAAAACGCGAAGAACAAATCATGCAGGTGATCTGGCAGCTCGAAAAAGCCTTTGTAAAGGAAATCATTGAGTTGTTGCCGGAGCCCAAGCCCCATTACAACACCATTGCCACGATGGTGAAAATACTGCAAGACAAAGGCTTTCTCAGTGCCGAGAAGTTTGGCAATACCTTTCGGTACGAGCCGCTGATCTCACTGGAAGACTACCGCAAGCAGGACGTCGATTCGATTCAGAAAAAGTATTTCGGAGGTTCTTTCAGCAAAATGCTCACTCACTTTGCCAAGGAGGAAAACCTCTCTGACGACGACCTCGACGAAATCGTACGCATGATCAAAGACCAGAAAAAATCCTAACCTACACTTATCCTATGATTGCACTCTTGGTTAAATCGTCCCTTATTTTGGGCATTGCCTGGTTGTTTTACAAGGTTGTATTGCAACGGGAAAGCTTTTTTGCTGTCAATCGTATGTATTTCTGGGCAGCGTTGGTGCTGGCTTTTGTCTTGCCATTTGTCTCATTGCCGCCGTTAGTTACTCATCAGGGCTACCTTTCCACCCTTCTTTTAGGTGACGAAGTATTTGAAACGCCTGCCCCTAGTTCTAGTGCAGCAACGCCTTACACGCCACAAGAGTTGATGAAAGAACAGCCGCAGGAAGCGACAAAAGAAGTGGCTTCTAAGAAAGCGGAAGAAGCAGCACCCATTTCGGCCAGGCCCACACTGGAAGAACCCGTAGCCGAGCCGAAAAGCTGGACATTCTGGTTACTGGCGCTTTATCTGTTTGGCGTAGGCATATTTACACTCAACCTGCTGTTTCAGCTGGGTAACGTGTGGTTAAGGATTTATACCAGCTCCGATACCATTGACGACAAAGGCTATACCATCGTGAACTTGCCCCAATTGAAAGCGCCGCATTCGTTCTTTCGGTACATTTTCATCCATCCCGATGCGTATGATTTTGAAACCTACGAGCAAATCATTTCGCATGAGAAAATACACGTGCAGCTCCAGCACACCTGGGATTTGCTGCTGGCCGAACTGGTAGGTATTGTGCTCTGGTTCAATCCGATTGTGTGGATGCTGAAGCAGGAAATGGAAAAAAACATTGAATACCAAACCGATGATTTGCTGCTCCGTGGCAATGAAGTAAACAAAGAAACCTACCAGTGGAGCCTGCTGCAAATTGCGGCGCCACACAAACCTCTAGCGATTACTACAAACTATAATCAGTCATTACTCAAACAACGAATTCGTATGATTAACGCGAAAAAGTCAACTATGCACAACTACTGGAAATATGCGTTTATGGCTCCTCTCTTCTTTGGCGTTTTGTTAGTGATTAACAAACCAGCCGTGAGCCAGGCCACTTCCCTGATCGGTTACATTGGAGCCAACAAGCAGCAGATAGAGATTACTCCGGCACCTTCGGTAAACCCAACACCTGCTCCAGTTGTTTCCCCAACGCCGCATGTGAGTGCTACTCCCACACCTGCTCCGGTGGTAACGCCAGAGGTGAATGCAAATCCAACTTTCAATTTTAATCCCAACATACAGGTTAATCCTAATGTTACGGTTGATGTAAAAACCAAGCCCAGCTTCTCGTTTAGCTTCAAAAGCGATGTGGACATGTCTGCTGGCTATTGGTACGGCCATGTGATCGACAACCAATATTGCATTGAATTTAAGGGAGGTACCAGTAGCCGCAATTCGTACTGGAACATGTCGGAATGCTTTGACAAGAGTTTGTTTGCGAAGAAATCCAACGACTCCTTTACATTGGCCCGCGATGCTGGTACTTTGACCTTGCAAGGAACATTGGATCAGGAAGTGAGCCAGGGCAAGTACAGCTTTGCCAAAGATGCAGGTTTTGAGTCGTATCTAGCCAAGAATGATATTACCAATACCGACAAAAACTTCTTGTTCCATCTGTTCATGGGCAATGTAGACCGCAAGTATGTGGCCTTTTTGAAAGACAACTACAAGGAAATTGACGGAAACCGGCTACAGGAACTGGCCATTCATGGCATTAGCCAGGCGGATTATCAGATGTATGTGACCATGTTTGATAAGTATGCAAAGAAACGACCCGAAGTGCGCGAAGTAATCGAAGCCCGAATTCACGGTATCACTCAGGAGTATATCGAAGAAATGCAAACTGCAGGCTTCAAAGATCTGAGTATGCGCAAAATCATGGAACTGAAAATTCACGGTGTAAGTCGCAAATACATAGATGAGTTAAAATCGGCCGGATTTGACAACCTGGCTCCCGACCAGATTCTGGAAGCAAAAATTCACGGAATCAGCGCGTCTTCGGCCAAAGAAATCAAAGCCCTGGGATTTGGTGACATGAGTTTGCGCAAAATGATCGAGTTGAAAATCCACGGCATCAATGCCGAATACATCGATGATTTGGGCAAAGCCGGTTTTAAAAACCTGGAGCTAAACAAGATCATTGAGGCCAAAATTCACGGCATCAATGCAGAAGAAGCCAAGAAAATCCGCGCCTTGGGGTACGGCGAAATGAGCCTGAATAAGATGATTGAAATAAAAATACATGGCGTCAACGCCGAGTTTATCAAAGATCTGAACGACGCGGGGTTCAAAAACCTGGAACTCAACCGGGTATTGGATGCAAAGATCCACGGTGTCAATGCCGATTATGTAAAAGAACTGGCCGACGTCGGATTTAAAAACCTGGAATTCAATAAAGTGCTGGAAGCCAAAATTCATGGAGTGACTGCCGACTTTATCAAAGATGCCCGCAAGGAAGGCTACAATCCGAAAGATTTTGACGAGTACATTCGCCTTAAAATTCACGGCATGGCCAGTCGTCGCAGCCGCGATTAACAGAGACAGAAGGAGGGTTTTTGATTTGGCAAAGATACTATTTGTCAGATGCTTTGTTTAAAGTCAGATCCTCCTTCGTTGCTTACACTATGAAAACTGACAAAATGAAATGGATCACTTTCTTTTGTTTGGCTAACCTTCTTCTGCCAGCACCCATGTCGGCCACAGGACAGGTAGCGAAGGATAGCCTGGATGCGCTGGTCAGGCAACTGGGTAATACGCTGATGCAGCAAAAGCCGCTTGTGGGAGCTTCGATTGGCGTATATACAGGCGCCCAAAGTTATTTTTACAATTTTGGTACAGTTGATAAGAAAACACAGGCGGCCCCTACCGAGCATACCCGCTACGAAATCGGCTCGATTACGAAAACCTTCGTCAGCTTTTTGCTGGCAAAAGCAGTTACAGAAAAACGTATTTCCCTGACAGATGATGTGCGCAAGTATCTGGGTGAAAGTTATCCTAATCTGGAACATTCAGGCAAGCCCATACAAATCATTCATCTGGCCAATACTTCTTCAGGATTGCCCGACTGGCTGCCTCCTGTGCCGGAATCTATTCAGAAAGCTTCGGTTGATTCTGTTTCCTTGCTCAGTGATGCGTTTTTCAGGAAAGCGACGATGTCTGCATTTTTCAAAGCCCTGCATGGAGTACAGTTGGCCTATGCACCCGGAACGCAAGCCCGACATTCCAATGCGGGGGCTATTCTGCTGGGATATATTCTGGAAAAAGTATACCAAAAAAGCCTGGAAAGATTGCTGAATGGGCACATTGCCAAACCCGGTGGATTGAAAGAAACCGCTTTTTTCACTGCTTCGGTGCCGGATATAGCCATCGGTTATAATGCCAAAGGAGAAGAGATGCCCTACGGACCCAGTTTTGGACGGGCCTCAGGAGGCATTGTATCTTCCAGCGCCGACTTACTGGCTTACGCAAAGTTTTTGCTTGAAAACACGAGTCAGGCTGCACAGCTAGTGTTGTCGCGAACCCTGGAAGTGGACATGCAAACCAACCAATCCAGGCAAATCACAGAGGATGTTCCGTTCAAAGCCAGTGCTTATTGCATTGCATTGAACTGGTACGTGTATCGTTTTGACAACGGCATTACACAAATCTGGACCAATGGCGGCACCTCCGGATTTAATAGCTATCTGGTATTGTTTCCCACAATCAAAAGCGCAGTTGTCGTGTTGGCAAATGTAAGCGATGAAAAGGTGTTTAAGTCACTGCCCAACATCACTTATTCCATCCGGGATTTGCTCGGTAAGCACCAAAAGCCATAAACAAAACCCCCGGATGGATTCGGGGGTTTTGACGTTTACAACGATACTATTTTAATTACATCTTGGCGCGTACGCCTTGCACTTCTTCTTCACTGATGCTGCTGGCCTTATTGCCAAAGCTGTTGCGAATGTAAGTGAGCACATCAGCTATCTGCTTGTCGGTCAGGTGAGTAAAGGCGGGCATTACGTTGGTATACGTTTCACCTTCCACTTCTTTCTGGCTCATTCCGTTCAGCAGAATGGAAATCAGTTCGTTCTTGTCGCCCAGCACGTACGACGTTTTAGCCAGTGGAGGATTCATGTTCATCACTCCGCCGCCGTCTACCTGGTGGCAGGTGACGCAGTTTTGCGTATAAAGTGTTTTGCCGGCCGCCAGTGAAGCTTTCAAGTTGGGTGTGGCGGTGCTGGTTTTGCTTCCCGCCGGTTTGGGCTGAGTCATGCCTGTTTTGGTGGCGCCCTGTCCTTTGCCGTTTCCAGCACCTTTGTTGTAGCTGATCTTATAAATGGTTCCTTTCACATCGTCGCTGACATACAGCGAACCATCCGGACCCTGAGCCAAGCCGCACGGACGGTGGTCGGCACGGCCGGAAGCGGTATTTGCTGCCGAACCCGAAAAGCCGTCGGCAAACACTTCCCAGTTGCCCGACGGTTTACCGTCTCTGAAAGGTTGGAACACCACAAAGTAACCCGCTTGCGGTTCGGGAGCCCGGTTCCAGGAACCGTGAAAGGCAATGAACGCACCGTTTTTGTATTTCTCCGGAAACTGATTGCCAGTGTAAAACAGCAACCCGTTGGGAGCCATGTGACCGGGAAAGGCCGCCACTGGATCTACGTATTCATTGCCCGCTTCTTTTTTACCATCGCCGCCGTATTCAGGGGCCAGCATTTTCTTTTTCAGATTCTGGTCGTAATACGTATACGGCCAGCCGGCATTGTCGCCTTTCTTCAGGGCAAACATACATTCAGCAGGCAGCTCGGCCGATTGTTTTACCGAATAATATTCTGGATACAGGTTGTTCAACTGGTCGCGGCCGTGCTGCATCACATACAACTGATTGGTTTGCGAATTCCAGTCAAGCCCTACCACATTGCGCAACCCCGTGGCATACCGTACGCCTTCGGCATACGACTGGTCGGTTTTGTCGGGCTTAAACTGCCACACGCCACCAGCCGTCTCCAGTATCGGACAATTGGGCATCCCGGCTGAACCTTTCTGGCGGTCTTTTTCCTGACAGGCATTGGAAGGTGCCCCAATGGTTACGTACAGATTGCCGTCGTTGTCCATCGTCAGTGATTTGGTTTCGTGCTGGCCTTTGTTTACCAAGCCTGTCACGATGCGTTCGGGTGCATCGGGATTGGTTACCTGGTAGTTGGCATCCACTTTATAGCGGAATACGTCGTCGTTGGATGATACATACAAGTACCCGTCTTTCAGGTAAATTCCGGTGCCGCCATAGTTGCCAAACGAGGCTTGTACGGTAGCCTTTCCGTTGGTTTCACGGAGCATCAGCGTGCCTTTGCCATCTACCGGACGGGCCAGACGCACGTAAATATCGCCTTTGGGAGTGACCGTCAAGTGACGGGCACGACCCAGGTTGTCGGCTACTACGCTGGCTTTAAAATTGGCCGGCAGTTTCAGTCCGGCATTGGATTGGGGAGCTTGTGCTTGCAGCAACTGGAATGTACTTCCGAGCATCAGTGCAGTCAGCCATCTAAAAGAGAGCTTAGCTACGTGTTTTTTCATGTTTCTGGGTTGGTTGAGTGATCTATTTTATAGCTGTAACAACAAAGGGAGGCTTTGGGTTGGAAATAACATACTATTTACTAAAAAGTAAAATCTTTTTTGAAAAACGGCGAATACCAAAGGCAGGTTTTGCATGCAAAAGGATACTATTCTGGAGATAAGTCATGAAAAAAGCCAGCTTCCCTAACTGAGAAAGCTGGCTGAAAAAAAGACGTGTGGACGCGGAAAATGGGAATATTTTTAGTTGTAAGGCATATTGACTTTTACATTGTCAATGCCAATGGATGTGGTGCCTGTACCGGCAATGAGTACTTCGGTAATGCCGGTGGCGTAAGCAGATGTGTTCCAGGTATTTGTGCCCAAACTAGACCAGTGATACCAGCTGCCTTGTTTTTTGAACCACAATTGGATAGGTCCATTGGTCACTTTTAAGCCTAGCAGATCAAATACCCGTTGCGGATTGTTGTAATCATAGGCATAAATCTTGATCCACTGATTGCCCACATGCGTATCCAACGTACGAGGCTCCATGACAGGATTGATCGATGCACATGTGTTTCCTACAGGTTTGCCAAATTCAAACGTTTCGCTTCCCGAAATGTTACACGGAATAAAATTCTGGTAACTCAAATGATAATGTCCGATTTGACTGCGAAAATTGGCGTTGTATCCGGCACCATCGTTTTCTTTGACGTGTATCCATCCATTGCCTACCTGCTGAATGTAGAAAGGCCAGGAAGCAAAGGTGAATTTTGCCTGATCCGGTAGAATTTGCAGTGCCATCTGGTCGTCAAAATCCACATAATCGGTTACACCAGCCATGGTGCGTGCTCCAGACAAAGCTCGTTTCGGGAAAGATAATTTAGACAGGTCCACTACGTCTTCCCTGATTACGGGTGACTGCATAATCATGGGTTTGCTCACGGCTTGGGCTAGTTCGTCGCCAGGAGTATTTGGTGTTTGAGGAGCTACTTGTTCGTTTTCTTTGGAACAGTTGGTGAAGAAAAAGACGGATGCAACGAAGGCAATCAGGTAGCTTTTGTTTTTTAGCTGGTTCATGGGTATAAGTGTAAGTAAGAATGGAAAAATCAGGCGAAAACCAACACCGAAAAGAAAGAAGTGTGTTTTAGAACCGCCTTTGATGAATTAGTATGGAGGATGGAAATAATTGTAACCCGCAAAAATGAAAGTATTTGCTTTTTACAATTGGTTGGCTGTGAAGGTTTTCGAGTTGAAAAGTCGGTGTACGGCATGTATTCCTGCTTTGACCTCTTGGAAAGTACACTTATATAAATTCTGAAAAAATCTGAATATGATTTGAATTTTGCAAAAGATGGATTGACCTGTGCAAGAAGCGATCAATGGTTGAGTTGTATGTTTGTACTGCAAATTTAGCATCCCTAACGACGAAATTGGAATGCAATTCACGGCTTAGAAATGCGTGGGTTTTGGTCTTTTCGGGGATACTATTTTGTAAAAATAAAATCGACATTTTTCGATACCTTCTAACTTCTGTTCTCATGAAAATCGTCAGTGGAATCTTGAGTCTGATTACTGTTTACCTCAATTTTAAACACGCCTGGAGCGGGCTTTCCGGAAATTACAGCCCCGAAGAAGCCAAAATGCTTTCCGAACTGGGTGTCAATAAATCGCTTTCTCTGGTGGTTAGCATTTTGTCGGTGGCCGTTGGGATTCTGGTGTTATTTCCTCAGACGTTTTTTGTCGGAAATCTGCTTAACGCCATCCTGATTGTCTCGATTATGGCTCTGGCAACGCAAGCCCATGCCCTGAAGACGGCTTTGATCGAGATCCCGTTTTTACTGATGCCTTTGGTACTTATCTGGCTGGGTCATCCGTTTGAAAATTCCTGAAAACTAGTTTGTAAATCAACGAGAATAGCCAATGAGCCACGTGCGGGGAGTTGGTAAAAGTGGTTTTAGAAAACTTAATTTTTTGGAATTGGATTCAAAATAGTATCCTATAAAAAGACAAAACCCCCACCTAAACAGGCGAGGGTTTTGTCTTTTCGTCTATTTAAAATTAACCCCAGACTCGTTGTAAAAATCGTAGCCAGTTGCCGTGCATCACATTGCGGATATCCTCTTCGGTGTAGCCGCGTTTCTGCAATAGCGTTGGAATGGTTTGCAAGTCGGCAATGGTTTCCAGGTCATACGGGCATTGCTCCTTGCCAAAAGCCCCATCCAGATCCGAACCAATGCCAATGTGACGGGCGTTGCCGGCGATCTGGCAAATGTGGTCCAGGTGATCAATCATCACTTCCAGGTTGCAGTTCATGCCTTCGGGCGTGGATTGGCCGCGCACCCAGTTGGGCACCATCATCCAGGCATCGAGGGCTCCGCCAATGACCGCATCCCGGCGAATGAGTTCGCGGATCTGGTCGTCGCTAAACTGGCGGTTGTGGTTGACCAGTGCCCGACAGTTGTTATGGCTGGCCCAAACGGCTCCGCTGAAATGATCCATCGCTTCCCAGAAGCTATCGTCACACAGGTGCGTTGCATCCAGAATGATGTTGAGCCGTTGCATTTCCTTCAGCAAATCACGTCCGGCCGTACCCAATCCTCCGGTTGCGTCAGTTCCCTGTGCATAGCGGCCCGGCCCGTAATGCGCCGGACCAATGGCCCGCAGCCCCGAACGATACGCCCATTCGACATGAGATAACGTGACCAGTGAGTCGGCACCTTCCAGGCTTAAAATATAGCCAACTGGCTTGCTTTCATTGGGTGACGAATTGTTCCAAAGAGCCAGATGGGCATTCAATCCGGCCAGATCCCGAATCTGAATCATTTCGCCTTCGGCTTCCATGGCATTGTACCAGGCCAGTTGTCCCTGGGTTTGCGCCCAAGCTTGGTGTGGTGAATGCCAGCCAGGCAGTGGATTGTCCAGGGCTACAAACCGACCAATCTGAGTGGCAACCACCAGTCCGATATTTCCTTTGCGTAGTTCCGGAAGCGATACCGTGGCCTTGGCGCGGTCAGGCTTGTCGGTGAGACCCACTTCGCGTTTGCGAAGATGATCTACCGGCTGCCGTAAGTCGCGGTTCCATTCCATGGCATTCATGCTCAGGTCCAGATGCGCATCAATGGTAAACATGCTTTTGTTTATGTTTAGAGGCCTCCCCGGCCCCTCCGAAGAAGGGGAGTAAAATGGGAGGTTTTTGTGTTTGAAAAGATACTATTTTACCTCACCCCCAACCCCTCTCCTTCTGAGAGGGGAGTTTAATACATGACTGTAAAAGTCCCTTCTCAGAAGGAGAAGGGATTTAGGGATCAGGTTTTTCGTTTTTGAAAGATACTATTTTGAAAATGAAGTTGCCCAACTCCCCTCCTTCGGAGGGGCCGGGGGGAGGCCCCCTTACGCCAACTCAAACAATGCTTCAATCTCAACCGGAATGTTGTCGGGCAGCGAACCCATGCCCACTGCGCTGCGTACGCCGATGCCGTTTTCTTCGCCCCAAATTTTGGCAAACAACTCACTGCAACCATTGATTACATACGGATGGCGTTCAAAATCAGGTGTGCAATTGACCATGCCCAAAATTTTGATGACACGTTTTACGCGGTCCAGGCTACCCAGGTGGGTCTGGATGGTTGACAGCATGGTAAGGCCTACCTGACGAGCTGCCAATTTTCCTTGTTCAATGTCCATATCAGCGCCGATGCGGCCGATGATCAGGCTTTTGTCGTCCTGTACGGGACCATGACCGGATAGATACAGGTATTTTCCGTCGATCAGATAGGGTTTATAGACACCCAACGGAAGTGGGGCAGGCGGAAGAGAAAGTCCTAGCGATGCAAAAACCTGTGCTGGTGTTGCCGTTTCTACGGCATTTGTAATTGTTTGTGACATAGACAATTAGGAATAATTAGGTGTTTATAGTAGGGATACGTTAAGCAAAGAGAGATAAGATACAAGACATGAGACACAAGACATAAGAAAGATCGCTGACACACAGTATCGTTGCATTGTATTTAATTCTGTTTATGTAAATAATTCAAGTTGCGCGTTAGGTTAAATTTATTTCCAAAGCTTAACACAGCTCTCCCAATCTGCTCTTTCTTTCTTTGCTTGCCCAAAGAAAGAAACAAAGAAAAGGCACTTTGCTTAATGCTCCCGCCCGCAAGGCTCACCCGCTCCTCGCTAAGCAGAGAGGCCATCGCTTTTGACTGGCTAGTGCAAGCACTGCGCCTTGGAAAGTATCTCGTACAACTTGAAATAAATAACTTAGCAAGTACATTGTCGTATGTCTAATCACTTTTTTGTGAAGATATGCTCATTCCAATTTAAGTTTACTGATTTTTTGCGTATTTCCTTCAATCTTGAGTCCGTCCTGGTAAAGAATGGCCCGGTATTCGATTTCGTCGTAAGCCGTTACATTTTCTTTCACCATTTCGAGAGTATGGTTCCCAGTTTGTGCAATCGGAAAAATGTCGGTAGAAGTCCATTTGCTATCAAATTCTTCGTTTAGTGTGCTTTGTACGGGCCGGTATTCAAATCCCAGCCGAAACTGCTTGCCGTTGCCTAACTTGCTGACACTGGCGGTGAGCCGCAGGTTTCCATTAGGCAACTTCTCCGCTTTTACGGTAGAAAAGTAAGCAGGTTCCATCGCCGGCTGAATGTTTTTCAATTTTACGATAATGGGATTGGGCCATTTGTGGTTGTTGTAAATGCGCTGGGCCCGCACTACTGAGATTTTCAGTCCTTCCGATGTTTGTTCAAAGGTTGCCTTGCCGTCCACATCCGGTTTGTATTCGACAATATTGCCCGTCTGACCCAGTACGCTGATTTCGGTTTTAGAAGTTGCTTTAACTGACTTCAACAAAAACGTACGACGTTCGCCACGTGGCCATTCGGGCATGTGTGTCAGGTAGGCATAGACCGTGTTTTCATCTTTCTTTTTGGTAAACCATACGTCACCTTCGTTGCGCACAATCCAGGGACGTACGTTGTGCACTGCCTCCTGATTGATGAAATGCCAGGCACCGATTTCCATCAACCGACCTTGCTGGCCTTCGTTTACGCTGCCCCATTGGGTAGGGCCGATATTCAGTAAAAAAGACCCGCCCTTGGCCCGCGATTCAATGAGCATGTTGATCATGTCGGTGCCCGATTTGTAATGTTCGTTGGTGGGCTTGTAGTTCCAGGCTGTTCCCATGGTCATGTTGCTTTCCCATGCCGTAGTCAGGGTTTCTCCGGGAAGCTGTTGTTCGGGTGTCGGCAATGCCCCTCTGGTTATGAGGCAATTGGGCTGGAGTTTCCAGACAATGTCCTTTACTTCCTCCCGAAGTACATCGCTGTCAATGAAAAACAAATCGACTTGTCCGTAATTGGTCATCAGTTCTTTGCACTGTTCGAGCACAAAGGCTTTGTATTTGTCCTGAAACGGTTTGGCTTTTTCCCAATGGTCGTCGCGGGTGATGTCTTTCATGCCGTTGCGGTATGAGAACACAAAATCCTCAGGCGAATAGTAGAAGCCCACACCCAGTCCCCATTTGCGGCAGGCTTCCACATACTGCTTGACAATGTCTTTTTTGTAAGGTGTATTCATTACCCCGAAGTCGGTGGTTTTGGTGTCCCACATGCAAAAGCCGGCGTGGTGCTTGGTGGTGAACATGATGTATTTCATGCCCGCATTTTTGGCCAGAATGGCAATGCGTTCCGGGTCCCAATCGGTGGGGTTAAAGGTCTGGGGCAATTCTTTGATGTAGCGGTCTACGTAATCCGGCGAGGCACCCACCAGGGAGTGACTAATTACTACGCCCAGCTGGGTATCCACATTCCAGTGAATAAACATTCCGAAACCAACGTCTTTCAGCCATTCTTCCCGTTCTGGTTTGTTTTTGTTGGCGCCGATTTGGGCGGAAGTGGTCAGAATTACAAATAAAAAACCGAGTGCTGTAAAAAATCTCATCATAATTAAGTTCCCCCGGCCCCTCCGAAGGAAGGGGATAAAATAGAGGTTTTTTATTTTTAAAAGATACTATTTTTCATGTATTGTAAAGACAACAAAGCTACAAAGACGCTGCCCTACTTCCCTCCACGGGAGAGCCTGTCACGCCTCGGCGTGAGGTTGGGAGAGGCTCTTCACTCCACCAAAATCTCGTCCATCAATAACCACGGCTTACCGCCTGCGCCGTATTCGCCAGCTGGAATCACAGGCGTAGGAGTGGCGTGAATGCGTATGTAACGAGCCTTTACGGGTTTGATGGTTGCTTTTACGGTATTAATTCCATTAACCGGAAAGTCGGTCTGTTTATAAACATCCTGAAACGTTTTGCCATCCGCCGATACGGCGAAGGTAAGCTGCGAAGGTGCCCACATGCGTTGCCAATGGTACACCAAGAGATTAACACTCAGGGTGGAAACCGTTTGCAAGGATTGCAAATCCACTACCGCATCCAAATCTGTTCCCTGAAATCCCACCCATTCGCCGGTATTGTAGCGGGTGGTGCCCTGCACCCCATTGACCGGTATGGAGGAAGTTGCCGGTTTGTAAGCACCTTTGGGCGAATGAGCAAAGGCAACTGTTTTGCCCGTCGCCTTGCTGAGCTGAAAATGCTTGGAATATATCCTGCCCTGACGTTTTGCATCGGCAAACACAGCCGCTTGCACGGTTTCTGTTCGGCTTATAGCCAAAGCTTGTTTGTAGGCCAGGCTCTTGATTGTCGGGGCTGAGCCATCGGTTGTGTACCGGATAACGCCTTTGGGCAACGTGGTTTTCAAATGAAGTACTGGTTTGCCTTGGCTATTCACAGAAACTGAATCGGTGATTTCGTCATATACTTTGGCGTAAGTGACTTTTCGGCTGGTTAATAGTGCTTCATGCTGGCGCAGGCGTTGCAAAAAGTCAGCATAATTTTTCTTCGCCAAGGGGCTCCATCCGATTTCGGCAATGGCCAGTGCCCTGGGAAAAATCATGTACTCCGCTTTGTCGGTTGTAGGCATGTATTCCGACCACGCATTGCCTTGCACGCCCATGATGTACGCACTTTCTTCGGCGCTGAAACCCGCAGGAACAGGTTCGTAGGAATACGTCTTGGACAACGGCGTGTAACCGGCAGCCGCCAATGGCTCCTGGTCGTACAACGACTGGTAGTAATCCAGATAAACGTGGCTTTCGGGCGTCATAATGGCCGGGTGTTTTTGCTTAATAGCCTCAATTCCTCCCTCAATTCCCCGCCAACTCATGACAATGGCACTGGGGGGCAAACCGCCTTCCAGAATTTCGTCCCAACCGATTACTTTGCGTCCTTTGCTGTATACGTAATCGCTGATGCGTTTCATGAAATAGCTCTGCAACTCATCTTCATCTTTCAGATGTTCGGTTTGCATGCGGCGCTGGCATTTCGGACATGCCTTCCAGCGTTTTTTCACGCATTCATCGCCGCCAATGTGAATGTATTCAGACGGAAACAGGGCAATTACTTCGTCCAATACATGTTGCAGGAAGATAAAGGTGCTATCGTTTCCGGCACAATAGGCTTCGTCAAAAATTCCCCAAAAAGTAGCCGATGCATACGGACCTCCCGTACAGCCTAGCTGGGGATATGCGGCCAAGGTTGACAACGCATGGCCGGGCATTTCTATTTCAGGAATAACGGTAATGTTTCGTTTTTGGGCATAAGCGACCAGTTCTTTGATCTGGGCTTGCGTATAATAGCCGCCGTAACGTTTGCCATCAAAGCGGTGCGGCAATTCTTTTTTATGCCCAATCAGGGTTTCGTTGCGCCAGGCACTAACCTGCTGCAACAACGGATACTTCTTGATTTCGATGCGCCAGCCCTGGTCGTCGGTCAGGTGCCAGTGAAAGGTGTTGAATTTGTAAAGAGCCAGCAGGTCCAGGTATTTTTTCAAGAATGTGGTTTCAAAGAAGTGCCGGCTTACATCGAGGTGCATGCCCCGATAGCCAAAGCGCGGATAATCGTCGATTACACCTGCGGAGAGTGTAGACGTAATAGCAACCCATTGTGACAATGACTGAACGCCGTAGAATAGTCCGGCAGCATCGTGTCCGGTAAGTGTAATTTGCCTGGGTGTGATGTGTAGTTGATACCCTTCCGGTTGGGAGACTTTCTGTGGATTGATGGAAAAATAAAGGATGTTTGGTGTGGAATGGGTTGTCGGTTGGGCATAGCCTGTCAGCATTTCTTTAAAGAAAACCAGCGAAGAATCTGCTACTGATTGATCCGATTGAAAGGTTGTCTGTTGGCTAAACGTAAATGAACCCGCTTGTTTCTGAAAATGCACGGGTTTGGGAATGATAGGAGGCTCAGTCAGCAAAGCCGACTGAGCCAACAGTTGCTCGTAACACCAAAACCAGATACAAATGAGTAATACTTTTCGCATGGAC
Organism: uncultured Sphingobacteriales bacterium; assembly: GCA_963520985.1. Taxonomy (GTDB): domain Bacteria; phylum Bacteroidota; class Bacteroidia; order Cytophagales; family 172606-1; genus Xanthocytophaga. The sequence goes on from CAUQTA010000001.1 coordinate 2,382,967, forward strand.
AGAAATAGCTAACTTTTGCTCAAATATAAACCGGCTGTACGGTTTCAGTAACAAGCATAACCCTTTATATACTAAGTTTTTGATTTTTGATCTCTGTAAAGCAAGAGGTTTTTCGCTTTACAGAGATACTATTTTTCTTATTCTTTATCCCACCAAACCCGGGTCAGCAAATCATCGGCGCCTTGTCTTTGAACGGCTTCGTTGTAGGAAGTACGATTAAGAGTTTGCTCTAAAACCGGATACAGGAACCGACGGAATATTTTGGCACCCGTAGCATTGCCTGGATAGTTGTTTGGCACCAATGCCGGATAGCCCGTGCGACGGTAGTTGTTGTACACTTCTTGGGCATCCGGGAAAATACCCACCCAGAACTGTGTGTAAATCTGAGCCAGTTGTTTGTCTAGACCGCTGGTTGCCAGTTTATGAGCTGCCACGTAGCTATCAATACGATCCTGGTCAATAACGTTGGTCGTGCCACTGATCAGATCCCATTGTTTCATCGCTGCCCGAATGCCCGATTCGTACAAGCTAGCTGCTGTTTCGGCATTATACCAGCCTCGCAAGGCCGCCTCTGCCAACAAGAAGTCGGCTTCGGCCACGGTAAACAAAAGCAACGGTGCATCTGCTTTCAGTACGGTGGTTTGCTTGGGTTCCGAATAGGTAACAAAATCAGTCGGCTTGCTACCGTTGATGGTTGCAGGCATGCCCTTCTGAATACTTTCATCCGAGCTAGCCACGCCATTGACGTATACTACCGAAAGCACACTCAAACGAGGGTCATTATTGGCTTTGAGCGAATCAATGAAAACTTGCTGATATTTGCCACCTTCGGTGTTATCGATGCCATTGGCACGCAGGTAGTTATCGTTTAGAAACTGCCATGCCACAGGGTTTTTATTAATATTTTGACCACCAGAGGTATAAGTTACTTTGGCAATGTCTGCATAGTCACGGATCACGCCACCCGCAATGGCTTTGGATACCCAGCTTTGTGCGCTGGTAGCGTCTACTTTGCTCATCCGTATGCCCAAACGCAACATAAGAGAATACGCAAACTTTTTCCATTTCACCGCGTCTCCTTGGTAAATCAGATCGGAAGTGCCAAACGTGTTTGTATTCGCAGGGTCCAGCGCTGTTACGGATTCGTCCAGTTCTTTGAGCATGTCCGCATAAATGGCACTTTGTGAATCATACTTTGGCTGGTAGATGGATTGGTTATAGCCCTGGCCTGCTTCCGAATAGGGAATGTCCCCGTACAGGTCAGTCAGGCGGCTAAAGCAGTATACCCGCCAGATGCGGGCTGCTGCATACATATTTACCTTGGTCGCATCGTCTTTTACCGCTTTGATCACTTCATTGATTTCGTTGATCTGAGTAGTATACGAGTTGGTAAATACACTCCCTGTTGCGTTGACTTGTGAGGCTACATACTTAGAACCAAATCCCTCTACGTCGTTGTAGCTAGTGGTATATTGCATCAAACCAAACAATAAATTCCCCTTGTTGCCACTATTGAGTGCTCCATCGTAGAGAGCCTTGCTAAATATGAATTTGGCTGTAGGAACAGAAACCGCATTGGGATTCGTATTTACATCTTCAAAGCCTTTATCGCACGACGGTAGGGCTACCATGCCCAATGCCGTCAGCAGAGGAAAGCTATATTTTATCAATGATTGTCTCATCATAATACGTATTGTCGTTAGAATTTCAGATTGAGGTTCAAGCCATAAGAACGGGTACGAGGCAGACCAATAGATTCTATCCCTTGAGCTGCACCGTTAGTCAAACTCTGCTCAGGATCAAAGTTGTCAGTTTGTTTGTACAGGATCAATAAGTTACGCCCTACTAAAGAAACGCTGGCTGACTGTACGCCCACCACTTTGAGGAAGCCGGCTGGCAAGCGGTAGGATAAAATGACCTGACGAAGCTTGACAAAACTAGCATCGTGCACAAACAGTTCGGTGTAACGGTTCAGGCTGTTGTAGTAAGCACTGCGCAGGTTTGCTACCGGAACCGTATGCGAATAGGCATCGCCGGAAGCCGTAACACCGGTTAGTTCCAGTCCGTTTTCCCGACCGGGCAGGGTTGATTTCAACAAGCCCAAACGAGTAGCATACACTTCCATTACCGAGAAAATGCTGTTGCCGAATTTGCCATCCACCAGTACATCCAAAGAGAAGTTTTTGTACTTGAAGGTATTGGTCAAGCCCATTGTGTAAGGTGGTACGCCTTGACCCAAAAACTGGTTGTTATCGGTTTGCATGGGAAGGTTGGAATTTGTATCGTAGATAATGTTACCAGCAGCATCTTTTTTCATCCGATATCCGTAGATAGAGCCGAAAGGCATCCCTACCTGGTTATTGATGAATGCATTCCCATTTGCCGAGTTACCCAGGTTTGCTGTGCTGATGCCATCGGCTAGTTTCAATACTTCACTTTTATTGTAGGCAAAGTTGAAGCTGGCATTCCAGGTGAAGTTGTCGTTTTTAATTGGGGTACCTTCCAATAACAACTCAATTCCTTTGTTGCTTAGCTGTCCTGCATTGACAATGGCGAGATTGTAGCCGGAAGCGACAGAAATAGGTACATTCACGATGTCGTCCACTGTTTTTCGATCATACAGCGTAAGATCAAAATTCAGCCGGTTTCCAAAAAGTTGTGTGCTAAGACCCGCTTCGTAAGTTGTACTGGTATAAGGCTTCAGATTGGCATTGGTAAGAGCATAGGATCCGGCAATAGGTGAAGTAACATTTTGCAAAGGAACAGAACTGGCACTGGCAACACTTTCATAAGCAAGATTAATCGCATACGGGTCAGGGCCGCCGCCACCCACTTGTGCCCAGGATGCCCGTAGTTTTACCTGATCAAACATCATAGGCATTTTAATCACATCTGAAAGAATAAAGCTGGTTCCAACACTTGGATAGAATACACTGTTGTTTTTAGAACTCAAAGTTGAGAACCAGTCTTGACGTCCGGTCAAGGTTAGGAACCAGATACTTTTGTAATCCAAATCGGCAGAACCAAACCAAGAGTTGGTCTTTATGTTGCTAGTAAATGGTCTTGCTGTAGAAGTCGATAAATTGGTATAACTATAAAAGTAAGGGGTTGTATATCCCTGTCCAGTGAAATCAAATCCATCCATTGCAAACCGACGTGTATTACCACCTACCAGTACAGACAATCCAACTGTTTCTGCGAATTTAGTGTTATAAGAAGCAGTCAACATTGCATTGGTTTCTGATACATCCGACTTGATGCCATCATACTGACCTTGTGGTACATACTGGCCACCCGTTGGCTGGATACTGGTGAAGTTGTAATTGTAAAAATCACGCGTTACGGTACCTTTTACAGTCAAGTTCTTCAGGATGTCATAAGCAAGAGACGCCTGACCAATGAAACGGTTTTTGGTATCGGTTTGCTTGAATTTGTTAATAAAGAAGTATCCGTTGGTTACAATGCCGGCATCATTCCAGAAAATTTCATTGCCATTGGCATCGTGTCCGGGAGCTAACCAGCGAACATCAACGGTGTTGGCTACTTCGTAAGCCATCCAGTTCGGATTTCCTAAGGCATCACCGGCTACGGGACGGTTATTTCCTTTTTCCAGATTGTATTGAGCCAATGCTTCCGCTCTAAGGCGCTTGCTCAGATTGGCTGAAATGTTCAGGTTGGCCGTTTTGCGATTATAAGTGTTGGACGGCAGTACACTTTTGGCATCCAGATCAGACAAAGAAAGGCGATACAGAATGGATTCGTTTCCACCGGAGAAGGCTAGGGTATTCGTGAAATTAGTACCCGTCTGGTAAAAATGCTTGAGGTTGTCGCGCTGGGCCACATACGGATGCGTTTTGCCATCAGCGGCCACATAATCAGTCGATCCGTCAATCTTGGAACCGAACGAACGGCGACCTGTAGCCTGCGCCTGGGCTAGTGTCGTTGGTTTTACACCGCCGTCACCTTGTCCGTATTCGTACTGGAAATCAGGGAATACCGATACGTTTTCCATGGTGTATGCCCCGTTGTATTCGACTCCAATCCCTTTCTGAGCACGGCCTTTTTTAGTGGTGATCAAGATAACGCCATTGGCTCCGCGAGAACCATACAATGCAGCCGCAGCACCCCCTTTCAATACAGTCATAGATTCGATGTCATCTGGGTTGATGGCTGCAATGCCATCGCCGCGATCCGTGCCTGCTCTGGTTCCCAGCCCGTTGGGAGCAGAGCTACCTCCTGGCACGCTGTTATCCATGGGCATGCCGTTGATTACATACAAAGGCTGGCTATTGCCTGTTAGTGAGCCGTTTCCTCGGATTATTACGCGACTGGAACCTCCCGGTCCGGTGGATAAACCCGTGGCATTTACACCGGCTATTTTACCGGTAAGGGCATTGGCTACGTTGTTTTCGCGGGCTTGGGTAAATTCACTTCCTTTTACTTCGGATACCGAGTAACCCAGTGCTTTTTTGTCTTTTTCAACCCCTAAGGCCGTTACAACTACTTCGCTCAGCGACTGAATGTCCGGTGCCAGACCAATGTCCAGTGTAGTGCGGTTGTTCAAAGCGACTTCTTCCGAAATAAAACCGATAAAGGAGAAAACCAAGGTGGCATTGCCATCGGTTACTTTCAGCGTGTATTTTCCGGCGGCATCGGTAGTGGTGCCGTTGGTGGTGCCTTTCACAGACACACTCACTCCGGGCAGAGTGGTGTTGTCAGTGACGTTGGTTACTGTACCAGTAATAGTTTGCTGAGCCAAGACGGGTAAGGCCGCAAACAGGCACGTAACCCAAAGCACTATCTGGCGGATAGGCTTATTGCGTATAAATTGCTTCATAGGTTTGAAATGATAAGGTGAGTATGGAATTAGTGATAGTATTGCAAAAGTTGCAATATGATTATGCAAAAGTTGCAACAATATCTGAGTAAAAATTATAATAACAAATTTTTTATTGCATATTTTGCAAATATATTTTTTCTATTTGCTGTTTTGGTTTTTATGTGGAATATTGTTTGCAATATTTGCCAATAAAGACTGATCTGTATTGCAACGTTTGCGAAGATATGGCTGCAGGAATGCAAAATTTGAAGTTGTTACTGAAGAAGGGCAGAGAATCGTTATAAAAAAAGCAGGTTTTGTGGTATTCGCAGCTACTATTTTGCTATCTTTCCATAAATAATATCCAGATGGTTTTATCTTTGCGTGTTCCTGTACCTTCCTGTTGAGTTTTTTACAAATGATTTGATTTAACTTTTTTCCCTGCATGTCGGTTGCATTTCTTAAAGGCGAACGTAAAGATTTGATTATTAAACAGGTGAACATTCATACCCGAATGTCACTCATTGAACTGTCCAATGTTTTGAATGTGTCTGAAGACACCATTCGTCGTGATATCAATGATTTGGCGGAAGAAGGGAAACTGATTAAAATCAGAGGGGGAGCCATGTCAAAGGCCTATCACCACAACTCGCAGTTGCAGGAAACCTACGCGCACCAAAGCAAAACCATTATTGCAGAAAAAGCCCTAACTCTTCTGGAAGACGGCATGCTGGTGCTGATTGGCGGTGGCACCACCATTCGCGAACTGGTCAAGATGATTCCGACGGATTTGCGGTCCACGTTTGTGACGGTCAATCCGCTGACAGCCGTAGAATTGCTGGATAAGCCGAACCTGGAAATCATTCTGATTGGCGGGCAAATTTCACGTTACAGTCAGATGAGTGTCGGCGGAGAGGTGTATCAGCGGTTATCCGAGCTGCGGGTTGATCTGTGCATTATGGGTTCCAATGCCATCGATGCCCGCGAAGGCCTGACCGATTCGGACTGGGAAACGGTGCAAACCAAAAAAGCCATGCTCAGAGCCGCGAAGAAAACGGCAGTGATGTGTATCTCGGAAAAGATGAACAGCGTGATGCGTATGAAAATAGCCGACCTGAGCCAGATTGATTATTTTGTCACGGAATTGGATGCGGATTCGCCTCAGTTGTTGCCTTACCACAATTCGTCCCTGACCATATTGTAGATTGCTATAATTCTAAATCCTGTAGGAAACCTCTATTCACGCAATGGAGGTTTTTGCATTTTAAAAGATACTATTTGGTGAAGGCACAAACCCATTGCATTCCACCAATTTTTCGTACTTTCAGGAATGATTTTTCATTTTCCTCCTGCCAACGCCAATGGCGATCCTACGTTTTTATCGGCCGATGCTACCGCCTTTGCCAAGCTGAAAATTGAATCGAAAGCAAAGAAACGGACCGTTTTCCTAACTGAGCATACGGTGTTATTCGTGCTGGAAGGAGTGAAGCTGCTGCATTTCGGCGAGAAAACCATCCGCGTGGAGCCTGGCAACATTGTGTTGCTGAAAAAGGGCATTTATGTGATGGCCGAGTATATTGAAGAGGGACTGCGGTTTGAGGCGTTGCTGGTTTTTCTGCATCACAAAACCCTGAAAGAAGCCATTATTGAGTACAATCTGACTCCGCAAGATTGGGAATTGCCTACTTCGTTTTTGCTGTTTCCCACCAATACCCACATCAATCAGTATAAAAATCAGTTACGACTGTATTTTGAGTCGGTTCTTCTGGCGGATATACATTTGTTGCAACTCAAGCAAAAGGAAATCATCCTGCTTTTAGTGAAAACCGTTGGCTCTCCGCAGCTTTCCCGCTTTCTGGTATCGCTGGCACGAAATGCACCGGAAGACATTGAATACATTGTGGAAAAGCATTTATTGCAAGCGTTATCCATTGCTGATTACGCCAGTCTGTCCAACCGGAGCATTGCTTCCTTCAAACGAGATTTCAGGAAAATTTTCGATGCGTCGCCCCGTCAGTGGATCAATCGGAAACGATTGGAATACGCCTGTTTGCTCATTTACAATACTACTGACAGTATTGCCGAAATCGCGGATGCATGCGGGTTTGAAAATGCCTCGTACTTTATCCAATTATTCAAAAAGCAGTACGGATACACGCCGATGTCGCTACGGTCCAAAGTTGTCATGAATTGAGCTTTTTCGGGTATCACCCTGGGAGACTTACCGATTAGTTTTGCCTGAAACTAAACAAGATAACTCTCTATGAAAGTACTCATGATTGGTGGCCATGGCACCATTGGAAAAAAAGTGGCGCAGCGACTGGGCCAAACACACGATTTGATCATTGCAGGCCGCACCAGCGGTGATGTGCAGGTGGATATTGCAGACAAAGCATCCATTGAAGATTTGTTCAAAAAAGTGCAAACGGTCGATGCCTGCATTTGCACTGCCGGAACCGGGTTTTACGGCGACTTTTACAAAATGACGCAGGAAGACATGATGCCGGGCATTTACGGAAAACTGCTCGGGCAAATCAACCTGGTGCTGATCGGGAAAGAATACCTCACGCGTGAAGGTTCGTTTACGCTTACCTCGGGCATTGCGGCCGTGCATCCGGCCAGAAACGGAGCATGTGTCGCAACAATTAATGGAGCCATCAACAGCTTTGTGCTGGCAGCGGCCCAGGAACTGAAAAACGACATGCGCATCAATGCCGTGAGTCCGGGCCTGGTCGAAGACAGCCGCGAACGGTACGGTCATCTGTTTCCCGGATTCAACTATGTGCCCATGGAAAAAGTGGTAAATGCCTATGTGCTCAGCCTGGAAGGAGCCGTCAACGGCGAAATCCTGAAGGCTTATTCCTGAGTTTGTCTGATTGTGAAAAATAGTATCTGCCAAAACGGGAAAACCTAGGTTATACAATCCAGGCAAGCTCATCAACACAAAACTCCTTACGAAAACAGGGGAGTTTTGTGTTCTTAAAAGATACTATTTCGATTGCTGTAAATCTGGAAACAAAAGCGTAAAATAAAGCCGTAACTTGTATTTTTGTCAAACCTACTGAACTCACAAACCCTATGACTTTTAAACCGCTCCATCAGATTGCCAGTCTGCTAATCTTCTTGTTGTCGTGGCAGTTGCAAGCCCAACAGGTAAAGGAACCGAAAGCGAATAATTCGGACTGGGAAAAAAACTATCCGCCTTTCCGGATGGCCGGTAACCTGTATTACGTGGGTACCTATGATCTGGCTTGTTACCTGATTGCCACTCCGCAAGGGCATATTCTGATCAATACCGGCCTGGCTTCGTCCGAAAAACAGATAAAAGACAATCTGAAAACCTTGGGTTTTAAATTCAGTGACATCAAAATACTACTGACCAGCCAGGTTCATTTTGACCATGTGGGGGCCATGGCTGCCATCAAGAAAAGCACAGGCGCACAGTTGTTTGTCAATGAGAAAGACGCCGATGTGTTGCAGAGTGGAGGGAAGAACGATTACGAAATGGGCAAATATGGCGTAACCTTTGCGCCCGTCAAGGCTGACCGGTTGTTAAAAGACGGCGACACGATTCAACTGGGAGACATGAAAATTGTAATGCTGCATCATCCCGGCCATACCAAAGGTTCGTGCAGCTTTCTGTTTACGGTGCGTGACGAACAAAAAAGCTACAAGGTGCTGCTTGCCAACATTCCGACCATAATCACGGATAAGAAGTTTAACACCATTGCGGCCTATTCCACCATCGAGCAGGATTATGCGTACACGTTGCAAGCCATGAAAAACCTGACGTTTGATCTCTGGTTTGCCGCCCACGCCAGTCAGTTTGACCTGCACAGCAAACACAAACCGGGTGATGCGTACAATCCCGCCGCCTTTGCCGATCAGAAAGGATATGAACAGGAACTAGCCGATCAGCAAAAGCGGTTTGATGAAAAGGTAAAAACGGATAAACAGTAAAAGGTTTTTAATTAGTGATTTTTTGAATCATCAATAGAATGAAGAAGCTAATACTTGTTCTGTTAGTATTTATCACAAAAATGATAACCGTGCAGGGACAAGACTTTGTTAAAAGATATTTAAATATTGCCATTCCTCAAAGGTCAGGTCTTGCATCTGCTGATTTTAAGTATTATCAGATAAGAGATGATTCATTATATGTATTGTATCGACCTATGATGGGTTCACCTGAAGATACAAAAACTTTGGAAGTCTATCGGATTGGTAAACCTCGTCTGAGACAACTGGACTCATTATTGGAAAAAACAGATTCTTTAGGAAGTTGTGTATTGGATATGTTCATATTAGGAAATCCAAGATTTATCATTACTATAAAGTATCATAACAAGATTATAATTGGATTTATCACCCATTGTTATCGTGAACATATCTACGCTTATATAGATTGGATGAACAGTGTTTATCCCAAAGGAAAAGTTCTTGATTACCACAAAGAAGAATTAGTTAAGAGAGAAGAGCTAGAGATGCAGCTTGAAACGGTTGAAAAGAACCCCAAGAGAAAGTTATTGCGCAAAAAGCAATGATTTTCTTGATTTATTATACGCAAAAGATTATAGTATAAGTAAGGTTTTCATTTTCAAAAGATACTATTTTCCCAACCATCCGTTTGCAAAACCTGGTGTAAAATCGAGTAGCCATGTGCAAACATCCGCAGATAAGCGTTATATTTGCAGCTTATTTGACCAAAAGCCATCCCGCACACGCATGATTTCAGTTGATTCCCTCACCGTCGAGTTTAACGGTGCCGCTCTGTTTAGCAACATCACCTTCAATATTAACGAAAATGACCGCATTGCCCTCATGGGTAAAAACGGCGCGGGCAAGTCTACCATGCTCAAAATCATTGCCGGGGCAACCAAGCCTACCCGCGGCAAAATTTCGGCCCCCAAAGATGCCGTGATTGCCTACTTGCCCCAGCACTTGCTGACCGAAGACGACTGCACCGTGTTTGAGGAAACGTCCAAGGCGTTTGGCAAGATTCTGGAAATGAAAAAGCAAATGGAAGAGCTGAACCATGCGCTGGAAACCCGAACCGACTATGAATCAGACGAATATGCGAAGATCATTGAGCAGGTTTCGGAACTGAGCGAAAAGTACTACTCCATTGAAGACAGCAATTTTGACGCGGAAATAGAGAAGACCCTGAAAGGGTTGGGCTTTTCACGAGAGGACTTTAGTCGGCCGACTAAAGAGTTTTCGGGTGGCTGGCGGATGCGCATAGAGCTTGCCAAGATACTGCTCCAAAAGCCGGATTTGATTTTGCTTGATGAGCCCACCAACCACCTTGACATTGAGTCGATTCAGTGGTTGGAAGAATTTTTGGTAAATAACGCCAAAGCCGTAATCGTGATTTCGCACGACAAAACCTTTGTAGATAACATCACCAACCGGACCATCGAAGTGACCATGGGCCGGATTTACGATTACAAAGCCACCTATTCGCACTATTTGCAATTGCGCAAAGAACGCCGCGAGCAGCAGCAGAAACAATACGAAGAGCAGCAACGTCAAATTGCTGACATACAGGAGTTTATTGATCGGTTCAAAGGTACCTATTCCAAAACTCTTCAGGTGCAGTCGCGGGTGAAAATGCTGGAGAAGATTGAAGTAATTGAAGTGGACGAAGTGGATACGTCCCACCTGAACCTGAAGTTTCCACCGGCTCCCCGGTCGGGCAATTACCCGGTGATTGCCGAAGGATTGACCAAACGCTACGGCGACCACGTGGTTTTTCAGGATGCATCCATCACCATTGAGCGTGGACAAAAAATAGCTTTAGTGGGCAAGAACGGCGAAGGAAAATCGACATTGGTGAAGGCCATCATGGGCGAAATCGACTTTGAAGGAAAGCTGCAAGTGGGCCACAACTCCATGATCGGCTACTTTGCACAGGATCAGGCGGCGAAACTGGACGGTGAACTTACTGTTTTCCAGACCATTGATCAGATCGCGGTAGGGGATATTCGCACCAAAATCAAAGATATTCTGGGAGCGTTCATGTTTAGCGGCGAAACCATCGACAAGAAAGTGAAAGTGCTTTCGGGTGGTGAAAAAACGCGTCTGGCAATGATCAAGTTGTTGTTGCAACCAGTGAATCTGCTGATTCTTGACGAACCTACCAATCACCTGGATATCAAGACCAAGGACATTCTGAAAGACGCTTTGAAAGCATTTGACGGAACACTGATTCTGGTATCGCACGACCGGGATTTTCTGGCCGGATTGGCTGATAAGGTATTTGAGTTTGGCAACAAACGCATCAAAGAACACTTCGAAGACATCAACGGATTCTTGCGGATTAAGAAGATGGAAAACCTGCGGGAAATTGAGCGCAAAGCGGTAAAATAATAGAGTGGATCAAAGCAAAACCGGCATGAGGCTAATCAGACCTTCATGCCGGTTTTGTGTTTTTAAATCCTACTATTTGCCTGAGTCAGTTATCGCATATGGTCAAAACGAATGTTGGATTCGTTACACTGGCTTCGAGCATGATTTCGGCAACAATTGCTGGAATCGGCGTCACAAAATACATGCGAAAATTATACCCGATCATAAACGAATACTGTGGTACTACTTTGGATACTGGAAAACCTAGCTCGGAAAATACATGCTGAATATGAGCAACATAGCGATAATTGCATTCGATGCAACTATAGGCTAAGGGACGGTTTCTCGCTTTCATGGGTGTAACCAGGATGGTATACCATTTATCCTGCTTTCACCCAAATAGTGGCGCTTATTCGTTAGTTGCTATCCAGCCATAGATCACACACGCATTCTTATAGACAAACCCTTTCGCTTTACCGGGACTCCCGTTTGGCCTGTCTTTCCTTGCGTTTTTCCTCGCGCTTTTCTTTGCGTTTCTCCTTTCTTTCCTCTTTTCGCTCTTCCTTTTCATCCTTTTTGTTGCCCGCCACTTCGTTTCCTTCCCCATTCAGCAGGTAGTTGCGGTAGGCATTGATGGCATCCGTAAAAGTCACCGTTCCGTCGGTGTCGGTGGGTACGGCTTTTACAAACGCATTGCGGAGCACGCCCAGCACGGCCGTCCAGGTATCGATCCGGGTTTTTTTGATGGTCCCTGAAATCGGAATGGAAGTAGCCAGCTGATCTTTGCGGTGATTTTTAAAAATATCGGCCACCAGCCCTACCAATCCTTCCCACAGCAGGTGAGGTACGTTTTGCGTTTCCTCTTTGTCTTTCCAGTCAATGAATTTCAGATGCTTGGCAATGGGTTTTACATATCCCGTGATGACTCCATTGCGCAGAGCCAGTTCGCTGTACATGTCAAAATTGCCTTTCTCCAGATCGACGTTGGCATAGGCTTCAAAGAAATCGTTGAGGGCCGGAATGTCCACTTTCTCAAACTTCAGGTTCAGGTCAAAATCAGGCATGGGTTTAAGTACATTGATCGCCATTTTAATATCCAGGTTTCCGTTGCCGATGGACTGAGCCGTCAGACGCACATCGGAGGGCAAGGTAGCGGCTTTGTGTTCGGCATTGCTCAGGTTGGTGGCCAGCATGTCCACGTTTTTCATGTTCAGATCCACCTTGGGGCGGGAGGTAAAATCGTTGAAGGTAATTTCGCCGTTTTTAATGGTGAGCCGGTCAATTTGCAGCGGCATCAGTTTTTTCAGCGGTGCCGTCCAATCCACATCTTCACCACTCTGCACGTCGCTGCTGTCTTTGCCGCCGATAAAGTTTACTTTGGGTTGGTTAAAAACAATCTGCCCGGCCACTTCTCCTTTCAAAATAGCCTTCCAGTAAATGGATAAATCCGTGTCCGGAAAATCGAGAAAGGGTACCCGTTGGTTGCCTTCTACTTTGTACAGTTCCAATCCCTGAATTTTATAGGCGCCCCGGTACAGATGAATGTCCACATCGTCAATCTTGCCCCAATACCCCGGAATATCCGCCAACACTTTGTTTACATACCGGGTGACAAAATAAGGCAACAGCAAACGGCCCACAATCAATAAAGCCAGAATGGCCAGGGGAATAATGTATCGCTTTCTTTGATAAAATCTGCGCTGCATAACTTTTGATGGTTTGATGATAAGGGGTATGGTTAAAAAAAGTATACCTATGGTGTTTTAGCCATGGGTTTTCAGGTTCTGGCAGATACTATTTTCAGGTTTGAATGTGAAAGCAACTTTTGCGGTGTAACTTAGCATTCTCACTAGTCACCGTTTGTCCAATGATTTTTGATTTTCGCCTCAAGGTTTTCTATACCGTTTCCCAGAAACTGAGCTTTACCAAGGCCGCCGGCGAGTTATTTATCACACAACCTGCCGTAACCAAGCACATCAATGAGCTGGAGCAGCAACTGGGCGTGGCCTTGTTCAAGCGTCATGGAAACAGCATTTCGCTGACGCCGCCCGGCCAGGTGCTGGTGCGCTACGCCCAGCAGATTTTTCAAACCTACGCGGCGCTGGAAAACGAACTGGCCGAGTTTAGCTCGGTAGCCAACGGACAGTTGCGTATCGGGGCCAGCACCACGCTGGCGCAGTATGTGCTGCCGCGCATTCTGGCATTGTTCAAATCGGCTTATCCGTCGGTACAGGTGAGTTTTGTTACTGGCAATAGCGAACACATTGAGCAGCAGGTGATTCAGGAAAAAATTGACATTGCCATTGTCGAAGGCAATTCACACCATCCACAAATTATGTACGATCCGTTTGCCAAGGATGAGATCGTGCTGGTGGCCCGCCCGGATAGCAAATGGGCTGCAAAGACGGAAATCAAAACCGAACAATTGCGCAGCCTTCCACTGGTATTGCGTGAACACGGTTCGGGCACACTGGATGTCGTATATCAGGCGCTGTCGCAGGTGCATATTCATCCCAAGGAATTAACCATTGATATTCAGCTCGAAAACACCGAAAGCATCAAGCAGTATCTGATGCATTCCCATTGTGCGGCTTTTTTATCGGTGTATTCGGTTACCAAAGAATTGCAGCAAAACCAATTGAGCATCATTGATATCAAAGGGCTGGATATTTCCCGGACTTTCCAGTTCATACAGCTCCACGGACAAAGCAGCAAACTCATGGCTTCGTTTAAGCGGTTCTGTCTGATGCACTATAACTTAAAGTAATGGGTTATAAGGATTTGTGATTGGTTTGATTCTATAAATTGCCGCAACTTTGTACTAGACCCAAAAAGACGACGGATATGGCAATCATAATCACTGACGAATGCATCAATTGCGGAGCTTGCGAACCCGAATGCCCCAACAATGCCATTTATGAAGGAGGTGCTACGTGGAACTGGGCACAAGGAACCCAATTGCAGGAAGTAGAGCTGGAAGACGGCAGCATTCTGGCGGGCGATGCGCCGCAGGAGCCTGTCTCTAACGATTATTTCTACATTGTACCGGGCAAGTGCACCGAGTGCAAAGGCTTTCACGAAGAGCCTCAGTGTGCTGCCGTATGTCCGGTAGACTGCTGCGTGCCCGACCCTGATTACGAAGAAACGGAAGAAGAACTGCTGGCTAAAAAAGCCTGGCTACACGACGAAGTAACTGCCTGATAGTGATCTCATGGAGTATTCTAGCCCCTCCCGTGGAAGGGCTTTTTGTTTTCCGCGTTCTGACAGTATGGGCTTTTGAGTGTGAGGTTTTGTCTTTTTTGTTAGATACTATTTTGGACATCCCTTCGATAACTTCACGCAACTATGTCGGTGTATAAAGTGGGAAAATCGGCTGGTTTGGCGTTTGCTTTTACAAAATACCACAGTCAAAAGACCAGACTCTGTTTTGCAAAGATTGGGTGGTTTTGGAATTTTAAAAGATACTATTTTTTTGCTTACAGCTTAGGGGCCATCAATCGAAAGGTGCTTAGCAGCTGGTTGTAGCGAGGCTTGAACTGGGCAAATAAATCTTCCCAGCGTTCATACTGACAGATTTCCTCATAAATGGCATTGGCCGCCGTGTAATCCGTAATGCGGCCAAACTGACACAGCTGAATGCCGTAGTGTATGATCCGAAAGGCGTGAAACAGGCTTTTGCGGCCGGTGTGTAGATCGTAATCCTTCTCAAGAGTTAACTTCTTTTTGCACTTGACCCAACTGTTTGACGATTTGGCAGGTAAGCTATGCCGCAATTGCGTTGGCACAAGGTTTACCTCAAAGCGATGCTGCTCTTTCCAAACGTACGGCGCGGGCAGAAACAGGCACTCCAATGCACTGATTTCATGCGCTGCAAGCTGGGCCTGAAATTCCGCTACTGTGTAAAAATGCACGTTTATCGGCTCGCTCAAAAATTCCTCCACTGTTTTGTGGTTAACAATGACCACAAAATCCCAGTCAGACCGGTCCGTAGAAGTGCCGTAAACCCGTGATCCATACTGGTATACATTTAAGACCTGCTCGTTGGGTATGGATAAGTATTCACTAAAGGTAGCGTAATCCATAAGCGTAAAAGGTGATGCAAAATAGTATGTTTCACCGTACGAAAACCCGCCATACGCAAAAGTTTTAGCAAATTTTAGGATGCATATTTTACAGAAAGCAGTGAAAAAGTCTTGTTTTTCTCTTGATTGCGAGAAAGTTAGATGATACTTACACCCATAACAAGCAATCAATGGATGCCACTGTCCGACTGAAATGAACCATTCATTCATTGTTAACGAAATATAGGTATTTATACTACATCTTCTGATAGGTAGTTTATTGTAGCGGTTGGGAGACTCGAATCCATGGTACATTTGTCTTCCGAGTTAGCCTACTGTAAAAAGTTAAAAGTCTGTTTTATGCCTTACTCATAAGAATGAGCAATGATTGCCCTTAATCGCCGCTTCTCCAAGCAGCAAAATTTGATTCGCAGTGTGAAAACTGGATGGGTTGTTCTCTTGATCACACTGTGTACTAGTATGTGGGGTGTTGCCCAAACACCCGGTTTGATTGTGAAAGCCGCTACTCCGGCAGGACAAGCCGTCCTGGACCCCAATGGCGATGGCTATGTTTCAGCTTCCAAGGCGGGCTTTGGCGCCAACGACTTAAGCGAAAGCGAGATTCCCTTCCGACCCTTGGTTGTACCCGGAACCGAGCCTACTTCCGATCTGGCCAATGGCCCTAGTTGTGGATTTACCGATTTTGTGGATGCACCGGGCATTTTCCCGGTTGGCACGTATCTTTCGGGTGCCAACAATCTGTTGTTTCGGTTTCGGTTGGGCAACTATGCGCCTAACTCCAAGGGATACAGCATTCTGATTGATACCGACAATAAGTTCGGAAACACGGGACCTAACGCCGATCCGAACTACGTAAGCGGCAACCCGGGATTTGAGGTGGAAATTGAATTGGTTACCAATTTTGGCGTACGGCTCTACAATACCGACGGAACGGCATTACCTACTTTGCTTACTACACTGGCCTATGACCAGTATGCGCAAAAGTCCATAGCCATTACCACCAATTGTTCCAATCCCGATTATTTCTACGATTTCTATATCCCCTTTTCGGTTATTACCACCTTTATCCCCGGTTTTACACCTTCTACGCCTGTACGTATGGTGGCAAATACGGTTATCAGTACGCAAAGTGCCCTAGCCGGGCCGATTTCTGACATTGGTGGAGTCGATGACAATGCCTACGGGGGGAACCTGGAAAACATCTGGTCGGCTGTGATTCAGGGAGCGGTGCCAACAGCCATCAATACTACCACCAGTGGTTCGTTTCCTCCCCAGCGGTCAGTCGCTCCGGTAGTGAACGGTCCTATTGCGGCGGGTGCCACTGCCGTTTCGGGTACTTCATCCGAGCCTAACGGGACAGTGATCAAAGTGTTTGTCAATGGAACCCTGGTGGGAACTGCCACCGTAACCGCAGGTGCCTGGACGCTGGGCAGCTTGAGTCCATTGGCATCAAGTGCGTCGGTGACAGCAACGGCTACGGCTGCAAGCAAATCAGAGTCGCTGAGTTCTTCGGCTGTTAGTGTGGGGTCAACTTGTAGCAGCTCGCCAACCATTTCCTGCAACAGTAGCAAAGGGATTGGCGGCAATGGCCCAACGGGAGCCGCAACTGGAACAGTGATTCGCATCTACAACGCATCCGGTTTGTTTCAGACCGTGGCAACCGACGCAACCACCTTCCTCTACAATTGTGCAGGCGGAACTACCAACTGTACCGGCGGCGGTCCTAACTGCCTGCCTGACGGCGGTTATTGGATCACTGCCCAGGAAACCGGCAAATGCGAGTCAAACCCGACATTTGTGTGTATTGGTGGGGCAGTTTCCACTGCTACGCCTTCTATTACATCCAGTCCCATTACGCCTTCTACTTCATCGGTGAGCGGTACTTCAGTGGCCAACGCCAAGATATACCTCTATAGCAACGGCACTCAGATTGGCTCAACTACGGCTTCTGCTTTAGGTGTATGGACTGTTAACGGATTAATTCCTGTCTTGGGTGAATCAATTACAGCCCGGGCAATGGGCAGCAGTTTGTGTATTTCCAATGCTTCTACAGCGGTAGTGGTCGCTACGGGTACAGCGACTACGGCCCCTGTAGTAAAAGGCCCTATTGCGGCGGGTGCCACTGCCGTTTCAGGTACTTCATCCGAGGCGGCAGGGACGGTCATTACCGTTTACAAAAACGGAGTCAGCATAGGGACAACAACAGTAACTGCCACAGGTACGTGGACATTAACCGGCATAAGCCCTGCATTTGTGGCCACAAACATGGTGTCGGCAACGGCTTTAGCAACCGGAAAAACGGTCAGTATGCTTTCCAATATCGTAACGGTACAAAGCAATACGACTGCCATTCCCACGATTACAGGTACGTATACCGAAGGCGGAACTTCGATCAGTGGAACATCGACATCACCGGTGGGTACTACCATTAAAGTCTACATTGATGGCGTATTGCTAGGGTCTGCGCTGGTAGGAGTGGGAGGTACCTGGTCGCTTATTGGTTTGAGTTCCGCCAATTATGATTTGTACGCGGGTGGCGTATTGACGGCTACCGCTACCGAATCGGGAAAGAATGAAGGCCCTTCTTCTACAGGTGTTACCGTCAGCTGTCAGTCGCCGCTGGATAAAAGCATCAATGCGTTGACCACACAGATCTGCGAAAGTACCAGTGCGCAGGTACAAGTGCTTAACTCTGAACTGGGTGTGATCTATACGTTGCGAAATAGCACAAATACGGCAAACGTAAGTACTTCCCTGCTGGGGACAGGTGGCACCATTACATTTACTTCGTTTACCTTCACCGCCAACCAGACCATTCGGGTGCAGGCTTTGAAAATTCCGATTGCCAGTTGTACACAACTTCTGACTTCATCGGCGGCAATCACCGTCAATCAGAATCCGCCGCTTATCAATCTTGTCACCTACAGTTCACCTATTCTTTTCGGCAGTTCGGCATCGATAAGCGTAGCCAATACCAGCAATGGATTTGTGTACCAGCTCAAGGACAATGGAACCAATGCCAACGTAGGCTCGTCCATCACTTCCGCAGCCAATGGATCAACGGTAGTTCTGGCAACGGGGCCTTTGTCGGCAAATACCAATCTGTATGTAAACGTAACCGATGCCACAAAGCCTACCAACTGTACCAGTCGCCTGAATGCCAGTATTTTTGTGGCATTGCCTGTGGAGATGCTGTGGTTCCGGGCCAAAAAAGCAACGGAGGGCAATCTGCTGGACTGGGCAACGAATGGAGAAAAGAACAACCATTACTTTGATGTGGAACGTAGCAACGACGGTGCGCATTTTTCGGCCATCGGTCGGGTAAATGGTTCGGGTACCACCACTACCATACGCCAGTATTCCTTTGTGGATGCGGCTCCCGGCAAAGCACTGGTGTATTACCGACTGAAGCAGGTAGATTGGGACGAACAATCGGAATATAGCCGCATTGTGACCGTAAATACTACCGAACAACTGGATGCAGAGATTTCACCGAATCCGTGTATGGATGGTTTTTGGGTGCGGCTGGGGCAGGATGCTGTATCGCCCACAACAAAAATCACAGTAGATGTCTATACGGTCACAGGGAGTTGGCTAAGTACCTACAGCAGCACCGGACAAGCCATGATCAAATGTAGCCTCACCAAATTTCCGGCGGGAGTGTATCTGGTAAAGATCCGTTCGGACAACTACCAGAAAGTAGAAAAGGTGGTAAAGCTTTAACCTTTTGAGAAAAAATAGTATCTTCAGAAAAGCAAAAACCTCTATCAAACGGATAGAGGTTTTTGCTTTTGTCAGGCAGCGAATCATCGCGCATCCGAATCGGTGATCTGCCCAAGTGGGAAACTCAGACCTACATTCACACCCCAGTTTTTGTTGTAAACACTGCTGGCTCCCGACTGAGTCACATCCAGCAGTCCCAAGCCATACCGTACGTCGGTATTAAGCCACATTTTAGGCATTATCCGGATATTCAAGCCTGCACCCAACGTAGCCCCTAAGTCAAACGTGTTGTAAGGGCTGCTGCCGTCACCTTCCTTCACTTCAGTTCCGTTTTTATCGGCTGCCTTCAGCAAAAAGCCTAGATGTGGACCCAGAAATACCTTGGGGCGCACCAGATTGCCACGTTCGCCAAAGTAATAAGTCGCCAGCAAGGGCACCTGCAGGTAATTGAGCCGTGTCTCATTGGTTTTGTTGGCAGTTTGTGCACCCAACTGAGTATAAAGCACTTGTCCGGTAAAGCCAAATCCACTTTCAGCACTGTAGTTGATGAATCCGCCGAAAGTAGCACCCGTTTTCCAATCGGTGTTAGTAACATCGCCACGCATATTGGCAATGGATACACCTCCCATGGGACCAATGGACAAATTTTCCTGTGCCATCCCTACCACACCCAGTAATAGGGCACTTACTGTCAAAAATAAAGTTTTCATAAAGGTTGTTAAGTTTGGTTGTGTTACTGGAATTTTACTAATTCTTTTATTTGTGTCTGTAGTTGAATCAGAGAGAAGAGTTAGTTTGTTTGCGGCTCTTTTCAACTGCATGAATCTACTGCTGCAGGTAGTACCAATGCCGTTCCAGGCATAAGAATAGGAGATGCGTTTACATTGGTTTTGTTTGTAATATGCTTGTTTTTAGGCTTTTATGCAGAATGGGAAGCCTATCTGTCTACTGAGTCATCCGAGAGTTTAGCGAACTGCAAACTGAAAATCTGAGGCAATGTTTCTACATTTTTACCGCTTATGTAAAAGTTATATGAGGATTAAAGGCAGGTTTTGCTTCTTAAAAAGATACTATTTTGTTAGAGCTAGTGGCGGATAGCTATTGGCTTTTAGCTTTTCAGATATGCTGCTCACACTTGGTCTTTGGCGCACAGAACAATCATAGGCGAATGTGCTAAATTGAGGATTGCCACAAAAATCAGCTTTGTAAAAAGCAACAGATACTTAGCGAGAAATCGTTATATAGGAAGTTGGGTAGTTTCTTTGAAATTCTTACTTTTAGACAATGAAAAGCAATGAAGACCTCACCCCATTAGTCTCAGACTACATACCAGGAAATGCGTTTCGGGTGTATTGTGTAGACAGGTCTGCGCAGAAACCCGTTCCGTACAGCCGCCGCGATTATTACAAAATCTCGTTGATGGTGCTGCCCTGCCAGTTACACTACGCCGACAAAGGGATTGTGATTGACCGACCTGCTTTGGTGTTTTCCAATCCCAGAGTTCCGTATGCGTTTGATCCGCTACCGCATTTGCAACCGGCCATCGAAATTCAGCGAGGTTATTTCTGTTTGTTTACCGAAGCTTTTTTGAAAACAAATGACCGGTTGGAAAGCATTCAGGAATCGCCTTTGTTTAAGATTGGGGCGTATCCGGTGTTTTTTCCGGAAAAAGAGCAGTTGGATTACATTGTGAGTCTGTATGAGCGGATGGTAATTGAAATGGAATCGGATTACCCGCATAAATTTGACCTGGTGCGAAACTTCGTGAATCTGCTGATGCACGAGGCCCTGAAAATGCAACCTTCGGATGCGTATTTTAAACACCAGAATGCGTCGGCCCGTATTTCCGGTTTGTTTCTGGAATTGCTTGAACGTCAGTTTCCCATTGACTCACCGCAGCAAATATTGCAGCTGCGTACAGCCAGCGACTATGCAGCCAATCTTTCGGTGCATGTCAATCACCTCAACCATGCGGTGCGGGAAGTTACCGGCAAACCGACCACCATACACATTACCGACCGGATTGTAAACGAAGCCAAAGCATTGCTGCTGCATACCGATTGGAGCATCGGGCAGATTTCCTATAGCCTGGGCTTTCAGTATCCTACTTATTTTAATAATTTCTTCAAGAAAAAGACCGGAAACACTCCCTTGTCACTGCGAAAGTGATTCTTTGAATTTCATACTTTTTCCTTTGAAAATCGTTACGTGCCCGCACGTTTCACAACCTACCTTTGTGTTGTGCCTGGAAGATACGTTGCGTACCTTCCGGTTGTACAGACGAGCACAAGCCGGAATCTCATCGGGCAAAACAAATTTTCTCACCCTTGTGCAGCAATCACTGCATGTTTAACTTTTTTATGCTATGAAATACAACCTTTTAGGAAACACCGGATTGCTGGTATCAGAACTGTGTTTTGGAACAATGACTTTTGGAGGCAAGGGTTTCTGGACAGCCATTGGGCAACTGGACCAAACGGCCGTAAACACCTTATTCAAACAAGCCGTGGATGGCGGTATTAACTTTATTGACACAGCCAATGTGTACTCCGAAGGTTTGTCGGAACAAATGACCGGACAAGCCATTCGGGACTTGGGACTAAACCGTGACGAACTCGTGATTGCCACCAAAGTGCGCGGCAAAATGGGTGAAAAGACAAACCAAGTGGGCCTTACCCGCAAGCACATCATTGAGCAGGCCGAAGCCAGCCTGAAACGGTTGCAACTCGACTACATCGACTTGTATCAGATGCATTCGTATGACCCGCTGACTCCGCTGGAAGAAACCCTGCGGGCCTTTGATACACTGGTCGAAAGCGGCAAAGTGCGTTACATTGGCTGTAGCAATGTGGCCGCCTGGCAACTGATGAAGGCCCTTGCGATTTCGGAGCAAAAGAATCTGGCAAAATTTGTATCACTGCAAGCGTACTATACCATTGCAGGCCGTGACTTGGAAAGGGAGCTTGTTCCGTTGCTCAAAGACCAGAATGTAGGACTGATGGTATGGAGCCCACTGGCCGGTGGACTGCTGAGCGGGAAGTTTGCCCGCAATACACAAGGCCCGGAAGATTCGCGCCGGGCTACGTTCGATTTTCCTCCGGTGAACAGAGACAAAGCCTACGACATTCTGGATGTGCTGCATCCGATGGCTCAGGAAAAAGGCGTTTCGGTGGCTCAGTTGAGTTTGAGTTGGCTGTTGCATCAGTCGGTAGTGAGTACGGTGATCATTGGTGCCAAAAAGCCCGAACAACTGGAAGACAACCTGAAATCGGTTGACGTGAAATTTACCGCCGACGAATTGAAAAAACTTGACGAAGTAAGCCAGTTAACTCCCGAATATCCCGGCTGGATGTTTGCCCGCACCGGTGGCGACCGTCAGTTGAAATAGTATCTTTTAAAAACACAAAACCCCACTAACGCAATAGTGGGGTTTTGTGTTTTGACTCCGTCGAATCTTCGATTTCAAAAGATACTATTTTCTAAGAACTGGTTAACTCCTCCGCTTTCTTGACATTGTCATCCGAGTGGCGGTCAATCAGTTTGTTCAGCGGGTCAATGCCGGCTTTGGAAGGAAGCTCTTTTACCTTAATCACATAGGTGTTTTCTTTCTTGGTAACCGGGTATTTTTTCAGATACACCAGCTTGTCTTTTCCCTTGTCGTCTTTGGTGTATACACCAACATCAATCCAATCGTGAATGGCAATGGGCTGCTCATTGCCCGAACTATCGGCCCTGAATTTTTCGGCATTGACTGTAATGGAAACTTCATACTCCTTGTCCGATTTTTTCTGGTAGGTTACTTTCTGAGTCTTGTTCTCAAACAACGTAATGGTTTCAAACATATCGGTAATGACGTATTTTAACGAGTCCGGCGTTTGAGCTTTGAAATAACTCAACAAATCGCGGCTGGTTGGATACCGTTTTTGTTTCGAGTCCGGGCCCGGATATTGCCAGTCGGCCAGGAAATTGCGCAGCGCCAGATTGACTTTATCTTCTCCAATGTAATCTTGCAGGGCAAACATTGCCAACGACCCTTTCTGGTAATGAATGTAGCCTTGCCGTTCTACGTCTACCAGCGGTTGTTCTTTTTTCCGCTCCGCCGAACGCCCGCGCAGGTAGCGGTCCAGCTCATACTTCAGGAATTTCTGCATTTTTTCGGGTGAATACTCATGCTTGAGTACCATCAGAGCCGAATATTGCGCCTGGGTTTCCGAAAGCATGGCATTGCCTTTTACATTGGCTTCCGGCACCTGATGGCCCCACCACTGATGGCCCAGCTCGTGTGCGGTAACGTAAAAAGGCATGTCCAGGTCTTCTTCCGGATCTTTAATGCGCTGAATGTATCCGATGCCTTCCGAGAAGGGAACCGTATTGGCAAACGATTGGGCAAAACTGGCGTATTTGGGAAATTCCATGATGCGCATCTGGTGAAACTGGAATGGACTGAAATTTTTGGAGAAATAATCCAGCGACACTTTCATTGACTCCATCATGCGTTTCAGATTGTAGTCATGCCCCTTGTTGTAGTAAATTTCCAGATTGACGTCTTTCCATTTGTCTTTCATGACTTCATAACGCGCCGAAACAATGGAGTAGAAGTTTACCATCGGTACATCCATTTTGTAGTGATAATAGCTCCGGTTGTTTTCTTCCCATTTCTTCTGCAGGTAGCCCGGTGCAATGGCAATCTGGTCGTTGGATGTACCGATGACAATCTCAAAACGAATATAGTCCGAGTCGTCGCCAAACAGACTTTGCCCCAGCCCAATCGGATTGGTTGGATCCATCATGCGTTCTTTTTCGGGTAATTTGTGCTTGCGGCGGGTGTCATCGTCACCAATCTCAAACGACTCGTCATAACCCAACGCCGGAAAATACCGGTTGTTAAAAAAAGTACCGTTATAGACTACTTCCGTATTGGAGCCGCGGCCTACAAATCCTTTGGTTTCGTAGGAAGTCTTAAAGCTAAGCTTGAGCGAATCGCCCGGATTCAGGGGCTTGGCAAGTGTATAAATGGTGTAGTCAAATTGCTTCCAGGCTTGCTTCACTTTGGCGCCACCCTCAAAGGTGATATACGCTTGCTGCATGTTGTGCAGCGCATCGTTCTGGATGTGAATGTCGGCAATGGGTTTATCGGTTTTGTTTTTGAGCCAGTAATAGCCTTCCGCCACAAAATCGCGTTTGTCCGGGTAAATTTCTACTTTCAGGTTCACATCCACAATGCGCGGCTGTGGCAGATTCTCAAACTTTTTCAGCGTCTTTTCATATTCCACTTGCCGTTCCTCTTCCTGGTCGCGGGTGAGGTAATTGTTGAGTTTGTTGGTGTTGTAAAATACAAAACAACCCGTGGCCGCAAAGGCAATCAGCGTGGCAATGGTGAAAGTAAGAATCGGCTTGGTCAGGCGTAGTTTGCCAAGTTTGAGACGGGTTTTGAAAACCGTTTCCGAACCGCGTACGGCAAATAGTACCGACAGCGCAAACAAAATCCCCGCAAAAAAGAACCAGTACAGCTTGAGCCACGAAAACGAAGTGACAAAATGCCCGTACTTATTCATGTCGGAATATTCGCGCAAGCTGCCACTATTGAATATGAACAGCGGATGCTGAATGCCCATGGCCCCGATAAAGAACATGACCAGGAAGAAAACAAACATGAGGGCATAGCCGACAAACTTGCTGTTTGATAGGATTTGCACAAAGAATGAAAGCAGCGTCCATGCAACCAGAAAAAACAATGTGTTGACAAACAGGGTTTTGAAGTAAAGCGGAATTTCAAAATTGAAATAGCCGTTAAATGCCTGAATCAAC
Source organism: uncultured Sphingobacteriales bacterium (assembly GCA_963520985.1). Taxonomy (GTDB): domain Bacteria; phylum Bacteroidota; class Bacteroidia; order Cytophagales; family 172606-1; genus Xanthocytophaga. Next base: position 2,407,747 of record CAUQTA010000001.1, read on the forward strand.
ACGCCACATACGATGAGGGTAAGGAGTATGCCTACGTAGACAAAAAACAACCCCATAAATTTGGCAATCAGATTCACCCAGTCGGGAACGGGCATGGCATCCACAATCAGATTGATATTGACAGACCGTTCTTTCCAGATCAGTTCACCCGAATAAAACACGACGATAATCAGAAAGAACAGATCAAATTCGTTGAGCAAATCAAGCACATTGGCTGTAATGGGGTAGGAGCTGGTGCCGTACATTTCGTCAAAATAAAAGGAGCCAATGATGATATCGGCCAGCCCAACCAGCACAATGGCAATGAAGGGAATTTCCTTGAGTACGATTTTGGCATAAAAGAAGGCTTGCTGCCACAACTGCTGCAAATTAGCTCCAAGATTGACGTGTTGAGATACCACAGGAATCACAACACTTTCGGGACGGATGCCAGAGACCACTTCCTTGATGGCTTTCTTCTTGCGAAAACCCGAACGTACCACATTGAAACTAAACCCGAAATAAGTTCCGATCAGAATCAGGGTTGCGATGCCACACCAGATGAGCCGGTTCCATAGGAGTAATCCATCCAATGGAATCATCGTCGTGTTTTTCTGTGCCGGAGTCCAGTATTCGGTGTAAATGGTAAATGCCCTGAATGCAAAAGGATCTATCAATGCGGCCAGGGTTTTGTTTTCCATATCGCCCAGCATGGTATCTGTAATCTGATACAGGACAAACAACACAATGCCTTGGGTATAAAGAACGATGGATTTTCGAGTCAGGGCACCCGCTGCAAAAAAGATGGCTCCCTGAATATATAGATTGGTAATGCCATAGAAGATAAAGGGTTGAAGATAGCTCCAGGAATTGAAGGCAAGCATCTGTTTTTCTTTCCAGGATGGATCCCAAGGCAGGTGTTTGCCAATGCTGAATGCGAGCATAAATGACATCCAGATGCTACAGTACACAAGTACCATTACAACAAACGATCCCAAAAAACGCCCGAATAGGTAATTGAATTTGGAAAGAGGTTTGCTGAAAATCAAGGCTTCCATCTTATGCTCAAAGTCACGCAACACGGCCACGCCCATAATGGCTGAAGCGATAAATGTCATGAAAAACGTCATGATGATGGTCATGTAAGCCAGATTGAAAGGCGAGTTTTCCTTGATCTGGCCACCGGCAACGCCCCCAATGCTGACATACTTGGAAGTGGCTGCGGCAAAGCAAAGTATAAATAGAATCGCAAAATAGAGATACGTGGCCGGGCGGCGTTTGCGGTAATCAAATTCGAAGCGTAATATTTCGGCTAACATACAGAGTCGGAAGGTTAGAGTGAAACAACAGACGATCAGGCCAATACAGCTTGTGAGCCAAAAATGCGGGCAAAGTAAACGTCTTCGAGGTCGCCATCAACCGGATCAAACCCTTCGGGTTTCACATCGGCCAACACGTGAATCACTGGCGTGCCACCTACAAGTTTGTCTGAAATAACGGTAAATTCCTTTTTATACGTTTCCAGCTCCGATTTGGCAATGCGTCTTCTCCATACTTTGCCTGCTACTTCTTCCAGGGCCTGATTCGGACTGCCTTTGTACAATACTTCCCCTTTGTTGATGATTGCCATGTCCGAACAGAGTTCTTCGACATCTTCGACGATGTGCGTAGACAGGATTACAATGGTGTTTTCACCGATTTCGCTTAGCAGATTCAGAAAACGGTTGCGTTCGGCAGGGTCCAGACCGGCAGTGGGTTCATCGACGATAATTAGTTTTGGATTAGCCAACAATGCCTGGGCAATGCCAAAACGCTGTTTCATCCCGCCCGAATACCCGCCCAGGTTCTTCTTGCGGGCGTCGTACAGGTTGGTTTTGGTCAGCAAGGCTTTGACGATGTCGTTGCGTTCGCTGCGGTTGGTAATGCCTTTCAGTACTGCCAGGTGCGTAAGCAGATCTTCAGCCGATACTTTGGGATAGACGCCGAATTCCTGCGGCAGGTAACCCAGTATTTTACGCACTTCCTCTTTTTGAGTAAGCACATTCAGATTTCCAAGCGTAATGGTGCCGTTGTCTGCCTCCTGCAAGGTAGCAATGGTGCGCATAAGCGATGATTTGCCGGCACCATTGGGGCCCAGCAAGCCAAACATGCCTTGCTGAATGGTAAGGTTTACATTTTTGAGTGCCTGTACTCCGTTTGAGTAAGTCTTGTTCAGGTTGTTGATGGTTAGTTCCATAAGAGAGGTGATAAATAGGTTTGAGGTGTAGTTTAAATATATCTTTTGTTCCGCTAAGAACACAGAATTTTGTGTATAAAAGGCATTTTGCATAGTTAAAGATTGTTAAATCTGATTTGTAACTGTGATCTGGACAGTGGAAGATGACAGCCGTGATGCTGGAAGAAAAATAGTATCTTTTAAAACAAGAAAACCCAGCCTTGAGAGAGGCTGGGTTTCGTGCTCATTAGTACTTGCTTATTTGTTGGGTGTAGCCAGTATTTTGAGCAGTAGTTCCGGTTCGTTGGTCGTGATAAAGTCTACGTCTTGCTGCAACAAGCCTTCCATACGGGCTTGGTCATTGACCGTCCAGACGTTGATGGTTTGCTTCTCGGCTTTCGCCTGCTTGATCCAGTCAGGATTTTTCTCAAATACCGAAAAATGGTAATCTAAGCCGTCTATTTTATCCGCGGCCAATTGCGCCGGCGATTTGTCGCCGTTCAGGTAGCTGACTTTGGCAAAAGGTTGCAACCGTTTAATTTCCTTGCAGATGCCGTATTCGAAGCTAATGTATTCTACCCAACCGTGGGCTTTGAGTTGGTCTACCAATTGCAATACTTTGTGTGTCAGAGCAATGGAGCGGGCCAATCCCACCGTTGATGGCTTGATTTCGACAATCAGACGGGTGTGGTTTTGTTTCATGCCTTCTCGCAAATACGCTTCGAGAGTGGGCAAAGATTCGCCGTTGGTCAGTTGGACTTGCGCCAATTGGGAAGAAGGAGTTTGCTCGATGGCGAGTCCGTTGATGGCCGGGTCGTGGTTGATGAATAGGACCGAATCGGAGGACATGCGAACGTCAAACTCGCTTCCCATGCACCCCAAGGCAAAGGCGTTTTGCAAGGCCGCAATGGAATTTTCACTGGTGGCGCGTGTTTTCCAGGCGCCACGGTGCGCAATTACTTTGTTGGTACGGAATTCGTCCCGTACCAGTGTAAAGGTATCGGTACGCACCTGACCATTGGGAAGCGTAGCCTGTACAACAAGTGAATGAGAGAATCCGAAAGCGGGCAGCTTGGATGGACGTACTTGCAAAACGCCTTTGGGTGTAATCTGAAAGGCGCCCGACTGCGGCGACAGAAGCGCGAATTTTTGAATCGATGCATTCTTGGATGCCGCGTTGGTATCAACCCATGCCAGTTGTCCAATAATTTTGCTTTTGAGTGTATACGTGTAATTGCTGAGGACAAGTTGCTGGGAAACAGCAGGTAGGAAGGATAACACCAGAAAGGCAAAAGAAAGGAAAAATTTCATAGTAGTATAGTTTGTTGGTTTGCTGGAATTGGGAGGTTTTTACTTTTTCAACTGTACTATTTTGTCTTTTTACATAAATCTTAAACTGGCTTTCATATACTTTCTGAATATGGGTTTAAGCTATTGAAGGCCAGTTTTTAATTGGTTTTGCAAATTGCTTACTGCTAATCCCTAACCACTATTCACTATTAATCTACCGCGTAAACGATGCCGCAACTTGCCCGCAATCGGTCCAGGGTTTCGATGAGCAGCAGCGAATCTGTGTGTGACATGACTGGGCTTTCGAGCAAGCCATCTCGTAGGCATTGGCATACGTGCCGGGCCTCAAACTGATAGCCATAGCCTTCTTCGCGGTGAACCGAAATCTCAACGGGTGGTTGCTTGTCTTTGGAGATTTTGATGCGGGAAGTGGCATTATGGAAGCGGTTGAACAGATGAATGGTGCCGTGCGTGCCGGTGATGGTAGCCTTTACAGGAGTGTCAGCGGCAAAACTGGCGTTCAGTACCGCCATGGTTCGGTTGGGAAACCGGAGGGTCATGCCTATCTGTTCGTCAACACCCGACTCGTAGGGCGACATAAGGGCATTGACCATTTCGGGCTTGCCCAACAGCGAAACCGCCAGGAACACCGGATAAATGCCTACGTCAAGCAATGCGCCTCCACCCAAGGCTGGGTCGTAGAGCCGTTGGGGAGTAGGAATGGCGGCTTTGAATCCAAAATCGGCTTCGACCATTTTCACATCGCCGATTTCACCGGCTTTAATCAACTCTACTACTTTGTTGTACTGGGGCAGAAATTTGGTCCATAACGCTTCCATCAAAAACACTTTCTTTTCGCGGGCCAGCTCAATCATTTCGCTTACTTGCCGGTGATTGAGGGCAAATGCTTTTTCGCAGAGTACCGCTTTCCGGTGATTGAGGCACAAGGTGGCGTGTTCGTGATGAAAGCCATGTGGCGTGGCAATGTAAATCACATCCACGCTGGGACACTCGACCAGTGCCTGATAGGTGTTAAACGCCATGGGAACCTGAAACTGCTTGGCAAATTCCAGGCTTTTGGTGTTGTCTCGCGAGGCGACGGCTACTAATTCGGCATCATCGACCCACTGAAGGTCGGCGGCAAACTTGGCGGCAATTTTTCCGCAACCCAATATTCCCCACCTGATCTTTTGATTCATAAAGCATTGATTTGAATAAATGGCAATGAGATAACTAGCTGAAAGAAAAAATGTATGGCGTAACCTCTCTGGCAAACGTAGCATAAAAATAGTAGCTCTCAAAACAATAAAACCCTGCCATTTTCTAGCAGGGTTCGTCGATTCTTTTGTGCACAAGAATATTGGGAAGTAAAGCGTCATTGTGAGCAAAGCGAGGCAATCCCCTAACCGCAGGCTCGGTAAAAAATGGATACGAAGGATTCGCGTTTTCAGTTTGGAGATTGCTTCGCGTTGCTCGCAATGACGGACTGTTGGTTATAATCATTCAATCGTAATCTCTTTCCGGCTTACCCCAGCACCGCCAAACCAACCCACTGCCTTGCGGCCTTTGGGGTTTTTGTTCTGAACATTGGTACGCACATTGGCTGGGGGATTGGAGAAAAGCCCTCCATTGCTGATCTGTACCGATAACTCCACATAGTAACGGTACGCATCTTCGGTGATGGTCCAGGTTTCGCCACGAATCTTGTCGCCTTTGCGAAACGCTTCCTCATTCATTTGCAGGTCGCCGATGTAGTTGCCATCCACCAGTTTGTCTTCGGCAAAAAGCAGGTTTTCAGGCTTATCGAGCAAACTGTCGTTTTGGTAAATTTTGAATCTGTAAAAATCACCCACACCATTTGGTTCCGGACCGTTGTAATACACGTAGTAGCCCGATGTCTCAAAGAAAGCGGATTCTTCGTGGTATTTAACTGTCAGCGAATCAATCTCGGGTACGCGTTTGATCTGCGTTTGGGCAGTATATTCGTTGCCGTTGGTTTTCACGGTCAGTACGTACGAATTGCCAATTTTGCCCTGAATTTTCTGGGTTACATACACCCCCGATTCGCTTTCCTTCAGTGTGTCAATCACTCCTTCACTATCGGTAATGATTACCGTTGCTCCGCTTACTTTGGGTGCCGGGGCATTGGTAAAATACGGCGCTGTATTAGTGAGTCGAATCTGATAAGGGGCGGGTTGGTTGGTAATCCATCCATCTACTACCAGAAGGGTTTCTCCTTTGTCTAGATCAACATCAATGACGTCTTCGCAACTGGTCAATGCGAAAGCGAAAAGTAAAAAAAGAGGCAACAAATAGGTTTTCATAGATTTATCGGAATAGGGAGGTTTTTGCATTTTGGGAGATACTATTTTTAGAATTTGTATTAGCCAATGGTTATTTTCAACATTGTATCATTTCTGTCTTTGTGACGCCTGTTACTTTTTTGCTTGTCCAAAAAAGTAGGCAAAAAAGGGCACTTTGCTTAAATCGAAGATTCGACGAAGTCAATGCTTGCCAACCTCGCTAAGCAAAGAACCCTACGCACTTTTTTTACTGGCTAGTGCTGCGCACTCCGCCTTGAAATGATAAAGACTTGTCCATTGACTCGAATTATTTCAGAATTTGAAATTGTAGGTTACCGATGGCAGCACGGAACCGAACATGGAAAGCCGTACGGCTTCGGTCTGTGTTTTGAACGCTTCGTTCTCACTCTGGCGGAAGAATACCGTGAAGGCATTGCGACGGGCATAGGCGTTGTAAACTGAGAATACCCATTCGCTTTTCCAGCGGCGATTTTCATTTTTCTTAGGCGTCAGTGTTGCCGACAAATCCAGGCGGTGATAGGCCGGAACCCGGTAATTGTTGCGCGTGCCATCGGTGTTGTGCGGCACAATGATGGAGCCGCCTTCCACTTCGTAGCGGGCATTGGGGAACGTTGTTGCTACGCCGGTGGTATACGAAAAGTTACCCGAAAAACTCCATTTTTTGTTCAGCGTATAAATGGCCACCGCCGACAACACGTGGGTGCGGTCATATTTGGCCGAATACCACTGGGCTTCACGGTCGGCATTCATGTTGATGCCCTCAATTTTCCGTTCCGAACGAGACAGTGTGTAGCTTACCCAGCCTGTCAACGGACCGGTGTTTTTCTTCACATACAATTCCAAGCCATACGCACGGCCATCGCCATACAGCAAATCGCCTTCCAGTTGCTGATTGAGCAGCACTTCGGCACCGTCGCGGTAGTCAATCTGATTGCGCATCGTTTTGTAAAACACTTCGGCAGAAGCTTCAAACATGTTGTCTTTGAAGTTGCGGAAATAGCCCAATGCCAACTGGTCGGCCAGTTCGGGTTTGATGTTATTGGTTGTTGGCGACCACACATCCAGCGGCGAAGCAGCCGTTGTATTGGAAATCAGGTGAACGTACTGGGCCATGCGGTTGTAACTGGCTTTAATCGAGCTTTCTTCGTTCAGTGTATAGCGCAACGACAATCGGGGTTCGGGATTGGTATAAAAGCTAATCGATTCGCCTTTGCCGTAGGTACGTTCGTTGACAGGTTGCTTTTTCTCGTTGTTTTCACCGACATAGTCATACACCGTTTGGGCGCCCAGGTAGTTGTACGCCGAGAACCGGATGCCATACTGTGCCGAAAGTTTAGGGGTGATTTGCTGTTCGTTGTCAATGTACACGGCATATTCCATGGCATTCTGATGCGGCAATTCCAACGGATTGAAAATGGATTTGTCGCTCATTGGTATTGCTTTTCCCGGTTGGAACTGATACCGAATCGCTTGTGCGCCAAAAGTGATGGTATTGCGAGCATTGAGATAGTAAGAAAAATCGGCTTTTCCGCTGTAATTGTAAATGTGCGACGTCCATTTAAAAGCCTGCGAGCCAGTGGGAACGCCCAACGAATAATCGTAATCGCTGTACACAGCCGTGAAGTTGGCAAACAGACGGTCGTTAAACAGGTGATTCCAACGCAGCGTTCCGGTTTTGTTGCCCCAGTTCATCTGAAAGCCGCCTTCTCCGCTGGGATCATTGAATTTAAAGGCGTCTTTGCCGAAATAACCCGACACGTAAATGCGGTCTTTAGGAGAAAACTGATAGTTAGCTTTGGTACTCAGGTCATAAAAATAAAGCTGGTTGTTTTTCAGGTTTTCATCCGATGAAAGCTTCAGAAACACATCGGCATACGACCGGCGAGCCGAAACAATGAACGAGCTTTTGTCTTTTACAATCGGTCCTTCGGCCGTAAGGCGACTCGAAACGGTACCGATACCACCGGACAAAGCGAATTTTTTGGAGTTGCCTTCTTTCATGCGTACATCCAGCAGTGACGCCAGCCGGCCTCCGTACTGGGCCGGAATGCCGCCTTTAACCAGTTTTACATCTTTTACCGCATCAGGATTGAATACCGAGAAAAGTCCCATCAAGTGCGACGAGTTGTACACGGGTGCTTCATCTAAAAGAATCAAATTCTGGTCAACGCCGCCACCGCGCACATTGAATCCTGAGGCGCCTTCACCCACGGTGCTGATGCCCGGAAGCAATTGAATGCTGCGCACCACATCTACTTCGCCCAGCAGGGCAGGCATCGAGCGGATGGTTTTCATTTCGAGTTTGCTCACACCCATGTCCATGCTGCGCACGTTGTTATCGGGACGGGTATCGGTAACCACCACTTCCTGCATCTGAATATCCGAACTGCTTAGCTGCATGTCCAGTTTCTGGTTGGCCGATAGGTCGATGGTTTTTTCCTGATTCTGATAGCCAATGTATTGGTACACAAGTGTGTATTGGCCTTTGGGTAAGGTGATGGAATAAAATCCGTATTCGTTGGTGGCAGTGCCGGTGGGTTGTCCTTTTACCTGCACAATGGCCCCGATGAGCCCTTCGCCATTAGCGACATCGCGGATGTTACCGCTGACGGTAAATTTCTGTTGCGCCCAGGCCAGTGTTGTAGTAGCAAAAAAGAGGGTGATGAAAATGAAGCGTTTCATAGACGTGTAAAGGCATAGTTTATCTACTCTCGCAGAAAATGATTTCTGGAGAAAAAATAAGGTTTGTGAAAAATTGAGTTTAGATAAAAGGAGAAGCTTGCTGACTGCCTGCAGACAGTCCATCCGGATGAGAAAATAACCTGCCGAAGTATCGCGTTACCCGCAGAGGTACTTTATGGATTTCAAGTGTTGCATAGTTTTTAAAGTTGTATGGTTTGATTACCGGCCTGGTATCTCTATGACAACGAACCCCCTACCATACCCCTATGCGTATGAATAATTTTTTTGAAATAGCGGAGAGAAAAAAGAAAATAGTATCTTTTTGAAGTGAAAAACCCAACAAAGGCTTAAAAAAGAGTCAAAGAATAGTCAATAAAAATATTATGAATTTACTTGAAGAAAATGTGCAAAGAATGGTTAATCGGTTAGAACAATTACATATAGATGACGACTACGCACGTTATAAAATATGGAGAGAACTCGCCGAGGAACTATCAAAAGATGAAAAGCTGACGATAGACTATTTAATTAAATGCGAGGATTCTACAACAATAGATAATGTTGCCTCTGTTTTTAAAGATATTTCTTATAAACTGCAAAGCAGGAAATTCATTGAATGCATAGAAATTCTTGAAAGAAAATTTCCCGATTTATTACTCAAATACATGGTACAAGCAGCAAAAGATGCAATGCTTGATGATTGAGCAATACAAAAACCTGTATAGGTTTCACTGTTTGAAAAGATACTATTTTGAAAATTCTAGTAGAACAATAGTTGGATGTTCAAAGCTTCAACCAACCTGGTTTGCTGCCTGAAGTTGGAATTGAAAAAATGCATATTTATTATGGTACATCCAATGGATATACATATGTACTTATACTTTCAAAATAAATGTTATGAAGATTATAGATTTCTATTCACCTCCTTATGCAGAAGTAATCGGCGAACCTGATTTGCGCCTGATAAAAATATTAATCTTGTATGTTGACGCTGAATTTTGGACAGCAGGTTCAGGTCAAGCTTGGTTTACCTATCTTGATGATGATAAGAACTACCAACTAGTCCTGACTTTTCATACTGACTATGGATTTCACGTGCGGTATAAAGTTGAAGGTGAATCAATAAAAGTATCCTTGGGGGAATCAGGTGATTATGAACATAGTGTAGAAACCTTTGTCGGGGGTGATCCGTGGATACTTCCCACCAAATTCTTTGTCACCCGCGAACAGACATGGCAGGCGGTTGAGGAGTTTTGCACCACCGGAAACAAAACTGATACTATCACCTGGACTGACAATCGCGATATCAAATGGCACTACGGTGATGAGGAATAAAAATTGAAGTTTGATTTTGTAGAGATACCTTTTCCCTCGTCCTAACTCTTTCGGTTTGGGCATTTGTTCAATGGGCGGATTTGTTCCAATGACTAACATGGAAACGCCCTGTCACCTGTTTGTGAAAAGTAATAAATGCATTCCTAGACGCCACATCAGCGGCTAGGTGCTAGAGCCTGAAATTCTTCCAAAAAGCAGAGGAAACTCTGATATCAAGCAAAGTCGTAGTGAATTATGGAGATGAATACTGAACAAATTACTCATTATGCTAAAATCGCGTTAGCATTGATTATTGCAGAAAGGGTTAAATACTTTTTGATAGAGTTTGCAGATTTAAATCAAATATCTTCAAATGTTATTATCGATGGTTGGAGCTGGATTAAAAATGGCACTCCCAATCCAGAAGAAATGTATGACTCCTCCAATAGTCAGTTAATAGAATTGGATTATGAGTATTACTCAAATCAGACATATGAGAAGTTTCCCAAAGTAAAACAAGCATTTCATCTAATTCTGTTTGCACACTACATTGCTGTATGTTACTCACAAGCAATTGAAAGAATTAGAAATCCTAATGTAGTATACGCAGTAGGCAATGATGTGGCAGAGGTTAACGGGCAATATTTCATAGATTCTATCTCTATATTTATTAATCTATCAGAAAAGAAGAAAGACTTGATTATATGGTTAGAAATGGTATATAATTATTTACAAAAAGAACATTCTATCGAAATGCATGGAATTATTGGGAGTCCTATTTTCAGAAATGAGTTTGAGAAATTTACCTCATTAAGATAAGAGAGTTGTCCTTGGTTGATAATCAGTAAGTGTATTGTTTTTGCTTTGGGATGTCATACAGATCAATTTCCTGTGTCTTTTCAATAAAAAGCATATTTTGCGTTTTAAAAACATCTATTTTAAGACAGAAGATTCTTACTAAGATTTCTAAAATAGCTGATTATCAATTTAAAGTGATTACACTGTTAACGATAAGTACAAGTGACTCCGTAGCTTGGCGCTAGAATCCGGAAAGCTATATGGCTGCCAGTGGAAAACTAAGCCGATATTTATGGGCGTGATACAAAAGGTAGTTTTCAGGGGCAAGTTTTAAGAGCCAATCCTATTTTGCTTAGATGTAATTCTACTACCAACCGCTTTTTGAAGTTCTGCTATTGTGATTTTCAGATCTTCCTGAGTGGTTCGCCAGTTGACCAATGCTGCACGTATGGCAGGCACGCCTTTGTAAACGGTAGGAGTGAGGGCTACTTTGCCGCCGTCGTTCAGTATCTTCAAAAAGGCACCGACTTTGGATGACAAATCTTCTGTTGTATTCAATGTAAAACACACCACACACAACCGAACAGGTGCCAGCAATTGGAACGCATCGGATTGTTCAATAAATTCGCCTAATTGCTGAGCCAATGCAATGTTGTTTTCCACGATGGCCCGATAGCCTTGTTGTCCGTAAGCCTTCAGGCTAAACCAGGCAGGCAAGGTCCGAAACCGGCGCGAATTTTCTGGGGTGTAATTGAGGTAATTGAAATCTTTTTCCGGATCGCCGAGGTATTTGGCATTGGCGTTCTGAAACACTTCCAGTTGCAAGGCTTTGTGCCGGGTAAAAATCATGGCCGAATCGTAGGGCACGTTGAGCCATTTGTGCGCATCAATGGTGATGGAATCGGCTTCTTTCCAGCCAGTTAGCAAATGCTTGTAGGTATCTGAGCAAGCGGCAAATCCTCCAAAGGCGGCATCAACATGCAGCCAGAATGGGTATTTTTTACGTAGTTCGACGATGGCCGCAATGTCGTCAAAATCAACGGTATTGACCGTGCCCGCATTGGCAACTACTATGCATGGCTTTCCTTGCATGGCTTGCAGATGAGTTTCCAATGCCTGCAAATCGATACATTCTCGATCCGCAAGTGTTGGGACGGCTACGTAGCTAGTACGCCCCAAACCCAACATAGACAACGACTTAACAGCGCTGGCATGAATGGCTCCACTTAGAATGCGAACTGGATGAGGCAACGCACCCACACCTTCGCTAGCAACGTCTACTCCCGCTTGATGTCCAATCCATTGCCGACCCAAAGCCAGCCCGACAAAATTGGAAAGTGTGGCTCCGGATACAAACGCACCAAAAAACGAATCGGGCAAGGCAAACAACTGCTTGAGCATATGAATCGTTTCCTGTTCGACCAACGCAGCGGCACTCTCACTGCTATTGGTGGAATTTTGGTCAAAGGCACTGACCAGCCAGTCGCCCGCAACGGCAGCCGGCGTAGAGCCGCCGATTACGAATCCAAAGTACCGCGGCCCAGCCGAAGACGTAAGCCATGGGCGATATTTTTGATGAAACGTTTCCAAGGTTTGTGAAAAGCCGAGCCCATCGTCTGGTAACGATTCCATTGACAGCAGAGGTGCTGAAACACTAGGAGGAATGTCATTGATCTGGTTTAAAAATGATGATGCGTATTGCTGGGTGGTTGCTAAAACCGCATCAAAGTTTTGAAGATCGTGTTGCAATAATGGATGCATAATCAAAAATGATAAAGGGCCTCCCCCAGCCCCTCCGAAGGAGGGGAGTTGTATTGGGAGGTTTTGGGTTTTTGAAAGATATTAATTGTCAGAACCGTGATTCGTCGGATTAATTTGATTACTGGATTTTCGCTTTGCTTGCAATGACGGTTTTTTTTTGAAATTGCATGCCAAATTTTTAATCCGAGCCTCGCGATTCCGCTACGTGTTTATCCGACCGTTCGTCTGTTTCTGAACAAGCTAAAGCGTGTTCTACAACCAAATCCTGTTAATCCATAAATCCGACGAATCGCGGTTCTGACTATTCTAATAAATGCAAACCAGTTGCTTGCCTACGGGTTGAACGGATGCCAATACGGTTTCCTTCAATTCCGGACCATCCACTTTTTCCAGCATCCAGCCGACCAGTTCCAATGCAGCCAGACATCCTGCCGCTGTGGCGATGTTGCCATGCGTGACCAGCGATTCTTCCACAATGGCAATGCCGTAGGATTCCATCACATTCCGAACGGTGGGATAGGTAGTGGCAGTGAGCCCATCTAGCAACCCCAGCGCAGCCAGTAACAGTGAACCCGAGCACATGGAGCCAATGAGTTGCTTCTGCGGATCGAGTTGAAAACGACTCAGGTAAGTCGGGTCTTGGATTAACTTGCGGGTTCCGGAGCCACTGGCAAAAAACACGATGTCGGCAGTGTTGCATTCTTCAATCTGTCCGTGAGTGGCTAATGACAAGCCAGTTGAAGAACTATGCGTAGGTTGCGTTCCGACAATCCGGATGTCCCAGTCGGGGCGTTTGAGTTTAGCCCGATTGAGCAAGTCCCAGGGCAGATGTACGTCAATGTCAGTGAATTGATCGAAGACAACAAGTGTGATTTTCATAAGGGTTCTTTTTTCTGACAAATTTCTGGTTTAACTTTCAATCAAAACAGATACAGTTTTTGAATATTTTTCCATAACAGATTGTTGTCGCAGATCTGACACTCTGTGTCTGACCGGAATCTATAGGCTTGCTTAAAATTTATCAATACAAACGCAATAGCGTTTAGTGACAGGTTTTTCGTTTTCAAAACATACTATTTTCCAATGGCTAATTATTTGTATTTGCAGATTGCACAACAGATTGAGAAACAGGTAGAAAGCGGCGTTTATCAAGTAGGGGAGAAGCTGCCATCGGTGCGGCGCATTCATGAGGAGCAAGGCGTGAGCATTTCGACGATTCTGGAAGCGTACCATTACCTGGAAGACAAGGGAGTCATTGCCGCGCAGGAAAAATCGGGCTATTACGTGCGGCGACGGAAGAATCACGAAGCCTCCATTCCGTCCAAAGTACTGACAACGCTTACTCCGAGCACCATTGACATTGATTCGCTGTTGGAAAGCATCATGCAGGAGCGGTTTCGGAAAGAAGTGGTTTCATTCTCCAGAGCCATTCCTGGTGAACATCTGATTCCCGAAAAGATTCTGAAACGAACTCTACAGGAAGTGATGCGAACCAGCGGGGTGGAGGCTATGAATTACACGGCACTGGAAGGCAATGAACAACTGCGCGTTGAAATTGCCAAGCGGTCATTGGGAAGCAACCTTCAGGCCGACGGTATTTGCATTACGTCGGGTTGTCTGGAGGCGATTCACCTGGCGTTGCGAGCCGTTACGCATCAAGGCGACATTGTGGCCGTAGAATCGCCTTGTTACTACGGTTTTCTGGAGGCCATTCAGGGATTGCGACTCAAAACCATCGAGATTCCGTCGCATTCTGCCACAGGCATTGACCTGAACTACCTGGAACAGGCTTGTCAGAAGTACCCGGTAAAGGCGTGTGTGGTGACACCCAATTTCAGCAACCCCAACGGATCGGTGATGCCCGATGCTCACAAAAAAGAGTTGGTGGCACTTGCTCATCGGTATCAATTGCCCGTTATCGAGGATGATATTTACGGCGAATTGTTTTTTCAGGGCGGGCGGACCACCTTGCTCAAGCAGTTTGATACAGAAGGATGGGTGATTTTGTGCTCTTCGTTTTCGAAAACGCTGGCTCCGGGTTTTCGGTTGGGATGGATTGCCGGAGGACGATTTCATTCGGCGATTGAACGATTGAAGTTTATGACTAACATTACCAGCACGTCATTGGTGCAACTGGTAGTGGCAAACGTGATGCAGGCGGGTAGCTTTGAACGTCATCTGAAACGGATGCGCAGCCGCTTGATGTTGCAAATGACAGCCATTCAGGTGGCAGTGGATGCGCATTTTCCGGAAGGAACGCATGTGTCGCACCCCAAAGGCGGCTATGTGTTATGGATCGAATTGCCCGAAAAGCTGTCTTCCATGGAGTTGTATCAGCGTGCCATTCAGCAAGGAATTGGGTTTACACCCGGCCACTTGTTTTCCAGTGGCGACACGCATGCCCACTTTCTGCGCCTGAGTTGCGGCAACGAGTGGAATGAAACGACGGAAGACGCCATCCGGAAATTGAGCGAGTTGGCTAAGCAAATGCTAAAAAACAAAAGTGTATAACTATGAACCTGAATGAAATAGTATCTTCTCAAAAGTCAAAACCTCCTTTTCTTGGTCAATGAAACAATTTAAGTTACGCCTTTTGTGATGTCGGCTCCAAACTCATTGATTTCTGTATTTGTATCACCTGTTACTTTTTTGCTTGCCCAAAAAAGTAACCAAAAAAGGCACTTTGCCTAATGCTTCCCCGCTGCTGGCCCACCCGCCCCTCGCTAGGCAAAGAGGACAGCCCTATTTTTTCTGGCTCTTGCTTCGCAATTCGCCTTGTGTTTTTTAACGCGCAAATTAAATGGAATCTTTTGCATTCATTTACCGAGCCTTTCGATTCCGGTCATCCATACCGCCGTGCGGGACAGTCGCCACGTCAGACCTGCGTTTGAATCCTGATAATCAACTTAATCCCGTGAATCACGGCTCAGAAATTAAGAAACAATTCGTTCCAGGAAATCGCCGACAAAATAGGCCACTGCTGCTGCCGATGCACCCAGAAATACCGTTTCGGCAATGCCTTTCCAGCGGGGAGTTTCGGTAACATATGTCTTCATGAACCCGATCAATGCAAATGCAACCGTGGTGAGAACGCAGGAGGTAATGAACAGGTTTTCGCGGTTCAGATGCACCAGTGAATCAAATACATACGGAAATATAGGAATAAAGCCGACCACCAGAAAAGAGATGAATGTGACAAGAGCCATCATTCGGGGCGATTTGCTGGTGGGTATCATTTCCAGTTCTTCTTTCATCATCACATCCACCCAGCGGTCACGATTAGCGGTAATGACGGCAACCACCTGGTCGAGCAATTCACCCTCAAATCCTTTTCGGGCAAAAATCTCCCGGATTTCCTCCGTTTCCCGTTCGGGCAGGTGATCTACTTCCCAGTATTCGATGCGTTTTTGCTTTTCATAGTTGTCTTTTTCCGATTTGGCCGACAAATAACTTCCAACCGACATCGAAAACCCGTCGGCAAACAGATTGGCAAACCCGAGGATGATCACCACCGACGAGTCGAGATTAGCTCCTGTTGCCCCTGCCACTACCGCAAACGTAGTCACGCTGCCATCAATCCCGCCAAATACAAACTCGCCCAGGTACTCCTGAATGCGGGTAAAAAATGTTTTTTGTCTATGCAAAATGGGTTCGGAATGAGTGTGCATATGGGTTGCAGAAACAGATGAATAACAAACAAGTTGTCATTAAAGATAGGGGTTTTCGGTTTTGCAGAGATACTATTTTTAAAAACGCCCGTCTATACTAACTCGTTGTTTATAAGAGCGGCACTGTTTTTTTGCCAGTAATCTGAAAAAACAATTAGCTATGAAAAGAGACGGTGCAACAACCAGCCTTTGGCAGCATCACATGCCAGATTATCAGTCACGGGGCCAGCAGATGCTGGAGCCCGGCAAAATTTATGATGTCATCATAGTAGGTGGTGGAATCACCGGTGTAACCACCGCTTTGTTGCTGCAGCAAAGCGGTAAGTCGTGTCTGCTGGCCGAAGCGCAAACGCTAGGCTTCGGAACCACCGGTGGCACCACGGCCCACCTCAACACCATGCTTGACACCGATTACCATACCCTGATCGACGATTTTGGGGAGGAAAATGCCCGACGGGTCGCTACTGTTACCCGCGAGGCTATTGGCTTGATACACAAACACGTAGAGCAGTACAAAATCGATTGCGGCTTGGCCGACGTGCCCGGTTATTTGTTCGCTCAGGATGAGCAGCAGGCTAAGGATTTGGAGAAAATCTTTGACGCTTCGCGTACCGCAACCATTCCCATCGAATACATCAACCGCATTCCGGTACCCATTCCGTTTCAGAAAGCAGTGGTTTTCGATCAGCAGGGGCAGCTGCATCCGAGCCGGTACTTGTTTGCCCTGGCCCAGGCCTTTGAAGAGGCAGGCGGTGTGCTGTTGCAGCATTGCCGGGTAAATGAGGTTGCGGAAAGCGAGACACTACAAGTACATACCGATCAGGGCAATTTTCTGGCCCGGCAATTGATCTATGCAACGCACATTCCACCGGGTGTGAACGTATTGCATTTCCGTTGCGCTCCTTATCGCAGTTATGTATTAGGCATCAAGCTGAACAATGACGATCAATATCCCGATGGCCTGGTGTACGATATGCACGAGCCGTATCACTATTACCGCACTCAGGAGGTAGACGGCGAAAAATACCTGATTGCCGGTGGAGAAGACCACAAAACGGCTCATCAGGAAAATACCGAACAGTGCTTCCGCAATCTGGAAAGTTACATTCGCCAGTATTTTGATGTCAAAGAAGTCGCTTTCCGGTGGTCATCACAGTATTTTGAAACTACCGACGGCTTGCCTTACATCGGGCATTTGCCAGGATCGGCTGACAATGTGTTTGTAGCTACCGGTTACAGTGGCAATGGCATCACTTTCGGTACGGTAGCGGCCATGGTACTGCGTGATTTGCTGGTAAGCGGCGAGAGTACTTACAAAGATCTCTTCGCTCCCGGACGGGTAAAACCGGTAGCCGGCTTCACCACGTTTGTAAAAGAGCAAGTCGATGTGGTAAAAGAATTTGTGAGCAAATGGTTTTCGCAAAGTGATATTGATTCGCTGGCCGAATTGGCTCATGGTGAAGCCAAAGTGGTGGAATACGAAGGCACTTCCATTGCACTTTACAAAGACGAACAGGGGAAAATTCACGCGGTAAGTCCTACGTGTCCGCATGCTAAATGCGCGGTGGCGTGGAATTCATCCGAAAAAAGCTGGGATTGCCCCTGTCACGGTTCGCGGTTTTCGTTTGACGGCGAATTGCTTACCGGGCCGGCACGCACCAATCTGGAAAAGATTTCTATTCAGGAGTTGGAGAATGCCAGCAACCTAAGCAAAGCCAGTGGAAAATAGTACCTTCAGAAAATGAAGAACCTGCTTGCCGATGCTGAGAATTGCTTGAAAAGTAAAAAGCGCACAAAGACATCCTCTGTGCACTTTTTAGTTTTAAAAGCTCGTAGTTGTACCAACTGAAAACAAAAAAGGCGACTCGTGAGTCGCCTCCTGGTGTGTAAGTTGGTTTATTGGTACTGAATGTAGATCGGTTGCGGATTCAACGTCAGCATTTCTTCCGGCGACATTACACGCGGTTGATTGACGCGTTTGGTGTCGTTGCCATAGAAAACCTTGAATCCGGCAAACTGAATGGGTTCGTGTACAATAGCCAGTTTGTACGAATTGCGTTTTTTGGCAGGTGGGCCCCAGCCGTCCATGTGCACCACAATCTGTACTTCCGGGCGGGTTTTGATTTGTTTGTAGTTAGTAAGCATGGGCTTTACAAACCGGTGGACTACCAGAATCTTCGGAGGCAGATTGTGCTCTTTTACCAGTTTGGCCAGGTATTCCGTTACAAAGTTGATATCGGCGGCATCGTAAGTGCCAATTTCTTTGCCCGGACGTTTTTCGCCTTTCATCGAGAACTCAGGGTCAATGCCCAAGTGTACGTTGGGCATGCTCAGGTATTTTTCCAGTTTCGGAATTTCGTCCTGCACTTTGCTGAAACCTACCTGCACATCTACAAACACCAGTGCATCTTTGCTGACACGTGCTGCCACATTAATGGCCGTGTCAATCTGGTGATGTGGCATACGCAGGCGATATGTATTGTCTTTCTGGGGAAGTTCTTGCGCGGTTACTGCAATGTAATGGATAGCAGGCACTACAGGCGTTTCCGGGTCGGCTTTTTCCCATTTTTTTACATCTTCTTTCAGCTTTTGTATCATTACATCTTTCGGGTATTCGCCGAGGATGCCCATGCCTTTGGAAAAGAAGTTGCCGTAATAAGCCACAATCCGTTTGAATGGCAGTACAGCTCCTGCAACCGGATAAGGAGCCTTAACCGGCCAGCCGCGAACGGTGTCTTGCCGCGACAGCCACGCTACCTTCTGGTTGTAGGCGGCCGTATCCAGGGGCTCATAAGCGTTAACTGGAGCTACTACACTGTCCTTTTTAGGAGTTGTAGTATCAGATTTAGCTACCGCCACCGTATCCATCTTTTGATCTTGAGACTTGGATTGTGTACAGGATGTGGAGGCTCCGAGGATAAAGGAAAACAGGATACTCACAAAGGCAAACCGACGAACAGTTGCCAAAAACGGGTGTTGCATCAAATTAGAAAATAGACAATTAAGTAAAGTAGAACTGACTTTAAGCAAAGTGGTTGTAAGTCAAAGGGTGCATTATGGGGCGAAATTACAATTTTATTATTGGTTTGCAATACCTTTGTAATGCCATTTTTGTTGAGAATCATCTGGTTACGAAATTGTAGCTATTCTACCGCTCTGAGAAAAATAGTATCTTACAAAACAACAAAACCTGCCTGCGTGCAGCAGTATGCTTTGGCAGTATAAAAAAGCGGATCTGATTTCGGGAGAAAGCAATGCGCGGCTTACATAGGTGATCCTGGCAATCAGTGGGCGATCTCCTGATGTAAATCCCTTGTCTGCGCTGGGATAAATTACACCCGGTTTTTTGAAAGCCGTTTCATTTTTGTAAACTGAAAACGAAATAACCTCGTATAGCACGACGCAATTTAATCTAGATAATCTTTTGAAACAGCAAATCCCAGCTTTGCGCAAAGCTGGGATTTGCTGTTTCAAAAGCTATTGATCAGTTGAATGAAATCAGTTTACGCAAAAGTGGATTCTAAACTCCCATTTACTCATTAACACATCAGCCCATCTCAGTTAGTCAGGAATTCTGCTCGCATGTGGATAAGCGTACGGCCGCACCAGAGATGGCAGATACCGCTGCAAATCTCGGATTTGCTCGTGGGTCAGGTGGTTGTGTATGTATTTGAATATATGAACGATGGATTTTTCGGTGTCAGCCGAAGTGGCAAAATCACAAAAAGCCAGCTTGCCCGCTTTTCGGCGAACCACCTCCGCAAAACTCGTTGTTTCTGGGAGCACAATGGGCAAGTCAGCCGTATTCCAGTTTTCGATGAATATGGCCTTCATCGGATGAGGCAGCAGCATAAGTATGGCAATGGCATCGTCGAGTCGTAAAAAATCACGTAGAGAATGCAGTACGGTACGTAAAATCCGCACTCCTTTTTCAGAGTCCCTTTCCCAATGCAACTCTTCAGTCAGGTTGAGTAATTCCGGATGGATTTCGTGAGAATGAGCTTCAATAATGGATGTCATATGCTTGCTCCTCCTGTGAGCAATATAGTTGGCTGAGGGTTGATGAAAACAAAACTATTGGACGAAATACAACAAAACGATGACTTTGCTTGGCTGGCAGGATGATGTTTGTCAGTGAGTTGGGCTGCCAGTCGGATAAGGCGTTTTGTTTTTTAGATTGTCAGGAAGCAGACAATTCCTTTTAACGGTGGCTCGATAGGATTCCTGGCTTCTGATAACCAGTAAATTAGACTACTTTAATGCATGGTTTTAACAATAGCGGAACTGCTATCGGATCATCCTGTTTGTGCAAAATAGCAATTTATTCTACAGAAGAGAATGGAGTAATGATGTAAAAATTTTTAGTGATTCAGTTGAAAAAAGTTCTGGTAAATAGCGTATATTTTGGGAGAAATCAAAGGGAAAATAGGAAAAAATTGTAATTTAATAATTCCTTAAATTCGGGTTTATTTTCAAAAAACAAATGAGCAGTATCTTGAGCCAGGTATCATTTTTTAAGTTAGTTGCCTGGATAAGTTTGTGAAAAGGAGGTTTTACGTTTTTCAACCCTACTATTTTTTGTCTGTCTAAACTTTGCATAAACAGCGCCTGTACCGGTAGCGTTTTTACACACAGTACCATTCTCTACGAAGCATCATACCAAACACACCATCCGTTGACAGAAGTGCTTTATTGTCAAGGCTTGTAAAAGCAAAACAGGTGCGGGGCAAAACGCAGAAGTTGCCTGGCCGGGTTTGCTGCACTATCGGTAAATGGCTAAAACTCACTTCAATTGCTGAGCTTGGTCATTGATAGAATTCACTGCTTTAACATACTTTGCAATCACTTACTAAAATCCTTATGACCTATGAAAACGATTGTTGTTCCTACCGATTATTCAGAAAATGCCTGGCATGCCACTGAATATGCCGCCCGGGTGGCTCAGCAAGCCAAGGCTAGCCTCGTACTTTTTCATGCCCTTGAATTGCCACTGATTGCCAGCGATTTGCCCATAGATGCACCCTCACTGGATGAGGTGATGCGGCACCACACAATGCGACTTGACGAAACAACCGGACAACTGGTACGCAAATACGGTGTAGACGTAACCTATAAGCTCAGGGTAGGGTCGGTAAAGGAATTGCTACTGCCGTTTTTTAATGAACAAAAAGGTGATCTGGTCATTATGGGGCTGCGTGGAAGCAATCCGGTAGGGCGGTTACTGATGGGCAGCGTGACGGCTTCGGTATTGAAACGGTCGCAATTGCCGGTGCTGATTATTCCAAGGGATTTTACGTTTCGGGGCATTCGCCATATTTTGTTTGCCAGCGATTTTGAACCTTTGGCTTCACCGCAGAGACTCAGACCGTTGCAAGATATAGCCAAAGCATTCAATGCCACAGTAGAAGTAATGCATTTGCCTCAACCACTGGCAGCTGGCCGGTCAGAAGTTCTTGCTGACGAAAACTACTGGGAAACTCAGCTTCACGACATTCGGCTTGGGTACACGTTCTTATACGAAGAAGACATCCAGAAAGGAATAGACCAGGGAGTATGCGAATCGAATGCTGATTTGTTGGTAATGCTTCCGCACCGACATACTTTCTTTGAACGGCTATTGGAAAAAAGTAACGTTCAGAAAATGGCTTTTCATACGCGTGTGCCTTTGCTGGCTCTGCCTGATTAATCCTGATCGTCATCTACAAAACCGGATGCTTTTCTGTAAGGCATCCGGTTTTGCGTTTTCAGAAGATATTATTCTCCCAGTCAGGAAGAGTTATATGAATGGGGCATTTTCAGAGATTACTTCAGCTTTTCATTGTTCTTATGACGCGTAGCGTCTCTCTGCGTCTTCTTTTCCAGATTGGCCTGCATGGCTTGTGTCAGGTCAATCCCAGTCTGATTGGCCAGACAAATCACCACAAACAGAACATCAGCCAGTTCGTCGGCCAGATTCTTATCCTGATCCGATTTTTTAAAGGATTGTTCTCCATACTGGCGGGCAATGATTCGGGCTACCTCTCCAACCTCTTCGGTTAGTATTGCCATGTTTGTCAGTTCGTTAAAATACCGGACACCCGTTGTCTGTATCCAATTGTCAACCGTTTGCTGGGCTTCTTTAATAGTCATGGTAAAAGTTTTTTAAGTAGGCGTGCAACCTTTCTACCAAAAGGTGTGTCATAACGCTTGACGTCGGAAAAATACAAAACTTACATTAGTATTTTTTCTGTAAACAAATTTTTGGTATGATTTTTTCATTGTTGTTTATTTGCAAAAAATACTTGGTCCGCTTGTCAGGAATAAAAGCTAAGAGATAACCTGTCAAAGGAACTGTACGTATAAAGTTGACTATTTTTTTTGATATTGTCTCAAAATCAGTTGCTTGTATTTTTTTTATTTTAATCCGTTATTTTTTATGCTATTGGCTATGTCTGAAAAAAAATATAATCAACTCTATTTTTACATGTTGATTTTTGTGGCAGCTACGCTTTGTTATCCTACCATAAATGCAATAAATAATATTGGAATAATTATACTTGGGTTGGTATGGATAGCTGAAGGACGCTGGTCGGAGAAGTGGCATAATTTCACGCAAAATAAAATTATTCTTCTTACGGCTGGTTTTTTTCTTTTTCACCTGATGGGTTTGCTATACACCCAGAATCTGAATAAGGGATTTAACATTGTACTTGACTATGTTCCGTTGCTGGTATTTGCACTGGTTCTTTGTACCATCCCACCCCTGGATAAAAGACATATACAAACTATTATTGCAGTTTTTGTATTTTCCTGTTTTTTGGCCACTTTGTTGTGCCTAGGAAACGCCATACGGATTCATTTTTCTCCAGAAGCGTTGGCTTATACTCAATACGACTATTGGTTTTATGATTTACTGACCAGGCCCATTCAGCTCAATTCTATTTACTTTTCCCTTTACCTGGGTTTTTGTGTATTTGCCATCGGGTACTATCTGTTTGAATATCATTACAAGCTGACGTTACTTAAAAAAGCAGTACTGATACTCTGGATCGTTTATTTTTTAGGGATAATGCTTTTGCTTACTTCGCGTACCACATTGATAACCACATTTTTCTTAGGAGCCATAAACTACGTTTTGTTTGTTATTCAGAAAAAGAAAACGCTGCATTTTTTGCTTCCTGTAGTCTTGTGTCCGGTGTTTGCTTTGGTATTCATTCTCAATTCTTCTTTTTTAAGCGACCGGTTTCTGGATATAACCAATCTTAATATAGAGGCAGTTGCAAAAGATCAGCAGCAAAGACAATCCGTACATTTACCCTGGACCAGTAGTTCTGCCATTCGGATTGCCATCTGGAAGTCGTCAGTGGAAATTATGGAAGATAATTTCTTTACGGGTGTGGGTACGGGTGATACCCAAGACGAACTCGTAAAGATGTATAACAAGAACAACTATATTTTTGATAAAGAATACCGTCATCACAATGCGCACAACCAGTTTATCCAGACCATGCTAACGATTGGCGTAGTGGGACTTTTGTTGTTGTTGGGTATTTTTATGGTGAGTTTTTGGCAGGCCTGGCAGCAACGAAGCTACTTTTACATGACATTTCTAGTCTATATTGCCCTGAACTGCCTTACAGAATCTTTATTGCAGCGACAAAAAGGAATTGTATTTTTTAGCCTCATTAATTTCTTGATCTTCTTCTACCTGGATTACCAGACTCGTTTGTCAGATCAGAAAGCGTTGGCCGTAAAGGCGGTTGCTTAGGGGTTTTGGATTTTTGAAAGGTACTATTTTTAGCTAAGAGCTTTTCGCATTTTGGTGTAGACTTATTGTAAGTGGCTGGCTGGTAACCACTTGTTCTTTATCCTTGTTTGGAAAAAGACTGAGACAAATAAAAGCAAGTCCTTATACCCGATTCTTGGTATCGATCACAATTGTGACCGGGCCGTCATTGAGCAGTTCCACTTTCATGTCGGCCCCAAACGTACCCGTTTCGATGGGTTTTCCCAACTCCTGAGTTAATGCGTGAATCATTTGCTCGTAAATCGGAATGGCCTGCTCAGGGCGGGCCGCTTCGATAAACGAAGGTCGGTTGCCTTTTTTGGTGCTGGCATGCAATGTAAACTGACTGATCAGCAAAATATTTCCATCCACATCACTCACCGAACGGTTCATCTTTCCATCTTCATCGGCAAAGATACGCATCTGGATAATCTTGCGGGCAAGCCACTCAATGTCTTCTGGTGCGTCGGTATGGGTGATGCCCAGTAATACCAGCAATCCGTTTCCAATCTGGCCTTTCAGCTGCTGGTCAATGGTAACAGATGCTTTTGTAACTCTTTGAATGACTGCAATCACAGCTTCTGGTGAAAAATAAGTGGTAAATGAGTGCTACAAACCTGAGTGGGTGCTTAACCGATGAGTTCTCCGATGACGTCAAACTTATCAAACACAGTATCTATATGCGGCGCGTCTTCCATTTCGAGGGTTAAGTCTTGCCCGGCCCAGTGTTCGTAATGTTTGCCGTTACGCCATAATTTGGAGCGGCTCACGTCATAAATCAAGCCTTTGTAAGCAACCCAGATCTCGGGTTTGTCCTGTCCGTTGCGCAATGCCAGTTGGGTCCGGGTGTATTGGTTCATGCTGCTAAATTCTATTGGTTAGACATAATGTGGGTATAGTCGCGGAGAATGGTTTCGAGGAAATCGAGGTACGACTGATCCGATGAAATGCCCAATAACGATTGAAGCTTATTTGCCAAAGAAGAAAGCAAATACGGATCGTTGCCATTGCGCCGATAGGTCTGCAGCGTTTCGCGGATAATCTCAATGTCGCGGTCACTGAGGCGGGTAACCTGCGGATATACTACTCGGTAGGATGCATCGGTCTGTGGCAGTGTGGTTTGGGCCAGGGTTACTCTGCGCTTTAGTGTAATCACTGTTGTATTAGCTGCCATATCTCCGAGGCGTTGCCCTTTTTTGCTGGTGGCGATGGTAATAATGGCAATGATGCCATTAAAGACATTCACATCAATGATGCGGATCAGCCAGCGGATCAGATAGGCCCCTACCGAGGGTTGTGTACCATCCAACATAACTACCTTGATGTTCATAGCCCTTTTTCCAATGGTTTGCCCATCCATGAATATTTCCAGCAGGAGTGTATAGACTATCAGAGGAAGCATGAGCACAACCAAAAGAACGATAAGAACGTTTCTTAGATTATCACTTGTAACGCCTGAGAACAGATTGGTGCTAAAGCTAAATATCATGATAATAATCACGCCATAAGCAATTTTGACTAAGGTATCAATCAGAGCCGCCAGTATGCGGTCTCCCACACCTGCGGGCTGGTATTCAATGAAAACGTTTTGTGCGGTTTGGATCTGAATTGTATTCATACACTTGGTTAGTTGACAGAAATTGTGAATCAGCAAAAATAAACGAAAACCCCAAAAGATTCCTATTCGTAAAATGTAAGTTGCTGATAGTTAATCAAAAAGAATAAACTATTTTGTATCTTGCCTCTTTGGGGAATTCAGTTTGACCAATTTCTTACATGGACAGCAGGCACAACTGGTTACTTTGAAAGCAATTTATTCAATAAAGATGCTAGATTCGTTTCAGGAAAGTGTTTTCGTGTTAACGGGCCTGCTTTTGATTGTTTTTAAGTGAATAAATCGTTTGCAAAACCACCCAAGTTCGAGATAGAACACAACACTTGAGGAATAACCGGTAAAAAATAGTATCTTTTTAAAAGCAAAAACCACCTATGCGCGAAGCCGCTTTTGTTAAGCAGAATACTCCCCGATGGCAGAAATTTGAAGCATTACTAGTGAGCAAGCAGGCCTATAACCCGGACCAACTGGCCGACTTGTTTGTGCAACTGACCGATGATTTGTCCTATGCCCGTACGCATTACCCCACTAGCCAGACAACTCTTTACCTGAACAACTTAACAGCCAAGGTCCATCAATCCATTTACCGGAACAAGAAGGAAGAGAAGGGGCGGATTGTTCGGTTTTGGAAGCAGGAATTGCCTTTGCTGATGTTTGATGTTCGCAAACAACTGCTGTATTCCTTTCTGATCTTTGGGGTAGCCGTAGTGATAGGTGCGGTTTCGTCGGCGCATGACGACCGGTTTGTGCGGCTCATATTAGGCGATGGCTACGTAGAAATGACTCTGGAAAACATCAAAAAAGGCGACCCAATGGGT
The DNA here is from genome assembly GCA_963520985.1 of uncultured Sphingobacteriales bacterium. Lineage (GTDB taxonomy): Bacteria > Bacteroidota > Bacteroidia > Cytophagales > 172606-1 > Xanthocytophaga. The sequence continues at coordinate 2,433,976 of CAUQTA010000001.1, forward strand.
GTGTACAAACAGGAAGGCGAAACGCTGATGTTTCTGGCCATTACCATGAACAACATTTACGTATCGTTTATCACCTTTGTGTGGGGTGGGTTTCCGTGGTGCATGTTGCTTTCGTTCGGTACCGGATTTTCGCTGATTCGCAATGGCGTCATGCTGGGAGCGTTTCAATACTTTTTTTACCAGAAAGGCTTGTTGTTTGACTCGGCACTGACCATTTGGATTCACGGCACGCTGGAGATTTCAGCCATCATCATTGCCGGGTGTGCGGGCATTGTCATGGGCAATAGTGTTTTCTTTCCGGGCACGTATACCCGAATGGAGTCGTTTAAGGATGGAGCCCGCAAGGGACTGAAAGTCATCATTGGCATAGTTCCTATTTTCATTGTGGCCGGTTTTCTGGAAGGATTTGTGACACGTCACACTGAGATGCCTACTGCCCTGAAATTGGCTATTATTCTTACATCGGCTTTTTTTATCGTCTTTTATTTCATTATTTACCCAATGCAACTGCACAAAAAACAATTGATCGTTAGTGCGGATTTGCCTAAGGAAAATTGATTTTGCCGTAAACAGACGGAATTTGCTCCATTATTAAAACTATGAACAATCAAAAGATACACTTTCAGGAAGTCCGTGATTTCGGGCAGGTGTTCAATGTCGGTTTTACGTTTATACGCCAGCATTTCAAACGCATTTTTTTGCATCTGCTATCATTGGGTGGCCCTTTTCTACTGGTAGGCGTAGGTGTGTCGGCGTTGCTTGCTGTACGGATGCAGAGCTGGACGATAGGAGACGGAGGGTCTGCCGGAGGTAGGTGGCCATTCTCGCTTGCCGAGATGGGACTTTCATACGCCATCAACATTCTTTCCTTTCTGGTGGGATTTGTCATGATTACAGCCGTAGTCAATGCTTATATCAAACTGTATAACGAAAGTCCTTCGGCCAATCCTGATATCACCTTGGGCGACATATGGGCACAGGTACGGAAAGATTTCTGGTATCTGGCGGGGCAGTTGTTCTTGCTATACCTTACGGTCGTTCTGATTACCGCTCTGATGGTGGGGCTTGCCTTTCTTATGTTTTCTTCAGGCTCAAGTACCGGCTTAAAAGCACTTTTTGGCTTTCTGTTTTTTGTTGGAGGCTTTGTCTTGTTCTGCTACCTGATGCCCTACATGGGAGGCGTGTTTATTTCGCAGAGCTATTTTGAACGGAATAACTTTTTCACGGGCATTTCCCGTACGTTTTACCTGGTGCAAGGCAACTGGTGGCTTACGTTTGGATTAGGTGTAGTCAATACCATCATCATGTATGTAGTGTTTTTTATCTGCTACATTCCGTTTTATTTCATTATGATGTTTAACATGATTACCCAAATGAACCAATCGGGCGGGCCCAATTTTTCTTCCATGACCTGGGTGATGGTGGGGATGACGGTTTTGATGACATTTGGCTATCTGGTTACGTTTATCATTCATTATGTGATGACAGCCGTGCATTACCACAACCTGCTGGAACGCAAAGAAGGTGGCGGATTGCTGGCCCGCATTCAGACAGTGGGTACCACCCAGTCTACTACTGCTCCGGTCGATTTTTATGATGAAGAAGAAAAATATTGACAATCTAAAGATCGTTTTCCTTGAATGTTTTAAAAAATAGTATCCCTGTGCAGTTCAAAACCCGGCTAGTTGTTTCTCGTCCAAGTATTACCAAATTACTCGCTATCATAATGTTATCTTTTTTGGCGACCGTTGCTGGCAGGGCTCAGGAAACAGAATCTGCCGATTCGGTACAGGTGGCCGTGGATAGTGTGGCAGAAGAGGAGGCTGACGAATCGGCTGTGAGCAAACACGCGCAGCAGCAGTGGCGCCCCATAGAATCTGAACCACAGCTTCAGAAAGCCAAAAAACGCACCTTTGACGCGGACAAGCTGAATGAGTATGTAAATGACCGCGATTATCAGTACGATTTACAGCAACCCTCTGATCGGCTTTCCTGGTGGGAACGGTTTAAGTCGTGGCTGATACAAAAACTCATATCCCTGTTCGAAAGTGTGCCCGGAGGGAAAACAACCCGCAATACCATTCTCTATATCATTGCAGGGGCCTTGCTGATTTATGCCGTGATCCGGTTTATTGGGGCTAATCCGAGAAGTTTGTTTGGACGGAAAGCCAAAACGACCGATCTGGTGGCCGAAGAAATGGAAGCTGATATTCATTCCATCAGCTTTGAAGAGATGATTGCCGATGCCATTAGCAAGCAACAGTACAAACGCGCCGTACGGCTGTTTTACCTCAAGTCGCTTAAGCAACTCAGTGATCGTGACTGGATTGACTGGCAGCCGTATAAGACGAATTACGAATATGTACGCGAACTGAAGAAAAACGAATTGTCCAATGATTTTCGGCAGGTTACCTACCTGTTTGAATACACCTGGTACGGAGATTTTCATTTGGACCACGAATCGTTTAAGGATACCGAAAAGCAGTTCCAGGATTTTGAGAAAAAATTGAAAATGGCCTGACAGGCAGGTTTTTCGTTTCAAAAAGATACTATTTTTATTCTAGCCTCTTTGCCAGAGAAGAAATACATGAAGCAATACACAGTTCCTTTATTGATATTCGGAGCCGCTATTTTGTTGTTGGTGATTATACAAATAAGCACACCTACACCCATAGACTGGACCGAAAACTATTATGCGAAAGACAAACGACCGTATGGGGCTAAAGTACTGGTGGAAATGCTGCCGAGCCTGTTTCCCGGCCAGAAGATAAACACTCCACAGGTATCGCTTTACAAACGCAAAGGCGAACTGCGTCAGGGCAATTATCTGTTTGTCAACAACGACTTCTTTTTGCATCAGAGTGATCTGAATCAACTGCTTGAGTTGGTTTACAATGGGAGCAATGCCTTTATTGCCGCTGCTAATCTCTCCCAGAAGCTGGAAGATACGCTTGACATTGAGTCGCAGTATGTGTGGGCGGCTACGGCCGTCAGAGTCAACTTTGTAGAACAAAAGTTTCGCTCCAAAAATCCGTATGAGTACAAGCACATCAATTATCTGTATGGTATTCTGAGAGAAGATTCCTCGACCTTGGCGCCGCCTGTACAGCTAGGAACCGTGCAGATTAATGACATCAAGGCCAGTAAGACAGCAAACAGAACTGCCACCAATTTTATTGCAATTCCGTGGGGCAAAGGCTTTTTCTTTATTCATACCATGCCTCAGGCGTTTTCAAACTACAATACGGTGCATCCGCACAATGCCGAATACATAGCCAAGGCAATGTCGTATCTGCCTGACAGAGAGGTGTTTTGGGAAGATTTTTATACCGAAGATACCTATGCCTCTACCGAAACCGATGAAGGAACGGTGTGGGATGAGACCAAAGCAACACCCATGCGTAAAAACGAAGAACAGCAGGAAAGCGGTTCTGTGTTTCGCTTTTTGCTGTCAGAGCCGCCGCTTACCTGGGCCTTTTACCTGACGTTGCTGGCATTGGTTCTATTTGTGTTTTTTGAGGCCAAGCGTCGGCAGCGCATTGTGCCCGTCATTAAGCCACTGGCAAATAGTACCCTTGAATTTACCGAAACCGTAGGCAAACTTTATTTCCAGCACGGCGACCACCGAAACATTGCCGAAAAGAAAATTACCTATTTTCTGGATTACATTCGACACAAATATTATCTGAATACCAATCAGATAGACGATGCTTTCTACTTCGCCTTGTCGCAAAAAAGCGGACGGGAAAAAGGGGAGATCGAGACACTGTTCCGTTACATTCAATACATTCAGAAGCAGGGTATTATCACCGAAGATCAACTGCTGGATCTGAACCGGCGCATTCAGGATTTTACAACCTGAAGCCAGGCTGTAATCGGGAGGTTTTTGCTTTGAAAAACATACTATTTCAATAAAACAGGTAGCACACTGAACTAATACAAAATATGAACGAATTTGAATCTCGAATCGATCTGAGTCCATTGCGTGAAGCGGTAGAACAGGTAAAGCAGGAAATCCGAAAAGTGATTGTGGGACAGGAAACCATGGTCGAACTTTTGCTGGCTGCCGTACTGGCCGATGGCCATGCCCTTATTGAAGGGGTTCCCGGAGTGGCAAAGACCCTGACTGCCAAGCTGATTTCCAAAACCATTTCGGTCGATTTTTCACGCATTCAGTTTACTCCTGACCTGATGCCATCCGATGTGTTGGGAACGCAGGTGTTTAACCTGAAAAATTCGGAATTTCAATTTAAGAAAGGCCCGATCTTTTCCAACATCGTGCTGATCGATGAGATTAACCGTTCACCAGCCAAAACCCAGGCCGCCTTGTTTGAGGTAATGGAAGAACGCCAGATTACCGTTGACGGAACCACTTACCTGATGGATCCACCGTTTTTGGTGCTGGCTACCCAAAACCCCATTGACCAGGAAGGAACTTACCGCTTGCCCGAAGCGCAGCTCGACCGTTTCTTATTCAAAATTGAAGTCAAATACCCGAATCTGGAAGAGGAAACGCAGATTTTGACGCGGGCACACGAACGAAAAAGCCATATGGCAATAGAAGAAGTGAGCCCGGTACTTACGGTAGAGCAGATTGTGCTGTATCGCCAGCGTGTGAAGGAAATTCACATTGACAACGCTCTGGTGCGTTACATTGCCCAGATTGTGAACAATACCCGCAACAACCTGTCGCTGTATCTGGGCGCATCGCCGCGGGCATCACTGGCTATCTTAAATACCGCCAAAGCCATAGCCGCCATGCGTGGACGCGACTTTGTAACGCCCGAAGACATTAAACTGGTGGCGCTGCCCGTATTGCGTCACCGGGTAACCCTGACTCCCGAGCGGGAAATGGAAGGCGTGTCTGCCGATGATGTAGTCAAGCAGATTCTGGATGGAATAGAGGTACCTCGGTAATTCTCGTGTTGTGTCGGGTATTTGGAAAATAGTATCGCTGGAAAAGCAAAAACCTGGCCTGAAACGAAGGAAATCACAATTCATGCATTCATGATAAAATCACTCTATCTCAATAATCGTTTTTTCATTGTTCTGGTAGGCATCATTGCTTTGTGCTGTCTGGGTTTTGCCTATCCGTTCTTTTTTACGGTTGGCAAAGCCTTATTGATTGCCCTGGGTTTTCTGCTTTTGATGGATACTATTTTGCTGTTTCGTCAGAAAAACGGCATAAAGGCGCATCGTTCGGTTGCCGAAAAGCTTTCCAATGGCGATCAAAATCCGATAGACCTGTTTCTGCAAAACGAATATACCTTTCCGGTTGCCTTGCGCATTATTGATGAAGTGCCGTTTCAGTTTCAGCTGCGCAACATGGATTTGCATGTTGGTCTGGCATCTAGAGAAACCAAACAGATTCGCTATACCCTGCGACCCGTCAAACGCGGCGAATACGAGTTTGGCGCATTGAATGTATTTGCATCCGGTGTTTTTGGGCTGGTGCGCCGTCGGTTTATCTTTGACCAGGGGCAAAACGTACCCGTGTATCCGTCATATCTGCAAATGCGCCAATACGAATTGCTGGCTATTTCGGACCGGCTCACCGAGTTGGGCATTAAGAAAATCAGGAAGATCGGCCAGAACCGGGAGTTTGAACAAATCAAAGAATACGTGCAGGGCGACGACATCCGTACCATTAACTGGAAAGCTACAGCCCGCCGCCGCAACCTGATGGTCAATCATTACCAAGATGAAAAATCGCAGAATGTCTATTCGGTCATTGACAAAGGCCGGGTAATGAAAATGCCTTTTGAAGGCATGAGTCTGGTCGATTATGCCATCAATGCGAGTCTGGTTATTTCCAATATTGCCATACTTAAAGAAGACAAAGCCGGAATTATTACCTTTAATCACAAGCTGGGTTCGGTGCTGCCAGCCAGCCGGGGCAACATGCAGATGAAAAGTATTCTGGAAGTCCTTTATAACCAGCGTACTAACTTCAAAGAATCGGATTACGAGTTGTTGTATGCCCGCATGCGGCGTGTGATTACGCAACGGAGTCTGGTACTTTTGTACACCAATTTTGAAACGCTTTCCGGACTGGAACGACAACTCCCTTTCCTGGTAAATATTGCCAAAAGCCACCTGCTGGTGGTTATTTTCTTCGAGAATACCGAGCTGAAAGAGTTGCTGAATACGCCTGCCGCAACTACCGAAGATGTGTATATGCAGACCGTGGCTCAGAAGTTCTCTTTCGAGAAACGCCAGATTGTGAAGGTGTTGCAGCAACACGGAATCCATGCTGTGCTTACGCCACCCCAAAACCTGACTGTAAACACCATAAACAAATACCTCGAACTCAAAGCCCGAGGGTTGATATAAGGTCATTAAAAGAACAAAGACAACAGATTGACGAATGTGCACTCTTCGTCAATCTGTTGTCTTTTGTCTTTCTTCTTTTATAGCTCTTCATTCACAGGTTTTTCGTCTCTGAAAGATACTATTTTGGAGTGTGCGTATCAGTGAATAATTACCCGGTGATTTTCCACCAGTTGTCCAGTAGCTTCCCGTATCTGAACAATGTACAGGCCATTGGCCGAGTGAATGGCCAGGGTGTTGGTGCCTGCAGTAAGAGTCGTTTGCTGTAGCATACGGCCAAACTGGTCATACACAGTGGCTTGTAACGACTGATCCAACGGGTTATAAACCGTAAAACGGCCGTTTTGGGAAGGATTGGGATAAAGTTCAACTGATGCCAATGCTGTACCCAATCGAACGGTCTTTATCGGAAATACCTCAGAACGTCCATCCAGATCGGTTTGGCGTAAACGGTAATAGGATAAGCCCTGCAACGGATCGATATCGGTAAACTGATATGCCTTTGCATTCCGGCTATTCACGGCTCCCGCAATTGTCGCAATGGCAACGAATTTTTTTCCATCCGCCGACCGTTCCAGTGTAAAATAAGCATTGTTTTCTTCCGTTGCCGTAATCCATTTGGCGGTTACACCTGCCTGAGCCGCACTTACCTGAAAGCTGAGCAATTGAATGGGAAGCGCAATGGTTGAACAAAAAGAGGTATTTCCGGTAGAGCAACTGCCTGCCGTGATAGTACCGCCACCACCCCTGACGGCATTGTTGCCGGCGGTTAAAGCACCGTTAATGTTCAAGCTTCCGGTCACAGACAGAGTCAGGTTGTTGCTTGCCGTAAAATTGCCATCTACCTGCGTGGTTCCATTGATGGTTACGGATGCGTTGTTGCTTACATTTACATTTCCCCGGATAATGAGCGAGCCTCCACCACCTACATTGATTGTCAGGTTATTGCCTGCTTCCAAATTTCCCCATATGGTCAGGTTGCCGTTTATGGTTACAGTGCCTCCATTGCTGGCATCCAAATTGCCAACCGTTATGTTGTTACCGATGTTAAAGGTACTGGTTGGGGTAATGGTCCAGGAGGTGTTTCCGTTGCCTAGCGAAACATTGCCAACGGTCAAGCTGGAACTCACCGATGCCGAAACGTTATTGCTCAATGAGGCATCTTCGGTAATCAAATCCGCAATGTTATTACCAGTCCAGTTGGATGCGGTTTCCCAGTTACCGGTAGTTGAAAATGTGCGGGTCTGGGCATAGAGCGTAACGCTGGAAACAAACAGAAATACAGGCACAAGAAGGCCCTTCAGGCAGGCTAAAGTGGTTTTCACAAGGTGTATCAGTAAAGGTTGCTTTAGACGATTTCAGCAGTAAATATACTGTTTTTACTGCATTGTAATAAAAAAGATTTTTTTGTGTGACTATTTGTCTAATAGCTGCTTCTTTTTATTTGAAAATCGCGTTATTGATCCAATCAGGCAGGTTTTGAATCGTTTGAAAGGTAACCGTTAGATGAGTAAAGGGCGGTTGTTCTTTAGGAAGCAACCGTTGTATTTGTGAGGATTTTGCTGTTTTGTGCCGCTCTGTAGAAGTCCGGTTGTTTTGAGTAGTGCAACAAATAAGAGTGCGTTTTTCTGAGTTGTGAAGTGCTGTTTTCCAGAGTCTTGTCTTCCGTTCGATGTTTTTCTTCTTGTCCCAGAAAATAGTAGCTTTTGAAAACGAAAAACCCCGCATGCAGAGTTGCGGGTCAACTTGTGAAAGAAGGATGCTTGAAAACAAAAAAGGCCGGGACTGTCCCGGCCTTTTTTAGCTTTTATCTGCTCAGATTAGAGCGGATCGGCAGTTACTTTGAAAGTCGTATTGATTTTGATGTTCATTTCCGGCCAGGGTGCTGAGCGGGTAACTACCTCGTTTTCCAGGGTATACGCCGATTTTTTCACGTACTCGTCGAGTTTGGCCTGCGTAGGAGACAATTCTAATTCTTTGCCTATGGTAGCCGGTATGTTTTCTTTGGACGCAATCAGCGTTTTTGGGAGTCCATCAGCCTGAATGTAGATTTTCACGGACTGAATAAAACGGAAATCGGCATCGTTGGGTGACGTAACGGTGAGCTTCAGTTTTTCCAGCATAATGTCTTTGACCAGATTGGCATTGGTACCTTCGTTTTCGAACGTCTGGCTTGAATTGGTCGTAACCGGAGGCGTTGGAATCACATTGTTGAATATGGGATTGACCATACTGGCTCCGGGCACCTTACAATCAGATTCGTTGCTGATGCGGAAGGTGAGTAGCCGCTGTAGTTGTTCTTTGCATCCGTAACTCAGGCACAGTGACAGAATAGCCAGGCAGAGAGAAATCTTTTTCATCGTTTAAATCGGTTTGCTTGCAGGAAAATCGGATTCAAAACTACTTAGAAAGACCTGTTTTGGGTTTTTTACTTTGATTTTTATCTGAGAGATGTAAGAAAATAGAAAATTTTGTTACAGGTCTTTTAGGAAAGATCGTATCTGTTGAAACAAGGAGGTTTTACCATTTCAACAGATACTATTTTTCACCGGAGATTACAGCTTTATGAGCTTTCGTATGATTTCTCTGCCAGTTGCATTTTTTACTTTTAAAATGTATACACCTGGAGGCAAGTTGCCTGTGGAACTGGTGTACACCGAATTGCCAACGGATTGATAGTCCAATGAACTGACCACCCCCAGCAGATTTACCAGACACATGTGCTTGATGGGGTACATATAGCGTATCCTGAGTTCATTCTGAAACGGATTGGGAAACGCCAGCAACAAGCGTTCTTCTTCCTCTTCCGAACCATTGACAATATCTGTAACCGTAATTTCTACTGGTAGGGAAATGCCTGTGCTGCCAGTAGAGCCAACAGCCTTGGCAACAATCGAATACGTACCATAAGGTACTCCGTTCCAGGTATAGGAATAAGGTGCGGAAGTATCTTCGCCTAGCTTTGCACCATTGCTGTAGAACTCCACCTTGGCTATACTACCGGTTGTGGTTGCCGAAATGGCAATGGTAGCAGGTGCTGTAAAGGAAGCATCGTTTGTGGGTGTGGTAATGGTTATGGTTGGGGTATCTGATGTGACAGCCAATGCATTACAATAAGTAGACGCACTCAAAGAATGAATGTTATTTTCCATACTGGCCGATACGCGGTAATGGTAATTGACGCCGGGTTTTGCCAGATTGTCACTAAATGTGCTCACAGATGCATTCACTTTGCCTACAAGGACATAACCCGTGGGATTTCCAACCGTGTACGTGCCTAGGTTTTGAGTGGAGCATCCTTCCTGGCGCCAGATATACAACTTCGCATAGACATTACATGCATAGGGCTGCCAGCTAATGTCTATGGTTTGTGTGCTCACGTTGGCTTTGGCTTGCACATTGGTTGGCGCTGTTCCGATCACAAACACACGCCAGGTTTTGGTGTCGGTAAGTTGGAAGACTGCCGGATTGACATTGTCTTCGGCTTTAAATACAAGGTCATAGGGTTGATTACGCACTTGATCGCAACTGGTTTGCCAGGAAAATACGTTTTCTGATGGATTGCCTGCATAGGCATAACCCTCGGGCAGCGTCGGAGGATAGTTTTCGACCGAAAGCGTAGCGGCGGGCTGATAAGGAAAAATGGAACGCATTTGAGAAAATCCGGCCGACTCGGACGAAATCCGAATCTGCTGGCTGTTATTGGTATCCATGGCCCGAATGGTGGCCTGTAACAGATTACCCGCAACAACGATGGTATCTTTAGGCACCGTCAGAATTGGGCGTTTATTCTCATTGTCGCGTACGTCAATGGTCATATCACGCTTAATGTCACTGATTTTTACATAACCATTAGCCGTTTTCCGCCATTCTTCCACCACAAAGGCAACCGCATAGGTTGCATAGCCTTTTGCACCCATCCCGAATGTTCCCGGCGAGTCCCAGCACAGATCGCCTGTCAGCGAATTGATTCCAAAAGTGGGAGTACCCGTCCCAGACTCCGGCGTTCCGGAAGAAGGGCCTACCTGATGCGGAAATTTGTAGTTCTCAACTGCCTGGTATTCATTTACAGAAGGCACCGCCAGCCGATAGGCAATACTATCTCCGTCTACATCAAAAGCAGCGGCATTGTGACAAAATTTTTGCCCTGCCCGTGCTGGTTCTACCGGCGGATTGAGAAGATAAGGTGTATGATTTACACCCAGTGAAGGATTGATGACCAGATACGTTTCCAAATAAAAGGAAGCATACACAGAGTTACTTGCATTAACTAATTCGGCATTCCGGTTTTCTTCCTTAAAATTTATCCGGTAAGAACCTGGAGCCGGAAAGGTAAACGGAAAGGTAAATACCATCTCCTCTATATTCCTTCCAACAACCCTGCGTTTGCCGGCATTGGCCTTTACACGGGCAATGTCAGCACCCCAACTACCGTTACTCAATTGGGCAATGCCTATTTCCGCATCGGGTTGGTCTACACCTAGGGTTTCTCGATACACGGTCATGATGAGGACATAAGCCAACGGATCGGTGCTGGCGGAGTCGTGCCTAGCGGTAATCTGACCGCCAAGCAAGTGAGTCGCCTGTGCCGGAATGGCTAACAGTATCGAAAAAAATAGTAGGAAAACACAAGAGAAAACCGGCTTCATCGGTAAGGAGACTGGTAGAGGGTTTGCATTTGAGTCAGATGTAAGGACAGGAGTTTATCAGATTGCATATTTTGCAAGCCTATATTCAAATGTAAACTTAAAATCTGAATTAGCGAAGAATGATTGCGTTACTTTTTGAATTTTAATTGCAATCAATTGATATTGTATAAGGTTAGGAACCCAATTGTCTTTTGCTCAAAATCTTGCCCAGACTCTCTGCTTTTCTAACGGGAAGAATGGTTGTATCTGCGCAAAGATTACAAAGGAAGATAATTAAGGCTGATAAAAATAGTATCTTCTAAAAAGGCAAAACCTGCCCGCTTCTAATCCTAAACAAGCATATTTTGTCAGGATGCAGAGTTGGGTCCTTTGGATTGGCATCAGAAGTTGGAAGGTTCTACCAGAATTACTTTTTCCTTGTCCACAATCACTGCACCTGGAGGTAGTCCTTTGGGTTTGCGGATAAACTTGCGGGGAGTAACGGTGACCGGACAGAGGGTATCCGTTTTCCGTTTGGAATAGTAGGCGGCGAGTTGAGCGGCTTTCTCGATGACAGGTTCCGGAAATTTCTTGCCCGACTGGTACTTGATCACTACGTGTGAGCCAGTCACATCTTTGGCGTGTAGCCAGAGGTCTTCTTTCCAGGCATAGTCACGGATGAGTAAATCGTTGTTTTGCGCATTTTTGCCAACTAGAATCTCAAAACCCATGTATTCAAAGCGTTTAAATAACTCCTGAAGTTGCGGCGCCTGGATTTCCGATTCCAGATTCTGTTCTTTTAAATAGTTACGCAAGGGTTTTAGACTTTTCAGCGATACTATTTGCTCGATTTGCTGTTGAATCTGATTTTGTTCGCTTTCTTTTTGCGCGATGGCTTTTTCCAGAACTTCAATTTCGATCTTCTCATTTTTGGCCTTTCGGTAATACACTTCCGCGTTTTTCTGGGCCGATAAGTCTTTCTTCAACTTAATGCGAATAGGCTGATTGTGGTAAAAATCAAAGAGTTCGGCCACTTCGCTATTTGCCGGGATCTGATGCAGATTGGCCATCAGAATATTAGCCAGTTGTTCGTGACGAGCTTCCGTTTGCAGGATTTCTAGTTTTTCATAAGTTTTGAGCAGGTAACTTTCAGTTTGCTTGCGGCGCTTTTCCAGTTTCTGCAAGGCCAGGTTCTTTTCCCGTTCAAAGGTGCTTTCGCGGGCATGCAACCCGTAAAACCGGTTGGCGGCTTCGAGCGGATTAGTAAACTCCGCTTCCAGTGTTCCGGTTGCAAACAACGACAGCACCACTTCCTCAGCACCCACACTGGGGTTTTGCAGTTTGCAGACATAGTATTTGTTAGCGTGTTCCAACTGCTCAATAAAGTCTTGCAGCAGACGCCATTGAACATCCGGCTGTTTTTCCGAAAAACCTTGGGCATTCAGGTGAGCGATGGCTAATTTGCCCAGCGTGGGATACACCTTAGCCGGATTTCGGTTGGCCTGCAGGAAATCTTCGTACGTTGGAGAGAGGCTGCGATGCAAGGATTCGGGCTGCAGGTGCGAATCCGCTTCGATGTTGTTCTGAAAGAGTTCGATTACCTGGCTTCCCTGGTAAAGCAGAATGTTGGCCCGGTTTCCGTGAAGTTTGAAAAGCAGTAACAAGTCCGATTCTAGTTGTAAAGCAAAGCTCCGGTCGTTCTTGTATTGAATCACTCCGGTAACCGCTTTTCCAGTCAGTTCCTGAAACAATTCTACGGTATTCTTGCGAGCCCGGTGAAAATCAGTAGGAAAGGTGAGACAGACAAAGTCATTTTTCAGAATGGCCCGCACAAAAGTAATATCAGTGAGACTCAGGAAACCGACCACCAATTCATTTTTATCTTGTGTAAATGCCGAATCTACGGTTCGTCCGATGAGAGTTTGGCCCAACGCTGCCGATACTTGCCTGATGTAATAATAATTGTTGTGCATAAAAGCCCTAAAAATAGCTAACTACTACTAAGTAACACATTGAGAGTTACTTAGTAGTAGTTAGCTTATCGAAAAAGTGGGATACCTGAGCCAGCGTGTCAATCTTAACTGATGGATTCAGAACGGTTTTACCAAATTCGTACCAGGCATTTTCGCCGACATCCAGGTAAATGCCTTCCTGATGAGGTTCGCGTTTTTCGGCTTTTTCCGCTATGTAACTCAACGAAAAAATTTGCTCCAGACCTTCTTTCATCTTTTCCCACTGAGCCGTTTTCTGCACAAGTTTAGCATCGCCAGTGCGGGTTTGTACAGATACGGTTCGGTCGTTGAAATGCATTCGGATAGAGCAAAACAGCGTTGTGTCTTTGGCAACTTTCTTGTAGCGAATCAGTAAAGGGGCTTCCTTGCCCGACGTTTCGTAGATGCACTGGATAAATTCCTGCAAGAAATACTCCCACTCCAAAATAGTATCCGGCATACCTTGAAAACTCTGCCCTCCCTCTTGCTGGAATTGAAGCTCCAGAAAAGGAATCTGTTCATCGTCATCGGCTTTGGTGGGGTGTGACTGTTTCAGCAACTTCTCGATGGGCGGCAACCAGTTTCTGGAGACACTGCCTTTCCACGCAAAATCGTCGTTACCCGTAAAGCCTTCCTCTTCCAGTTCGTCTTGCGTGATACCCTCCCGGTTATGGTATACCCATTGGAAATCCATCAGCATCCCTTTTGGAGTGACCGAACTTCGAATGTGGTAATAATAGCAGTAAGGAGGCGGAACATTAGCCGCCGTTTCATATTTAATCTCAAAAGATGTAATCGTAGTCATACACAAGCAAAATGCAAAGGTAAAAATAATGCGGCTGTACGGAAAGCAATAGCTTATATAAAAGGCAAAATTGTATTATTTTTATATAAGTTATTGCTTTGGATTGTTTGTGTCTCTTATTAGAAAAGTACTATTGCTTCTTTGTTTTTCTGATTAGTTGTATAGATGACAATTATTTGAAAATTTCTTGATAGTTGCTTTTACCATTTCTGATTATCTGAAAAAACCTCCTACTTTGAGACCTGTACAAAGATGAAAAGCAGCTATTGCAATAGCTGTAAATCTCTTCTATTTTATTGCTATTAGAAATAGTAAATGATGTTTATCTGTATCAAGAATCAATTGAGGGTCAGCATTCTATGTATCGTTTGACAATAATTCTTTATAAATATATAAGTACAAGTTTGATTAGTGGCAAGCTGGATAAGGCATAAAGTGCTGTTAATCAATTAATTGTTTAAATAGTTAAGTTCCCCCAGAATAGGAATGAGTTATCGGGAGTTTAGCAGAGTGTCCTAATAATAGACTTTTGTTTGTTAAAACTCTGTTTAAATTTTTTTTCGGAAAAATAGCATTATTGTAATTTTTAATATAATTTCATTCCTAGTAAAGAGACTTTTTAGTTATTTATTTTATATAGATTTGTTAAAAAGTACAATTTATTGTTGCTTACTTATTATTCTTTTAACCCCTAAACAATTTTCACTTTATGAAGCACAATTATCTGCGAGCAAGTATTCTGCAATTGCTGGTATTTCTGTGTTCGGTGACTGTGATGTTTGCACAGACAACGGTAACCGGAAAAGTTACTTCTCAGGAGGACGGCTCGGCTTTGCCGGGTGTAACTGTATCTGTAAAAGGTACGACACGAGGAACTACCACCGATAGCAATGGAGGTTACACTTTGGCTGTCGATAATGCCAATGTTACATTAGTATTTAGTTTTATTGGTTTTGTCAGCGAAGAAGTTGCGCTTGGTGGACGCTCCAAAGTAGATGTTCAGTTGGTGGCTGATATGCAGGCACTATCGGAAGTGGTTGTTACAGGTTACACCACTGATAATCGTCGCGAAACAACCGGTTCGGTATCTATTGTGAAATCGAAAGATTTAGCAGTGAGACCTTCAGGTAACGTTGAGCAGTTGCTGCAAGGTATCACGCCTGGTGTAACGGTGATTACCAACGGACAACCTGGAGCAAGTAGTCAAGTAAGGGTGCGTGGCTTTGGGTCTTTTGGCGGTAACGAGCCTTTATATGTTGTAGACGGAGTTCCGGTAGGTTCAACCGATTTCTTAAATCCGAATGATATTGAAACAACAACGGTTTTAAAAGATGCGGCGGCAGCCTCTATTTATGGTGCACGTGCTGCCAGTGGTGTAATCGTTTACACTACTAAAAAAGGCTCGAAATCAGCTCAGAAACTGACCGTAACTTATGATGGTATGTTTGGGGCAACCGATCCTGGTAAAGGTCAGAAGATGATGAATCCTACTGACTTTGCGGACTGGACCTGGAGAGCTATCAAAAACTCAGGCATAGCCATTGGTACAGGTGACAAGCAATTTAACCACCCACAGTTTGGTGCAGACCCTAACGGACCAAAAATCCCTGATTACTTGGTTGTTGGAAAAAATTTCGGAGTAAGTGGAAATGTAGACTTAGATGCTGAACGCGCAAAATACAACGTAAATCCTGATAATGGCGATGTCTATCAGGTAGTTAGGGCTAATAAATCGGGCACTGATTGGTATGATGCGATCACCCGCGTAGCTGCTTTGCAACGTCACTCACTTGGATTTTCAGGAGGGGGCGAAAATAGCCGTTTTTATGTAGGTTTCAGTGCTCAGGATCAGAAAGGGATATTGCTTTACAATAGCTTCAAACGCTATACGTTCCGCGCCAATTCAGAATTCAATATATTGAAAAACCTGCGCCTAGGAGAAAACATCCAAGGAACATACCGCGCCGTATTGGGACAAAGTGGTGCTAACAATGGCCAAGGAATTGCTGCAGACGAAAATGACATTCTCTCAGCTTTCCGTATGCCTTCCATTATTCCGGTGTATGATGAGTTTGGAGGCTATGCTGGTACAGCAGCCAAAGGGTTTAACAATCCCCGTAACCCAGTGGCCAGTCGCGATGGACAAATGAACAACAGAGCTTTTAATGCCAATGGGTTTGGTAACGTATATTTGGAGTTTGACCCAATCCCAGAATTGACTTTACGTACTAGCATTGGTGGCCAATACAATAACTATTACAGTTGGGGATATAGCCGTCGTCAATATGAAAACTCTGAAAACAATTCAGCATTTGGTTACAACGAAGGTTCTGGCTTCAATTTTCAGTGGATATTTACCAATACCGCTAATTACAAGAAGAAATTCGGTATACACAGCCTTGATATCTTGTTAGGCCAAGAAGCACTTAATACCGGAAAAGGACGGAATATGAACGGTTCAGGTCTGAATCCGTTTTCTACCAGCACGGATTATGTGAACTTGTCAAACGTATCTTCACGTGTTGTAAACAGTGATTTGTTTTCTGGGGTTAATTTCTATTCTCTGTTTGGTCGTGTAAATTACGCGTTTAATGATAAATACATTTTATCTGCGGTAATTCGTCGCGATGGTTCATCTCGTTTTGGTGCAGCCAACAGATACGGTGTCTTCCCGGCGTTTTCTGCCGCATGGCGTATTTCAGCTGAGAATTTCATGAAAGACATTCCTTTCATCACAGATCTGAAAATTCGCGGTGGGTATGGTACAATGGGTAACTCAAACAATGTGGATCCTAACAATCAGTTTTTCCTTTTTGGGGCTAACATTGGCCAGTCGGCTTATGATATCAATGGTAGCAACTCAGGTACGCTGGAAGGATATTACCGTACACGCATTGGTAACCCACTTGCTAAATGGGAAACCAGTATCTCCAAAAACCTTGGTTTTGATGGTACCTTCTTCAATGGAAAATTGGATGTAATCTTCGATTTGTGGCAAAAAGATACAAAAGACCTGCTAGTTAGACAACAACTTCCGGGTGTTGCTGGATATAATGCCACTACTCCTTTTGTGAATCTTGCCAAAATGGTAAATAAAGGCATTGATTTGCAAATCATCTCCAGAGGTGACATTGGTAGCGAAGTGAAATATGAAGCTACCTTAAATGGAAGTTTTCTGAAAAATGAGATTGTTGATGTGGGTTCTAGTTCAGGTTACCTAGCTGATGTGAATCCTGATTTTAGAGGTATTAGACCAATTCGTAACCAACTAGGTTATTCACTCTCTTCTTTCTATGGTTATAAAGTTGTAGGATTATTCCAATCAACAGAAGAAGTAACGAATGCTCCAACCCAAGATGGGGCTGCTCCTGGTCGTTTCCGGTTTGCTGATATCAACAATGATAACAAAATAGACGATAAAGACCGTACGTACTTAGGTAGTCCAGTTCCTAAATTTACAGGTGGTTTTAATTTCCTGGTTAAATACAAAGGATTTGATTTGACAGCCTACTTCTATACTTCACTTGGTAATAAAATCTTCAACGTTTCCAGATGGTTTACCGATTTCTATCCATCCTTTAGTGGTGCAGCCATCAGTGAACGCGTAAAAGATTCTTGGTCACCTCAAAATACTGGCGCTACAATTCCTGTTTTTGAGTCTGCTTCTAATTTCAGTACCAATACTCAATCCAACTCGTTCTATGTTGAAGATGGATCTTACCTGCGTTTGCAAAACCTTACGTTAGGTTATACACTTCCTGCTAATCTTCTGGAAAAAGTACGTATGACTAACTTGAGAATTTTCGCACAAACCAATAATTTGTTCACTATTACAAAATACCAAGGGTTAGATCCTCAAGTAGGTGGAAATGCTGATACAAACTTTGGTATAGATGTGGGTAACTATCCGATGACAAGACAGTGGACTCTTGGTTTAGGTCTTTCATTCTAACATCTAACAATTTCCATTTTTAATACAATAAGTTAGTTGAAATGGATAATGTTAAAGAAGTAAGTTATAACTCATTTTAATCTTAAATGAAATATAAAAATATATGAAACACATATTTAAAAGACAATTGGTGATTGCGATGGCTGCATTCGGATTACTATTTGCCTGTAAAGATAGTTTTTTGGATGTGGCTCCGACAGGGGCTGTTTCTGAGGGGCAGCTAACAACCATAAAAGGACTGGAAGGAGCATTGATTTCAGTTTACGGGCAGCTTAACGGTCGTGGAAACCGGATGGCCAGTGCCACTAACTGGGTATGGGGTAGCATTCGGGGTGGTGATGCGAATAAAGGCACTGATCCGGGCGATTTCAGTGATATTAATCCCATTCAGCGGTTCGAAAACCAAACGACACAAGGCGTCATTCTGGATAAGTGGAATGGTAATTACGAAGGTGTAGCTCGTGCTAACAATGTACTGCGGTTTTTGCCAAAAGTTCCTGCTGTTACAGATGCCGACAAAGCAACTAAAACGCGTATTGCGTCCGAAGCACATTTTTTGCGTGGGCACTATTATTTCGAACTGAAACGCGCTTTTGGCAATACTCCATTTGTTGATGTTGAAGATGATGTGCTTACAGGCATCGAAAAAGTTAAGAACGATCAAGAGCTATGGCCAAAAATAGAAGAAGATCTTAAGTATGCTTATGACAGCTTACCTGAGACCCAAGGCGCCCCTGGACGTGCTAATAAATGGGCTGCTGCTGCTTATTTGGCAAAGGTATACATGTATCAGCAAAAGTTTACCGAAGCCAAAGCTTTGTATGACCTGATCATTGCAAACGGTAAAACTGCCAATGGTAAGAAATATGGATTAGTAGCCAAATACGCGGATGTCTTCAAAGCTTCCAACGATAACAATGAAGAATCTGTATTTGCTATTCAAGCCGCTGCCAACACAGGCAGTGTTAACAATGCTAATCCTGAGTTTGATTTGAACTGGCCTTACAATACGGGAGCTAATGGACCTGGTAACTGTTGTGGGTTCTTTCAGCCAAGTTTTGAATTGGTCAATTCTTTCCGAACCGATGCGGCGGGATTACCTTTGTTGGATGGATCGTATAATACTGGGGGAAATGCTGTCAAATCAGATATGGGTGTTCCTTCCAAAGATGCATTTGTTCCTGATGCTGGTAACTTGGATCCACGTCTTGATCATTCTGTTGGTCGTCGGGGTATCCCTTACTTAGATTGGATTGATCATCCTGGTGCTGATTGGATTCGTAATCAAGCCAATGGTGGTCCCTATTCACCTAAAAAATATACTTATTACAAATCAGATGTTGGTTCTTTGCAAGATAATAGTTCATGGACTCCTGGGTATACCGCTCTTAATTATACGATAATTCGGTTTGCAGATGTATTATTAATGGCAGCAGAGGCTGAAATCGAAGTCGGTACCTTAGAAAAAGCGCGCGAGTATATCAATAAAGTGCGTGAAAGAGCAGCCAATGAAGAAGGCTTTGTGAAAAAAGGTACCAATCCTGCTGCTAAATATGTAATAAGTACTTATACAGCACCATTTGCCAGCAAAGAAGCCGCTAGAGAGATCGTTCGTTTTGAACGTAAACTGGAATTGTCTGGAGAAGGACACCGGTTCTATGACCTGATGCGTTGGGGTGTTGATTACGCAGCTACTAAAATCAATGCTTACTTGACATATGACGGAGCTCTTCTTCCTTCTGGTGCATTAAAAGATGCTAAGTTTGACAAAGGTAAAGATGAACTACTTCCTATTCCTCAAAGTCAGATTGATATTCAAGGTAGTGATGTATTAAAACAAAATCCTGGCTATTAATAAACTAGCTGGTTTTAAGTTTTGAAAACAAAAAAGAGATGGCTTCGGCCATCTCTTTTTTGTTTATACCCCGTTGGGTTTTTGCTTTTAAAAAGATACTATTTTCTGTCCAGGCAGCTCACGAATGGATTCAATTAAAAAGGTAATAAGTACAATTTGTGGTCAATCGCCGTAAAATCTCCTCAGAAAACGGTATATTTGAGTTTTGAACTTGTTTGCTAACAGCCCCTAAAAAATCTGAAACCTCTTCTTAGTAATCACAGTTTTACGAACCACCTGTTTATCTATGAAACATTTTAATTTTGCTTGTCTGTTTGTCTGTCTTTTAAGTGGCTGTAAGCAAAAAACCGATACTCTTTTCCTTCTGGTTCCTTCCGACCAATCCAACATTACCTTTACCAATACCATCACCGAAAGCGATAGCGTCAATATTCTGGTACAGGAGTATGTGTACAACGGCGGTGGCGTAGGTGCAGCCGACTTCAATGGCGATGGACTTACGGATCTTTATTTCAGCGGCAACATGGTTTCCAATAAACTGTACCTGAACAAAGGAAACCTGAAATTTGAAGATGTAACTGACAAAGCCAAGGTAACAGGAGAAGGCAAATGGTGCTCGGGGGTTGTAGTCGTAGACATCAATCAGGATGGCAAACAGGACATTTATGTAGGCGCCACCATCCAGCCCGATTCGGCAAGCAGAGCTAATTTGCTCTATATCAACCAAGGAAACGATGCCAACGGTGTGCCGACATTCACTGAGGAAGCTGCCAAATACGGCATCAATGACAAAGGACACACCACTACCGCTGCTTTTTTCGATTATGACAAAGATGGTGACCTGGATTTGTATGTATTGGAAGATGTGATCAATAACAAAATTCCGACTTCTTACCGCTCTAAAATTACCGATGGTACCTCCATTAACAACGACCAACTATACCGCAACAATGGCAACGGCACTTTTACAAACGTGACCAAACAAGCGGGCATTTTGTACGAAGGCTTTGGGCTGGGCGTCAACATTACCGATATCAATCAGGATGGCTGGCCCGATATCTATGTAACCAACGATTACATTTCAAACGACCTGCTTTACATTAACAATCACGATGGAACCTTTACCAATCGGGCCCCCGAATACCTGAAGCATACGTGTTACTCAGCCATGGGCAACGACGTGGTAGATATTAACAACGACGGCCTGGTCGACATTGTGGCGCTGGACATGCTTCCTGAAGACAACCTGCGCAAAAAGCGGATGCTGGGGCTAAACACTTACGCCAGCTACCTGAACAACGAAGAGCATGGCTATCAGTATCAGTATGTACGCAATGTGCTCCAGCTCAACAACGGCATGACTCCCGAAGGCCATCCGACCTTTAGTGAAATCGGGCAGATGGCGGGAATTTATCAGACCGATTGGAGCTGGACGCCACTGGTGGCCGATTTCGATAACGATGGCAACCGCGACATCATCATTACCAATGGCTTTCCACGCGATGTAACCGACCGTGATTTTGCCATTTATCGTGCCGGGCCTGCCGGTGCCGTAGCCAGCCCGATGTATCTGGTCGATTCCATTCCCATTGCCAAAGTTGCCGATTATGCTTTCCGCAATACGGGTAATCTCTCGTTTGATGACGTTACCAAGAAATGGGGACTCACTACCGAGGCTTTTTCGAATGGCGCCGTGTATGCCGATCTGGACAATGACGGCGACCTGGACGTGGTGATCAACAACATCAATGACCAAGCCTTTCTCTATGAGAATCAACTAAATAGTATCACTGAAAAAGACAAAACCCCGGCACATTACCTTCGCGTCAAACTGGATGCTGCTCCTGTACAAGCCAGTGGACTGGCTACCAAAATCAGGCTTCGGTATGGCAAGGGCAAACAGCAGTATTACGAACATTCGCCTTATCGTGGCTACATATCAACCGTAGAAAATGTGGCACACTTCGGCTTGGGTCAGACCGATAAAATAGATTCGGTGGAGGTGTTCTGGCCGGATGGAAAATACCAGTTACTGAAGAATGTGACTGCCAATCAGGTACTTACGGTGCATTACAAAGATGCCAACCTTACTCAGGAGTTTCAGCCGTATTCTTCCACACAGGTAGCCATTGTAAAAGATGCTGCCAAAGAACACGGAATTCAGTATATGCATGCAGAAACCGATGTGATCGATTTTTACATTCAGAGTACGTTGCCGCACAAGTTTTCGCAGGATGGACCCGGCCTGGCTGTCGGCGATCTCAATGGCGATGGTTTGGATGATTTTTACATCGGTGGAGCCGCCCGCAGATCGCCGGTTACGTATTTGCAGCAAGCCGATGGCAGATTCAAGCAAGTGCGTGCGATCCAGAAAGCAGACTCACTGTCTGAAGACGAAGGCGCCTTGTTTTTTGATGCCGACAACGACGGTGATCAGGATTTGTATGTAGTAAGCGGAAGCTATGAACTGATGGGCAAAGACTCATTAGCCCTGCAAGACTGGTTTTACCGCAATGATGGCAAAGGCAAGCTAATTGCTGACAAATCGGCTCTGCCAACCTTCTATTCGGCGGGTTCCTGTGTGCGGGCTGCCGACTTTGATCAGGATGGCGATCTGGATTTGTTTGTCGGTGGGAGAGTGATGCCGGGCAAATACCCATTGGTGCCTGATAGCTATCTGTTAGTCAATGATGGCAAAGGCAAATTTACCGACCAAACCAAAATAGTATCCCCTGAATTGCAAAAAGCCGGCATGATAACCGATGCTTTGTGGTCGGATTTTGACAATGACGGCCAGGTAGATTTGATTCTGACGGGCGAATGGATGCCGGTCACTTTCTTTAAAAACCAAAAAGGCAAATTGATCCGGCAAAATCAAACAGGCGTCGAAAAAGCCATAGGTTGGTGGAATAGCCTGGTTTCGGGCGATTTTGACAACGACGGCGACATGGATTACGTAGCCGGAAACCTGGGGCTGAACACCAATTACAAATGCACCGCCCAAGAACCGTTTAGCATTTATGCCAACGACTTTGACAACAACGGCAAAATAGATCCGATTCTGGTGTGTTATACCAAAGACGAAACGGGTGTCAAAAAACCATTCCCGATTCACACCCGCGACGATTTGATCATGCAGTTGCTGCGTGTGCGCCGTGAATATCCGTATTACCACATGTTTGGCCGGGCTACCATTGATCAGGTACTATCACCTGAAGAAAAGAAAAACGCCTTGAGTTATCACGCCACACACTTTGCCAGCAGCTACATCGAAAACAAAGGCGGCGGCAAATTCGAAATCAGGGAGTTGCCGATGGAAGCCCAGGTAGCTCCCGTATTTGGCATGCAAGCCGACGATGTGGACCAAGATGGAGAGATGGATTTGCTTTTGGTCGGCAACGATTATGGTAGCGAAGTATTTACAGGCAAATACGATGCATTTACGGGATTGTATCTGAAAGGAGACGGCAAAGGCAATTTTCATCCCCGAAAAACCAGCAACTTCTATGTGGACGGCGATGCCAAAGCATTTGTCAAGCTCTACACCAAATCAGCCGAACCGTTGTATCTGGTTTCACAGAATAAGGATAGCTTGAAAGTGTTTTCACCCATACAAGCTTCCACAAAAGCTCCCATTCGTCTGCAACCGATGGATGCATGGGCTGAGATTGTACTCAAGAATGGCAAAAAACGGAAAGTGGATTTACCTTATGGTTCGGCGTTTTTGTCGCAGTCGGCCCGAGTATTAGCTGTACCGGCTCAGGCTACTTCGGTGAAAATCTACGATTTTAAAGGAAACGCACGCACTGGAGATGCTCTGCTCTCTCAGAAGTAATAGGTTTTGCCTTTTCAAAACATACTATTTTCAACACAAAAGGCCGACGATACCGTCGGCCTTTTGTGTTATTTGTATATAAAAATGCAGAGTTAATCTACCAGCAATTTGGTGACAGCGGCCGCATTGCTTGCCCATTGCTGGGTGTAGGCTTCGTCGGCCTCAGCACTATCT
The DNA here is from genome assembly GCA_963520985.1 of uncultured Sphingobacteriales bacterium. Taxonomy (GTDB): domain Bacteria; phylum Bacteroidota; class Bacteroidia; order Cytophagales; family 172606-1; genus Xanthocytophaga. Next base: position 2,457,546 of record CAUQTA010000001.1, read on the forward strand.
ACCAATTCCAATCCTTGGGCTTTCGCCTTGATTGTTAATAGGTTTCCAATGCTTAGTTTGCTATCCAGTTTTTTCAGCATTGCTTCGATGTTGCGCACATCCAATCCTTGCACTACTTGTCCGCCAAACGGCATTTCCAGCCATACCACTTCTTTTGCGGCTACATCTAATACTCCAAACACCAGCCCTTTGGCCAGGCTATTGGTCACGTGCACCTGATGCTGTACACAAGACGGATCATAGGCAACCCCTGTTTTTTCAGAGATATGCATCGGGTGTTGGCTATTCATCCAACCTATTACTAGGTTAGGGGTAATAGAGCCGTTGCTGTAGGCGTTGCAGGTAAATGTTACGTATTTGGCCTGCGCCTTACGCAGTTCATTTACATTGATTTCAATGTATTCGGCCGTTCCCACATTGTTTGGAATGCTGCGGATATCACCGCTGTGTTTGCAACCGGTAGTTGCCAAGTGGGCATATGAACAGTAATCCGTTTTATCGGCATACGCAATATGACAGCTCAGGTCCATATCCATGTGCTGGGCTGGCAAGCCATTTCCCCATTGCATGAACAAACGCACGGTATCGCCTTCGATGGCAAAGCGAGTTCCCATCAATGCCGAAGGCAAATCCTGTACATTGTCGCTACGGTCACCAATGGAAACCGGCATTTTAAACAAGACTGGGTCAATGTAAATGGTCTTGTTTTTGGATGAAACCGCTGCAAAACGCTTTTCCATAGCCACCACGCACAAATTGGCCACTGCTTCTTTCATCACATCCAACTGGGTGTCTTCATACAACGGAAGCAACGTGTTGGCAGGTATGTTTTTGCTCACTCCACCCAGTGGTTTCACCACGCGGTTTTGGCCTTTGGTAAAGTAATTCTCGGCGTACATGTTCAATGTAAACACCAGACGTGCCGGTACTTTGTCAATGACGTCGGCGAAAGCGGCTGTCACCGGCTCGGCTCCAAACCACAACATATTGGCAAAAAGCGAACGGGCAAACAATCCCGGACGCTGCTTTAACAACGCCAAGGTTTTATCGGTATCCAAACGCAAACGGAAATGGTTGACACGTCCTTGCCATACTTCGTACACCTGGTTATAGAATACATCCAAAACTTCACGAAGTTTCTCAAAACCAGGACGTTTGCTGTATTCGGCCAAACGCAACGCACGGATAAACCGAATCCACATGCCCCGTTTCGGGTGCATCATCTCGCACATCTTCTCTGCATCCAATGGCAGATCGTTCAACCAGCGGGCTACCATCTGGCTTTGCTTGCGGCTGTATTTCAGCTTCAAGTCTGAAGTCGCCATTAGTTTGGCTTTGGCACTTCCATCCTGGCTCAACCCAATGTGACGGTGGTTGGTCTTGATGCGTTTGATAAGCGTTTTTGGCTCAATGATTTGCAAAAATCCCGTATGCTTGTACCATAAGTACCGCAAAATATCAGTTGGCGATGTAAACAACGCCTGCGCCTTTTCAGGCTGGTTTTGTTCAATGCAAATATCAACTACAGCCATCAGCGTTTCTTTCATGCCGATAGCCACTTCTGGCAATGGCAATGCCGTCAGCAATATCTTTAAGCTGTCAATCTGAGTGGCATCCAGGGCGGTTTTGGACGTAAGCAAATCTTCGAAGAACTGATTCACTTCTTTTTCCGTCCACAATTCCAATACTTTGAGTTTGCTTCCTTGTCCTTCTTTCTCAATTTTTCCAAACTCAAACGGTGTTCCGCAGAACGGACATCCATTGTAGCGTTCCAACGGAAAGGTATTGGCCGGAATGATGTGTCCGCAAGATAGAGTATTCCCTTTGGCCTGGAATGCATTCACAAAAAACGTAATGATGTGATCTACTACCGTTTCGCCAGTTGGCGTATCCCATCCTTTTACCAGGGGTGTCCAGTTCTTGTTTACACCCATAACGGTGCGAAACTGTTCCAGTAACGATACTTTGAAAGCTGGTGTGGTGCGGTTCAAAGCATACAGCAACGGTTCGGTTATACCGTAGCCGAGCTTGGCCAGGTTGGCGACCAATACCGAAGTGTGTCCGTTAATAGGTTGGTTGTCAGCTACCAATGCAGACTGAGAAATGAAGATTGCCTTTTGACGCAGGCTCACGTGTAACAGAGATTTCATAGTTGTAGTAATTAAAAATGTCAGATAATTGGGTTGCTGTTTTTTACCAAAAAAAGAAGTAAGCAACACTTGACCTGATAGAGAAGCAGGCTGGATTCGAACCAGCGACCCTTAGATCCATAGAGAAGTAAGCCTTAATTGACCGTTCGCTGATAATCTTAAAGCTAAAAGTCTAATGCTCTAACCGCTGAGCTACTGCTTCCGTATAGACTATAAAATAGTAGGATTTTTAACCGAAAAACCCCTCTGTTGCACAGCCACAAATACAGCAGACCTGTACACTTTTGCCAGCAGTTTCTTCCCTCAATGTTTCCTGTGTAAGAAATTGGTTTGTTCTTTCTCACACAGTTTGTATGCTATAGTCAAGGTAATTGGATAACTTGTTTACAATCGAGTAGTTGAAGTAAGTTATACTTGACCTTGATTTTGCGAAGCAGGTAGGATTCGAACCTACGACCCACGGCTTAGAAGGCTAGGAAGTAAGTACTACTTGACCAGCACAAGACCTTTGATTGAACAGAATGCGTATTCACAACTCATTCTTTAAAATTTTGCAAACCCATGCGGTAATTGTAAGACTTTACGTTGCTCTACCACTGAGCTACTGCTTCGTTACAAATGCGGTAATGGAAAAAGTTGTTTTCGTGGAAGGAAAGTTGTGAAGTAACTTATTCTTGACCTGCATTTGATGATACAAAGTAGCAGGGCTCCTGCGCAGTCTTTTTGCGTAGTAAAAAAATAAGTGAAAAATTTTTAAAGTTTTTTTCAACAACCGCTTACTATCAAAAAAATAGTATCTTTTCAAACTGCAAAACCGCTACTGTCTTTTATACGACCCTACAAGAAACATCGTATTACTCAGAACAAAGGTTTGTATATTGACGAGTTAGCGTTCATATGAGAATATTAGTAGCCGTCCTGCTTTTGACATTTGCACTATGTGGATGCAGACAAAAAAAGACATTTATGGAATATGCGTCTTCTAATTATTATACCAATAATGAAGACAAATTTGGCTTTCTGGTCTTTGACCGAATGAAAGCAGACTCCTTCTCCAAGAGATATTCACCTGTCCAAGTTGAAAATAAAAAGTTGGATAGCAGCTTTAAAGAGTTGACAGAGAAATACTATTCATTTGAAACTAACAAAAGATATAGTAAACATACCCTTTCACCTGACAAATCAGATTATGAACTTGCAATGGCTGTATTAAAAGCTGGAAATGGCAAAGACGATAAAGTCTACTTCCAAGGTGCTCTAGATTATCTTTTCTTTTATGAATGTTTGCCAGATGAGTTTAGAAGCAAATGGGTGCAGACTGGTTTAGGTGATTTTGAGTTCAATGTCACCTTTTTTAACCGACTAAGAATGGAATGTGAAGTTTTTGATGACCATATTTATGGCAACACAGGATATTGGGATGAAAAACTTAAAGCTATTTTGCAAGACCACATCTATACAGAAATAACCGCAGATAATGCCAAATTAATTAAAGACTGTATCAATCAGAATACAGCGTTCAATGACGATAGACTCCAGCCGGATAAGGATAATTTTATTCACTTTCTAGAACAAGCCATAAATAAAAAATGGCGATTGTTCCTCATTGACAAAAATTAAACAACCCAAAAAAGTTCATGGCAACCCGAAGACATTTTGTAAAGCAAGCGTTAGCAGGTGCAAGTGCGGTGCTGGTAAGCCCGGCACTAATTGCGGCAGCCAAAGAGGCAGATTTAAAGCTATCATTGGCCGAATGGTCATTCCATCGGGCACTTCAGTCGGGAAAACTGGATCATCTTGATTTTGCAGCCAAAGCCAAAAAGGATTTTGGCATTGATGCAGTGGAATATGTAAACGGCTTTTTCGGTGGCAAGAAAATGAATTTCAAAGAAGCCGCTAAAAACCAAAGCTATTTAAATGAATTGTTAAAGCGCAGCAAAGATGTTGGCGTGTTCAATCATCTAATCATGGTCGATGAGGAAGGACCACTGGCCTTACCAGACGTCCAGAAACGGTTGCAGGCCGTAGACAATCACAAGAAATGGATTGAGGCGGCGAAGTTTTTAGGCTGCCTGACCGTTCGGGTAAATCTGCATGGAGAGGGCGATTCTGCCGCCAAGAAAACCGCCTCGATCGATTCGCTTTCCCGGCTCGGTGAGTTTGCCAAGACCATGAATATCAATGTGGTGGTTGAAAATCACGGCAGTGATTCATCCAAAGGTTTTTGGATTGCAGAGGTAATGAAGCAAGTCAACAAACCGAATGTAGGCACACTTCCCGATTTTGGCAACTTTTGCATTTCGCATCCCTGGGGCACCACCGAAGATTCGTGCAAGGAAGAGTATGACCGCTACAAGGGCGTGGCAGAGATGTTGCCCTTTGCCAAAGGCGTCAGTGCCAAAACCTACGACTTTGATACCAAAGGCGGCCAACCGCTGATGGATTACAAACGGTTGATGGATCTGGTAAAAGCATCGGGTTTCAAGGGATATGTCGGGATAGAATTTGAAGGAAAAAACGGAGATGAACAGGAGGGAGTATGCAAAACCAAAGCCCTGATTGAGAAATATTGGTAAGTGTGCAACGGTAAAGGCCACACCATCCTACGTGTCTGAATAATTAGTCGATGGGCCCGTTTTTTAGAAAATCACCTATGACAGAGCAGTTAATTGGCAGCATACGATCTTTTATCGAATTGGATTTGGAGGAGATAGATAGAATTAAACTGCTTTTCAAGGAAAAGACACTTAGAAAAGGAGCGTTCTTTTTAGCCGAGGGACAGGTGTGCAAACAGGTTGGCTTTGTTGTGAAAGGGGTTATTCGCTATTACATCAATCACGACGGGGAGGAGAAAACCTACGCTTTTGCGCAGGAAAGCAACTTTGTCTGCAACAACGAAAGCTTCATCCCGCAAACCCCTTCCACCAAAATCATTCAGGCACTGGAAGACTGCCAGCTGTTGCAGATCTCGTATGACGACCTGCAAGTCTTCCATCAGTCTATCAATCAAGGGGAACGGTTCGGCAGGCTTGTCATCGAGCAGGTGTTCATCGAAACACTGCAAGACCTGAGTTCCTTTCACACCGATACGCCCGAATACCGGTATGAGAAGTTTCTGAAAAAACACCCCGACTTGCAGCAACGGATTTCCCAATACCACATTGCCTCGTATGTGGGCGTAAAGCCTCAATCGCTGAGCCGTATCCGCAAACGAATTTCAGGTTAGTTTTGATTTGTTAACCCAGGTGCATCAAATCCGGTTTCCGAATGCAGAGCTTTGTGTCATAATGTTAAACACATACGATTATGACAAAGAACATCGCCATTGCAGTTGCATTCCTGACCGGATTGGGGATGATTTTTATTGGTGTCCGGTTTATGGCAGCCCCCGAAACAGCCGAACTTGGGTATGGCATCCAATTCCACGAACAAGGGGATTACGCTTTTCACTCCATCAAAGGAATCCGGGATGTGTTTTCGGGTTTGCTCATTTGCCTTTTCGTGGTCAGTAAGCAAACCAGGGCATTGGGTATCACATTGTTGGCCGGTACTCTTATTCCGGTAGTGGATATGGGCATTGTGTTGAGCAAAGAGTATACCGGCATCACTCAAGCCATTCCTCATGTCTCTGCCATTGTGGTTTGCTTTTTTTGCGGGCTCATTTTAGTAAGAGATAAAAAAGTCCCGACTACCGGCTACGAGGGCTTTGCCAGAATCATTTCATCGGCAGGCACAACGAATGAAAGTGTGATTGAATATGACATTGCTCCAAACGAAAAGACTCCATGGCACTACCACACCCTTTTTTCGGAGACGTTTCAGGTGCTGGCAGGTAATTTGGAAGTGGGGCTGAACAATCAGATACACCAGTTGCAAAAAGGGGATAGTGTAACCGTGAAGCCACACGAAAAGCATTACTTTCACAACAAATCGACCGACGACTGCCTGATCAACGTAACCATAAGCCCTGGCAATAGAAACTTTGAGCACGCACTGTTAATCTTGAAAGGATTGGCAAAAGACGGATTGGCCAGTGCGTCGGGAACTCCTGAAAGAGTATCGGATTTGGCTTTGTTCATTTACCTGAATAATTCCCGAATGGTTGGGCTTCAAAAGATTGCCGAACCTTTTTTTAATTACCTTGCAGCAAGAGCCATCAAAAAAGGACGCTTGAAAGAATTGGAACTCAGCTATTGCGAAGAATAAAATCGCTGCTCACAAGTAGTACGAAAGCAGCGGTTTGGTTAAAAGATTAATAGCACGCAAACTTGACAGGAGTTCAACTTCGGTAAAATAGTATCGTTGAAAAACTCAAAACCCTCTCTTCCTAAATGTGATTTGGTTTGGTGCTGGTAGGCTCTGATCGAATTCATGAAGTTGATTTTAGGATGGATCGGATTTCTAAAGGTTATAGCTGGGTTTGTATAAACCTTGGGTAAGGGTTACCACCTCAGTGAATAAATGCTTGATCTGAGAGACATTTTTTATCAGTTCGTCTGGCTTGACACACAGGATGCCGTTGATTGTCTGTGCCAGATTGGCCGGACTTATCTCCGATTGTTCAAGGATCGTAATTGCTCGTTTGTCACCCATGGGATAGCGTTCATTGAGGGCAAACAAGGCGGTAACGATATTCTTTGTTGCTCTTGTCAAACAACCAACCGTATTGTAAACATCGTCTTTGTTGGCAAAACTTTCTGCTTGCCAAATGGTAAATTCTGCCGACCACAAGGATTGCTGAATAACCGAATGCTTTAGTTTCTGCGGATAAGGATGAACCGTTTCCTTGAGCTTATGAATTATGTTCTCAGGATCATGCAAGGGAATGCAATACTGAGTTTCGGCCAGGAAAATAAGCGATGAAAATCCATAAGGTGGTTGTTGTTCAAAATGGTTTTCCCATATACCCTTGTGGGCATTGTCGATTGTGGCTGCAATTTGTTCGATGTTCTTGTAAAGAAAGTCTACTTTGCTATCGGCCGCTTTGATCCAGGCACCTCCGTTCACCCAGGGTCCCCATTCGTAAAATGCAGTAACGGTTGGATCTTCATGTACGGAGTACTGGTGAGCCACCTTTGCAATTTCCTGAATGTCAAACGGGGCATTGTTTGAATAATAAATGCCTATGTCCAGGTCAGAATTGTCGGTAGCCATACCCATGGCATAAGAACCGCCAAGAACCAGTGCCTTTACTCCCTGTATGCGCTGGATGTCTTGCACAATATCGACTAACAAAGTTTGCTTGTTCGTTGGTAAGTTCACATTTGGTACTTTCTCCATGCGAATGATATCAGTTTACGTTTACAGAAAATCGTACAGCCAGAATTTTTTACTGCATCGAGGCAAAAATAACAGAGGCAACGTTCTGCCAAAACAATTTTTGCGGTGGGTATTCAAAATGTCACAAGAATAGAAATGCAAACCCCCTCTGTGGTGATGGGGGTTTTGCCTTGGGAAAAGATACTATTTTTCAGTGTACGATGAACCACATTCAATCGTTTTTTCACACCCGCAACGAGCCGCGAAATCCCCTGGCGCCATAGTAAGAGTCGGCGCCGTTGTGGTATAGAAATACGTGGTCGTAGCGGCGGTCACAATAAAGGGCACCATCCAGTTTCCTGATTTCAACGGGAGTCGCGATCCAGCTCGACGTTTTTGTGTCAAATTTGCCTAATTTCTGCAATTCCCGGTACTGCTCCTCGGTCAGCAATTCAATTCCCATGTCGGCAGCCATTTCCATGGCGCTGTTTTTGGGTTTGTTCTCTTTGCGGGCTTCCAGTGCTTCGTGGTCGTAGCAAATGCTTCGGCGGCCTTTGGGACTTTCGGCCGAACAGTCGAAAAAAATGTATTCGTCGGTTGCCTTTTCATAGCCCACCACATCGGGTTCGCCTTCGGTGAGTTCCATTTCGCTGAGCGACCATAGCTTTGCTGGTTGTGCCTTCAGTTTGGCTTCAACTTTCGCCCATTCCAGGGTGCTGTGGCGGTTTTTGTTCTTCTCAAAGCGTGCTTTTAACGTGCTGAGCAGCTTTTCACATTCTTCGGCTGGCAAGTTGTTGGTAGTCATAGTGTTAAGTGTTTTATGCGGTAACAGGTATAGAATGATTCATATGTACTTTCCGGTCTGCCGGTCTGAAATACCACGAGATCAATGTCAGAGTTAGCAATAGGAGAGGGCCGAACGACTCAACGGCTGCATCGCCGCTGGCTACATGAGAAAATACAGCTCCCGACATGGAAAAGAAAAATCCGGCATAAGCCCATTCTTTTACCAAGGCAAACTTAGGAACCAGCACGGCTATCACTCCCAGCAGTTTCCAGACGCCCAACAAAGTCAGAAAATAGAGCGGATACCCCAGGTGTTGCATCATGGCCACTTCTTCTTTTACCTGCAAGAGTTGCACCATTCCGGTGGCTACCATGCCTAAGCACAGCCAAACGGTGGCAATCCAATAGATGATCTTATTTCTCTTTGTCATGATTCGTTAGTTTGATTTGCTTGCGATTTCCTGAAGTCGGTTATGAGCCATGTTAATGCCTTGGGCAAAGGGTAGTTTGAGCATCTGGTCGCGGAGTTCGGGCGATTTATAGACAATGTGCATGGTGAGTTTGCTGGTGGTATCGGTGCGTTTTTCAAATTCCAGAAACTCCAGTTGCGCCGGAAAAGGCGTGTTCTCCATTTCAAAAGTGCGGGTGATTTTCTGATTTAAACTAAATTCATGAATCACGCCATTGAAACCGTGCTTGTTGCCCTTCGGATCAGTGGTTTCAAACTGCCAGCTGCCGTGTTTTTTGTTTTCAAGCTTCAGCACTTTGGTTCCCATCCATTGCTCCACAATTTCGGGCTCCATATAGGCCCGGAAAAGCAGCTCCAAGGGCAAATCAAATTCGCGGGTAATCACCAAATCTTGCTTGCCTTCTTCGGCGTGGATTTTCGTTTTTTGTTCCATAGTTCTTACTTATTCGGGTTTGTATTTTTTCATAATGCTTTCCAGTTTGTCAAACCGTTCTTCCCATAGTTTGCGGAAGGGCTCAATAAAATCGTCTACCTCTTTCATTTTCTTGGGATTAAAGTGATAGTACATTTCACGTCCTTGTTGCTCTTGCTGCAAAAGCTCGCATTCGGTGAGTATCTGCAAATGCTTGGAAACCGTCGGGCGGGCGGTGTCAAAGTTGGCGGCTATGGCACCGGCGGTCATCGATTGTGTGGCTACCAGCAGAAGAATGGCTCTTCGGGTTGGGTCGGCCAGGGCTTGGAATACGTCTCGTCGTAAATTCATTGTGTAGCTATTTGACTACAAATATAAGCGTAGTTATTTGACTACGCAATTTTTTCTTGATTTTTTTCATTAATTGAACGAAGTTTTATTGAGGCCTGGCAATCACATGATTTCTTACAGGGAGATTTTTGGATTTTAAAAGATACTATTTTTTGAGGGGAAAAAAGAGGACATGAGATGAAAGGCAACTTGCGGAATGTTAGGGGTTTATCTCTGTTGCGATTCATCCGTATTCTTGAATACTTCCTTGTTTTTTCAGTGAAGGTATAAAATAAAAGCAGGTATCCGTTTGTGATTTGGTAAACACACAGACACCTGCCGATAATTCAATCACTTTGCAATTTGAGCTTAAATATCCATTGCAATTCGTTTTGCAATTTGCTTGAACTCGTCCAGCGAAGTCGTATTCGATAGCTTGTTTACTTTCAGATTGAATACACGATTGTCTTTCCGAACCATGATAAAATAGAAATGCTCTTTATCGGTATGAAAATACGCTTCGTCGCCCAGGCCTGTTAGTGTTTCAACGCCAAGGGATTCGTTTGACGTTTTGGTGGAGGTAAATCGTTGGCGTGCATTGGCAACCTGGTCGTAGTGCTGAAACAGAAAGTAAACGGCCCCGGGTCTATCTCCAGTGACAGCATTGGCTTTGTATCCACACCGATAACTGACAATGCCTTGCTCATTTTTGGTGGAACTGTCGGCTAGATGCACCGCTTCTCCCATTATTTTTTCGGCATCGGTTAATTTGAGTAGCTCCTGAGGCGAGGTTACACTGCGAATCGTTTTGTTGGGCTGCCGCTCAATTGGCTGAATGTAGTTTTCCGTTAACGGGTATTCCTGCTTGGCGACGGAAATAACCATGCCGACCAGCATCAAAAAGACAAAACTTTTCATCTCTTAAATTAAACGAATGTGTGAGGGAAGCAGAGAGACGTAATCTGAATTTCCAAGCTGATTTGCTTGTTCCGGAATGCTTGTCTGGTTTCATTACAAGAAATGAAACGATCTGAAAATCAAAACGATAAAACAGTGATTGACCCAGGCTGGCAGGTTTTGTGCTTTGTGAAGATACTATTTTTGGGCGAAAAAACAGACAACTCAAACACGATTTCTGCATATAAAAAGCGGGTTACGCAGATTTTGAGGCTCAGATACCAAACCCGCCGAGTAGCTCCAATTCCTGTCCTTTTTGGGGTGGGCCATCGATAATAGGCATCGCTTTCTTGATCAACTCTCTGACGCCTTCCACATTCAATGAATTGTCGTGGTCTTCTTTGCTGTCCCAGATTTCCGTTACCCAAACGGCATCCGGATCGTTTGCCTCTTTGCCAATCACGTAGGTTTTGCAGCCCTGTGCCGCAGATACCAGCTTGGATGCTTCGATTAAAATAGCGGCAAGTTGTTGGCTGTGTCCGGCTTTGGCTGTCAGTTTTCCGTGAAGTAAATACATGGCTTTGTGTGGTTTAGTCTGTAATTGTTGATTTTATGGAAAAAAGAATTAGGCAACTGTCTTTTCGCAAACATCTTACCAGTAGAAAAAGTTGTGAGTTGGCGCCTCTCTGCTAGATAGTATCTCTGGAAATGGCAAAACCTACCTATTAGTAATGGTAAACTTGAGTTGTAGTCTGCTGATTTACAAATTGGTGTCTTTTGTATTGAATTACTTATTTGGCTTTTGGGCAACTCCAATGAGATTGACATCCACAAGTTCCAGTGACTTGACCATGTCTTTTACGGTTTCTTTGTATTTCTTGAAATGAGGCGTCTGAATATGTGAATTGTAGGCAGTTGTGTCGGCGTATATTTCAAGAATGGTGATGTGAGTGGGGTTTTTCTTATCGGCTACCGCATAATACGTCAATACACCCGGTTCTACCCGAACTGCAGCAGCCATTTGCTCTTTTAAGGCGGCGTTGTATTTCTCCAATTGCGGTGGGTCCACAGTAATCTTTGCCAGGCGAACCATCTGCTTGCTTTGTTGCGCCATTGCCGGGATGCCAACAAAACAGATAAAAAGCAGGTAGCTAACAATCCCCATTATTCCTTTAGGATTGGTTTTTAGAGTTTGCATAGATAAATAGCTTAAAAGTGTGAATGGATAAGCAGGCCAGATATGGAACCGCTTGATTATTTAAGTGCTACCAGCCAGGTTTTGCAGGTTGGAAAGACACTATTTTTCAAACAGGTTGGTTCTACACCAAAACCGGATCGGTTTCAAGTATAGTTTTAAGCTTGCTCTTCTCCTTTTGAAGGCCAATAAGCCTTGATTGTCAGGAAAATGCCCAGCAAAATGAGCAATGCCTCAACTACCAGGGTAGAACCATCGTTTTTAAATTGTGTTTTGTAAAGCTGCGGAAAAAACATGCGAACCAACCCAAGCAACAATGCAAACCATCCCGCTAAGGTCAGGAACGTTTGCCAGCCCAGAACCCAGATGTTATGGGCCCGCACAATCGCAATGCCCGCCACAAACAACAATACACCTGAAAGATACACGAGAGGTGCAATCTGAGAATCATACAAAGTTGGGTTCCAGGCTTTTAATTCGGACGCAACCATGACAACCAGCGTAGGGCCGACTATACCCGCAAGTGATTTTGACTTTTTCAATTCTTTGTTATTCGTTGCAGTAGGTAAGTTCCAATTCATTCAAACGGCCTTTTTTAATGGCTCTTTTTGCAAGATAAGTAAAAAAAGGTTCGGCAATCTTTTGAATGCCAGCCATTCGCGAATTGCTCAGATAGATGAACAACGCAAGATCGGAGGTGTTTTTAGGAACTCCCGATGCACGGGCCAGTCCATCTTTTGCCAGTCCTTTCAAGATCAACAGGGCCTTTTCAAAGTTTCGATTGCCGGGACTTATGGTTACTTTTATCAGGCAGTTGGCCGTTGAACGATTATGAAAATAATGTTTCTCAAGGGGCTTTATGGTTACCCTGTCGCCTTTTTTCAATTGACGCACCCGGTTGTTTTGCCCCACTTCCAATATGCCGTGCAGCACTTCAAATGTCTCTGAAAAAAGTGTGTGGTAATACCATGGTGTCTTTTCGCTGGGCACAATGTTGTACTCAATCGCACTTTCATTCGGTGGGCCAGCCGACGGAAGGATTCGGGCAAAACCGTCGTAGCCGTTGGTTTGCGTTTTCTTATCTCTCAGCAAAATGAGCCCACAACCAAAGCAAACCACAATGGCAGCAATATGGGGTATGGCTTGCATGATGCCGTTGTAATCTTTGTTTAATACAATAGCCAGATCGGCTGCCGGAATAAGGGCGCCTGTCAACAGAGTGATAGCCAGGGCTTTTGTCTGTCTGGTCAATACCAAAAGGCAAATGAGCAAACCCGAAAACAAGTCCCGTATGCCCTTTATGGAGTGAAAGGCGTAATCCCCGTGTTCGTTAAAGTGTAAGCCATAACCGGCTTCGGCTGTTTCGGGTGCCATCAAAAAACGGGCACCAATAAAAATCATCCCTAACCCGGTCAGGAAGGCAAATGCAAGAGCGATGTTCTTTGTCATAATCGTATGTGTTTAACATTATGACACAAAGCTCTTTAACCTTAGCCCCAATTTCATGCACCTGAGTTAACAAATCAGATCGGACTAGAAATTCGTTTGCGGATACGGCTCAGCGATTGAGGTTTTACACCTACATACGAGGCAATGTGGTATTGGGAAATCCGTTGCTGCAAGTCGGGGTGCTTTTTGATGAATTTCTCGTACCGGTATTCGGGCGTATCGGTGTAAAAGGAACTCAGGTCTTGCAATGTTTCGATGAACACCTGTTCGATGACCAGCCTGCCAAACCGTTCGCCTTGCCCGACCGACTGATAGAACACTTGCAGGTCGTCATAGGAGATTTGCAACAGCTGGCAGTCTTCCAGTGCCTGAATGATTTTGGTGGAAGGGGTTTGGGGGATGAAGCTTTCGTTGTTGCAAACAAAGTTGTCTTCCTGTGCAAACGCATACGTTTTCTCTTCGCCGTCGTGATTGATGTAGTAGCGCATGACTCCTTTTAAAAGAAAGCCGGCATATTTGCACACTTGGCCTTCGGCCAGGAAGAATTCTCCTTTTCTAAGCGTTTTTTCTTTGAAAAACAGTTTGACTATATCCGTCTCCTTCGGTTCCAATTCGATAAAAGATCGTATGCTGCGAATTAGCTGCTCTGTCATGGATAAGATTTCTCAAAAATGCTGTCAATGATCTCTAACCTGGCAAAGGCAGAGGGATAGTTTCCAAGTATGGACATCAGCCTGCCTGATGCAAAGTCCAGCTTAGTGGCACCGTGTTCTCATCTATAGTTAGTAAGAGGTAAAATACATTTTCAGCACCTTGCCTTGCTTGATGTCCACAACGTAAATAGGGTTTCTTTCTTCTGCATCTGGATTGGTAAGGGATTGGAAAATAAAGCATTCGTTTTTAATAGTCTTGCAAACAACTGTGTCGATTGAATTTGAAGGATCCAAATACATGTAAAAGAGGTATCGATCTTCACGTTCTGTCCAGCGAGGTTGAATTGAAGAAAATTTTCTGAGTGATTCACAAAGATTGTATCTGCAGATTTCATTATCTCCTGTGCCTCTTCTTCGGTTGGGAACACGCCTTTGTACGAACCTCTCTGAAACCCGAACAGATTGGTCCAAAGCCTAACTGCCGCATTGTTAGCGGGAAAAACGAACGGTTCAAAACCCAAAAAAATACAACCCGAAGAAGTTGAAACAACTCTTGTTTCTCTGTCGATGCCATGAAAGGTCTGAGGTCCGCCGACGCCCTGCAAAGAGGCTGTTCCTGTAAAATAGCGGGCCGTTCCTGTCAGGAAGTTGCAACTTGGAACCACTAGCCAGGCAGAAAGAAATACGTACCACCTGAGTTTCGATTTTTTGAAAAGTAAGTATCCTAAAATTCCAATCCAGGCCAGAAAGCCGATTGGGGAGAGTAAAAACAACCAAAATGTTGCCCACGAAATCAGGATTCCTGCCGTTGCCCAATTTTTTGCTCCGTCATTCGTTGGTTGTTTTGTTGTTATCGCATTACTGGTAACGCCCATCGTTTGGTGTAGTGCAGCAGGTGTTAGTAAGAAGGAAGATTGTACACTAAAGGTATTGAAAATTTCTGATCGTTTACTTGGAATGTCCTCCCTGGTAAATCCTCGTACAGGCAGAATGGTAATCCAAAAGCTAAGAATATAGGTGATATTCCGCTATAGTGGCAATGCACTGTTAGTGGCTATCAGCCTTTCGTTTTGAATCACTCCTGAACTAATTGATAATTTCGCCTTTGTTGTTGGCAAGTTTTTCGCGCCATGCCTGTAGGTTTTCAGGTGTTTGTTTTGACCAGTCGGTTACTTCGCCCACGATTTTTAGAGGAGCAAGGGTACGGTAAGAGCGGGTCAGATTACCGGGAAATTTTTTATTTGTGACGTTAGGGTCATCTTCAAAACTTCCCGTAGGTTCCACCACATAAACCCGTTGAGGGCCATCTCCTTTGGCTAATGCGGCGGCAAGGCCGGCGCCATTTGCCAAGGCAGTGAAATAAATGTGGTTCATGGTGAGATCTTCCTGGTAATTAGATCGGTTCCCGGGTGTCAGGTATTCGCCAACCGGCAAATCAGCTTTCGTTCCGTGGTAAAAGGGGCCTTTGTCAGAAGGTGTGTTATCACAGGACGCGGCTGATTCATAATGCTTTTTTGCCTGAGCCGGATCGCCTAACTGCTCGTAGCATTGGGCAATCATCGTGTAGAGAGGAGGAAACGCACTTTTAACCGCATCATCATTTAGTTTTAAGGCCAGCTGCAAAGCCGTTTCGAGCCATTTCAATTGGTCGGAACTGTTTTTCTGATGCCGGGCTAGGTAATAGGCTGTCATAAATTTTTCTAGGTCGTGGGTGGCCTCGTTCCAGCTTTGCAGAAAAAACTGGCTTGCTTCCTCCGGTTGGCCTTTCTCTTCCATGCTCATGCCTTTCAGGCAGAGCTGAACAATGGGGTTTGTTGCGCTGAATTCCATTTTCTGGGTAGTTTATAATCAATTCTTTATAGAGTTTCTAAAATTATCCATATGGACTTTTCAGGTCCTGCGAATCTTGTACTAAAAACATCCGTTTGACTCCCATATATTGGAGGTGGGAGTTTTAAGGTTTGAAAAGATACTATTTTTCGGACAAAGTTTTAAATTAAAAACGGAAACAGGTCTTTTTGCTGCGTTCAGGAAATTGCATTATTGGAAAGCAAGCTGGAGAATGTAAAACAGTTGGGTGTTGAGGGAAAACGGAGTAGAGGTTTAGCGGTAAAACTAAACCTAATGGAAAAAGCTGAAGTATATGCTTCAGCTCCTTACAATGAAAAACTCTTTTTAGGTATATTCCTTTATTCAGGTTGTTCTTTCAGAGATATAAAAGTTTCTACTTCTGCATTATCCCCATCGTAATATTTTTTACTGTGAACAGTAAAATCCGCTTTATACGCCCGGTTCAGATTTTTATTTTGCCAGATTTCCAGCCAGGTATTGAAAACAGCTTCAGGCATCTTTCCTTTTGAAACAAATTTTTGGTACATAGCCGTTTCGATGGTCATGCCTACAAATCCTTCAGGAATATTTTCTAACGAACTCACAGGCAAACCGACAATGGTAGTATATGGACCTGTAAAGTCGGTTTCATAGTCAGTGTAAATTGCGTAAATGTCATCAGTCACTTTGTTTGGAATTTGTTCTTGGATTTTTTCACCCCAAAATCTTCCCCATAATTCTTCAATGTCTTTAGCCGATTGTCCGTTTTCATTGGTTGTTCTTGTCGCAATTCCAATGACGTGAAATTTTTGAATGCTTTGATTGTTCATTGTTTCTTTGTGTTTAAGCAGTAAATGAGACTAGAATCAATGAGAGAAGTATCAAACTGTGACCGTTCTTCCTCTTGATTCTAAGTTGGTATGTTGCAAACATAAAATGACCTTGTGACAGCCCTATGTCAAGGGTGGTAAACATTTTTTTCTGCAAATATCAAAGTACTGCTCAAAGGTGATTGTGTGAGGCTCAAAAGTTTGGTTCAGCACTACCAAACTGCCAATTCGGTCTAAACGAAAGGCTCTGTAATCGTTTCTTAATCGGCAAAGTGCAATGAGCAACCAATTTTCTTCTGATGTGTAAATGGCAAAAGGCTCTATGGTTCTTTCAGTTGTTTGGTTAGTGTCAGGTGAATAGTATGTTATTTTGACAAGGTTGAAATTTGTCAAAGCCAATTGAAGAGTGGATAGATTACTGCTTGTACGATTGTTGCAGGTGTTTTGTCTTGATGCAAGCCGATTGGAAAGCAAATTGGCTTTGTCTTTTGTGTTGTGTTGTAAAACAGATTTTATCTTGTTAATCGCTTCTGTATAGTCTTTTACAAATGATGCATCCTTATTTTTCAGCACCAACTGCTCTGCTGTAATCAAGGCATTCGCTTCACTTTCAGAAAACATTATAGGCGGCATTTTATAGCCGTCCATTAAAGTATAACCTTTGCCTTCTTCTGTCAGAATGGGAACTCCGGCTTGTTCCAAAGCTTTAATGTCTCTGTAAATAGTCCTCTTACTAAGGGAAAATTTGTCAGCTAATTCTTTAGCCGTCAATAATTGCTTGGTTTGCAAATAGGTCAGAATTGCAGTTAGTCTTGAAAGACGTTTAGTGTCACTAGAATTCATTTTTTGTCTGATTACTAAAGTTGTACTTTACTCATCCAAAACAGATTGAGTTCGCTGAATGACCCAGGGGCAAAAGCCGATAACTAAAGAAAACGTTGAGGTATACTGCATCAATCCCGCTTTCAGCGATAGAGTTAGTTAGCGGTTAGTGCTTTTACTCACTTTTATTCTGTTCCGTCAATTTTACCATATTCTGGTTAAATACGGCCAGGTTGTTGCCTAAAGCTGAAAAAAAATCCAGGTCGGCATTTTCAACTGCCGTCAGTGCTTTCTGCAAAACGGTTGAACCTTCAGGGGTTAGTTTGATGACTTTGGCTCTTGTGTCCGTCGGATGTTCGTGGCGGGTTATGAAGCCTTTTTCTTCCAAGGTTCGCAATACTTTTGATACCATCATCCGGTCGGCATTGCTTTGGTTGGCAATGTCAATTTGCGTTACCGCATTGTTGGTTTTGGAAAGCCAACCCAATGCTGCCAGCAAAACAAATTGCGTTTGTGTCAGATCCAACGGATCTAACACCTTTTTTTGTTTACGCTGCCACAGCATTGTCACTTGTCCAAGCAAATAACCCGGGCTATCGTTTGGACTTTTAAACTGAAATTCAATTTCTGTCGTCATACGCCGGTTGTCAACAATTAGTTTGCTTCCAGAAAAGTAAGTTTATAGCCGTCAAGGTCTTTTACATGGAATGCCCTGCCAAAAGGAGTTTCAATAATGGGGCCCACCGTAGTAATGCCCTTCGCAATGAATTTTTCTTTCAATTCTTCCACATTTTCATTTACGGCAAACCAAAGTGCCGCACCAACCCCCAACTCTTTGCCTGCGATGGGTTCCAGCGGTGTGCGGATCGCAAAGCTGGCCTGACCCTGGTTGTACTTGAAAACACAGGCCTGCGGGTTTACATTGTCAATCTCAAACCCTAATTTCTGGGTATAGAAATCTTTTGCTGCTTCCAGATCTCTCACTTGTAGTGAGGCGAATGTCAATTGTATCATTTTGTAAAAGTTTAATTGTTGTTGCAAATATAATATATGCGACAACAATACGCAAACTGTTTTTTAAGTTGTTCAAAAAGTTGATGTTTGTTGTTTTTTGGATTCCTGGCAATGAGATTGTTAGGATTTTGGCTAGAGCTATCTTTTCGTAGAAGACTTCGCGCAAACTTGCGGCCTTTCTAGTTGGAAAAATGCATCCCAATACAAAGGCCGCAAGTTTGCGCGAATATCTCTGCGAGAGGACAAAAAATAGTATCTCTGAAAAAGGCAAAACCTACCGGCTTTATAATCCTAAACAGTCACATTTTTAAAAATAAAAAAAAGATTCAAACAAAAACAGTATAGTCACAGGTCAGTGAAAGTGGGGTTTTGGCTTTTGAAAACATACTATGTGTCAACCAGACTTTAAATAAAGAAGTCCTGAATCAGCTGTTCCGGCTTCATACCCGGCGTGACATTGTATCCCGACAAATCGGTGATGCCTTCAGCGGCCAGCACTTCGTCGTCAATAAAGAAATTGCCGGTAGTGGTTTTGGCATCCCGTTTCAGAATGTGGTAAGCCGCATCGGCTACAATTTCGGGAGTGCGGCTGTGCTTGATCATCTCGTCGCCACCCAGAATGTTGGAAACCGCGGAAGTGGCAATGCTGGTGCGGGGCCACAAAGCGTTAAACGCGACTTTTCCTTTGAATTCACCGGCCATGCCCAGCACACACAGGCTCATGCCAAACTTGGCGATGGTGTAGGCAACATGAGGGGCAAACCAACGCGTTTCCATATTCAGCGGTGGCGACAGGTTTAACACATGCGGGTTCTCGGCTTTGAGAAGATAGGGCAGGCAGGCCTGCGAACAGACAAAGGTGCCGCGCGTATTGATTTGCTGCATCAGGTCGTAGCGTTTCATATCCGTTTCCAGCGTTCCCGTCAGGCTGATGGCGCTGGCATTGTTGATCAGGATGTCGATGCCGCCGAATTTTTCCACTGCTTTTTCAACGGCTTTGTGCACCTGATCTTCAAAGCGAATATCGACCATCAGCGGCAGGGCCTTGCCACCAGCCTGCACCATGTCATCGGCAGCGGTGTAAATGGTGCCTGGAAGTTTGGGATGGGGATCTTTGGTTTTAGCGGCAACTACAATATTGGCGCCTTCCCGGGCCAGACGCATGCCAATGGCATGGCCTATGCCGCGGCTGGCTCCGGTGATGAATACAGTTTTACCTTTCAGTGACATATCCAATGTTTTGTTAAGTTGGGAAATTTCAGGAAACAGAGTCGGATAAGGCATGGTTTTTTGCCCCGTACAGATACTCGTCGGAGAACAAACTCCTATTTTTCACTTTAAACAGTTAAAACTATGGTTTCCCGGACTGATAACCAAGTAAATTCTCTGATTCGGCCCGAATACCAGAGCTGCGTGGCTGCTTGCCTGGAGTGTGCCGCCATTTGTGATGCATGTGCGCAGGCTTGCCTGCAGGAAGATAACGTGCAAATGCTTCGTAATTGCATTAAGTTAAATCTGGACTGCTCGCAACTGTGTATGACGGCGGTAGATCTGATGTCGCGTAGCAGCGACTATGCCCACGATCTTTGCCAGCTGTGTGCACAGGTTTGCGAAGCCTGCGCCCAGGAATGCAGCCAGCATGCGTCCATGCACGACCATTGCCGCGTATGTGCCGACGTATGTCGCCACTGTGCGCAGGAATGTCATGCAATGGCCACTGCCAACGCCTAATACGACAAATTCCCAGACAAGAGCAGTAAACACTTGTGCTGGGAATTTTTGTGTTGTTACATGTTGGGTTGCGGGCTCGGAGGCGGATTGGGCGAAGGCATTGGCGGATTTACCGGCGGCACTGGAGGCGGAGGTATTTCCTGCGGCGGATTTTCTATGGGAGTTTGAGGTTGAATGGGAGTAGGCGGCTCGGTAGGTATCGGATTTTCGGGAGGCGTCGGAGGCTTAAGGGGTTCGTTAGGCGGACTCGGTACCGGATCTATGCCATCCGACATCCACGCAAATGAAAGTTGTGTTATTGATAAGGGCTGAGTTTTCATGTTTGATTCGCTTAAGTACAACTTTCTTATGCTAAAAAAACATGCCTCTGCTTTTTGCGAGTTCTGAAAGGCACCCTCAGCATTGCGCCGCGATGGAGGCAAGGGCCGTAGCTCCAAATGGGATTCGGGGAGCATCCATTAGTTAAAGTACCTACTGCGTTCAATCTGTACTAAGCAATACGTTTTCTGAAGAGGGAGGTTTTTGACTTTTCACAGATACTATTTTGGCTGATAAAGAATATTTTATCATTGAAAACAACTCCTACAGAAAATTACAGCTGGATGGAAAGCTGTTCATTCATTTCTGGGTGGAAGTTCTGGTGCGGATTCTTCAACCAATACTGGTGAATCATCGGGCTTATCAGGTTTGTAGAGGTAATTGTTGGTATACATCTGAACCGACAAGACAAAGAACGACAGTAGCAGCGGGCCAATCACGAGGCCCGTCAGGCCGAAAAGGGGCAAGCCGATAATAATTCCCAGAAAGGTGATCAACGGATGGGTATCTCCCATGCGTTTGTTCAGAAACATACGCAACACATTATCAATGTTGGCAACCAGGATAAATCCCCACAGCAAAATACCGATGCCACTCCCGGTGTTGCCAATGATAAAGGCGTACAGACTGCCTGGGATAAAAATTAAGGCAGCACCAATAACCGGAATAAAAGAGGCAAATACCGATAAAATGCCGTAAAAGAGCGGTTGCGGAACCCCGAAAATCCAAAATCCGATTCCAACCAACGTACCTTGTACGGTAGCAATGATGCCTGTCCCGATTACATTGCTGTACGTGATGTTTTGCAGCTCATCGGCGTACTGATGCGAATTTTTTAAGCTGAAAGGCAGAAACCGGAACGTCCACGATTCCATGGTGCGGTAGTTTGCAAACATGAAGTACATAACCAGGTACATTACCCCGATGGTAGCTACACTATTGGCCAGTCCGTTGAGTGTGGTACTGAATATGTTTAAGGCATATTGACCGATACGGCTCAGTTGGTTTTCAAGAAAACTGGGGTCTACGTATTTCTGATAAAGCGGATAATGCTGAATTTTTGAAATGATTTCGCTGATGAGTTTGGGGTTTCGTCCCAGCCTTATCACCTGCGTGGTGACCTGGTAAACAATGATGGCAATGGGTAAAATAATGAGCAAAAAAGACACTACCAGAATTAAGACCGAGCTCCAGTGCGACTTCCATTTTCGCTTTTCGACCAGCCGGATGTGCCACGGCCTGAACAATGTATAGATAATCAGCGCCCCGAAGAAAGAAGTGATAAAGCCGCGCAAGGCGTATACCAGAAACAGAAACAACAGAATAATCAGCACCAGCATGGCTGTTTTGCGCTGTTGTTTGGTATAAGGACTCTTCATAAAATTTTTGCTTTTGCTATGAAATCTTCGATTGCCAAAATACAGAAAAATATTAAGCCCAACCAAAAATCGACTTTGCAGTCGTGATAGGTATACAGATGCCCACCTATCTGGCTTTTTTGGCAGGCCGGTTTTGCTTTTTTTGAAGATACTATTTTAGTTTATGTATCCTGGCCATTTTGTAATGCCAAGGCCTGGCCGCGGGGGTGTTTGATGAGACTTTGGCAAAATCAAAAACACTCTCTATTTTTGGCAGTCTCACCCTCATGTGTTTTACTTTATGAATCTCTCAAACGCAAAAGTATTGATTACAGGCGGTAGCTCGGGTATCGGCCTGGAAACCGCTAAACAACTGGTATCGCTGGGCGCGCAAGTGGCTATTTGTGGCCGCAATGAGGCTCGTTTGCACAATGCTGCCAAAGAATCCGGTGCTTTCCCGATTGTGGGAGACGTGAGCAGCGAAGACGATGTCAAACGCATGGTCGAGACGGTTATCCGCGAGTTTGGCGATTACAATGTGTTGATAAACAATGCTGCCTTTGGGTATTTTTCTAAACTGACCGATTTGACTACCAGTCAGTTTGAGAAATTGCTTGCAACCAATGTGCTCGGCGCCATGATGGTGGGCCGCGAAAGTGCCCGTCATTTTGTGTCTAAAAACTACGGCAGCATGGTAAACATTTCGTCTACCGCTGGCCTGAGCGGTTTTGCGGGAGGGACGGCGTATGTGGCTACCAAGTTTGCACTGAAAGGAATGACCGAATGCTGGCGGCAGGAATTGCGTAAAAACAACATTCGGGTGATGCTGATCAATCCCAGCGAAGTGCAAACCGATTTTTTCGTCAATTCAGGCAACGAAGTTCGCCCATACAACCCCACCAAGCTGGAAGCCATCGAAATTGCGCATACCATTGTGAGCATGCTTCAGATGAACGACCGGGGTTTCATTACCGAAGCCACCGTGTGGGCCACCAATCCACAGTGAGGCGATGTAAGATGAATACCATCTAATTGATGTCTCCCTGTTGAGGACGGAGTATCAATTCCTCGATCACCGTATTGGGAGAAAGTGCATAGGCGGCATAAATGGAATCGGCCACATCCTGGGCTTTCATAAAGCGGTCGGAAGGGAGGGAAGTGCCTTCCCAACTGGCCGTCAGCGTAGCCCCTGGCAATACGGCGGTTACTCGTATGCCCTTGTCTTTCAGTTCTTCCCGCAACACTTTGGTCATGCCATACAAGGCAAACTTGCTGATGCTGTAAGAGCCTCCGTTGGGATAGGCAATGATGCTGGCAATGGAACAAAGCGTAAAGAGATGCCCGCTGCTGCGCTGAATCATGCCCGGAACCAGGGCGCGGGTCAGGTGATAGGCCGAGTACAGGTTGGCTTCGATCTGTGCTTCCAGCGCGCCTTCGGGTTCGCTGTGAACCTGGCCGGGAATGAAAAAACCGGAATTGTTAACCAGCACATCTACCGGCCGGTTGAGCCAGGTGACAAACTGGGCAAACTGCATTACCTGCTCCTTTCTGGACAAATCGGCCGATTGCCAGAAAATACGTTGCTTTGGAAACGTGATTTCAAATTCGCCCTGCAACAGAAGTAAGTCTTTTTTTTGGCGGGCACAGGTGACGATATCAAAGCCATTTTCGGCAAACTTCCAGAGGGTAGCTTTGCCAATTCCTTTGCTACCGCCAGTAACAACCACAAGTTTATTCATAGACAGACGGCACATTGCCGGGTTTTTGCTTTTTCAACGATACTATTTTGAAACGACTGATTGCCAAACCGTTTCCTGATTACTTGTCAGTGACGGCATGGGCATGTCAGAAGTGAAACTCTTCTGCGTTGTTTTTGTTAATTTCTCTGCATTCTTTTGTTAAAAAAACCAATAAAAGATTGATGCAGAAAAAGAGAAGGAGAAAAAGTGTATTTTAGTCGCCCGAAAATAAGGATTTTTATTCACAATTAACCAGAAGCCGTTTCAGAAACACCCACGCTCAGGCACTGGAACTGTTTTACTGAGCCTTTTTTATCTATGTTTTTACTTGAACAATTCGGAAAATACTGTCTGTTTATAGGGTCCATGTTTCGCAACCGCGAAAAGTTTAGCGTTTATGTATCGCGAATCATGGACGAATGCATGCTCATCGGAATTGATTCGGTGTTTATTGTCGTTATTGTTTCAACCTTTATCGGGGCAGTGACGGCCCTGCAGACGGTGTACAACCTGGTAAGTCCGCTAATTCCGATGACCATTGTGGGCGTACTGGTGCGCGACACCACCATTCTGGAGCTGGCTCCGACGGTCATCTGTATTGTGCTGTCAGGCAAAGTGGGCTCAAACATCGCCGGTGGGCTGGGTACCATGCGCATCACCGAACAAATTGACGCACTGGAAGTAATGGGCATTAATTCGGCCAGTTACCTGGTGCTTCCCAAAATCATCGCAGCGCTGATCACCTTCCCGATGCTGGTCGTTTTGGCTTCTTTTTTGTCAATTTATGGAGGATATTTGTCCAGTACACTAACCGGGTTGGTCACCAAATCGGAATACATTTATGGCATCCGGGCCGATTTCAATCCGGCCAATGTGCGGTTTGCCTTGGTCAAATCCTTTGCCTTTGCCTTTCTGATTTCTTCCATTTCAGCATTTCAAGGCTATTATACGCGCGGCGGGGCGTTGGAAGTGGGCCAGTCGAGCACCAAGGCCGTAACCAACAGCTGCATTGCTGTATTGCTTGCCGACTACCTGTTGGCGCAATTGCTGCTCTAAAGGCCCTCACCCCAAAGGGGGCAAAATAGTATCTTTTCAAACTTAAAAACCCCCCCTTGGGGATTGAGGGGCTTTTGTATGATAGAAGTTGTTAATATATCCAAAACCTTTGGCGAAAAAGTAGTACTGGAAAACATCAATGCACGGTTTGAAGACAGCAACACGAGCCTGATCATCGGGCAAAGCGGGCACGGCAAATCGGTACTGCTCAAGTGCATTGTCGGGTTGATACAGCCCGATACAGGTCAGGTTTTGTACGATGGCCGCGACTTCATCAGCGGTGATACGGAAACCAAGCGGGCCATACGTCGCGAGATCGGCATGTTGTTTCAGGGCAATGCCTTGTTTGATTCCAAAAATGTGGAAGCCAATGTGATGTTTCCATTGGATATGCTGACCGATATGCCCAAAGAAGAAAAGATGGATCGGGTAAACTTCTGTCTCAGACGGGTAGGGCTGGAAAACGCGAACAGCCGAATGCCTTCTGAAATCAGCGGTGGGATGCAAAAACGCGTCGGCATTGCCCGGGCCATTGTACTGAACCCTAAGTATCTGTTCTGCGACGAACCCAACTCGGGCCTGGATCCGCTGACAGCCATCAAAATTGACGAGCTGATTGCCGAAATTACCGATGAATACAAGATTACGACCATTGTGGTAACGCACGACATGAACTCGGTGATGACCATTGGCGAATACATCATGTACATTCACCGGGGCCGCAAACTCTGGCAAGGTACCAGTCAGTCTATTGTCGAAACTGAATCGCCTGAATTGCAGGAGTTTCTGTTTGCCAACCGGCTGTTGCGCGATGCTCATAACCAAAAGACAAAAACCTCCTGACCCGGAGGTTTTTGTTTTTTGAAAGATACTATTTCGGCGACAACCCTGAGTGAAGGTGCACGCCTAGGCCATCATTGCCTGCTTTCTTCGTTGCACTTGCTTTTCTCTCCAGAAAGCCACTGCATATAAGCAAAAAATCACAAATACGACAAACAGAACCGACACCACGGGGTCTTGGCTGATAGACGCTTTAACGGGTTCCAGCGTGAAAATGAGCAGAATATGCAAGGCAAAAACCTGCAGGGAATGTTTGCCGATCCGTATCAGCCAAGGTTGATTGAACAACGCGGGAAACCGTTGCATGGCCAAGCTGATAACCACCACCAGCGAGGCAAAATTAACTAATCGCAGTATTCCCAGACGGGTTTTGTGGGCCAAATGTTCAATGAGCCAGCCGGACGATTCGCCCATGGTATGGCGATGCACGGTCAAAATGGCGATCACCGGCACGCAAACCCACAGCAGTTGTACGGGTATTCTAATAGAAGCCCCTTTGTAGCGCAGCGTGCCAATATAAACACCGGATACAAACAAAAGCTGCCAAGCGAAAATGTTCATTTTACTGAATTCCAAACCTGGTACATAAGGCGATAGCTGATCGGCAAGCAGGTGATCAGGACCTAACCCCAATTGGCTGACTAGCCACAGACCCACGCTAAGCGAGAAGACCAGCCTGGTGCGTTTCTGCCGAAATTGCAGAATCAGCCAGGGAAGGCAGAGAAATAAAATGCAGTACAATGGCAAGATATCGTGCAAGCTGGGCTGGTACAGCAAGACAACGCTTAGCAAAACGGCCTGGAAAGGATGTGCCAGGAAATTGGAAAGCATGTGTTTCCAGTAACTGGCGTGCAATGCCGAAAAATACACGATGATACAGATGCTCAATAGAACTGCCAGGTGATACAGGTAAATGGTGCGTGCCCGCTCAAAGGCATGACTTGTCATTTCTGGTACTCCTGTAGTATCCAGTCGTTTGTTGTAAGCCATACTGGCAACCAAACCGGAAAGAAATACAAAACCTTCAGCCGCAGAGGCATAGCCAAACGTCTGATAGGTGAATCGGGTCAGGTAATTGTCGGTGTGGTTAATGGTAATAATGACAATAAGCAGTCCTCTAAGACCATCTAGCTGGGGTATTCTCTTCATTTAGAGTTAAGATATTGATAATGAGATGCTTGCCTTTGTAATGATAATGCGAATCGATTTCAGAGGCTTTTTATCCAAAGGTCAGTTTCATTCCGGTTCCATGTGATGCAATTTGGCTAAATGCACAAAGCCAATAACTAAAAAAGCTGATTTCGGTAAGAAATAAAATAGTATCTTTCAAACTGGCAAAACCCTCTATCAGAAAAGAACTGATACGCTTCTATTGTATGTCTTTTGATTTCTTTTCAGAGAAGAAAAGTACATCCTAAAACAACTTAACAAACTGAAGCAGCATGGTAAGCCTTGGTTACATAGTCAAGCCAGTTGGATAGTGACAGCTCAACGGATTATTATAATAAAATCACTCTGTCTTCATGTTTACTGTACCTGCAACCCCTGTGAGTCGTTTCGACCGTTTGTCAGTTTTTGCATTTATAGCGGCAATTGTGCGTCTTTTCCACCTGATTTCGTTTCCCGAATGGGTGAGTTATGACAAGCGAAGCTATTTGCTGATGGTGTTCGTTGTACTGGTGCTGCTACGCCCTCAATCACTGGTGTTTCTGATACTGCTGCTGGCCGCAAGCCTGCTGCGTACCCTAAACTGGATGCCGTTTTCTCCCAATCACATCTTTCTGGAGTTCTGGGTCGATGCGGCCGTATTGGTTTCTCTGCTATACAGCATTAGTCTGGCTTACCGGGATAATGTAAACGTCAATCATTCACAATTTCGGAATCAGTTGTTTGAACGCTTTGCTCCGGTAGCTCGCATCAGCATCCTGATTTTGTACTTTTATGCTGTGTTTCATAAGCTGAACTGGGATTATTTTAATCCTGACATCAGTTGCGGCACCTTCCTGACGCAAGGTCTGCTGGCCAGGCTGCATATTTTTTATCTGCCCTACTGGGCGAAATGGGTGGCTATCTGGGGCACTTTGCTGATTGAAACGCTGATTCCATTGCTGTTTGTTTTTGGGGCCACTCGTCGCTGGAGCATTCTGCTGGGGCTGGTATTTCATTTTATTCTGGCCATACACCCGCATCCGGGCTTATATAGCTTTTCGTCTTTGCTCATTGGTTTTTTTTACCTGTTCACACCACCGGCTTTCAATGCCTACCTGGCTAGTGAGTTTGGTAACTGGCAAGATCAGCTAAAGCAGCCGCGCTATCGGATGGGGGCACTTTTGGTGATTGCCGTGATCATATTTTGCTGGGTGTACCAGTTTGGGCAAGGAGGCTTTCACGAGGCTGCTTTTGTGTTCTGGTATGTTTGGTGGTTGTTTGTGTTTCTGGTGTATGTGCGTTTTCTGGTACGTTCTCAGGTTACCGAACTCACGTTCAGCGAAACGTTTGCAATACGGCCGCGTATGCTGTGGGTGTTTGTTGTTATCCTATTTGGCAACGGGTTGCTGCCCTACCTGGGTTTAAAAACGCAGACCAGCTATTCTATGTTCAGCAACCTGCGTACCGAAGGCGGCATGACCAATCATGTATTTATGCCCCGGGGCATTCTGACTTCGCACTGGCAAGACGATCTGGTGGCTATACAGCGCACCAATGTTCCCGAACTGGAAGAATTTCAGGATGGCAAGCGGATGATTACCTATTTTGAGCTAAAACGTACGGTGAGCAACACGTCTAAAGACTTTTTTGTGGATTACCAGCGGGGCGGTAAATCCTATCATTTGCAGGTAAACCATGGCTTGAGCAATGACCCCAAGCTTACCCAGCCGTATTCCTGGCTCACAAAGAAAGCCATGCGTTTTCGTCCGGTTTATACCGATGCCTGCCTGTGCCAGCACTGAGCCTGCGGAACTTAATTGGAAAGCAAAGCTGTTGTGCTGTAACTTTGTCTTCTTTTTTAGTTGTATGTCTAGCCGCAGTCTTTCTTACCGGAGTGAATTAAAATCTACCTTGACGCTGGGTTTGCCGATCATCATCGGACAACTGGGATTGGTGCTGATGGGAGTTGCCGATACCATGCAGGTAGGCAAACTTGGCGCCATTCCCATTGCGGCGGCTACCTTTGTCAATTCCACTTTCTGGCTGGTATCTATTACAGGTGTCGGTTCGCTGATGGTGATTGGCCCGCAGACATCTACCGCCCGCACCCAGCTCAACCACACCGAATGCCGACGCTTGTTGGATGTCGGCTTGTGGCTGGGCCTGGTTTGGGGCATCGTCATTGCCGTAGTGTTTGGGGTAGTGGCTTCTCATTTTGAGTGGTTTAGGCCCAAGCCTGAAGTACTGGCCCTAGGGCCGGCTTATGCCTATATCATTGCCGTTTCGGCTGTGCCGATGATGCTTTTTACTGCCTTGCGGCAGTTTACCGATGGGCTTTCCTTTACGCGTGTTACGATGATGATCACCATCAGCGGCTTGCTGCTAAACGTGTTGTTAAACTGGCTATTGATCTACGGAAACTGGGGAATGCCCGCCTGGGGACTCAATGGCGCCGGAGTGGCTACCCTGATTTCTCGTACGGCCATGGCGGCAGGGCTGGGTTTTTACATTTTCAAAGATACTATTTTTCAACCGTTTGTACGGGCTGCTTACGCCACTTCCCTGCGGCCTTTGTTTGTTAAGATCGTCCGGTTGGGATTGCCGGGCGGGTTGCAGCTGTTTTTTGAAATTGGTGCCTTCAACTCGGCTGTCGTGTTTGCCGGATGGCTGGGTACAATGCAACAAGCGGCGCATGGCATTGCCATCAACATGGCTTCGGTAACCTACATGGTGTCGGCGGGGTTGTCGTCGGCGGGTGCCATCCGGGTGGGGCAGGCCGTTGGGTTACGTAGCCGTGCGAGTATAATGCGGGCTGGTACCGTAGCCGTAGTGATGGTAGGTGCCTTTATGGGACTGGCTTGCCTGACGTTCCTGCTTCTTCCGGTTTCGCTTACGCACTTATATACCTCCGAACCCGAACTGGTAGCCATGACGGCTTCGCTGGTTTTCATTGCGGGCTTTTTTCAGTTATCCGACGGACTGCAGGTGGCAGGTTTGGGCATTTTGCGGGGCATTGCCGATGTAAACGTACCTACTTACATTACACTAATCGCCTACTGGGTGGTGGGTTTGCCCGCCGCTTACCTGTTTGCTTTTCCACTGGGACTGGATATTCAGGGCGTCTGGTATGGATTGTTTCTGGGGCTAACGGTTGCGGCGTTTCTGTTGCTTATCCGGTTCTACAAGCTCATCTCCGCCAAAGATTTTGAGTTTAAGGCACTTCCCGAAGAACTGGTACATTGAAAACCAGACCGGTATTTTAGACAAACGGACTTCTTGTGAAATGCTTTTGGGAACGAAAAACGAGCAACGGCCGGACTAACCTATGAGCAGGACTTCAAAGAGAAGCCTACAAAAACAGTGTCTGATAACATTGAACTTTTAACAGGTTTGTTATACTTTTACTCGAACCTTTTGCCTGTCCAGCAAGTTATTCAAGTACATCTATCTTTCATATTTTCGTTGCTGTCTTATGAATCGTCTGAAGCATTTGCTCGATCTGAGTCCGGTTGTATCGTATTGGTTTCGTAAGAAAGACCCTAACAATCGCCCCAATTTTAATCTGCGCATGATGCATGGCATCAACAAAATTTCCATGTTGATGTTTCTGGGTGCATTGGTCTTTATTCTGATTAAGAAATTGTTTTTCTAATTAAATAATTCAATGGTCTATGAATGGAAAACAATTCCATTCATAGACCATCTTTTTTATCTGCTGCTTTTCTTATGACTCTTGAATTGTTACGCGAGTATTGCCTTGCCAAAAAAGGTGTAACCGAATCGATGCCTTTTGGCGAAGAAACGCTGGTATTCAAGGTCATGGATAAAATATTTGCCCTTACCTCTTTTGACAGCCAGCCGCTTTCTTTTAATCTCAAGTGCAATCCGGAGAGAGCCATTGAGCTACGCGAACAATTTGCGTGCGTGCAGCCGGGCTATCACATGAATAAAAAGCACTGGAATACGGTTGTCGCTGATGGCTCGGTGACCGACCACCAATTGCAGGGTTGGATAGATCATTCGTACGAACTGGTGGTGCAGTCGTTAACTAAAGCTCAGAAACAGGAGTTGGCTGAGTTGGATTAAAAACCGGATTGCGGTTTTACGATTTGTGGAGATACTATTTTTACCTAAAGGCTATGGGCTGCAAGCTCTTGGCCTTTTGCCGTTGTAGGCAAAACGGTTAGGTTCTGGAAACATTCATTCCAAAACACAGAACGCAGTTAGGTTTGTAAGTGGTTGAGGGAAAGATATTTCAATGCGCTACGCTCACTGCCGTAGAATCAGTGATGCTTGTATTGGTAATGTGGTGTTTGGGTTTTTTATCATGCACAAACAGCATCTTCTCGTGCACAAAGTTGATGGCGCGGTGGTAAAGGCTGGCATGGTATCGCTTCATTTCCCGGTTGGTAGTAAGCAAGTGGCGGTCGGTAGTGTTGACAAAGAGCACGCTTACCAGAAAATAAATGAGAAAGAAGGCCGACGATGGGCCAAGCATGAGCAATAGCTTGATTTTTCGATTCGAAAGTTTTTTCATAGAGGCTATTTGTAAAAAAGCCTCTGCTCGTTATAAGCAGAGGCCGCAAAATTACAAAAAAACGATCACTTTTCGAAACCATAAATTAGTTTTTCTGAGCTGTTCGGGTATTTGCCCATCAGATAGACGGTGTCCTTGGCATTAGCAATGGCCTTGGTCAGTTCATCTACCGATTTGACAGGCTGGTTATTGACCTTCGTGATGATGAAACCCGGACGTACTCCCGCTTCACGCAGCTTACCAGAATAGGTAGAGGCTACTTTCACACCAAATTCCACTCCGGCCTTTTTCTTCTCATCGGCATTTAGGTTCGCAAACTCCACGCCCAACGCATCCACCGCGGCATTCCGCTCTCTTTTCACTACGGTTGCGTTGTTGCTCAGTCCTTTCAGCGTCACACGAACGTTTGATTCTGAACCACCGCGGTTTACCAGCACATTGATTACATCGCCAGGACGATGACGGGCAATCTTCTCTTTAATGTCGGCAATGGTACCGATAGGAGAGTTGTCGATTTTCAGAATGACATCGTTCTCTTTTAAGCCCGATGTTGCAGCTGAGCCTCCGGTGATCAAGCTATCCAAAAATACTCCTGATTGTACTTTTAGGTTGTTTTTCTCGATGGAAGCTTTGTCAACCTGACCCAACACGACGCCCAGATAGGCCTGTTGTACCGAACCGTATTTAAGAATGTCTTCAACCACTTTGCTTACCAGATTGGAAGGAATGGCAAATCCATAACCGGCATAAGAGCCTGTAGGAGAAGCAATGGCCGTGTTGATGCCAATCAGATCGCCGTTCAGGTTTACCAAGGCTCCACCGCTGTTTCCGGGGTTAATGGCAGCATCGGTTTGGATGAATGATTCTACGGGCACCTGACGGGCTCCTGCATCGCCTTGCAAAATGCCAATGCTACGGCCTTTGGCACTTACAATACCCGCCGTTACGGTTGATTCAAGTTGCAACGGGAAGCCAACGGCCATGGCCCAGGAGCCGATTTTCACGTTGTCAGAGTTGGCAAAAGCCAGCTTTGGCAAATTGGTCGCTTCAATTTTAATCAGAGCCAGATCGGTGTTGGGATCAGTGCCAATCACTTTGGCTTTGTACGAACGTTTGTCGCTAAGAAATACTTCCAGGTCATCAGCGTTTTCTACCACGTGGTTGTTGGTGACAATGTAGCCATCGGCACTGATGATAACACCCGAGCCTGAAGCTTTTTGTGGACCTTGGGGACGCATTTCAAAATCGCGGAAACGACGGCCGAAGAATTCCTCAAACGGATCAGAACCGCCTTCGTCTGGGCGTTCACGACCTTGTCCGCGTGCTATTTGCTGGCCGACGGTCGAACGGATGTTAACTACTCCCGGAATCACCGCTTCGGCGGCGGCCGAAAAATCGCCCTGAGGATTTTCGTTCACAGAAGCTATCGACGTTTTATGGTAGAAGTCCGCTGCCTTTTCAATAAACACCGGTTTGTTCTCTCCCCGATTAAAGCATGCAAATCCGCCCAGCGTCAGCATGCTGCCTAATAGGGCCGCAATCAAAATTTTTGCAGTATCTGCACTGATTATTTTTTTCATCTTATTAAGACTGTTGAGTTTTGTTACACAAAGTTTTCTGTTGCTATAATAACAAAATCCGTGCGCACCGAATTGCGTTGTCAGTGTTTTTTAACACATTTTAACGTTGGTTAACAGATATTTAGAATTTAGGTTTTCATAGCTGTATGTTTTACAAGAATAGAACAGAAATAGTATCTTTTCTGATATAAAAACCTGCCATTTTATGACAAATGGACAATACACCTGACAAATAGCTGCTGCGATGTAATTCTCTGACAGACCATAAAAAAACCTTATGGGCCATTGCTGGCCGCATAAGGTTTTTCACTCAATTAAACCACAACTTACTTGATTTCAATCGATTTTGGTTTCGCTTCTGCGGCTTTGGGTACGTTTAGGGTCAATACGCCGTTTTCGTACTTGGCTTCAATGCTTTCTTTCTGCACATTTTCAGGCAAAGTGAAGGCGCGTTTGAAGGAGCTGTAGCTGAATTCTTTGCGGGTCCATTTGCCGTTTTCTTCTTTCTGTTCCTCTTTCTGTTCCGCCGAAATGGTGAGTACACGACCATCCAAATTGATCTGGAAATGCTCTTTCTGCAAGCCGGGAGCCGCTACCTCTAAGGTGTAACTTGTTTCGCTTTCGTGTACATTCACGGCAGGTACATTGGAGCGGTAGTCCTGACCTACATTGGTGTTAAAGTCGTTTAACAAATCGTTTAGCAAATTGCGGTAAGGAAATACGCTGGTAGGTTGGTTGAATCTGATGAGTGACATAGTTTTACAAGTTTAGATTATGGGTTGAATGATGTTTTTCGTTTTATTGCAACCGTTGCATTGTCGGTTACGCAGGGATAAAATCAACTTGTGTACCAAACCGAAAAAAGCGCTTTTTTGCGTATATCGGATTTGAGTTTAATGACATATTGGCTGATTTGTGTCTTTTTGTAAGTATTTTAATGACACAATGGCGCTTTTTAGTGAAAGAATAGGGGAGGTTTTATGTTTTGAAAAGATACTATTTTCAATTCCAGTGGTTAATCTGCTTTTTCAATTGAATACATAGCTGTATTTATACGCATATGCCAACAGTGAATACATTGCAACTTTATTCATGTGATTTATGAGTTACAAATCTTACGAACCGACTTACCTAAGCGGTCTGACGGCCCGATTGACAGAGGAAGAATTAAAGCTATATGCTTGGCTTTTTCCTCAGACAGCGGGAAAAATGTATGAAGAAGGCGACAATGAATGGCTGCGAAAACTTCAGGATACGGACGGAGGGACAAAATTTCGGATCAGATATTTTGGAGAGTCGCATCCCAGTTATCCAACCGTGATTGTAGGAAAGAACTTTGCCTCAGAAACAGAAGAGTACCTTCCACCTCGATTTGTTGCACAAAACATAGAGAGCGGGAATGAAATTTTGTTTTTTGATCTGACATTGCACGGATACAATGCGGTTTTCTGTGGCGAGTACAGAGAGTTCCAAAACAGAGTCAGAGCACCCGATCAAGTGTTTTCAGATGAGGCAGGAAACGAAGTGTTTGAGATTTTTATCTCGGTATCGTACCAAATCGACTTTGATGAAGAGTTTGGGGAAGATGTGGATGACGAAGGACTGATTGACCTGGAAGGTGAGAAAGCTCCATTTGAGAGTGCCAAAGCTAACTCATTTGACTGGATACAGGTTCATATCAGAAATGCAAATTACAAATGGTATGAGATTATTAATTTTGAGTTAGCCTGAAACCAATGCGAAAGTTGCCAGATTGCTGATCCGCCTAGGCTGGAAGCCTGGCAATAGCAGGCACGAGGCGGAGCCACGCGCCAAAGCTTACTTTGATAAGTAGCATGCCAAAATAAAAGAATGTTCGATAGGCTGTAAGCAGCTGATTTTCACGTGTTGTCTTCTATCTAATGTCTTACTTCTTGTGTCTTAAAAAATAGTATCTCTAAAACCAA
Source organism: uncultured Sphingobacteriales bacterium (assembly GCA_963520985.1). Lineage (GTDB taxonomy): Bacteria > Bacteroidota > Bacteroidia > Cytophagales > 172606-1 > Xanthocytophaga. Next base: position 2,491,896 of record CAUQTA010000001.1, read on the forward strand.
CAAAACCCATGACCATAGAACTGATTCAAGGAGACATTACGGCTGTGGCCGTAGACGCCATTGTGAATGCGGCTAACAGTTCATTGTTGGGCGGTGGAGGTGTGGACGGTGCCATTCACCGCAAAGGCGGAAAAGCGATCTTGGAGGAATGCATTCAGATTCGGAACCGGCAGGGCGGCTGCCCCACCGGAGAAGCCGTATACACTACCGCCGGAAATTTACCTGCCAAATACGTGATTCACACGGTGGGGCCGGTGTGGAACGGCGGCAAAAGCAACGAAGCCGAACTGCTTGCCAGTTGCTACCGGAATTCGCTGAAACTGGCCGATGGGTTGGGCGTAAAGACCATCGCCTTTCCCAGCATCAGCACCGGAATTTACGGCTATCCGAAACAGCAGGCTGCCCAAGTGGCTATGCAAACAGTAATGGACTATCAGAAAACACTTACTCAACTGGAGAAAGTGGTGTTTGTATGCTTTGATGCCGAGAATCATCAGATTTACCAGCAACTGCTAGTGCAACCAAAATAGTATCTTTTGAATTGCCAAAACCGGCATAGTGTGCGGAGTAAGTTGTTGATGGTCAGTGTATTGATTATTTATATGGACGGAGTCTGGAGTGTCGTTAAGTTGAGGGGAAAATAACAGGCAACGAATTTTTTGAAGAAATAATAAGTGTGATAAGTTACAAAAAGGGAAAAAGGGACTACTAATGACCATAACCATTTATAACACGATCACTCAAACAATTATGAAAACTTCAAAGAACGTATTCCTGTTCATTTTGCTGGTAAGCGGTTTCACATTTAGTTGCAAGAAAGACGATCCCAATGCCGGTTTTTCGGATGAGATCAAGAACATTGTTCCGTCTGAGGTCATTGCTGCCATACGCAAACAAGGCATGAAGATTTACGAAGGCAAAACGCCGCCGAAGATTGAAGGTGTGTACTTGTTCAGTGATAACGTGCTGTCGGCCAGTAGCATAGAAGACGACGAGATAGGCGACATCTACGCCGATTACCGCTACCAGTTTTATGAACAAGACCAAACTTCACTAGCCGTCAAAACAAGTTTCCGGGGCTATAACAGCAAAGGCAAAGTCATTAGCGAAGGCCTTGGCAAAGGGTCTTTTATTTCAGGAAAAGACAATGTTTTCTCCGTGTTTTCAGAAGAACACGTTACCTCCAGTACGGGTGCCACTTCCGTTATCCTGACCATTTATTCAGGTGAATACACCGATACCGGAATCAAAAACTTTCAATATGCTTTCTATATGAAAGACAAAAACGACCCCAATAACGATCTGATTGATGTAGGGGCAACGCGGGTGTTTAAAGACGGCGATGGATTATCCGAATTCATGACGAATCTGAGAATGAATGGAGAGGCAATCGTAAAGAAGGAATCGGCGATGAAAGAGAATGCAGGCCGTTGATTGAGAAAAACAAAGGCGCCTCTGTGGGTAGTAAAAACGGCTCACAGAGGCGTGTTAATAAGTTATCGGTGGGTAGAATACGCGTTGCCGACTAGGTTCATTTGGTATGGTCAGCCTTTTTCCAATACAGCACAGTGGCTACATAACCCAACAGGCCTGTCAGTAGAAGAATCGCATAACTCAGGCTGGTAAGCAGTTTTTTGTATTCGCCGCCGGCACCGCTGTAAAGACCCGGAATGGCCCAGGGAAAATAAGTGCCGTAGCCCATTGCCGCAATTACCTGCGAGAGTACCAGGGTGAGTGCTACAAAGCCGAGAGGAGCCAGGTAGCCTTTTCCCTAAGTGGCAAAAAAAGCAATCGGAAACCCAACCAGAATGGTTAATAAGGTCGTAATGGAATATGCCTGAAACATGCTTGGCAGTTCATTGGCTGCGGCTGCCGGGAGTTGCAGCAGACTGCCAATGACAAGGGCAATTGCCAGATTGGACACAACCAGCAGCAGGCACCAAAGCACATAAACCATAAATTTGGCATTGAGAATCAGGATGCGGGAAACTGGCAGTGAAAGTAAATCTTTAACGGTTCCTTCTGCATACTCCCGTCCGAAAGTCCAGCTGGCTACAAAACCAAACACCAGTACGCCGCCAACTCCAATGGCCTGGGTGAGCAAGCCCAAATATGATTTCCAGTTTGCCTCAAAGTGCATGGCTTTGGCTTTCAAGGCCAGTCCACCCGTTTGTGACAGCGTATCCGCGTCGCGAAGAATCAGGATAAATGCACCCCCCATAAGCGGTGCCAGTCCGAATGCCACAAACGTGGCCCAGACCAAGGTAGAATGCCGGTTTTTCAGAAATTCGGCTTGCAGTGCGTTGAGTTGTGCGTTCATCTTTGATATTCATCTTTAATGAGGACGGATGGTGCGTAAAAAATACATTTCCAGGTCTTCTGTAAACGAATAGAGTTGCCGGGGTGGCACACCACCTTGGACTAATAGCTGCGCGATGCGTTCCGGATGGGCCAGTGCGTCATGGTCGGTTAGCTCTATTTCGCTTGCTGAGATGCGGCATGCCTGGTAGTTGGCCTGGGTAAGCAAGGGCAGTGCCTTTTCATTGTCGATGGTGTCAATGACTAATTTTTTGATCAATTGCTGGTCGAGTTGCTCCGTAGTCAGTTCTTTGACCAGTCTTCCTTCATGGATTATGCCTATGCGGTTGGCCAGCTTCGAAATCTCGCCCAGAATGTGACTTGACAGAAATACCGTAGAGCCCTGACTAACAAGCTCTTTGAGTAATTGCCGGACTTCGACAATGCCTTCGGGGTCCAGGCCGTTAATAGGCTCGTCGAGAATGAGCAGCCTGGGGCGATGCATCAGGGCTTTGGCCAGGCCGAGGCGTTGCTGATTTCCCAGCGACAGTAGTTTGGCCTGAGTATGCTGATAGCGGGAGAGTTTGAGTTTTTCGATGATTTCGTCGATGCATTCCGGATTTTTCAGTTGACGGAGTTTGTAATAGATCTTCAGGTTTTCCTGTACCGACAGATTGGGATAGGCATAGGGCGTTTCGACCAGGTAGCCAATGTCATTCCATTGCGCAAAGCCCGAATGAAGTTTTTTGTGAAAAAGTGTAATACTGCCACTGGTAGGCTTGATTATGCCCAATAGCATCCGGATCAGTGTGGTTTTGCCGGCTCCATTCAGTCCCAGAAATCCGTAAATCTCCCCTTCGTTTACTTGCAGCGAAATGCGATCCAGTACTACGGTTTTACCAAATTTCTTGGTTACCTGATCGGTAGTGAGAATAGGCGTCATGAGCAGTACGTTTTTATCGGGGTTTTGCCTTTCGAAAAGATACTATTTTCTGCAATGCCATTTCTGGCGTCCCGGTGGGAGGACGGTGCAATCAAAATCTCAGAGAAGGTTATTGTTTAAAAACGATGATACGAAAATAGATAGAATGAACCGCTAAAGTCAATCAGAGAACTTACTCAAGCGTTGTTTTTTGGCTGTGAACCGTTTTGCGCCGGATCGGTATCCAGATTTCCTCCTCCGAGTTGGGGTCGTTGTTGCGGTATTTGTCACCTAAAATCTCAAAATGCGGTCGGGTGTCTGGTGTGTAGTCCGAGTTGGGGAGCCATTTTCCGAAGATATGCTGAAAGATGCTCGGATCGGTGCTTAGGCCTTGGTACTCGAATACAGCGTATAATCCGCCGGGGATGATAAGCGTTTCCATTTCGGCAGGCACTGCACCAAAATCCGAGACCTCTACAGCAGCCCATTTTTCAAATGGAATTTCCGGATTGCTAAAAGTAAAGTCCATGTGCGGCGGATAAATTTGCAGCGAATACCGATCGGCATTCACCGCATGCCTAATTTTCTGCCGGTGCGGCATAAACGATTGCCAGAGTTGCTGTGTCTGATTGTTGGCAAAAGTCATGGACAGTCGTTTGCCAACTAGTTTCTTTTCGGAAAGCGATTCGATTCGGGGTGTAGGGAATGGATGCACCAGATACCAGAGTTTGCGAGTTAGCAGGGTTTTATTGTTTACAAAGATACTATTTACAACGTAGGTGCTTTGAGAGTGCTGTCTGTTGTGAGCATCGGACAATTTTTGGTTTCGGGCACCGCAGCACAGCATGTCTGGCATTGGTTTATACCTGAGAGCATAAGCTGTCTGAGTTGCACTAGTTCTGTTATTTTCTGCTCAATAACGCTTACTTTCTCCTCCACTTTCCCTGCCACATGACTGCACGAAGCTTCATCGACTGCCATCATCGGCAGCATTTCTGCGGTTTCGGTCAAGGTAAAACCAAAGCTTCGGATTCGCTGGATGTGCTGTAATCGCTGCAGGGTCAGCTCCGAATATTCTTTGTACCTGTTAGGCCGCCGTTCTTTTTTACTAACTGAAATGAGTCCTTCTTTTTCGTAGTACCGGATGGTATCACGCGAAAATCCACTTCGTTTTGCCAATTCGCCGATGAGCATAAGACAGTTGTGCTTTTTTTGAAAATTTTGCTTGACAATGGAGTATGCTCCAGGGTTTATCTTTGGTTAATTCAAATATAACTTTTGCTTCTATGTCAACACAAACAAATCAGAAAAAAGCGTCACGCTTTGTGAAAAAACTAGGCTTTCTGGGAATCGGTCTCTGTGCCTTATGTTGTGCCCTGCCAGTTGCAGGTGCCATTGCCGGAATAGGAGCCTTCTCGGTGCTGGCTGTTTACTTTGAAAAAATAGGCCTGGCGCTACTCATTGCGTCCGCCGGATTGTTGGTCGTCGGCTTGATGCGCCAGCGAAAAGCTGATGTGTCTGACAGTGAGGGATCTTCCTGTTCGACCAATTGCGCCTGCCAGCACAACGACCAGGCCGCATGTACTTCTTTATCAAACACCAATTCCTAGCAAATGAAAACCATCATCTTAGCTGTATTTATCGGTTTGTGCCATTGCTAAAAGCTCAGTGTCAGTCAGACTGTACCAAAAGCTGTTGCGCGGCTAATGCCCACCATACAGCGTTACTAAAAACTTCGAACTCAATGACTACACGGCACACAGGCAACTCAACAAACGACCAATCGGTGCTGCAGTGCACGTTCGCTGCACCCGAGCTTCAGCAACGAAAACAAACCGCAATGGCTCAGTTGCACCGGCAGGTACTGGAAAAAAAGCACTTGCCCGATGGCTATGCCTATCGGTTTGCAGCCAGCGATGCTCTTCTGGATGAACTGACTAGCTTTATCAAAACAGAACGGATGTGCTGTGCTTTTTTTGACTTCACAATAAAAGTAAGCTCTGGCCAGTTGATCTGGCTAGAGCTTACGGGACCGGAAGGGACAAAAGATTTTATAGATGCTGAAATTGAGCTTTAAACCAGAACAGACTGCAACTGTTTGGTAGGCATAAGTCTACTAAACAGTTGGTCTTGTGCCAAAAACTGGCTATTATCGTTTTTTGTTGGTAATTGTTTCGCATTTATGGCTAGAGGGTCTTTTGGCAGAAATCTTCGCGAAAACTCGCGACTTTTTTAGGTAGAGTTATCTCTTCCAAATGGAAACATTACTGTAAATGTGCGAAGATCCCTTCGGGATGACAAAAAATAGTATCTTTCAGAAAGGCAAAACCTAACTCCATATCAATCCTAAACAGTCACAGTATTTGTTTAGTTTTTTATTCAAAAAAAGCCTAATGATTATCCTAAAAACAGTGATTGTGTTTATTCTGGCTGCTATTTGTGAAATAGGAGGAGGGTTTTTAATCTGGTCATGGCTGCGCGAAGGAAAACCTTTTTGGTATGGTATTCTGGGTGCGTTGATTATGGCTTGTTATGGAGTGGTAGCTACCTGGCAGCCTGATGGTTTTGGTCGGGTATATGCCACCTATGGAGCTTTTTTCATTTTGCTTTCGCTGGTTTGGGCGTACCAATTTGATGGTTTTATACCTGATAAATACGATATCATTGGCGTATTGATTGTCATTTTGGGTGTATGTGTCATGTACTACACGCCCCGCACCTAAGGCATCCTATCCCGTTTACTAAGTCGGGTCCTTACTCAGGAAGGCTATGGTTTCGCTTAGGATAGCCACTGCCAGAAACACCACCGCCCAGCGAGTATGCCCTAATTGGTAAAGGAAAAAGGACGCAGTAATGAACAGTGCCATTTCAAACAAAATGCGTGGGGTGTGCGGCAGCCGGTGCTGCGACCGGGGAGCCGCAAAAATGCCCCAGAGTACAATCACCAGCAAAGCCATGCCGAGGGCCAAGGCGTATTTCAAAATAGTATCTTTTCCAAGGGCAAAACCCCACCGTGCAAAAGTGGCAATCAGGACCAGTTCCAGCGCAAAAGCAATGAACAGATGAGCAAAACGGAGCAGTTGCATGGTTATTCGCAGGCTTGTTTGAGTAATTGCAACGATTGGGCCATGTCTTTTTGCAGAATGCCGGTAAACATTCTTTTAAACAAACGCACCAGAAACCCTTCCATGCTTTCGCTAACCGTTACTTCTGTGCCGCCATTGGCTTCCCGGAGCGTCCAGTTGTGCACGGCTGCGATGCCCAGAATCTTGCCGGTCCAGCCCAGATGAGAAGACGGACTTACCGTGTGCAATGTGGAATGAATGGTGCCACTGCTGGTTTTCCAGTCAAATGTAGTGCCGGGTTGCATCGGTCCGTTAAGCTGCGCCTTACTCACGGTTGAAAGCCATGCGGGCCATTGCGGTATGTTGCTCAGTATCTCCCACACTTTTTGGGGTGTAGCTTGTATATGCATCGACTGCGCCTGATACACAGGAGCTTGTGTGTTGGTCAGAATGGCAAATGTTGGGACTGGCGTTGTCATGTCGGTGTTGTTTGTAGTTGATAAGACAAAGGTCCGCTACAAACGCCACTTCTCTCTTGATATAAATCAAGAAGTTAACTCAACTGCTTTTTTCTGCGCAAACGGCTCAGCGTTTCGGGCGTCATACCCATCATGGAAGCCAGGTATTGCAGCGGAACATGATTGAATAACTCCGGATTTTGCCGGAAAAGTGCCTGGTAGCGTTGTTCGCTGTCCATCGAAAGCAAGTTGAAGATACGTTCTTCCAGAAAGGTAAAACAGCGGGCAATGAAAAGTTTTTCCAAGTGATGCCATTGCGGAATCAACCTGCCCAGGCTCTGGTAATCGTGCAGGGAAATGGTGTACAACTCGCAGTCGGTCAGAGCCTGCACATAAAAGCGTGACGGCTTGTTAAATAGAATTCCGTTCAGATCGGTCACAAAATAACCCGTTGATGAGATCCACTGCGTAATTTCCTTGCCGTCGGTCAGGGCATACACCCGAATGAAGCCCGACTTATGAAAACTGAGTTTGTCGCATATCCGGTCGGGTTTCAGGAAATACGCACCTTTGGCCAAGGTCGTTAGCTTAAAATACGCACTGATTTTGTCAATGTCATGCTGGCCAAGGCCAAAGTACGAGTGGATGTAATGTTCCAGTTCGGTCATGTTGCGACGGATAAACAGGGTTTTTGTTTTTGAAAGGATACTATTTTAAAACGTCAATTTCATGCCTTCGTGTGTGGCTATGTATCCCAGTGATTCGTAAAAGCGAATGGCATCTGGTCGGCGTTTGTCGGTGGTAAGTTGCACCAAGTGGCAGCCTTTTTCCTGAGCTCGGTTTCGGATGTATTCAAATACCTGTGTGCCAATGCCTTTGCCCCGATGCGCCGAATGCACCCGCACCGCCTCTACTTGAGCCCGCATGCCACCCTGATGCGTAAGATACGGAATGAAAGTAAGTTGAAAGGTCGCTACTATTTCGCCGTTTTGCTCAACCACCGTCAGTTCCTGATTGGAGTCGGCGGCAATTTGCCGGAAAGCACGGTAGTACGATTCGGGCAATGCATCACCCGGCGATTCGCGGGTGGCTCCTAACGGATCGTCGAGCAGCATGTGAATAATATCGCTGAGGTCGGCTTCGGTAGCGAGTCTAAATGTAAGCGGATGGGTCATCAACTGGGTGGGTTTTGCTTTTCAGAAAGATACTATTTTTTTAGTGTGTCTATTGCAAAATATTGACTTTCAAAGGCTTGGAATTTGTTTGACATCTTATGTCTTTCCTCTTTTGTCTCTGCTTAGTGTCAACTGCGCGGGTGAAAATCGTGCATCACCTGGCTGAGGTAATCCCGGTCCAGATGCGTGTATATTTCGGTAGTCGTGATGGATTCGTGTCCAAGCATTTCTTGTACAGCCCGCAAGTCGGCGCCGCCTTCGATCAGGTGGGTGGCGAAGGAGTGGCGAAACGTATGCGGACTGATGTTTTTCTGAATACCCGTAATCTGTACCAACTCCTTGATAACCAGAAACACCCACACCCGCGAAAGGGCCTTGCCGCGCGAATTGAGGAAAACGAAATTTTCGTGGTCTTTCTGCACATCCACGTGGCAGCGTACCTGTTCCAGGTAGATATTCAGGTATTTGGTAGCTTCGCGGCCCATGGGCACCAGCCGTTCTTTGTTGCCTTTGCCAATGACTCGCAAAAAGCCCAGGTCGGTGTAAATGTTAGACAACGTCAGGCCAACCAATTCACTCACCCGCAAGCCGCAACCGTACAACATCTCCAGCATGGCACGGTTGCGAGTGCCCTCGGGCGTCGAGTGATTAATGGCTGCCAAAAGCTGGTCAATTTCCTGTACCGAAAGCGTATCGGGGAGCTTGCGGGAGAGCTTCGGTGCTTCGATGAGCTGAGAAGGATCATTGGAAATCAGATTTTCGGCAAACAGATACCGGAAGAACCCTTTCAAACCCGAAAGAAACCGGGCCTGCGAAGTTGCCGTCATTCCCAGTTCGCCGAGGTATTGCAGAAAATCGTGAATGTGCCGGTCGGTAATGTCGACAGGGCTGGCCGTGATTTCTTTCAGCTGCAAAAACTGGTGCAGTTTTTCAACATCGTGCACATACGCCTCAATCGAGTTTTCGGAAAGACCGCGTTCCAGTTGCAAATAGTTTTTGTATTCCTTGATGGCAGATGTCCAAAGCATAAAAGTAAGTGATTGGAAGTGAGCACCGCAGTGAGGCTCGCTTTGTAGGAAAAACCCCTTGCCAAAAATAGTATCTTTTTCTATGCCAAAACCTCCCGGTTTTCAAAATCTCTTTTAACTTGCCGCCCTATCTTACTTATTCGTTTTTCATTTTTCATCGCTTACAAATTATGGAAATTCTGATTTTGAACGGGCCTAATATGAACCTGCTGGGACGGCGCGAACGCAGCATCTATGGCAACATGTCTTTTGATACTTTTTACGAAATCTTGCAGGACCAATACCCCGATGTAAACCTAACCTATTTCCAGTCGAACAACGAAGGCGCACTGATTGATAAACTCCACGAAGTAGGTTTCACGGCCGACGGGGTTTTGTTCAATCCGGGCGGCTATGCCCATACTTCCATTGCTCTTTCCGATGCGGTTGCCGCCATTACTTCGCCCGTGATCGAAGTGCACATTTCCAATGTCTTTGCCCGCGAAGAATTCAGGCATCACAGCTACATCAGCCGCAACTGTGCGGGAATCGTTTGCGGTTTTGGGCTGGAAGGGTATCGTCTGGGAATTGAACATTTTCTGCGCAAACGCGAAACCAAGTAATTTTTCTTTTGCGTTCTCAGTTCTGAATGCAATTTGTGAGACAAGTCTTCTTTACTCAGAACTGAGAACTTTAGCACAAGGCTATGATAACCTTTTACCCTGGTCCATCCAAAGTATATCCACAGGTGCGGCACTACCTGACCGATGCCTACGATTCGGGTATTCTCAGTGCCAATCACCGGAGCTCGGAATTTATGCAGCTTTGCGAGAAAACGCTGAATCTGCTGCATCAGAAGCTGAATATTCCTGCCGATTATGCCGTTGTCTTTGTTTCATCCGCCACCGAATGCTGGGAAATCATTGCCCAGTCATTTACCCGGCAGCAAAGCTTTCATTATTACAATGGCGCCTTTGGGCAAAAGTGGTTTGAATACGCCCAGAAACTGGTGCCTGCTGCCACGGGTTATCAGTTTCCAATCGATCAGGATGCCGTTGCGCAGGCTGGCCACGATATTCCACACAACAGCCCGTTGCTTTGCCTGACGCACAACGAAACATCCAACGGAACCCAGCTTTCATCTGCGTTTATGGAATGGATACGCCATGCCAATCCCGACAGTCTGATTGCCGTGGATGCCACTTCTTCATTGGGTGGTGCCGATCTGAGAATAAACCAGGCCGACATCTGGTTTGCGTCCGTACAAAAATGCCTGGGATTGCCTGCCGGAATGGCGCTTCTGGTGGTTTCTCCGCGTGCGTTAGCAGTAGCCAAAGAACTGAATAACAATCGGTTTTACAATAGCTTTCTGTTCATGCAGCAAAACATGGAGAAGTTACAGACGCACTATACACCCAATGTCCTGGCTATTTACCTGTTGTGCCGGGTGCTGGAGCAAGTAGAACCCATTGAAGTGATTGCCAGCCGCATACACCAACAGGCAGCCGAATGGTATGCCTTTTTTGAAAACCATTCCGTACTGAATCCGCTGGTGGCCCATACGTCGGTGCGTTCAGACACGGTCATTGCCGTTTCGGCTACCGAAGAAATAGTATCTTTGGCAAAGCAAAAAGCCCGGCAGGCAGGTATTATTCTGGGCAATGGCTACGGCAACTGGAAAAACACCACCTTCCGGATTGCCAATTTTCCGGCGATTGATGAGGCCGAAATAGAAAAGTTAAAGGCGTTTTTGAATGTGACTTTTTCGGGATGAATTTTGCGCCGAATAAGGACGCTACGAATCACTAATCGATACAATGGGAAGAATAAGTTGATTTTTAGGATTTTAAATAACCACAGAATTGAATAATAATTGCAATTCTGCGGATAGGATTTGGTAAGTAATTACACTAATTCGTACATTTGTTTTGTGGCTTTGTATAGCAGGATCTTTGCTAAAGGCAGATTTGTCTTTTTAAAAGCCACTATTTGTCAGCTTCTTACCAAATGGCAGAGATAAGTTACAGCTTCAGGTTTTTAGAGTAAATACATAAAGTGCTGTAAATGTAAAGTTAATCTTACTTCGGCAAGTAAAACTCCGATTTTCATTTCTGTTCCTATTCAGCAATTTGTTTTTTTGTGAAATTTATCTGTATCGAACTGCAGAAATTATTTTTTAAAGCTCAATCTCAGCGATTGTAACTTTACTAACCAGCCTGAACACTTTCAATACATGAAACACATCTTTCTACAAATAGAGCCTGGCTAATCTGTTTGCTTAAGGCATTCACTGATGAGGTATATTTTTGCCTGCTTGTTGGTATTGGTTTTGACTATCGGTAATCGTGGGTTTTCGCAAGACCAACGCATTACGGATAGCCTTTTGGCTTTGCTCCAATCCATGCCCGAGGATACCAGCAAAATCAATACCCTCCGCACTTTATTTAATCAATATCGCAACTCCGATTTCCAAAAATCCCAGGATGTAGCCCAGCAGGAACTTCGGCTTGCCCTGAAACTAAAAGACGTTAATGGCGAAGCTACGGCCTACCGCCACTTGGGCATTGCCTATTCCTCGCGGGGAAGCAGTGTCAAAGCCATTGACTTTTATCTGAAAGCCATTCGCTTATACGAGAAGATTGACCAAAAGTTTTTTGTTGCCGCCTGCTACAACAACATTGGCAACGTGTATATTGACCTCAAGCAATGGGAGAAAGCCAATGCGAACCTGAACAAAGCCATCCAGATATGGCAACCCCTTTCCGATGGCGAAGAAGGCATTGCCATTGCGTTATCTAATTTGGGTAGCGTGTATATGGCTCAGCATCAGGATGGCCAAGCGATGAACTACTATAATCGGGCCATTGAGGTTGCACGAAAAATCGATTTGCCGGACATTATCTGCGAGGCTCAGACTAACATTGCTGGTATTTATGTTTCCCAGAAAGATTATGCTACCGCTTCGTGTTACCTGACACAGACCTTGCCTGTTGCCATTAAAATTTCCAATAATGAAATACTGACGCAGATCTACTATTACCAGAGCAAAGTAGCAGCCGCTCAAAATCAGCAAAGTGTGGCTATCTCCAAAGCCAAACAATCGTTGGATTTGGCAAAAAAGATCTCGTATAGCCAGTGGATGGTCAAGTGTTATGACCAACTGGCCAAATTGTATCTGTTACAGGAAAACTACAAGCAAGGTGCGTATTTTCAGTCCCTGTACATTGCTCTCAACGATAGTCTGGACAATGTAGAGCAAACCCTGACCGTTGAAAAGCTGCAGTATGAATATCAGTTGGAGAAGCGGGATCTGATCAATCAGTCTTTGGTCAAGGATAAGATTCTACAGGAGGAAAAAATAGCACAGGATGATATCAAAAAGAAGGGCGTTTTTGTATTGCTGCTGGTTTTTGTTGCCACTACGCTTTTTTACCGCATTATTTACCAGCGGCAAAAGCGAATGAATCTGTTACTGGCCCAGCAACAACAGGAAATTCAAGGGCAAAACGAAGAGATCAAGCAACAGAACGAACACATTTTGCTGCAAAGAGAAAACCTGGCAAAAGCCAACGTAGCACTTAACAAACTGTTTGGCATCATCGCACACGATTTGCAAGCTCCTTTCCGGTCCATTAAGGGAATCATGGCCTTGTTTGAGGACGATCTGCTGGACGCAGACGAAATGCAGAACGCCACCCGAAAACTCAGCGACCGGGTAAACAAGACGTCAGAACTGTTGGAAAACCTGCTGCAATGGTCCAAAAGCCAGCTGCATGGATTTGAGGTGCACCAAGAGATATTTAAAGTTTGTGAGGTGGTTGACAAAAGTGTAAGTACATTGGAAATGATAGCCGGACAGAAGCACGTGCACTTAAAAACGGAGGTTCCGGAAAGCCTGCACGCCTACGCCGACCCGGATATGATAAATACTGTACTGCGCAATTTGGTTGCAAATGCCATAAAGTTTTCCAAAAGTGGCGATGTGGTATGGATTCGTGCCGAAGAAACGGCCAAGCATATTTCTGTCTTGGTAGAAGACACCGGCCAGGGAATGGATCAGGAAACGCAGGAAAAAGTATTGAATCCCAATAACTTTTATTCGACTCTGGGCACTACCGGCGAAAAAGGAACCGGAATGGGTATTCATCTTTGCCAGGACTTTTTGGCATTGAACGGAGGCGTACTTACCATCCGCAGTGCACCCGGACAAGGAAGCACCTTTATTTTTACCCTGCCCCGCCAACAGCCATTCGGCTAATACCAAGTGCTCAAAAGTAAATACCAGACCCGCTCACCAGGCGGGTTTTTGCTTTTTGGGAGATACTATTTTGTCTAGTTAATGCAAGTTGGAAGAATATATTTTCCAAGGCAAATTGCAGAGCAAGAGCCCGTAAAAATGCGGGCTGACCTCTTTCTTTGGCGAGGGGCGGGCTAGCCTTGAGCGGGGAATCGTGCAAAGAAAGAGAGGACGGATTGGGAAAATAGGATGCACTGAGGAAGCCAACCTTAACCTAACACGCAACGACAGCAATGTATCCGATTGGAAGAACAGACAGACTGCGCCAAGTGCCATAGAAAGTACAGCTGGCTCATAATTTTATACAATCTAATGCTGTTTTTATCTTTTTGATAATGAGTGTTTTATGAAATTTTAGTTAAAAAAGTTAAATTTTTTTAATATTCGCGCAACCTGCAGTCACATTTTTGCATCTACCTTTCGAAAACCAAGACAACTCCTAAACGCTACGCTATCGTATGTTTTTACGCATACAAAAATGGGATACTGAAGAAAAGCTCATTCGCGCCTGTCAGCGAAATGATGCCTCGGCACAGCGTGAGGTGTATAACCGGTATTCGCGGCGTATGTTGGGCGTATGTACCCGATACATCAAAGACGATATGGAAGCCGAAGATGTGATGATTCACGGGTTTCTGAAAATCTTTGAAAAGATAGATCAGTATCAGTTTGCGGGGAGCTTTGAAGGATGGATTCGGCGCATCATGGTCAATGAAGCACTGCAGCAAGTGCGTCGCAACAAAAGCGTTTTTCTGGAGGTGGAACTGGAGCACGTACACAATGATGCCGCTGTGATGCACTTGGATGACAACGAAATGGAAGCCGAAGAATTGCTGGCAATGATACAGCAACTGCCCGACGGCTACCGGACGGTTTTTAACCTGTACGCCATTGAAGGATATTCGCACAAAGAAATAGCCGAACAACTGGGAATTAGCGAAAATACCTCTAAGTCACAGCTAAGCCGGGCACGTGCCTTGTTGCAAGAGTATCTGAGAAAGGCTGAAAAAAAAACACTAAACCTGACGGAAGAAGTGGGGTGAACGGATAAAGGAAGGTTTTTGATCTTTAGAAGATACTATTTTGGTTTGAGATCAGAGACACAAGATAAAAGACAATATTCTGAAAGTCAGCAACCTGTCATTTGAGCGAACACACTCTTATTTTGCCGCACCACTTATTTAGAAAGAGACAAAGGAACTACGAGTAAAACGAGAATAATATGCAAAATCGAGAAAGACATCCGGTAGACGAGTTATTTGCAAAACGATTGGGAGAAGTTGAAAAATCGCCATCGCCACGGGCCTGGGATGAGCTGCAAGGACGGCTGACGAAAAAAAAAGACAGCCGGAAAGGAATCATCTGGGCCATAGCCGCTTCGGTGACTGTGTTAATGGGATGCTTTGGTTTGTGGTTGTACGAGCAGCCCAATGCCCAAATTGCCTCTGTTCCTAATAAAAGTCGCGAAATATCTGTCAGCAAACAACCCATGCAGACCCAGCCGACAACTCAGAAACCGACAATGCCTTTGGCGCAACTGCAACCGTCGGAAGAGACAACCGAAAGCCAGTTGCTACCAAAAGAAGCCGGGAAAGCAAAGAAACCGCATGCCAAAACACAGTTTACTAACACAATTGAGTCAAATGCCTCCATAGCCCAGCAAACGCCAAAAGCCGTGATTGCAATACAAGAAGATCCCATGCCTGTTGCGGTGCGGCAAGAAACGATAGCTCTTACCACTCCATCGGTTGACAAAGCACCTACCTCCGAAATAACAGTGGTAGTAGTAGAAATTCCGGAAGCCGTAGTTGCCAGGTCGCAGACTGAAGTTTCGGATACCAGCCAGCCCATTGTGCGCAAAGCTGAGAAATTGTGGAATGCCATTAAGAAAGCCAAGAAATCGGAAATCAACCTGGATAAGGAGGCCATTGTGGCTTGGGTAAAAGACCGCAACACCAAAAACTAGATCACTCATAAACCCCATATACGTTAATACCAGTCAACAATGAACACACCATTTAATTCAATTACAACTATGAAAAAGCTAGTATTTGTTATGTTATTTTTTGGGGTGGTGAGTATTGCCAACGCTTTCACTGCTGACCCCGAACAAAAACGTGATTCGATCATTATTCTCTTTGGCAAAAAGACGCGTATTGCCATCCAAACCAATGACAAAGCTGAACTGCAGGCCTTGAAAAATTATGATCTGAATGCCCTGGTAAGTCGTGTAATCGAAATCCAGGAAAAGGCCGAAGCTACCAAAAAAGATACCAGCTTTGTGATCAATGGCGACACTGTACTGGTGCACGACAACCAGGTGACCATTAAGGATCATGATCCTGAAAAAGGCGGAACCACCTTTTCCATTCACATCGGCGGCAAAGAAGGGAACGTGGATAGTTCGTCGGATGGAGAAAACCACGAACGGGATTCCCAGCCACGGACGCGAAGAATCAAACGGACTACCAGCGAATGGTACCTGGATCTGGGCCTGGATAATTTCCTGACCGATAAAGGTAAGTTTCCTGACCAGAATCTGGACTATTCACTGAAGCCACTGGGTTCGCGGTATGTGGCTCTTTCCCATATTTACAAAACCCGTATCGGTGGCACCAAAAGCCCTTTGTCTATCACCTATGGTTTGGAAGCAAGCTTTTACAATTTCATGTTTGACAGCAATACCCGGATTATAAAAGACGCCACAGCTGTCGATTTTGTGGAAGTGATGGATGGAACTGCTGCCCGTAAGCTGAACAAATCAAAGTTAACGGCCATTTACGGCAGCATACCCGTAATGCCTGTACTTACCTTCGGCCATTCTAAGAAATCGTTTCGGATTGGCGTTGGGGGATTTGTTGGCTACCGGTTGCATAGTTACTCAAAAATCAAAGATTCGGAGGGCGAAAAAGAACACGAAAGAAGCAACTTCTACCTGAACAACGTGCGGTATGGCATTCAGGGACTGGTAGGTGTAAAAGGCGTTGATCTGTTCTTTAAATACGACCTGAATCCGGTGTTCAGTGAAGGTTTCGGCCCGGATCTGCGGTCCATCGCCTTCGGATTCCGATTCTAGAAAATAGTATCCTGCCAAGAGGCAAAACCCTCGTAGCGCAACAGGTAAGGAGACAAACTGCCTGAGGCTTCACCAACAGGAACTACTGACTTGATTGCGTATAAAAACTCCAAGAATCTTATCGGTTTGTGTCTTTGTAACAGTTTTGGATTTTTTAGAGAACTCACTCAAGTGTATCTTTCTTCTATACGCCTTGTTTCGCTGAAAACAAGGCGTATCTTTTTTACGTACTAGGCACCACCTCCGCACAGTTGTTGGATTCGGGTATTCGGAGTTGGTTTTGAATTTAAATCAAATCCTGGGATAAATTCCCATGAGGCGAAATAGTGTTTTTTAAAGATAGAACTGCTGTACGACTAACATCGCTACTACGATGCCCGCCAGTGGTTGATTGCTCCTGCCGCAACGGATCGGGGAATTAAATCAATTGATATTTCTGCTACACTCAAACCTGGTCCGACACCAAATGTTCCTTATAAACACAGTAAAAGCAAATACAATTGTACGTATACAGTGATGGATAACACGCAAAATGAAACACGCAAATGGCTGGATAAGAGGTGTTTCCGTCCGGTCAGTCGGGATGACATAAACCGCAATAACAAGCTCATCTAGCATCCATGGCACTAAAAACCAGCGCAAAGGAATGTCTGATGCGTAAAGGATAAGTTTCTGTTTTGGAAAGTTTTCTGAAAAATAGTATCTTTTCAAAAGACAAAACCTACCTTTACCGCATTGTCAGAAAATCACTACATATTCAAAAATCTATCCTTTTTTCCGGGATAGATTTTTTTATAATGAACCACCACATGACCGTCTCTTTTAAAAACAGTGTATCCCTGGGCCTGTGTTGCCTTTTCGGGTTTCTCGCTTGCACGCCCAAAGGCAAGCAACCGGAAGAAACCATTGCGAAAGCTTCTGACCAGCCAGCCCTTTTTGCCCTTCTTCCGGCCTCCCAAACGGGGGTTTCTTTTCAAAATTCCCTTAGCGAAGGCCTGAATACCAATATTCTGATGTATGAATATTTTTATAACGGCGGCGGAGTAGCTACAGCGGATTTCAATGCCGATGGCAAACTCGATCTTTATTTCACATCCAACATGGGCGACAATAAACTTTATCTCAACACCGGAGAGATGAAGTTTAAAGACATATCCCGTGAAAGCGGCGCCGAGGGACGACCCGGGCCCTGGAAAACCGGCGTAAGCGTAGTCGACATCAACGCCGATGGCAAACTGGATTTGTACCTGTCCTATTCGGGGGCTATGCCTGCCGAAAAGCGTACCAATCAGCTGTTTATCAACGACGGAAATGATGCCAATGGCATTCCGCATTTTACCGAAAAAGCCGCCGATTACGGATTGGCCACTCAGGCATTCAGCAATCAGGCTTATTTTCTGGATTACGACCGGGATGGCGACCTGGACATGCTTCTGCTCAATCACAATCCGAAAAATCTGCCCATTCTGAATGAAGAAGGCTCCCGCGAACTGTTTAAGATTGATTCACCCGACAAAGGTCTTCGCGTTTTCAAACAGACCAACGGCCATTTTGACGATGTTACCCAAAAAGCGGGCATCAACGGATCGGCACTGAGTTATGGATTGGGCGTAGGCATCGCCGATTTTAACAACGACGGCTGGCCCGACTTTTATGTTTCCAATGATTATTTCGTGCCTGACTTTCTGTACATCAATCAGCAAAATGGCAAGTTTCAAAACAAGATGGCAGAATGCATCGGGCATACCAGCAATTTTTCGATGGGCAACGATGCGGCCGATATCAACAACGATGGACAGGACGATATTTTCACGCTGGACATGCTGCCCGAGGACAATCACCGCCAGAAATTACTTTTGGCTCCCGATAATTTTGCCAAGTTTGACCTCAACGTTCGCAGCGGGTTTTATTACCAGTACATGCGCAACATGCTGCAACTCAACAACGGCAACGCTACCTTTAGTGAAGTAGGGCAAACTGCCGGCCTTTCCAATACCGACTGGAGCTGGTCGGCATTGTTTGCCGATTTTGATAACGACGGCTACAAAGATCTTTTCATCAGCAATGGCTATGTGCACGACTACACCAACATGGATTTCATCAAGTACATGGATCAGTTTGTGCAGTCTCGTGGTCGAATGAAACGCGAAGATGTGCTGGAACTCATTGCTCGCATGCCTGCTTCTAATGTGGTCAATTATGTTTTCCGAAATAACAACGGACTTGATTTTACCAACCAGACCCAAAACTGGGGAATGAATCGTGCATCGAACAGCAATGGAGCGGCCTATGCCGATCTGGACAATGACGGCGACCTGGATTTGGTGGTCAATAACATCAATCAGCCTGCTTTTGTGTACCGCAATGAAGCTGACAAGCAGACTAAAAGCCATTATTTGAAGGTGGCCCTTGAAGGAACTGGCGGGAATACACAGGGAATCGGCAGCAAGATTACGCTGATTGCCAACGGAAAAAAACAAACCGTGATGCAAACGCTGATGCGGGGGTATCTTTCGGCCGTTTCGCCGGTTTTGCATTTCGGGTTGGGTACTGAAAAGGCGATAGATACGTTGCAGATCGTTTGGGCGAGTGGCAAACAACAGACCTTAACCCAAATTCAGCCTAACCAGCAACTGGTACTGAAGGAAAAAGAGGCGACCGACAAACCGGGCAAATCCATGATTCCCAAAGCGGTATTTTCCCCGGTTGCCTCGCCCATTGCCCATCAGGATGTACCGGTTACAGTCAATGATTTTGACCGGCAGTTGTTGCTGACTTCCCAGTTTTCGCACGCGGGGCCGTGCATGGCAACCGGTGATCTGACCAATGATGGATTGGAAGACGTAGTGGTGGGCGGCAATGCCGGGCAAAGTGCCACCCTGTTTGTTCAGCAGAAAAATGGAACCTTTGCGAAAAAGTCAATACCCGCTTTTGAAGCTGATAACTCAAGTGCAGATGCAGCCATTGCCATTCTGGATGCCGATAAAGATGGCGATTCGGATATTTACATTGCCAGTGGCGGCTATCATACGTTTGCTGAGCAGGACGGTGCCCTGCAAGACCGATTGTATCTGAATGATGGCAAAGGGAATTTTGTGAAGAACACCACCCGTTTGCCCGCGCTGCCGGTAAGCAAGTCGTGTGTGGCCGTAAACGATGTCAATGGCGATGGACTGCCCGATGTGTTTGTGGGAGGCCGGGTGGTGGCAGGCAAGTATCCTGAATCTCCGACTAGCTATTTGCTGCTCAATTCGCAAGCAGGTACCTGGAAAACAGTGGATTTGGGGAAAATCGGAATGGTGACCGATGCCGTATGGATTGATCTGAACCAGGACAATGCCAAAGAACTGGTGGTGGTAGGAGAGTGGATGCCCGTAAGTGTTTTTGTGTTTGAGGAGGGCAAGCTACTCGATAAAACCACGCAGTTTTTTGACAAGCTTTACAGTGGCTGGTGGAATAAGATTGCCGTAGGCGATTTTAACAAAGACAACAAACCGGATCTGATGCTGGGTAACTGGGGCACCAACTCACAGATAAAAGCTGCGGATGCGACACCAACGGAAATGTATTTCAAGGATTTTGACAACAATGGCACCACCGAATCGGTTTTGTGCAGCTACATACAGGGAAAAAGATATCCCTATGTAACGCGTGATGAACTGGCCAGCCAGATGAACGGTTTCCGGAATCGTTATGCCAATTATGAGAGTTACTCAAACGTAACCATCAACGATCTTTTCGGCGAGGCACTTTCAACTGCCGGTCACTTGAGTGCCAACCAGTTAGAAACGACCTGTTTTCTGAGTACACCCGCTAATCGATTTAAAGTCAGTTCATTGCCTGTACAAGCTCAGTATGCTCCCGTGTATGCCATTGCCGTGTTGGATTTTGATGGCGACGGCAACGAAGATGTGTTATTGTGTGGCAATAACCATCATACCAAGATCAGGCTTGGGCAAATGGATGCCAATTATGGGGTATTGCTACAAGGCAACGGCAAAGGGGGGTTCCGGTATGTGCCACAACTCTATTCGGGTTTCAAACTTACCGGTGATGTGCGAAGCATCATCCAGCTAAAAAATACCCTTGTTTTTGGCATTAACGGGAAGAAAACGGCGGCTTATCGCTTCAACCCTGCAAATGCCAGCTTGGCCAAACGACTGCCTTGAAATTACATGATTTGTTACAGGCAGATTTTGCCTCTTGAAAAGATACTATTTTGAACGAGATGGTTTGCAGATGGGCCAAGGAATTGCCTGATCTTTTGAGTACCGGGATTTTAGCTTTTTCAACCCTAGTATTTTGATTCTAACACCCGTTTCAAGGCACTGTACGCAACCTATGCCTTGAAACGGGCATCAAATCAATTAGGTTTAATTGCTCTTACAAGCCAATTACAAAATCCGAATCGAACGTCAGACGACCTTCAGTTTCTTCTGCCGAGCCGGGCATTTTCAGCCCCTTAATTTTGGCAGTTTTACCTTTGGATAGCAAATCATACACGTGCTTGTCCGTCAGCTTTTTACCCAGCACTTCGAACGGAACCTTGAATCCGCAGGCCTTGAAATTGCCGCAACCGTAAGCCGTATTGCCTTTTTTGAGCAAATGCTCTTTGCATTTGGGACAAGTCAGCGCTTCAATGTTGATTTCTTCCTTCGGTTCTTTAGGTTTCTTGGGTTTGGGTGCTTCTGATTTGTCCGTTTCTTCTTCGGTAGTCGCAACAGGCTCGGGAGCAGCGAAAGTAATCGGGCGGTAGGCATTTCGTTTCACTTCGTTGGTCAGGTCAATCACCATCTGAATCAACTCTTTCTTAAACACTTCCGATTCATATTCGCCTTTCTCGATCAGGCGCAATTTTTTTTCCCAAACCCCGGTGAGTTCGGCACTTTTGAGTAGTTCGTTCTGAATCGTATCAATCAGATCCATGCCCATTTGGGTCGGAACCAGGGTTTTCTTTTTCTTCTCAACGTACTTTCGCTTGATCAGCGTTTCGATGATGTTGGCGCGAGTAGATGGCCGGCCGATGCCGTTTTCTTTCAGCAAATCCCGCATTTCGTCGTTTTCAACCTGCTTGCCTGCCGTTTCCATTCCTCGTAGTAAAGTCGCCTCGGTATACGGCTTTGGTGGCGATGTTTTTCCTTGGTGAATACGCGGCGTGTGCGGTCCCGATTCGCCAACGGTAAATTCAGGCATTACCCGTTCTTCGGTTTCTTTCTTTTCGTCTTCTTTGGCTTCGTCGCCTTCTTTTTTCGCTTTGGGCTCATTGACATACACTTCCCGCCAGCCTAGTTCCAGAATCTGCTTTCCGGTTGCTTTGAATTCCACTTT
The DNA here is from genome assembly GCA_963520985.1 of uncultured Sphingobacteriales bacterium. GTDB lineage: Bacteria > Bacteroidota > Bacteroidia > Cytophagales > 172606-1 > Xanthocytophaga. The sequence continues at coordinate 2,513,522 of CAUQTA010000001.1, forward strand.
GCCCACCACACCCAAAACGGTAGTATTGGAAATTTTACATTCCGGATAAAAAACAGCAATGAACCGCCGAGCCACCAGATCATAGACGCGTTTTTCGTCGGGAGCCAAACCGGTTGGCAGCACATCCGTGGGAATGATGGCGTGGTGGTCGCTGACTTTGTTGTTGTCAAATACGGTCTTGAGTTTGGGAATCGGCTGCGTCAACAGTTGGGCCGTTAACGCCTGGTAATACTGCATGCTACGCAAAATGCCTTCCACTTTCGGATGCAAATCTTCTGACAGATAGGTGGTATCGACACGTGGGTAAGTGACAAACTTCTTTTCGTATAAACTCTGGATCAGCTTCAGCGTATCTTCGGCTGAAAAGCCGTATTTTTTGTTGGCTTCTACCTGCAAAGCGGTCAAATCAAACAAACGCGGATTGCCTTCTTTTCCTTCTTTCTTTTCAAACGCCGTTATGGTAAACAGCGGATTGGCTTGCAAGTATTCAAGCCCTTTCTGTGCCCGGTCTTGGTTGTATAACCGGTCAATGGTAGCGGTAAACTCCACTTCCCGATATAGGGTTTTCAACTCCCAGTAATCGGCTGATTTAAAGGCGTTAATCTCTTTTTGCCGTTGCACCAGCATCGCTAGGGTGGGTGTCTGCACCCGACCTATCGACAAAACAGCTTTTCCGTTGCCAAACTTGGTGGTAAACAAACGCGTCGCATTCATGCCCAGCAGCCAGTCGCCAATGGCACGGGCACTACCGGCTGCATACAGATTGTCAAACTGAATACTATCTTTCAAATTGGCAAAACCATCCCGAATGGCCTGCTCAGTCAGCGACGAAATCCAGAGCCGTTTCACAGGTGCCTTGCACTTGGCTTTGTGCAACACCCAACGCTGAATCAATTCCCCTTCCTGTCCGGCATCCCCGCAGTTAATCACTTCTTCGCAATCCTGGAGCAAGGTTTCAATAATGCCAAACTGCTTCTGAACGCCTGAATTATCAATGAGTTTAATTCCAAATTGAGTAGGTATCATCGGTAAGGCTGAGAGGCGCCATGGCTTCCAGTCAGGTGAATAATCCTGTGGCTCTTTTAGTGTGCAAAAGTGCCCGAATGTCCACGTAACCTGGTACCCATTGCCTTCAAAATAACCGTCCATACGTTGTTTGGCGCCAATGACTTGGGCAATATCTTTCGCGACACTGGGTTTTTCGGCAATGCAAACTTTCATTCCTGTATCTTTTTCTTGAGATGTCAACACAAAACTTATTATAGTCTGAACAAAGGTAGGGTAGGTTTTTCTTTTTTAAAAGGTACTATTTTTTCGGAAGGCTTGATAACTTGGGCAAAGTTTTCAACTTTGCAGCCAGTCACTATATATGTCGCTTGTTATGCCAATTCGTAAAATACTCATAGCCAACCGGGGCGAGATTGCCCTGCGCATCATTCGTTCGGCCAAGGAAATGGGCATTTCCACCGTTGCCATTTTTTCTGAAGCCGACCGCAGAGCCCTGCACGTCCGGGCTGCCGACGAAGCGTACTGTGTGGGCCCGCCTCCTTCGGCGCAGTCGTATCTTCAAATGGAAAAGATCATTGCCATTGCCAAGCAAAGTGGTGTTGATGCCATTCATCCAGGGTATGGGTTCTTATCCGAAAATGCGAAGTTTGCGCAGTTGGTGGAAGACAACGGCTTGATATTCATTGGTCCCTCTCCTGAATCCATTGAGATTATGGGAAGCAAGCTGGCCGCTAAAAACGCCGTAGCCCAATACGACATTCCGATGGTTCCGGGCATTCCGTCGGCGGTGAGTGATGTGAAAATTGCCTTACAGCAAGCTGCCAGTATTGGCTATCCGGTACTGATCAAAGCTAGTGCCGGTGGAGGAGGCAAAGGCATGCGTTTGGTGGAGGAAGAATCGCAACTGGAAGAGCAAATGCAACGCGCTATTTCAGAGGCAACCGCGGCGTTTGGGGACGGGTCGGTATTCATTGAAAAATACATTACTTCGCCCAAACACATTGAAATACAGGTGCTGGGCGACAAGCATGGGAATATTGTTCATCTGTTCGAACGTGAATGCTCCATCCAGCGGCGGCATCAAAAAGTGGTGGAAGAAGCACCCTCGGCTGTATTGACGCCAGAAGTGCGGGAGAAAATGGGGAAAGCGGCTGTGTTTGCAGCCAAAGCCTGCAATTATTACGGCGCAGGCACGGTAGAGTTTGTGGTAGACAAAGACCTGAATTTCTATTTTCTGGAAATGAATACACGTTTGCAGGTAGAACATCCGGTAAGTGAGCAGATTACCGGAGTGGACCTAGTGAAAGAACAGATCAAAGTGGCCGCCGGTGAGAAGCTTTCGTTTACCCAGGAAGACCTGAAAATACAAGGCCACGCCGTGGAAATTCGGGTGTATGCCGAAGATCCTAAGAATAACTTTTTGCCCGACATTGGTCAACTGACTACCTATGTGCGTCCACAGGGTGCCGGGGTTCGGGTGGATGATGGGTTTGAGCAGGGGATGAGCATTCCTATTTACTACGACCCGATGATTGCCAAGCTGATAACTTTTGGCAAAGACCGCGCCGAAGCCATTGAACGCATGAAACGGGCCATTGACGAATACCAGATTACAGGCATTGAAACCACGCTTGGCTTTTGCAAATTTGTGATGGAGCATCCGGCTTTTCTGGACGGTAGTTTTGATACCAATTTTGTAAACAAATACTTTACACCCGACGCGTTGCAATCGGCCAATGAAGCCAAGGAAGCAGAGATTGCCGCACTGCTGGCCAGCAAGTTAGTACAAGCTCAACGCCAACCCAAAATACAAACTACTTCCACTACACAACAGAAAAGCAAGTGGAAAACGAATCGAATCTGAGTGAAAAGTTCCGCCGAACAGGCGGGGTTTTTGCTTTTTTGAAGATACTATTTATAAATCGGAATTTTCTGGATTAATTGGATTTTATTGTATAACACGCTTTAGTATGTTCCTTTTCCCATGCAAAAGAAAAACACACAGGTCTGACACTGTGCGTCTGACCGGAAACAAAGGCTCGGATAAAGCAAATTCGAAAGGCTCGTGATTTTAGTTGGCAAATTGCTTCGTTGTTCCTCCTCACAATGACGGTTCGATAAGCAGCAAAAATAAAAAAATAGGCAGGTTTTGGCTTTTGAAATCCTACTATTTCCAGTGTTTCCTCCCAATTCCGAAATTCTACAAGGCCATCTTGGATCTTGTCGATCCGGAGAAACGTACCCGTGATTTTTGTGTAAAACATTGGCTTTTAGTTGCTTAGTTGATGTGCAAAAACTGGCATCAACAAGAGAATTGCAAAAAAAGCGAATAAGGCAAACTGACAGCTATAATTTTTTGTAACTTGCAACTCATTTGTAACCTCAGGTTTTTCTCCTTCCGAGGATACTATTCTCCGCAGCCTGTAGATTGAAATCAGTAGCAAACCTGCCCAGTTGACCCAGAATGGAAGATTTAAAATATTTAGAAGGACTTAACGACCCTCAGCGTGAAGCAGTTACGCATGGAAATGGACCTTTGATGATTATTGCCGGTGCGGGTTCCGGAAAAACACGCGTGTTAACGTACCGCATTGCCCATTTGATTTATCATGGAATAGATCCTTTCCGGATCATGGCGCTGACTTTTACCAACAAAGCGGCCGATGAAATGCGCAACCGGATCGAAAAAGTGATCGGTACTGATGCCCGTAACATTTGGGCGGGTACGTTTCACTCCATATTCTCGCGCATCCTGCGCATCGAAGCCCAGAAAATCGGGTTTACCAGCCAGTTTTCCATTTACGATACCGACGATTCCAAATCGTTGATCCGCAGTATTTTAAAAGAACTCAGCCTGGACGACAAAGTATACCGGGTAAACAATGTGTTGCACCGCATTTCGTCGGCCAAAAACAACCTGATTTCCGCTGAGGCGTACCAGCATAATTCCGAGTTTAGGGCCGACGATGAGGCTAGCCGCGTGCCTGAAATGGGAAAAGTATACAAGACCTACCAGGACCGTTTGCGTAAATCCAACGCCATGGATTTTGACGATTTGCTCTTTAATACCAATGTGCTTTTTCGCGATCACGTGGATGTGCTCAACAAATACCAGCAGAAATTTCACTACCTGTTTGTGGATGAGTTTCAGGATACCAACATTTCGCAATACCTGATTACCAAGAAGATTGCTTCTGTGTATCAGAACATTTGCGTGGTCGGTGACGATGCCCAGAGTATCTATGCGTTTCGTGGGGCCAATATTCAGAACATTCTCAATTTTCAGCGCGATTTTCCGGATGCCAAAACGGTAAAGCTGGAACAGAACTACCGATCTACCCAAAACATTGTCAATGCGGCCAATTCGATCATCGCCCGCAACAAAGGCCAGCTTCAGAAAAACGTGTGGACGGCCAACGAAGTAGGCAACAAAATAGAATTGCTCAAAGCGTCGTCGGATAACGAAGAAGGAATGCTGATTGCCAATGCCATTTTTGAAGAAAAAATGCTGCACCAACGCTACAACAGCGAGTTTGCCATTTTATACCGCACCAATGCGCAGTCGCGGGCATTTGAAGAAGCGCTTCGCAAGAAAAACATCAAATACCGCATTGTGGGTGGTGTGTCGTTTTACCAGCGCAAGGAGATCAAAGACCTGATTGCCTACCTGCGATTTACCATCAACCAGAGCGACGAAGAGGCGTTCAAGCGAATCATCAACTTGCCCAAACGGGGCATCGGCGAAACCACCGTTGCGAAAATGGTGGTAGCGGCCATGGATAACAATCTGACACTGTGGGAAGTGGTAAACAATCCCAAAGCCTATCTGGGCGACCGGCTTTCGGCTCCGATTGAGAATTTTTCGGCATTGATCCGAAGCTTTCATGCTACCTCTGTAATCCGTGATGCGTACGAAACGGCGGCTCACGTAGCCAAATCGTCAGGCTTGCTCAAAGAACTGCACGAAGACAAAACCGTAGAAGGTCTGGCCCGGTACGAAAACGTGCAGGAATTGCTCAATGCCATCAAGGAATACGTCGATAATCCGGAAAACCCAGACAAAAGCCTTTCGTCGTTTTTGCAAAGTGTGTCGTTGCTGACCAGTGCCGATGATTCGGCGGATGACAAGACGGACCGCGTTACGATGATGACCATCCACTCAGCCAAAGGGTTGGAGTTCAAGCATGTATTCATCGTAGGCATGGAAGAAGACCTGTTTCCTTCACAGATGATGCTGGCAAGCATGGCTGATCTGGAAGAGGAACGGCGGTTGTTTTACGTAGCCATCACCCGTGCCGAACACAAGCTGACGCTTTCGTACGCCGAAACCCGTTACCGGTTTGGCCGGTTGCAAACGTGTGAGCCCAGCCGCTTTCTGAAGGAAATAGATGCGAGCTACATCAAAATGAGTCATGCTACCAGCTTGTTTGAAGCGGAACGCAACACGAGTTTTGTGAAGAACCTGACTACCCGCAAGGCTCCTCCGGTGGTCACCAACCATGCTCCATCCACTAATTTTGTTGCCAGCGATACTTCAACGTTGGCGATTGGGATGAAGGTGGAACATCCCAAGTTTGGCTTTGGTGTGGTGCAGGATGTCGACTTTAGTACGCCGGATAAGAAAGCAAAAATCCTGTTTGACAAAGTTGGAGAGAAGACGTTGTTGCTGAGCTTTGCCAAGCTGATGATTCATGCCAACTGACCAAGACCTTACAAGGTGTTTAAAACCTTGTAAGGTCCGGAATAGTATATTTTCAAAAGCAAAAACCTCCTTTGTTACTATCTCGCTGATTACAGTACAGCTGATTGTTAATATCATTTATGGTCTGTTCAGAAAGCCAATAGGGAGAAAATTCAAACGCTTTTCATTGGTTTTCTTTCCCTTAATGGCAGTTGTTTTGCCAATTTTACCATTGGTGATTATACTCATGTCAATGGAAGCACCCGATGCCATATCAATAGGTTTTGAAGGAGGAATTCTTATTTTTATCCAGCGAATTATAATCGTCATTGCCATTCAACTCTTTTTCAACCGATGGGGATTGCAACTACTGGCTACTCTTCGAAAGTAATACAACGTGATTTTATAGAGCAAAAGTGTTTTGGAGATTGGAAGGATTGAGATTCTTAAAAATTGGGAATCTCCTGCCTTTTCGCTTGCTTGTGATTTAAAAATAGTATCTTTACAAAATTAAAAACCTGCCAGTTGGCATTTTTGAATGGAGAACTTTGAATACAATACCCAGTTAGAACCGCTGATTCAGAAAGAATACGGACGGAATGTACAGAAACTGGCGGCACATTTGCTAACCATCGAAGAACGCGACAAACGTACTCGCTTGGCCAATGCCCTGATTGAATTGATGCGCGAAATACATCCCAACATGCGTGAAGGTCAAGACTACACCATGAAGCTATGGGATGATTTGTATATCCTGACCGGTTTTAATCTGGAAGTAGATAGCCCCTATCCGCCACCTGAAAAAGCAGCGCTGGGCAAAAAACCACAGCGTGTGCCTTATCCTACGCACGAATTCAGATTCAAACAGTATGGCTATCAGGTAGTTCAGATGGTTGAAAAGGCCATTGCCATTCCCAATCGCGAAGAGCAGATACGCGCCATCGGCTACATCGGGCGACTGATGAAGGCGTTTAACCAGACCTGGACTGAGAAGGTGATTGAAGACGAAGTGATAATTCAACAGATCCGGGAAATGTCGAAAGGTCAACTGGACGTGGACCTGCAAACCATACGTACCGAAGGGTTATTCGAAGCCGAAACTGTACGCCGTTTTGACGTTCGCACTGACCGGAATGAACGCACGGGGCAGCAACAAAACAATCGTAACAACCAGCAAAACAACCGCAACGACAAGAAAAACGATAAGTTTGGCAAGAAAAACAAAAAGCGGAAAAAATAAGCGTTGTTATTCTACAGGCACTTTGTGCAGATTATCCATAACTACCTTAATGAAGTCCCCTCTCGCAAGGAGGGGATTTTTTTATGACAGGCCTTGGTCATTTTTCCTTTCGGAAAATAGTATCTTTTTCAATGCTAAAACCTGGTAATTAAGTACTTACACTTATTTGGTTTATATTTTTTATCACAATTTTCTGATGAAAGACAAAATCAGACGCTTTGAAACAGCAGGAGCTTTGCAAGGTACCTTTAACCGCTAAAAGACGACATCGCCTATTCATTCAATACCCCAGAAAATCGCGACCTAACTCGTTGGCACTTTGGTAGATAAGATAGGAAAGAAGAATCTTGTCAATCAGGTTTTCGTCTACTTCGCGGCTTACATACATGTACGTATCCTGGCGGCGAAGCCCTCCCTGATTGCGAAAGCCTCCTTTCTGAATCAGCGCTTTTGTTTTGTCATTAATCAGCACTTCATACGTGTTGCGGGGCTGTACCATCCGGATAGAGAAAACGTCATAGCCTACCTGCCCTTCAAATCGTTTTTCGTTCAGCGTATAATCGCCTACCAGTAGCCGCTGAGCGGTGCAGCGGATGGCAATCGGCGTCACTGTTTTGGAATAAATATTAACCGAATCACGGGTGAGGCTGCTAGTGGCTGTAATCTCGTATTCCGTGCCAATCGATTTGTCGGCCATGAGAATGCGGGTGCGGTATTCGCCCCGGAGAAAACTTTCGTTTAACGAATAGCTTTGGTTGGCGTTCCATTGGCGGGGCGTGCGGCCCACTTCCCGAAACGAAATGGTTTTATCGCGGTTAGAACCCTTGTAACTGCTGTTTTGCTCGCTTTCCTGTATCTGATAAAACCGGGTGTTTCCTGCCAGGCCGTACAGGCTCAGATTTACTACGGGCCGGTGAAAGGTTTGCGAAGGTAGCCGCTGGGTTGTCGTTTCCAGCGCCGCCTGAATCGACTGGTTCAATACATTCCTCCAGTCTTCCGGGCCGATTTCCACCAGGCCATACATTTGTCCGGGCACGTTGGCGGTGCTGAACGGATGGATCACTTTGCTGGTAAACACGGTTTTGCCCGTTTTATCCTGAACCTGAAGGGTGCAGGTGCTCAGAAAATTTTTGACAGGCATGCTCATCGAATCGGCCGAGGTGGTTGTTAGCTGTATCACCTGCTGAATGGCTACGTACAGGCTTGCATTGCCAGCCGTACGGGAAGGCTTGAAAGGAACAATGACATTGCGGAAATCGAGCCAGCTTCCGGCAGGCTGCTGAATTTGCACCTGGCTTACTGAAAATTTACGGGCAAGCGAGGTTTTTAGGGTTTGAAAGATACTATTTTGCAAATCAGGTATTTGGGCCAGATAGTCGGGAAAGCTTTCTTCGCCGATGGCGCTACGAACATTGGGCGACAACCGGACAATCTGCTCAATATGAGTAACTACCGCTGTGGTAGAATCCTGCGCCAAGGCGGTTCCATGTACTGAAATCGCCAGCCCGGCAAACAGCACTATGCATAGATGGAAGTACTTTCGAATCATGCCTTAAATATACATCGAACTTGTATAACATACCTAAAAGCGGACTTTTTCCTTTGGCGCCGCTACTATTTTCGCTTGCAATGCGCACAATACCCGGCGTAATCTATTAACTTGACGGCAATACGGCTTACCACCATTCGGCACTGCCCTTGGATTCTATGAAAAATGTTTTTAACCGCTTGTTGCACCTAACCCTAACAACGTGGATCGGCGTCAGTTTTGTACATGCGCAATCAACAGAAAAAGCCGGTGACTTGCCAATGCCTCCACCCAAATATGACACCAGTTACATTGCCAATTACCGTCATTTGTTGTGTGTCAATCTGGTCAATACCCTGCGTGAAGGCTATGTAGGCATTACCAATCCGCTGAATACCGAAGAGGCAATCGAATACAACACCAATAATTACCAGAACTGGGGCATTGGAGCCAGCTACAAGTGGCTTTCCTTCGAATTTACGACCAAAGTACCCTTTCTGACACCGCTTGACAAACGAAAAGGCAATACCTACCCGTTAGGATTACGGCTGGGTGTTAATGGACGCCGAATCTGGTTCTCATCCTTTTTTCAGTATTACCAGGGCATGTACATCGAAAATCCGCAATTGTGGGACAATCAGTGGTTTTCCAAAAATACCCGTTACCCCATCCGGCCGGATATGTCGAACCTGACCATATATGCCACCATAAACTACGCGTTTAATCACCGGCGTTTTTCACAAAACGCCGCTTTGTGGCAAATAGACCAGCAGAAACGCAGTGCCGGAACCTTTGTTGTGGGCCTGTCGACGGCCTTGTATGGTGTAGTGGCCGATTCGTCGGTAGTGCCAAAAGCCTTGCAGGCGCGTTTTGCATCTTCAGCCAATTTAACCAACAGCGGTACGTTTTACCTAGGAATCAATGCCGGATATCTGCATACGTTTGTGATCAAGCAACGGGGTTTTATTCACCTGGGGCTGATTCCGAGCATTGGCATTCAGGGGCGAGGCTATCAGCTTTCGGATAGTACGCAAATCAACCGGGGCGAAGGTGCCGCCACGGCCGAAGTACGGATTGCCTTGGGGTACAATGGCAAAACCTACTACGGAGGGTTGGCCGCGTCCAGCATTGCCTTTGCCGACAATGCGGCCTTGGGCGGAGTGGTTTCGGTTACGCACAGTTATGTGCGGCTTTTCTTCGGACGGCGTTTTCGGCTGGGTTTTCGCGTGCCTATCCTCGACCGAAAATAGTATCTGCTGAAATTCAAAAAACGCCACATCCGACCATCCATTTTTATCTATCATTTTCATAGAAAAAAACGTAACTTATCGGTCGGTTTTTTCTTTTGAGAAGATACTATTTTTCACTAGAGCTTTATGAAGGAAATTCGTAAAATACTTGAGTTATACCAGCAGATTGATTTCTCCCAACGGAAAGTGGCTTTGGCAACGGTGGTTAGCGTAGCCGGATCATCCTACCGTAGGCCAGGCGCCAAAATGCTCATTGCCGATGATGGACGCTGGGAAGGAGCCATTAGCGGAGGTTGCCTGGAAGGCGATGCCTTACGCAAAGCCCGGCAGGTAATGCTTGATGGCAAACCCATGGTGGTCACCTACGATACCATGGATGACGATGCCAACAGCCTGGGCGTAGGATTGGGCTGCAACGGCATTATTGATGTCTTTATTGAACCCATTGAGTCAGAAAATTCCCGCTTTTGTAATCCGACTATAGATTTCTGGCAACAGTATGTGCCTCAGCATCAGGGTTTTGTTATGGTTAAGGTAATCCGTGCCAATGAAGCATATAGAGGCACTCTACAATGGAACTTGGCAGAAAACGAGATTGAAAAGCTTGAGTCAGAGCCATTTGGCACGTCTTTTTTAACGGTCGAACAACAGATGCTGGCCGAATTGCCTGAGTTCTGGCAAGCCCATCGGCATGTGGTGAAACGATACGAAGACACTACCCAATGGATAGAAGTCTACATCGAGCCCGTTCGTCCGGAAATTGAACTGGTGGTTTTTGGCGGTGGATACGATGTGCCGCCGCTGGTGCAAATGGCCAAAGTGTTGGGCTGGCACGTCACTGTGACCGAAGATTGCATTGCGCATGTGGCCCCTAAGCGTTTTCCGGGAGCCGATGCGGTGCGGCTGATCGACCGAAATAGTATCCGGCAAGAACTGAAAACCTCGCCTCGCATGGCTGCTGTTCTGATGTCGCATGGATACAAATACGACAAAGCCGTGCTGGAGCAATTGCTGGTTTCGGAAGTTGGATACATAGGCGTGCTGGGACCGCGCAAACGGTTTGAGAAAATGATGGGAGAGTGGGAGGCAGAAGGCAAAGAATTTGACGAACATCGCTTGGCAACAGTGCACAGCCCCGTCGGGTTGGAAATTGGTGCAGAAACTCCGGATGAAATCGCACTGGCCATTCTGGCCGAAATCCAGGCTCACTTTAACGAAAAACCCGGTGTGCCGCTGCGTTTGAAACAAGGCCCCATTCATGAACGAACTCATGGGCAGAGCCTGGAAAAACTAGTGTGATGCCGTTACTTCATAAGTCATAGTTAAGAGCAACTTTCCCTAACCGCTGAACCAAATGACAACCCTTAACCTTTTTCATCTATGATAGGTCTTCTCTTACTGGCTGCTGGTGCTTCTACCCGTTTGGGTCAACCCAAACAATTGTTGCAATTTCAGGGCCAGTCGTTGTTGGAACGCAGTATTCACACGGCCATGGCTGCCAGTGTGGACGAACGTTTGCTGGTATTAGGAGCCAATGCCAATCAGATACAAGACGGTATGTCTTCGCTGGAAATGGACAAAGTGGTGAATCAGAATTGGGAAGAGGGAATGGCGTCGTCCATTCGCTTGGGACTCAATCATTTGGTGCAGAAAAGGCCGAGCCTGGATGCGGTTATCATCATGCTATGCGACCAGCCGTTTGTCACCCCAGCTTTACTTAATCAATTCATTGCCGTGTATCAGGAAACGGCTTCGCCCATAGTAGCCGCCGCTTACAATGACTTGTTGGGTGTACCCGCCTTGTTTGCCCACGGCACGTTTTACAAACTGCTCGCGTTGCAGGGCGACAAAGGTGCCCGCGCCATCATTCCCGACTACCAGGAGTTGATTCAATCCATTCCTTTCCCCAAAGGCGACATAGACATCGACACCCCCGAAGATTACCAGAAGTGGAATGCAGTAGCTCCGCCCAAAGTTCGAAAGGTAAAGGTAAGCTCATAAGGAGTTTCTGGAAGTTGTTATTTTTTTGGATTGGCCTACCGCTTTTGTTGGCAGAAACTTTACTTTTGCACCCGTTCATTTACTATCCTGTGGGAGTGCAAAACCTCCTGTTTTTATTTTTATGAAATCCTGTTTTTTAGGCTGGCTGGTTTTACTGGCTGCCTGTACTTCTCCTCAGAAAAGCGATGAGCAATCCCTTTCTGACACAACCGCCGTTGCCCAAACGGACACTGTTGCAAAAGCACCTGTAGAAAATGCCTTGGGGGAACGAATGACACTGGAAGGCGATTTTGATGGTGACGGCCAAAAGGAAACGTTGCGGGAGCACTATGTGAGCCGGGATAACGGCAAAGAACTGAGCCGAAACTATCCGGAAGTAGAATATGATAGCCTGGTTGAGATGGTGATTGCGCAGCGTCCCAAACTGTATTTGTCCTGTTCCAATTCGGCGATTAAAGAGTTGCCTATTTCGGAAATTGATCAGCTTTTCGGCTTCTTGCAACTGAAAAATGAAGGCGACCTGAACGGAGATGGCACGGACGAAATCTCATACATTGTCAATTTTGCCGACCAGTCTACTGTGAATCATTTTTACATTTATACTTTTCAGAATCAACAGTGGAAGGAACTGGCAAGTTTTGAAATCCGGGAATGGCAGTTGGAAGATGACAAACCGTTGTTTACCAAAAATGCCAACGGCACCATCACAGCCCAAACCTTTGACGAGGAAGCTAACGAAACCGAAAAAACGATTCCACTCAAAAAATAAGGATTTGTCTTTTGTCTCGCATCTTGCTTCTTTTGTCTTTTTAAAAAATAGTATCCCTTGACAAACGAAAACCCCATCGGCATTTTTGATTCGGGCATTGGTGGCCTTACCGTAGCCCATGCCGTTACCAAAGCGTTGCCTCACGAATCTACCGTTTACTTTGGCGACACGGCTCACCTGCCTTATGGCGATAAGTCGGCGGCGGCCATTCAGGCATATTCCGTTAAAATCTGCGATGTGTTGCTCAAGCAAAACTGCAAACTGATTCTGATTGCCTGCAATTCGGCGTCGGCAGCGGCGTATGAGTTGGTCAAAGAATATGTGGGCAGCAAGGCCAAAGTACTCAATGTGATAGACCCCGTAGTGGCCTATGCCGGAACCCACTTTGCCGAACAAACCATTGGACTGATTGGTACCAAGCAAACCGTGTTTTCGAAAGTGTACGAACAGAAAATCAAAGCGTTACGCAAAAAGATAAAGCTGAAGTCACTGGCCACCCCACTGCTGGCACCCATGATTGAAGAAGGTTTTTTTAATAACACCATCAGCTATAGCGTGATTGAGAAATACCTGTCCGATATCCATTTAAATGACATCCAGGCATTGATTCTGGGTTGTACCCATTATCCGCTGATCAAAAACCAGATCGGCGAATTTTACCAGAATCGCGTGCAGATTATCGACTCGTCGGAGATTGTAGCCGCCGCCGTGAAGCAAACCCTGGAAGCGGAGAAATTACTATGTTCTCCAAACGAAAAACCCGCCCGTCAGTTTTTCGTGTCCGATTACACCGCGTCTTTTGAGGCTTCTACCAAGATTTTCTTTGGCAAAAAACTGCAACTGGATTTGTATCGGTTGTGGGAATAACTGGCTAATGGCTTTCAGGCATTAGCAATCGGCTTTTAGTGAATTAGATATTAGCTAAAAGCCAACCATTAACAACTAAAAACGATAGGATGAAAAGTATTTGTGTTTTTTGTGCGTCGAGTATGGGCACAGACCCGCAGTATGCACAGGCTGCCCGGCAATTGGGGAAACTGCTTGCTTCTCAACACATTCGGCTGATTTACGGTGGTTCGCAACGGGGACTGATGGGCGAAGTGGCCCAGACTGTTTTGGATAATGGCGGAGAAGTGACGGGCGTGATTCCTGATTTTCTGGGAACCAAGGAAATTGCCCACGACCACCTGACGGAGTTGATTCGGGTAAACACCATGCACGAACGAAAGACCAAAATGGCCGATCTGGCGGAAGGATTCATCGCCATGCCGGGTGGATTTGGCACTATGGACGAACTGTGTGAAATACTGACCTGGGCCCAACTGGGACTGCACCGCAAGCCCATCGGAATCTGGAACATCAACGGCTATTACGATGCTCTGATTACCCTTTTTGACCATATGGCCGATCAAGAACTGCTCAAACCCATCAACCGGCGCATGGTATTGGTCGACTCGGATCTGGATGCACTGATGGAAAAGATGCGTACCTACGAAGGGCCTCACGTGCCGTTCTGGCTGAGTGAAAATCAGGTGTAAGACTTTCTCTGACAAACGGTATAACTAAACTTTTTCATTCTCAATGAAACTCGAGCTTTATCAAATCGATGCATTTACAGACCACTTATTTGGTGGAAACCCCGCTTGCGTGGTACCGTTGGAGAATTGGCTGCCGGATGATCTGTTGCTGAAGATAGCCAAGGAAAATGCCGTTGCCGAAACAGCGTTTTTTGTCGGTAAAGGCGAAAAGATACTGTTGCGCTGGTTTACACCTGAAATTGAAATGGATTTGTGCGGGCATGCCACACTGGCTACGGCGCATTGTTTAAAAACCATTTTGAATTATCCGCACGAAAAAATCTTGTTTGAAACGTTGAGTGGCAATTTGTCCGTATCGGTAAGCGGAAATCTTTACACGTTGGATTTTCCATCCCGGATGCCAGTTGCACACACATTGCCTGTTTCCATCGCAAATTCTCTTAACATACAGCCCAAGGAAGTGTTGAAAGCACGGGATTATGTGCTGGTATACGAAACCGAAGCCGATGTGCGAAACATCCGAATTGACCGAAATACCTTTGATCAGATAAACATTGACCCGGGCGGTGTGATTGTCACGGCCAAAGGCGACGAGTGCGATTTTGTTTCGCGGTTTTTTACACCGCAAGCGTCCATTCTGGAAGATCCGGTTACCGGCTCGGCGCATTGTTCGTTGATTCCTTTCTGGGCGAATCGACTCAACAAAAAGGAGTTGCTCGCTTTTCAACTATCCGAACGAGTCGGAAAACTGCATTGTGAAGACAAAGGCGACCGGGTTTGGATCAGTGGCAATGCCCGCACCTATTCGATGGGGAGTTTATGGACGGAATGACATGGGCAGGTTTTGCTATTTTGAAAGATAGTATTTGTTAAAACATATAGAACGGTCACCTCTATGCACACTTACACCGAAATCACGCAGGCATTGGCCGATACGTTGGCAACCGTGGAGAAATTCATTCTCAGTAACAGCATGGAAAGCCTTTGTACCAAACCGACGGAAAAATGGAGCATTGCCGAAGAACTGGACCACCTCACCAAATCGAATGACGGCAGTGTCCTGGCATTTTCGCAACCAACTGCCAACCTACGGCCTACCCAGCATAGTCCGCGTAGCTACGATGAACTTGTCAGGGAGTACCGGGAAAAATATGCCATAAAAGGCGTTCAGATGCCGACTCCGTTGATAACCAGCGGACTGCGGGCTCGCCATACGGTCAATGAGACGTTTGCCTTTTTCGAAAAAGCGTCGCAGGCCATGCAGAAAAGCCTGGCCCCGTGGACGGACAACAAACTCGACGGCGTTACCGTGTGGAAACACCCGTTGCTGGGTCCGGTTACGGCTCGGGAAATGATATTCTTCACCCTCTTCCACAACCGCCACCACCTGGCTTCCATGCAGCAAAAACTAGCTGTGCTCTAGGAGATTACAACCGGTTTTCAGCTTCCGAAAAATCAGGAAAGGATGCAATTTTTTTACGGATTCTGGTGTTACTCTTGGATGACGGGGTTTTTATATCAAAAAAGATACTATTTTTGGCCCGTCAATTTTTGTGGTCTTGGCACCATCAATTCACCATTCTCCTATATTAAAACCTTTAACCGTTATTGAAATGGCACAATACGATTTGATAGTGATTGGCAGTGGTCCGGGAGGATATGTTGCAGCGATTCGCGCGGCACAGTTGGGAATGAAAGTAGGCGTTGTCGAAAAAGCAGAGCTGGGCGGCATTTGCCTGAACTGGGGGTGTATCCCGACCAAAGCCTTGTTAAAAAGTGCACAAGTATTTGAATACATCAACCACGCCAAAGATTACGGCATTGAAGTAAAAGAAGCCAAAGCTGATTTTACCGGAATGGTAAAACGTAGCCGTGATGTGGCCGCCGGAATGAACAAAGGCGTACAGTTTCTGTTCCGCAAAAACAAAATCGAAACCATCGTAGGTACCGGAAAAGCGTTGCCCGGCAAAAAAGTGGAAGTAACCGGAGCCGATGGCAAAAAGGAAATACACGAAGCGAAGAACATCATCATTGCTACCGGAGGTCGTGCCCGTGAATTGCCAACAGTGAAAATCGACAACGACAAAATCATCGGTTACCGCAAAGCCATGGTGCTCGACAAGCAACCCGCTTCCATGGTTGTGATCGGCTCGGGTGCCATCGGCGTAGAATTTGCATATTTTTACAACTCCATCGGTACCAAGGTAACTATCGTTGAGTTTATGCCGCGCATTGTGCCGGTAGAAGACGAAGAGGTTTCCAAGCAACTCGAACGCGAATACAAGAAACTGGGTATCGAAATCATGACCAATTCGTCAGTAGAGTCGGTGGATACCAAAGGAAAAGGCTGCAAAGTACAGGTGAAAACGCCAAACGGCAACGTAACCCTGGAAGCTGACATTGTGCTTTCGGCCGTGGGCGTAACCGCTAACATCGAAAACATTGGGCTGGAAGAAACCGGCATCAAAACCGACAAAGGCAAAATTCTGGTAGACGAATACTACCGCACCAACGTGGAAGGCTATTACGCCATTGGCGACGTGACTCCGGGCCAGGCATTGGCTCACGTGGCATCCGCCGAAGGCATTATCTGTGTCGAAAAAATCGCCGGACTGCATCCGCATCCGCTGAATTACAACAACATTCCGGGCTGTACGTACTGCTCACCTGAAATCGCATCCGTTGGACTAACCGAGCAGAAAGCCAAGGAAATGGGTTACGAAGTGAAAGTGGGCAAGTTTCCGTTTACGGCATCAGGCAAAGCCAAAGCAGCCGGAGCCAGCGAAGGCTTTGTAAAGGTAATCTTTGATGCCAAATACGGCGAGTGGCTCGGAGCTCACCTAATCGGGCACAACGTAACCGAAATGATTGCCGAAGTGGTAGTGGCCCGTAACCTGGAAACGACCGGACACGAAATCATCAAATCGGTGCACCCGCACCCGACCATGTCTGAAGCGATTATGGAGGCAGCAGCTGCCGCGTACGGTGAGGTAATTCACATTTAAATCTCTATAATTTCTGAAGATTCACACAAAAGCCAGCGAATTTACTATCGCTGGCTTTTGTGTTACGGGCAGGTTTATGCTTTTTTACAGATACTATTTCAGACCACACATTACAACGGATTTGTTTTATTGAATTGGGTTTGAATGTCAAAATCAGCAACAGCAGGTTTTTGCATTTTGAAAGATACTATTTTCCATGAACTCACTGACTGAAAAAATCACTACTGACGGATTTGCGCTGGCCAAAAATCTGTTTTCTACTGTAGAAATAGCACAAATTCTGAACGAGATTGAACGTCAACAGAAAACCAATGCGAACTTTCGCGTTCAGAGTGAAGTGTTTGCGATTCGTTGCTTTTTGCAGGAAATCCCCGACTTACGTAAACGGATCTTTACGGACAAATTTCAGAAACTGATTGACGCGCATATTCCCAATGCCCGGCTTATTAAGTCCATCTATTTCAATAAACCCACTCAGGCCAATTGGATCGTCAACTGGCACCAGGATTTGACTGTTCTGGTCAAAGAAAAGATTGATACAGAGGGTTTTACACATTGGACTACCAAAGGCGAATACGTTTCCGTACAGCCACCCATTGGCTATTCACATCGCACCATCACCTTTCGGATTCATCTGGACGACTGTACACAGGAAAATGGCGCTTTGCGCGTGATACCCGGAAGCCACACCAACCGACAGAATTTCAAAGATTTACCCGATGATTTCTTCTCTACGGAAACAATTTGTGAAGCCAACGCAGGCGATGTTTTGCTGATGAAGCCGCTACTTTGGCATAGCTCGCGCCGAACCAGCAACCACCAGAACCGTCGCATCATTCACCTGGAGTTTTGTAATTTGGATTTGCCTGATGGTCTAACATGGCAGGAACAATGAGGTTTTGAGCTTGGAAAACATAGTATTTTTCTAGCAAATACTAGGACTTTCTTCTATTTTTAGGAGTCAGACACGTTGCGTGTTTCCAAGGTCCTTTATCTCATTTGTTTTCTCAAACCACACCTTCATGAAAAATTCAAGACGCACCTTTTTGAAAAAACTAGGTGGGGCCTCTGCCTTAGTAACTGCCGGAGCTTTGGATACGCAAGCCAGAGCCGAAGGAAATATTCGAATTCTGCGATCCCAGGTTAAAATTGCGGCCAACGACAAAGTGCGAATTGGCTTGATCGGGGCCGGAATCATTGGCCATTACGATGTGGAAACCGCCATGAAAGTGCCCGGCGTGGAGCTGGTAGCCGTGTGTGATTTGTACGACGGACGTTTGGTGCGGGCCAAAGAAAAATGGGGCAAGCAGATTTTCACCACCCGCGATTACCGCGAGCTGCTGCAACGCAAAGACATTGACGCCGTATTGGTCTGTACGTCAGATCATTGGCATGACCGCATTTCCATCGATGCCATGAATGCGGGCAAACACGTCTATTGCGAAAAGCCCATGGTGCATCACGTGGATGAAGGGCAGGCCGTCATTGATACCCAGAAAAAAACGGGTAAAGTATTTCAGGTCGGCAGCCAGCGGGCCAGTGCCGTGTCGGTACTCGAAGCAAAGAAATACTATCAGCAAGGAATCATCGGTGAATTGGCCTTTGTGGAAGCGGTCAATGACCGCAGCGATGCCAAAGGAGCCTGGCAATACACCATTCCGGAAGATGCTTCTCCCAAAACCGTGGATTGGGATCACTACCTGGGAGATGCGCCCAAAACGCCCTTTGACGCCAAGCGATTTTTCCGCTGGCGCAACTACAAGGATTACGGCACCGGTGTTGCCGGAGACTTATTTGTGCATTTGCTGACCATGCTGCACGTGGTTACCGGTTCCAATGGCCCCAATCAGGTGTTTTCGCTGGGGGCGTTGAATTACTGGAAAGACGGCCGCGATGCTTATGACCTGGTAACGGCCGTGATGCAATATCCGAAAGCGCAAACCCACCCGGCGTTTCAGTTTTTGACCCGCGTTAATCTGGCTTCGGGTACAGGCGGAGGGCAGTCCGTTAAATTGGTAGGAACCGAAGGCGTCATTGAAATGGGTTGGAGCGAGATTACCATTAAGCATTTCAAACGGCCCAAAGCGCCAGGAATCGGTGGGTACGATTCGCTTGAAAGTTTTGCCAAAGCCGAACAGGATGAAACGATGAAAGCCTACAATGCGATGTACAGCGAGGCGGACCGCCAATGGCAGCGATTTGATGAGATCAAGTTTGTGTCGCCCAAGGGCTATGACGAACGATACGACCACATGGTGCATTTCTTCAACGGCATTCGGGAGAGCAAACCTATTGTCGAGGATGCTTCGTTTGGGTTGCGTGCTGCTGGCCCGTCATTGCTGGCAAACATGAGTGTGGAACAGCAGAAAGCCATTCAGTGGGATCCTGAAAAGATGCGTATCATTACTTCTTAAAAGAGCTTTTATTAAAGAGAACTACCGGTTTCCTTCCCTGAAATCGGTAGTTCTTTTTTTTGATGGAGATGTGTTTATTGATTGTCAGTAAGTTACGGGCTTTCTAACACTTTGACTTTACTCTTCCACTCCGCCTTTTCTTTCTTTGCTTGTCTAAAGAAAGAAACAAAGAAAAGACACTTTCTTTGCACGCTGCCCGCTGCTGGCCATCCCGCTCCTCGCCAAAGAAAGAGGCCTGCGCACTTTTCACTGGCTCTTGCTGCGCAATTCGCCCAAAGAGCTATTAGCTGAAAATCTGAAAAAATAGTATGGTTGAAAAATCAAAAACCTCCGCTTTGTCAATTCTGGTTGTAATTGTAAATGCATCTATTTTGAAACCATACTTTAATTTAAAATATATTCTAATAGGTTAAACCTTCATCGTATTTGAATAAGGCATAGCCCGAACCTTCCATGTAGCCGGGTACGTCTTCCTTCTGATTGGTAACGGCTTGTTCGGACAGGGGAGTGGTGAAAGGCATTTTGCCAGTGGGCTTGAACTTTCCTGTAATTATGTCAAGCAACGCTTCCGGAGTTGTGCCGAAAGTAGCCAATATACCCTTAAATTGATTTTGGGTCGAGGAATTGTAAACCTCGTCAATCACCCAGGGATTGGTGTAATTGATTGCCAGAATGGTCGGTTTTTGGGCTGTCAGTTTCTGTACATATCCAACATTTACAGCATTTTTGGATAAGGAAAGCTGCAACGGATTGCTATCCGAATTGAACAAGGGCTTTCCGCCAGGGATTACCCACAATAGAATGACATCTGCTGCTTGGGGTGTAGCGACAAACTCCACCGGATATACTTGCTTGGGACGGGGCTGGTACACCTGTCCTGCCGTGCTATCGTTGGCACCGTAGCGTTTCTGATAGATTTCAAAATATACCTTGGTTTTTGCTTTGAGCGGCAAGGTTTCGGCTTCGTTGCGCAACAGCACAATGGACTTGCGTAAGGCCAGATTCGCTTTTTCGACAAATTTGGGATTACTGACAATTTTATTCGCTGCTTCCAGATCCACGTACGGATTTTCAAACAAACCCATCTGAAATTTTTCTTTGAGTAAAAGCAGCACCGACTGATCGATTAACTTCATGTCTACCATGCCGCTTTTTACCGTTTCGAGCAGCTGGCTTGGATCTGCCGTACCGGAATACAAGTTTACGCCTGCTTCCAGAGTACGTTTGTAGCGTTGGGGAATGGATAACTCCTCGGCTCCCCAGGGCATCATTTCAATGGGACCGGTATCCGAATTGATAATTCCCTGAAAGCCCAGTTCTTTGCGCAGTAAATCCTGAATCACACTCTTGTTGTAGGCATAGGCAATGGGCTCATACTGAGTACCTACGGGCATGGAGTAGTAAGGCATAATGGCCGAAGTGCCCGCTTGAATGGCCGCCTTAAACGGAATCAGGTTGTTTTGAAACATTTTACCCGGAAACACTTCCGTTTTGCCCCAGTCGAAGTGCGGGTCGTGACCGGCTTTGCCTGCACCGCCACCCGGGAAGTGTTTGGTCGTCAATGCAACGGAAGCAGGGCTGAGTTTTGGCCCCTGAAATCCTAGTATTATCTCCCGGATCATCTGGGCGGTCCATTCGGCATTCTCACCAAACGTACCGTCTATGCGTTGCCAGCGAGGTTCAGTAGCCAGGTCGGCCATATACATGTAGCCTTTTCGCAAGCCTACGGCCAGCCACTCCTGCCGGGCAATGTCGGCAAATTCACGGATGAGTTTCAGATCGCGCATGGCCGACAAGCCCAGTTCTCCCGGCCAAACCGAAAAAGCCGTTTTGCCGACACTGGTGCCCAAGGCAGCCGAAGCCGTGATGTGGTTGCGTGGATTGGAGGCAACCAGCGCCGGAATGCCCAGCGGTTGGCTTTCGCACAGAGCCTGCAATTTATTGGCCCATTCGCCGGTGATTTGGGCACTTGTATTGGATCGGAGAATGAAATGCCGCAAATGAAATTGGGTAACCGCTTTGGTGGTGCCAGCCGCCGTCATCAATGGAACGGGCAACGGCTTGCGGGTAAACATATTGATGTCGGCAACCAAGTCTTCTTCGTTGAAATCACTGGTAATTGGATCGGTGTTTTTCGGAGCCTGAAACGACCAGTCGTTTTTCATCCGGGTGGTGCTGATCAGCATTAGGCCCACTTTTTCTTCCACCGACATTCTGGACAGCAAATCCTGGCTGCGTTCCTCGGCTGACAGTCGCCAGTCTTCGTATTTATCCAGCTTTCCGTTTTTGTTCAGGTCCTTGAATTTGAGTCCGTTTGCCTGAATGATTTGCACAGATCGGGTTCCTAAAACAGGTTGTTTGGGGACCGATTTGTTTTGCGCAAAGCCAATCCCGCAGGTATGGAAAATAGTACCCCAGAAAATAGCAAAACCCCACCCTTTGGTCAGGTAGGAAGCAGATGGTAAACACGTATGGAGAATTCGCATGGTATGGGTTTCATCAACGTGAGAACAGAGACTGAATTGAAAGCTGGCCCTTTACATGAAATAGATGAAAGCGGTGACGATTTACCAAACTTACTTGTGATTGCGGAGGCTTTCGAATCCTGTGGATGCCTCTTGAGCGGAAATAGAAAGGTTTGCGTTAATTAAATTTAAATTCTTTCGATTAATTGTAATTTTTACATATAAATTTGTCCTATATAATATATAGATAATCCATTGCCATTTCAAATCCCTTTCTTCCCTTTTATGTGTATTTCGTTGTCTTTTCGGAGCCGCACCGTTGGCATAACGCTTCTTTTGTGGAGTAGCCTGCTGTATTGCCGGTTGTTGGCTCAGACTGCTCTACCGTTTGTTTCCTTGCCACTGGATGATATGAGCGGTTTCAAACCTGCCGCTGCCAATTGGAAAATTGTGGGCGATGCCACTGCTGACCGTACCAAAGAACAAACATTTCAATCTTTGTCAGGCAAAGGTGTGTTGTTCGATGTTCCCAATGACAAAGCAAAGGACAATTTGTTTTCCGCATTTGAACACGGAAACATCGAACTGGAAATGGAATTTATGATTCCCAGAGGTTCCAATTCGGGGGTATATCTGCAAGGACGCTACGAAATCCAGTTGTTTGACAGCTGGAACGTAAAAAAGCCGTTGTTCAGCGACTGTGGCGGCATTTACCAACGCTGGGACGAAGCCCGTCCGGAAGGGCAGAAGGGCTATGAAGGCCATCCGCCGCGCGTCAATGTGAGCCGGGCTCCCGGCTTGTGGCAAACCCTGCGCATTGTGTTTCAAGCTCCTACGTTTGATAAAGACGGAAAAAAACTAACCAATGCCCGATTTGTCAAAGTAATGCATAATGGCGTAACGGTACACGAAAACGTAGAGGTGACCGGCCCAACCCGTGCCGCTGCCTTTCAGGACGAGAAACCGTTTGGGCCGTTGATGCTGCAAGGTGACCATGGTCCGGTGGCGTTCCGGAACATCCGTTACAAGCGCTACGACGAATCGTTTGTGCAACTATCTGATGTACAGTACAAATATTCGGAAGGGAAATTCAAAACGATAGGTGAAATTGCCCAGGCACCGGTTAAAAAGCAAGGCAAACCCGATGGCAAAGCTCAGGTGATTGAAGGCATCAACGACTTCGCTTTGCAATTAACGGGTTCGTTGCAGGTTCCGGCCAAAGGCAATTATCTGTTTGAACTCAAATGCATGGGTGGGGCTTTGCTGAAAATTGACAACAAAGAAGTGATTCGCTACGATGGCTTTCATTATACCGACGAATGGTCGCATGGCCAGATTGCCCTGGATGCCGGAAAACACACGTTTGACATTACCTATTTCCGAAGCAAAGATCCGTGGTTGCGGTCGGTATTGAGCCTGTATGTGGAAGGCCCTGGCATGGCACGCGAACAATTGCCGTTGCCAACCGCCCTACCCGCACAGGAATACATCGAGCCTATTTACCTGCATTCGCCTGAAGTAAGCATGTTGCGTGGTTTTATGTGGCATCAGAACCGCAAAAAGACGCTGGCTATTTCGGTGGGTGATCCTGGCAACATTCATTACAGCATGGATTTGAAACAGGGCAACCTGATGTACATATGGAAGGGTGATTTTCTGGATGTGACCGAAATGTGGCACGACCGGGGCGAGCCTCAAGTGGCCAAACCTCAGGGAAGTGTGATTGAACTTTCGGGTGAGCCTGCGGTGGCAATGCTGTCGTCTAAAGACGCTACCTGGCCCGATTCCACCAATGCTGATTTCCAATTCAAAGGGTATTCCGTTGACCCACAGGGGCATCCGGCTTTCCGTTATCTGGTAAATGGAGTATCGGTGCAAGATCAGTTGCTGCCTGGGGATGAAAACCGCGTGTTGTCGCGCCAGATGCAGCTCAAATCCACTGGACAAGCTGGCGGAAATCTGTATTGTTTGCTGGCAACGGGCAGTCGCATTGTGCAGCTTTCCGAGGGTGTGTATGCTATCAACGATAAGGCTTATTACCTGGAACTGGAAGGAGCCAAAGAAGCCAAACCGATCATTCGCCAGTCGAAAAACCGACAGGAATTGCTGGTGCCTGTCAGCTGGAAAGACAACCAATCAACGGTTCGTTACCGCTTGGTTTGGTAAGAGACTTTGCCGGGTTTTTCAATTTCAAAAGATACTATTTTCTGCCCAAGAGCAGCGTATATACAAACATTTTTCTTCTGATTGACACATGAAATCAAATTCTGTTCTTTCTTTTTGGTCTTCTGCCAGAAGTCGCGCTTTCCAATGGGGACTGGCAAGTTTGCTGGTGAGTGGGGTTGCGGCGGCACAACAAAACAAAGCAGCCGATACCGAGTCTGAATACTACCAGATGATTACCTTGCCCATTCCGAGTGACGTACCGCTGGAAGTAGGCGGGCTCACTACCTTGCCCGGTGGCCGGTTGGCGGCTTCTACCCGCAAAGGAGACATCTGGCTGATTGAAAATCCGTACATGCGCAACGAAGGGGTGCCGTTTTTCAAACGGTTTGCCCAAGGATTGCACGAACCATTAGGGCTAGCCTATCACAACCATTCGTTTTACCTGACACAGCGCAGCGAACTTACCCGTATCCGCGATACCAATGGCGACGATGTGGCGGATGATTACGAAGTGATTTATTCGTGGCCGTTGTCGGGCAATTACCACGAGTATTCGTATGGGCCATTGATTCTGCCTAACAATGACATGCTCATTACCCTGAATCTGGCCTGGATTGGCTACGGGGCATCGCTTTCCAAGTGGCACGGCTGGATGCTGAAAGTGAGTCCTGATGGCAAAATGACGCCGATTGCGACCGGCATGCGTTCTCCGGCTGGCTTCAATACGTTACCCGATGGTTCCATTTTCTATGCCGAAAACCAGGGCGACTGGGTAGGTTCGGGCCGGATGACTCACGTGGAAGTTGGCGATTTTGTGGGCAATCCGCAAGGGTTGAAATGGGCCGGTGAGCCGGGTTCGCCGGTGAAGCTGCGCATGGAAGATGTGCCCAGTACCGGAAAACCCATGTACGAAGTTGCCAAAACCGTAAAAGGATTGAAATTGCCCGCCATCTGGTTTCCGCAAGGCATTCTGGGCATTTCCACGTCAGGTATTTTAGTGGATACCACAGCGGGAGCTTTTGGACCCTTTGCCGGACAAATGCTGGTAGGTGATCAAGGACAAAGTAAAATAATGCGGATTGCACTGGAAAAAGTGAAAGGCCAATACCAAGGCGTGGCTTTTCCGTTTCGTGAAGGATTTGAATCCGGCATTTTGCGGATGGTCTGGGGTGATGACGGTTCCATGTTTGTTGGTATGACTAGCCGGGGCTGGGCTTCAACCGGAAAAGAATTGTATGGCTTGCAACGCCTGGTATGGACGGGCAAAACACCGTTTGAAATCAAAACCATGAAAGCCCGTCCCGACGGATTTGAACTGGAATTTACGCAACCTGTCGACAAAGCTACCGCCGGCGACGCCGCTTCGTACGCCATCACCGGTTTTAACTACATGTATCGGAAGGAATACGGCAGTCCGGTGATTGATAACCAACCATGTACCATCAAAGGCATTGCCGTAGCCGAAGACGGTCTCAGTGCCCGACTGGTAGTAGACGGATTGCGCGAAGGCTACATTCACGAACTGAAAGCGGAAGGAGTGTTGAACGCCGACAAGAATCCGCTTTTGCATTCGGTAGGCTATTACACCCTCAACAATCTGCCTGACGGAGATAAACTGGTGCTGAAAGAAAGCCAGTTAGCCAAATCGCCGCATGCCGGACATGCCGCTATGATGAGCAAAACACCAGCTACCAAAACGACTGGCACAAAAACAACGTCTGCAACCACCAAGTCGGCTAACCAACCCAAACGCGTAACAGCACAACCGGCCAGTTGGACTGGCGGCCCTGATCAAACGATTACGGTGGGTACCAAGCCCGGTTTGAAATTTGACCAGAGTACCATCACGGTAAAAGCAGGCAGCAAGATCAAACTGACGTTTTTCAATAACGACGACATGCTGCACAACTTTGTGGTGACCCTTCCCGATGAAGCGTTGTCGGTAGGAGAGATGGCAATTAAGTTGGGGCTTAACGGTGCCAAAATGGATTACATTCCGGCAACACCCAAAGTGCTGTATCACACGGCACAATTGCAGCCGCATGCCTCCGAAACCATCTACTTTACCGCTCCCGACAAACCAGGTGATTACATGTATGTGTGCACGTTTCCAGGACATTACATGAACATGCAGGGAACATTTAAAGTGGTAGCCAATTAATAAACGATAAGAGCAGGAATTGTGGCTAATGGATTGACACATTGTTGATTAATTAGCCATAATTTTATCTCTGTTTATTTTTGTGTCTTATTGACATTTATAAAAAATAGTATCTCCGGGAAAGAGAAAACCGGCTATATAAACTTTTGCCAGCAAGAAAATAGATTTCAGGCTGAAGTTCTGTAGCTCCGATTGCCAATCGGAGAGCATCCAACGGATGCTTAAATGGCCTTCTGTGTAACGAATCCTGCCAATCCCTAAAATCCGTTTTAATCTGCGGTCCAAAATAGTATCCCTGAAAAAGCAAAAACCTTACTTTATACCTGAAAATCACTTTACCCATGAAAAAAATATACTTTCTTCTTCTGTTATTTTGTCAGGCAGTCTGCGCCCAGGAGTACAAAAACTACCCCATGTGGAATCCCCGCCTGCCTATGGAGCAGCGCGTCAATGACTTAATCGGTCGGTTAACATTGGATGAAAAAGTGCATCAGATGATCAACTCGACACCCGCGGTTGAACGCCTGGGTATTCCGGCGTATGACTGGTGGAACGAGACGTTGCACGGCGTGGCGCGTACGCCTTTTCGAGTCACCGTCTATCCGCAAGCCATTGGAATGGCCGCTACCTGGGACGTGAATTCACTGGCAAAGATGGCGCAGTTTTCGGCCATTGAAGGCCGTGCCGTGTTCAACAAAGCCACCCGCTTGGGCCGTACCAACGAACGGTACCTGGGCCTGACTTACTGGACGCCCAACATCAACATTTTTCGCGATCCACGCTGGGGACGGGGACAGGAAACCTACGGCGAAGATCCGTTCCTGACAGCGAAACTGGGCAAGTCGTTTGTAATCAACCTGCAAGGCAACGACCCCAAATACCTGCATGCGGCGGCGTGTGCCAAACATTTTGCCGTGCATTCTGGTCCGGAACCTTCCCGTCATTTGGATAATTTTATACCCACTGCCTACGATTTGTGGGATACCTATTTGCCCGCTTTCCGCGAGTTAGTGCTCGATGCCAAGGTGGCCGGTGTCATGTGCGCTTACAATGCCATTAACGGCCAGCCTTGTTGCGGAAGCGATTTGCTGATGAATGACATTCTGAAAAACCAGTGGAAATTCAACGGCTACGTGACCAGTGACTGCTGGGGCATCGAAGACTTTTTCAAGTACCACAAAACCCATCCCGATGCCACTTCGGCCGCTTCGGATGCATTGATTCACGGAACCGACATCGAATGCGGCACCAATGTGTATTACTCGCTCAAAGATGCGGTGTCAAAAGGAACCATTACCGAAGCCCAGATTGACGCCTCGTTGCGGCGGCTGTTTACCATCCGGTACCGGTTGGGCATGTTTGATCCGGTTGAAATGGTAAAGTATGCCCAAGTTCCCGAATCGGTATTGGAAGCACCCGAACACAAAGCCCATTCCCTGAAGATGGCGAGGCAGTCGCTGGTTTTACTGAAAAACGAAAATAGTACCCTGCCACTGAGCAAAACCCTCAAGAAAATCGCCGTATTGGGCCCCAATGCCGACAACGCCATTGCGGTGCTGGGCAACTACAACGGCGTTCCGAGCAAGATTGTTACCGCACTGGACGGAATCCGCAGCAAGGTTGGAAGTGGCGTGGAAGTGATTTACGAGAAGGGAGTCAATTTTACCAACGATTCGCTGCTGCAACTGGGTGACTATGCACGTCAGTTTTCGTTCAATGGCAAACCCGGTTTTCAGGCCGAGTATTTCAGCAACAAAGAACTGAAGGGCACCGCTGAAGTTCGGCAGGAAGCTAAGATCGAAAATGTCTGGCAGGAAGGCCAACAAGTGATCGGGGCAATCCGAGCCTACGATTTTTCGGCTCGGTACACATCCACTTTTCAGCCCGAAACCGATGGCGTTCTCACGTTTGAAGTCGAAGGGGATGATGGTTACAAATTGTATGTAAATGACAAAGAAGTCATTACGGCTTGGGTGCGCAACCGTTGGGGAGCCCGAACCTATCCGATTCAAGCCCAAAAAGGGGAGAAATATACCATCAAGCTCGAATATTGGCAGGGTGAAGGCAGTGCCAAAGTACGATTGAGCGTGGGTACGTTCTACAAATCAGATTTCCAGGCCATTGCCAGCAAGCTCAAAGATGCCGACGCCATTGTGTATGTCGGGGGCATTTCGCCGCAACTGGAAGGCGAGGAAATGAAAGTGGATTACAAAGGCTTCAACGGCGGCGACCGGACTTCCATTCTGCTACCCGACGTGCAGACCGAATTTCTGAAAGCGTTGAAATCTACAGGAAAACCTGTCGTGTTTGTGATGATGACCGGTTCCGCCATTGCTGTACCGTATGAAAATGAGAACATTCCGGCCATTCTGAATGCCTGGTACGGAGGCGAAAGTGCCGGTACGGCCATTGCCGATGTGTTGTTTGGCGATTACAATCCGGCGGGTCGCTTGCCTGTTACGTTTTATAAAAATGACAGCGATTTGCCTGATTTCAAGGACTATGGCATGACCAACCGGACGTACCGCTACTTCAAAGGCGAACCGTTGTATCCGTTTGGCCACGGACTGAGCTACAGCACGTTTGCTTATTCCAATGTCCAAACTCCAGCTTCTGTCAAGAAAGGACAACCCGTTAAGATTTCGGCAACGGTAAAAAACACCGGAAAGCGCGACGGCGAAGAAGTGGTGCAGGTATATGTGTCTTATCCGGCGGGGCAAGGCAAAGCACCGATTCGGGCTTTGAAAGGATTTGAACGGATCAATCTGAAAGCAGGCGAAAGCAAAACCGTTTCGTTCACCGTTTCACCCGATGACCTGAAACTGATAGACGAGCAAGGAAAAGCCTATCAGCCAACCGGAAAAGCGACGTTAAGTATTGGCGGTGGCCAGCCCAATGTGAAAAACAGAACCACCAGCAATGTACTGACCAAAACGGTGACAATCCAGTAGGAGAAAGAGGGTTGAAAACCCAGATGATAAATGACCTGTATGAATTAGCCGGATCCAACTATGCCTATTGATTCTGTAGGCAGTGACTCAGAGAATGGAGCGAGTTTTTGTATGTCTTTTGAAAGGACAAAGAAATAAAATAGTATCTTTTCGAAAGCAAAAACCTGCCGGTCAAGACCTTACCAGGTTTTTAAAAACCTGGTAAGGTCTGAGTAACGCGAACTGATTTCTTCCTGAACTTTCTATGCATCTCTTTGTCAAAATTTCATGTTTTTTCTTGGTGATAAACTCCGTGTTCAGTCAGGAAGTGCGGCCCATAATGAAGTCGGGTGTGGTGGTTTGGGATAGCCTGAAAGTGGAAAAGCCTGGCAATAACCGACTGCGGCGGCAATTGCTTCCTTCCTCAACGACTACTCATTTGAAAGAATTTGGTATTCACGCCACTACCCAGGAAGCCGGGGCCAAACCCGCCGCTGCGCATGCCAATAAGGATTCGGACGAGCTGCTGATTATTAAAGAAGGAAAGGTAAAACTGACCATTGGCAACCAAACCAAAGTTTTGGAAAAGGGTGGAGTGGCAGTCATCTTAGCCGGTGAAGTGCACGGCCTGGAAAATGTCGGAAACGGACCGGCTACGTATTACAGCTTTCACTACCAGTCCAAAAGCACTATCGATCTGGAAAGAGGAAAACAAGCGGGCGGATCAGTATTGGTAAACAAAAGCGAACTTCCGTTCAAACCGCACGACAAAGGTGGCCGCCGCGACTATTACAACAGGTCTACTACGCAATGTGCTGTGTTTGAGATGCATACAACTGCCCTGAATGCAGGTTTGGAAAGCCATCAGCCGCACACCCACGACACCGAAGAAGCTCTCCTGATTACCAAAGGCACCGTGACCATGGTCATTGATTGTGTGTTGTACCAGGCCAAAGCGGGTGATCTTGTGCTTTTGGCTTCCAACGTATCGCATGCACTGATCAATACCAGCGGAGCCCAATGCGAGTATTTTGCTTTTACCTGGAAGTGAGATCAATTGCCTGTGTCTATATCTAAAACCTGTCTTGCACAAAGGCGGGTTTTGTTGCTTTACAGCATACTATTTTTTGGTTTGTCTGAGATAGGTTTAATTGTTTCCGCTATCATGTGGATTAAATTACGCCAGTAAATGCGTTTTGGCACGGTCTTTTCAGAGTATACACCTTTGTAACCAATTAATCTACAACCTATGAAAATCCTACTTCAATCGGCCATCCTACTTTCAGGATTGATCTTTGCCGGATGCAGCGCAGAACGCAGACTTGCCAGACGACTGGAAGGCGAGTGGCAGGTAGTTCGCTACGAATCTGAAAACCAGCGTGACCAAGGCGTAAAGCTTTCCAACATCGGTAGTTTTACGTTTTATGACAGAAATCGCGGGGCACAGGACATTACCTATTCGGGCTATCAGAATCCGTTTCCGTCCAGCAAAGACTTCCGTTGGTCAAACACCGCCGATTACGTAACACTTGACAACGCCCTTTCCCGTACTCCCAAATCGTGGATCATCATTGAAAATAAGAAGAGCTACCAGAAATGGAAATCAACCGATGGTTCCACCGGCATACAGGTGCTGGAATTGCGCCGGACAGGCAGCAAAGAACCCGGAGGCTTTTTGGGAAATAAAAGATAATTAGTTCAACCGATCTATAAAGCAGGTTTTTGTTTTTGAGAAGATACTATTTCTGACCGTAGCCTGAACCAGATTTACTCGATTGAAAGATTATATTTTCTTTTAGTTCTTATCCCTTTGCTTGCAAGGACTTGAATATCAA
Organism: uncultured Sphingobacteriales bacterium; assembly: GCA_963520985.1. Lineage (GTDB taxonomy): Bacteria > Bacteroidota > Bacteroidia > Cytophagales > 172606-1 > Xanthocytophaga. The sequence continues at coordinate 2,544,513 of CAUQTA010000001.1, forward strand.
TGTTCACGCTTTTCGTAGCATACTTCGTATTGACCACCTGCCCCATTTTTGAGCATACAGAGGCGGTCTTTCCAGCCAGTACTTCCGTGGTTTACTTTCTCTAACCGGAAGGAAACTTGCTCAGCCTGGGTGTCGCCCCGGCGTTTGAGGTTGATTTGGTGGCCGGTTACGGTGTAGCTGCCATCTCCCTGAAACGCCGATGTTTTGGTATGGATGTATTCATACCGATGGTCGGTGGTTTGGGTAGTGGTGCCATAGGCGCTGATTACCTGAAAGTTGCCGTTGGCCGCAAACACATATTCCGTCAGCGTATTGCCGCCCGCCTGTACCCAGGCTCCAATAAGTTTCTGTGCTACGTTTTCGGAAGAGCTCACCGTAGCAACGTTCCTTACACGAAAACTGTTGAAAAACCGGGGCCACTTATCGTACTTTCGAAAGCATTCACAGTCTAGCAGCCGATTGTGGCGACCCGCAATGATGACCAGTTGGTTACCCGCTTGAATCACCAGCGCAGAGCCGTCTTCAAACCCTTCGTAACGAGAGCCATCCGCACTGGTTTTGCTCATCCCGGCTTCCATCTGGCAATAGGGCAGCCCTTGTGACGTAATGCCTTTGGTGAGGTCATCATGCCGACTGCCTGTAAACCGATATTGCCATCCGGGATACATTTGATCGAACACACCTCGGGTATCTTGTTCCAAGTTTCCTGAAAACAGCTGAGGAACAATCAGTTGGAGGTAGTAACCAGTTTCAGCACCTTGCGTTTGCGAAAGCACAATGAATTGGTCGCGTCTTTGAGTAAACCATCCCTCGGGAGCTGTAAATTGGTAGTCATTCAGCGTTAAAGAAGGACTGCGACTGGTTGGTGGCGATTCGCTTTTGCCTTGTCCGCTGACAACAACCGGACAAATCAACCCTGTTATCAGAAGAAGTGTTACCAACAGCTTTTTCATAACACAACAGATTAGCGTTTTTTTGTTTGAACAGAGGACTCTTTCGGTAGTGCAGTAATGGAAATGGCATCCAGGCAAACCAACTTATGGGTTTTACTTTCCGATTGGGTTGACGCTGTAGTGGGAGAGAACGTAAGCCAAATGACGTTTCCCTCTTTCGGGATGAGCAGGTCTTTTTGAAAATAACTCCACTGGCCGCTTTTGACAGGAAGGCTGGCCTCCCAGGGGTTACCACGTAAGCCATCTTTCCAGCCTTTTTTCTGAAACTCCGTTTCGAGCAATAAGCCGGGGCCTTGAGCAAAGGTATAGTACGCAAAACGCAGCCGGAGCCGCGTTGCATGCAAAGAATCAGGAATATCGACCATCAAGCGGACATAGCCTGGTTTGCTGCACAGAAGCACATACTGACGGCCATCTTCGGCTGGTGCAATTCGCATTTCCTGCACATCGCCAATGGCCCAGTCACCATTTACCACTTGCCAGGTGGGACGAATCACCTGATCCTCAAAGTTTTCAGAAAAGAGCGTATGTTGGGCCGAGCACACAAGGGTTGCTAGCAGAGCCGCAAACGAGCAAGTGGTTTTGATGTTGGAAATCATACTATTTTTTTGGGAGTTGTAGCAGTTGGTGGCAGAGTAAATGGCTTAGTAAATGGCTTAGGACTCGTAAATTGGCAATGTCAGTCGAGTACTGAATTGACCACCCATGAATGGCATATACAATGAGTAATAGGAGAAAGGAATGCGATGCCAGAATTGTAATGAAAATAGCATACATCTCTATAAAATAAATGTATTTTTAAACCAATGTCAATAGAACAAAAGTTATAAGTGCTTCTGGATAAGTGCGAAAGCAGGAGGGAGGATGGAAATCTACATTTCAATGAGATTGCATAAAAAACCCGCCCGAATGCGAACACTCGGGCGGGTTTTTACTTTTCAGAAGATACTATTTCCAAAAGCACTTACATGGAGCTTTTGGCATCGAATAATTTGTTTGGAATGGACGAACTGTAGACCGCGTAGTTAAACCCTTTCTGAATCGCATAGGCACCGTACTCGCCTTTTTTATTGAGTGCCAAAAAGCCTACCTGAATTTTATCGTACCCAGGATACTTCTTTTTGATGCGTTCCACGGCACTTTCGCATGCTTTCTGAGGCGACAATCCCTGACGCATCAGTTCCACCACCAGGTGGCTTCCCACAGTACGAATTACCGCTTCTCCCACACCCGTTGAACAGGCCGCTCCCACTTCGTTGTCCACGTACAAACCAGCGCCAATGATGGGTGAATCACCCACGCGGCCGTGCATTTTATACGACATGCCGCTGGTGGTACAGGCACCCGATAGTTTGCCGTTGGCATCCAGGGCAATCATGCCGATGGTGTCGTGGCGTTCAATGTTGATAATCGGTTCGTATTTGGCCGTTTTAAGCCATTCTTTCCACGCTTTTTCTGATTCGGGCGTGAGCAGGTTTTCCTTCTTAAAGCCTTTTGAGAGCGCAAACTGGAAAGCGCCTTCACCAACCAGCATTACGTGAGGGGTATCTTCCATTACCTTGCGGGCGACTGAAATCGGGTGCATGATGTTTTGCAAAAACGCTACCGAACCGCAATTGTCGTTTTCGTCCATGATGCACGCATCCAGCGTTACTTTGCCTTCACGGTCGGGCAAGCCGCCATATCCTACCGTATTCACCTTGGGGTCGGCTTCGGGTACCATTACGCCTTTTTCCACCGCGTCCAGGGCGCGGCCTCCTTTGCTCAGAATGTCCCACGCCGCCTGATTGGCCGGTACGCCATGATCCCACGTCGAAAGTACGATGGGCTTGCCGGTAGGAGCCGATGCCGAGGTTTGGGGTTTTGCAGAGATACTATTTCCGGCGCTACGCAAATACGAAAAAAAAGCGGCTCCCAGCGCGGATACTTTCAGGAAGTGTCGACGGTTATTCATTGGTTTTTTGGATAAAGCTGTGGTATGAAGTATGTTTGATTGAGAATTTGAAAGTACTAAAAAATCAACCATGTCAAACCATCTAACGATTGAAATTTGTGTCAACTCGGCTATGTCGGCCATCGAAGCGCAGAAAGGCGGAGCCCAGCGTGTAGAGCTTTGTGAGAACCTGTGGGAAGGCGGCACTACGCCCAGTGCAGGCACCATTGCCCTGGCACGCAAGCACTTAACCATTCAATTATTTGTCATTATTCGTCCGCGGGGAGGGGATTTCCTATATTCGGATGTTGAATTTGAGATCATGAAACATGACATCCGTACGGCAAAAGAATTAGGTGCCGATGGCATTGTGACTGGCATTCTAACGGCCGACGGCAAAGTGGACAAGCCTCGCATGCAGGAGTTGAAGGCACTAGCGGCTCCGCTTCCCATTACGTTTCACCGGGCTTTTGACATGGCGGCCGATCCGTTTGAAACATTGGAAGATTGCATAGAATTGGGGATGGAGCGTGTATTAACGTCGGGCCACGAAAAATCGGCGATTGAAGGAATGGAGCTGATTGCCGAACTGGTGAAGAAAGCCAATGGTCGTATCCGGATCATGCCCGGTGCAGGCATCAATGAGAAGAACGTGCGGAAGCTGGTGGAATATACCGGAGTGCAGGAAGTGCATTTTTCGGCTATGAAAATGATAGACAGCGAAATGGATTACCGGCAGGCGAATGTGTTCATGGGCGGCATAATGCGTCCGCCTGAATTTTTGATTACGGTAACGGATTCGGCCAAAGTGCAACGTGTCCGAACTGCTGCCGAAGGGTAGGTTTTTACTCTTAAAAAGATACTAGTTTGAAAAGCCCCAAAACGTTAAACCTGCAGGTTTAACGTTTTGGGGCTTTATCAGTTATTGCAAATGTGCCCGTAACATCCAGGCCATCTTTTCGTGTTGTTCCATGATGCCAGTCAGGAAGTCATTGGTACCCATGTCATGGTAGTTTTCGTCCACTTTGTCCAAATCTTTCCGCAACTGTTGAATAATTGTCTCATGGTCTTCCATCAGGTTGCGGATCATCTCATCTTCAGACGGAATCACACCTTCGTCTTCTGACAGACGGGTTACTTTTTTGAACTGCTCCAACGTTCCGAATGCAAAGAACCCCAGTTGGCGGGCCCGTTCGGCTACTTCGTCAATGATGGTTTCCAGTTCGGTATATTGAGTTTCAAAAAACAAGTGCAAGCTATGGAAACGAGGGCCTGTTACATTCCAGTGATAGTAGCGGGTTTTGGTATAAAGTACGTATTCGTCGGCCAGTAGGTGATTCAGAACCTGGCTGGTAGCTGCGCGGTTTTTTTCGGAAATACCAATGTTGGTGGCGGCTTTTTGTTTTAGTGTGTCAGTTGCCATAAAAATAAGATTTAGGTAAAGTAAGTATGGTAAAAAATACCGGGATAAATTCCAGCTAAGTTTGTCAACCTCAAGCAAAAGCAAAGGGTTTAGCGTAAGTAATGTAAAAAAATCATTCCATAAAGGCAACTTGAGAGAGAAAATAAAGGAAGCCGGTTTGGCAACAATCTTGGATACTATTTTGTGAACTTGGTTTAGAGTGTTGCATTCAGCTTATCCTTGATCGCTTTGGACCAGATTTGATAACCAGCTTCGGTTTGGTGCAACTGATCGTCGCGAAACAGCTCGGCCCGGGGCTTGCCGTCCGAACCCAGATAGAGCGATGCCGTGTCGATGAAGTAGGTTTTGGTCTTTTTACCACAGAAATCCTTGATGAGGGCATTGGCCTGCTGGGCTTGCGGCCACACTTTCCAGCGGCTGTTGGTCGGGGTAATGGCGATGAAATAAATGGGCTTGTCGGGAAATTTCTTGCGGATGGTGCGGTGTATGTAGGTGAACAGCGAAAGCACTTCTTCCGGAGTTTTGTCGGCGGTGCCTCCGGTAATGTCGTTGGCTACAAAAATGGCGACGGCTCTGAACTGGTGCGGATACACAATGCGTTTGGTGTAATAGGCCACATCGGCCATGTTGGAGCCGCCAAATCCCCGCTGAATCACCGGATACGGAGCCATATCCTGCGCAATGGTGTTCCATAGCCGGATACTCGAACTGCCCATAAACAAAATGGCATCCTTCGAATAGTTTTCGGTGCTATCCAGATGTTCAAAATACTGAATGTCTTTTTCGTATCCAATGGCCGTCTGCTCATACTTCTTGAGAGGAGAAGTACACTGGCATAGCAAAAGAATCAGTGCAATGAAATAGTATCGTTGAAACGGCATAAACCCAGGTGTTTACAGAAAATAACAATTGTAATTAATTCGGTGTCAAGTTAGTAAGAAAACCGGTTACATCGCTGATCCATTGGCTTTTGTATCGGATAAGGTAATTGTCATGACCCGCCAATGGGTAGGTTTTTAAGGTTTTTTTGCCCTGCAAGTTAGCATAAATGGCATCGGTTTCGGCACGGCTCACTTTATTATCTTTTTCGCCATACAGAAGCAACACCGGACAGCGAATAGCTTTGGCATATTCATCCGGATTGTGTGAAAATGCCCAGAACTTATTCTGTACGCCACCCCAAAATACCAGCAAACCGGCCATGGGAAACGTAGGTACGTTCATGTTGTGGAAGCGGGCACAGGTAGTCTGATACATGGTGCCAAACGGACATTCCAGGATAATGCCCTGTGGCTGAAGCGAATAATCGTTCATGGCTTTCATGATGGCCGCAGCTCCCATCGAAGAGCCAAACAGGTAAATCCGTTTATCGCCCATCTTCCGGATGTGTTCCATGCAAAGCTTGACATCTTTGGCTTCGTGAAAACCGATGGTGGTCTGGTTTCCTTCCGAACCGCCTGAACCCCGGAAATCGACCAGAAAGGTGCTGTAGCCTAGCTTTCGGAATTGTTCAGCCTTGTCGAGCATGTTTGACTTAGCACCCGAATAGCCATGAAACAGAATCACGGTTCCTTTGGCGCTGTCGGTAGGAATGAGCCAGCCTTCGAGTTGTCGTTCGCCTTTGAGTACCACCGTTTGGTAGGCATGAGAAGGCAAAACTCTGTTGACTGGACGAGGATTGTCAATACCGAAAACCAGCGTGCTGACGCGTTGCATCCAGGATAGTTTGGTGGGATCTTGCGTTTTGGTGACAGACTGGCTGGTAAAATGAGTGAACTTGTAGGCGTGGAAAAAAGCAACGATGTTCATTGCCAGAAATAAAACCGTTATTCCTAAAATAAATTTCTATCGATTCTTTCTACTCAACCACATAAAAAACAATACTTGTGTAAACTAGCGGAATATTAGAAAACCGCGATTCTTTGTAAGGACTAGTGTTAAAATACCGTCTTCTATTTTGTAAGAATCTACCCCACCATTGATTGTATAGGCAATTGTATTTGGATTAATGGAGTAATTATGTTTTTCATCTGTCCATACAACTTTTTCGTTTATGCCTGAACTGAAGTATCGGAAATTAGTGCCTTTCTGTAAGAATCGGCCTTCAAAAGTTCTTTCGTAACCTTCAAATGAAAATTGCAAAATGCCTTGTTTGGCGAATAGGAGATAAACTCTTGGTTGTTGACTGACTTCACTTCTGGATTTAGAAAAAATAACGGTTGAAATTTCTGTCAAAACCCATTTTTTATTGATTAATCTATCGTCAGCTATTTGGTTCTTAAAATCCTTTTTAGAGATATTTTGACAGTAGGCTGTGATTGACAAGAAAATTAATAGAAGAGCGATAATTATTCTCATGACTTATTATTTTGTTTTGTAAAGCAGCGCCCTTTTCCAGAAGAAGCCTGACCATGAAGCCAGTCCACCCACCAGCCCGCCAATCAGCGCGGTAACAACCATCAGAATGGCTGGGTATCTGACAGGAAAAAGAATGGCAATTTTGGTGGATAATATATGGTCATTGCGAAAGTCGGGAATGAGGGCTGCAACCAGCCAAAGCACGAAAATGGCTCCGAAACCGGCCAGAAAAGCTTGTCCTGCCGACTGACTTCTCCAGAATGCCAGCCCGAATGCAACGGGGGCAATGATCCACCAGGGCAGAAAAAGCTGAAGCACCAGACTGATCACCAAAATCAATGCAAAGAGTATCATAAAAACGGAGGATTACGATGCTAAAATAGTATCTTTTCCGGTATTAAAAACCCCCCTCTCTGATTTTTGTGTGAAGCAGTCCGATTCGCCCTTTTTGCCTCTTTCGTACTAACCCTGCTTTTCTGTAGTTTTTGTGAAAGATAATCGCTATTTTTTTCTCATGATTGCCACCCTTTTGATTGTATGCATCCTACCAGTGTACACTACAAACCGTTACGAATTTGACAGATCTATTTTGGGAAAACACGTACAGAAACAACATCGCCCGTTTGGTGGGGATCTGTTATCGCTATGTGGGCCAGCGGCAGATTGCCAAAGACTTAGCCCACGATGCATTTCTTATTGCCATAGACAAGTCGGCTGATTTTAAAGGAAGCGGTACTTTCGAGGGTTGGCTCAGACGCATAACCATCAATGTGGCACTGCAATATCTCCGGCAACAAAAGAACGCCAGAACGGCCAAGGCGTGGGCAACCGATCTCATTGAATTGCCAGATTCGGAAGAAGAAAGTTTGGCCAATCGGGCGTATGAATGGTCTCCGTACGATTTCTCTCAGGAAGAGCTTTTGGAGGCGATTCAGCAATTGCCTCAACATCACCGAATGGTATTTAATCTGTATGTAATTGATCGGTTTACCCATGCCGAAATTGGCCAGCAACTGGGCATTAGCGCAGGTACTTCCAAGTCGCATTTGGCAAGGGCAAGGAAAAAAATCAAAACGGTATTGCTAGCGAGGAAAACAAAGAAAAAAAGAAGCTTGCTCCTCCTTTTTTTGCCTGGCAAACTCTGGAACATAGAGGCTTTTTGCCGGAAATCCTTCGCCGATTTTGAAATGCCATTGGAGGGTTTACCACAAAGCGATTCGGTGGATTTCAGTTCTTTTGCTACCCCAAAATTCAAATCTGCTGATTTTACGATTGGACGCATGACGAATGCCAGTGTCACAGCTGGTCAGAAGCTGGTTTTGGGTGGGATTGCGGCTAGCTTCCTTGTATTGATTGCCTTTTACAATCACTCCCTTGATTTTCCGCCAAATGCAGTCGAACACAAACTCAGTAACCAGACCGCTGAGCCTGTAGCTGAAATTACCCCGCATACAAGTAGTTTGGCAAACAATCCGAACACAAGCCAACCAACGACTTTATCAAATTTGAATGCAGAAAGTGCCACCATTCCGGATAGTTCCATCCTAGTGAATGAAAACATTCCTAAACTAACTACCATGAAAAAGCTAAGCACTTTAGGCGTAGCAACGTTGCTACTTACCCAATCGACAACGGCTGTTGATTCTACTTTTATGCGTGATTTTAAACGTGAAATCCGGATTGAAACGCTTCAAAATCAAGTTCGTACCGAGCCGAGATCGGATGCGGAAACAACAGGCACCTTCACGGCTTCAAAGATTGTCTGGTCGGCCAAGGATCATAAGGTTTACTTTGTTGGGAATAAGGTGAAAGTTGATTTTGGCAAGAATCATTTTTTCGGCGATGGTACGTTTACGTTCTTAGATCCTGTGTATTACCTGGTGATTGAGGGTCAGCCTGTCACTCTGGACTCAACTACAAAATTATCAGACGAAGCTTACGAGTTGAGGCAATTATCGCCTGAGAAGGCAATGAGTAAGTATGGAGAAAAGGGCAAAAACGGGGCGGTGGAAATATCAAAAGACTGATTAACGCAGTGTGATCGTTTCCGATTTTCAACAGGCAGGTTTTGCCTTTTTCAATCCTACTATTTTTCATGAAAAAAGCCTGTCTATGCGGACAGGCTTTTTATCTCTACTATGTATGGCTTTTTACTTTTTCGCCGGATTCTGCATACGTACCAACCCGTCTTGATTGATGCTCCATTGCACGCGGTCATTGCCCTGAATGATGGCCATAAATTGGTGTGGGGTTGCTTCCAGCGTCAGTTGGTTTTTCTGGTTGTCGACCAGTGGGTTTTCTTTTATGCCTAGGGCTTGCAAGGTAGGGGCATAGCGACCGTTTTTCTCATGGTATTGTTTCTGCTTGTAATACACCAGCCACAGGTAATTTTTCTGTTTTTCGGCATACGGTAAGCTAAACGGACTATTGTTCTTGGTGAAATGCAGATAGCCCCACCGTTCGGGATAGTGCATGTTGATCAATCCTTGGGGCGACCACACCCAGTTGTGTTCGGGCAGCACGCGACCCTTGGCATCTTTCTTCTTAATGTACTGACCGTTTTCTACAAAGGTGTCCCATTCCACGCGCGAAAAATTGATTCGCCAGAAATCGCCTTCTTTCGGCATTTTGGGACGAATGCCTGTAGACAAGGCCCAGTACGGAATGGCCATTTCTACCGTCCAGCCTTTGTCGGTATCCGAAGGATTGTTCAGCGTACCCTGAATTTTAACAGCCGATTTCAGCTTGTCCACATTCCAGGAAACCAGGGCGTCGCCGTTGTTGCGGTACGGCTTGGGTAGCAACAAATCGAAAATGGTATTGCGGGCATTAACTTCGATTTCAAAATACGTATGCGTGTCGTTGTCCGGATCAATGAAGATTTCAAAGTCGTTGTCCTGAAAAATGATGGTATCAAATTGCAGCAGTTTGCTCCATACGTGTGGCTCTATTAGTTCGGCGGCAACGTACAACGCCGAATCGGACCAGAGCATTTTGACGCGGGTGGCATACGCAGGCGCAGGTTGTTTGCTTCCTTCAATGTCAGTAAACACATCAGTCCAGGCGGCTTTTTGCCAAACCGCATCCGAAAGGTCACCGTCTATGTTCGGAAGTTGGGACGTGTAGTTAACCGAATACTGTTTGGGAGGCGTAAACAGAGCCTCCATACCGGCAAAAGGCGACTGTCCCACACTGGCTTGCACCGTGATAAGCGAAAGTGCCAACGCGGCGAATGTATAAAGAGAACGCATGAATAAACGGAGAAATGAAGTAAGGAAAACAGGAGGGTTTTGGCTTTTCAAAAGATACTATTTGCCAGAACCCTCCTGTGTGATTAACGTACCTTAAGGGTTGTCTGGAGTTTCTTATCTTGTGAATCGCTACCCAATACCAGCGTGTATTGGCCGCTGTACACTTTCCATTGGCTTTTGCCCAAATCCCATTTTTGCAGTTCGCGTACCGGAACGCGGAACGATACTTCGGTTTCGCCATTGGCCAGCACACTTACCCGCTGAAACGCCTTCAGTTCACGCAGCGGCATACGATCTACCGACGGATATTGAATGTATGCCTGCACTACTTCATCGGCATTGATGGTTCCGGCATTCTTGACCGTTACGGTGAAAGACAACGTGTCTTTGGCGGTATAAGTGGCTTTTGGCGCTGTTTTCCAGGAATAGGCGAATGTCGTGTAACTCATTCCAAATCCGAACGGATAGTGAACCGGGCCATTGAAATACCGATACGTTTTGCCTTTCATGGCGTAACTGTCATAAGCCGTCAAGTCGGACAGGGATTTGTAAAAGGTTACCGGCAAATGGCCTGATGGCGAAACTTTTCCAAACAGAATATCAGCCAGCGCATTGCCGCCTTGCTCACCGGGATACCACGCCAGAACAATGGCATCGGCATAGGGTTCAATGGCGGCGATGTCTACGGCACTGCCAGCTGTGATAACGGCTACAATGGGTTTGTCGTGGCGTTTGCGAAGCGCTTTCAAAAACGCGACGTGACTGGCTGGCAAGCTCATCGAAACCCGGTCGCCACCGCTGGCTGCCAGAAAGGCATCGCCTTCTTCGCCTTCCAATACCGGCGTTAATCCCAATACGGCAATGGACAAATCGCTAAGCGAAGCGGCCCACAAACCGCCAAAACGAGTTGTATCGGTGTAATCGCAACCTTGGTCGTATTGAATGCCTACGCCCGGTCCGGCGGCCTCGGTGATTCCTTCCACAAACGTAACGCTGTTGCTGGAAACGCCGTGGTAGTTAGCCACCAAGGCATCCAGTGAAGCGGCATTTGGACCCAAGATCATGATGCTGCTGTATTGGGCGGGTTTTAAGGGCAGAATACCTTTGTCGTTTTTAAGCAACACCATGCTTTGTTGGGCCATTTGGCGAGCCATGGCAACGTGCTTGGTGGTATGGATGCTTTCCGCGCCTAGTTTGCTGAAAGGCACCTCAGCAGGGTTATCGTAAAAGCCCAGCTTGAATTGCGTGCGCAACGACGGAGCCAATGCCGAATCGATGTCAGCCAGGGTAATCTTGCCTTCTTTTAAGGCTTGTATCGCATCTTTTTGCAGAATGTTGGAGCAATCCAGGTTCACACCGGCTTTGATGGCCGCGGCGGCTACCTCTACCGCATTTGGCAATACCTTGTGGCGGGTATAGATGTCATCCAGTGCACCACAATCGGTTACCAGATGGCCATTGAAATGCCATTCCTTAGTCAGAATTCGGTTAAGCAAGGTATTGCTGGTGCAACAAGGTTCGCTGTTGACACGGTTATAGGCGCACATCACCGATTCCACGTTGGCATCTACCAGGGCTTTGAATGCATACAAATACGTTTCGCGCAGGTCTTTTTCGTCGACCACCGCATTGAAAAAATGGCGGCCCGCTTCCGGGCCACTGTGCACGGCATAGTGTTTGGCACAGGCCGACGTTTTCAGGTAATGCGGATCGGTACCTTGCAGTCCTTTCACAAAGGCCGTTCCGATGCGGGAAGTCAGAAACGGATCTTCGCCGTAGGTTTCCTGTCCTCGTCCCCAGCGTGGATCACGGAATATATTGATGTTGGGCGACCAAAATGTGAGTCCCATGTATTGGATGCGACGGTTTTGTTGCAAGGCCAGGTTAAATTTTGCCCGGGCTTCGGTTGAAATCACATCGCCAATCTGATTGACCAGCGGTGCATTGAACGATGCCGCCATGCCAATGGCCTGCGGAAATATGGTCGCTTCTCCGGCGCGGGCTACACCGTGCAGGGCTTCGTTCCACCAGTTGTAAGCCGGAATATTCAGTCGGGGAATGGCCGGACTGTTATAGCCAAGCAGAGAGACTTTTTCTTCTACAATAAGCTGTTTTAACAGATCGTTAGTGCGGGTTTGCAACGAGGCTTTGCTGTCACGAAAAACAGGGTTGTTTTGGGCTTGTATGGAAAAGATGCTACAAAACGCCAGCACAATGAGCAGACTTTTTGATAAGAGGGATGGGTATGGGTTCATTGAAAGATATCGTTTTGTATGAGGGTGTCAAGACCTTACCAGGTTTTTAAAAACCTGGTAAGGTCTTGACAGGGAGGTTTTTACTTTTCAAAATATACTATTTTACTGCTGATGTGGCGCGGTCTTCCGGGCGGGTTCCCCAACTGGAACTCGGTTTGCTTCCCATCTCAATTTCCAGGTTGCCGCCTTTGACTACATCCTTGTGCAGCAGGTAATTTTTGGTGTAAGGCTTTCCGTTTAGTTTCATTTTCTGGATATACAGATTTTTCGGGCCATTGTTTTTTACCTGAATGCGGAAATGCTTGCCATTACCTACGGTTAAGTCCACCGTATCAAATACAGGGCTGCCCATCACATACGCACCATTGGCCGGATTGGCCGGGTAAAAGCCCATCGCCGACCACACATACCACGCCGACATCTGGCCTACGTCTTCGTTGCCGCTCAGTCCGTCGGGTTTGGGTGTGTACAGGCTGTCCAGAATATACCGGACTTTGGACGCTGTTTTCCAGGGTTGTCCCACATACGCATACAAATATGTGATGTGGTGGCTGGGTTCGTTGCCGTGTGCGTATTGGCCGATGAGGCCGGTAATGTCGTTGGAGGCTTCTTTGCCCATGTCGCCTTTGATGGTGAAAAGAGAATCCAGCTTCTGGATAAAGGGTTTTTCGCCGCCTTGCAACTGAATCAATCCTTCCACATCCTGAGGCACCAGCCAGGTATATTGCCAGGAGTTGCCTTCCGCAAAGTCGTCCTTCATGTGGCGTGCTTCAAACGGACTAAAGGGTGTTCTCCATTGCGTATCCGATACCCGGCCCCGCATAAAACGGACCGAGGGATCGAAGTAATACTGATAATTTTTGCCGCGTTTGCTGAAATATTCATACTCTTGTTCGTAACCCATCTGCTTGGCCACCTGGGCAATGCACCAGTCATCAATGGCGTATTCCAGCCCTTTCGCTACGTTTTCTGTTTCCGAATCGGCAGGGATGTAGCTCGGTTTCTTTACATGATTCAAACCCCGTTCGTCCAGCATGGCGGAAGTTTTCATTGCCTCAAACGCCAGTTTATGGTCAAATCCGTCATACCCTTTCAGGATGGCATCGGCCACTACCGGAATGGCACTATTGCCCGGCATGGTGTTGGTTTCGTTGCCCATCAGGTGCCACACGGGTAGTTTGCCTTGTTGTTTGTAAATCGCCAACATGCTGTTGATCATGTCATTGACGCGGGTCGGCTGCAATACGGTAAACAGCGGATTGGCACCCCGATACGTATCCCACAACGAAAAGGTGGTCAGGTTGGTGAAAGGCGCTTTGCGATACACTTTCTTATCTGTACCCCGGTAATCGCCCGAGTGGTCGTTGAAGATGGAAGGGGCTATCATGGTGTGGTACAGGGCCGTATAAAACACCTTTTTGCGATTAACATCCTGGGTTTGTACCTGTACTTTGCCAAGTTCCTTGTTCCATGCCTTATCAGCCGCTGCGCGAACCTGGGCAAAGTTCCAATGCGAAATTTCCGCTTGAATGTTGTCCATGGCATTTTCGGCACTTACCGGCGAAATGCCTACTTTGAGCAATACTTTCTCCTGTGCCTGAGTGGCAAAGCTAATGACCGCTTTGGCTCGGTTTCCATCGGCAAAGGTGGTTCCGCTGGGTTGCTGGTCGTTGTAAAAACTGACTTTATCAATAGGCTTGGAAAATACCGCCGCGAAATAGAGGCGCTGATCAACCGCCCACCCTTTGGAATAGCGGTAACCGATCAGGGTAGTATCGTTGAGTTTTTCAATGCGGGTATCGGTCGACAAATCCCAGCCAATGCCTTCCTTTAAGTCAAACAGAATGTGAGCATCCGACGATTGTGGGAACGTATATTGGTGAAAACCAACTCGTTCGCTAGCCGTCAGTTCGGCTTGTATCTGGTATTTTTTCAATTTTACTGAATAATACCCGGGACGGGCCACCTCGTCTTGATGCGAAAATTGCGAGGCATAGCCACTGGCTACATCGGTAAGTTTGCCTTTGGTGAGTTTGACTGCTCCTGTGGTAGGCATCACCAGCACATCGCCCAAATCGCCGATGCCTGTACCACTCAGGTGCGTATGAGCAAAACCGACAATCACCGAATCGGAATAGTGGTAGCCCGAACACCAGTCCCAACCCTCTGACAGTTCGCTGGGACCCAACTGAACAGCACCGAAGGGAACGTTGGCACCCATGAAAACGTGTCCATGAAAGCTAGTACCAATGTAGGGATCAACAAAGGTAGTGAGGCTGCTAGTAGATTGCTGGTCAGAAGATTGCTGAGCTACCTGGGAGGTTTGGCAAGCCATACCAACCGACAAGGAAAACCCCAGGAGCATGGCTTTGCGGGCAAAATAATTCATGTTGTGATGGGAGAGAAAGAAATAAGAAAGATGATATGAGGGCTTAAAAATAGTAAAATATTTGCCTGTAAGGGTGATATATGGTAAAATATTTTACTAACTGTTGCCTTTTTGCTTTAATTCCTGACTGAGTATGTATTAAATAAGTGATATATGGGCACTTGAATCACGTTCAGTAAAACGGCCAGGAGGATTCTCGCAGAAAGAAAAAATAGTATCTCCGGAAAATGAAAAACCTGCCTTTTGGGAAGTGCAAACAATCAACGTATTCGGTTTTTTCTTTTCTCATTTATGTTATCCAGAAGCAATCTGACAAAACAAAACACGGATTGCATGTCTGCAATCCGTGTAAATCAATTTATAAGAAATAATTGATTTATTTCTTGGTTTTGGGCGATGTCTTGGCTTTTGCTTTGGGCTTCGCTTCGGTCGTTTTGGCTGCCGTAGTTTTGGGAGCGGCAGTTTTCTTGGCAAAACGTCCCGTTTTGGGTTTGCCTTCCGCTTCTTTGGCCAGTTCCAGGCATTCTTCCAATGTCAGGCTTTTGGGATCTTTTCCTTTTGGAATTTTGACATTTTGTTTGCCAACCGTAATGTAGGGACCAAACTTCCCGTTGAGCACCTTCACATCCGGATTTTCAGGAAATTCCTTGATTTGCTTCTCCGAATCGGCTTTGCGTTTGGCTTCAATCAGTATAACAGCGCGAGTTTCGTCAATGGTATATGGATCATCTTCCTTGCCTAGTGAAAAATACTTGCCATCATGCTGAACGTAAGGGCCAAATTTCCCAATGGCAACTTTCATGACTTTATCTTCAAAATTGCCTACCTCGCGCGGAAGTTTGAATAATTCCAGTGCTTCCTCCAAGCTAAGGCGTTCCATTAACTGGCCTTTCTTCAAACTGGCAAAACGGGGTTTTTCATCGGCTTCCGTATCGCCGATCTGCACAAACGGGCCGAATTTGCCTAAGCGAACACTCACCGGTTCGCCGGTTTCGGGGTGATTGCCCAATACGCGTGATTTGCCTACTGAAGAACGCTGAATCTCATCGGTATTTTCAATTTTGCGATGGAATTCGTCGTAAAACTTCTCCAGCATCTCTTCCCAGATCATCTTACCCTGGGCAATTTCGTCAAAGTCTTTCTCAACGGTAGCCGTAAACTTGAAATCAACTACATCCGGGAAGTATTGCACCAGAAAATCGGTGACAATCATGGCTACATCCGTTGGAAACAGCTTGGATTTTTCGGCACCCGTGATTTCCTTCTTGGTTTCTGTAGAAATGGAATTGTTTTTCAGAATCAGTTCCTGGTACGGCCGTTCCTTGCCATCGCGATCTTCTTTGATCACATAACCGCGTTGCTGCACTGTGGATACGGTAGGCGCATACGTAGACGGACGGCCAATGCCAAGCTCTTCCAGTTTTTTTACCAGACTCGCTTCCGTATAGCGAGGAGCCGGGCGGGTATAACGCTGAGTGGCTTTCAGATTATCGAGTTGCAATTGCTGCCCGATGCTTAAAGGTGGCAACATGCCTTTGCTCTCTTCGTCTTCGTCATCTGTCGATTCGATGTATACTTTCAAGAAACCGTCAAACTTGATGACTTCTCCGGTTGCTACCAGTTCTTCTTTTTGTATACCGCCCGCCTGTGCCTGAATGGAAATGGTGGCTGTGGTGCGTTCCAGTTGAGCATCGGCCATCTGAGAGGCAATGGCACGCTTCCAGATCAGTTCATACAACCGTTGTTCGTCGCGCGACTCACCGGCTGATTTTGTGGAAAACTCGGTAGGGCGAATGGCTTCGTGTGCTTCCTGTGCCGATTCGGATTTGGTTTTGAACCGACGCGTCTGCAAATATTGGCTGCCAAAGCTAGCCGTGATTTCATTGGCAGCTTTGGTCAAGGCTTCTTCGGACAAGTTGGTGGAGTCGGTACGCATGTAGGAGATTTTCCCGGATTCGTACAGCTTCTGGGCAATGGTCATGGTTTTGGAAACCGAAAAATACAGCTTGCGGCTGGCTTCTTGCTGCAACGTGGACGTGGTGAACGGAGGTGCCGGAGACCGCTTGGCGGGTTTGGTTTCCAGATTTTTGATTTTGAAAATGGCGCTTTTGCACCGGTTCAGAAAATCAAGGGCATCCGCTTCGGTTTCAAAGTTTTTAGGCAATTCGGCTACCAGCGTTTTGCCGCGTTCTACCAGAAACAAAGCCGATACTTTATACGACGATTTGGCTTCAAAACCTTCAATTTCCCGTTCACGCTCCACAATCAGCCGTACGGCCACCGACTGCACCCGGCCTGCCGACAATCCGGTTTTGATTTTCTTCCAAAGCACCGGCGACAGCTCATAGCCTACCAGCCGGTCCAGAATCCGGCGGGCTTGCTGGGCGTTTACCAGGTCAATGTCTAGTGTACGCGGCGACTGGATGGCGTTCAGAATGGCGTTTTTGGTGATTTCCCGAAAGACGATCCGTTTGGTTTTGGCGTCTTTCAGGCTCAGGGCTTCTTTCAGGTGCCACGAAATCGCTTCGCCTTCCCGGTCGTCGTCCGTTGCCAGCCATACGGTTTCGGCATCGGCGGCCAGTTTTTTCAACTGATTTACCAAGTCTTTCTTATCGTCGTTAACCTCGTACGTGGGCCGGAACCGGTTTTTAATGTCAATCGCCATGCCTTTTTCAGGCAGATCGCGTACGTGTCCAAAACTGGACTTTACCGTAAAATCCTGTCCGAGGTATCCTTCTATGGTTTTGGCTTTAGCTGGCGACTCTACAATAACTAAATTCTTGGTCATATCGCTTTGGTTAATTGCATGTGTGATTGTTTTTCAGGTGTGTTGCTCGGAAACAGAACCAGAGGAGGTTTTGTTATTTTCAGAAATACTATTTTTCCGAAAAAACGTTGTTCTGAGTGTGTTTAACACAAATACGCTGTGTTTGGTTTAATCAAACTGGGTTTTTATAAACCTGGGAAACAGCTCACATTTCATACAAATGTAGGAGTTTCCTTTTTTAAAACGCCAAATATGTATAAAATCTCAGAAAATCATAGCCGTATGCAATAAAGCGATAACAGGCAGATTTGTACTATTTTACATAAAAAAACAGACATCGGCTACTGTATCTTGCAAATTTGGATAGGGTACAAAAATTTTAATAGAAGGTTTTTCGGTTTTGATGGATATTATTTTAATTGGCACTCTGTTTTACTTTTTATGAATAAACATCTTTTTATTGTACGGCATGCACAGGCCGAAACCAGTTCATCCGTACAGCGTGATTTTGATCGCGAATTGTCTCCTACAGGTGTCAGTGAGGCGTGTCGGATGGGAGTGCACCTGAAAAAACTGGGCGTTACTCCGGATGTAGTATTTGCCAGCCCTGCAGCCCGGGCCATCACTACAGCCCAGTATATGGCCGAGCAAATGGGTTGTGACCCGGAGAAGATTATACAGGAGCCTGCCTTATATGAGGAATTTGCACTACAATCGTTTGTGCAGATTCTGGCAACAATACCCGAAAACCAGGAGTCGGTGATGGTGGTTGCTCACAATCCCAAACAAAGTTATCTGGCCGAGTATTTCACTCATGAAGATATTGGTAGCATTCCAACGGGCGGAGCGGTACACATTCTTTTTAAAGATCAGAGCTGGACCGAAATTACCGGAGGCAGTGGCGAACTGGTCTGGTTTGAATATCCTGAAAAGATAAATAACTTGTAGTCAGGTAGATATAAAATTTAGAAAAGGGATCGTTTGGCAAACAAGTAAGTTTTTCGTAGTTTTTGCATGAAAATTTGCCAGGAGGCCCGCTAAAACGCATGCATCTGAAATTTGCACGAGCTGCTTCACGCTTTATTCGATGGAATGAATCCGTAGCTCAACCGTTAGTGGTTTACCGCCTGCCAAATAGTATCTTTTCCAAAGCCAAAACCTCCATGCTACACCAACCGCACTCATTTGCATCCGTACGTTCTTTTCAGACTTTACTTTTTTTACTTACTTTGGCCGGGTTGGTGGCTTGCTCCAAAGATCCTACCAATTTTGCCGTTGAGTCCAAAGACCTCACGCCTTTTCATACCAAATACGTAGCCAAGGCCGAAGCTCCGGTAGCTTCCGATTCGGTGTTGGTATACATTGACTATTCCAAAGGAATGCACGAAGGCATGATGGCTTCCATGGATTTTGTAAAGGAATTGCTTACCATGGTCAATTCGCCCAAAACGGTGTATTTCAAGGCTGGTACCAACGACGTGTCTCCGCGTATCAATGTGACGGCTACCGAAAACATTCCCTGGAACATCAGCAATTATACCCAAACCCGCTCGGTACTCGACGAACCGGTGCAGAAAATTACCCGCGACAACCGGACCGGCGTATTCATTACCGATTTTGAGTTAGTGAAAGGCATGCAGGAGTTGCAGATCGTGCAAAATGGCAAAACCTTCCGTACCAGCATTGACATTTCGGCGTGGGCCGTGAACGAATTTGAGAGTTGGCTCAAGCAAGGCAATGCCATCGATGTGTTTGCCCAGCCGTTTACCAAACAAAATTCGTGGGTGCCACAGTCGCAGAGTCAGCATCTGTACATTTTGGTATTTACGCCCAAAGCATTGATCCACGAGCCTTCTGCGTTGGTCAACCGGCTACTGGAAAAACAAGGTGGGCTGAAGCATTTCCGTTTCTCGGCCGAAGACATTGCCCTGACTACCAAATACAAAGACAAAGCCAATGAAGGTGGCGCTACCGAAAATGCGGTGCCGAATGTATTGCAGGTAGCATTTCCTGCCTTCGAATATTACCAGTTTAATCAGAAAGACTTATTCAAGATTCCCGAATACAGCGAAAAAGATACCCGTTTTCTGAAAAACCTGTTTTTGGCCAATGCGCCGGTCAATTACCCGGATCTGCAACTGGAGGCCAAAGTGTATGACATCACCAGCGAATACCAGAAATATTACGATGTGGCAAACCCCGTGGAAGGCGAAAAACCCGGCAAATACAGCTACAGCGCCCCTTCAACTACCGACGATGTGTTCGTGCTGGAGTTTGACCCGAAAAAACGCGAAATTGGGTTGAAGCTACACGAAAACTTTACGGGTGTCGAATACCGCACGCTTTACAAAATAGATGTGGTAGTAAAAGAAGCCAAGCCGCAGTTTGACAGCGGTTTGTTGTCGGCATTGAAGTGGACTGATGCCCGTGGGTTTGAAGTGCCTTCTCTGGCAAGCAGCCTTACGGAAGCACTTTCCCGCATCAATCTGAAAGACCGGGTGGTGTACACGTATTATGTGGAATTGGTCAAGTAATTGGAATTTCTTCTATTCCTTCCATCAGCTGACCTATGCGACTGTGGTTTGTTTGCCTGTTGCTGCTGCCAGGCCTGTCTGTACAGGCGCAGGACCGGATTTGGCTGAATAATGGGAGTGTCATCTCGAACATAAAGGTAAAGCCAACCGATTTCAAGAGTTTTGCGGTGACGTATGAAAGGAATGGCAGAAGCAAACTCGTTCCAACATTGGATGTGACGCGTATTGATTTGGGCGATTCCACAGTATACAATGAAGTGGCCTACCGGAGCCGGAAACTGGAGCATATCAAAAACTACGGACGGCCTAACCAGGCAGAAATGAGCATTTTTTTCGGCTATTCGTTTTTGGGCTCAAAAAAGGACTTTGAGACTGTTTTTGCCCGAAACAAACTGGCTAATTATCGGTCAACGGGGTTGTTTGGTAGTTACAAAAATTCAGGAAAGTCAGTTGTTTATGATAACGGCGGGATAGGCGTTAAACTGGACATGTTGATGAGCAAAAATTCGGTATTTTTCATCCAATACTATTATCATAAGTATGGCATTCGCGCCGAAGGAGCTTTTACACAGTCGTATTATAGCCGTCCTTCGGTACAAGCCGACTTTACCTATAATCAGCATTCCTTTGTTTTGGGTGTAGGACGTATCCTGAATCTGCCGGTTGTTCATTCGAAAGCGACACTAAAAGCCGGACTTCTGATTATCGGGACCCAAACTACCAATGCCAACAATGGCATGGATAATCTGAAAATGGAAATGACCGAAACGGGTACATTCGGATTATTTGGTGAAGCGGGTGTTGCCGTTTGGAGTAGTGAAAAACTGGCTGTAAATGCCTTTTGTCAATACTATTACACCAACTCCAGTCGTTTGCACAGCGATTTCAGTAGGGCCTATGACGAAAGCAGCGCAGAGCCATCGTATCGGTGGCAGGATGGATACGTGAAAAATCATCGGTTGCTCTCAGGCGTTTCTGTCGGATTTCGTTTTTGAATTAATAACTAAAAGTGCAAATTGGCAAAAGTTCGATTTTCTGTTTTTAAAACATACTATTTTCCATCCAACACAATACATAACTAAACTATGCTTCTCACTCAAATCATTACCATTCGCAACCCCCGTCAACTCGAAGAATTAGCCAACGAAACCTACATGTTTGCCGCCATTACCGCGGTTGTGTTTGTGGGTTTGTCGTGGATTATTGCCAACCTGATCAAATGGGAAGGCGGCAAAGACCCGAAAGATGCAGGCAAGCGTCGCGCCGAATTCTTCATTTTGTGGTTCATTGCCGGAGCCAGTTTCTTTCTGTACAACATGTTTGTGGTATCCGATAAGGTGGCTCCCAACCTGCAATCCAAATTTTCGCAGGTAAACTACATCAGCACGGCCATTGTCTTTGTCATCTACTTGTTGCTGGGTTTTATCCTGAGCAAACTGATGAAAAACAGCAAGTACGGAACCATATTCCCCTCAGCGAAAAAATAGCTGCTCGATTGGACTATTGTTTTAGTGCAACTAAAGCTGGGAGGTTTTTCATTTTGGAAAGATACTATTTTAACAATCAGAGTAGCTTCCTGACAATCGTTTTGCATTAAAACAATAGCCCTTTCATCTCCTAAAAAACCATACAACTTAAAATCTCTATGCATTTTGTAGCTCCTTCTTTGTTGGCGGCCGACTTTGCCAACCTGCAACGCGATGTTTCGATGGTCAATCAGAGTGAGGCCGACTGGTTGCATTTTGACGTGATGGATGGTGTGTTTGTGCCCAATATTTCCTTCGGGTTTCCGGTGCTGGAAGCCATTCGTCCGCACATCGAAAAGCCCATTGACGTGCACCTGATGATTACCCAGCCCGAACGTTACGTAGAGGCGTTTGCCAAGGCGGGAGCCAATCACATTACGGTGCATTACGAAGCTTCCACCCATTTGCACCGCACCTTGCAGCAGATCAAAGCAGTCGGTTGCCAGGCGGGCATTGCCTTGAATCCGCATACGCCCATTGCCCTGCTCGAAGAGATCATTGCAGAAGCAGACATTGTGCTGGTGATGTCGGTAAATCCGGGTTTTGGCGGACAAAAGTTCATTCAGCATACCTACGAAAAAGTAGCCCATCTGAAAGATTTGATTCTACGGCGCAATTCACGGGCTTTGATTGAAATTGACGGAGGAGTCAACCTGGAAAATGCCCCTTACCTGATCGAAGCCGGTGCCGATGTGCTGGTGGCGGGTAACTTTGTGTTCAGTGCCGAAAATCCACCGGCCGTGATATATGATCTCAAGCAGGCTCGCTTACCCAAAATAGTATAAAAATTTTTGCCAAAACCTCACATCCAGTCATTTCCGTTTCATTATCCCTTGCAAGTCAGCCAGATTTTTCGTCAGTTTGACCTTTGACTTATTTTCCTTGGTGAGGTGTACAAGTTTTTTCTATATATAGCTTTCAGTGTTTTCGGAGTGGATATCGGTGTTGCTCAAACGGCTCATATTCACGGCTGGGTAACGGATTCGCTCCGCAATCCCGTTACGGGATGTACCATCCAGCTCGAAAACCTGGCAAAAGGTACCTCCACCAACGAGAAAGGCGAGTTTGTTTTCCGTTTCGTTCCAGCCAATCAGGACCTGATTCTGATCATTCGTTCCATTAACTTTCAGGAGAAACGACTTTCCGTTCGAATGACCCCGGGCGAAAACCGTGAGTTGAACGTAGTGTTGTCCGTTTCTGTGCAGAAACTACGGGAAGTGGAAGTAAAAGCCAGCAACGATCAGCGAAATCAGGTAAGTGTGATCCAAATCAAGCCACAGGACGTAAAGACGCTGCCATCGGCTTTCGGTGATTTTAATAAAATTCTGGCAACAATGCCTGGCGTGGTGAGCAACAACGAACTGTCGTCCACGTATTCGGTGCGGGGAGGAAATTACGACGAAAATCTGGTTTACGTCAATAACATTGAAGTGTACCGGCCTTTTCTGGCGCGTAGCGGACAGCAGGAAGGACTCAGTTTTGTCAATCCCGATTTGGTGAAGAGTGTCGAGTTTTCATCGGGAGGCTGGCAATCCAAGTACGGCGATAAGTTGTCCTCGGTGATGAATGTGGCGTATCAGACTCCCGTGCAAACCCAGGCCTCGGCTACATTGGGTTTATTAGGCGGCGCGGCGCATCTGGAAGGTCGGGCATTCAAAAACCGAATAAGCTATGCAATTGGGGTGCGTCGAAAACAATCGCAGTATTTACTCAACAGCCTTGAAGTGAAGGGGCAGTACTTGCCTGCTTTCACCGATGTACAGGGATACATTCGCATACTGCTGAGTCGCAAAAGTGTTGATTCTGAAACAAATCCGAAATCCGAACTAGGCATTCTCTTTTCGTATGCCCGCAACCGCTACCTGACTCGCCCCCAAAGCCAGGAAACCTCGTTTGGCACATTTAATCAACAACTGCGATTATTTGTGGCTTATGCCGGGCAGGAACTGCTCAACTATGACCTGGGGCAGGGCGGAATCAAATACACCTACCGACCCAACACCAAACTGACGGTCAATTTCATCGGGTCGGCCATGAAAACCACCGAACGTGAATTTTACGATACCGAAAGTGCCTATCGCCTTTGCGAGATTGACATGGATCCCAGTTCGCCTTCATTCATGCAGTGTGCAGGTACGGTGGGCATCGGCAGCGAATACAAATACGGCCGCAATCAGTTGAACGGGCAGATTGTCTCGCTGGAAAACCGGTCTGTCTATGAAATCAACACCCGCAACCGGGTAGAGTGGGGCATTCGTTACAACCGCGAATCGTTTGCAGACGAGTTGAACGAATATTCGTTTAGCGATTCGGCGGGTTTTATTCATTTCAGAGATACTATTTTTACCAAGCTCCATCTTTCTTCTAACCGCTGGAATGGCTATTGGCAACATTCGTATTCGCCTAACAACCAGCACACCATTACCTACGGCGCACGAGTCGGTTATTGGTCGGTGAACAAACAGTGGCTCGTAAGTCCAACGATGCAGTATGCGTTTACACCCGATTGGCAACGGGAAACTTCGTTTCGGCTTGCGGCCGGCATTTACCGGCAACCACCGCTTTACCGCGAGTTGCGCGACCAGCAGGGCGTATTGCATCTGGATGTGAAGGCGCAGAGTTCGTTGCACCTGATTGCGGGTATGCAGCAGACCTGGCATTTGTGGGGCAGGCCGTTTGTATTTAACTCGGAGTTTTATTACAAAAACCTGTGGGATGTAGTGGCGTATGACATTGACAACGTGCGGCTGCGTTACTATGCCAACAACCAAACCAAAGCGTATGCCACCGGAGCCGATTTTCGGTTGAGTGGCGAGTTTATCAAAGGAGCAGAGTCGTGGTTTAGCCTGGGAATTTTGCAAACCAAAGAAGATCTGGGATTTGACAACCGCGGCTATGTGCGTCGGCCTACCGACCAGCGGGTAACGCTGGCAATGTTTTTCCAAGACCACATCCCTGGCAATCCCTCGTTGCGGGTGTATCTGAATACCGTTATCGGAACGGGTTTGCCGTTCGGCCCGCCCCGAAACATAGTCTACCGATCCATCTTTACAACACCTCCCTATCGGCGCATCGATATTGGATTTTCAAAAATTGTGTTCTTCAATCGTACCACCAAAGGGTGGGGCAAATACGGCGATTCCATCTGGATTGGTGCCGAGATTCTAAACTTGCTCGGAGCACGTAACGTGATGTCGTACAATTGGGTAACCGATGTGCGCAACCGCCAATACGCCGTACCCAATACACTGTCGGCCCGCTTCCTGAACCTGCGCGTCATTGTCCGCTTCAAAGACCAACTGCCTGCCAAACCCTGAGGTTTTTTGTTTTCAAAACATACTATTTTTTGAAAACCACCACCCCATTCAGACGGTGTATCCATTAAACATATATTTATCAAATCCAGCAGTTTATTGACTGAATAATTTCTTATTTCCTCCCTTAATTTGTCGCATTTACACCCTCTGATTCCATAAATATTAGGCGACTTTTGTGCAGAAATCCATTCAATCGAAATGGTGATAACTGAATCCTTTTATGGCTAAACTATCTTTTCTGGACAAACTGGAGACGACTCCTGACGCTTGTTTCATGGTCTTGGACCCTGTGAAAAGCAAACGGATGGGTGGCGTTAAGACACTTTACATCCCTTCGGCGAGTGAGGTGGCTGAAGCAATCAAAGCAATACCCAAAGGCGAAACCCGAACCATCGACGAATTACGGATTCGGTTGGCTAAGATCGGCAATGCGGAGACGGCTTGTCCGGCAAAGACAATCAAATACTGGAAATGGATGGCTAACCTGCCGGAAGAGGTGAAGATGGAGAATCCGAAGTACGATATTCCCTGGTGGCGCGTGTTAAAAGACGGAAAACCAAGCCGACACATGCCCGGCGGCATTGAAAACCAGAAACTGCTGTTGAAAAACGAAAATGTGATTGTTAAATGAGATGAGATGAGTATGTTTAACTCTGAGATGGTCTAAGACTGGAGATCGAATTGTCCTCTCGCAGAAATCTTCGCGCAACCTCGCGGCATTTCCTAGTGGAGATATCGCTGTAACTGCGAAGATCTTTGCGAGAGGACAAATAGTATCTTTTAGAAAGGCAAAACCTACCCGCTTATCAAGCCTAAACAGTCACTCTCTTCTCTCATTTCAATACCCTTCCCAAAAACTGCGAAATGTAGTTGACCGTTGGTTCAAACCAGGGATTGAACAGACAGAATGAATGCGGCGCATCCGCAAAGGTGTGTTCTTCAGAATAAATGTGATGTTGTGTCAACACTTTCCGGAAATCATCGCGACCAGCATGCATTGGGGCGACTGAACTATTCAGAAACAGCGTAGGAGGCGTTTTCGGGCCCACATGGGATAGGGGAGAAGCATCCTCCCACAACACATAGTTGTCTTTGCGCGGATAGCCAAACCAATACGTAGCCGCCGAAGTACGTTTGCTGTCATCACCTTCCGCATTTTCGGGATGCACAAACGACAACGTGCCATCAATATCCACAATCGCCTGTACGGCAGAGGATTGATTCAGGTTTCCGTTGATGCCTTCGTAATCCGGATTATTTGCGGTTACGCCCATAAACGCCGCCAGTTCGCCCCCCGCCGAAAATCCTAATGCGGCAATGCGACTGGTATCAACCCGATGTGTTCTGGCATTGGCTTTGATCCAGCGCAGCGCCGATTTTAAGTCATAAACGGCTGCCGGAAAAAGGGCTTCTGTTGACAATCGGTATTCGGGGGTGAAACAAACGTAGCCTTTATCGGCCAGCCGACGAGCCAGTTGGTAATGTTGCGTTCGGTTGCCGGTTCGCCAGCCCCCGCCATGAATGATCAGAACGGCAGGCATGGCTTTCGCCGCTTTCCTGGGCGAAAACACATCCAACACCAAGGCTCGCTTGCCAATGTGGGCATAGGCGATGTTCTTGCTTTCGGTGACCGTTGGCAGTGGCTTGTCAGCAATCCATTGCGTTGCCGGATGCGACTTTTTACTGTTGACATAGGCGCTGTAGGTAGTGTATCCCGTATCCACTTTGCCGGTAAGCCCCAGCGTGGAAGGTCGTTGCCAGAATCGGTTGAGTTGCGGTTTGATGTTTCCGGCAAAAATCTTGTCGGTGGTGAAATTGGCTGTATCCGCAGCCGAAAGTTGGTGCGCCCACTTTGCCCGTTTGGTTGGGTTAGCTCCGGGGCCTTTGCTTTGGTATTCAGCGTAAAACGTAGTTTGCTCATTGGCCGGGTTCGACCAATTGTCCCAGCCAGCCTCTGCAATGTGCTTACCCATGTCGCACATTAGAAATACGGTTTGGGCGTAACTTCGCCAGGGTCGGCCCAGAAACACTTGCGTTACCGATGGATCGGCGGTGAGTTTGCAGTTTTTGAATACATAGCCATAGTTGGCCCAAGCCGGTGTAGACGCCGCCGTGACGTAGCCATTGGTTTTGCTGTGCAGAGTGCAGTTTTCAAACAAGGCTGTGGCCGAACCGAAAATAAAATCAACGGTGCCTTCGATGTAGCAATTCTGAAAATGCTGGCGTGCATTTTCGCCCGAAGCAAACAACGTATCCTGATTGCCCAGCAACCGGCACCGGCGCACTACGCAGCGGTCTCCTTCCAGGTGCAGCGCCACGGCTTGCCCCACCCGACCGGCGGTGTTTTCAATGATCAGATTGTCCAGCGTGATGTCGTTGCCTTGCACATTGAGTGTATACGAATCAAAGGTTTCCATTTTGCCTTTGCCCGAAAAATCGTCGTAGCTGATCACGGTGCTGTCTTCGCCCAGAAGGGTAATGTTGGACAAGGTGCGGGGAATGAACACCTTTTCTTTGTAAAGGCCTTTCTTGATGCGGATGGTGATGGGCTTAGGCAAATAAACCCGCACCGCATTAATTGCATCCTGAATGTACCGGAAGTCGCCGCTGTCATCTTGGGCCACCACCAAATCGTGCTGCACTTTTAAGGCCTGCGCCTGGCATGGCAGAGGATCAGTCAGTAAAAATAGTATCCCCGTGAGGAGCAAAAGGGTAGACGTGAAGCAGGTATTTTTCATAAAGCGATGCAATGGATGCCATCCCGAACCAACCAATCAGATGTGGTATACTATCCTGAAAACAACAGAATTTACCAACAGATACTCTGTAGAAGTATTACCAAAGTGTAGAAGCGTTCTACACTTTGGTAACCGGATTGTAGAGGGATTACCTCATTGTTCGGACTGCATAGGCGAGTGAGGGTAATGGAATTTCGTTAATTAATTCGTTGACAATCAGAGAGTTGTGTGTTATTTTGTGGCCTTTGCCATTTTCTGGAATACATTTGGTAGCTCTACAAGCAAAACCAACATTACAACTTGAAAACTATGGACGCGAAACAAGTATTTGCCATTTTTCTGACTGTTTTGGGAATTGGCGGACTCGTATACACAGGTGTGCAAATCATGCAATCAGGGGAGACTTTCAAGACCCTGGCAGTGGTTGGCGTACTCGGCGTTATTTTCTTTTTCTCCGGCATCCGACTCTTGTATTCGGTCCGTAGTTAAAGCTATTTTTTTAACTCAAAACTATGAAAACGTGTGAACGGCATTAAACATTTACGTTTATGCCCCGGCACCAGATGCTTCGTATCTTGTTGCGGATCATTGGATTCGCGCATCGATTTAATTTAGGACGTTTGAAATCGTATCTCGTTATACTAATAGAAGCATAAGTGCCAGCAAAACCCTCATTAGCAGACTAATGGGGGTTTTGCCGTTTTTACGGATACTATTTTCGCGGGCTCTTTTTAAGGCAAATAAAATACTTCCTCCAAAGGCTTGGATACCGGCGAAAAGTCCGGATTGGTTTCCATGAGATCGGCCATGTAGGCCCACCAGCGTTGAACAACGGGGCTTTGCCCCAGGTCCTGCGAAGTGCCGGTGCCGTCTATGTGCTGCACGGCAAACAAGGTCAGTGTTTCTTCGTCTAAAAAAATAGAGTATTCGTGTATGCCGTTTTCTTTCAGGAGCGATTTCAGCTCGGGCCACAACGCACTGT
Source organism: uncultured Sphingobacteriales bacterium (assembly GCA_963520985.1). Classification (GTDB taxonomy): domain Bacteria; phylum Bacteroidota; class Bacteroidia; order Cytophagales; family 172606-1; genus Xanthocytophaga. The sequence goes on from CAUQTA010000001.1 coordinate 2,572,939, forward strand.
GGCGCTTTTTGTATTCGTCTTTGTAGCCGGGTTTTAACTGCATTTTGAAGGCAATGCGCTGCATAAGTACAGAAAATAGGTGAGCAGGTAAGATAGGATAAAGTTTGAAAAATACTATCCTGCACCGCCGCAAAACCTACCCTTATCTGCTTACTGCGAAGCCAGCGATTCGTTGCCCGATGCCGAAACCGACGATTTGCGTTTTCGACGGCCCCAGATTTGCCCTTTGTGGCGTGTCGGAATTTCGTCGCCCAGCAGCTTACCCCAGGGTCGCAGATCCTGCACCCGGTCAAATACAATCTTGAGGATGGCGACAAACGGAATGGACAAAAACATGCCCGAAACACCCCAAACGGCTCCGCCGAGCAGCACGACAATAATGGAAATCAGGGCGTTGATCTGTACTTTGGACGATACAATGCGGGGCACCAGAATGTTGTTGTCGATAAACTGGATAAAGGCATAAGCCGCTATGACACCCAGCTGGGTTGTGTAACCGTCTTTGGTAACGGTAGCCATCAGCACCGGAATGGCAATGGCAATGAGCCCCCCGATGTACGGAATCAGATTCAGAATGGCGCCAATGACACCAATCAACACCGCATACTGAATGCCGAGCAGCAGCAGAGCGGTGGAGTTCATGGCAGCTACAATGATCATTTCCAGCAGCAAGCCTACCATGTAACTCTGAATGGCCGCTTTGGTCTGGTTTAGTATTTCGCCGACATGCTTGGAGTTTTCTTCGGCAAAAACTTCGTATATAAAATTGAGAATCAGGGATTTGTAATACAGGAACAGAAATACGTAAACGGGTATCAGAAAGAAAATACCAATCATGCCCAACGCCGTGCCCAAGGTTTGCCCCAGCATGGCCGTGCCACTGTCTACGCCCTTGTCGAGAAATTCGACCTGTTTCTGTATGGCAATATTGAAGTGGGCCTGTAACCAATGCTGCAGTTCGGAGAGCAACTGCGTCAGTTTCTTTTTAAGTAGTGGAATGGAATCGCTGAACATGGCCATTTCCTTTGCCAGAAAATACAAAATGCCGCCTATCACCAGTATAGCCAAAAACAACGTGAGAGAAATAGCCACTACCCGCGGCATTTTCCACCGTAGGAAACGGAGGTAAACCGGATTGAGAAGAATGGAAATGACACCCGCAAAAGCCAGCGGAATAAGGATGTCGCGGAGCATGAAAAGAGCATATGAAAACAAAATCAGACCAAAAAGAATGACAGTTACTTTCAGGTAGTAGGGGTACTCTTTCACTTGCATACAACAATGGGGAAGTTAAGATTTGTATAAATTCTAAAGATGATTGACAAAATACATGCCCGAAGTTTTCAAATTATTTACTTGAAAAGCAGGTTTGTTCTGTTGTTACAAAATGCGACCAACCATACCTATCAGAGAAGGTTTTAAAGGTGTTTTTGGTAAATGCAAAGCAGTGCGGGCTAATACTCCACAGAACATTCCTTGATTTATGAAACCGTCTGCCTCGCTTTTCTGGATTGGCTGCGCAGTGTATTTGTGCAGCAGTTGCTTCTCTTTTTCCTACGGGCAATATGTTCCCAATAAAGGAAATGATGCTACCACGCCGCTCCATTTGCTCAAGCCTGACTATGTAGTACCGTATGGGTCACCTACTGTGGAAAGCGTTACGTCCGTTCTCAACCGGATTCATGGCTACCTGGATGCTACTACACCAGCGCAGTTGGTACAAAAGTCGACGAACGAAGCGGTGACGGATTACAAGAAAATCAATGCGGAAACGATTCTGAAACCGGGCGATTTCCGGTTGTTAAGTTACGAATGGGGCGTTACCTATGCGGGCATGTTGCTGGCTACCGAAGCCACTGGCGACAGCCGATACGCCGACTACACGAACAAACGACTGAAATTCATTGCCGAAATAACCCCGCATTTCCGGGAATTGGCCAAGAAAAACCCACAGGCTGCTTCGCCGCTGCGTTCAGTACTCACACCACACGCCCTGGACGATGCCGGTGCGGTTTGTGCGGCCATGATTAAGTCGATTCGTACTGGCAACAAAGCCGATTTACGTCCATTGGTTGATAATTACGTGGACTACATCAGCACTAAGGAATTGCGTCTGGCCGATGGAACGCTGGCTCGGAACCGTCCGCAACCCCATACGCTCTGGTTGGACGATTTGTTTATGAGTGTGCCTGCTCTGGCACAAATGGGCAAACTTACCGGAGACCGCAAGTATTACGATGATGCCGTGAAGCAGGTGATGCAGTTTTCGCAACGCATGTTTAACAAGGAAAAAGGCTTGTACATGCACGGCTGGGTAGAAGGCATGACGGTACACCCGGAATTTCACTGGGCCCGCGCCAATGGATGGGGCATTATGACCAAAGTGGAATTGCTGGAAGTACTTCCCGAAGATCACCCCGGTCGGGCGGCCATTCTGGAATTGCTGAAGGCCCATGCCAAAGGATTGGCTTCCTACCAGTCAGGGCAAGGGTTCTGGCACCAACTCATCGACCGTTCCGATTCGTACCTCGAAACTTCCGCTACTGCCATCTACGCGTATTCCATTGCCCGGGCCATTAACCGGGGTTGGCTCGATGCCACGGCTTACACGCCCATGGTCATGCTGGCCTGGAACGCCGTGACAACCAAAGTAAACGACAAAGGGCAGGTAGAAGGCACATGCGTAGGTACCGGCATGGGCTTCGATCCGGCGTTTTACTATTACCGTCCCATCAATGTATTTGCGGCGCACGGCTACGGACCTGTATTGTTAGCGGGTGCGGAAGTGATTAACTTATTGAAAAAGAATACATTGGAAATCAATGACAGCTCACTTCAACTGAAAGCATCGAAATAGGGAATGGGACATTAGAGGAAAGAAGAAAGATAGTAGAAAAAAGATACGGTTTTACTATCATGGTCTTATACTAACGTACAAAAACGAAAAAAGCATTAATTGGCGTCATTGCGAACGAAGTGAAGCAATCTCCTGGTTGCAGACTCGGCAAAAATGGAGTTGAAAGGCTCGCGATTTCAGTTACCAGATTGCTTCGCGTTGCTGGCAATGACGGATAAACAGATAAATAGTATCTCCCGAAACATAAAGACCTGCCTATCATTCCTTACAACATACTCATGAATCGGTTCCATAAACTCATTGCCGGTGTTTTTCTGTTGGCTTCGTTATCTGGTTTTGCACAGTCGCTACCCAAGCCCAAGAGCATACTCAAATCCATGACCGTTGCCAACAAGTATTTCATGAAAAAATGGCCGGATCCGGGTACACCCATTGTGCATCCCGACAAAACCCGACCCAGCCACATCTGGACGCGGGGCGTGTATTACGAAGGGCTTATGGCGTTGCATCAGGTGCAACCCAGGAAAGAATATTACGAGTATGCCGTAGCTTGGGGAAACAGCCACCAGTGGGGCTTGCAGGGTGGGGCACAAACCCGCCATGCGGATAATCACTGTGCCGGGCAAACCTACATTGACTTGTATCTGATTGACAAGAAGGAAGAACGAATCCGCGACTTGAAAACCAGCATCGACAACATGGTTGCCAGCGATAAAATCGACGACTGGACCTGGATTGACGCCCTGCAAATGGCGATGCCTGTGTTTGCGCACTTCGGCGTGATGTACAAGGATGATCGGTATTACGAAAAGATGTACCAATTGTATCAGTATTCCAAAACCAAGCAAGCTGACAACGGATTGTACAACCCAACGGACGGCCTTTGGTGGCGCGACAAAGATTTTGATCCACCGTATACCGAGCCCAACGGACAGGATTGTTACTGGTCGCGTGGGAATGGTTGGGTAGTGGCTGCGTTGGTGCGGGTGCTTGACATTATGCCTGCCAATGCGCCTCACCGCGACGAATACCAGAAAACCTATCTGGAAATGATGAAAGCACTGGCTGCCATTCAGCGTCCCGATGGCTATTGGAACGTGAGTCTGCACGATTCGACTAATTACAGCGGCAAAGAACTCACCGGAACGGCCTTGTTTACATATGGCATGGCGTGGGGAGTTCGCAAAGGATTGCTTGACAAAACCACGTATTTGCCTATCATCACCAAAGCCTGGAATGCCATGGCAACCGAATCGGTGCACGCCAATGGATTTCTGGGCTATGTGCAAGGAACCGGCAAAGAACCGAAAGACGGCCAACCTTTGAGTTATACCAAAGAGCCTAATTTTGAGGATTTTGGCTTGGGTTGTTTTTTACTGGCAGGGAGCGAAGTATATCGGTTGGCCTCCCCCAACCCCTCCCGTGGAGGGGAGTAAAGAAAACCTCATCCCTAAATCCCTACTGCACGAGGCTGGCTCATCAAACTCTCGTTTGATGCCCTCCTTCTGAAAAGGGACTTAACTTTCGCGAAACGTAGCTCCCCTCTCAGAAGGAGAGGGGCTGGGGGTGAGGTTTTTGACTTTCAAAATATACTATTTTATCTGTTTTATTCGTCATTACGAGGAGAACCGACGAAGCAATCTCATAACCAAAGGCTCGATAAAACGATTGGTAAAAACTCGCGTTCTGAGTCGGGAGACTGCTTCTTTTTGCTCGCAATGACGCTGAAAATCTTAAAAACTCCCCTCCACGGGAGGGGCTGCGGGAGGCCCTTATGACCCTTTTTCGTTTTCAAAAGATACTATTTTTTACGCTTGTGCTGGGCTTTTGCGGGTACAAATCCTCTGCACAATTGACTTGGCCTAAGGTTACATACGAAACCAAACCCTGGTCGCGGTGGTGGTGGATGGGCAGCGCCGTGAATGACCAAGACCTGACCCGCCTGATGGAAGAATACCAGAAAGCAGGCTTGGGCGGACTCGAAATTACGCCGATTTATGGCGTGAAAGGCTATGAAAATCAGTTTGTTGACTTCCTTTCGCCTCAATGGTTGGATCGGCTGGAACATAGCGTGCGTGAAGCCAAACGCTTGGATATGGGCATTGATCTGGCACAAGCTTCGGGCTGGCCGTTTGGCGGACCATGGGTAAGCGAAGCCGATGCCTGCAAATACATCACCAACCAAACCTATACACTGAAAGGTGGCGAAACGTTAACAGTACCCATTCGATACATTCAAAAGCCGATAGCCCGTGCTGTGGGGCACCCGGTAAAACTATCGGATTTGGTAGAGCCCATCGCCAAAAACAAAAACCTGCAAGCACTGGCCTTGGACCAGGTCCGGTTTGAAAAACCACTGCCGTTACAAGTGCTCATGGCCTATTCGGACAAAGGACAAACGCTTGACCTGACTCGTAATGTAGAAGATGCCACCGGCAAACTGAATTGGAAAGCACCCGCCGGAAACTGGACACTGTACGCATTATTTCAGGGCTGGCATGGCAAGATGGTGGAACGGGCCGGACCGGGAGGCGAAGGCAACGTGATTGATCACTTTTCTGAAACGGCTACGCGGAATTATCTGCAGGTTTTTGATACCGCCTTTCGGTTGCGAAAATTGCCTCAAGTGCGGGCTTTTTTCAATGATTCCTACGAGGTAGACGATGCCCAGGGCGAAGCCAACTGGACACCCGAATTTCTGAGTGAATTTCAGAAGCGGCGCGGCTACGATTTGCGGCACCAATTGCCCGCCTTCTTGGGTAAGGATACTGACGATAAAAACCAGCGGGTGCGCAGCGATTACCGCGAAACACTGGGCGAGCTACTGCTTGAAAAATACAGCCAGGTATGGCACCAATGGGCTCAGAACCACGGACGAATCAACCGTAATCAGGCACATGGCTCACCGGCCAATATCCTCGATTTGTATGCGGTAAGCGATATCCCCGAAATTGAAGGAACCGACATTCTGCGTATCAAGTTTGCTTCCTCGGCGGCGCATGTGATGGGCAAAAAGCTCACTTCCTCCGAGTCGGCAACCTGGCTCAACGAGCATTTTTTGTCGTCGCTGGGTGAAGTCAAGCAGTCGCTGGATTTGTTCCTGTTAGGGGGCGTCAATCATATTTTCTATCATGGAACCAATTACTCGCCGGCCAACGAGACATGGCCGGGGTGGTTGTTTTATGCTGCCGTTCATTTCAATCCGTCCAATCCGTTCTGGAAAGATTTTGGAACACTGAATAATTATGTGACTCGCTGTCAGTCGTTTTTACAGGATGGAAAACCCGATAACGATGTGTTGGTGTATTTTCCGATTTACGACAAATACGCCGAAGCCGGAAAACGCAGCATCCAGCATTTTGACGGACTCGGACCCGAATTTGACCATACGACCATCAAAGCGGATGCGCAATGGCTGGTAGACAATGGCTACAGCTACGATTTTATCTCGGATCGGCAAATTTCCAATCTGACTGTTGCCAATCAAAAGCTCCAAACGGGAGAAGTAGCTTACCAAACGTTGGTCATCCCGGAGGCGCACTACCTGCCTTTAGCCACACTCGAAAAACTAATTCAGTTGGCACGCAACGGCGCTACGGTGTTGATTCACAAAAGTTTACCCAAGGATGTTCCCGGATTGGGCAATCTACCCGAACGTCAGCAGAAATTAAAGGAGCTGTTGGCGCAACTGTCGTTTGTGGGTGGGCCATCTGGTATGCAGCAGGCTTCGGTGGGTTCAGGAAGGGTGCTATTGGGTGAAAATCTGGCTGAGTTATTGAAGTTGGCACAGGTGCGGCAAGAATCCATGACCACAAAGGGACTGCAATTCATCCGCCGGAAAAAATCAGACCGTACGGTCTATTTTGTTGTCAATCGTTCAGATAAGGCATATTCAGGGTGGACGGCTATCCAAAGCGAGGCAAAGTCAGTAGCGGCTTTCAATCCAATGTCGGGGCAATTGGGTACCAATCCTGTTCGTCAGAAAAACGGGGTGACCGAAGTTTACCTAGCCCTGAATCCGGGTGAATCGTGCATTCTGGAAACGCATCCGACCGTAATTCAAGGAACGCCTTATCCGTATTACCAAACCGCAGGAACCAACCAAGCGGTGACTGGTTCCTGGACAATTCACTTTGCTGACGGAGGGCCAACCTTGCCTGCGGACATCAAAACCAGTCAGTTGAAACCTTGGACGGATGTGGGACGTGAAGATGCCCAAAACTTTTCCGGAACGGCTCATTATTCCGTCTCGTTTCCCATGCCCAAAGGCAAAGCTGATGCGTGGCTGCTGCATCTGGACAGCGTGTATGTGCATGCCCGTGTGCTGGTCAACGGGCAGGAACTGGGTACATTGTTAGGCCCTGCCTACGAGGTGGTGATTCCGGAGGCAGTGCTCAAAAAGCAAAACACGCTCCAAATTCAGGTAACCAATCTGATGGCCAACCGGGTTCGGGCGGTTGAAAAACAAGGCATCCACTGGCAGAAATTTTACAACATCAACGTATCGGCGCGCAAACGCGAAAATCTGGGAGCAGAGGGCGTTTTTACTGCTGCACACTGGAAGCCGCAACCATCCGGACTGGCTGGTAACGTGACGCTTACGCCATTGAAACTTAGATTGCCCACAGAATAATGAGAAGAAAATAGTATCTCCCTAAAAGTCAAAACCCCATGCTTTTCAAATTGGTCTGCATTTGCTGGATAGTGACAGTAAATCTGATTGTCGCCCAAACGCCCATCAACCGAAAAGCGTTGGTAGAACGGCATATCGTCCGTAATACTCATCCCGATACACTGGCTGCTTTATCGGTTGGCAATGGAAAGTTTGCTTTTACCGTGGATGTGACCGGCCTGCAAAGTTTTCCGGAATTTTATGCCAAAGGAATTCCGCTGGGCACGCAGTCGGAGTGGGGATGGCATAGTTTCCCAGACACGGCTGGTTACCGGTTTGAAGAAACGCTGAAAGAATATACCTTCAATGGCCGCAAGGTAACCTACAGCGTGCAATGGTCGCAACCCGGACGCAACCAGCAGGCCGCCAATTGGTTCCGGCAGAATCCGCATCGGTTGCAACTTGGCAATCTCGGACTGGAAATCTATAAAAAAAACGGCCAACTGGCTACCATTCAGGATATTAAGGCGATTAAGCAAGAACTCAATCCCTGGACGGGCGAAATCAAAAGCCGGTTTGCAGTAGAAGATGAGCCAGTGATGGTGCTTACCTACGTCCACCAAGCCCAGGATTTGGTTGCCGTCTTCATACGGTCGAAGTTGTTGCAGCAAGGCCGACTGAAGGTGAAGCTCCGTTTTCCGTATCCCACAGGCGACTGGACGGATGCGGGCATTAACTACTCGTCGCCGCAAAAGCATCAGTCAGCCATCCGGAAGACGACGCCCCAAACGGCAACGATTACCCACACTTTGGATGCAACCCGGTATCATACCACTTTGCGTTGGTCTGGTAAAGCCATACTAACCTCTAAAGAAGCGCACTATTTTGTGTTGTCGCCTGAACAAAGCGACGACATGTTTAATTTTTCGTGTCTGTTCAGCCCTGCATTGCCCAAACGACCGATCCCGACTATTGGCGAAACCCAAGCCAATAACTGGAAACACTGGAAAGCCTTCTGGCAGCGCGGAGGTGCCGTTGACTTTACCGGCAGCACTGATCCGCGGGCTCATGAACTGGAACGACGAATTGTATTGTCGCAATACCTGACCAAAATTCAGTGTGCCAATGCACAACCGCCGCAGGAAACCGGACTTACTTACAATAGCTGGTTTGGCCGTCCGCACCTGGAAATGCACTGGTGGCACGGCGTTCATTTTGCGTTATGGAACCGCACGGAATTGCTGGAAAAAAGCCTGGATTGGTACCACAACGTAGCGGACGAAGGCCGGAAACTGGCGCAGCGTCAGGGCTATGCAGGCATCCGCTGGCAAAAAATGACCGACCCCAACGGCAACGAAGGGCCGTCATCGGTAGGAGCGTTTCTGATCTGGCAGCAACCGCATCTGATCTACCTGGCTGAACTGTGTTACCGCAATCGAAAAGACCGCGCATTTCTGGAAAAACACAAAGACCTCGTTTTTGCTACGGCCGATTTTATGGCTTCGTACGCCCATTACGATGCCACCAAAGGCCGGTACATACTCGGCAAAGGCGTCATTCCGGCACAGGAGCGGTTCAAGCCCGAAGAAACGTTCAATCCTACCTACGAACTGGCCTACTGGCACTGGGCCCTTTCGGTAGCCCAACGGTGGCGGGAACGCCTGCATCTGGCTCGCAAACCGGAATGGGACGCTGTTTTGTCAAAATTAGCACCATTACCCAAAGCAGATGGCGTGTACCTGGCGGCCGAAAGTGCTCCGGATTCCTACACCAATCCAGCCTACAAAACCGACCATCCTTCGGTTCTGGGAACAGTAGGGATGCTGCCTGTCGGTGCGATGGTTGATGTGCCTACTATGAAACAGACATTTGACTTGATCTGGAAAACCTGGACCTGGGACGATACCTGGGGATGGGACTTTCCGATGACGGCTATGACGGCCACCCGGCTGGGCCTTCCTGAAAAAGCCGTAGATGCCCTGCTCATGCCCATTCGCACCAATACCTATTTGCCTAACGGACACAATTTTCAGGATGCCCGCCTGCGTCTTTATCTGCCTGGCAATGGCGGGTTGCTGGCTGCCGTTGCCCTGATGTGTGCAGGCTATGAGGGCTGTAAAGAGCCTTTGCCAGGATTCCCGAAAAACGGCAAATGGAAGGTTCGTTGGGAAGGGCTTCAGAAATTTCCCTAATACCGGGGTTTTGTTTTTCTCAAAGATACTATTCTGAAAGCGGTTCATTCGGCAATAGTTAATTTTTGGTAGCTAAAATTAGCCATCTTTCCTATAGCCGTTGCTTGTCGCTTTTCCCGGCAATCCGTATATTCACCCAGACAAGCTTGAAACTTGCCTCTCCAAAAAGGAAAATGGGTTGCTGGCATGAGCCAGTAGGAGAAGACCGTGGTGAAGTGAAAGTTTTTCTTTGCGAAATTTTATTTTTGGGTTCGTTAAATGAGAAACACTTCCTGAAAATAGTATCTTTTAAAATAGCAAAACCAGCCATTCCGATAACAAACCATTCCTTGCTAACCAACACAAAACCAATGAAGAAAACACTTTTACTTACGTTACTAGGCGGATTTTGCCTTACGCAACTCGCTGCACAAACCTACAAAGCTCACGTAGAAAGCATGGCCGATCAGGTAGAGCAGAAAACGATCAGTTATCGCCGGCATTTCCACCAGAATCCGGAATTGAGCAACCGTGAATTCAAGACCTCCGAATTTGTGGCCGAAAAATTAAAATCGCTGGGAATCGAAGTGAAAACCGGCATTGCCAAAACCGGCGTAGTCGGTATTCTGAAAGGTGGTAAACCCGGTCCGGTAGTGGCGTTGCGGGCTGATATGGATGGATTGCCAGTGCCAGAACGGGCTCCACTGGAATTTGCCTCGAAAGTAAAAGGCGAATACAACGGACAGGAAGTGCCTGTGATGCATGCGTGCGGTCACGATACGCACATGGCCATGCTGCTGGGAGCCGCCGAAGTGCTGGCCACCATGCGCAAAGACATCAAAGGAACGATTAAGTTTATTTTCCAACCCGCCGAAGAAGGCGCACCTCGCGGCGAAGAAGGCGGAGCCAAGCTGATGATCAAAGAAGGCGTGCTCGAAAACCCAAAAGTGGAAGCCATTTTTGGCATTCACATCAACGCCCAAACCGAAGTTGGCAAAATCAAATACCGCCCCGAAGGCACCATGGCTGCCGTTGACATTCTGAACATTGCCGTGAAAGGTCGGCAGTCGCACGGCGCGTATCCGTGGCTGGGCATCGACCCGATTGTGGTTTCTTCGCAAATCATTCTGGGTTTGCAAACCATCGTGAGTCGGCAGGTGGATCTGACCAATCAGGGAGCGGTGATTACAGTTGGGTCGTTGCACGGCGGTGTTCGCAGCAACATCATTCCCGAAGAAGTAAAAATGGAAGGCACTATCCGCACGCTGGATGCAGGCATGCAAGACCTGATTCATGAACGCATCAAACGCACGGCTGAAAACATTGCCGAAAGTGCCGGTGCTACCGCAGTGGTCGACATTCACCGCGAATATCCGATTACGTTCAACGACAAAGTATTGACGGAAAAAACGGTTCCGAGTCTGGTTCGTGCTGCAGGCAAAGAAAATGTTTCACTAACCAAAGCCGTCACAGGTGCCGAAGATTTCTCGTTTTTTCAGGAGAAAGTGCCCGGCGTGTTTGTGTTTGTAGGCGGCATGCCCAAAGGCAAGAAAATAGAAGAAACCGGAGCTCACCATACGCCTGATTTCTTCATCGACGAAAGTGGCATGAAAACGGGTGTAAAAGCCTATTGCTTCATGGCACTGGATTACATGGAAGCGAAGGGGAAGTGAAGAGACATAAAAGATTGAAAGACAAGACCACCTGATTGGGTGGTTTTGTCTTTTTTAGCTGAGGCAGGTTTTTGTCTTTGAAAAGATACTATTTTGTGCGCCTAAATGTTATTCTAATCATCCGTAGATTTACCAATGCAATCGCAAATGAACTCTCAAAACTTAGGTAATTGGTTAGCGCAGTTAAATGGGAAAACAGTTGGCACGATCTATCAGGTTGACTACAATAAATACAGATATGAAGATTGTTATTTGCCTTGGCTTTTCTTCATCACATTTCTGGATTTTGACGGATTTCTGGAAATAGAAGGAGATTTTGATGGGGTACACATAAGTTTAAACCTACATGAGAATTCTGAGCTTGGTAACAAAATAAAAGAAAATCATCTAATTGAAGAGCCAGACCTTTGGCATGTTTATGACACCGAGAAAGACGAAACGCTTGGGCTGCTTTTAGGACAGAAAATTGAGTTTGTAGAATATGGAATTGACAAAGATGAATTTGAAATAAATGGAACCGTACGTAAAGGAGAAAAAGATGTTTTCACTTTCATAAGGTTTAACTGTGATAAACTTATCATGACAATTTTTGAAGGACATGCAACCGGACTTGGTGTTTCTGATGACCCTAATTTACAATTAAGTTTTGAAGAAACATTTGATAGGTACGATACAAAACAGAGTGGATGAAAGTTTTACAACTGCATGAATTCTGTTACGTTTATTCCAATGCCGGTTTTTGCTTTTTGTAAGATACTATTTTTAAACCTGGCTCAGACTTCAAACTGAGTAGCCATCTGATTATCAAGTAAAAGTAATGCTAATATGAAACATTCCCGACGATTGCTTAGCCTGGGTATACTCATGGTTGCTATCATTTGCACGGTGGTGTTTGCTCCATTAGTTGGTTTGTGGATGTGGGTTGCTCCCTTGCCGGATACCATACAAGAGCAGGTAACCAATGCGGCGGGGCAGGGACTTGACGGCCTGGTGGTGTATGTAGATAAGAAAGGCAAGAACCCTGAATTTTACGCAGCTGGCTGGAACAACAGAGAGACTAGAATTCCTGCCAATCCACATTCCCTATTCAAAATAGCTAGTATTAGCAAGTTGTATATGGCTGTGGCCACAGCCAAACTGGCCTATGCCAAAAAGGTGTCGCTGGACAAAACCCTGGCTGAGTATTTGCCTGAACTGGCCGGCAGAATTGAGAATGCCGATCAGATTACGTTGAAGATGCTGGTGCAACACCGAAGCGGCATTCCGGATTTTATTGACGATCCCCGATTGCCATGGTCTGATTTGCCAAACGATCCCCGTGAATTTCTAAAGTTGGTTTTAGACGAACCTGCTGATTTTAAACCGGATAGTCGCTACCATTATTCCAATACCAACTACCTGCTGGTAGGTGCTATTCTTGACAAATCCTTGGGTTATAGTCACCATACATACATAAAAAGAGAAATACTGGATACGCTGGGCCTTACATATACATATAGTTTGCTCAGTGATGTGAAGTTAAGCGAGCTGATGAGTGGCTACTACCTGGGTTATGAGCCGGATTTAAAGACGCAGAACTATGTGTGTCCTGGCGGCTCCATGGTTGCAACTGCCCAGGATGTTGGAGTCTTTTTGAGGGCATTGAATGATGGTTCATTACTCAATGCAGATGAACAAGCCATTTATTCTTCCATCTATGTATATGAACACACCGGTTTGTTGCCGGGGTATTCGAGTATGGCCCGTTATTACAAGGATATTGACACGGTAGTTATTCTTTTTGTAAATACCAGTGGAGAAGATTCGTGGATGAAAGTGGAAATTGTATATAATCGCATTGTTCGAATTTTGCGTAATCAATCATGAAAGCACTAATTGAGAATATTAAGTTGTAAAATGGAGTTCTATTTGAAGTTTAATTGAAAAAGGACTTTATCTGGTAAATTCGGTTTTAGCCAAATTTTAATCAAAATGCTAATTTGTTGGAGGTCGAATCTCCCAATTCGGCTAAAGCCGAACCTACCACTGCTCTTTTTATAGCAAAACGAGGACTGGTAACATCAAGGTAGACCTGTATAAAACAGATCAAAGTCCGGATTGACGCAATCCTATTGAATCACTGATAAATTTTGTGTAGTAATCCAGGAGGTTTTAGGGTTTGAAAAGATACTATTTTGCCCAAGCCGATTAGAGCCCAATCCTAATTTTACACAAAAACCTGACAAAAATCATCCAAAAACTCTTTGTAAAAACAATCGGTTTTGCTGTCCTTTGCCCTACAAACAATCGCAGAATATGTCCACTTACCAGGCTGATATCATACAAGCACACGAGCTTCTGAAAAAATGGCTGAGCCACAGTACCGATGCCAAAGGCACCGAATGGCTCAAGCAAAAAATAGTTATGCTGAGTGAGCCCGTCACCATCAAAGATTTTTATCTGGCTTTTGGAATGGCTCCGCGCATGGTGGGTAAATATCCCTTGCAACTGGGGGAAGAAGATTTGGCTGCTGCCCAGCAACTGCGCAACGGCTTGAACCCCAGCCAATGGACTACCGACCAGGCTGCCCGCATCCTGATTCTGCTGATGCTTCCGCACGATGACAAAGCCGAATACCTGAAGGCGTTGCACCAGCTTTTTACCACCGCCGAAGTAGGCGAACTCACCGCTCTGTACCTGGCGTTTCCGTTGCTGCCTCATCCGGAAGAATTGCGGGCTCAGGCATCGGAAGGGGTGCGTACCAACATGGGCGTTGTGTTCAATGCACTGGCTCTGGAAAATCCGTACCCAAGAGATTACATGACCGAAGCGGCCTGGAATCAGTTGGTATTGAAAGCTGTGTTTGTGGGTAGTCCGTTGCACCGCATGGAAGGACTTGACCAACGGGCCAATGCCACACTTGCCCGCATTCTGCGCGACTTTGTACACGAACGTTGGGCGGCTGGGCGACCCGTGACGCACGAAGTTTGGCGTGTCATTGCTCCGTTTGTCGACGATGCCGTATTGGTAGATGTGGAACGGTTGTTTGAAAAAGGAACGGAAACTGAACAGCAAGCCGCTGCGTTATTGTGTATGACCGGTGCGCACATTGCCGCTAAGTCCCTGTCGTTGTCAAAACGGCCTGATTTGGTGGAAAAGGTGAAGACGGGAGAACTGACTTGGGCCACAATAGTCTGAACCTTGATTGGCTTCGCCGAACTGAAGTTTCGTGGGATTACGGAATGGTAGAACATGCTTTTGCTTGTTCATGGATTTGTAGGGGTAACCCTCGTGGTTGCCCAATCGCCCGGCCGGTTGATAAAATTTATCCGAGCCTTGGGTTTCCGGTCAGACACACAGTGTCAGACCTATCCGTTTTTTAATCTATAAAATCCGTTTAATCTGTGGTCCCAAATAGTATCTGTAGGAAAGTGAAAACCCGCCTTTTTACAGAGATTTACAATAAAATTACATTTCTGAACTAGTAACTGATACATGGTATGGATACTCAAAATTTGCTATTTATAGATCCGCATATTCACTGCATTTCCCGCATTACCGATGACTACCAGGCTCTGCGCGACAATGGCGTAGTGGCCGTTATTGAGCCGGCTTTCTGGCTGGGTCAGCCGCGTACCGAACCCAGCTCGTACAAAGATTACCTGAGTATGCTGGTAGGATGGGAGCGGTTTCGGGCCAGCCAGTTTGGGATCAAGCATTATTGTACGGTGGGATTGAACTCCAAAGAAGCCAACAACGAATACCTGGCCGAAGGAGTGATGGAACTGCTGCCGCTGTTTGCCACCAAAGAAGGCGTAGTGGGGATTGGCGAAATCGGCTACGATGACCAAACGCCGATGGAAGACAAGTATTTCCGGTTGCAACTGGAGCTTGCCAAAGAATTGGATTTGCCCATTCAGATTCATACGCCGCACCGCGACAAAAAATCGGGGACCAGCCGCAGTATGGATGTGTGCATCGAGCATGGCATTGACCCACGCAAAGTAATCATTGACCACAACAACGAAGAAACGGTGAAAGAAGTGCTGGACCGCGGATTCTGGGCGGCATTCAGCATTTATCCATCCACCAAGATGGGCAATGAACGTATGGTTGCCATTGTGCAACAGTATGGCTCAGAGCGAATTATGATTAACAGTGCCGCCGACTGGGGCATTTCCGATCCGCTGGCGGTGCCTAAAACGGCTGCTCTGATGATCGAACGCAACATTCCAATCAATCAAATCAAAGACGTAACCTACAACAATGCGTTGGCTGCTTTCGGGCAGAGTGGACAAATGAATGAATCGGACTGGTTGCAGGATACGACCATTGACCAAACCGAAAAATTCAATGGAAACACCATTTTGCGTGGAGGTCGTGACCCTCGTGTGGAGAAGTTGGAAAATAAGATTATTCGTTGATTTGTAATGCGTTGCAGGTTTTCTTATTTTGTGACTATTTAGGGTTAGTATGGAGTTAGGTTTTGCCTTTTTCAGAGATACTATTTTGTGTCCTCTCACAGAGATCTTCGCGTATTTACAGTCATGTTTCCTGTTGGAAAAATCTATCCAAATTCAAAAGCCGTGAGTTTGCGCCAAGTTTTCTACGAAAAGAAACTTCTACCCTAAATCCTAAACAATCTCTTTACAGAATCTATAACCATCCAACTTTTAAAACTGAAATGAATAGATTTTTTGCGAGTGTAGCACTACTCGTTGCATTAGCCTTGGTTGCCTGTGACCAACAAACCAAAACAGAAGAAAACACAGATCAGGCTGCTTCCAGCCAGGCATCCCAACAGGAAGTGGCCGATAAACTGGATGGACTTTGGATCAGCGATCCATATCTGAAAGGCATTGAAGACAGCAAATCCATTTACAAAAACCGGAAATATTCCACCAAAATGCTCGGCTTTTACCTGAATAAAAGCAATCTGGCTACGGACTCGGCTTATCTGGATGGCTTCTCAGCACACGAACGGGGTTACAGCAGTCCGCTAAAGTTTGAATCTAGTGGAAAGTTTGTGAACGACTTGACTCGGCTGCCCGAAATGCCCGCTTTTCCCGATGCTTTTGAGTTGAATCAGGCCGCAACTGATAAGCTGGAAATGCATTTTCCTAAAACCAAGTCAACGGACAGTTACCGTAAAGTAAATGCAGACTTGCAAACCGAGTTGCGACAACTCCTGATTGCCGGTGATTACACAGATTCTGTTAGCAAGCAGTCTGTACAGCTTGGTGCGGACGGCAAAGTGCAGGGTTTCCGTAATTTTAAGTACTACGATATGATTTATGATTTTGAAGAAAATATCGAGTATGATGCCATTGTCTTTTTTGACTCACCGAAAGGTGGCAACTGGGTCGATGGCAAAATCTATAAATTTGAGCGACAAGGCAATAACCTACGGCTGCAATATGTACAAACCAACTGGGAAACCATGAACCATAAGATGAGCAATGAAATTCATACGTTGGTGAAAAAATAGACCTGAAGATTGAGACAAGAATAGAAATAGTATGTCTACAAAAGGAAAAACCCTCAATTTGTACACATACTTTTTGCTTCTGTGAGGTTGGGGTTTTCCAGTTTTTGAACATACTATTTCAGCAATTAAAACTGAGACATAACAGAATCAGTAAATCGTCATCAAATGATAAAAGCCTATTTTCAATCGTTCGGCATTCTGACGGATGCAGAAACAGACCAATGCATTGAAGCGTCGCATGTGCGAAAACTGGCTAAGCTGGATTATTTCATTCGCGAAGGGGAAGTGTGCAACGAAGTAGGATTTGTGGTGAGTGGCATGATTCGGTCATTCTACTTGTCAGCCACGGGCGAAGAAACCACCTATTGCATCATCTTTCCCAATAATCTGTTGGCTGCGTATTCTTCGTTTATTACGGGAGAGCCCACACGCGAAAATATGCAGGCCATTACGCCTGTAGAACTGGTCCTCATTCCCAAAAAAGCCATTCTTCAACTGACCCGGCAAAGCCACAATTGGATGCACTTCATGAAACTAATGGCTGAGCAACAATACATTGAACTGGAAAAGCGAGTTGCCCAATTGCAACAGAATACCGCCGCCGAACGCTACGCCGACATGCTCGTTCATCAGCCTGAATACATCAAACACATTCCCCTGCATTACCTGGCTTCTTACCTGGGCATTACCCAGCGGCACCTGAGTCGCATCCGTAGCGAAATGGTTTTTTAGACAAATGTCCTGTTTTGTGTGTAGTGGCATCGGTAATTTTGTGCCAGATCATACAAAATACCTTTATGCCAAAGACCTCGAAAATCGTCATTATCAACGGACACCCTAACGACCAAAGTTTCAATTTTGCCTTAGCCGAGGCTTATCAGAAAGGAGCACAGCAAGTTGGCGCCGAAGTCAAAACCATTGTGATCCGGGAGTTGCGGTTTAATCCGAACCTGCAATACGGCTACCAACAACGAACCGAGCTGGAGCCCGACTTGCTGGAAGCTTGGGAGAAGATACAATGGGCCGACCACTTGGTGTGGGTGCATCCGGTGTGGTGGGGTGGGCTGCCAGCCATTACCAAAGGCTTTATCGACCGGCTTTTTCTGCCGGGAATGGCCTTTAAATACCGTCCCGATTCGGTTTGGTGGGATAAGCTGTTGAAAGGAAAAACGGCCCATATTATCACCACGCTTGACCAGCCGGGTTGGTATTACTGGTGGGCATTTGGTCGGCCTAGCGTCAATCAACTCAAGCGGTCTACCTTGGAGTTTTGCGGAGTGAAACCGGTGAAAGTCAGTTATTTCGGTATCATTCGTAATTCCAAAGCTGAAATGCGCGAAAAGTGGCTCCAGAAAGCCGAAAGATTAGGGCGGAAATTAGTGTAAGGCTTGGTGACTTTTTTGTTGGATACGGTGTTGAATTGTCAAAAATAGTATCTTCTAAACAGGCAAAACCTGCCCTGGATTCATTAATTTTAACTATGACATTTCGAGACGCAGTCATCCAAAAAGAAATTCACATACAAGCCTCTTCAATAGTAGTTTGGAAATACCTGATTCAGCCTGAATGGATGAAAAAATGGATGCTGGACGATGATACGGCTCTTGACATCGAAACTACTTGGGAAGCGGGAAGCTCGATTCAAATTAAAGGGAACCTGCACGGAATAGCCTTTGAAAACAACGGGCAAATCAAGACTTATGATCCTGAAAAGGCACTGGCTTATACCCATTTAAGTTCGCTTTCTCAACTGCCTGACAGGGAAGAAAATTACTGTGTTTTAGAATTCGCATTATCAGAAACAGGTCATCAAACTTACCTGCAACTGACCATATCCAACTTTCCAACGGAATCCGTTTATTACCATCTGGATTTTTACTGGCAGAGTACGTTGGTAGTATTGAAAAATCAGATTGAGGCAGAGGTAAATCAGATGCAGAGTGCAAAATAGTATCTTTCTGAAATGAAAAACCTACCCATTCAGTAAAGGCGATTCATCTTTCAGATTTACCCCGCTGAGTTGGCGGGCTTTGATTTGAGTAATCAGATAGAGCAGTTTTTCAGCGGCTTGCTCGTAATTGAGTCCGGCAGGGCGGATATTGGAAATGCAGTTTCGGCTTTCGTCGGTCAGGCCGGGGCGCGGCTGGAACGTAAGATACGCTCCCATGCTATCCGGTGACGACAAGCCGGGCCGTTCGCCAATCAGAATAACCACCGCCTGTGCATTGAGCAAGAATGCAATTTCGTCGGCAATGGCAACGCGGCCTTGTTCCACTACACAAATGGGTGCAAGCGTCCATTCTCGTTCCTGCAAAGCGGGAATCAACTGTTGCAATACCGGAACAGCATGGGTGTTGACTGCTGTGGCCGAAAGTCCGTCGGCAATCACAATGCACAAATCGGTAGCTGCATGCGACTGAATTTCAAGCTTTTGTTTGGATTCGGTTGACAAACGTCGCCCCCAGTCGGGACGTTGCAAGTATTGCTGTCGGTTCTGCACCTGACTGTGCAAATGCAGGATTTGTGAAGTAACCACACTTAATTCCTCAGTTAATTTTGCAACATCCAATTCCGAATAAACGGCATCCCGGGCTTGAGCATGGTCGAGTTGAAAATGCAGCAATTCACGGGTAGGCAGGCTGTGACCGCTCCGACCCAGCGCAATGCGAGCCGCCGTAAACCGACGCAGATTTTCCCAAGGATCATTGGTAACGGAATTCATAGGCAGTATGGCGGTTTTTGCTTTTCAAAAGATACTATTTGTACAGGCTTTATTCGCTGGTTTTATGCGAAAAACTGTTGCCTTAATACGGATATTTAAACTGAGGATACTTTTTCTTCATTTCATTGTAGGCTTCCATTACCTTGTAATCTTCCGTATTGTCGTAGATGTTGTCTTTTCCAAAGGAGAGTTTATCATCGTGGTAATAAAGCAAACACCAGTTTAAGGAGGCATCGAAAATGGTTATGTCATCCGCAAAGAACATTCGGCTGCCATATTTGATGATCATTTTCCAGGTGGTCAACATAGGGTAATCGTTGTAGTTGGGCAGGACAAATACCCAATTTTGAAAGGGAATGCCTCTTTGGAATAGCCACTTTTTGAGTTGCTGCTTGCTTTCTTCCAAATCCGAAAAGTTGGAAAATTCCTCAACCGTCTTAAAGTTTCCTTTGGCAAAAGGACTCCACAAACCACCCGTTATGAGTTTGGATGATTCCAAAAGATCATACATGAATTTTGAGGCGGCTTTGTCCAGAAATAAAAGTTGCGCTTGGTGTGTTTCGGGCAATTGGTCGAAGGCTTCCGCATCGCCTAATAATGTCCAGGCATCAGGCCGTTGGATGGTGAACTGCTTTAGGTTTTCCAGATTGAGCATACGTGTTTGAAAGTCAAAAAATGAGATTGGAATTTTAAACGTTTTCTGTCTCCATCAACACATGTTTTCTACTCCACTGCGACAACAGATGCATGATCTCCCGCAGCGATTCGCCTTTCTCACTTAACGAGTACTCCACCCGTGGCGGCACTTCCGGATACACTTTCCGAACAATGATCCCGTCGGCCTCCAGTTCCTTAAGGCTGCGAGACAAGACTTTCAGAGCCATACCCGGAATGACTCGGTTCAGCTCTCCAAACCGCAGGGTGCCTGCTTTCAGCAGCAGCCAGATGATGGGCGGTTTCCATTTGCCGCCAATCACATCAATGGTCGCCGTAATGGGACAATCTTCGGGGTGGTGTATTTTTTTTAACTCGTTTTTCTGCTCTAGCGCTTCCATATTCAAATTTAGACATTTTTGACAATACTGGACAAAAAGGTAACTACTTGACAAAAGTATAGTATTGGGATAAGTTTGCGAAACAAAAAACAGAAAAACCATGAAAATAATTGTAGTGGGTGCCACGGGCACCATAGGCAAACATGTCGTTACAGCCTTGGAAAACGGCAATGAAATCGTAAAAGTAGGCTCCAAAAGCGGCGACTTACAAGTGGATATTTCGGATGCTCAATCCATCAAAAAAATGTATGAACAAGTGGGAGCTTTTGACGCCGTTGTGTGCGTAGCCGGTGACGGACACTTTGGTCCGCTGGAAACGATGACTGACGCCGATTTTCGGATTAGCGTAAACAGCAAACTGATGGGACAAGTCAATCTGGTATTGATCGGCCAACATTACATCAATCCCAACGGGTCGTTTACGTTAACTTCGGGGAGCTTGAGTGAAGATCCGATTGTACTCGGTGCTTCGTTAAGCTCTGTAAATGGAGCCATTGACGGATTTGTGCGTGGTGCGGCTATTGAACTGAGAAACAGAGTTCGCATCAACGCCGTGGCCCCAACGGTAGTGGAAGAATCACCTGGGTATTTTCCGTTTTTCCACGGTACTATTCCCGTTTCGATGCAGCGCGTATCCAGTGCCTATGTGAAAAGTGCCTTCGGTGCACAGACCGGGCAGGTATACAAAGTGCTGGCCGTTTAAAAAAGAAAAAGCTGAATCCGATTCAGCTTTTTCTTTTCATCATTTTTACTTTTTGCGTCCGATAAACCGAATGACCGAACCGGTTCCATTGTGATAAATTCCTTCATTCAGTTCAATTTCGATTTCCTGCAATTCCAGAAATTCGTAATTGGCAAAATCGGTCTGAATTTCTTCTATGGAAAACAACATGTCCAGCTCTTTGGGGCCACCTACTTTCGGATTCTGCGCAATGCAATCAAGGTGCTTTTTGCTGAATGCTTCAAAAATAACAACCCCGCCTTTGCGTAGGAAACCATTCAACGTCTGATGATAGGCAGACTTAATTGCCGCCGGAAAATGCGCGTAAATCAATGTAATCACATCGAATTGTCCGGATGCGTAATCCAGGTTTTGTAATTCACCTACCTGATAATCAATGGTAACTTGATTGGACTGAGCCAATTGCAGGGCTTTGGTTTTTCCTTCCGTGCTGATGTCGAATGCTGAAACGCGCCACCCGAGTTGGGCAGCAAAGACGGCGTTTCGTCCTTCTCCCTCAGCCGGAAAAAGAATGGAGCCCGGAGTTAGCTTTTCCAGTTGCTGTTGCAAAAACTGATTGGGCTGGGTGCCATAGGCGTAGTCTGCCTGGCTGTATCGTTCATTCCATCGGTCGGTCCAGGAATTTTGCATGGAAGTTGGTATGTAAATGAGAATTGAAAAAATAGGCAGGTTTTGGCTTCGCAAATCCTACTATCTAAAAAGACAAAAGAAGAAAGACATGAGATAAAAGACAAAACCTTGAAAATAGCCCTATATGAACTAAAGAATTACACTTTTATTTTGTCTCACTACTTAGTTAAAAAGGAGAATGAAGTAGTCAAAGTTCCCATTGGCTATTCTTTCTCAACGATTTTCCGACAAGGCTTCCAGCAACTGATGTTGTTTGGAAACGGGTTTCAGTTGCCCGGCTGCATCGTAGATATTCATTTTCATAAGCCAGTTTTCAAATTCCGGAGCGGGCTTCAATCCTAATAGGTTGCGAATGTATAAGGCATCGTGAAACGAAGTGCTTTGGTAGTGCAGCATCACATCGTCGGCACCGGGCACACCCATGATGTAGTTGCAACCGGCCGCTCCCATGAGGGTCAGCAGCGTATCCATGTCGTCCTGATCGGCTTCGGCGTGGTTGGTGTAACAAATGTCAATGCCCATGGGCAGGCCAAGCAGCTTCCCACAGAAATGATCTTCCAGTCCGGCCCGAATGATTTGCTTGCCATCATACAAATACTCCGGTCCGATAAACCCGACAACCGTATTCACTAACAGCGGATCAAACGCACGGGCTACCGCATAAGCTCGTACTTCGCAGGTTTGTTGGTCCACACCGTGATGTGCATTGGCCGATAGACTGCTTCCCTGGCCGGTTTCGAAATACATTACATTCTGGCCCATAGTTCCCCGGTTCAGTGACAATGCAGCTTCGTACCCTTCTTTCAACAATGCCAGATTCACACCAAACGAGGTATTGGTTTGCTCCGTGCCGCCAATCGACTGAAATACCAGATCAACCGGGGCGCCTCTTTCCATGGCTTGCAGTGTAGTCGTAATGTGACTCAGTACGCAGGTTTGGGTGGGAATGTCAAAACGGCTCCGGATGCTGTCCATCATTTCCAGCAGGCGAATCACGGTGGGTACATTGTCGGTAGCCGGGTTGAGGCCGATGACTGCATCACCGCTGCCGTACAGCAGGCCATCCAGAATGCTCGCCGCAATGCCCTGGTAGTCGTCGGTGGGGTGGTTGGGTTGCAGGCGTGTTGAGAAACGGCCTTTCAAACCCAGCGTATTCCGAAACCGAGTCACTACTTCACACTTCGCCGAAACGGTTATCATATCCTGAATCCGCATGATTTTTGAAACCGCCGCCACCATTTCGGGCGTCAGTCCAAATGCCAGGGTTTTGAGTGTTTCGGAGGTACTATTTTCGGATAGTAAAAAATTCCGAAAGTCGCCTATTGTCAAATGACTGATGGGTGCAAAAGTTGTTTTATCGTGCGAGTCGAGGATGAGTCGGGTTACTTCGTCTTGCTCGTAAGGAATAACGGCTTCATTCAGAAAGGTTTGCAAGGGCACTTCGGCCAACGCCATCTGAGCCGCTACCCGTTCCTGGGCACTTTCAGCGGCCACTCCCGCCAGGTAATCGCCCGACCGAGCAGGCGTAGCTTTCGCCAGTAAAGTTTTCAGATCAGGGAACGTATAGACTCGGTTGCGGATGGTTTGTTGATACGGCATAGATGAAATAAAACAGGGTTTTGCAATTGAAGCTATGAAATTGAAAAGGTTTGTGCAAGTGAAATGAAATAAGTTGGCACAAGTATTTGTCCGGATCGGTAGAGAGTTCATGCCTTTTTGCCGACTGTACGGATTACCAACCGGTGCTTTCTGTGTTAAACGGTTGCCGCAGTTCACCTATCAAATCAGGTAATTGACCGGAGAAATTATACACGTCACTCAAAATCGATTTTGGAACAAGAGAAAAGAAATTATTTTTACTTGTCAATAATACACCTATTTGAGTGACGTCTCTTTTTTAACGCGATTTACCACCCCCCTTACAGATATTTTATTATTATGGATTGTCCAAAATGCAAAGCAACCGATTACATGAAAGATGGCTTCGTAGGAGGCCGTCAGCGTTTCCAATGCAAATGCTGTGGCTACCGCTACACCGTAAAGCAGAAGTCAACGGCCAAGCCCCTGGAAATGAAGCTACAAGCCGTGCGGATGCACAAAGAAGGGCTGGGAATGCGGGCCATTGCGCGGGTATTAAAAGTAAACCATGTAAGCGTGCAGAACTGGATTAAAAATCTTCATCCGATTGGCGAGCCGCAACTGAAGAGGGCTTAAAGATAAGTTGAGTTATTTTCGCATCCTTGTCGGAACAGGCCCGCTGTTCTGACAAGGATTTTTTGTGTTTGTTCCTGCTGACACCTCAAATCAACTTGTTCGTGGAAATCGGTATCTTTGTCGGGATGCAGAAAAACGGTTCCGTATATTCCTGGGTTCGCTTGCTTGGAAAAGTAGGAAGTGTGCTGGCCTTGGGACTGGGTTTCCATCTGCTGGTCGACCTGGTTTTTGGCCTGCGCTACCGCAATTATCCGTTTCACTGGCATTGGGGCCGGTTTGGAACTGACCTGATGCTGGCGTTCCTGATTTTAGCGGGAAGCCAGTACCTGAACAAGAAGCTCAATCAGCTACTGCCCTGGGATAAGTCGTTGCTGAGACGGCTGGTTGGGCAGTCGCTGGCTCAGATAACCTGGATCATTCTGGTGGTATCAGGGATTCGGAATGTCTTTTTCCGCAGCATTTTACATCCCTCGCCGGTATTCATTAACCTGACCGACGAAATTCTTCTGGCAGGAGTAATGCTGCTGATTTCGGTGTTGGTAGTTGCCGTAGAACTGGGATTTTTCCTATTGAACAAATGGCGTATCTCCCTCGCCCAATTGGAACGGTTCAAGAAGGAAAACATTGAGTTTCACCTGGAAATGCTTAAAACGCAGGTCAATCCGCATTTTCTGTTCAACAATCTGAACGCATTGTCATCTCTGATTTACAGCAACCAGGACATGGCGGCTGAGTTTGTGCGGCAATTGGCCAAAGTGTATCGGTATGTGCTCGAAAGCCGCGCCAAGGAATTGGTTACGCTGTCGGAAGAACTGACGTTGTTGCAATCCTACATCTACCTGATGGAGTTGCGGTTTGGCAACAACCTGCGCATTCGGGTGTCGTTGCCGGATGCCCTGCAGCATTATTCCATTGCTCCGCTCACCTTGCAGATGCTCATTGAAAATGCCATCAAGCACAACATTGTTTCCCAAAAGAAACCGTTGGATGTGTTCATCTTTCAGGAGCAGAATTATCTGGTGGTGCAAAACTCCCTGCAACTCAAGCCGATCAAAGAGTTTTCGTCTCGTATCGGATTAAAGAACATTGTAAACCGGTACCGGTTCATTACGGAAACCCCCATCAGTATCATTGACGACGGAATTATGTTTATGGTGAAAATCCCATTGCTGGAACAAAACCGCCATTTGAAAGAAGGCGTGCCTGCTATTTCGGAATAAATGGAAATACCAGAATCAGAAAACGCAAAAACCTCTTCTGAATATTCAGAAGAGGTTTTTGCGTTTTAAAAGATACTATTTGGTTTATTTAATAACCTTCATTTCTACCCGCCGGTTGCGCTGGCGGCCTTCGGGCGTTTTGTTGTCGGCAATAGGCTTGCGTGAGCCGAAACCTTCGGTGATGAGTTGGTCGGCTTTTACGCCTTTGCGTGTCAGGTATCTTTTTACGGCTTCAGCACGGGCTTTGCTCAGTTTCAGGTTGGTGGCGGCGTTGCCTACGTTATCCGTATGACCCGAAATCAGCATGCGATACGAAGATTGCTCTTTCAGCAGCTCGGCCAGATCATCCAGGCTCTGGTATGAACTCAGCTTGATCACCGATTTGCCGGTTTCAAATTCCAGGTCTTCGAAAGCCTCGTCCAACACGGCTTGTTCTTGCTGCGTCAGCTGGATTTCGACGCGAGTGGGTTCGGTAGGTTTGGTTTCGGCAGGGCAACCCGCACTTTGCGGTGAGCCGTATACATCCGGGCAACGGTCGTCTTTGTCGGGTACGGTGTCACCGTCACGATCCGGGCAGCCGTTGAAACGCGCCGTTCCGGCCTGGTCGGGGCACGCATCATCAGGATTTGGGATATTGTCGCCATCGGTATCGGCGCAGCCGTTGTATTTGCTCAATCCTTTCTCATTGGGGCAGCGGTCATCTTTATCCGGAATGCCGTCGCCGTCACTGTCCGGGCACCCCTTCAGGGCGGGTACCCCTTTGATCAGCGGGCAGTCATCGTCCTTGTCGAGCACGCCATCTTCATCCGAATCGGGACAACCGCCGTTTTTGGGCAATCCGGCCTGGTTCGGGCATTTGTCCTGCGAATCAATGATGCCATCGCCATCGGTGTCCGGGCAGCCGCCCAGTTCTTTCTTACCCGGTTCGGTGGGGCATTTGTCCAGTTTGTCTTCCACGCCGTCTTCGTCAGTATCCGGACAACCCTTAAACTCCCAAACACCGGCTATGTATTTGCACGCATCCAGTTTGTCCGACACGCCGTCCTTATCCGCATCTTTTTTCTTGCCTTGCAGTCCGGCAATGGTAATGCCCGCATACACATCCATGCCGTAAGGCTTGCCCACATTCAGTGCACCCATCAGGTTGTCGGAGCCTATGAAGAAAAACGAACCCACCCGCATCATGGCTCCAACGGCCACTTGCTGGTAATCATTGACAACCGACAGCGGCAGCGAAAACTCAAAGTGTTTGGTTTCGAAACGGGGCGTAATGGCTATCAGCGAACGGGACCGCATGCCCAAGGCTTGCCGGGTGCGCAACGACTGCAGCCAGGCGGCATTGACATAAAATTTTTCCTTGATGCGATAGTCAAAATTGAGGTGCAAGGCAGTAGGCAGCTTAGCCCGGAACCCATTCTGCCGGTCGGCCGCACCCACTGAAAGGCCGCGGTTCAGAACCGGATAATAGTTGTCAAGCGACGAATTCTGCAAATCCTGTTGGGGCAAATCAACGTTCTGCCGCTGAATCACATATGAACCCGCCGCAGTGGTATCGCTGTAATCGGTTTTGTACTTGATTCCGCCGATGTCGAGCAACGAAATGCCAATGCGGTATTTGTACTTGTTTTTCTGGTTGTCCAGTTCGTCTTTGCCATCCATTTTGTAGCGGTAGCTCTCAATTTCAGGACGGTATTCATACGTGAATCCAATGTCGGCACCTACACCCCGACCGTTCTGGGTTTTCCACAACGCCGCATCCACCAGGTTATCGGTAGGATATTCCTGGGGCTGGGTATAATGATAGCCGATGTCGGCATTGATCACTCGAAGCACGATTTCTTGGTTTGCATTAGTAGCCAGTTGCGTTTGCAGGTTGTTGGAATACAGGCTCGACGAGTAAATTCCCTGCAAGTACTTCAGCGTCAGTCCGCCTTTGACATAGTGCTTTTCCTTGGCCCATAGTTCGCGGGCGTAGGTCAGCCCTGTTTCGCGGTACCAGTTCTGGTTGATGCGCAGTTTGCTGTCATTGCTCAGCATGCTGATCAGCGTCAGGTTGTTGTTGCGGAAGTCGTTGGCAATGAATGGCGTTACGTTTTCGGCTTCAAAACTGCCCCGCATGCGGTTGGTAAGGGCAATGCTGTGCTTTGGACTTAACTTTACCATCAGCGAAGGCAGGCGGATTTCGCCCCGGATGTCAAAAATCTTGGTTCGGGTATTGCTCAGTTCTTCGTAGTACTCAGGCCGCAGGTTATACGGGTCCTTGAAGCCGTTGACGCCCAGCCGCAGCAGCGAATACTGTGAATCGTAGCGGTAATAGTTGTTGGTGACACTGTTCTGCACTGAAACCAAGTTCAGGTAAAAGCCGTAACGGGAGTCAGCGATGGACGACGGATTAAGGTAAACACCGTTGGTGCCGGCGTAATTGCTGTTGGCGATTCCCAACAGTTGCTGGGCCTGTAAGATATGATTCGAAATGAAACAGAAGAAAAGAAACAGGTATATTTTTTTATGCATAGAAAGGGATGGAGATGGCTGATTGATAAACGAAAGTAGGTATATTTTAAGTACTTACCGTAGAAGAGCGGCCACTATTTTAGTCATTAGTTCAATTTTGGATAAGAATGTAATCAAATCCGTTACTTTATCGTTTGCTAGTAAGGTATATTTGCCCTTTCGAAAAAATAGTATCTTTTTTTTAGACAAAACCCCGGTATTGTCTGCTTACCCCTAAGTTTAAGTGAGTCGCATGAAGTACATCGTACCCTTTTTTTGTTTGAGTTTATGGATGAGCTGTCCGCTGATGAGCCTGGGGCAAGGGCAATTGAGTGTAAAGGAAACCGGCGAAATCAGCTATCAGGCCAAAAACGCCATCAGTGAACTCGAACAACTGCTCAATTTCATTGCCTTTTCCGACAACCCGCCCAATGCCATTGCCGAAGTCATCGAAAAAAGCTATACGCCCAATGCCCGCAACCAGATTTTTTACAATGCCTCCGCCATCATCGAAGACGACATTGACCCTTCTTTCCAACTTGCCAAAACCAAAGACCTGCCCGTAGATAAATACATTCATACCCTCGATGTCTACTACGGCAAAAGCATTGACCCTTCGATTATTTTTTCCAACATCCGATTGTCAAACATCAAGAAGAAGGATTTTTTTTATGTAAAGGCCGTTTTCGATTGCCAGTTTACAGGCTCTCATACCCAAAAAAAATCACCGTATCCGGTACATACGCGACAGGCCATTATTCGGGCTGAGAAAACCGGCAACCGTTGGAAAGCCTTGATTTCCAGCATTTCGTTTTATGACCCCAAAAAGCCGTATACGTCCAAAGAAAACGATGTGACGGTAGTAGGCGATACCGAAAATAGTATCGCCCTGGGTAACAAAACCTCGGCTGAAAAGGATGTGGCCGTCAAAGAAGCCGTTGACAAAGTGGCACTGGCACGTGCCGAAGAAGAGAAAAAAGCCAGAGAGGCCGCTTACAACGAAGCCATCCGCATTGCCAACACCGCCATGGAAAACAATGATTACCAGGCGGCGCTGGATGCCTACCGCAAGGCCATTGAATACAACAGTTTTGCTCCGCTGCCCCGCCTGCAAGTTCAGAAGATAGAGCGCGACTTTAAGAACAAGCTGGAAACGCTGCTGCAAACGGCCGAATTTTACCAGAAAAACCGCAGCTACGACGACGCCCTGGCCTATTACCGCAAAGCCCTGGCTGCCCAGCCCGAAGCGTCGGCGCGCATTCAGCCCCAGATTGCCCTGCTCACCAATCGCATCAGTGAGGTGCTGCCCATCCGGACCGAGTTGGCTACGGGCAAGATTGCCGATGCGGCCAGCCATTGCGACGATCTGATCAAGCTGAAAATCAAACAGAAGGTGATCAAAGATTACCCCGACCTGTATCTGATGCGGGCCATTTGCTACACCAAATCATCGCAACGCAATGCGTATGCCAAGGCCATGGACGATTTTTCGGAGGCGGTTCGCCTCGATGCCAATTACCTGGATGCGTATCTGGCACGGGCGGCTTTCTGTGAAAACAACAAGGAACTGGACAAAGCCCTGATTGACTACGACTACATTACCACCAAGATTTCACCCGATGAGGCCAAGTATTACCTCAAGAAAGCCCGGCTCAAAGAGCAACTCGGCCTTACCAGGCAGGCCGTGGCAGACTATGATAAGGCCATTGCGTTGTCGCCCAGCAACCCGCTGTACCAATTGCAGAAAGGCATGCTCGAATACCGCAATAAGGATCTGGAAGCGGCCCGCCGAAGTTTTACCAAAGCCCTGGAACTGAACGTGACTTACACGGAAGCTTATTACCAGCGGGGACTTGCCCTTGCCGAGTTGAACAAGATTGAAGAAGCCTCCGCCGATTTCCGGAAAGCCGAGAAACTGGGCGGCGCCGATAGCACCACTACCCGTCTGATCCGCGCCAAAAGCAACGACTACCACAGCATGGGAGCCACCGCCCTACGCAACCGGGATACCCCGAAAGCTGACCGGATGTTTAACCTGGCCCTGGCACTTAATCCGCAAAACAGCAGTGTCTGGATTACCCGCGGCGACGTCTCCCTGGAGAAAAAAGAATATTCCAAGGCCCTGGAATATTATAATACGGCTATTCAGTCCAATAGCCGCAACAGTGAAGGCTATTACAAAAAAGGCCTGTTGCAGATGCAACTCAAGCAAAACAAAGAAGCGCTGGAAAGCTTTAATGCCGCCTTGAAATACAACTCGACTTACTTGGATGTGTACCGCAAAAAAGGGGAAGTGCTGCTGGCGCTGGGGCAAACCACGCAGGCCCTAGCCAATTACCAGCAACTGGTGGAGGTGCTGCTTGCCGAATACAAAGAACAGCAACGCAAAATGCAGGTAGATGCCGTCCTGAAACGCGAATTGTCCGAACTTTATGCCGACATTGCCAAAGGCCAGAACCGGATGCAGGCCTACGCCAATGCCGTTCAGAGTGCCGACCAGTCGCTGACCTACAATCCTACATGTGCGGAAGCGTATTTTCAGCGGGGTGTCGCTTATGAGGCCATGAATCAGTATGCCAATGCTGCTACCGCTTATGGCGGAGCCGCCAAGCAGGTTCCCAATCGGCTGGAATACCAGTATGCCTACGCCAATGCCGCCTTGAAAGCCGAGAAATACAGCGAAGCCCTGAATGGCTTTAGTCAGGTGCTGGTGCTCGACAATGCCCAAACCCAGGCCGATGCACGCTACCTCAGAGGCGTTTGTTATTTTCAGCTTAACAAAATGGAAGATGCGCTGAAAGATTTTACCCTGTACGAACTCAAGAACCCGAATGCGACCAACGCCAAGTTTTACGCCTATTACGGCTTGGCGCATTTGTCTAGGAATCAGGTAAATGTAGCGGCGCGTTACCTGAAAAAAGGCTATGCCCTGAGCAGTGCCAACGGCTTGGTATTGCTGGGAATGGGATGCCTGTCGGCTCAGCAAAACAAGCCTCAGGAATCGCTCAACTGGCTCAAAAAAGCGTTTCAGACCAAGCAGATCGACATTGCCGACCTGCGTAAGTTGGAAAGCTTGCTGCGTCCGGTTCGTATTGGGTCCACATCGCAATCCTACGCTGCGTTACGCAAAACGTATTTTCCGGGAGCGTTTTAAGTAGTCAGACAAAAGAAAAAAGACACTAGACAAAAGACTGATTGCTCCACTGACTTCATTACTGTTGTATTTGCTTTTCCGAAAAAGAGTGTAAGTTCACACTACGCCTAAGGCTGCCAAGAGCTAATAACCTACAACTGGAATATACCTTAGTTGCAAGCAGCCTATAATAATAATCAAAGCGCAGTGCGTAGCACTAGCCTGTAAAAAGCGTTGGCCTCTTTCTTTGGCGAGGGGTGGGTAGGGCTTGCGGGCGGGAGCGTTCAAAGAAAGTGTCCTTTTTGGTTCCTTTTTGGGCAAGCAAAAAAAGAACATGCGATGCAAAGAGAGAATTCTATGAGTCAGGAAACAAGATCAACTAACAAGGAACTTGGATGAAAATAGTATCTTTTCAAAAGCAAAAACCTCCCTTAATTGCACAACCTATGAAAGCAAGGATATCCGTATTGACTCTGGGAGTCGCAGATTTGGAAAAAGCCGTTGCTTTTTATCAGAAACTGGGATTGGCAACCGAAGGCATTGTCGGAAAGGAATTTGAATACGGCGCAGTTGCCTTTTTTGATCTGCAGAACGGATTGAAGCTGGCACTATGGCCCCGAAAAAGCATCTCACACGATACCGGTATCGTTTCTCCAAATCCATCTCCGCTCGAATTTACCATCGGGCACAATGTTTCATCCAATGACGAAGTAGACGCCGTAATGCAGCTTGCCCAAAAAGCCGGTGCCACTATTTATCAAACCCGCAGCAGATACCTTCTGGGGTGGCTATTCGGGCTATTTTCAAGACCTTGACGGGCACCTTTGGGAGATTGTCTACAACCCCGATCTGTTGCCAGAAGACTGACATTGAGGTAATTACGTCTATTTAGCTTGTTTTTCGCAATTCTCGCACCCGAATGAAACCAATTCTACCCGCATTTCTTTTGCTGATTTCCATACTGACGGCCTGCACAGATTCGAACCGACACACCGCTGACAAAACTCAAACCGCACTTGCGGATCCTGCTACCTCCGAGGCAATGGCAACTGTGTACGCCGCCACCGACACCAGTACTTATCCCACAGAAGCGTTGCCAGTTGACAGCGGGTTTTCAATGAAGATTCTGACTGTCGGGACTTTTCACAGCGACGAAGTTTGGACAGGGGCAGACAAGGAAAAATGGTTTGGGCTTTTCCAAAATAAGACAGATTTTTACCTGGCCGAAACCCGGTTGAAAACGAAAAGAGTGCATGACATCGTGGTCGATGAGAAGGAGAGTGAAAAGACGGGCTGGTTGGTTGAGACACTGAATCAGGACAGTGCCATCCTTTTAATGCAAGGACAAAACTTCTTTACAAACCGTAGGGTAGAACCCGCGCCTTTAGCAAAGAAACAGCTTTATCCAGGCGATACGCTACAGATCATGCATGCGGGTGTTGACTACGAGTTGTTTGCAACCGGTAATGCGAAACCTGTGGGAGGCGGTTCGGATGAACTGGAAGTCCGGAATTATAAGCTGTATCTGACAGCTACCGTCAATGGACAAAAGCGGAAGTCTCTCCTCGTCGCCCAGCCTGATTTTGACGACAACATGATTCAACTGCTATTTGCAGGTGATATGGATGGAGACGGAATTCTGGATTGGATTATCGATACCTCCAGGCATTACAATGTTTCCAGCCCGACACTGTACTTATCCAAACCGGCCCGCACAGGAGAAGTGGTAAAACCGGTTGGGCAACATACAACGGTTGGGTGTTGAAGAAATGCAGAAATTCTGACTTGAATTCAAAAGGAAATACAAGATGAAACTACCCGCTGGTATTCAAAAAGTGACAATAGTGCAAAGAGACGATTACTGGATTTTTCCTCCTATCGGATTTTTGGAAATAGAAGAAGCCAATGACGGTGGTGGAGATGGTTATGGACTGTATTGGGAATTAGGTAAGGAAAATAAAGAGCCTGTAGTATGTCGGAAAAGCCATGAGGAAAATTGGCTTATACCCGAATTTCCAGATTTAAATTCTTTTTTGACAGCGTATGAAAAAGACAATTTGCAACCAACGTCTGGTTTGGGTTTGGATGATACTACATTTTTCCTGAATTTATATCAGAAGGCAAGAGTGCTGGCTAAGCGAGGAAAAAATGAAGAAGCCATTCAAAGATTGGAGCAGTCTGTAGCGATGTTTAGCGAGTATTCCGATATCTGGACTTTGTTGGCTACCAATTATTATGCAATAAACGAAATAGACAAAGCTGAAAATGCGTCTTTGAATGCACTACTTGCCAATTACGTGTTTGGCTTTCCATCTAAGAAGTGTATTGAACAGTTTAATAAAATCGATTCCAACGGAAAATTGAAAGATAATCCTCTGGTGAAACGAAAAGAGGGATTGCTGGCAGGCGGTGATTATACAGATCCATTTTCAATAAACTATGCTAAATGGTCAGAAGCTATTGCAGAGTTCCGAAGCTTAAATGATTTGAGATCGGCTACTCTCTTGGAACAAAATTATGGTTATTTGATGAATTCTGAGCCGCGTGAAGTGAAAGACAAGTATAGCTTTGATGCGGTAGATTGGATACGCAATTTTAGAAACCAACTTTTGAAAGACTATCCCGCCAGAAAATTTTAACGCTCATTGCTCTTAATTCTTTTAACAAAAAATAGTATATTTTGAAACAGCAAAACCTCGATAAGAAGAATGAGAATTTCTCTATTAACTTCCCTGATTGTGATGCTATGCAGTTTAAAGAGCCTCGCAACAGCGCAAATTCCCGATGAACTGATTTACAATGGAGATACCTTGTCCATTTTTGCCAACCCACTGGAACAACTTCCTGAAATTGAAAATTTAAGAGATAAACTATTTGGTGACAAAGAAGAATGTGGATTAACCTCATGTTGGAGAGGATACCAAGCTATCTGGCAGATTACAAATAATCAACTGTATCTTGTCGGAATTTATAGTTGTTGTTCTTATGAAAACAAGATCCATGCTGATCTGGAAAAGCTTTTTGGTGAAAAATATGTAAACGGAAAAGTGAAAGCGGATTGGGTAACTGAAGAAATCCTCTCCCCACAAGGCAAACTGATACATTATGTTCACATGGGGTATGAGTCAATTTATGAACGGGAGGTTGTTTTTAAAATTGAAAAAGGCTCTCTGAAAGGGACAATCACGTACGATAATTCGAAATCAAGACAGTCTGAGTTTAGTAGAAACAGCGATAAACTTAACAAATACATTTATAACAACATACGTTGGAATCAGTTACCTGATCAGGAGGAACCCGTGAGAGTATATGTTAAGTTTTCTGCCAATGAAAAAGGAG
The DNA here is from genome assembly GCA_963520985.1 of uncultured Sphingobacteriales bacterium. Classification (GTDB taxonomy): domain Bacteria; phylum Bacteroidota; class Bacteroidia; order Cytophagales; family 172606-1; genus Xanthocytophaga. The sequence continues at coordinate 2,607,267 of CAUQTA010000001.1, forward strand.
TAATTGACAGTGTGGAAGTGATGAAAGGATATAACGTTGTTTTTGATAAAGAGTCCATACGAGTTGTAAAATCCATTCCTAATTGGGATGTTATTTACCGACTCGGAAAATTTGAAAGACGTCCTTGGACTTTGCCCATTGTATTTAGTGATGAAATTAGAAAAAAATATAAAAAGAAGTGAGCCCATAAGTCTACAAAAAACGGTTACTTCTTGTCTGAATTGTCACTAAGATTTGTCACAACCACTCTACAAACTATAGTATGCTGTATCTACTCTGGGGACTGCTGAATATTTCACTTTTTCTTGCCTTTATTGTCATATGCATGCAGGCAATCAAGCTCATCCGGGTAAAAATGGGATTTTGGTCATCCGTTCTTTTCGTGGTGGGCGTTGTCTCTTTTGCAGCGCATTCCACCGCTTCCAGTCATGACAAAAAGTCAAGTCCCCATGCAACCCAACACTGGCAGTTCCTACCAGAAGACAGCTTGAGAAACCGGGAGAACCACGAGGTGTACATCAACATGGAAAAGACGCTGGTTTCGCACTATGACCTGAGCATTGCTTACAAAAAAGACCTACCAGGAAAAGGCAACATTCCGGTAAGCGCTTATTCATCCCTTTCGGGCTTTGTCAGTGGAATCCAGTGGCGTCCGCAAGCCATTGTTGTAAATCAGACAGGCGACCCTTCCAGGTTGGAGTATTCAGTCGCCGGGATGAGAGAATGGCAATTGCTCGGCATCACCCTGTATTCCCAATCGAGACACTATTCAGGTTACGTAACACCCGAATAGTATCTTTCAAAAAGGCAAAACCCCCTTATGCCTGCACCGCTTCTGAAGACCAGAAATGTTTTTTGATCATCATCCAAAGCTCAGACAGGGTTACCGGTTTCACGCCATTGCGGATGTTTTGCTGGCAAATGCGGTGCATGATGTTCATGTGGCGAATGAAGTCGCGGTAGGCACGCCAGAGCGTGTAGCCCGGATCGTAAATGTGAGCAGGCTCGGCGCTGACCCCGTTGAGTTCCAGAATGCGGATGTGCTGCCCGGCGTATAAGTCGGCCAGGCTGCGTACCTTGATGTCAAACCGGCCGTAATAAAAGCCGTCAATCGGCAGGGCAATCTGGCTGAATACATCGTGTAACTGCTCATTGATCAGGTGGTTGCCACTGTAGAACAACGTTCCGCGGCAATGGTTGCCAATCGGTTCGAGCAGCTTCACTTCGCCTTGCGGCACTACTTGCTGCATTTGCGAGCCCAGCCGGTTGCGGAAGGTATTGAGCTGAAACCGGGCCCGGTGGCTTTGCTGCATCAATTCTTCAATCGTCGATGTGCCGTCACCCGTGACAGACAGGAATTTTTTTAGCGTAATCGAACTGACTTTGCCGTAGTTTTCGCTGGGATGGCGGTGGAAAAAGACACCCATTTCGATTTCATACTCCACAAATTCCTGCAGAATGACATCGCCTGAATGCGCGGAAAGGTAATTTTCCAGTTCGGCTTCATTGTGAATCTTCTCCACCTGGTTGCCCCGTTCGCCAATGTTGGGTTTGGCAATCAGCGGAAACCCGAGTTTTGCCTGTTTGATTTGCTCATTTGTAGTGATAAGATCTTGATAGTGAGGTATAAACAGCGTAACGGGTTTGTAAGCGTCGGCGATCTTATGGAGAATGTCGATTTTGCTTTCGCCAAAAAAACCTCCGGCTTCGATGCCCGGATTGGTGGTTGTGAAGTAGGTGAGGCTACGCGATTTGAAAGCCAGATACAGCCAATAGGGGAGAATGGGTAGGTAAAAAACCCACCAGGTCCAGTATTCGTAATTGAGTAGTTTAACGAGAAATAGAGGCGTTTTAAACGAAGGCATAAGCGTGCATCAGACAGGCAAAAGCGCCAGATTGAAGTGAGTGATTTGTTGTTGCCGCAGGTCTTTGTACCAGACGGATGTGTGTTGTGGTGTAGAGGCAATAGACGTAATGCTAATCGTTCCCACCGACGGTCGGTGCATCAGCAGCGACTGCGTGACATCTTCCGTACCGGCCGTTTGGTGAAAATGCACGATATCAGCCATTTGATAGTCAGGATGTTGAGCAAGCCACGTCGCAAACCAGTCTTCGCGTTTCTGCCGAATAGGAGCGTCGTACAGCGTCGCCGATGACCAGATGTGCGGTTGTGTAACCGATTTGGGTGTCACGTGCAACTGGCTGCTTTCCGTCCAGCGGATTTCGGTAAGTTCCAAGTACGGTTCCTGACTGACTACCAGCAGAGTAAAGGGTTCTATGTTTTCAAACGAATATTGCGTTGTAAATGCTTCTACTGACGCATAGCTGAAAAAATCAAGCACCATCAGTCCGCGGCTTTTCCGGTAGGGTGGGCGTGAAGCATGAAACGCAAATGCCCCATTGAGCAGACAAACCGTTGTTTTGCCCGAAGTGGCAATCCAGGTGCCACCCGCCTGCGTGTCTTTGGGAAATACCACCGACGTTGTTTCCAACTCATACTCTTTTGGTGGCAAAGCCGGTGCCCGATGGTGCTGCTCATCGCGGTTGGAGGTGAGGATAAACCCAGAATCAGGAATTGGTAAAAACGAAACGGTACACATGCGGTTTTAACAAATGGAATCGTACTATTTTTTTAACGGATAACTGAATAATCATCGCTGCGACTCCTGGTAGCGAATGGTGGAGTAAGCAACGCCCAATTGTGCAGGCAACGACACATGGGCAAAGGTAGTTTCGACACCGACCCGGATCAAGGCCAGGTGATGGATGCAGTGCTCAATGTTGTAAACCAACTCTCTGTAAAGCGTGGTAGGTACGCATACCGACACATCGGACGAGTCCATGGCAACTTGTAATTGCAGCGGCATGTCCTGCGAAATGGACTCAATCTGAGTGCTTAGGTGCATAATTACATCCAGGGCAAACTCCCGTTCGGTTTCCAGACGCAGGTTTCGCTGGCGGGCATCGTAGTTGATGTAGCCCTTGGCCAGGTTCTGAAACAGGCATTCGTAAAACTCCAGAATGTGACGCACGTGTTTGCCAATGGAACTGCCCGACAATACCGGCAAGGGCTGACCGTATTCGGCAGGAGTTAGGCGGTCCAGTAATATCCGCAAGGACTGAAGCGTATGCAGTGAAGATTGTTGTAAGAGCATTGGGTAATGGGTTGATTGCTGATGGACTGATGGGTAATGAGTTGGTGACATTAGGTTTGCGGAAACAGCTCTGGGTAAAACGTTGTACGGCAACTTGCAACCTGTCAACTTTCAGTCGTTTGAAAATAGTATCTCCGAAAAAGCGAAAACCTCCGGTGGGTTACGAATGCAGAGATCGGATTCCGTAACGCGACAAAAACTGAAAGGCTTCCTGACGACGCAAAAACAGCACCACCGCACAGCAGACAAAGGTAATCAATGCCAGCACAAACAAACCAGCATCTCCGTCCACTTCAATGCCCAGTGTAGTCAGGTGAAAGAAAATCGCACCCGCCATTGTACCCATACCTATCAAGGCTCCCAGCCAACGAAAACCCGGAACAAAAAGCAGTACAGACGCGATGAGTTCGACGATGCCACTGCCGATTCGGCCCCAAGGCTCCATGCCTACTCTAGTAAAGATAGCCACCGACTGCGGATGGGCCGTGAATTTAAAATATAAGGTTTGCAGTAAAATAACCGCAGCTACGGCCTGTGCGATAAACGCGACAATAGCCAGACCTTTGGAAAGCGTTTTCATGATAGGGTGGTTTTGAGTGTGTGAAAGATACTATTTTGGAAAAGAATCGCTGTTACATCGCGTTTTTGAGTTCGGCGCTGCCAAACAAGACCGAAAAGTCCTCGCACCAGATCAAGACAAACGGATAGTGGCTGGTGTCAAGATCGGCAGGAATGTCGTAATTGAAATTGCCGTTGATGGATTTGAGTTTGCCCAGTTCGCGAAACTCTTTCGCCGATTTGTCTTTGGACAAATAAACCCGCAGATCGGGTCCGTTGTCGGTCTTGAAATTTTCAAACAACAGCGTTTTGTTTCTATTCTGGTTGTGAATGCGGACGGTACCCGAGGTGGTGTGGGCTCCCGAAACAAACGTTCCCTGCAATACCGCCATGCCGACTGCGGTGGTATCCTGGTTTTCGTTGAGCAGAGCGGTGGGTGTGTTGTCTTTGGGCTGACAGGCAAACAGCAAAACGGTTGCCACCAGGCTGAAACAAATTAAAATCGCTTTCATAACAAGACGTTTAAGGAGGTTGAGGCTTATTTGTAAATGCTTTTCCAGTTGGCATCGGCCTTTCGGTTGAGTTCCGTTTCGTTTTGCTTCCATTTTTCTAGGGTATTGTTGAAAAACGTGTGGTAAAAAACATAGAGTTTGCCGTCTTTGATCTGGAAGGTTTCGGGATCGATGGTCACTTTTTCGCCGCTGGCTCCCATGGCATAGGCGCACCAGCCACCATAGGCGGGTTCGTATTTTTCGGGTGTTTTCTTAAACGTTTCCAGGTTTTGCGCATTGGCAAACGAATACGGAATGCCCTGATAGGTATACGAAAAACCCTTCTTTCCTTTTTGAGGCGTACCTGAAAAGTAGCTTACCGGATCATAACCTTGCAGCGCTGCGCCTCCCTCCAGATTGAACTGCTTGTGGCGTTTGTCTTCGGTTTGTGCGTACGTGGAAATTGTCAGACTCAGAAAAAAATAAACCAATAGTCGTTTCATCGTTGTGTAGAATGTGGTTTTGAAATCCTCTTTTGACAAAATCTACGAACGACTTTTCGGAGCGGTTTACAGCAGGATAAAAATAATTTTCCAGACTGCTAGTACAATGAATAACCAGCCCAACACCTGCAAAGACAACCGATTCCCCAGCCAGTTTAAAATAACCGATTGATAAGCAGCCAGATAACGAGCCAGCACCGACAGCAGCAACCAAGCACCGAAAGCGGCTCCGCTCATAAAACTCAGTTGAAATAGTAGGTTTTGCAACGGAAAAAGGGTGCGGTTGGCGTAGACATACACCCCCAGCCAAAACGGGAACAATTGCGGATTGATGAGTCCCAACGCCAATCCTTTCCAGAACGCACGCCTGGCAGTGGCATCGCTCTCGGGATTGACGGAAACCGGTTTAGGTTTTTGTAGAATCATGCTCACGCCCATCGCCAGGAATACGGCAATCACGCCATAATCCATATAGCGTCCCAGCCAAGCATATTGGTTGATGAAATCACCGGCTACGGCGGCCAGTCCGGCATAGAGCATCTCGGGCAGGCTGCCGCCTAAAGCAAGCCATAACGCGGCTTTTCGTCCGCGTGTCAATGCCGTCCGGATTACAGCTACATTGACCAATCCCGCCTGCAACGACCCCAGAAAACTGATTCCGGTAGTCAGGGCAAAGACGAGAAGTGCTTTTATGATGAACATGTAAATCGCAGAGAGTGAAAAAGACTGTATAGGAGAGATTCGGAATTATTGGTCCTCTATTATGTCAAACCTAATTGGAATGTCTGTTGAGTGAACTTCACACAAATCGCGGGTAGTGGGTGGCTGTTTTGCTTTCTCTTTGGCTTCAAAAAATAGATGATTCAGCTTGACATAGCGTATTGATTCTTCATCGCATCCATAGCCCAAGCCTTCTATGACAACGGCATCACTTATCCGGCAATTCTGGTCAAAATAAACACGGACTTTAACAATTCCCTGAATTTTCTTTTCAACTGCTTGTTTCGGGTATCTGGGATAGGCTACCAGTTTGACCGAATCTGCAACTTGAGGCTTCGCATTTTGTGCCTGCAAGCTATCCACTGTGAGTATCAGTAGCAGGATTGTAACATATCTATACATCTTCTTTTCGTTTTCTCATAGATGCGATCTGTAGAGATTTTCCACAGAACAAACCTGAGAATATGTATAAAACAAGCTGCAAAATAGTATCGTTGAAAAAGCAAAAACCCTGACACTTTCGTATTTTTGCAAAACGTACGCTTCAATCGCCCGAATGGATGAATACGTACGATTTCTATTTTTTTAATGCAAGTCGCAACGACTTGAAAACAGCTTACACTATGAAAAAGAAAATTGTGGTGCTGACCGGAGCCGGAATCAGCGCCGAAAGCGGAATCGCCACCTTTCGCGATTCCAACGGATTATGGGAGGGACACAATGTGATGGATGTTGCCTCGCCCGAAGGCTGGCAACGCAACCCGGCTCTGGTGCTGGATTTCTACAACCAGCGTCGCAAACAAGCCAAGTCGGTAGAGCCCAATGCAGCGCATTACGGTCTGGTAAAACTGGAAGAGAAATACAACGTAGTGATTGTAACGCAAAACGTGGACAACCTGCACGAACGGGCCGGATCTAGCAATGTCATTCACCTGCACGGCGAGCTGTTCAAATCGCGCAGCACCGTGGACCCGCGACTGGTTTATGACATGGAAGGATGGGAAATCAAGCTGGGCGATACCTGCGAAAAAGGCTCCCAACTGCGGCCGCACATTGTATGGTTTGGCGAATCGGTACCGCTGATCGAAACGGCAGTAATGGAAGCGGCTATGGCCGATGTTTTTATGATTATCGGAACGTCGCTACTCGTTTATCCCGCTGCCAGTTTGATTGATTATGTTTCGGATGAGATTCCTAAATACGTGATTGACAAAAGCTTGCCCCACGTAAACCCGCGTCCCAATCTGCACCTGATTGAAGCGAAAGCGAGTGAAGGTGTCACGCAGGTAGTAGACGAATTGCTGAAGTAAAGGGCCTTCCCTAAATCCCCTCCCGTGGAGGGGACTTTTTGTTTTTGGGAACATACTATTTTTTTGTGACTATATGAGACAATCTATACTTCTACTAATTATTGCTTTTCTGACAGTTGCTGCTAAAACTGATCAGCCGGTACCTGCCTATCAATACGATCTATATTCTGAAAATCAGAGATACTTTTTTAAATCAATTCCTTTCTATAATTATAGCGAAACAGACTTCGGCAAAACGATCATCTATGATGGTAAGACAAAAAGACCATTATACAAAATTGACAATTATTTGCCATCTCCATCTTTTTTGACTAATGACGGAAACTCAGTAATTACTACAAAATATTGGTTATGGGGACACAATGATTTTGACAACCAAGTTTTGATTCAATTTTACATTAATGGACAAAAAAGGAATAAATATTATCTAAAAGATCTGGTAGAGGATAAGTCGGTTTTACGGCAAACATCGTCTCATTCCTTATGGTTTGACAAAATGTTTATCCATCTCGACACATTTTATGTAATGACATTAGAAAATAAAACAATTTCCTTCAATGCTAATACTGGGGTTTTAATTGGCAAGATTAATTCCGGTTTAATGTCAAAACGATTTAGTAAAGATAATCTACCTGAACTAAAAAAAGTGTATGCCGAGAATATTGAGTATCCTGACAAATATCAATTTCCAGATTTGATAGACAATAGAAAATTTCACAATTCTCTAATCAACGGCCTGAAAAAAACGGAAGTTAAAGATTATGAGAACTGCAAGTTTTATATTTCTATAAGTTGTGTGATTGACAGAAAGGGAAATTGTGAAATCGTCTATTTGAAGGCAAGCATTAATCACGAAGATAAAGACAATGCGATTTGGAAACGTCAGGTCCAAGATTGGGTACTTAGCCAAAAGTATAAAACGAACCTAATACCTGAAAACTGTGACAAATGGGTATTTGAAGAGTTTTTTTATTTGAAATAATCACAGCACTATACACTATAAGTTTGTCTGCGATTCAAGGTTGAATAATTGATTTTGAATTTTGTTTTTTATTTAACTAAATATAAATCCTTGATGATAAGGATTTTATAAGTTTTTTAGGTGAATTGTATAGCTGAAAGTTTATCAGATGTTTGGGCGAAAAAACAAAAGGACAGTATTATAAAAAAGCGAAAAACCCTGCCTTCCAAAGCAGGGTTTTGTATTTTCTCCCCTCCACGGGAGGGGCTGGGAGGCCTTTACTTCGTTTTCTCGCCGCGCACTTCCATGCCATTGTAGTAAATCTTGATGCCCGATACTTTTTGCTCGGCGTTTCTCAGAAACGTCACATCTACTTGAAGCGAATTGTCAGGAGCGGTAAACGAGAACATATCGGGGGTTTTGGTTGGCGAAAGCGGAATGGGCTGCGATTGGGTATCAGTAGAGCCAAACAGTTTTCCGTTTTCGGCAGTGACAAATGCCTGCGAAAAATCGCTGGAGCCTTTGACGGCATACGTACCTGCGTATTCTTTCAGCAGGGACACGCTGTCGGGTTTGCTGGTTTCGGGCTTATTGCCAGACGACTGGGCTTGGGCAATTTCTACAGCTACAAAAGCCGCCACCAGCAGCATAAACAAACGAAGGGTTTTCATAATTGATAAAAGGATTTGAGGGTTGTAGAATTGGTGTGTATATTTTGCAGTAAATTATGGCTATTTTTTGATATAAATTAATTTTTTAGAGAAATATATATAATAGAATAAAGCCTGTAGATTAGTGGCGGTTTTTATGTTTGAGAGGATACTATTTTGATAAATGAGAAAAAGAAAGAATAAAGTCTTTAGCTTTAAAATCAAAAGATGGAAAGAACGTTTGAGGGGACGCATTATCGCAGAATCTGAAAACTGGATTCTTATTGAATCTATTCCTGTAGATTATGCAGTAGATGGTTACAAGTTCCTGAATAAGAAATTTATCAATTCAACAAACCGAGGTGCATTTGAGGAACAAATAGAGCTTGTTCTAAAGCTGAAAAACGTAAAAAGAACGTTGTTTAGGATAGAAAATCTTCAAACAGAACTGGATGTTATGGAGTGGGTGGAGAAGAAATTTGAACTGTTTGAGTTTCAGGATAATGAACAAAATGCATTATTTATAGGAAAGAAAAACAGAATAGAAAAAGATAAGTATTTAGTAATAAACGCAATTACGACAGAAGGAATAGTCGACTATGATTTTGACGTTAAGTTTAAAATTAAAAAGATCAGAGTTATTTCTTTTGAGTCGGATTATTTTCAATCCATTCGTTTACTTTGGAAATATAACAATCAATAATTCATGGATTTACATTTAGACAAGAAAGTCATCATTGTAACAGGCGGTTACAGCGGCATCGGCGAAGCCATTGTACGCGAAGCAGCCAAAGAAGGCGCCATTCCCGTTATCGTCGGTCGGTCGGAGGAGAAGGGCAAAGAACTGGAAACCGAATTGCGCCTATCAGGTTACGATTGCCTGGCCATAGCTGCTGAGTTGAGCTCGGAAGCCGATTGCAAAAAAGCCGTTGACGAAACGCTGGCCCGCTATGGCAAAATAGATGCGTTGGTCAACAACGCCGGACTCAACGATGGCGTTGGCCTGGAAAACGGCAGTCCGAGTAAGTTTATCGATTCGCTACGCAACAACATTTACCACTATTATTGCATGGCGCATTATGCCTTGCCAGCCTTGAAACAGTCGCCGGGAAGCAGTATTGTCAACATCAGCTCCAAAACAGCCGTAACCGGGCAAGGCGGAACCTCTGCTTACGTGGCTTCCAAAGCCGGCCAGTTGGGATTGACGCGTGAATGGGCCGTGGAACTGTTGCCTTACGACATTCGGGTCAATGCCATTGCTCCCGCCGAGGTGTGGACTCCGCTATACGAACGGTGGGTGAATACCTTTGCCAATCCGCAGGAAAAACTGGATTCGATTACCAAAAACATTCCACTGGGCAAACGCATGACTACTTCGGAAGAGATTGCCTGGAGTACTCTGTTTCTCCTATCCGACCGAGCCTCACACATTACCGGCCAGCACTGGTTTGTAGATGGCGGGTATACGCATCTGGACCGGGCCTTGTAAAGGGTCTCACCCCCAACCTCTCTCCCGTGGAGAGGGGAGTTTTTCTAAATGTTGATTGCGGAATTGGGAATGCGGATTATGGAGCCGACGGTAGGTTTTGGAAAATAGTATCTTTTGAAAAGCCAAAACCTGCCTGCTTCTACTTTTGTTGATTGCCAGTCCGTCCTTGCGAGCAACGCGAAGCAATCTTCAAACTAAGAACACGAGCCTTTCGATTCCAGTCACACATGCAGTGTCAAACCTGCAAATCCCAATCTGCATGCTTGATTGGGAAAACGAACAGGCTAAATCGTGTTCTACCTATTTCAATATGGCAATCCCCTAATCTCACCAATAAAGGTTCAGAAAAATAGTATCTTTCCAAAAGACAAAACCCCGCTTTAGTTTTTAGAATGGATTAGTAATCAGGATTTTACATTCAAAACTTACAGTCGTTACCGTTTCACCCGAATAACCGTTACCTTTGCTGTTACGCACTTCTATCGTTTCTATGAAAATTTGCCTGAGTATTGTTTTTAGTTGGGTTTGTTGCATCACCTTGTTTGCCCAAAGTTCGTCGGTTAAGTATCAGGGACTTCTGTGGGAAATCTCAGGCAAAAACCTGAAAAAGCCGTCGTACCTGTTCGGAACCATGCACGTGAGTTCCAAAGTAGCCTTTCACCTGGGCGATGCCTTCTATAGCTCCATTAAAAATTCGGAGGTGGTGGCATTGGAAACCAATCCCGAAGAAATGCAGGACGACTACACCCAATCCATCTTCCAGAAGATTCGGGCATCCCGCGAGCCACGCCGGGCTGGTTTCCTGAGCAGGGATGCGTTTACTGTTTCCGATTCGCGTAGTTTGTTGCAGGCCGCCTTGTCGTATGACCCCGAAATGCTGAACCAACTGCTCTACCGGTCGTACCTGACCATGGAAGAGTTTGAAGAAAACACCTTTCTGGATCTATACATTTATCAGGTAGGCAAAAAGCTGGGAAAACGCGCCACCGGAGTCGAGAATTTTCAGGAGTCGGAGCAACTGGTGCTGGAAGCCATTCAGGACATGGCCGAAGAAATGAAGAACAAGAAAAACCGCACCGACGAAATGGATGAAGAAGAGTACCGGCTGATGCAACCCCAGGTGCTTACCGATGCGTACCGGAACGGCAATCTGGACCTGCTCGATTCGTTGTCACGCAAGCAATACCGTTCGGCGGCGTTTCTGGAAAAATTCTTGTACCGGCGCAACGAAAACATGTTTCATGCCATTGACTCCATTGTGCAGAAATCGAGCTTGTTTGCAGGCGTAGGAGCCGCCCATTTGCCCGGCGAACGGGGATTGATCAACATGTTGCGCAAAGCTGGCTACACTGTAAAACCGATTAAAATGGGCGAACGGGCCAGCGAGCAGAAAGACCAGATCGAAAAGCTGCGTGTGGAACGCACCTTTGCCACGCAAACCTCCGAAGACGGCTGGTTTCAGGTGGATCTGCCTGGAAAACTGTATGATTTTTCGAACCAAAGTCTGCTAGTGCAGCGCCAGTATGCCGACCTTGCCAATGGGACGTATTACGCCGTGAGCCGGGTCAAGACCAACGGATTGTTTTTAGGCCTTTCGCCCGAAGCCATTCTGAACCGGGTCGACAGCCTGTTGTACGAACACATTCCGGGAAAGATTCTCGCCAAGACCGCCGTTACCAAAAACGGGTATTCTGGCTTTAACCTCACCAACCGGTCGCGCCGGGGCGACATGCAGCGCTATCAGATTCTGGTGACTCCGTTTGAGGTCTTTATTTTCAAAATGAGCGGTATCGGCGACTATGCGGAAGGCAAAGAAGCCGACCAGTTTTTTAATTCCATTCGCCTGAAAGAAATAGCCACCACCCAATGGAAGCCCTTTGTGCCTGCCAATGGTGGATTTGCGGTAAAGATGCCCCATGTGCCGGCTTCCAACGAAAGTCTCAGTGCCGGAAAATCGCTGGTGTGGGAAGCCTGGGACAAAACAACCGGCAATACCTACCTCATTCAACGGCAAAACGTAAACGAACTGAACACGCTGGACGAAGACACTACCGATCTGAGCATCATGGAAGAAAGTTTTCTGGCTTCCGATTTTATCAAGAAAACCGTATCGCGCAAATTCCTGACCTACAAAGGCTATCCGTGCCTGGAAGTAGTGAGTAAAACCAAAAACGGCACTCATAACCTGACGCGTTTTCTGATCAAGGGCGTGCATTATTATGCGCTTTCGGCCAACTACGCCAAAGACCGCAAAACGGTGGAGCCTTTCTTCGATTCGTTTGTCTTCCAGGAATTTGCCTCCCGCGATCTGACGCCCTATGCCGATACCACACTGGCGTTTGCGGTGAAGGCTCCCAAAGGCAGCGAACCTGGCGAAGGCGACCGGCTGCGCAATCTGTACAGCGACTATGAGGAAGAGAAAACCGATGAAGACTACCGGATGGTGCAGAAAGCCCTTACGTTTAAATCGCCGGTTTCGGGCGAAGAAGTTTCGGTTTTGTATCAGAAATTTCCCAAATACTACAGTTTTGCCAGCGAAAAACGTTTCTGGGAAGCCTACCTGTCGCCCATTACCGAAGGAAAAATAGTATGGAAGAAAGAGCAAAAACCCCTGGGTGATGCCTCTTCGTATTATGTGGTGTTGCGCGATACCAACTGTGCACGCACGCAGGTGTATCAGTTTGTGCTACGCAACCGGATTCTATATACGTTGCAGACCCTTTCAGATACACTCACCGAACAGTCGTCATTTGCAAAAACGCTGTTTGATAGTTTTACGCCCACCGGAAAACCCGTTGGCGAACCGGTGTATGTAAGCCACGTAACCGAATTTTTGAACGAACTTACCCGCAAACCGACGGACACACGGCAAAAAGCCAAAGATGCGGTGCATTACGTCGAATTTGCCGACAGTGATGCCCCCCGCATGATCCAGGTGATTCAGAAACTAAGCCCGCGGGAAAAAGGCTACCTGGATACCAAACGCCTCCTAATCGGGCAGTTAGGGACCTTGCACCACGCCGAAGTGGTTCCGTTTCTGAAGTCGGTCTATCAGAATTCCAACGATACCACTACCCTGCAATACGCCGTACTCAATGCATTGGCACGGCAAAAAACGCCCGATGCGTACGCAGCATTTAAGGAAATTGTGTTGAGCGAAACGCCGGTGTTCAATAACTCCAGTGACATCGAAGGATTGTTTTATCCGTTAAGCGATTCGTTGGCCTTGTCCAAAATACTATTCCCTGATCTGCTAAAACTGGCCTCTTTGTCAGACTACAAAAATCCCGTGTATAGTCTGCTGTCCTCCTTGATCGATAGCAACTACGTGAATGCGACGGTGTATGAGCCCTACCTGAGCCAGTTGATTTACGATGCCCGCATCGAATCGAAACGGCATTTTGCCAAGCAGGAAGAACGCCAGATGGTGGAAGAAAGCAACGAAGAGGAGTCGTATTACGAAGGGCGCCAGATGAATAAGGAACTGGTGGAGTTTGCCCGGTTGCTGGTGCCGTATCTGCACAAAAACAAAACGGTAGAAAAGTTTTTTGACCGCTTGCTGCAATCATCTGATCAGCAACTGCTGGTCGACGTAGCTGCCTTACTGCTCAAAAACAAGCAAGCCGTTCCAGATAGTTTGCTGCGTGCTCTGGCCGCCAGTGACACCTATCGGGTGCCGCTTTATAAACAACTGCGTGCCATTCAGCGGCTGGACAAATTCCCCAAGAAATACCTGACCCAGGAGTGGATGGCTCGTAGCCTGTTGTACCAGCAGGAAGAATACGACATGCCTACAGACACCATCATTTACCTGAGTCGGCAAGTGACGGGCTATCGACTCAAACGGGGCTATGTGTATTTCTACAAATACAAAAAAGACCCTGAGCAGAACGATTGGTACATTGCCGTAAGCGGCCTGCAACCCCTCAGCGAAAATATGATCGAAACAACCGGCACACTGGTGCAACTGACAGACAAGAAAATCAAGAAAGGCAAGTCGCTGTCAGAACAGCTATCCAAAACGCTACGCGAACTGAAGCTGGAAAGCCGCTGGGAAGATTCCTCACCCGTCTCCGCTTATCTGGAAGACCGGGGGTTTTGATGGGTTAGGAGATAGTATTTTTAAAGTGATGCAAAGCAGTATAGAGATATGATAAGAATAAGTTCTGCTACCAAAAAAGGTCAACAGATTGGAGCTATATCATTTTCGGTTATCATAATTCTTGGAATAATTATTATGCACAAGGATCTCTGGATCTGTATCTTCTTTGTCACTTCTACCTTAATTTATTGTGTTCCAAAATTTATAACAAATGAAGTAGTATTGGATACAAGTAAAAAACAGTTCATTATTAAAAATCTTTTTACAAAAGATAGATATATTCCTAGCTATGATTTTATTAAGGTAACTATTAATATGCCTATGTTATCATACTTTAAAATTTCCTTTAAACATGGCAAGGAATATTATTTTATCCCTTCGTTAAAAGGAGTTAATTTCTTCACTGGCAGAGATTTAGATGATCTGTTAGAAAAGATAAAACACGATATTGGAAGACCTAGTTAGCAACTCCATCCGTAGAAGTAGTCAAGCCGCAAAACCCCAGCCACCAAGCCGGGGTTTTGCGTTTTTAAAACATACTATTTTCCTCAAGCACTGATTTCTTTTACTACATCCGAAAAGTTGCTGGCACCCCAGTGTTCCACATATTTGCCATCGCGTAGCCGGATGATGTCAATGACCTGAATCGCCACTTTCTTGTGAGAAGGTGCCATGCCCATCAGTTCGCCGGTGTGCGTTCCGTAAAACACCTTGCGGGTTGTCACTTTGTCGCCTTCGGCTACCTGGTCCAGAATGTCAACTGTGATGTCAGGAAAGCCTGCCCGCAAAATGTGATGCAGAAAATGAACCATGCTTTCGGGTCCGTTGGCTCCGGCGGGTGCATTGTGATTGACAAAATCGTCGGCTACCAGTTCGGGAAAGATGTTCAGGTTGCCTTGTTCGATAAACTCTTTGTTAAACCGAACCACTGTGTGTTTGTTTTGCTCCGTTGTTTGCATATCAGTCCTATTTATTTGATGCTGCAAACCTACAGAGAATGCCAGTGGCGAGGTTAAGGCTGTTGGGTCAATTGCTACGGCAAAACGGTCATTTGTCGCAACTGGTATTGCTTGGGCGTAACACCGTATTGCTGCTTGAACGTTTCGCTGAAGCTCGAATGGTTTTCGTAACCTACTTTGTAAAACACTTCACTGGGTTTCTCGTGCCGTTGTTCGAGTAAATGCCGGGCCAGTTCCATGCGTTGTTGCAGGATCCAGCGACTGGGTGAAGTGCCATAAATGCGTGTAAAGCGCCGCTTGAAGGTAGACAAACTCAGGTTGCAGATAAACGCCAGCTCCTCCACACTGACTCGGGTGGTGATGTTGTTTTCCACCGCCCGCCGTATTTCCAAGTCGCCAAGTTCCGGATTTTTGTACAGCGGAAAGGAAAGCAATTGGTGCGGGTGGTGTTCGAGCAAATAGAGAAACAATTCTTCCAGTTTTAACTGCTTCATTTCCATGGAAATAGGCTGCGCACTGCGCAGGAGCAGTTGCAGCGAATCCATGAAATGCCAGATGAAGGCATCTTTTTTTATGCCGATGTATGCCTGCGCCGGGATGTTTTTCTGCTTTCGGAGCAGGGCGATTTTTTTGTCGTACTTCCGGTGAAAATCGGCGAGGATGGCCGTGTCAAAGAAAATCAGAAGGCTGCTAAAGGTTTGGCTTTCGTCGAGATCCATGGTTACCAGGCAGTTGCCCATCGACAGAAAATGAAACTCGTCCGGACTGATGTGCACCGACTGGTCGGCAAAATGCATCGTTTTCTGGCCGGTAACAACCAGGCTGATGGCGTTTTTGTGCAAAATGCTTTTGCCTTTGAACGAACCCATGGGAGCCGTATAGTGGTGAAACAAAATGGCGTCCTGTTTATCTTGATAGTGAGGGACAACGTCATTGGGCAGATGGAAGACATGCATAACAGGGAGGTTTTGCCTGGAAAAAAGATACTATTTTTCTGGCGCTGAATTTGTTATTTTGTGACAGTATCTATTTTTTATACACAAAGGCCGGCTTTTTACGTTACCATCTAAATCCACTGGGCCCGACCGACGAAAACGTAATCCCTATCGAAACGAACAGAGCCGAGAATCTGTTTCAAAACCTGAAATTTATAGTGTATTTTTGTGCGTATGAATAAGTATCTTTTGACAATTGCCTGGATCGTATTTTGTTTTACTTCTCTTGCCGCCACTGCCGATAATTTCCCTGTCGTAGCCAAAGACCCTTCCGGTTTGTACGGATACAAAGACGCAGAAGGCAAATATGTGATACCCGCCCAATATGAGCAAGCTTTTCCTTTTACTAACGGCTCGGCCCGGGTAATCTGGAAAGGAGGCTGGTACCTGATCAACACGCGGGGCAAGTTTCTGACCAAAAAGCCCTACACCAATATCAGCATTTTTCGCAATGGAGTGGGTATTGCCACCGTTCGTGGCAAAGAAACCGAGCTGCTACATGGGCTAATCAGCGAAAAAGGCGATGAACTGACTCCTCCGCAGTATTCGTATTTTACTGCTGAGCCAAACTACCGGAACTTCATTGCTGGCCTGGAAGGCAAAGCCGACAAAAACGGAGAAAGCAAGGTGAGTTTTGGTGTCATTGATCCGGCCGGCAAAGTATTGATTCCCTTTAACTTTTCGGCCATCCGGCAATACAACTTTCAGGTGTTTATTGGCAAAGACCAGGCAACCCGCTGGGAAGCGTTTGACATTACGGGCAAGCCGTTGTTTGGTGGCAAACACGATAAGATCAAAGATTTTGACACTGAGCTTGCTACCGTTCAGGAGAATGGCAAGTGGGGGGTGGTGGACATTACCGGAAAAATGGTGGTAAAACCCAACTACCGAGACGTGGTCAAACGCAGTGCCCGCAATTACGACTTGCTGCCTTTCATTCAGTGGAAAGTGGTGGACGAGAAGCAACAGACCGTACTCACGATGGAATACGAAGATGTGCGTCCGGTGCATCCGTCGGTGTACAGCTACCAGATTGAAGGCCAGTTCGGGTTGCTCAACGAAAAAGGCGGACGCATCATTCCGCCGCGTTACGATGAAATCCAGCCGTTTGTGAAGGAAATGGCCATTGTGCGCGAAAAAGACGAGTATGGCATCATCAACACCAAAGGCAATGTCATCATTCCGCTGCAATACCAGCAGATCGACATTGACACAGCTACCCAACTGATCCGGGTCAAATCGAAAGGCAAATGGGGAGTGCTCAACAAAGCCAACCGCACCATTGTGCCCATGCAATACGACAGTGTGCGGGTGCAGCGCTACAGCATGTTCACCATCAAAAAAGACACCGTATGGCAACTGCTCGGCACCAATGGCGAGCCCGTAACCGACCAGACTTTCACCAAGATCGAGGACATTCAGAATCTGTATGCCGTCGCTTTCCGGCAAAACCAGGCCGGGCTGATCAACCTTCGTGGAACGTGGGCCATAGAACCGGTCTTTGACAACATCAAGATCGTCAACGAGTATATTGCACAGTATTACACTCAGGGCCGGTCGGGGCTGGTTTCGATCCTGACCAAAGAAATGCTGGTAGAGGCAGATATGGTAGAGCCCATTCACAACTACCTGCGGGTCATTGCCAAAGGCAAGTACGGCGTCTGGAATTACCGCGGGAAAGAAGTAATACCTATCAAATACGACTTCATTTCCGATTTTACCGAAGACAGCGTACTCACCGTTTTTCAGGGAAAGAACAAAGGGCTCATTAACCTGCAGGGCAAGGTGATTCTCAAACCGGCTCCTTTGTACGAAGAACTACTGGTCATGAAAGACGAACGGGTAGGCGTCAAGATTAAAAACAAATACGGTTTTGTGGATAAGAATGGCAAGTTACGCATTGCCAACCGCTACGAAGGCATCGGTTCGTTTGCTGAAAACATGGCCGCAGTGAAAATCCTGGGCAAGTGGGGATTTATTAACAAAGCCGAAGAACTGGTGGTACAGCCCAACTACGAAGCTGTCAGTCAGTTTGATCACGGACTGGCTCCGGTGCGCAAACACGGTAAATGGGGCCTTGCCGACAAAAAGGGCAAAGAAATACTGCGGTGCAACTACGACGGGGTCAACTGGCAGCCTACCGGGCGTTACACCATCAGTCTGAACGGTAAAAAAGGCCTGGCTGATGCTACCGGAAGGGAAATTTTTCCGCCCAAATACGATTTGGTTGCCGACAACGATAATGGATTTGTAATGTTGGGGAAAAATGGTAAATTAGGCTTGTCAGATAACAAAGGCTATGATGTGTTGCCGATCATTTATGACCGGTTGTATTTCAACTCATCCCGGAATTTTTACATCACCGGCATTGATTCGCCAGTTCAGAAATTTACGTATCAGCCTTAAAAAACGATAGGCAACAGACAAAGCAGACTTTTGTGTGTTGCATGCTTTTACCGCTACTCACTTACCTTACACCTGAAACGTAACTTACAACTGTGAAGAAATACTATCTTTTTTCATTCCAAAACCTCCCTCTTTTCCGAATGGTATTGCTGTGGCTGGTGCCGGTGTGGGCAACGGCGCAGCAAGTGCAATGGGCATCACGCGTGATCGGTTTTTCTTCGGAATATGTGGCGGCCAAGACACCCAAACAGTACGGAGCCCAGCAAATTGTAGGCAAACCCAACAAACTGCCCAATGTAGGCAGCAGCGTGTGTGCCTGGTCGCCGGCCACCGAAGCCAGCCTCAACGATGAATGGATCAAAGTAGGCTATTCCAAACCGATGCGGATCAAGCAGATCGCCGTGGCCGAAAATTTCAATGCGGGCTGCATCTCCCGTATTTACGGCTACGATGTCAACGACAAGGAATATCTGCTGTATACCAATACCAAAGACACCACGTATGTGTTGGGGCGAATGCTCAACATCTACCTGAAAGAAACCGCTTTTCCGGTGGCCGCCTTGAAAATCATGCTCAATACCAAACGCATTGTGGGCTGGAACCAACTCGATGCGGTGGCTATTTCGGGCACCACCACTCCGGTGCGGGCCGAAATCAATATCAGTCCGGATGCCCCGAAAGAGCTGAAAAAAGAAAACCTGGGAAGAGGCGTAAACTCCGCTTACGAAGAAATCTGCCCGGTGATTACACCCGATGGCAAGACGTTGTATTTTACCCGGCCCGAACAGCCTGACAATCAGGATATCTGGTATTCGGATGTGATGGCTAACGGTACTTTTGGACCAGCCCGCCGCATGCCTAGCCCGATCAATACGCCTGAACACAACTCTTCGTTTTCCATTACGCCCGATGGCAGCACCATGCTGCTCAACAACATCTACCGGCGCGACAGAGTGGATACCAACCGCATTAAACTTTTTAAAGGCCTGTCGGTGACGCACCGCAACGGGCAGTCGTGGAGTTTCCCGCAAGAAGTTCAGATTCAGCGATATTACAATGACAACGACTTTGCCGAATTTTCGCTGGCTCAGAATGGCCAAGTACTGGTGATGACCGCCCAGCGGCAGGATTCGTACGGTTCCAAAGATTTGTACGTGTCGTTTGCCCAGGCTAATGGCAGCTGGAGCGAGCCTAAAAACATGGGATCGGTTGTCAATACAGCCGATGCCGAAACCTCTCCTTTCATTGCATCCGATGGCATTTCGTTGTATTACTCCACGCCGGGGCTCAGCGGATATGGCAGCATGGATATCTTTGTGAGTCGCCGCCTTGACGAAACCTGGACCCATTGGAGTGAACCCCAGAACCTGGGCCCCGCCATCAATACCGATGCCTGGGATGGCTATTTTACCTTGCCTGCTTCGGGCGAATACGCCTATTTTGTTTCGGCCAAAAACTCACTCGGCGGAAACGATATTTTCCGGACCCGCCTCACCAAAGAACTGCAACCCGAACCGGTAGCTCTGGTTTTGGGAAATGTGTACGATGCCCAGACCAAAAAGCCGCTGGCTGCCGAAATCCAGTACAACTCTCAGTCTCCAACAAAGAAAGAATCCGGAAAGGCGTCTTCCAATGCTGTATCGGGGGAATATAAGATTGTCCTTCCTCTGAAAAACAATTACCGGCTCATGGTTCAGGCCAATGGTTATGCACCGGGTTCTGAAGAAATTGTGCTGGAAAAAGATTCGGCGTACCGGGAAATCCGCAAGGACATTTATCTGAATCGGGCAGGAGCGGAGCAGCCCGTCTCGGCCAACAAGCTGGATATTTCTACGATGGAAGTAGGCAAAGCGGTAGTGCTCAAAAACATCATGTTTGAACAGGGAAAATACGAATTGCTCGACAGTTCCTTTCCGGAACTGGACCGGGTGGTAACGCTGATGAAAGAAAATCCGTCCATGGAAATCAGACTGGAAGGGCATACCGATAACCAGGGTGATTTTATGCTGAATATTGAGCTTTCTAAAAACCGGGTAATCGAAGTGAAAAAATACCTGGAGTCCAAAGGCATTGGAGCAAATCGGATTGAATACAAAGCCTACGGCGGCACCCAGCCCATTTCCAGCAACTCTACCGAGCAATCCCGCAAAAATAACCGCCGCGTAGAATTTGTAATTCTGAAAAAATAGTATCATTGAAAAAGCAAAAACCTGCCTTTTAAGATGGGCAGTAATAGGCGGTGTTTCTCATAACTCTTATGCAGGTAGTCCCAGACTACCTGCATACTCCAGCCAGGTCAGAAGCTTGACGGAATAGCAAATTTGAAAAATACCACAATGAACATTTTTAAGGCAGTCGTTCTGTGCCTTACCTCATAAGCCTCACTCTCTCTGGAAAGGCACTGGCGCCAGGCTCTGTTTTATGCCTGCTGTTTCCAAGTTTCCGGCCTGCTTGCAATCATCCCTAAATCCGTCGGTTTTTCCTTTTTACACGATACTATTTTTAACCAGAAGTGGTTGGCTTTTGGCATTATAGGGAAAATTGCTTACCCCTGAAAAGTATCCTTTTGAGCTCTTCCGCCTTTGCAAGACACAAACAACCGATGGCACACAGAGGCAAATGTCTGACGTGAAAACCTTATGTGAAATGTATCTGTTTGATAAACAAATTATTGCATTAAAAGATGTCTATGGTTCACGCTAAAATAGTATCTCTGAAAAGATTAAAAGTGACCAATGGAACAGGCTGACTACCGACTTTAAGAAAATAGTTTATATTTGAAGCAGAAAGGGATTCCTGTAGATATTATTTTTTCTTTATCTTAGTTTTTCTATATTTAACACTACTTATCATCAAGCCATATAAATTATTAAAATTTAGTATATATACGTTACTTTTCTATCAAACGTACCTACATATGGCTATTGCTACCACTTCCCTGAACCACCCGTCAACTGCTTGTAGAAAGCATTGTAGTAACAGCAACGACTACAATTAAAGCTTTCGAAAGTTTTAGAGCAACTCTCTCAGAAAAATTGGTCGACTGTTAGCTGTCTGGTATCTGCATAGGCTAGCAAATAAGCTCTATTGCCTGGCTTTCCAGCATATATCTATCAAATGTATGATTGCTTCTGATGTACAAACACTTTTTAACGTAACGGCCATAGGTGACACCCAAAAACCGGCCTTGATTTTTGCCCATGGATTTGGCACCGACCAGTCGGCGTGGCGTTTTGTCACCCATACGTTTCTGCCCGATTACCGGCTTGTGCTCTACGACAACATTGCGTCGAGCAAAGTTAATTCCAAGTTTTACAGTCCGCTGCTGTACAACTCATTGCATACCTATGCCGACGACTTGCTTTCCATTTGTGAAGCACTTTCGATCAGGGATGCAATCATGGTGGGGCATTCGGTCAGTGGCATGGTAAGCCTGTTGGCCTCTATCAAAAATCCATCTGCTTTTTCCAGAATCATTTGCCTGAATCCTTCCCCGCGTTACCTGAACGACCCGGCAACAGCTTACATAGGCGGATTTAGCCAGGCCGATCTGGATACACTGTTGAGCCAGATGAAACAGAATTATTCTTTGTGGGCTAGTGGATTTGCTCCAATGGCAATGAATGCGCCACTGCAGCCCGAATTAACACTACACATGGTGCAGACGCTGCAGGAAATACGACCCGACATTGCGGTCAGCGTAGTCCAGACCATATTCTCATCCGATCATCGGGCCGATTTGCCCTTGGTGCACACACCTGTCTCGCTCATCTTTTCGGAAGAAGATGTAGTAGTTGCACCGCCGGTAAGAACATACATGCAAGCACACATTCCCGATTGTCAATTGCATTGCATTCATTCTCATGGACATCTGCCACACATATCGGCTCCGGCAGAGGTGATTAAAGTAATTAAACAAATTTTGGACAAATGAATCAGTTGTTTGCGGATAAGAATCGAAAATGGGTCTGGGTAGAGCGAATGAAAGCATTCCTCGAATATGCAATGCAACTGAATGAAGTGGGCTGGCCAAAGGCAGAAAAGCTTTTACACTACATACATCAGTTGATGCGTGCCCATACTGCCCTGCTGCTTCAGGAACAAGATGCAGTGGCGGCGGGGATTGTATGGGCTTTTCCGGAGCTTCGTTCCAAAGGATATCTCCGAATCGCGACCTTCCATTCTTACCTGCAATCCAAAGAAATACAACTGCAAACAATCGGACCCGAGTTACAGAAATTGCTGGGAGTTTCGGCTTCAGAAGCCGTGTTTTTACCCATTCAGACGCATCATACTACCTACCTGGGCATTTTGATTCTGGATGCACCTACCGTTGCCGAAGATAATTACTCAGACCCTGGCTTTGCCACACTGACACTGTGCTTTCAGGCGCAACTGAAAGAAATACTGGAGCTTGCCGATACGGTACGCAGCCATGAGAAGGGAAGAAACCAGTTTTATATGCTTACACAGCATATATCGCAAGGGTTTATATTCATAGACGACTATTCGCCAACGGCTTATGTAAACGAGGCGGCTGCTTACTGGCTTCAGGTGACTCCTGGCGAAAATTCGGCCGAACAAGTATCGCAGGGAATGAACCGATTGCGGGTGACAGCCAGTAACCAGCACGAAATCAATGAGCAGATGCAGCAGATACTCGCTAATCCGAATGTGCCTGTTAAGCATTGGCTCTGGAAATATTTTGACCCTGAGTTACTGATCTTAAAAGTTTCAGGTGTGCACATTGTCACACCCGAATTGCAGGGAAAGCTCTGGTTGCTGGATGAAATAACCCGGGAAATTGCGATGAGCGAGGAGATTGCCACCATGAATGAAGAACTGGCTACCTCCAATGAAGAACTCATCACCGTGAATGAAAGCCTGGATAGCCTGAACAAAATCCTCGAAGACCGCAATCATTTCATCGAACTGGTACTCGAAACGGTACCCGATTCCATTCTTATATTTGACATTGCCTTGCACCAGTATGTATATGCCAGTAACAATCTTTTTACCACGCTGGGACTGACTGAAGGCTGGGGAAGGGCAATCTCTCCGGAGTTGTGGCGTTTGCTTCTGTATGTGGAAGATGTGCCAATGTATACCAAATTTCAGGCCGGCTTTCTGGATGACTATGCGGAACAGGAAATGGTTTTCCGCCTGCGCCATGCCAATGGTTCGTACCGGTGGTTTCTGGCGCACGGGGCTGTGTTTGGCAGAAGCGATTCGGGTAAGCCACTTCAGATAATATTCAGCCTTCAGGATATTAGCTTGTTGAAGGCTACCGAGCATAATTTGCGCGAAACCCTGCAACAACTGCAGCTGTCCAATGCCCAGCTTCAGGAAAGCAATGACCAGCTGGTAGCACTGACCGAACAGCTCAAGCAAGCCAATCGGGAAATCGGGAAACTGGCCAAAGAGAAAATACAGCTTGCCGAACGGCAATACCAGGACCTGACCCACCACATGAAAGATTCCTTTATCATCTTTGATAGAGACTTGCATATCACTTACAGCAACAAAGCAGCGGAAAATCTGACTCATCTGCCGCAAGCCGACCTGGTAGGCAAACGCGTAGAAGAGATTTTGCCGGCAACCCTGGCTGCTCAGATAACCGATGACATGAAAACGGTGCTGGAGACGGAAAATTCGCTGGCAAACCGGTATACCTTTAGGCAGCACGACAACCAGGTTTACATCGAAAGCAATTTCTATCCTACCTCCAGAAAGGGCGTATTTGCCATCGTACGGGACATTACCGCACAGGTTTTGTCTGAGTTTCATTTCAAAGACATCGCCGAAAGCATTACCGATCCGCTCATCATACTCGACGAGCATTTCAGGTATGTGTACTGGAACGCGGCAACCGAAAAAGCTACCCGAAAATCATTCTCCGAAGCCATTGGCAAAACACCCGAAGAGGCATTGGGCAGCGACTATTACCAGCAATACAAAGACCGATTTGATGCCTACAAACGGGTTATGGAAACCCAAGTACCTGAGTTAGTCTCGCATACGCTCATCCGGGACGATAAACTGATGTACATCGAAATTACGGTTTATCCCACGTTGCAGGGTGGGGTACTGGCCATTACCCGCAATGTGACGGCCCGCACCATTGCCGAAAAAAACTATTCTGAACTGGCCAACAGCATCACCGATATCTTTTTTGCCTTGAACACTGACCTGGAGTACGTTTTCTTCAATAAAGCCTGTGAGGAGTTTATGGGAAGGCGCGCCGAAGAGGTTTTAGGCAAAACCATTTATGAAATCATACCTTTTATTCGGGGTACGGAGACTGAGCAAATGATTCTGAAGGTATTGAAAGAGAAAGTGCCCAATACCCTTATTAATTCGAACAGCCGGGCAGGTCGGGTAATGTACTACCGCATGTACTTTTATCCCACAGCTTCCGGCGTATCGGTGTTTGCCCAGGATATTACCGAACGAAGGGAATACCAGTTGCGCATAGAGCAACTCAACGAAGAACTGGAGCAGAAAGTGAAAGAACGCACCGACCAGCTGATTGTTACCAATAAAGAACTCGAAACGTTTTCCTATTCGGTGTCGCACGATTTGCGGGCTCCCTTGCGAAGCATTGACGGCTTCAGCAAGGCCCTGTGGGACGATTACGGTTCATCGCTCAACGAAGAAGGCCGTGATTACATTGCCACCATCCGAAAATCAGTCTCAAAAATGGCCCAATTGATTGAGACTATTATGAAGCTGGCCCGCGTAACGCGTACCGAGGTGGACAAAGACTGGGTAAACCTAAGCCAGATTGCCGGAACTATCCTAACTGAGTTACACAACGCTGAGCCCGCCCGCCACGTCGTCGTTTTTATCGAACCCGATATGGTGGTGTTGGGCGACGAAAAACTGCTGATCATCGCTTTGCAGAATTTGCTTCACAATGCCTGGAAATACAGCAGCAAGAGAGAAGAAGCTAGTATCGAGGTGGGCAAGCAAACAGAGGGAGAACGGGAAGTTTATTTTGTAAGAGACAATGGCGTAGGATTTGACATGAAGTACGCAGACAAATTGTTTACTCCTTTTCAACGCATGCATTCAAAGAGAGATTTTGAAGGGACGGGCATTGGCCTGGCTACCGTGCAGCGCATCGTTGCCAAACATGGAGGGCGCATCTGGGTTGAAACAGCACTCAATCAAGGTGCGGTTTTTTACTTTACATTAAAATAAAGGAGTCGTGAAAATACGATCCCCGCTGCACCCAAAACCAGCCGTTGGCGAAAGCGGAGGTTTTGGGTTTTTAAAAGATACTATTTTTTGTATAAGCCAAAATAGAGATTGCATGCTACAACTGCTACTCGTTGAAGATTCGGAACTGGATGAAAAAATACTCATCCGGCATTTAAACAAATCGTTGTTAAGCTTTACTCACCAGGTAGTCGACGCAACGCAGGATTTGCTCTTTCAACTGCACGAAAAGGAATGGGATATCATTATTTCAGATTACAACTTGCCCGATTTTACCGGGATTGATGTCATTGAAATCGTAAAATCGACTCAGAAAGACATTCCCATCATCATTGTTTCGGGAAACATAGGCGAAGAAACCGCCGTAGAGGCCATGCACGCCGGTGCCGATGATTACCTGATGAAAGACAACCTGACGCGTCTGGTTCCCGCCATTGAACGGGCCATCCGGCAGGCCGAGTATCGCAAACAAAAACGACTGGCCGACGAGGAAATCCGCGAAGCAAAAATTCAATTAGAAGCCTTTTTTAACAGTAGCATTCAGGGCATCTATCTGATCGATGCCTTTTACCGGATTCAGCGGTACAATACCGTTGCCCGGAGCAGCACCGTTTATCTGGTAGGCAGAGAGCCGCAGATAGGCGAATCGTTACTAACGTATTTTCCCCCGGAGCTCCACACGGGCTTTAAACAAAATGTATTGCGTTGCCTGCAAGGCGAGGTCGTTACCGATGAACGGCTAATGAGTTTTTCAAAGCAAAAAGACCGATGGTATCAGATTCGTTACTCACCCGTGTATATCGAAAATGCCAATACGACACGCATAGCCATCAGTCTACTGGATGTCACCAAGCGGGTAACGGCTGAGATTGATGCGCAGGAATTTCAGCTCCGTCTGGAGGCAATCATCGAATCGGCCATGGATGCCATTATTACCATTGACGATGAGCAAAATATTGTCATGGTGAATGAAGCCGGAGAAAAAATGTTTGGCTACAAATCGGCTCAACTCATTGGTCAGTCTGTTAACGTACTGCTTCCTGCCCGATACCGTGCGCATCATGCGCAGTATATTGCCAGTTTTGGAAACACCGGCGTAACCGCCCGCAGCATGGGGTATCAGACAGAGGTGATGTATGGCTTGCACCACAACAGCCGGGAGTTTCCGATTGAGGCATCCATTTCTCAGGTAGAAGTAGGCAAAAAGAAGTATTACACCGTCATCATACGAGACATTACCTTGCGCATTGAGGCACAGGAACAGGAGCGTCGCCTAAACCAGGAACTCATTCAGCAGAACGAACAACTGCAACAGTTTGGATATATTACTTCGCACAACATCCGGGGGCCGGTGGCTACGCTTTTGGGGCTGGTACCCTTGCTGACAGAAGGAAGTGGGGCAGGAGCGGTTAACAAAGACATTGTGAAGTATGTGGGTATCACCCTGTCTAAACTGGACATGGTTATCAAAGATCTGACGACTATTCTGGAATACCACAAGCCGGTTAACCTGATCAAGGAGTCTATTCTGCTGGATGCACTTTTTCAGGATGTATGTGGTCTCATTGCTCCCATGCTCAAGGACGTTAACTGCATATTGGAATCCGATTTTTCCGAAGTACCTCAACTTTTTTCGGTGCGTAGCTATCTGCACAGCATTTTTTATAATCTGATTACCAATGCGGTCAAATTCAGAAACCCTTCTCGCCAGCTGAAGATTCGGATTGGTTCTTGCGTTGCAAATCAGTCGATTGTGATGCGGTTTAGTGACAATGGGTCAGGAATAGACCTGGCTTCTTACCAGGGAAGTTTATTTGGAATGCACAAGCGGTTTCATTTGGAAATAGAAGGCAAAGGGTTAGGTCTGTACCTGGTGAAAACCCAAATCAACGCCCTTAATGGAGAAATCAGCGTAGAAAGTCAGGTAGGACAGGGTACTACGTTTACCGTCAGATTACCGAAATCTTAAAAGTCATTGCTGATTACCGCTTGATAACCGGTTTGCGGCTAAGCTTGAGTGAAGGAGGACACTGGGGTTTTCCAAATTTGTTGAATGGCCACAGCAAATACTCAAATTTGAGCATAACCGTCGCATAGCCGTCCTTACGTGCTGGGTTACCTCGTTTGATACCTGCTTCGCGGAAAGGCTGGCCTACTTCTGGGCCACGGTCGGCCAGTTGAGCACGCACAGCATCGGTAATGTTTGCGCTGCCAATGTAAGTAGTGCTTACATCGTCCATATAGTCGGAGAGCGTAAACCGGTACGAGCCTTCGAGGCTAAGTCCTACCCGACGACTGATTTCAAACCGAACACCCGCACCCAAAGGAAATACGGCTGTTGCCGAACTGTAAGCTACATCTTCCGTCTTGAAATTACGCAGATAATAAGTGTTGTTGTTCAGAGTAGTATATGGGCTGAAGGTAGTGAAGCCCAGCCCCGCCCACAAATAGGGATTGATGATCAGGCCCTGACCCCGCATCGGATTTTCTACGTCAAACATCTCATACATGATGCCCGCATAGCCTTCAAAGTTGCGTGACCGGAACGACAGGTTGCGTTGCCAGTTTTTACCACCCACATCGGTGCCCGAAAGACTATAAAAACTGACTTCTGTTTTCAGACTGATATGTGGCGCAAATTTGTACAAAATGCCACCACTGAATATGGTGTTGATTCGTTCGCCAATGGCATTGAGATCACCTGCATACGAGGTAACTCCGCCGCCGATAGTCACCTTTAAGGATTTGTCAATGTTGCCTCCGTATTGCTTGGTACGAAAAGATGTGCTTTGTGCCTGAACAGCGGAACCGCTTAGCAACAAAAGAGACACGCAAATGAAAGAAAAGAAATATCTCATGAGTAAAGAGGTATGCATGTAGGTATAACGAAAAACATAGCCAAAGCGTACATGATCTGCCGTGTATAGATACCTTTTATAACCCAATAGTAAACGTATGTAAGGATATATCTGAATTATAGACAAAGGTCAGAATTTAACCGGCTGAAAATGAATGTTTTGTTGATAGTAGCTGTTCGAATGTTCCCGTTAGGCTGTGTAAGAGAGTGCAATAAAAAAATAACTTGGCGAAAATAATAGGCAAAATACATCAAAAACTTGCATCTCTTCTCTAAACGTCAAAATACCGGAGCCGGTTACGCACTTCTTCCAGTTCTTTTGCCACATCGACAGTGGCAGCTAGCGAGACAAGTTTGACTTCAAGGTTTTTTAGAAATTTTGCATACGTTGGTGCTTGTTCTTGTATAGGTCTGTGTGATAGGGCTTGTCTGATTTTATTCCATTGTTGCAGGAATTGTTGAGTAGGGCTGTCCAGGTATGTTTGTACAAACTGCTGCCAGATGTAGTCTTCGGCAACTTCCGAAGGGTGAATCATATCGGGTTTGTAAAACCGGTAATCGCGCAGGTCGTCCATTAAAATTTCGTAAGCCGGAAAGTAGCTAACCGAGGCAAACTGCGAGGCTAGCTGATGGCAGGCTACCCGCAGCAATGCTTTGCTGACGCTGTTTACTTGCAAGGTATCTTTGATGTGACGTACCGGGCTCACCGTAAGAATGATCTTCAAGGCGGGATATCGCTGTGCCACTTGCGAAAATAGTATCTCTAACGGAGACAAAACCTCAGGCAGGGATAACAACCGTTGCTGAAACTGATTGGCTGCCACCTTATGACAATTGGCAACTACCTGTCTGTCACGCTGAAGCTGGTACACCACCGCTGTGCCCAGCGTAAGTACGAGGCAGCCAGTGGATTGCAAAAAAACGGCCGTCTGCCGAATGCTTTGCTGAATGCTTGCCTGAAGTTCTTCTTGCGAAGATGCCGCTAAGCGCGAATGAAAATCATAATGATACCAGTAGTTGTTTGCTTCTACTGATCGTTCTGGTGATGCAATCTCAGTGCCCAGAGAGAATGCCAGTGCTTTGGCTATTGATACGGGGTTAAACAACGTGCCAAACGGATTGACAAGGACCGAAAACTTGTTTTCCTGCAGGCGTGTCCCCATCACTTCTGCAAAGCACGAACCAATTGTCAGTATAGTAGACGGTAGACGAAGATTAAAATCAGCAGTGGGTATTTGGATGGGCGTTCTAAATTCCATGTAACATCTCTGAAAAATAGTATCTCTGAAAATCGGAAAACCCGGCTCTCAGAACCGTGGCCCGGAAAGAAAAAAGCGTTCCGGTGAAAGAACGCTTTTTTGTATGGAAGAAGTAGTGAATTGTTATTCGCCTACTACATTGAATTTCACTTTGTGTTTTACTTCTTTGTGCAAATCCAGTGTGGCGCTGTATTCGCCAGTGGTTTTTACTTCGCTGTCCAGCGCGATTTTCTTGCGGTCCACTTCAAATCCTTTGGCGCGTAGGGCTTCAGAAATCTGAGTAGTAGTTACCTTACCGAAGATTTTTCCGCTTTCGCCTACCTTGGCCGGAATTTCCAGGGTGGTTTCACCGATGTTTGTTGCTAGTTCTTCAGCGTCTTTGCGAATCTTATCTGCTTTGTGGGCAGCTTGTTTGATGTTTTCAGCCTGAATTTTCTTGGCCGAATCCGTAGCCACAATCGCGTATCCTTTTGGAATCAGGAAGTTACGCGCATATCCCGGACGAACCTTTACCAGGTCGTTCTTATAACCCAGTCCGGCGATATCTTCTTTTAGAATAATTTCAACCATATATGTATTGTCTTTGAATCGTTAGTAGGAAGTAATTAGCCTCAGATAGTGGGATGTACCAGCCATCTGAGGTTTATTTCTTATTTCAAACCATCGGCTACGTATGGCAACAAGGCCAGGTGACGGGCACGCTTGATGGCTAAAGTAACTTTACGCTGGTATTTCAGGCTGGTGCCGGTAATACGACGAGGTAAAATTTTGCCTTGTTCGTTGATGAATTTCAGCAAAAAGTTAGCGTCTTTGTAATCGATGTATTTGATACCATTCTTTTTGAAACGACAATATTTCTTGCGGGTATCGGTTTTGTGCAAAGGCTCGTTTTGTAATGTCATAGCTTATTTCTCCTTTTCTTCAGTTACAACTTCTTTTTTAGCTTCATCTTTCTTGCGACCAACCAGACCTTTACGACGACGTTCGTTGTAGTCGATTGCGTATTTGTCCAGAACGGTAGTCAGGAAACGAATGATCTTTTCGTCGCGACGATATTCTACTTCCAATGTGCTTACTTTCTCAGGATCGGCTAGAAACTCGATCAGATAGTAGAAACCGTTGCTTTTGTGCTGAATAGGATAAGCCAGTTTACGCAGGCCCCAGTTTTCTTCGTGGATAATTTCGGCTCCAACAGATTCCTGAAGCACTCTTTTAAACTTGTCGACCGCATCCTTCATCTGAACTTCAGATAAAACGGGAGTTAAAATGAATACGGTCTCATAATTTTTCATCATAATGTAATGAAATTGATTGTTACGAGATAGATAAAATTTTTTCGAGGCGCAAAGATAGAAATAGTATTCTTTTTATCCAAATTATGCTAACTATAATTAATTGGATTTGGAAGGGGAGGTTTTAAGGCTGGATACGGCTAGCTGTTGGATTAGACAAAGATGCTCATAGCGAATGAGTAGAAAAGAACGGATGGAAATAAAAAAGACCGACCTGTATAGGGTCGGTCTTTTTTAAAAACACATTGTTTTTTATTTCACTACAAAAGAGCCTGATCCGATCTGGAAGCCATCTGCATACAATTCAACTATATGTTTGCCTTCTTTGTAAGGAGTGCCTTTTGCAAATACGAAATCTACTTGCTGACGGGTTTTGTCATACAATATATCTTTTTTGGCAGTGTAGAAAGTTTCCTTGCCGTCGTAGGTGAACGTTCCGCCACCGGTAGCCATATCGAATACGGCTGCACCGTCAGGCTCTACCAGACGCATGTAAACCGTATGGGTACCCGATTCGCTGATCCGGTTTTCGGCTACGTCAAATAGGATCTTGATGCGGTCAATCCGTTTGGATTTGTATTCACCGCCGTCACGTTCCTTGCCTTTTTCGTTCAAGACGTTGATTTTCAGGTTTTCAGCTTTCAGCTGACCGCCTACACGTACTTTTTCGGCTAGTTCGCGTTTTTGCGCGTCAATGTTATTCAGCGAGTCGCTTAGTTTTACTTGCTTGGTTTTCAGTTCGGTATTTTCGCCATAAAGCGTTTCATTCTGCTGTTTTAATACAACGATTTCTTCATCTTTGGCAACCAGCATCTGCTCATATTTCTTGATTTGCTCAATGTATTTTTTGCGTTCCCCGGCGGTAGCATTCCGCATGGTTACTTTGTCTTTTTCCAATTGCTCTTTTACTTTTTGCAATGACTCCACATCGCCGCCCAGTTTCTGGATTTCTGCAATGCGTTTGTCGTATTCCTGCTCCAGTGAGTCTAGTTTTGCTAAGGTTGCATCTTTTTCGGCTTCTACCGTCTGGTTATTTTGAGTAAGCGCTTTGTTTTTGTCTCGCTCTTTGATATTTAAGTAGAATAACACCCCATTTAAGGCAACTAAAATAGCAATAAGTGCCGTCAACAGAATTTTTCTGCTGTTGGATTTTTCAGGCGTTTGTTCAGTCATAGAATTTTAATGAATTAGTTGGTTAAAAGATTTTTACGTGAAATGTAGGTTTTTGTTGCGTCCGGATGGTACTATTTCAGCGTAGCAACATCCATTATATCAGACATTTATACTTTCAGGTACCAAACATAAGTCCGCTTGTTGCGAAAATTACTAAAATGATTACAGATTTCTGCAACCGATTTTGGATGTTAATACGAAAATTGCAACAAAAGGGTTTCCTGTCGTCTCAAAAAATAATACATAAAAAAGAATCGCTAGCAGAGGAAGAAGGGCTAATTGCCAAGCAGACAATACCTTAGCCTTATTTTTTCTAATCCAAATGTAATACAATTCTTTTCCATCGTATAAAAAAAACTGGAAAAAATTATGCCAGGCTTACACTAGAAATTCCACTGATTTAAGGTAGACAGGGAATGATGGGCCGTCAAATCGAAACTACAGGGCACAATGGAGATGTAGCCGTTGCGTAATGCCCATATATCAGTGTCTTCCCCTTTGTCCAGATCGACAAAGTCGCCCGCCATCCAAAAGTAAGGACGGCCGTGCGGGTCGGTCCGTTGGTCAAAGTTTTCGGTGTACTTGGCCTGTCCTTGGCGGCACACTTTGATGCCCTGAATGGGGCCGTCGTTTTTACCCGGAATGTTGACGTTGAGGGCAATGTTGTCAGGCATGCCCGATGTAAGTACTTGTAAGGCAATGGTTTTGATGTAGTCCAAGCTATGTGAGAAATCAGCCGTGAGGGAATAGTCGCACAGCGAAAAGCCGATGGCAGGTAGTCCTTCAATGGCTGCTTCGATGGCTGCCGACATGGTGCCTGAGTACAAGACGCTGATCGATGAATTGCTGCCATGATTGATGCCACTGACTACCAGATCAGGACGGCGGTCTTTCAGGACGTGATGCTTGGCCAGTTTCACGCAGTCGGCGGGTGTACCCGAACATTCGTAGGCTTCGATGCCTTCCGCTTCGAATGCAATGGAGCTGTCGAGCCGTAAGGTATTGCCGATGGTGATGGCGTGTCCCATACCTGACTGTGGACTATTCGGGGCAACTACCACCACCTCACCAATCTGGTGCATGGTTTCGACCAGTGCCCGAATGCCGCGAGAGGTGATGCCGTCGTCGTTGGAAACTAAGATGAGTGGTTTGCGTTTGCTCATACAAAAACTGCTGGGCAGTCCATTAAAAATGTAAATTAAAAAATAGTATCCTTCACCAAACCAAAACCCTGCCTTGATTGCTATCAATGGTTTTTTTGCAGAACCTGTTCGTTGTAATTCAGGTAGTTGTATTGATTGATGATTCGAATCAGGTCGTTTTTGCTGTTGTACCTTAGGCCGGCTTCCTGCACAAACTGGCGCATCTGGTCGGCCTTTCCTTTGAGGAGATACTCAAAATCTTTGCGGGTGCCGCGAAACGGCCTGATTTTTCCATTCGGAAAACCGAAATAAAAGTCGTAGGTCAATTCAGGTCTGGAAAAACGTCCACCGCCTGCCCAGGTGTTCTGTACCAGAATTAGCTTCTCGCGGCCGAGCAGTGAAATGGTTCCTTCGGCCAGCATCTCAAACAGCACAGGCACCTTATAGTTGCTTTGCATCGCATACGGGAGTGCGTAAAAATGACGGGTGGTCATGCTGGCTGGGTCATGGGCCGTCAGCCATTTGATTTGCCGGGCGGCGTAGGTCTTTACCGTATTATTGGTCAGGTAGAGTTGGGCAATGTTGTTTTCCAATTCAAAACGGATCGTGCCCTGCAGGGTGTCTTCGCTGTCGGTAAGTACGAGTTTGCCGGTAGTCCATTCGGTACCAAATACGACCATCTGTGCCTGTGCCGACAATATACTACCTGAAAATAACACAAAACCCAGGAAGAAACGCAGAAGTTGCATGGTGCAAAAGTAAGAAGCGGATTGACAAAAGCAAGGGCTGAAAGACACGCATAGATAAAAGAAAAGGATACTTATTCGATTTCAACCAGTAGGGTTTGCAGTTATCAAACCTGACTTTTCGGAATCGGATAAGTATCCTTGCTGCTACCAGGATGCAGTTAATCGTCCATTCGCTGGATGAACTGAATCATCAACTGATGCGAATCACCGTCCGCATCCTGTAAGGTGAAGATTAACCGCGGGTTATCCAGTTGGGTGTTGTTTTCTACTTTGGTGATGGTGTAATCGGAAAGTTGCTCCTGGATTTGATCTTTCAGATTGGCAATGACATTGGTAAAATCTACTTCCAGAGTACTCGGATTATAAAAAACGGTTTTCATAACAAGGAAAGAAGTTTAAAATCGCTGGTGCAAATTGCTTAAAATTTTCTGGATAAAAAATACAAGTTTTTATCCAAATAGTGATAGCGTAAGATTCTGAAAGGAAACGAAAAGTTTGGCAAAAATAATGTGCCATCGCCCGATAATTTGTTTGTTACAGCGGCGTGCCTTGCTCGTAAATTACCTCAAATGCGAGTCCGACGGCATTGAAACGAACTATGGCTACTCGTGCATCGGCCCGTCCGCCAGTCTGGCAGGTTGTCGATGGCTCCAGAAAATACAGGTACGACGTCATGTTGCGGTCATCAAGTCGCTGCAAATCCGGACGACCCAGCACATCAATTACTTCGACCTTATCCAGTCCTTTCACTTTCTGACGTATTTTCTCAAAATCGTCTTTCATGGCAGTGCGTTTGCCCTGGCAGGCATTGCGGTCGCTTTTCCAGGTTTCGGCATCAAATCCGGCAAACTCATTGTCCTGACAACCGGCCAGTATACTGCCTGCCCACAACAAAATAAAATAGCGAAAAAAGCGCATGGTTTTTTGGTTTTATAAAGATACTATTTCGCTGGTTATCAGATGGCTACTTGCAATAGTCCTGCAAGGCTTGTTTGGCATCCGAATATCCGAGTTGGTCGGCACGGCGCAAATGGTCACAGCCTTGCTCGGGATTTTTACTCAGAATTTCTTCCAACCCCAAGGTAAAGTAGCCCTTTGCAAAACGGGGATTTATACGGACACTTTGTCCAAAATCTTCCAAGGCACCCGTCATGTCCTGCATACTGAGTTTAGTCGTGCCACGGTTGTAATAGTAATCATGATTTTGTGGATTTAACAAAATGGCCTTGCTGAAATCCTGAACGGCTTCGGGGTATTTCTTCAATTCAAAATAAACCACGCCCCGGTTAAAATACAGATCGGCCGTATCTGGGGCGAGTTCGACGGATTTGGAAAAATCGGCCAGCGCCAGTGCCCATTTCTGTTGAGCCACCTGATTGCGCCCCCGGTTGTAATACGGGCGATAATCCGTTGCTTTGGCCTGGATGGCCTGGTTGAAGTCGAGTTCGGCTTCCTGAAATCGTTTGAGCTCCAGGTGAGCCACACCGCGGGCATTGAGGGCGTCGGCATTGGCCGGGTCTTTTTCCACGGCTTTGTTGAGAAATTCCATGGCTCCTTCAAAATCTCCTTTCTGCATCATTTCGCGGCCTTTTTTCAGAAAGGCATCCGACGAGTTGGAGCAGCCTGCCAATAAGGCAATGCAAAATGTTGCATAAAGAACATTGGTTGCCACAGACTGCAGCCGATTGAATGAAAGTCTACACATGTATTTACTCTGTTTCGAGGGTTTCTAAAATTTCTGCCAGGTCGTCAAAATCTTTGTAGCCCGGACGTATCTCCTGGCCACCTTTCAAAGCGATGCCTTTCAAAGGTATTGCCGATAAGGTTTGGAAAATAGTACCTTTTGAAATGCCAAAACCCAACAGCAACGGATACTTTTCGGCGATCTGCGCCAGGTGATATCCGGTTTCGGGAGTAAGGGTTTCAGTATCCGACTCGATCAGGAAATAATCTATGTAAGGTGCAATGGTCTGATAGTCATACTCAAACTGAGTGAGCGAAAAAGCGTCGGTCCAGGGAACGGTACAAATAAGCGTAAGACGCAAGCTTTTCAAGGCGGCCCAGTCGGTGGTGTGTGCCAGTTGCAGGCCGTCAATGGGATATTGCGAACGGAGTGTGGTCAAAGCTTCGGCTTCGATGGATTCGACTTCGCCAATCACCTGCACTCCGGCTACCCATTCGGTAATGCCTTGAAACGTAGCCGAATCTAGGTAATTGGAAGCCGCAGGGTCTAGCGAAAATCCCAGCATTTCGACACCCATTCCGGCGCAATACCGGGCATCGCTCAGGTTAGTCACCGCACCTACTTTGACAATGGTTTGTAGAGACATAAGGGCAATGTTGAATGGTGAAAAGAGAAAAAGAATGAAATTCGGATAGTGAACTGGAATTTTCAACTAGTATCTTTTTAAATGCCAAAACCTACCCATCAAGCCGTCATTGGGAGCAACGCGAAGCCTGTTTGCCGACAGGCAGGCAATCTTCCAACTCAGAACACGAGCCTTTGGTATCTGGTCAGACCGGCGGTTGAAAAAAAGGAACAAGCGAAAGCGTGTTCTACAAACAAATCCTGACGATCCGATAATCCGACGAATCTTGGTTCAGATAATTCCAATATCTGGATTTCATTCATTCTCTGATTCAAAATGATTTCGGCTGCAAGATTACGCAGCAATAGCGACTTTTCCATTTTCTGGAAAGATTTTGTGGTTGGAATTTATTCCGCCAAATTTGCGTTCACACTAAATTAACGGGAATTTTGGGGTGTCTGCACAAAAAATAGTATCTTTCTGTAAGCAAAAAACGCCATTGTAGATAGCAAAAACAGAAAAGCAGAGACCACAGACAAACTATTAACAATTGAGGCAATGAGTAAAAAAGGACGCGTGCTGGTGGCCATGAGTGGCGGCATTGACAGTTCGCTGGCGGCAGTATTGCTGCACGAACAAGGCTATGAGGTGATTGGAATGACTATGAAAACATGGGATTATTCCTCTTCGGGCGGATCGAAGAAGGAGACGGGTTGTTGCAGCCTCGATTCCATTAACGATGCGCGTGATGTGGCCGTGCAGCTGGGCTTTCCACATTACATTCTGGACATCCGCGAAGAGTTTGGCGACTATGTGATCGACCATTTTACCGGTGAATACCTGGCGGGCCGTACACCCAATCCGTGTGTGCTTTGCAATACGCACATCAAATGGGATGCGCTGCTGCGTCGGGCCGATAAGCTGGATTGCGAATTCATTGCCACCGGGCACTACGCTAACCTGCGTCACGAAAACGACCGTTACGTTTTGTCCAAAGGACTGGATACCAACAAAGACCAGTCTTATGCGCTGTGGGGCGTTTCGCAGCAAAGCTTTAGCCGGACGCTGTTTCCGTTAGGGCATTTGCGTAAAACCGAAATCCGGGAAATGGCTTCGGAACATGGATTTTTCAGTTTGGTCAATAAACCGGAATCGTACGAAATCTGCTTTGTACCTGATAACGATTACCGCGGCTTCTTGAAACGCCGTGTGGAAGGCCTGGAAGAACAAGTGGCCGGTGGTGATTTTGTGCTGGAAGACGGCACGGTTGTGGGCAAGCACGAAGGTTATCCGTTTTACACCATCGGGCAGCGCAAAGGCTTGGGCATTGCGTTGGGCTATCCGATTTTTGTAACCGAAATCCGCCCGGAAACCAACCAGGTGGTGCTGGGCAAATACGAGGAGCTGGCCCGCAATGGCATGTGGGTAGGCAAGCTGAATATGATCAAATACCCCGAGCTGGTAGGCAAACTCACCGAAACCATTACCAAAGTTCGGTACAAAGACAACGGCTCTCCGGCTACCATTGAGCAAATGGAAGACGGACAGATGAAAGCCTTGTTCCATGCCCCGGTCAACGCCATAGCTCCCGGCCAAGCCGCCGTTTTTTACGAAGGCAACGACGTAATCGGCGGCGGCTGGATTCTGAAAAGCTTCCGCGTCAATCCTGAAACCGGCTTGCCCGAAAATGCATTTGGAATGGCAGAAAGCAAGGTTTGAGAGAAAATCAAGATAAAAGACATCAGACAAAAAATAGGGATAACTACCTGTCAAGCAAAAACCTCCATATAGAATTATGGAGGTTTTTGCTTTTTGAAACATACTATTTTGCATATTTAGCTTTATGAATTCCTATGAAATTTTGCATTACATTCATAAAGTAGGCCACCTCATTTCGTGTAAGGTGATGGGTTATAAAAAGTATGAGCATAATGGCTTTGTTTCCTATCATATCGAGGTGAAAACCGATTCAATGTATCGCTCTATAATCACTATGCAAGATGTTGAAGAAGACAAATTGCCTTTGGTCGGAGCCGATATTGAGGCTGTGATTATGAATCATGTGGATGATACGTTATATCTGAGTATTGAACCAAAGGAGTTTGAAAAAATAGAACGCTTCCAGAATTTCTATAAGTGTATTGAACAGATTTCGGTAGGAGATATAAGAATAGGAATCGTAGTGGAGGTTATGCGGTTTGGTGTTTTTGTGGATTTAGGATTGCCTTTTGAAGGGTTGATTGATCTTGGTCATATAAGTTTCAATCAGGGGCAGCCTCTACCTTACGATTTTGAAAGGACAATTCAGAAAGGTGATGAGATAAAATGCATAATCTCTTATTTTCGTTTTTGGAATGCTCAAATTGGTTTGGGGTATTTGGAGCATATATCTAATGCAAAATGAATGACTTTTACCTATAGAGAGGTTTTTGCTTTTTGGAAGATACTATTTTGTTTGAATTTTATAACTTTGGAACATGCAAGAAATCGAGAGCATCGAAGATTTTTACCGGCGAAAGCTGAACTGGATGCCCGAGAACCTACAGAGGGAAATCGGGCACTTCAATGTGTTCAGGCTGGACGAGTTTGTCGGACGCAACGCCAAGCCCATTCCGTATAGCCGCCGCGATTATTTTAAGATCACCCTGATTGTTGGGCGCAACCGGGTGCATTACGCCAGCAAGGTAGTGGAAATTGAAAAGCAAGCGTTGTTTTTTGCCAATCCGCAGATTCCCTACAATTGGGAACAGCTGGACGAAAACCAGACTGGCTTTTTCTGCATTTTTACCGAAGCTTTTTTCCGCCAGTTTGGGAATGTAAAGGAATATCCCACTTTCAAACCTGACGGCACGCCCATTCTGGCCATTCCGGACGAAAAGCTGGAAAATATCCGGGCCATTTATCAGCGCATGATGGCTGAAATCGAATCGGACTATGCTTATAAATACGATGTGTTGCGTACGCTGGTGTTTGAGCTCATACACAGCGCCATGAAAATGCAGCCTGCCAACTTGCTCACCCATTACCATACCAATGCGTCAAGCCGCATTTCCAGTTTGTTTCTGGAGTTGCTCGAACGGCAGTTTCCCATTGAAAACGTGCGGCAGAAAATCACCTTTCGTTCCGCTTCTGATTTTGCCGACCAACTGGCAGTGCATGTGAATCACTTGAACCGGGCTTTGAAAGAAACCACTCAGAAGACAACTTCCCAGATCATTGCCGAACGGCTGTTGCAGGAAGCCAAAGTATTGCTGCGATACACCGACTGGAATATCGCTGAGATTGCTTTTAGCCTGGGCTTTGAGGAGCCTGCCCATTTTACCAACTTCTTCAAG
Source organism: uncultured Sphingobacteriales bacterium (assembly GCA_963520985.1). Taxonomy (GTDB): domain Bacteria; phylum Bacteroidota; class Bacteroidia; order Cytophagales; family 172606-1; genus Xanthocytophaga. The sequence goes on from CAUQTA010000001.1 coordinate 2,646,903, forward strand.
AAACACATCAGCCTTACGCCTGGTCAGTTTCGGGATGTTTGAATTTTGCAATTTGCTGTTTGAATTGCGTTAGCCTATGCCTGGTCTGGGCATTTACCTTTGTATCCACATTAAAACAACAAACAATGGATACAAACAACGTATGGTTCGTGACAGGTGCCTCCAAAGGATTAGGATTGGCACTGGTCAAAAAATTGCTGGCCGAAGGATACAACGTAGCGGCTACATCGCGCAGCAATGCAGCATTGATCACCGAAGTGGGCCCACAGTCTGATAGCTTTCTGCCCTTGGAAGTCGACATTACCCAGGAACAATCCGTAAAAGATGCCATTGCACAGGCAGTAAGCCACTTCCAAACAATTGACGTGGTGGTAAACAACGCTGGTTACGGACAGATGGGCACGCTGGAAGAATTGAGTGACGAGGAAGCCCGCAAAAACTTTGAGATCAATGTGTTTGGACTGCTTCATGTGGTGCGGCATGCCATGCCGGTGTTTCGGGAACAGAAAACCGGCCATTTCTTTAACATTTCATCGGTGGGCGGCTACACCGGCAATTTTGCGGGCTGGGGCATTTACTGCTCTACCAAATTTGCCGTTGCCGGTCTGACAGAATCATTGGCTGCTGAGACCCAATCACTGGGCGTAAAAACGACTCTGGTGTATCCGGGCTATTTCCGGACCAACTTTTTGGCTAATGATTCCATTCAGGGGCCTGCCAATCCGATAGAAGCCTACGCGGAAGCAAGGCAGTCGGAGGCGTTTCACCAGAACCAGATGAACGGCAACCAGCAGGGCGATCCAGATAAGTTTGCCCAGGCATTGATTCAGATCAGCCAGGAAGCACAACCTCCTTTGCATTTGTTTCTGGGACCGGATGCCTACGAATTGGCTAACAACAAGATGCAAGCTGTAAAAGACGAATTGGAACACTGGAAATCGACAACTTTGTCCACTTCCTTTGCTTAACCCCGGAGGCAGGTTTGCAGCTTTCCAGAGATACTATTTTCTTGTCTGCCAACAGGAAAATAGTATCTTTTCGGTATCAAAAACCTCTCTTAGGAGTAACTCTTATTTTTCGCTGGCTCGGCGGGCAGGCTTTGAACGACCAATCTCCGAAGGATCGTATCCGGCTTCTTTCAATACCATTTCTGCGCGCAGTGTCTGTTCCGTTTTGAAACGGCCTTCAAAATGATTCTGATTCCAGTAGGCTACAATCATCATTGCCCGGCCAATCGAGGTTTTTTCTTCTGTTAGTAGAGTTTCCATAGAGAGTAATAATTAAGAGTTGAGTTGAATTTTGTTTATGTAAAAATAAAACACTTCTCTGGCCGTTGCTTGGCAGTTTCTGGCGCATCTAACTCATGTAAGTAAACGCTATACTCTGCTAGCGAATCAAATTCTGACAATAGAATTTTGGAAAGCAACTAGGGGTGAAGTTGCTGATTTCCTGGGGTTCTCAGTGGATATTTAAAAGAGAGAAGCCAAAAACAAGGCAAGGAAAAGGATTCGGATTCGGCAAATTTCCTTTGCAAAAATGAAGCTTTCGTTTCACTTTTATGTGTTACAGCACGCAAAGTCTACGGCGAGGCCATCCACTTTTTTGAGGCGAGTCGTATCAAGGCTCTTTTTAATTAAAAAAGCGGATAGTGTTCAGTGCGAAGGGTGGAGGTTTTACTTGGTAAAAAGATACTATTTGGTGTTATCCTTTTAGGGATACGGATACACCCTGGCGGAGGGTATTGTGTACTTCCGCTACCCGATCAACGTGTGCGATGAATGCGGCGATTTCTTCGGCACTGTGCGCCGGTGCTTCTATCGCTACCTGATATTGAATGTTGGTAGCCGGTTCACCTTCTTTTCCAAACTCACCCGACACCGTCACATCCACCGAAACGATTGCCATGCTTTGCTTGGCAGCTTCCCGGTACACATCGTTGCAAAAGCAGGTCGCCAGTGCCAGAAACAACAACTCACCACCATTCACCAACGACCCGTAGCCTGTCGGCTTGCCCGGAATATTGACTTTTCTGAAATTGTTCTCCGTCGATACGGTGACTTCATGTTCCAGATAGCTGTTTTTGAGCGTGGCTACAATTTTCATGTTTCTGTGGGAGTAAAAGGGTTTGCCATTGAATGAAGAAATATAGCAAACGGATTCTGAATGAGGAATATAAAGGATAAAATAATTGGTGAACTGAAGACCGTTATTTTTTGAGCCCATCGAACGGGTGGGTTTTGGCTTTTTTAACGATACCATTTTTGATCGGCGTGCCAGCATTTCTCGTTGAACACACATATTGACGCAGAGGAGGTTTTGCTTTTGCTGGTATAGAAAATCCATGTAAATTGCAATAGCCTGATCATCAAGGAGAAATAACTGCGAAAGCCCAAAGTGACTGCTTTTTTGGTGAGGCAATGCTGGCTGGCTTACCGTAACTTCCTAAATACAAAAGCGATGAAAAATCTCAAGTTTATCCTCTTTGCTGCACTTGTTGGGGTTTTGTATACCTTGAATAGTACCCGAAGCTGGGGCCAGTCGGCTTCCAATCGCAGCTTGCTGGCTCTCTCCAAATCCGATCACACGCTGGCCATTGTGGACCCGGCCACGCTAAAAGTACTCACCAAAATTCCGGTGGGCGACGATCCGCACGAACTCATTTCCTCTCCGGATGGAAAGACCGCCTATGTGACTATTTACGGAGGTGGCAGCTTCCACGAAATCAATGTCATTGACCTTGTGGCGCAAAAACCGCTGGAAACCATAGACACACGACCACTTTGGGGACCTCATGGAATTGTATTTGTAAACGGAAAAATTTGGTTTAGTGCCGAAGGCTCCAAAGCCGTTGGGCGTTATGACCCGGTAAGTAAAAAGATAGACTGGAGTATGGGCACCGGCCAAGACCGCACCCATATGATTTACGTAACCAGCGATGGCAAAAAGGTATATACCACAAACATCAATTCGGGAACGGTGAGCATACTTACTGACACACTGATTAAGTCAGGACCCAATGCCCAGCCACGCAAAGATTGGGTGCAAACCGTAGTGCCCGCCTCCAAAGGATGCGAAGGATTTGACGTGTCGCCCGATGGGAAATACCTATGGACAGCCGCCAGCGAGGATGGTTCCATTACCATCATTGATTTGCAAAGCCACAAACAACTAGCTAAAATGGATGCCAAGGCGCAAGGTGCCAATCGGTTGATGTTTACACCAGATGGCAAGAAAGTGCTGATTACCAGTTTGTCTAGTGGCGAAATGATCGTCTATGACAGCCAGTCGCGACGGGAGTTGAAGCGAGTAAAACTGGGAAAAGGAACATCCGGAATTTTAGTGGAGCCCGATGGCTCACGGGTATTTGTGGCTTGTTCACCCGATCATTCCATTGCCGTTGTGAATCTGAAGACGTATGAAGTGGTGGGTCGCCTGGATGTTGGTCATTCTCCCGATGGAATGGCGTGGGCCATTCGTCCATAAATTAAATCGGGTCATGCAAGATGTCTATGTTTGCACGACCCGATGTGAATTCTTCAAAGCTTCCGAACCTGGATGGCAAATGCTTTGGCTGGATTGGTCTTGAAAATAAGATCCAATTCAGCGTCTGTAAAACCGTTTTGTTTCAGCAACGGAACAAATTGATTGGAGATGCAACTATATGGGCGAAAGTTTCCTCCGCCTGGGTCACCGACGTTGTACCAGCCTGAATCCTGCGAAACCAATACCCGATTCAGCAATTGGTTTTCTTTCATGTGTTGCAAGTACTCCAAGTGGGTTTTCATCGAATCCGGGTTGACGCCATCAAACGAAACCCAACTGGTTAATTGGGCGGCTTTCACATGCAACTGCTTGTCAGTTTCATTTTGAGCATGCACCCAGATGCGGGCTTGTGGCGATACGCCCTGCTTCTGTAAAATGTCCAGTTGTTCAAACGCCGCGGCACCATCGCCGCTGTGCACCGCGATGGTGAGTCCGGTTGCCAGGTGGGTAATGCCCGCAGCCTGAATGAGTTTGCGTTGCATGGGAGTGAGCGGTCCTTTGTCGGTGCTGGTTTTGATCAGGCCTGGTTTGACAGCGGTCCCTTCAATGCCGTTTTTCCATTCGGCAATCCAACGTTGGGCGAGTTGCTGTGCAGTTTCTTTGTACGCATGGGCCGGAACAAATTTCTCATTGACTGCTCCGTAATAACCCGTTGTGGTTAAAAACTGCATTCCGGTGGTTTCGGCCAGTTTTTTTAGCAGCGCGGCATCTCTTCCCAGATAGGCAGGTGTGCAGTCGACAAACGTACTCACGCCTTTGGCTTGTATTTCCTTAATAAACGGAAGGGCAGTTTGCATGACTTCCTGCGCATTGTAGCGGCTGCGACTGTATTTTTCGGCACCGATAAAATCGGCCATAATGTGCTCGTGCGAAAGCGTAAAACCCATTTGACTGGCAGGAATGGGACCCAAAACGGTCATTATTGTCTCTTTGGAATTGGCAGGGTTTTGAGCTCTCAGCCAACTGGGGAAGAAGCCTGCGGCTCCCAACGCAAAACTGGTTTGTATGAATTCTTTCCGGTTCATGAAAAACGAAGGTTGGATGGGTTTGGAATAGAATCTGACTTTAAAACTGATGCTGCAAAATTACTTTTCTGAATGAAAGCAGAATTGTACAAAAGCGAACACTGTTTCAACACAGGCAGGTTTTGCCTTTTCTAACCCTACTATTTGGGCTACATTGCATGAACGGTTTTAACTACAAATGCAGAAAGTATTGATTGATAGGGCAATGGCTGAAATGAAATTGAGAAGGCGTCAGGCCGGTAAACGACTTGAACTCGCGAATAAAATGCGCCTGATCGTAATAGCCAGTCTGGTAGGTCAATTCCGTCAGGCTAATTGTCGACTCCGAATTGGCTTGTTGAAAGGCAGCCTGTCGGCGGGTGAGATGCTGCAACGCATGCTGAAAACGCATGATCCGAATGAGCTGCTTGGGCGAAACGCCCACGTAATCCAGAAAAATCTGTTGCAGGTAGCGGTAAGAAATGTGACAGCGCCGGGTAATGGCATCCAGATTGGCAGCCCCTTTTTCGGCTTGAATGCATTGCACCGCATACGTGAGAATGGCTTCCTTGCTCGACTGGTTTCTTCGGTTCAGCTGTTTGGTGAGGTATGCGTTGGTGATGGAAAGCAGGGTGGCGATGTTATTTTCAGATACACAATTTTGAACTCTACTGATAAAGGACGCCTCAAATAAGGCATCCAGGGAAATGGCTTTGTTTGTGAATTCGTGCAAGGCCATTCCACAAAAAAGCGAAAAGGCATGCGGATAAAACCAGATGCCAAATGTTTTGCCCTGGCCTTGTGCTTTCATGGTCAGCGGTTCTAAAATTTGCCCGATTACTTTAGCCGAAGCTTCTTTCTCATTTCCCCGGTAAAAATCCAATCCCACATGAAATACCACCTCCACGCAACCATCGGCAAAGAAGACATCGGTTACAAAATCGGGGTACGTGCTCTCTGAAACATAGTAGCACTTGACCAACGACTGCAACTCAGCACAGGGAGGATAGGTATGAACCAACATAGGGTAGGGCGTAGGCGAGCCAAACAAAGATAACCAATGGTGACGTCTTTTACCTCGTTTGAAAACAAAATCCCGTAAGGAAAAATAGTATCTAGAAAAAGATAAAAACCTGCCTCATTCCTAACTGGACAAGATTTGCACCCCAATTATCATCCATGTATTCGGTGTTTTGGCCATACTTTGTATATTTAACGCATTCTACCAAACCGCTTACCAAACCATTTTATGCTTAAACTCATTACAGGAGCGTCCTTGCTGGCTATTACCCTGAGTAGTTATTATTCCTTTGAGGGCTCGCCAGCGCACTCATTGGTCGTCACTCCACCCGAAGAAACCTATCAGAAATTCTGTTCCAGTTGCCATGGCGAAAAAGTGGAGGCATTTGTGGATCGCAAGTGGAAATATGGCACTGCCAAAGCCGATATTGTCAAAAGCATCACCAACGGCTACCCCGATAACGGCATGCCTTCGTGGGGACCGGCGCTGAAAGCCGAAGAAATAGATGCCTTGGCCGACCTGATTGTGAAGAATGTGCAGGAAGGAAAGAAATTCGTTTTTGATGACAAGCCGACTTCCAATGTATTTGCAGCCGCCGACTTGACCGTGAAACTGGACACCGTTGCCAGCGGATTGCATAACCCCTGGGGAATGGCCTTCTTGCCCGATGGCGACTTACTTGTTACCGACCGTACCGGGGAAATGTATCGCCTGGACAAGAAACGCAAACGCACGCCGATAGAAGGCGTACCTGCCGTAGTGGCCGAAGGTCAGGGCGGTTTGATGGACATAGAAGTGCATCCGAATTTCGCTAAAAATGGCCTGGTTTATCTTTCTTATTCGGCAGGAAAAGAAGAAAACGGACAAAAACTGGCAACCACCGCTGTCATGTGTGCCAAACTGGATGGCTCCAAACTGTCCGATCAGAAAGTGATTTTTGAAGCATTGCCTTATTCCAAAACCCGTCACCATTATGGCTCCCGACTGGAGTTTGGCAAAGACGGCTATCTGTACATTACCGTTGGCGACCGAGGCAATGAAAAGCAAAATCCGCAGTCGCTGGAGAGTGATTGTGGCAAGGTGCATCGCGTGAAAGATGATGGCAGTGCACCCACTGACAATCCGTTTGTTGGCAAAGGAAAAGCTACCGTTTATTCGTACGGGCACCGCAACTTGCAGGGCATGACGCTGAACCCGAATACCGGCGAAATCTGGACACACGAACATGGTCCGCGCGGTGGCGATGAGATCAACATTGTGAAGAAAGCCAGCAACTACGGATGGCCTATTATTTCGTATGGCATCAATTACGACGGTACTACCTTTACCAACCTGACAGCCAAAGAAGGCATGGAACAGCCGTTGCACTACTGGATTCCGTCCATTGCGCCCAGCGGAATGGTGTTTGTGACTGGTGACAAATACAAAGCCTGGAAAGGCAATCTGCTGGTAGGCTCGCTGCGGTTCAAATACCTGAACCGTTGTGTGATAGAAGGAGGGAAGGTCGTAAAAGAAGAAATCTTGTTGAAGAACCTGGGCCGTATGCGCAATGTCGTTATGGGCAAAGATGGATACATCTATGTAGCCGTAGAAGATCCTGGATATGTATTCCGGCTCATGCCCGTAGAAGGACAGAAGGCGAGTTTGAAGTGAGGATTGTATACACACCAAACCCTGGCTCAATGCTGGGGCTTGGTGCTTTCTGGGGATACTATTTTTTAAAACCAGCCTGCAAGCCTACTGAGATCGTTAGCACTGGTACAGTCTTTTAGTAGTGTGTGTTAGTGGTTACTTTTACCTATTACTTAAACGAATGTCTTCTACAGCAAGATGCTGACAGAATACCCACTTAAGTGATGGTAACTGTAAAACTGCTTCGGTATAAAACTAATTTTAAGAGAAACTATGCCTTCCGGATTTTTTGCATTATTAGATGATATTTCAGCCTTAGTAAAGACTGCGGCTGCTTCTTTGGACGATGTGCCTACCCAGGTAGCAAAAACAAGCAGCAAAGTTTCGGGCATTGTGATCGATGATACCGCCGTTACCCCCAGGTACGTGGTCGGTTTGGATCCCTCGCGCGAGCTTTCGATTATTTACAACATTGGCAAAAAATCGTTGGTTAATAAACTGCTGATTTTAAGTCCGGTAATTTTACTGTTGGGGTATTTTGCTCCCTGGGCCATTCGACCTATCTTAATGCTTGGAGGCGGGTATTTGTGTCTGGAAGGATATGAGAAAGTGCATTCTCTCTTTCACAAATCCACTGTACATACTTCCAAGGAGGACCTGAAACAGATCACGCCGCAGCAATTGGAAAAGGAGCGGGTAAGTGGTGCCGTTCGTACCGATCTTATCCTTTCAGCAGAAATAATGGCGATTGCGTATAGTCAGCTCACCGACCAGCCCATCACCAATCAGATTGTTGTCATGCTGGCTGTGGCTGTGTTTATCACCATAGGGGTTTATGGATTTGTTGGCCTGATTGTAAAGGCCGATGACTTGGGTATGCATCTGGCTGAAAAGAAACGTAGTGTTGTTGCACAAAAATTCGGTCGTGCCCTTGTAAAATTTATGCCTCGTTTTCTGAACCTGTTGAGTTACGTAGGTACTGTAGCCATGCTTTGGGTGGGTGGCGAAATCATTGTGGAAGGCATTGGGTTTACCGCCCATTGGCTGCACGAATTAATGGCTGCCCTGGCAGCATTGCCCGTAATCGCATGGTTTGCCAAGGTACTGGCTTGTGGCCTGTTCGGGCTTATCATTGGATTCTTGGTTGAGAAACTGGTTCTCCTGGCAAAAAAAGGCATCAGCCTTGTTCAATCCACCTACAAATTGTCTCATAACAATTAACAATTAGCCATCCCGTTTTTTCTGGTGGCAAGTTTATCGAAAAGCCTTGTATGGTTAGCTATGCAAGGCTTTTTCGTGAATGACAGTTTGCTGTTTAGTTACATTCTGCTTTCGCGTATAGGATTTTTTTGCTGTTCCTGCTGAAGAAAGTTTGTTTGGGTTATGCCTTCCACCAACTGAGCCGAGCCGATATAGAGGGCGCTGCGCTGGTGTAGGGTAGTAGGGGCGATGTCCAGTATGCGTTGGTGGCCGTTGGTCGCTTTTCCACCGGCCTGCTCCACCACAAATGCCAACGGATAACATTCGTACAACAGCCGCAACTTGCCGTTTGTGTCTTTCTGGGTTGGTGGATACATGTAAATGCCGCCTTTGATCAGGTTGCGGTGAAAATCGGCCACCAGCGAGCCAATGTAACGACCCGTCATTTTCTTGCGACGGTACGCTTCAATGGCTTCCCGCACAGGAGGTTCAAATTCGTAGAAATTTCCGTCATTGACCGAATATACATTCCCCGTTTCGGGCATTCGCAGGTTGGGATGCGACAGGAAAAACTCTCCCAGCGAATGCTCATATGTAAACCCATTGACTCCGTGACCAGTCGTATACACCAGCATGGTAGACGAGCCGTAAATCAGGTAACCCGCAGCCACTTGTCGGGTACCGAGCTGTACAACATCGGCCAGTTGGGGCGCAGTACCTACCGGACTAATGCGCCGATAGATCGAAAAAATAGTCCCGATGGAAACGTTGGCGTCAATGTTTGACGACCCATCCAGCGGGTCCATGGCTACCACGTATTTGCCGTGGTGGTTGCCCGTGTCAATCATTTCTTCGTCTTCTTCTGAGATGATGGCGCATACTTCGCCGCCGTTTTTCAGGGCCCGGATGAATCGGATGTTGGCAATCACGTCCAGCTTTTGCTGCGATTCACCCTGCACGTTTTGTGTCCCCATGCCACTGGTAATGTCTATCAGACCGGCCCGGTTTATTTCGCGGTTAATGATTTTTCCGGCCAGTGCGATGTCGCGGAGCAGTTGCGAAAGTTCGCCGGTGGCAAAGGCAAATTCGCCTTGCTTTTGTTTGATAAAGCGGTCCAGAGTGGTGCCTACAGGCAAAGCCAGTTGTTCATTCATATGATATGGGTTAGGTTCACGATGGGATTGCTGTTTGCCATGATTTGGGAAGGTGCATGCAACAGTAATAGTGAGGAACGGAGTTTTTTTACTAGACTCTTACCAAGATTTTTAGGTATATGACCCAGGGGTTTTTATCTTGTCGGCGATACTATTTTCCATTACATATACTACCAACAGGCTGATGTTTTTTTCATTCATTCACTTCTAAACCGGGTAAATACCTATGGAGACGGATAAGTTGATAAGGCTTTTTGAAAGTGCAGACTCCATAAATGGCCGGGTAGCCTTGCAGTTGATGGAGGGTTTGGAAGCAGAACAGGTGCCGTTTTCAGAAGCCGTTTTGAAAGCGGCATCGTTAAGTGTGCAAAGCCTGTTGCAAGAGGAAAGAAACAGAGATGATTTTGAGGAGGATACTACTGCAAAAGAAGAAATCTGGAACTGGGTTGTTCGGTTTCGCTTACCGCTTGCTCATACACCCGTATTGCTAAATTGGTTAAACACTGATCCGGAAAGGTGTTTGCTTCACGATTTGAAGGAAACATTTCCATTGATCAAAAGATATAGTATAGATACCAGCCTGCCCGCCTTTCCTATCGAACGCATTTTCGAATGTCCGAATCTTGAAGAGGTTAGTTTTATGCATATCACGCTTCCTATTACTTCTGTATCCCTAGCAGATGACATGAGCCATTTAAAGGAAATGTGGTTTTATCACTGCCAGGCCGAACCTGGATTCTATTCGGCAGTTTTAACGAAAAGCCCTCATCTTACAAACCTTAGATTTGATGAGACGAATTTTTCCCGTTTTCCGCACGAAATCCTTCAGATGCCTGATCTCGAGCAATTTGTCTTCTTGGGCAATGAAACCTTTTTTCAAGAACCGGTACGTATTCCGGACGAGATTGGGCAACTGCATCAACTGATCGAATTTTGTTTTAGCTTTGCTCCTTTGGTCGAATTTCCGAGGGCTGTCACTCAACTGACCAATCTGGTATCTCTTGTTTTGAGGAGCAATCACTGCCCTTTTCAGATTCCAAATGACATTGAAAATCTGACCAAATTGGAAACAATCCTGCTCGATGAAAACCATTTTGATGCGTTTCCGGAAGCTCTTACCCGCATATCTTCCTTAAAAACGGTGCAGATAGGCAAAGGCCTCAAACACATTTCGCCTGCCATTTCGCAACTGCATCAGTTGACACACCTAATCTTACTGGGGGTCGATTTCGAGGAATTGCCCGAATCCTTACTGACTTTGGAAAAGCTGGAGGCGTTGTGGGTGAGAGGCAATCTTCGTTTGCCGCTGCATACGGAAAAGTTTGCCAGACTGAAGCAGCTCAACCTGTCTTCATGCAACATAGGTGAGCTTCCCACACGTTTTTTTGAGACCATACAATTAGAGGAACTTAACCTGTCTTATAACAATCTGGTAGACTTAACTGGGCAAATACGTGCATTAACCAATCTCAAACGGTTAGAATTGAATTATAACCGGATCACCCAATTACCCGATGAATTGTTCGAGTTGTCAAACCTGCAATACCTTGCATTCTCAGGCAATCCGTTGTCGCAATTGCCACCTCAACTTACCAAGTTGAAAAACCTCACCATTCTTGACTTACTTGATACCGTTATCGCCGAGGAACATGTGGATATTGTTCGTAGCTGGGTGCCCAAAGCCCAGGTATGGATAAATCAGAAATACCATTCCCCATTGGAAAACAGGTAATCTTGTTATTTGACAATTTGGATTGAACTTACTGCAACTCCGGCAATCTGGATTTTGCTGTCTTCCGACTTGGTGGCGTGCAGGTTCTTGATTTCGTCACCGTACAAATCCACAAACGATTGGTCATGCGTGGCAACATACAAGTCGGTAATGTGATTTTGTCCTGAACTCAGTTTGCTTTTATTAAAAAGCTCAAGGTGAGCCTTTTCGGTTTGCCAGTTGTCTAGGCGACAAGTGCCATTGACCATTTGCACACTTACCAGATTGGGCGTTCTGATCAGTAAGCCGTAGTAGTCGTTGTTTGCATATTTAGGAAATTCCTCTTTCTCCAGCTTTGGAACGGCCAGTGTTTCAGGCAGATCTACATACAGCGTATCGTTCTGGACACGTGTTTTTAGGTGCTTTTGCATTTCATCGCTCACTTGTACCGAACCCATTTTGTGTTGCTGTATGCCGATGTTGATTGCGGGCGACAAACTGTTGATCCTGACGTGCGAAAAAGCCGGTGCTTCTACAAACTGAAAGCCCGCATGTGGGCGAGGATGAACCTTCAGATCATCGTATTCGGCTTTTAGGATGAAATTGGTGCATACCATTCCTCCCAGAATGATGACAACTAAGGCTATGAGTAGTTTATGACTTGTTTTCATAAAGATTGCGACGAAAGAAACGAGACATTGGATAAAGGGAACAAGAAGATTTTGTATTAATTTCAGCAGACAGATGGCTGTAACACAGGCCGATTTTGCCTTTCCAAAAGATACTATTTTGGCGGTTTGCCGTTGGGGGGGAACTGGTCGCGAAAGGCTTGGTAACGCGTTTCGATTTCGTCGAGCCCAACCCCGAGCAAATACATGTTTCGGAACACAACCGGCAGTTCGTCGTTGAGAAACTGCGTTTTCCGGTAAGCCAGTATTTTGGCTTGTGCGTCTTCCGACACAAAATAGCCAATGCCGCGTTTGTTAAATATGATTTCCTGGCCCTGCAAAAAATCGTAGGTGCGCATCACCGTATTGGGGTTTACCTGCAACTCCACCGCCAGTTCCCGTACCGACAGCAGCCGGTCGTTGGGAAGCCATTTTTGCAGCAAAATCTGTTCGCATACGTAGTCGGCTATTTGCAGGTATATCGCTTGCTGTTCCCTGAATTCCATATCGGTTCTATCAATAAATCGTCTGACTTCGTGTATATTATAACTGGGTTTCTTTCAATCTGACCCACGCCGTAGCCCACAAAAAAGGAATCAGCAGGTATTTTAAAGCCGCATACCAGTGCTGTACCTGACCAGGTAACGACCCGGTTACAGAGTCCAGCTGTTCGTCATTTTTTATATAAAACCGGTTAAAGAGAATCTTTTGTACATCCTGATGAAAAAGTGTATCTGCAATAAAATCGTCTATAAAAATTACTACCACACCTACCAAGAAGATTGTAACAATAGTCTTTACATATGAAAACCGATTGAACCAGATGGAACCTAACAAGACCGCTGCCTGAATCAGCAGAAAAGAATAATAAATAAAAGTGAAATGGTCTTCAACAAATAAATCCAGCACGGCGGCTGTGTGTTTTGTCTCAGGAGAGTAATAGGTATTGTAGTAGTTGACAAATGCCGTGTCAATGGCATAAAACAGAACCAGATGCACCGGTATAAACACCAGAATGCTGTAGAAAAGAACCAGTACGAGTTTTTCCACTGTCGACACCGGAAAGGTCAGATACCAGATGGCGGTAGTTGCCCCGTGCAATTCTTTCAAAAGCACATTGGTAAACACACTGCCACTTAGCGCCAGACTGAAAAAGAAGAAGATCTGCTGCGTATCGCTGTCATAACCCAACGAACGAACTCCGATGCTGTAAAAGAGTATCAGCAGACCTGCCATTAAGGCAATGCACAACAAATAAAACTTGTAGTTTTCAACAGCTTGGCGGCGTATCAATAGCCAGAGTCGGGTAAAACTGAATAAATCGCTCATGAAGTGTGGCAGGTTTTTGCTTGGGAAAAGATACTATTTGGGACGGGCATTACCCTTTGTAAAACCGGGTGAAATCCAGATACGAAGCCAGTGTGAGCACGACAAAGTAACCCAGGCTAAACCATTCGTGATAGTCGAGAAAATAAGGACTGCTGTTCCACTTGGGAGCCGCAAACGGCATGGCCGTAAGAGCGGTATAGGTGTAGGGAATAAATACCGTTTTGTCCCACCGGCCTACCAGAATGGTTACCGTGATCACACACATGAGTCCAATGCCAATGGAGACAAACATGTTTTTGAATCGCAGACTGAGCCAGTAATGAATAGCCAGCACGCCCAGCGAAGAAACGAACGATTTGGCCGCGACTTTCAATAGCTCAACCAAATTAGGAGTCGCATTCCAGAATCCGAGTTTGGGTTTGAAGACGCCAAGCAGCGAAGCCGACACCAGCATAAACACCATAAACAGCACGTAGCACGCAAGCGATAAAAGAAGGATAGACAGTAGTTTGTTCAGAAAAAGGCTGCCTTTGGAAACGGGCAAGGTAAGCAAATGCTTCCAGGCGTTTGACTTGTGTTCGATATTGACAATGAGGCTGCAAAGCAAAATGATAAACAACGGAATGAACAGAAAAGAAGCCGTCCGGAAGTTGGTTTGGAAAAACAGCGTCCAGGGATTCTGACCCGCCGGAGGAACAAAGCGTTCCCAACGGTTGATATACACCAGAAAAAAGAGTGTGGGAACAAAAGCGGCACCAATGATCACCAGCCACAAAGCCAGTGTGTTTTTAGCTTTAATGAGTTCGGTTTGAAAAACAGCAGTTGCAGTAGTCATATATATTGGAAAAAAAGAGAAAAGGAGAAAAAGAATAGACACAGTGCCATTTGTTTATCCGGTCATTTGCAGGAACATCTGCTCCAGATCAGCGTGGCTAACGGAAAGCTGGTAAACATCTATTTCGTTCTGAATCAGAAACTTGTTGATGTGAGCTGCTTGCTGTTTGTTCTGAAACGCCGTCTTTAGCGAAACCCCGTTCAGTTGCATGGCGTAGTGCGTCTGGAGCAATTCGTACGCCCGGCCGTTGTCGCTGGTTTCAATTCTAAGCATGGCCTGGTTCGACTTCAGGTCGGTGAGTTGCTGCACCGTGCCTTGAAACACCAGATTCCCTTTGGAAATAATGCCCACATGCGTAGCCATCTTCTCAATTTCGGAAAGCAAATGACTCGACAGAAAGATGGTGGTTCCCGCTTCCCGGTTGAGTTGAATCAGCAGTTCGCGGGTTTCAATCATGCCATTCGGGTCCAGGCCATTGGTGGGTTCATCCAAAATGAGCAATTCCGGTTTTGAGAGCAAGGCAATGGCCAGCCCCAACCGTTGTTTCATACCCAGCGAATAGGCTTTTGCTTTTTTCTGAGCGGCATGGCTGAGGCGCACCTGTTCCAGCACCTCACCGATGCGTTCTTTGGGTACGTTTTTGAGCCGACGGGTAATTTCCAGGTTATCCCAGCCGGTCAGGTGTTCATACAGCGACGGCATCTCAATGAGTGAACCGATGCGCGCAAAAACATCCATCCGGTTCGTTGCCAGGGTTTTGCCAAAAATCCGGATACTATTTTCCGGAGCCGTAAGCAAGCCCAGCAGCAACCGGATGGTCGTCGTTTTGCCGGCACCATTGGGGCCCAGAAAACCATAAATGGCGCCTTTTTCTACCTGTAGGTTGAGGTTTTGAATAATGGGCTGTTCTTTTGAAAAGCCAAAAGTGAGTTGATGGGTTTGCAAAACGGGTTGGTTCATAGTTGTAGCAGGCGGTTTTTCTGTTTTCGGGGATACTATTTTATTTGGAAAGCACGGATGTTTTTTCTTCAGTGAATAACTGTTTGAACTGCTCTTTGTGGAGCAAAACAGCGTTGAACAGCAGTTCCAGGTCTACTTTGCTCAGTTCGTCTTCGGTGTTGGCAACAATGGCCGACAAGCCCCGGAACGACGATTCGGAGTACAGAATGCGTTCGGGATGGTCTACTTTGGTGAAGTTCTTGAAACAGAGCTTCTGCGTAATCTGCTCATTGGTGGCGTGCAGCAAAATTTCACTTTCGTCCAGAATGAGAATCGGGTCGATCAGGTTCTCCAGGTCGCGTACCTGATGGGTAGAAATGATGATAGTGCGTGAATCGGTAATGGCCGAAGCGATCAGTTTCCGAAACTGGCTCTTGGACGGAATGTCAAGGCCGTTGGTGGGTTCGTCCATGATCAGAACCTGGGTGTTAGTTGCCAACCCAAAGCCAATCAATACCTTTTTCTTTTGCCCATATGAAAGTTCCGTGAGGGTTTCGGTATCGCCTATGCCAAATTCCTGCAGGTAGCGTTGAAACTGTGAGGCGTCAAAATTGGGGTAAAACGGCGCATAGGTTTTGACAAAGCTGCGAATGGAAACCGACGGTACGTAAAATTCCTCGGCGATGAAAAACAAGTCCTGTAAAAAGGCAGGCTGCCGCTTGGACGCATCCCGGCCATGGACTAGACAACGCCCCGAATCTGGGAAAACCAGGCCTGCCATCATTTTCAAAAGGCTCGATTTGCCCGCACCGTTTTTGCCCAGCAACCCGTAAATATTGCCCGGTGTCAGCGTCAGATTCAGGTTTGTGAAAATCTTTGTCTTGCGTGAATACCCGAAGGTAACGTTTTGAATATCAATCATACATGCAAATGAATAGAGTAGACAAAGAGAATTTGTAGTGAGATACTAGAATGGAAAGATTGAAACTACTTTTTCATCCATTGGTAACCGTTACTGATTATCCAGCTCACAATCATTAAAAGTAGGCCTGCCGCCGCAAAATTCATCGAAAATAGAGGCGTTGCTATACCGGATGACGGATTGCTGATGATGGCTTTTCGTATCAGAATGGTGCAGCAGAAATAGGATATTCCTAAATAAGTCCAGATTTTTCGTTTCGAAAATTCAGTGTTGGTGTCTATGTACGTTTGAGGTGCGGGGAGAATAATAAATTTGATTTTACTCCAATCCCACAGCAGCAAATAGATGTTTCCAAGCAATAATAAGAATGTAAAACCAGGAACTATGACGGATTCAAAGGAAAGCGATAGAATAAAAATACTAAGCATGATTGGAAGAAAGGCAACCGCACCTGCTGTGCTAAAAACCTGGGACATCAACAGAAAACCTACCAGTAGCTGACTCCATCCTATAAAATGCCAGTAAAGACCCGACTGAAACATGGTTCTGAAGAAGTGATACGCCGTATTTGCAGATGCATTGATTCCTGAGTCCGGAATAATGACAGTTTCGTCAATCTTGGCAATGCCTGCGTAAACAAATGCCGACCCGGCCAGATAGCGAAAAGCAATGGTGGAAATCTGTAGAAATCTGTTTTGTTTGAGTCTGAAAATTAATTTTTCCATAGCCATAGGGATTGCAGGTAACAGAATCAATTCATCTTAGTCATTGCGTACTTATGCCTGGCAACTTGTCTGTATTTGCTTTTCTAACTTCAGTTTTTAGCTATAGAAGTTAGCCTGGATTTAGTTGGTACTGTAGGCTGAGGTAAAAATCTAACAGTACGATAGCTAAGCCGAAACCTCAAGGCGATGAATCCTCAGTTGGCGCCTGCGCACTACCGTCGCGTACAATCCCAAGCCGACTAGCAATAACAGGCCAATGTCAATTAAATATTCAGCCATCAAGGCACTGATGTTCCACAAACCGGCCCCTGCCAGTAGCATCACCATTCCGGCCAGATTGGCGGCATCCAGCCAAGGGTTGCTTCGTTTGATGGGGTGTGAGACAAGCGGTGCGGCATCGTCTGTCAGAATAAACTTGAGTTTGTGGAAATCGGCCGCCAGCAAAATAGTATCGCACAAAACCAGAAAACCCACCACATACGGAGTGCCTTGCCACTGCAGCGACACAACTACTACCCAAATGGTCAACAGCATGGGCATTGCCATGATGGCTCCCAGCGTAGCAAAACGCCTGGTTATGAGCAGTAAACCTACCGTTACCTGGCTGAATGCCACAAACCGAGCCAGCAATCCTAGTCCATATTGGGCCAGTTCTGCTTCCAGAAACGGCGGACCAATGGTGTTGGGAAAATAGTTGTGAGTAAGCTTGGCCAAACCTGACGTCAGCAATATCAATCCTAAGCCAAACCGGATCGAACCAATTACAAATCGTATAAGCGGATGGGAAAGGCTTGTCTTCATTGTTGTAGTGTATTAGTTTTATAGTACACTACAAATGTAGAGTTTTGATTTTGATAAGCAAGCGGTTGATGAATTTTATTTTTTATAACAAAAAAACCACCTTGTGCGACAAGGTGGTTTTTAGATTTTCAGAGATACTATTTTAAAAGGGCTTACTGCACCTTAAAATTGGGCAATAACAGCCGGAACGTAGTGCCAGCGCCTAGCTTGCTTTCAACGGTTACGCTGCCTTCCAGGCGTTCGATGGTTTGCTTGACAATGTACAAGCCCAATCCCGAACCGTCTGACTTGGGGGTGGCCCGGAAGAACATGTCAAAAATACGCGCCAGATACTGTTCTTCAATGCCCATCCCGTTGTCTTCAATGGTGATTTTGGCTTGCTGCTCGGTTACATGAATCTGGAACTTGAGGTAATTGACCGTTTCGTGCGGATTGAGGTATTTGGCGGCGTTGGAAATAAAGTTTTTCAGGATAATGGCCATGCGGAGTTCATCGCTGTGAAATTCCACTTCTTTGTCCAGGTTGATTTCAACTTGCAGTTTTTCCAGGTTGGGCAGGTAGCGCAACTCATCCACGCATTCATCAATGATTTTCTCAAAATTAATTTCTTTGATAATCATCTCCGAATTAAGGGTGCGGGAATGGTTCAGCACCGACTTGATGAAGTCATCCAGTTTGCTTACCCGGTTTTCGATCAGCCCCAGGTAGTTGCGCAGCACCTCCGGGTTGTCGTCCATCTTGGTCAGGTTGATCAGTCCGAGAATCGACACCAGTGGAGCCCGCAAATCGTGCGAAACCTTATAGACGTAGTTATCCAGTTCGTGGTTGCGCTTTTTCAGCTCTTTGAGCGTATGGCGCAACATGTCTTCGGTTTTCTTCTGCTCGGTAATGTCGTATGCGGCACAGGTTATGCCTTTCACCTTTTGGTTTTTATCAAAAGTAGGCTCGATGGTGAGCAGGAAATACACCTTTTTGCGGCCAAAACTCAGGTTAACTTCCTGTGCCGTGCCGTGGCCGGTTTCCAGTACTTGTCTTTTAATGGCATTCAGGTGCTCGGCTTCCTTTGCCGGAAATATTTCTTCATCGGTTTTGCCCAGCGAATCGGAGAAGTGATATTGCGACGAATTGGTATTATCGTAAATCCAGGTATAACGCAAGCTGTTGTCTTGGTTAAACACCACAATAGGAGCTTTGTTGAGGGCGGCTTTGAATCGCGATTCGCTTTTGCGAAGATCATCCGTTACTTTTTCACGTTTGTAGGCTTCGGCAACCAGCAGGTTATTGATGCGCCTGATTTTAGCCATGCGCGACAGCGAAATATTGGCAAACTCGTTTTTAATGTTATTCAGCTGACTGTAAATAGCCGTAAGCTCGTTGCTATTCGCCATCAGTTCCCGGTTATTCGAGTTGAGTTCTTCATTCTTCTGGCGAAGTTCGGCACTGAGCGACACCAGCTTTCCTTCGTAATAATCTTTGTTGCGGAACTTGTTGCGAATCAGGACAAAACTGGCACAAATGGTAAGCAGATACGAACCAAGTGCCCAGTAAATGGCTTGTGAAGTTTTCTTCGACGAAGCAGTATATTCCTTGCTGCGAACCCGGAGCTGCCGGTTTTCCTCGCCGATGATCTCCTGAAGAATGCGTTGAATGCTGCTCATTGCCGCCCGGTTCTGACTCGACCGGTGCAGGGTTTGGATGCCCGAAATGTTGTTGTTGTTCTTGAGCAGAATGGCATATTGCATCAGGTCGATTTTGACCGATGCATTCTTGCGCAACGAGTCAATCAGCGAACGGTGACGTGGATTAACGGTCGTCAGATAATACAGTGTGTCAATAAAATTGCTGATCGAATCTACATTCTGGTAATACTCTTCCAAATCAGCAGTGTCATTCGTGACAATGTATTCTCTCTGGCCGTTGTCAGCGCGGTTAATAAGCGTAAGGATACGTTCGGCGGTGTAAATAATGCGATTGGAATGAAAAATGGAAGTTGCCTTTTCAATGGATTTCTGGTAGTTGCGGTACATGCTAAAACCGATCCACGCTAAAATTAAGGTACCTACAATAAAACCTGCATGAACAAGAGGCTTTGAATAACGCATCATTAAGGAATAAGATTTACTTCTGCTGGTTTCAGTGACAATAATTTGTCTCAAAATTTTACTAAAAAAACTTATAAAAACAACTCTTTTACTTAAAAACTATGTGTTTAGCAAATATAAGCTACAGAGAGACAGCTAAATACAGTTTTAAACAAGGAATTGTCGGCGGCCAATCTGCCTGTGCCGCGAAACAAACGGAAGCGTGTTGCATACCTAAGTGAGCATTGATTGCCAAGTACTTAGAGCCCTAGCCTACCTTTTGTTTTCTGCAGTTCTTCGTAAAATGATGGATGAGACAAGTGTGTCTGTGGCCACAAAAATAGTATCTTTTGGGAATAATAAAACCCCCTTGGCAAAAAGCTGTTTTTGTGGTTGTTTCTAACTGAAAGCAGTTTTAAACCAACGCATTAAACAGAATTTCCACTGGGTGCAGGGCTTTGCGGCCCGTTCCGTCGTGGATCTGGTGGCGGCAACTGGTGCCGGGTGCGGCGATGATAACCTCCTGAGGCTGACTGCGAACGGTTGGGAAAAGCACCAGTTCGCCGATTTTCATGGAGATGTCGTAGTGTTCTTCCTCATAACCAAACGATCCGGCCATGCCGCAACATCCCGACGGAATCAGGTGTACTTCGTAATTGGTAGGGAAGGAGAGGAGCTTTTTAGTTGGCACCAGTGATCCGACAGCTTTTTGCTGGCAGTGACCGTGTAGTTTAATGAGGCGTTTTTCTTGCGTAAACTGGTCTTTTTTCAGGTTGCCTTTTTCCAGTTCTTTTGCCAGAAACTCATCAATCATCAGTACATTCTGGGCTAGTTTTTCGGCATCAGGTTGCATCGATTCGCTCACCAGTTCGGGGTACTCGTCCCGAAAAGTGAGGATGGCCGATGGTTCTATGCCAATCAGCGGCGTTTGCTCACTTACGACTGATTTTAGTAATTGCACATTTTTCTCCGCGATTTCTTTGCCTTTGCGCAGCAAGCCTTTAGACAGGTAAGCCCGTCCACTTTCGACATGCTCCGGAATCACTACCTGATAACCCAGTTTTTCGAGCAGCAGAATGGCTTTCTTGCCAATTTCCACATCGTTGAAATTGGTGAATTCATCACAGAAAAGATAGACTTGTTTAGCAGGGGTTTTTGCTTTTTCAGAGATACTATTTTGATGCTTCTTGTGCCAGCTTTTTAGCGTGGTGCTGTGCAACAAGGGCATGGTGCGGTCCGGATGAAAACCGACAACCTTATTGGCTACGCGGCGAAGAGCAGGCGTTTTGAACACCAGATTGTAAGCCCAAGGTACATAGGAAGCAATTCCAGTAAGTTTGGCAAAGTTGCCGATCAACTGACTGCGTACGGGCACGCCATTGGCATCGTAGTAATGTTGCAAGAATTCGGCTTTCAGTTTGCCCATATCCACATTGGACGGACATTCGGACTTGCAGCCTTTGCACGACAAGCACAAGTCCATCACTTCTTTGATTTCCTTGTGATCGAAGCGGTTTTCCTTGGTCGAATGCGTCAGGAATTCGCGCAGAATGTTGGCCCGGGCCCGGGTAGTGTCTTTTTCGTTGCGGGTTGCCATGTAACTGGGGCACATGGTGCCACCACTCAACTGAGTCTTGCGGCAGTCGCCTGAGCCGTTGCATTGTTCGGCATGGCGCAGAATGCCTTTTTCACGGGTAAAGTTGAAAATCGTTTTTACTTCAGGCGTTTGCTGTCCGGGAGTGTACCGCAAAAACTCATTCATGGGAGGTGTATCCACAATCTTGCCCGGATTGAAAATGTTCTCGGGGTCCCAGGTATGTTTGAGCTTTTTGAACAGTTCGTAGTTTTTCTCGCCCACCATCCACGGAATGAACTCGCCCCGCAAACGGCCATCGCCGTGTTCGCCGCTCAATGAACCGTCGTATTTCTTAACCAGCAAGGCAATTTCTTCGGCAATTTTGCGGAACAGGTGATTGCCTTCTTCCGTTTTCAGGTTGATGATCGGACGCAAATGCAACTCGCCTGAGCCGGCATGTGCATAGTGCACCGAGTACAATCCGTATTTTTTGAGAATCTCGTTAAAGTCCTGAATATAAGCTGGTAAATCGTTCACATCCACCGCAGTATCTTCAATCACGGCTACGGGTTTGGCATCGCCGGGCATGTTGGTCAGTAAACCCAAACCCGCTTTGCGCAGCGTCCATATTTTCTTGGTGTCATCGCCATACAGCACCGGAAAGTGATAGCCCAGTCCGGCGGCCCGCATTTCGGCTTCTATTTCGGTGGCGAGTTGGGCTACTTGCTCTTTGTCGCCACGGGCAATTTCCACGACCAGAATCGCACCCGGATCGCCTTGCACAAAGAAGCGGTTTTTGCTCTGCTCAATGTTTTCCTTGGTGCATTCGAGAATGTAGTGGTCAATCAGTTCACTGGCCGACGGATTGTATTTCAGCGCAATCAGGTTGGCACGCAGCGCTTCGTCAATGGTATTAAAATGCACGCATATCAGTCCCACTTCTTTGGGAGGCAATGGCACTATATTCAGTTTTATTTCGGTCAGAAAAGCCAATGTTCCTTCCGAACCGGCAATCAGCTTACAAAAGTTAAACGGATCACTGCCTTCGGTAAAAGGCTCGGTTTCCAACAGCAAATCCAGTGCATAGCCGGTATTGCGGCGGGCAATGCTGCGTTTGGGGAATTTCTCGCGTATCTCGGTGGCGTTGCTTTCATCGGCCAAGATTTCCTGTACCGTGCGGTAAAGCCGCGTTTCCAGGTCATCTTTGGGTTTGAAACCGCGGGGAACCGGCATATTAGCCGGAACACCCAAACACTTGGCTTCAAACTCATCCGTTGTCAGGGCTTTAAACTCCACGTCTGAACCATCGCTTAGTATCGCTTTTACCGAAATAAGGTGCTCGCGGGTGCTGCCGTAAATAACCGAATTGGAACCGCACGAGTTGTTGCCCACCATTCCACCAATCATGGCCCGGTTAGCTGTTGAGGTTTCCGGACCGAAATACAGTCCGTGTGGTTTTAGAAAAATATTGAGTTCGTCGCGTACTACGCCGGGTTGCACCCGCACCCAGCGTTCTTCGGTATTGATTTCCAGAATTTTGTTCAGGTACTTGGACGTGTCGACCACCAAACCGCTGCCCACTACCTGCCCCGCCAGCGAGGTGCCTGCCGTACGCGGAATCAGCGAAATTTTCTCACGACGCGCAAAGGCAATCAGTTTCTTAATGTCTTCGAGGGTTTTGGGAACAGCAACGGCCAGAGGCATTTCACGGTAAGCAGAGGCATCGGTTGCGTAAAGGGTGCGTATGGTGTCATCGGCGTAAAACTCGCCTTCCAGTTGTGCCGACAGGGCACGCAGTTTATCAGTAGTCATTAATTCGGAACTCAGAAACGATGGTACGGATGAGTAGTTTCACTTAGGTGTGGCAAAGTTACAACAGAATGTTCAAAAAATGGGTTTCGCACCAAAATAAGTGAGGAAATCTGGATGGAGGATAGTAATGAGTTAAGAGTGGGAGGTTTTTTGTTTTCAAGAGATATTATTTTTATCGCACGGTTACAGCTATGGTAATTCACCCATTAAGGTTACAAAAAAAATCAGATGATAACAAAATACGAAATGCTGGAAAGAATCGAAGCCCAGGAAAACAAAGCTCGTTCATTGGGTTCAAAATTATGGAGACAAAGGGCGGAAGTGAAAACAACCCAGTCGTTGGCAAAGAAAAGCTATAAGCAGAGTTATGGAGATGAGACAGTTATTTCTCCTGCACTATGGACAAAAATTAGCTTTATCTTAGCTTTAGGAGTTCTAGTTTTTATGGGTTATCTGATCCGTCAGAGCATGGCTTCGGAACCTCTATTGGTAAGGTTCATCTTTGGAGGCTTTTTGGGTTTAGGTTTAATTGGTATGATTGTCTAGCTTGTTAGCGTTTATTTGTTTGGGCCCCAACCTAATGGATCGATAAAAATCAATAGTAAGGGAATAGAAATAAAGAGGCAAATTTATAAATGGCAGGATACATCTCAGACGTGTATCGTAACTCAGCCCCACAACAGAGGAGACACCTATTGGCTTGTAATTGGCCTACACGACGGAAAAATCAATCGTTATGACTTATCCCAATTTATGGACTTCAAAGAGATGTTAGGATTGAATGACTTTGATGTAAGAATAGCCGATGTAATTGAACACTATAAACAGAAACGAAAATAGTATGTTTTGAAAAGTAAAAAACTCACCCCCAGCCCCTCTCCTTCCTTCAGAGAGGGGAGCTTTGATGCGCGACTTTGAAATTCCCTTCTCAGCAGGAGAAGGGATTTAGGGATGAGGTTTATTTCATCACCGCTACCACAGCAATCTCAATATTGGCTCCACCGGGCAGATTGGCAACACCAACAGTAGTGCGGGCAGGAAAATCGGCGGTAAAGTATTTGCCGTAAATTTCATTCACTTTGGCAAAATTGCTGATGTCTTTCAGGTAAATGGTGGTATTGACCACATGCGTTACATCCAGGTTAGCCGCTTTGAGAATGGCTTTGATATTCTCTATCACCTGTACTGTTTCGGCTTCGATACCACCCGTCACCAATTGCCGCGTTTTGGGGTCAAGCCCTACCTGTCCGGCTACAAACAGAAATCCATTGGCCACAACTCCCTGACTGTAAGGCGCAATGGGCTGAGGTGCTTCAGTGGTTTGGATGATTCGTTTCTGAGCAAATACCGTTGATGTAGGAATGCAGGCAAGAAACAGCGTGGTAAACAAAATCTTTTTCATAGGTTTGTATGGGTTGGAAGGGTGTAGAAAAATAGTATCTCCGGAAAGATAAAAACCCCGGCCCGAAAATCAAATTTAGCAACTGCTCATTCGTTTGCATTCATACATCGAATCAAGCTGACACCGACACACAATGAAATATTGGTATGCATTCTTACTTTTTTGGGTGATTTCCTTTTCACAAGCGCAGATTCTGAAAGATGCCGAAGTGCAGCAGTGGATTCACCAGGGGTTGGATAAAATGTACAATTTCGAGTTTGCTGAAGCTGCTCCCATTTTTGAAAAGGTGCGGCAGCGGTATCCGCAGCATCCGGTGTACCCGATGCTGAAAGCGATGGAAACGCTCTGGAAAAATGTGCCTTTGGGAGGGAACAAGCAAGTACTCGAAACTAGCCGAACGTATCTGAACGAAGTGGTGAAACGGTCGAAAGTGCTGCTCGATAAAAACGAGAAAGACGCCGAAGGCGTGTTTTTTACCATGGCCGCTCACGGGTATCTGGCACTGAACTACGCCGAAAACGACGAGATGACATCCGCCGTGAATGAAGCCCGCAAAACCTACGGCTACCTGAAAGATGGCATGAAAATGCTCAACCAGTACGCCGATTTTTATCCGCCGGTGGGGGTTTACAATTATTATGTGGAACAATACCCTGAAACGCACCCCATTGTCAAGCCGTTCATGATTTTCTTTGCCGATGGTGACAAGGCCCTGGGATTGAGGCAATTGGAAATCGGTAGTCAGCGCGGCATTTTTACCAAAGTGGAGGCGCTGTATTTCTTGCTGCACATCTACATCAAACACGAACGGCAGGCGGCCAAAGCCCTGGCTTGCACGCAGCAACTGATAACCCGCTATCCGGACAACATTATTTTTGCCATGCGCCACGCCGAAATGCTGCTTGCCAACGGTCGCTACGACGAGGCGGTGCCTTACATCACGCAAGTGGCAGCCAACAAAGACAAAGTGTTTCAAAGTACGGTGGCGGTTTTCAATGGCATTATTCAGGAAAAGGACGCGAAAAATACGGCCCAGGCCAAGGCGTATTACCAACAGGCAATAAACATGAATGCCGTCAATGTACGGTACAACAACGACTTTATCGCAATGGCTTATGCCGGACTGGCTCGGTTTTCGGCGGCGGAAGGAAAAAAGGACGCCGCCAAAGCATACTACAAAAAATGCCTGGAACTAGCCGAATACGAAACCACCATTGCCGAAGCCAAGAATTACCTGAAGAAAAATTGAGCCGGGTGATTTCGCCAAAATAGTATCTTTGCCAATGTGAAAACCTGGCCAAGCTTCGCGTTTCCGGTCAGCCATCCCACTGTGCGGCACAAGCTCCGTTTCAGACTGAAGCATAACTTATAACCTTTAACCCGCGACCCCTAACCGCTTCCCATGCCCGATACCTACCTGACCCTAGCTGCTCCTTCCGAAGGATTGTACAAAGAAAAAGGCAGCAAGTTCATGGCATTTGCGTATCCGGTGCGGACCGAAGAGGAAATCAAAAATAGTATCGCCCAGTTGCGCAAAACCTACTTCGATGCCCGCCATCATTGCTATGCCTATGTTTTGGGAGCCGACAAAACTCTGTACCGGGCCAACGATGACGGCGAACCCAACCATTCGGCGGGTGACCCGATTCTGGGTCAGATCCGTTCGCACAATCTCACGGATGTACTCGTTGTGGTGGTGCGTTATTTTGGCGGCATTAAATTGGGTGTCGGCGGGTTGATTCAAGCCTACCGGACGGCAGCGGCGGATGCCCTTACCCATGCCGAAATCATTGAGAAGATTGTAACCCAACCGTTTTCCATTCGGTTTACCTACGAACAGATGAGCCTGGTAATGAAGCTGCTCAAAGACTATGACGCGGAGATTGTATCGCAGGATTTTCAGGTCGATTGCCAACTGACGGCTGCCGTGCGAAAGAACCATTATGCGGAGATTCTGGAAAAACTGCAATTTCATCGGGCAGAAATAATTCAGAACAACTGAATCTCGAAAAATAGAAAGGGATCATATTATCAGAAAAACAACTGTTTTCTAACCAATTACCCGTGATGCGCAAGTCTCTATTATGGCTAATGGCAAGTTTCTTTTTGTGTTTCTCGTGTCATAATTGTGTGGAAGCTTCCAGAGAATTCAGGAATCTAGACTATCGGTTCAAGGTACAGAAAAAGTACAGGGATGGCAGGTTTACCGTTTTTGAGGGCTCTACTCAAAAATTTGAAGATGTTGGTTGGGGGGAGCTTCTGGATACTGTTCAGATTGGAGATACTTTCTTGAAGGAAAAAGGCAGCACCATTGTTAAAATTATCAAAAAAGATACCGTTTACGAATTCCCGGCCTACTGCTCTGGCCTGCCAATGGATGAATACGTGAGATAGTGGTGCAATGATAAACCCTTATTCTTTCTCTGTGAAAAATAGATGAAAGAATAAGGGTTTACGGGTTTATGAGATACTATTTTATTTCAGTTTACTTAATCGGCATGCTCTACTTTGCCCGAGCCTGTAATTTTGCTGTTGATTGTCGGGTTACCTTTGTAACGGATTTTGCCACTTCCGCTGATCTTCGCATCCAGTTTTTTGGCGACCTGCAATTCGCAACTGCCGCTGCCACTGATGTGCGCATTGACGTCTTGGGAAGTCAGGTCGAAGGCGTGCACATCGCCCGAGCCCGAAATCGAAATATCATGGCTACGTGCACTTCCGGTCAGGTACAAATTGCCTGAGCCGGATATATCCGAATCCAGGTAGTCGGCGCCCAGAAGTGTCATATCCAGTTTGCCCGAACCCGAAATGTTAACCTTAAAGTCGTTTACCTGCCAGTTGGTGCGGCCTTCCACATAGCCCGAACCGCTGATCCGGACAGCCGTTAGCTCCGGATTGGTAATGTACACGCGCACCTGGTCGTGGCGGCGCAGAATCACGCCGGGTTTGGTACGGATCACCAGTTCGTTGTTGCGCACGTAGGTTTCGATCACATTCAGAATATTGTCCTGACCTTCGACGCGAACGGGTTCGGCAGGGCCTTGCGACAAGTAGATATCCACGTCGCTCCGGCTGTCAATGGCCGTGAACGGACCCACGGAACGGTTCTCGGAAATGACTTCGCCGCGACCTTTCACTATTTCCAAGGGATTGCAAGCCGAAGTAGCCAGTAAAATAGCTGCGAGAATTGCCCAGAATACAGACTGAACTTTCAGAGTTGTAGTGTTCATTTTTGAGGTTTTCATAGGAATAAATAAAATTAAAAATGTAGTGAATGAATAATGGATGAATTAGCGTTTGTTGGTGTGATTGCAAGGGGTTTTTGAATTTTTCAGGATACTATTTTATCATTTGGCTTTTGCTCTTTCTGGGATAAAGCTCCCGGCCGACCAAACAGATGAATCCAGGCTTCGCGGGGCGAACGGGCCCGGCGCAGATCGTTAAAGAGGCTGAGGTACTCGTGAAATACCAGGTACACCGGATTGGATGATTCGACGGGTTCGGTAATGCCATACACGGGTTCCTCATCTTCAACCTGAAAGGTGCCAAACATCCGGTCCCAGAGAATGAGGCAGGCGCCGTAGTTTTTGTCGATGTAACGCGGATTTTTGCCGTGGTGCACCCGGTGATGCGACGGTGTCACAAACACATACTCGAACCACGGATGCAGCTTGCCCACCAGCCCGGCATGCGTCCAGAACTGATACAAAAGCGAAATCTGACTGACCAGGTAAAAGATGACCGGATGAAAACCGCACAACAACACCGGCACAAAGAACACCAGCTTGATTTGCTGCACCCACGACTGTCGGAAAGACACGGCCAGGTTGAAACTCTCGGCCGAATGGTGCGTGACATGGGTAGCCCACCAGAAACGTTGTTCGTGGGCAATGCGGTGTGCCCAGTAGCTGCAAAAATCAAAGACAACCAGACAGAGAATCATTGACCACGCCGTTGCCGGAATGTGCCAGGGCATCCATTGGTACACCCACAAAAAAGCCGCCAACAGAATCACTTTGGTCAAGGCGCTGGACGCCAGATTGCCTAAACCAATAAAGAGCGAAGTCCAGAAATCTTTGGCATTGTATAAGTCTTTGTGTTCTTTCTGGCTGATGCCCCATTCGACGGCAACCAGTGCGAAAATCAACGGAGCCGCGTAGAGAACAATGGGCGGTAAGGCCAACGGTTGTGTAGTGATGGTTATGAGTGTCATAGTTGCAGTTGTTTGAAAATTGAGTTTATCGAAGCAGAGCAAAGTACTGAATGCCAGCGTGTTTTGTGTTTAGTATAATTTCATTCCGAAATCCAACTGTAGGGGTTTTGCCTTTCGTAACGATACTATTTGGCGGCCATTTCTGCGGAATCGACGCGGGTGAATGCGATGGTTTTTCCCAGCAGCGGAGTGCCGATGTATACACGTATTTTCATGATTGACGGATTGGACAAGGTGCAGCGGCAGTTGTACCAGCTGTCGGTACGTGGATAAAACAGCCGCCCTTCCTGCCAGGTATTGGCCTGGGTGTATTGCAATCCTTGCAGCACCTGAGTGCCAGGCTTGGCAATTCTACCGTCTTTGAGCCAGACAATGTGCGCCTGATACCGATTCTCTTTTTTGACAACCTGGATGCGAACGGTCTTGTCTTCGTCGAGCCATTCGCCGAGTATCGCATCGGCTTTTTGCTTGTCAGAGCAAAGAGTTGATACAGAGATGTTTGCGTTTGATTCTTGAGTTGTGTTGGAAAAAAATGGGCAAAGCCATAGCCAGCCAAGGATGATAAGTGCCTTCATAGTTGTAGTGGTAGGTCCAGAAAATTCTGGGGGTTTGGTTTGTACAAAAGATACTATTTCACTTAGAACCGGATGCCGGCATTAAGGCCCGGCCACATGGTTACGTTGGTATTGCCGTGGGTTTTGTCATATATTTTCCACGGAGTCAGCGGAGTTCCGTAACGACCTTTTTCCGCATCATACAGATTGGACACATACACATTGAACGTCGGTCCGACGAAAAGTTGTGTGCGGCCCGCAATCCGGAACGACACATTGGCCCGGAATTGATTGTGCAGATTCAGCGCATCGGTCCAGGGGCTGTCTTCATTGATGTGCCACGCGATCAGATCCAGGTTAAAGGCGATGTTGTTGCTGGCACGCAATTCGGAGCCGAAGCCGTAGCCATAGGCTGTGTAGTTTTTATTCCCTTCGGCACGGTAGCCGAAGGCAAAGATGTTATGAAACTGACGGCTACCCATTTTGAAAGCGGCATTGACATACATCGATTCGCTGCCCCATACTTCCAGGCGGTAGTAGCCGTGCTTCACAAAGTTAAGCAAGCCAAACTGAATGCCGCTTACACTGTCGGCAAAGTTGACTACGCCCAGTTGCAGGCCTCTCACATGGCGGGCTGCATTTATAAAACCGGCGATCTGGGCGCCCTG
The DNA here is from genome assembly GCA_963520985.1 of uncultured Sphingobacteriales bacterium. Lineage (GTDB taxonomy): Bacteria > Bacteroidota > Bacteroidia > Cytophagales > 172606-1 > Xanthocytophaga. The sequence goes on from CAUQTA010000001.1 coordinate 2,676,693, forward strand.
CACGTCTTTGGCAACGTTGAGAAAACCCGACACCTGCGCGCCATTCACATTGCCCTGGGCTATGTTGGCAAATCCGGCGGCTTGTACGGTGGCATCGCCCTTGGCGATATTGAGAAAGCCCGCATACTGGCCTCCGCCCGTCACGCTGCCACGCGTTAGGTTGGTAAACCCGGCGAACTGAGCTCCCTGCACCGGCTGGTTGACAATGTTGGCAAACCCGGCAAATTGGGCTCCTTTTACCTGTCCACCCACAATGTTGAGCATTCCGGCAAATTGGGCTCCGGTAACCGTGCTTTTGTCAATGTTAGCTATGCTACCAAATTCCACACCATTCACGCCACCGGCCATGCCCGCAATGACGTTGATGGACACATGATTGATGTACTTGGTGTTCAGGAAACCGTTGGTAGACAGCGGCGGCACAAACGATATCTGAAAAGGCCGGGTTTCGTATTCGCTGTCTTGCTGGGTAGTACTGTCTTTGGCAATCGGTTCGTCGGTTTTGGTTTCTTTTTGAGTACTATTTTCGTTTTTCGCTTCTGCTTTTTCTTTTCTTTCTTCTTTCGCTTTATCCGCAAGTGCTTTGCGTTCAGCTTTCAGTTCTTCCTCCGCATGGGCTACCGAATCGCGACGGGTAGCGCGTTTGGATTTGCGGTTTTCGATGGAATTATCCAGCTTTTTGGCAGCTTCTTTGGTGTCATCGGCTACCTGGCGGGCGGTTTCGCTCACCGCCTCACCGATTGCCTGCACCCGCTGACGGCGGCGCTGGCGTTGCTCAGCCGCGTAATCAGGCGTTTGCACAGGCACAGGTTCGATGATGATGGCGCGAGTGGCCGGCACGGTTCCGGTAGATGCCATTGGCGGCTGTATGCCCTGAATGCGATTAACGGGTGGAAACGTTGGCCTTTTGTCTGAGGCGCTGTTTTCGCGTCGTTTGTTGGGGTCAATGCGTAGAACAATCTGTTCGCCTACGGTTTTATAAACGACATCGGTTTCTTTCAGTAGGTCACTGAGTACCGATGACAACGCTTGGTTACTGGCCGAAATGGTTACATTCTGCCCAACGGGAATCAGACTATTGGCATACGAAAACCGTATTCCGTATTTTTTCTTCAGTGTAGCCAGGGCTTTTTCCAGCGTTACATCTTTCATTTCAAGGCTTACCCTTTTTTGTAAAACTGCGGTTTGTGCCACTGCCAGATTTAGGCAAAAGAATAGCAGGGCAACTATATATAATTGTCTCATTGTCTGTGGTATATTAAAAATTGCTTAGTTAATCTTTACATCCGCCACCGGAGAGAATGTAGCGGTCCGATTGTTTTTCGTAATCCAGATTGGTTGTCAGGTGCAACACATTGAGCATTTCTTCGAGAGCAGGTTTTTCGAAGTCGCCTGTGTAGCGGCAGTCCAGCAGTTGAGGGTTTCGCACTTCGATGGTCACGCCAAAATACGCTTCCATGGTGGTAATCACCGATGACAGACGGGTGTTATCGAACACGAGCTTGTCTACTTTCCAGGCCATAAAATTGGGGTCGTCCATTTGGGTTTTGGTAAACTGGCGACCTCTGCTCAGAATGCCTTTGAACCCAGGAGTCAGATGCAAACGCACAGTATCTGACGGGTTTTTGGAAGATACGGCCACTTTTCCGGTAACTACGTCCACTTCAGTAGTTTGCTTGAGTGTATCTTCACGCACGGTAAACGAGGTGCCCAGTACTTCCACACGCGACTGTGACGTATAGATGACAAAAGGACGCTCGGGGTTGCGTTTGATGTCGAAAAAAGCTTCGCCTTGCAAGTGCACCACCCGTTGGTCACCTTTCAGGCCTTTTCCATAGGTGATCCGACTGTTCCGGTTCAGAAAAATATGGCTTCCATCCGGTAAATAAAAGTCACGTTTCTGATTTTCAGTCGATTGCGCTATGGTTTGAGCAGGCATCGACCCGAAACGGGTGGTAAGCCAGTATCCCACACCCACCAGGATCACAATGGCGGCGGCAATCCGCATCCAGCCCAGCCGGATGGTCGTGTCCCGCTTGCTGTTCAGGGGCAGGGTTTTGGCCTCTGCACCGGTACTATTTTCTGACGGAGTCTGTGCCGTTGATTTCTGGAAACGCTGCCAGGCTTTGTCAACATCGGGCTGAAAGGCATCGCGTGTCTTGCCGGTCAGTTGCCACAAATGCGAGCTTCTCAGAAAAACCTCTTTGTTTTCAGGGGCCTGCTCCACCCAATCCAGCAAAGTTGTTTTTTCGTCCTCTGAAATCTCATCTTTCAGATACCGTGCAATCAGTTCCCAGTAAATTTCGTGCCGCTCGTCCATGGATTTTTATGGCTTTCTATACCTAAGACAGGTATCCCCCCGGGGTACCCCTATGTGACTTTGAAAAAAAATGAAAAAAAATCGCATTCCGGAAAATGGCGAATTGCGGGGACAAGCTAAACCGAGGTTTTCTCTTTTCCAAACCTACTATTTTTCTGCTTACCTTTGATGGGCTGACAATAACCGACACCTCCAGTCGTTGAAAAGCAAATCGCCTTTCATGAAAGACTATTACCAGATTTTACAGGTCTCACCCGAAGCTGACGCAACTGAAATCAAAAAATCGTTTCGTCGGTTGGCGACTTTGTATCATCCCGATAAAAACGCCGATCCGGATGCCAATCAGGTTTTTCAGGAAATCAACGAAGCCTATCAGGTATTAACAGATAGCCAGCAGCGGCAACTCTACGATTTGCAACGGTTGTATCCGTCGCTTGCCACCCCTTATACGCCCCCCAGGACGCAAACGCCGCGCCGCCCGCCGCCGGTTTACCGGGCCCAGCGTCGTGTTTACTTCGATTTACGGCCTTATGTACTGTTTGCCCGTATCATTTCGCAGGTGAGCCTGGCCTTTTGCCTGTTGCTGACGCTGGACTACCTGCTGCCATGGCCGTCTACCGAAGAGCCTTTGCTGGGCCTTCGGGTGTTTAACCGCACCGGGCGAATCGAAATCACTACGCCAAACCGTGTGGTGACCATGCCCATGACACAAGCAATAAATGTGGATCTGAACCAGTACACTCCGGTATTGATTTACCGCACACCGCTGATGGCTTCGGTGATGCGGGCCGAATTGCAGGGAATGCAGGCACGTACGGACAACAACATTTACGGCAACCTGATCTTTTTTCCGGCGTTGCTGCTACTGCTGTCTTTGCTTGCTCTTTTTTCGAACAGTACCCAGGAAATGACCGTTAATTTTGGCATTGCTTCTACCATTATTCTACTCATTACGCTGGTTTTGATTTTCCTGATTTTCCGCATGTGAAAACCGGCGATGCAAGATTCCATTTAAAAATACTTTTTTCTTTTTCGCTTTCTTCCGTAACTATGTGGTACTAAAAGAATTAGCGTAAGGAAGAGGGGTTTGGGTCAGCAAAAAGATACTATTTCCGGAAAAAGTAAGATTTTGATAAAGAGCTATGCAAAAAAGAATACTTCTGTTTTTGGGTATATTAGCCGTCATGTGGGCGTGTAATTCGCCCAAAGAAACACCCAGCCCAACCCGACTGGGATATGATTTCTATCCGCTGGAAGTAGGCCAGTATTCGATTTACGATATCTATCAGATCCGGTTTACGCCCGACAATGCAGATACAACCAACTACCAGATCAAAGAGCAGGTCATTGATACACTCATCGATGCCAACAGGGAGGTGTCATTCCTGATCTGGCGGTATTCCCGGGCTACTACTGCCAGCCAGTGGCGCCTCGACTCGGCCTGGCTCACCAAGCGGACGCCATATCTGGCTATCCGCAAAGAAAACAACATTGATTATGCCAAGTTGTCGTTTCCACTCAAAGAGGGCAAGCAATGGAACGGCAATGAATTCAATAGCTTTGGCGCCGAGACCTACCAGGCCGTAAACCTGGACCAGCCCTATCAGGTGCAGGACAGCCTGTATCCCAAGACGGTGACCATCGCCCAGAAAGACGAAACTTCGGAAGTAGCCAAAGACCGCCGCCTGGAAGTATATGCCCGCGACAAAGGCCTGATTTACAAGGAACGCATTCAGCACAAATACGCCTACAAACAGACCGATTCTACGGTCATTTATTCGGATACCGTGGAGTCTGGCATTACCTACATTCTGCGCTTGCGGGAGTTCGGGGTAGGACAGTAACGGAGCTAGTGAACAACAAACCATAAAACCCCGGCAGTGAACTGCCGGGGTTTTATGGTTTTGAAAGATACTATTTTTGGGAATTCAGTTCAAGTTAACCCACGCCGCCTTCCTGATACAGAGTCATTACACGCCGCATCGGGTCATCATCGTCGGCTTCATTGGGTGTTTCCTCCGATTGAGGCTCTTCGTCGGTGCCATTTTGTTTTTTATCGTCATTCAAGGCTACCGGGCCTTTTTCTTCTTTTCCGGTCAAGCGGCTCTTTTCGTCATCGGTAGGGGTAACGCCGTAGTCCCCTTTGTCTCTTGGCTTTTGCATAGCAGTACGTGTTTAAGTGAGCATTGACTACTTTATGTAATAAATCTGTGCCACTGCCGCCATCGTTGGGAAAAACGTATCTTTGCCGGGTCTATATATTATAACTCACGTGAACATGGAAATAAGAGATTGCAATGGAACGCTGCTGGCCGACGGCGATTCGGTGAAACTGACGAAAGACCTGAAAGTAAAAGGCTCATCCACAACCCTGAAGAGAGGTACTGTGGTAAAAAATATTCGCCTGACAGACGATGAAGAAGAAATTGATTGCCGGGTGGATAAAATGAGTGTGGTACTGAAAACGTGTTTTGTCCAGAAAATGTAAGGCCACAAAGCAATTTTTTGGACAACAGACCAAAATACTCTCTTTCAAAACCATAAAACCCCGGCAGGTCACTGCCGGGGTATTATGTATTTTAAGCTGGGTATACCTTTCTTAGTGGCCCACAGAGACGATTCAT
>CAUQTA010000002.1:0-533520 GCA_963520985.1 uncultured Sphingobacteriales bacterium
GAATGCGGAAGGCTACCTGAATGCGGAAGGCTACCTGAATGCGGAAGGCTACCTGAATGCGGAAGGCTACCTGCGGAACGGGCAGCCTTTCTCGCTGCCGCACCTTCGAATCCGGCTGAACTCATGGGAAGGACCGGATAAAAAGGACCAGAGTGCAACCGGCCTGTCCCGGTCGGAAACCGATTCCACATATCCCCGGTGCATTTGCCAGTGCGTCTGCCCGGCTTGAGATCAAGGTGCCGGCTGCTGGGAAGTGATGAACGTTTGGTTCAACAGATCGGGGTGGATCGGGATACCGGTAACCGTTCGATTATATAAAATAAAAAATAAGTGCTATTTTTTGGTAAACAATAATATCTTTCGTTGTTTTGGGATTCTGTAACCGCTTTCCCTCCGTTGAAAAAAGGCGTAACGATATTGCTGCTGTGCCTGCTTGTATACAATGCAATCGGCTACTACCTGTACTACGAGTACCGGCAGAGTCAGGCACGCCTGCAGTTACGGGCCAATCTGGACCGGAGCAGCTCGTCGCTCAGTCAGCAAGCGGCCGATCAGCAGGTGGCAGACGGGAACTGGGTGGTCTTTCCCATCGCCATCCGCCTGTACCATCAGCTGGACCGGGGCCTGGAAGCGATAGAAGGCGAGTTTGTCCATCAGGGAAGGGTGTATGAGAAAGCCATGCGCAGCATCCGAAACGACACCCTGTATCTGTACTGTGTCAACAACCGAGCGCAGGACAGGGTCCATTCCGACCTGTCCGATCACGTCAAAACGCATCTGGCCGATGTAGCGAGCAGTCACAAGGACAAATCAGCGAAAACGGTTAAAGTCTCTTTGCTGCAGGAGTATCTGCCCGTGCAACGGCATGGCTTGCAGGTGCCTGCATTCTCAGTATCGGTTTCCTCAGTCCCTACCGGAAAGGTTCCCTTGACCTTCCGTTCCCTCGATACGGATTATCCCCCTCCCAGAACCGCGTAAGGTTCTCTTGTTTGCGTGTATCAGGTATTCCCTTCATGAAACAGACCGGTTCGGTTTGCCATCCGCTTGTGCTGGCATGAACCGTGCTTAGGCGATGGCTCCTGGTTTGTGCCCGTGCCATACGCCTGGTGGGACTGCTCCGGTAGCCTTTGCGCAATCCGGTCCCGCCCATTGGGATCCCCTACACGCTTCATTCCATTTCCCTGCCGGAAAACAGCATCCTTTCAAAAGGCGGAACCGCCTTCTGGCCGGCTGCCTTCCGTTCGGGAAAACGCATTCTTGCTCCTACTCACGCAACATCCCTTACGCAACACCTTTTATGCCACACATACCCTTAGAACAACACCTGCCCGGAATTACCGGCTTGCTCGAATACCGCCAGGATACGGCCGCCCCCATACGCGAACTGACCCAGATTCTGCTTCGCGGCGAGTCGACACTCACCCAGGCCGAGCGGGAACTGATCGCCACGCTGGTCTCGCACCGCAACCAGTGCCGGTTTTGCACGGCCGCCCACACGGCCGCCGCCGATCTGTTGCTGGGCGAACCGCAGACGTGCGAACTGGTCAAGCAGGATTATGAATCGGCTCCGGTTTCCGACAAGATGAAAGCCCTTCTGGCCATTGCCGCTCTGGTGCAGAAAAACGGCAAAGAAGTCACCCCCCAGGCCATTGACAGGGCCAGAAAGGAAGGCGCCACCGATCTGGAGATCCACGATACGGTACTGATTGCGGCCTTGTTCTGCCTGTACAACAAATACGTGGACGGTCTGGCAAGCGTTACTCCCACCAATCCCGAATTCTACCAAACGCTGGGTAAACGCATTGTCCACAACGGATACAATCGTCCCAAAAACGGATTCGATGCCATCAGAAAACAGAATGAAACGCTTCTCTAATCCCTATTCCCGACTCAAATGAAACGTGTCATACTCCTTTTTCTGATTGGCATTGCCGGCTTGGGGATGGTTTCCCTGCCCAACCTGAATCCGGATGAGCAGATGCTGTCCATGCTTGAAAACGCAAAACAGACATTTAACAACCCCCGGAACGGATATTCCCCGTATGCCCGGCTGAGCCTTATCGACTCGGTCATCCGCACCGCTTCGCCATTCGACAGGCAGTACCTGATTGAAAGCCAGTACGAACGGTCGAACCTGCTTTTGCAGCTGGGAAGGCCCGCAGAGGCCGTTGACCAGTTGAACCAGCTTCTCAGGCAGCAGGACCGGATGCCGGCCGGCATCGTCGAGGGTATCCGGCTCAATCTGGCACTGTCCTACCTGCGGATGGGCGAACAGACCAACTGCATCGCCAATCATAGCAGCCAGATGTGCCTGTTCCCCATCCGGGATGGCGGCGTTCACAAAGACAAAACCGGTTCCCGAGAAGCGATAAGGATCTATGAAGAGCACCTGACCCGTTTTCCCAAGAACCTGGAGGCCCGCTGGCTCCTGAACATCGCCTACATGACGCTGGGTGAGTATCCGGCAAGTGTACCCAAGGATTTTCTGATTCCCGATCTTGGCGCAAAGGACGGGTCCACCTTAAAACCCTTCGAGGATATCGCCATGCAGATGGGAATGGCCACCAAAGACCAGGCGGGCGGGGTGATCCTGGAGGATTTTGACAACGACGGACGGCTGGACATTATCAAATCGAGCTGGGACATCTCCGAGCCGATGCATTACTTCCACAGCAACGGGGACGGAACCTTTTCGGACATGAGCGCCAGGTCGGGCCTGAGCCGCTTTACCGGAGGGCTGAACATCATGCAGACCGACTACAACAACGACGGCTACCGCGACATTTTCGTTACCCGCGGAGGGTGGCTGAGCGGCAAGTTCGGCGAACAGCCCAATTCCCTGCTCAGAAACAACGGAGACAACACCTTTACCGATGTAACCGACCGCAGCGGACTGCTTTCGTTTCATCCCACCCAGACGGCCACCTGGAACGACTTTAACAATGACGGCTGGCTCGATGTGTTTATCGGCAATGAGCACAACTCATCCTCGGAAAACGATCACGCCTGCGAGCTGTACCTGAACAACCGGGACGGCACCTTCACCAATGTGGCCCAACAGGCCGGTTGTGATCTGAGAAACTTTGTGAAGGGTGTCAACTCCGGGGATTTTGACCGGGACGGGTTCAAGGACATTTTCCTCTCGACCATGGATGGCAAAAGGATTCTGCTCAGAAACAAGGGCCTGAAAGACAATCCCGCCGGCAAACAGATCGCCTTTGAAGACGTCACGCATGCGGCCGGCCTGGACGATGAGCACCACAACAGCTTCGCCACCTGGTTCTGGGACTATGACAACGACGGCTACCTGGACATTCTGGCCTGCGATTACACTTTCAACCGGACGCTGGCCAGTTATGCCGCCGCCGAAAATCTGGGCAATCCCGAAAAATTCACCGGCCAGCCCTGCCTGTACCGCAACAACGGAAACGGAACCTTCACCGATGTGACCAATGCAGTGGGACTTTACAAGACCGCTTTCGCGATGGGTTCCAATTTCGGCGACATCGACAACGACGGTTACCTGGACATGTACCTGGGTACGGGAAACCCCAATTACCAGTCGCTGGTTCCCAACAAGATGTTCAAAAACATGGGAGGGGAAAAATTCGCCGACGTGACCAGCTCGGCCAACGTGGGCAGCCTGCAGAAAGGACACGCAGTGGCTTTTGCGGACATGGATCAGGATGGCGACCAGGACATCTTCATTGAAATGGGCGGTGCGTACACGGGCGATGCGTATCAGAACTCGTTTTTCCGCAATCCGGGCCAGAATGACAACCACTGGATCTCGCTCCGGCTCGAAGGGGTGAAATCCAACCGGGCGGCCATCGGCAGCAGCGTGAAGGTGACATTCACCGAAAAGGGCAAAACCCGCAGTGTTTACCGGGATGTGAACTCAGGTGGAAGCTTCGGGGCCTCGCCTCTGACCAGGGAAATCGGCCTTGGCCAGGCCCCCGTCATTGACCAACTCGAGATACGGTGGCACGGCAGCGGTTTGGTGCAAACATTCCGGAACGTACCCGTCGACCGGTTTGTCACCCTGCGCGAAGGAGATAAGAGCCTGGTACTCAGCAAGCCAAGGAAGGTGGACCTGACCAAGAACGCCCATCATGCCATGACCGTATGCAAGTAAAGGCGCTGACTGTTTAATGCATCAGACCGGGAGGTTTTGCCTTTTCCAGGGATACTATTTTCCGGTCTGCCAACACACCCAATCTACAACTGTTTCCCTGGCCTGGTAGCAGCCATACCACACAATCTTTAACCCTTAAACGCACGCACATGGTAATTCACATTCCTACCGAGCCCATCGGAAGCATTCCCCGCCCCACCTATTTGCAACAGGCCATGAAAGCCTTTTCCCAGGGCGAAATACCCGATCGGGAACTGCAATCCCTGACAGAGAAGGCAACCCTCGAAACCATCCGTGCCCTGGAAGCCACCTGCTCGCCGGTCATTTCGGACGGAGAGCAGGGCAAGCCCAGCTTTGTCACCTATCCGGTTGCGGGCTATCCGCACCTGGATTCCAATGGTGTGGTCATTCCGTTTGCCGACGGCCACACCCGGCAACTACCCAGGATCACCGGCGGGCCGTTCCGATTCCAGGCCTTTGCCAGCAGCTACCTGGACAAAGCCCGAAAGCATACCCGTACGCCCATCAAGCAAGCGGTTATTTCCGTATCGGCCATCAGTCTGCTTTATCCCGCCGAGCAAATCACCGGCTATTCGCAATCCCGGTTTGTGGAAGACTTGCTCAATGAGGCTGAAAGAGACATCCGGCAATGCCTGGCGGCGGGGGCTTACAAAGTCCAGATCGATTTCACCGAAGCCCGGCTTGCCCTCAAATTGGACCCGAGCCGCCAGTTGCTCACTTCTTTTATTCAACTGAACAACCAGGTGCTTGACCGGTTTACCGCTGAGGAACAGCAAAAAATAGGCGTGCATAGCTGCCCCGGCGGTGACCACGATTCCACGCACAGCGCCGATATCCCTTACAGTGAATTGCTCCCGCTGTTGTTTGGGCTCCACGCAGGTAGCTTTTACCTCGAATATGCGGCGGAGAAAGACAAACAGACCGTTCTGCAAACCATCCGGGAATCGATCCGCCCCGGACAAAAGGTGTTTCTGGGAGTGACCGATGTGATCAGTCCCCGCATCGAAACAGCGGAAGAAATCAAAGAGATGCTTCTCGATGCGGCAGCGGTCATTCCGGCCGGCCAACTCGGTTCTACGGACGACTGCGGGTTTTCGCCTTTCGGTGATGACACTTCCACTTCCCGCGAAATCGCTTTTGCCAAGATCCGGGCCCGTGTAGAAGGGACCGAACTGGCCGAAAAGGCCCTGAACCGAATCTGAATTCCTTTATTCCGAACCCTTTATCTATTCTAAAACCTATATCCAATTACACCGTATGGCACACATCACCTTAAACAATCCCATGCCAGGCATCATAGGCCTGATGGTCGACAACCGCGAATTTGCCAACCCGATGAACCAGCTGGCCCATGCGCTGCTGCAGAAAAACGAGGGACTTTCTGCCGGCGAACGGGAATTGATTGCCGCCTATGTATCACAGTTGAACACGTGCACTTTCTGCTGCAACAGCCACTACAACGCCTCGCTGGCGCATTTTGAGATGGATGCCCGCTTTGTCGATGTTTCGAAAGACGATGTACGAACCGGAGTTACGATTCGCCCGGTAGTGAAAGCCCTGCTCACCATTGCCGCAAAAGTGCAGGACAATGGCAGGAAAGTGTTGACCGAAGACATCGAAGCCGCCCGCCAACTTGGCGCTACCGACAGCATGATTCATGATACGGTATTGATAGCGGCCGCTTTCTGCATGTTTAACCGCTACGTGGACGGGCTGGGAACCTGGGCTCCGCAGGAAGTACAGCCCTACGCTGAAACGGGCAGAATGCTGGCCCACCAGGGGTATCTCAATGCCCTTAAGAAATATAACAACCCAAACACTTCTCTCACCCCTTCATGGCCATTGGGCTATGAAGGGGATTACAACGGCAATTGGCCGAGCATCTGACCCATTAAAACAAACCCAATATGAAAATACTTTACACCCTGCTTCTTTATTTCATTACGACGGCACTGGTTGTGGCGCAAACCATCAGTGGAACCATAACCGATCAGGAAAATCAGAAACCGCTGGCCGGTGTATCGGTCACGGTAAAAGGAACCCTGCAAGGGACCACCACCAATGCCAACGGAGAGTTTCAATTAAAAACATCACAGGCCAATCCGGTACTTGTCATATCCATGATCGGGTATGAAAAACAGGAAGTAGCCGCCACTGCCGGCACACCTGTCGCCTTGGCGCTGGTCACGGCCAATGAGTTGCTCGGGCAGATAGTGGTTTCCGCTTCCCGGGTAGAGGAAAATTTGCTTTCCTCGCCGGTAAGCATCGAAAAAGTGGATGCCCGGATGATCAGCCAATCGCCCTCGGTGAGTTTTTACGAATCGCTGCTCAATGTCAAGTCCGTTGACATGGTCACCAGCAGCCTTACCTACCGGCAAATCAACACGCGTGGTTTCAATGGAACCGGCAACAGCCGTTTTCTGCAATTGGTTGATGGGGTGGATAACCAGACTCCGGGGCTGGGCTTTGCAGTAGGCAACCTGTTCGGCGTTTCGGATCTGGATGTGGAAAGTGTCGAACTCATTCCGGGAGCGGCATCTGCGCTGTACGGTCCGGTGGCGTTCAACGGCCTTCTGATGACGCGAACCAAACAACCGTTCCAATACCAAGGCTTAAGTGTACAAACCAAAGTGGGCATCAACCACGTAAATGATCCTGCGGGAGGGGGAGCCAAACCGTTTTACGATCTGTCGTTGCGGTATGCCAAAGCAATCAATGAACATTTTGCTTTCAAGATCAATGCGTCATATCTGAAAGGAACCGACTGGTATGGCAGCAATTACACGGACATTGATCCGAACACGCCTGCCAATCAGCGTGGTCCTTCCAATCCTGGACGCAATGCGTTGAATGTTTACGGTGACGAGGTGGCCCAGACACTGGAAGGAATCGGACGGGTGGCCCGCACCGGCTACGAGGAAAAAGACCTTTCCCCGTATGGGGTGTACAGTGTAAAGCTTAACGGCGCGTTGCATTACCGCATCAACAAACAAACCGAACTGATTTATCAGCTCAACTACAGCCAGGGCACGACCAATTACACGGGCAGTAGCCGCTTTGCCCTCAATGACTTCCGGTTGTGGCAAAACAGAGTAGAATTGCGCGGAACCAATTTCTTTGTACGGGCCTATTCGACAGCGGAACAATCGACCAACTCCTACAACAGCCGTTCGCTGGCTCAGCAACTCAACCGGACCTGGGTACGCGACCTGGATGGGAACCTGGTCACGCCGGACAAAGCCGATGCCACGTGGTTCGGCCGTTATGCGGCTGCTTACAAAGGCAATGTAGAAGGCGTAAATGCCGCTAACCATACGGCCGCCCGCAGCTTTGCCGATCAAGGCCGCTACTTGTCAGGCTCGGCCGACTTTGACCGGGAAAAAGACCGCTTGATTCATACCGCAGGCCTGGCCGGAGCCGGAGTGCTGAGCAATAGCAAACTCTATCACCTGGATGCCCAGTACGATTTTAGCTCCCTGCTGAAAGTGGTGCAACTGCAAGCGGGCGGCAATTTCCGCTACTACGACATGTTCACCAACGGCACCCTGTTTGACGATAAAGAGAACAAAGTACGCGTAAAGGAATACGGGGTATTTGTACAGGCATCCAAATCCTTATTTAACCAGAAATTAAAATTAACCGCTTCGGGCCGGTACGATAAGAACGAGAACTTTGCCGGCAATTTCACCCCGCGCGCCTCTGCCGTTTTCTCACCCAACGAAAACCACCACTTCCGGGCCTCCTACCAAACCGGTTTCCGCAACCCCACTGTACCTGACCAGTTCATTAAATTGAACGTAGGCCCGATCATCATCCTGGGTGGAGCCCCCGCCAACAGCGAAGGCCTGAACGCCTACGAAAACTCGTTTACTGCCGCTTCGGTAGGCGCTTTCGCAAACGGATTCCAGAGCGATGTACAAAGTGGCGTTCCTTTCCCGCAGGCGGTGGAGAACAATAAATCCAAACTGGTCAAATCAGCCGTCCCTTATATCAAACCCGAACAGCTCAAAGCGTTTGAAGTGGGTTACAAAGGGCTGTGGGGAAAGAACCTGCTGGTCGATGCCAGCTTTTACCAGAGCTGGTACACCGATTTCCTGATCAACCAGGTTGTCATCCGTCCGGATAGTCCGGTTCTGAATGCAGACGGAAGCATCAATTCGGCCGCTGCCCAGGACATTCTCAACCGCAAGACACAGGCCTTTCAACTTTACACCAATGCCGCGGATCGTGTGACCGCTTACGGTGCATCGCTGGGCGCAACCTATTTCCTACCCAGGAATTTCCGCGTCAATGCCAATTCAACCTGGTCGAAATTCAACCTGCGCGATGCCAACCCCAACAACATACCCGCCTTCAATACCCCCGAATGGAAAACCAACCTGGTACTGAGCAACGCCAGCCTGATCGAGCGGCTCGGGTTCAGTGTGGCCTGGCACTGGCAGTCGGCGTTTGACTGGTACGGAACCTTCACCGAACTGGCACCGGGCCGCATCAATGCCTACAGCCTGATCGATGCCCAGGTGAGCTACCGGATCCCGGCCTGGAAAACGGTTGTGAAACTGGGAGCCAACAACCTGACAAACCGGTACATCATGCAGGCGTATGGCTCGCCAGCCGTTGGCGGGCTGTATTACATCAGCCTGACCTTCAGTGAATAGGAAGGAATTCGACCGTCCATGAAACAGGCACCTTATGCCATAACCCAACCCACTTATAACCCAACCCCCTGTTTATGCAAACCCTATCCGCACAAGTCTCGCCTTCGATGACTACCCGAAAGGTAGTGGCGTTTGTAGTATGTTTTCTCTGCTACGTTTTCGGCGGCACCGTTTCCACGGTCCTGTCGGCCTATCTGCCGGTCGCCATTCCCGAGCTGCTTGGCAAAGCGGTTTCGCAGGCTGAGCTGGGCCGGATAGGGGCCTACCTGAACTCCGGCTTTCTGTACGGCTGGATGCTGGGCGGACTGGCGTTCGGCGCCATCAGCGACAGGACCGGACGGGTCAAGGCGCTGGCGTTTTCCGTTTTCCTGTACGGCTTGTTCACGGTACTGATCGTTTCGGTGACCAGTTGGCAACTGTTGCTCGTCTACCGCTTCATCGCAGGCATCGGTGTGGGGGGAGTGCTCCTGATCAGTACGGTCTACATTGCCGAGATATGGGACACCAGACAGCGTCCGGTGGCTCTGGGCATTCTGGCCGTTGCCTTTCCGGTCGGCATTGTCCTCACCGGAGGGGTAACCGTACAGCTCGGTCACTGGAAGCAGGCCTTTTGGGTAGGCATCCTGCCTATTCTTTTAGCCGTTGCGGCCGCCTTTCTGAAGGAATCACAGCAATGGAAGGCTTCGGGTAAGCCACCCGGGGAAGTACAAGCCAACGGGCAATCGGGCCTGTACCGCAGGAACCTGCTCATCGGCATTGTCGTTTTCGGCTCCGTACTGATTGGCTTATGGGCTACCTTTTCGTGGATACCTACCTGGGTGCAAACCCTGGTAAGCCCTGATTCCGACGGACAGAAGGAGCGCGGCCTGGTGATGATGCTTCTGGGAACCGGCGGAATCGCGGGCGGAATCGCTTCCGGCTTCCTGATTCGTGGCATCGGCATCCGTTACACGCTGACAATGACCTTTCTAGGATGTGTTGCGGCTTGTTGGTTACTGTTTATCAATACGGCATTTTCGCCGATTATCTATGTCGAAACCGCTTTGCTTTCGTTGTTCTTCGGCATCAGCCAGGGGTCCTTGTCGAGCTACATACCATCCTTGTTTCCTGCATATGTACGTGGGGCATATACCGGTTTCTGCTTCAATGTAGGCCGTTTCTTTACCGCTACAGCCGTTTTTTTTGTCGGAGCCCTGGTCAATCTGCTGGGTGGACTGAGCAACTCATTACTCGTTTTCTCTTTTACTTTCCTGGTGGCACTGATCATGGTTTTTCTGACGATCAAAAAAGATTCAAAAGCAGATACAGTTTAATACGACACATGTGATAAAAAATTAGAACTATGGCACACATAACCTTACCCGAACCCTTGCCTGGCATACGAGGACTGATGGCCTTCCGTCCTCAAACGGCAAAACCGCTCAACCAACTGGCCGAAGCACTGCTACGTACCGATGAAGGCTTGTCTTGTGGCGAACGGGAGCTGATTGCCACGTTTGTTTCCTCCTTGAATGACTGCTTCTTCTGTCAGAATATTCATGGTGCGGTTGCCCAGTATTACTTTCCGGAAAATACCGCGTTGGTGGCAGAAGTGAAAAGCGACTTTGGAAAGGCTCCGATTTCGGAAAAGATGAGAGCCTTGCTGGCTATTGCACAAAGCGTGCAGAACAGCGGCAAATCCGTTACCGATGAGCAGGTTGCGCAGGCGCGTCTGCAAGGTGCCAGCGATCTGGAAATCCATGACACGGTACTGATCGCGGCGGCTTTCTGCATGTTCAACCGCTACGTGGACGGGCTGGGTACCTGGGCGCCCGATGATCCGCAGATGTACCGGCAGCGGGCCAAGCGCATTGCCGAACAGACCGGCTATGCGAACTCCACACCCGGCTGAGCCCTTCCAGAAATAGTATGTTTTAAAAGGGCAAAACCTGCCCTTGCAGTACCGTAAGTAAGTTTTCCGATCGACAATCGAGCACAAGCCGAATTGACACAAGCCAATTGGCAATACCCAATCATCTCATATTTATGCCACATATTCCCTTACCGGAAAACGTCCCGGGCATTCGCAGCCTGGTCCTGTACCGGCAGGACACCGGACAACACCTGTATGACTTGGTCCAGACGTTACTCAGAGGCGAATCGTCTCTGAGTCCGGCCGAACGAGAACTCATTGCCGCGTATGTTTCCGCACAGAACGCCTGTGTGTTCTGTTCGTGCAGTCATGCGGCGGCCGCCCGGTTTTTGTATGAAGACCAGAGCCAAATGGTTGACTTTGTCTTGTCTGACTATCAGAAGGCGCCCATTCCTGAAAAGCTCAAATCGCTACTCACCATTGCGGGCAAAGTGCAAACGGATGCACGCACTGTAAGTGAGCAGGATGTGGCTCTGGCCCGCAGGTTAGGGGCAACCGACCGTGAGATTCACGATACGGTACTGATTGCCGCCACCTTTTGCATGTTCAACCGCTATGTGGACGGACTGGCAACGATAGCCTCACCTGAAAGCGATGAGGCTACCTATGCTCAGATGGGCGAACGCATGGGAACGGTGGGGTATGCGTTTCCCGCTTCGCCTTCCGCCAATACCGTCACCAACCCGTAAGCCGGACCTCAACCAGGTAAGATGTAAAACCTCACCCGGGCGGCAGTGGCATCGGTTGAAAAGTCATTGTGCATTGGTCGGTCATAAGAGAAGGAAAAACAAGCAGGTGTTTTAGCCTTATGCCGGTTGAGCTGCTAGGTTGAGCGGATTGGCAACACGGTTCACTTTGAGTTGGCAAATGAGCAGTATGAGCGGATCCTTGCTTCTCGTACGGGTTTTCACAACTAGCCTTCGCAATGCTTTTCGCACAACCGGTTCCTATCCCATCGGTCGGTATTGTCCGGCGCCAGGTTTAAACCCGAAAGGAAAAATGGACATTCAGTTGCGTGGCCTAATGGATCCGGGACGGTCGGTGACAGGCTTAGTATCAGCATTCCAGGAGAGTCCGCCAGTCTTCTTCCGAAGAGGCGGAGGGATAAGAAAAGCGGAAAACAGTTTCCCGCGCCCTCATTTTCGGTTTCCGGATCTGTTTGTGAACGGGGCTTTGAACATTCCCAGGGTTTTTCGAATCGCTTGACAGTAAAACCGGGCGCAGGCCATTGAAGCTCCGAATCAGGCTCAGTGCTCCGAACCAGGTTTGGTTGGGAATTACTTCCCGACTATCTCTTCCCTGACTATCTCTTCCCTGACTATCTCTTCCCTGATTATCTCTTTCCTGATTATCTCTTTCCTGAAATGGGTACCCCAATCCAACATTTCATCCAGTAGCTTCCGCATTGAAAAGCCCAAGGGTGTGAGTGAATATTCAACCGTAACAGGCATGCTCTCGATCAGTGTCCGGGTGATTATCCTGTTTTCTTCCAGTGCTTTTAATTCCTGTGACAGCATCTTCGGGGAAATATCCACGATATCCCTCTGTATTTCACCGAACCGTTTCTTACCGAAGGTCAATGCAATGACAATGGGAATCCGCCATTTGCCCTGGATCACTTCCAGGGTATCCCTTGTAACCCTCATTTTTTGCTGGCACGCGCTCTGTTTCTGATTCATCCTTGCTGAGTTTGATTTCAATGCTTACCTGCGGGTAACTACTTACGCTGGGGTAAGTGCTATGCATTCGCAGGCAAAGATACGGTACTTTTGCAGTGTACTTACAAAATCAACAGGAAATAGTATGGCAAATACAACAACGTGGGTAGTCGACCCGTTACATTCGGATGTACAATTCAAAATCAGGCACCTGGTTATTTCCACCGTGACAGGTTCGTTCCGCAGATTTGAAGGAAAGATCACCACCGATGGCCAAGATTTCAACACGGCTAGAATCAACTTCACCATTGATGTCAAAAGCATCGATACCAATCAGGCCCAACGGGACGGACACCTGCAGAGTGGCGATTTTTTCGAAGCGGAAAGCCATCCCGCCATCACATTCGAATCCACTTCCTTCAAAACCGCAGGCGGCGGACACTATCTGTTGGCAGGCAGGCTAACGATGAAAGGGGTGACTAAAGCCGTAGAGCTCTCGGTCGAATACGGCGGGTCTGAAAATGATGGGCATGGCAATGTCAAGCATGGGTTTGAAGTGACAGGCACGATCAACCGCATCGAATTTGGCATGACCTGGAATAAACTCACCGATTCGGGCGGTCTGGGATTGGGAGAGAAAATCAGGCTTGTCGCCAACATTCAGATTGTGAAATCAGCCGGGTAGACAAGCCTGATTCTCTTTCATACCCGAAGATGAAGCTGACCTTACCCGCTTTGGAAACAGGTTCAGCACTGCAGGTGATGAGCCGATAAGCAAACCGATGACCGACCAGCTTATCCTTACCCAAGAAAAACCCCGATTCACTCTGCCAGAGTAAGGATAATGAAACCTAATACGGGGAAGCGTGAAAAGATCGTTTCCATCTATGGCAGGATTCGGAGCAATCGGGTTGCCAAGTTCGATCGCGGCACATGTTCACGGCATTAGTAACCCCGGATCATCACCAGTCCCGTAAGCCAAGTCCCGATTGACCAGCAACCTGTCTCCCCGGCAACTGTCTCCATTGTCATGACAATGGAGACAGTTGCTCTTCAAGGATCACCCCCTCGGGGAGCACCGCCCCTGGCAGTCCCGCGCGTGATCAGTTCGGTCAGCGCCGGTTTTCGTTCGCGGGCTACCGGTACGGGCGTATCGTTAATCCATACCGTCAGGCCGTCCACTGCGGTGATATGGTCCCTGTTGATCAGATACGACCGGTGAACCTGCACAAACCTGTCGGCGGGCAGCTTGTCGGCCAGCCCTTTCAATGTCTGGTGAATGATGATGGTCCTGGCCTCTGCCAGATGCACCTGAAGGTAATTCTGCAGGCTTTTGACGTAGGTGATGTCGGCAATCAGCACCCGGTGGTCTATGCCGTTTCCCCGCAAATAGATCATGTGCGGCGCGGTGCTTTCCGGATACATCCGCTCATACATGCTCCGCGCTTTTGACACTGCCCGGCTAAAATCCTCGAAGAAAACGGGTTTGAGAAGGTAATCTATGGCGTTCACCTTGTATCCCTGCAAGGCGTATTCGGGGTAGGCCGTGGTAAAGACGATCATCGTGGCGGGGTTATCAACCAGTTGCGCGAACTCAATGCCCTGCATGCGCGGCATCTGGATGTCGAGAAAGACCAGGTCCACCTCCCTGTCCCTGATGGGCCCGGCAGCCTGCAGGGCATTGGCATAGGTGCCCACGCACTCAAGGAAGTCAAATTCGCCGATAAACTCCAGCAGCCCTTCACGGGCTATCCGTTCGTCATCTATGATGATACATCTCATGGGTTATGCCTTTGGGTTACGCAATCGGGTTATGAATATGGGTTATGAATATGGATTGTGAAATCGGGTTACGCTTATTCTCCCGTATCCAGATTGATTTGCAGCCATACCGAAAACACCTCTTCGTCCTCTCGCACCGTTAGCTGGTAGCTACCCGGATAGGACAGATTCAGCCTTTCCCGCACGTGCCTCAGTCCCACCCCCGCCCCTTCGGAAGGCAATCCCGTCTGGCCACTCCGGTGCCGGATGGAAGCGGCGTCACGGCTGGTTTGGCAGGTATTGGCAATTTCGAAAGTGAGCGTTTTACCCATCAGCCCGCAGCGATGGCGGATAAAATACTGATCGGCCTGGTTGGGCAATACGTGTTTGAAGGCATTCTCGACGAATGCCGACAGGATAAAGGGGACTATCCTGCAGTCGGTCGGCGCAATGTCCCACTGGCAGCTGATCTGCAGATCGGACGCGTGCCTGTGAATCTCCAGATCGAAGTATTCCTTGAGAAACGCCGCTTCCTGCTCCAGGCCGATCTGCTTTTTCTGCGATTCGTATACGTAATACCGCAGTATTCTGCTGTAGCGGGCCAGCAGCTCCAGCGCCTGGCCCGTATCTTTCCGGATCAGGAACTGCAGGTTGTTGAGCACGTTGAACGTAAAGTGCGGACTGAGCTGGTTACGCAAAAGGCTGATTTCCATTTCCAGGGATTTGCGCTTCAAAACTTCGATTTCCTTTTCCCGCTCCAGGTAGTCCCGGTACCGTTCAAAGGCGTGGCCGAGGGCCGAAATCAGGAGGCTGAAGCTAAACAACCCGAAGAAAACCGATACCCGGTCGTCAAAAATGGTTTGGGCCGTCGGCGCCTCGAGCATGAGCCTGACAACCAGGTAGCCTTCGGCGGCCAGGATCAGGGCGAGCAGCGCAGAGCTCAGACCCTTCAGGGCAAACAGCCAGACCGTGCGCAGGCCGGCAAGGAAACGCCGCATCCGGCTGATCGAGATGATCCTGAAATACCCCCACAGGGTAAGCATCAGGCAGCTGGCAAAGACAAACGCCGCGGCAAAACTAAACTCGCGGCTGGCCGAAAGCTGAAGCAGCACGATCAGAAACAGAAGTATCCAGAATAAGGTGGTTGTTTTTTGCCTGAAAAGCATGGCCTTGGTCTGCTGGTTTGGTTTATGCCGGGATAGCCCGGGCCGTAACAAAGAAAACAGCGGGTCTCAGACACTGAAAACCCCTTGCTCTCCTCACCGCCCCGAGGTATGCATCACCGTCCGGCCGCCTGATGGATAACAGACGGATTGACCGGATGGTTTGGTTGAAAATGCAAATCCGGTTATAATGCAAATCCGGTTATGAATGCAAAGCTACCCGCATAGTGACAAAGCTACCCGGTAACTTTCTTTCCGCGAAACGGCTCGTCAACAAATAAGCGCAGTTGGTCAAAAGCCAATTCCGGTTTTTCCGTTTCGGCCATACCTTTGAGCCATTATCAAAAACAAAACACTGAAAAAGCATGGAAACAATCAAATGCATGTGGCTTTTGGCTGCGATGGCAACGGGTCAGGCCGCTTTTGCCCAACAGGAAAACGCCCGGGATGAAAACGCCCGGGATGAAAAAGCCAGACTGGCTCTGAATATCGGTCTGGGCAATCAGTACCGTTTCACCGCCGCGGGCAGTCCCCTGGAAAAACACTACGGCATTGGCGGGCAGCTGGACCTGGTCTTTAACGACAGATGGATGATAAGCTATGCACAAAGCGGCAGTCTGGCACCTGCCGACCTACTGAACACACCGGCAGCGGACGGACGGAAAACGCACCTGTACGAATACACCCTGGGAGCCGGTTACAAATCACCCCTTGGTTCCTCAGTGTATCTGATCGGAAGGGCCGGTTTTGGCATTGCCGCCCTCAAAACCGCTGAGTCTGACCGGGACCAGATCCGCGACGGGTTTTCACCGGCCTCCGGCTCATCCTTTCTGGTGGCCCCCGAGTTGGCGGTGGGGATTAGGCTGAACCGTTTGCTGGCCCTGCAGAGTGGGGCAAGCTACCGGTTCAATCTCGGCGGGTTGGAAAAGTCAGGCGCCGGGCCGGTCAATGCGTCCGATTTGAATGGATTGGCGGTTAATCTTACCCTGATCGGAACCATTCCCCTCCTAAAGCGGTAAATGACCGGGCAAGCAGTGGATCACAGGGCCTGCCTGTGACCATAACCTCCTGTGACCATGACTGCAGGCGGGAACACAGGTGCCCATCGTTTCCAAATTACCGAACGCCGGGTAGTTACCCAACGCCCCATACAGGTAAGCCTTACTGCCGGGGCAGCGGAAAATGCACGCTTACGGGTTGGCGGTTTTCGCATGATTGCCAACCCATTCGCTTGCATCGGCCGCCCGTACCCGCCGCAGATCACGGCCAGGTCCTGTGCCGGTCAAAGGTCTGCACGGGGTATTTGCACGGGGTATTCCGCGTTTCGTACCTTATCCGCGTTTTCAACCAGGTTCGGCCGGGGCCTGATTCAGCCGGACCGAAAGGTTAGAAACCGCGGCCATCGGCTGCATCCAACCGCCAGGCAAAGGGCAACGGGTCTGACTGCCGGCCACTCCGATCGCCGTATTTTTAAATTGTATCATATATTTTGAACATCTAAAAAAAAGTGAAACATGGGGAATAAAAAAAACCGGAAACCGTTTCAGTTATTCGAAAGCCTGACCTTTTGAAGATCCTCCTTTTCACTTTTTGGGAAAAACGCCTCCGCACTGGTTTTAAAGCAGTCTTTTTCCTGGATGGCCACTTCCACTACCTCGATCTTTTCGATCGCAAATGCATGGAGCAGCCTTTTGAGTTGTGTTTTGGGCTGTCCCTGGAAGATCTTGGCGTTTTTGATGTTGTCACTCAACCGCATTTCATTGTCACGGTAGTTGTAATAGGTCAGGTACCTTCCGTTCACTTTGAAAAAATAGGTGTGCTTATTCATAGCTTTGACATTTAATTTGATATTTGAATGGCTTTGAAATGTGATTTGACATCTAATCCGAGGTTTATCGGCACATAGGATATGAACGCTTGACGCGTCTGGGAAAAGAATGGACGCATGATCGGGTAAGCCCCGGTCACAAGGATAATGCGCGACGGTCCGATACCCAGTATCTAAACACTTTTTTTATCGTTCTTGTTTGCAGAATCGCTTTTTTCTGAACACTCTTTTTGACCCGACGGCCCAACGGTCAGTATGCCCGCCGCTCACCCTAAGCCCATCGCTTAGGGTCTGTCAAACAGCGTTTTGGAAAAAGGCCCCGTTTTGATTTTACCCGATCAGATTGAACCTTCCTTTTCAATCGTCGGATCGCTTGCAGTGTTTTGCCGGGTGCGGCCAAAACCGGGGCGTAGCCGTCACAGCGTCACAGGCATTGCCGCTGTCGGGGAAGAGCACCGTATTGAGCCGGGGAAGCTCAAGGCACTGGTCCTTGTAGCCGTTGTGGAACATTTGCAACCCCAGGCTGTTCATCCGGCGCTCATCCAGCTAAAAGCGGGCCTTACCGGACCTGACCGTAGTGAAATCCGTCCAGGCCTGGTCAACGCCGCCCGCAAGCAGGAACCGGTTCGGCGCTTTTCATTCATTTGGCGTTGAAAACATACCCCAGACCTGTCATCCTGAACCGGAAAGGCCGAAAAACAGTTGACAGTGTATGCAAAGCCGGGCACAGATGCAAAGCCGGATTGACCTGCCACGAAAACACACCATGAAGACAAACACCATTGGAAAGACCGTTTCTTACCATCCGCTCATCCTTTATCCTCTGCTGGCCGCGCTTGCGGCCGGTGCCTACGCGCAGAATCCCAGATCGGACAAGGGTCACCGGGGCAATCCCTACTATTCAACCACGGACACCACCCGGCTGAGTGTTTCCGATGCCGAATGGAAGAAGGTCTTGTCCGCCGGGTTGTACGCGGTAGCCAGGGAAAGGGATACCGAGCGTCCCTTTACGGGAAAATACTGGAACAGCAAGACAAAATGCACTTATCATTGCGCCGCCTGTGGCAACGTGCTCTTCAGATCGGACGCCAAGTTCGCCAGCAGTTGCGGCTGGCCCAGTTTCTTTGAGCCGCTCCGGAAAAACAGCGTGATCTACCTCGAGGACCATTCGCACGGAATGGATCGCACCGAGGTTGTTTGCGGACGGTGCGATGCGCATCTGGGGCATGTGTTCGATGACGGTCCGCCGCCAACCCGCAAAAGGTACTGCATGAACTCGATCAGCCTTGATTTCGAGCCGGACAAAAAATCCGCGGGAAAATAGCCGGGTCAGGCAAGCCAGTCAACCCACCGGTCTGGCTGCCCGTAAAGCACCCGGAAGCAAAGAGCGCCGAACCTCGCCGGCCCGCACCAAGGCCCCGCCTCGGGCTGCTTTTCGCTGATACCCTGCCAACCTGTTTCGGCCGGCGGGCCTTTGGTTGATTACCTGAACGGCAGTCAGGCGTATTTACCACCGGATAACGGCGGCAAGTTCGGATAACGGCGGCAAACCGGAACGCATTCTTTTATTGAAAGCAGCCGGTTATTGAAAGCAGCCGGTTATTGAAAGCAGCCGGTTATTGAAAGCAGCCGGTTATTGAAAGCAGCCGGTTCGGTGGTTTTGCGTTTGCTTGCCTTTCCGTTCCCTGGTTTTCCACCGCGGCCGAACAGGGAGCGCGCCGTACAGAGCCGACCAACAGCATGCCGTACAGTCGCTACCCATGAAAACACAGCTACCCATGAAAACACAAATGACAAAATTGAAAGCGGGCCAAAGACCGCCCGTCTTCGAGCTCAAGGATATCTTTGGCCACCCCGTCGATTTGGAAACGTACCGTGACAGCAAACTGCTGATCGGGTTTTTCCGCCATGCCGGATGCCCCTTCTGCAATATCCGCATCCATAGATTGTTGCAGGTATACAACGAACTGCGTGGGAAAGGACTGGATGGGAAAGGACTGGAAATGATCTTTTTCTTCGAATCCCCCGATACGCTCCTGCTGCAGAGCCGGTTTCACCAGGGGCTGTCCCATTCGCCGGTTTCCTCGATCCCGCTGATTTCCGATCCGGACAAGAAATGGTACGCCGCCTACGGCTTGCAGGAATCCCTTTTCAGATCCGCTGTCAGCCATTTGACCGGCTTTCTGCAAACGGCCTACCGGTCGGCAAGGGCGGGACTGCCCACCCATGCGATGAAAAAGGGGGAATCGATTGCCACAATGCCGGCTGAATTCCTGATTTCGGAAGGATTGGTTATCGCGGACGCCTATTATTCGGACGGTCTCAACGACCGGTTGGACGTGAGAACAATCAAGGAATGGGTTGAAAACGGACATGCCGAAAGCGGACTTGCCCAAAACGGGTGGGTTGAAAGCGAATCGACAGGCACCCAAGGCCTGTTTACCAGCTGAAATGCGGCAGGGGGCCTTCGGCTCTGATGGTTTCATTTTATCCGGGTGTTCTGCCCGGCGTGAGTATGCCGCCTGATGTGTGATATCGGTTTTCGCTTCGGAATCATCAGGTGGAACCCACTCCTTTTGGTTTCAGCCAAACAAACAAGTCCGCTAAGCAAGTCCGTGATCGAAAAGCCTGCTTGCGCGGCAAGCAGGCTTTTCGCTTATCAATCCCCATGCCTTCCCGCTGCTGGTTTTCCCGCTGCTGGTTTTCCCACTGCCGGTTTTCCCACTGCTGCACAGGTAGGCCCGTCTCAGAGGCAAAACGGGCAAGGTTGTCCAATGAGGCAATACCCGCCAACGCCTGGCTGATTTTGAAGGATGATCCTACCCTGCAGGATGCGCCCCCTGCGTTTTTTTGCCTGAAAACTTGCAAAACACAACCGTATCCCCATAATTTGCAACCGCACGCCCCCCTCCGGTCGGAGGCAAGGGGATCACCCCGGCCTGTCACCACCTGCTTTCAGTCCGGCCCGGTTACCGGCCGGCCTTGTTGACGGTCCCATCGCCGGTACTGCCAATGGCGCGGTTCCAACCGGGAAAGGGCAGAAGAAACGGTGACACTCCGGTAAACCTTAATCTTGCAAGCAATGAAAAAAACAGAACAAGCCTTCTTTTTCCCATTGGCCTGCTGGCTGTGAGTGCTTCCCAGGCAGCGATCCATCTGACTTCCCTGCCTGATGTGGTTACCGGCACCCTTACCGGGACCGGCATCGGGTTGATGCTTCTGGCCTTGCTGCGACCCGCCCGTACGGCGGCCGGGTAACCGCTCGCTATCGAACGATGATTCCGACTGCGGAATTTACCGGTCAGGCTGCTTTTCGCGGCGCTGAAAGGCACGATTTCGCATCAGGGTCAAACCCGCAGGCGTATCGGGCATCAAATGCAAGCAAACCGGTGGCTATTGCCCGAGCCGGCAGCCGAACCGGTAACAGGCGGAAAGCTGGCACATGACGATGTGAAATTCGTCTTGGCATTGACAAAACCGGGCCGCCGGGTCGAACCCTGAGTAGAGTCCCGTTCACAAACGGCCTATCACCGTTGGCAATCATGTCAAAGCCGACTGGTCGCGGGTTTGTCCCGAAAAGGGGTAGCCACTTGCAGACACAAAGCCGTGCGGCTTTTCGTTTGCAGGTTTGGATTTGCTTTACTTTACTTGGGCACTGAGCCCTCGGGCGGATTGTCTGTTTTCCTTTTCCGACCGGTTTTCACCGGGTTTTTTGGCGGATTTTCCAACGGGGCACTGTCCCGGGAGTCAATCGGCACCCGATCGGTGATAAGGTGGATTTTCTCACCGGCTTTTTCGGTTTGCCCCATTTGTTCGGGTTGCTTTCCGGCTAGTTTCGCGGCTTTTTTCCGGAATTTGATTTCCTTGCCCGGTTGATCTTGCACCTGTTTGACCGCTTTGACCGCCAGTTTCCCCCATTTCACCCGTTTGAGTCGATCCTGCCGGGTCTGGTCGCTTTCCCGGGCAGCGGTCCGGAGCACTTTCAGCATCTGGATCGCCACCTGTCCGGTCAGTTGCTTTTGAAATTGACTGGCCGGCGGCTTGATGGCTATTTCCCGATCGCGTTCACCGAAGGCCAAAACACACATGTTCATGTCTTGAAAGTCCCTTGGCCAATGCCCTATCTTTGCTCCAGGCGAATCCTGTTTGATTTGCCGCGGTTGCCGACAGGATCCTTTCACAAACGTTCCAATCTAATGCTTTCCAATCAAATGCTTTCCGACACCATGCCATCCGATCAGATGCTTTCCGACCACACCCGTACCAAACCCGGCAGCTTGAAAACCCGCCTGCTGCTTTTGCTGCTCCTTGCTTTCACTCCCTTGGTTTTCACCGCCTGCGAACAGATCAAAGAACCCGTGTGCGCCAACGGGCAATGCCTGGACTTTGACCGCTTCGGCAAAAACATCCAGAACGCGTGCGCCAAATCGGTCGGCTACGGCTACGTAATCTACAACAAAGGCATCGCCAAAAGCTTCGGCGGGTTCGGAAAACGCCGCACGGACTTGGACGGATCGGCAGCCTACGACCCTTACCAGCCCCAGCACGTTGCCAGTGTGAGCAAAACCATGACCGCCATCGGCGCCCTGCGGGTGATCGAGCAGAAAGGCATTGACGTCAACGCATCCATTGCCGACTACCTGCCCGCCGGCTGGAAACGCGGGGCCAACATCGGCAGCATCACCTTCGCCAACCTTCTGACCCACAACAGCGGCTTTCGCGGCTGCAGCGGCTGCGGCGACAACACCTGGGCGTACCTGAAGGCCTTAGTCGAGAAAGGCATCGTGCTCAAGGCCAAAGACACGGCCAGTTACGACAACGCCAACTTCGGCATCTTCCGGGTGCTGATACCCTACATGCTCGGCACGGTCAGTGACCCGAACCTGGATGACGATACGGAAACGTCCCGGATCTATGTCACCTACATGCAGGAGCAAGTATTCGCCCCGGCGGGCGCAACGGATGTGCAGCCGTTTCCCGACCCGGACCGGCCCACGCTGGCCTACCCGTTTCCCTACGATAACAAACCGGGCCTGAAAATGGGCGATTTCAGCAAGAATTGCGGGGGCTTCGGCTGGTACCTGTCCCCGATGCAGGCAGGCATGGTCATGCGTGAGCTGATGCGGTCGGAAAAGCTGCTCACCGCCGCCGGACGGCAGCGCATGCTGGACAACGGCTTCGGCATCGATGTCTTTGCCGGGAAGGCCCACGGGACCTACTATGCCAAACGCGGCCAGTGGATAGGCGGCGCCAGCGGGATCAACACGGTGGTGGCCGTATTTCCCGATGATGTGCAGGTGGCCCTGTTTCTCAATTCAGATCCGGCCCCCGAAAACCTTCTCACCCTGATCATCAAGGCCTACGACCAGTCCTGGCAGGTTAAATAGGCGCAGGCAACCGAATGGCGCAGGCAAGCCGCGCCCCCTATTGGAAGCCTGGCCGCCAAACGCCTGTTCCGATCAGCGGCACATGCCCGCTCACAAGAGCATTGCTTATCACCATTGCGTTACTCATCACCAGTGTGTTGGTGCTACCCAGACAGATCATGGCCTGTCGCTTCGGTAGTCAAACTCTGGCCGAACGGTAAAAAAAAGTCCCCGCCAGTGCGGGAACGAGATGGAAAATCCCGGCGAGCATCAAAGCCCATATGGGCTTTCCTCCGTTGTGTCTGATCAGATCGGCAAAACGGGTTTCAGGACCAATGCCGGTAAGAGCCGGTCCGGGTACGGATTGGGGAAACCGTTCCCGGATAATTCCCGGCGTGGGCTTGCCAGCGCCCCAATCCCGAACAGGTGCATCCGCGGCCGGTTCTCGCCCGTAGTGCCAGTAAATGCCTCCCTCCCCCATCGGATCCAATGGCAAACCACGGGTTGAATTTCAGATCGGATCCGCACGGATCGGCAGCACCGGTAATCCGGCTGTAAGAAAGGCCTTTTCACTGAGTCCCGATTGCCGGGCTGAAACGTGATCTGACACGGATCAAAAAGGCAATGCATGCGTTGCCTTGCCAAAACCAACCGTTTCCTTGCCGATACCAACCGTTCGGTTCGCAAAACCAGGCCACCACGGGTGTAAGAACCGGCGGGGATTTTAATCCGAAAGCCTGTGTTTCGGGATCGATCCGGTCCGAAAACAGGGTAAGAACAAAGCCTGCCCGTCATTGTTTTCGGTTTTGCGGCCATCATCGGTTACCATCCGGTCCCTGTCGCCCTTGTTTCCCTGCGGCGATCCGGTCCCCTGCCTTCGGCAGACATTCCGGGCCGATCGCTCCGGTTCGGGGGCAAGGCCGAACCCGCAGCCGGCCTTCCGGCGGCCGGGATTGGAAAATGATTAAAAAAAATACAGCTTCCGCCGGCCCTGAAATCTTCAGCCGGTGTAATAAGCGACTGATTATTAGCTTGTTTGACACTCTTTCCCTTTGCTATTTTTGCATGTACATGACATCTGTCCGAACATGGGATCTATTAGTGGAAACAATCTGATGAAACATCTGCCGCTTATGAAACATTTGCCGCTTAATTGCCTTCTGGTCTTACTACATGCGCTTGTGAGCCTTAACGTCTCGGCTGCCAAGGCCTATCCGGGTACAGGGGTGGTTGCCGACCGCCCCCCTTCCGAAATCCAGATCCCTTACCGGTATGTGACCTGTCAGCCCCCTGCCTCAGAGCAGGTGCTCGAATGGGTGGCCCTTACCTTCAGGCACACCGACGCGGTTGAAACCGAGCGGGGACTGGCCGTACCGTTCACTTTTTCGGTTGGCCGGCGCATGGGCCTGATTCAAGGGACGATCCTGGTCAATTTTCTCGCTGACGGCTACGAGTACCAGGTGGTCAAGGTACGGCGCCTGGACAACGATGAGTCCGATCAGCTCGGCGAGCTTCAGCCCTATGTTGAAGACGATCTGCACGCGATCAGGGAATGGTTTGAACAGTACTTCCGGCTGGTTCCACCCAGATAAACCCCCACCCGGAACACGACCGATCCCCGGTTGGGGTTGGGGGGCAGGCCGCCTGCTGCACAGGGCACAACAAACCGGCCCGGCGTTGTGATCCGCCCTGCGGTCCGGTTTGCCGAAACCCTTCATCGGAAAACCATTCATGAGAACAACGCGTATTTCAACCCTTCCCGTACCGGGTGATTTCACCTGACTTTACCATCTGAATTGCAACATCGTTACAGCTGGGTCCCGGGTTGCAGACCGGGCAGGCATTGACCGTCCGGGCATCCTGCCCCGCCCGTTTGCCGACCATTATCCGATTATCCACCCTTGCCCGATGCAAAGATGAATGACACCCATACCTCCGCGGCGAATCAGACCCCTGCCGGGAACGATCCGTCCGTTGCCAGCCCGACGGGTAAGGTTCCGCCCAAACGCATGCTGATGATCGATGACGATCCGGAAGAGCGGGACATTTTCGCCCATGTGCTCAAGGATATCAAACCCGAAACCCTGTTCCATGGCGCATCCAACGGGCAAAAAGCCATCGAACAGCTCGGTTCGCAAGCCGACCCGCTGCCCGACCTGATCTTTCTGGATCTGAACATGCCGGTCATGGACGGATTGACGTTTCTTCGCACGATCAGGCAAGAACCCAGGTTCAAACACATTCCCGTGCTGGTCCATTCAACCTCTTCGAGTTCCTCGGTCAAATCGCAGGCCCTGCAGCTGGGCGTCCTGGGCTATATCGTCAAGTACGAGGAGTATGAAAAAATGCGGAAAATGCTCGGTCTGGTAGCCCGGAAGCTAAGCGTCGATCAGGTAGGCGCCATCTACCAGGCGCTGCGTGAGCACGCACTGATCGACTGACGCACTGACCGGCTTGACGCCACCGAAGGCCCGCGCGCAGCAAGTTCCCGTGAGTGGAAAACAAAACCCGCGGCAACTGGAAAAATCCGGCGCCTCTGTCCGGTTCGGATTCAACCCCGATCCCGCCCCGGCTGCCGCCTACGCCCCCCGGTGGGTCTGATCCGGCGGCAGAAGGGCCTGTTTCCCCGTTCTTCCGGGCATGATCGTAGGACGGGTGCGTCCCGGACAAGGCTCTGGGTGAGGTAAGGGCATCTGATGGCAGCGCACGTCAGAGTAACGTACTAACATACGTCAGTAACATACATCAGTAACGTAAGTCAAACCACGGGTATGACGATGGTGAAAACCGCCCCCTGCCCTTCTTTTGAATCGGCCCTTATGACCCCCTGGTGCTGTTCGACAATCTGTTTGCAAAGCGAAAGGCCCAGACCGTTGCCTTCGTATTCCTCCCGGGTGTGCAACCGTTGAAACAGGGAGAATATCTGCTCGGAATAACCCGGGTCGAAACCGATCCCGTTGTCGGCCACCTGGATCAGGTGATAGGTGGCCTGAGCATTCCACTGCGGGATCTGTTCAATGATTTGGCTGCTTTCACCGAGTGGTTCCCGCTCGCCTGCCGCGCCCTGGCTGCCCATGGCAGGATGCAGCTTCAGCTCCTTCCCGGTGCAGACCCTATGGGTCAGGCGTATGCGTGTTGCCCGGTCGGAATGGCGGAATTTGAGCGCATTGCTCAACAGGTTCTGAAAAAGCTGCCTGAAACGGGTGGGATCCGCCATCAGCACCGGCGTCGGCCCGGTTTGAATCCCGCTCAGGTCGATGGCCGCCTGCGCCTGTTCGACGGCCGTTTCCAGGTCGGCCCAGACCTCCCCGACGATCGCAGGCAAAAAGACCGGCTTGCGATCCATTTTCAGCGAGCTTGTCTGCGAGTAGGAAAGGATGTCGCCGATCAGCAGCTGCATGCGCTCGGAGGCGTTCTGTATCCTTTCCAGGTAAGCCGTTCCCGTCGGGCCCAGCGGCTGGGCGAACTGTTTTCCGAGCAGGGTGGCATAGGTCCTGATTTTTCGCAAAGGCTCCTTCATGTCGTGGGAGGCCACCTGGGCGAACTCGGAAAGCCGCTGATTGGAAAGCTTCAGGTCGCTCATCAGGCTTTCCTGCCGGTGCTGGAGCATTTTGACCGGGGTGAAGTCATGGAATGTCACCAGCAGGTCCTCGTTGAGCCTTATGGCCGAAACGTCCATCCACACGTCGTGCCGGTCGGTCAGGTAGTTCTGCTCAAACCTGAGCGGCTGGCCGCTCAGCCACACCTGACGATACTTTTCAAAGACCCCGTTCGTGAAATAGACCGGGAAGCATTCCCCGTGCAGCCTGCCGGTCATTTCCGGGACGGTGTGCGAGCCGTAGCTGGCCAGGGCCGTATTGACCGTCTTGAACCGGAAATCCACAATCCTGCCCCCCTCGTCAAAAACCGGGCTGGCCAGAAAGATTCCCGTCTGGGTCGAATCGATCACCGTCTGCAACTGGAAGGCAGAGCGCTCAATCGCCTGCTTGTCACTCCGGCTCTGTGTGATGTCGCTGAAGGTCTGCACCAGTCCGTTCTCCCCCAGCGGGGTGATTGAAACATCGAACCAGCCGTCGATCGTATCCGACCGGTAATACAGTTCGGTCCTGGCGGGCTGACCGCTCTGAAGCACGCGGCGGTTGAGCGTGAAGAACTCCGAATCAAGGATACCGGGAAAAACCGAGGAGTATCTGCGGCCCACCGCCTGCTGCTGGCTTATTCCCAGGATGCGGGAAAAGGACTCGTTGACCTTGAGTATTTCAAAGTCGACGACCTGTCCGAGCTGGTCGCGGATCGCCGTATAGGCGAAAATCCCGTTCTGGGAGGCATTCAGTATGCTTTCAAGCAACTGGGCCTGCCCGTGGTTGGCCAGTTGCTGGGATTTGACCGGGGAAATGTCTATGTAATTGAGAAGGTAGCCGTCGGCAAACGGGGTGATCGAGTAGGCGATCCACTTATCCAGGTGCTGGGAATAGTATTCCAGATACTGCTCCTGCCCCTTTTCGACAACCTGACGGCAGATCTCAAAGAAGTGCGAGGTGCCCTTGCGCATGGCGATCAGCTGGGTGACCGTGTAACGGTACAGTTCCTGGAGGGTGAAGCCGGTCATCTGGGCGCTTTTGGCATTGGCTACCTTCAGCCTGAAATCGACAATGCCGCCCTGCCCGTCGCGCACCGACTCGTAGAGGGCCACCCCGTACGGGGACTTTTCGATCAGGTTGTTCAGAAGCTGTCCCTGCCGGTCCTTTTCCATCTGTGTCCTGACCAGTTCGGTCCGGTCGCGGGTAATGCTCAGGATCCCTTCGTTGACCCGGCTGCGCTGCACGTTGAAGTAGCGGTCAAAAAAAGGGCTGTGGTAGGTGAACTCAACCGGCTCGCCGTCATGCCACACCCTGAGGCACTGCTCGAAAATCCGCTCACGGGAAACGGGGTCCATCAGTGGGGTCTGCAGTACGGACGATCCGAGCACCTGCTGCCGGTCGGCGTTCAGGACCCGGCAGGCGGCGGCGTTGCAGTAAGCCACCTGAAAGTCTGTAACCTGCATGGTCCCGCCCGGCGCGCCGGGTGCCGGTTTCAAATTCCTGTCCGTGCTGGTATGCATCCCCGGATTGTCGGCTCTGCCCGGACAGCGTGTCGGCAAGGTCACCCGATGCAACTGCCTGACCGGTTGACTCATTGTCAGTCGGCTCATTGTCAGTCGGCTCATCGGCGGTTTCCCGGGAGAAGACGGGCACAAACCATACCACCGAATCGGGCTGGTTGTCGAACAGTTGCAAGATCAGCAGTTCATTTTTCGAATCTGTTTTCATCGGTCGCCCTTAAATCTGGTTACAGCCAGTTGCTTTTCCATTTTATATCACCACAATCACATCACCACAATCACATCATAAAACCAACAATCGGTTATCATCAATCGCACGGCCCCTTTTCAGGGCTCATTGCCAATGCCGATGCCCGGATTGCCGTACTGTTCAGACGGGTAGTCCCGTTCAGACCCGTTGCAGCCCAGGCGAGTCCGGCTTATTGAGCCGGTTTTCCATTGCCCTGAACTTTTCTTCGCTTCGATCCGGTGGCATGCTTTCGCCCGCTAAAGGAAAATTCACTTTTCAGGGGAACCCCGACCCTCAGGCCAAGCCCGGGATTGACACGCCAAACTGCCGGCATGGTCACAAATCCTCCGCAGAAACACCCAAATCCACCAGCCGGCCGTTCTTGCCCATGCATGCGGCTCACCCTTATGGCCGCACAACAAATAACGGGCATTCGTTCAGATTGTTTCAAACTTGCCCCCATGCCCTTCCCCGCTTATCTTTCCCGTTGATTTCGGACACGGTTGATTCGGTCAAGGCCCTCCCAACCCATCGACGGTTTTGCCCGGAATCAACCTTGCCCCTCAGCCGGCATTTTACACACAAACCGGCAATAATAAAAATAAACCCTACACCAAATCGTGTTTCCCATTCGGCCTGCTTGTCCAATTACCGGGTAATTGCCAGCGCAACACCCTCACTGTAAAACCCGTGCCGTCGAACCCGACCTCTCAGATCATGCCCATTGAGTCATGTTCCAATGATTTGTTTCATTCCGGTTTCCCTGCTTCAGCTGTTCTCCGTTTGCCGTAGGTTCGGGTCTGATTCAGATCAGCAAAGGCCTGTCAACCGCAGGCCTGTCAACGCATGAACACGAATGGAACGGCTTTTCTTTTTCTTACCGCCTTAACGCAAGGCGGGTAAAGGCAGGCCGCATGAACGGGAGATGAGAAGGATGGAATTTGCTCACCGTCCTGTCACGAAAAACACTATCTTTCCATCCCCGATACCGATCTGTAACCCTGTATCCATTTGTAAGAGCACCCCTAACCCTTTGGAGGAAAACTATGTGGAAAAATGAGTCACTCTGGTTTGAAATAGCGGTCGTAAGCATTATTTACGCCCTGGGCAACATACTGCTGGGGCATTTTGAAGAACGTACGCCCAAAATCAGACGGGTGGGAAAATACGTCCTGACGCTTTTGCTCACCTGCGGGGTGTCTGTTTTGCTGGGCAGGGCCGTTGCCATGACAATCCTGGCAAGTTTCATCATCCCCCTTCTGTACGTCCACGGGTATTACCTGCCCCGGAAGAAGGGCATAAACGGCTGGACGGGTGAGCCCAAAGGCAGGTATTACCGGTTTCGCAAATGGGACACGGACATATTCTCCGACGAAGCGGACTGAGCGTCCCGACCGTCCAGCCAATCCGACCCGGCCGGTAGTCTTCAACCATTCCTGTTCAAATGCCGCAGATTCAAATGCCGCAAAGGATGGCTGCAAAGAAAGCCTGCGGGGGTATGCGTCCGGGAGGACCGGTGCAGGCTCCGGCCTTCACCAACCCCATGGTGTCAACAGTTGCCGGCAACCGGCCTGAGCCGGTTTCTAGCAACCGGTTGGTCAGTCATTTCCCTGCGGATGCAGCGAGAAACGCCAGTAGTCGCAAATGGTTTGAATCATCCTGCCGTATTCTTCCATACCGGCCGGCTTGATGAAAATTCCCTGCAGGCTGATCTGCCCGTACGCCTTTTTGACAAAGGCCTGGTGCACCTGGGTCGAAAGGAAGACGAAGGGTATGCCCTGCAGCTTGCTCTGGTGATGTTCCAGAAAGGATTTGAAGGCAATCCCGTCATTGACCGGCAGGCTGGTTGAACACATGATGATGAAGGGCTGGGCCAGGCTTGACTTCAAATACTCCAGCGCATCGTTTGTGGAGGAAAAGAAACACAACTGGTCGGCAAGGGCCAGATCCGAGAAAACGATTTCCAGCAGAAGCCGGTCGTCCGGGTCGTTTTCGATGATCAGTATCGGGTTTTCGGGTACGGTCAGGCTTGTCTGTTCCATCTGGTTTGTAAGTGCCTTCTGAAGAAGGTATGTTAAATTGCACAATCACGGAATCCGGCGCAAATCAGTCAAATCCTCTGCCGGTAACGCTCTGCCCTATTGCTGTTTGCATAAAAAACCCTGCCTGACCGGTTCTGCCTTTTCTGTCGACGGGCAGGCGCGAGCGGTTGGCAGGGGCCTTTCCCGTCTGGGAAAACGCTTCAGACGGCATGGCTTTCAATTGGTACGGGACTCGCTTGGTACCGGAGGTGCTAGCCCCCTTTCCGGTGCCTTCTGTCGGGATTGAATCCGGAGTAATACGGAATAGCACCCGATACGATACAGCCTACATAAAGGCGCGTTCTGAAAGGAAACGCCCGTTGCCGAACCAAGGAAAACCTGGAATCAGTTACACTAGCCCTGGTTGAGAAAGTGCTCCTGATTCAGATTGCCACTTACGAGAAAATGCCTCTGGAATTACAACGTACACTCGAACGAAAACCAGACCAACTACTCAAAATTACGGATAAGCAGGGAGCGACGTTCTTACTACAACTGGAGTTTCAACTCGTCGATGAGTCTGCCATGGTCAATCGAATGCTGGAATACCGGGGGATTCTAAGGCGTAAATTCGAATTGGAAGTCCGCCAGTATGTATTATTTTTATCGGATTAAATGCCCACTATGGCATCTTGCATTGAGGAAGATAATCTGGTGTTTTCGTTTCATCTGATCCAGCTTTCTCAGGTTGATTATCAGTTATTTTTATCTTCTGACAAGGCTGGCCGATTGGCTGCACATACTCGTGGACATGGTTTTCCGCTTGTCCTTCGAGCAGGACTGGTGGGATAACCTGCTGATGGTGTTTCTGATCTATTACGTTTCCATCGAAGGCTACGCACAGGCGCAGCCGTCCCGGCAGTTG
The DNA here is from genome assembly GCA_963520985.1 of uncultured Sphingobacteriales bacterium. Lineage (GTDB taxonomy): Bacteria > Bacteroidota > Bacteroidia > Cytophagales > 172606-1 > Xanthocytophaga. Next base: position 30,779 of record CAUQTA010000002.1, read on the forward strand.
GCTTTCAAAGATGAGCCGGACAGGGAAGGTTTTGAGCCAAAGCCCACACCGGTGACAACGGATTCGCCATCGGAATGCCACAAGCGTGAGTATGGCGAGTGGAAAGCCCGGATTGACCGGCTCATCGAGCAGGACCGGATCTACCTGCAGCCCGAACTGACGCTGGCCGATGTGGCACGCCAGCTCAGGACAAATCCGTCCGTGGTGTCTGGAGTAATCAACGGGATATACAAAAAGAACTTCAATGATTTTGTCAATGCCTACCGCGTCAAAGAGTTCAAAAGGCAGATTCAAAGTCCGAACAACAAACACCTGACGCTTCTGGCGGTCGCGCTGGACTGCGGCTTCAACTCCAAATCGACTTTCAACCGCGCTTTCAAGAACGCGACGGGCATCACACCCAAGCAGTTTGTGGCCGGAATATCGGCCGATTCCATTGCCTTATAATCTTCTGCCTTGCCGGAGGACGATTGCAAACTTGAAAACCGGACATGATGACCTAGTCCAAATCTTTTACTTTTTCCGCATCGTTGCAAGTCACTCAGAGCGGCACAGGTTTCCATATTGCTGGATTTTTCCAAAGAGCCGATTAATTTTCACCTTCAATGGAAATCCTCGATCAACCCATCGTGGAACTTGATCGGTAAGGATGTTATGAAGGAAGGGCAACTTCCCGGTAGCTTTGTTGCCGGCCGATATGCTTGCTTTCCGCACATTGTTTCCACACAGGCCATTTTTTCCTGATGGCGGACCTGCGAGACTACCGGGATCGGAAAGCGACCGGCATCAGCGCTGAGCCGGCCTGGCTTTTTGGAACCACGCCGATTTGTACCACGCCAACCATGAAACTTTACGCGCTTTCCCGGCTGTATTTCCTTGGCTTCACACTCAGGTGACCCTTGAACAGCCTGACAAAGTAGCTCAGGTTTGAAAAGCCCAGTTGGTGCCCCGCTTCGCAAACGGTGAGTTTGCCTTCTTTCAGAAGATAAGCAGCCTCCTTGAGGCGTACGTTCTGGCAGTAGCTGTAAATACTGGTGCCGAAAATTGTTTGAATGACACCTGATGGATCACCTTCAGATACGCCACACTCATGGATGGAACAGAAGTGTTTTGCCGTTTGAGTAATTGGACGAACAGCAGGTGGATCAGTTCTTCCGCTTTGGCCTTGACAAAGAGCGGCTGCAACTCCACGGGTGCGTGTTCGACAGGCGAAGGGCCGGCCTTGCTCCCGGATGGCAATTGCCTCCCTGATCAATCCGTGCAAATATGGAATCCGTGCAAATATAGTAGACACGCTGTATACTGTCGCTTTCCGGGCGTTGAATCCGATCAGGATTCTTTCAATAAAAAAGCCCGGCTGCGCGCCAGGCCTTTTCAGCTTGCCAAATTTGCATTTCCCTGCCTGGAGCCTCGCCTGACCGCTTGTCGTCCCACTGTCCCTGTATTGCGCTGATTGGAAAATCCCAATCAGCCTTGCCCGGTCCGGGTCAAGCCGATAGGGGGTTGAATTCAACGCTCCTTGGCAGAAGCAGACGCTGAATCGTTTCAACCCAGGGGTCCACCCACAACTAAGGGGATCAGCTCAAGCCTGTCCCGGGAAGACTCACTGCCCGATTGCCACTATTCTCAGAATGCCATCGCGGCGTATGTCTACTTGATGAAAATCACATCATCGAGGTAAAACGTCTCGTCCTGGGCATCAGGACCTTGAATCCGCCAACCAATCTGATTCCATGCGGTGGTATTGTTCTCACCCCATATTTTCAAAGTGGTAACCGGAATTTTAAAGTACGTCCAGACATTGGCAGGAACAACAATCTTCTTGAAGTCATCAAAAGTGTTAAAAGTTCCCGGCTGTGCCGACGACCAGATATATAGGTTATAATCCTGTGAGCCGCCTTTAATCCAGAAAGCCAGATTCTTGTATCCTGCATTCGGTGTTTCAGTCCACCCGAAGCCGTCCTGACTCCAGTTCCCTTTGGCATATGTCATGAATTTGGAGGCGGTTCCTGATTTGAACTCCGTAGTACTAATGCCGGAAGCCCCCCAGGAACCATCCTGGTAACCGCTACCGTAATCATCGGTAAAAAGCTCCAAGGCATTATCCATTGCGACAAATGACTGTCCGGTGACAGACGCGCCGGAACCATTGGTAATCCTTAAGGCACTCTCACTCAGAGAGGTTGCGGGAAACTTCAATGTCAGTGACGTGGCTGTCTTTGATACGACTGTGATCTGCGTCAGGGTGTCTTTCGCAAAGGTTACCTTGGTTACATCGTCCAGATTCTTACCGGTTAATGTAATTTCGCCATCCTTGGTGAAGTTATAGTCTGAAACGGAAGTAACGGCAGCATACCCAAGCACAAAAAAAGACGCCTTGAACTCGGTACCGGACGAGTTCCTGAAAACAATGTTCTGCTCTCCCGGCAGCGCATCAGAAGGTACTCTAAAAAGTATGGCCCCATCTGTGTTGAATGTCGGGGTAAAATTGGCAGCAACATTTCCCTTTTCAAAGGTAATCGACGTTACATTGCCCAGTCCAGCACCTTTCACGGTCAAGACCTCATTGGAAGCCGCACGTGCGGGCGTTATCTGGGCAACTGCAGGCGACACATCCTTGTCCTTGCAGGCATTCAACAGCAGAGCCCCTGCAAGCAAACTTACTGTTACAATATTTAATATGTGTTTTTTCATTGAAGTATCTTTTAAGATGAAAGCCAAAAGAAGCAATTACTTGTAATAAGGCACCGCGGATTCCCTCAATTTAGGGCTTGCCGTCAGATCAGTCTGCGGAATGGGCAGGAATAATTGTGCCGCAGATGTCAAGGTTACCTTTTCACTGTTGATTCTGTGGGTTCCGCTGAAGTCATAGCCACCTCTTTCCTGCTTGGCGATAATCTCTTTCGCTTTGTCAAAACCCTGGCGCTGAATATCAAACCAATAATCTCCCTCAAAGGCAAATTCAACCCGGCGCTCATGCAGGATAATGTCTTTGGTAATGGCTGTCAGCGCTGACAAACCAGCTCGCGCGCGCACTTTGTTGATGGCAGCCAGGGCGGATGCATCCGAAGTTGAGGCACCATTGCCCAAGGTAGCTTCCGCATATATCAGCAGGATGTCCGCATAGCGTAATATATAGGTACAGATGTCATCCGAAGAGCCGTTCACATTCTCCCCGTTGGTACCAGGGCCCACTACGTATTTCAATGCGTTGGCACGCGATGTGTTTTTGGTTTTAAAGTCTGCATCCCCTCCAACGGAAGTGGTATCGTAGGTGAATCCATTCGGGAAATTTATATTCGTCCAGTCTTTTCTAAAGAAACCATGTTCCATGACAGACCATCCCTTTCTCTTATCGCCTGTCTCATAGGCTTTGATCAAATCAATTGTCGGAATCACCGAGCCATATCCAGCCCCGGTGGTAGGCTTTAACAAAGCCTGTGGTCCGGCATAGGCCTGGATCGGGTTTCCGATCGAATAGCCCCCGGCAGCCAACCACTGCCAGGCAAACAATGATTCAACGTTATTGTTTGCCTTTGAACTGGTGAACATTTTGCCGTAATCCTCATACAAATCGTACTTACCGGAATTGATGACCGTACTTGCCTTCGCTTTCGCATTCTCATAATCACCCATGTACAAATACACCTTGGCCATCAACCCTGTTGCGGATAAGCTCGTTACCCGACCAGCCTGACCCGCCTCGCCGGACAGATTATCCTCGGCATATTCGAGATCCTCCAGCACATATCTCAGAACATCCTTTTGCAGATAACGCGGTGAGTCAAATACACCCGAGGATGCAAACGTTACCGGATCATCAATGATGGGCACGTCACCAAAAGACCTGGCCAGAAAGAAGAAAGCGACCCCTCTCATGAATCTTGCTTCTGCGATTCCCTGAATCAGGTATGCCGGATCGGTCACTTTCGCTTTTTTCGCCTCTAACGTTTGTATCAATGAACTTGAAGCCCCTACAACCGAATACAGTGAGGCCCAACTTGAAGCCACCAGTACATCACTGCTGGTGAATGTGAACTTGTTGTATACCAGTCCCCCGTAATTCGGATCATTTGCCGTAAGCATGTTTCCTCCCAGAGCCTCCCCGATGGCATGGAAAGCCTTGTCCTGATAATCATACCATACCTTGTTATACAAAAGACCGGTAGCGCCATTGACTTCCCTGGCATTGTTGTAGTAATTTTCCTCCGTGGGATTATTCTGAGAAGGCCGTTCCAGAAATTCCTTCTCACAGGCTGTCATTCCCATCAATGACAGGGTTAACGATATAAGAACTGTTTTTTTCATCGTGTCTTTTCTTGTATATCTTCTTTAGGGACTGCTTTAAAATGTGAAGTTACCGCCTACGGTGAACGTTCTCGGGTTGGGATAGTGACCGTCATCAATGTTCATGTTGAAGACATTTCCATTGAATGCGCCGATCTCAGGATCATATCCGGTATACTTTGTGAATGTCTTCAGGTTTTGGGCAGATATGTATATCCTTGCGGCCGAGAACTTGATTTTACTTAGAATCGAACCGGGCAGATTGTAAGCCAGGGTTACATTCTGGATTCTCAGATAGGACCCGTCCTCGACGTAACGATCGGACATTCTCCTGTTATTGTCATTCCACTGATTGTATCTGGGAACAGCGGCACCCGTGTTTTCAGGAGTATAACGATCCAAGGCTGCCGTTGACTGATTCAGATACGAATTATACAAGCCTTCTGTCAGTCTGCGGGTATAGTTGAGAATCTTGGCTCCCTGGCTACCCGTTAAAAACAAGGAGAAGTCAAAGTTTTTGTAGTTCAGCGTATTGGTAATGCCGTAGGTGAACTTGGGAATGGGACTTCCAATGTTGGTCAGGTCCAAAGAGTTGATCACCCCGTCGTTGTTGATGTCCTTGTAACGGATGTCCCCCAGCCAAATGCCCGTAGGCCCTACGGCCAGTTGATTGTTACTGTTGGCCAAGCCGAAAGCATTCAACTCCTCCTGGGAACGGAACAATCCATCGGTCACCAGGCCATAGAAAGACCCTACCGATTGTCCGGACGGGGAACTGGTCACCTGGATCGCATTTCCATATTCGCGGAACGCCGGGAAAGGCACCCCCCCGTTATCGTTCAGTATGTTTCTGTAATGGGTGAAGACAACGGTGGTTTTCCAACCGAAATCGGATCTCTTTACATTATTGGAAGTTACCGAAATGTCAATGCCCGTGTTAGTCATCTTACCCGCATTTGTTACCGGAGGTTGCAATGCATTGTAATCATTCCCCGAATTCAAACCGCTGTATACCGGAAGCTTGGATTTGATAAGCATTTTGGAAGAGACTTTTTGGTAAACATCCACAGTAAGATCTATGACCCTTTTGAAAAGCGTAGCATCCAATCCGATGTTTTTGGTGACAACGGATTCCCATTGCAGATTGGGATTTCCCACGTTAAAGTTCTGCGCCCCATCGCCGAAAGGACTGATAGCAACCAATGATACATTGGTGGCATAAGCGTTGTTGCTGTTGGCAGTATTGGAATTTCCAACCGAACCGACCCCCGCCCTTAACTTCAAGTAGTTGATTGCAGTAATGTTTCTTACAAATTCCTCCTCGGAAAGAGTCCATCCTGCGGATAAGGCGGAGAATGTCCCCCATTTTTTGTTAGGGCCGAACGTGGAGGAACCATCGCGTCGGATAGAACCCGTAAACGAATACCTGCTGTTATACGAATAGACAACCCGTGCAAAATAGGATTCCAGGGAGTTGGGATATTTGCCCCCGCTAATCGACTGATTGGTTGCAGCCCCGGCATTGATCGATTCAAGGTTATTGGTAAGGTTTAGGCGAGTCGCCGTCAACTGGTCATACGTGCTTAAATTAGCCTCGTGTCCCAACACTGCATTGATGTAATGCTTGTCAAAGGCCTTGTCAAAAGTCAGATAAGTCTTAAATGCCCAGAACAAACCGGTGCCCCTGTCCTCGATCAACCTGCTTGGAGAAAGAATGGTAGCTCCTGCACTGGTAGCGACAAAAGGTTGAAAGGCAGAATTTTGAGCTAGATTAAAGTCATAATTGAGTTCGTTTCGCAGGGTAAGCGATTTGAGAATGTTAATATCGGCATAGATGCTTCCGAATGACTTGTACTGCAATGACCGGACTTTACGCATGGTGGCCAGTGCCACCGGGTTGTTGGGGTTCCCGAACTGACTGCCACCGATGTTGGTAACGGACGCGAACTGTCCGTCCAGGCCTCTGACAGGAGCGGCCGGACTGTTGTAGACAGCCAGGCTGATTACCGCATCCGAACCATCGGTCAGTGTCGTCCTTTGATTGGCCTTTGACACATTCAGATTGATTCCTGCTTTCAGCCAGGATTTGACTTGTTGTTCCACACCGACTTTCGCCGCGAAACGCTCAAAGTTAGAGCCAATGACAATACCTTCCTGTCTGAAATAGTTGAACGAGAAGTAATATGTGGTCTTGTTCTGTCCACCGGAAAAGGAAAGCTGATGATTCTGAATTGCACCTCTCTGGAAAATCTCATCCTGCCAATCGGTTCCTGCGCCTAACACGCCCGGATCCCTGAATTCGCCTAACGTATCGAGATTGCCACTGCCAGAGGCCCTTATTTCGGGCACCAATGAGTTCTGGTATTGAGCGTATTGCCTCAGATTGAGCAGACTCAGCTTTTTAGGTCGTACCTGAATACCGTAATACGTGTCATAGGTGACTTTAGGCTCGCCCATTTTCCCGGATTTGGTTTTGATCAGGACCACGCCGTTGGCCGCTCGTGCACCATAAATTGCCTGTGCGGATGCATCTTTCAGAATATCCACCGATTCTATGTCATTGGGGTTGATTGCGGCCAGTGGACTTTGAACGTTCTGACCTGCCATTCCTCCGAGTTGATCCTGTGAAATGCTGTTTCGTCCTGAACCCAGGATCACACCGTCGACCACATACAGAGGCTGGTTTCCATTGACTGAAGTGATGCCGCGTACGTTGACCGAAATCCCGCCACCGGGTTGTCCTCCGTTACTGTTAATGGTAACACCGGCCACCTTACCCTGTAAAGCCTGATCCACACCGGCCACAGGAAGCGTTTTGATGTCTTTTTCCGAAACAGAGGAAATGGAAGAGGTGACATCTGTCCTCCTGGCCGTTCCATACCCGATCACAACGACTTCATTCAAGGAAGTAATGTCGGGAAGCAGCTTTGTATCGATTTGCGTACGGCCACCGATCTCCACCTCTTCGGTAAGCATTCCGATGAAGGAGAAAACCAGCGTTTTGGCCTCGGCCGGAACGCTGATGGAATACTTGCCGTTGGGGTCTGTTACGGTTCCCACTGTGGTTCCTTTCACAGAAACCGAGACGCCCGGCAGAGGAGCATTATCCTCTCCCGTTACTTTTCCTGTTATGGCTACCTGCTGTGCAAAGGTATTTTGTCCCCATAACAGGAAAAGAACAAAGGTTAAAAGGCATGTAGTTTTGATTCTCATAAAGATTGTGATAATAAATACAGATTTTTCACAAATTTCCGGTTTATTAAAGGATAAAACATAGTACTATTTTATCCGAGTTTGACACAAAAATACACTTAGCTTGTTTGATTATTTAAGGTATTGTAGTATTATTCCCAGATTCAAAATACACGGTCATCAATGGTTAGTTACCGGATAATTTGATGAATTGACCGCAACTTACCGCAAAAGCCTCAAGAGAAGTCAACTTAATTCCTTGTAAGATTACTAGAATCAACAATAAGTCCTGATTTTTCCAAGAAAGATCATACTCCGAAATAACTTTCAAATTTTAAATCTACAAACGTCTTACTAACACATATTTAGCCCATTGATTGGGGAAGCCAGTGCATAAGAGTAGCACAATCTTTACCCACCTTACACCGGATTGCCGTATTGGGGACTATAAAACTGCGGGCAGGTAACGACAGCATGCGCTTCGGCTTTACTGTAAGTGGAATTAGCGTTGAAACGGCAGGTTCAAGTTCTTTATCCCCTGCTATGAAAGATCCGTTGATCCACGCTTGGTCGCTAGTGCTGCCATGGGTTACTGCAGGTTTACATTCCATTTACTTATCGTTTTTGTTTGAATTCTTAACTTATGAGAAAAATAATTGCCATTGCTTTTCTGTTCGCATGGAGTCGGGGTAATTCTTACGCGGGTGAAATTCAATCACCCGTACTTAATCCGACCCTTGTCCGGCAGTACGAAAAAGTGGAGCTTTCCTTTACCATTAACCAAACCTATACAAACCCGTATGATCCGGATGTGGTAAGAGTAGATGCACAGATTACCCTACCCGACAATACGGGCATACTGGTTCCCTGCTTTTATTACATTCCAAGCAGCTATGACGGCAATGATGCCGTTGAAAACACTTTAAAAGCCCAGTGGAAGTTGCGCTATACGCCCACTCGGGCTGGCGACTACCGGATAAGAATCAGGATTACAGATGGCACCGCGACAGAGTCTGTCCCGATAAGCTTCTCGGCAACGGCAGCAAATGCCAAGGGCTTCGTTCGCATTGACCCTGCCAACAAGCAGTTCATGCGTTTCGATGATCAAACTCCTTATTATCCTGTAGGGTATAACTTATGCTGGAACAACGGCACGCTGATGCAATTCTACCACACCTGGATTACCCGGCGCATGGCCCCCAACAAAGTGAACTGGATGCGGTACTGGCTCACCGACTTTGCCCGGCAGGCACTCGAGTGGAACCCCAATCACTGGTCAGGCTGGTACAATGGCTTAGGCAATTACAGCCAGCGTGCTGCCGGCATACTGGATTCCACCTTGACCTTGTGCGAAGCCAATGGCGTATACATGCAGTTGGTATTGCAGCATCACGGCCAGTTCTCTACCAATGTCAATCCTCAATGGGGGGATAATCCTTACAATATGGCCAATGGCGGTCCGATTGCCAATCCGGGAGAGTTTTTTACCAATACCCGGGTTATAAAACAAACCCAGAAACAGTACCGGTACATTGTGGCACGCTGGGGATACTCTCCCAATGTGTTGAGCTGGGAACTTTTCAATGAGGTGGAATACACCAACGGTGCCGATGCCGCTATTGATAACTGGCACGATGAAATGAGCCGGTACCTCAAATCGATTGATGTGAACCAGCATATTGTCAATACCAGCAGCGGGCAGGACAATTCAACTCTCCCCTTGCTTGATAACAATACGGCAATGGATCAATTGCAGTGGCACACGTATGCGGGCAGCATTGAAAACGTAATTTACAGCCAGGTTCAAGGTTATAGGCCCTACACCAAATCTGTGATGAATGGTGAATTTGGCACCGGAACCGAATATCCCCTGAACGGTACACACCCGGATAACTGGGGAGATCATGTCCGCAAAACCATGTGGATCAGTATGATGAGCGGAGCTCCCAGCATGTTCTGGTACTGGGACACGTACGTAGAGGCAAAAAACCTGTATGCTCTTTTCAAACCGTTGGGGCAATACATGGAAAACGTCAATATTGTCACAGAAACGGATGCTATTCCGCGTAGAATCACATTTGCCAGCAACCCTGCCAGTATCGGAACGGCAAGTGTATCGGCCGGGCTGGCCGAATGGTCGGGAACCAACAAGCCGGATCCCTTCACCAGTACCATTGACGAAGCGGGCGTGGCATCCAATACCGCGTCATTAACCAACTATATCCACGGATCGTGGCAAAACCGGAACCGCGACCTTCGGTTTACGGTCACCTTTCAGAATACGGGCAGTGTCAGTTTGAATGTCAACGGATTGTCCGCTTCCGGTAGTAAAACCATCCAAGTATTTGTGGACAACACCTTGAAAACTACCTGGAATGTCACCGCAAGCGGCACATATACGTATTCTGCCGTGCCGTCGGGCAAGCACGAAATCCGGTTGTACAATTCGGGAGAGGACTGGATACAGTTCGGGCAGATTCTCTTTTCCAATGTAAGCATCCGGCCCTTGCAAGCCTATGGCTTTACGGGAAGCAGGAAAGCCTACGGATACATTACCAACACAACCTACGGAGAGTGGGCCGATCCCTCCGCTGTAAAAGCAGTGAACAATGCCGCCCTCAGATTAGGTAAGATGGAAAAAGGCACCTATGACGTCACTTTTACCGATCCGGTAACGGATGGCACCACCAGCCAGCAATTCACCACCATCACCGATTCGCTGACCATCCAGTTGCCGTCGATTGACAAAGACCTGGCCTACAAAGTTGCGTACGTTTCCGAGCCAACTGCCACGGAGCCAAACACCAGACATGAAGGTCTGTTTTACCCGAACCCTTGTCACAATGAGCTTATCATTCAAACAGAACAGGCCTTGTCCATCCGATCGGTGGAGCTGTTCAACCTCCTGTCACAGCCATTTGCCGCCGCTTATACAGTCAAAGGAGACAAATGTTATGTCGATGTAAGCTCATTGCCACCAGGCTTGTATGCAGTATGTTACACTGCACGGTCGGGCCTGAAAGCATCCGCGGTAATTATCAAGCACTAAAAAATAGTATCTTCGCAAAAGCCAAAACCCGGCTGTCTCACCATCCGGGTATTTCTATTTCATAAGATGGTATTTCTAATTGAGCAAGCTCAGATGAACATACGCGAGCCGGCATAATTTTCACGGAATCCTTTCGGTGTGCATCCCTTCCATTTCCGGAACAAACGGTTAAAATACGAAAGGTTGTTAAACCCGCACTTGTACGAAATTTCGGCAACCGACTGTGTACTGTCAATCAGCATACGGCAGGCATATCCCAGCCGTATCTGGTTCAGACTTTCGATAAACGTCTTTCCGGTTCGTTTTTTGATAAACCGGCAAAACGACACCTCGGTCATTCCAACCAGATCGGCAATTTCCTTCAGTGTAATCTCGCGTTCACAGTTGAGCTGCATGTACTCAAATGCCTTCCGGATGCGCCGGCTGTTGTAGCTGTGCTGCTCCTGCACAAAAGAATTGGTCGAAAGAGGCTGGATGTTCTTCGAAATCGACAAGTCATGCAGAATGGACATCAACTCCAGCACCGAATCAAAACCCGTCTTGCGCGCCAGACTGATGATCCGTTCCTTGATACCTTCCACTGTTTCGGCGGAAAAAGCCACGCCATGACTTGACAGTTCAAGCATGTTCTTAATGAATATCAACTGGTTGCGTTGCAGGAAATTGGAATCCAGAAAATCGCGGTGGAACTGGATGGTTACTTCGTGAATGTGCTCGCTCTGGCATTGGTAAGTAAACCAGGCGTGCGGCAGATTGCTGCCAATCAGCACCAGCTCCAGGTCACCGATCACGCCGGTATGGTCGCCCACGACCCGCTTGGCATTGCGGGCATTTAAAATAAGATTCAGTTCAAACTCCTCGTGGTAATGAAACGGAAAGTTGAAATCCGTTTTGAACCGTTCAAAAATGGTGAAACAATCATACGGTGTTAACGGCGTGACTTCGTGATAAATGTGTATCATACAGAAAATATGATAATTTTGTATTAATCCTATCAGAGTGGCGCTTTCTGAAAAACAGTCAAATTTAACACTAAAAATGAATAATCATATAAGAAAAATCAAATGAGATCTTTGTTAAATCTGAAAACAATGCATCACCTGAAACATGCCTGCCGTTAACTAGTATAAATTTAGCAAATAAAAAGATAAAATAGTACTACACGAATACCCGTAAAAAAAATAGTTTTGCATAATCGTCTCATCGCTTGTCCGAAGGAGCGAAGCAAGCAGTTGAAGAGCCCAAACACACTCATTCTTAAGGCATTGAAGCCTGGTCCAGCACTTATGTTTTTACGATTAACCGCCTGTTTCCTACTGGTTTCCCTGCAAGGTTTTGGTCAGTTCAGGCCTGCCGATTCTTTGTGTACTCCCGAAACCCGCAATCTGTATGCACACCTGCAACGCCTAGCCCAGAAGGGAATCATGCTGGGCCACCAGGACGACCTGGCTTACGGCGTTGGCTGGAAGTATGTAGCCGGCAAGTCAGATATAAAGAGCGTATCCGAACAGTATCCGGCTGTCATGGGCTGGGATCTGGGGCACATTGAAACCGGCAAAACCGAAAACCTGGATAGCGTACCTTTTCAGAAAATGCGGGAATACATCCGGTTTGCACACAGCAAAGGCTGCATCAATACACTTAGCTGGCATTTGAACAACCCGCACAACGGCAAAAGTGCCTGGGACGAGACCACAACCATTAAATACATCCTGCCCGGTGGCCAATCGCACGAGACGTTCAAACAATGGTTGGTCATTGTAGCGGGTTTCCTCAAAAGCCTGAAAACTGCCAAGGGAATTGCTATTCCCGTCATTTTCAGACCGTTTCATGAACACACCGGCAGTTGGTTCTGGTGGGGCAAAAAAGAATCGACACCCGAGGAATTTATCGCTTTGTGGCGCTTTACCGAGACGTTTCTACGACAGCAGGATGTTCATAATGTATTGTATGCCTATTCGGCAGCCGAGTTTTCTTCCAAAGAATATTTTCTGGAACGCTATCCCGGTGACCCATACGTTGACATCATCGGATTTGACACCTATCACCGCGCCGCGCCGGAGGGCAATGCCAGGTTCATTGCCGATACCCGCCGGATGCTTACCGACCTGGTGGCTGTTGGCAAAGAACACCACAAGGTGGCCGCCCTTACCGAAACCGGACTGGAAAGCATTCCCGAAGCCAACTGGTGGACCCATCTGCTGTATCCCCTGGTGAAAGATTACACCTTGTCTTATGTACTGGTATGGCGCAATGCCAATACCAAGCATCATTACGCGCCGTATCCGGGTCATAAGAGTGCAGCCAACTTTAAGGCATTCGCCGCACTTCCCCGGGTATTTTTAGAAAAGAAACTTTCAAAAGAAAAAGTATACGCCCCAGTCAGAAAATAAAAACCGTGGCCATATTCGATACAAGACAATTTACGACAAGGGATGATTAAAACAAGTACATGTAAGGGTTCATGTTATTGGCCTGATTTTCGGGCCAATAACATTTGTTGCCAGAGCAGGAGCTCTTTACTGCTCACAAAATACCTGATCGGAAAATGGTATCTTTGGGGATGTCAATACCTCCGGTGCCTTACATGTCTGCCAATCTCCTTTGTGATTTACAATCCCTGGCCTTTATACATTTTTTAGCCCTTATTCATGAAATTACACCTGATCGACATTTCAATCATTCTCCTGTACATACTGGCCGTGGTGGTGATCGGGCTGGTCTTGCGCAGGAAAGCCAAGGAAAACAAAGAGGAATACCTGCTGGGCGGCAACTCCCTTCCCTGGTACATGCTGTGCCTGTCCAACGCCTCTGGCATGTTTGACATTTCAGGCACGATGTGGATGGTAGCCCTCGCCTTTGTCTATGGGATGAAAAGTGTCTGGATTCCCTGGCTGTGGCCAGTCTTTAACCAGATCTTTCTGATGATGTATTTATCGGTCTGGATACGCCGGTCGGGAGCCTCGACGGGAGCCGAGTGGATGATTACCCGCTTTGGCAATGCCCGCGATTCAAAGCTGTCACACAGCATTGTCGTAGCATTTGCCCTCATTGCGGCCATGGGCTTTCTGGCATATGGATTTGTCGGTCTGGGCAAGTTTGTCGAAATTTTTATTCCATGGAATCTGGTTGCCCCTTACATTCCGTTTGAAGTATCGGCCGAATATGTCCCGCATTTTTACGGCATCATCCTAACCCTGATTGCCGGTTTCTACGCTATTCTGGGCGGCATGGCAAGCATTGTGTGGGCTGATGTGATCCAGTATTTTATCATGCTGGTGGTTTCGGTAGTGATTGCCTACATCGCCATGACCAGCCTGGGCACCCATCACCTGAATGTGCCCGAAGGCTGGTATAGCCCGTTTTTCGGCTGGGATCTGGGTCTGGACTGGTCCGACATACTAGCCGAGGTAAACGAGAAAATCAAAAGTGACGGCTACTCTCCCTTTAGCATTTTCTTTTCGCTGATGCTATTCAAAGGCGTACTGGCAAGTTTGGCAGGCCCGACCCCTAATTACGATATGCAGAAAATACTGTCGACCAAAACGCCGCAGGAAGCTGCCAAGATGAGTGGGTTTGTATCGGTGGTACTGCTGCCGATCCGTTACCTGATCATCATTGGATTAACAGTACTGGCCTTGCTTTTTTACAACCAATTGAATCTGAAGTCGGCCAATGGAATTGATTTTGAGAAAATTCTTCCTTCTGCCATCAATAACTTTGTACCCGTAGGTTTGATGGGACTATTGCTGGCCGGTTTGCTCGGGGCGTTCAAAGGCTCCTTTGCGGGCACCCTGAATGCGGCCCAGGCCTACATTGTAAACGACATCTACCTGAAATACTTCAATCCGAAAGCCAGCAACCGCCAGATCAGCACGATGAATTACACGGTAGGCATTGTTGTCATCCTGCTGAGCATCATTCTGGGGCTGTTTGCCAAGGATGTCAATAGTGTGTTGCAATGGATTGTGTCTGCCCTGTATGGCAGTTACATCGCAGCCAACGTACTGAAATGGCACTGGTGGCGCTTCAACGGCTATGGCTTCTTCTGGGGTATGATGGCCGGCATGATTCCCGCGCTGGTATTCCCATACATCTTCGATGGCCTGGATCTGTATTACTTTCCATTGCTGCTGGCAATCTCCTTTGCCGGCTGCATTGCCGGGACGCTACTCACGCCGGCTACCGATATTGAAACGCTTAAGAAATTCTATAAGACGGTCAAGCCCTGGGGGTTCTGGAAGCCGGTTCACGATCAGCTGGTGCAGCAAGACCCGACATTCACAGGCAATCAGAACTTCGGACTGGATGTATTTAACGTAGTTGTCGGCATTGTAGCCCAGACCACTCTTACCATCCTGCCAATGTATCTGGTATTGCTTCAATGGATCCCTTTACTGATCACGGCTGGCATTCTGCTTATCTGTACGTTGATTCTCAAAAAAACCTGGTGGGACAAACTGCACCAGGCCGATGCACAGTCCAAGCCAGTGGACCAGCCAAACGCAGTGATATCCTGATTTTTACGCCTTGGGTAAACGATAATCCAAACATTCTCCAATACAATTTCCATTGACTCATGACAACAACATTTTCCGAAAGACTCACCCGGCTGAAAACGTTTCACGAAGCTCTGATTACACGTCCCAACACAAAGATCCAGCCTGGCAATGGAATCTTTGATAAATATACCTATCCGGTACTGACCGGTCAGCACGCCCCTTTGTTCTGGCGGTATGACCTTAATCCGGAAACCAATCCTTTTTTAATGGAAAGAATCGGGATTAATGCCGCTTTCAACGCAGGGGCAATCAAATGGCAGGAAAAATACCTGATGGTGGCCCGTATTGAAGGCCATGACCGCAAGTCCTTTTTTGCCGTGGCGGAGAGTCCCAATGGTGTTGACAACTTTCGGTTCTGGGACTACCCGGTGCTTATGCCCGAAACCGGAGAGCCCGATACCAATGTGTATGACATGCGGCTGACGGCTCACGAAGACGGATGGGTTTACGGCCTTTTCTGCACCGAACGCAAAGACCCCAATGCGCCCAAGGGCGATTTATCTTCGGCTATCGCCCAGTGCGGCATTGCCCGTACACGCAACCTGGTGGATTGGCAACGGCTGCCTGACTTAAGAACGCCGTCCCCACAGCAGCGCAATGTGGTGCTGCACCCTGAGCTTGTCCAGGGTAAGTATGCGTTTTACACCCGGCCGCAAGACGGATTCATTGATGCCGGAACCGGCGGAGGAATTGGCTTCGGATTGGCAGATTCGATGGAAAACGCGGTGATCGAGAAAGAATTCATCGTGGACGAACGGCGGTACCATACCATCTATGAAGCCAAAAACGGCTTGGGACCTGCCCCTATCAAAACCGACTACGGCTGGCTGCACCTGGCGCATGGCGTCCGCAATACGGCTGCGGGTTTGCGTTACACCTTGTATTTGTTCATGACCGATTTACAGGATCTGACCAAAGTGATTTACAAGCCGGCCGGCTATTTCATCGGGCCGGAAGGGGAAGAACGCGTAGGCGATGTATCCAACGTTGCCTTTAGCAATGGATGGATTCTGGACCCGGACGGTCGGGTGTTCATTTACTACGGTTCGTCGGATACGCGTATGCACGTGGCCACGTCCACCTTGGACCAGTTGCTTGACTACCTGATGCATACACCGGCTGATGGATTCCGGTCTGCCGCTTCTGTGCAAACGTTATGCAAGCTGATAGACAGAAACAAAACCCTGGAACAACAGACCGTAGAATCATCAGTCCATATGCAGGCATGATTCCAGGTGGGTTTTCGACTCTTGAAACCTGCTGTTTTCCATATCAAATACGAGCCGACTTCATCGCATGCCCTTCAGTCAGGCGAGTGTGCGAACATGCAGGGTGGTTTGGCCCGAACAGCGCCTTTTCTTATGCTTTCAGAAACCGATTCCATGTCCTTATTGAATACATATGCCCAGGAAGCCGAAAACGAGCTTCTTGCCATACTTGACTACTGGCAGTCGCATACGGTGGACAATGTCCATGGCGGCTTTCTGGGCCGGATAGACCAGCACGATCAGCCCTGGCCTACCGCTCCCAAAGGCAGCGTGTTATGTGCCCGGATCTTATGGACGTTTTCGGCCGCCTACCGGTACGGTCCCAATCCCGAATATCTGGTGATGGCCGAGCGGGCATACAACTATCTACTCAATCATTTCATTGATCCTGTCCATGGCGGGGTATACTGGTCGGTAACCTGTGAGGGAAAGCCGCTGGATACCAAAAAGCAGATTTACGCCCTGTCTTTCGCCATTTACGGTCTGACCGAATACTACCGGGCCTGTGGGTCGGCAAAAGCGTTGCATACGGCCATTGCCTTATTCAATGCAATCGAGGCACACAGCTTCGATGCACAGAAAGGCGGTTATCTGGAAGCGTTTGCCCGCGACTGGGCCGCCATTGACGATCTGCGGTTGAGCGACAAGGATGCCAATGAGAAAAAAACGACGAACACGCACCTGCACGTGCTGGAGGGATATACCAATCTGTACCGGGTTTGGCAGGACGACACACTCAAAGAGCGTCTGCAGCACTTGATTGATCTTTTTCTCACGCGTATCATTGATCCGGTTTCGCATCAGCAGATCCTGTTTTTTGACGAAGACTGGCAGCCAAGATCGGATCTGGTCTCCTTTGGGCACGACATTGAAGCGTTCTGGCTGTTGCTTGAAGCCGGCAAAGTGCTCAACGACTCCGACTTGCTTGATCGGGTAGAAAAAGAAGCGTTGCCGCTTGCCCGGGCGGCGGCTAGCGGACTGGACTGCGATGGCGGGCTGTGGTACGAAATGGAAAGGTCCACCAACCATTGGCTGCATGAAAAACACTGGTGGGTACAGGCCGAAGCGATGGTGGGCTTTTTAAAAGCGTTTCAGCTTACCCATGAAACACACTTCCTGGACAAATCACTCAAATGCTGGGAGTTTGTCAAGAAGCACATCATCGATCATACCCACGGCGAGTGGCGCTGGGCCGTCATGGCCGACTACTCGCCGATGCCCGGTCAGGACAAAGCAGGCTTCTGGAAATGCCCCTACCACAACAGCCGGGCATGCCTGCAGATCATCGGCCTTGCCGCCTCACTTGGGTAAGCATGGGCGTTGACCGGCCAAACTTTACCCGCTAGACAAAAAACAACACGCCTGCAGTAATGACACATACAGTAACAAAAACAACAACGTGATCATGTTCCCCGGAAAAAGTCCTCGATGCCCATCTAGCCTCTATTTCTCATTCCTGCTCTTTCTCGGTTGCGCTTCGGTAGAAAGAAGCGGGGTTGAAAGCGGTACTTTGCCGGGCAGTGACTTGGTGGCCGTAGGAAGAACGGCATTGTCGGAAGGCCAACTGGAACTGATTGGCTCCGCATCCCATTTTCAGTTCGGTTTTGAAGGGAAGCAATGCCGGATGTATGTATCCCTTTCCGATTGGCAAACCCACAATTACCTGCAGTATGAACTGGACGGTGTTTACCAAAAGCGCGTTCGCATCGGCAAAAACGATCCGCAACCAGTGCTGATATCGGCAAGCGGGGAAGGCAGCCATACGCTCACCGTCTACAAAGCGACCGAAGCGCATACAGGACCGGTATTCATACGCAAGATCACCGCTGCCCGTATCCGGTCGGTAAAACCGTCAAGTGCGCCGCTGATCGAATTCATCGGCAACAGCATTACTTGCGGGGCGGCAGCGGACCCCTCGGAGGTGCCCTGTGGAACGGGTGCCTATCACGATCAGCACAACGGCTACATGGCCTACGGTCCTAGGGTTGCCAGGACTTTGAATGCCGATTTCATGCTCAGCAGCGTCAGTGGCATTGGCATCTACCGCAATTGGAACAGCGAGGGGCCCACCATGCCGCAGGTGTATGGAAATACCGACTTCCAGCAGGGGGGCAACCGGCTCTGGAAGCCAAACACCCATCAGCCTGCCGTGGTGAGCATTGCACTGGGAACCAATGATTTGAGCGATGGGGACGGCAAAAAACCGCGTCTTGCCTTTGACAGTGCCGCATTTGTGACACATTCCGTCAGCTTTGTCCGGCAACTCAAATCCAATTATCCCAAGGCGCGGATTGCTCTGCTCAGCAGCCCGATGCTCAATGGCCAAAGACGCCTGCTTTTGCAAAATTGCCTCCTTGCCGTCAAGGCACAGATCGATCATTGGTATCCGGCCGATCCAGACCTTGCCGTATACTTCTTCAAACCCATGCAGGCCCGCGGATGCACGGGTCATCCCAGTGTGGACGACCACCGGATCCTTGCCCAGGAAGTGACGCCATTCTTCAAGGGTCTTCTGGAAAACAACCTGAAAACCAACCGCTGATTAACCACTTACCTGATTAAAGACACATGAAACCTGTAAAGCTGTCTGCCGTTGTTGCCCTTCTGTTGTTTGGTACATCCGTGTCTGGCATCGCCTGGGCGCAGATAGACCCCGGCGCCACGGCCGAAACAAGAGCCCTGTATAAGAACCTGCACCGGCTGGCCGGCAAGCACACCTTGTTTGGTCACCAGCATGCAACCGAATACGGCCACGGCTGGAGCGGCAATCCCGACGGCAGCTGCTCGGATGTAAAGTCGGTAAGCGGCTCGCATCCGGCCGTGGTGGGCTTTGATTTCAATGCGCTCTTTACCGCAAGTGAGCCCGGTACGGATGGCAGCACATCAGCGTATGGCAGCATAGGTGCAGAAGGCAACACAAGGGCGCTGCGCAAACTTGTCACCGACACCTATGACCGGGGCGGGGTGATCACCATCGCCTGGCACTTGAGCAACCCGGTCACGCCCACTGGATTTTACTGGAACGACTCGACGGCATCGCCTGCGGTGAAACACATTATTCCCGGCGGTTCTCATCACGACCGGTACAAGCAGATCCTCCGGACGGTTGCCGGCTTTGCCCTCTCCTGCAAAGGGGCCGACGGTAAACTGGCCCCGATGATTTTCCGGCCCTTCCACGAATTTGACGGCGACTGGTTTTGGTGGGGCGCCCGGCATTGCACCCGTGGGGAATTCACCTCGCTGTGGCGTTTTACGGTTGGCTACCTTCGTGACAGTCTGCATGTGCACAATTTCCTATACGCCTTCTCGCCTGACAACCGGTTTTCCTCTGAAGCGCAGTTTCTTGACCGCTATCCCGGCGATCAGTGGGTGGATATGGTGGGCATGGACAATTACGGGGACATGGGTCGTGACGGCAAATACAACCTGAAGGCGGCGATACAAAAATTAAGCATCATTGACCGCTATGCCAGGAAAGCGGGAAAGTTGGCTGCCTTTACCGAAACGGGGCTGGAATCGATTCCGGACACTACCTGGTTTACCCAAACACTACTGAAGGTGATGCGGGCCGGTGATTTTCGTCTTTGCTATGTACTGGTGTGGCGCAACGACCAAAAAAGCGCCACGCATTTTTACGCGCCCTTTCCGGGTCATCCCAGTGTGCCGGATTTTGTCAAATTCCATGACGACCGGTACACCCTGTTCGAAAGTGACTTGAAGAATATCTATAGATAGCGGGAAGGTCTTTGTCATTCATAAACCTGCGCCTTGCCGATTAGGTGAAGATCCCTCCGACAAGCCAACCAAACGCATATCGATCAGGCCTGTTACGGCAAATTCAATCCGGCCAACCCGGGCCGTTTCGGCCAGTCGGTTTTGCAGCAGGTCCGGGATTGCATCCAGATGCTGCTACCAGTGGAGGATTCGCCGGCCATCGATCCCATGTAAAAGCAGTGAACGAAGTAAAAGCAGTGAACTAAATTTGGCAATCAAAGGGGAGTGCCAATCTGGTTGCTTCTGTGGCAGTATTGCGTCTGCTATGAAAAACTTGTAATTTGCCCAAAGGATTGGCCTTCGGCAGGGCATACAGAGCCTATTTGCCTAAAGGTAAATGGATTTCAATTTGTTCTTAAACTTTTTCTATGATTCGTAGGCAGATTTTTGACCATCACGGGCTGGAGGATGGAATGCAGGATGGAATGCAGGCCCGCAGCCGCGAGGTGGGCCGGCTTGAAGCCTTGAGCGATGGTGTTTTCGGTCTTTCGATCGCATTACTGGTGGTTTCCAGCCAGGTGCCCTCCACCTTTGCCGAACTATGGGCGTTCATGGGCGAGTTTCCCGCCTTTTTTCTGTGCATGGTCATGATTGCCATGATCTGGCGGATGCACCACCGGTTCTTCCTGCAATTCGCCCTGTGTGACCGTTACATAGTCAGAGTCAATACCCTGCTTCTGTTTTTGATCCTGTTCTATTCGTTTCCGCTAAAGTTTCTGTTCAGCTTCTGTTTGCGGTGGTTTTACCTTATCGGAGCCGACATAGTGACCCGGGATCCGTTGCTGGGCAAAGAGTTTGATATGCTCTTTTCCCAAACCATCCTGCCCTCGCAGCTGCCGTCGCTGCTGACCATCTACAGTGCGGGACTGGGCCTGATTTTCATGTGTTTCGCCCTGTTTTACGGCCATGCCCACCGCAGGAAGGAGGAGCTGGCGATGAACCCGCTCGAGATCCTGCATACCCGTAGCAGCCGTGACCTGATGTGGGCTTATGTCGGGGTGACGGCGCTTTCCCTGCTGGTGAGCGTGACGGGGTACCTGGTTAATTTTCCATTCGCCGGAACACTTGCCGGCGGGGTGTATCTGCTGATGTACTTTGTCGGACGCGGTTTTAGGGCCAAACTCAACCGGCAAAAAGCGCAATTGGAAAGCCAGCCGGCCATAAACGAAACGGTGACTACCGAAACGGTTTCTTTGGAAAACTCCTGATCGGTTTGAAAACGGGACGAAATCGCAGGCCTGAATCCATTCCCTGCACGCAGACACAAACAAGGCTACCTGGCACTTGTGACCTACACAGGGTAGTATAGGCTACACAGAACGGATAGTGCTTAACTAAAGAAAGCCCGCCCCGGAACCGAACCGGTCAGCAAATAAGGTGACCACCCATTTGATTCCTAATCCATACCGGCAATGGCTTGCTTGAAATGACCAATTGGCGTAGCTTTGAACGATGGCTGTTCTTTTCGATTGGGGCTGGCCATTTGATCTTTTCTCAGACTCAACTCTGAGAACTAATCTGAGAACCAACTATGATACTGAACCAGATTCTGACTGGTGGAATTATCGGTACGCTGGTGTTTATAATACTGTTGCTTCTATGTAAAAGAAGCAACACGGCTACCGGGTACCGATTGCTTGCTCTTTTGTTCCTGCTACTGACTTTTGTCTTTGCCGAACAGCCTTTGGACGAAAACAGGATATATGACCGGTTCCCCTTTTTGAAAGTGGTCTTCCAACCTTTGCTGTTCGCCTTTCCCCCGCTGATCTATTTTTCGGTTGTCTACCTGACAGTCATTGAAAAAAGGCTTTCGGTTTCCATCTTGTTCCATCTTCTGCCCTACCTGCTGGTGGTGAGCCTGTATCTGTACCAATACAGTCAACCGGCAAAAGCCCCGGGGGAAAATGCGCATCGCACCACCCTTTCTGACTTTAAGCCCTCTGCGAGTGAGCACCTTGCCCGGTCAACTCCGGTCTGGCCGCCTGTTCATCCGGCCGTCGTCCAACCACCTGCACGTGAGCAAGCCGATTCAGCGGATCCAGCCGCTGGTTACAATCTTCTTGAAGAAATTATCGTTGGCTGCTTTTTCATTCAGATCGGCTCTTACCTGCTGTTGGCGTTAGGCCAGCTCAAAGCATTCCGGAGAAAACTACCTCTGTTTGTTTCCAACCTGGAAGATAATGATTTTCACTGGCTGGGCCAGGTAATCATCGGTCTGGGACTGATCGTGCTTGTCTCCTTTGCTGAAAGCATGGTGCAGACCGAGCTGTTCTATGCGGACATGTCTTACGCCTATTCGCTGTTCTACCTGATCGGGTTTTACTATATAGGTATTCAGGTTTACAGGCAGAACGAGGTGTTCCCATTTACAGAGCAGCAACGGATGGCACTTTCGGATTTGATGGATAAATCTGGAATGGACAAGACGTCAAACGAACCGGGCACGGAACATACTTACCCGGACAAAGACCAGATATGCGGTTCTTCTGCAACCTGGCCTGGCCAAATCATAGAAGACGAATTTGTCCTGCTTGACAAGTCGGGCGGCAATTGTAAGCTCGAAGCTGACTCCAAGCTCGAAGCGGATCATCCAACCCGGATAAAAACCAACCCGCAGCAGGATCTCCAAGTCATTTCCAGCCATCCGCACATACGCAAAAAGGTGATCGCTGATCCTGAAACAAGAGAGTACAAAGCCCGTCTTTTAGAGCTGATGCAACAGACAAAACCCCATTTGAATGCTGAAATCAGCCTGCCTGCCCTCAGCCAGCTGCTTGACCTTACCACCTATCAAACCTCCTACCTGATTAACACCTGCTTTCACGAGAACTTTTACCACTTTATCAACCGCCACCGGGTTGAAGCGTGCAAAAAAATGCTGGCAGATCCGGCATACAATCATCTGAGCCTTTTGGCAATCGGCTATGAGGCCGGATTCAACTCTAAGACAGCATTCAACACTTTCTTTAAAAAAAGCACAGGCCTTTCTCCCAATAAGTACAAGGCGAAGCTGCAAAAGGAAAAACGTGGGGACCTAACCCCGGAACAATCCTGAACCGGTCAAGCAAGCCTGCCTTTAGAAAAGCAACCCTTAAAAACAACTTGTCAGGACAATCCTGCCCCGAACTGCTGACAAATAAGTTCCGATGCATCAACATGCTGAGACAGAGCATCTTGCAATCTTCAATTTCCGATCCATCCGAACACTTCTGACCATTAGACCGCCTACCTTTGCCGGAAGAAAACGGTTATGAATTAAAAGCATCCGTTTTTCATTCGTTTCACTTTTGGACTAAACCCCGTTCAACCCTGCCAGATGAATTATTCATATCTCCCTTATTTGTTTTGCCTTGTCTTACTGACTTGTACGCCCGGTTACGGCCAACTTGCAGCCAACCTCAATCTGACCGATCCGAACACCAGAGAACTCAGACATTCCTTTCCAATTGCGGCCTCTCCTTCCGACCGGATTGGATTAAATCAATCGAGGCGTGGCTTCACAGTCCAGACCACCGGTGAGGCCGGCAAATGGGGAGTTGGGATTCGCTTTATCGCTCAGGCGACCACCTTCCGCTACCGGCAGGATATTCCCACACTACCGGCTCTGTTGGATTACCTGAAGATAAGCAGCCCGTATTATTTCAGGGTAAGAACCGCGCAAGGCCTGGGTGTCACCTATCAGGCCTTGCCAAGACTCAGGCTCGGGTCAGACCTGCTGTTAAGCCTGCAGGGAGGGGGTTATCAACCCAGAAAGACAAACCTGACCTATCTTACACTGCCGGTATGGATTGGTTATGCTACCAGGGCTGACCGGAAAGTGGGATTCTGCATTCAATCGGGCATTCAGTTTTCCTACCTGCTTGCGGGCAGGATCCGTTATGGCGACCGGACGAGTATTTCGGTCCGCGACCAGCTTAGTACCATCAGTTGGGGAGTCCCCGTGGCTCTGGGCGCCTGTGTCCGGCTTAACCGGACCCATATGACTGCCCAGTTATACGTGTATTCGGATTTCACCACGCTTGCCCGCACCAATATTCGGTTCGGGGTTTACAATTACGTCTACCCTGGTTTGCGGATTACCCTGGATCAGACCATTCCCGTATTCAAATCCGGTATTCAAACAAAAAACAACTGAAGCAATGAGAAAACCTTTCCCCCACCCACCTTCATCCAAACCACGACCGTCACGCCTGCCTTTATCCAGCAGATTGTTTTCAGGCAGACCGTTTTCAAGCGCACTTGTCACCGCCGGCCTTTTCATCGTTTGCCTTTTCAACGGCTGCCGGTCCGATCTGCCCGAACCAAAAACACTCAGCCAAGTGGTGGCCAACATCATCTGTCCCTACGTCACCTTTGGTGCCGACGTTGGCATCCTGGTAGGAATCAGCAAAGACGGGAAAACGACCGTATTCAGCTACGGCGAAACCCAGCCGGGTAGCCGGCAAGCGATGGGACCGCAATCGCTGTTGGAAATCGCCTCGCTGACCAAACCCTATACCGCCCTGGCATTGGCCCGCATGCATCTGGCTGGCAGGCTGAACCTGGACGATCCGGTGGAAAACTACCTGCCCCCGGAGTAAGAATGCCCTCCTACCAGGGAATGAAAATCACGCTGCGGCATCTGGCCAACCATACCTCAGGCCTGCCTCAATACCCGGACAACATGGACATGAATCAGTACAATATGTAAAGGGTACACCGAGCAGGACATGTATGCGTTTTTAAACACCTTCACCCTTACCCGCCAGTCGGGAAGCGTGGAGCAGTATTCCAATGTGGGTTTCGGTCTTTTGGGACAGATTCTGAGTTTGCAAAACGGATCGGATTATGAGACCATGATTCGGGACTGGGTCCTGGGACCACTCGGTATGAGCCGGACAATGGTTAGGGTCGGGCAAGCCTACAAGCCCGACCTGGTGGCCGGATACAACGGTGACCAGCGGCAGGTTGAATCCTGGGCCGGCCAGCAGCAGAACATATTTCAGGGAACGGGCTCGCTGGTTTCCTGCCTGGAGGATCAGTTGATCTTTCTACAGGCCAACCTGGGTCTGCAACCCACGCCCCTGGCAGCGGCCCTGGAGTTGACCCATATCCAGACATTTGCCCAAAAGGGCCTTTACAGCACTGGTATCGGGCTAGGCTGGACGATATTCGAGTCAAAGGGCCACCGTGTGCTCTGGAAAAACGGAGGCAACGGCAGCTACAACAGCTTCATGGGGTTTGACCAAAAGGCCCAGACCGGGGTGGTGATCATGGTCAATTCCTCGTTGAATCCGGAGGCATTTCCTACCCACGCCGGATTTCAGATCCTGGAGGCACTGCGAAAGCTACCCTGACCCCATACACCGGCAGAGTAGTCACCTGCACCACGGAAGGATCCGACGACTTCGGATATTCCTTTAAGGAAGGTGATACCTGCCAGCTGATCAAAAAAACCATGGACCAAACACATACACCTTTTCTCCCTTTGCCATGCCTGCCTTGAATCTTTTCCTGTTCCTGTTTTTTCCGTTCCTACACTGCATTGTTCTTCCGACAGGAATGCAAACGCCCCATACGGTCAGGCCACTTGTCCCATCCGTTCCGGCCCTTGTTTTTCAACCCACACGGAAAAACGCGTCGGTTGAAGCTAGAATCATCATCACTCCGAGCCAGGCTCATCTGAAGGTCCGGCTTGCCTATCACTACACGGTCAATGACAAGCCGCTTGACAGCCTGAGCTTTTTTCTGGCTCCCGAAATGAAAGTGGAGTCCGTCGAAGGAAAGACCGTCAAAGGGTTCTACTTTGACACCGGAGCCAAGCCTTTCTCCACACTGCGGGTTTATTTTCGCCGGCGACTGGAAAAAGGACAGCAAACCCGGTTTTCGATTGCCTACTCGGGAAAACCGGCCAAGGGCTTTTTCACCCAGCAGCAATGGATAGATATCGATCCCGACTTTATGATCCTGCCCCTGTTTGCCAACCTGGAAAATTTCACTTACCGCCTGCAAGCCTCGTTTGCAGGACCCGACAAGAAGGCAGGTTCGGAAAGGCGTACAGGATCGGAATCGTCTGCACCAGGGGCTTCAACCGGGCAGACTGATTTTACCTTCTTTGATCTGCAATCCGGTATCCAGACCAAGACGCTTCGGCTCACTTCGGTCGCTGCCAATTATTATTTCAATTCCATTCTGGCCGGCACAACGGTGTGAATAAAATGAGTCACTCCCATCAGAGTCGCGGCCATTACCATGTCAATGTTTTTTCCAATAAACCCGACAGTATCTCCTACGTTGCCGGCCCCCATGATCAGACCGGGATCCTTGCCCATGAAATCGCCCATTTCTGGTGGCATCGGGGAAGCGCGTTAACCACCGAAAAATGGCTGCACGAATCGTTTGCCGAGTATGCACGGATTATGTACATTCGTCATTCCCAGGGTGAAGAACAATTCCAGCGGACTATCACTGACCTGGCAGGGCAAGCTCGGAACTTGCCGCCTTTGCTGGGCACAGATCGGTTCAGCCCGCAAGGCTTTGACCTTATTTATGTGAAGGGTCCTTATCTGTTGTTTGAGTTGGAAACCCCAATCGGACAAACCAAGTTCATTGAGTTTTTGAGAAAACTCAATAAGGAAAAGATTGAGACCACGCAGAATCTGCTTTTAATATTGGAACAGGTCGCTTCCACTTAGATAAGACAAGAGTTCGAGGTGAAATTGAGAAGCTAAACGGGTGAGGCTAAAGGAGAAGCGTTCGTTTTTCGGATTATTTTCCAATGTCACCCCTTTGTCGCAATGGATTGACACTATTAGGAAGTGCTGCATTCTCATATTAAAATCAAGGTGTACAAAGAAAAGTATTCAGTGAAACTTCTAAAACACCCCGGTAGCCATCCTTGTCTGAACAATGCGTCTTTGCCATAAAACATGGCAGGTGCGATATTCGCCTGACCATCTGCTGCAAGATCGGATTCAGGTTTTCGTTCATGGACAAACCCGGCCCCTGGTTCCAAGCAATACAACTGATGACAAAGTGAAAACTGTTGCGTAGCCATTGCCATGTAACCTGAATGCGGTACCAGAAGGCGATTGGAAGTGCCTTTTTTCACGGGTATTGGACGCAAAACAATACTTAAAAAAGCGCAATAGACTTTGTGTTCTCCTATCACACTTCAAGTATTTTATACATTCATTTTTGCACTACCAGATGCATCATGGTAGGATTATTGAGCATCCGCTCTTTCTCTGAGAAAATAATTTGCTCGACATCCTGCTTGACTTTCATAAAGTTTCGCTGAATCATTGCCTGATCTACCTGATCTGTTTTCGGAATGTCTTTGAATTTACGCTCCTCTTTCTGCAAAGATTTGTGATCGTTTACAATCTGACAGTGAAAGCCTTTCATTTGAGGTCAGGCTTCAATATAAAGTAGATAAATAAAGTAGATAAAACACAATTGTAAACCTGCCTTAAAAGCATCAGCCATTCCAATCGTTGATTTCAAGTGGTGGACAAGCATCCATGCTATGATTGAAGAGGCCAATCATAGTATGGCCTACTGACTATTTGCCGTTTTATAATAGCGTTTTGTTGTGCAAATGAAGAAAGGCAGCCACGCGATTTACACGTAACTGCCTGATTTTCAGAGCCCCCTGCCGGGATCGAACCAGCGACCTACTGATTACAAGTCAGTTGCTCTACCAGCTGAGCTAAGGAGGCTTTTTTTTACTCTGATTTCCCGCTTCCGTTGTTTGGATTTGGGACTGCAAAAATAGTCGTGAGAGCAATACATGTCAAATGATTTTTTGAAAATCTTTTTTAAAACCTAGATCAGCTATCCTAATAACCTGACAATAAATAAATTACAAGTCATAAAAAAGTTTAATTTGTTGTTTTAGTGTAGACAATTCTTTCTCCGCAGCTTCTATTTTAGAAGAGAAATCTTTTCGAAAGGATTCAGCATTCTTAGAATTAGCAAAAAACTCAAGATTGTTTTTCCAAAGTGCAATGTCATTTTCAAGGTGCGTAATTTTTCGACGCATGGCTTGCTCTTTTCGCTGTAAATCCCGGGCGGCATGCGGATTGTTTTTCGAAATCTTCAACTCTGAGGTTAGGATAGCTTTTGCCCGTTCCTCGCCTGAAAGTGCTTCTGTATTTTCCAGAAATGCCTTGACAGCATCAGCGTAGCGTTTGCGGATTGAATCCATATTTTTACGAGGCACAAAGCCTGCTGCCTCATATTGCTCGCGCAGGGCCTCAAATGCCGCCATATCGGTACTTTTTTCAGCAGCCATCTTCTCTATTTGAGCGCATATATTGGATTTTACCGATAGATTCTTCTCAAATTCCTTTTCGGTCTGATTGCGCTGATTGCGGCGACGATCAAAAAAAGCATCACAGGCTTGTTTGAAACGTTCGAAAATAGAATCGCGAAACTTTTCTGATACCGGACCAATCTCTTTCCACCGCTGTTGTAGTTCCTTGATTTTCTCCGCCGTAGCTTCAAAATCATCATTATCTTTCAAGGCCTCTACCTGCTCACACAGTTGGGTTTTTAAGCGTAGATTTTCTTCGCGTGCAGCTTCCAGATGACGAAAGAACTCATTCTTATGATGAAAAAACTGCTTAAATGCAGCCCAAAATTGTTTGTTAATTTCTTTGGCTTTTTCGCGTGGCAACAACCCGATTGCATCCCAGCGTTTCTGTATCTCTAAAATCTCCTTGGTTTTTTCATTCCAATCTCCAATTTTATCAGATTGAAAAGTGGCAAACGGCTCTACTGCTTCACATAAGTGAGCTTTTTGAACGACATGCTGTTCCATTTGCTCGCGTACGGAATCCATCTGCTCTTTACGCTTTGCATAAACTACATCAGAGGCGGCTTTAAACCGCTGCCAGATGGAATCCTGCTCTTCACGCGGCACAGGGCCAATGTGCTTAAACTCTTCATGCAGTTCATTTAAGTCTTTTACTACAGCAGCCGAGATTTCATGCTGGGCTAATCGTTCGGCTTTTTCACAAACCTCCGCTTTCAGTTCCAGGTTTTTTTTGCGGTCCAGTTCTTTTAATTCAAAGTAGATACTACGATTGCTATAAAACCGTTCGATTAAAGCCGTATAATTGGCCCATAATTCTTGGTTTTGAGCAGGAGTTACCGGTCCGGTGGATTTCCATTCCTGTTGTATTTTCTTAAGTTCATTTACACTCGCATGACTCTCTTCGCTATCTACCAATTGCCGCAGGCGTTCCAATAAGGTTTCTTTGGCATGCAGATTTTGTTCTTTGTTGCGTTCCTGATCCTGTACCCATTTGACTTTCTTTTCTTTTAACTGACGACACAAATTTTCAAACCGGACCGTTAATCCATCGTACTTGTATTCAAAACCATCTTTTTCACCACCCGACGCAATGAACTTATCCAGAGCCAGATTTTTTTCTACCTCCTTCATCTCATCAAAAACAGGCTTGGCATGACGCAGCACTTCATCGATCTGCTTTTGGTCCTGGCTGGCCAAAGCATCTTCTGCCAACTTCACAAAATCCTTTTTGGTAAAGCTTGCATAATCGACGTGATGTTCTTCAATATGCTCCTGTTCGGCCTCCAACGTTTCTGACTGGTTTTTATCCAATTCCTCGTTCTCCGCGTTAAGTTGTTCTGTGTTCATTATCAAACAGTTTCAGTTCTTTTGTATTGTGTATCTACAAAATTAGTAAAAAAGTATCCGTATCAAATGTTAACCTTCGAATAAGCTCGAAAAAATATTATTTTTGTGGCGTAAGTCTTACAAAGGTGTCATTTTATTTGCTATAAAAACAGTATTTCCAAAAAAAACTCACGCTCCATGGATTCCTCAAGCTTATCTCTCGCTGATATACGCAAAGAATACACACTCCAGGAACTGGATGTTAACTCAACGGACTACGACCCATTCGTGCAGTTTCTGCAGTGGCTCAATGAGGCTGTTGAGGCTCAGGTACCCGAAGTGAATGCCATGCACTTGGCAACGGTGTCTGCAGAGGGGCGTCCTTCCGGCCGTATTGTGCTTTTAAAAGGCCTGGACGGAGGCGGATTTGTATTTTACACCAACTATGTCAGTCGCAAAGGCAAGGAAATGCAAAGCCATGAGTTGGCGAGTCTGACGTTTTTCTGGCCGCAACTGGAACGACAGGTTCGGATTGAAG
This sequence comes from uncultured Sphingobacteriales bacterium, assembly GCA_963520985.1. Classification (GTDB taxonomy): domain Bacteria; phylum Bacteroidota; class Bacteroidia; order Cytophagales; family 172606-1; genus Xanthocytophaga. Next base: position 61,074 of record CAUQTA010000002.1, read on the forward strand.
GCAAAGTAACGAAAGTAAGCGAAGAAGAGTCGGATGACTACTTTCAGAGTCGTCCCCGCGGAAGCCAGATTGGCGCGTGGGCCTCTTCCCAAAGCAGCCTTTTGGAAAGCCGCGAAGCCCTAGAAGAGAAACAACGCAAGTTGGAAGAATTGTATGGAGAGGCTAAAGTAATTCCCCGGCCGCCGCATTGGGGAGGCTACCGGGTAATTCCTGACCGAATCGAGTTTTGGCAAGGCCGCCCCAGCCGCCTTCACGACCGGATTTTGTACACTCTACAAGCAGACCATACCTGGGTGAAACAACGTCTTTCGCCGTAAGGGCTAGCCAAATAGTATCTTTTGGCAAATCAAAAACCCCACCATTCTTAGATCAGCATTCACTTGAAGTTTAGTGGGGTTTTAAGGTCTGAAACGATACTATCTTAAAATTGATACTTTATTTCGTTCTAAGTTTAAAAAAGCGATACCCTAAGACTAGAGAGAGACGTTGATATTGAGAGACGATGTAGGTACTATTTCCCGTTAATCCTTGCTTAAGTAAATAACGACCTTCCACACTGAAATTATTGACATTGAATCCAACGCCTAATCCATAGGTAGTTCTGGACTGCACCTCAAAGAGTAATCCGGAAGAATTGCTACGTTTTCCAAAGCCAATCTCCGAATTTCCCAAATACTTCACTGCAGGCGGAACAACGATTAAATTAAAAAACAGCTTGGATTGATTGGTTACAAACAAAGAATATCGAATACCAAATGGCAATTCAATGGATTTATAGTCAGCAAAATTAGTATAGGAAGTGCCCGGGTGATCCATTTCAGCTTGATAATACTGAATAGAAGGTTCAATAAATGCTCCCCACTTGTTTTTGTTAAAATTGAAGATGTATTCAATTTCCACGCCCATCCTATAAGATAGTTTTTTTGGTAAGTAAATATCTGGCTCAGGAAAAATATACCTATCTGAGTATTGAAGGTGTAATGAAGAATAGTTGACTCCAGGTGTAATCCTAAAATTAAGCAAGTCTCGCTGCACCATTTTTTCTATTTTGTCAGTGCTCTTTGTAGTTGAATCTCCCATGCACTGGTTATACTTTTCAAAGTGTTTCTTCAATGAAGCCATATCATAAGTTAGCTTCTGAAAATAATTATCAGAAGGCATTTCGCACCTGGCTTCATTGATCAGTTGCTGGCGAAAGGTAACATTATCCCGTAAGGTAGTATTATTAGTATAGTATTGTTTATAAACCAATTGCCGTATGGAAGAATCAGATGGAGAGCTAAAGAAGAACTTTTTCAGTTTACTGACTTCGTAATAATAGAGGTCTGCTTTACCTTGAACAATGGTTCGTAAAAACAAGGTATCGGTTTGCCATTCAGGGCTCCAGGCATTGCTTAATTCTTTGACCGGATAACTCCTGGACTTGTCGATCTGGACGAAGGCTCGCACGTAACGGGAAAAGTTGTACACGCCAAATTCCTGTATGGTAGCTAAGTTCCCGTTTCGGGAAGCATCACTTTCAGTCAATTTGTAATGGAAACTTTCGGGGTTGTATACCCAATCTTTGTTCTCGATCAGGCATTCTGTCTTTTGTCCTGAGTTGTCAATGATATATCCTTTCTCGTACTTGACTTGTGAAAAGGAGACTAATGAGGTAAGAAGTGTAATTAGAATCAGGTAGGTGTGCTTCATAAAATGCTCAGATGATGTAAAATGTAAATACAGCTCTTTTATATCACCTGAGTTAGCAAAGTAAACAATGCCTGTATACAAAAACCAGTCATAATCAGTATTCTATTGACTTATAGACAGTTAAGAACTAAAATAAATCTGAATAAATTTCAAAATAGTATCTTTCAAAAACCGAAAACCCATGCCTGATTGCATGGGTTTGTATTCATAACTACTCATAAAAAGCTTATTGTCCTTCTAGTTCTTCCAGGCCCATTTTGGCTTCTTCCAATTCGGGATCCAGCGAAAGTGCTTTGGTAAAATCGGCCAGTGCCTGTGTGGTGTGATTCAGCCCTTTGTGTGCATAGGCTCGCATGCAGTAAGCCATGGCATTATCGGGCTGCTGTAAAATGACGGTTTCGCAATCTTTCAGTGCTTGCTCATATTGCCCGGTATCATTGAGCAAGCTGGCGCGGATAAGTACCAGATACATGCTATCTTCCTGTTTTTCCAATTGCATGGCACGGTTTATATCGGTAAGTGCATCTGTATTTTTTCCCATAGTTGCAAAGACCAGTGCACGGTCAGCATAGTAAGACGCTTCCGCAGGATCTTGTTGAATGGCACTGTTGTATTCCTTTAGTGCCTTTTCGTAGGCATCCATTGCACTATAAACCAATCCTCGCCAGTAATGTTCGTAACTATTCAGATTATTTTTCTTCAATGTCGCTACTTTATCCAAATCTTTTAATGCCGGTTCGTTCTCGCCCAGAAAATAGTATACCCTGGCACGCAAAAAGTAGGAATCCGAATGAGCAGAATCCAGTTTAACTACCTGATTGGCAGATAATAACGTTAGCTCATCCGACACGCCTTCCTGCACAAAGGCCTCTACCCTATCGTAATACCCGAGCAACTGCAGACTGTCAAGCTGCGAGGGTTTATAAAGCCGGTTGAGCATCAAAGCGGCATTGCCCAACAAGTCAAGCGTGTCACCTTCCTGGTTTTTTTGCTGCAAAATTTCGGGCATCAGGTAAACCGAACGGAAAAAATCGGTCAATGCACCTTTTCGATCATTGGCCTGAAAACGCACAATGGAACGGTCATACAGGATGGGCGCATTTTCTTCTTCGGTGCTGTCGAGTTGCTGTGTGGCGGACGAAAGCAGTTTCAGCGCCTCCGGATAACGCTTCAGGCGATATTGAGCCAAACCGCTGTAGTAAAGCAAATTGGGGTCGGTTATCGTATCCGGAAGCGAGAAGTAATGCAAAGCGTCTTCGTATTTTTTCTGACGGTAATAGAGCATTCCCCAATCCAGAAAGTCGTCGTCTTCGATTTCACCTGCTTTCAATAAGTTTTCGTAGATCTGGGTAGCTTCGGTGTACTTTTTATCCTCACCCAAAAAAGTCGCTTTTAAACGCAATCCATTGGGATAGTTCGGGTCAATCTGTAATGCTTTCTGCAAGTATTCCCGGGCTTCTTTGCTTTTGTCCTGGTTGTAAGCCAGCAACGCTTTGTAGTACCACGCAGCCCGGCTGGGCTTAATCGCTACCGAACGGTCCAGCGCCTGCGCCGCTTCCTCTTCCCTTCCCCACTGGTAATACAGATAGCCCAAATCGTTCCAGGTGGTTTCGCTGTTAGCATCCAAAGCCAGCGCCTGTTGAAAATCCTGCTCGGCGGCTTCGTAATTGTCGGTATACAAATGGGTTAACGCACGGTAGTGGTAGTAACTCGTATCTTTGGGATAATGGCGAATGAGGCGATCAAAAGCGGCACGGGCCTGGTCGTACTCATGCGCCTGAAACTGGTAATAGCCTAAGGCATACAACGCTTTTTGGTGGGTTGAATCAGCTTTCAGTGACTTTTGCAAGGAGGCAAAGCCTTCGTTGGCATTGCCTTTGTTAAAATAGGAAATGGCTTTTTTATACGCCTTTTCGGCGGCTTTGTTTTGGCTGTGCGCCGGGAAAAATACTATGCAAAAAAACAGGAAAACCCCGATGCGTGCTTTCATAGCTGGCGTATGGCTCTTGGACAGGTGATTACTGGGCTAATATACGGGGATTGAGCAGATTAGATTGTTCTTTTTTCCAAAAAACAATACATAAAAAACAAGAAATAAAGGGAATTGTCAGACCAAAGAAGAAGGAATACAGAGAAAAGTGAAAGGATGAATTCCTGTCAAAATAATAGGATACAAATACTTAAAACCTCACCTTATACTTTAATCAAGTAAGCTCACACAGTTTTGCGTTTCCTCCAGTTAATAGATATCTTTCTGACAAGAAATAGTGAAATGCCAGTGCATAAGATGAATATGCTTGGTAAAAGTATATAGAGAAAGATGATCCAATTTTCAGCTCCAAGGGACTCTCCTTCATAAAACTGGGTTCCTCTTAACTTTCTAAAAAAGAGAAATATTTTTTGCCCAAGTGCATAATTGTGCACAAGAATGAAAAAAATGGTACCAGTAAGTAAAATACTACTAACTAGTACCATTAACGTCTGTTTTAAAATAGAAAGCATACTTTCTTAGTTTTGCTCGCCTTATTTCTCCTGCTGCTTCGCCCATGTATCTTTCAGCGTTACCGTTCGGTTGAATACCAGTTTTTCGGCAGTGCTAGCAGCGTCCGGAGTAAAATAGCCTTTGCGAATGAATTGCAGCGGTGAGCCAGGAACAGCTTCCTTCAAGCTAGGCTCTACAAAGGCTTTGCTGATGATCTGCAGCGAATCGGGATTAATCAATTCTTTGAAATCACGTTCATCGGCTGCCAGGTCTTCTACGGTAAACAAACGGTCGTACAAACGGACCTCGGCTTCCAGGGCGTGTGAGGCTGATACCCAGTGCAAGGTGCCTTTCACATTGATTCCTGATGTGTCAGAGCCACTCTTGCTTTCGGGGATATAGGTACAACGCAGTTCTGTAATTTCTCCGTCAGCATCTTTTACTACTTCTTCGCATTTGATGATGTAGGCATGCTTCAACCGAACCATTCCGCCGGGAAACAAACGGAAGTATTTCTTCGGCGGATTTTCCATAAAGTCTTCTTTCTCAATGTAGATCTCACGCGAAAACGGCAACGCCCGATGTCCCGATTCGGCATCTTCCGGATTGTTTTCGGCTTGCAATTCTTCGGTTTGCCCTTCCGGATAGTTGGTAATTACCACTTTCAGCGGGTCCAGTACCGCCATTACACGCGTGGCAAGCTTGTTCAAATCTTCCCGCACGCAAAACTCCAGCAGCGAAACATCGATTAAGTTATCCCGTTTAGCAACGCCGATTTTATCCGCAAATGCCCGAATGGATGCTGCTGTGTAGCCCCGCCGACGCAAGCCGGAAATAGTGGGCATCCGCGGATCATCCCAACCGGAAACAAATTTCTCATTGACCAATTGCAGCAATTTCCGCTTGCTCATCACCGTATAAGTCAGGTTCAGGCGAGCAAATTCGATTTGTTGCGACGGGAAAATCTCCAGTTTGTCAATAAACCAGTCGTACAGCGGCCGGTGATGGATAAACTCCAGCGTACAGATCGAATGCGTAATGTGCTCTATCGAATCAGATTGTCCGTGGGCAAAATCATACATGGGATAAATGCACCATTTGTCGCCCGTGCGGTGGTGATGGGCAAACTTGATGCGGTAAATAATCGGGTCGCGCATGAGCATATTCGGCGAGGCCATATCCACTTTGGCGCGCAACACACGGCTTCCTTCGGCAAATTCGCCCGCACGCATCCGTTCAAACAGGTCCAGGTTTTCCTCTACCGACCGATTCCGGAAAGGGCTTTCTTTTCCCGCTTCGGTAGGCGTTCCTTTCTGTGCAGCCATTTGCTCCGACGTTTGCTCATCCACATAGGCCAATCCCTTCTTAATCAACGCAACCGCATACTCGTACAATTGCTCGAAATAATCCGATGCGTACAACTCGTTTTCCCAGTCAAAGCCCAGCCAACGCACATCGGCCTTGATCGACTCCACGTATTCGGTTTCTTCGGTAGAAGGATTGGTATCGTCAAATCGCAGGTTGGTTTTGCCGTTGTATTTATCAGCCAGGCCAAAGTTGAGACAAATCGATTTGGCATGCCCGATGTGCAGATACCCGTTGGGCTCCGGCGGAAAACGGGTGTGCACCCGCCCGGCGTGCTTCTGGGTTTTGATATCTTCTTCTACAATAATTTCAATAAAATTCAGCGATTTCTCCGTTGATTCTTTCTTTTCTTCTATCATAATGCTTGTATCATAGGTTTTTGCATTGGAAACCTCATCCCCAACCCCTCTTCCTACAGAGAGGAGAGTTTGTTTCGCGAATTTGAAAGTCCCTTCTCAGAAGGAGGGCATCAAACGAGAATTTGATGAGCCAGCCTGTGTGGCAGGGATTTAAGGATGAGGTTATATTTCGCGAAAATACCGTTATTTGTCAAATATCCCAACAGACAGCTGTGGTTAAAATGAAGAGGTAGGTTTTACGGTTTTGAAAGATACTATTTTCGCCTTGCCTCTGTTTTCTATTCATTCAGTTTTCATTTAATCTCTGCATCGTACTCTTGCAACCCTACGAATTACATCTTTTTCTCGACGCCAAAGTAGCCGAATACAACCGGCCCGAATTTATCAGTCCCGATCCGATCAGCATTCCGCACCGATATACGCTCAAGCAAGACATTGAAATTGCGGGTTTGTTTGCGGCCGTGTTGGCTTGGGGGCAACGCAAAACCATCATCAACAAATGCCTGGAACTGATGCGACTCATGGACGATGCACCGTACGATTTCATTCAAAACCACCAGGATACAGACTTGAAACGGTTTCTATCGTTCAAACACCGCACCTTTAACGCCACCGACACCTTGTATTTCATTGAATTTTTGCGCCAATTTTATACAAAACACGATTCGCTGGAGGAAGGTTTTTCGCAATTTTTACTACCGACCGATGAAACCACCGAAAAGGCGTTGATCGGATTTCGGAATCTGTTTTTCAGCCTGGAATTTGCTCCCGACCGAACCCGAAAGCATATTTCCACCCCGGCGGCCAAGTCGGCCTGCAAGCGACTCAATATGTTTCTGCGCTGGATGGTGCGTACCGACGATTGCGGCGTGGATTTTGGCATCTGGACGCGTATTAAGCCTTCGCAACTGGTGTGTCCGTGCGATGTACACGTGGAGCGGGTAGCCCGCCAGTTTAAACTCATTCAACGGCCGCAACTGGATTGGCAAACGGCCGTTGAACTCACCAACAACCTCAAACGACTGGATGCCAGTGACCCTGTCAAATACGACTTTGCGTTGTTTGGCCTGGGCGTGGAGGGCGTAATCTGAACCCTGATTCGTTGGATTAAAGGATTGATGGGATGAATTACTGTCCAGTAGCAAAGCCTCCAAACAAACTCTAGTAGACTATTTTTCTTCATGATACTCCTTTAATCCAACGAATCAGGGTTCAGACAATTATTTTCCCCATGTATCTGGGCTTTGCCGCCAGGCAGAGAGGGAGGTTTTGTCTGTTTCTGAGATACTATTTTTTTCTACGGCTACGGAAAGCAAATGTGTGTAGTCGCTGAGGGTAAGCAAAGGGACTTGTTTGTCCTGGAAATTTTGATCGGCCGCAGCAAAGCCATAGGTGAAAATGGCCGCCATACCCAGCACTTCGGCACCGACTTCGCGCAGGGCATCCACTACTTTCAGTGAGCTGCCACCCGTCGAGATCAAATCTTCAATCACCACCACTTTTTGCCCGGCTTCTACTTTTCCTTCAATCATGTTGCCCATCCCGTGTTCTTTGGGTTTGGATCGTACATACAAAAACGGCAGTTCCAGTACATCGGCCACCAACGCACCCTGCGGGATACCCGCCGTGGCTACCCCAACAATGGCCTGCACACCTGGAAATTCGGCCCGAATGCGAGCCGCCAACGCATTTTTAATGTAAGTTCGCACAACCGGATAGGATAAGGCAAGGCGGTTGTCACAGTAAATCGGCGATTTCCAGCCTGAACTCCACGTAAAAGGATCGGTAGGACGCAACCGGATGGCTCCGATTTCGAGCAAAGAGGCCGCCACCTGGCGGGCAATGGTTTGGGTATCTTGATTCATGCGGCGAAAGTAAAGAAAAAATGGAACTTGTCACACAAAATAGTACCTTGCCAATAGGCAAAACCGGCATCTCGGGTGGTTACAGAGCCGAAGGGTCAGGTATTCAGGAGAAATGAAAACACAAAACAGTTTTTGTGATTCTGGTAAAAATATGTTTTTTTGTATTCTGTTTCTTATGTAAACCCTACCGGTCAGCAGTCGCATGAATCTTTTTATAAACGATAAGCACGTGAAAGTCATCAGCCTTGAGACATACGCGGCTTACCAACCTACCTACAATCACATCATTGACGGCCAGGTGATTGATATCTCTGCCGCTGAACTGGTAGGTGATGTGGCTGTTGTAAACCCCTCAGTGGTGTTGCTTTACAAATTGTTTGCGTTGTTACGGGACAAAAAGCTAAAGAAACTCAATAGCCTTACCTTGGCCTCTCCCGACAAGAAAATCCTGACCAATTCCATCAAAGACCAGTACAAAATCATTGAAGCGGCGGGCGGCATTGTTCAAAAGAAGGATAAGATTCTGTTGATTTTCCGCTTAGGCACCTGGGACTTACCCAAAGGCAAAATGGAAAAAGGGGAAAGCTTCAAAGAAACCGCCGTTCGGGAAGTGGAAGAGGAATGCGCCGTGAAAGTGCAACTCGACTACAAGGTATGCACTACCTGGCACACTTATACCCAAAACGGCAGCCGCATCCTGAAACAAACCAAGTGGTATGCCATGGATTGCCTGGACGACAGCCGCATGGCTCCGCAAAAAGAAGAAGGCATTGACCAGATGGTGTGGGCCAACGAATCGCAATCCATGGAACTGTGTGCTTCGTCTTACCGCTCCATTCAGTTTGTCTGCAAAAAATACTATGAAAAAAAAAGAGAAAAGATGCTCCTTAATTTATAAGCCAAAGTCGCATCTACTCTAAGTCAGTTCTTCGATCTATTTCCTACACACCCATCCGGAAGGTAATTTATACCAAACCGGATGGGTTTGCTGTTTTGGTTCTTAGTAATCTGTTTCCATTCCAGCCATTTATACAAGGCATTAGATAAAAGCCTACTTCTACAACCGTGCCCAAAAGCAGCAATCATTAGGCCTCCCGGCAGTCAATTATTGTACTTGTCAAACATAAAATAAAACTTCATTTATAATTTCAATTGTAAATACTTTTAAAACCATCATCAAGTGACTGCACTTATACCAATCTCATTTAATTCTGACATAATAAACTAATAAAGAATTTTATATTATATATCTTAAAAATATTGGAATAAAATTTGCATATATCGATATTTTTCCTTCTATTTATCAAACATCCAAATAACTAGTTAAGATTCATTCAAACAGCTAGAACGCCGCAAAAAAAGCTTTTGAATGAATAGCACTGTAAAAGTGCGAAGGGTGCATTTTGCATTTTTCCAATCAGCTGATTTTTTCTTAGCCTATATCAAATCCGGTTTTCCAAAAAGGCCAGAAGGAATCCTATTGCCCACCAAACCCTTATACTAAATTATGAAAGTAAAACTGTACCCGTATTTCGCTGGACTTGCTTTTCTGCTATGCCACTCAATGCTGATGGCACAAACCAAAACAGTCAAAGGAAAAGTAGTTGACAAAACCGAGCCGCTGGTAGGAGTTACCATTGTAGTGAAAGGAACCACCACCGGAACTGTAACTGACGCCCAGGGAATGTATAGCATAAAGGCATCGGAAGGTGCCCGTTTGATTTTTTCATCGGTAGGCTATACCACCCAAGAAGTGGCCATTGGTGACCAGACTGAAATCAATGTAGCCTTATTAAGTGACGGATTAACGTTAAGTGAAATTACCGTAGTAGGTTCTCGTAATGCCAACCGGACCCAGTTGGAATCAGTGGCACCCGTAGATATTATCTCAGTCAACCAGTTGGTACAAAGCATGCCACAACCCGACCTGAGCCAGATGTTAAAGCAGATTGCCCCTTCGTTCAATGCCCTGCAAGCCATTGGGGGTGATCTGGATTCGCACGTAACCCCGGTACAGTTGCGCAATCAGCCACCCAACCAAACCTTGCTGTTGCTCAATGGCAAACGCCGCCACGTGTCTTCGTTATTGCAGCTGTATAACCGGACAGGTCCGTCAACTTCTGCCGACTTAATGACGATCCCCACCTTGGCTGTTGACAAAGTAGAAATTCTCCGCGACGGCGCAGCCGCCCAGTACGGCTCTGATGCCATTGCGGGTGTAATGAACATCAACCTCAAAAAATCGGTCAACGAATTAACGGCAAGCTATTACACGTCCACCTACAAAGAAGGCGATGGAGCCACGCAGCAGGTAATGGCCAATTACGGATTGCCACTTGGCAAAAATGGCGGGTTTATTAACATGACGGGTGAAATTACTTCGCGCGGCAGTACTACCCGCACACCCGATGGCGGCTACGACGGCGTTGTATACGATGCACCTTATCTGAACAACCAGACCAAAGATGCCTATGGCAATACTATTATTACCAATCCCGAAGCCCTGGCCAATCCGGGCAACGAAGCCCTGACTACCGACGAAGGACTCATGGAGGCACGAGGACTTACCCGCAAAGATTTTCAAATGATCAATGGATTAAGTAAGATGACCAACAGTGCCTTGTTTTTAAACATGGGCGTTCCCCTTACCGAACGGAGCCGCTTCTATGCTTTTGGAGGTCTGAATTACCGCAATACGTTGAGCGGTTGTTACTATCGTTTTCCACGTCAGCAAGATCGGGTCATTTATCAGGTATATCCCAATGGATTCCTACCTCAATTAACCTCCATTATCACGGATAAGTCTTTAACAACCGGTATCCAGGGAAAACTAGGCGTGTTTGACATTGATTTCAGCAACACCTTTGGCAGCAGCAAGTTCCGCTATGGCATGGTCAATACCATTAACGCTTCGTATGGGCCGGAATCGCCGACTACCATGCGTCTGGGTGATAACATCTTTACCCAAAATACCACCAGTTTGGCCTTATCCCATTACTTTGATAATCCGTTTGGCAGCACGATCAAAGGGGTTAACGTAGCCTTTGGGGCCGAAATGCGTATTGAGAACTTCCAGATCACTCCCGGCCAGGAAGAATCGTACACCAAAGGCACGTATGGCACGTTTGTAGCGCCGGAAGATAATTACAACTATACCCAGAACATCAACCCAGATGTGAAAAACCCGGATGGTTCTGACTTGATACTGCCCTACCGCGGCTTCCGGTATGACTTCAGCGGCTATTCTCCTAACTGCCAGTGTTTCCGCGGCTTCACTCCTCAGCAGCAAGCCGATGCCTATCGCAACGTTGCAGCAGGATATGTAGATGTGGAAGCCGATTTCAGTCCGAGATTTACGGTTTCAGGTGCGGCCCGTTTTGAGAATTACAGTGATTTTGGCAGCGTGTTAACGGGTAAATTGGCAGCCCGTTACTCAATTCTGGACAACTTGCACCTGCGCGGCTCGGTGAGTAGTGGGTTCCGTGCACCCAGTTTGCATGAATTGTACTACGCCCAAACCTCTACTGTATTTACTCCAGATGGAGTTCCGTTTGACGTGGGTTTCTTTACCAATCAAAGTTCAGCGGCCAAGGCACTGGGAATTCCCAAGCTGAAAGAAGAAAACTCAAGGAATGTCAGCTTTGGGGTAGCATTCGAGCCGATGCAAGGATTTGAAATTACCGCCGATGCCTATTGGTTCCGCGTAACCGACAAAGTCATTCTGACGGGTAACTTTGAGGGCTCTGCCGTAGGGGGTCGTTTCAAGGAAGTGGTAGGCGATGGCGCAGCCCAGTTTTTCACCAACGGTGCCGATGTGGAATCCAAGGGATTGGATCTGGTAGCCAACTACACAAAAACATTCGGCACTTCTAAAATCATACTTTCCTTAGCCGCCAACTGGAACAAAACGCAATTTGTAGCAGTACATCCAGCCAAACTGAATTTAGGTAGTGATGCTACACTGACCGATGCAGAAATCACTGATTTGTATTTGAGTCGTTCGGTACGCGGTGGCTACGAAGAAGGCAATCCGCGTCAGAAGTACATCTTCTCGGCTACGTTTATGCCTGCCAAGTGGACCTTCATGGCGCGGGCCATTTATTATGGCTCGGTTTGGTCGCGTAGTTCGTATGCCGACGAAACTTCCGGTGAATATTACGACTACAAACTCGATGCTCGCACCACGTTTGACCTCAGTGCCGGCTACACCCTTATCAAAGGATTGAACTTGTCGGTCGGTGGTGAGAATATCTTCAATGCCTATCCAACCCGTATTCTGCCGGCATTGACCGACAGCAACCGTTTCGGATACGAAAACTTTCAGATGGGCTTTCAGGGAGCTTACTACTATGCCCGTTTGGGATTTAAGTTTTAATAAAATTTAGTTGAATTGAATAGATGCACGTAAACACCACGGAAGTTTTATTTCCGTGGTGTTTTTTTATAACTACACCAACAGGGGTTTTGGCTTTTGCAGGGATACTATTTTTCAGGTCCTTTGTTCTCAAAATGTTACGACCTGTTTATTTACCACTAAAAGGTGCAAAATTAGCTGTTTTTACTAGCTTCATCTCTCTAATAGACCGATTTAGCCCCGTCCATACCAATTCATTTTTTTCGTTAGCTCAACATAAAAATTATCGAAAAAGCCCAATGCAGTCAAATAATCTTCTTCTGGGGAAGTATAACGAATGCCCTCCGGAAAATTTGTTTGTATAAACGCCATACACTGAGGTCCTTTCCTATGTACTACTCAGTCGCCAGTAGCAGATAAATTAAATGATACAGGAATACGCTGCTTGCCAAATACCAAGGTAGCCAACATGGTCGGATTTTTTCGTTGCACAGGAGAAGATCGATACGTCAATGCGTATATTTCCAAAGAGGCTAAATCTTCCAGAATCGTATCTTTTGTTATTCCAACTTCAGACAAGCTCCACCCTCTTTCAAAATTGATGTTAACCGTACGAATAGCCCATATTCCCAGAAGGCCATTCACAGTGCTATCAATGATTTCTATTTCGCGTACCTCATAATCTTCTTGAGGTGCAATGGGTTCATTTGATTGGCAAGCAATAAATCCAAAACATACAAGGAGAGCAAAAATGGTAGAGAGTGTTTTCATATGAGTATAAATGGAAGAATAAAAAGTTTAAAAACATCCTCAAAAATCCTACCATTTTTAAAAAATCCACCCAAAAAAATCACTTCTTTAACTGAAGAAGACACTATTTCACTTGTCAAGAAAATACAAAATAGTATCTTTTTAAAAGTAAAAACCCCTGGTTCTAAAAGTTCACTTGCTGCTTGCCTTCCTTCAATGCCAGTTCTTTGCCTTTCCACACCATGATACCCGATAAGCCAGCGGGCAAAGTTACCTCACCCTTGATTCCGGTTTTGGTCTTCTGAAATTTCACCTGAATGTTGCCTGCCGGATGCGGCACTTGCCCTTCCACTTGAGGCAAGTTTCCCAGATAAGGTTCAATCTTTACTTTGGCAAAACCCGGCGCAGCGGGCTGCACACCACACACCAGCGAAAGAAACTGATAGAGCGGCGAAGCACTCCACGCATGGCAGTCAGACCGGGTAGGCTCGGGCTGTTCGGCAAAAGTGGTAAGGCCTACTGCCAGTTGATCTTTCCAGGGAGTAAGCATGGCCAAGTATTGATCTCCCAAGCCGGTTTTCTTCAGCGCCTCAAACAAATAAAAGCGGTAGTAATAGGTACATTCCCGCACACCGGTATCAGAAGTAATTTTCTGCAATACAGCGGTTTGATTTCCAGCCGGAATAGCGTCAGTCAAAACAGCCATGATGTTGGCGTGCTGGCTGTATTCTTTTTTGTCAGGCGTATCGGCCATCATCCCGCGGGAATTGTCCCAACATAGCTTGTACACACTTTCGGTAATGGATTTGGCGGTTGCCTGATACTGCTGGGCTTCGGCTGTTTTTCCAAAGGCGGTAAACAACTCTGCCGCCCGTTGCAACGCGTAGGCATATTGCAACGACAAAATGGAAGAATTTCCGGTAAACGTGCCCGCAGGAACTCCTCCGAATCCATCCGCATTGTTCCAGGGCCATGCCCAATCCACAAAATTCCACCACTCTACCTTGCCCAGCATTCCGTTGGAGCCCATCCGTTGCCGATGCCACTCCAATACACTGGCAATGCCTTTGAGCCGGTCAGTCACGAAGGCGTCGTCTTTGCGGTGCATCCAGTAGTCGTGTACCATGCATGTCCAGAACAATGAAAACGTGGGAATGACCTGCAAATCGTAACACGGATAGCGGCTTTGGGTGAGTCCGTCGGGGATGCGCGAATGGTCAAAATCCAGAATGGCCTTGCGCATCAACCGGTCGTCACCCGAAACATAGAGCGAAATCATGGCCTGCACACGCGTATCGCCAACATACTGCAACTGCTCGTAATACGGACAATCAAAATACGACTCAGCCGCGCACAAGCGGGCTGTACGCCAACCTACTTCCCATATCTTGGACAAATCTGGGTCAGGTGTTTTGAAAACGGCATTTTCCTTGAACGGATAGCCGGTAAAGATTCCGTATAAATCGTTAATCGCCAGTGGATTGGCTTTCGTTTCGACTTCTATTTGCAAATACCGGTAAGTTCGAAACCACAACGGCCGAAAGACGCGTTTTTCACCGCCATCAGCCACAAAACGGTCCTGCACGCCCATCATTTCCTTGCCTTCAATTTCGTTGCGGTTTCCTTTCTGGCGTTTGGCGTCGAATAGGGCTTCAGCATAGGTGAGTGTAATCACCGCATTTTGTCCGTCACTCACCGTCAGTTCCGGATAGGCGTTGGTGAGGTAGGTTTGATCTAAAAGGATTGTGGCTTTGCTATTGGCCGGAATTACCAGCGTTTGCTTGCCCGTCAGAAAGGCGTTGATTGCCGTCACACCGATGGCTCGCCGCACGGTTTTAAGCCGCTCCAGGCGTTCTTCCATCGGCGGGATTTCGCGTGGAACCAGCATCCAGTTTCCATCCGAACCCAAGCCGCGGGGTTTGGCGGTAAACCAGGTTGCCTGTGCGTTTTTCCAACTCGAATCGTCAAAGGTTTCTTTTTCCCAGTTCCAGGGATAGGCATTTCCATCCACCCAATCGCCATCGCCAATCACAATGTAGGTGCGCAGCTTGCCTTTGTCGACTGGCATGGGTTTATACGCCTGATTATGAAACACTTTCCAGGAATCGTTGGTATTGACAACTTCTTCGGCTTGTGTATTGCCCTGCATCACAAAACCGGTTTGAAAACTCACCTGGGCAAACGGCCGGGATTCGGCAGCGTTCCAGACTACGGCGGCCAGCACGTTTTTACCCGCTTTCAGGTAAGGAGTCAAATCCACGGTTTCAAAGTTCCAGTTCAGTAAATCGCTGCGGGCGGGGCCGCTGCTCACCGACTGCCCGTTGACATACAAGCGATACCGGTTATCGGCTGAGACGTTGACGACAAAAGAGGCGGGTTTGGCAGGCAAATCCAGGGTTTTGCGAAAATGATAAACGCCATAGGCCTGTTGCGATACACCCGGATAGACAATCCAGCGGGCTTTCCAGTAGTTCTGCGTCCATTCCGGATTGACAGCGACTTGTGCTGAAGCGGCTATTGAGAAAAGAATGAGTAAGAGAAATTGCAGAAGCGGGGTTTTGCACATGCGAAGCATACTATTTGAAAAAGGTTTCACTGGATTTGTTTTAACAGCAAAATCCATAGCCTTCTAAAAATAGTAAAACTCAAACTACCTACGGTACTATTTATCGGTTAATTTTTGGAGCTTCACTTCCGCTTCGAGCAGGTAGTTGCGGCTTTGAGTGATGAGTCGGGTGGCCTCTTCAAACAAAGCCACCGATTCGTCAAAGGACTGGCTTCCTTCCTGCAACAAGGATTGAATTTCGCGAATACGGATCAGGGCGGTTTCGAGGTGAAAGGGTTCGGCAGTTGGCATAATCAAAGTCGTAAAATCAAGGGTCAAAAGTACAAACAAAGGTAGTTTGTACAAGTTCGGAGTTAAAAATAGTTAAAAGTGGGCCAAGCCTTCGCCCAAAGGAATAAAACATGCACCAAACTTTTATACCTTCCCGATGAAATTCATTTTTAACGCAGGTGCTTGTCTATCGGTTTGAGTGTGGGGTTTCCGCTTTTCCAACGATACTATTTGCCTCCAGAAAGACGCTACGGTCAAATTCTTAGACCACCTTTAGAACTATATTACCTATGAAAACGCTGAAATTGCTCTTTATCGCTTATTGTCTGGCTGTGTTGGTTGTATTTACAGGATGCCAACCAAACGATTTCTTAGCCGACTTTGACAAAAACGCCCTGTTTGCGTCTCCCACCCAAGCCGAACTCAATGCGATTCGCACCGATTGGCAAACCAGAAACCTACAGGCAACCAACTACTCGGTCATTGAGGAAAAGCACATCAGTCATGGCAAATTCACCTTCAAACTAGTCGCTTTTGAACTGCAAGGAATCAAAGAATACGGTGCCTTGCTTGTTCCCAACACAACCCAAAAATTACCGGTCCGCCTGTATGTGGGTGGCTTTGGCATCGATCAAACCAAGAACAGCCTCATCTTGAAAATGGATAGCACTTCTTCAAATGAAGCTTTTATCCTGGCCATTCCTGCACTGAGAGGCCAATCGTTAGAAATCACCGTAAACGATACGGTATATGCTTCTCCCCTTTCGACAGGCAATCACTGTGATGCCTTTGATGGCGCAACGGATGATGTGCTTGCATTCTTGAACGTCATCCAAGCGACAGAAGCTGCTGCGGATGTAAGCCGAACTTCGGTGCGGGGCGGCAGCAGAGGCGGTACGGTTGCGCTCTTGGCAGGTATTAGAGACAGCCGAGTAAAACGAGTTGTCAGTATAGCCGGGCCTACTGATTTCTTTCCCTTGACAGAGACACATGTCAATGACAGAACCTACCAATGTCAATTTTTAGATGACCTGAAAGCGGGAAATGAAACGATTGCAGAAGCGCGACATAAACTCATTGCATCTTCTCCATTGTATTTTGCGGACGACTTACCGCTTAGTCAGGTACATATGGGTGTGAAGGATAAGAATGTGCCCATTTCACAGGGGAATGCTTTAAAGGATCGAATTGCACAACTGGGAATGACTTCCGGATTCGTATTGTATACCTACGACAAAACTCATACGGATATCGCTACCAACAATACCGAAATGGCCGATCGGATTGAACAGTTTCTCTCACAACTGTAAAGCACAAAATCGAAAGATTTGGCAGTGAAAATCAGGACCAGGGCAGATGGTAGTTACATATTATTAAAATTAGCTCATCCTATGCAATCAGTGAGTAACCGGTTATATTTCCATGCTCCTTTTATTGTTTTATTCAAACTATTTAACAAACTGTAGCGAACCAGATTTGAAAACTGACTCTTATTCACTAAAGTCGTTAGGAGAATTTAACACTAATTTTCCTAACAATTTGACAATCAGTTTGTAAATTAGTCCTGTCAAGATACATCCATTCTACTAACTCGAACACAAATCTGTATGAAACGGATTTTTATCTCTTTTTTGCTTTTGGCATTCTCTTGTGCAGCCGTAGGTCAGACCAATAAAAAAACCATTCCGCTACAAACCACTAACAATCTGAAACCGGTTCGTGTAGCCATTCAAGCCGAAACTTATCAAGGCAAAAAATCAGTCCGGGTTATAGATACGGCTCGCGGCATTACTTCTGAACTCAAATACGCCAAACTTACCGACGTTGAGTTTCACAACGGTACCATTGAAGTGGAACTGGCAGGCAAGCCGTTGCCAACTGCCATAGAAACGGCCAGAGGTTTTGTTGGCATTGCGTTTCGGATTGATGAAAATGACACAAAGTTTGAGTGCTTCTACGTACGGCCAACCAATGGGCGAGCTGAAGATCAGGTTCGCCGAAACCACTCAGCACAGTATATTTCTTATCCGGATTATCCTTGGCAAAAGCTCCGTAAAGAAACACCTGAAAAATATGAAGCGTACGTTGATCTGGAAGTAGGTCAATGGACTAAAGTAAAGATTTTAGTACACGACAATACAGCTCAGCTCTATGTGCATGGTGCCACTCAGCCTACATTGATCGTATCTGATTTAAAACATGGTGCAGGATTTAAAGGCAGCATCGGACTGTGGATTGGATCCGGAACAGAAGCTTACTTTCGAAATCTTGTCATCACAATGGTTGATTAGTAACAGATTGCGTTCAAGATCCTGAATAAGTGAGTAAAATAGTATCTTTGCAAAACGCAAAACCCGCTTGTTGCTAATCTGAAATCAGGATGAAAACCTCTTGTTTGTTCTTCTCACTTTGTATTTTCATTTCGTGTCAGCGCAATGAGAAGGAGCAACTCATCCATCAAGCAGATAGCCTGCGGGCAATCAAAGGATTGTACAAATTTGATAGTTCGTTTGCATTAGATTCCTCTCATTTCATAGCACCGATTCCGAATGATGACTACCTAGTAAATTACTCGTTTTCCAGTTATGATGAAGCGGTCAATATACAGGATCTTACCGCAACCGGAGGAATCATAGCCTATTATTCGCGTCAGAATCCAAAAATGTATAAGTATCTTTACTTTAGAAATCAGAACAACACTATAGAATTGGCGAACGAGCAGGAAAGATATTATGGACGTTCGGGTGACTCGCTGGAAATCTACCTGAATCGCAGTTACAACTTCAAAAAATCCATTTTTTTTTATTCTGTCGATTCAATTCCAACCAAAATTTTCATTGAAAGGAATCGCAGAGAATTGGTTAGATTAGAAATAGACGCGAAGGCAAACAACGCTGAGATATGTGGCACAGCAGCACAAGAGATTTTGGAGAAAGGCTTTCCAGAACACATTACTCTAATTGACTCTGTAAAATTTGCAGATATAAAGTCCAGGCTGAATACAGGTGAAAAATAGTATCTTTTCTAAATCCAAAACCTCTCACAATACCAACTGCATAAAGACCAGATCCAGCCAGCGGTCAAACTTGTAGCCGACTTCCCGGATGTAGCCCACCTCGGCAAAACCCGCTTTCTGGTGAAAGGCAATGCTGTCTTTATTTGCTGCATCAATGCCCGCAATCAACGTATGAAATCCTTGGGCTTTGGCTCGCTGAATCAGTGCTTCTAACAACAATTTGCCATTTCCCTGGCCTTGCGATTGTCCTTCAACGTAAATAGAATGCTCCACACTGAACCGGTAGCCATCCCGCGGACGAAATCGGGCGTAGCTGCCATATCCCACCACACGGCCTTCGCTTTCGGCTACCAATACAGTCATCCCATCTTTCTGTTGCTGATCAAACCAAGCCTGTTGCGTCTCCAACGGACGAATGTTGTAATCGTAAATAGCCGTTGTATGGAGGATGTTGTAATTGACAATGGCGAGAATAGCCGGAACATCGTCCCGGCTGGCATCGCGAAGAGTTATATTCATGAGAAACAAGTACGGGAAAAAAGAAATTTACTTCACTACCGACAGCACCGTTCCGTCCGTCAGCACGGTTTCGATGACATCGCCGGGTTTTACCTCTTGGGAAGATACTATTTTTTTGCCATCCTTCAAGGTAAGCGAATAGCCTTGATTCAGTGGAGCTTTGGGGTCCAGGGCCTGCAAACGGGCTTCGAGCAGGTCGAGCTGGGTTTTGTAGTTTTGAAAGATACTATTTCGCTGCCAATCGAGCCGTTCGGTGAAATCGTCGAGAAACTGATGAGTGTCGTTGAGCTGGTTCTGCAACAATTCCAGAAAATACGCCTGCGTACCGTCCAGAATGCCGAGCAGTTCGTTGCGATCGGGTGTGGCGAGTTCAGCAGCTGCCGTTGGAGTGGCGGCCCGCACATCGGCCACAAAATCGAGAATGGTAAAGTCAGTTTCGTGCCCAATGGCCGAAACCACCGGAACGGGCGAATCAAAGACCAGCCGGGCCAGCCGTTCGTCATTAAACGCCCACAAATCTTCGGCAGATCCGCCTCCGCGGGCAATGATCACCAGGTCCAGACTGGGCTCTTCGTGCAGTCGCCGCAACGCTTTCATCACCGAATCGGCCGCCGTTTCACCTTGCACCAAGGATGGCGAAAGCACAATTTCCACGCACGGATAGCGCCGCTCAATCACCCGCAGCATATCCTGAATCACGGCTCCGGTGGGTGAGGTTACAATGCCGATCTTTTGCGGAAATGGCGGCAGCTGCTGCTTGTGCTCCCGCTCAAACAAGCCTTCCTGTTTGAGCTTTTCCTTCAGAAGCAAAAACTGCTGGAATAAATCGCCGATGCCGGCATCGCGCAGGTTGGTTACCTGCAACTGATACTGACCACGGGCAACGTACACGGTAATGTCCCCTTCCACAACCAGCTTGGCTCCCACTTTCAGCAAGGGCCGTAAAAGGGGTGTAAGCTGGCCCCGAAACATGACACACGAGATCTGCGACTCTTCGTCTTTGAGGGTGAAATAGGCATGCCCCGACGAATGAACGGTCAGGTTAGACACCTCCCCTTTCACTGAAATTTGCTGAAGATCAGGATCTTCTTCAAGAACCGCTTTGATTACGTGTGTCAGGTCACTGACCGAAAGAACGTCGTTTCCCATCGATGGAGATTTCAAATAGTATCGTTTGCAGTGCCAAAACCCCGGTTGACTAAAACAGTAACCCAGAACGGCAGCGAACCGGTTTATCTTACAGAATCTTTTTCAAAGTTATCTTTGGCATCGCTAAAGCCTTTGTCCAGCTCATCGGCGGCCCGACGGATGCCAGCCTTCAGATCTCGCCAGGCGTTACCGGTCGATTTCTGTACCTTTTCCAGATCGCGGTTCATTTCATCGCGTTTGGCACGCAGGTTCGCCATTTCTTCTTTCAGGTTCTGGTCGGCTTTTCTGCCTTGCCGTTCCATTTTGGCTTGCAGTTCGTTGATTTCCGCATCCACTTCACGCGACTTCTCTTTCATGCGGGCCACAAACACGTCTTTGCTTTCGTCCAGTTCCTCTCCTACCGAATCGGTCTTTTGCTCCAATTTATTGGCCAGATCTTTGGAATCTTCCTGAATTGCATCCCCGGTTTGTTCCAGGGCTTTTTCGGTACGTGTTTTTTCGCGGTTTTCGTCGCACGAAAATAGTATCCCGGCAAGGAGCAAAACCCCAGCCATGTGTTTCAAAAAATGAAAAGACGTTTTCATGTACAAAAAAGGTTGATAGTGATGAAAATCAAAGATAAACGATTGCTCAAACCTTCCTACGAAGGAAAGTGAATTTTTTTTACATAAAAAATTACTGTGCCAATCCATTTGTTTGTTATTTTAATTAATCGTAATATTGCAATAAACAAATACTAAACAATGGGACTGACCAAAACCGAAAACTTTACCGACCATCAAAACCGGCTAGCGGCCTATTTCAAAGCGTTGGCCCACCCGGCCCGCATTGCCATTTTGCAGGTACTGATCGAGAAAAACGCCTGTATCTGCGGCGATATTGTAGACGAACTTCCACTGGCCCAGGCCACAGTGTCACAGCATTTGCGGGAATTGAAGCAAGCAGGAATCATCAAAGGAACCATTGAAGGCACCAGCATCTGCTATTGTGTGGACGAAACGGCCTGGCAGGAAATTCACACAGCTTTCGGTGATTTCTTCCGCAGCCTTGGCAGTAAAACAGTCTGTTGTTAGTTTAGAGTATAGAGAACAACACGTTATTTATTTTATTTTCTCACTATGGATCCAACCGAAGCGTTATTTTATCCGGCACTTCAAACCTACTGCCAGTCGCTGGAAAGTGAGTTTTCACAGATTTCCGAAGACCGCAAAGCAACCTTGCACCAACTCGGCGGCTATGTTTCCGAAAAAACAAAAGCGGCGGCAACCGTCAATCTGACCTTCATTTGCACCCACAACTCACGCCGAAGCCAGTTTGGGCAGGTATGGGCCAAGGCAGCAGCCGCCTGGTACGGCTTGGCGGATAAGCAGGTCAAAACCTGGTCGGGAGGAACGGAAGTGACGGCATTCAATGAAAACGCGGTAGCGGCGCTGTTACGGGTTGGCTTTGGCATTTCGAGCAGTGCCCAGCCGCAAAATCCACACTATTTGGTTTCATTCAGCGAAGCCTATGCGCCACTTGGCATGTTTTCAAAAGTATACCATGACACCTTCAATCCTTCGGAGAACTATTGTGCGCTGATGGTTTGCACCAGTGCCGACGACGCTTGTCCCATTGTATCTGGAGCAGACTTGCGCATTTCACTCCCTTACACCGATCCCAAGCAAGCCGATGGAACAGCCGCGGAAAGAGATGCGTATGATGCCGCTTGTCGTCGCATTGCCCGGGAAATGTTCTATGTATTTTCCCATGCCACTCAACAAACTCAAAAATAGTATCTTTTTTATCACCAAAACCTCCACGCACCATGTACGGCCCTTATGAAACTCCCCGATTCTGGCAAAAATACAGCAAACCGCTCAAAAGCTATGTGCGTAAATATATTTCAGACACCGATGCGGCGCAGGATGTGATGCAGGAGATTTTCTACAATATCTACACCTATTGCCAGCGCTTTGACTTTTCGTGTGAGAAAGCGGGAATACGAAACCTGCAAGCGTGGGTGTTTCAGACAGCGCACAACACCATCATGACCCATTACCGCAAAGAGAAAAAGCAGGTGGATTTGGATGTAGTGTCAGACTCCCTCAGTACGGATGCCCAAAACGGGGATGTGTACAAAGACATTTCTACGTATATAGAACCCTTGCTCACGTGTATGCCCGAAATGTATGCCGCCCCGTTGCGGCTCGATTTGCAGGGAGTTCGCCAGCAGGACATTGCCACACAGTTGAACATGGGCTTGTCGGCCGTGAAATCACGGATTCAGCGTTCCCGGTTCAAACTGAAAGAACTGATGCATGAATGTTTCCACCTGACGCTGAACCCGGAAGGGCAGATGGAATCGTTTGAGGTAAAATCGGATTGCCAAACCTTGCAGAAGTGCATCAAAGGCGCAGAAGCTTGTCTCTGAAAAATAATTTTCTCAAAGCCTGCGTCTTTTTACACATCGGCCCGTCATGACAATACAAAACATAAAACAAGTTAAAATCATGGAAAATCTAGCAAAAACGATTGAAGACGTATCTGCAAAAAACAATGAATCGTGCTGCGAGCCGACTTGCTGCCAACCTGAAGCAACAACTACACAGGCAACCGCTACCGCAGAGGAACTGAAACAATTGGTGAAAGAGAAATACAGCGCCATAGCCGAGCAGAGCAAAGAACAAAATGAAACTTCTTGCTGTGGTTCAAGCTGTTGCGCCACCATCGACAGCGCCATCATGGCCGAAGACTACACCCATCTGCAAGGATACATTGCCGATGCAGACCTGGGCCTGGGCTGCGGCTTGCCCACCGAATACGCGCAGCTCGAAGAAGGCAACGTAGTTGTCGACTTGGGTTCGGGTGCTGGAAACGACTGCTTTGTGGCGCGTTCAGTAGTAGGCGAAGCAGGCAAAGTCATCGGCATTGACATGACCGAAAAGATGATCGAAAAAGCCCGCACCAACGCCGAAAAACTAGGCTATAACAACGTGGAGTTTCGCCTGGGTGATATCGAGAAAATGCCTTTAAGTAGCTGCGTGGCCGATGTGGTCGTGAGCAATTGCGTGCTGAATCTGGTGCCCAATAAAGAAAAAGCCTTTGCCGAAACGTATCGCGTACTGAAAGCCGGTGGCCATTTCAGCGTATCGGATATTGTGCTGGAAGGCAACCTGCCTGCCGGTTTGCAAGACGATGCCTCGATGTATGCCGGTTGTGTATCGGGTGCCATTCAGAAATCGGAATACCTGAGCATCATCGAAAAAACCGGTTTTGAAAACATCCAGGTGCAGAAAGAACGCCGCATCACATTGCCCGACGACATTCTGAAAAGCTACTTGTCCGAAGAGGAAATAGTATCTTTCAAAACCGGAAAAACCGGCATTTTCAGCATCACGGTATATGCCGAAAAACCGGGCAACGGCATGGGCGTCAATTCCAGTGTTTGCTGTTAAATTCGTTTTCCATCTCTTCTTTCGTAGTGCACAAAGAGGAGATGGAATTACTCACATTTACAAATAGTGCGTATGAATCAGACCGAAACGTTGTTACAACTCTGGCAGGAAGGACACACTCGATTTTCAAACTTGTTGGAAAAAGTGCAAGCCGAGGATCTGCCGAAGAAACTACATCCGCAGAGCAATAGCATTGGTTTTTTGATCAGGCATGTAGCCGATGTCGAATTGCTTTTTACCAAGAATGTTTTCAAGGCCGACTCCCTTCAGGTACACGCCCGAACCGTAATTGCCCAACGCGACACAGGTGAATGGACCAATCTGCTGGAATTGAAAGCTTATGCTCAGGAAGCCTTTGAAAAGCTAAGCTCGGTTATTAGTCAACAATCGGATAGCCAATGGCACGAAAGCATTACCACCAAAGAATTTGGCACTAAAACCAAAGCCGAAGCCTTGGGTCGCATTGTTACTCATACCGCCTACCACGCCGGGCAAATCGCACTGATTCTCAAATATGGAACCTCGCTTTGACTGCCAAAATAGTATCCTGTACAAACTCAAAACCTACCTATTATGTCTCCCTCCATCTCCCGACTCCTGTCTGATGACAGGCCAACACTCATCCAATTGCTGAGTCAGTTGGACCTTCCTGTAACTGACTTGTCCCCACAGTTACCACATTTTTTCAAAGCCGAAATCAATGGAACCCTGGCGGGAACGGTGGGACTTGAGATCTATGACAGCTATGCACTGCTCCGTTCGCTGGCAGTTAACAATGCCTACCGCAGTCAGAAAATTGGACAGCAGTTGTTGGATCAGGCGTTGCAATACGCGCAAAGTCAGGGCATTGCCGAAGTGTATCTGATCACCAACACGGCTGAAAAATACTTTGAGAAGCAGGGCTTTGTGAAAGTAGAGCGAAATAGTGTACCCACCCCAATCCAGCAAACACAGCAATTTCAGGGTGTTTGTCCCAGCTCGGCAACAGTGATGTACAAAGCTTTGTAAACCGCTAATTTTCTCTGATTCTATTGTTATCTTTGGGCTAAGTCACACCTAAATTTCAGCCCTTGATGAAACATTCTTTTACTCTCTTTTGTCTTTTTTGCCTCCTTTGCGGTTTATCTCTATCAGCCCAATCTCGGTTAAAGGCCATCAAAGCCGGACGGGTAATCGATGTGATCAGTGGCACGGTAGCCAATCAGCAAATCATTCTGATCGACAGCAATGTGATTGTCAACATTGGGCCATCGCTGCCTATTCCCAGCAATGCAGAGGTCATTGACCTGAGCAACGCAACGGTGTTACCCGGCCTGATCGACTGTCATACGCACATTACTACTCAACCGAGTGGCGATTATTATGGGGATATTTTTCGCAAAACGCCCATCGATCAAGCCATTACCGCCCATGTTTACGCCAAACGCACTTTGATGGCTGGCTTTACGAGTTGCCGCGATGTTGGGGCAGCAGCTTTTGTCGATGTTGCATTGCGCAATGCAATTGAAGCAGGCGAAATAGAAGGACCTCATTTGCAGGTGGCTACGCTATTCATTGGCTCAACCGGAAGTCACGGCGACCTGAATGGATTTTCTCCGTTTCTCAACTTTCAGTTTCCCAAAGAAATGAGCGGCGTTGCCGATGGTGTGGATGCGTTACATAAGCAGGTGCGTTACAACATCAAATACGGAGCCGATGTGATCAAATTTGGTGCGGGAGCGGGCGTATTGTCCGAAGAAGAAAGTGTAGGTGCACCACAGTTTACCCTGGAAGAAATGAAGGCCATTGTGGAAGAAGCCCGCATGTGGGGACGCAAAACCTGTGCCCATGCCCACGGCACGGAAGCCATCAAACTAGCCGTACGGGCAGGGGTAGCGTCAGTTGAGCACGGCAGTTTTCTGGATGCCGAAACCATTCAACTCATGAAGCAGCAAGGTACGTATCTGGTGGCCGACATTTACAACGACGATTACATCATGAGTGAATACAAACGGTTGGGCTATCCGCAGAAAATCCTGGACAAAGAACAGCAGGTAGGCCGCACCCAACGCGAAAGTTTTGCCAAAGCCGTGAAAGCCGGCATTAAGATAGCCTATGGCACCGACGCCGGCGTGTATCCGCACGGCTGGAACGGCAAGCAGTTTTTCTACATGGTCAAATACGGGCTCACTCCCATTCAGGCTATTCAGTCGGCCACCATCCATGCCGCCGATCTGTTGGGCTGGAAAGACAAAACGGGCTCACTCACCAAAGGAAAATGGGCCGACATCATTGCCGTGGAAGGAAATCCACTCGATGATGTCACTCAACTCGAAAAAGTAAAATTTGTAATGAAAGCGGGCAAAGTCTATAAAAACGAAGCCAAAAAATAACCGGTACAGTCCTAAAATTCAGGTTAAAAAGCTGGGTTTTTCGTTTTTCAACCCTACTATTTTATTTGCCATTCTAACGAAAACAAAACCCGGAATCAAGGCAGTAATAATTCCATCTGTCCGGATTGTAGGTTTTTCTTCTCATATGACCATTGTAAAATACAAATACCTATCTAATTGAACCAATATAAGTATCCAACTATGGATTCGATAACTTTTACCTATCTCTTAGCAGATCAAGAAGACTATAAGACATTAAAAATGACAGAAGAGGAATATTTTGATTTAGAAGAAAATGAGATTCCATCCGTTAATTCTGTACCTAAATATTGCCAACCTTATGAATATTTGCCCTATGATACGAGCCAAATCATTTTTCTTCATTTGATCATAGCCATTGAAAAGGAGATTTTAGAATTCAGACAGACATTCTGGAGTAACGGGCAAAATTTTCTAACTGAACGAGCAGGTACGAAGACCTACAGAGAACTTATTATTTCATCCTGCCTAAATACAGCAGAAAGAGTAGACGAAACGATCCGAATTGTTTTTGGAGAAAAGAACATTTATCCTATCCTTCATAGTTTCATCAAAACAAATGCAGATGGAACCCAAGAAGAGGATCTTGTTGATACATCGCTTTTAAGAAAAAGATACAAAAGAGAGTTGAATGGATAAAGACTCTCAACCGTTTCACTAACATTACAGACAAAAAATAGTATCTTTTCTAAATCAAAAACCTCTACCATTCCGATAATTCTCACACGAAAAGCTGACTTTTCTCATCCTGTGCCCGGCTGCCAGCACGTAATTTTGGGTATTCATCTTAACCTTCCATTATGGCTGGCACCGACATCCATTCGCTTATTCAGAAATACGACATTCCTTGTCCCCGATACACCAGCTACCCTACCGTTCCTTACTGGGAAGATAACCTGACAATCGCCGATTGGGAGACTTCTGTACGCAACACATTTACTCGCAGTCAAAGTCAGGGCATTAGCCTGTACGTCCACCTTCCGTACTGCGAAAAACTCTGCACCTACTGCGGCTGCAACAAACGCATTACCACCAATCATGCCGTGGAAAAACCGTATATCGAGACGGTTCTGAAAGAATGGGAATTGTACCGCAACATTCTGGGCGACAGACCTAAAATCACCGAACTGCACCTAGGTGGCGGAACACCTACCTTTTTTTCAGCCCAAAGCCTGCAAACGCTGATTCAAGGCATTTTGGAGAACTCCTATATAGGCTCCAAGCTGGAATTCAGTCTAGAAGTGCATCCTAACTATACCAAAAAAGAGCAACTTCGCGTGCTGTACGATCTGGGTTTCCGGCGACTCAGCGTAGGCATTCAGGATTTTGACAGCAAAGTACAATACATCATCAACCGCCCGCAAACGTTTGAACAAACCAAACTAGTCTTCGATGATGCCCGTGCCATGGGGTATCAATCCATCAACGCTGACATCATTTACGGATTGCCTTTCCAAACGGCCGATAGCATTCGCCTGACCATCGAAAAAGTGCGCGAGCTGCGCCCCGAACGCATTGCCTTTTACAGTTATGCGCACGTGCCCTGGAAAAGCCCTGCCCAGCGCCGCTACACCGAAGCCGATTTGCCCCCCGCTGACGAAAAACGCCGTTTGTATGAACTTGGTCGTCAGATGCTGCTCGAATCGGGCTATCGGGAGATTGGAATGGACCATTTTGCCTTACCCAAAGACGAACTCTACAAAGCTTATCAGGAAAACAAACTGCACCGCAATTTTATGGGCTACACCACGCAAGCGACAGAGCTATTGATTGGTTTGGGGGCCTCCAGCATTTCAGACACCTGGAATGCCTTTGCCCAGAACATCAAGGAAGTAGAAGCGTACCAGGAAGCGGTTTGGGCGGGCAAGTTGCCGGTTTTCAAAGGCCATTTGCTACATGCGCAAGACGAAACTATTCGTCGCCACATTCTGGATCTGATGTGCCAGAATAGTACCTCCTGGCAAGGCAAAACCCCTGACCACCTGAAAGATGCTCTGGTCAGGCTTCAGGCGCTGGCAACCGATGGCCTGGTAGAACTGGACTCGCATAGCATCACGGTCACCGAAGCCGGAAAACCGTTTGTACGTAACATTGCCATGCAACTTGACGAACGTCTTTGGCAAAAGCAATCTACAGAATCGGTATTCAGCAAATCGATCTGATTTCTCGCAGTGTTTTGCAGCTTTTTCCTATGCTGAATGCATGTAAGGAATCCGATAAAACAGTAATAAAAATATAGATTTCACTTCTTTACTTTGTAGCCGAAACCAGTATCCGAAACTCTAGATAATCAAGACTTTTAATTTTAAAAGCTCAGTTAGTCGATACTACTGAGCTTTTTCTTTTGTACGCTAGCCCTCGGTAAGAAAAATCGCTGTTTTTTTACTAACCGTTCTATTTTTACTCAATTTTATGAATCAAAAATCAGTACTCACTCTTTGTCTTTTGTTAAGTTTTATTCAACTGTATGCGCAGAAAAAATCCATTTTAAAAGATAACGTATCCCGCAAAGGCAATGTATTTGGCTACTGGGGCTGGAACCGGGGCTCTTATACCGCCAGCAACATTCACTTTAAAGGCGCCGACTACCATTTTACGCTTGACAAGGTAATAGCCCATGACCGCCCTTCGGCCTTCAATGTAGAAGAATACTTTAGTCCCAACCGGTTCACCGTACCGCAATACGATTACCGTATCGGTTACTTTATCACCAATCAGCTGTGTCTGTCCGTTGGTTTTGACCACATGAAATACGTCATGGACCAGAACCAGGTTGTCAACATTACCGGGCAAATCGGAGGATCAAACGATCCGTTTCAGGGCAATTACAACCACCAACCCATTGCCCTAACCGAAGATTTCCTGACGTTTGAACACACCGACGGGCTCAATTACATCAATATGGAGTTGTCTCATTTCAAGCGGATAAGCACATCCCGAAACGGAAACTGGTACATTGATCTGGTCAACGGCGTGGGTGCGGGTCTGATGATTCCCAAAACCAATGTGAAGCTATTCAGCTTTTCCCGAAACGACCAATGGCATGTGTCGGGCTTTGGTATCTCATCCAATCTGGGAGTAAGCTTAAACTATCGCCGCGTGTTTGTGCTACCCATGCTCAAAGGAGGATTTATCAGTATGCCCAACGTAATCACCACTGCCGATCACCGCGCCGATAAAGCCGGACACCATTTCTTTTTCTTCGAGAAATCGATCCTGTTTGGGTTTTCCATTCCGCTCAAGTCTATCTTGATGAAAAAGTAATCAGGCACACTCAATTCTTCACCTATTTCAGAATAAATCCCTATCTGAAATAGGTGTTTTTCTTTCTATTAGAAATAGTATCTGTTGAGAATGCAAAACCTAGCATGAATTAACCTTTAACTAGCGCCAGCCGGATTGAGCCAATCGTCAGCTGTATCATAGAGGAGTTGAAACAAGCTGCGTTTGGTAACCACAAAACGAGACTGTAGGCTCAGGCCTTTTTTCAGTTGCGCCGTGTAGCCATTTTTCAGTTGCAGCGTCTGCTTATCCAGTTGCGATTTTACTTTGAAGAAAGTCCGGTTCTCTAGTAGCACAAAATCCTGGGCAATGTCGATGACCTTTCCACTGACCAATCCCCATTCATTGTAATTAAAGGCATCTATCTGAAAATTAACCTTCATGCCTTTTTTGATGAGCCTGATGTCCTGCGGAGTCAGATAAGATTTCACCACCAGATTGGAATCAGGCGAAATCAGTACTCCGGCACTCTGCACCGACACATCCTCTTTGATGAAAGGCAATGCAATCAATACACCCGTCAGAGCCAGCAATACCGCGGTATAGATTACCTGGCTCCTGACCATAACTTCAGGCAAGTATGTTTCGGTGGTGCTTTCAATAATTTCGGGCGGAAAAAGTTGTGTCTGAGCCATAGGAAGAATTGCCTACTTCAACTACCTGTTTCCATTACGAACAGGTAGGTTTTCGCTTTTGGCAGGATACTATTTTGAAGTATAGCGTTTGACAGAATTGCTAAATATACTCAGCAGCGCAAAGCTGATGGAAATAAAAGCAAAACTGATAGGATGTTCTACTTTGCGAATGTCCTGCACAATGCCGAAAATTGTGCTTACTACGAGAATCGTGAAAAGAGTCCGATACAGCACAATTGTCAAATCATCTTTCTGTTTTGTTTTCATAGATGATAAAACCGATTTTTGTTGGATGATCTTGTACAGAAATGTCTTTGGAGTATTTTTTCAGTTCCCACAAAACCAATAAATCACCAGCAGCTGCCAAACTAAAAATCAACCCAAAGTAGAATAAAAAGGAGGAACCATTTATAAAACCTAGGAACAACGGCATTACTCCTAAAATTAATAAAGGCATAACAGCCCCTATTCTGTAGCCAACAATCGGTAACGGTTCTGAACAGTGAGTGTAGGGAGTGAGCATTTCCCATTTTACTCCAAATCGAATAGAGGTAAATTTCTTTTTTGCATACAGTGCCCAGAAAAACCCGTGAATGCCTTCGTGTAGTAAGATACCAAATAGGAATATAAGCACATACACACCTAGGAGATTCAAAAGGGAAAGACGGCTCAATAGCGTATCAACGAGGAAATTTTTATCGTTTTCTCCCCATTGCTTCGCGAAGATTATGGGTAAGACAATAGCCGGAATTAACGAAAACAATCCGGCAAACGCGTAAACTCTTTCCAGCGAGAGAGTTACTTCTCTCTTTGCATCTTCTTTACTCATAACATTAATAAACTTTTGATAAAGATCCGGTAAAGTGTCTTGACAAAACGTAGGGCCAGAGCACTTTGCTGCCTTTAACAACTCACTACTATTTGCATGCAAATAGTAGTGAGTTGTTTCCTAAATAAAAAAGATTAAATTTATGAAAAAGCTTAACAATGATAGATCGTTATCAGCAATTAAAGAATAATCCCAAGTAAGCGAAAGCATCCCGGCGGATTTGTCTTTGGTTTCAAATTCGATTTTTTGCAATCTTTGCTTGAAAAAACACAATTACAATATAAATAGAAATTAGAAGAAAATCCTATTTCCAAACGCGGACTAAATTCAGAATTTGGGTTTGCCAATCAATTTTTACTAACGCTTGAATATTTAAAGACTTATATTACCTGCGTAACCTCATTGAACTTCACCGGCTTCGCTTTGGAGAAAATGCCCACATCGTATTTATGTTGTTCAAGACGAATACTAAAGAAGGCGTAAAAGAAGTGGAGAAGCCTGTTTCGATAGGCGATAGTTACCGGGGTATGCTGCAAACGCTGATGAAAGATCAGATTGTAGACAAGAAAGGCTTGCCAGAAAAGTAATCCGCATGCTTCATTTCAAAAGTTCAGATTTCGGATAAGGCAGTAATTCTTCTTCTCAAATCACTCGTATCTGCTTACAAAATAGTATCTTTTCCAGGGGCAAAACCTCCTGTTATTTTTCCGCCTATTCCGCTACGTTTGCATATGAACTACCCGCTACAGCCACATGACTTTTTTGTGGTTCGCACGCCCTTGCTTCCCTACTCCACCGTTGCTGATGTTTCGCCAGAAAGCATTCGGCGTATTTACCAACAATCCTTGATTCAGGAAGCCCTTTACATTGCCTCGCCCGATCTGCATCAGTCGCTGCAAAAGTGGCTTGCTGGCGAGACGACAGATGTAAAAGTCATTGAAAAACTGACCATTACCCTTACCAAATACTTGCTGCGGATGTCGTACCGATGTACGCCGTTTGGCATCTTTGCGGGTATTTCGACGGGCTATTGGCACGCCGATACGCACATACGCCTACAAACCCACAAGCATCATTCCCGGCGAAGCCGGTTGGATATGGATTTTCTCTGTGCCCTGGTGGTTTTGCTGGTGCAACAAATCGATATCCGCAAGAAACTCCGGTTTTATCCCAACAACACCCTTTATGCGGTAGGCAACCGGCTGCGTTATGTCGAATACCAGATCAAAGGCAAAGGGCGCATTTATCATCTGACACACGTAGAAACTTCCGATTACCTGGAGCGGTTGCTGGCTTATGCCCAACACGGAAAAACACCCGAAGAGCTGGCCCGGTTTCTGGTGGATGAGGAAATTTCGTATGCCGATGCCTGGGAGTTTGTCAATGAAGTGATTGATAGCCAGGTATTGGTGAGTGAACTGGAAGTGATTCTGACGGGAAAAGACTATGCGCAACACATA
Source organism: uncultured Sphingobacteriales bacterium (assembly GCA_963520985.1). Classification (GTDB taxonomy): domain Bacteria; phylum Bacteroidota; class Bacteroidia; order Cytophagales; family 172606-1; genus Xanthocytophaga. The sequence continues at coordinate 93,515 of CAUQTA010000002.1, forward strand.
ATCCAAACGCTGCAACACGCAAACAATAAACAAATCAAACTGCTTGAGCAAGCCACTGACGGCATCAATCAGTTAGATAAGCAGATATTTACAGATGGCAAAACAATCTACCAGGCTGCCAGCCAAAAATTGAGGGAAACGCAGGTCAATTTTGATCCCGGACAACTCATTCAGGTAGACATGTACAAACCGGCTCAGCAAGCCAGGGTCTCTTCTATAATTACAGAGGAATTACAGAAAACCACTCTTTTTTTGGCCAGACTCAAAAAGCACAAACAGCCCGAAAACCTAACCCGTTTCAAAGAAGCGTTTACCAGTCGTTACGAATCCCGCAGGGTGCCGCTGATGGAAGCGCTGGATGCTGAAGCGGGCATTGGCTATCCGGTTGAGCCCGGCCGTTATGCAAGCCATAGCTCATTGCTCGAAAACATCATTGCGGGCAAACCGGAATCGACCGACCCAACCTATCCCTGGACAGAATGGCAAGACTTTCTGCTAAAAAAATACCTGAAAGCCATACAGGAACAAACCGACCTTATTCTTACCGAAAATGAGGTAACTCCGTTTCTGACAACACAACCACTGGTATTACCCCCCTCCTTTTATACGCTGTGCAGTGTGCTGGCCCCAAACTGCACAGCCGTTGACAATGGAAATTTCTATGTCTATCACCACGGATCAACCGGCCCTTCGGCAGCCAATCTGCTGGGACGGTTCTGTCATTTGGATGAAGCGTTAGCGATGCATGTCCGCAATGCGTTGCACATAGAGCAAGCATCCTATCCGGAGGCGATTTTGGCAGAAGTGGTACACATCAATCAGGCGCGGATCGGCAACATATCTGCCCGGCCGGTACTGCGTGACTATGAGATTCCGATCATGGTACAATCGGGTGTGGATGAAGCACATACCCTTGCACTGAGCGATTTGTCTATTGGCATTCAGCAAAACAGAATTGTTCTGTACTCCAACCGATTGCACAAGGAAGTGATTCCGCGCCTGAGTTCGGCTCACAATTACACGCTACAGGCGTTGCCTTACTATCATTTTCTCTGCGACCTGCAATTTCAGGATACAATGACTTCTATCCGTTGGGATTGGGGAGCTTTGCAGGAAGCTGATTTTTTACCTCGGGTGGTATTTGGCAAATCCATTCTATCCGTAGCCAAATGGACGTTGCATTCATCTGATCTGGAATCGATTACCAAAGTTACAGAACCGGCTCTTCATTCAGTAGTAGCGCAGCTACGTCAACAGAAAAACATTCCCCGGTACATTACCCTGGCAGAAGGCGACAATGAATTACCTATTGATCTGGAAAATTCACTTTGCCTCAAAGTGCTGCAACAGGTAATCCGCAACCGCAAGAAAGTTGTCGTGGAAGAAAATATTTTCACCGCCCGCAATCTGTTTGTGGAAAGCGAGGAAGGAAATTTCACCAACGAACTGATCATCCCCTGGCAATTTGCAAACAAAGAACCGGGTTCAAAAAATAGTATCTTCCACACAGCAAAAAACCCACCTGTCACCCGATCGTTTGCCATTGGGTCCGAATGGATTTATTTCAAGATTTACTGTGGCATCAAAACAGCCGATGAGCTCATTACGGAAGCACTCAAACCGCTTGCCGATCAACTGATTGAGACGCATGTGATTGACCGCTGGTTTTTCATACGCTTCACCGATCCCAATCCCCACATTCGGGTTCGTTTTCATGGTGCGGGCCACTTTTATGCAGCAGTGATTGCACACCTGAACGAAGCACTCAAACCGTATTTGCAGGCGGGCCTGGTTTCGGCCATTCAGACAGACACCTACCAGCGGGAACTGGAGCGTTACGACGAAGCGACCATAGATGAATCGGAACACTTGTTTTACCATGACAGTCAGGCAGTTGCCGCTATCTTATCGTTATTGGAGAACGACAGTGACGCTACCATTCGCTGGCAACTCGCCCTCAAGGGAATCGACTGTCTGCTCAATGATTTCCACTATTCGTTGCCTGACAAAAAAGAGTTTCTGGACTTGCTGCAACAAAATTTTAAACAGGAATTTGACGCAACTCACGCCGAAGCCCGGAAATCGTTTGCCAGCAAATACCGACTCTATAAATTGACCATAGAACAACTGCTGGCCCCCAATTTGCCCGAGAATCACGAACTGATGCCAGCCATTGAGCTATTCCGTCAGCGTTCCGTAGCTTGGCAGCCCCTCATTGATTTCATTCGGTTGCATCACTCACACAACCCGGCATTTCTGCGTAGTCTGGTTGGCAGCTACCTGCACCTATTCGTCAACCGGTTGTGCAATGCACAGCAGCGAATGCATGAGCTGGTACTCTACGATTTGCTTTACCAGTATTACACGGCTGCATGGGCCCGGACACAGAAAGAATCCCTGTAGTTTCTCAGTAACAATCATCACTTCCATGCTTCACTGAATTCTGACTTTTCTGAAATTCGAAACCTGGGAGGTTTTTCACTTTGAAAAGATACTATTTTGCTGCCATCTGTTCTTCGATCCATTGCACAATATCCGCGTACTGGCTGGGATGAAACCATTGGTAATCGGGTTCGCGCAGAAACCAGGTGAGCTGTCGCTTGGCGTAACGGCGCGAGTTTCGTTTGAGTAGCCGCACCATTTCGACTTCATTGTACAGCCCGTCCAGAAAATCAAAGACTTCGCTGTAGCCCACCGTTTGCAACGCGTTTTTACCCCGATACGCAATCAGTCGCTTTGCTTCCTCTACCAAGCCGTTTTTCAACATTTCATCCATGCGTTTGTCAATGCGTTGATACAACTCTTCCCGATCCCGGTTCAGGCCGATTTTAATAATCTGAAACGGCCGCTGGGCTTTGGTCCCTTTCCGAAACGATGAGTAAGGCATACCTGTACCGACGCACACTTCCAGAGCCCGCAAGATACGTTGCGGATTGGCGCGGTCTACTTGTTGGGCGTATACCGGGTCCAGCGCATCCAGTTCACTCACCAAGGCCTCTAATCCGTGTGTGTCCAGCTGCTGTTGCAGTTGAAAACGAATTTGCGGGTCCACGTCCGGAATGGCGTCCATGCCGTCAGTTACCGTTTTTATGTACAGCGTGGAGCCACCGGTGAGCAGGCAGGTTTTGCGGGTTTGCAGGATACTATTTATCTGTGCCAGAGCGTCTTTTTCAAAAGCTACGGCATTGTAATCTTCGGTAATGCTGTGCGAATCTACAAAGTGATGTAGTACGCCGCCTTGCTCGGCAGGCGTTGGCTTGGCCGTTCCGACGGTCATTTCCCGGTAAAGCTGCCGGGAATCGGCCGAAATGATTTCGGTTTGAAAATGCCCAGCCAGACGTACACACAGTTCGGTTTTGCCTACAGCCGTTGGCCCTGCCACCACAATCAAAAACCTGGACTCGGGGATAAGAAAATCAGACGGAGACATTTTTTCAGGAATATTTATTACTTTTAACAAGGAAACTCCCTTGCCGGTTTTTCATTGCGGCAAGATACTATTTTTCAATTTTGAATGAGGAAATGACCGAATATTTCGGATTCGACTCAGCAGTTTCGTTCATTTATCCATTCATGCCTTTTCAATCACCTTATGGATTACATAGAATCAGTCAACCCCCAGGAACGGAGCCGCTTGCTAAAAGAGATAGAACGGTTGCAGAAACAAGTGACCGAGTATGAAAAGCTAACTCAGCCCGGCAAGAACGAGAACAATCCGGCATACGCCTCCAAATCGAGCTATAACCAACTCTTCAACAGCCCGTTGCGTAGCAGCGAACACGATCAGTCACTGTCGCAAAGCTACAACGAACTGATCATGATCTTTGACCGCGAAGGAAATGTACTTGATGCCAACCGGGCCGCCCTGCACTGGTTTCGGTATTCGCGCGAAGGGTTGATCGGTCGGTCGGCAGAGCAGTTTTGCGAAGCTTACGGGCTCGACTTTGCGCGGTTTCGGGAGTACCTCGAACAAACCTGGCATGGTCAGGAAACGGCCATTGAACGCGAATTTGTAAGTCCGGATGGTACCTTTCTATTCGAAATCACCCTCAAAAAAGCCATTTATCTGGGTCGTGAGGCTGTTGCCGCTTATGGGCGTGACATTACCGAACTGAAACTGGCCGAAGAGGAAAAGCAACGTCAACTGGCTCAACGCAATGCCGAAGAACAGTTTCTGAAAACGCTGGAAAAAGTGAACCTGGTTTGCTTCCGGATTGAACGCGACGAAACCATCTCTTTCTGCAACGACTACTTGCTCAAAGTAACGGGCTGGGCACAGGAAGAAGTACTGGGCAAAAACTTTTTCGATGTGTTCATTCCGCCTGCCGATCAGCCCGCCCGCCGCCAGGAATTTTACAATGCCCTCAAAAACGGCGGTTTTTTTGAGATTACCGAACGAAGCCTGTTGGGCAAAGACGGCAACCTGCGTTACATTCAGTTTAGTTCGGTGGTGCTCAACATGCAGCAGGGAGAAATCTCAGCCATTACCCGCGTTGGGGAAGACATCACCGACAAAAAGAAGGTCTCAGCTGTACTGGCCCGTACACATGCTCAGTTACAGGATCTGTTTGACAATGCCAATGACCTGATTCAGATTATTTCGCTGAAAGGCGACATTCTGTTTGCCAACCGTGCCTGGCAGGAAAAACTGGGTTACAGCGGTGCTGAAATCGAGAAACTCAACATTCGGGACATCATTCATCCTCAGCATCTGAAAAGTACGCTGAGCCGGTTTAACCGAATTGCCAGCGGCGAAAAGATATATAAGTTTCAGACCGTATTTCGCAGTAGCACCGGACAGGACATCTACCTGGCCGGAAGCGTAAGCTGTAAGTACGAAGCCGGAAAGCCCACCGCCCTGCGCTGTATTCTGTACGACACCACCGAGCGGATTCGCGCCGAACGGGCCCAAAATCTGTATTACAGCATCGCCAACCTGACCACCAAAAGCAGCAGCCTGGAAACGCTCTATCAGAACATACACAAGGAACTGGGCAAGATCATTGACGTTCGCAATTTTTACATTACGCTCTACAACAACGAACGCAACTTTCTGTATTACCCCTATTTTGTCGACGAAGACACCAGCAGCGATTTACGGGTAACGCAACGGAGGGTGGGCAGGGGCCTCACCGAATTTGCCATGTTTTACAACAAACCGCTGTTTTTGTACGAAGAGCAGATCGTTCGGCTGGCCAAGGAAAACGACCTGGAACTATACGGCAAAATGCCCAAAGTATGGCTGGGCGTGCCGCTCAAAATCGAAAACCGGACCACCGGTATCATTGCCGTCAAATCGTACGACAACCCGAACACTTACAGCACCCGCGACCTGGAATTGCTCGATTTCATTTCGGGGCAAATCGCTTTGGCCATTGAACGCAAGCAGAACGAGGAAAAACTGCACAAGCAGACAGCTCAGCTCAATGCCATTTTTGAAAGCGGCAGTCATTTGATGTGGTCAGTCAACAAACGGCTTTACCTGACATCGTTCAATAAAAACTTTGCCGATGTGTACGAATCCCGGTTCGGTTTCCGGCCCATGCTGGGCGTGAATACCGACCGGGTGCGCAGTGAGTTCATGCGTTCGGGAAGCTACCTGCAATGGGAAAAACGCTACATGCTGGCCCTGCAAGGCATTCCACAACACTTTGAAACGCAGATACACAGCAAAGAAAATCCGAATTCGTGGCGCGAAGTCTATCTCAACCCGATAGTCTCTCAAGATGGCACCATTGAAGAACTTTCGGCCATAGCCCACGACATCACCGAGAAAAAGCAATCAGAACTGGCCCTTGTTGAAAGTGAGATCAAATTTCGCAGCATTTTCGAGTCGTTTCAGGATATTTATTACCGGTCCGATCTGCGCGGCATGATCCGCATGATCAGTCCGTCGGCCTATGAAGTGGGTGGCTACAGCGAAGACGAGATCATAGGACACAACATTACTGAGTTTTTCATAGACAAGGGTAGAAGTTACCACAGCTACCGACAGTTGCGCCGCCACGGCAGTGCCAAAAATATTGAAGTCAGCTTTGTGCCCAAAAACGGACCGGAAATTCAGTTTTTGCTCAATGTACGGCTGGTACACGACGAAAATGGCAATGCGATTGAGATAGAAGGCGTAGCCCGCGACATTACAGAACGAAAAAAATCGGAAGAAGAACTGCTGAAAGCCAAAGAGATCGCTGAAAAATCGCTGAAGGTAAAAGAACGGTTTCTGGCCAACATGAGCCACGAAATCCGTACGCCCATGAATGGCATCATCGGCATGATTGACGTGCTCAATGATACGCCGCTTGACCCCAAGCAGAAGGAATATGTACAAACCGTGAAGAAATCGTCAGAAACATTGCTTACCATTCTGAACGACATTCTCGACCTTTCCAAAATCGAGGCAGGCAAGATGGAACTGCACAAAGCGCCGCTGTCAGCCAGAGGACTCGTCGAAAAACTGTACGCTTTGTTCCGTCAGCAGGCGGCCGCCAAAGACAACGCACTGGAATACTACATCGATTCGGATGTGCCTCAGTTCATTATCGCTGATGAAACCCGCCTGTTGCAGATTTTTTCCAACCTGACTTCCAATGCCATCAAATTCACCGAAAATGGCACCGTTACCATTTACATTTCTTTGGCAGGAAGCCGTGGGAAAATCAAAAAAATCAGGGGGGCCGTCAGCGATACTGGCATCGGCATTTCCAAAGAAAACCTGTCGCTGTTGTTTAACGCATTTAACCAGGTCGATAATTCTTCCACCAAATCGTACGGAGGCACAGGGCTGGGGCTGGCGATTTCCAAAGAAATGGCCCGCATGATGGGCGGCGAAATCGGCGTGGAATCTGAATCGGGCAAAGGCAGTACCTTCTGGTTTACCTTCGAAGCCAAGGAAACCAGCATCAGCCCAGTAGCGAGCAGTCTGCTGGAAGAAGAATTCAAAGAGGGCGACTCGTTTAATGGCGCGCAGCCTTTTGTGTTGCTCACCGACGACAATGCTGTAAACCGCACCGTTGCCAGCGAGATTCTCGGCAAAGCCGGTTGCCTCATCGAAATGGCCGAAAACGGATTTGATGCCATCGAAAAAGTAAAATCAACCTTTGCCAATCCGCAGAAACGCAATTACGACCTGATTCTGATGGACATACAAATGCCCGATATGGATGGCATTACGGCCACCCAGCACATTCGGGCCTTGAACTTAGAAAATCTGCCTCCCATTGTTGCCATGACGGCCTATTCGATGCGTGAGGACCGCGAAAAATTCCTGAGCCAGGGCATGGACGACTACCTGGCCAAACCCATCCGGGCTACGGCGCTGATTCAGAAGGTGAAAGAGTGGATGAACCGCAAAGGCGACTTGCGTGTTGTTACTAACGGCAACCCGTTGACCCCTGCCAAACCTGACGGCGAAAATAGTACCGCCGGAAAAGGCAAAACCTCCCCAAAGAAAGTTTCTGCAAAAACAGCCAAAGCAACCGAAAATCAGGAGCCCGAGCCGGAGATGCTGAACCTGGAAGTGATTGGGCAGCTGAAGAAGTATGGTGGAGAAGAAATGGTGCTCGCTACACTGGAAGAATTTATTGCCGAAGCTCACGAACACCTGCGCGAAAACCTGGAAGCACTGAGCATCAAGGACTATAAGAAAATTTTGAGTAACTTGCATACGCTAAAAGGCAATGCCGGCACGCTGGGAATCGAAAAAATTGCTAATTTCGCACGCCTTACCGAGGCCGACCTTAAAAACAACGTTACCAAAGATTTGAAAAAGAATCTGATCAGAATTCAAAAAGAAATCAAGATATTTGAGCAATCATACAAGGGAATTCTGGCAGAGAGTGAAACTGAAATCACAGAAAAATAGTACAAGAAACAGGACCAAAACCTGCCCTTTCCGAAACATTCATTTTTAATCATATCCCAAAAATGGCTGAAACCAAAAAAGTCCTTATTGCCGAAGACAGTTCGGTTATTCAGAATCTAACCAAGAAAATCCTGGAGCAGCAAGGCTGCATCATTTCTTCCGTCAAAAATGGAGAACAGGTACTAGACGCCCTTAGCAACGAAAACTTTGACATAATACTGCTCGATATCAATATGCCGGTCATGGACGGCATGGAGTGTGCCAAACAGGTACGTGCCCTCCCCGACCCGGTAAAATCCAAAATACCGATTGTAGCCATCACGGGCAATGCCAAGAACTACAGCATGGAAGAGTTCAAGGCTGTGGGCATTGACGAATACCTACCCAAACCGCTCAACTTTGATCAGTTGGTAGAAGTTGTCAAAAAACTGACCCGCTAATCAAGTAGTACATCTAGGAATGGTTATATTGTTTTATTGTTTGCAGGGGCAGCTCTGGCAGTGAAACCTTATAACCATTTTGCATGCATTTTTCGTATGAAATACACCCCTCAGTTCTTATCCAAAATCGAAGATATCTTTGCCGAATCGGATTACATGCTTCGTTACGAAAAAGGCAATTTCAAAACGGGCTGGTGTGTGCTGAAAGACAACAGAGTAGTGGTGGTCAATAAGTTTCTGCCGCTGGAAGGCCGCATCAACAGTGTGATTGATATCTTACGGACACTGGAACTCAGTACCGAAAAAATGAGCGATAAAAGCAAAAAGCTTTTTGCCGAATTGCGTCAGCAAACCCAACCTGCCTGAGCCGGTTTTGTGCCTGGCTCCGATACTATTTTCCAACCACCAACCAGAGTTCACTTACGTATGCGGGTTACATTGTTAGGCACAGGTACTTCACAAGGTGTTCCGGTGATTGGCTGTACGTGTGAAGTATGCCGCTCCGTCGATTTTCGGGACAAACGCCTCCGCACCTCGGTGCATGTGCAGGTGGGCGAAGTGAGTCTGGTGATCGATACCGGGCCCGATTTCCGTCAGCAAATGCTCCGCGAACGCATTGATACACTGGATGCGGTCCTGTTTACCCACGAACACAAAGACCATACTGCCGGCCTGGACGATATCCGTGCATACAATTTCAAGCAAAACCGCGACATGCCGGTATATGCCCGCCAGCGGGTGCTGGACATTCTGCAAAAAGATTTTGCCTACGCATTTGCCGAACACAAATATCCGGGCATTCCGCAAATGGTGCTGCACCAGATCAACAGTGATGATTTTGCCGTCAACGGCGTGCCCGTCACTCCCATCGAAGTCATTCATTACAAACTGCCAGTTTCCGGATTTCGCATCGGCGACTTTTCCTACATAACCGATGCCAACCAGATTCCGGAAAAAGAGTTTGAAAAATTGCGCGGCTCCAAAGTCATCGTCTTTGATGCTTTGCAGCACGAGCCTCATCTGTCGCATTTCACTCTTAGTGAGGCCGTTACCATTCTCACCGAACTGCAACCCGAGCGGGCCTACATCACCCACATTAGCCACCGCATGGGATTGCATGCAGAAGTGAATAAAACACTTCCGCCGTTTATCCGTTTAGGGTATGACGGCCTGCGCATAGAAATGAACGACCCGGCGCAATCTGCCAATTCATACAACCGCTCATCCCTTTCTGGGGGATAATGTTGCCAGTATCGGTCAAGTTATCTATCTATGCCGCCAATTCTGGTAAAATTTTTGCTTGTACTCTTATCCAGAAGTTTTTGAAAATATCCACAAGAACAACCCTTTAACTAGTTAGTACACATGAAAAAATCACTTTTCATTGCCTTTTTCTTTGCGCTGGCATCCGTTGCCGTATTTGCTCAGAATCCACCCAAAAGCCCACGGATCAACGCCGAAAGCAAGTTCATCAAAGTGGCCTACGGACAACCCTCCAAGCGGGGCCGCGTTATTTTCGGACCTGACGGCCTGGAACCTTACGGAAAAGTGTGGCGCACCGGAGCCAACCAGGCTACCGAAATCACGTTTACCAAAGACGTTAAGTTCGGTGGCAAACCCGTGAAAGCAGGCACGTACACGCTGTTTACCATTCCAAACGAAAAAGAATGGACCATTATTCTCAATGAGCAACTGGGTCAGTTTGGCGCGTTTGAATACGACAAATACAAAGAAAAAAATGTATTGGAAACCACTGTTCCAGCCAAAAAATTATCGTCACCGGTTGAAAAACTGACTATTACTCCCAGTGACAAAGACCTGAAAATCGAGTGGGACCAAACCAGCGTACTGGTGCCGGTATCAATGTAAAAAATAGTATCTTTTGAAAAGCAAAAACCCCTGACTTTCAGAGTCAGGGGTTTCCTTTTTATAATCATAACACTATAAATGCGGACGGATGCTTTCGAGCAAATGTTCTTCGCTGGCAAACCCCGAATACGTCCACACCAGTTTTCCTTTTTGGTACAGTTCCAGATGCGGAATGCCCTCAATCTGCTTCTGATTCAGCAGATCCGGATTTTCATCGGCATCTACCGGAAACAGCACCAGTTTGTCTTTGTTTTCAGCCTCTAGCTTTTTCAGCACAGGCAGCATTTTTTTACAGGGACCGCACCAGGTGGCATTAAAGTCAACCAGCACCAGCTTGTCGCGCGTTACCTGTTTGGCAAACTCTTCCATACTCATTCCTCCATCTTGCGGCTGACTATCAGCCGTTTCGAGTGGAAAATCCGCCTGTTTCCAGGCAATCAGCCCTTTGTCTAACCCGTAGATTTGCTCAAAACCCATCTGTTGCATTTGCGCTGCCGCCGAACCACTACGCCCTCCGGACAAACAATACACAAATACCGGTTTGCTTTTATCGAGGTGTTCCAACTGCTGCGCAAAATCGGCGGCATTGTAATCAATGTTTGACGCATTTGCCAAATGGCCTGTGGCAAACTCTTCCGGGGTACGTACATCTACTACCTGCGCCGAGGGAGTTTGTTCCAGTTTTTGGTTAAAGGCCTCAGCCGAAAGCAGTTCGTTTACCGGCTGCTCTTGCTTGGCAGATGGCTGACACGCGAAAACTACCGCACTCAGCCAGGCAATAAGAAAGAAACGTAAGGTTGTCATACAATCAAAATCAGATTACGATCAGGTTTTTAACGTCTCAAAGATACTATTTTCTTGAGTGCTTGCCGCCAAAACCTGCTTTGCTCACAAATAATTGCGCAGATTCATCCAGGAACCGCCGTTGTACACCTGCTCAAACCCGTGCGACTTGAGTAGGTTACGGGCAGCCGAACTCCGCCTACCCGATGCGCAACAGGTAATGATGGCTTTGTCTTTTTTCAGTCGGCTCAACTGACTGGGTAACGAATCGAGTGGAATATTCAGGCTTTCTTTCAGGTGCCCTGCCTTGTACTCGGCCGGTGTTCGTACGTCAACAATGATGGCGCCGTTGGCAATCAATTCGCCCATGTTTACGTTGGGGCCAACGCCTAGTAACTTTTTCAAAAACGGAAGCATAGTTGATTAAAATAGAAAAAAGGAGAAAAGAGATTTACAGTTATGAGAATGCATTTAAGATTTCGCTTAGGGTATCATCCGATCGGGATGCCAGCAAAATAGTATCGCTACAGAAAGCAAAACCTGCCTTCTTAGAATACGTGTTCTACAGGAGCCCCTGGTAAAACCTTAGTCAAACAAGGGTATTGCCTTTGCCTGAATAGCAGACGTCGGCAATGCGTTCTTGCTTCCGGATTAGGCATGCAGCAAGGCCTTTACCGTAAGCCATGATCCTCCATTCTGCATTATAATGCCCTGTTACTGCAAAAAACGGGCAGCCTGCCCACTGCGGTTGCCCGAAGCACAGCAAACCACCACGTTTTCCATTTGCCGAAATTCCTCCATCCGCTCCGGAATTTCCTGTAAAGGGATGTTCAGGCTCCCGGCTACGTGTCCGCCGCTGCTGAATTCGGTCTGGGTACGCACATCTATGATCACCGCTTTGCCCGCTTTTACCAATTCTCTGATGCTTTCCATACCATTTTGACGCATTTATTGTTTTGTATATTTGTTGCCGAAAAAGGCATATTGTTCACATTCATCTCTGCAAAGATGACCGGTACCACAAGCTTCTTTGGGAACATTTGTTGGATAAGCTGCTTTTTTCTCAAAAAAATGTAAAATTGTATGTATGCCCCACTCTTTACTGATCCCCGACTGCTGGCCGAAATGCAGCAACATACCCGCCTGAAAACCATTGCCCGCGATGCGGTGCTCATTCAACCGGGCGATGTAATTTCCTTTGTACCCCTGGTGCAGTCGGGTGTGTTGCGCATCATTCGGGAAGATGACGAAGGGCGCGAAATCTTTTTGTATCACTTGTATTCGGGGCAAACCTGCGCCATGGCCATTAATTGCTGCCAGGCAGGGCGGCCTAGTCTGGTCAAGGCCATTGCCGAAGACGAAACCCAGGTGCTGCAGATCCCTGTAAAACTGGTAGAAGAATGGTTTGAATATCCCGAATGGAAGGCGTTTGTAAATGCGACCTACGGGAGTAGGTTCGCAGAACTGATTCAGGTGATTGATTTGATTGCTTTCAGCCAGCTGGACACGCAGATTTTGCATTATTTGCAGCAACGGGCCCTGTCAATCAATACGCATACGTTGCCGATTACCCATCAGCAGATTGCCGATGAGCTGCATACGCACCGCGAAGCCGTAAGTCGACTGTTACGCACAATGGAGCAAAAAAACATGGTAAAACTGGGACGCAACACCATTGAGTTGCTGCATCCCAAAAAAGGCTGACACTCAGCGACAGGTTGAAAAATAGTATCTTTTTGATTGGCAAAACCCGCCTGTTTTACGGGCAGGCAACCGGAGAAAGTTTTGTCTGAGAATCAAAATTCAAGGCACTTCTATTTTTGAATAGCATTTTCCCATCTTTCTCTTCCATTTCGCCATACCCCTCTACAAACCCATTGTCTTTTTTCATAAAAGCCACTTCCCTTACCGAGGTTACGCCTTCGGAAGCAAAGGTATAATCGGCAAAAAGGGTATCGCCTTGCATCACTCCCTGAATGGTTCCATTGTTGCTGTCCTTTTCGAAGAAATGATAGTTAAGCGTGCCCGTTACTGCCTGTGCCTGAGGCTGTATGCGCAGCCAGATAGTATCTTTGGAAGCAGTAAAAGCATAGCATCCGTCAACCGGCGCAGGCGTTTGCGCCTGTGTGCTATCCGTATGGTTCTCAACAGATTGATTACCTGTTGTACAGCCTAAAAAAAGGCCTGCCAGCGCACAGGAAAATAGAATGTGGTATTTCATGAAAAAAATATGAAGATGAAATTATTCGTCTTTGGGTTTTCGGATAAATCGCATCCATTCTACACCATCAGCCAGTAAAGTAAGGGTATCGCCCGAAAGCGAATATCCGGTAATTTTCTTTAATCCATCCACAAAAAACCGCTCGCCGTTGCCTTCACAAAACATACGCGTCATCACCAGCGGATCGGGAAAACTCAACTTCTGGCCTTCCAGTACGTATTTGCCATTGAAGCTGTTGCAGCCAGTATTTCCCATGGCTTTTTGAGTAGCGGCATCAAAGGTAATAAACGGTTTCTTATTGGGGTACAATCCGTCAAAAGCAATTTTTGGTCCGGAGATATATGTCAGCTCCCAATTGCCCAGCAACGAAGCCGTAGGATTTGCATTTTCGCGGAAAGTTGACTGAAAGTCAGGTAGTTGCTCGGCCAGCCGAATGTAAGGCGGATGAAAATGATGCACAAAGATATTTTCCTTGCTGTCGGGATAAGCTTTGTAGTACGCTTCGTCGGCCAGAAGAACGATGGTGTTGCCCGTCCGAACGTAGTGGTTGCTGTTGTAATATTCCGGAGACTCATAGCCAGCCAGGTTTTTACTCACTACTTTAGATGCCATTTTGCCCAGGTACTTCTGGTAGTTTTTTTGGGCCTTTAGGGCCGGTTTGCTCAGGTTGTTGTACACATGCCTCAGCACCAGGCGTTTGAGCGGCTTTTGCTTGCGAATAATGCCTTTGGCATTGACAAACGGATTGGTCTTGTTGAAATCGTTAAGCGTCTGGATGGAAAAAGGCACCTCAGGCACCCAGTCGGCGGAATTAACCACATTGTACGCCCAGCCGCCTTGCGTCATGGTTTCGTATTCATAGGCAAAGTAGAGGTTTCCCGGCTTGGGCCCGGCGCTGCAATAGGTCTTAAACCGAATGTCGGCGGGAAGTTGCTGTGTTTTTTGCAGGTGGTAAAAATAGGCCGTCATCAGGTAAGCAATGGCTCCTCCCTGGCTGTGGCCCAGGATGATCACATCCTTGATACCCGATTTGTAACACGAATCCAGCTTGGGCAAAATGTCTTTGGAAAGAAACGCCGTACTCACCAGCCAGCCCACATGCACGGCCGCACGCGGATTGTCGGCCAGTTGGTACGAAAACTTTTCCTGTTCGGTAATCTGTAGCTCCCCTTTGGCGGGCACCATGGCTGCGTAAAAATTGGCCAGCCAGCTCACACTGTTGGCCGTTGTGCCTCGCAGACTGATCACGGCAATCGGTTGGGAAGTATGAGTCCACAAGTCCCACCGGTTGTCCAGGCCCACTACAGCTGACCGGTAAACAAACTTATAGTCTTTTGGTGCTGGAATCGAATTTACGTAAGTGGAATCGCCAAATTGAGCCGATACTTTCATCAAATCCAGGTACTGGGCTTTGTCAAAACCGGGCTGCAGGTGTTGTGCATTCAGCTTATCGGACAATCCGGCCCATATTCCAAGTAAAAAAATAAAGAAGTGCAGCTTAGAAGGGTGTATACTCATAAGTGGTTTGGGGAACTTAAGCGATGAATCAGGTGTAGTTTATGACAAAAAAGTATTTACACAAATGTTTGCTCATTGCTATTCTTTTTCAACAAACAAATGTTAAAATATTGAAAATCAAATCTATACATTCTTTTTTTTATGCTAACAGCTTATTGCGAATGACTAGTAGCTAAGCACTTATAAAGCAACTACTTATCCCGAAGTAACTCAATAGAAAACAAAATTGTTTGCAGAAAGCCGTCGCTTTTTTTGCTATTTTTGCAGTTCTTTTAACTCACCCAACCGAAAACTTTCTGGGGCTTTGCGCCTTTAACCTTTAATTTTAGTACCGTGAAGAAATCTGAAATACACTTTGATATATCGCTGGATGCCGACAGTGTTCCCGAACAGATTCACTGGCATGCCACCGACAACCCCAACGAAGGCCTCGAAGAAACCAAAGCCGTATCCATTGCGATCTGGGACATGTACCACCGGGGAACGATGAAAGTAGACTTGTGGACCAAAGACATGCCGGTAAATGACATGAAGCAGTTTTGCATCGACATGATCGGCACGTTGAGTGACACCGTTTTGCGTGCCACTGGCGACGAACGGATGTCGGACGCTATGACCGATCTGTGCCACTACCTCACCGACCTGCTCAAGCAGGAAACCGACGAACAGGCGCAGCAACCCTGAGGTTTTTCATGTTGAAAACATACTATTTTGTAAAGAGAAAGCCCGGACTGATGCAGCCCGGGCTTTACTGTTATTTCTGAGCAGAAGTTATTGAAAAGATTCAATAATTTATTTTAAATACCTTTAGTTTCCACCAGGGGGGAAAGCGTAACTTATTGTATGGGCACTTTGTATATCAAACTTTTTTATGGATTAGTATATGGAATTTGACAAAGGGAAACATCTAATAAGAAAAAATTTGTAGCAAAATCTTATTTTTCAGGAAATTCCCATCTACCTCAACTATACTTCCTATGAAAACGACCCGTCATGGCCTATTTATCGCGGCATTCATTAGCTTGAATTTGTTTGCCTGTAGTTCAAAAGATTCGCATTTTGAAGGTGGCAATTATGAAATTGACGAAGCCACAGAGGTGACAGCCAATATGGCTTTATCTCTGCCTCCCCCGCCAGAAGCAGAAGCAAAATCAAATGCATTTGCTTACCATAAAAACGAAGAGACTCCTGCTGACCAGGATATTTCACTCACTCAAAAGCAAATCATCAAGACTGCTCAGGTAAAGATTCAGGTTGAGAAACTTAAAGACAGCAAGGCCATCATTACCAAACTGGTAGGCACCTATGGCGGCTACCTGGCTACTTCCAACGAATCGCGCAGCAACAGCGACTTCACGGCTACGTTCAGCATCCGGGTACCTGCGGCCAAGTTTGAGGCGTTGCTGGACGAACTGCTCAAGCAAGGCATCTTTGTGGATTACAACAACGTATCGGCGCAGGATGTCACCGAAGAGTTTGTCGACATTCAGAGCCGGTTGAAGACCAAACGCGCCCTGGAAACCCGCTACCTGGAACTGCTCAAACAAGCCGGCAAAATGGAAGACATTCTGAAACTGGAAGCGGCTTTGCAGCAAATCCGGGAAGAAATAGAATCGAAAGAAGGCAGGTTGAAATACTTGCAGAATCAGGTGGGTTTCAGCACCATCAACCTGGAAATTTACGAACAGGTGCCTTACCAGTCGGCCCCGGAACGCGGATTCTGGAGCAAGCTGGCCTACGGGTTTGGTGAAGGCTGGGAGTCGTTTCTCAGCTTTGCCATTGGGGTAGTGACGCTGTGGCCGTTCTGGCTGTTGCTTGCCGGGCTGGTTTGGCTCTTACGCCGCTGGTGGCGCAACCGCAAACTACGCAAGCAAGTGGTGGCATAAGTACAAAAGGGAAGCCGTGATTGCTTCCCTTTTGGGTTGAAATAGTATCGTTGAAAAACCAAAACTTACTGCCTTACATACACATGGTTTTCCGGTTCGTTTTTCAGTGTGTCTGCCGATAGGTAGGTGATTATTTCGGATTCCTTCATCAATCCGTTCTTAAAAAAACGAATGGTTACGGTTTTGTCACTGCCGTTACGCTGCAAATCAAAAATCAGATTTGAAAACACATTTCCTCCCTGGGCCGAGTTGGCGGTATAATTTGCCGAACGCCGATCCTGGTTAAATGTCATCGCATTGAGCCCGTCTGTGCTTACGCGGCGCCACTCTACTGTCGACTGATTGCCTTTGACACAAAGCCGGTAAAGAATCGTTTCATCAGCTAATTTACCGGGATTGGTTTCAGAAGGACTGGCGTTGTATTTGGAACACGAAAAAGCCAGAAGTGCCAGTACCACCCACACGCGTTGTAAAAATCGCATAAAAAAATAATATCGTTGAAAAAACCAAAACCTCAGCGAGTCAGTGTAATTCTGGACTGACGGCACACGCCTCCTACTGGCGGGTTCTGTTTGGCAATACTTACGGTTACGCCCTGTACGTGGGTGTATTTCTCATAGATATGGTCCAGAATGCGGCCGGCCATGTGCTCCAGCAAATGCGAGGGAACTTCCATCTCGTCTTTGACAATCTTGTAAAGCACCTCGTAGTTGACAGTCTGGCTTAGCTTGTCTGACTGGGCGGCTTGTGTCAGGTCAACGGTTACGGTCAGGTCCACGATAAACCGGTTGCCGATCTTGCGTTCTTCTTCGTAGAAGCCATGATAGGCAAAAAACTCCATTCCTTCTAGTGCAACAGTACCCAAGAGATTTCGGATTGAAAAGGGATAAGTCTTTGAAAATTAGAGCTGATCAAAAAAAGACGAAGTGTTGCCTTTCTCCTGTGCCGATTCTTCTTTTGAGATCACCGGCGATTTGGATTGCAATTTGATCACGACGCTCCCTTGTGGCACCGAAGATTTTACGGTAGGCGTCTCGGTATGTGCCTCCTTTGTTTCTGACAAAGTGATGGTTTGCGAAGTAGGCGGCCGCAATTCTTCAGAGCCCGAATTGGAAGTAGGCGGTTGAGATATCTCCGATTTCTGCTCAAGGGCTTCACGCACTTCGCGGATTTTATTTTCAAATAGCTTGGTGTTGCCTTTGGCCGAAATGTGGTTGATCCGCTCCAGGGTATCACTGGCAATGTTCTGGATTTCCTTGATCAGCGAGTCTTTCAGGCGTTCCAGTTGCCGAAAATCGCTTTCTCGCGTTTTCAGTTCGTCCAGGGTCTCTTCCAGCTTGATGCGCGATTGATTTTCCGCATCCTGAATCATCTTTTGGGCTTTGGTGCGCGCCTCATTGAGTAGGGATTCGGCCTGATTGCGGGCCTCCCGCATTTCCAGCTCTGCCGAACGATGGGCCTGCTCTACCAGTTGCGAGCTGGTATCTTCGGCGGTTTTCAGCGTTTTGTATAAGGAAGTTTCAACTTCACGCAGTTTTTGCACCTCTTTCTGTGTTACCTCCAGTTTGATGCGGTATTCACGGTTTTCTTCCAGCACGTTTTCCCACTCCTGCGACAATGACTGAAGAAAGGCCAGAACCTCGTCTTTGTCATACCCACGCAACATTTTCTCGGCAAAAACTTTCTGGCGTATTTCGATGGGGGTTATTTTCATAGGTTGCAATGCCAATGTCAGGCTGTTTGTTGGTTGAATGCTCCTTTTTTCAGACATTCTATGTTGTAAAGCTACACTTTTATCAATAAAAAACCTATTTTTTCAATTTTTGGGCGTGTAAAAACGATTGGATCAAAACAAGTTCGGATTCAGGTGACAGATCTGCCACAACGGGAACGAAACAAAGCAACCGCATGAATAAGCGAAAGCATATTCTACAATCTAATCCTAACAATCTAATAATCCTGTAAAACGTCAGTGCGGCGAAGCCAATCAAGATTCTGACAATTCCGCAGTCCGAATTCCAGTATCACTCTTCATCCACTGCCCACACAGATACCGACCGGTCATCACTGGCCGAGACGAGACGGTTGTGGTAGTCAAGCCATAACAGCTTGTTTACGGATGTGCCATGACCCGCATGACGGGCCCTGTCTATTACTTTTAGCAGCCGAAATGTGGCCGCATCCCATATTTTGATCGACTTATCCATGCTGGCTGTTACAAAATAGTGACCGTCAGGCTGGTAGGCAATATGGTTGATGGCATACAGGTGTGCCACAATGGATTTGTGCTCGGCATACGCGTGGGTTGCGTCCCATATTTTCAGGTGGGCATCGCGGCTTCCACTCAGTAAGTACCGGTAATCGGGTGAATACATCAAGGAAAATACCGAATTGGTGTGCCCTTCAATCACATGTTTGGGGTGCAACGTCTCCAAGTCAAAAATCCGGATGGTGTGGTCGCTGTACCCCACAGCCAAATCGCCAGTGTGCGGATTAACGGCCAGGCAGCGCGCACTTTTGTCCGAAGCTTTGATGTGTTTCCGTACGGCAAAGGCATTCTTATCCAGTACAATCAGGGTGCCATCTCCGGCAGCCACGTATGCATCGGATTGCCAGAATTGAATGTCAAAAATAGCTTCGGAAGTAAGCTTGATCGATTTCAATTCTTTCTTCGTTGCCAGGTCAATCACATGCAATCCGTCAAAATTCTGGCCAACCCATAATTGCTGCTCCTCTGGCGAATAACGCAACGCATACACCGACGCCCCTACCTGAGCCAGCAGTTCTCCCTGGTCTGGGTTTTGCAAGTCCCATCTGACTACCAGGCCATCACCTGCCGCCGAGAAGAACTGATGCGGCAAAGAAGCGTTTTCAAGCACATACACACAGTCCCGATGCCCTGTAAAGCCGCCTACCTTGTTTATATGTATTTTCTGATTCAATGTCTTATGATTAATTGTATCCAATGGCGCACTTTCTGCATTCCATTTTATAATTGTTTTCTCATCCGAAATGTTCCACCTACTTGTGGGCAGGTTTTTAACTTCTGCCCGATACTATTTTTTCTAACAAAAATTTATCACATTCGTGCATCCGGCCTTTTTTGCAAAAATCGTATGCCTTTAGTTAAATCCGAAACAATCAACGAAGAATGTTTGTGGGGACTCTGGAAAATTACCGAAAGCATAGAGGAGCTTTATCACCTCTGGAACCCCAACGAACATGATACGGCTTATTTTCTGAGTATCAGCCATGAAGGTCGCCGCAAGCAAACCCTGGCTTCGCGGGTGCTGGTACAGCAGTTGTTGCTGCAATGGGAAAAATACTATCTTGGAATCATTAAAAACCACCAGGGCAAGCCCCTTTTGCTGCAGCACGAATATTACGTATCAGTGAGCCATACCGAAGAATATGCCACTGCCATATTGCACAAATCATTTCCGGTAGGCATTGACATTGAGCCTGTTAAAGAAAAAATGTCGCGCATTATCCCCCGCGTCCTCTCACCCGAAGAGTACCGGAACGCCAACCAGAACCTGGAAAAGTATTGCATCTATTGGTGCGCAAAAGAGGCACTCTATAAACTCTACAGCCAAAAAGAATTGAGTTTTCGGGAACAAATCCACATAAAAAATTTTGAAATCAAGGAAAATGGTACATTATTTGGTACCATCCGGGTAGCTATGCAATACAGTTCTTATACAATCTATTATCAGAAAATTCATAACTTTATTGTAGCTTATACATTCGAAAGTGAAACCTATACTTAGCATATTGAATTTTTTTGGCCTGGTGTGGCTACTCGGCCCGGCATCCTTTGCTCAGGCACCCGGAAAAATTGAAAATTTCACATTGGTGAATGCGGCTGACCAAAGCACCGTGTCATTGGCCGACTACAAAAACGACAAAGCCATTGTGGTTATCTTTATGAGCAACTACTGTCCGTTTGCCAAGCTTTACGAAGACCGCATTCTGAGCCTGGTAACCCAATACCAGGGCAAAGGTGCCCAGTTCCTGCTGATCAATTCCAATACATCGCTCGATCACCTGGATGATTCGATTGAAGAAATGGCTCGCCGGGCCAAAGAGAAGAATTACACCATTCCGTATCTGGCCGATAAAGAACAAAAGGTGGCTACACTTTTCAAGGCCACCAAAACACCCGAAGCTTTTGTGTTGCAAAATACCGGCGGGGGAAACTTTATTCTCAAATACCGGGGTGCCATTGACGATAATCCCCAGGTAGCGCAGGAAGTAACCGCCCAATTTCTGCGGGATGCAATCAATGCGGCCATCAACCGCAAAAACCTTTCCTACGCCGAAAAACGCCCGGTAGGATGTGCCATTCAAAAAGAGTGAAAGGCTTTAGAGAAAGTTGAACTGCAGGCAACTTTCAACGTGCCTCGGGCATTTGTCAAAACAGGTAACGAGCCGGAATAAAAGTACAGGTTGGCGAATCGTAAACTGTTAGTTTTCAGCGAAGCATCTTTTGCCTGGTGCCTTACAAAATAGTATCCCCACAAAAGGCAAAACCCTCAGTCGGTGTCTTTGATGCCGCTTACCATTTCCAACAGCAGACGCACCTCTTCCATTTTGTCATTGTCACCCGTTTTTTCAAAAGCCAGAGACAAGCTGCGCAGCAACCGCTTGATGATGTCGACATTGGAACAAGGCTCGTAAAAAATGTCGGAAGGAGGCAGATTCAACTGCTTGATGTAGCTGTCGATGTCGGAACGGGAAAAGACGATGCCTTTGTTAAAAACGTTGATGTAAAACTGCGTGTCTGCCGATTTGTAAGTGAGAATAAACAGGTTAGGCAGATTCACCCCGTAGATAGGCAGCTTCAGCTTATTGGCAATCAGCATGTAAATCACACACAACGCAATGGGATTGCCTCGTTTGGAATCGAGTACAATGTTGATCATGCAGTTGGCAGGGGCATGGAAGTTCTTGGTATTGGCAGCAAACTTAAGCTTGCTAAACATGACACTGTTCAGAATCTTCACCTGATCGTACGGATGCACATCGGACTTGAATTCAAGCCAGGCATCGTAATAGATTTGTTCCAGGTCTTTGCGCAACCGTTCCAATGCCAGATCGGGATACTGATACGTGGCAATGAGCCACATGCCTTCCAGCAAATCTTCACCGCCACTGTCTTTCCAGTCTCTGAGTTTGAGTTTGAGTAAATCAAACTGCAGGGTATGAATGAGTTCTTCTATTTTCTTCTGTACAATGGGGTTAAAGTTGGTTTCCCACTCGGCTTCCAGAAAAGGAATAACCGACCCTCCCAACGAGATAATCTTCTGTTCCACATGCAGCTGCACTTCTTTATCTTCATCATCCAATAGTGAAACCAACGCTTTTATTTCATTTGTATTCATAGCAGACCAAAAACGTAACGTAGTAGAGGCACAAAAGTGTCAATTCTAAATCCAAGAACCAAGAAAAATTTCTTATCACAACGACGGGATTTCGCTTAAAGTTTGTCTCCGGATGAAATTAGTTTTCAACTGCCGTCCAATGTCCATTCATCCGGAATGAGGTTTTTGCTTTTTGAAAGATACTATTTTTTCCTTCCTGTACGTCAGAGTCATACGGTTTGTTCAGGTCTGGATAACGCCTACGTTGTATCGCTTTTCGATGGGTGCCTGGTTAGCGGCTTCGATTCCCATCGCAATCACTTTTCGCGTTTCCAGCGGGTCAATGATGGCGTCAATCCACAGGCGGGCCGCCGCGTAGTAGGGCGACAACTGAGCATCATACTGGCTTTTCACTTTTTCAAACATACTATTTTCCACTTCAGGTGTAATGGTTTCGCCTTTTGCTTTTAAGGATGCCAACTGAATCTGCAGCAAGGTTTTTGCGGCCGATGCACCACTCATTACCGCCAGTTGGGCCGACGGCCAGGCCACCATGAGCCGCGGATCGTAGGCGCGGCCACACATGGCGTAATTTCCCGCCCCGTACGAATTGCCAACCACTACCGTAAACTTGGGCACCACTGAGTTGGCCATGGCATTCACCATTTTGGCGCCGTCTTTGATGATCCCACCTTGCTCAGACCGACTGCCCACCATGAATCCGGAAACGTCTTGCAGGAACACCAGCGGAATGCGTTTCTGGTTGCAGTTCATGATGAAACGAGCCGCCTTGTCAGCCGAATCGGAGTAGATGACGCCACCCATCTGCATTTCCCCTTTTTTGGTTTTTACCATCGTTCGCTGATTAGCTACAATGCCTACTGCCCACCCGTCGATGCGGGCCAGGCCACAAAGTAACGTTTTGCCGTACAAGGCTTTGTATTCGTCAAATTCCGAATCATCCACCAGCCGCTTGATGATTTCCCGCATGTCATAGGGCTTTGCTCGGTCGGCGGGAAAAATCCGGTAAATCTCTTCCGGTTTCTCCTTGGGTGGTTTGGCAGCAATGCGGTCAAATCCGGCAGTAGGCGTGTGCCCCATCTTCTCAAAAATGCGGCGAATGGCTTGTAAGCATTCCGAATCGTTGGGGTATTTGTTATCTGTCACACCCGAGATTTCACAATGGGTCGTAGCGCCGCCCAGCGTTTCGTTATCTACGTCTTCGCCGATGGCCGCCTTGACCAAATACGAACCCGCCAGAAAAATAGAGCCGGTTCCTTCCACAATCAACGCTTCGTCTGACATGATGGGCAAATACGCGCCACCTGCCACACAACTACCCATGATGGCGGCAATCTGCACAATGCCCATCGACGACATCTGGGCATTGTTTCTGAAAATTCGTCCAAAATGCTCTTTATCCGGGAACACTTCGTCCTGCATGGGCAAAAACACCCCGGCGCTGTCTACCAGATAGACAATGGGCAGCCGGTTTTCCATCGAAATTTCCTGGGCCCGCAGGTTTTTCTTGGCCGTAATCGGGAACCAGGCTCCTGCTTTCACTGTGGCATCGTTGGCCACAATCACACACTGGCGGCCATGAACGGAGCCAATGCCCGTAATCACGCCTCCTGACGGGCAGCCGCCTTCGGCCTCATACATTCCATCCCCTACAAAAGCGCCGATTTCAAGAAAATCGCTGCCTTTGTCAATTAACTCGGCAATGCGTTCACGGGCAGTCAGTTTGCCTTTTTTGTGCTGGTCGGCGATTTTCTTTTCGCCTCCGCCCAAGTACACTTGTTTCAAATTCCGGTTGAGCTCCGCAACCAGTTGCTGATTTACCTGAAAGTTTTTATCAGAATCCGGATTCATAGAAGTCTGCTGATTAACGATACAATATCACTAGCTGGTTGAAATAGTATCCTAAGAAAGGCAAAAACCACCTCTTCTCTACTATTCGATTCCAATGGGCTAGTATATAATTTTTCGCCGAAAAAAATAGAAAAAAGTTGAGTAGAAAGGAAATAAAAAAAGCCTTCGGTACAAGTAAGTGCCAAAGGCTTTTTTAAAGATAGTATCTTTTAAAAATTTAAAACTGACTAATTATAAAGATTTCAGCATAAAAGAGATTATAATTTTATCTGCAATTCCAAGGTATTTGTCATACGCCTTTTGCTCTGCCGTATAAGTCAAAACATATGCTTTGTTGTTGATAACTCTGTATTGTTGTTTAAATTTCAATTTATAAACGCCCTGCTCCCCTGAAAAGATAATCTGATGAAATTCTTTATCTCCTTTTATTCGTTCAGACTTTATGATAACAGGGTTTGTTATCATAGTTTTAATCTGATTTTCAGAAATTTCCACATATTTATTCAAATCGATGTTCATTCCACTTACATCTTGAATGACTAGATTTATGTTTTCGGCAAACTTGTCTTCCTGGGATTCGATGGGTGAAGCAACCAGAAAATCCATGCCCATTTTTCCGCTCTCATCCAATCGCCATGAAACGGGATATTGAATTGTATATTGGGATCTATCTATACTTTTCCACTCACCAGATTGGCCCATACATGTTCCTAAAGCTAAAAGAGTCAGTGTATAAAGTAAGATGATTTTAGCTGGCATTTTTTAATAGTAAAATAAAAATTAACAATTTGAATTTAGAGATTGATCATTGATCTATAATATACTATCTCTACTTTTTCTTCTCTTTATCCTTCTTCCCAAACACAGAGAAGTGCACATACCGCTTGGGGCGTGCCCGAAAATCGACCATCAGGCTGTCCAGATTAGCCGAAAACCGATTGAGGTTGTTGTACAACGAGTCGTTTTTGGCAAGTTTGCCCAGCGAACCTTGCCCTTGGTTGATTTCGCCCAGCAGTTTGTTGATGTTGGCAATGGACGCATTGGCTTTATCCACGGTTTGTGCCAGTTGCATCCGGCTCAGCGTGTCACCGGCGGCGTTGAGTTTGGTCATCAGCGGTTTCACACCTGTTTGCGAGTCGTTCAAGGCACTGGACATAGCATGCAGATTGGTGGCAATGCCCCGGATAGCGGCCTGGTTCTGGGCTAGAATCACATTGAGTTCGGAAGAGGTTGTCTCCAGATTCTTCATCGTTCCGCTTAAAGGCTTGCTCATCTGCTGAAACTGTTTTAACAATACGTTCAGATTGTTGATTGCCGTATCCAGGTCGCGGCTCAGGGGCTTGGCCTGTTCGGCAAGCATGGCCACCATGTCGGTTTCCATTCTGGGTATCAGCGTATCGCCTTCGTTGAGAATGCGACTGCCTTTGCCGATGATGAGCTTGATCTCTTTGCCGCCCAGCAAGCCAGTACTTGCCACCAGAGCTACCGTCGAATCGGTGAGTTTTACAGTTTTCTCTACGTCCAGCGTGAGCAGCACACGGTTTCCGGCGTTCTGCAGGAGTTGCTTGCCCGCCACCTGGCCCACCTGCACCCCGTTGATGGAAATCGGATTGGAGACATTCAGGCCTTCTACATTGGGATAGACGGCATAGTAGTACTCTTTATTGGAAAAAAGGTCGGAACCTTTCAGGTAATTGAAGCCAAAGTATAAAATAACACCGGCCACCAGAGCCAGCACACCAATTTTAACCTCTTTCGAAATTGCCACAGCTTAATAGTTAAGTTAGAAAAAGTAACACGTATTTTGTCAGTATCCGGTTTCAGACATACTGTATTCTGGAAGAAATATAGGCTTGGAAGTTTGCAACAACTTGTCTGACAACACCTAAGCCCGCAATCCTGTTCCAATAATACGCGAAAAAATAGTATCTGTCTGCATCGAAAAACCGCCTTTTCTTGCACCTTACCAAAAAACCGGATAAATGCCGGCACGCACCGGTAAAAATAGTATCTTTTGGAAAGGCAAAACCATCAGTCGGCCGTTTCGACGTCTTCTTTGTACATCTTGAAACCCCGGTAAATGGATTGTGCAATAGTAGATTGCCCGTCGGCACTCCGTAAAAACTTTTCTTCAGTCGGATTGCTCAAAAACCCGATTTCGATCAGTGCACTGGGCATGGCCGTCTTCCACAACACAATGAACCCGGCTTGCCGTACCCCCCGGCTATGTCGGCTGGCCCGTTTTTCAAACTGGTTTTCGACATGGCTGGCAAACCGCAGGCTGTTTTCCAGGTAGGCACTCTGGTAGTTGGCAAACAGAATGTGTCCCATGGGCGAATCGGGATCGTAGCCTCCGTATTTTTTTTCGTGGTTTTCTTCCAGTAAGATGGCCGAGTTTTCGCGTTTGGCTACATCCAGATTGCCTTCAGAGGTGTGTAGCCCCATGGTGTAGGTTTCGGTGCCTATGATGGTTTTCGAATTATTTGAATTACAGTGGATTGATATGAACAAATCGGCATGATTTCTGTTAGCAATTGCAGCACGTTCCTGTAACTCCACAAATTTATCCGTCATCCGGGTGTAGATAACTTTTACCTCCGGGAAATTTTTTTTGATGGTTTTTCCCAGTTCCAGGGCTACTTTCAACGCAACTTCTTTTTCCTTTACATTCTTGCCCAGCGTGCCCGGATCTTTGCCTCCGTGCCCGGCATCAATCACGACCAGGCGCAGTTTGTATTGGGGGCGTTTCTCTAACGGAGTAAAAGCGCAGAGCGAAACAATAAGACCCAGTAAACCAATGAGAAGAATATTTTTCACAATGCGTCAATTTATTGTTGGGAATGCCCTAAATTTGTGCAAAAATGTAAATTTTTTGATAAAACTGAAACACCTTTTGCGTTTATCTTGTCTCTTTCTACTATTCGTTTGCACGCTGCTAAGCTTCGGAACGGCTGTCTACGGCCAGATAAGGCGTGACAGTTCGCGTGCTCCTGTGCGTCAGGGAATGGCCGATTCGCTGCGGCTAAGCCCCCGTGATACGACGGCCCAGGGAGCCCAAACCGATAGCCTTCGCCGTCCAAGCCAGGAAATCGAAACCTCTGTCACTTACAACGCCCAGGATTCGATTGTACTGGACGTCAACGGGAAGATTGCCCATTTGTACGGACAGGCCAAAATCAATTACGGCAACATCGCCCTTGAAGCCGAATACATTGAAATCAACTGGGAGACGGGCATAATGGATGCGCAGGGCGTGAAAGATTCTACCGGAACGGTGATCGGTAAGCCTGTTTTTACCGAAGGGGGCAAAAAATACGAAACTGACCGCATCCAATACAACGTCAAAACCCGCAAAGCCAGCATCGCGGGCGTGGTCACCCAGGAAGGCGAAGGCTATGTGCACGGCAGCAAGGTATTCAAAGACCCCGACGACAACCTCTACATCAAAGACGCCATTTATACAACCTGCAACCTGCCCCATCCGCATTTTCATATCCAGGCCCGCAAGATCAAAGTGGTGGGCAACAAGCAGGTGGTTTCCGGCCCATTTAATTTTTACCTGAACAACATTCCGTTGCCGCTGGGGCTGCCGTTCGGCTTTTTCCCGTATTCCTCCGAGAAACGCAAATCGGGCATCATTGTGCCTCAGTACGGTGAAGAGCCGCAAAATCGCGGATTTTTCCTGCGGCAAGGCGGCTACTACTGGGCTATGAGCGAATACATGGACCTGAGCTTTCTGGGCGAAGTGTACTCGCGGGGCGGCTGGGGTTTGAACGTCCGGTCGGCTTACAGCAAGAAATATGCATATACCGGCTCGTTTGACGTCCGCTTCAACCGCCAGCTTACCGGTGACGAAGGATTCAAGGCCCGTACCGATGCCTTCTGGGTCAGTTGGTCACATTCGCCTTTCAGCAAGGGCACGGGGCGTTTCTCGGCCAGTGTCAATGCCGGCTCTACCAACTACAACTCCAAGTTTGCCGTGCCGGGTTCGGGTGTTCAGAATGACATTAACCGACGGATTTCGCCTTCGTTTAACTCCAATGTTTCCTATTCCAATTCGGTACGTGGCTTGCCCATCACCTACAACCTGAGCATGCGCCACGACATGAATACCACTACCGGTATCATGAACCTGTCGCTGCCTGAGTTTAACGTTTCGCTGAGCCGCATTTACCCGTTGAAAGGCCGCAGTGGCGGTAGCAAATATTTCTGGCAAACACTGAACTTCGCCTATCAGGTAGATGGCTTCAACCGCCTGACAAACTCACCACAGTCGTTTGCCTCTGTTACACGAGAGGGTAACCTTCCCATCTTAAATGCCTATAGCTCGTCAAGTGATACGCTGGCCTTTAACTTTGCCAACATTGGTGCCATCTGGCAACGCGCCGAACGAGGCGTACGCCATACGGTGCCCGTTTCGATGTCAATGAAACTGTTCAAATACTTTAGCCTTAACTACAGTTTCAATTACCAGGAAACCTGGTATCCAAGCAAATTGAGCTTTTATGACTCGCTGGGCCAGTTTATTGGACCCAGAACTACTTTCGGAACCGGAGACGGCGTGCGAATCGATACCAGCCGGGGATTCGCCCGTTCGTATAGCTACAGCGGAGGCGTCAACCTAACCACCAACATCTACGGAACATTTAATGTCAATGGCAAACGAATCGATAAAATCCGTCACCGCATGGTACCCAGTGTAGGTTTCAGCATGGCTCCTGACTTTTCCCGCAACCAATACGGATTCTATCAGACAGTCAATGTCTATGATTCTTCCGGAACTTACAAAACCATTTCCTTGGCACGCTTTGCTAGTACATCCGGTCTGCCTCCTACCTCTCGGTCTGGTAGCATCAGTTTTAGCTTGAACAATACCCTGGAAGCCAAGCTGAAGCCCAAGAGTGATACGGCCAAGGTGAAAGGTGAAAAAGTAAACTTACTCGACAACCTTAGCTTTTCGACTAGTTACAATCTGGCTCAAGATTCGTTGAATCTGTCTCCTATCAACATAGCTGCCCGAACCAGGCTTTTCAAGAAGATAGATTTGAACTTTACTTCAATCTTGGATCCCTATCGGACCGTTGAATTTTTGGCAGTTGATGAGAAGGGTACTCCTCTCAATCCAGAAAATCCTACATATGTTCCCCGCCGGGTGAATGAATACGCCTGGCGCCCTAGTAAATATACAAAAGGAGAACGCATTGGTCGTGTTTCTGGAACCGGAATAGGACAGATTACCAGCTTGAACCTGAGCATCGGCACCAATCTGAATCCCAATGCCAATAAAAAGACGGCGGAGAAAGTAGACAAAGACCCCAACCTGGACGAGACGACCAAACAGCAAATCAAGGCCAATCCCAATCAGTACGTAGATTTTGACATTCCCTGGAACCTGACACTGAACTACAATTTCAATTACAGCAAAACAGGCTTTACCGCTTCGCGGGTAGTGCAAACACTGACGTTCAATGGCGAAGTAAAACTTACCGACAAATGGAAGGTGGGCTTTACGTCTGGTTACGATTTAGCCCTAAAAAATGTAGTCAATACCACGCAAATCAACATATTCCGCGATTTGCACTGCTGGCAAATGAGTGCCAACTGGGCTCCGTTTGGTGCACTCCAATATTACTCCATCGACATTCAGGTTAAGGCGTCGATGCTGCGCGATTTGAAGCTGAGTCGCCGGGGTGGTGCAGCCCGTAGCGGGGTATTTTAGTAGCGAACAGCTGTTAGGCGTTAGTTTTTAGCTAATTATTGTAGGCTCCTATTACACAAGATATAGATATACTACAGGCTTTAGCCTGTAAACTTGTCGCTACTGAAAGTTTGTGCAGGCTAAAGCCTGTGGTACAGCATGTATACCAACCGAACCAACTCGCCGAATACGGATTGTTAAAACCTAGCTACTATTACCTAACAGCCAATGACCCGAAAGCTACCAGCTATTCCTGCTCCCGGGTTTTAACTTTGCAGAGGATACTATTTTCTTTTCCGATTGCAATTGCATTTTTTATTGATATTTTTGGCTAGTTGTCCACCTCATCTTTCTCAAAGCTATGAAATGGGTAAAAGCCATCCTGTCTTTGCTTTTTACAATTGCCCTGGTTGTTCTATTCAACAGCAAAGTAGGCCCACTGCCACCGTTAGGTAAGTTTCTGAGTCCGTTTGGCGGTTTTTGGGCCAATGCCGAACCCATCGACACTGACACACACAAAAGCTTTTCGTTACCCGGCATCCGCGACAAAGTGACCATCGTGTTTGACGACAACCGGGTGCCCCACATCTTTGCCAACAACAACTATGACCTTTATTACGCGCAAGGCTATGTGACTGCCTATGACCGCCTGTGGCAGATGGAATTGCAAACACATGCCGCCGCCGGACGGGTTTCGGAAATCATTGGTGAACGAACCATCGAAATGGACCGCACAACTCGCCGGAGAGGAACCGTGGTAGCCGCAAAAGCCGCACTGGAAACCATGATGGCTGATCCGGCCAGTAAGGAACAGTTGGAAGCGTACAGTGCTGGTATCAATGCGTACATTTCCAGTCTTTCACCTTCTACCTATCCAATTGAATACAAGCTGCTGGATTATGCGCCGGAACCCTGGGAACCGCTCAAATCGGCTTTGTTGCTCAAGCAAATGGCTACCACCCTCGCCATCGGCGATGACGACGCCATGATGTCTAATGTGCTGGAAAAATACGGATACGCCACTGTCAAAGAGTTGTTTCCCGATTATCCGTTTCACGAAAGTCCCATTGTGCCCGTGGGGACCAAATGGGATTTCGAGCCCATTCCCGTACCCAAGCAACCTGCCGGATTTGACAAACCGCTTCCCAAAAATAGTATCTCCCAAAATACAAAAACCCCTCAATCGCCTACTTCCCGATTCCACAATCCGAACTCCGAAATAGCAACCCTTGATCCACAGGCTGAAAAAGAAGTAGGCAGTAACAATTGGGCTGTAAGTGCCCAAAAATCGGCAACGGGCTATCCGATACTGGCCAATGACCCGCACCTGGAATTGTCACTGCCTTCCATCTGGTATCAGATTCAACTGGTGAGTCCCGATGTGAATGCATGTGGGGCATCGTTGCCGGGTTCGCCCAATATCATCAGTGGATTCAATGAAAAAGTGGCTTGGGGCGTTACCAACGTCGGTTCAGATGTGATGGATTGGTACAGGATCACCTTTAAAGATGCCTCAAAAACCGAATACCTGCACGACGGGAAATACAAACCCGTCAAACGGGTGATTGAGACAATCAAAGTACGGGGACAGCCTGATTTTGCCGATACCGTTTTGTATACTCATCACGGACCTATTGTATATACGGAAACCAAACACGGACCGATTCCAGCCGGATACGCGATGCGCTGGATTGCCCACGAACCCTCCAATGAGCTGGCTACGTTTCGCGGCCTGAACCGGGCCAAAAATTACACGGATTACGTAGAGGCGTTAAGCCATTATGTTTCTCCTGCACAGAATTTCGTATTTGCCTCAGTAGACAATGACATCGCTCTCTGGCCCAATGGCAAGTTTCCGCTAAAATGGAAAGAACAAGGCAAATTTCTCCTGGATGGCAGCAACCCGGCTCACGACTGGCAAGGCTGGATTC
This sequence comes from uncultured Sphingobacteriales bacterium, assembly GCA_963520985.1. Taxonomy (GTDB): domain Bacteria; phylum Bacteroidota; class Bacteroidia; order Cytophagales; family 172606-1; genus Xanthocytophaga. The sequence goes on from CAUQTA010000002.1 coordinate 124,957, forward strand.
CGCATGCACATAATCCACACGTACTCAATCCACCACGTGGATTTGTGAGTTCGGCCAATCAGTTTTCGGCTGATACGACCTATCCGTATTACCTGGGTTGGGAATATTCGACCTATACCCGGGGCGAACGAATCAATGAACGACTTGCGGCCATGTCAAAAGCCACTCCGGATAGTTTGCGAAGCTTGCAGAACGACAATTACAACATCCACGCCCGCGACGTGTTGTCGCAGCTATTATCGTATGTCTCTCAAAATCAATTGAGTAAAGAACAGATGAAAGCCTACCAGGAAATTGCCTCCTGGAACAAGCAAAACAATCCGGAAGTGATTGCCCCTACCATTTTTACGCTTTGGTGGCGGTATTTCACCCTGCGCCTCTGGGATGAATTTTCCAGTACCGACGGCAAACCCATGCGTTATCCCAACCAGGACCGAACCGTCCATTTGTTAACGGCAGAACCTACCTCGTCTTGGATCGACAACAAAACAACCGATCAGAAAGAAACCCTGGCCGACATTGCCACGCAATCCTTCCGCATGACCATTGATACGCTGACGGCAAAACAAGGCGCCATGAGCAAAGATACCTGGGGATGGGCTCACTACAAGAGTACGACCATTTTGCATTTATCACGTTCCATTGCCCCTTTTTCGCGCAGCAATCTCTGGATTGGCGGGGGTAGGGGCATAGTCAATGCCACTTCCGAACGCAACGGTCCGTCGTGGCGCATGGTGGTGGCGCTGGGACCAATGCCCAAAGCGTATGCTCTCTATCCCGGCGGCCAATCGGGCAATCCTGGCAGCTATTACTACGACAACATGGTGGATACCTGGGCCAAAGGCGAACTGCTGGATGTGGTCTTCCTGCGAAAAGTGGACGAAAAAAACGCCCGAATCAAAACTACCTGGGAAATTGAAAAGTAAAAGCATCCCCCACCCCTCCCGTGGAGGGGGAGTTTTTTGAATTTCAGAATTGGGAAGGCGGATTGCGGAAGTTTGAAATAGTATGGTTGAAAAAGCAAAAACCTGCCAGTCAAACCGTCATTGCGAACGAAGTGAAGCAATCTCCTAACCAAAGGCTCGATAAAAACGATCACGAATGTTTTCTTACTCCTAAGGATTGATGTCGGCTCTTAGGAATAGAATCTGTTCAATCCAAAAAAATCAGCTTCAATAGGCAGTCTAAAATAGTATCTTTCAAAAACGAAAAAACCTCACTGCCTTTAACACCTATGGCAAAATATTGGATAGTAGCGATTGTCATTTTATACGGTTGCACTAAATCTAAATCCGATCAACCGAGTATCAAAGCAGACTCCACTACAAAAACCAATTCTAATCATTTTCGAGTACATATAGACACCCTATCCCTTCACCTCAACGGAGATCTTCGAAAAGCTGCATTATTCCGTGGTAATTTTTATCTAATGCTTGAGACCAATCGGGTAAATACAACCGGAGATTTTAAGAAAATGTCAGTTTTTAGCCCAAAGGGTAAGTTTATTGAAGATGTATTTATCCCCAAAGCAATTCAAGATATGATTTATTATGATTTGATTGTTTATAAGGATAGTTTGTACATAAAAGAGACTGAATTTGAGAAGACCAATTTTCTATTGGGAGAGTATGTTGCCGATTTTGAAGAAGTGAAAAGAAGGGAGATACCGATCTTTCAGGATAGTGTTTATAACATATATGCAACCTGTAATGGCGAATGGGGAGGCACCATCTATTTTCAGAATAAACACACAAAACAAGTATATGAAGCCCGGTCCACTTGCCCAGAAATAGTGAACAAATTAGGAAGCGAATACTACATCACAAATTATATGGGGCATATGATTGGCTTTGCCAGTGTTTTAAAAATTTCAGATCCTACTAAACTTCAAAAATCAACGCTTGATTTCAATACCGAATTAGGCAGCAAATATGACAAAGGCGTTGAGAATTTAATGGATACGGCGGCATTTTACATACCTACTTCGCTTATTGTAAATAAAAAATTGTATCATTTATATTCAGACAAGCAGGGAACCTATATTGGTGAAATTATAAAGGGAAAACCACAACCAGTATTCCAGTTTGATTTTCAGTTCTCTACAGACCTAAGCCAGAACCTCTCGGATGGACGTCAAGTTCTTACGTGCTATTTTTTAGAAACCAAAGATAAAAAACTAAAAGTCAAAGACCAGGGCATACTGCTCATAAACCAAAACAACTTTAATTTTTACCTGCTAAAATAATCTTTCAATGAAATCACTTTACCTTTCATTTATTTTTCTCTTCATTTTTTCGTCAGGTTTTTCTCAAACACCCGTTATCATCCCCATCGAATCGGCCAACTATGCGCTGGTGCTTCAAGCAGACAAAGACAACCGATTGGCAACCAGTTATTTTGGCGATAAATTGTTGCAAGCCAGCGATTATGCGGGTGTATTGAAACAATACCGGCAAAACGATGGCAACGACCTGCTTTACAGTTCGGCCTATACCACCAGCGGAACCTGGAACTTGGTAGAGCCTGCCCTGCGCATTACCCACGCCCATGGCAATGTGTCTACAGACATCAAATACCAGAGCCACCAAACGCAGAAAATTGACGACAATGTTTCTCTTACTACCATCCGCACCAAAGATATTGTTTACGGCACTGAAGTCACGCTGTATTACAAGGTATACGCCAAGCAAAATGTAATCGAGCAGTGGAGCAGCATTAAAAACACCGAAAAAGGCAGCATTACGTTGCACAAATACGCCTCGGCCAATCTTTACTTCATCGCCGACGACTATTACCTGACGCATTATCATGGTATTTGGGCGCAGGAAATGAAACCCGAACAAACCAAGCTCACCCACGGCATCAAAACCTTGGATAGCAAGCTGGGCACCCGCGCCAATTTGCTGCAACCGCCTTCGTTTATGCTTTCCTTTGACCGTCCGGCTACGGAAGACGAAGGAAAAGTCCTGTTAGGAACCCTGGGCTGGTCGGGCAATTTTCAGATGGATTTTGAAGTAGATCCTAACAACAACCTGCGCATCTTGGCGGGCATCAATCCGCACGCATCCGAATATCCGCTGGCTCCCGGCAAGGAGTTTGTCACGCCCACGTTTATCTACGCGTATTCCACGCACGGAACCGGTGAAGCCAGCCGCAACCTGCACCAATGGGCCCGCAATTACCGTGTACTGGATGGCAATGGTTCGCGCCTGACGCTGCTCAACAACTGGGAAGCAACTTATTTTGATTTTGACGAACAGAAACTTTCGGCTCTTTTTAAAGATGGTAAGAAGTTGGGTGTGGATGTGTTTTTATTGGATGATGGCTGGTTTGCCAATAAATACCCGCGCAACAGCGACCAAGCCGGGCTAGGCGATTGGCAGGAAAACCGCAAAAAACTGCCCAATGGCATTGGGTACCTGATCAAAGAGGCGACCAATGCAGGCATTAAATTTGGCATCTGGGTGGAACCCGAAATGGTCAACCCTAAATCGGAACTCTACGAAAAACATCCCGACTGGGTCATCCGTCAACCCGACCGTCCGGAATATTACTTCCGCAATCAGTTGGTGCTCGACCTGAGCAATCCGCAAGTACAGGACTTTGTTTTTGGCATTCTCGACAATCTGTTTACCAAAAATCCCGAGCTGGCGTTTATCAAATGGGATTGCAATTCGGTGATGTTCAATGCGCATTCGGTGTATCTGCAACGCACCAAACAAAAGCAATCGCAACTCTACGTCGATTATGTCAAAGGCTTGTACAAAGTGCTGGAACGGGTAAGGGCCAAATACCCCAAAGTGCCGATGATGCTGTGCTCCGGTGGCGGTGGCCGCGTGGACTACGAAGCGTTGAAATACTTTACCGAATTCTGGCTCAGCGACAATACCGATCCGCTGGAACGGGTGTTTATGCAGTGGGATTATTCGTACTTTTTCCCGGCCATTGCCCACTGTGACCACATCACCGACTGGAGCAAGGTTGGCATCAAATACCGAACCGATGTAGCGATGATGGGAAAAATGGGCTATGACATCGTAGTAAGTCACCTGTCGGAAAACGACCTAAAATTCAGTCAGCAGGCGGTGGCTACGTACAAGTCGATTTCGGATGTAGTCTGGCACGGCGACTTGTACCGACTGGTGAATCCGTACGAAAACGCGTTTGCTTCCCTCCTGTTTGCCAGTACCGATAAAAGCCGCGCCGTTGTGTTTAACTACCTCACCACCAATCGCTACGACTACACGGCTTCCCATACGCCTGTCAAACTCAAAGGCCTGGACCCGCAGAAACGCTACCGCATTCAGGAAATTAACCTGTATCCGGGAAGTAAGCCCGGCATCGATTCGGAAGCGGTTTACACCGGCGATTTTCTGATGAAGGTCGGCATCAATCCCAACGTAAGCAAGTGGCGCACCAGCGTGATTCTGGAAGTGACTGAGGTGAAATGAAAATAGTATCTTTTGAAAAACAGAAAACCCCGGTACAAACTGGGGTTTTCTGTTTTTCCTTCAAAATAGATCAATACCTTACAGAATCCGTTCTTTTCTTTTGTCAAGCGTTTTTCAAAATCCATTAAAATTCGCTATCTTCAGAAAAACACATCATATGAGGGCTCCATTCTCTCCCAAATTTACAATTGCAATCTTTACGGTTACTCTACTAGTTTCGACAGCCTGTTTGTGGGACTATGATACCATACAAATGGAGCGGCAGCGATTTCCCGAAATCAATGAACTGATTGCCGGCAAGTTTCTTCGGCATTCGCCCGAATTTTACCAGTGGCGCATCAAAGACCGCGAAAACCGGCTACGTCAATCACCGGACAGCCTGGCTTTATACGATGATCTGGCTGTTTCCTATTCCAAGCTGGAGAACAATAAAAAAGCCATTGAAGTTATTCTCCGGAAAGAAAAACTCAAACCTGGCATGTATGAGACCTATGCAAATCTAGGCACATTTTACATTCACGATGGGCAATTGGAGAAAGGCTTAGAATACATAAACAAGGCAATAGAAATAAATCCGAATGCCCATTTCGGTAGAGAAATATATCAAAAGCACTTGGTTGAATATATTCTGATGAAAAAGAAAAACAATGATGGAAAGCTATTATTGCCATTGTCAAATCATACATATAGTGAAATAGAAACACCGGTAAAACAGAATAAAAACAAGACAGAAGAGGAAAAACAAAAAGAGGATATAAATCGGCAAAATTTTGAAGAATTTCTACGTAAACGATTCAGATATGATACAAAAGATAGAGATAGTATTATTAAACTTTATACCAAAGTATATAAACCCAAGGTTATCCAAGGTATCACAGGTATGATGAAGTTTGGAAATCATGACTCTCCTATTTTGCTTGAAGCATTAGGAGATATTCTTCGTTTGATTGACCCTGAAGCATCCAATCAACTGGCAGCCCGTGCTTATATGAAAGCTTACAATAAGACCAAACAACCTATTTATAAAATAAAAGCAGAAGAATCTATTGCAGGTCAAAAAAAGCTCACGAAGGAGAGATTTGCACAGGAGTTTGAACAAGAGGAAGAAGAGGGTAAGAAGTTCTATGACCAGATTCGGCAAGACGAAATGGAATGGATACACAAAGGAATCAATCCGGAAATCGCCTTTGCTGAAAAATATTACCAAGATCCAAAAATAGGTACTGATGCTAAAGCAGAGACGCAAAACAGTGAGGTATCGAAAGATACGAACAAGAAAAAACCAACAGCGGAAAGTATAGGAAAAACCACTACAGGTTTTGGGATTGGAACTTTGTTCGCAGTAATTGTCGTAATGCTAGTCGCGTTTTGGGGATACATTCGATTTAGCAGCAAAAGCTAGTTTAGAAGCTTGATCTTCCTAAAAATAGTATCTTCCAAAAACGAAAAACCCTGCCTTTTAAAGGCAGGGTTTTTCGTTTTAAAAATGCAGATGTACCACACTAGCCGGCTTTTTCGGTAAAATTCGAATGACGTACAAATCGCCGTAGTCTTCCGTGATGGCGTATTTTTTCGCTTGTGTCCAGGCGTTTAACTGGTCGGGCACCACATTTGAATGGCTCACCACCAGGATTCGTTTTCCAGCATTTTCCTTTACCAGTGTTTCGGTAAACTTAGTGTCTTTCGCATCGTAATGTTTGATCGAAAGTCCTAGTTGCTTCACCAGCGGTTCAGCGGTTTGTTCGGTCCGTTTGGTGGCGGTTGAGTAAACCACCTGAATGCCAGCATCTTTCAGAAGAGCCTGTAGTTTCTGTGCGTGGGCTTTTCCTTCTGCTGACAAATTGGGGTCAGGCGTACTTTCGGTCAGGTCTTTTTCGGCATGGCGCACCAGAAAAATCAGCGTTTCGTCAGAAGCCTGGGCGTATGCTGAAACGCTTAAAATTAAGAATAAGCAACCGATAAAAAGAAATCGGAATTTCCAGGTTGGCAAGGCTAAGGAAAGGTAGGTCATAAAGCAGTCGGTTTTTGTTCGGGAAAAGATACTATTTTTTCGGATTGCATGGTTAGTGTAAGATAGTTGATTTTTGTTGCGAACCCAATCCTGTTGGACTGAAAGCCGCAATTTAGGCAACCGGCAAATCTTGCCTCTGTTCCTCTCCCGTGGAAAACAGAGTTTCAACTAGTATCTTTTAAAGACACAAAATCCCTCAATCGGAATCTTTTTCATCAAAAATCTTTGTACAACCTGCGGCAAAGCAATTTCCTGTTAACTTTGCGCCGGATTTTTATTTTCACATCACATGAGTCTGCATACAAAAATTGATTTTATCGAAGAACTGCAATGGCGTGGCATGCTTCACGACAAAATGCCGGGTACCGACGAACAACTTTCCAAGGAAATGACCGCCGGTTACATCGGTTTTGACCCAACGGCTTCTTCTCTCCATATCGGCAACCTGGCTACTATCATGTTGTTAGTCCATTTCCAGCGGGCCGGCCACAAGCCGTTTGCCCTGGTTGGCGGTGCCACGGGCATGATCGGCGACCCATCGGGCAAGGCGAAAGAACGGAATTTCCTGGATGAAACGACGCTGCTGGCCAATCAGCAGGGGATTCGCAAGCAACTGGAAAAATTCCTGAATTTTTCGGGAGAAAACGCCGCCGAAATGGTCAATAATTACGACTGGTTCAAGGAAATCGGCTTTCTGGAATTTCTGCGCAACGTAGGCAAATACATCACCGTCAACTACATGATGGCCAAAGACTCGGTAAAAAACCGGTTTGCCGAGGGAAAAGAAGGCATTTCGTTCACCGAGTTTTCGTACCAGTTGCTGCAAGGCTACGATTTTTACTGGCTCTATAAAAATAAAAACATCCGCTTGCAAATGGGCGGTTCCGATCAGTGGGGCAACATCACGACCGGCACCGAACTGATTGGCCGCATCGACGGTGGCAAAGCGTATGCCCTTACAGCTCCGCTGGTGACCAAAGCCGATGGCACCAAATTCGGAAAAAGTGAAGGCGGCAACGTGTGGCTCGACCCTACCAGAACGCTGCCGTATGCATTCTATCAATTCTGGCTTAATGTTACCGACGAAGATGCCCCGCGCCTGATTCGGGTATTTACACTGCTTGACAAAAATACGATTGAAGCCCTGGAAGCGGAACACAACCAGGACAAAGGACAGCGCATTTTGCAAAAAACCCTGGCCAAGGAAGTGACTACGCTGGTCCATTCGGCGGAGGTATACGAAAACGTGGTAAAAGCATCAGAATTCTTATTTGGCAAAATCACCGCTGACGATTTGCAATCGGTGGATGACGGTTTGCTTGCCGTTTTGCCACGAATCACGTTTTCAGCTACCGAATTAGCCGAATATCCCAATGTGCTTGAATTCCTGAATGCAACAGCGGCCAAGCAGGAAAGTGCCGACGAAAAACCGTTGTTCCCATCTAAAACCGAAATCCGGAAACTGGTAACGGGCAATGCGGTGAGCATCAACAAAGCCAAGATCAGCGACGTAACGCAAGCCCCTGAATTTACTTGGATTCACAACCGCTACCTGCTGATACAGAAAGGCAAGAAAGAGTTTTGTTTGGTGGAAAGGATTTGAGAACAAAACTTACTGGTATATGGGCTATACAGCACAACCTTTTGCAGTGGACCTAGCTTTAGTTAGCCAAGCGTTAGGTTCGAAAGATTTGTCTTTATTGGAAAAAATAAAATCAGCCAATCTTTATGAGCATTATGCCAGTCAAACAGAAGAGCATGATTTTGACGAGGTTCTAAAAGATTTGATTGTACGTTATATAAAACCAGTTGACAGGAAATCCACAAAAAACATCTTTAACATATTCCGGAAAAAAGAAGGTTCAGGACTTGATTCAAAGTTAGATTCTCTTTATGGATATGCGATGCTTGTAATTTGTGACACACTTGGTACTCATCTTTCTCAGGATGATGTATTTTATGCCGACACAGTTTGGAAAGAAGCAAATCAGCTTTTTAAGCAAAGAGGTATAACTATCAATCTTGATCGTATGTGGGAAACGGAAAAGTTGTTTGATATTCCAACGATCAAAGACTTTCCCGTAATAAGCCATTATTCAAAAAGTGAAATCGATTACTTGCTAAATGAACTTTCCAAGAGTAAGATTATTCAAGAGCCTTCTGACAATTTGAGTGAACTTCAAGAATTACTGATTGCCTTTCAAACCGGATTACAAGTGTGCAAAGATAAAGGCGTTGAGTGGATTTCATTTTTACATTAACCCAAAATAGTATCTTTTTAAAACCCAAAACCTGCCGATTCACTTATGAATGCATACATCAACGAACACAAAGACCGTTTCCTTTCTGAACTCATCGAATGGTTGCGCATACCCTCCATCAGTGCCGATGCCACCTACAAAGCCGATGTACGCAAAGCTGCCGAATACGCCAAAGCCCAACTCGAAGCGGCCGGTGTCGACTTTGCCCAACTTTGCGAAACGGCAGGCAATCCGATTGTGTATGCCGAGAAAATAGTCGATCCGGCTTTGCCAACGGTTTTGGTGTATGGACACTACGATGTTCAACCTGCCGATCCGTTGAATCTGTGGGATTCGCCGCCATTTGAGCCGGTGATCAAAACCACCGAATTGCACCCGGACGGAGCCATCTTTGCACGGGGTGCCTGCGACGACAAAGGGCAGGTGTACATGCACATCAAGGCGTTGGAAATGCTCATCCGAGCCGGTCAGTTGCCATGCAACGTCAAAATCATGATTGAAGGCGAAGAAGAAGTGGGTTCCAGCAACCTGGGAATTTTCGTAACCAGCAATGCCGAGCAGCTCAAAGCAGATGTCATTCTGATTTCAGATACGAGCATCATCGCCAACGACGTGCCTTCGCTGGAAGTCGGCTTGCGCGGATTGAGTTACGTGGAAGTGGAAGTAGTGGGTCCCAACCGCGATCTGCACAGCGGCGTGTACGGCGGTGCGGTTGATAACCCGATCAATGTGTTGTGCCAGATGATTGCGTCGATGAAAGATGCAAACGGCCACATCACCATTCCGAATTTTTACGACAACGTAACCGAACTCAGCGCCGAACAACGGAAAGAACTGAACGAAGCGCCTTTTGATCTGGAAGCCTATAAAAAAGACTTGGGCGTAGCCGATGTTTTTGGCGAAGCAGGCTATACGACCATCGAACGGACGGGTATCCGCCCGACGCTGGATGTCAACGGCATTTGGGGCGGCTACATTGGCGAAGGTGCCAAAACGGTGTTGCCGTCCAAGGCGTTTGCCAAAATCAGCATGCGTCTGGTTCCCAACCAAACTCCCGACGAAATCACGGAACTGTTCCAGAAGCATTTTGAACGCATTGCCCCTAAATCCGTCAAAGTGAAGGTGACGCCTCATCACGGCGGGCATCCGGCGGTTACACCAACCGATTCGGTGGCGTACCAGGCAGCCAGCAAAGCCTTTGAAGAAGCCTGGGGCAAAAAGCCGGTTCCTACCCGTGGTGGCGGCAGCATCCCGATTGTGGCATTGTTTGAACGCGAATTGGAGTTGAAAACCGTGTTGATGGGCTTTGGCCTGGACAGCGACGCCATCCACTCACCTAATGAACATTACGGCGTGTTTAACTACCTGAAAGGCATCGAAACAATCGGGCTGTTTTACAAGCACTTTGCCCAAATGAGTCAGTAACCGCGAAGCCCTTACAAGGTTTTTTAGAAACCTTGTAAGGGCTGAAAGTTTGAAAATAGTACCCTGGAAAAAGCAAAAACATCCTCTCCTTGTTCAGTGCATGTATAACCCGATTTTGATAGGACTGACTTGCGGTAGTTCGTTTTTGCTTTCTTTTCTACTTTTCAATCATCCGAGAGGTACCAATAGCAAGGCTAACCAATGGCTGGGGTTGTTTATGGTTACGTTTGGCCTGGCGATGGCGCAGATCTTACTCGATAACCTGAACCTGACCGGCAGCCACCTTACGTTGGTTCAATTGATTGAATTAAGTCGTTTCCTGTCGGCGCCGGCGTTGTATCTGAGTGTTTTGTTTTTCACTACGCCCGCCCGAACTTTCCATCGCAGCGATTACTGGCATTTCGTACCCTTCCTGCTGTTTTTTCTTTTTCGCCTGCCTTACATTTTACCAGGCTCTTCGACTCACAACCCGGTTATAGAAAACGAAACCCTCCGGTTTGTTGTCTTGTCGATTATCCGGTCCATATTGCCGTTGCAATCCATTGTGTATCTGGCATTTGCCTGGTTTGCCTTACAGAAACACCAGCGTTCCATCAGAAAAGTAGCTTCTTCAACGTCAATCATTGATTTGCGCTGGTTGACCTATTTTTTATATGCCTTGACAGTCACTCTTTTGTTGTGGCTCAACCTGGCGGTATTCAACATCGAATCGCTCTACCCGTTTACACCTGTTTTGTATCTGGCCATCACGTATTTCCTAGCCCACTTCTCGCTTCACCAAACGGAAATCTACGCGTTCAACAAATCGGAATTAACGCAGGTCATCGAAATCATTCAGGAACCCGAGTCTCCAGTATCGGAAAAGCAAAAGCGATTATCCGACAGCCAGATAACTGTGCTGAAAGATAAGCTTGACCGGGTAATGCAACAGGAAAAAGCGTACCTGGACAATGAACTGAACCTGTTGCAGCTGGCCAGTCAAATGGAAATCACCTCTCACGAACTTTCATATCTGATCAATGAGGGGTTTGGCGAAAACTTTTTCCAGTTTGTAAACCGGTATCGGGTAGAGGAAGCCAAAAAGCTGCTGGCTTCCGAAAAATCGCAGCACTTGAATATGCTCGGCATTGCCTATCAGGCAGGCTTCAATTCAAAGACCACATTCAATACCACCTTCAAAAAACTTACCGGCCAGTCTCCTTCCGACTACCTGCAGGCTTCAAAGGAAAGAAAACCGTAAAATTACGTTCGAATGGTTGCAATCGAACAGTCGAACGGCCCGAAATGCGGATTCTTGTGTCAGAATAGTTTTTTCAACTAAACCGACACCTCATGCGTTTCCTTACAAAAACCGTTTTACTTGCTAACTACCTGTTGTCATTTTTAGCCGGTAGTGTTGCTTTCAGTCAAGGGCTACCTACTCCAACCAGCATTCAGGAATTAACCAAGTACCTGAAAGAAGAAATGGATCACCAGCACGTGGCCGGAATGATGCTCACTCTTGTTACCAAAGACTCGATTCTGTATGCGGGAGGTCTGGGAGAAGCGGATGTTGAAAAACACATTCCGGTGACGGACAAACACCTGTTTCGGATGGCGTCAATCACCAAAACCTTTACTACCCTAGCCATTTTGCAATTGGTTCAAGACAAAAAGCTGACACTGGCCACACCGATTCGTTCCATTGCCCCGGAAATACCCTTTACCAACGACTGGGAAGACACCGATCCGGTAACCGTTGCGCACCTGATGGAACATACTTCAGGGTTCAGTAACAAATCGCCTTTGGAGGAATACAATTATTCAGACACCGACTATTCGGGTTTAGCCAGTGTCCGTGTGTTCGAAAAATACTTGACCTGCAAATGGCGGCCCGGCGAACGGCATTCGTACTCCAACGTCAACTACGCGGTATTGGCATATATTATTGAAAAAGTAGCCGAAAAACCGTTTCCGGAATACATGCGAACCGCTGTGTTTGTGCCGTTGGGAATGCCCGCCAGCAATGTCAATTTAAGGGATTCAGGACCAGGTAGTTATGCACAAGGATACGTATGGAAAGCAGACCATTTTCAGCTCGTACCTCACTTGCCACAATACAGTGCCGGCAATGGCTCCATGCACACCAATGCGGCCGACGCAGCCCATGCATTGCAAGCGTATTTAAACGATTGGAAAACAGCGGACGGACACCCGTTTCTGTCTAAAGAAATTCTGGAAGATGCGGAAAAACCACATACGTATCTTTCGGCCAAGACGGGCCTGCTCAACACCTATGCGTATGGTCTGGAAAAACACGAATATGAAAACGGCGTATTCATCGGCCATTCGGGGTCAATCGGTGGCTATGTATCTCTGTTCTTGTACAATCGTGCGCTGGGCATAGGCTATGCGCTCAGTATCAACACATTTAATGAGAATTTTCTGAGGTATGCCAACGACCTGATCCAAAAATTCATTTCCCAGCGAACAGTTATTTCAAAACCCACCCCGCCTGCCTATCCGTTAGCCCACACGGCCTTGCAGGAATACGAAGGATATTACCGTTTCAGTAGTCCGAGTCAGCTTTACACGGGTTTTCTGGAACGTTGGCAGCATACCTTCAAGCTAAGCCAGAACACGGATGATTTATCGGTGCGTTTGCTATTGGGTGGACAAATGACCTGGAAACCGGCCGATTCAACGCGCCTTTTGTTCAGGAACGAATACAGCAATCATCCGCATATTGCATTCTTGAAAGATGCCGATGGGCAATTGGTTATCACAGACAATACCATGTATTTCAAAAAGATAAGTGCGTGGGAGGCGTGGCTGCCACTGGTATCGTTTATAAGTAGCGCGTTGCTGATGCTCAGCGTTCTTTTTACGGGCTTAGTATGGAGTATACTTTTCTTTTTGAAAAAAATAAGAAGAGACACGCTCCTACTCAGGCTTTTGCCAATGGCAAGTGCTGTTGGGCTTTTGCTGATTGTGATTTCCAGTATGAAATTTATCGAACACCAGCAGGAATGTACGCCCATGCAAACCACCCGTTTTTTCTGGACTCTCGGCAAATACCTTCTGGCAATTGGTAGTCTCCTGTCACTGTTTCTATTGGCAGTGCGTTGGAAAACGGTGCAGAGCAAGTGGCTGAAAGGATACTTGGGTTTGGTTACTATGGCTAGTATGTTCCTGCTGACGGTCCTGGTAATGAATCATTGGTTTCTATAACCAGGGAAAATAGTATCCCCTAACAACAAAAAACCTCCTCTATCTCCCAAACAACGGATTGACTCTCAGGTAGGTATTGTTCTCAAAACTTACCTGGTAGTCAGACGGAAAGAACGAGCTCTTCTGGTAATAGTCCGTCGTAATGATTTGCGCCCCCGAAGCACAGGCTGCCTCAAAAGTGGATCTGTCGTTGCGGCGGGCCTGTTCGGTATTCGAATCGGCGCGGGTACGGATGATGTAGCCTTGCTTGACCAGGTTGGGAATTTCGGCATCTTTGGCATTGTTCCGGATCAGAATGGCCGATTCAGGCGTTCCCGGTTCGGCATTGGCGAAAATAATGCGTCCTTTTAGCGACGGATGATTGCTTATGTAATCGGTTTGTTTCTGACCTTTTCCATCCAGTATGAACACAAACTTGCCTTGGGTTGCTTTTACGGTTGGCCAGCCGCTTTTGGTAATGGCTTCATTTAGGGTTTTGTACTTTCCCCGCACCTGATCGGGTGTGAGAATGTGTTCCCGGCCCAGGTATTGTACCAAAGCTTTGTCCAGCGCGTCAAACGTTTTGGGTGTAAACGGCTCAGGCTCAGTAAATCCCGGACGATTCACACGGCCGTCCTTGGCCTCTACCGTAATGAATACCACACTGTGCGTAGGGTTGCGTTCTGACCAGCTTCGCAATTGCTGCAAATAGTCTTTGAGTGTCAGCGCCGAACTCCGGAAATCCAAGTCAGGCACGTGCAGTACCTTAAATCCGGGTGCAGCCATCTGGTGCTCCGCATCATACGCCGGTTGCCCTTTGGCCCATTCCAGCCCTTTCGGATGAGCATAGCGGCCACCTACCGAGTCAGCGTATACATCCAGTTCCAGGTTGCGCAATCCCAAATCCAGTTGCTTGGGCAAACTCACGTGCGAATATTCCAGCTTGCTGGCTGCTGCGGAATCTTTCAGCCGAAAAACGGAAAATAACGCCGGGTCAATGGCTTGTTTGTAGCTGTTGTGCGAGCCAATCACTTGTATCTGATTGATGGGCAAATCTTCCAGCGGGCCATTTCCCGGAAAACAGGCAAATGCCACAAATGTCAGTAGGTAGATAAGGGATTTTAACATACGCTTTTTGAAAAACAATCATGGTTTAAACTGCAAAGAAAACCGATCTTTTTCACGTTTCCATTAGCAAAGCGTTAGGGGATTATTAAGATAACTTCACACTGCTGTCAAAGCGGAAATCGATCTTTTTTAAAGTACATTAAATTGAAATTACCCAAACCTGTCGTAACAAATTCGCGACGAAGAAAATACCTACAGGAAAAATAGTATCTTTTAAAAAGGCAAAACCTCTAAATTACAGGGCGTTTGTGTTTCCAGCGAGAATGTGACCACAGCCACTGATCGGGGTACTGCCGGATGTCGCGTTCTACTTTGCGGGCATAGGCTTCGATTAGTTCTTCCGTACTGAGAGATGAGTCTTTCTCGGCAAGCACTTCAAACCACGTTTCGTAATACCCGCGACGGATTCGCCGCATGCCTACGTACAATACCGGATAGCCTGTCCGTTTAGCAATGCCCGCCGCACCGGTAAAAAACGGCGTATCCTGATGCAAAAACGTAGTCCAGTAGGCGTTTTGCGGAAAAGGCGTTTGATCGGCAACCATGGCAATGATGCGGGTTACCGATTTGCGCTTTACCAGTTCGCGAGCCACTTGTTTCATCTCCACCGGATGCGGACCAAACCGGCCGCGAATCTGTAGCATGAGTTGATCAAAGGCCGGCGAGGTTAGTTCTTTGTAAACCGCATCCACATCATAGCCCAGTTGCAGAGCATTTCCTGCCAGCAGCCATTCCCAGTTGCCCAAGTGCGAGGTCATGACAATGACGGATTGCCCTTGGTTCAGGTAATGCAAACATGTTTCCGGATTGGCGATACGAACCCGATCCCGTAATTCTTCCGGTTTGACAGACAGCAACTTCAGGGATTCTACTGCTATATCTGCCAGATTCCGATAAAAGTGCCTGATGATGACACGACGTTCTTTTTCACTTTTGTCCGGAAACGCAGTCCGCAGGTTTTTCTCCACCACGTCTCTCCGGTAACGCACTACCACATAAGCTAGCCACCGGATCAGATTTGCTGTTCCGTGTAGAATGCCTAACGGAAGCCTGGCTATCCATTCCAATATCCGCATGTAAAAAATTAAAATTGTATGGTCAATTGTCCTTTGAATTGTAAAGGCAAAAGTAATAAATCGCGGGGGAGGTTTTGCAGAAAAAAAAGATACTATTTTAGAAGTATTCCTATACGAAAATCATACTCAACACGCCTACGATGGAAATAATCTTGCATACCTGGCTCAAGTAGCCAAAATCGGCCCGGGTATCGGCTCTGTCCAGCCGCCAGGTGAACCAAGCCATGGGAACCAGAATGAACAGACTGAAATACCAGACCAGCCGGTTGGGCAAAAAATAGGTGAAGGCAAACAAAGTGACCAGAAACAGCCCGATCAAAACATAAAGCAGCACTTTGGTACGGCGAATCCCCCACACAATGGGCAGCGTTTTGCAGCCAAACGTAGCATCGCCCCGCACGTCTTCCATGTCTTTGATGATTTCCCGGATCAGGGTAATGAAAAAGGCAAAGATGGAATAGGTATACACCAGAAAGTCATTGGTCGGGTTAAACAAAACAACGACCCATAGGGTGGCCGCCGTGAGCAAAGCCACAATGAAATTACCCACAAACGGCAGCCGCTTGAGCTGGTTGGAATAAAGCCAGAGCAGGAAGGCAGCCATGAAATTGACCAGGCCGATGCGCAGAGCCACCAATACACCCAGCCCGATGCCCACAAAGTTGAGAATGGTGTGCGACAAAATAGCCTGACGCCTGCTCATGATACGCCCTACCACCACACGTCGCGGCTTGTTGATTGTGTCGATTTTAATGTCGTAATAGTCGTTGATGATGTATCCGCCGGCGGCAATGCAGATGGTGGCAAACGACATCCAGAAAAAACGCACATCCGACACATGGTGCAGCCAGTCATACTTAGGCCCTACCAGGCAGATGCGCACCAAATACTGCGTCAGCACCACAATCATCAGATTGGGAAAACGAATGAGCCGCAACAAGGCTCGTGCAATAATGCGTCGGCTTCTTCGTCGTTTGCGAGTTTGCACCAGTTTCGGGTTTGTGCTTTGGGAGTGCGAAGGTAACAGGCTTTGCGGCTACTTACAAAAAATTAACGGAATCCTTCTGTTTGCCAGCGGATTGCTTATTACCAACGCTCCAAAGCAATTGCTTGCACCTTTAGGTATCAAAACACAAAACCCCATTTTACGATGGGGTTTTGTGTTTGCAAAACATACTATTTTATTCCAGCTCTTTGCGCAGTACAAAATCGTTCATCCAGAATTCGCCGGTAGCATCGTCCTCATGGCGTGCCTGTTTGTAACCGCACCGTTCATAAAACCGAATGGCCGGATTGTATTTGTTCACATTGGTTTCCAGTATCTGAGCCCCTATCGTTTTCACTTCTTTTTCCACGGCAGCCACCAGCGTACGGCCGTATTTCTGCCCTTGGAATTCGGGATGCACATACAGCTTATGGACCTTGAAAACCTGGCTGTTTTCGGCTTTTGGACTATAAGAAGCATATCCTACGGCAGCATCAGACGTGTACAATACCAGAAATACGTGCCCCATTTCAAGCATTTGTTTTTCCAATGCGGCTGGGGTATAAATCTCGTCGTACATGTAATCTATTTGCGCCTTGGTCAGAATTTCACGGTAGGTTGGCTCCCAGGTGGCTTTGGCAATGGAAAGAATATCAGGTATCTCGCTTACAGTAGCTTTCTTTATACGAAAGTCGGTCTCGGTGAACATATAGGCTATCATTCCGGAATTAAATAAACTGAATACAGAAGAAGTAAGTTGGGTAGTACTTTTATTAATATCCATACATGGAAATTCGTAACCCCAATGAGCGGTATATTTAATTACAATATTTGTTTCTGAAATAAATCCAACTTAGCAGAGAATTACTTTTTGCTTCGATTACTTAAACAAAGTATGCCTAACTCCTTAAAAAACAAGTAAAACACAAAAATGCCCTCTTTTTATCATATACTTTTTTCAGAACAAAATAAAGTTCCCCAAAGGCCTCCTCATTTCAGAGTCCTTCGACAAGGATATTCTTGTTACAATTTAGCGCAAAAAGCTTAATAAACTTACATTCCCTTACGGAAATTTCGGAAACTTGGAGAAATCCGGTTTGCGTTTTTCCAGGTAGGCGGTTTTTCCTTCCTTGGCTTCGTCTGACAAATAGTAAAGCAGGGTAGCGTTCCCAGCCAATTCCTGGATTCCAGCCTGCCCGTCCAGCTCGGCGTTGAAGGAAGCTTTGAGCATACGCAAGGCAATCGGCGATTTTTCCAGGATTTTCTGACACCATTCCATGGTGGTTTCTTCGAGTTTTTCCAGCGGCACCACTTTGTTTACCAATCCCATATCCAGGGCTTCCTGCGCATTGTACTGGTCGCACAAGAACCAGATCTCGCGGGCCTTTTTCTGACCTACCACCCGTGCCAGATACGAGGCGCCGAATCCGCCGTCAAAACTCCCTACTTTGGGGCCGGTTTGTCCGAAACGGGCATTTTCGGCCGCAATACTCAGATCACACACCACGTGCAGCACATGTCCCCCCCCAATGGCATAACCAGCCACCATGGCGATAACGGGCTTGGGGATGGATCGAATCAGTCTCTGCAGGTCCAGCACGTTGAGGCGGGGCACCCCGTCTTTGCCGATATACCCGCCGTGGCCGCGTACGCTTTGATCGCCGCCGCTGCAAAACGCATCGGGCCCTTCGCCGGTGAGGATAACTACGCCAATTTTATCGTCGTAGCGACAATAGTTCATGGCGTCAATCATTTCCATGACAGTGAGTGGCGTAAAGGCATTGCGTTTATGCGGACGGTTGATGGTGATTTTACCGATACCGTTAAAATAGTCAAATTTGATTTCTTCGTAAGTCTTAATGGTTGACCATTCAATTGTAGAAGCCATTGTATGGGTAGGTTTTTGATTTGAAAAAGATACTATTTATCAGAAAGTCAACTGCCCTCCGAATGCGAACGTAGAGTGGGCAGGGTGGGTAAAATTAATGGTCGGCTAGTGCATTTGCAAGTCTGTTTCACAAACAACTCAGGCTAACGAGTTAAGTCAAGGAAAGGCGTAAATACAGCAAACCTAGCAAAGCACTGAAAATTAGACGATTACAACAATAAAACAAAAAACCGACCCGCTTTTGCAAGCGAATCGGCTGACGAAATTAAACCTAAACACAAAGGTCTTTTTTAGTTATTGGTAACGCCTTTTCTACAACAAGTGAATCAAGACAATCAAAATCAGAAAGGCTACGTTGGCAAAGAAGACATGCAGGATGGTCTTTACAGGTGCTAACGTCAGGTTCACAATCAACGTGGCTACCGCACCAGCCATTACAGGGATCACAAACCACAGTGCATACCCAAAATCATAATTCAATACAACCAGCATAGCTATCGGCAACACAATGCTGCCTTCGGCTATCGTAGTAAACACGGCGGTACCTACTTGTTTCAGTGTATCGGCTAATGAATTGATCAAATTAAAATACGGCTGAAAAACAGAGTGAGACGATGAAGAAACGTGCGAAGCCCGAACAGGCATTGGTTTGGTGACAGCTTTCATGGCGATAAATCATGTTAAGTTTGATGGTTCAAAGATCGCAGATACGGCGTTGAACCTGAATGACAATTCTCAGCAAAAACAATGATTGATTGCCAAAAACGCTGTGCCTCCCCAATCTGGGCAGTGGTCAGCTGCGTTGCAAAATCTCGTCAATGAAGCCGTAAGTCTTGGCTTCATCGGCACGCATCCAGTAGTCGCGGTCGGCGTTTCGTTCGATTTCCTCTTCGGTGCGACCACTGTGTTGCGCCATGATTTGATACAGTTCTTTGCGGAGAATGACAATCTGCCGGGCAGATATCTCAATGTCGGCCGATTGCCCCTGTACGCCTCCCGAAGGCTGGTGAATCATAACCCGGGCATGTGGCAATGCCGACCGTTTTCCGGCTGCACCGCCACACAGCAAAACCGCCCCAAACGATGCCGCCATGCTGGTGCAGATGGTAGCCACATCGGGTTTTACGTATTGCATGGTGTCGTAAATGCCCAGCCCCGCGTACACCGAACCACCGGGACTGTTGATATACAGCAAGATGTCTTTTTTGGCATCCACCGATTCGAGAAAGAGCATTTGGGCCACAATCACATTGGCGATGTTGTCGTCCACAGCGGTTCCGAGAAAAACGATCCGGTCGGCCATCAGGCGTGAAAACACATCGACCTCACGGAAATTCATGGGGCGTTCTTCGATAACCGAACGGGTCATATTTTCCACAACGTGTTGGTTTTCAACGTAATCGAGGTATCCGTCTACCAGACTGCCATTCAGGTGCCGGCCGTGCACGGCAAACCGACGGAACTCATTTCTGCTAAGTTCAGGGTAATACATACAGCAAAAGGAATTAGAAAATGGAACAAAAAGAGGAAAAGCATTTTGCCGCCGTGCGTCTGGCCAGCCCGCAGGAACGGCAAAAAGAAGGGTGTATGAAACTTAGTTTGTAATCTGCATGCGTTGCACTTTGCCGTTTTCAAACGTGTACAGATGTGTTACCAAGCCTTCTGACAACAGATGGTCCTCATAATCCTTGACTATTTGATGCACCTGCACCGCCAGTTGAGTGGGAGAGATTTCAGAAAAACCAACCGGTGTAACACTGGGGTTTATTTCTTTCCACTGGCGTGTCCAGTAGGCGCGTACCTCTTCTTGGCCCTGCACATCACCGCCCTCCCAGCCATTGGGCCACTGCACATTTTCATTCATGAGCGAAAGCACCGCATCTATGTCTCTGGCATTAAAGCCGTCATAAGCCTTTTCAAGCAGTTTTTTGTAGTCTTTCATGGCGCTATTTTTAGGTCAGTTCGTTCAGGCTGTGTTATTGGGATCGTTTACAAGTAAGAATGGGCAGGTTTTGGCTTTTGAAAACATACTATTTTTGCAGGAAGCTTCGCGCAGCTACAATGCCCTACCCTACCCCGGTCTATGGCACACAAACAGCACCCATTCCGATCTACGCCTCGGCGTACTAGTGTGGGCAACAGACCCGGGAGAGGACAATCAAAATACTATCTTTTCCAAAGGAAAAACCTGGCCGATTGACATGAACCGGCAGGCACACCATCCAATCTGAATATGTTACCCAAACAAGCGGTTATGGATGGCATTCAGTTCCTGGCGCAGCTGTTCGCGTCCGGCCAGCTTTAAGGCGCGGTAGGCCGTTTTCTGGTCGGCCAGGTTGCGTTGCCAGATTCGGTCCCACAGCAAACGAATGCTTATTTCCCGATGCTTTTTCCTTGGCAACGAGCCTTGCAGGTAATTTTCCAGCGTCTGCATTTCTTCCAGTTCGGGGCGCATATTGTTTTCTTGTAATAAAGGAGTCAGGAAAAATAGTAGGGTTGAAAAAGGCAAAACCTGCCCATTACCGAAACCGTTCAATGGTGAGGTGACTCACCGATTTGCGCAACCGTTCCAGGCATTTGAATTTCTGCACGGTAGCCGTCCGGATGTTCTGATAGCCGTGACGCGTGGCAATGTGGTCGAGCCGCTGACCGAAATAATAAAAGCTGACCAGAATGTCTTTGCATTTTTCGCCTAGTTGCGCCACAAAATCCATCAGTTGCAAATCGGATTGTGTGTCCGTTTTAGGTTCGTCCCAATCAACTTCGGTTTGGTCCGCTCCTAAGGAGGTTTTACGGGCCCGTTTTTCCACTTCCTGGCGCCACAGGTTTTTGCAGATGGCCATCAGGTAGGTACTCACTGAGACGGTCAGTACAAGCTGGCCGTGCACGGCTTTTTCATAAAACCGGATCAATGCCTCCTGAAACACATCTTTGGCATCATCAGCCGTACCGCCGTGTTCTTTTACGTAATGCAGCGCCATCGGATATACTTTGGCATACACCCGCTCCAATGTTTGCTTCCGGTTTTCTGCCAGAGCTTGTTGCCAGTCAATACCGGTGAGTACAGAAGGAAAAAGATTCATATGCTTTTTTGGGTTAATCGGAAAACCAGCCAACTATCACCCTCGTCCGGATGTTTTTTATTTTTTCGTCTTTACCGGTCACTCACTAGTAGTCAAGATACATCCTTTTTTCAATTGTTGGCATTTTACGGCAGTGCTTTCTTACGTACGGTTTGTTCTCTTTTCCAAAAAAGCATCGTACTTTGTCCTGGTTTTGTTTTTATCCGCCTATGAAAGTGCTGATTATTGAAGATGAGCCGCTGGCTCAGCAAGAACTCAAGCGTTTGTTGCACCGCTGCCATCCGCAGGCCGAAGTGCTCGAATGCCTCGACACCATTGAAGACAGCGTGGCTTGGCTCTACAACGGCCCCAAACCCGACCTGATTTTCATGGACATTCGTCTTTCCGACGGTTCCAGTTTTGAGATTTTCAATCAGGTACCAGTAACGGCTCCGGTTATTTTTACTACTGCCTACAACGAATACGCTTTGCAGGCTTTTAAGGTATCCAGCATCGAATATTTGCTCAAGCCCATCGAAGAAGCGGCCTTGCAGTCGGCCTTGCAAAAATTCAGCAATTTCCGGGAGCATTTTTCCGACCAGGCCGCGCCTCTTAACCTGCAACAACTGAAGCAACTGCTGCAACTGGGCAAAACGGAATACAAAAACCGGTTTGCCATTACGATTGGCGATAAAATACGACACATCTCGACCGAACAGATCGACTATTTCTTTGCCGATGACAACGCGGTATTCCTGGTCAATCCTGAAAAGAAAAAATACTTGATCAACTATACGCTGGACGAACTGGAAAACCTGCTGAATCCGGCGGAGTTTTACCGCATCAGCCGCAAATACATGGCACACATACGAGCCATTGTGGAAGTAAACCGTTATTTTAACAGTCGCCTGAAAGTGACGCTGCACGGCTGCGATGACGACGAAATCCTAGTGAGCAGGGCGCGCGTTCCCGGTTTTCTGGAATGGATGGGCGAATAACCAACATCAATTTACAGCAGCAGAACATGTCTGTTTTGAATACTTCATTTCTACAGAAATTTTACAGGCAGTTGTCTTGGTTATGCATCGGCATGGGGCTTTTCTCCTGCCACCAGGTCACGATTGTAGTCAGGGAAATTCCGCCCAATACGCCGCCGGGCTCCGCACTTTTTGTAACGGGCAATTTTAATTTCTGGAATCCGGGCGATCTGACATACGCCTTGCAACTCAATCCCGGAGACAGTACCTATTCGGTGACCTTGCCCCGTGGAAGTGGCACCATTGACTATCGGTTTACGCGCGGCGACTGGACCACTGTAGAGGCTGATTTGTGCGGCAACGCCATGACTGCCCATCGGGTGCAGTACCAACAGCATGACACTGTGGAAGTAAGCATCCGCAGTTGGAAAGACATGGGCCCCACCCATTGCAACGAAGTGACGTTTGTCATTGACCAACTGCCCAAAGGAACGCCGCCCCACGCCCAGCTCTACATCGCGGGCAATTTTAACAACTGGCAAGCTGCTGACCCAGCATATCGGATGCGTAAAAATGAAGACGGAAAATACTACCTGCGGATGCACCAAAACCTTGAAGGGATTGAATACAAAATAACGCGGGGCAGCTGGAGCACCACCGAAGTGGATGCCATTGGCAATCCGGTTCGCAATCGGTTTTTTATTTTCGGCATCCAGGATACGGTGCTTCTCGACATTCCGGCATGGAACGACCTGTTGCCCGTTGCCAACCACCGCGACTGGACCACCTTTGTGGTTGCGATGCCTAAAAACACCCCCAAAGACAGCCGCATTTTCCTGACGGGCAGCTTCAACAACTGGGACCCGCACGATTTGCGTTATGAAATGCAGAAGATGACGAATGGGGCGTTTATGTTCAATCTGCCCCGCAAACGGGATTACATTGAGTTCAAATTCACGCGCGGCAATTGGGCAACGGTAGAAGGCGACGCCTACGGCAATCCGATTGAAAACCGCAGTTTTATTTTCGGGCATCTGGATACGCTGAACCTCACGGTACAAAACTGGGAAGATCAGCTGAAAAAGCGACTGAAGTAAGATATAAGTTCTTACACACAAACAAATAAAAACCACCGTGGCCCCTGTGCCACACTGATAAAAGAAAAGGAAAATAGTATCTTCTGAAAAGCAAAAACCTGCCTGTAAGCAGCGGTTAAAAGAATTCACCCGGCAAGCGAATAGCCGATTGGTAAGGTTATCAGACAATTGCCACACACGATATTTCCACATTCACGTCTTTGGGCAGGCGACTCACTTCTACCGTTTCGCGGGCCGGAGGCAATTCATCAAAATAGCTTCCGTACACGTCGTTAATGACACCAAAATTGCCCAGGTCCTTAACAAAGATGGTACACTTGACCACATTGTCAAAATCCACGCCGGCTTCGCGAAGAATAAACCGGATGTTGCGCATCACCTGGTGGGTTTCGAGCACGATTCCTTCATCGGTCATCAGTTTGCCACTGGCCTGATCGAGGGCAATTTGTCCGGATACGTAAAGGGTGTTACCCACTTGCACTGCCTGACTGTACGGCCCAATGGGAGCCGGAGCATCTGGTGAAAAAATAATGGTCTTGGTCATAGTGGTGGGGTTTTTCGTTTTGAAAAGATACTATTTTGTGAGATGAGATATTTGTGAGACGAAAGATAAAAGACAAAAGATGCAAGACAAAATTCTCTTCCCTGTTCTGGAAGCCACAGTTCAGCTTCGTTTCCGGTCTGTGATCCACAGGACGGGGTTAGACTTTGTAACAATTGCAGGTAACTCTCCTCAAAATGCTAAAAGCCAAGAGTTATTTAATTCAAGTTGCGCGTTATATAATGTTGGTTCCAATACTTTTACATTCCTGTATTTGTAACTGTTTTTCTTTCTTTGCTTGCCCAAAGAAAGAAAAACAGAAAAGGCACTTTGCCTAATGCTTCCGCCCGCAAAATCCAACCCGCCCCTCGCTAGGCAAAGAAGCTATCGCACTTTTTTACTGGCTAGTGCTTCGCAATTTGCCTTGATTGTTATAGCACACAACTTGAATTAACTACTTAATCTGCAACACAATCTTTCCGAACTGCGAGGCGTCTTTCATGTATTGAAACGCTTCGTTGCCTTGCGATAATGCGAACGTCCGACTTACTATAGGTACCAGTTGATGTTTGTTTACCAACTGAATCATTTCCCGGAAATCCGTTTCGGTACCCATAGTTGCGCCCAAAATGGAAAGCTGCTTCCAGAAAATCCGTCCGGGCACAATGCCATTCATTGTTCCTTGGGTGCCTCCGTACAAGGCAATCCGGCCACCTTCGCCAGCTAATTCTACTAGTTTGGCAAAGCCATCGCCGGCGGCACTGTCAATGATGACATCAAATGCCTTGGCCTGCGATTTCAAGGCATCGGCCCAGTCGGCTTGCCGGTAATTGGCGCCGCCGCGGGCTCCGAGTTGAATGGCTTGCTGAATTTTGTCATCCGAGCCGGAAGTGACATACACTTCGGCTCCTTTGGCAAGAGCAAACTGCATGGCCTGCAAGGCAACTCCGCCGCCGATGCCGGTGATCAGTACGTTTTCGCCGGGTTGCACCTTGGCTCTGGTTACCAACGCCCGGTAGGCAGTTACTCCCGCCAGAGGCAAGGCAGCAGCTTGCTCCCAGGACAAATGGGCGGGTTTGGCAACCAGTTGGGTTACCGGCACTTTTACATATTCGGCAAACGTTCCGGCATCGGGCATTCCCAGAATCCGGAAGGAGCGGCTCTGCGCCCTGGGATTGGTCCCCCAGTTCATTCCGGGATTGACAATCACTTCTTTGTCCTGCCAGTGTATATCCACGCCTGCTCCCAATGCGGCCACAATACCCGCACCATCCGAACCCAGAATGGCCGGAAGCTGAATGCCTGCATACTGCCCTTGCTGAATCCAGACATCCCTACGGTTAAGAGCTGCGGCTTTTAACTGAATGCATACTTCCCCCGGACCCGGTTGAGGCAGGTCAATGTCTCTGAACACAAGCGGTGTATGAAGCTTTTCTAAAACCAGAGCATGCATAAGACAAAGGATGTGGAGTAGAAACAGGTTTGAATGTGAAATAGTATCTTTCCAAATACCAAAACCTCCGCCCCCTTAAACCATTCCACCGGTTGCATTTAGTCTTCTTAGGCTTCCAGTTCGTGCCACATCAGGGCAGCAGCACCCAATACGGCCGTGTTGGCTCCCGTTAGTCCGGAAGTTAACAGTTTTACTTTGTTGCGGAACACGGGCATCATGAACTGCTCCATGTACCGGCGGGTTGGGCCAAACAGGTATTCCTGGGCACGGGTCAGGCCACCAAACAGGATGAATGCTTCCGGGCTCAGAATGGCCATCACATCGGCGAGCTTCATGCCCAAAATGCGGCCCGTGTATTCAAAGGCTTCAATGGCGATTTTATCGCCGCGTGTGGCCGAATCGGTGATCATACTCGCATCCAGGTCCTCAAAGCTGATGCGGCGCATTTCGCTGTCTTCGGTATGGTCGGCCAGCAGTTTATACACCGTCCGGCGAATTCCGGTAGCGGATACATAGGTTTCCAGGCATCCTTTTTTGCCACATCCACACATGCGTCCGTTGGGATTCACCATCACGTGACCCAATTCGCCCGCAAATCCATCGTGCCCATACGCCAGCTTGCCATCCACCACAAATCCGCTTCCCAAGCCAGTGCCCAGTGTAATCACCACAAAGTTTTTCATCCCCTTGGCTACTCCAAACTTCATCTCGCCCAAAGCGGCGGCATTGGCGTCGTTGGTCAGCTTGCAAGGCAGTTTGTAATGATCCTGTATCCATTCGGCCAGGGGCACGTAATCCCGCCATTGCAAGTTGGTAGGCATTTCCACTGTCCCTTTGTAATAATTCCCATTGGGCACACCAATGCCGATGCCTACGATTTTGATTTTATCCCGCAGCGGGATCATGAGTTTGTCTACGGCACGATACAGGCGCGGCAGGTATTTGTCGGCATCATCTTCCCCGGTAGGAATGGATGTATCAGCCAGGCAAACGCCGTCACGGTCTACGAATCCTAATTTGGTATTGGTCCCGCCAATATCCACGCCAAGAACAACTTCTTTCAAAGACATAATGTATATGAGTAGTAAGGTTTAAATAGATTACAGTGAATAGCCAGGCCAAATAGTATCTTGCAAAAGTACAAAAGTCTCCCCTCTCTCCAAGTGGTCTTCGCATCTGCGTTGCCGCAGCTTACGCTGCCCACAGGCGGCGTGAAGATAGCAAGAAAATGCCTACCCAAAGAAAGATTTGTAGCATAGAATTTTAACTTGTCCCTTTCCCGAAGGTTACCTTTGGTATTTATTTGTCACAAATACACTATAGACACTATAAAAAACAAAATTGATTCTCAAATAAACACAATTCTGATCGAAAAAATCGAATTAATTCTTGATATTTTCAACAGAAAGTCTCGTACCTTTGTAAAAATTACCCACCTGCATCGCTCCCATCCATGAAGCCTGCCGGTCATTTTATTCCAACGCATGGATCATAGACATAACTTTGATAAAGTAACTGCCGGAGGACTGTTAGTAGCACTAGGTATCATCTACGGCGATATCGGTACTTCTCCCCTCTACGTATTCAACGCTATCCTTGGCAAAAACCCTATCGATAGCGAAATTGTCATCGGCAGCTTGTCCTGTATCTTCTGGACACTCACCCTCCAAACCACCATCAAATACGTAATTCTGACGCTTCGGGCAGACAATAATGGCGAAGGCGGCATCTTTTCGTTGTATGCCCTGGTGCGGCGTTACAAACGCTGGCTCACGGTGCCGGCCATTGTAGGCGGCAGCGCACTACTCGCCGACGGTGTGATTACACCTCCTATTTCCGTTTCGTCGGCCATTGAAGGGTTGCGACTGGTCAAGCCCGACATTACGGAGAATTTGATCATCGCCATTGTTATTGCAATCATCACTTTCCTGTTTCTGTTGCAGGCATTGGGAACGCAATTGGTCGGCCGGTCATTTGGGCCGTTAATGACCGTTTGGTTTACGATGCTGGCTGTTCTGGGGATTTACAACCTAACCGAAGATTGGCACATTCTGGCGGCCATCAATCCGTATTATGCGTATGATTTGCTGGTTAATCATCCGGGAGGGTTCTGGCTGTTAGGAGCAGTCTTTTTGTGTACCACAGGGGCCGAAGCGCTGTATTCAGACTTGGGGCACTGCGGACGTGGCAACATCCGCATCAGTTGGGTTTTTGTCAAATCGTGTCTGCTACTGAATTATTTTGGACAAGGTGCGTGGCTGATCACGCATACGGGCCAAATACTGAATAAGAGTGTGCTTTATTCGATGATGCCAACCTGGTTCATTTTGCCGGGTATTTGCATTGCTACCTTAGCCGCCATCATTGCCAGCCAAGCCTTGATTTCCGGTTCGTTCACATTGATTAACGAGGCCATCCGGCTGAGTTTCTGGCCAAAGGTTCGCATCAAGTTTCCAACCGATCAGCGTGGGCAGATTTACGTTCCCAGCATCAACTGGTTATTGTGGCTCGGCTGTGTGGGCATTGTCTTATACTTCCGCGAATCTGCTAATATGGATGCGGCTTACGGGCTTGCCATTACGGTAACCATGATTTCGACGACGGTACTGCTTACCTATTGGCTGTATACCCGGCATACGCCGCGCATCATTGTGTGGCTGGTGTTTGTAGTCTACCTTTCCATCGAGTTCTCGTTTCTGATCGCCAATCTGAGCAAATTTCCACACGGCGGTTTTGTTTCACTGATCATTGGCGGCCTGTTGCTGTCGGTGATGTATGTTTGGATTAACTCCAACCGAATCAAACAACGCCTGACCCAATTTGTACGGGTAGACGAATACATTGAACCTTTGCAAATGCTGAGCATTGACCAGAGTGTGCCCAAATACGCCACGCACCTGGTGTTCATGACCAATGCCCGCACCGAAAACGAGATAGAGCAAACCATCATTTATTCAATATTTCAGAAACGCCCCAAACGCGCCGACATTTACTGGTTTGTTCACGTAGATACGACCGACGACCCGTATACCATGGAATACACGGTGGACATTAAAGCACCTGAAGATCTGGTAAAAATCACGTTTCGGTTAGGTTTCCGGGTGGAGCAGCGCATCAATTTGTTCTTCCGCAAGGTAGTCGAAGACATGGTACGCAACCGTGAAGTGGACATTACCAGCCGCTACGAATCGCTGAGCCGCCAGCATGTGATCGGCGACTTCCGGTTTGTGGTGTTTGAGCGGTTCTTGTCGTTTGAAAACGAACTGCCGTTCAGGGAACGGATGATCATGAACGCGTATTTCTTTATCAAGGAATTTACGCCTGGCGACGACAAGTGGTTTGGTCTGGACACCAGTTCGGTGAAACTGGAGAAAGTGCCATTGGTGATTCGTCCGGCAGAGAATGTGGTGCTCACCCGCATTGTGCACAATGCGGATGGCACCATTACCCGCCGCATCATTAGTGGCAGTAGTTCCAAATACATCACCAACGAGGAGGTGGAAGATCCTAAAAAGACAATCGCCAAAGCCGGTTAATACATGATTCTTTTGCTTGCAATGACTCCGAATGCCTTACAAGTACCTCTTACAGAAGTTGCTGCGAATGAAACAACACGACCTCATCTGATTCAGATGGGGTTTTTGCTTTTTAAAAGATACTATTTTTTCAGTAAAGCCAAACCCTTGAATTTGTAACCTTTTAACCTTTATTATGCAACGAATTGCCATTGATATGGATGATGTACTGGCCGATGCCGCCGGTCGGTTTATTGAATATGCAGAAATGCGTTTGGGCAAAAAAATACTCCCAGTCGATTTGCACAATCGTACGTGGGCCGAAGTAGCGGGTGTGCCTCAGGAAGTGGTGCGCGGCTGGTTGTTTGAAGAAGGATTTTTCCGGGGCATGCAGGTCATTCCCGGTAGCCAGGAAGTGGTAAAGAAGCTGACCGAGAAATATGAGGTTTTCATTGTGTCGGCTGCCACCGAGTTTCCCAATTCGCTGAAAGAAAAGCTGGAATGGCTCAACGAACACTTTCCGTTTATCAGCTGGACGCACACGGTTTTTTGCGGACACAAATACATGATCCAGACTGATTATCTGATTGATGATCACGAGAAGAACCTGATTCGCTTTCCGGGCAAACCCATTTTGTTCACCGCGCCACACAACTTGTTGTTAAAAGACTACACGCGCGTCAACAACTGGAAAGAAGTAGAAACGATGTTTTTGTAAGTTTTAGCTATTGGCAGTTAGGTGTCAGGAATTAGATGTTAGGAGATGCACCACAGGCTTTAGCCTGTAACTGTTGTGAATTATACAGCTTACAGGCTAAAGCCTGTGGTACAGCCTGAGTACAACTTGGTTTGCCCAGTATAGGCAACTATTACTAGATCAAAACACTGCCTTTCTTCAAAAGCCAATACCTAATGGCTGTTAGCTATCGGCTTATTTCACTGCGGTTTCTTTTCGTACACCTGATAGCCCAGTTGGCACTTGACCTGTACTTTTTCGGCAATTTTCATGAATACCACTTCCGGTATTTTGATTTTATGGTCGGCCAGAGCGACTTCAAACGATGCATTCAGATTCAGTTTGTCAGGCTGCACCGTTAGCTTGCCTTTGAGGGTTTGGTCGCGTTCCACGCCGTGAATGTTAAGCTTTCCGGTAGCCGATACATCATAGGTCCCTGGTTTAGTAAAGTCTACGGCATCGTTGATTTTGCCTTTGAAGACGGCGTACGGAAACTTATCGCTCTCCATGTAATTTTCGTTAAAATGCTCCTGCATCAGGCTTTTGGGAAACACAAACGATTTGATGGGCACTTTTACGGCAATCTCGCGGGTGCCGGTGTTGATCAGCGACTGGCTGGCTTTGTTTACGGCTTCAATGTCTTCCAGTGGCGCATCGGAGAAGAAAGTAATCTCGGAGGAAGTAGCCGTAAAAAGCTGCTGAGCCTGCACTGCATTTGCCACAAAATAGTATAGCAAAACGAGCAGAAACCCGGCTGTTTTTTTTGAGAAGTGATGTGTCTTTTTCATAAGGTAACGGGTTTGTATTGCTGAATGATTGTAGTCTTGTATGGCATCTAGGTTTTGGTAGGTACACAGATACTATTTTCGCAATGCAACTGTAGTGTGCCGTTATTTGTCCATGTGACGGGCTTTCTTATTGAAGGAGAAAGTGCGCGACACGTTGAATCCATACTGGATGTCACCCTGCCCCCACTGGCCGGTAGTTTCGCCAATGAATTGCTTTTCGACCATACCCAGCGAATTGGTAAAATGCAGCTGAAACACGTGTCCGCCGGTTTCGATGTCAATGCCCAGCGCCAGTGAATTGTGGTATTGCGGATCCAACTGATCGGGAAACACATAATAATAATCGCCCGTAAGGGCTACGCGTTTGCTGATTTTGTAGCGCCCAGCCACGCCCAGCGCAAAAACGGTATTCTGTTCGCCGATATTCTCCACCCGGTTGCGGTGCAGCAAGGTAGGAGCCAATTGGAGGGAAATTCGTTCATTGAATTTGCGGGCAATGAGCAATTGCGTGGTATAAGCCAACCGCGAACGAAACGTACGGTCTTCCTGGGTAAACCGGAGTGTGTTTATCACGGAACTGGCAAACAGCGTAACTGAAAATGGCATGTTCCGGGCCCCAGACGATTGCCGCAACAGCTTTACTTTGGTAAAGAAATCGTACATTTTCTGGGTATTGCTTCGCCCCACGCCAATCATCCACCGATCGGTGAGGCCGTATTCGAACCCCAACCGAATGTAGGCCACGTCCAACCCCCATAAGTTGTAGGCGCCGCTGTTTAAGGTTCCGAACCGATGCGAAATGCGAAAATCCAAATGGTTTTTAGCCACGGTTTCTACCGAATGCCCATTGATGACGCGCGTCGACTTAAAGGTTGCCGTGGTGTAATTAATCGCATTGCTGTCCGGCTCCATCATGCTTAGCAAATCGCCCTGAGTGGCAGCGGGCGTACTTTTCTTCCCTTCGTCCTGCCCCCATGCATGGAAGGATAGGACGAGTAGCATACCGAGTAAAATAGTATGTTTTTTCATAGAAAAACCTCTTAATAAATTGTAAGTAGAAGAGCAATAAAGAAAAAAGAATGAAGGCCTCCCCTTTTTGCGGAAAGGGAAGGCCTTCTGTATTACGATTCGGTTACTTTCAGAATCTTGGTGGTGGCGTCGTAAGACGTTTTGTATTGTTTCAAGGCAGCCGTAGCCGGACCGTTTTCCACTGCGCCTGAAGTCGAATATTCAGATCCGTGGTTGTCGCAGTGAAAATCGTTGTTGTTCAGCCGGTACGTAACCGTAGTGCCCTGGTGGGTACACACTTTGGACAAGGCGACAAATGCGCCGCCTTTCGCATTGGCCACAATGATGTCACCGCTATTCGGGTACAGGAAACTTCCTTCGGTAGCCAGGGCTTTGAAGCTGTCCGAAGACAAATCCAGCGAGAAGTCTATTTTCCCGGAAGCCGTTTTGGCATTGCCCGTAAACCCTACCGGAGGGTTGTTATTGCCGTTGTTGTTCCCATTGTTGTTGCCATTATTTACCGGGGCAGGCGCCTCTGACGAACAGGCGGTTACGGTAGTACCCAAGCAATAAATTGACATGAGAGCCGCGCTACTCAGGCCCAGACTTTTAAGAAATTCACCACGTTTCATACGAAAAATTGGTTAGTTGATACATGAAAAGGAATAAAGGTTGTTTTGTACTGGGCAAATAGTATCCCGCCAAAGGTGCACCCCCCCGGCATTACAGAAGATTACATTGCATCCGAATTAATTGGCGGGTGCGTCTGGCGAGTCTTTATTGACAATAGGCCACACACCAGGACTGGGGAAACTCACACCATGGTTTTCTCCACGTTTAGTATCGTCGGCGAAGTAGTATAGTGGCCACCCTTTGAAAGTCACTTGCTTTTTTCCATTGACATCAATGGTACCAAACAACGTTTTGTCCACCGTAGACGGCACACTCGCCAGCGTTTCTGAGAAAACAGGCCATTTGGCTTTACAACCTTCTGAGGTACAATTGTTTGTATTCTTTTTATCGGCAGTAAAGGCGTATAAGGTGCGTCCTTTGGCATCGGTAAAATATTGGGTCACTTCCTCGCCTTCGGTATAGTCTTTCTTATATTTTTTCCCATCAGCACCTACCAGTTGTTCATTGCCCAGCATGATGGTGTAGTCGGGCTTGGCCACATACCACACAGTGCCTACGCCTTCGCCTTTGGTTTCACCGGCAAGTTCGCGGGTGTTTTGTCCGTTGGCAGCCGGTGCATAATAGTAAAGCGGCCAGCCTTTGTAAGTCAATTGCTTGGCTCCGCCGGGAGTGGTAATTTCCGCAAAATCGGCGATCAAAAGTCCTTCGCCTAATTGGTCCTGAGTCAGTCCGGCTTTGTAATAAATCGGCCAGGTTGCCGCACAACTACCTGAGGTACAGTTATTGGCTCCGTCGGCATCGCGGGTAAAGAAATACAAGGTATATCCGGCACTGTCCACGAGATATTGCCCCAAGGTGCCACTGGTAGCGAGTTTCAGGGAAGGCGCAGGATCGGGAGTAGCCGGATCGTCGTTTTTACAACTTGCAATGGCGACTACCAGAAGCAAACTGGCAATCCAGAATTTAAGCGATTGAATGGAGAGAGTCATGGTTTGTGTGTTTACTAGTGAATAAAAAATAGTTGTGTGCTCTTAGTTGTTGGCCATTTTCAAAGGCTTTTGTTTGGAAAATAGTATTCCTGGCCATGCCAAAACCCGGCATCGCAAAAGCGGCTTGAAAAAGGCAAAGGAATACCAGGCGACGATCAAACGCGTCGCAAAACGAACATAAACCCTAATAAATCAGCGGATTATTTTCGCACGAATGGGTGGTATTTGACAGAGAAAAACAGCCCGGAGCTCATCAGTCTGATTTTCCCGAAACCTACTCCACCCAGCGGCAACTTGAGGTAAGGCTCGACCTGCCATGAGAGTCGACGGCTCATGGCATGCTCGTACCCCAACGACAAATTGCCAACGGCAAAGAAGTGATTGTTTGAATTTTTAATACTCCAATCTTTTACACCGTATTTTCCATAGTAGTAGTAGTGGTATTCGTAATTTTCTTTCTTCATCAGATACGACGAGGCACCTACAGTTACAAACCAGTTGCTTCGCTCTTTCTGAATCACATCGTAACGCAAATTCAGCGGAATATCAATGATGTTACATCCTGCATTGACCTTCACAATGTCATATCCGGGTTTATTTCCACCCGGAGTGTGGTAATCGCTGCCTTTGGCTGTGTACACTTTTTGCGTATAGAGTCCTCCGGTCGAAACCATCAGTCGGTTGGTCAATCGGTATTCAAACATGAGCCCAAAGTTGGTACCCGGCTGCACAAAGTTTTGGAAACCGACCGAGCTCATATCGGGTGCCACGATAAACCGCACGCCCAATCGCGACATGGCAGGTAGTTGATTCTTGGGCAGGGGGTCAATCGGTGGCTTGGACAACATCTTCACTTCCGGATGAATTTCCAATGATTGAACGACCACGGGTTGTTTTGCAATGGGCTTAGCCATCAACGCATTCACATACAGCCGTTGCCCTTCTTGCGTATGGTAGTTATCCACTAGCAATCGTCTGCTTCGGGCATTGGCCTCCAACTGTATGTCCTCGGCTGGTAAGGCCATAAGCAGCTTCTCATTCTGCTTTGCCGGTTTTTCATTTCCAGAAGATACTATTTCGTTTCCGGAAGGCTGCAACTTTTCTGGCATTGCAGACACTTGTTTTTGTTTGCGTACAGATCTTGTCTTTTCTGTCTTCGTCAGTGATTTCGGTGCGTTGTCCGAATGCCGGTTGCCGGAACTCACGGGTTCTGTGACCGGTGCATGAGAGAATCGGCGGAGCTTTTTATCCGCAGGTGCAGGGCTATTCACATCAGAGAGTGATGCTTGCTTTTTTCTGCTTATCTCCGCCGTTCTGATTGGCGCAACCATTGCGGGTTGCTGCTCCTCTTCACTTTTGATTATGCTTGATTGCTTTGTTTTCGTTTTTTCGAGGCTAAGTACCTGTAACTCTTTCTTGTCTGTATCTGTATTCTGATGTTTGGTGGTGTTAGTTTTTCCAGAACCATAGGTGGTAAGCTCACGATCTGCTTGCGTTGGTTTCGTTTTGTTTGGTGAGGCTACGCGCTTTCCATTTTCATTCGTTTTCTCTTCGGCAACTGTCTCGTTCACTTTCTCATTCTTTGCAACGTCTTGATCTGTCTGAGTAACAACGGCTACCTGTTTTTCGCCTTTCGCTTCTGTTCCCGAACTGTTTCTCACCCACACATACGTTCCAGTCGAAAGCAGTAGCAACAGCAATCCCAGCCAGCCCCAGCGCATCCACGGATTCTTATCGGTGCGGGATGCGCCGTCCAGTTTTTTCTCCATGCGTTGCCACGCTTCCGCATCAAACGGAATGTCCATCTCTTCAGCCGACTTTCTGAAGAGATCATCCAATTCATTATCGGGAATCTCATTCATACTTGTCATAGCCCCTCTGCTTTAACATTTGTTTTAAGTTCTCTCGGGCACGAGCCAGATTCGACTTGGAAGTTCCGACGGAAATCTCCAATTGTTCGGCTATTTCCTCGTGCGAATAGCCATCAATGACGTATAAGTTAAAAACCATGCGATACGCAGGCGAAAGCTGCTGTACCAATGTAATCAATTCTTCGTGTTCCAGCTTGCCCAGTGCCGTTTCATTTACCGATGTATGCTCGGCTTCGGCAACATCTTCGTGAAAATAATGCTTTACCTGCTGTCGGTAAAAATCCAGCGCCGTATTGATCATGATGCGCCGCACCCATCCTTTGAATGACCGCTCCGGATCGTATTTTTCACTCTTGGTGAAAATTTTCATAAACCCGTCGTTGAGCACTTCAATCGCTTCGTCGCGGGTGCGGGTGTATCGCATGCACACACTCATGGCATATCCGTAGAACTGTCTATACAGCACTTCCTGGCTTTTGCGGTTGCCTTCCCGGCACGCTTGCAGTAAAGCCTCTAGTTCCGTTACGGTTGCGGTGTTTGCGATCATAATCAAATTCAGACCCAGCACGGACAATTTAACTAAATGGTTGCGTGCCCTTCGAAAAAAACTTTTGTTTTTTTTAATTGACAGAAAAACCTCACCCCGGCCCCTCTCCTTCAGAGAGAGGAGAAAAGAAACCCCAATCCCCAGCCCAACACACGAGGCTGGCCCATCAAACTCTCGTTTGATGTCCTCCCACTAGGGGAAGGAAGTCAAATTCGCGACTGTAAAAGTCCCTCCCTAATGGGGAGGGATTTAGGGTGGGGTTTCAAGCTCTTCTCATAAACACAAATCCTTAACGTGATTCACTCCAAGCTTGCAAACCTCATCGCTTCCGTTAATTTTGTTGCAAGCCGTAATCATCCACCCACTTCATCAACCTCGTTCAATGACTTACCGACTTCTACTCATAGGAGTGTTTTCACTACTCATCCACATTTCGCACGCACAAAATAGTATCTCTCCCGAAGGCAAAACCTACCTACTCAAGCCAGACCGCGTTTTTGACGGCAAAGACATGCATACAGGCTGGGTAGTGCTTACGCATGGAAATAAAATCGTAGCCGTTGGCAAACCGTCTGAGATTCAGTCACCTGCTAACGCCGAAGTGATTGATCTGCCCAACATGACGTTGCTTCCCGGACTCATCGAAGGACATTCGCATCTGTTTTTGCATCCATACAACGAAACCACCTGGGACGACCAGGTGCTGCGCGAATCACATGCCGAACGCACCGCCCGCGCCGTAGTGCACGCACAAAAGACACTCCTGGCCGGCGTTACTACTATTCGCGACCTGGGCACCGAAGGCGCCGACTACGACGATGTCGGACTAAAGCAAGCAATTGACAAGGGCGTTATTCCCGGTCCGCGAATGATTGTAGCTGGGCGAGCCCTTGTGGCAACGGGGAGCTATGGTCCCAAAGGTGTAGCGTCCCATGTTTTGCTTCCACAAGGTGCCCAGGAAGCCGATGGCGTGGATGGGCTCATCAAAGCGGTGCGGGAACAAATCGGAGCCGGAGCCGATGTGATTAAAGTCTATGCCGACTACCGCTGGGGCTTGCGCGGCGAAACTCGACCTACGTTTACCGAAACCGAATTGCGACTGGCCGTGGAAACCGCCGCCAGCAGTGGCCGCACGGTGGTAGCTCACGCCAGCACACCCGAAGGCATGCGTCGAGCCATTGTCGCCGGAGTGCGAACCATCGAACACGGTGACAATGGAACACCCGAAATCTTCAAACTAATGGTTCAAAAAGGTGTGGCCCTCTGCCCTACGCTAGCCGCTGGTGATGCGGTTTCGCAATACCGGGGATGGAAAAAAGGCGTAGATCCCGAGCCCGCCCGCATTCAGCAAAAACGGATTAGCTTCAAGCAAGCCCTAGACGCAGGTGTCACCATGGTGATGGGTGGCGACGTCGGTGTGTTTGCCCACGGTGACAATGTACGCGAAATGGAACTGATGATCGAATACGGCATGAAACCGCTGGAAGTGCTTCGTTCGGCGACATCGGTCAATGCCCGTGTATTTGAATTGCCGCAGTCAGGCACTATCCAATCGGGCTTTCTGGCTGATATCATTGCCGTAGAAGGCGACCCCACGCAAACCATTTCTGCCTTGCGCCAGGTAAAGCTAGTTATGAAAGATGGGGTGATTTACAAGAAGCCGTAGGAAATAGTATGTTTTGAAAAGGAAAAAACCCACCTCACGAGCCTTATCCTGTAATTTTTCTCTAAAATTAGTTTTAAAATGGAAAATACCTGCTTCCAGATCATTGTTGATGACTCACATTACAAAGCAACCGTATGGGATTGTAATGCAAAGTTTGAGTTTGAAGTAATTTGTAACGGAGGAGATAGTGGAGAAACAACTATCAATGGAGAAACCTATACGTTTAAGAGAGATTCGAAAGGAATTGTTTTTGAACATGGCAATCATGCATTAACACACATTCAGTTCTCTTCTGGTCAGATGAAAGAAAGATTTGCAAAAATTACGATGGACAATGAAACGTTGCATTTACGAAAAGGTGGATTTGGCGAAGGTATAACCTTGTTTACCTCAAATTCAGTCCGGGTTTTGAGGCTGGAATCACACTGGCACGAAGACGAAACGAAAAGCTGGCTGATGCGCATACTAACCCGGCAACACTATTATCTGGTCCGACCCGCCGACATACCCATGGAATGTTTACAACTAATGCGTTTGATAGCCATCTGCGCGTTTTGTTTTGCAAAATTTCAGGAACTAGATAATCCGAATACCTAAATCTACATAAGTGGGCCATCCAATCTTCCGCATCAAATAGTATCCTGTCTAAAGGTGGGCAGACACATAGGTCTGCCCCTATTAAACAATATCTCTTGATAATAGAAAACCTGTTTCTATTATTGTCTTAATTCTACTTCTTTTTTGGTTATTTTACCTTGATCTTCATATAATTCAAACAATCTTTTGCTTACTTTTCCCTTTTCATCTTTGGTTAAAGTTGTCTTATAGTGAAGGCTTCCTTTGAAATAAGTATAAGTAATCTCTGATTGTGGGAGTTCTTTTACAGTTAGTTCATATATCTTATATACATATTGGTATTTTAAATGACTAAAAGTAGGCTCATAAAAATACTGAGTCCTGAAAGAAAGCGTGAACATATGTTGAGGGTATTCTTCATACATCTGCAGTAAGTCCAGTATATAATTAAGCTCTTCAGCAATTCTGACAGGTCTAGTAGTTGGATTGACCAACAGTATATAGTATGAATCAATAGATACAGTCTCAGAATCTTCTCTTACTGTCACCTCCTTTTTAGCTAATCCAATGGATTTATTGACCTTTCTTACGAATTTCAAGGCTTTCATTGTATCCTTCACCCACATTTTAAATTTTTGTTTACTTATCAATTCCAATGAGTCATTATTTAGTACATAGTTAGGATTACCATTAGTAGATGGTGAGTTCTTCGATATTGAATCACTGTTAATAAGAGAACTATTATCCTTCAGATTTCTATTTGTAGATTCTGAACATAATTATAAATTGGCTTATAATTAGTATAAAAAAAATAGTAGCTTTTTTAAAATGATTAACCATTATAAACAATTTTATATTTACTAAAACACATTAGTTTCTGCCAAACACTATCTCCCAAAAATACAAAACCACCCTATCACAAACCCGTCTACGCGGCATTTTTTCGATTTTTCCTCACCAAAAACCAAATCTTGTTTTAACTTGCTGGTCTGTACCTCCCCCTCCCTTAAAAGTTGTTTTAATTACAATCCCTTACAGTTCAATTACACTATGTTCTTAAAAAAACTCATTTGCGTGTCCCTGTGCTTATCTGGTTTCGGGCTAGCCAAGGCGCAGGAAATGAACACCGCCACTGAGCCCGTTGAGTGGGTCAATCCGCTGATGGGTACGCAATCTACCTTTAATCTTTCCAATGGCAACACCTATCCATCGGTATCGCTGCCTTGGGGGATGAACTGCTGGATGCCTCAAACCGGTAAAATGGGGGATGGATGGGCTTATACGTACAACTCTACCCACATTCGGGGATTTAAGCAAACCCACCAACCCTCGCCCTGGATCAACGACTACGGTCAGTTTGCCCTGATGCCGGTAACCAAAGGCGTGTTTGACGAAGAAAAACGCAGCAGTTGGTTTTCGCACAAAGCCGAAATTGCCAAGCCGTATTACTACAGCGTCTATCTGGCTGACCACGACGTAACCACCGAACTAGTACCCACCGAACGGGCGGCCATGTTTCAATTTACCTTCCCAAAATCCGACTCGTCGTATGTGATTCTGGACGCGTTTGACAAAGGTTCGTATGTGAAAGTGATTCCGGGTGAACGCAAAATCGTGGGCTATACCACCAAAAACAGCGGTGGTGTGCCAGCAAATTTCAAAAACTATTTCGTACTGTATTTCGATACGCCGTTCAGCAGCGCCAACACCTGGCACGGCAAAACCCTGGCCAAAGACACGCTGGAACTCAAAGCCGATCACGTTGGAGCCATGATTGGTTTCAAAACCACCAAAGGCCAGAAAATCCGGGTGCGCGTAGCGTCTTCGTTCATCAGTCCGGAGCAGGCCGAACTGAATCTGCAACGCGAACTAGCCAACGACAACTTCGCTACGCTGCAACAAAAAGCCCGTGCCTTATGGAACCAGCAAATGTCTCGCCTGGAAGTGGAAGGCGGTTCACCGGAGCAAATTCGCACGTTCTATTCGTGCCTGTACCGCACCATGTTGTTCCCGCGCAAATTCCACGAGATTGACGCGCAGAACAAAGTGGTGCACTACAGCCCGTACAACGGACAAATCGCTGAAGGCTACCTGTTTACCGACAATGGTTTCTGGGATACCTTCCGTGCCGTATTTCCGTTCTTTACACTGATGTATCCCGAGCTGAACAGCCAGATTATGCAGGGCCTGGTGAATACCTACAAAGAAAGCGGCTGGCTGCCCGAATGGGCCAGTCCGGGGCACCGCGACTGTATGATTGGCTCCAACTCTGCATCGCTAATTGCCGATTCGTACCTGAAAGGCATTCGCGGCTACGACATTGAAACGCTGTATCAGGCGTTGTTGAAAAACAGTGAAAACGAAGGCCCGGTATCATCGGTGGGTCGCGAAGGCGTGGCGTATTACAACAAATTGGGTTATGTGCCCTACGATGTGAAGATCAACGAAAACGCCGCCCGCACGCTGGAATATGCCTACGCTGACTTTACGATCAGTCAGTTGGCAACGGAATTGAAAAAACCGAAGGCCGACATTCAGAAATTCACCAAACGCAGCCAGAACTACCGCAACCTCTTTGACCCGCAAACCAAACTGATGCGTGGCAAAAACCAGGACGGCAAGTTTCAGGCTCCTTTCAATCCGTTCAAATGGGGCGATGCCTTTACCGAAGGCAACAGCTGGCACTACACCTGGAGCGTATTCCACGATGTGAACGGGCTGATCAATCTGATGGGTGGTCAGACGCAGTTTGTTTCCATGCTCGATTCGGTATTTACCATGCCTCCCGTATTCGACGACAGTTACTACGGCTTCCCGATTCACGAAATCCGCGAAATGCAGATCATGAACATGGGTCAGTATGCCCACGGCAACCAACCGATTCAGCACATGATTTACTTATACAACTATGCCGGGGCATCGTGGAAATCGCAGGAAAAACTGCGTCA
Organism: uncultured Sphingobacteriales bacterium; assembly: GCA_963520985.1. Lineage (GTDB taxonomy): Bacteria > Bacteroidota > Bacteroidia > Cytophagales > 172606-1 > Xanthocytophaga. The sequence goes on from CAUQTA010000002.1 coordinate 165,778, forward strand.
GGTGATGGCTAAAATGTACAAACCCACTCCTGACGGCTACTGCGGCGACGAAGACAACGGACAAACGTCGGCTTGGTACGTGTTCTCGTCCATGGGCTTTTATCCGGTATGTCCGGGCACGCAGGAATACGTGTTGGGCAGTCCGCTATTTAAGAAAGTGACCATGCACTTGGAAAATGGCAAAACGTTTACCATTCAGGCTCCGGCCAACAGCGATGCGAACATGTACATCCAGGCTACGCAACTAAACGGTCAGCCGTATGCCAAAAACTACCTGCGCCATGCCGACATTCTGAACGGTGGAACGCTGCAATTGGAAATGAGCAACCTGCCTAACCGCCAGTGGGGAGCCAATCCGGACAGCTATCCGTACTCAATGTCAACAGCAACGCAAACGAAGAAGAAATAAAAGGGCCTCTCCCAACCCCCTCCCGTGGAGGGGGCTTTTTTAGAATATCGAATGCCAAATTTCGGATTTCATCATTCGAGGTTTGGCATTCATCATTTAAGGGTTTCTGTTTCTTGACTTTCTGAAAAATAGTATCTTTTGGAAATGAAAAACCTATTCCTTTGAGTGACTCAGTTTTTATTTTAAACTAAGTATGAATAAAGTCTTTCTGTTACTACTCCTAACCTTGAGTAATTTCGCAAATCAGTCAAATGATTTTTTTAATACAAGTAAGTCTCAACTAGAGGGAATAGCAGAAAAGGATGTTACTCTTAATAAAGTGGTTCCATTCTATACGAACCCTAAAAAATTGATAGCATTGCTGTCTAAACCTGACAGCGTTGTTTCTGAACAAATTGGGTGTGGAAGCTTTTTTGAATCAGAAGATATTGTTAGTACTTACTACTATGGAAAAACTTGCTTTGAGATCTATAAAAGAGAGGCAATCTTTAAGAGAGTCAGTTTTACAGATAGTCGGTTCAAGTTTTATATAAAAGACAAACCATTAGATGGAAACACCTCACTGTCAGAGATTGCCAAATTATATCCAACTTCGTTTAAAGATTCTTATGATTGGCAAGATGATAAAAGTAAAAAAACATATCGACTAGTTTGGATAGATACTATTCCAGTAACTGATACCAAATGGATATTTAGGTTTTATAGAGGAAAACTTATTGAAATTGAATACCGACTCCCTTGTTAAGACTCTACCTTATCAGATTACTCAAAAAACAAATCATGCAAAAACTCCTCTTCAAAGTCATTGATTAATGTTTTTTGACCATTTTTAACAAAAAACAACTCTAACTTTCCTTTATCTCCAGCAGGTTCTATAGCACTCACACCATCCAATATACATAAGAAGTGAAAAACAGAACTCTCAACGGCCTCATGTATTACTTTGGAAATATAGTCTTTATCCGAGTCTGGTAAACTATTATACCAATTGGACATCCGTACACTACTTTCATCAGGTTTACGTCCTATTGGTAAAGTTAGATTTTCTATAACATCTTGAACTGTAGGGACCACAAGTTTTTCTCTTACAATAGCAACGAAATCTTTATTTGTCATAAATCTAAAGTTTTAATAAATACTTTGGCTGAGGATTCTTGCCTCATGCCTTATTATTAATTACACTAGCATAATTCCTTTCCATAAAAATATATATTTGCAGAAAGGTGTTTGGGTCCGCAAACCAACCATCATTTCTCTTTCATCTTTGCTCTTTCGTCTGAACAAACCATGACCCAACCACAACCCAGCGAATACACCGGCTACAATCCCAACTACGTAGCCTTAGCCTCCGAAGGCGATTCTCCCATTGATTTTCTGAAGCAGCAGGCCGTATGGCAATTGTTGCATACCTTGTCCGAAGAGCAAAGCCAGCATCGGTATGCCGAAGGCAAGTGGAGCATCAAGGAACTGCTGGGCCACATGATCGATACCGAACGGATTTTTGCGTATCGGGCGTTGTGTCTGGCGCGGGGCGAGCAGCAAAACCTGCCGGGCTTCGACGAAAACCCGTATGTTGAAAATGCGCATTTTGAAAAACGCACCTTCGCCAGCTTATTAGCTGAATACCAGGTTGTTCGACACGCCACGCTGGTTTTGTTCGAGAACTTTGATGAGAATGTGTGGGCAAATCTGGGCACCAATAACAACAAGCCTGCCTCGGTTCGGGCGTTGGTATACCTCACCGCCGGGCACGAAAAACACCACATCAACATACTGAAAGAAAGATACTTGCACTAATTTTGAATGCATGAGTGAATGAATTCGGATTGCGGAATGGAAAAATAGTATCTTTTCAATACCAAAACCTTCCTAGCTATGTCTATTGCATACAAAATGACGCAATCTCCAGGAATCCGTGCTTTAGGTTCCCGGTCAGACACACAGTGTCAGACCTGCACGTCTCAATCTGTATGCTTAATTGGAAAAGAAACAAGCTAAAGCGTATTTTACCATTCATCCTGAAAATCAACTAAATCTTATAAACCAAGGTTCTGACAAATTCCGCAATCCGCCCTCCCAATTCCGAAATTATTCTATCATTCAACATTGCACCATGCTTGTTTTTACCAATAGCCGTTCGTTACGCAATTACCTCTTCGAGCACAAACGTTTAAAGAAAACCGTCGGATTTGTACCCACCATGGGAGCCCTCCACGAAGGTCATATCACACTGGTGCAGCGGTGCAAAGCCGAAAATGACGTTGCCGTTTGCAGCATTTACGTTAACCCGACGCAGTTTAACAATCCGGAAGACCTCGAAAAATACCCCCGTACTCCCGATGCCGACCAGAAAATGCTCGAAGCCGCCGGGTGCGATGTGGTGTTTATGCCCACCAACGAAGACATGTACCCGCAACCGGTCGCACTGAAAATGGATTTTGGCAGCCTGGAAACGGTGCTGGAAGGTAAGTTTCGTCCGGGGCATTTCAATGGCGTAGGCATTGTGGTCTCTAAGCTGTTTCACATGGTGCAACCCGACAAAGCCTATTTTGGGCAGAAAGATTTGCAGCAGTGCCTGGTTATCCGGAGGCTGATCCAGGATTTGTCGTTTCCGGTGCAATTGGTCATTTGTCCAACCGTCCGCGAAACCGATGGATTAGCCATGTCGTCCCGTAACCGGCGTCTTTCGCCTGCTCACCGGGCTACGGCTCCCTTATTGTACCAGGCTTTGGAAATGGCCAGTGAAATTCTGGCAAACAATGGCACCATTGAATTGGCGAAGAAAGCGGTAGCCAACCACCTCTCCAAAGGTACGGATGTGCAACTCGAATATTTTGAAGTAGCCAGTACCCAGGATTTGAGTCCATTCACAACCGGAAAAGTTTCGAGTCCGTATGCCTTGTGTATTGCAGCTTTTGTGGGTGGCATCCGCCTGATCGACAACATGTTAATTGAGTAAAAGATGTACCACAGGCTTCAGCCTGTACAACTTTCTCTTGAACAGGCTGAAGTCTGTGGTACATCCACCTTATTGGTTTGACGGTACGGCAATCCCGATCATCACCCCGAAATCACCATCTGTTTGCAGCCATTGTTTTTCCGGAATGTATGCCCTGGAAACGGCGCCATCGAGATACAAAGCGTTTTTGCAACCCATTTTCTGAAAATAACTGGCAAAATCGTAAAAATTGATGGGCTCTCTGGAAATGGCAAATAGTATCTTTCCATCGGGCAAAACCCCTACTCCGTTGCGAATATTCAGATTTTCAGAGCCTTTCCTAAATGCCGGATGCAGCTTTCCATCGATTACCAGCATCGGTCCCGACTGGGTGGCGTATTTAATTTTTGAAGACAGAACAAAGGCATGGGTAGTTAGAACAATGCCTTTGTTCTCGTTGGTAATCGCAAAAACGCCATTGGGTTTCAGATAAAAATTCCCACGGCCCGAAGTGGTATCCATTGCATGCATCTGCTTGTAATTTTGCACAAACAATCCCTGTGGCGAATGATCCCATTGAAACATGCCTGCATTCATGGCAAAAATCAGGTTCTGTTTGTGACCAGCCAGGTACGCTTTCAGATTGCCAATCGATTTCAGAATCTCTCCTTTGTCGTCTTTCCAGTAGAGTTTTACCTCCTGCGTAGACAAATCTGCCACGTAACTGACCATGCCGTCATCCAGCGGACGGGGTCGAAAACCGACACTGAGTCCTGCCACCGCCACCAGTACCAGGGCTATTATTCGGTTGCGCATCTTTTGTGAGTTGGGTTGAGTACACCACAAGATACTGATTTTTCAAAATAGTATCTGTGCAAAGGCCAAAACCCCGACTTTCACTAATCCAATCACTCAGGCAGTTGCTGATAGATGCCTCTATCCAAAACAATATGCAACTTTTCGTAAAACTCAGCCGGGTTAAAACCGATGCGCTGGTATTCAGCCAATACGGCGTCTTTGGCCCGATTCAAGGCGTCTTTGTTTTCCCAAACCGCTACCGTGACAATCGACAACCGGCCATCTGTATCGGTTTGTGTATAAACCGCATCTCTGATAAATCCCGGTAGGGTGCGGATAAAGCTCCGGTTGTAGCCCATGCGTTGGGTAAATTCCGGCACGGCAGCGGCTGGCACCTGAAACTTGTCAATGAAATACACCGATGCCGTCGATTCTTTGGAGGCAGTCGATGGGTTCAGGTCAACAGGAATGACATTGAGTTGCTGCAAAAAGGACAATCGGTCGGTCTGTATCCAGTGACTCACAATTTTGCTGTTTTTCAGAGTGTATACAGCCACGCCGGTATTAGCTACTGTTTTGTGTGTAGGGTCAATGTTCTGAAAGGTTTGGGTATGGGTACCTGTTATCTTTTGCATCACCATCACCTTATCTCCGTCAACCAGCATCTCATTGATAGTCCATTGGGCATCCGGAAAGGCCTTCAACAATGCCATCAGTGGTTTCTGGAACATATCGATTCCTTTTTCGCCGGTGGCACTCACATAGTTTTCAGATACATACTCATTCATCCGCTCCAGTTTTCGCTGATTCAGCACTTTTTCATAAAAGTCGCGGATTACTTCTTTGTTGGAGATGCGTTGCAGGGTTTCCATCGGTTGGGTTGGGTGAAAGGATGTTATTGAAAAGGAAGGGAAACAAACTATCAGAGCTAACAAGTAGCTGACAGATAAGATCTTTCGAAAAATTCCAGATTGAGAATGCATAACTCAGCAGGTTTGATCATGCACAAAAGTAACCGATGCCCCAGCCCGGAAATTGTAAAAAATCATTGATTTAACCCCGTCAGAAAAGTCGGGGTTTTAGCTTTTGCACAGATACTATTTTGAAATTACCAGAAACGCTGATTGTTCAGAAATTGGCGGGGAGCCTGGCCGGTAAACAGCTTGAAGTCTTTATTAAAGTGCGACTGGTCATAATAACCTGCCTCCAGAGCGGCTTGGGTAAGGCTTTTTCCGGGAACGTATGTCTGAATGACATTGCGCAGACGCACAATGGACGAAAAATGTTTGGGCGTGGTGCCAACCCATTGCCGGAAACGTTTTTCAAACACATCCAGGCTCACACACAGTTCGGAAGCCAAATCGCGTACCGAAACCCCGGCGTCTGAAAAGGCGATTTTCTCCACAGCAGCCTTCGCCAGCGGATTAATATCGGGAGCCTGCAGCTTGGACAAAAGAATTTTTTCCAGCACCTTTATCTGATCAGGCTTGCTTTGCTGACCGGCAAGCTGGTCGGCAATGGACTGCAAATGCTGGTACCCGTTCAGGTAGGTGGTGGGCACGCTCAGGTTCAGCAGTTCATGCAGGGGCTCACGGAAGAAAGCAGCCGCACCCCAGGGTTGAAACACTACCAACAAATTGGCTGTGTTGGCACTGTAAGAGATATGTCGCGATGATTTGCATAACCCGGAAAAGACTGAATTGTTCAGTGTTTGGGATTGCTTCCCGGCCCGCACCGAGATTTCACCTTTGTACCGAATCGCCCACACCATAGCCGTATCGGGTACTACGTGATTCTCAATGGCCGTTTCGCTTTCAATGAAGGTATACGATTTTATGTACGCGTGCAAAGAAGGGGAAGGCAGATACGTCTCAATTTTCATAGTCGAAGCAAAAAATAGTCCGGTAGCATTGTAACATTCCCCGGCTTGCATTAGTGCCATGCAACTAAAAAGACGGCGGGTCAGTTTCTAGAAAATAGTATCTTTTTTTCATGTAAAACCTCCGCTTCCGTTGCTTATGCATTTTACCCAAGCCAAGGCTCTGATTTTTGACATGGACGGCACTCTTATTGACAACATGGAGTACCACCGCTTGTCCTTTTTTGAATTCCTGAAGTGCCACGGCATTTCCATCACCGAGGCCGAATACGAACATAAAAACAAAGGCACCATTACCGAGATCATTCCGCGCTTTTTTGGCGATGGGCTTTCACCTGAACAGATTCTGGAATTGGGAGAAGAAAAAGAAGCCTTGTACCGCGAAATGTACGCACCTCATCTGCAACCCATTGACGGACTGACGGAATTTCTGGAAAAAGCCAAACGGCTCAATTTAAAAGTTGCCTTAGCCACCATGGGCGACCAGCAAAACATCCGCTTTACTTTGGAGGGCCTTCAGATTCAGCATTTTTTTGATGCTACCGTTGGCGGTGAGGAAGTAACGTATGGCAAGCCCGACCCGGAAGTGTTTTTGAAGGCAGCCGACAAATTGGCAGTATCGCCGCAAAGCTGCATCGCCTTTGAAGATTCTGTTTCGGGCATTACGGCAGCACTAGCAGCTCACATGCCGGTAGTCGGTGTGGCAAGCACGCATTCCCCGGAAGAACTCAGTGCCTTGTTTCAACTTCCAACCATCATTCGCACCTACCATGAACTGACTGATTTATAGCAACTTACCACAACAACTTGTTTTCAATGAACCTTAAGCCGAACAATCGGGGTTTTATAGAGTGGACACCAGGAATCGGTAGGATTTGCCGTATGCTTCCTGTTACAAATGTTGCATGGTTTTTGTAACTCATTGTTTAGCCAATCCTTACATGCAAAGATGGATTGATTGGAAATTTTATACCTTTGCGTCGCTTTACAAGGAAAGCGTCAACTCAATTGCCAATGCTTATTAACGTTTTAAAATCAAAAATTCACCGGGTTAAGGTAACCGAAGCCAACCTGAATTATGTGGGCAGCATCACCATCGACGAAGATTTGCTGGATGCCGCTAACATGATTGAAAACGAAAAAGTGCTCATTGTCAATAACAACAATGGCGAACGTTTTGAAACCTACATCATCAAAGGGGAACGCGGCAGCGGCAAAATTTGCCTCAACGGTGCCGCCGCCCGCCGGGTACAGGTAGGCGACATTCTCATCATCATATCCTTTGCCATGATGGATTTTGAAGAAGCCAAAACCTTCAAACCCTTTGTGGTTTTTCCAGATGACAACAATAAGGTGGTTCACTGATAATTGTACAAATACAAGATCACTTTGCAATCCTGGCTGGTATTCCGGCCAGGATTTTTTATTGCCATGATAAAATAGTATCTTCTGAAAGTCAAAAACCTGCCCGTTCAAACTACGTCAGCTGATATACCCATATTGAACGGCAGCTTTGATCAGGCTGGCCACATTGTGTACATTGAGCTTTGCCAACAGATTGCTGCGGTGGGTTTCCACGGTTTTTTCGCTGATAAAAAGCTGTTTGGCAATGTCTTTGGTAGTGAACCCCTTGGCAATCAGTTCGAGCACCTCCTTCTCGCGGCGGGAAAACCGCACATTATACACCTGGGTTTCCTGCTGTTTTTGGCGGGTTACGCCTTTCATCACAATTTCCATCACTTCGGCACTCTGGTAAGTACCCCCAGCGGCAATGGTACGAATCGCTTTTAGCAATTCTTCGCGTCCGGTATTCTTGAGCAGATATCCGGAGGCTCCGTTCTTAAACATTTTCCGGATAAAGCTTTCTTCGTTGTACATTGAAATGGCCAGCACGCGTGCATTTGGGTAATGCTCTACAATCTGTTTGCAGACATCCAGTCCACTCTCGGCCCCCATGTTGATGTCCAGCAGAACTATGTCGGTATCGTTTTCCTGCAATGCCGCCATCACCTGAACTCCCGTCTGGCAGGAAGCCACTACCTGGATATCCGTTTCCTGTTCCAGAAACGAGGCGATGCCTTCGGTAAACATGCGGTGGTCGTCGGCAAGCACAACTTTAATCATGGCAATCAAATCTAGGGTGTGAAAAAGCTCCCAAAAATATGCTATTTTCACCACATTATTTCCTATTTGAGTCAGTCTAGCTACAGGAAAATCTATGAAACGCATTTGTTGGCCGCTGGCGGTCTTATGGGGTTTTTGTTTTCAGTTTGTCATGGGCCAGCCCCCCTACCCTGACCCGGAAAAAAGCTATGACCGCAAGCAACTTACCTTGCTGCTGAAGACTTTTCAGGCAAAGAAAGATACACTGGGCATGGCTTTCTGCTACCTGGCCTACGCCAAAAACCAGGAAAAGTGGAACGACCCGGATGATTCACCGGTATTTAACTTTAGCAATAGCATTGAGATGTTTCGGCTCAAAGGCGATTCTATCAATTATTATGATGCCATTGGAGCCTTGGGGATTTACTTTATGGACCGCCCTATTTTCCGCCAGTTTGTGAAAGATTACATTTATCAGGCGGTGCGGTATTTCCAGCGAAACAATCTGCCCGACAGAGAATTGGGGCATTTGATCAATCTTGCCAATGTGCACGTGCACGAAGGGACACTGGACAAAGCGGAACAGATGCTTCAGCGGGCACAAGCCCTGAACAAATCGCGCAAAAACCATTTCATGGAGGGGCGTATCTACGCGGCACTGTCCGATTTGTACGGTCACAGGCAAAACTATGCCCAAACCATCGCCTTCGCTCAGAAAAGCCTGCAAGTAGGCAAAGAACTTTCCATTGACTGGCTGCAAGCGGTTTCGCTGTACTACATCGGCCGAACGCTAGTCACAACGCACCAGCACCAGCAAGCTATCAAACCTCTGATGGACTGCCTGAATATTGCCGGAAATAATCTGACACTCATTTCATTGCGCCGAGAAGCATACCGCAACCTGGGTTATGTGTACAATGAGATGAAAGACTATACCAATGCAACTTTTTACCTGTTGCGCATGCAGGAAACCACCGACTACATTTACAACTCCAAGGTAAGTCGCGACATCGACTCTTTTAAAGATTACCTGCTACTCAACAAACAGAAAGAAGAACTGGCCAAAGTAGCGCTAGAGAAGAAACTGGCCCAATCGGAGTTGAGTCGTTTGCAGTCGAAACAGCAATTTTATACCATATTCCTTGTTTTGGCTATCTGTCTGGCGGCAGCATCTATCTACATTACGGTCAATCAGCGGCGCCTGACCCAGTTGCGGGAAGAGAAAGTGCGTAAAACCACACAGATCGAGACATTGAACGCCTTGATTCAGGGGCAGGAAAGCGAACGGTCACGCATTTCGCAAGAGTTGCACGACGGACTGGGCACGTTGTTGTCACGGATTAAAATGTGCATGGAACAACCCGCCTCTGAACCGGGTCGGATTATCCAGATGGTAGACGAAGCGTGCGGCGAGGTAAGGTCTATCTCGGGCAATCTGCAACCCAACACGCTGATGCAATTTGGTTTGATTCGCGCCGTGCAAGACCTGATCATCAAACAGAAAACGGAGTTGCCACAGATTATTTTTCAGCATTTTGGCAATCCTGTTCCGTTGTCACCGGATCGGGAACTGATGATTTACCGTATTGTACAAGAGCTACTTACCAATGCCCTCAAGCATGCTCATGCCACCGAAATATTCCTGGAAATTGTCTATCAGGACACACACACGCTTTGCCTGACCATTGAAGATGACGGTGTTGGCTTTGACGAAACCCAGGTGTCGTCGGAAAGCAACGGCTGGAAAAACATTCGGTCACGGATGGAATATTTGCAGGGCAGTTTGTGGCTGCATTCCACGGTATCGGTAGGTACGTCAGTCACCATTCACATTCCGATTGAGTCGCTGCAACTCCAGCCTTCCAATGTTGCGTAAGGTAAGGGGTTTTGTCATTTTGAAATATACTATTTCTGAACCTTGATTTGTAGGATTGATTGGATTAACAGGATGGAAACACACAGGTCTGGCACTGTGTGTCAGACCTGGTACCAAAGGCTCGGATAAATGTTATCAATCGGACGGTATAAAGGGCAACCACAAGAGTTAACCCTACAAATCAATGAACAAGCAAAAGCGTATTCTATATTCCATCCTATAATCCAATAATCCCACGAATCAGGGTTCAGACAAACTAAGGTTTAAATTCGGTATAAGATTTAATTGTCCATTTCACTTTTCCTGCCAGTGGGTCATTTGCTAACGTGTATGCATTGCCTGTTTTGTTAAGCTGTACTTCTTTCATTACATTGTCGACAGGCAGGCACACCTTTCCTTTGGCGGCAGAACCATTTGCTGAGTAAACCACCAGTTCCATCTTAGACCAATCCATGTCGGCCGTTGATTGAGCCAATTTGATGTGTGGCAACACGGCTCCATCGCGCACTAGTAGGATAATATCTAACTCACCGGCTTCCAGCGTATGCCAACCGTTGCTATACACTTTTCCGGTCTGGTAATCAATCCACTGGCCTTGCGGCAAATAGACCGTACGGCTGCGCACACCGCTTTCGAACAAAGGAGCCACCAACATATCCGACCCGAATAAATACTCGTTGTCGACCTGCCAGGAGCCGGGATCATTGGGAAACTCGACGAACAAAGCTCTCAGCACAGGCAACCCTTTTTCGGTGGCATGCTTGGCTTGTGCATAAATGTAAGGCATGAGTTTGTAGCGAGTTTCGGTAGCTTTGCGGAAATAATCATTGAAGTTTTTACCATATTCCCAGGGCTCTTTGGGTGCCTGTCCGTGGCAGCGGGTATGCGACGAAAACAAACCCATCATCAGCCAGCGACGGTAGAGCTCTTCAGGTGTTTTCATGGTAAACCCACCGGCATCGTGGCTCCAGAATGAGAAGCCCGACAAGCCTAACGACAAACCTCCGCGCAATTCCGACTCCATGCCCATGTCGGTGGTTTCGGCGTCACCGCCCCAATGCAACGGAAACCGTTGGCTTCCCGCCCATGAACTGCGAGCCCAGATAATGTTCTCATTGTTAATCCGTTTGGTAATATCCGCCACCACGCTCTGGTATCGCAACGGATACAGATTGTGCTCATAAAAACCCGTACGGCCGTTGGCATAGATCCCGGTATGCGGAGCGGCTTCACCAAAATCGACTTTGATGGCACTCACGCCCATTTTCAATAATCCGGCCAGTTTGTCCTGGTACCACTGCACGGTGTTCGGATTGGTAAAATCGAGCACGGCATCTTCGTAGGGAATGTTTCCTTTTGCATCTTTTACGGCCAGTCCTTTTTCAACGATCTCGGCAAACAATGTGTTTTTAGGCACAAAATAAGGCAATTGCCACAAGCACGTATGCAAGCCTTGTTTCTTCAAATCGCGAATCATACCTTCCGGATCTTTGAAACGGGAAGGTGCAAACTGATAATCGCACCGCCAGTCGGTTTCAAACCAGCCGGTGTCAAAATGCAGTACATCCGCCGGAATGCGGTTTTCGCGCAGTTGCTTTGCCACTCGGCGACCATCTTCTTCGGAGAAATATGTAATGCGGCTCATCCACAAACCGAACGACCACAGCGGCGGCATGGCGGCCTTGCCCGTCAGGTTGGTGTATTCGTCCAGAATGTCTTTGGGCTCGCCCACAAACACAAACAGATCCAGCTCGTCATCGCCGATCATCAGGGCGTTGTTGGCATTGAATGTCGCGCCGAAATCGCAGGTGATGGGCGATGACGTATGCATAAACATGCCATAACCGCGACTGCTCATAAAGAACGGAATGGGCTTGTACATCTCATTGGTCTCCACGCCGTTGACATCATCGGCCCACAACACCACTTTTTGGCCGTATTTATTGAGCTTGGTAAACGATTCGCCGCAGCCAAATATCTTTTCGTCGGGCATGAGTGAAAACACCGCCCCCATGCTGCGCGAATAGTCAGAAGCTCGTCGCACAAAGCAAAACGGCATGCTGGGGGTGTACGAACTTTTCCCATCGGTCTGGTGGCGGGTTTGGGTGAGCATCCGTCCTTTTGCATCGTAAACTTCGATTTTCCAGGGATTTTCTCTGATTACAATCCGGCCAAATTCGCTTTTGTATTCGTGTCCACTACTCACCTTCGCATAACGCCACGATTTGTCGCTAGTCGGCTCTTTTACCAGCATCAGCGACGGCTCAGCTTTGCGAAACTGCGGCCCCGAAGTAGCCCGAATGCGCAGGGTGCGCGGAGAAACAAACTGAATGGAGAAAGGCAAAGCCGGATCGGCGGCGTATTCGATGCCTGGAAATTCATTTTGCCCGGTAGGTTCCAGGCCCGACATCGTGTTGTCAAACGCATGACGGGTGGTATAGCGGGCCCGCTTCCAGGCAAGGGTTCCGGAAATGGAATTCGGGTCAAATGACTTCAGGTTATCAGCCAGAAAATACGTATTGGTGTATTCCTTAAAATCTTTGCTAACATCCACCGGGTCGTTCAGAATATACGGGGCCTGTGCCGACACTGGCAGAGCCGCTCCCAAACACAAAAGAAGGAAGAATGTAAATTTTCGTTGAAACAGTTTTTTCATAAACAGAAAGAATCGGTATGGAAATAGTGAGCGGAAAGCTCAGGCAAAATAGTATCTTTTGACAACGCAAAACCCCGCCTAAACAAAATAGCTGGTTCGTAAGTGACAACCGATGAAAGAGCAAATAGTATCTTTTCACTACTAAAAACCTCCCACTGGGCAGACATAAAAATATCCTGTCAGAGAAAACCGTTCTGACAGGACAAGGCATGAAACTACCAATCCGTTAAGGATTGTTTCGCACAATGCGAATGTTATCAATTGCCGATAAAAATGATGGCGAAGTAGTAGTGCCATCATTGACAAAGAAAAAGTGCAGGCTGGTTTTTCCCGAATCGCCACCCAGAAGCTGGCTCAGCGAGGAAGCCGGATTTCCGGCAGCATACACCTCATCTTTGGTTGTTTTGAAATCAGTCAACGGAATGGTAACCGTATGCCAGCCGGCGGTGGTGGTATAGGTGCTGGCACTGCTGTTGTCGCCGGTGCTCCAGGGAGCATAGCGGGCAGTGTACGTCCAGTCATAACCGCGCAGAATGATGAGGCTTCCGGCAGTCCATTCTTTTTTGATGTAGATTTCAAATTTGAGCGAATAATTGCCAATCCCTTCACTCATTTTATCTGTATCAATCAACTGCAATTGAAACGTATTGATGGACCGGCCCGCATCCCACCAGGCGGCGTTGCCCCCCGCCAGCGATCCGAATTCCAATACGGCAAACTTGCCTTTTCCACCTGGAAACGCAGCGGCATCGTCCGAAGTAGAGCAGCCCCACTCCAGGTTGTTCAGATCATCAAAGTTGCTAACCACCCCGTTGCCGGTAGAGACAAATACATTCATGGGTGATTTGGCTTCGCCAAACTTGGTTGTAATGGAAAGGGGGCCACTGGTGGCGGCACTTTCGGGAATGGTCAGTTCGATTTGCCTGGCATCTTCGGATACCGTGAAATTGGTTACGTCAACATTTCCGGGCAGCGATACTTTCTGCACCAGGTAGAAGTTAGAGCCTTTGATTTTCATCACCGAGCCCGGTAAGCCGTTTTCGTTGTACACACTGCTGATTACCGGCGGGGGCGGCAGCAATGTAAATGAATACGAAGTTTCGCCATGGGTGGTAATTACCTTTAACGTATTGGAAACCGAAGTTTGTGTGGCTTCGGTGGGCACATCGTCCGGAATGCTGATGATCAGCGTCTGGTTGGTATTGTAAGTAGGATTAAATGCCGCTTCCAGGTCGTTAAACAACACCCGGGTGGCACTGCCCAGGTTTTCCCCCTGCACGGCAATCAGCGTGCCCGGATAGGCTTGCGTGAATACGCTGTCTTTCTTGGCCGGGTCCAGCACCCGCACCTGAGTGATCACAGGCGAGCCCATTTCATTGTCTTTGCAAGCTGCAAAAAAGCAACTGATCAGGAATACTGCCATCAGATACTGAGTCATTCTGAAAGCAAAAGAATGCGATTTCATATAATCAAAAGAGTTACAGTCGGTGAAACAAATACCAGCAATGCATTGTACTGAGAAGCTGCAGATCACTCAGTGAATTCGTAGGCAACCGGCGGTTTGCGTAAGTTGGGAGCCTGAGTCATTTCCACTTCCGGATAGGGAAGGAAAAAATGCGACGCATCCACCGGATAGTAAGCCGGGTTGTAGGTAATGTTCCACTTGGGCGGATTCGATCCTTCCACCCGGTCAATGGTGTAGTTTCCTTTGTCCATTTTGCTCAGAATATCCAGTGCTTTGGCCGGATTGAAGTAATACAGCCGCACAAACTCATACCATTGCACGCCTTCCATGGCACACTCAATGCGTTTTTCGCGGAAAATATCGTCGAAAGTAATGGTGCTTTTGGCGGCCAGTCCGGCCCGGCTGCGTACAGCGTTGTAGTATTTCAAGGCTTCGGCATCAGTGGTTGAGCTGGCATTGCCCATAACGGCTTCCGCGTAGATCAGATACACTTCGGCCAGTCGCAACATATAGGTATTGATTTCGGTATGCATGAAGCTTACCCGACCGTTGTTGTCAATGGTTTGGCCAACCACGTATTTTTTCACGTTGGCCCGGTTCTGATTGTCCACGATGAGTTCGCGGGTTTTGTCGCCTACCGTCTGGTGAATGTAGCTGTAACGGTCGCCATCAAACATAAACGTCGCTTTGCGGCGAATGGAATCGGCGGGCTCATAGGTTTTCAGAATGTCGGCAGTTGCCCCGTGGTCAATGCCCCAACCGTCTGAAAAACCAGTAATGCTGGAATTGAATGCCATGTAAGCCTGCACCGTATTCTGGGTACCCCATTCACCGTTGTAGACCCACTGCAATGCAAACAAACTCTCGGCGTTGTTGTTATTGGCCGTTTTAAAGAGGTCTTCGTAGTTGGTCATCAGTTTGGCGCCGCTGTTGTGAATGACATCACCGGCATAGTACTTGGCACTGTCCAGATCGGTCTGGTCGCGGCTTCCCTCTGTATGATTCAGCCCGGCACGGGTCAGAAACATCTTGGCCAGCATGCCTTCTGCCGACCACTTGGTCAGTCGGCCAGCGGCAACCGGAGCTTCGGGCAGATTTTTGGCCGCATACCGCATGTCCCGAATGATGAACTCCCACACCGACTCCACAGTATTGCGGCTGATGGTCGTGTCGGTAAGCAGGCTGGTGTTATCGGTAATGATGGGTACGGCCTGGTAGTTGCGCACCAAGTAGGCGTACGCCAGTCCGCGCATAAACCGGGCCTCGGCAATGCCGTGACGCTTGATCCGGTCAGACACACCCGCACCTGCATAGGTATTGATGTTACGGATAACCGTATTGCACTGCCCGATGATGTTGTAAAAGGACCGCCAGGAGTATAACACTTCATCTTCTACCGAAGAAGTGGTAAAGCGTACGTGCGAAGTCCAGCTGCTGCCCGAAAACAGGGTTCCGCCGCGGGCGTCGCCAATGGCAAAAGAAGCTTTGTCGTTGTAATCAAACCAGACGATGTTGTAAAGCGGAGCCGTTCCCATCAGTACCTGATTGTCAGTTTGATAGTAGTTGGCGTCTACCAGCGTGTCTTCGGGTGCCCGTTCCAGGAAATCTTTTCCGCAGCCTGCCAGCACCAGCAAGGCAAGAATAAAACCGGAATAAATGTGTTTGTTTTTCATATAATCAAATACGGGAAAGTCAGAATTAGAAATCAATGCCAAGGTTAAAGGTGTACATCCGGGTCAGCGGATAGCGGCCATAATCAATGCCAATGGTAGTATTGGCTGGGTCTGAACCGTTGCCCACGAAGGCACCTACTTCGGGGTCGTAGCCTTTGTATTTGGTAAAGGTAGCCAGGTTTTGCACCCCTACCGACAGCCGAACGCCTTCGAGCCCATTGATTTTACCGTACAGGGTTCTTGGCAGCGAATAGCTCAACTGAATGTTTTTTACACGCAAATACGAACCATCTTCGATGTAATCCTGGGTGGCGCGGTTGCCATTGCCATTGGGGTCGCTAGCCGTAACACGCGGCTGGGAAGTGCCCGCATTAACTACATACGGTTTTCCATCGCCGTCCATTCCAACTTGCGCATAATCAGCGGCTTCTTTCAGCAGGTTGCGGCCAACATTGATGCGCGTGACATTGGCGTTTCGGAAGCGAACATAATTAAACACATCATTTCCATACGATGCAGTGAGCAATACCATCAGTTCCAAACCTTTGTAAGTTACGGTGTTGGTAAAGCCTGCCGTAAACTTAGGCCATGGATTACCGATAACTTTCTGGTCTTGTCCATCTATTTTGCCATCATTGTTCAAATCCTTGTATTTGATATCGCCTACCCAGGTACCGGTGTTGGCATTGATCGCATTGCCAGCCGGAATGGGTGAATTGTTCACTTCATCCAGATTCTGGAATATACCTTCTTTTTCATACCCATAAAACTGCCACAATGGCTGCCCGATTTGCGAACGGGTCAGGAAGTTGGTCATAAACCAGTAGGTTCTGTCCAGAACAGCCGTCTCTGAATACAGCTTGGTCAGCTTGTTGCGGAAGCCAGAGATATTGAAGTTGCTTTTCCAGGTCAGGGCTCCGGTATTTACGTTTACAGTAGTTAAAGTCAATCCGTAGCCGCGGTTTTCCATGGCACCAATATTCACGTAGGGAGCCGCGATGGAGCCCTGGCCCGAGGTCCCCATGTAGTAAGGCAATGGCGTACGCATAATCAGATTATCGGTTTTGCGCAGATACACATCGCCTTCGAGTTGAATGCGGCTTTGCAGCAAACTCAGATTAAAGCCCAGGTTGTACGTAAGGGTTGATTCCCACTTGTAGTCCGGATTGGCAAAGTTGCCGGCCAGAAAACCAGTCCCCCATTGGGTAGTGTAGCTGCTCAGCTTGCTGAAGTATCCTTGTGATGGCCCTTGGTTTCCTGTGGTTCCGGTTTCAAACCTGATCTTCAATTCATTGATAAGCGGCACATTTTTCATGAAAGCCTCCTGTGACACCCGCCAAGCTGCCGACACTGACGGGAAGTACCCCCAGCGGTTGTTGGCCCCGAAGTTGACAGAGCCATCCGCACGAACAGCAGCCTGCAAAAAGTACTTGTCCGCAAAGGAATAGTTCAGACGACCAAAATACGATTCCATGGCCCAGCTGCCTTTGCCACTGCCGTTGGTGGCCGTTTGGGCATTTCCCAAGGGCAGCGCGTCAATGTTGTTAACCAGGAAGTTGGAGCGGCTACCAGACAGACTTTCGTAGCGGCTTTCCTGCGCCTCGTGGCTCACCATCACTCCAATGGCGTGTTTCTGAATCTGTGTGTTGTATTGCAGCAACTGGTTCCAGTTCCAGTACGTGGAGTTTCCGGCACTTTTGTCAGATACAGCCACCAGGTTGGCAATGGAACCCATTTCGTAGGTAGGCGTAAACTGGTAACTGTTGGAAAATTGCACCGAGCCGTTCAGCGTGGTCCGGAATACCAGCCCTTTCCACAAATTGACGTCAGCATTGATGCCACCCAAGGCATTCATTCTCCGGATGCGGTTATCGATCAGGTTGGCCAGCGCTATCGGATTGTACGTGGAGAATTGCGCATTGACCGGCCCACCCCAGCTGCCGTCGGCGTTACGTACCGGAATATTGGGAGCTTGTTCTATGGCAATGTTAATCAAGTCGTTCTGGGTAGAGTTTACTCGGTCCCGGGTTTGGTTGAGGGCAATGTTGGTTCCGATTTTCAACCACTTGCGGGTCTGGTTGTCTACATTCAGACGCAAGGCATACCGGTCAAAGGCCGAACCTTGTACTACGCCCTCCTGGTCAAAATATTCGCCCGACAGATAATACGTCGTCTTGTCGTTGCCGCCGCTCAGGCTCAACTGATGCTTCACCAACGGGGCCTGACGAAACAATTCTTTCTGCCAGTTGGTCCCTTCGCCTAACAGCGATGGATCCTGAAATTCGGGAATCGGCGTATTACCGGTCAAAGAACGGTATTCGTTTACCATGGTGGCATACTCACGCAAACTCAGGGTAGGCAAAAGCTTGGGACGGTCTTGCAGGGAATACGTAAACGAATAATTGGCGATCATCTTGCCCGATTTTCCTCGTTTGGTTGTGATGATAACCACCCCGTTGGTGCCTCTTGAACCATAAATCGCTGTAGCCGACGGACCCTGCAGAATGTCTATCGACTCGATGTCGCTGGGATTCAAGCCCGCCAGCGGGTTGGTAGAGCTGGGCTGGCCGTAAGACCCACCGGCGGCACCGGCAATCTGCACGCCATCCACCACGTACAAAGGCTCCGTGGAACCGTTGATCGAGCTTATCCCGCGAATGTTTACCGAAACGCCCCCACCCGGCTGACCCGTGTTCTGTGTCACATACACGTTTGCCGAACGGCCCTGAATCGCCTGATCCAGGGTGGTATTCACCGTTTTCTCAATGTCTTTTGCCGTTACAGACGTTTGCGCCGAACTCAGGTCGGTCTTTTTCATTTCACCGTACCCTACAACCACCACTTCATTCAATAGCGAAATGTCTTCGGGCAGCAACACTTCAATAGTGCTTTGTGAGCCCACTTTGATTTCCTGCGTAAGGTAGCCGATAAACGAAATCACCAGAACGTCTTCAGAGGAAGCAGCCAAAGTAAACTTCCCGTTTGAATCAGTGGTAGTCCCGACGGATGTTCCTTTGATTAATACGCTGGCACCTGGAATTTCTTTTGAATCAACAGCGGCGACAACTGTGCCAGATACAGTTTGTTTGACCGCCTGTGCCAGCAGCATGTGATGGGACAGACCTGTAAACAAGCCAACAAGCAAAACCAGCCGCACCACATTGCTTTGCAGCGTGCAGGTTGGATCTGCCAGCAAATGCTTGAGAGAGATAAATGTTTTGTACATAGACAGGAATAAAAGTGATTGGATAGATTTAAGAAAATAGGTTGACGCTCAGGAGTTGCCCGTTTATGGAAAAGATGTCTGGAAAACAGCGTATTACTAGAAAACCACCCCTCCCTAATCTGAGGGTGGCTTCTAGTAATAGTTGCAAAGTGTGGGAATTGATTGCATTTGGCCCCCTCGCCTGTTCGTACAAAACCCTTATCAATAGAACAAAATTGAGATAAAATTGAACTTTATGCATCAGGGAAAGCAACCAAAATCAATTTTCAGGGTATACCCTGAGGTTTGTGCATTACCCATCAAAACGAAATAGTATCTTTTCAAAACCGAAAACCTCCGGGCTGGTGGTTGTTTGTCTGGACTTTAAATCCCATTTTTGCGGAATGAAATTCCGGCTCATCAACCTGATCAAATATACTCTTCCTCTGATAGTTGCTTATTTGCTCCTACGCTACGTGGTTTTTAAGAAACTCAGTTTTTCTGACCTGTTAGATACTTTTAAGCAAGCCAACTATTCCTGGGTGCTTCTTTCAGGCATTGTATTGATTGGTGCTCACCTGAGCCGGGCGTATCGGTGGCGTTTGCTATTAGAGCCTTTGGGCTATAAGCCGGGAATGTTTCGGATGTTTCTGGCGGTAATGATTGGCTATTTCGCCAACTTGTTGCTGCCGCGCATGGGTGAAGTTTCTCGCTGCGGCGCTTTGCAAAAAACGGATAAAGTACCTATGAATGCGGGCATTGGAACGGTAGTAGCCGAACGGCTTTTTGATGTTGTGATGCTGCTTTTTTTACTGTGTCTTAATTTTATTCTGGAATTCAACCGACTCAGTCATTTCTTTATTCAATTTTTCACCGAAAAATTCGGCAGTTTCGAGCAGCTTTCGGCCACTTTTTACATTATTCTGATAGCAGGGGTTTTGGCATTTGCCGGGATACTATTTTGGGGCTACCGCAACCAGGAAAAGTTATGGAAAATTGCCATACTGGCTCGCATCCGCGAGTTTTTTCTGGGAATGTGGGAAGGAGTGATCAGTGTGCGAAAGATGCAAAACAAATGGAGCTTCTTGTTGCATAGCTTTTTGATCTGGATCGGATACTATTTTGCCGCGTATGTGCTTACGTTTGCCTTGCCTAATTCTATGTCGCTGGACTGGCTCGGCGGGCTCACCATCCTGATGATGGGCAGCCTGGGCATGGCCGCTCCGGTACAGGGCGGTACCGGCCCCTATCACTTGCTGGTGAGTAGTGCGCTGATGCTTTACGGCTGGTCGCAGGAAGAAGGCATCATTCTGGCAACCTTTATCTGGGCCTCACAAACGCTGCTCACCATTGTAGTCGGTGGCATTTGTTTTATAATCAGTCTTTTTGTACATCCGGTTCGTGCCACCACCAACGGGGTGCAGCCTACTTTTAAATGAGAAAAAACAAACTTTTTCTTCACACCAAACTTAAATTTCATGACAGCGAATAAAATACAATCGTTAGCAGAAGCACTCCAAACCATCTCCCGCTGGAAATCAGAAGGCCAGTCCATTGCGTTTACCAATGGCTGCTTTGATATACTCCACATGGGTCACGTAGATTACCTGGAGAAAGCCAGACAACTGGGCAATAAGCTGGTAGTCGGCATGAATACCGATGCCTCGGTGCAGCGCATCAAAGGCGATAGCCGCCCCATTGTGTCCGAAGCATCGCGAAGCCGCGTGATGGCCGCGCTGGAGTTTGTCGATCTAGTAATTTTATTTGATGAAAGTACGCCAAAAAGTCTGATTGAAGCCATAAAACCTGACATTTTGATCAAAGGCGACGACTATACGGTCGAGAACATTGTTGGCGCAGATTTTGTGTTAAAGAATGGAGGAAAAGTGCAGACAATTCCGCTGGTCAAGGGATTTTCGACAACCAATATCATTGAAAAGATTCGGAAAACCGGCTAAAATTTTTCCTTTTCCTGTTCGTCTATCTCGGTATACACTGTAAAAATTTCAACTTACAACTATGATTTTCGTTATCAGTATCATTACCATGCTCGTCAGTATGTTGGTGGCGAGCCGGTTAAAGAGCAAATTCGCTGAATATTCTCAGGTTCCACTGGCAGGCGGCATGAGCGGCGCCGAAGCAGCCGCCAAAATGCTGCGCGACAATGGAATCTATGATGTCAAAATCACAGCGGTGGATGGTCAGCTAACCGACCATTACAACCCGGCCGATAAAACCGTAAACCTGAGTCAGGAAGTGTACCAGGGTCGCAATGCGGCGGCAGTAGCCGTAGCCTCACACGAAGTAGGGCATGCGGTACAGCATGCGGCAGCGTATGGACCTTTAAAATTGCGTTCGGCATTGGTTCCGGTTGTAAACATCAGTACCCGCATTCTGAGTGTTCTGAATATGGTGCTTTTGTTTGGTTTGGGATATAGTATTTTCAGAAGTCAGGGTGCATTCAGTGATGCCATTCTGTTGATTATCATTGCGGCCAATGCCGGTGTCTTTTTATTCTCTACCATTACTCTTCCCGTCGAATTTGACGCCAGTAACCGGGCCCTGGCCTGGCTGGAAAGCAGTGGCACCGTCACCCAACGCGAACATTACATGGCCAAAGACGCCTTAAAATGGGCGGCCATGACGTATGTAGTGGCAGCAATTGGTGCACTGGCACAACTTGCCTACTGGGTTATGCTTTTCATGGGACGTCGCAGCGACGACTAGAAGGCCTCCCCAACCCCTCCCGTGGAGGGGAGTAAAACGAAAAATCCTGCCATATATGGCAGGATTTTTCGTTTTTAGAAGATACTATTTTCCGCAATCCGAATTCTCAATTCCGAAATTCAAATAGCTCCCCTCTACGGGAGGGGTTGGGGGAGGCCTTTTTAATCAATCTCAATCACTACATCAGCCGTAAGCGGATGGCCAACACACGTAAGCACAAATCCTTGTTTGATTTCCGTTTCGGATAAACCATCTTCTTCATCCAGCTTCACTTTGCCGCTGGTGCATTTGCCCATGCAAGCCGTGCACATACCACTCTGGCACGAATATGGTAAATCAATGTTGTTGTCCAGAGCCGCTTCCAGAATGGTTTTGCTCGCCGGAACCAACACTTTGTATTCGGCTCCTTCATAAAAAATGGTCACCGTGTGATCCTTTACCGACAAATCGGCTTGTTCGGTTACTTCCCCATGCATTTTGGCATCGGCAGCGGTCAGGAAACTTTCGGAGTGAATATGGCTGGCCGGAATCTGAAGAATCTGCAAGGCGTGTTTGGTTTCCTGCATCATGCCATCCGGACCGCAGATAAAATATTCGGCAGTGCCAGTCTGAGGCAATTTTTCCAGAATTTTCAATAGAAGCGACTGATTTAACCGACCGTGGTGGCCATGCCACATTCCCGAAGGCTGACTCAGCACATGCACCACTTCCAACCGTCCGGCAAAGGTTTGGCGCAGCTGTTCCAGGTCTTCTTTGAAAATGATGGATTGCTCATTGCGGTTGCCGTAAATGAGCGAAACATGGCTGCGCGGCTCGGCTTTCAGTATGGCCTTGGCAATCGACATCAGTGGAGTAATGCCGCTTCCGGCTCCCAATAGCACCACATGTCGCTGGGCGGCGGCATCGGGCTCCAGACAAAACGTGCCCATCGGTTCCATCACTTCAATCATGGCGCCGGGTTTCAGGCTGTCGTTCAAGTAGTTGGATACTTTTCCACCGGGAACGCGTTTGACGGTGACCACCAGGTTTTCGTCGGTAAAGGGCGAGCTGCACATCGAATACGAACGACGTTCGGTAGTGCCATTAACAGGCACCAGCAGCGTCAGAAACTGACCCGGTTTGTACGCAAGTTTAGAAGAAGGTTGTTTGAAATAAACAGAAATGGCATCGGGGGTTTCGCGGACTATTTTTTCTACGGTCAGGAAATGGTATTTACTCATGGTTTGATTTAGGTTTTAGAGCCACAAATGTAAAAAGGAAGTGCGACATCGGAAGCACAAACCTTATAAAAACGAAAAACCTGTCCGAAAAAGGAACAGGTTTTGGCTTCTGAAAAGATACTATTTTTAACCGGCGGGCACCAGATACAATTTTACATCCGTGTCTTGTCCTTTGTTGTTGGGCTCGGTATATTGAATGACCAGTTCCGACTCTGTTAAGGAAATAACACTTACCGTTGCCGGATTGAAACCAGCGTTGGAAGGAACTGAGAAATTGATGGTGTTTTCATTGGCGCCAAAGGTCCATGTGCCTGATGAGGCCACCGTCTGCCGGTCAATGAGGGTGAAGTTGGTAGCGTCAAATTTGAGGGAATAAGTCGAGTAATTAACTGTATTGCTGCTGGTATTACTCGTCATAAAAACGACAGTGCCGTTGTGTTCTGCTTTCTGGACTTTCCAGGCCCGACCCAGGAGTTCTTTTTTGGATTTGGGAGTGCTTTTCTTACAAGAGGAGACCACACTGATCAGTCCCAGCAGACAGAGGGACAAAAAAAGAAGATTTTTTTTCATGGATTACCAAATAACAGTTTTAACAAAAGTATACATTTTTCTATTGAAAAGCCAATTCTATATCCAAACTGGGTACAGTTTGCAAAGATAAAAACGGCTTTTTTTACGTATAAAATACATCATTCAGGTATTTTCCAAAAACACCCCGCCAGTGCCAAGTATATGCAAACCTATTAATGACGCAACCGGAGACAGGCCAAAGGCCGGGTCCTAGAAACGTAGGTTGACCTGTGGAGGTTTTGGCTTTTGAAAACATACTATTTTGCCAGCCGGTTTCAGATGTGGAACATGGACAACACCAGCATCAACAAATTAATTGATAGGTATACCCCCAAAATGACAAAGCCTACGGTACGGTCTGTCTTGCGGGATTGTTTCTGCTTGCCGGTGTCATCGAAACGCAGGGAAATGACCGAAAACATGACCGTAAAAAAGATGGACAAAAACGTAGCTCCGTGTAGAATATCCACAATGGTCAGATCGGAGGAAAATGGCAGGTAGCCGTCAATGACGTATTTGTTACCCACAGCCGCAAACAGGCCCCCTACCGGCAACCCGAAGCGGGCATCGGCGTGCTGGGCGTCAATAAAAAAGGTGACATACGAAATGGCAAAGGCAACATACATGCCCAGAAACAGCTTAAAAAACAGGCCCCAGGCATTGCGTTCCACATCTACGACAATGGCAATTTGCGAATAGACGGCTCCCTGGCTACCCATGCTGGCATCGCCAAAGCCGGTGGCATACTCGCTGGTGCCTACGTCAATGCCCGCTTTTCTGATGTTCCAGCCCGAAATGGTCATGTTGGGATCGTACAGCTTGCCGTTGGTATCGGGCACAAAGACCAGATTGGAATTATCGTATTTGGAATTTTCGATCAGAATCTGCAGCCGTTGCTCGTCAAATGGAAAATACTGGATGGCCCAGGCTTCCTTCATGATGCATTTGAGCTTAAACTGTACCCATTTTTTGCCTTCCAGACTGTCAATGACCACTTCGTCAACGGATACTTCTTTGGCATTGGCTACTTCGAGGCTGTTTTCAAGGTCTTCCAGCTTTTTGTCGTACACCATCCAGACCCAAAACCGGGCGGTGTATTCCTGCTCCCGAAAATCGAGGTTGTGCAGACTGAGCAAATAACAACCCATGCGAACGGTGTCAGGCGAAGCCGCTCGAACCGGTGAAAAGCCACTGAGTCCTAAAAAGAAAAGCAGTATCGCTAAACGCATACGATGGGTGAAAAACGGTTTTCGTAAGAAATGACACACGGGGTTTTGCTTTTTCAAAACATACTATTTTTGGGTAGCATCATTGCTCACGAAAACCATTCGGTTAGGCCTTTTTCTGCCGGGTTGATAAGAAAACAGCGGCACCGACAAACAGGAATAAAGCAATGGAACTGAAGAGAGCAACCGTCTCCCCTTGTTTGTAGGTATTGCTGATAAAGGTAAACGTAATTTTGTGCGTACCTGCCGGTACCACCAGGCCCCGCAAAATGTAATTGGTCCGGAAGTGCGGCACCGGCTTGCCGTCCACCTCAGCCTGCCAGTAGTCTTTGTTGGCATAATAGATCTCCGAAAACACGGCCAGTTGCGGCGTCTGGGCAGTAGATTCATACACCAGCTTGTCTGGCGAATAACTCACCAGCCGGATGGTAGCCGTGCTGTCAAATTGTGGGCGAAACCCTTCCAGATCCTTTTCGAAACGCTTGTCGATCAGCGCAAGATTCTTAGGGTTGAATTCATCCTTGCTCAGTTCGGTAATTTCCTGGTCGGCATTGGCAACCAGCTTGTACTCAGGAACAAACCATGCATTGCCCAAGGCCATACTGTTTTGGCGCACCAGTGGTTGTCCTGTTTGCTGGTCGGGAATGATGAAATACTTGGTATTGAGCATGCTCAGCACATTCAGCTTTCCTTTGTAAAGCACACTGTCAATGACATCACTGAAGCGGCGCATTTTGGCCCCGTGGTATCCTCCCACCGAATGGTGGTAGTACGATGTAGTCGCATCCTGAAACGGACTTACGGCATAGTTAAACACCCGGTATTGGGTAGTATCCCGGTTGATTTCCTGGTCGGCCGGAGTCGGTTTCACGAAGGCACGGGCTTGTTCGCGTTTGTCAACTGTAAAATCGTCATTGTTCACAAATCGCTTGTCTATCGCAAACATATCCACCAGGATTATTGCAGCTAACACCAAGGTAGTCAGGGTGGCATTGAGGCGCTTGAACAGGAAGGCCAGAATCACTGCCGCTGCCGCTACGATGAACAGAAAACTACGGAACGCATCGCCCCGCAGTTGGGATGCCCGGTCGTCGCGCAGTGGCCGCACGATCCATTCCCCATAGCCTTGCGCCAGTTGCTGGTCGATTGCTTCGTTGCGGAACTGGAAGAAAGCTCCACCCAGTACCGCAAATACAAGTGCAAATCCGGCGGTTAGTCCCAGACTCCAAAGCAGGGGTTTCTTCAGCGTTTCCCAGGTATAATTGCCTTTTACCAGTTGCTGCACGGCAAGAGCCGCGCCAAAACAGACAAACACCTGCGTCAGAGCCAGCGACATTGTTACCGCCCGGAACTTGTCAAACAAAGGAAGATTGTAGAATAAAAAGTCGTTGAGGACAAAATTTTTGCCCCAGGCCAGCATGGTCATAAACACCGCCGACGCCAGCAGCCACCATTTGATACGTCCGGGTATAATGAACAGACCAAGAATAAATAAGAAGAGAATAACGGCTCCGGCATAGGTAGGCCCACCCGTACCCGGCTGCTCGCCCCAGTACAAAGCCCCCGAAAGCTGGGCTACAATCTGCTTGGCTTGCGCATCGGAAGCACCTTGCGCAACCAGCGCAGCATACAGTTCCGAATTCTTGCCCAGACTTTTGGACATGCTGCCGCCACCGTAGAAATTCGGTATCAGCAGTGTAAACGTTTCCATTTTGCCATAACTCCAGTGAAATGCGTACTCATAATCCAAACCATCGGCATTGGTAGCTTTGCCATCGCCACTAGCGGGCTTTGGCGTCAGTTCCGACTTGCCGCGGATGCTCTCTTTTGAGTATTCGCTGGTAGTCATCAGACGCGACGCATGCGAGCCCACGGCCAATGCCGACGCTACTGCCACTATAGCCGAAGCAATCAGAAATGTCTTCAGTTTTTTCTCCCGAATGGCAAAGATCAGTTCCATCAGCACGTAAAAGCCAATGGTGAGGAACATGTAAAAGGTAATTTGCACGTGGTTTCCGTACAGTTGCATTCCTAAGAACAATCCCACCAATGCCCCGCCAATCCAGTATTTCCCCCGGTACGCCAGAATAACTCCAGCCAGAATGGGCGGCAAAAAGCCCATGGCCAGTACCTTGGAGGCGTGTCCGGCTTCGATGTTAATCAGATTGTAACTGCAGAATGCAAACCCGATGGCTCCCAGTACCGCAATCCAGGCATCGACACTCAAGGCTACCAGCAACACATAAAACCCGATCAGGTAAAGAAACAAGTAGTTGGCAGGTTCGGGGAGCAGATTGGCACAGAAACGCCCCATCTTGGTAGTCCAGCTGTTGGGATAATCGGCCGCAATCAGGTAGGTAGGCATCCCTCCAAACATGCTGTTGGTCCACATGGGGTAGTCGCCGGTTTTCGCGCGGTATTCGCTGGCTTCGTGTGCCGCTCCTTTGGCCTGCACAATGTCGTGTTGCTCAATGGTTTTGCCATCGAGCACCGGCGAGAAATAAATGAAGCTGATAAACAGAAAAGCGACTATAGCCAATACATGTGGCAACGTACGTTGCAAAAGGTCGTTGGTTTTCATGGAGTCAGATGGTAAGAAGCCCTGTAGCTATGGGATAAGGTATGTTTAGATTCGGCGCCTGCCACAAAAAATAGTAGGATTACACAAGGCAAAACCTGTGCGTCGTACTAGTTGTCTGCAACGGCAAAACGCCGGAATCCGCCTTATCCATACACGGCCTCCCAGATTTGATGGACTGAGTTGGTTAAAAATGGCTCAAATATAGAATTTTAACCGGGAGGTTTTGCAAGAGCAAAAGATATTATTTTCAGCCAAATTCACTTGTTTGCCTCTTCATTTGCCGCCCTCTGACTCCTCTGCCCGTTTGGGCTCAGGCTTTTCCCATCGTATTTTTCCGATGCAGCAGCCCCCAGTCTACCATCGAATCTAGCACCAGGCGGAGCCGACGACCGGCATCCGTCAGGGAATACTCGACAGTTACGGGCATGGTATCGTAGACCTGTCGCTTGATGATCCCGTTTACTTCCAGGTCTTTCAACTCTTTGGAAAGCATGCGGGGCGTAATCTTAGGGATTTCCCGTTCCAGCTCCTTGAAGCGTTTGTTGCCAAACATCAACGTTCCGATGATCGGAAGTTTCCATTTGCCGCTCAAGACATTCAACGCATCATTAACGGCCAGGATAAACGAACTGCAGCATTTCTTCACTTCTTCCGGATCGTCAGTGTCGTGGACTATCTCTGCCTGATGTACTATTTCTTCCTGTTGAAACATAACTAGATTAGTTGCTATACTAAAGGATACCGATATACAAAAGTATACTACTTACTAATATATAGCAAATATACATACTTTTGTTCAGTTTATGCATGTATCACCAAAACTTTTCTGAACTATGATAGTCATCACCGGAGCCGCGGGCCATTTAGGCCACGCGACCATTGATTTTTTACTTCAAAAAGGCATTGCGCCCCAGGAAATCACCGCTTTTGTGCGCGACCAGGTCAAGGCCGAAGCGTTGAAGGTCAAAGGCATTGCCTTGAAACAGGGCGATTACAACGATTACGATTCCATGCTGCATGCGTTTCAGAACGCGGACAAACTGCTCCTGATTTCAGGAACCGACATTGCCAATCGCACGGCGCAACAGGAAAACGCCGTAAAGGCTGCCAAAGAAGCGGGCGTCAAGCATATTCTGTACACCAGCTTTACCCGGAAAAACGAAACGGCGTCTTCCCCGATTTCGTTCGTAGCAGTTTCGCACCTAGCCACAGAAAAAGCCATTAAGGCCAGTGGCATGGCTTACACCATTCTGAAAAACAGCCTCTATTCGGATGTACTTCCTATGTTCTTAGGCGAAAAAGTACTAGAAACCGGCATCTTTTTTCCGGCGGGCAATGGCAAAGCTGCCTTTACCACGCGTGAGGATATGGCCGAAGCCACCGCTGCCGTGTTGGCAGGCAGCGGCCACGAAAACAAAGAATACATCCTTGCAACCGAAGAAGCGTATGACATGCATGAAATTGCAGCCCTGCTAAGCCAGGTGGCCGGACACACCACAGCCTATACCAGCCCTGACCCAGCCGCATACACCGAAACCATCACCCAAGCAGGCGTTCCGCCGATGTATGTGGGCATGCTCAGTGGCTTTGCCGCAGCAATTAAACAAGGAGAATTTGACGGCCATCCATCGGATCTGGTAAAGTTGCTGGGCCGTAAACCAACTGCGTTGCAATCGTATCTGACATCCGTTTTTTCACCCGTAACCCATTTGGATTCATGAAAAAAGACAAAGTCATATTCTGGGTTAGCACTAGCCTGGTGTCGCTCATGATGCTGTTTAGTGCTTACAATTATTTTACCAACGAAGCCGTGAAAAACGGTTTTACCCACCTGGGTTTCCCTGCTTATTTTCGCATTGAGTTGGGCATAGCCAAAATCATTGGTGCGTTAGTGCTGTTAGTACCCACGCTACCGAGGTTGGTCAAGGAAGCGGCTTATGCCGGATTTGCCATTGTGTTTATCTCCGCCAGCATTGCCCACCTGGCAGCCGGCGACCCGGCATCGGCTGTAGTCATGCCTCTTGTATTTCTGGTTGTGCTGGTGGTATCTGCTGTTTATTACTTCAAAGTTAATCGTCCGGCTTTGGCCTGACCCCTTTCCCTCACCTGGTTTTCAGAGTCTTGTGAGGGATTTTTTTTCCTTTCTTCGGCGCATTTCCTGTTCATTCCGCCAAATCGGCATTTCTAAAATTTCTTTCCTTTTTCGTTTCCTTTGGTATTTTTCTGATTGTCTTTCCAAAAGTTCACATAATTTTTATAAAGAATTCATACGACTATTCAGTTAAGCTGCGTATTTTCGCAACCGTTTTTAACCGGTCGCTGAATTCTGTCTACAGGACACACAGAAAGATGTGATAGCTGATGGCAGCGTTTTTTTAAATAGTATCTTTTGGATAGCAAAAACCCTGGTCCTCTGAAAACAATCGTTTTTCGGCATTCAGCATACGACCCTCTGAAATCAAACCTATGAAGAAAATAGCTGTTTTTACTTCCGGTGGGGATGCCCCCGGTATGAATGCCTGTGTGCGGGCGGTTGTTCGCAGTGCGCTGTATTATGGATTGGAGGTGTACGGAATCCGTCATGGCTACGACGGCATGATTCGCGGCGAAATCACACAGATGCACTCTTACTCGGTCAGTAACATCATTCAAAAAGGTGGTACTATGCTCAAATCGGCTCGTAGTAAGGAGTTTATGACCAAAGAAGGACGCACCAAGGCATATGAGCAGTTGCAGAAACACGGAATCGAAGGATTGGTAGCCATTGGCGGAAACGGAACGTTTACCGGAGCCTCCATCTTTTACGAAGAATACGGCATTCCATCGGTAGGCGCACCGGGCACGATAGACAACGACTTGTACGGAACCGATTACACGATTGGCTACGACACGGCAGTAAATACAGCCCTGGATGCCATTGACAAAATACGGGATACGGCCGATTCGCACGACCGGATCTTTTTCATCGAAGTAATGGGACGCGACTCGGGTTACATTGCCATCCAGTCGGGCATTGGCGGTGGCGCGGAACTGGTGATGGTGCCGGAAACGTTTACTCCGATGGAAGAGGTAATCAAGACGCTGGAAGAAGGTTGGAGCCGTTCCAAATCTTCCTTTATCATCATTGTGGCCGAAGGCGAAGGCGGCGGTGCAACCGAAGTAGGGAATACCGTGAAGAAGCGTTTTCCTGAAGCCGACATCCGGATTACCAATCTGGGGCACATTCAGCGCGGCGGCAGCCCTACAGCATTTGACCGCATTCTGGCCAGTCGCCTGGGTGTGGGCGCAGTAGAAGGGCTCATCAATGGCCAGCAAGGTGTGATGGTAGGCATTATCAATAACAAGCTGACCTACACGCCATTCCGCGACTGTATCAGCCTGAGCAAACCCATCAGTGACGAACTGGTGCGCATCGTCGAGATTCTGAGCATTTAAGATTTCTCAGTAACTGGTTTTTCCAGCGATAGTCACGGTTTTTGCTTTTTTAAGGATACTATTTTCTGTGTCCAACCTTTTGAAAAGTTACTGTTATGAACCTTCTCATTCTGACCTTTAAAATATCAGGCATTGGTGTGCTGCCCATCCTGATGGTTGTAATTCTGGCGCTTTTTCTGTGGGGAATGCTGGTTTACAATAGCCTGAAAACCCGAAAAAGCAACCTGGATGTGTATTTGCAGCAAGTAGGAAAACTGGCATTTCAGCGGGTACAGTTGCTCCAAAACCTGGGCGAACAACTCAAAACCGATTTTCTGACCGATGCCGAAGGATACGATGAAGCCAAACTGCAATCAGAAACGCAACTCATTGCCGAAACAGTAAGCAACCTCAATCTGCAAGCGGATACGGCAACGCAAACACTGCAGCAAAACCTAACCCAGAATGCTTCGCTGCTGGTGCAAACCCAACGCAAGTTTCGTGCGGCCCGCAAAAACTACAATGACCTTTGCCTGCACATGCCTTACCGTCTCATTGCCAGTACGTTCGGTTACAAACCGTTTGCTGCCTGACAAAATAGTATCTTTTCAAAGTCTAAAACCTTCGGTTGCTTTCTGATATCAAACGCATTCCATTGAGAATGCGTTTGCTGTTTTATGAACTGGCAAATGCTTTTACCTATTTGTTTGATCTTCGGTAAGAAGTGAAAGGCCTGTTAAGCATCCAATGAATGCTGCTCCAATTCCCAATCGGAGTTACCAAACTGCATTATATTGGTGCAAAAAATAGTATCTTTTCAAAAACCAAAACCTGCCCGATACTTTATTCAGAACAGACAACACTATGTCAACCCATTCACTACCCGAAGTTTGGCTTCGCGGTCCCTTGCCCGATATGCCGCCTTTGTTACAACCGGCAACCCACGCGTTACTTCAGGCTCAGGAAGAACTCCACACCTACTTACAGGATTTTCCGGATGCTTTGCTATGGGAACGGCCGGCTGGAGTAGCTTCGGTCGGTTTTCATTTGCAACACCTGACCGGTGTGCTGGACCGGCTGCTCACCTATGCCCGCGGGCTGCCTCTTACTTCAGAACAACTGGCGTATTTGGCGGCGGAAGGAAAAGAATCCTCCAATATAAGGGTTGATCTTTTGCTTGAGGCCTTTGACAGTCAGCTTGATAAAACACTGGAACAGTTGCGTAGAACACCTGAAGCTACTCTAACAGAACCGCGAGCTGTAGGCCGGGCACAGTTGCCTTCTACGGTTCTTGGGCTTTTGTTTCACGCGGCCGAGCATACTCAACGCCATGTTGGCCAGTTGTTAGTCACAGTTCGGGTGCTAAAAAATACGCACAACACCACTGCCTGATGTATGAAATTATGTTTTTTTGAAATTTTCCTAATTTGCGCGTCGTAAAGACACATTGATTATTTAACTGAGAAACAACTACTTACAAATAAAGAATACGTGTTTCGCATTTATTTCGCCTTGTTTTACTCACACTTGGCAAACGATTTTTTAAATCTGGAACAAAAAGCATATATGTATGAAAATGAGGGAATTGTGACTTTACAGGAGGCAGAAATCGATTACCTTTGTATTGTTAGTCAAGCAGACATATACCTCGGACGCCAAGTCTGAATCAATATAAAAATACGAATTTAGGTTGTAAGTGGTTTGTTACTGAAATTCTCCGAAGGTTTCCTTCGGAGAATTTTTGTTTCTAAAAAGCTGATACTCTTTGCTGTCTTGAAAAATAGTATCTTCAAAAAAGGCAAAACCTCCCGCTCTTCTCTGTCCCTGGTAATATACACCCTTCGTTTAGGCCATATTATTGCTCAGTCGCCCCACCTCTTCCGAAAGCAACTGTGTCAGACTGGCCGTAGGCGCTGTTACCGTTACCGCTAACAAACGTTTTAAATGTTGGTAATCATCCGGTTTGGTCAAAAAATACAAGGCTCCCAGTTGCTGGGCCATTTCCCGGTCTTTTGAATAGGACGAAGTAGAATACATGATGACCGGAAGTTTTTTATACACAGGGTTCTTTTTCAATTCGATCAAAAAATCCCAACCGCTGATGCCCGGCAGATTGACATCCAGGAAAATCAGGTCGGGTAAGTTCATTTCCCGGTTATCCCACTGTAGCATCACCTTTGCAGGAGAGGGTTGTGCATAACAGACCGCCTTTGCATCAACAGAAAGCAGCGCTTCGACAAAAAGCTCTCTGTCATCGGCATCATCGTCGATCAACAAGATGGTTTTAGACATAATCAAGTTCAACTGTAGGATTGTAAGTCACTGCCAAAAAATTTCAAAGGCTTTGCTGAGCCTGCAATACGGGCAGATCTACGGTAAAAGTAGCTCCCTGATCCATTTCAGATGCAGCAGAAATATGGCCGTGGTGCCGTTCCACAATCTTTTTACACAACGACAAGCCCAGCCCAGTGCCTTCAAAAACATCTTTCGAATTAAGCCGGGTAAAGGTGTTAAAAATTCGTTCCGCATTTTGCTGACCGAAACCGATGCCATTGTCAGTGATCTGAACCCTGACAAATGAATCAGCTCGGGGGTGTTCCAGACTGGCAATGGCAATGACCGGCTGTTTATCCGGTCTGGAGAACTTGAGCGAATTGTTTACCAGATTGTACAAAAGCTGATAGATCAACACAGGAGCACCCTGAATGGTAGGTAAAGCATCCCAGCTAAGGTGGGCATTCTTCTGCTGAATCAGCAATTCCAGGTCGGTTGCGATGTTCTGACAAACCTGGTTCAAATCAATCCATTCAATCGGTTGTTCGTTTGCATTCAATTTGGAATACGCCAACACGCCGTCAATCATGGAAATAATTCGGTTGGTGGCATTCCCTACTTTTTCCAGAAAAAGCTTTCCCTGATCGGGCAGGTAGTCGTTGTATTCGTTTTGCAACCGGCCGCTAAAGGTTTTTATTTTGCGGACGGGTTCTTTCAGATCATGGCTGGCCACGTGGGCAAATTGCTGCAAATCTTCATTGGACTTTTGCAAAGATACATTGAGCTGCTCTAGTTGCAGGGTGCGTTTTCTCACTTCTTCTTCCAAAATAGCCGACTGTTCTCTGGCCAGGTGAATATCGGTAGTGGTTCCAACCCATTTTGAAACCTTTTCATCCGACTCGCTCTGGGGAATGCCCCGGCTCAGATGCCAGCGGTAAGTGCCATCTTTCATTTGCATGCGGTGTTCGTATTGAAAGGTATGCTCTTCGGCTACGGCCCTTTGCCAGACTACCGCCATTTCGGTTTCATCTTCCGGATGCACAAGCCCCTTCCAGGACCAATGTCCATTGCTTAACTTGTCAATGGGGGCAAATTCAGAAAGGCGGTCATTAAAATACGTTATCTCCCCCTCCGGATCCGAAACCCACACCAGTTGCGGCATGGCATTAGCCATCTCGTTCAGTGCCTGTTCGCTTTGCTCAATTTTTTGTCTTGCAATTACCTGGGGTGTTACTTCAATGGCTACTACCATGATGCCGATAGGCACCTCATCGAGGTCTTTGAGAGGGGAATAAATAAAGTTAACATAGAGCTGCTCCTGCTGTCCGTTCCGAACTAGCACAACCGGTTGCTCAAAACCGGTATAGGCAACTCCCGTATTGAGTACATCCTGCAACAAATCGTTGAAAATCTGTCCTTTTACTTCAGGCAGTCCGTCCCAAAGGCGTCTACCAACAAAATCTTCTCGGTTCCGGCCAATCAATTCCAGGTAATTGTCATTTGCAATATCCACAATCAGTTCGCGGCCCGTCAACACAACAATGCTGACAGGAGCTTGCATAATCAGATTCCGAAAGCGGTTTTCGCTGATTTCGACTTTCTTACGGGCTTGAACCGTTTCGGTCACATCCAATGCAAAATTGAGAACACCCTGAATGTGACCTTTGATGTCGTACCAGGGCTGATAAATGATATTCAGATACCGCTCAACAGATTGGCCGTTTTCATTGTGGAAGACGACATACTGCTCATTTAAGACAATCAATTTCCCGGTCTGGTACACATCGTCCAGCATCTCAAAAATTCCCTGTCCCTCCAGTTCCGGCAGTGCCTCCCGCACCGTCATCCCGGTAAAATCCCGATTGCCAAAAATCTCCTTATTTTTCGGATGAAAGAACTCATAGTAATGCTCAGGACCTTTCATTACATTGATCAGTGCAGGAGCCTGCAGGAAAAGCTGGTAGAATTGCTGCTCCGTCTGGCGGCGCACCTGACTGATCTGAATGGAATTGGTAACGCGGGCCAGCAATTCTTTGGCCGAAAAGGGCTTGACCAGATAATCATCCGCACCGGCGTCCAACCCTTCCACTTTGGCTTCTTCCCCTGCCCGAGCCGACAGAAAAATAACGGGTGTATTCCGGATATCCGGATGACTGCGAACCCTTTTGAGTAGCGCAAAGCCGTCCATTTTGGGCATCATCACATCGGATAACAGAAGCTGGGGCTTGAATTGCAGCATCTTGTGCAGGGCATCTTCGCCATTGATTGCCGTAATGACTTCAAACCGTTCGGAAAGCAGCCGTTGCACGTAGTCCCGCATATCGGCATTGTCGTCGGCCAGCAGTATGCGGCTTTTGGGCTCATTTGGCAGAAGCGGAATATCTGGCTCGGCAGGTAAAGCACTGAAAGCAGAATCTGTTGACACACTTTCTTCGCCGGGCAACCACTTTAGTGCTTCCTGTAAAAACGCAGCCGAATGTTTTCCCTGAGTAAATTCGCTGTATTCGTGGGCTATCTTATCCACTGGCAGATGATCTTTGCCTACAGGTAACACCACCGTAAAAACCGATCCTTCGCCAACTTTACTGGTGACGACAATGGAACCGTTGTGAATTTTTACCAGCTCTTTTACCATAGCCAATCCAATGCCTGTGCCTTCCTGGCTGCGGCCCTGATGGTTATCTACCCGGTGAAAACGGCTGAAGATTTTGTCCAACTGATCTTCCGGAATACCGATACCCGTATCGGCAACACGCACTTCCACCTGCCTGCCATTCTGTACAACAGCCAGACTGATGGTTCCTTGCTGGCTGTATTTAAACGCATTGGAAACCAGATTCAGAATAATCCTCTCCCACATATCCATATCCACATACACGTCTCCGGCAATTGGCTCTGTGGTGATGCTCAGTTCCATGCCTGCCTTTTCAATTGCCGAACGAAAGGTGCTGGCCAGATCTCTGGTAAAAGCCCCAATATCCACTTTGGTAAACCTGCCCTCTACCCGCCCGGCTTCGATTCGGGAAAATTCAAGTAAGGTATTGACCAGCTTTTGCATGCGTATGACATTGCGGTAGGCCACTTCCATGCGCATCCGGTTTCTGGGTACGGTATCGGGGTCGTTCAGGGCATCTTCTACCGGCCCCAGCAATAGAGTGAGAGGTGTACGAAACTCATGACTGATATTGGAGAAAAAGGTGGTTTTGGCCCGGTCTATTTCGGCTAAGGCCTCGGCCCGCTTCCGTTCCTCTTCCAGTGCGTGCACATTGGCAAAGCTGGTTGCAATCTGGTCAGCAACCAGGGTAAAAAAGCCACTGTATTTTTCGTCCAGCAAGCGATAGGGATTGCAGCCGATCATCAAAAAACCGTACGGCTCGCGGGAGGTGGCCTGAACAATCGGCAACAGAATTGCCTTATCGGAGGGTATTTCCCAAGCCCCGGATGGCATAACACCTATTTTTTCAGGCAATTGCTCCAATACTTGTAACTTCCGGCTGATAGCAGCCTGCTGCAAAAGCTGCGCCAGTTCAGACGGCAAAGTGAGATCTATTTCTCTGGGTACGATGTGTTCCGCGTCTCCCAGTGGGGTGGCAAGTGAAAAAACAGCTTTGTCTTTTGCAAGTTCATAAAAGATGGCAAAAGGAAAGTCATGCTTGTTTTCGCTCACGGTAACAATGGTTTCTTCCACTACCGTTGCATTCGATTTGGCGTCGGTCAGTCGGGCTCCTAGCTGAGTCAGAGTTTTCAGCTGACGTTCACTAATGATTCGTTCGGTATCATCGGTATTGGCACAAATCATTCCGGCTGTGCCCCCATCATCTCCAGGAATCGGTGTATAGGAAAAGGTATAATACGTTTCTTCAGCGTACCCGTTGCGTTCCATGATGAGCAGTTGCGATTCAACATAGGTACCCTCATCTTTCTCCATCACCTGCCGAAGCATAGGCTCAATGTCACGCCAGATGTCTTTCCAGACTACTGAAGCAGGCAAACCTAAAGCCTTGGGATGTTTTCCGCCCACAATGGCTTTATAGGGGTCATTGTAAAACTTGATCAGGTCTTTTCCCCAACCTATCCAGATGGGTTGCCGGGATGTAAGCATGATGCGGATGCAAGTCCGCAAACTTTGCGGCCAGGTTTCTACAGGACCCAGTGAGGTTTTTGACCAGTCATACTCTCGGATGAGTTGTCCAAGTTCTCCACCACCAGCCAGAAATTCAGGAATAACAGGGTTTTTATGCAAATGAGAGGCTGCATCCATACGTTAGAACAAAAAGTTAATAAGCAATCTATGGTATAGGTTATAGATTGGCGTGGCAAATCACTAAATTTTCACAGAATGACGGTTGCTGCTTCCTTAGGTAGAGGACGGAGGTAGAGATCTGGTTAATAGGTCTGTATCAGCAATCAGATTATAGCAGTAAAATATGTATTCGAATCTGGCTCTAAGTTAGCAGATAGATAAAGAATTAGTTCAGGTGCAGGGATTGATGTACGGCTTCACAAATGGTCTCGACCCTATCTTTATTCAACTGCTCTACTACAATTTCGAGCATTTTTCTTAATTTCTTGTAATCGTCCGGCTTGGTAAAAAAACAAATAGCCCCCAGCTCTTTTGCCAGCTTTTTATCGGCGTCTCTGGAGGAGGTAGTATGGATGATAACCGGTATGCTTTTGTAATGCTCTGTCGACTTCAACCGGTTCAGGCAATCCCATCCATCCATGACAGGCATATTCAGGTCCAGAAAGATGATGTCGGGCAGTTCCATCGTTTCCAGCTTATGGATAGCCTCCTGGCCATCTGCCGCACTGTAACAGATCACTTCTGAGCCCACAGTCAATAGCGCTTCCACAAATAGTTCTCTGTCATCGGTGTCGTCGTCAACAACCAGAATTTTTTTTCTTTGACTCGTTTTTGGTACTGACATCTTTTCGTAGCAGGGTATACGCTAAACAGCGGATAGGGTTAACGGCGTTTTGGTTCATCTCAATTCAACGTTTAAAAATAATGGAAAATAATTACCCAACTACAAATTTTCCGAATGTGACATTAAGTAATTTATTTTTTGTTCAACTGTTGCAAGTTCTGCTCCATCCAAATTTTCTCTCCATTGAATTAACCTGCTGTAAATAAGCCCATACCTCTACCAAAGCCAACCCTACATCAAAAATAGTATCCTGTAAAAAGACAAAACCCCACCCTACCAAAGATTAAGACAATTATTGTTCCTCTGGTCCGAATCCGGTTCGGTTGGCAAGAGTCCCAACTACTTTTTGAATGAACGAATGGAACTAAGCCCGGACAAATTTAATTGACAGTACACGACCTGAGCCGTCTTCTGGACGGGACGGGGTTTTGTCTTTTTACAGGATACTATTTTTTTGACTTTCCCTTAACAACCTTATTACAAGCACAGTATGAAAAAAACAAAAATTGGAAATACCGACCTGCAGGTTGCGCCAATCAACCTGGGTGGCAATGTGTTTGGCTGGACCCTCAACGAAACACAGTCATTTGAAATTCTGGATGCGTTTACCCACGCCGGATTTAATTTTCTTGACACCGCCGATGTGTATTCGGCATGGAAACCGGGCAACCAGGGTGGCGAATCGGAAACGATTATCGGAAACTGGATGAAAGCCCGCAACAACCGCAACGAGGTAGTAGTGGCTACCAAAGTGGGCTGGGATTTTGGTGATGGCCGCAAGGGGCTCAGCGCCGTCTACATCAAAAAAGCCGCCGAAGAATCACTGAAACGCCTCCAAACCGACCACATTGATTTGTACTATACCCACAAAGACGACGGAGTAACTCCCGTAGAAGAAACATTGGCAGCTTATGCACAACTCATCCAGGAAGGCAAAGTCCGGTATATCGCCGCATCAAATGTGCCCGTTGACCGGCTTCGCCAGTCACTGGAACTGGGGAAGTCGGGCCAATACCCTCTGTATCAGGCATTGCAGCCTCACTATAATCTATTGGAACGCCAAACCTACGAAACCGAACTGGCTCCGATTGCCAATGAATACGGACTCACGGTATTTCCGTACTGGTCGCTGGCAGCGGGCTTTCTGACGGGCAAGTACCGCACGGAGTCAGACCTGGACAAAAGTGTGCGGGGAGGCGGGGTAAAAAAATACCTGACAGAACAAGGATTCAAAGTGTTGGAAGCCTTGGATGGTGTTGCGGCCAAACATACCACTACACAGGCTACCGTGGCATTGGCATGGCTCCTTGCTCAGCCACACATTGGCGCACCCATAGCCAGTGCTACCAGCCATACACAACTGGAAACCTTGTTTGCAGCTCCCAAACTTCATCTGGATACAGATGACCTGGAATGGCTCGATGCGGCTTCAGGCTACTAAAAGATTTGCAAGTTACCTCATGCAAAAAGCCTCCTTATGCACGTTGCGGGAGGCTTTTGTTGGTTTAATTAATAATTGCCTGAAAAAGGATAAGCAGCAAATTTACCCATTGTAGTTAACAGTTTATTTTCTACAGAAAAATTCACTAATTATTAAATTTCTTTTTCAAGAATCGTCGGTTTGCCTTTATCCTGATTTGTGGAACTTACTACTGAAATGTGTTTGCAGAAAATCAGAAGAGACTAAAAATGAATTCGGCTGTAGAAAATGAAAACGCTTTTCTCCTGACCATATCAAAGAGCAAAAGCTGCTTTTGATATGGTCAGGAGAACTTGACTGTGAAAAGCCTGTCTATACCGAAAGGGCCTCAGAAGGCAAGCTTGCAAATATTTTTTCAAGTTGCTCCTTTGACTCTACCTGCTCCATCTTGTCAGAGCCGTAGTCAACGATAACAGCGATGTCTTTGTCGATGGCATCTTTTGCCACCATCAGATGTGCATCTTGCAATGCTTTGGTCATTGAGTGTAAACGCGAAAAATCGATCTGAAACTGTTTCATGATTTTCAAAAAAAATGGCTAAGAAATATTTCACTCAAAATAAGAATTTTCCCACACAAAAGCATAAAAATTTACACTTTTTTCAACTTTACTCTGTATACCGAACAAGTCAGAGAAATGAATTCATACCCTATCCGGTTTTTAATGAAACAATTTCAATTTGCAGACCTTTGCGTATACATGACAGGATTGGGTAGTTAATACGAAAAAGTATGCCTTAAAGTTTCCTCTTTTAGGGTTGAAGAAGAGAAACCTTCAAAGAAAACTACGAGACCAAAAACAAGTATTTGAAAATTAGCAGTTTAGATTCCAACAAAACTTAATTTTATTTTGTCGTACTCCTTAGGAAAGCAAGCAAGAGGCCAGATCTTGCTGAAACAGGAGCGAATTACTCGCAAAATGGAATAAAAACCAAACAGCCCGGCAGGTTGCCGGGCTGTTTGGTTTTGTTAGTGACCATGACTGGATTCGAACCAGCACGCCTTGCGGCACCACCCCCTCAAGATGGCGAGTCTACCAATTTCTCCACATGGCCAAAATAGGTACTGAGGGCTTTTGCGCTGCAAATATATAGTATTTTGAAGAATAGTTGCAGCAGCATCACTCCATAATTTTTTGTTTTCTGGCAAGGCCATCCCTAACTAATTGATTTGAAGTGAAGTGAATGTGTCGAAAATGCTTAGTTTTACATCATTACCATTCACCTGTTTACAAACTACGATATGAAAGCCCTTCCTTTGCTTCTCTGCCTCATTGGACTATCTGCCGTTCAAATTTGCAATGCACAAACCACTACTAATCAGCCCATTACCAAGAAAATAGAAGTCAGTGGCAGTGCCGAAACGGAAGTAACACCTGACGAAGTCTACATCACCATTGCCCTCAAAGAATACTTTACCGACAAATCGAATAAGACCAAAGTAGAGATCGAAAACTTGGAAAAACAACTCCAGCAAGCCATCAAAGATGCCGGAATTGCCAAAGATAATTTCCAGATCGAAAACATTTATGGCGGCACCACTCACTGGTGGTACAACAAAAAGGACAAACCCACCGATATTCTGGAAAGCAAGCGGTATGTATTGAAAGTAAGCGAGTTATCTAAAATTGACAACATCGTTTCGAAAGTAGATGGCAAGGGAATTGAGACTATTAACATTAGTCGCTACAGTCACTCAAAAATGAGTGAGTTCCGAAAAGAATTGAAAATCAAAGCCCTGCAGGCAGCCAAAGAAAAGGCGGGGTACTTGTTGCAAAGCATTGGCGAGCAAGTGGGTGGTGTACTCGAAATTCGGGAAGTGAGTGATAACGAAGGCAGTTATCCGGTATATAAGCCGCGTTACATGTCCAATGTGGCTTCGCAAGTGAGGATGGAATACGAAGGCGACGGAAACAGCGAGATTGGTTTCCGGAAAATCAAAATCCGGTACGAAATACAGGCCGTCTTTGCGATCAAGTAAAAGCCAGTCATTCCATTAGTTAATTCAAGTTTTTAGCTTTTAGCATTTACGTAGCAAGAGCCTGTAAAAAATCGGGCAGGTCCTTTACCTAGCGAGAAAAAACCTCATCCCTAAATTCCAACCGCACAAATCTGGCCCATCAAACTCTCGTTTGATGTCCTCCTTCTGAGAAGGAACTTTTACAGTCGCGAGTCAAAACTCCCCTCTCTGGAGGAGAGGGGTTGGGGGTGAGGTTTTAAAGCCAATTCCAATCGCGAGTGGAAGTGCAGGTGCGCTAGCCTCTTGCGCCATCGAGGTTGGCAAGCATTGACTTCGTGAATCTTCGATTTGGCGCAACTGTCCTTTTTTGCCTTCTTTTTTTGGGCAAGCAAAAAAGAAGGCGAACATCGGTAGAGAAATGTTATGGACAATAAACCAACATCACATAGCACGTAACTTGAATTAAGCATTCGAATCCATTTCAGAAAAAGGGGTTTTCTGCTTGAAAAGGAGACTATTTTCATTGTCATCCAACAGAATCGTGTAAATTTCGTTTTCTTTAAAAATCTGTAGCAGTCGTTTATTCGTAGCCTTAGTCGTTTATCTTTGCCAAATGAGTTTTCTATATCCTACTTTTTTGTTCGGTTTGCTGGCAGTCGCCCTTCCGATAGCCATACATCTGTTCAATTTCCGACGTACCCGCAAGGTTTACTTCACCAATGTTGCGTTTCTGAAAGAAGTAAAAACGAGCACAAACTCCTTTCGCCGACTCAAGCAATGGC
Organism: uncultured Sphingobacteriales bacterium; assembly: GCA_963520985.1. Lineage (GTDB taxonomy): Bacteria > Bacteroidota > Bacteroidia > Cytophagales > 172606-1 > Xanthocytophaga. Next base: position 207,940 of record CAUQTA010000002.1, read on the forward strand.
TCATTCTGACTACCCGTATCCTGTTCATTGTGTTTCTGGTTCTGGCCTTTGCTCAGCCTTTCATTCGCAATCCCAAACAACAGGGCATTGCCAGCCAGGGCAATACCAGCATTTACCTGGACAATTCGCTGAGCATGCAAAACGAAGCCGGCAAAAAACAATACCTGCAACTGGCTACCGCTGAGGCCGATGCCTTGCTCAATACGTTGCCCCAAAACCCATCGTTGCAATTGCTCACCAATGACTTCGAAAGCCGCGACCAATACCTGGCCACTCCCGACAAGCTCAAAGACCGTCTTACCGAGGTGAACTTCTCTCCTACTTCACGCACGTTGGAGAGCATTTACAAACGGCAAAACAATCTGATTTCACGCACTTCACAGTCATTGCAGAACCAGTTTATCTGGTTTTCCGACTTTCAGAAAAGCACCGTAGGCGACCTGAACAAACTCACGCTGGATACCAACAGCCGCATTTTCATGGTGCCCATTCAGACTGAAGAAATTGCCAATGTCTATGTGGATTCGGTTTGGCTGGCCACTCCTTTTGTAAAAGAGATGGAGACAAACACCTTGAATGTGAGATTGGTAAATGCAGGAAAAGATGCCATCAAGAACCTACCCGTCAAGCTTTTTCTGGACGAAAAGCAGGTATCCTCTGCTTCTGTTTCCATTGAGCCCAATAGCCAACAGGTATCGCTGTTCGATTTTACGGTAAAAGAACGTGGTATCAAAAAAGGCCGGATCACCTTTGAAGATTACCCCGTCACGTTTGACAATGACTTTTTCTTTGTGCTCAATGCATCGCCAGTTATCAACATTGTACATTTGTATGGTTCAGGTTCAGGCAATTACATTCCAAATGTATTCAGCAACGAAACCATTTTCCAGATTCGCAGCCTGAATGCCCAGAATGCCGACCCTACCCTGCTCAACACGGCCGATTTGGCTATACTGGATGGTATTACCGAGTTAGGTGGGTCATTGCCTACGTCATTGGAAGCGTTTGTAAAACGGGGCGGCAGCCTGGTGGTTTTCCCACCCACAGCCAATAGTTCGGCATACAGTTCCTTGCTGGGTCGTTTGGGGGTACCTAGTCCAGCAAACAAGCCATCCAGTGCGGGGAGTGGTTTAGAAACCCTGGAAGCACCCGATACCAAGAATCCTTTTTTTGACGCCATTTTTGAAAGTACAACCCAAAAAGAACGCATGGCCATGCCAACTGCCAAGTCAGTGTGGGAATGGACCGGACGTGGCGCATCCCTGTTGCGTTTTCGGAATGGGAGTCCTTTTCTGAGTCGGTTTGAGGTGCAGCGCGGCAAAGTCTATTTGTGTGCTTCTCCTCTGGTAGACGCGTATACGACGTTCCCCAAACATGCGTTATTTGTGCCTGTGTTGTATAAAATCGCGGCACAAAGCAAAACCCAGGAACGCCTTTCGTATTCGTTTCAAGAGCCAAGCATCGCCGTGGAGATCAATGAAACAGGGAAAGAACCGGTTTTTCGCCTAAAAAGCGGCAACTTGGAGTTGATACCCAGCCAACGCATCAGTGGCAAGCAGTTGATTTTTGACCTGCCCGAAAATCCGCAAACGGGTAGCAAACAACTGGCCGAAGCCGGCTATTACGAACTCACACTTGAAGGAAAAACGCAGAAAATCCTGGCCTTTAATTACGACAAAAAGGAATCGCAACCCGAAAGCTACACCACAACAGAACTCAAGCAGATTTTCAGTCGTTACAAAAACGTGCAGGTGTTCGATGCCCTCAACGAAGGCGAGTTTGTCAGCGAATTCAAAGCCGAAAGCCAGGGGCGTAATCTCTGGAAATATTGTCTCATTGCCGCACTGGTCTTCTTACTCGCCGAGATTCTGATTATCCGTTTTGTGAAAGGGTAGGTTTTGCGTTTTCAGAAGATACTATTTTGTAAAAGGTTCGCATTTACTGTGTTTGCATATGCATATAGCTTTCTCTGTTCTCTTCTCTTTCTTAGGCACTGTAAATTTATTTTCTGACATAGTCGGATATGCCGAGTTTCGCAGTATTGTAGCTGAATCAAAAAACTTCATTGTGATTCACATTCACGACTGGACAGACGCAACCAGGGATGCCCGCTACAAGATGATTACTACTCACCAGAATCCATTTACTACTCAAAACACCTATGCGTTTTTTGAATGTATAGATAAGAAAACAGGGAATGTACTTTTTAAACGGCATTGTCCTGCACTGACTAAAATCGAAATTTCTAAAGATGAAAAATTTATCATAGGACTTTCGGATATTAAGCTCTGGAACCCTTATCAGTTTGTCCTTTATTCAATTAAAGGCGAACTCCTTAAGAAACGGCATATCACTCCTCAAGAGGCAAAACTAACTCAAAAACAACTGGATGACTTTAAAAATAAATTTCCTGCTCAATATGCTTATTTATATAGAAAAGGCTGCATTTTCAGAGCCTCTCAATCTTGGTATATTGACTATATGAGTACCAATATGCCCGACAAGCAAGATAAAGCCTGGAATCATTTATACAACTATACCACTACTAATCACCTTTCTACTAACTTTTCTGGATCTGTAACCAACTGGATTCACTGGTACGATGACAAAGATCCTTCATTCATATTCAACTATCGAGGATCAGAATTATATTCCATTAGTTTAGTAGACCCTAAGCAGAAGCGTTTTGAGTTAAAAATAAAGGAGTGATTATCAAAACTATCTTAATTATCGTAGTTCAGAATTAGTATCTCCCGAAAATCAAAAACCCCTACCCTCTTGCAAACTCAGCCGGGTTCATTACTTTTGTGGCGGCAAAATTAATTCTGCATTTCCACATCGCGTTCATGAAAATTCTCATTCGTTCGGCCCAGATCATCGACTCCCGTTCGCCTTACAACGGCCAGACCCAAAGTTTACTCATCGAAAACGGCATGATCACTCAGATTGCGGGTAGCATTGACACCCAGGCCGATGTCGTGATAGACCAGCCCAACCTGAACGTTTCGGCAGGATGGGTGGACATGCGGGTTTCGGTACCCGACCCCGGTTACGAATACCGCGAAACGTTGCGTTCAGTGCGTGAAGCAGCGGCAGCAGGTGGATTTACCGAAATCGCGATACTGCCCAATACCCATCCGGTCATACAAACCAAAGAATCAGTCAGTTACATTGCCCATTCGGGCAAAGGACATCCGGTAAAGGTTCATCCCATTGCCGCCGTTACCCTGGATGCACACGGCAAGGACCTGACCGAAATGATGGACTTGCACCAGGCCGGTGTGATTGCCTTTTCGGATGGGCACGAACCGTTGCAAAACTCCGACATGGTGCTCAAAGTGTTGCAGTACATGCAGCCCTTCGGCGGTTTGTTCATCAACCGGCCGGAAGATACGCTAATTACCAAATTCGGCACCATGAATGAAGGCGTACCGGCTACCATGCTGGGAATGAAGGGGATGCCGCGCATGGCCGAAAGCATGATGATCATGCGTGACCTGCGCATTCTGGAATATACCGGAGGCAAAATTCACTTTACCTGTATCTCCACCGCCGAATCGGTGGAGCTGATCCGCCAGGCCAAAGCACGGGGCTTGCAGGTAACCTGCGACATTGCCGCCCACCAGATTGCCTTTACCGATGCCGCTCTGATGCAGTTTGACACCAACCTGAAAGTGAATCCGCCGTTCCGTAGCCAGGCCGATGTGGATGCGCTATGGACAGGCTTAGCCGATGGCACCATTGACGCAGTTGTGTCAGATCACCACCCGCTGGATGTGGAAGTGAAAAACCTGGAATTTGATCTGGCCTCGTTTGGCGTCATTGGTCTGGAAACGGCTTTTGCGGTTCTTCACACCCATAACAAGCAGTTGTCGCTGGAAAAAATAGTATCGCTGCTGAGTGAAAAACCCCGGCAGATTCTCGGCCTGGAAACGGCTTTGATTGCCGAAAACCAACCGGCCAATCTCACTCTTTTCGATGCCGAAACCGAATGGACATTCCATCCATCAGACATTCGTTCGTTGTCTAAAAACACCCCTTTTGTGGGAGCCGCCTTCAAAGGCAGAGTACACGGAATCGTGAACCAGGGTACGGCACAGATGCTGTCCTCAAAATCCGAAATCCGAAACGGTACGAAGCCAAATCCGAAATTCTGATGAATCCTTATTTACGTACCTCACTGCTATTCGGCGCCATTGCCGGCATAGGAAGCATTTTATATTTTCTCGTATTGCAGTATCTGGTAAAAGAACCGGGACTGGCGCGTCTGGGCTCGTGGGAAATCCTGTTTACACTGGTGTGCATGCTGTATGCCATGGGCTACTACCGTGACCGCAAACAGGGCGGCATTCTGCATTTTTGGCAAGGGGCATTGCTGGGCATTTCTACTGCGCTGATTTCGACCACGTTGTTGTGTGTGTTTGTCTTTTGGGTAGTTCGCGTTGCCGATCCGGTTACGTTCAAAGAATTCATTTTATACATGCAAAAAGACATGCTCAATCGCATCAGCGTGGAGAAGGATGCGGCTCTGCAGAAAGTATTCCGGGCACAACTGGCCAGTTTGCCATCCATCACCCCGTTCAACCAGATTTTTTTTCCCGGTGGCATTTTTGTCAAAAACTTCGGCATTGAGATTCTGGTAACAGGCATGATTGCCGCCATTATGCGCAAGAACGTCTCCCATTTAACCTCTCCTGCACCCGTTGAGCCGAAAAAAACGAAGTGAGTTTGCCAAAAAATAGTATCTTTCGGCAACACAAAACCTCAAGTGTTAGGGCTTGCGGGTATTTGTGCGGTACCTTCACTCACCACTAACCTTACCTCATTATGGAAACACTTATCCGATCTGACAAACCCTCCACGGCTGGCATTGCATTAAAATATGGTTTATATACAGGTCTAACATTGATTATTTATAGTCTAATTCTGTATATTACTGGATTTGAATTCAACTTTCTCCTCAGTTTGTTAACCTATGTTATTATAATTATTGGAATAGTTTTCTCTTTGAAAGAATTTCGAAGAGAAAATAAAAATCTTATGTCTTTTGGACAAGGAATGGGTGTTGCAGCTTTAGCAAGTTTCATTCTTGCCCTTTGTTTAGGTTTCTTCACTGTTATTTATAGTTATTACATTGACCCTGATGCCCGGAAACGCCAACTTAAATATACTATTGAGCAAACTGAAAACTTTTCGCGTAAGTTTGGTGCGTCTGAAGAACAAATCGATAAAGAAATTGAGAAAAGAAAAGCAGAGTATGAAACCGCAGGACCAGGGCAAGACTTTGCTAAGATCGTAGCAGGAGTGTTCATAATTTCTATTATATTTTCACTGATTATTGCAGCAATCATGAAAAAGAAGAAAGACGTATTTGCGCAATAATTAACTTTGCAGGAAATGAATGATAGAATCGGGAGGTTTTGGTGTTTTGGGAGATACTATTTTTCCGAAATTCACTCTCTCAACTCCACATTCCGAAATGAATCTATCATTCATTCATTCCATCATTCGACATTGAATTCATGTCCGACAAACCACAAATATCGGTAGTCATACCGGCCAAAGATGAATCGGAATCGCTGCCCGAACTGTGCGACTGGATTGCCAGGGTTATGCAGCAGAATCAGTTTACCTACGAAGTCATTATCATCGACGACGGCAGCAACGACACTTCGTGGGAAGTGATTCATCAGCTTTCGCAAAAAAATCCGGCCATCAAAGGCATTCAGTTTAACCGTAATTACGGCAAATCGGCGGCCTTGCACGTAGGATTTCGAAGCGCTACCGGGGCCGTCGTGATTACCATGGATGCCGACCTACAAGACAGTCCCGACGAAATTCCGGATCTGTACCGGATGATAACCCAGGACAAATACGATCTGGTATCGGGCTGGAAGAAAAAACGCTACGACCCGTTGAGCAAAACCATTCCTACCAAGTTGTTCAATGGTGTTACCCGCTGGTTATCAGGTATTCAGTTACACGATTTCAACTGCGGCCTCAAAGCCTACAACAGCCGCGTTACCCGTACCATTGAAGTCTATGGCGAAATGCACCGCTACATTCCATTGATTGCCAAGTGGAGCGGCTTCTCTAAAATCGGCGAAAAGGTAGTGGAACACCGGGCCCGCAAATACGGCTACACCAAATTTGGATTGGAGCGGTTTGTTTTCGGCTTTCTCGATCTGCTTACCATTTCGTTTGTAACCCGTTACCGCAAGCGACCCATGCATTTTTTCGGTACGCTGGGCACGTTGTTGTTTCTGATTGGCTTCGTAATTTCGGTCTGGCTCATTGCCGACAAAGTGTATAACAACCTGTATCTCAACAAGACCGTACGCAGCGTTACCGATCAGCCGTTGTTTTTTGTCAGTTTGGTTGCCATTATCTTGGGTGCGCAAACGTTTCTGGCCGGCTTTCTGGGCGAAATGCTCACAACGTCCAATCCGCAGAAAGCCAACGACTACCTGGTAGCCGATAAGATCGGCTTGTAAAAAGCGGAGGTTTTTCGGATAAAAAAGATACTATTTTTCAGGCTCTTCCGGATGAATCGAACGACTACCCCCAAGCCGAAAGACCGGTTTCTGTTTGTTGTTGTTTATCCCCTGCTGGCATTGGCAGCGGTACACATGGGCAACGACACCCCCTGGCGCATTGCCCTTACGCTGCCTAGTTATTACACCGACATTGCATTTGCCCTGGGCATTGCGTATCTGGTCGGATTTTATTTACGCAAAATCAGTCTGAAACTTCAGCATATCCTGGACTGGCAGCTCCATTTGCACAAGCGAATTTTCTGGCAAATGCTGCTGGGCGTGGGTGTGCCAATTGCCTTTGTGTTCCTGTGCGAATGGGTCTACCTGCATCAACTCGGCATTTCGCTGGCATCCAGCTCCATGTTTTATTACGAGTTGCCGCTGTCGGCTATTTTTTTCTCGTTTATCAATGGCCTGTATTACTTTTTGCAAACTCATTCGGTGGCAACGACTATCGAAGAGAATGACGAGATTGCAGAAGAAGCCAACAAATCGGCAACCCATCTGGAAACCATTTTGGTAACAGCCGGATTTACAACCAAACCCATCGCCACAACCGACATTGCTTATTTTTATGTACTCGACAAGGCAGTGTATCTGGTGACAACCGAAACTCAGAAATACCTGCTCAAAGAACCCTTGGAAGAGATCACCCAAAAGCTTAATCCCGACGTTTTCTTTAAACTCAATCGCTGGGTGCTGGCGCATCGGCAAAGCATCCGGCAAGCGGAGCACACTTCCACCCGAAAGCTGCTCATCCATCTGGAGCCACCCTTGACAGAAGACGTGTTTGTTTCCAAAGAACGAGCCATCCGTTTTCTGACTTGGCTGGAAAACTAGCTGTCTGTTTCGGCTGCATTTTTGTCCGCTTCGGTAGTAAAACCTCACTCATAGCTTACAGATGCCGTTTTTAGTGCTGTATGTTTGTGTCCTATTCAGTCGCATCCACACACTACGTATGACTATGCAAACACAGAGTACTAACCCTTTTTACACGGTCCTTTTTGTCCTTCTCTCCTGCTTCCTTAGTCAAGTGAGTCAGGCGCAAACACCCGTTATCATCAGCATCTTTAACGAAAGTGTAGCCCTTCCCTCCAAGCAGTTTCTGCCAACGCCAATTCATCTGGGGATAGCGTTGGGAAGCGAATTTACACTCAAGCAACGCACCTGGTCTTCGTCGGTTATAGCCTTGAATCTGGGGTATTACTTTCATAAAAACCTCAATCAGGCGGTGTTTTTACAGGCCAGCTACGGCTATGAATTTCGGAGCAGTTTTGGCCTGAGTAGTGCGGTGAACATAGGGTTGGGGTATTTGCATGTCATTCGCAATCAGCCCGAATACAAACTCGAAAACGGACAGTATGTAACGGCAGCCGGCATAGGACGGCCCCGGTTTTTGCTATCGCCCAGCATTGACGTAGGCTACTATGTCCGACCTAAAGAAATCAAGTCGGGGCGCATCTTTATCCGGTACCAGCCCTGGGTAGAGTATCCCTTCTCCCCCGGATTTATCCCGGTGCTTCCACACACCAACCTGCATGTGGGCTATAAGTTTTATCCATTTCCTTAAGCTAAGGTGAATAATGTGGTATGATAACATTAACTAGCTCACAATCAATCCTTAAAGCAAAGTGCACAGCACCAGCGAGTAAAAAAAGCGTGCTGGCCTCTTTGTCTAGCGAGGGGAGGGTTAGCCTTGAGCGGAGAAGCATTAGGCAAAGTGTCTTTTTCTTTTGTTACTTTTCTTTTGGACAAGCAAAAGATAAAGTAAGAGCACAGGAAGAGAAATCTTTGGATTAATAAACCTCATTATTCACGTTAAGTCAGTGGGATTTTAACATTCCAAAAGATACTATTTGGGTAGCAGGCGTCTATCCAGACTTATTTTGTATTCATTTATTTTTAGTTTACCTATGAAACTTGCCACAGTTGTATTTGTAATCCTCACCGGCTGCTTCTTCGCTGGTTGCCAGAAAAGTGAAACCATTGCACCGGCGTTTTACCAATGTACGCTCTCTTATCCGGATAGCAGCACCAAGCATCCGAACCACACACAGTACCAGCAGTTGCTCAACGAACTGACCCGCAAAGGTGTTCCGGGCATTCTGATGAGTGTGCAGTCGGGAACGCACGGCACCTGGACGGGAGCCAGCGGCATGGCCGACATTGCCAATCAGGTTCCGATGAAGCCTTGCCAAATAAGTCGGGCGGGCAGCGTGGTGAAGCTGTTCACGGCTACCACGGTGTTACTTTTGGCCGAAGAAGGCAAACTGCATCTCGATGAGCCCATTACCCAGTACCTGCCCGATGCCGTGCTGAATCCGTTGAAAAATGCCAGACAGTCTACCATCCGTCAGTTATTGCATCACAGCAGCGGCATTTACAATTACATTCAGAATATGCATTTTCAGACGGCTTCGCTCAATGAATTAAACAAAACCTGGTATCCGGACGAATTACTGGCGTACGCCCACGACAAAGAACCCTATTTTGGCGTGGGTCAGGATGTTCGCTATTCCAACACCAACTATGTGTTGCTCGGAATGATTATTGAAAAAGTGACCGGAAAGCATTTTTCGGTGGTTTTCAAAGAAAAAATCTTTGACCCGTTGCACTTGAAACATACCTCGTTTGACATCAATGCACCGATTCCCCACGGACTGGTTCGGGGGTACATTGACCTGTACAGCGACTTGCACCTGACCGAAAGCACGTATTACAGCGGTTGGGATTACTTTACGGCCGATGGCGGACTGATTTCCAATCCGTATGATTTGGCTGCGTTTATCCGGTCTTTGTTTCAGGGTCAGTTGCTTTCCGATGAATCACTGGCTCAGATGCAGCAGTGGCTCGCACCCAAGGAAAAAGACGCCGCGTTTTTCCCGATTGAATACGGGCTTGGCTTGTTTCGCATCCAAACGCCTTACGGATATGCCGTTTACCACAGCGGCGATGCCATTGGCTATTATGGAATTACCGTTTATTTCCCAGAAAAAGACATTGCTATTGCCTGGCAAACCAACGGCAACTACGGCAAACTCGACGAGCTGATTTCGAGCAAAGAGGCCATGAGCAAAATCTTCGATGCCGTGTTGGAATAATCAATCGGTGATTCGTTAAAATCAAATCGGTTGAGAATCAAAATAGTAGGATTGAAAAACGCAAAACCCTGCCTCTGTATTACAGGAGCAGGGTTTTTGCGTGAAAGTGACTATTTACTTAGAAAGTCGCTGGATCAGCTCTTTTACGCGAATTTTCACGTATTCGGCCTTATCCGACACTGCCGCCGAACGTTCCATTTCGTCACCGCCCGAGCCTGATTCAATGGCATCAAAAGCCCGTTTGTCTATCTTTTTAAAGTAGGCGTCGCGTTTGGCGAGCCATTTGACTTGCTCGGTTTTCAGCGCATTTTTCTGTTCAGGAGTCATTTTGCCGCGCAGTTTTTTGTAAGCCACATTCAACAACTGGTCCATTTCATCGTAATAGGCATTGCTGCAATCCAGAAAACCGTATCCGGGCGACACGCAATCCTTGTATTTTTTTTCAATATCCGTTACCGATTTCAATGATTGTGCCTGTGCAGAAACGGCCAGGCACAGAAAAAGAACAAACGTACTAACACTAATTTTTTTCATACAAAACAGTAAAAGGTAATACCAAAGGGTTTTTGAGTTTTCAAAGATACTATTTCCAGCTTATTCATATTTGCAGGTACTAAAAAGCTTCACATTCTGCAACTCGCCGATTGGCTTCCCTTTGAGATCATACGCAGGCCGTAGCGTAACCTTGAAATAGCCCTTGTCGCCCGCCGAAAAATCAGAGAAAGACTTGCCCATCATGTTTCCGTCATTGGCTTTGTAGACCACATTGGAACTCACCCGCAGCACTTTTCCCTCTTTATCGTATCCGACAGCCACCACGCCTGGACTATGGCAACTTCCCGAACCCAATGCAACGGTACCTTTGGTCACAATGGCGCCGTACTCTTTCTTTGACTCTGTTTGGGTAATGGACAATTCCGTACCACCGCCATTGAGAATTACCCCTTCCACTTTGATAGTCAATCGGTTATATACGCCTTCAATGCGTTTCTGGTCGCGCATATACTCAAACGGAATTTCGGCGTTAGGCGGTATGCCAGAGATCGCAATCGAAGCATCGTCAGAGGCCCCACTTCGCAAACCGGCAGGCACTAAGTTTCTCACTTTCAGTTTTTTGCCTTGTACATCAAACACATCCACCCGCAAAAAGACAGTGGAAATCCAATGGCCGGTTGTGTTGGTAATCACTCCGGTAGCGTGCACAAATCCATTGCTGGTGTAAGTATGGTGCATTTTTACAGGCAGTTGCTGCAAGGCAAAAGCAAGTTGAGGGGAAGTGCTTTTTCCAGAAGCGACAACAGGCTTTTTTTCAGAAGTGGGTACCAAAGAGGGTTGTTCAAAAACAGACAAGGTACTTAAAACCAAAAACGGGATGGAAAACAGACTTTTCATAGAATTATGTAGTGTGAAATGATTGTACACAACTGAATTGCAAAAAGCGGTTTCGGTTAACAGGTCGGATGCAAAAATATTTTCAGCAACCTCTTTCCGTCTTCAGTCAGCAGAACTCATCCCTATCTTAAATAAAGGGAGCGAAAATTATTTTTTCCCTTTTCCCAAAAAAAATAGAATTCCCCCTGTTAACCTCTCCCGGCTTCTGCAATGAAGTTTCGTTGGCAGGCAGTTTTCCTCCCAGCAGAAATAGTATCTATTCATCTTAAAAACCCATTACACTACATGAAAAAATGCATGTCTTCTTTTTACATCTGTATGGCCGCAGCCTTGGTAATCACTGCAACCAGTTGCACCTCTTCCCGCTTGAGCCAGCAATTTACGCCGGAGCAGGCACGCCAACTGGCTCTGGAAATTGAGAATACTCCCAAAGAGTCTGTTGCCGCTGCCCAAACTTCATCACAGCCTGAATTTTACGCTGCTGAATCACTTCCCGTTCTGGATGAACGACCAAAGGAAGAAGCTGTGGTTTACACACTAGCCAAGGAAGCGACTACCGAGTCGCACGGACTGAAAGCACAGGTGAAACGGGAAAAATTGAATGCAGCGCAACGCCTGGTCATAAAAGCAGCCGTGAAGAAAATGGAAAAGGCAGAAGTGAAAAAAGACAATCGCCAAGCGAAAGTCGTTCAGAAAGGCAAAAAAGGGTCTTCCGAGTACAAGGCGCCTCTATTTTTAGGTGCAGGCGGCTTGCTGTTTCTGATCATCGGTCTGGCAGCCGGCATTGGCGTTGTGTACATATTGGGAGCTTTGGCACTGAGTGCAGCCGTGTTGTGGGCCATTCTGATTCTGGCCGGCGTGATTTAAGAATTGCTTCTTTCAACAAAAAGCCGGACCTGTTTTAAGTCCGGCTTTTTGCTTTTTTTCTTCATTGCAGCTTGCCTTCATTTCCTTTCTGAATAGCATACCGTTGCCGGTCTATCTGAATAAAATAGGTGCGCTGAATTCCATCATAAAAAAGCTCGATCTTAGCGTTTTCCAACGGGCCATAGAGGCGCAGTGTATCTGAAAACGAGTAACGAACCACCGAATCGGGATACACCAACACGGGTTCCTTGCGCAGCGAATCGGTTCCGGCATAGCCTGTTCCAATGGCGTTTTGCACAGGCACCATCACCAGCCGGGGTTTTGGGTTATTTCCAGATACTATTTCGTCAGAGTCGCGCGTGGCATAAATCACTCCCAGCACCACAATCAAAGCGGCAACAGCCGCCGCAACCGGCCAATACTGCCTCCATGTCACTTGGCGAGAGGGCTCCGTAAAAGTATGATCTTTTGTTTTTGTCGCAGACTCCGAAGTAGTGACATTCATTTGCTGATGAATGCCTTCAAGCTTCAGTTTCAACTGTTGCCTTCCCAGTTGCGTGGCTTGTGTCATTGCCCAGCGCTGCGCCTCCACTTCTTTTCGGAACGCGTCGTCCGTTTGCATCTCCTGTTCCAAAGCTACTCGCTCCTGTTCACTGAGTTCCTGCAAGAGATACCGCTCTATTCGTTCTATGTTGTTCTCAGAATCCATTGGCTTGTAGGCTTAGAAAATGTTTTTTCAATCGTTCGATGCAGCGGAATTTCTGTTGTTTGGCCACGTTTGGGCTCGCATACTGCATGTGGGAAGCTATTTGCTCCAGGCTCATCTTTTCGTAATAAAAATAAACCAGCAAGCTGCGGCAAGGTTCACCCAGTTGTTCTATTCCGTTTTGCAATTGGGCAGGTTCGGGCAAAACCGCCTCTTCGTCAATGATTTCCGGCAAGTCTTCCAGCACGTCTTCCGAATCTCTCACAAAATGATTTCCCCGCAGGCGATTCAGCCATTTTTTCCGACAAACCGCGTATACGTAGGTTTTGAGCTGGCAGGTGAGTGCAAAATTGCCTTCTTTGATTTTTTCGTAGATATGAATAATCGTATCCTGGTAAATGTCTTTGGCCTCTTCCTCTGTCCCGCTATTGAGTTGGATCAGCCTCAGAATCATCGGCCAATGCTGATGATACACGTAGGTCAACGCCCGATCCTCGCCTTGCCCGATCTGCCTGACCAATGTTGCATCATCAAAGTTTTCATATGGCTTCATTCCCTAAAAGCTTAAAAGTTAACAGTGCCGGTGTGCGATGGAGCACAAAAAAAGACATACTGTGTTAAAAAAACAAGGACTACCCTTTGCCTAAGAGTTTTTGTCCCTGAGATTGGCTAGGATTTCGACCAGAATGTATTCACTGAGGGACGACAAATAGGTAGCTTGGGCAAAATAGTATCTTTGAAGAAGGCAAAACCTGCCCGCTGCCGCTGTACCAATAGACAACACGATACTTAACCGAATACGGGCACATAAAAATTTATCTGAAATATTTCTCTGTTGCCTGTTAACCTCTTCGCCAATCTGCAATCAAGGATAGAAAACAGGAACAATGGCGTACAATCCAAGCAATCTTTCGGTAACCAGAAAATACTTCACGGAAAATATCTGCCGCAATTGCAGCACCCAACTAACCGGAAAGTATTGCGTACAGTGCGGGCAGGGCAAAGTGAAACGCATCACGTACACCTTTATTCTGGACGAAATCTGGCAGGCATTCCGCTGGTTTGAAATGGAGTTGGTAAATGCGGCCTATCAGTTACTGACCAAGCCGGGCATGGTGGCCCGCGAATATGTGTTGGGAATGCGAAAAAAACACCAGCATCCGTTAAAGCTGCTACTGGTTGCCATAGGGATTCTGATGCTGGTTATCGACAAAACCAACTACATTCAATCGGCCGACCAAACGACCAGCCGCGCCATTGCACTGGTAAAGGAATACGGAAAATGGTCGTTTTCGTTGGGGATTGTTGCCATTGCTGCAAGCACCTTGTGCGTATTCTGGAAGCGGTTGCGGTACAATGTTACCGAACATCTGGTGCTGGCAACGTATTGTCATTTTGTGATTATTGCACTGAACATCCTGAATCTGGTACCCAATCTGTTCATAAAAGACCCTGACTGGCAGCTATGGCACAAACAATATGCGCAGCTCTACATGGACATTGCCGATGTAGTGATTCTGGCAATGGCATTTACGCAGTTTTTCTTTCTGCGGCTGCGCACCGAATGGTGGAAACTTCTGCTCACACTGGCTTTATACATCACATTCAAACGAGGACTCATTTATCTTTACGCATGGTTATTGGTCAAACTCATCATACACAACTGGATTCACTAACTGCACTTGCCGGGTTTTCTGTTTCTGAAAGATACTATTTTGGTAAAACGAACAAACCCAAACACATTCATACTAATCCATTCGCACACTCAATACAGTACAAATCAATTTTTCGATGAAAATGAACACAACACTTCAAAAATCCGTATTGCTTTCTTCACTCACCACTCTCTTATGGGCTTGCGGCGGTGCTTCGGGCACTGATAACCTGGCCAGTTCCAATGAACAAAAGATAGTAGCCGACATTGCCGGAGCCTTACAAGCTTGCTCGTATGATGGCGCACCGCTTAGCCTCTCGCCTGAGAATCTGAATTTTGGCACCAACGCCGATGCATCAACGGTAGTGGGCGAAATCATGAAATACACGGGCTTGCCACAAAACTTTGAAGTAATGGAAGCTGATGTGCCCAATGCCGCCGCCATTATTGTGATGGGCAAAGACAATCTGCCTCACCGCGTCATTGCCTATAACAAGAAGTTCATGAACGAAGTACGCTCTGCAACTCAAAACAATAACTGGGCTCCTATCAGTGTGTTAGCACATGAAATAGGCCATCACCTGTGCGGACACACCATCATGCCCGGCGGTAGCCAACCGCCTACCGAACTGGAAGCTGATAAATTCAGCGGATTTGTGCTCTACAAAATGGGTGCCGTGCTGTCCGATGCTCAAAAAGCCATCAATACCCTCATTCCGGAAGAAGACGGACCCACCCATCCAGGGCGCGGCAAACGGCTGAATGCCATTGAAGACGGCTGGAAACAAGCTTGCACCCAACAATCCAACGATTGTAGCGGCCTGATTGCGGCGATGAAAACGGATAACACCTCTGCTGCCCCTTCTTCTGAAAACAATTCAGAACTGCCGACAGCGACAGAGCCTTCGTCAGAAACAGCCCTTGCCAGCAACGAACGTGCCGATGTGCTGCCACAAGCAAGCGAAACCGCCATTCCGACTAAGTTTGACCGCTTTGTCATTGACGAACTGAATCTGGTGAGTCCAGCGGTGAAAGAACGTCTCTCCAAACGCTTGTTTGACTACACCAAGGAAAAAGGCCTGGAGGTGGTGATTATCATTGCCAAAGACCTGCAAGGCAAATCGGGTGACGACTATGCGCTGGCTATGTTGCGTCAGTTGCGTATCGGCAAGCTGGAACTAGGCAACGGGGTTTGCCTGGTGGCCGCACCTGAGCAAAAAGAAGTGGGTGTGGCGTCGATGCCTGGCATTTCGGAGCAACTCGACGAACGTACCGTCAGCAACCTCAAGCAAGTGTTGCAGCACTACAACGAGTTTTCGGATAGCTATCGGCGCACCAATGGCAAGTACGACAACAGCAATTTTCTGGAAGATGCGTTTAATGTCGTATACGGCAACACCAACTACTACAACTGGGATATTCGATTTCAAAACCTTGCCGAGATGGAAAAAGTGTCAGCTAAAGAGCGCGACACTCCCGTTGCGGAGCGTCGCGCCGACCCTGAATATCGTTCCGGATACCACAAAACCCTGATGCGGATTACCGGTACACTTACGTCTGCTTCCGGGAAGAAAGAAGCGAAATACGATCCGGTGATGATTGGCATGCCCCAAGGAACGCAAGTGATGGAGATGAAAACCGACGACGGAACTGTGTTGTTGCTCTACGTGCCTGCTCACATTCAGTCGCTGATGACAGCCAAGCTTACGGAAGGTAAGAAGTATTCGTTTGTACTGCGCGAAAACTCGCTGGCTACACTGAGCTTCAGCCTGATCAGCTACGATTTATTGAATTAACTCATTTACAAGGCGATAGGTTACAAAAAACAGTACTTTGGCTACTAATAAAACCACCCCTTTGATAGCAACCAGATCATGCATATCTAGTTTCTGAAAGTCTGCAAGTAGACGTTGTTTTGTAATGTGTAAAGCTTTCTGGCAGTTGCCGGGGAGCTTTATTTTTTTACCCAAACTTTTACCAATGTAACAACCAAAAGTGAGCTAAGTCAGTTGTTGATGAGTAGACATTGACACTGCTTTTAGGTAAAACTGCTATCAGCAAAAGAAAAAATAGTATCTCCCGAAAACCCAAAACCCCGGGTCTACCTTTTTACCTAAACTTTCGTTATTCCTGAAATAAACCAATCCCCACCAACTGTTTTGGCTGCTCTACCTACGTCCGATATTACCTATCTAATATTAATTTGAATATTTTGAATCAGGTAAAATGTAGCTATATTTGTCTTACGCATGAAAAGAACAAAAGACATATTGGCACAAACCCATCAGATTGAGGTATGGAAGCAGTTCTGTATGGGAGACGAAATGGCTTTTGAGCAGTTGATGCAGAGTCATTACCGCAAATTGTTTTATTACGGAAGTAAGTTTTGCCGGGATAGCGATTTTATAAAAGATTGCATTCAGGACTTGTTTCTTGAAATCTGGAACCGTCGGCAGTTTTTAGGTGAAGTAGTTTCGCCTAAATCCTATTTAATGGCCTCACTTCGTCGTCGGCTTCACCGTGACTCGATCAAAAAGCAAAAATTCACCACGGATTTCCTCGATGACACACCATTCCATGCCGAATTTTCGGTAGAAGAATCATTCATCCACGAAGAAACGACCCGCAATCTTGCGTATGAAATCAAAAACCACCTGGATAAACTTCCTAAAAGACAGAAAGAAGTAGTCTACCTTCGCTTTTTTGAAAACATGACGCGCGAAGAAATCGCTCAAGTGATGGGCATTACCAATCAGTCGGTTTCCAATCTGCTGCAAACAGCCTTTAAACAGCTAAAAGAAAACTGGAAAACCGAATTTTTCATTTTTCTCGCATTTCTATCAATTGTCTGAAAATCAGACTCATATAGACTATTCACTGGTAAGAGTATAATTTTTTATAAAAAAAACATAAAAAAATACAGTATCTGAAAGTGCGTTTTGTCTCTTATATCCAAAACGCACTTTCGGCTTACATGAATCAATCTACGCAGTCAGACATCCTGAATCTGGTTCAGGATGAATCTTTTCGGAATTGGGTACTAACTCCAACCCCTGAAACTGATTTATTCTGGACAACCTACATCCTTCACAACCCACAACAAACACCCGCCGTTACCCAGGCCCGTGAGATTATTCTGGCACTTCAGATTCAGAATCCATCGATTTCAGACGCTGAAGTTCATTTCCACATTGATGAAACCCTAAAGCAAGTTCGTCAGAAAGCGGTGGTAGAACACGATACATCTGACGAGTACCCGTTAAACGCTACCTATCAACGATTCTGGTTGCGTTTAACAGCCGCTTTTGTCATTATTTTAGCTGCTGGTTTGTTGTACTATTACTTTGTATCCTCCAGGTCAGGTCTCCCTTCCACGGCTCAAACAGAAAGTGTAGCGGCCCGGCAAGTAGTAAAAGAAAACCACTCTTCCAGCCCTTTGCAAGTGATGCTACCCGATGGCAGCCAAGTCACTTTACAGAAAAACAGCCTGCTTCGTTATCCATCCACATTCAGCGAGACCCGCAGAGAAGTGTATTTGTCAGGAGAAGCCTTCTTTTCAGTAATCAGGAACCCCAACAAACCTTTTCTGGTCTATGCCAAAGAATTGACAACGCGGGTTCTCGGAACCAGTTTTCGTGTGAGTGCCTACGAATCTGAAAAACAGATTACGGTAGAAGTCAAAAGCGGTAAGGTTTCGGTTTACGCCAGTGAGGATACCGCCTCCCGGCAAGCCGCCCCCAAGCCAGCTTTTCAGGAAGTGATTCTGACTCCCAATCAGAAAGTAGTCTACTCCAGGGAAGAGGTACGAATTGAAAAAAAATTAGTAGAAAACCCTGTACTTACCATTCCTAAACAGGAAGCGGCACAACTGGTGTTTGAGGATGCCCCAGCCCCCAAGGTATTTGATGCCCTGGAAAAGGCTTACAGCATTGAAATCGTATACGATAGAGAAGTTATGAGTCATTGTCCGTTAACAGCCACATTAAGCGACGAGCCTTTATTTGATAAACTAGCGGTACTCTGCAAAGCGATTGAGGCACGCTATGAATTAACTGATGGGAAAATTGTAATTCATAGCAAAGGCTGTAATTAATCAGGTTCTAAAAAACAGTTTTATTCCAATCCTTTCGTTCACTCTAACCTTTATAACCTATGCATTAAAAAAAGTCTACAAAAAATAAAAATCGACAATGTTGCAGCATTGCCGATTTCGTTCAAATTCCCTTATCCAGAGCTTCTTTTCTAAGAAATCTCCTCTCTTCAGAGGAGAACGGGGAATGATTTGTCAAATAAAAAACATCTAACAAAATCACTTAAAGGTATGAAAAAGAATCGACCACTACAAGTTTGGTTATTGACACTCATGCGAATATCTCTTTTTCAGATTTTTCTCGCTATCATTTTTGCTGGTACTACTCAAGCTTACGAAGGAAGATCGCAGAATCTGTTGGCTGTCAAGGTTAACATCCATGCGCAGGAGCAACGTATCAGCAAAGTATTAAAGCAAATTGAACGCCAGGCTGACGTAAAATTTGTCTTTAGCTCTGCCATCATACAAGCCAGCCGGGTGGTTTCTGCTGATCTTTCCGATCAATCCCTTGACAGTGCACTTGGGCTTATTCTTAATCCGCTAGGCCTCACCTACGAACTGTCAGGTAAAACCATTGTTGTCAAACGAAACTCCCACTCAGTAGAGACGTCTGAGACAGCTCCGGTTGCATTTTCGGTTAAAGGCCGTATTACTGGCGATCAGAACGATGCGTTACCAGGCGTAAGTGTAGCAGTGAAAGGCACCACCATTGGCACCACCACCGATGCCAATGGAAATTACTCACTGACGGTTCCCGACGAAAACGGAACCCTCGTTTTTTCATTTATTGGCTACGTAACGGAGGAAGTTGCCATCGGCGGACGAACCACTATCGATATTTCCCTGGTACCTGACCTGAAGTCGTTGCAGGAAGTAGTAGTGGTAGGCTATGGGGAACAGAAGAAAGAAACGGTTACAGGCGCGGTAGCTACCGTCAAAGGGACAGACTTAGTTAAATCACCGGCTGTCAATCTTTCTAACTCACTGGCAGGCCGTCTGCCCGGTGTAACCGCTGTACAAGCGAGTGGCGAACCGGGTTACGATGGTTCCTCTATACGTATCCGGGGTTCCAATACCCTGGGTAACAACGATGCCCTTGTCGTTATCGATGGTGTACCTGCACGTGCCGGGGGTTTTGACCGGATCAACCCTGCGGACATTGAAAGCATATCGGTGTTGAAAGATGCTTCTGCCGCCATTTATGGGGCACGTGCCGCCAACGGCGTTATTCTGATCAAAACCAAACGGGGCAAAACTGGAAAACCGCAGCTTTCTTATTCCTATAACCAAGGCTGGTCTCAACCGACAGTAGTACCGAAGCTGGCTAATTCCAGCCAATTTGCCGAAATGCGGAATGAACTGGAAGTATTCAACTTGAATACTTCGGAATGGGGTGCTGCCACCACGGCCTTTAGGGAGACTGGTTCTTACAAAAAAAATAATGGGGATGTAGTGAATGCACCTTTCAAACCGGAAGATTTTCAAAAATTTGCAGATGGTTCCGATCCATGGTTTCATCCCAATACTGATTGGTTTGGAGATGCCTTGAAAAACTGGTCGCCTCAATCCAAACACAATGTTCAATTAACCGGAGGCACGGATAACTTTCATTACCTGGCATCTTTAGGATATCAGAATCAAGATGCTTACTATAAAAACTCCGCGACAGGCTACAAGCAATATGACATCCGGATGAACATGGATGGCAATATCAATAAATACATTCATGTAAACCTGGGATTGCTGGGTCGTGAAGAATACCGGTTCTACCCAACGCGTGGTGCAGGATCTATCTTCCGTATGTTGATGCGCGGCTTACCTACCATGCCTGCCTTTTGGCCTAATGGATTGCCAGGCCCTGACATTGAAAATGGCGAGAACCCGGTAGTGATCACTACCAATCAGACTGGATATGATCGGGATAAACGAGACTATTTTCAAACCAATGGAAATATAGAATTCACTATTCCCTGGGTGCAAGGCTTGAAACTCACAGCCAATGCAGCTGTAGATAAGTATATACGCAGAAACAAAACCTGGGCTACTCCCTGGTATTTATATTCCTGGCAACAAGAATATGAAGCCGATGGTGTAACCCCAAAACTAGTAAAAGGCAAACGTGGTCCGGCAGAGCCCAACCTGAACCAGGGCGATGAAAATCAATTGAATATTCTGTTAGGTGCCTTGCTAACCTACGAACGTACCATAGGCAAACACCATGTGAGTGTATTGGCTGGAAGCAACCGGGAAACAATACAAAATGACAATTTCAATGCCTATCGCCGGTACTTTATTTCACCTGCAATTGATCAGATGTTTGCTGGAGGCGACGCAGAAAAAAATAATGGTGGTGGAGCATGGGAAAGAGCCCGCCTGAACTACTTTGGAAGGGTGGCGTACAATTTTCAGGAAAAATACCTGGCCGAATTCCTATGGAGATACGATGGGTCTTATATGTTTCCTCAAAATACCCGTTACGGATTTTTCCCGGGGATCATGGCGGGTTGGCAAGTATCAGAAGAAAGTTTCTTCAAAGACAACATTTCTTTTATCAACTACCTGAAAATCAGAGGCTCCTGGGGTCAAATGGGTAATGACAATATCACATTGGGGCCAGGTGGTGGATTGTTGGAATACCAGTATTTGTCTACCTATGGTTTCAGCAGTTACATTATTGATAACAAACAGGTAAAGACCTTATTTGAGACACGCGTTCCAAACAAAAACATTACCTGGGAAATTGCCAACAATTCAAACTTAGGTTTGGAAGGGCAGCTGTTGCAAGGTAAACTCGGTTTTGAATTTGATGTATTTCTTAACAGACGCACCAACATTATCTGGCCCCGGTTTGGGTCCGTTCCACAAACTACCGGTATGTCACTTCCAGCGGAAAACATCGGTAAAGTAGAAAACAGAGGGTGGGAGTTTAAGCTAACTTATACGGGCAATGCTGGAGACTTTAAGTATAATGTAGGTGTGAATGGTGGATATGCCAAGAACAAAATCCTGTTCTGGGATGAAGCTCCGGGAGCTCCTGCCTGGCAACGTACCACAGGAAAACCTATGTACACCTATCTGACCTACCAATACGATGGCGTGTTCAAAGATCAGGCTGCCATTGATGCCAACACACTGGATTACACGGCTATTACCAATACCCTTCGTCCGGGTGACATGAAGTACAAGGACTATAACAAAGACGGAAAAATAACTCCGGATGACCAAGTGCGAAACGACAGGACAAGCATTCCTCTGTTTACGGGCGGAGCCACGATAGGACTCAGCTACCGGAGTTTTGACTGTTCTATCTTGTTACAGGGAGCTTTGGGCGGACAGGTATATGTAAGTACAGGCGAATCGGGCAGCATAGGTAATTACTTGACGGATGTATACGAAAACCGCTGGACTGTAGATAATCCAAGCGACAAGCATCCCCGCATTGCTGACCGTAGCAATCAGTACTATTCCAATGGAAACACTTACTGGCTACGAAGCAATGACTATATCCGTTTGAAAAACTTTGAACTAGGGTATACCCTTCCTGCCACACTTAGCCAGAAAGCAGGGATCAGCACATTACGCTTCTACGTGAATGGGTTGAACTTGCTCACGCTTGATAAGTTGAAAGTGTTTGATCCGGAATCCACTAATTCTGTAGGACAGTATTATCCACAGTCTCGTATTATTAATACCGGTCTGACAGTTACATTTTAAGCTTTTTACTACCGAAATTCCATGAATAAAATTATATATAAATTGTTGTGCGTTCTGGGTATCGGAATAGCACTGGCAGCTTGTAACGATGACTTCCTGAACACTAAACCTTTAGGAGAAGTTTCTGAAGAAGATGTCTGGACAGACGCGAGTTTGGCAGAAGCCTTTGTGACTGAGATCTATAACGGTCTGGGTCAAGGTGGATTTAATGAGCAAATGCTGTCTTCACTAACAGATGAGTCGATTTTTACCCATCCGGGTCGTGGCATTAATACCATCACCGAATCTCGGTCCAATCCGGCAGACATAGGCTGGATAAATGGAACTCTCAACTGGCCCAATATGTATTCCCGCATCCGTGCCTGCAATCTGGCATTAAAGAATCTGGAATCTGCACAATTTGAAAACACCAATCAGATTGTGGAACGGCTCAAAGGAGAAACCTACTTTATGCGGGCTTATTTCTACCAACAGTTGGTCCGGTATTATGGGGGCGTACCCTTGATAGAACGACCCTATGAGTTAGGCGAAGCCGATTATCTGATCAACCGCAATACATTTGAAGAATGCGTCACCTTTATAGTTAATGATTGCGACAAAGCAGCTGAGCTGCTAGGCGACCGGGCAATGGCAAAAGGCCGAGGTTCAAAGGCGGCGGCACTGGCATTGAAATCACGTATATTGTTGTATGCGGCCAGTGACTTGCATGATATTCCAACCGCCTCAGCCAAATCGACTACCATTGGTGGGTTTGCCCAAAAAGAATTGCTGGGTTATACTTCAGGTGACCGTGCCACACGCTGGCAAAATGCCAAAAGTGCAGCCAAAGCCGTACTGGATCTGCCCGGATACGGCTATCAGTTAAACCTGTCAGGTCCGGTAGCCACCAGTCAGGGAACTACCAACTACATGAATGCCTCCCTGTCTAAAAATGGTGGGGAAGCTGAGTTGCTATTTGCCCGGTATTTCATCAATCTTAAAACCGAAGATGGCGGACGGGTAGGCTTGTTCAACGGCCCGAATGGCTATCACAACTGGGCAGGGAATACACCGATTCAAAACCTGGTGGATGATTATGAAATGATGGATGGTTCTAAATTTGACTGGAGCAATCCGGCACACGCCAGCGCCCCATATACCAATCGCGATCCGCGTTTGGACGCAACGGTTCTACACGATGGGTCTGGCTGGAAACCACGCACTACCGATGGTGCAGGTAAAGATCCGTACAATCAGATTCAGACAGGTCAATATCAGGTTACAGATAAGGATAATAAGGTTGTACCTTATTTTGGACTGGATACTCGCCAGAGTTCCATCGAAGATTGGAATGGCACTCGGACCGGGTATTACATGCGTAAGTTCATCGATCCGAATCCGGCTATTGTAGACCAAAACACCTGGCAGGAAATTCCCTGGCCTTTCTTCCGCTATACAGAGGCTATATTCAACTATGCCGAAGCGTGTATCGAACTGGGCGAGGATGAGGAAGCGAAAACATGGCTGAACAAAATTCGGTTCAGAGCCGGAATGCCCGCCATTACCGAAACAGGAGATGCCTTGCGCCAGCGTTATCGCAACGAACGGCGTGTAGAGATGGCCTATGAAGAACAGCGTTACCACGATGCGCGGCGCTGGATGATTGCCCCAACTACTCTTGGGGAGAAAGCCGGTATCATTAGCATTACAGCAACCTTGAAACCGGGAAAAATAGTACCTATTTATAGGTATGATCCACAGAACTATAACTACACATATACTCCTCTCGACATTGATCCGGGTATTGAAAATCGACAGTGGCTGGACAAGATGTATTATCTGCCGGTCAGCAGGGATGAGATAAACCGAAACTCAAAACTAATTCAAAATCCGGGGTATTAGGAAACAAAGTCAAAAATGCCAGCACAGGTGTGCTGGCATTTTTTGTATCTACGCCATATATCGGCAGGTTTAGGCAGGTTCTATCCTGAAAACCTTCGGGTGGCTCTCAGTTCACTGAATTTAATCGAACCATCCGGAAAGAATATCGGCCATCTGGAAGAATACTTACTATTTTTTTCAGATTTGGTGCAACCTTTGCCTACCTCTGTGCATCTTATGAGTATATCTATTTTTTGTGCGTTTTTTCAGGGATAACCTTGTTTTTCATCCCGATTTCCAACCAGTCATCACAAGAGATTACTTTTTATAAAAAAATATTTACAATACCATCCCAAACCCACTACCTTGCATTACATAATAATTTGCAATACTTGGGTTACTTCCTTTTTGATTACTCATAAATAGTCAAAGAACACCAGCCAGCAAACCATACAATCCTTATCCATCGCCAATCAAACAGTCAACTATGATTCAGCTACGCAACATCCACAAGTACTATTCATTGGCTCAGAGCAAAATGCATGTTTTGAAAGGAGTTGATGTGACCATCAATGAAGGAGAACTGGTTTCGATTATGGGCTCATCGGGCTCAGGAAAGTCAACCATGCTCAACATTCTGGGTATTCTGGACAACCACGACGATGGCACCTATTCGCTGGGCGGCCAGCTGATTGACAAGAACTTATCCCAATCTCGGGCAGCCTATTACCGCAATCATTTTATCGGTTTTGTTTTCCAGTCCTTCAACCTGCTTTCGTTTAAAAATGCCATGGAAAATGTGGCTTTGCCGCTCTATTACCAGAAGGTGAGCCGCAAGCAACGCAACAAACTGGCACTAGAATACCTCGACAAGGTAGGCCTGCGCGACTGGGCCGAGCACATGCCCAACGAAATGTCGGGCGGGCAGCGTCAACGTGTGGCCATTGCCCGGGCTCTGATTTCGCAACCCAAAGTCATTTTGGCCGATGAGCCTACCGGAGCCCTGGACACCCAGACGTCGTACGATGTAATGGAACTTTTCAAAGACGTAAACCGCCAGGGCATGACGGTAATCATTGTCACGCACGAGCACGACATTGCCGCACAAACCGACCGAGTGATTCGCCTCAAAGACGGTCTGATTGTCAGCGATGGGAAAGCTGAGGCCATAGAACAACCCGTTCTGGTCGAAGCAGCAGTAAAATAGTATCTTTTTACAAAGAAAAACCTCTAACCTATATAAACCTCACCTATGAAAACGCTTTCCTTTTTATTGGGTTTGTTTCTGGTAACTGCCTCTCTATCAGCCCAAAGCGGCAACTTGCAAAAGAACACCCAGTGGCTTGAAAAAACACTAAACGCGCTGGTAACCACTGACAACAAAGACGGCGACAACACCAAGCCCGAATTCAAGTTTACAGCCAGCCAGATGGCAATGAATGTCATGAAAAAAGAAGAAAACTTCTCCTTTGGCCTTCACCTGAACTGGCTGCTCAAAGACATTCAGAAAGTAAGTTACCGCAAAGAAAAAGACGGCAACTACGCACTGGTACTCAACGTACCCGCCGACCGTATAAAGATGGACATGGGTTTTGGCAAAGACAACTCCGTAGCGGGCTCGTTTAACCTGAAAGATGACAAAGCCAAGAAAGATGACGATCACACGTCATTTACTCTCAGCACCAGCGACGAAAAGCTGATGAAAGAAATTGTGCAGAAGTTTGAAAGTGTGGTTGCTGAAAGTCGCAAATAAGCGAACACAACAAGATATAAGACAAAGAATAAGAACAGAAAGTTAGCTTACAGATAATCGCTTTTCTAGCCTGTTGTAAGTTAACGGAGTGGTGTCTTTTTTCTCACATCTGGTATCTCACTTCTCATATCCAAAAAATAGTATCTCGAAAAACACAAAAACTCCCCCTTCGGGGGACGGAGGGCTTGTTATGTTTGATTTAGATAAATGGCAGGAAATACTGGCAACCATGCGCAAAAACAAATTGCGCACCGTACTCACAGCGTTTGGAGTGTTCTGGGGCATATTTATGCTGGTAGTGTTGCTGGGAGCCGGCAATGGCATGAAATACGGCATACAGCGCGAATTTGCCGATCAGGCGCAGAATAGCTTGTGGCTCTGGGGCGGCAAAACCTCGCTGGCCTACAAAGGCATGAAGCCCGGCCGCGAGGTCAATTTTACCAACGAAGATGCCGAGTCGCTGAACCACCAGATCAAAGGAGTGGACAGAATGGCGCCGCGCACTTTTTTCTGGGGCGAATACACGCTGAGCTACAAAGACAAAAACGGATCGTACCAGATTCACGGGGTAAACCGCGACTACCTGGAAATCAACGGGTCGCGTGTGGTGGCCGGTCGCAACCTGAACCCGATTGACATGAAAGAACGCCGCAAGGTAATTGTGCTGGGCAAGCGGGTAAAAGACATACTGTTTGGTGAAGAAATGCCTCTGGATGACGTGGTGGGCAAATACATTAAGCTGATGGTATTGCAGAAGAAAAAGCCAGATGCTACCGCAACTGCTACCACCACAACTACCGAAGTCAAAGCCGATTCGAACAAGGTTACCGGGATTTATTTTCAGGTTGTAGGCATTTTTACCAACAAAGGCAATCAGGGCCGCATGGAAGAACGTTCAGTGATGCCCATCAACACCATGCAAAGTACCTTCAATTTGTACAACCGGGTACATTCCATTGCCCTGACTACCGAAAAGGGAGTACGGGTGAGTCAGATTCAGGGACGTGTCAAATACTTGCTGGCTGGCAAACACCAGTTTGATGTGAACGATGAGCAAGCCCTGGAAATGAACAATAACGAAGAGAACTACGAACGGTTCATGGGTTTGTTTGACGGAATCGCGGCCTTTGTGTGGTTCATTAGTTTGTGCACGCTGGTAGCGGGTATTGTGGGCGTCAGCAACATTATGCTGATCATTATCAAAGAACGGACCCGCGAAATTGGCATTCGGAAAGCCATTGGTGCCACACCCCTGTCTATTGTCAGCCTGGTCATTCAGGAATCCATTGTCATTACGGCCGTAGCCGGATACATGGGATTTCTGGCGGGAGTTGGAATATTGGAACTGATCGGGTATTTCATCACCAAAGCCAACAACGACATCCGGTATTTTACTTATCCGGAAGTGAACCTGAACCTGGTATTCGTAGCCATTGGGGTGCTGGTAGTGGCTGGCGCATTGGCCGGGTTATTTCCCGCCATGAAAGCCGCTAATATCAAGCCGATCGACGCCTTGCGGGCCGATTAAAAAGCCCCTAACCCCCGAAAGGGGGGATAAAATAAAGGGGATTTTGCTTCTTCAAATGATACTATTTTTCAACAATAATTCCCCCTTCGGGGGTTAAGGGGCCACCTTATGTTTGACATCGACAAATGGCAGGAAATTTACTCTACCATCCGCAAAAACAAGCTGCGTACCATTCTTACCGGACTCGGCGTGGCCTGGGGCATTGGCATGCTGGTGATTTTGCTGGGCAGCGGCCGCGGTTTTGAAAATGGCATTGAAGGGCAGTTTGACGTAGCCAAAAACGCCATCTTCGTGTGGGGGCAGCGCACCAGCATGGCTTATAAAGGCCTGCAACCGGGCAAGTTTGTCAAGTTCAACAACGATGACGTCGAAGCCCTTCGCAACAACATCCCCGAACTGGATGTAGTTGCACCCCGGCTGGGGATAGGCAGCGCAACCGTAGTGTATGGGCAAAAAACTTCCTCGTACTCTGTGTATGGCGACTATCCGGACTACTTCAAAGTAAGGCCTTATTCGATGGTGCAGGGCCGCTACATCAATACCAAAGACATCCGCGAAAAACGAAAGGTAGCCGTGATCGGCACCACTGTACGCGATGTGCTTTTCGGGGCAGGCGAAAATCCGGTGGGCAAGCACATCAAAATCAAAGGCATTCCGTTTCTGGTGGTGGGCGTGCACAGCATGTACAGCACTCAGGCCGAAGAAGTGATGGAAGCCTCAAAGGAAATCTTTGTGTGCAATACGGCTTTGCAGCAAACCTTTAACCTGGTCAATCAGATCGGATGGTTTGCCTTTGTGCCTAAGCCTGGCTACCATTCGGCCGATATCCAGAAGAAGATCACCCGGTTGCTGGCAAGCCGCCACCGCATTCACCCGGACGATGTACGTGCCATTGGTTCTGAAAACGTGGAGGAAGAATACCAGCAAGTGCAAGGATTATTCATGATTATCCGGGCATTCAGTTACTTTGTCAGCATTTTCACCATCATTGCCGGGGTGATTGGGGTAGGAAACATCATGCTGATTGTGGTGAAAGAACGCACCAAGGAAATCGGCATCCGCAAGGCGCTGGGAGCCACGCCGTGGTCGATCATCAGCATGATCCTGCAGGAAACCATCGTCATTACCACCTTTGCCGGATACCTGGGTTTGCTGGGCAGTACCGGGCTCATTGCCGGGCTCAATTACCTGCTCAAGAAAAATAACGCCGAAGGCAGCTTCTTTGCCAATCCGGAAGTGGACTTGAATATGGCACTGCTGGCGACATCAGTGCTGATCATTGGAGGTGCACTGATAGGCCTGGTGCCTGCTACCAAAGCGGCGGCTGTAGATCCGGTAGTGGCGCTGCGCGATGAATAAAGGAGGCTTCCTGCAAACAGAAAAATAGTATAGTCTGAAACACAAAAAGCCCATCCTTTTAATCATACAACCATTCATCAATCAGCCGTTACAGCTTCTGGATAGTATTGGTATTTTTAGACACATATCCAGGCTTTTGCGTTTCTGCCGACAATAGCAAAATAGTATCGGTAGAATAGGCAAAACCTGCTCTTAATCAGACAACCTCATTTTAATCCTTACGCCCTTTAACTATTCCAAAACTATACTATGAAAAAGATTATCTATTCGGTATTAGGCATTATTCTGGTAGCCGGCTCGGTTTGGCTGGGAGTTTATTTCTATAACAAATCCAAGAACACACCTACCGTTTTCAAAACCGAAAAACCGTTTGTTACCAGCATTACGAAGAAAACCATTGCGACCGGTTCGATTGTGCCGTTGAAAGAAGTGAACATAAAGCCCCAGGTGTCGGGCATTGTAGAAGAACTGTACGTAGAAGCCGGGCAAACTGTAAAGAACGGGCAACCCATTGCCAAAATCAAGATTGTGCCGAACCTGGCCAACATCAATCAGGCCGAGAATAGCCTGGAACAAGCCAAAATTCAGCTATCGGAATCTAAAAAAGAGCTGGACCGCTTTCAGCAACTGTACGACCAGAAAGTAGTGGCCGAGCAGGAATACCGCCGCTATTTGTCCGACTATACCCTGAAGAAACAAGCTGTAGACGCCGCCGCGAACCAGTTGCAAATCCTGAAATCGGGTACCTCAATGCGCAAGAGCGAAGTATCTAACATCATTTATTCGACCATTTCGGGTATGCTGCTCGATGTGCCGGTAAAAGTGGGTAGTTCGGTGATTGAACGCAACAATTTCAATGAAGGCACCACCATTGCCAGCGTGGCCGATATGAAAAGCCTGATTTTTGAAGGCGAAGTGGACGAAGGCGAAGTGGCCAAACTGAAGGAAGGAATGGAACTGTCGATGACCATTGGCGCCATTGAAGACAAAAAATACCGCGCCGATCTGTACTACATCTCACCCAAAGGTGTCACCAAAGAAGGTGCCATCAAATTTCAGATCAAAGCCCGCCTGACCATTCCTGAAAACGAATTCATCCGGGCAGGATACAGCGCCAACGCCGACATTGTGCTCGACAAAAAAGACCAAGTGCTGGCTATCAAAGAGAGCTTGCTCCAATTCAAAAAAGACAGCACGTTTGTGGAGGTAGAAACCGCCCCACAGAAATTTGAAAAACGCATAGTCAAAACCGGCATTTCCGATGGCATCAATGTGGAAGTAGTATCGGGTGTGAAAAAAGAAGACAAAATCAAAGTTACCGAAACCGCCGCAACTACCAACGGATAGGTAGTTCCACCAACTGTTAGCCAAGAGTGTACGAAACCGGACAATTCTGTTCAGATTCGTACACTCTTCTTTTTATTTCCCATCTAAAACCCCGCCTCCTCCCTCTTTTCAGCTCTGGCATAGCGATTGGGCATATCCAGACTACGATCCGAAAGATTTCAGTGCAAGTAAGAAGGTTTTTATTTTTATGAAATTAAGAAACCCTTCTTCTGACTAACAATGAGTTAAGCGCAGATCTCTTCTTTTGGCTCCGCAATTACTTTTATCTTCCGAAAAAATAGTATCTATCCAAACCCTAAAACCCAGCCCGGTATGTTACGCAGCTACCTCACCATCATATTTCGCAACCTGCGCCGCCGCAAGGTATTCACATTCATCAACGTAAGCGGATTATCGGCGGGACTTGCCAGTTGCCTGCTGATTGTGCTGTATGTACAGGACGAGTTGAGTTATGACCGATTTCTGAGCCATTCGGATCGGCTGTACCGGGTTACCACTCATTTTACGGCAGAAGGAAAAGAGTCGGGTTACGCTACTGCGCCACCACCACTGGCCGCTGCCATGGAGCATGACTTGCCCGAAGTGCAGGCCATTACCCGGGTGCTGCGCTGGAACGACTTTACCATGCGCCCCGAAACGGGAGTCAATGAAAAGGAATCGTTTCGGGAACACGGGGTTTATTACGCCGAGCCCAACTTTTTTGAAGTGCTCAACTATCCGCTGCTGGCTGGTGACGCCAAAACAGCCTTGAAAAGCCCCGGTTCACTGGTGCTGACAGCCCGCACCGCCCGCAAATACTTTGGCAACCAGATGCCCTGGCAGGAAATGGTTGGTAAGAACGTGCGGGTGGGCAAAAGCGAATGGCCCTGCAAAGTTACCGGCATTGTGGCTGACGTGCCTACGCAGTCGCATTTTCATTTTGACATGCTGCTTTACGAATCCAATATGTTCGGGGAGATTTTTGAAGGAGGCAACTGGGGCTGGCCCATTGTACATACGTATGCCCTATTGAATGCCGATGCCGCAAAACAACCCGATGCTTTCGCCAAAAAGCTAAATACACTGGTGCCCCGCTATGTGCTGCCATATATAAAGAAAGAGTCTCCCAAGGATGCCGAAAACGCCCGGGTTTCGTTCGGGCTGCAACCGGTCACCGATATTCATTTGCATTCCAATCTGTTGCGTGAGTTGGAACCCAACAGCCAGATGGCACAGGTGTATATTTTTTCGCTGATTGCCGCATTCATCCTGCTCATTGCCTGTGTCAATTTCATGAACCTGAGCACGGCGCAGTCGGCACAGCGGGCCCGCGAGGTAGGCGTACGCAAAGTGCTGGGTTCTGAGCAACGGCAACTGATTGGGCAGTTTTTGCTGGAGTCATTACTGCTCACTGGTTTAAGCACCGCATTGGCGATGGTGCTGATTACAGTCATCAATCCGGTTTTCAGTCAACTGGTAGGCAAACCAATCGTATTTAACCCGCTGGCACAACCCTGGCTGCTGGCCTGTATTGCCGGACTCACCGTATTGGTCGGCCTGGTAGCAGGCAGTTATCCGGCATTTTACCTGACCCGTTTTCGTCCGCAGGAAGTGCTCAAAGGCAAACTGGTTGCCTCCAAAGGTAGTTACAATTTACGCAATGGACTGGTCGTATTCCAGTTTTCCTTATCCATTGGATTGATTATCTGCACGTTACTGG
This sequence comes from uncultured Sphingobacteriales bacterium, assembly GCA_963520985.1. GTDB lineage: Bacteria > Bacteroidota > Bacteroidia > Cytophagales > 172606-1 > Xanthocytophaga. Next base: position 239,546 of record CAUQTA010000002.1, read on the forward strand.
TCTATCAGCAATTGCGGTTTATTCAGGAGAAAAACCCGGGTTTTGACAAGGAAAACATTCTGGTGATTCACAACGGCGGCGAAATCAACGAACAGGAGAAAGAAGCTTTTGCCCAGGCGCTGTCGGCCAACAGTGCCGTGGTCAATGTGAGTTTTGCCACCAGCATTCCGGCGCAGAGTGAGTTTCACATGCGTTCCTTTAACATTGAAAACTCGGCGGATTCTTTTGGTTTCAACTGGTTTCAGGCCGACGAGGCGTATTTGAAAACCATGGGTCTGCAATTGGCCGCCGGGCGGGGCTTTGCCCGGCATCTGGCTTCTGATACGGCTGCCGTGCTGCTTAACGAAGCGGCCGTGCAGGAATTGGGATTGAAAGATCCCGTGGGGCGTTATCTGGTTCTGAACCAGGGGGCTCCCGATCAGGCTCGCTTACAGGTGATTGGCATTATCAAGGATTTCAATTTCGAATCCTACCACCAGAAAGTGAAGCCCCTGGCCATTCAGTATTTCCGCAATGTGTACCTGGACGACTACATTCTGGTGCGCCTGGCAGCCGGAAACCCAACGAATAGTCTGGTTCATGCCAAGGCTCAGTGGAAATCATTTGAACCCAAGATTCCGTTTACGTATTCGTTTCTGGATCAGGACTTTGACGCGTTGTTTCATGCCGAGCAGAAACTGAGCAATGTGATGCTGGTTTTTACTGCTCTGGCCATTTTTATTGCTTGCCTTGGCTTATTCGGATTAGCTGCGTTTACCGCCGAGCAACGCACCAAGGAAATCGGAATCCGAAAAATACTCGGTGCCAGCGTGTTCAGCATTTTAACATTGCTGTCTCGCGATTTTGTGAAGCTGATTCTGGTCTCGTTTGTCGTTGCCGTACCTCTGGCCTGGTATGCCATGAACCAATGGCTGCAAAACTTTGCCTACCGCATTGATATTGCTTGGTGGATTTTTGGCATTGCCGGGTTGGGAGCCTTGGCAATCGCATTACTAACGGTAAGCTTCCAAGCCATTCGGGCAGCGTTGGCTAATCCGGTCAAGTCGCTGCGCTCCGAATAATTTTCAATTCAGAATGAGTAACTAATCGAATAAGGAGGTTTTGGTCTTTGGAAAGATACTATTTTTCATATCCGCCCACCCCATTCCGGACTCCAAAAAGAGTCTCTCATTTAAACTGGTAAACCCATGCTGCGCAACTACCTGAAAATCGTATTGCGGAATCTGATCAAAAATAAGGTTTATTCCTTTATCAACATCGGTGGACTAGCCGTAGGATTGACGGTAGCATTGCTGATCGGTCTTTGGATATACGACGAATTGTCTTACAACACCTATCACCAAAAGTATGATCGGATTGTAGAGGTGCTTCAGCAGGTACAGGTCGGTGGTGGATTGGAAACCCAGTATTCCTTGCCCATGCCTTTATCTTCGGAGTTACGCACACGGTTTGGTGACGATATTGAACACATTTCCGCCACCTTTACTTATGAGCAATCTATTGCTTACAAAGACAAAGCACTGACCCAAGTTGGCTGTTATGCAGAATCCTCATTTACCGGCATTATCACACTGGAAATGGTAAAAGGCACCAGAGAAGAACTGAAAAAGCCCGGTTCGGTGCTCATTAGCGAATCATTGGCACAAGCCCTGTTTGGTGCAGAGGAACCCGTCGGACAAGTGGTCAAACTCAATAACGCTTACACCCAGCTAGTAGTGGGGGTTTACAAAAACCAGCCGAAAAACAACCAGTTTCAGGATGTACAGTTCATTGCGCCCATTGGTTTGCTTTTTAGCAATGCTGCTTCCATAAACAACTGGCACAGCAGTTCGTTCCATATCTATGCAAGCCTCTCCCCTGTCACCACACCGGAGAAAGTATCGTTTAAAATAGCCAACGTTTTGTATGAGCACACAGTTGATGCGACCAAGCCAAAACTTTTGGTGAACCCCATGAAAAACTGGCACCTGTATTCTTTTAAAAAAGGAGTGCTTACCGGTGGCAGAATAGAGTTTGTGTGGCTTTTCGGTATTATCGGCGTGTTCGTGCTCTTGCTGGCCTGCATCAACTTTATGAATCTGTCTACAGCCCGCAGCGAAAAACGGGCCAAGGAAGTGGGCATCCGAAAAGCCATCGGCTCGGTGCGTACTCAACTGATTGGACAGTTTCTCAGCGAGTCGTTATTGATTACATTTTTTGCCTCTCTCCTTTCGCTGTTGTTCGTCCAAGTCGCGTTGCCTTTTTTCAATGAATTGGCCGATAAAAACATCGCCGTTCCTTGGTCTGACAGCTGGTTTTTACCGACCCTGGTACTATACACTGTGTTTACGGGCTTGCTGGCAGGCAGCTATCCGGCTTTGTATCTGTCTTCATTTCAACCCATTACAGTATTGAAAGGAATGGTTCGGGTGGGGCGTTCTGCTAATATCCCACGCAAAGCATTGGTTGTTTCACAGTTCACCATTTCGTCCCTATTGATCATTGGGACGGTAATCGTGTATCAGCAGATCCAGTTTGCCAAAAACCGTCCTTTGGGGTACAACCAGACCGGAATTTTCTCAATTCCCTTTCTATCTTCCCAGTCGCAATACCAGGCCTTTCGAAATGCTGTTTTACAAAGCCAGACAACAATTGCTATTGCGGCTGCTTCGAATCCTGCAACGGGCATCTGGTCATCGGCAGACAATCTGGAATGGGAAGGCAAAGATCCTAACCGCCAGGAAACCTTTGGTACAGTACTGATTGAGCCCGATTTCGAAAAAGTAGTGGAGTGGAAGATAAAAGAAGGCCGCAGCTTTTCCAGTCAGTTGGCATCTGACTCGTCCGGATTTGTGTTCAACGAAGCGGCTATCCGACAAATGGGTTTGGAAAACCCGGTAGGCAAACGAGTGAAATGGCATGATAAGAACTGGACCATTCTGGGAGTAGTGAAAGATTTAGTCATGACCTCGCCGTTTGAACCAAGTGTGCCTACGGTATTTTTAATGAATGAAAAAGAGCGAAGTTTCAATGTAATCAACATAAAGTTACGTCCCGGCGTATCGGTTGCTGATGCCTTGCAGAAAATAGAGTCCATCCATAAGCAATTCGAATCGGACGCGCCATTCAATTACAAGTTTGCCGACCAGGAGTATGCCTTAAAATTCGCGTCTGAAGAGCGAACCGGCAAACTGGCATCGGTGTTTGCCGGACTTGCTATTTTCATCTCATGCCTAGGCTTGTTTGGCCTGACTTCTTTTGTGGCCGAGCAGCGCCAAAAGGAAATCGGCATCCGGAAAGTACTCGGGGCCACGGTAGTCAATTTATGGACATTGCTCTCCAAAGACTTTGTCATTCTGGTTTTAATTTCTTGTCTTTTGGCCATTCCCATTGCCTGGTATGCCATGAATCAGTGGCTGCACCAATATACTTACCGGATAACCATTTCCGGGTGGATGTTTGCCGTTGTGACCCTAGGTGTTTTACTTATTACGTTAGCAACTGTCAGCTTTCAAGCTCTTCGGGCTGCCCTATCCAATCCGGTTCAAGCTTTGCGAAGTGAGTAGTTTCTTTGCAATCGGGGGTTTGGCTTCAGAAACCATACTATTTTGCTGTTCGCCAATGAACGGTGCGTGTCCGCAAGCGGACACGCACCGTTTTCGTTTTTTCTAAAATCGGCTCAAACAAGCCCACAAAGGCATTTTTGTATTTCCGGCACCGAATTGGTACAGCCAAATACTATCTCCCAAACACTCAAAACCTACCCGTATGCTGCGCAATTACTTCAAAGTGGCTTTTCGCAATCTGGTCAAAAACAAGGTCTATTCCTCCATTAACATTGTAGGGCTAGCTGTCGGGATGGCCGTAGCCATGCTCATTGGTCTGTGGATGTACGATGAGATCTCGACAGACAACCACCACAAAAACTACGCAACCGTGTATCAGGTGATGATGCACCAGACGTTTGACGGGCATCGTGGAACGCAACGGGCTCTCCCCTATCCGATGGGCGAAGAACTGAGAAGCAAATACCCTGATTTCAAGGCCATTGCCATGTGCGACTGGGGGGGCAGCCATTCGCTGGTGTCAGGTGAACATAAAATCATCAAAAGGGGTCATTGGATGGGCGAAGAAGGGATAGACATGTTTTCGCTGAATGTACTGGAAGGCTCCAAAAATCCGCTGCACGATCCGTATTCCATTGTGCTCACGGGCGAAACGGCCAAAGCGTTGTTTGGAGAAGAAAACCCCATTGGCAAAACCGTTCGGTTTGACAACATTGTGGATCTGAAGGTATCGGCAGTGATCGAAAAACTCCCGCACAACAGTTCCATTTCGTTTGATTACCTGGTTCCCTTCCACTTACAGGAAAGCATTTTTTACTACATCAAACAATTTCATAAAACCAACTGGGGCAACAATTCTTGGCAGGTATATGTGCAACTGCGCGACGGCATAGATCCTTCCAAAGTAGATGGCAAGATCAAAAACGCGGTTCTTTCTCATTTCATGGACAATGAACTGGTACGCAAAACCATCAAGCCCGAAGTATTCCTGCATCCGATGTCCAAATGGCGGCTGTATTCTGACTTTGAGAACGGCCAGAATACAGGCGGATTCATCCGGTACGTTCGTTTGTTCGGCATCCTGGGTGGGCTGGTTCTGGTTCTGGCGTGCATCAATTTCATGAACCTGAGTACGGCACGCAGTGAAAAACGGGCCAAGGAAGTCGGCATCCGAAAAGCCATCGGCTCGATGCGCAACCAACTGATTGGACAGTTCCTCAGCGAATCCCTGCTAATCTCAGCAATGGCATTCGTTCTGTCAATGATACTGGTGGGCGTCACTTTGCCGTCTTTCAATCAGCTTACCGAAAAAGAAATGACCCTTAATCTGACCAATCCTGTTTTCTGGGGCATCATGATTCTTTTCACTGTGTTTACGGGTTTGCTGGCGGGCAGCTATCCGGCTTTTTACTTATCGTCTTTTAATCCGGTACGGGTGCTCAAAGGCAACATTCGTACGGGCAAGGGAGGTTCTTTGCCCCGTAAAATACTGGTGGTCACTCAGTTTACCTGCTCGGTTGTGCTGATGATCGGCACCATCGTGATTTACCAGCAAATCCAATACGGTAAAAATCAGCCCATTGGCTTCGATAACCGTGGGCTGGTTTCGGTGAGCTGGTCCAAAGACATTGAAAATCACTACGATCTGCTGCGCAACGAACTGTTACGTTCGGGAGCGGTCAGTTCGGTTACCAAAAGCAATTCACCGCCTTCGGACATCTACAGCAACAACAACGGCTGGGAATGGAAAGGCAGCCAGCCCAACGACAAAAGCACCATTTTCTCAACCATTGCAACCAGCTACGACTACATCAAAACCATGGGGATCAAGCTATCGGCGGGGCGAGATTTTTCCGAAGAGTTCGCCACCGATTCGGCGGGGGTGATTCTGAACCAGGCGGCCGTGAAACGCATGGGTTTGAAAAACCCGGTGGGCGAACAACTCAAATGGAACGGGAGAGACATGCACGTGATCGGCGTAATACCTGACATGCAGATGGAATCGCCTTTCCGTCCGATATCTCCGCTTACCATCATTTTTGAAAAGAACTGGGTCAGCTACCTGTTCATCCGCCTGAACCCGCAAATGTCGGCTTCGGAGGCGATCAAACGAATTGAACCCATTTTCACTCAGCACAATCCGGGCTTTCCTTTCACGTACGAATTTGCCGACGACCAGTATGCCAAGAAGTTCAATTACGAAGAACTAGTAGGCAATCTGGCGGCCATAGTGGCTTTGCTGGCCATTTTTATCTCATGCTTAGGCCTGTTTGGCTTAGCCAGCTTCATCGCCGAGCAGCGTACCAAGGAAATCGGCATACGCAAGGTATTGGGGGCCAGTGTAGCCAATCTGTGGCAACTGCTGTCCAAAGACTTTGTGTTGCTGGTGCTGATTTCCTGCGTCATTGCCATTCCCATTGCCTGGTACGGCATGAAACAGTGGCTTTCGCAGTACGAATACAAAGTAAGCATAGGTGCGGGTGTCTTTCTGATAGTCATTTTTATGGCCTTGTTGATTACGCTATTGACTGTTAGTTTCCAAGCCATCAAAGCAGCGCTGGCCAATCCGGTTAAGTCACTACGTTCGGAATAAAGGCGGATTGCGGAAGTTGTCGGAACTGTGATTCGTAGGATTTATGGGATTTAGAGGATCAAAAGAAAAAGTAAACAGGTCTGACGGGCGATAACAACGACAATTAAAGAACAGGCAGTTTTTTGGCTTTTGAAAGATACTATTTTTCAAAAGCCAAAATTTGCCCTCCGAAATTTAAAAACAACCCTTACACCTATGCTACTGAACTATTTCAAAATAGCCTGGCGAAATCTGCTCCGGAACAAAGTTTTCTCGGCAGTGAATATTCTCGGGTTAGCGTTAGGAATGACGGCCAGCCTGCTCATCACCCTATGGATACTGGATGAACTGAGCATCGGAACTGAATACGCAAACAGTCCGTACTTATACCGGGTGATGGAGCACGAAATCGCCGACGGACGAATTGTGACGGATGAAGACACACCCGGCCTCCTGGCCGACGAACTCAAACGTCAGTTTCCGGAAGTGGTACACGCTGCCGGGTTTTCGTCGCCAGAGTCGCATTTGTTAACGGTGCAGACCAAAAGCACCAAGCAAACGGGACACTTTGTGGGCAGCGACTGGCTGGCCATGTATGGTCTGCCTTTGCTGGCTGGTAATTCCAATGCGTTGCACGCTTCGGGCAGTGTGGCCATTTCCAGGAAATTGGCAGATCTCTATTTCGGAAGTCCTCAGAAAGCCATCGGTCAGCCCATCCGTTTTGACAATGCCACAGATTATCAGGTCGATGCCGTTTTTGAAAACATTCCTATCCACGCTCCCGATTCCTACGAATTTCTGGTCAACTGGCCGGATTACCTCAAAAGAGAACCCTGGCTCACCGATTGGAGCAATGCCGGCCCTGGCACACGTTTGCAGCTGCGCCAGGATGCCGATCCGGCACAGGTCACTGCCAAGCTCAAAACTTTTCTGAAAGGACGGAATACGGACATTGGCCCTTCATTTAACATTGAATTGTTTTTGCAACCCGAATCGGAAGCTTACCTCTACTCCAATTTCAAGGATGGCCACCGGGTGGGCGGCCGCATTGAGTATGTACGACTGTTTGCCGTGGTGGCAGTGTTTCTGTTGCTGATTGCGTCCATCAATTTCATGAATCTATCCACGGCCCGCTCCATCCGGCGGGGCCGCGAGGTAGGCATCCGCAAAGTCATTGGGGCGCCGCGTATCGCATTGATCGCGCAGTTTTTGGGCGAAGCCATGTTGCTGACCGGCATCGCCCTGCTGTTGGCTTTGGCACTGGTGTCTGTTTCGCTGCCGTTGTTCAATCAGTTAACGGAAAAAGCATTGTATCTGCCATTGAATGAACCGAAATTTGGTGGCCTTATTCTTGGATTATTGCTGACTATGGGGCTACTGGCAGGTAGCTATCCGGCGTTTTTCCTGTCAGCTTTGCAACCGGTACAAGTGCTCAAAGGCACACTGCGCCTCGGTTCCGGGGTTCTGTCGTTCCGGCGGGGATTGGTTGTTTTTCAATTTGTCCTTTCCATGCTGCTCATTGTCGGCACACTGGTTGTCTATCAGCAACTGCAATACATACAAACCAAACATTTGGGTTATGATCGTGGCAATCTGATTCAGATAAGAGGCGAAGGCCAGCTGGCCCAAAAATACGCAACCTTCAAGCAGGATTTGCTCCGGCTTCCGGCGATTGCCTCGGTGAGTCACATGCAGACCAATCCCTTGTACAATGGCAACACCACCGACGGAATCGACTGGACAGGCAAAGACCCTACCGTTGCCATTCAGTTTAACAACACCTGGGTGGGGTACGATTTTACCAAAACTATGAAAATCAAGCTTCTGGCCGGCCGTGATTTTTCTTCGCATTTTGGTACGGATTCCGTCAATTACCTGATCAACCAGTCGGCCGCCCAGCGAATTGGCTACAAAGACCCCGTTGGGCAACCGCTTTCGTTCGGAAAGACGCCCGGTAAGATTGTAGGTGTGGTCGAAGATTTTCACTTCAACTCGTTGCATGTGCCCATCCGGCCTCTGATCATCCGGCTGGCCGAAAACTGGAACTGGGACCAGATCCTGATTCGCATTCAACCGGGACAGTCACAGGCAGCCTTGGCGGGCATCGAGTCGGTTTGCCGCAAGCTGAATCCAGATTTTCCGTTTACCTATTCCTTTGTCGATTCTGATTATCAGAGACTTTACCAAAGCGAAACGGTTGTAGGCACGCTGTCCACATTGTTTGCCTCGCTGTCCGTTGTCATTGCCTGCCTGGGATTATTCGGGTTGGCGGCCTTTACCGCCGAGCAGCGGACCAAGGAGATTGGCATACGAAAAGTGCTTGGCGCTTCTATACAAAGCATTGTGGCCTTGCTCTCCAAAGAGTTTATGCGATTGGTTGCCATTGCGATTGTCATCGCCTCTCCCATCGCCTGGTATGTGATGAATGCCTGGCTGCAGGGATTTGCCTATCGGATTGCCATCGGCTGGTGGGTGTTTGTCCTGTCGGGTGTACTGGCATTAGTTGTTGCAGTGGTTACAGTGAGTTTCCAAGCCATCAAAGCGGCATTGGCCAATCCGGTCAAGTCGCTTCGCTCTGAATAAATTCAGATATCTGACACCGCATCTTTAACTGGAGCCAATAGGCTCGGATAAAAAACAGCTTCGCTTTACGGGTAAAGACGGAAAGCAGGCAGGTTTTGGCTTCAGAAACCATACTATTTTGCTGTTCGCCAATGAACGGTGCGTGTCCGTAAGCGGACACGCACCGTTTTCGTTTTTTCTAAAATCGGCCTAAACAAGCCACCAAAGGCGTTTTTACATTTTCGGCACCGAATTGGCAGAACCAAAATAGTATGTTTTCAAAACCCAAAACCTGCCATTGCAATCCGTAAAAAAAGAGCAAGCTTGGAAATCCGAAATACAACATTGAACTACATCTAACACCTGCAACTATGCTTCAAAATTACCTAAAGACGGCCTGGCGAAATGTACGGAAGAACAAATTGTTTTCGCTTATCAACATCCTGGGGCTTTCCATCGGCATTGCCCTGTGCTTTGTCATCATGCTGTATGTGCAGGACGAGCTGAGCTACGACCGGTTTCATGCCAATGCCGACAACATTGCCCGGGTTATTTTTCAGGCCAGCATCAATGGCGGCAAAATCAACGAAAGCGTCATTATGCCGCCCGTAGCTGAGGCCATGAAAAAAGACTTTCCCGAAGTGCAGGATGCCACCCGGCTCATGGGGTTTGGAAGGCCTAAAGTGACCTATGGAGACAAAACCTTTAAGGACGACGAATTTGCGTTTGTAGACCCTAACTTCTTCACTGTATTCAGCTTACCTCTGATAGCCGGCGACTCCAAAACGGCTCTGTCGCAACCCAATGCAGTTATCATTACCCAGGCAACCGCCGAAAAATACTTTGGACAGCAAGATCCGCTGGGCAAAATGCTGCACCTGGACGCTACCAATCAGGCTTACAAAGTAACGGGGGTGATGGAAAACATCCCCACCAATTCGCATTTTCATTTCGACATTTTCGGTTCGATGGCCAGTTGGGAACCGGCCAAATCCACTTCCTGGATGGAAAGCAGCTACCACACGTATCTGTTGCTCAAGCCCGGCGCAGATTACCAAAAGTTGCAGGCCAAATTTCCGGATATGGTAGCCAAGTACATGGGCCCCGAGATACAGCAGAAAATGGGCCTGAGCCTGGAGCAGTTTCGGAGCAAAGGCAATCAGTTGGGCTTTGCACTTCAACCGCTCACGGCCATTCACCTGCATCCGGAAACAACCAACGAACTGGAAGCTGGCGGCAACGCCAGCTACGTATACATTTTTGCGGGGATCGCCTTGTTTATGCTGCTCGTGGCCTGCATCAACTTCGTGAATCTGTCTACAGCCATTGCCTCCAAACGGGCCAAAGAAGTAGGCATACGCAAAGTATCGGGTTCGGACCGGTTTCAACTGATCCGGCAGTTTTTGTCTGAGTCACTGCTGCTCACCTTTTTCTCGCTGATCATTGCCCTGGCCATCATCCAGCTGGCGTTGCCCGCATTCAATGCCCTTTCGGGCAAAGACCTGCACTTTGCTAGTAAACCCATACTGGCCTTTGTCCTGCTGGGTTTGTCGGTGGGCGTACTGGCGGGTTTGTACCCGGCTTTTTACCTGTCTTCTTTTGAACCCATCAAAGTGCTGAAGGGACGATTTACCGGAAGCAGCCCGAAAGATTTTGGTTTGCGCAGCGGGCTGGTCGTTTTTCAGTTTTTCATTTCGACCGGGCTCATCATAAGCACCATTGTGGTCTATCAGCAGATGCGGTTTATCCAAAACAAAAACCTGGGCTACAGCCGGGAACAACTGCTTACGCTGCCCAACTCGTATGCATTGGGCAAAAACGAACAGGTGTACAAGCAGCAATTGCTGCAAGATTCCCGCGTGGTAAACGCCACGGTTTCCTGGTACAAGCCGGCCGGGCCTACCAGTTACAACAATGCCCTGGCCTACCCCAAAGGGCACGACGATCAGTTGGTCAGTGCGGTGGAATACCATGTGGACGATCAGTACATTCCGACGATGGGTATGCAACTGGCCACGGGCCGCAATTTCTCGGAGGAGTTTGCTACTGATTCGCTGGGAATCATTCTGAACGAAAGCGCCTTGAAGGCCTTTGGCTGGAATCTGTCGTCTGCGGTAGGCAAAACCATTATCCGACAAAACAGTTCCCGGGGCAACAATATTCCGTTTCATGTCATTGGCGTAGTCAAAAACTTTCACTTTAAATCCCTGCATGAATCCATCACGCCCCTGTTTATCACTTTGCATCCGGAAGGAGGACTGATTTTTAAAATAAAGACGACCGATGTCAATGGCTTGCTGGCCGACATGAAGCAGAAATGGGATGCGTATGCCACCGAAGAACCTTTCAATTATACGTTTATGGACGACCTGTATGATAAAACCTACGCAGCCGAACAGAAAACCAGTACGGTACTTACCATTTTTTCGGTGCTTACCATTCTGGTCGCCTGCCTGGGTTTGTTTGGCCTGGCTACCTATACGGCCGAGCAGCGCACCAAGGAAATCGGTATTCGCAAAGTTCTCGGCGCTTCCGTAGGCCAGTTGGTTGGCTTGCTTAGCAAAGAATTCCTCAGGCTGGTTTTGATCGCTTCGCTGATTGCCTTTCCGATAGCCGGGTGGGCCATGAATGCCTGGTTGCAGGATTTTGCCTACCGCATTGACATCCAATGGTGGGTATTTGGCTTAGCCAGCGGCAGCGCATTGGTCATTGCTTTACTGACAGTGAGTTATCAGGCCATCAAAGCGGCGCTGGCCAATCCGGTCAAGTCGCTCAGAAGTGAATAAAGGTGGAATTGGGAGAACAGATTGCGAAAACAAGGAGGGCGTCCATTCCCAAATCATTTGCTCATCCTAAAACCAGTATTGGAAAATAGTATCTTTTTAAAAGCAAAAACCTGCCCGTTATGCTACGCAACTATCTGACAATCGCCCTGCGAAATCTGCGCCGAAACAAAATATATTCAGCCATCAACATCGGTGGGCTCGCTGTTGGGATGGCCATTTGCCTGCTCATTGTACAGTACGTAAGCTTTGAGTTGAGTTACGATGATTTTCATGCCAACAAAAACCGGATCCACAGAATCGTTCTATCGGTTTATAAAGATGGAAAACTCCAAGCGGCCGTGCCAAAAAATTTCACGGCGGCGGGCCCGGCACTCAAAGCAGATTTTCCGGAGGTGCAGGAGTTTACGCGCATTTTCCCCATTGACGGCTCAATTGCGATAAAGCGGGATGAACGGGTGTTTAATGAAAAACACATTTATTTTGCCGATCCTTCCTTTTTCCAGCTTTTTTCCTTCCCAATGGCACAGGGAAATGCAAACACGGCATTATCGGAACCAAATGCTGTGGTAATTACTGCGGCCATGGCAAAGAAATACTTTGGTGAAGAAAATCCGCTTGAGCAGCAACTTGTCATGCGAGAGGGAACAATGACCATTCCGCTGACCGTGAAAGGCATAGTGGCAGACATACCCGAAAACACCCATCTCACATTTGATTTTTTGATTTCACACGCCACACTGACAACGGCATGGGGGGCAGAAAGAGCCGACAAAGACTGGGGCTCGGCAGTATTCTACACCTATGTGTTACTGGCACCCGATGCCACCATACAAACCCTTCAGGAGAAGTTTTCGGCATTTATTAAAAAATACATAAACTGGGGGCCAACTGTTAAACTGGTTTTTGAAACCCAACCCTTACCCGACATTTACCTGCACTCAGATTTGGTGCAGGAGGCTAAAGCAAACGGAAACTGGCGACAAGTCTATTTTTTGCTGCTCATTGCAGGCATCGTCATGCTGATGGCGTGGATCAACTTTGTGAACCTCTCTACCGCCAGGTCCATTGAGCGGGCCAAAGAAGTAGGTGTGCGAAAGGTGATTGGTGCCAGTCGCTTTCAACTCCTAAAGCAATTTACCATCGAATCAGTGCTGGTGAACCTACTGGCAATGGGCATGGCTTTCGTACTTGTTCAGGTGGTGCATCCCTATTTTGTGCACCTTACCGGCAAAGCGGTGTCGTTTGAAGCAGGTTTAGATTGGGTGGCTGCCATTCTTTTGTTTTTTGCCGGAGGTGCCATTGCTTCAGCCGTGTATCCCGGCCTGGTTTTATCTTCATTCAAGCCCATACGTGTATTGAGAGGCCGCATGCAATCTTCCGTCATCGGTAACCAGATACGCAAAGGATTCACTGTCGTACAGTTTACTGCGTCTATTGTCTTGATAACCGGAACGTTTACCGTCTATAGCCAGTTGCGTTACATGATGCGAAAGGATATGGGAATGGACATTAATCAGACGCTGGTGGTAGAGAGCCCCGACGTGGTTGATTCTACCTTTGCTTCCCGGATGCGTTTTTTCAGGAACGAACTGTCCAAACATCCGGAAATACGTTACGTTACCAGTTCCACGAGTATTCCCGGTAAAACCGACAACATCATTAAAGGCGGTCTGCAACGAAAAGAACAGGAGGATAAATCGGGTGTAAGTCACTACGGATTTCAGGTGGATTACGATTTTATTGACGCCTATAGTATCCGGTTACTGGCTGGCCGAAATTTCTCCAATCAGTTTGGCACAGACAATCAGGCGACCATAATTAACCGGACCGCCTTGTCTGTATTGGGCTTTGCCAAGCCGGAAGACGCCATCGGAAAACAAATCGTAACAAACTGGACCGATGCCAAAACCATCATCGGGGTAGTGGACGATTTCCATCAGCAATCGCTGAAAGCCGCTTTTGATCCGGTGGTGTTTGTCCTGGACAACTCAGGGGAGTGGGGTTATTATTCGGTCAAAATTGACCTTGCCTCATCAAACAAAACGCTCCCTGAAGTGATTTCCACGATAAAAACGGCGTGGACACAGGCTTTTCCCGGTAATCCATTCGACTATTTTTTCATGGATGAATACTTCAATGCACAATACCAGACCGATCAACGATTTGCCAATCTATTTGGCGTCTTCGCCAGTCTGTCTATTTTGATTGCATGCCTGGGATTGTTAGGGGTGGTGTCGTTCACGACGATACAGCGCACCAAGGAAATCGGGGTACGAAAAGTATTGGGCGCATCAGTTGTAAATGTTCTCACTTTACTCAACAAAGGTTTTTTAAAACTCATCTTGCTGGCCAATTTAATCGCATGGCCTATTGCCTATTGGGGTGTTACCAAATGGCTGCAAAATTATGCTTTTTCGATTGAAATTAGTCCGTGGCTGTTTGTATTGCCAAGCCTGCTAACTATGCTTATCGTAATACTGACTGTAAGTGCGCAAACCTGGCAGGCAGCCCGTACCAATCCGGTCAAGTCGCTTAGAAGTGAATGAATTCGGATTACGGAAAATTGTCGAAATCCGGATTCGAGAGACTTTTGGTTTGACCGGATGACAAAACACGCAGGTCTGACGCAGCGCATGTCCCGCACGGCGGGTATGGGTGACCGAAAACGAAAGGCTCGCGGTATGATATGCCTTGCCTTACTCGCAATAACGCATCGATTGATAATAAAAAAGCAGGCAGGTTTTGAGATTTTGAAACATACTATTTTTCAATTCCGAAATCTGAATTTAACAAAGATTTTCTTCATTTAAACTGGAAAGCCCATGCTACGCAACTACCTGAAAATTGCACTGAGGAATCTGGTCAAAAACAAGGTCTACTCGTTCATCAATATCGGTGGGTTAGCCGTTGGGATGGCCGTAGCCATGCTCATCGGCCTGTGGATCTATGATGAAGTAAGCTTTAATACCAACCATGAAAATTACGAGTCCATCGCGAAAGTCGTTGAGCATGGGCAGAAAGGTGGTACCCGATACGCGGGTGACAATCTGCCCTTGCCGGTAGCCCAGGAATTAAAAGCCCATTTCGCCGATTACTTCAAGCATATTCTCATCGCCGATCTGCCTAAAGAATACATACTTACCAATGGAGAGACGAAGCTAATTAAAACCGGGCAATTTATTGATTCAGGTGCACCTGACATGCTGAGTCTGCACATGGTCAAAGGCACCCGGGCGGGTTTGGAAGCACTTAACTCGATACTCTTGTCCGCTTCGGCAGCCAGAGATTTGTTTGGAGATACCGACCCGCTCAACAAAACCATTCAAATCAATAAAAACATAGAAGCTAAGGTCACCGGCATCTACGAAGATTTGCCGCACAACTCCGAGTTTCATTCCGTAAAATTTTTAGCTCCCTTCGATTTACTAACCTCGTTTCAGCCCTGGATCAAAGAACAGAAGTGGAATAACTGGTTTCTGATGACCTATGTCCAATTGAACCCCGGCTTCACCATGGAAAAGGTTTCGAGCCAGATCCGGGATATAGAAATCAATAACATAAAGCGTTTACCGGGACTGGAAGAGCAAATTGCCCGCAACCCTCAGATTGCGCTGATGCCCATGCGCGACTGGCATCTGTATGGCGGCTATGACCGCGATGATCATGAGCCGGTCAAAACCGTTTGGCTATTCGGAGCCATTGGTTTTGCCATTCTGGTTCTGGCCTGTATCAACTTTATGAATCTGAGTACAGCCCGCAGCGAGAAACGAGCCAAAGAAGTCGGCATACGTAAAGCCATCGGATCGCGTCAGCAACAACTCATTGCGCAGTTTTATACGGAGTCATTTCTGGTGGTTCTTATCGCTTTCATTAGTTCTCAGTTGCTGGTGTATCTGTCTCTGCCCTGGTTTAATGCCATTGCCGAAAAACAGTTGCACGTCCCAGCAGGCAATCTTTATTATTGGCTCTGCTGCATGGGCTTTGTACTCATCACCGGATTTCTGGCCGGTTCTTATCCCGCTTTGTATCTGTCTTCTTTCCAGCCGATCAAAGTTCTGAAGGGCACCATTCGGGTGGGTCGATGGGCAGCGGTTCCGCGCAAATTATTAATTGTCGGTCAGTTTACCGTTTCCGTAAGTTTGGTTATTGGCACCCTCATCATTTACAAACAGATCGAACATGCCCAAAACCGCCCGATTGGTTACTCCAAAAACGGGTTGGTAATGATTGAAAAGAAAACCGAGGATTTCAACATCAATCATGAGCTGCTGAAAACTGAATTGAAAAATACCGGTGTTGTGAGCGAAGTGGCGCAGTCAAGGAGTGCAGTAACCAATGTGACCATGTGGAATGGCGGATTTTTCAATAAAGGCCAGGAAATCAAATGTCCCCACGGCTGTGGCACATTGCCGGTTTCTGCCGAATACGGAAAAACGGTGGGCTGGCAATTTGTCGGTGGACAGGATTTTGGTCAAGTCATCGATTCGGCAGGGCTGGTGATCAATGAATCGTTTGCCCGGTTGATCGGATTGCCCAACCCGGTAGGCGCAACATTGATCTGGGACCCCAAATGGCGAGAACCCAAGGCCTACCGAGTGTTAGGTGTGATTAAAGACATGGTTTCGCTTTCACCTTACGAGCCGGCTCTCCCAACGGTTTACTTTGTTGAAAACAATTACACATGGATCAATATAAGAATAAAACCAACCGTAAGTGCTTCAAAAGCAATAGCGAAGATCGAAAACGTTTTTCATAAACTGATTCCTGCCGTGCCGTTCGAATACAAGTTTGCGGATGTAGAGTTCGCCTCAAAGTTTGCCGCCGAAGAACGGATCAGCAAGCTGGTGGGTATCTTCACCATTCTGGCCATCTTTATTTCGTGCCTGGGCTTGTTTGGTCTGGCTAGCTTCGTGGCCGAGCAGCGTGTCAAAGAGATTGGCATTCGCAAAGTGTTGGGTGCCAGTGTAGCCAATCTGTGGCAACTGCTTTCCAAAGATTTTGTTGTGCTGGTGCTCATTGCCTCTTTGATCGCAACACCTATTGCCTGGTATTTTATGAACCAGTGGTTGCAAAAATACACTTACCGAATTGAAATATCGGTGTGGATTTTCATTGTAGCCGGGCTGGGAGCTCTGGCAATTACACTACTGACAGTCAGCTACCAAGCCATTAAAGCCGCTATTGCCAATCCGGTCAAGTCGCTTCGCTCTGAGTAATTTCGGATTATGGCATGGTCTGACCTGGATTTGTGGGATGGAAAGGAAGGTTTTGGCTTTCTTATCTATAGTATTTCACTAAAACCGATTTACCAATAACCCATCAATAGTGACGCAAAGAAGGAGTTACTTCTTCAATTGCAGATGCCTGATTTTCAGAAACTTTCGTCTAGCACCTTTCTTTTTGAATTTCATGAATTAGTACATTTTACAACCCCAAAACCCCAACAGTCATGTTACACAATTACCTGCTAATGGCCTTTCGCACCTTGCGGAGAAATCCGATGGTTGGCTTTATCAACATTTTCGGCTTAGCGGCAGGCATGGCGGTGTGCATTGGCATTGGGCTTTATGTAGCCGACGAATACAGGTACGACCGTTTTCATAGCCGCTTCAACCAGATCTATCGCGTGGTGGAAACCCAGAAACAGGCTGACGGGCTACATCCCGTAGCGGTGACGCCCGGTCCGCTGGCGGCGGCATTGAAGAAAGACTTTGCGGAAGTCAGGCAAACCGTCCGCATAGGTCAGTGGTCGGGGTTGTTGCAATACGGCGGAAAAAACATACGGGTCGAAAACATTTCCATCACAGACCCCTCCTTGTTTCAGGTGTTTGACTTTCCGTTGGTAGCGGGCAATCTGAAAACCGTTCTCCAAAATCCCGACGAACTCATCCTGACAGAGAAAATGGCAGTGGCCCTGTTTGGCAGCAACTGGGCCAAAGAAGGCATTGTGGGCCAAACCATTCTGTTCACAGATGCCCAGACGCGTCCCCTGAAACTCGTGGGTGTGGCCCAAAACCTGCCACGCCACTCGCACATTCAGTCCGAGGTTTTTCTGTCGTTCAAAACGATTGAGAAATACGACGAATGGAGCATGAAATGGAACAGCAACAGCTATCACACCTACTTGCTGCTGCATCCGGAAACGAACGTTTCGGCATTCTCCCGGAAGTTGTCCGGTTACCTTACCAAACAAGCCGCTGATGCCGAAACCATTTTGCAGCTACAGCCGCTTTCGGATATTTTCCTTCGGTCCAAGTTTGATTTTCAGACGGATTGGGGAAAACGCAGCGATATTTTTTATGTTTATCTTTTTGCCACCATCGGCTTGCTGGTGTTGCTGATTGCGGTATTCAACTTTGTGAATCTGGCAACGGCCCAGGCAACCAAACGAGCCCGCGAAGTGGGTGTGCGCAAAGCAGCCGGAGCGGCCCGGGGCAACTTGGTTTTTCAGTTTCTGATTGAAGCCTTGCTTACCGTCGGCTTGTCGCTGGCGGTAGCTCTGCTCCTAACGCATGCGGCCTTGCCATTGCTTAACCAACTGGCCGACAAGGCATTGGTTTTGCCTCTTGCGGAAACGCCGTTTTGGGCAGTGATGGCCGCTTTTGTACTCGTCACGGCGGTGTTAGCGGGCCTGTATCCGGCGTTTGTGCTTTCGTCTTTCCAGCCGGCCAAGGTTTTAAAGGGTGTGTTTGCCATTCGTTCGGATCGCTTTTTCAGACAGTCGATGGTCGTGGGGCAGTTTGTACTTTCTACGGTACTTATTATCAGCACCTTGTTTATTTACCGGCAGTTGCTTTTTATTCAGAACAAAAAACTGGGCTTTGATAAGGAACAGTTGCTCTACGTCAGGCTCAAGGGCGACTTACGGGCTAAAGGGCAATTGCTCAAGGCGGAATACGAAAAATTACCGGGGGTAGCTTCGGTGGCGCTGACGACCAGCAACCTGGTAGACGTTGCCAATTCATCCGAGCTGGAGTGGGAAGGACAAGCCCCCAAAGACGGATTTCTGATTACTCAAATCAACAGTGACCCGGATTTGCTGCCAACGATAGGCGCTACGCTGGCTGCCGGACGGAACTTCTCGTATGCAATGGCAACCGATACTTCTGACGAGCGGGGAGCCTACCTGATCAATGAAACTGCTGCCAAACGCATGGGCTGGACTGCCGAACAAGCCGTTGGCAAGACGGTCAAGTTCTGGGGCTTTCCGGGCAGCATTGTGGGAGTGGTCAAAGATTTCCATTTCCGCCCCTTACGCGTTCAGATCGCGCCTTTCATTTTCCGTTTCCGGCCTAAAGAGTTTTATTTCAGCGTACTGATGAAGATAAAGCCGGAACAGGTGAAACCAACTATTAAGCAGCTAAGTGCTATCTATACCCGATACGAACCCGCCCAACCGTTTGACTATGGGTTTGTGGACCAGGATTTACAGCGTCAATACGGCCGCGAACAGCAAATCGGATCGGTATTTCTGAGTTTTTCGGTACTAGCTATCTTAATCTCATGCCTGGGTTTGTTTGGCCTGGCAAGCTTCGTGGCCGAGCAACGGACCAAGGAAATCGGCATCCGCAAAGTGCTCGGTGCATCTATAGGTCAGTTGGTCACGCTGCTTTCCAGAGATTTTCTCAGACTGGTGCTGATTTCGCTGGTGATCGCCACGCCCATTGCCTGGTATGCCACACACCAGTGGCTGACCGACTTTGCCTACAAAATTGACATTTCCTGGTGGATTTTTGCCCTGGCAGGACTGCTGGCCATTGCTATTGCTCTAGCAACGGTGAGCTTTCAAGCCATCAAAGCAGCATTGGCCAATCCGGTCAAGTCACTACGTTCGGAATAAAGGCGGAGTTCGGAATTTGTCTGAACTGTGATTTATGGAATTCATTTGATTGACAGGATGTAAAAGAAAAACAGGCAGGTCTGTCTGACCGGAATCAAGAGGCTCTCATAAAATCTGGTAATGTAAGTTCACGTTCTTGGCGTCATTGCGAGGAATGTAGCAATGCGGAATGACGAAGCAATCCTTCTACAAAGGCTCGAAAAAGCGGTTACGAAAGGCTCGTGTTTCAAGTCGGGAGATTGCTTCACCTGCACTATCGCTACGGTTAGTAATGACGGTGCGATAGGAAACAGAAATTAAAAACAGGCAGGTTTTGTGATTTGGAAAGATACTATTTTGAACAGACCCATTTCAGGACAGGCAGGTTTTTGGCTTTTACAGGATACTATTTTTCAACTCCGAATTTCATTAGACATTAACACATAAACTAACTTATTGTCATGTTCAGAAACTACCTGCTTACCGCGTTCCGGAACCTTTGGCGCAACAAAGCGTTTTCGGGCATCCACGTGCTGGGCCTATCCATTGGCATCAGTGCCGCCCTGGTCATCTACCTGATTGTGGCGCATGAGTTCAGTTTTGACACATCCATTCCTGATTCACAGAGAGTGTACCGGGTAGTGATGGACATGCGTTTTGGCGGAATAGACGGACACAGTTCGGCGGTGCCCGCGCCTTTGAGCACTGCCATTCAGCAGGAGATAAGCGGTGTGGAGCAGACAGTGCCTTTGATGCAGTTTCAGGGCAACGGATCGGCAAAGGTGAAAATCAAGCGGGAAGGCTGGAAAGACCCGGTTGTCTTCAAAAAGCAGCCCCACATTGTATTTACCAATCCCGATTATTTTTATTTACTCCCGCATCAGTGGCTAGTAGGTTCGCCTAAAATCTCTTTGCAAAATCCTTTTTCGGTGGTGCTGACCGAAAGCCGGGCACAACAGTATTTTCCATCGTTGCCGCCCAGTGACGTAGTGGGCCAATCCATCACTTACAACGATGATTTTACCGTTACTGTCAGTGGCATTGTGAAAGACCGAAGTGAAAACTCATCCTTCGAATCCGTCGAGTTTATTTCCTTCGCAACTATTGCCAAAACGCACTTGCAGGACAATTTTATGATGAATGTCTGGAACGACTGGATGGCGTATTCGCAGGCGTACGTAAAACTGTCAGCCGCAAGCCGCAAAGATCAGGTAGAGGCGCAGCTTCAGAAATTGATGAAAAAATACAATCCTTCGGATCAGAAAGCGGCGGACTACCCGATAAAATTGCGTTTGCAACCCATGCAGGATGTGCATTTTAATCAGTCGTATATCGGATTTAACCAACGAATAGCCCACCGGCCCACCTTGTACGGATTGTCAGCCATTGCCGCATTTTTGCTGCTTTTGGCCTGTATCAACTTTATCAACCTAACCACGGCCAATGCCACCCAACGCGCCAAGGAAATCGGCGTACGCAAAACCATGGGCAGCTCGCGTAACCAGCTGGTGATCCAGTTTCTGGGCGAAACATTTTTCATCACCTTGATTGCCACCACCCTATCCATTTGTCTGACACCGGTATTGCTCCATCTCTTTGCCGACTTTACCCCTCCCGGCCTGCGTTTCAACCTGATCGACCAGCCTTCGCTTCTGGTGTTTTTGCTGCTTATTACGGTAGTGGTCAGTTTTGTAGCCGGTTTGTATCCGGCCCTGGTGCTGTCTGGTTACAAACCCGCACTGGTGCTGAAAAACCAGCTCACCGGCAGCAACGAAACCCGCCGGGCCTGGGTACGCAAATCGCTGACGGTTTCGCAGTTTGTGGTTGCCCAGTTTTTTGTCATTGCCACGCTGCTGGTGAGCAAACAAATCCATTACGCACTGACTACGGATTTAGGGTTTGACAAAGAAGCCATCATCAGTTTCAGTACACCCCGCGATACATCCGAAACCCGCAAAGAACACCTGCTAACCACGCTTTCGTCCATGCCCGAAGTGGCCCTGGCAAGTCGGGGGTTTCTGCCGCCGGCAGTGGAAGGAGCCGCTTTCACAAACATTTCGTACGGGCCCAAGCCCGACTTGCAGGCCAGCATCCAGATCCGTTGGGGAGATCCGCAGTTTCTGGATATTTATAACTTAAAAATACTGGCAGGCCGCAATGTGCTTACAAGCGACTCGGTTACCGAAATACTCATCAACGAGAACTACGCCAGGCTGCTGGGCTTTGCCCGACCCGCCGATGCCATAGGGCAGCCGCTCACACTTGACAAAAAGCAAATTCCGATTGTGGGTGTCATGCGGGATTTTCACGAATCATCCATGCATACGCCCATCATGCCGTTGGTATTTACCAACCAGAAAGGAGGCTTTTACCACATCAAACTCAAACCCAATGCACCGGGTCAGCGAACCTGGCAACAGGGCATTGCCCGGATTCAAACGCTATTTCAGCAAACCTATCCGGATGCCGATTTTGAATACGCGTTCTTTGATGAATCCATCGCCAAGCTTTACGAAAAGGAAATAAAAACCGCTCAGTTGCTGAGTTGGGCAACGGGCCTTTCGATTCTCATCAGCTGCCTGGGATTGCTGGGACTGGTGATGTACACCATTCACACGCGACGCAAAGAGATAGGCATCCGGAAGATATTGGGCGCATCGGTGTCAAACATTGTCCTGATTCTGTCCAAAGATTTTGTCAAACTGGTACTGGTGTCATTTGTGTTGGCAGCCCCGCTGGCCTGGTGGGCGGCTGACCAGTGGCTACAGGACTACGCCTACAAAACCACCCTCAGCGGCTGGGTATTTGTCTTGTCGGGATTTGCGATGCTGGTGCTGGCATTGCTGACACTGAGCATTCACACGTTGAAAGCCGCCACCGAAAATCCGGTCAAAAACCTGAGAAATGAATGAATGGAATTCGGAATTGGGATTTCGGAATGCAGAAAATAGTATGTTTTAAAACCGCAAAACCGGCCAGTCTCTGACCTTAAGATTCAGACCGTATGAATGAAGAAAAAAAAGCGAAAGCGTGTTCTGCCAGCCAATCCTGTTAATCAAATTAATCCCATAAATCAAGATTTGGACTACTAAAAACCTCTACTCATGTTACGAAATTACCTGATCATTGCCTGGCGAAACATCCGGAACAACAAACTGTTCAGCTTTATCAATATTCTGGGGCTTTCAGTGGCCTTTGGCAGCGGCCTGTTGTTGTTTCTTACGGCTCGTTTCGAGCTTTCCTTCGATTCGTTTCACAAAGACAGTGAACGCATTTTCCGGTTCACCATGCAGCAAAACCGCCCGGATCTGATGCGGACCATGATGCGAACAGCCATGGCGGCACCGCTGACACCCACACTCAAAAACGAATATCCGGAGATTGAATACATTGCCCGGCGACAAGACAGTGGCGGATTAATTGAATACAAAGACAAGCGAATGGAGCAATCTCTTGACTTTGTGGATGCCGATTACTTGCAGCTGTTTTCGTTTCAGATGCTGCAAGGCTCTGCGCAGACGGCCTTGCAGGATTTGGGCAATGTGGTGATCAAAGCCGACCTGGCCAAAGCGTTGTTTGGCGAAGAAAATCCGATTGGCAAGTCGGTTAAGCTGACTTTCGATGGACAAACCAAAGGGTTTATTGTGTCGGGTGTTTTGGAAAACCCACCCAAAAACTCCACCCTGGATTATGATATACTCAGCCGATTTGAAAACAATCCGGAGTACAGCCAAACAAAAACCGAATGGGACAGCTGGTACCATGATGTCTATGTGAAAATACCCGCAACTACTACTGCCGAAGCCTTTGAGAAAAGGCTAAGACCTTTTACAAAAAAGTATTACGCTGAAAACATTCTCAATCTGAAACGCGACGGTGCCAAACCCGATGCCAATGGCGAATACATGAGTCTGAAACTACAGCCGCTGTCTGATATTCATTTTGACTCGTTTGTCAAAGAAGGCAATGCGCATTTGTATCCCTACATCCTGCTTACCATCAGTATCCTGATCGTCACCATTGCGGCCATTAACTTTATCAATCTGTCGGTGGCCCGTTCGCTTACGCGTACCCGCGAAGTGGGCATGCGGAAAGTACTCGGAGCCCTGCGCTGGCAGATCGTGGGCCAATTCTGGGGTGAAGCGTTGTTGATCGGCTTTTGCTCCCTGCTGTTTGGGCTATTGCTGGCTCAACTCTTTTTGCCTGAATACAAAGCCACGTTCCGTACCGACATCTCACTGGACATGCTACAAAGTGCGGGCATCCTGGCAGTCATCTTATTTGTATTTCTGCTGGTAACCGGCCTGGCTGGCGGCTATCCGGCCTGGTTCATCAACCGATTCAACACCATTCTCACTCTCAAAGGCAAAATCTCGGCGGGCCGCTCCAATCATGTGCGCAGCAGCCTGATCGTGGTGCAGTTTGTCATTGCTACTTTGCTCATTACCAGCACGCTGATCATCAATCAACAGATCCGGTTTTTGCGCAACAAACCACTGGGCTTTAACAGCCAGCAAGTCATCAGCATTCCGGTAACCGGCAAGCTGGACGGCGATCTGGTGCTGCAACGCTTGCGCAATGAACTCGCCAGGCAGCCGGACATCGAAGGCGTTACGGGTGCCTCCAATAACCTGGGCCGCGGCAAAGACGGCTCCAGTTGGAAATCGGTGATGAGCTTTGAGTACAACAACCGCACACTGCAAGCCAACAACCTGAGTGTCGATTACGATTTTGTCAAAACCATGGAACTGAAACTGCTGGCCGGCCGCGATTTTTCCCGTCAGTATGCCACCGACTCCACGCAAGCCGTTCTAATAAATGAAACGTTTGCCAGACAAATCGGCAGCAACGCCTTGGGTGCCTGGCTTCCTGTGCACGACAGCACTTCCAAATTGCAGGTGATTGGCATTGTGAAAGATTATCATTTTGAGTCGCTGCATTCCAAAGTAGAATCGCAGATGATCGAGCTACGCAGCAAAAATTTTCCAGTGGGCTATCTCTTTGTCAAGGTTGCCAATCAGAATACACCCCAAACCATGGCCCTGCTCGAACAGACCTGGAAAAAGATTGCGCCTGAAAACGAATTCCTGGGTTCGTTTCTGGACGAAAACACCAACCGCCAATACCGACGCGAAGAACGTTTTTACAGCATTTTCATCACCGCCGCCGGACTTGCCATCTTGCTTTCGTGCATTGGTTTGTTTGCCATAGCGGTTTTGGTAATGACTCAACGCACCAAGGAAATCGGTATTCGCAAGGTGTTGGGCGCCTCTACGTCGGGCATTGTGACACTGCTCAGCAAGGATTTCCTCAAACTGGTTTTGATTGCCTTTGTCATCGCCACGCCCATTGCCTGGTATGCGATGAACCAATGGTTACAAGACTTTGCCTACAAGATTGACATTCCGTGGTGGATTTTTGCCCTGGCGGGTATTCTGGCTGTTGCGATTGCCTTGTTTACGGTAAGTTTTCAGGCCATCAAAGCGGCTTTGGCAAACCCGGTCAAGTCGCTGCGGAGCGAATAAGGTTGCATGATCGAATTTTGATTGATTGAATAAGAGGGTTTTGTGTTTTGGAAACATACTATTTTTCTGCATTCCGAAATCCCGATTCCGAATTTGTTCACTCATTCGATCATTCTAAATGCATAATTGAAAATAGTATCTGTAAAAAAACCAAACCCTACCCCTATGTTAACCAACTACATTAAAGTTGCCTTTCGGAATCTGCTCCGCAACAGGATTTTCTCTGTGATTAACATTATGGGGCTGGCCATTGGCATGACGGCCTGTCTGCTGTTGCTGCAATTTGTCAATTTCAAACTAAGCTTCGATCTGTTCAATGAAAACGCCACAGACCTGTATCGGGTAGTGAATGACCGATACCAGAATGGCAAACTGATTCAGCACGGCACCATTACGTATTCCGGTGTCAGTCCAGCCATGCAGCACGACTTTCCGGAAGTGGTCAACCACAGCCGCGTAGAGCCGCAGGGCCCGCTGATTGTTATCCATAACGACAAAAAGCTAGTCAAGCAAACCGGATTTGCGGTGGAAAACACATTTCTGCAAATGTTTGATTATCCGCTGGTGGTAGGCAATGCCCAAACGGCCCTGCAAAAGCCTCGCTCCATTGTGCTGACCGAAACCCTGGCCAAAAAAATATTTGGCGTCACTGCGGACCAGTTTGATACTGTGCTGGGTAAGACAATTCACTTGCAGTCAGACGACACGCCGTTTAACATTACCGGAATCTGCAAAGATGTTCCCGAAAACTCGCACCTGCGTTTTGATTTTCTGAACTCATACATTACCCTGTATACAGGAGAAAACTCCTGGCACGATGCCGAATACAACTTCACCTCTTCCGACTTCTGGCATTACATCCAGTTAAAACCCGGCACCGATTACAAAACGCTGGAAGCCAAATTACCAGCCTTTAGCCAGCGGTATTTTCAAGGAAACAAAGTGTCAGGCACCGACGAAACGTTTTCCCTGCAACCGCTTTCCAAAGCCCATCTCTACTCTGATTTCGAATATGAGATTGGCCGTACGGGCAATGCAACCGTAGTATGGGGCCTGCTGGTGATTGCCCTGTTCATCATGTCCATCGCCTGGGTCAATTACATCAATCTTTCCACGGCCCGCTCGGTTGAAAGAGCCAAAGAAGTGGGTATTCGCAAAGTGGTCGGCGGCATAAAAACGCAACTCATTACCCAGTTTTTCATTGAATCGATTCTCGTCAACACAATGGCTATGGGCATTGCCATTGTGTTGGTGTTCGTTTTGCAAACAAGCTTCAACTCCTTACTACAGACCGAGTTATCGTGGCACTACCTGTTCGTGAAAAGCATAAACGGCTATGGCATTCCGCTCGGGTTAGGACTGATGTGGGTGCTTGGGGTGCTTGTTTCGGGTCTGTATCCGGCTTTCGTGTTGTCGTCTTTCAAGCCCATTTCTATTTTAAAAGGCAAGTTCAGTCATTCCCGCAAAGGCATTGCCTTCCGTCGATTGCTGGTAGTGGGCCAGTTCAGCATTACCATCATTTTAATTACAGGCTCCATTGTGGTGTTTCAACAGATCCGATTTATGAACGCCAAAGAGCTCGGATTCAACATGGATCAGATCGTAGTTGTTTCCTCTCCTTCCTTAACATCTTTCGATTCCACGTTTATTAACCGGGTGAATAACTTTAAAGAAGAGTTGAAACAGATTTCGCAGGTAAAAGGCGCCACTACCTCCTGGAATGTGCCCGGTGGCGACATTGGCAGAAGTTTCAACGTGCACCAGGAAGGTTCTGACAGCCGGTTCACCATGCGTCATACGGCCGTTGACTTCGATTTTCTGAAAGTATACGGTATACAACTAATTGCCGGGCGAAGCTTTGAGCCTACCGATCACGATCCGGACGGGCGAAAACTTCGCAACATTCTTATCAACCAGTCGGCGGCCAAACTCTTGGGATTCGCCTCACCCGAAGCCGCCATTGGGAAATCCATTGTCAGAGGAGAACGGACATGGGAAGTAAAAGGAGTGATAAACGATTATCACCAGAAATCACTGCAATATCCACTGGAGCCGATGTTGTTCATGCCTTTTTACAGTACCAACAGCGATATTTCCGTAAAAATAACGCCCAACGATGTACCTAGAACACTTGCAGCCATCAAACAAAAGTATGAAACCTTCTTTCCTGGAAATGTTTTTGATTACACGTTTCTGGATGAACGATTCAATACCCAATACAAAAACGAACAATTGTTTGGCAAGGCATTTAGTCTGTTTGCTTCCGTTGCCATCCTGGTCGCCTGCCTGGGCTTGTTTGGCCTGGCCATGTTTTCTACCATACAACGGACCAAGGAAATCGGGATTCGCAAGGTGTTGGGCGCATCCACTTCGGGCATTGTGGCCTTGCTATCCAGAGATTTCCTCAAACTGGTTTTGATTGCCTTTGTCATCGCCACGCCCGTCGCCTGGTATGCCATGAACCAGTGGTTAAAAGATTTTGCCTATAAGATTGACCTGAGCTGGTGGATTTTTGCCCTGGCGGGTATTCTGGCTGTTCTGATTGCCTTGCTCACTGTCAGTTTTCAGGCCATCAAAGCGGCTTTGGCCAATCCGGTCAAGTCGCTGCGTTCGGAATAATACAATGTTGAATGAGTGAATGATCGAATAAGAGGTTTTGGTTTTTTGAAACATACTATTTGAAAAATCCGCATTTCGCCCTCCCAATTCCGAATTTGTTCACTCATTCAACAATGAAAAATAGTATCTTTTTAAACTTCAAAACCTCCCTCCCATGCTACACAACTATATGATAGTGGCCCTGCGTACCTTGTGGCGCAACCGACTGTATACCATAATTAACATAATAGGATTAGCGTTGGGGATGAGCTGTGCGTGCCTGATCTACACCTATGTGCAGTATGAACGCAATTTTGACTCGTTTCACAGCCAGGTAGACCGCTCGTACCGGGTAGTGGAACACAGCCTCAAAGCAGATGGTGTACAACACTGGAATACAACGGCTTACCCACTGGCAGAAGCCTTGCGTAGCGAGTTTCCGGAATTACACGTAACCCAAACCGCCGGGCCGGTCAGCCGGACCATTCATTCACAGGATGAGGTGGGTAATCTTCGTCGATTTGAGCAAACCAACATTCTTTTTGCGGATGAACACTACCTGCAACTGTTTGATTTTAAGGGTACTTACAAAAACTTATGGCTAGCGGGAAACCCCAAAACGGCCCTGCGCAATCCATCATCAGTGGTATTGACGCAAAAACTAGCCGAGCGGTATTTTCCCTCGCAAATGCTCCGGTCCGAGTCAATTCTTGGCAAAACACTCACCCTCAACAACAAGGATGTACTCACCGTCACGGGGGTTATTCGCAATCCGCCGGCCAACACCAACCTGCTATTTGAGATGCTGATACCGTACGCGTTTTTCAAACAAAACAATCCGTATCCGGCACAAAACTGGTCGGGGAATTACCAGGGTACCACTTACGTTCAACTACGTGCTGGCGACGACCCGCTGGCCCTTGAACGCCGCATTGCCCGTATGAAAGCCAAGTACATGAATGCCGAAGATCAGCGTCGCATTTCGTATCATCTGCAACCTGTCAGCGAAATCCACACCGAAACGTTGTATGGCAGCAGTCCCGAAAGCTACAGTGTGAACAAGCAGACCTTGTGGACAATGACGGGCATTGGCGTTTTTCTGATTGCCATTGCCTGTTTCAATTTCATCAATCTGGCCACGGCCCAAGCCATGAAACGGTCGCGGGAGGTTGGCATCCGCAAAGTGATGGGAAGCAGCCGCCTGCAACTATTCTGGCAATTCATGGGCGAAACGCTAGGCATTACCCTGATTGCCCTGTTTTTATCTTTGCTGAGTAGTTATTACCTGTTGCGTGTTCTGAACCAGTACCTAAGCCTGATCCATCTGAACCTCACGTTTACGGTCGATCTGCTCCGTTTTGCGGCACCACTGACGTTGCTGGTTACGTTGCTGGCCGGTTTCTATCCGGCAGTGATTCTGTCTGGTTTCCAGCCCATTCAGGCGCTAAAAAATAGTATCTTTTTCCGGAGCAAAAGTGGCTTATCGCTGCGCCAAGGATTGATTGTTTTTCAGTTTGGAATTGCGTGCTTTCTGATCATCGGTACGCTTGTCATGGCCCGGCAGATGAATTATTTCCTGACCAAAGATCTGGGCTTTGTCAAAGAGGCAATTGTCACAGTAAACATTCCGAATCAAGATAGTCGAAAAGCAGAGGTTTTGCGTCAGCGATGGCTGCAACAGCCGACTGTTCAAGGGGTTAGTTATGCTTCGGGAGCTCCTACTACCACCAACCGGCAGTATGGCACCGATTTCCGTTTGAGTCACGAACCTGTTGCCATGATGCGACAGGCCGAAATGAAGGTAACGGACCTGAACTACAAGGATTTGTATGGATTACAACTCATTGCTGGCCGCTGGCTGTCTCAATCCAATGTGATACCGGAAGGGTTCAATGGCTTTGTGGCCAATGAGTCGCTGGTGAAACAGTTGAACCTCAAACCGGAAGAAGCCGTTGGCAAACGGCTCATTATCAACGAAGGGTCGGCCGAAATCATCGGGGTAGTCAAAGACTTTCACAACAATTCGCTACAGGAATCCATTACCCCTTGCCTGATGTTTTATTGGGGAGCAGGTTTTATGGATGCGGCCAGCATCCGACTTCAGTCAACCGGCGGCAAGATTGCCCATTTACCCGAAACCATGGCTTTTGTTGAAAAAACCTGGAAGGAGATGTTCCCGGATGCCGTTTTCCAGCTGGAATTTCTGGACAACTATCTGCTTCAAAATTACGTAATTGAGATACTTTTTCAGAATGCCTTCCAACTCTTTGCCATCATTGCCATTTTCATTTCCTGCCTGGGTCTATTCGGGTTGGCTACATTTACCATCACCCAGCGCACCAAGGAAATCGGGATTCGCAAGGTGTTAGGCGCCTCCACTTCGGGCATTGTGGCCTTGCTTAGCAAAGATTTCCTCAAACTGGTTTTGATTGCCTTTGTCATCGCCACGCCTATCGCCTGGTATGCGATGAACCAATGGTTACAAGACTTTGCCTATAAGATTGATATTCCGTGGTGGATTTTTGTCCTGGCAGGACTGCTGGCCATTGCCATTGCCTTGTTTACTGTTAGTTTTCAGGCTGTGAAAGCGGCCTTAGCCAATCCGGTCAAGTCGCTGCGTAGCGAATAGTTGGAACCCTGATTCGTGGAATTATGGGATTGACCGGATTGGCCAAAGCCGCTTTCACTTGTTCTTTTTCAATCAGGTTTCATAAAAAACAAGCAGGTTTTGGCATTTGGAAAGATACTATTTCTAATTCCGTAATTTAAAATCCCGATTCCGAAATTTATTCACATCTGAGTTCAAAGTTGCAAATAGTATCCTTAACAAGGCAAAAACCCATGCACATAAACCTAAAAATTGCATTTCGGCATTTATGGAAAAACCGCTTCTACTCTGTGCTCACCAGCCTGGGTTTATCGGTTGGGCTGGCGTCTTTGTTGCTTGCCGTATTGTATGTGCAGGATGAATGGAGCTTTGATCGGTTTCATAACAAAAATCCGAACCTTTACCGAATCACTACTTCTTTGGCTCAAAATCCAGGCGATCATCCCAGGCGAACTGGCGGAACCGGACAAGTGCAGGGACCCGCATTTAAGGCTCAGGTACCGGAGGTAGAAGCCTATACCCGGGTGATGGGTGGAGATATTTTTGCCGACGTCCAGGCGAATGAAAAGATATTGAAACTGCAAACGCTGTATGTAGACGAAAACTTCTTTGATGTATTCAGTTTCAAACTTCTGAGTGGGCATCCTCAATCGGTATTGCACGAAGTAAATTCGGTAGTGATTACTGAACAGACCGCGCTTCGTTTTTTCAACAGCACCGATGTAGTTGGCAAACTCTTGTCCATTGATTCCGATCCGTCGCTAAAGAGACTTGGCAAGCCGCTTGTGATTACCGGTGTGGTGCAGAACCCACCCAAAAATTCCTCCATTCAGTTTGACATGCTGCATCCGTTTCGTTTCATGCAGCTGTCGTTTGACGACACATTCTGGCTCAATGCGTATCTGGGCACATTTGTGGTGCTACGGCCCGATTCGGATATCCAGCTGGTTACCCAAAAGTTCAATCGAATTTATTCCCAGGCCGCCCGAAAGCAACTCTCGCAACAATTGAATGCGAATGGGCACAACCCCAAAATCCACTATGGGTTACAGTCGATGACAGATATTCATCTGAATCCCTTACACTTACCAAGTGGAAGCCGTGAAGGCGGAGTAGTCCAAGCCAGCAACCCCATGTATTCGTACTTGTTTCTGGGCATTGCAGTCTTCATCCTGCTCATGTCCAGCATCAATTTTGTAACCATCAGCCTGGCCAGTTCAATGAACCGGGCCAAAGAGGTGGGAATTCGCAAAGTGACCGGCAGCAGTCAGCTTCAGCTGATGGGTCAGTTTCTGGGCGAATCGGCACTTTTATGCAGCCTTGCTTTTGGGTTGGCCCTGCTCTGGACGCAGCTTGCATTGCCGGTGTTCAATGAACTTGCCGATAAACACATTCAATTACAGACTGCTTGGACCCCTACTCTATTGGGCTGTCTTATGGCTATTTTCCTCCTCAATTGCTTACTAACGGGTGTGTATCCGGCTTATGTAGTCACTCGGTTCAACCCCGTACAGGTGCTGTATCATAAACCCAAACTGACTGGTCGCAATTACGTTGGCAAAAGTCTGGTGGTAGTTCAGTTTGGATTGGCGATGATTCTGATTGTAGCTTCAGTAGTGTTTCATCACCAGATGGACTACATCCGCATCAAGGATCTGGGTTACAATCCGCACCAGATTGTTCGCACGCACATAAGTGGCAGCCGGGATTACAAAGCGGTTCAGCAATTTCTGACCAATGCGGTAGCGCATGAGTCTTCCATTACCGGCATTTCTTTTGGCCAAGAGTATGGCACCTGGCAAACCAGCACCCGAGTTAACAACCGTACCCTGCAAAGCAGTTACCAAGCGGTTGACTTCCACTACATTCCCTTATTGGATATCAAAATAAAGGAAGGGCGCATTTTTTCAGAGTCGTTTCCCAGTGATCCACACGACGCGGTGGTTGTCAATGAGGCGTTTGTCAAAGCTGCCGTACTCAAACGCCCCATCGGTGCATCTCTAGGCAGTGAACAGTTAGGTGAAAAACAACGGCAGATTATTGGCGTTGTCAATGATTCCCATTTTGGCTCCCTGCACGAACGCATCCAGCCCATGGTATTCTTTATGACTACCGGCGAAATGGGCAGCATCTGGCTTAAAGTAAGCA
Organism: uncultured Sphingobacteriales bacterium; assembly: GCA_963520985.1. Lineage (GTDB taxonomy): Bacteria > Bacteroidota > Bacteroidia > Cytophagales > 172606-1 > Xanthocytophaga. The sequence continues at coordinate 271,709 of CAUQTA010000002.1, forward strand.
AAACCCGGCAACAGCAGGCATTGCAAACTTTTGAGAAACTCTATCACCAGGCCATGCCCAATGCCTTGTATGAGTACAACTTTCTGGACGAACTGAATGCCCGCCAGTACAAGCTGGAACAACAATGGCAACAGATCATTGGCTACGCCACGGCGATTTCGGCCTTGATTTGCTGCCTGGGTTTGGTTGGACTGGTGCATCTTGCAGCCGAGCAGCGGACCAAGGAAATTGGCATCCGCAAAGTGCTCGGCGCTTCGGTGAGTAGCATTGTAGCCTTGCTATCCAGAGATTTCCTCAAACTGGTATTAGTAGCCATCCTTATTGCCAGTCCCATCGCTTATTATTTTATGAACCAGTGGTTGCAAAACTTTGCTTACCACATCGATATCAATGGCTGGGTATTTACGCTGGCTGGCTTCTTCGCTCTATTGATTGCTTTTGTAACGGTGAGTTTTCAAGCCATTCGTGCTGCCTTAGCCAATCCGGTCAAGTCGCTGCGTAGTGAGCAATGAGTGAAAGCAAAGGTTGCTCTCTAATTCGTATTTTGGAGAAATCAAGAATACACGAAACCGGCTAATTTTCGGATTTAAAAAATTGGTTAGCAGCGGGTTACCAAACACGTGGGTTGTCATAAACTAAGCAACCGCCAGTTCCTTCAATTCTTACGCATACCGATCACTCAGTTTACTTACACCTATGGATAAATACTTATTAGCCGACACACCCATTTCCCTATCGGCACAAGATCGATTTGAGCGCTACGAGTTTGCCAAACGGATTGCCCATACCCTTCGCGAATGCTCTGATTGCCTGGTCATGGGTATCAATGGGGAATGGGGCAGCGGTAAAACCTCAACGCTCAACTTCATCAGACAGGAACTTTCTGCTTATAGCCCGGACATGGTATGTTTCACGTTTAATCCCTGGCGGTTTACCGACCAGGGTGGACTGATTACGGCCTTTTTCAATGCCCTGGCCGAAAACCTCAATGCCAGTTTCGCAGTCCGCCAGCCGGTACTGTTGCAGGAAGACAATTTTCTGACCAAGAAAAAGGCCCAGTTTGAAACCATGTGGGAAAAGCAGAAAGGCCCCTTGAAAACCGACTGGGAAATGGTAGGTGACCTGATCAAAGAATACGGAAGCAAAGTAACTTATATTCTGGGCTGGGGCGAGGCGAGCATGGCCAGCATGGCGCTGGGAAAAGCGCTATCCAACCTGGATATGGAAAAGCTCAAACGGCGCATTGAACAGAAGCTGACGGATTACCAGAAAAAGATCGTCATTTTTATCGACAACCTGGATCAGCTCGAAAAAAACGAACTACAGGCCTTGTTTCGGCTGGTAAAACTAACGGGCGACTTTGCCCATACCACTTATGTCTTGTCTTTTGATCAGCGCCGGGTTGCAGCCACACTCAGCAACAAATCGGATGAACCGGGATACCAAACCGGCTATGAGGTATTGGAGAAACTGGTTCAGGTTTCTGTTGATCTGCCCCCGATTGCTGTAAACAGCTTAAATACATACACCACGCATTTGATTAATGCCGCATTGGCAACCGCCGATGTACGGCTGGAAGCATCGGAGCAGCGGCGATTTACGTCGGTCTTTGTCCGGTGGATCTTGCCTCATCTGAAAACGCCACGGCAGGCGTTGCGTTATAGTAACGCACTCTTGTTTGTCATTCCTCTGCTGAAAACCGAAGCCAATCTGGTCGATCTCATGATTCTGGAAGCCATCAAGCTTTTTTATCCGAACCATTATGCATTTATCCAATCCAACGGACCGCTACTGACCTGTGTAGAGGCAACAGCAAATCGCAGAAAATTGCTTGCCGATGCAATCAACGAATTGTCCTGGTCCGATTCTGACAAAGAAGTACTGGAAGGATTGATCGGTGCTTTGTTTCCGCATCCAGAGGACCAAAACAATAGCATTTCGCTGATTCAGGCATTTACCAATGCAAAACGAATAGCTGCCTGGACCTGCTTTGATCGTTATTTCACGTATAGCACCCATCCGGGTCCATTGACCGGACAGGTAATGCAACACCTGGTAACAAACCTTCCGCTTGGCTGCTCCCCACAGCTTATCCAGGATTGCCAAATTTGTATCAGGCAGGGCTCTCCGTTGGCATTCATTGAAAAAATCAGGCAAGTGGAAGCCCAACTCGACTGGTCGTCTGCGGCCGTACTGATGCAGGCCCTGAGCCAGACAACCGAATCGTTCTCCTATAACCGCCACTCTCCCTTTGATGCTACCAATGAGAAATACCAGTTAGTCGCGCTGTTTTATGAGTTGTTTCAAAAACCGGCTGACCCCGAGCAACGACTGGAACTGGCCACACACCTGATGCAAACCGCCGATTCGCTGTATTTTGCCTGCGAACTGTTCAATTGCCTTAGTCAGGCCGATCCTTTTTCCGATAAGCTTTTCACGGAAGCTGACATCCGGCAAGTCGCTCTGGCATTGAAAGACCGATGCTTATTTGAGCATACAGACAAGAATTTGTTTATTCTACTCAATGAACTGCCCTGCGGCGATCAAGTGTCCCGGATGCTGATTGCCACCTGGCATGCCACCGACCCGGAGCAGTTGTCAGGCTATGTTTCTCACTTGCTGGAAAGCTCGTCTGCCTATGCGCTGTCGCTGCTGACAGCCTTTGTGCCAACTCTTTACGACCCCAAACTCAGCTGTACGCACAAAGGCGATTTTACCGAATCGGATTACTGGTTTATCCAATCGGTTTTTGACAGCGACTACCTGGCTGGCAAAGTAATGGAAGCATTTGGCAAAGAAACCGAAAAGGAACCTGCTCACTTTAATCAGAAAAGCCACACCCAGTCGTGGTTGAATCTAGTACGGCAGTTTCTTTACTGGCATCAGACCAGCATTTCCCATCTATCCGAACCGGCAATGCAGTGTAAACTCGGAATTGGGAAGGCCGATTTGTCTGCACTGTGATTTATGGGATTGCTTCGCAGGATGAAAGTTTCCGGGTCATTGCGAGAAATGCAGCGAAGTGGAATGACAGGCGATTGGTAATAAAAAAATTAAAGGCCGGTTTTGTGTTTCGAAAAGATACTATTTTCCAATTCCGCAATCCACTCTCTAAAATCCGACTTCATTCAACATTGAAAATAGTATCTTTTTAACTAACAAAACCCACCCATATGCTACGTTTTTTCCTACTATTCAGTTTCTTATTCGTTAGTTCGCTACGCATGTATGCCCAACCCAATCCCGGCAAGACTATATATGTATGCACCCCTTGCGGCTATGACTGCGACAAAGAAGAACATACTCAGCCGGGCAAATGCACCCATTGCGGCATGAATCTGGTGCTCCAGTCAAGCATCGCTTTCAAAAACATATCGCCTGCGGAAGTGTGCCAGACAGTGAGCAAAAATCCAAAAATCATTTTGCTGGACGTACGCACTCCTGACGAGTTCAATGGAAAAGCTCACGACAATTTTGGCCGACTCAAAGGCGCCATTAACATTCCGGTTCAGGAACTGAGCAATCGGCTCGCAGAACTGGAAAAATATAAAAACAGCGAAATCATTGTGTATTGTTCGCATAGCCACCGCAGTCCGCGGGCCAGCTATCTGCTCATCCAAAACGGGTTCAGGCATGTAACCAACATGTCAGGCGGCATGTCGGTCTGGAACGAATCGTCCTGCCAGTCAGGTTTGCTTATCAAATAAATGCAACGGGCCAACACGACAAAACCCCAGCCTACATGTAGGCTGGGGTTTTGTGTTTCTACAGGATACTATTTTTACAGAGATACAGCCTGGCTTGCAGTGCCTTTGCTGTTAATCACTTCGATGGTATAGTCGCTGTTTTGCAATTCGTTTCCAAACACATATTTGCGGGAGAAACGCTCTTCGTTACGAATTACGTCGGTGAAAATCACTTTGCCACTGGCATCTTTGATTTTTACGGTTGTATTCTCAGCAACCTGATTTACAACTACCACTTTTACACCCGTAGCATCGCCGGTTTTATAAGCGGCCATTGCCACAGGAGCATTTTTAGGATTGTTGGTAGCAGTAACAACCGATGAGAACAGAGCACAAGCAGCAAGAGTGAAGAATACTTTTTTCATAGTGTTATATGATGTTGATAAATTTTAAAAATTTCAATGTTTGATGTTCAAGCATTGATACCGCAAAGTAAAGCCAGGTAAACGATTATTTTGCTACGATTTTATATCGCAAAATTTTATTCTTTGAAACAAAAACTCAATCTCCAAAAACAGAATAAAATTCTAATCTAAATCAGCTTACCAAATACAATATTCATATCCCCGTACAAACCAAATTTTATTCTTCTCTTATCATTGCAAGCTGTCTTTTATTTGGAAATCGCCAAATAAAATTTCTTCACTTTCATCCAGAAACCTTACGTAAGGTTGAAAAAACGATACTGTTTTATTTTTCAAAACCCTCCATTTTCTATTCCTCAACCTGTAGCTGTAGGGTGTGGAACCAAAAAATCAATTTTCAGCAACTTTCTTACATCTTTATCCAGAGATAATAAAATTTACAAAGCACTACCAATCAGCTATTTAACACCTAAAAAGTAAAATAACCCAAAAAAATAGTTACGTTTTTGAGGCATTTCTTACTAACAAAGTGTGCAGTCCTCAGAAACCATGAAACAAACTTACAACAAAGTTAGCCTATTCATTCTCAGTACGTTATTGAGCATTCCAGCCTACGCGCAACTGGTGCTGAACGGACAGGACACTTCGTACCGGGTTATCACAACGGCAGTTCCGTTTCTTACCATTTCGCCCGATGCCCGGGCAGCGGGTATGGGAGATGTGGGTGTAGCAACTACTCCGGATGCTAACTCTACCTACTGGAACCCGGCCAAATTGGTATACACTACCGCCGACAAGGGTGTGAGTCTTTCGTATTCGCCCTGGCTGCGCAGGTTGGTGGGCGGCATGTCGCTGTCGTATCTTTCGGCCTATTCCAAACTCGATGAGAATCAGGCCATTGCGCTGTCGGTAAATTATTTCAATCTGGGCAATCTGACACTAAAGAATAATTCAGGGCAAACCGAAGGCGAATTTAAACCACGTGAGTTTGCACTGGCAGCTACGTATTCACGCAAATTGTCGGCGGTGTTTTCGCTGGCAGCCACCATGCGTTACATCTATTCGGATATTTACGGTAACCTGACCAGCGGAAACGGGGTGTCGGTACAAGGCGGCAATGCCGTCTCAGGCGATCTGGGAGCTTATTTTCGTACGTCGCCGCCCGAGTTAGGCAACCCTATCCAGTTTTCGCTTGGCGCCGTATTGTCTAACCTCGGCACCCGAATCAATTATGGCACTGGGCAAAAGAACTACCTGCCTGCCAACTTGCGGATAGGCTCACAAGTGGGCTTTACGCTGGGCTTCAATCAGATTAACTTCTCCGTAGACCTGAACAAATGGCTGGTTCCGACACCGCCCGTCTATAAAACCCGAAATGGGGTAATTGAACGGACTTCAGACGGTACACCGGTCATTCTGCATGGACAGGACCCCAATCGCCCGTATATGAGTGCCGTATTCGGGTCGTTTGGCGATGCTCCCGGCGGCATTTCGGAAGAGCTGCATGAGATTACCTTTTCGGCAGGCGGCGAGTATATCTTCAATAAAATGTTTATGGCCCGGATGGGCTATTTCTACGAATCTCCCACCAAAGGTGGCCGTGAGTACATGTCTGTCGGAGCAGGTGCCCAGCTAAGCATGATTGGCCTTGACGTAGCCTATCTGATTCCGTTTCAGCAAAACCATCCGCTGGGCGAAACTCTCCGCTTCACGTTGCATCTGGACGTAGGCAAAGAATACAAAGAGTCGGAAGGAAAGTCAAGCAGTACCAAACGAAAAAATCCGAATCGTGGAAAGCAGCGTCCTCCTCAATACAAAAACCGCAGACTAAGACATCGGTAACCGAGGGTTTTGGCTTTTCAAAAGATACTATTTCCATAGCAGACACTTACACGTTTATGAAACAACTTCTTTTACTGATCACTCTACTGACTTCTTTACTGGGCAAGGCGCAGCAAGACCTGAAACCAGCCGTGATAAACGCAACGGGACAGAAAATTCAGAACAACAATTTTCAGCTAACCTACTCGGTAGGTGAGCCGCTGATTACCGTGCTGAAAGCCCCCAGCGATATTCTGACGCAAGGCTTCATTCAACCGGATGTTACGAAAGAAGGCGAATTTAACTACTACCCCAATCCGGTGATAGACGACCTGTATCTGGAAAATGCGGATAAGATTGCCTCTTACAAAATATTTGACGTACTGGGGCGCGAGGTATTTGGGCGCAAGCTAGCCCAACCGCAAAAGAAATTCACCATTAACATGGAAACCCTGGCCGAAGCCGTTTTCATCGTCAATCTGTTTGACAAAGAAGGCAAACGTCTCTATTCTTTTCAGATTATGCGAAAAGCGAAATAATTCGCCAGCCGGGGTTTTACCCATTCTGAACATACTATTTCATACACTCAACGAATTGACTATTAAAACCACTAACCGAATGAAACGCATTTCTATATGGCTGTTTTTCTTCTTTGCCATGGACAGTTTGATGGCTCAGGCACCGAAAAGCGTCAATTACCAGGCCATTGCCCGCGATGCAACCGGCGAGCCCATTCCCAACAAACCCGTAGGAATTAAATTAACTATCCTGCAAGGCTCTGCTTCAGGAACAGTGGTTTACGCCGAAACACACCTGCCTTCGACTGACGATTTCGGGCTGTTTACGCTGGGCATTGGCACAGGAACACCTGTAACCAGCAAGCTTGCCGATGTACCCTGGGACAAAGGTCCGTTTTTTCTGAAAGTGGAAGTAGATCCCAATGGCGGGCAAAGCTACACCCTATCCGGTGTGAGCCAGTTAATTTCCGTTCCTTACGCCTTGTATGCAGATAAAGCAGGAAATGCAGTGAATTACAAAGCGGGCAACGGCATTGTCATCAAAAACGATTCGATCATCAATGGCGCACCCAACCAGCCAATCACGATTATAGGCAAAGGGGCAACCACTGTAACCGGCACATACCCTAACTTTGTAGTTGAAACCATTGCTGGCAATGGCATTCCTGGGCCTGCCGGTCCCAAAGGCGATGTAGGCCCAGCGGGTCCACAAGGTTTGCCCGGCGTTGCCGGACCAAAGGGAGACAAGGGTGATAAAGGAGATATGGGTCCGCAAGGTCCTGCCGGACCAGCAGGAACAGGCAATGGCGCTACCTATACAGCCGGAAGAGCCATCAGCATAGAAGGCACCACGATCAATAACACTGCTCCCGATCAAATAGTAACCATTACAGGAAAAGGCGGTGCCACTGTCACAGGCACCTATCCCAATTTTGTAGTCGAAGCCGCTACAGGAACAGGCATTCCTGGCCCGGCTGGTCCACAGGGACCTACCGGTCTGAAAGGCGATAAGGGTGACAAAGGCGATACAGGACCGCAAGGTCCGGCAGGCCCTACAGGGCCGCAGGGGCCCGCGGGCCCGGCAGGCACCGGTAACGGAGCTACGTACACAGCCGGTCGCTTCATCAGCATTGAAGGAACAACCATTAACAATACGGCTCCGGATCGGGTTGTGACCATTACTGGCAAAGGTGTAAGTACGGTTACTGGCACATACCCTAATTTTGTAGTCGAGACCCAAGCCGTAGCAGGTCCTGCGGGTCCTATGGGTCCGGCGGGACCAAAAGGCGATACCGGAGCAACCGGTTCTGCTGGGGCAGCCGGTCCAGTCGGCCCACAAGGTTTGCCCGGCGTTGCCGGACCGAAGGGAGACAAGGGAGACACTGGCTCGCAAGGGTTACCAGGAGTAGCGGGTCCTAAGGGCGATCCGGGTTCTGCCGGTCCGGCAGGTCCGGTTGGCCCACAAGGTCCTGCGGGACCGAAAGGTGACAAGGGTGATCCGGGTACACCGGGACTGGTGTACAAAGCGGATGAAAACACGCTTCATCTGGATGGGGCTACCAATACATTTAGTGCTTTTTACGACAAGCAAATCTGGAATGCGACTAAGATTATCAGCATTCCGGTGTATGACAAAGTGCTTCCTACTGAGGGACAGGTATTAAAGTATTCTGCCCGAAACAATTATTGGTATGCAGCTGCCGATAATGGAGGCAGTGGCAACGAACTTTGGCTGGTCAATGGAAACAACATTTATAATTCTAACTTAGGCAAAGGATTTGTAGGAATAGGGACGAATAATCCTCGGGGTGAGCTGGAAATTCAATCTACCAATACCAATAATCCAACAAACCTGGTATTAAATGATGGCTACGGCAAGTTTAATCCGAACATCATTTTTCGTAGCGCCTCGTCTAATGATTACTGGAATGTGGAAGCAAGCCCCAGAGGTAGCTTAGCAAACGGGTATTTTCGGTTTATTTTCAATACAGACGCAACCAATTTCCCAACATTGACACTGACTTCCAACAGTCGGATGGGCATTAACATGCCTAACCCAAATACAAGCATTCACATTCGGGGCAACTCGTATAATGCTCCTTACATTACATTTGAAGATTCGTATGGAAGCACGTACAATTGGGAAATAGGGAGGGATAATAATACCCAGGCTGCTCGTACTTATTTTAATTTCAAATTTGCAGGAAAGACGATAGGTCAAATCCTGGGCTCTTCGGGTGCTTATGTTCAAGGCTCGGACAGTACTCTGAAAAAGAATATTGAGCGGTTACCTTCGGTTCTGCCTCAGGTAGTTCAGTTACAGCCATCAAAGTACCATTACAAAACCGAAACCAATGAAAAAGCCAAGTCGTACGGATTCATCGCCCAAGAAGTAGAGCAACTCTTTCCAGATCTGGTATTTGAAATGAACGGCAAAAAAGCACTGAACTACGATAGCTTTGCCGTACTGGCCATTCAGGCAATCAAGGAACAGCAACAGCAGATAGATGCGTTGAAAAAACAGCTAGCCGAAAAACAAACAACGGTAGAAGACCAGCAAGCTCAGCTTGACAAGCTGGAATCGAGTCTGAGCCGTTTGTTGGATCGGGTTGAAAAACTGGAAAAGACGGATAAGAAAATGGCAGTCAAATAGAGTCTTCACTAATCCATAACCTATCAAAAGGAACGCACCGCGGTGCGTTCCTTTTTTTGTGGGAGGTTTTGCTCTTTGGAAGGATACTATTTCAAACAAAATCCGATTGGCTAACATTCATCCTTATCAGCCCCCATTTATTGCTTTTTTTCTCCTTTTATACTAAAAACAGTTCCAATAGGGACTATTTACTGGAGAATTTTGCTCCGTTTCTAAAAAACAATAGGGTTTCCAAGGCCAAAACCGCACATTCTGTCCGAAAATGAACGCACTGTGTTTCAAAACGGACAGTCTTCAGAAAAGCAGAAAAACAAAAACCGCCAAAACAGCTCAGAATCGCAGTTTTTATGAGTTGGCACAGCGATTGGAAAAGGTATAACACCTCAGCAGCACTGCTGGCAACTACAACTACTACTTAACTCATTAACAATTACAACTATGAAAACGCAACATTCCTTCCTCCGTTTTGCCGTTCGCAAAGCCTTGTTTACAATCGCAACTGTTTGTGCCGTTGCCATCACGCAGGTTTCGCTGGCAGCCGAAGGCCCCGAACCCAAAGCCAGCAAACTGCAGTCAACCTTTTTTCAGATTCCCAATTCACTTAAGTTCAAAGCCATTGCAACGGGCTGCGGGAATAAATTTTCCATTGTCATTCGTGGCTATGATCATACGCCAATCTACTCTGAATTTCAGACCAATGGCCAGGACTACATGCGTACCTTCGATTTATCTACCCTGACCGACGGAGAGTACACCTTTGAAATCTCAAACGGCGAAGAAACCATTAAAAAAACATTTACGATTGAAACCACCATGGCCCGTATGGTGAGTGTCAACTAAAAACAGTTAGAGGTGATTAAGGATCCGGTTAGTTGAACTGACTGATCTGACCAAACATCTGTTCTGGCTTTCCGGAACAGATGTTTTTTTATGTAATCGCTCCAGGCAAAATAGTATCCTGCAGTTAGCCTAAACCCGCCCCCTCACCTTCTTCAGGCTTAACTGGATTTAATGACAAAAAAATCAAAAAAAATTTGGAGTATAAACTTTTATACTTAATTTTGTCTATAGATTTAATAGAGATTAAATCTACTTTTTATTCATCCCGTATGGTTATTGTGCACCACCCTCAGCAACCATATCCCAAACCTCTACTTTATTAGAGATGAAAGCACGCATGAGTTCTTCTGTGTCCATGTGCGTATGGACCCCGGTGGTATGTAATCCTCGATTCTGCTGTTTGCGATTGAGTTGTTGCTGATCAGCAACAATCCTTAGAGCATTTTGCAACCTCTGATACACTGGCTTGCATCCAAAGCATGCAGCATGTATGGTGGTAATGCATTTCTGTTGCCTTACTGCAAGTCAGTGTATGGGAGATATTCCTGATATCTCATAAAATTATTTTTCTCGGAAAAAGGCATCTGACGGACCTTAACGGGTATTGCCATGCCTGTTTTCACCTACCCATTAGCCATCTGAATTATGAATCGACAAAAATTTACGCATTATATTCCCATTATTCCTTTTATAAGTTTCTGGCTGGTTTCGTTCCTGCCGGTTCAAGCCCAAACGTCACCTCTCACCGGGCGCATAATTGACGAAAGTACACAAGAAGGCTTACCCGGTGCAAGTGTTGTCTTAAAAGGCAGTACGCATGGAGTCGTGACCGACGCCCAGGGCAACTTCAAGTTCATTACTGCGCAACGGCCGCCGTTGGTACTGGTTGTCAGTTACATTGGCTACCAGCAACGCGAAGTCACCATTGCCGATTATCAACCGGTAACAATTACCTTAACGACCAGCCTGCAATTGGACGAAGTGGTGGTTACCGCTCTTGGAATTGAGCGGGAGAAAAAAGAAATCAATTATTCAGTAACTCAGGTTTCGGGCAGAGACATTGCCAACACGCGCGAACCCAACTTGACCACGGCACTCAGCGGACGCATTGCCGGCGTACAGATTGGCAATAGTGGCGGCTCGCCGGGCGGTTCTTCCACGGTACGCATTCGGGGCAACAGTTCCATCTTGGGCAACAATTCGCCCCTCTTCATTGTAGACGGCATTCCGGTAGACAATTCTATTCAGGATTTGCTGCCCAACATCACCAATAACCTGTCGCTGGCCACCCCTTCCAACCGCGCCATTGACATCAATTCGGATGACATTGAAAGCATTTCCGTGTTGAAAGGGCCCGCCGCCGCTGCGTTATACGGCATCCGCGCCGCAAATGGAGCAGTTGTTATCACAACCAAACACGGATCCTCTCAAACCAACAAACCCGTCTCGGTCAGTTTCAGTACGTCTGTTACCTTTGACAAAGTCAACCGCCGCTTGCAGCCCCGCCAAACCCGGTTTTCCAATGGCCTTAATGGTCAATACCTGGCACCCGGCCTGCCAGGATCTGATGAAAACTGGGGTGCTTTGCTGGATACCCTCACCTACTCTTCAGTGCCCAGTCTGTTTGACAGAAACGGATTGATTGTGGGTCAAAGCGATGCACGTTCCAATGGCGTTCCCGTCAACCGATACGACAACAGCGACACGTTTTTTCAGACAGGCGTCACCCAGAGCTATCACCTGGGCGTCAGTGGCAAGATGGATAAAGCTTCCTATTACGCGTCGGCGGGTCGTCTGTACCAGACGGGCATTATTCCCACCACTGATTTTTACCGGACCACCTTGCGCTTCAACGGCGATTTTCAGGCAACCGACCGACTGAGCATTTCTTCCGGACTGAATTTCATCAATTCGGGCTCCAACAACCGGGCTCTGATGGGTGGGTTTAACACCAACGTGCTGAGGGCGTTGATCAACACTCCGCCTAATTTTGATATTACCAATGGGTTAGCACATCCGGCCGACAATCCGGATGCGTACAAATTGCCAGCGACGGCCGCCAGGCCCTGGGGCGACTCCCGGTCGTATGCCAACGGCCGTGGATGGGACAGTCCGTACTGGTCGCTGAACATGAACCCGCAAAACGACGATGTAAACCGCTTTCTCGGATACGGTCAAGCCAACTACAAGTTTACCGATTGGCTGGATGCGACGCTGCGGTACGGCATCGACAATTACCGGGATTACCGCAAGGGCAGTTTTAGCCGGGGCACATCGGGCGTGAGCAATGGTGTCATTAACGAAATCAATTTCATTCGGCGCGATGTCAATACCGATTTCATCCTTTCGGCCAAACACGACATTTCATCCCAATGGCACATTTCGGCCAATGTGGGTCACAATTACTACAATTCGTACCGGTATCAGAACAACGTCCGGGCGGATGGCCTGATTACTCCCGGTTTGTTCAACGTGTCCAATGCGTCCACCGTTTCCACCACCATTCAAACGGCGCGGAGAAAATTAGTGGCTGTTTTTGGCAATGCGTCTCTTTCGTATAAAGACTGGCTCTTTCTGACTCTAACTGGCAGAAACGAATGGACATCCACCTTGCCCAAAGGCAGCAATTCCTTCTTTTATCCATCCATTGGAGCGGGCTGGTTGTTTACCGAAGCCCTGCACCTGACCAACAACTGGCTCAGCTTAGGAAAACTGAGAGGCACCTATGCGGTGGTGGGCAACGATGCGGACCCGTATTCGCTGCAAACGTATTATACAAGCCTGAATCAGAATGGCTGGATTCAGTCGAGCATTCAGACGCCGTTTAATAACACCTCCGGCCTGACGTATGAGAATACCGAAGGAAATCCGAAACTGAAGCCTGAACGCATCTCGTCGTGGGAAGGCGGCCTGGACCTTGAGTTTCTGAATGGAAAAATCGGACTGGAAGCTACTTACTACGCCAACCGCAGCCGGGACCAGATCATTCCGGTCAGTTTGCCTACTTCTACGGGTTCTTCGGCAACGCTGATCAATACCGGCGAAATCACCAACAAAGGGGTAGAAGTCTCACTCAGCATCACACCCATCCGTACGGCGGATTTCAAATGGACCCATACGCTGGTTTACAGCCGAAATGTGAGCAAAGTGGTGGCATTGGCTCCGGGCTTGAGCAGCATTTACCTGGGAGGTGTTTTTACCGATTCCCGGGCGGTGGTGGGCCAGCCCTACGGGGCATTGGTCGCCATTGACCTACAACGCAACGCAGTCGGCAAACCGATTATCGACGCCACCCCTACCCTGGCAAACGGGCAACCGAACGCCAACTATGGCTATCCGCTGGTCAACACGAGCCCAACGGTGGTAGCAGATCCCAATCCCAAGTTCAACGCTTCGTGGCGCAATGAACTCACGTACAAGTTTGTCTCCTTTTCGTTTTTGCTAGATACCCGATACGGATTTGCCATTGCCAACATGCCTCGTTCGCAAATGGTGTTTAACGGAGTGGCACTGGAAACGGATAAACGCGGCACCCTCACCGTTTTTGACGGAGTAAAAAGCACCGAAGGCAACGCTGCCAATGACATAGAAGTACCGCTTACGCAAAGCTGGTACCGCAATACCTTCAATATTCCGGCGCTGTATGTCGAGAAAGACCTTTACTGGCTGCGGCTGCGCGAAATCAATCTGTCATTTGCGTTGCCCAAGGCCCTGCTCACGCCGCTCAAAGTAGCCGCCGCCAGTGTCACACTGACCGGGCGTAACTTTCTGTTGGGAACCAATTATACCGGATCTGATCCGGATCTAAGCTCACGCAATGGGCTGCAAAATGCGTTGGGCATCGACTTCTGGACTACGCCCAACACCAAAAGCTACGGAGCTTCGCTCAACGTCACTTTCTGAAATAGTATCTTTTTAAAGACAAAAACCCAGCCTTTCTCCTATAACGTTTCAACCAAGATGAATTCCATTCTTACCTATAAACGACTTACCTCTGTTTTACTGCTCAGCGGATTGGCCACTGCGTTTTCATGCCAGCTGGAAGAAACCAACATCAATCCCAATGCATCGGCCGATGTTCCGATTTCGTCGGTGCTCACCAGTGCCGAAGTATCGCTGGGCTTTAGCCTGGGCGTGGATGGCGGCTTGATCACCAACACGTTTGTACAGCAGTTTTCAGGCTCCAACGGAGATGCAACGTCCAATGACAATTACACCAGCAACTCAGGGCGCTTCAATTCGCTTTGGAACAACCTGTATAGCGTTGCGCTGAAAGACCTATCGTTGGTCATTGCCAAAAGCAAGGCCAGCCAGCAACCCTATTATACCGGCATTGCCCGCATTTTGTCGGCACACGGCTATGGGGTGCTGACCGACGTATTTGGAGACATCCCCTATACGCAGGCACTGAAAGGCAGCAGTTTGCAGGCACCGGCCTACGACTCGCAGGAATCTGTGTATCAGGCCCTGCAATTGCAACTGGATTCGGCAATCAGCGAACTATCGCTGCCAGCAGCGTCTATCACCACCGTAAAACCCGGAACCGATGACATCCTTTTGCAGGGCAATGCAGCCAAATGGCTAGCCGCCGCCTGGACACTGAAAGCACGACTGGCCTTGCATAAAAGCAAAACCAATCCCACACAGGCAGCCACAGAAGCATTGGGTTATCTGTATCAAGACGGTATCAACTACAGGGGCATTGCCAACAATGCAGGCGACGTGCAGGTGACATTCGGCGCTTCGCAAGTCAACTCCAATCCGTTCTATCAGCAACAGGCCAACCGGCCAGGATGGGTAGGTTTGGGTGCGGCCTTTGTCAATTTGCTCAACGGCAACCAATCCACCGATGCCAACACCACGTCGGCCGCTGCGTTGACTGACCCACGCCGGGCGTATCTGGCAACACCTTATCCAACGGGCAGCACCACCTACAAAGGAGCAGTTGCGGGTGTACCGGGTGCGTTTTCCACCATCGGAACCGCTCTGGCTTCGGCCACTTCGCCTGTCACCTTGATCAGCTTTAGCGAAGCGAAATTCATTGAAGCCGAAGCCCGGCTCTTGCTCAGCGACGCAAAAGCGCAGGAGTCGCTTACCACTGCCGTGAATGCCTCATTCAGCAAAATCATCACCAATGCCACAGATCCCGATGCAACACCGGCCAAGCAAGCCGCTTACCTGCAAACCTGGGCCACCTTATCGGGAGATCTGCCAACGGACTTAAAAACAATCATTACCCAGAAATACATTGCCTTGTTTGGGCAGCCGGAAGTCTGGACCGATTACCGCCGCACGGGATTTCCGGTGCTGGCTCCGGCGGCGGGAGGCACCCATGCCCTCAATCCGAACGGGCAGATTCCACGACGCGGATTGTATCCGCAGGTAGAACAACAGCTTAATCCCAATATTCCAACCACTACCTCTACCTACCAGCAGCCCCGGCTCTGGTGGGATCAGTAAAATAGTATCTTTTTTAAACTCAAAACCTGGCATTATGAAACGTATGCGTCAACCCGGCCCACGGTGGGTAGCAGGCATTTTTGTCTCTTCGGTTCTGGTATTCATGTCTGGCTGGACGCCACTGCGCAGGCTGCACTCTGCAGCCGGTCCGTTGCGATTGGCAGTGGCCAGTACGGCGGGCATCCTGCCCAAACCGGTTGCCGCGTCTCGCAAACCGAACGTCATTGTCATTCTTGCCGATGACCTGGGATACAGCGATTTGTCTTCGTACGGCAATCGGGTTGTCAGCACCCCGCACATTGACGCTTTGGGCAAGGAAGGAGTTCGGTTTACACAGGCCTACGTGACTGCGCCGATTTGCTCGCCTTCCCGCGCCGGACTGTTTACCGGACGTTATCAACAGCGTTTCGGCTACGAGTTTATGCCCCACAACATTCCCGACCTGGAGGCATTGCCCGAATCGGTGCGGCAGCAGCAGCAAGCCTTTCAGAAAAGCGTGGGGTCGTTTCGGGAACCCGTTGAGAATGTAGCCGTCTACAATGCCATTCCCAAAGGAATACCGGCCAGTGAAACCACTCTGGCCGAATTTCTCAAAAATCAGGGGTACCGCACGGGTTTGGTGGGCAAATGGCATCTGGGCGAAACGGAAGGCTTTTATCCCGACCAGCACGGATTCGACTACAGTTATTACTTTCAGGGAGGCGGCACCATTTACTACACCGACACCACCGACAAAGCCTATGTAAACAAACGACTGCCCTGGTGCATGACCGACTGGAGCATGTGGCAGGCCCGCAAAACCGGAGCCAATGCCATTCGGGAAGGCCGCACCGTAGTGGACGACAAACAATACCTGACGTTTTCACTGGCACAAAAAGCCACCTCTTTTCTGGAACAGAACAAAGACAATCCTTTTTTTCTGTACCTGACGTTCAATGCACCACACGATCCTTTCCAGGCTCCAAAAGGCTATTTTGAAAAATTCGCCGAGGAAAAAGACACGACCAAACGCATTTACTACGCCATGATTTCGGCCCTGGACGATGCTGTAGGGCAGGTGACTCAGAAAGTCCGTGATCTGGGACTGGAAAAAAACACGCTGATTGTTTTTATCAGTGACAATGGCGGGGCCACCTATACGCGTGCCACCGACAATTATCCATTGCGGGGCGGTAAAATGTCACACTTTGAAGGAGGCTTCTCGGTTCCGTTCTTCCTCAAGTATCCTGGCATTGTTCCGGCTGGCAAGGTGTATAACCAACCCGTATTGTCGCTGGATATTTATGGCACGGTGGCCGGCATTCTGGGTACTTCCCCCAAACTGGACGGTGTTAATCTGATTCCGTACCTCACCCGGCAGCAAAAGTCTCGTCCGCACGAATCCATTTTCTGGCGGAGTGGCTACTCCAAGGCCTTCCGCAAAGGCGACTGGAAACTGTATGTCAATGAGCGGAATCAGAAAGTAATGTTGTTTGACTTGTCCAAAGACCGTTCGGAAACCACCGATTTGTCCGGGACGCATCCACAAAAACTGGCTGAACTGCTCAGAGATTTGCAGTGCTGGGAAAAAGACGAAATTCAACCGCCCCGCTGGAAAAACGGCAGCAATGCCACCATTCAGGTCAATGGCGAAAATTACTTCTTCCCTATCTGACCGGGGTTTTGCTCATTTCAAAGATACTATTTCATTCTGATGTTTCACCTAATCTCCTTATCGCTATGACGCTCAAGGACGTTTCGCTTATTACCCGCAAATTTCTGGTCAGCCTGCTGATGTATGCCGTTGTTGTCGGATTCTTTTTTGGCTTGTTAAGTGCAGTCAATCATTTTTCCACCGGCCCAAAGCCCAACAAGGAAGCCATCCATCCAACCATCATTGATGGCTAAATCTATGAAAATAGTATGTTTTTTATTTCTAAAACCTATATCCTAAACCAATGTACGCAAAATCGCTTTTTGAAATTCTGCTCAGTTGGGGCATCCTAGGCGTTTCTCTTTTGTTTGCTGCCATTCGCTGGTACACCGACCGAAAACGGGCTCGTACCGAAGCACCCGTAATTGCACTGCAGCCTGACACGGAGGAACCTGCCCAAACGCTCAATGCCGAAGCCACTCCGGTGATTGACACCATTCAGAAACTCCATTATTAACCTTAACTTTTGCATTCATGGAATTGATCAAATTAATCTTTCAGAATCTAAATGGCTGGGGGCTCACTGCCATCTTATTTGCAACGGGTGTGATTGAGTTTTCGCTTGGCCTCTACAAAGACGTAAAACGCAACGATTACCTAGTTGATGTGGGTTGTCTGTTTCTGAACCGGCTGTTGCTGCCAGTGGTCACGTCTTATTTTGCTCTCAAATTTTTGCCCGTTGCATTCCCGCAGCTTAAAGACACCTTTTCGTGGGTCTCTTTTGGTTGGGGGGTCTTGATCATTGCCATTGCCGACGATCTGACCCAGTACTGGTACCACCGGCTGCATCACGAAGTACCCTGGCTGTGGCGGTTTCACCGGACGCACCACTCGGCTCCGTACATGGGCATGTCCATGGCCGGTCGGCAGAATATCATTTATACGTTGCTGTTTCCGCAAACGTATGTGACCATTACCCTCACTTTCCTGGGGTTGGGTTTGCCGGCGTTGGTCGTACGCGGCCTGAAGGGAATCATTACCACCATGGCGCATTCGAGCATCCGGTGGGACAAACCGCTGTATGATTACAAATGGTTGCATCCGGTGGCCTGGGTGGTAGAACGGGTCATTTCCACACCGGCCACGCATCACGCCCATCACGCGGCACATGACCGCGATGGCATCGGTCATTACAAGGGCAACTATGGAAACATGTTCTTTTTGTGGGATGTTCTTTTTGGTACGGCCAAGATTACGCGTCAATATCCGGAGGCCTACGGGTTGGAGGACTACCCGGACGATCCCTGGTATTCGCAGATTCTGTATCCGATTGTCAAGTCTGACAAGAAGGGAAGTGAATTATCGGAGTAGGGGTTTTGCCTTTTACAGGGATACTATTTTGCAGGTAGTATTTTAAAAGCAAAAAGCCGCAAAATCAGAGTTTCGCGGCTTTTTGTTTATTTCTTCCGAATCTGCTTGGCCATCGAACGCATGTCCATCTGGTTCATCATCTTCATCATTTTTTTCATCTGGTCAAACTGCTTCATCAGGTTGTTTACTTCCTGAATGGTGCGGCCACTTCCGATCGAGATGCGGCGGCGGCGGCTCGAATCCAGTAATTCCGGATTGGCTCTTTCCTTAGGCGTCATCGATTGGATGATGGCCTCGATGGGCTTGAACGCATCGTCGCTGATTTCCACGTCTTTCATCATGTTGCTCATGCCCGGAATCATGCCAACCAGGTCTTTCATCGGGCCCATTTTCTTGATCTGCTGCAATTGTGACAAAAAGTCGTCGAAGTTAAACTGGTTTTTGCGAATCTGCTTGCTGATGCGGCGCGCTTCGTCTTCGTCATAGGCTTGCTGAGCCCGTTCTACCAGCGAAATCACGTCACCCATGCCCAGAATCCGACTCGCCATCCGGTCGGGATAGAAGACATCGATGCCGTCCATTTTCTCGCTGGTACCGATGAACTTGATCGGCTTGTCTACCACAGCCTTGATAGACAAGGCCGCTCCACCGCGGGTATCGCCGTCCAACTTGGTTAGCACTACACCGTCAAAATTGATGCGGTCATTGAATGCCTTGGCCGTATTCACCGCATCCTGGCCCGTCATCGAATCGACAACGAACAAGGTCTCGGTGGGCTGAATGGCTTTCTTGACGGCTTCAATCTCGCGCATCATTTCCTCATCTACCGCCAAACGACCGGCCGTATCGACGATCACGATTTTTTTACCGGTAGCCTTTGCATGTTTGATCGCATTCTGGGCTATTTGTACCGGATTTTTATTCTCGGGCTCGGCATACACATCCACACCTATCTGTTCACCCAATACTTTCAACTGATCAATCGCCGCCGGACGGTACACGTCGCAGGCAGTGAGCAATACCTGGCGGCCTTGTTTTTTCAGGTACATGGCCAGCTTGCCCGAAAAAGTGGTCTTACCGGAACCTTGCAAACCTGACATCAGAATCACTCCCGGATCGCCTTTGGTGTTGATGTCCACTTTCTGGCCGCCCATCAACTCGGTCAGTTCGTCCGAAACGATTTTGACCAGCATCTGGCCCGGCTCTACCGCTATGAGAATTTTTTGTCCCATAGCCTTGTCTTTGATGGTATCGGTTACGGTCTTGGCTACTTTAAAGTTAACGTCGGCATCGAGCAGGGCTTTGCGCACTTCTTTCAGTGTGGTCGCTACGTTAACATCGGTAATGCGGCCTGAGCCTTTTAAGGTACGCAGGGCCTGGTTAATATTCTGGGATAAATTCTCAAACATTAGAACAAGAATTACAGGTTTTCTGAATGGAAGGTTACAAGAATGAAGCTTTCGACGGACTGGTTACCGTTTCTCGTAACACACAAAGTTAATTAGGAATGCAAAATTACGTTAAAAATCGTGTACCGAGGTTTTTTATTTTAAAAAGATACTATTTTTTCACACGGTTGCCGGGCACGCCGATAAAAGAAAAACCCCCGATTGAGCAACCGGGGGTTTGGGAGATAAAAAAGATACTATTTCCGCAAAATCTTCACTTCTACCCGGCGGTTTACGTCTCGTCCGTTGAGTTCCTGGTCGTTGGTAGTGATCGGTTGTGTGAAGCCATAGCCAACTGCTGTTAAGCGGCGTTTAGGTATGCCTTTCTTTATCAGGTAGTTCACTACTGACTGAGCCCGTTTTTGGGACATGAATTTGTTCACATACGCTGTACCCAGGTTATCGGTGTGGCCGCCGATTTCGATAATCAGACGCGGATTGGCTTTCAGGAAATCGTAAAGCTTATCCAATGCGTAATTGCTTTCGGGACGCAGATCAGCACTGTTAAAGTCAAAATACACCCCACCCAATACCGCTTTGGCGCCTTCTTTGATATCAATCGGGAACGCATACGTCAACACCGAACGCACATCAATCTGATTGAGTGAGATCGAGGTAATGTCCTGCTCGGTGACAAACTTATTCACATTGCCCGAACTAGGATAGTTCAGCACCACCAGGTAAGGGAAATAGCCCTTGTAAGTAATTTCAATGACGTAGTCGGTTTGCTTGCCTGGCACAAACGAGAAGTGATACATGCCATTGCCATCGGTAGTTGTCGAAAACAGCGGCTTATTGCTGTCTTCTTCCCGAATGATCACTTTGGCACCCGATAAGATATTGGCATTGTCGCGCACTTCACCATTGATAATCAATGAATCCGTTTCAACATAGCGCACTTTTACCAGATTCAGGTTTTGCAGAACGATTTTCTTGCCTTCCGCTGTGCGAACCGTATCCGGAATGTCGATTTCAAAGTTTTTAACAATTTCGCCCCCTTCGTCTTCCACCAGCGGAATCTCCACGTCATCAGTCAACACCACTTCGCCATCCTGTTTCCGTACTTCAACGGTATAGGTATGTCCAGAACGCAGTTTCAATGAATAGCTACCATCGGCACCTGACAGCGTACTGCCTTTTACACCCAGTTTGCGTTGCGAGTCAAACGCCAGTACATAATCGGGCAAAGCACGGCCGGTTGACTTGATGGTCACTTTCCCTTTTACAATGGCATCATCAAACACCTTTACCATAAACAAGTCTTCCTGCCCGGTAGTACCCTGCCGATTGGAAGAGATATAACCGGTTTTTCCGGTGCTGTCAATGGAAAAATAAATATCATCGCCGGGCGAGTTAACCGGAAAACCCATGTTTACGGGTTTGCTCCAGGTACGGGTAAAAGGCTCATAGGTAGTCTTATACACATCATAGCCACCCATGCTGTCGTGGCCACGTGAAGAGAAATACAGCGTCAGACCGTCTTCGGACAAGAACGGGGCATCTTCGTCGGCACTGGTATTGATTACGCCGGGCAGTTTCTCAGGTTCGTTCCATTTGGTCGAGTCTTCTTCTTTGCGGCGGGCTACCCACAAATCCAGGTTTCCGTCTTTGTTGCCCATACTGGAAGCAAAATAAACCACACTGCCATCCCGGATTACAAAACCATCCGGCTCAAAGCGTTGCGTATCCATAAACCGGGCAAATTTCTTGGGTTTTGACCATCCCCCGCCTTCGCCAGAAGACTCAAGCAACGAACCAAACCGCTTGGAGGTATACACGAGCATTTTCTGGTCGTTGTCAAACAGCTGCACATTGGATGTATGCGCTTTACGTTCGTTGAGTTGCCCGGCCAGCATTGAAGCCCCGTTCCAGCGGCTGCCGCTACCCGATGCCGAATAAATGCTTTCCCATCCATCGCCCATGGGGGTGGTTTTTGAAGGATCAGCCGGACGACGAGACGTGAAATACATCGTCTGCTTGTCGCGGGTCAGCATGGGGCTATGCTCCGAAAACTCAGAATTGACCGACGTACCCAGGTTAATAATCTGAAAATCAACCGGATTTCCGACAAATGTTTTGCCAAATTCCGATTGCAGAATAAGGGTTTTCACGGCGTCCTGGCGCGTATCCCGCTTTCCGATTTCTTCGTTGAGGTAGACCCGGTAAGCAGCTACTGCCGAGTCAAATTGCGAATTTACATGAAAGGCACGGCCCAGCCAGTAGTAATAATGTTTGTCGACCTTGGGGTCCAGTTCGCGGGCTTTCTGAATCTGTTCCAGCGACTCTTTGCTATTGAACAGCATCAGATTGGCAATGCCCAAACCCAGATAGGCAGATGCATTGGCCCCATCAGTAGCAACCGCCTGCTTATAGTACTCCAGTGCTTTGTGGTAATTTTCTTTGTTGAGGGCTTTCTCTCCTTTACTTACCAACGACCGGGCACTTTGCGCCACACCTGAGCAGTAAATAAGGCAGCAGAAGGAGAGTAAAAATAAGTGTTTGAGCACGTAGCGTTTTTTCATGTAAATTGTCTATTAAAATCCAAAGAAGGCTTTCCTTTGAAGCCATTCTTTTTTGAGATTGCAATGTCTGGAACAATAAGAATATTTAAAAAATCACATTAGCACATGTGTAGTAACCCGCCGCCCATTACCACATAAATCTCTCACAATCAGTGAATTATCTTTTTCATTTTCCTAAAGCGTATGTTGGGCAAGCTATTGTGTAGATACAGTTTTTTTCAAAAAAAATACATTCTTACAAAAATCCCAAATTTCTTACACAAAATAAATAAAACCGGCATTTCGCCTCATTTTGGGGTAAGTTACTGACACTCTGTTAGATTACGTTAAAATTCGGGGTTTTTAATCGAAAAAACATAGTATTTTTTAGCAAATACTTACGCTGACCCCAGTAGAAACAGATCAGGATAGAAGTTCAAGCTGTATGTCGGTATGCAGTTGAGAGACGGCGTCTCCCCGAAAAGTACCATGCACAGGCAGCACCAGTTGCGGATATGCCGAAGAGGCCAGCAGTATGTGTTGGTCAGCGACGACCAAGCCTTCGGTGGGGTCATAGCCCCGCCAGCCAGCTCCTGGCAAGTAGACCTCCACCCAGGCACGCAATTGTTTTTCATGCTCAGGATGGCCACAGTAATAGCCACTGGCAAACCGCGCCGCAATGCCCAGCACCCGGCATATGTCAATCATCAGAATGGCCAAGTCGCGGCTGGTGCCTTTTTTCAGCCGCAGGATTTCGTCTGCTGTGCGAATGGTTTCAGTGTCCCGCTTTTCGTGGATAAATTCCTGATGAATGATCTCGGTAAGCGACATAAGCAACCGCAGCGTGCTTTGCTGGGCTTTGCTTACACACTCCAGGGCAAAGTTTTCGATCCGCGAGTTACGTGAAACTGGCTTCAGGTACGGTTTTAGCAACGCCAGCAATTCGACTGGATACTGAAAAGGCAGGTTGCAGATTTCGAAAGGATATAGGACGTAATCGAAGGGGTTAACGCGCAAGGTATCAACTTCAAACTGGGTTTTAATAGACAGGCTGTCTGTCAGTTCCTGAAAGCACACCAGATACGTCGAGTTGCCTTCAATGTCATTGGAACGCGAAAATATGACCGGCTGGGGCGTAAGGGTCAATTGAAAATTGTGAACAGCCTGATACGGATACGTTGGCGGATGCAGCAGCAAGACGTGAGGCTCCAGATACACCATTTTTGAATAGGAATACTGAGTTTGGTGCGTAACTTTCAGGTGCATAAGTACATTCTGTTCAGGTGGTTGCAGGAGGGTTTAATCGCATGAATAGAGGATTGAATCTTAACAGCATCGGGTTTTGTGTCTTTTCAAGGTACTATTTTTTGCCAACATTGCAATTGGTTCGGGTCAAATATTGCATGAGCTTGTACCAATTCGGCGCAGTTTTCCCATAAAAGCTTTTAAACGATTCCCGCTCACCGGGCAAAGTTACAAAATAGTATCAGCCGACAAACCAAAACCGGCGCCTATTCAAATGGGCTTGAAGGCAAAAAACGTATCAAAAATGAACTGCCCTACTTCATTGTTCTTGCCCTGAAAAGCGTCAATAAACTCGTGCAGACCCCGGTCAAAGATCTCGTCCACGGAGGTGAATTCGATTTCGGAACGCAAGCGGCTAAGCTTCTTTTCGGCTTCGTTGCTGTAACGCATGCTGGATGGCGTACCCGAAATTTCGCGCAGCGAGGTTTCGGCGTAGAGCAGCGAATGAAGCACCGACCGGGGGAACAGCTTGTCCAGCACCAGAAACTCCACAATGTTGGGTGGTGTAATCTCCTTGTACTGCTGCCTGAACATGTTGTAGGCGCTGGCCGACTTAAGCACCGAAGACCATTGCAGTATATCCAGCGGCGAGCCCACCTGGTTGGCTTCGGGCAACAGGATAAAATACTTGACATCCACGAACCGCGAAATCTTGTCGGCACGTTCGAGAAAGCGGCCCACCCGGCCAAAATGCCAGCCTTCGCCACGGGTGATGGTTGAGTCGACGATGCCAAAAAAGAGCTGGCTGCCCATTTTCACTTCGTTGTAAAAGGCCTGCAAGGTCAGCAGATCCATCTGATGGTGAGCGGCCTCTTTTACCTTCCAGTAAAACTGATTGATGTGCTCCCACATCTCTTTGGAAATGGTTTCGCGAATGGTGCGGGCATTTTCGCGGGCATGGTTCAACGTGGCCAGTATGGAGTTGGGGTTGCGCGTATCGAATGTCATGAAATAGAGCACATTGTCGCGCGTAGGTGCATCAAAATACTCCCTGAACAGTTTGTCGTCGGCCATGGTAATGACCAGCGGCTCCCACTGCTCGGAAATGTCGGGCGGCAGGTCAAACATCAGGTGAAAATTAACATCAATAAAACGGGCGTAGTTTTCGGCCCGTTCAAAGTATCGGTTGATCCAGTAAATGGAATTAGCGACTCGTGAAAGCATTGATTCTAATTACAATTTTAAGATAATGACGTATGATTTACAGAATAAAAGAATGAACGCCGAAAGCTTAGATGGCCCTGAAAATAGTATCGTTCAAAAAGAGAAAACCACCAGTTGACAGGTTTGTTTCCGCAAACTATGTCAATACAATACCCAGGTATCTTTGCTCCCACCCCCTTGCGAAGAATTGACCACCAGCGAGCCTTTGCGCAAAGCCACCCGCGTAAGGCCGCCCGGCATCACTTCGATTTTTTCGCCGTACAACACATACGGACGCAAATCGACGTGCCGGCCTTCAAAGTGATTGTCTATCATGGCGGGTACCCGCGAAAGCGAAATCGTTGGCTGGGCAATGTAGTTCCGCGGGTTTTGCTTGATCTTCATCCGAAACAGGCGATGCTGGGCTTTGGTAGCCTTGGGGCCGATCATCATCCCGTAGCCGCCCGCTTCGTTGGCTTCTTTTACCACCAGCTTGTCAATGTTGTCCAGTACGTAGTTCATGTCACCGTCTTCGCCACAAATGTAGGTTTCCACATTGGGAATGATCGGGTCCTGGTCTAGGTAATACTTGATGATGCGGGGCACATACGCATAGATCACCTTATCGTCGGCCACGCCGGTGCCGGGAGCATTGGCAAGAGCTACCCGGCCTTTTTTGTACACGTCAAAAATGCCCGGAATGCCGAGCAACGAATCGGGATTGAACACCGTAGGATCGAGGAAACTGTCGTCAATGCGGCGGTAAATGACATCGACAATCTGGAAACCTTTGGTGGTACGCATTTTCACGTAGCCGTCATGAATCACTAGGTCGCTGTTTTCGACCAGTTCCACGCCCATTTGCTGGGCCAGGTACGAATGTTCGAAGTAAGCCGAATTGTACCGGCCCGGTGTAAGCACCACCACCGTAGACGAGGGGTTGTTGGAAATGTACTGCAACATCTGCAGCAGCCGGGTGGGGTAATTGGAAACGGGCTGCACCCGCAGCTTCTCGAATATCTCGGGAAACGAATGCTTGGAGATCTCGCGGTTTTCGAGCATATACGACACCCCCGACGGGCACCGCAGGTTGTCTTCGAGCACCATGAAGCTACCGTCGTTACCACGGATCAGGTCGGTGCCGGTGATGTGGCACCATACGCCTTTCGGAGGTTTCAACCCGATGCAAGGCTTCAGAAAACATTTGCCCGACTCGATCAATTCACGCGGCACCACACCGTCTTTCAGGATTTTCTGATCGTTGTACACATCATCCAGAAACAGATTCAGCGCGGTGATGCGTTGCTTCAGACCTTCTTCCAGTCTCTGCCACTCCTGAGCACGTATCATGCGGGGCACAATGTCAAACGGCATGATGCGTTCGGTGCCTTCTCCGTTGTGGTATACGTTAAAGGTAATTCCCATCTGCATCAGCGTCCGTTCGGCAGCGTGCTGGCGTTGCTGCAATTCGCCTTTGGGCAGATTTTCAATCTGTTGTTTGAAATATTGATAATGGGACCTTACCTTGCCATTTCCTTCGAACATTTCGTCGAAGAAACCATCCGTTGAGTAGTCGTCAAATGAAAAAGCCATGGGATTGTGTAAGTATAAATAGGGGTAAAACTGTTTTTCGTGATGTATTATACCTAATATTCTGCTTTAAACCAACTACCCCAAACATTTGACAAGCAATATTCAAAAAAATAGTACAAAAATTCCAATAAAAACCTCCTTGCAAGAATATTATTTCAAACAAACGATTTCATTTTCTTTTATGCAAACCCTAGCCGATTTAACTTCTTATTTAAAACCATTCCGGTTTCGCTGGCGCATTCAGATGCGCTGGTCTGACATGGATGAGATGAAGCACGTAAACAATGCCGTCTACCTCACCTACTTTGAAGAGGGCCGGCTGCGCTACCTGCACGAAACCCTCGAAATCCCCTACCGCGATGTCGATACGCGGGTCATCATTGCCCGCAATACGGTGGATTACGTTCAGCCGCTTTTCTTTTCCGACGAACCCTATCTGTACATTCGCTGTGTGCGGATCGGTACTAAAAGCTTTGAGCTCGAAAAACTAATCATCAATGAAAAAGACGGCCAGCAAGAGCTGATTGCCAAGGGTACCACCGTGATGGTGGCTTACAATTACAAACTTAACCAATCGGTTGTGATTCCGGATAGCTGGCGGGAACAGTTTTTTAAGCATGAAGAATCAATTGCCGGCAAATAAAATAGTATCTTTTACAAACCTAAAACCCCGGCAAGTTTAGTTTGTTTTACCATTCCAAACCCTATCGCTTGTCTTACTGATTTTTTCAACTCTATGAAACTGCAAAATGTCCTGATGGTATTCAATCCGATATCAGGCGACAATACTGACAAAGAAACCATTGAAAAAGAGATCAAAATCTATTGCGACCAGGCCGGGCTCAATCTGACATTTTATAAAACGACGGGCGATAGCCAGGCTGACAATCAGGCTGTCCTTGATTTTATAGACCAGCAAAAACCCGATGCCGTTGTGGCTGTCGGGGGCGACGGCACCGTAAGCATGGTGGCTAACCTGCTTATCGGCAAACCAACACCAATGGGCATTATTCCTCTGGGCTCAGGCAATGGCTTGTCCAAAGATCTGACGATTCCGCAGGAAGTGGAGCAGGCATTGGACGTGATCCAAGCCTTTCATATAAAATCCATTGATACACTGGCGGTTAACAATCTGCCTTGTGTACACATCAGCGACATCGGCTTCAACGCCGTCATCGTGGACCGGTTCGACAAGGACGAAGGCCGCGGCTTTACGACCTACGCCTGGAACACCGTTAAGGAATTTGGTGACTACCAGCCTAAGCACTACCAGGTACAAACCGACGGTGGCAATTTTGAAGGCGAAGCCTTTATGGTGGCTTTTACCAATGCCAATGCCTTTGGCAGCAATACTACCATCAATCCGTACGGCGTCATTGACGACGGCGTCTTTGAAATGTGCATCATCAAAAGCTTTCCCAAACTGGAAGGAGTGGGTATTTTGTACCGCTTGCTGACGGGCGAGATTGACCAGTCGATGCATTACGAGATTATCCAATGCACCCAAGCTACCATTCAAAATCCGGATATGGAACTGCTCCAGATCGACGGCGAGCCCCGGGAGGCGGTTTCTACGGTTCAGGTACACATTCGTCCGGGTAGTTTGCGGGTGATTGTTCCGGTGCAGGAATAACTCGGGCAGGCAGGTTTCGCTTGTAAAAAGATACTATTTTACAGGCCTCTAAACCAGTTTTTTCCGAAATACCTCTTGTGACGTCCCCGTTACATCCGTTGGCTCTATGATGTGCAGCCAACACTCGCCGTTCTGGTAATAATCAATCCGAAAGCAGCCTTTGTGTGCATGGGTAAAACTAGCCTTCCCTCCTTTGTGCACATAGGCCGTTTTGCTCCCCGACCCACTGACGATGTAGTGATTGTCATACCGATGAAAATACTGCAAGTTGTGGTCGTGCCCACCCGCATAAATCAGGTTTTTGTAGCCTTTGAAAAGTTGCAGCAATTTCTTGCGCATCCGTTTGTAGCGAGGGTGCGACATGTCTTCATAAGCCCCAAAAAACTGCCGGTAAAGCGGGTACAGCGAACCCGCCAACGGCAGGGGCACATACAATTTCTTATGTACCGCCGTAAGCGGAAACAAGTGATGTTTCAGTGTAAAGCGGCCACCGTGCAGGGCATTGCTGTACAAGGGATGATGCGCCGCGACCAGAATGTGCTTTCCCGCAAGCGATTTCAGGCTGGCATCCAGCAACTCATAAAAATGCGTTTCGCTTTGAGCCTTGCAGCCGTAGTCGGCACCAATGGGCCGAAAGCCGCGCTGCACCCACCACTGTGTATTAATTATCACTAACGCCAGGTTGTCGGTCAGGTCGAGCGTTACAGGACCGGGACACCCACCCGTTGGCAAATATACATCTGCCCGCCGGGTATATTCCCGGATAAACTCTTCCTGGCGGATCACATAGTCGTATCCGTCGCTGCGGCCCCGGTTCCAGTCGTGGTTTCCCGAAAGAAAGATGAGCCTTCCCGGAAAGTTTTTGAACACATCGAGCTGCACCCGTAGCCGCTGTTCGGACAACCTGCGCAGCCCGTGGTTAACGGCGGGCAATCCTTTGGGATAAATGTTGTCGCCCAGAAAAACAACCGTCATCTTTTCAGGCAAAACGGCAATCTGGCGACTCAGCATATTCAATACTTCATCCTGACCGTCCATAGCCGGATGCCCTGTATCACCAATAAGTAGAACTGAATGGGACAGACGATCCTCAGAAGGAAGAATCTGATCCCGCCAGTTTTTTTCCGACTCTTTATAATAAGGTTTTTTGCTATACCAGTAATCGTTGTTATACTCAAAACGAACAGCCATAGTTTTTTACATCAAAAAGTAACAATCAAACACAATCACAATCCAGCAGCTTTGGAGCAAAGTAAAACAGCACTCCTCACAAGCCAAACGGCTACCTCATGGCGATCAAGCCAATCCTGTTCTGCTTTCCGATTTCTTCGCCAGACGGAGAATATCTTTGCATAGTACAAAATCTTCAGAAAGCGAGTGACACAAATGCTTATTTTAGCCCTAACAACAATTATTCCTATCCGGAATGGCCCTTTGGAAGCACTCATATAGGCAAAATAAAAAAGGTTATGGCATAACCATAACCTTTTCCAATTAGTTAATACGAGCAACCTAAAAGAGAGTCCAGTGACAAGAGTTATTCCCAGTATCACTGGTATCTTTCTCTTTCAAAAACCAAGTTTAACAATATTTGTTCTAGAAACCACAAAAAATCTTGATTTTTTTTATATTTTCTTAAGCCATACTGATATACAATAAGTTAACTTTAACAGATTCAGAAAATTAGCATCAAATAACACCTAAAAAAAAGTCAATTTTTTATTTTTTACGAATAAGACGCGATACAAAATAATTTTTTTCTATATAAAACCGATAAGGCAGATCGGCACCTTGAGTGATGCCAATGCGGGTGGTTGTCACTACCTGAAAATCAGTATTGAGAGTCGGATACGACTCGGGCGGAAATACGCACAGACTACCAGTAATTAGGCTACTCCCGTTCATTTTTTTCGTAATTCCTAACGCCTCTACCAAACGGCCTGGTCCTTTGCATAACAACCCCAGCACTTCTACTCCCCGGTTTTGGCGCATCTGTTCGATGCCCTGCACCGGTTCCAGAGCACGTATGAGTACGGCCTCGCCTACCCCTTGTGGTGCCGTTACGATATTTACACAATAGTGTAAGCCATAAATCTGATACACGTACACATGACCCGGCGGACCAAACATGGCGGCATTGCGCGGTGTCTGGCGACGATACGCATGACAAGCCGGGTCATCGGTCAGGTAGGCTTCCGTTTCCACTATTCTTCCGGCAATAGGTCCGTCGGGTGTCTGATGAACCAGGTATGTACCCAGCAGTGCCTGAGCCAGCACCAGCGTGGGTTGCTCATAAAAAGATAAATCGTAGGGTTGATGCATAAAAAAAG
Source organism: uncultured Sphingobacteriales bacterium (assembly GCA_963520985.1). Lineage (GTDB taxonomy): Bacteria > Bacteroidota > Bacteroidia > Cytophagales > 172606-1 > Xanthocytophaga. The sequence continues at coordinate 302,069 of CAUQTA010000002.1, forward strand.
CCCGGCAAAAACCGGGCCCGCTTATTCTTACAAAATGTGTTGTTACTGAATCAGAAACAGATCAGCGTTTGCTTGCCTTAATGGCATCCTGAATGTTTTCTACGCGCTCACCATTGATACGGCCTACCACAAAAGCACCCGACACACCCATGCGCTGCAGATCATTTCTCAGCTTTTCGGCCCGTTTGTAGTCGCGAAACTTGGCAAAGGTAAACTTGCGGGTGGCATCTCCTTCCTGGCGAAGTGCCGAAAGCTCGGCCTGATAGTCGTCTATGTTAAAGTCCTGAAAAGCACCCAATTGCACTTCAAAAAATACGCCATCTTCGATTTCAGGCTGTTGTTCCACCAAAATATCATTGGCTTTCTGGAGTGTATCTACCTTCGATTTCAATTTCTTTAACTCTTCAGACTGTGCTGCAAACTCTTTGTGTTCTTTGGCTACCGGACCAAACAAAGGAGCTTTCAGGTGTGAAAACAAGATGTATCCAATGCTGGCAACCGACAGAATACCAAAGATGATAGCCAACACACGCAACGTGCCAACTGATGACTTTAATCCGTCATTTTCTTTGTGCAAATCTTCATTTTCATCCTGAAGTTCGCTATTCGACTTTACCGGGTATTCCTGATCTGTAATTAACTCCTGTTCTTCTTCCTCGTAAGAATTGTACGATTCGGTAGTTTCCTCATCTTTAGCCGGATAGTCATAATTATATAACGGAAATTCTCTCGCTTCCTCGTTACGGTCAGAGCCCTGGTTAAAATCCTGTTCTGGTAGCATTAGTACGACGTTAGTTTAAAACATGCTGATATTCAGATGCATAAATACGTGAAAAATATATGATTTTCAAAATTTATCATTTACAATTAACATCCGTAACCGACATTACTTATTTTTTTGCAATCTGTCCCTTCAAAAATTACAATTTGAGGTAAAAAATTACACACTATTTCTCCATAAATGGCCAACATAGGTTACTTCCACAGCAATCACATTTTTTTTACAGCATTCACTTTTTCATGGCCTGAATCAGTTGTGCGACGTCCTCAATGCGGGTAGCTGGAAAATTAGCGATCCGAACCTGCTTGTCCTTAAAAGTGCCGTAACCACTTCCAATGGTCATTCCTTTTTCTTTCAAATCTGCCATTTTGTCGGCGGGATTCGCTACGTTGGCTACTACCACCGTAGGCGACCGATGGGCTTCCTTGGCAACTGCAATACTATACACTTCGCTGGCTTTCAGGAAACTGTAGAGCATTTCCGCTTTTTCATCCGTTTCTTTCCGAATGGTGTTCACACCTACGCGGTTCATGTCTTCGGCTATTTTGCCCAGCAGATAGATGCCCAAAACATTGGGGGTTGCCGGTGTTTCGTGGTTCAGGTAGCTTTTCCATAAGGAAGGTAGGCTGTGGTGTGTACCAATGTACTGGCCACTGGCTTTCAGCGACTCTGCTTTGGTAAGGCAGGTTTCATTGGCAATCCATACGCCCAGGCCGGCAGGCATGCCAAATGCCTTTTGCACCGAAAAAAAGGCAGTGTCTACCAGATCCCAATCCAGGGCCGGATAGGGTGCCGAGGAAACCATATCTACGGCGATAATCTTACCTGGGTAGCTTTTCTTAAAAGAATGAATGTCGGTTACGGGCATAGCCACTCCCGAACTGGTTTCGTTATGGGTGAGGCAAATCAGCTCGGCCGCTTCCGAAATAGTATGCTGCGAAACATCAAAACCCTGCCCGAATGGCGCTTCAATTTTTTGCGCGTTTTTTCCCATTTCCACCGAAAACTCATAAAAACGTTTGGAAAAAGAGCCGTTGACAAAATGTGCACTTTCCCGTGCCACACAGTTCTGAATGATACGTTCCCAGATTTCCGTGGCAGAGCCGGTAAATAGGATTGCCCGGTCGGCGGGAATGTTCATCAACTGGCGGAGTTGTTCGGTGGCAAACTGGTAAATACTGCGAAACTGCTTGCTCCGGTGCGAGATAGATCCAATTTGCTCACGCACTGCCTGTTGCAGATGCGTTTCGAATGTGGGATACAACTGAGCCGGGCCGGGTGTAAAAAAAACTTGCATAAGTAAACTTGAACAACGAGATAAGTGAAAAAGACAACTGAAATGTATGGATTTGGCTTATCTGATGAAGAAAATAGTATGTTTAAAAAGTAAAAACCGTTTGTTACAAAGCCGATAAAGTAGGACACTTCCGGATGAATAATTGCTTTTCCAGTGCGTCTAAGAGAAATGTTGCTACACTTAACCGACTGATGGTCAGTTTAGGTTTGGGCTGATTGTTCAGGCTGACCTGCAGTTTTTGTGTTTTGGCAGTGTTTGTCAGGCCTGCTGGACGCACAATGGTCCATTCCAGATCGGTTTTCCGTAGCATTTCCTCCTGTCGGGCATGTTCCTCATATGCATATTGGATGTTGCTGTGCTCGATCAGCCATCGAAACCAGGCGGGAATTTCCTTTCTGGTCTCATCCACCCCCCAGGCCGATGTAATCAGCATTCTCCGAATCCCAAGTTCACGGCATACCTCAATGCTGTTTTCCATGGTTTGCGACAGAAAATCTTTGGGTGTGCGCAGGCTGGCCCACGGAAAATCGGATGTACGGGAAAGGTTCAACGCATTGACAATGGCAGCACATCCTGCCGCTACTTGTGTTAACTGACTTTTGTCAGTGGGCAATCCCTCCCACGCGTTCAGTCTTTCCGAAGCAACAGTCAATTTAGCTGCATCCCGAACCAATGCAGAAACCTCATGCCCGCGTTTTAATGCTTCCGTTAAAATGTGCTTGCCTGTTCGTCCGGTTGCACCCAAGATCAGGATTTTCATGCTACGGTTTTTTGTGATACACCTAGCTTATTTTTTCTTTTTCTGACTGGTAATCAGCACGACTGCCCCAATGATAATGGCCGCGGCCAACAGCGATTTGCCGGTTAGCTTTTCTCCGGCAAAGGCCCATCCCAAAAACATGGCCACCACCGGATTGACGTACGCATAGGTAGTGGTAATGTGCGGCGGGGCATTACGGGCAAGCCAGGCATACGACGTAAAACCCAACAGCGACCCAAAAGTAATCAGATAGGCCAAAGCTGCCAACGATTTGGGCGTTGCCAGTGAAAGTTTTTCCAAAGTAATGTGTTCAAAAGTCAAACTGACAATCAGCAGCACACCTCCAGCTACCAGCATTTGCATGGCAGAAGCCTGCAGCTGAAACGGGTGTTGAGGCAGGCGTGGCCCCAATAAAGTGGCAATCGCCCAGGAAAACGCCCCGAATCCGATAATGACAACGCCAAACCAGTTAATGGGTCCGCTGTCGGGGGCTATCTTGCTGGGACTGATCAAGACAATGAGCCCTACCAAACCAATCATCAAACCCAGCAGCACCTGTTTGGTTGGCACTACTTTGCTAAACCAGATCCAGTTAAAAAGAGCCACCCAGATGGGTAGCATCGCTACCAGCAAAGCGGCGATTCCAGTAGGCACTTTAAAAACGGTAATGGAGAGTCCCATTCCCGCATTGCCGATCACCAGCAAAAGAATGCCCAGAATGGCGGCCGATTTCCAGTTCTGAAACGTAGGTGTGAAACCTCCCTGAAAACGGGCATAGGAATACAAAATGGCACCGGCAATGAGAAACCGGACGGCGGCCAGAAACAGCGGCGGAATTGAATCGCCGCCAAAACGAATGGCCAGGTAGGTGGAACCCCAGATGATCCAAACCGATATCAGGTTCAGAATCAATTGCGTGCGAGGCAAGGGCGAGAGTTGCGTGGCAGTTTGCATGGTTTTATTGCGTTGAGTAATGGTATGGAAAAGGGTCGGGTTTTTCGTTTTTCGGGGATACTATTTTGCGGCTGGTACAAATAAAAAAAGAAGCGGAACCCAGGCCCCGCTTCTTAACATAGCGTTGAATTACCTTGGGTTAATAGAGCATTCGGAACTTAATGGTATGTTCGATATTCTTCAGCGCGGATATCACTTCCTTATTATACGCCTTGTCAATATCGGTAATCACATAGCCGACTTCTTCTTGTGTGTTCAGGAACTGACCCCGGATGTTAATGTTATAGCTAGCCAGAATCTGGTTGATTTGCGCCAGAATACCCGGAACGTTGCGGTGAATGTGAATCATGCGATGCGCATCGTGCAGGTCAGGAAGCTGGATATTGGGGAAGTTGACACTTCCAAATGTATTTCCCTTATTGATAAAATCAAGCAGCCTTCCGGGTACAAAGTTGGCAATGTTTTCCTGCGCTTCTTCGGTACTTCCGCCAATGTGTGGGGTCAGTAGCATGTTGGGCAGGCCACGCAACTCATTGACAAACTCTTCGTTGTTGGTCTTGGGTTCGTAAGGGAACACATCCACGGCCGCCCCGGCTACTTTTCCGCTTTTCACGGCATCTACCAACGCCGGTACGTCTACAATGTGGCCACGCGACAGATTCAAAAAGATCACACCATCCTTCATTTTGCCAAATTCCTTAGCGCCAATCAGGTTCTTATTCTCTTTGCGGCCATCGGTATGTAAGGTTATCACATCGCAGGTTTCGAGTAGTTCGTCCAGGGTTTTGCATCGCTGTGCATTGCCAAGGGCCAGTTTTTCCACCAGGTCGTAGTAATAGACTTTCATCCCCAGGGCCTCTGCCACTACCGAGAGTTGGGTTCCAATGTTGCCGTAGCCGACCAGACCCAGCTTTTTGCCGCGGATTTCGTAACTGCCAATGGCCGATTTATCCCACTCGCCTTTGTGCATCTTGTTGCTTTTTTCCACGATCTGGCGCATCAGGATAATCATCTCGCCAATAGCCAGTTCCACTACGGAACGGGTGTTGCTGTATGGTGCATTAAATGCGGCAATGCCTCTTTCCTGGCAAGCCTTCAGGTCAATCTGGTTGGTACCGATGCAGAATGCGCCGACACACATCAATTTGTTGGCGTTTTCAAGCACCCGGCGGGTAATCTGGGTCTTGCTCCGGATCCCCAGCACACTCACGTCTTTGATCCGTTCGGCTAGCTCCTCTTCGTCCAGGGCACCTTTCACCATTTCCACACTAAAGCCCTGTTCCTGAAACAGTTCTTTGGCACGCGGATGAATGTTTTCCAGCAGCAACACTTTGATCCGGTTTTTGGGATACGACAAGCTGGCAGGCAATTTGTTGACAAACAAAAATTCGTCGAGGCTCGGCGTTATATGGTCGGCATTGGCAATGACTTTGCCCCGTTCTACGTTCTCAGTAAAGGCATAGAAACGATTTGCCAGACCGGCTTCTTTGATTTCGTAATCGGTATAGCCGTCACCAATCACATACACGTCACCTTGAAGATTCAGTTCACGCATCAGTTCGGGCTTGCCTTTGTCGCGCGCCAATGGGTTGGTTGCATCAAAACCGGTAATGTTTCCGGCTTCGTCAAAGGTAAAGCTGTTGGCGTATACGTTTTCAGGTTTGATGCCCAAGGCTGTAACAATCGGCACAATAAACTCCCGGAACCCGCTGGAAATGATCAGGATGCTATCGGCGTATTCGTTCAGAAACTCACGGTTGCGTTCAAAGGAATTGGAAACTTTCCCACTCAGCACAGCAATCAACTCGGGCAAGTGGTCCCGATGGGCTTTCAGTAACGACAAGCGGCGTTCCAGCGATTCGCTGAACGATAACTCGCCGTTCATGGCCAGTTCGGTCACTTTATGAATTTCGTGCAAAATGTCTTCGCGCTTCGGGTTTCCCTGCAACGAAATTTTGCCCAGCTCGTCCATTGCCTCTACTTTCGTAAAGGTGCTGTCAAAGTCAATGATAAAGTACTTTTGTTCTTTGGTGGGTGTGGCAACCATGATTTCAACAAACTAGTTTGGAATAAAAACGAAAACCGATACTTCAAGTAAGACTATAAAAACAAAAAATAGTATCTTTTAAAGATCAAAAACCCAATGAGTATTTCTCTCTAGTATTTTGCTGCAATTTCTCGGTTTCTGCGCACAACTGCAAAACAAACCTGCAAAAGAGTTTTTCGTATTAGTTGCTTATATTGGCAAAACAATATATTTACAAAAAAATTCAACAATACCTCTGATAAAGTATCGTTAGTAGACCATTATCAGAAAAGAAGGGCTATCCTTATGTCATGGCATGTTTTCAGAACATGTCATGCCTATGTTTCCAACACAGATCATCAAGTATTGGACAACCTGTAAGACAAAATAGTATGTTTTAAAACACAAAAACCTCGTTTCGTAAAACAATAAACACTACCTATCGGATGAACAAATATTTTATAATAGGCATTGGCGGAACCGGCATGCGATGCCTGGAAGCGTTTGTACACACCTGTGCCATGGGCATGTTTGACAACAGCGAAATCAACCTGTTGGCTCTGGATACCGACCTGGAAAATGGAAACTTTGCCCGCTTGCAGGAATTGGTTGATGCTTACGTGAAAACCAAAGGTGAAAACAAAACCCAGACTCCCCACGCCGATACTTTTTTCTCCGCCAAGATCAACTTCTACAAATTTTCGCCTGATTATTCCCGTACCGAAACCAGCAGTTTCCAGCGAATTTCCAAGACCAGTTACGCCACCGAAACCGAACGCGACCTGGCCAATCTGCTTTTTACCGATAATGTGCAGTCGTTTGACTTGAAACACGGCTACCGCGCCCAAACACACCTGGGTTCAATGCTGATGTACCATGCCATCATTGATGAAGTGAATAAAAATCCGGGAGGCAACATGTCGGCCTTTATCGACGAACTGTACAATGCCAACACCGCAGGAAGTGTGAAGTTATTCATCATGGGTTCGGTGTTTGGAGGTACGGGAGCGTCGTCCATTCCGGTCATGCCGGCAGCCTTGGATACAGCGGTTCGCAAACGTCACCAGGGCAAAACGCTGGACAAGCTTTTTGTCGGAGCCACCTTACTGACCAGTTATTTTTCGTTCATTTCGCCTACGCAAAACTCCCGTGAGATGCAGAAAGTCATTGCCGACTCCAAAAACTTTTCCATGAACTCGCAGGCGGCCATGATGTTTTACGAAGATGACCTGAGTGTGCGTCGCACCTACCAGAAGTTTTACATGCTGGGCACGCCTACCAACGACTTCACTACACCGCAAGCTGAGCACGATACCATTACCGGGGGCAACCGCCAACGCAACGATTCGCATTACATTGAGTTATTCTGTGCCTTTGCTGCCTACGACTTCTTCAAGAATCCGGATGCCGACTTGCAAAAGATCAAAGACGACAAAGTCAATGGTGTGCAATATTATTTCCGTTCCATTGAAGACAGTCAGAAACTAGACTTCAAGGATTTTTTACCAGAAAATGAATCGGCCAACATTTTCCTGAAGAAATTCACTTTGTTTACGGCCTTCTCGTATCTGGTCAACCTGGACAATACGGACTTTTTTGCCTCTGCCCAGCGCGGTGATCTGAAAAACATTACGGGTTACGAAGACATCACCAAAGTAGAACTGGACGCCATCCTGAAATACATGGGCATGTACCACTTCCGAATCTCGAATGACGAACTACGCGACGGATGGCTACGGCAAGTGTGGCGTTCAGCCGGAGGTGGCGAAAGACTCATGTTTAATCCGGAAATGTTTGGGGCCACCACCACCCGCGATTTGCGCCGGTTTGAGTTCAACAAGTTATTCTCCAAAACCAGCGAATACCAGCGTCACAACTTTAGCACAAACTTCCTCACCAGCCCGTTTGACCGCTTCAAGGAAACGTTTGTCAAAGACACTACTGACGGCGCCTTTGCCAACAAAAGCGAAAAGCTCATCAAACGCATCTACGATGCGCTAGCAAAGCTGTATAGCTTCTGATTTAGGACTAACTTACTGTTATGGAAACGGACAAAGAATAGAATAAGAGCAGGTTTTTTCATTGTACGAGATACTATTTTTTGTCTTGCCTAATTTCGGCTTCTTCAACACTGCTTCGCGCAAGTTTGCTCTTATCTCATCGCGCGATAATTCCAATGAGAAGCACTATATATGATAGCAGAAACAATTATAGAATTCATTTCGGATAACTTAGCATATGGCGACTACACAAAAAATGACTTCCCGGCAATATTTTGCTACCCAATCGCTGATTCACATTGCATTGATTGTAGGGCAGGTACTGTTTGCGGGCGTAACATTCTTTCTGCGTTCCAACCAGTCGGTTGAGCCTGACCCCGAACTTCGCCAGGCGTTTCTATATATTGTGCCCGTACTGGCGGCAGCTGGTATTTTTGCCAGCCTGCAGGTATTCAAACTCATGGTAACCAAAGCGAAACAACAATCTTCGCTGGGCAAAAAGATATCAGCTTACGGCTCGGCCATGATTGTGCGTTATGCCGTACTGGAAGCTCCTTCGCTGTTTGCCATTGTGGCGTTTTTCCTGACCGGCGAATATTTCTTTCTGGCAATTTCGGTATTGATCATCATTTTCTTTTTTCTGGTTCGTCCGTCCCGCGAAAAGCTGATTGAAGATCTCGAACTCAACGCCAACGAAGCAGCATTGGTCAACGACCCAGATGCGGTGATCATGGAACGGCGTTATTCCAATGACTAACTTCAGAAAGAGGAACTCTGCAAAATAGTATGTTTTGAAAAGACAAAACCTAACCCTATGAGTCACAAAAATATAATTGTTCGAAACCGAGAAATTCTGGGCGGCAAGCCTATCATTCAGGGCACACATCAGTATAGAACTAATTCTCAAAAACCTTTCGGAAGGAGCCACTGTGCCCGATTTATTAAATAACTATCCACAACTACAAGATTTTCAGATTTATGCAGCGTTGGAATATGCTTCTGCTGTGATCGCTAATGAAGAAATCATAGATTTGGCTGCATGATTCTGGCAGATGAAAATTACAAGCATACCAATTCAATTTTTGCAGAACCACGTCAATGAATTATCTGAAAGTTTGTAACCATCACAACAGAAAAAATAAGAATCAGAAGTTTGATTTAGAAAATAATATCTTTTAAAAACGTAAAACCTGGTTTGTCAACGCTACACACAAATTGTTACTACACTAAAATGAAAACCTTTGCATTTGTTATTCTATTCTTATTGATCCAATCAACCGGATTTGGGCAAATGCCTTTTAAGGAATATCTGGATAAAAACGAAAATCCAATAAATTCAGAGCAAGGAGCTGAGTTTTATCGTGAAGGCATACGAAATGATAAAGGACAGATAGAAGGAGAACTGAAAACATATTCAATGAATGGTACCTTAAAAAGAATTCTCGAGTATGAAAATGGCAGCGCCACAGGGCTTTACACAGATTATTATATAAATGGTAAACTTGAAACTAGAGTAACTCAAAATGCTGATAATTTGACACGAAAACAAGAAAGCTGGTATCAAAATGGACAGAAGAAGGAAGATAGCATATGGAACCTAAATTTGGGCAAAGTTCAATACACATTAATTAGTTTCTGGGATTCAACTGGGAGACAGACCATTACAAACGGAACAGGCGACTTGATTACTTACAACCCTGATCAAACAATAGATTATACAGAAACGTATCAGAAGGGTATTTTAATTCAAGGAAAAAGCTATGATGAAACTGGTAAGGAATATATATATGATGGTCCGAATAGTGAACAAATGCCTGAGTTTCCGGGTGGTATAAATGCGTTGAGTCAATACCTTAGCGCTAATCTTAAATATCCGAAAGAAGCTCGAAAAAACAGAATTAGCGGAAAGGTATCTGTAAGCTTTATGGTGGGCCGTGATGGTATGGTCAAAGATGTCCAGGTTTTTGATCGTAAACTGGGATATGGAATAGAAGAAGCAATCCGAGTTGTATCAGAAATGCCAAACTGGCAACCTGGCTTACAATATGGAAGGCCCGTTCGCTACAGAATGCCAATTACTTTTAGTTTATAAAAATAGTATCTTCTGAAAAGGCAAAAGCCAACTTACAATATGAAACTTTTTATTCTTTCCTTATCAGTACTATTGCTCTATGCTAACAATGCATTAGCTTGTAGTTGCCAAGGAGAAGAAACTACAAGCCAAGCCTATAATCATGCTGCATTAGTGGTATCTGGTAAAGTGTTAAAAAAGACACGTGTTCATCTAGCAGAATCCATGAATCCTAAAAAATTCAGTTCTGTCAAAAACAAACTAGATGAAGGATCTAAGAATTTGCTTAATTTGGAAATTTACGAATTGGAAATCCAGGTAACAAAGACATTCAAAGGAAATGTCAAGTTGAACAAAGTCACTGTTTTCACACCTGCACAGAGCGCTTCTTGTGGTTTTACGAGATTTGAAGAGGGTGCTTCTTTTATCATATATGGTGCCGATGAAAGTATCATATATGCACTTCTTCATCTTGAAAAACAACAAAGATTAGGGCTAGAAAAAAGCGATACGTACTGGACGAACCACTGTACAAGAACTGTAGAAGAAAATGTGGCTGAATTAAAAGAATTGAACAAAATAGTATCAAAGAAAAAGTAAAAACTTCTCCGAAGTTATAATCTCGAATTAACAATATGCCCAAGTCCTTATTGATACAAAGCTCACAAGTACGCAACGGAGACCGCGGAAAGTGGAACAAATTTGACCAGCAAAAGCCTTACATCCAGGGCATTCAGACCGGTGACGTAGCTACCCAGGAAATTGATGCCGTCACCCTGAACACCATGATTTCGGGCGTGCCTACGCCGTGGGCACGGGCACGGCTCTTCGGCTTTGCCCTCAAGTACACCCAGGAAGATCCCAATATTAAAACCACCGGACTGATCAAGTTTTACAACTCGCTGATTGCCGAGTGGAAAGGCTTGATTGCCTGCATGGCCCTATTTCCGAACCGGATTAAAATAGCCGCGCCGCTGGCTCTGGATATACAGAATATCAACGACTTATATTCGGTTACGACGTCGCTGGGACGGATGCTCTTTGACGATACCGACCTGTGGACCGAACCCGATTCCCTGTCGCGCAACGACCCGAATGCCAAGCCTGCCGTTCAGTTGATCTATTACAATGGCAAGCTGATTGGCGGTACCTCGCCGTATTCGTTGGTATTTCCGGCTGCTTCGTACACTAACCTACCCGATTCGGGTGACATTGGCTGGTACCGAAACGGCAAATTCGACGATCCGCTGGTGTATGGCAATCTCGGGGCTGATGACCTGAAAAAGCTGTTTTTACTGGTAAAAACCATGGCGGCCCGCATTCCGTCTTTTGAACAGAAGATCAACCAGAACCGCGGAGGTAAAGTAGCCTTGTCGTTGTTGGGCTTACGGGAGTTTACCGAAAAGTTTGCCCAGGAAATCAAAGCCAAAGCGCCTAACATCGAAGAGAGTGGTACGCTGGACGGCGAGCTTAATTTCGCGGCGCCGTATCAGGAGTTATTTGCCGTTAAATCAGGTTATTACTTCCTCAATGGCGTTTTCTATCTCAACGACCCGGGTGGCAATGCCGTAGAGATTGATCCGAAATCACTGCTTCTGGATTCGGAGACGGTTTCTCAGTTCTTCACCGAAGATGAAACCCAACCACTTGATAATGCCGCGGTGCATTACCTGAAGGTACGTGACCTGAGCCGCAACGAAGACATGTATTTCCCGCTCCCCTTAAGCCGGGCGGCGATTTTACTGTTTCAGAACAACTTGGCGGATCTGCTACAGGGCAAAAAAGACTTCCACCAGATTTATGCCGAACTAAAACCCAACGAATACCGCTTGAAAGTACGTTTGCGCCTGTATGTAGGCGACAAACACATGACACCCATTGAGCGGGAATACAAAATTGAGCCGATGGATACGGGTCGCCATGTGATTCTATGGCCCAACTTCATTTCCGAACACTGGCAGAATTACTACCTATACAATGAGGTACCCTCCAATGACACCTCCATCAAGGTCGTGCCATTTTTCAAACGATGGGAAAATCCCTGGAAAATCGTCACCAACGATAAAAATCAGTTTGTCTACGGAGCTGGCCTGGCGTCAGATGAATTGAAGTTTGTTCACGACAATGGCTTGCCCGAAAAACGCCTGGAAGGCGACAAACTCGTTTATTACCCAATCGGCAAATCGGGCGACCTGCACAAATACGAGATTTATCGGTTCAATCAACCGCTGGCCGGTCTGGAAATACGGAAAAACGTGGGCGGTACCGATCAGGTAATTGGTTATCTGATGACCAAGAATGCCACTGATAATCTGAAAGATCTGTCGGGTACGCATACGCCGGAATACATCCGAAACCGTCGGGCTACCATTGGCATCGACTTTGGCTCCAACAACTCCTGTCTCAGCTATTCTACTGATGGTGTGGTTAAGCCGTTTACTTTTAAAAACCGTCGGGTATTTCTGATGGGAGCCGAAGCGATTAACGGTGACAGCAAGTTTTCGTCACTGCATGAGATGTACTTCTTTCAGAATGAAAGCATCGTTAACGGTCAGCTCAAAACGTGGGTACAGCAACACAACCGCCTGAGTGTGGTGCCGGGCAAGGAAACCATCGAAATTTCGGGTGGTGTGCCCATTTTTGAGCCCAACATCCGGGTGCTATCCATGGAAAAATCGTTCATGCGTACCAATGCGGGCGAATTGTATTATAGCCTGAAATGGGAAAACGACGATGCTGGCATGCACCGCAAGGAAGGTTTCCTGAAAACGCTGTGGATGAAAATGTGCGCCGAATTGTACGAAAATCAGTATGCACCAACGGTGATGCGGTGGTCGTATCCGGGTGCATTGTCCAAGAAAGACCAACGCCTGTACAATACCATGTACGGCAACATTGCCCAGATTGCTCCGATTCGCAACGTACCTGCGTCCAATCTGGAACAACCCCTAACCGAGGCTGAAGCGGTTTGTAATTATGCGCTGAGTAAGGGTGGATTGGCTTTCTACGGCGATAATATGATGATCGGCGCCGATGTGGGCGGCAGTACCTGTAACGTATTGCTGGTGGCCCGCGAAAAAGGGGCCGATGGAAGCTATGCCCCACGGCTGGTAAAACAAAGCTCGTTGCGGTTGTCAGCAGGCAAGCTGGCCGAAGTAACCCTGAAATCGTCTCAGGTACGCGAAGCGATTTATTACTTTGCCACTTCGGGCATTACGAATATGAAGGTAATGGGAATTGAGGAAATGCGCAATAAACCCGAAGTTTCGCCCTATTACCTCAACACGATTCTGGACCGCCTGCGGGGTGAAGATTTTGACAAGTTTTACAAATCGCTGGCACAGTCCGGTTCGCCTTATGTAAACAAGGCCGAAGCACGGGCCATTTTCGCAATTCCAACGTTTATCTGCGGCACCATTCTGTTCTACTCTGGCATGCTAGCCGCCAAAACCATTAAAGACCGCAACCTGACCGGAATCAGCACGTTTGAGTTTTTCCCGTTTGGCAAGGGCGGCCGGATGTTTGACTGGCTCGAAAGCTTCATCGGCAAGCCGGATACACTCACCTATTACAATAAATGCTTTAAGGCCGGTTTTGGCGAAGGAGCCGATACGATCCGGTTGGTGAAACGCGATGAAATCCGGCAGGATAACAAATCGGAAGTGTCCTTTGGTTTGTCGGCTGAACGCAAGGTTGTCGTGGACGAATTCAGCCGTGAAACCGCCGATATTGTGGGCGAAGAAGGCTTTGTATTCAACGGACAAACGCTGGCCGCTACCGATTCGGTAACTTCGCAGCATCTGGAGAAAATCGAGCAGTTTGACCAGATTCCGGCAAACTTTAAGAATTTTGAACAGTTTCTGGACGTATTCCTGAGCCTTGCCGGTCCGAATGACGCCGGTATTATTGACAATGCCCAGGCGTTGAAAAGCAAATTACCGGAAGTCCGCCGGATGCTGCTCAACTACATCACCTACGATCCGGAATACATCAACGCCCGCAATTCAGGTCAGTTTGACTACAAACACTCAATCATCGTTTTGATTGCCATGTGCTTTCTTGACCGCATTCTGGTACCCGAATTGTTTAAGGGATAGAGGGCCCCTCCCAACCCTTGGAAAGGAACAAAACAGAAAACCCTGCCGGAGATAGCAGGGTTTTCTGTTCCAAAAGACACTGGAGTTATTTTATGGAGAAGCCTACATTTATTTCATAATTCAATCAACCAATCAAATGACTGACACATGAAAACGCTGTCAGTTCGGAGCAAACCAGGTTTTTATTTTTGTAAGGATACTATTTTGTTTTATGTCTAAAAGTTCTCCGAATCATTCCCAACTTGCTGACGATCAATTACAGGTAACTCTCCACCATCAAATTGTAACTGGTAAATACTGAACGAATCAGTAAGACTATTTTAATGATATAATGCCCCCAGTTGCTCGGGTGAGGACTGTTTATTATATTTTTCAAAGTTACCTGATCCACAGCTTGCCTCATAATCTTGTACGATTTTTAGTAAGTCCTCTGCCTTGGTAGTTTTAAGCGTGTAACTCCCTGCATTTATTTTTTTGACAACATCCGGACACTTTTTGAAAATATCAGCCATTTTCTTTTTATAATTTACAACGTAGGAAGCCCCATCATTCGCATCAAAATAAGGGTATTCTCCCACTTCGGTTCCATTATTGAAGCCAAAGAGCCATATATTTGCGGCAGGAACATACACAAACTCAATGTTAGGAGACTTATAATATTGTCTGAAAATAGCAGAACCGACCGTCTTATATAAAGCTCCTCCGGCAGAAAAAGAATCTAAATCGGACGCAGCAAATATTCGTTTCGTTTTACCAGTTTCAATAAACACAACTTGTTTCTTGAGTATATTCACGTCTACATCTAAAATTTCACCATGGAGGGTATCATCCTGTGCTGTGACCACATAGCCCTTTAATATGGCCTGTTGGTCCAACTTATTCTGAGCTGTATTTTCTGTTGATTTACCCAGAATAGCTCTCACCGTATTTCTATTCTCATCAACAGGCGCAGTCGAAGAAGAACGATAAAGAGAAGCGGTACCATTCTCCAACTCTTTTTTAAACTTATCGTGTCTTAATTTCCATTCCTTACGCGATTCCAGTATTTCTTTTTTCATAAAATTTCCCCACATATCTTTTACATCAGACTTATCCATCAAAGCCGCATAATTTTCAGCTTCAGTAATGTTGTACAACAATGAATGAACCAATGCCAGGTTATACGTACAAACAAAGTATAACTTTCTCTGTTCTTTATCATCCAATTTGATTTTATCTTTTTGTGTATCCCAAAATTCAATAGCAGATTGAATATCTTTCTTCAACGATTGATTATTAGGATTCCAGACATAGTCTGCGATTGCACCTTTCACATCCGCATAAGCGGTTTCAAAACCCGTATAATCGTACGTGGCCTCGTTGTCCTTTTTCAGATGAGCCAGATACGTTAAGTTTTGAACAACTCTGTAATCGTATGCGATCTTTATGTCATTGCAGGCTCTGGCCACTATACTTTTTACGGCCTCAGCTACCTGTGGACTATCTTTTGAAGAACCCTGGTAACCGCTACCATAGTAAAGCGACTGCTTATCAGTTCCTTTCTTCATTAGTCTTCCCTGTCGGTCAAATACCTCATAGGTTAACTCAATATCCACATTGACAGGCTCGGACTTGGAATCTGTTTTTTTGAGTTTGATTTCAACGTTTAAATCTGCCTGTGAATCCGCATATTGGAAACTATCGAACTTTACGCTGTTTTTTAGCCCTTCAACGGTAAGTTTCAGAGGCAACACCCAGCTGTTTTGCGCTTCAAGTTTGACTGTATATGTCTTAAAATCAGCGGGCAATGGAGTTTCCGGGTACGCAATGCTTTTAACCTTCACCTCTTCAAACTTGGGCTTTTGGGCAAAGAGTTTACTTCCCAGAAGTAAAAAGACAAATAGTACTGTTTTTTTCATAGTTGTTTTAACTCAATTTTTAGTCAATAAATAAATACTCTGTATGTTGATTTTTATAATAATGGGTTACGATTGATTTCAGAATTTCTACTTGTGCTTTCACTATTACCGCATTACTTTCTTGGCGTTTCAGGAGAACCTCCCAGGATTTCCGTTGTTCCTCGCTTGTTTCTTTTTCAATCCTAGCAACTAACTGATTGTAGTCAGATTCACAAACACTTACCTGTCGATCAATCATATTCAAATAGTAGGCAGCTTTTTGGTATTCCCGGTTAGCCACTGCGGTTTTTGCCTGCTGTACATTTACCCGGCAATTCTTCTG
Source organism: uncultured Sphingobacteriales bacterium (assembly GCA_963520985.1). GTDB lineage: Bacteria > Bacteroidota > Bacteroidia > Cytophagales > 172606-1 > Xanthocytophaga. Next base: position 318,275 of record CAUQTA010000002.1, read on the forward strand.
CTGGTATTTCTTATAAACTTCCGCCAGTTTTCCGGCAACGGTCTTGCCACACGTGGAGTTCTCCGGTATCGATAGCATTTCTGCCAAAGCAGTTTCCAGATTTTGCATGTCGATGTTTTTTTCAATGTGTGCCAACAGGGATCCACACTGGTCTTCATAGTATTTGCCTATCTTCTGATTGGTACTTTTTATGAAATCAATAGTAGCCGGATCTTGTGGATTAAACTTGGTTAAAGCATTGGCAACTGCATCAGGAATCGTTTTGCCACTACCTGCCATTTTTTTTGTACAAACAGCAAATGTGCTTTGCGACAAACGATTTTTGACGGATAAAACCAAGTCAATTTTGACGACAGTAAGCTTTTGCATGGCTTCCACTGTTTGCTGTTCTGTTGCAGTTACTTTGGGTACAATCACAAAAGCAGCAGTACCGTCAACAGGTGAGCCACTATTGACAATCAGTTCAGTAATTTTATTCTCTAAGATGTGAAGAGATGAGGAAGATAAAATAGCGTTTTCCATGGGCATCATGGGCTTGAACGTGAAAACGGCATTTCCGCTCTCCTGTGCCAGAGACAGTTGACTTATCATCCAAAAAAGAGCAATGACTATCTTTTTCATAATTATTGGATTGCAATGAAAATTTTACTTCCCTGAATGTCTCGTGTCGTTTCTATCCCCAGCGATTTCAAGTATTTTCTAAACTCTGATACAAACTTGCTTACCCGGAAATTACCGACATTCCCTTCGTCTTTCAGTGGTACACGTATATCATCCACAATCATTTTGGAAGCAGTCACACCTTGCATGTGGTAATAGCCTTTGTAAGCATTTTTCTCCAGCCAGTCCTCTATCACATCTGAAAGCATATTTTTATCTGTACCTACTTCCGCATCCATATTCCACTTGGAAGCAGGGCTAAAAGTAACGTTCATAGCAAGTGTTCTTCCATCGGCTATGATAGCAGAAAACTTTTGATTGAGAATATTGAGAAAATCTTCAATACAAACTTCAATTGCCTTATCGGTGAGTTTGGTAATGTCTGTGGTATAAAACTTAGGTGACATTCCCACTTTGTTAGCCAGCGACTGACCAGAGAAAGCGTCGTAACCGTTTAAAGTAATTGAAACTGAATTTCCACTAGAGCCATAATTAACCACTACATCCGTTTCCACATAAAAATCAGCTCCGGACAACTCAATTATTTGTTGTTTCAACGAAGTTTGATTTTCCAGCTCAAAGGCTTTGTCCGTTTGTGATTGTTTCAGTTTTGCACGAAAGTCTATGGTTGTAAAACCACGTTTATCAAAGCCTTCTTTCACACGCGCAATAGCAATGCGTTTATTAGCATCGGTTTCTAACACCGTGCGTATATTTTCATCTTCTTTTACAAACGGAACAACCATGATAGTAGGTTGTATGGTAGCTGTTTTCCCTGATAAAGTATTCACTGCGGTTCCGGCAGCTTCGTTCTGAGCCAGTCCCACTTGAGTACAGGCCAAACAACTCAGGAGAAAATAAAGGCACTTTTTTACTGTTGTGAATTTTTTATGCTTTTGCATTGCTATGTGTTGCTTAGTTTTGCACAAATTCGTCACTGAGAAGGCAGCAGATTGTTTATACTTCTAGAGGCCAAGCTTTCTGATTACCTCGTTCTGCTCCAAATCGCGCCGAAGTGCTTGAATGTTTATTTTCATCAGAAACATCCTCCGTTTCTTTCCGGCAACTCGAGCCGAAGAACTGATAGGTGTAACCTGCATCAAAAACTGGCGAAACCGTTGTTGATCAAGTAACTCCTGAAAATAAGGTACGTTCAACTGCTTTGCACTGGATTCATTTTCTACCAATGGCTGTGATTGGACTGAACCCGGAATCCCGCGGAACAATACGGTCTCAAAAGCCATACGCTGTGCAGTTTGCAGAGCATTTTTTCCTCTACCATAACAGGCAACATTGAGCAATACAGTTCCCGGTTCTGAATCACCAGCAGAGTTAACTTCACCAGTTACTGGAGATTGTGCATAAGATATCAAGACAGCGAACAAGCCAAGAAGAAAGGCAGGGAGGACACGTATCATCAGAAAAGATTAAATCAAACTTTATACATTGAATCAATTACTATTAGCTCTTTTATGGAATGGAAGAGGGGGTTTTAGTGACTAAAAAGATACTATTTGCACAGAACACCTTCTCTCTTTCTTATGGACTAGTAGCTTAGCCTATTCAATCAGCTTTCTTTTTATCCTGACTGTCATGGCTTTACCTTGCTGCATATTTTTATAAATAGCTTCGCCTCCTTTTCGAACCTTGCAAACAGAAATCAGGTCACTCTCTATTTTCTTTAGTACAATTTCTCCAATCAGCACAGTTCTTTCCATTTGTTTTCCATCTACGTCTTCCTGATGGATTTCAAAGACCTCCAATGGCGTTCCTGCCAATGCATTGACGGTTGAAAAAGAAACAGGCAGGTGTAATCCCGTACCCGTGCCCCCATTGATGATTACTTGCTTTGCCTCTTGTTTGCTGGAGTCGGTTACTTCTATAATCTGCAGATTAAGAGGAAATGTCTGCACCAGCCAGCGATTAATCTTTACGTGAAGATCAAACAAAGCCCATTGGAGTGAGAGTGCTGGCGTAGCGGAAGGTTTTGCTGTTACGGCATTGCGATAAGTCTGATCCACGATAAATTCTTGAAATGCCTCCACCTGGCCTGTAGCCACATTCAGCACCTGAGCTCTAAACCTCAGACGAGTATAAATACCGGATGGCGCATCCAGTGATTCCATGGCTTTGTGTACAAATGTCTGGCATTCATACCCTTCTCCCATCAATAAATAATCCGCCCCGATATTTTTACCTTGCTGGATTACCTCACTTTGCAAAAAGCTATCAGACTTCTGTTGCTCTCTTTCCTGATCAAGTATGTGCAGGTTGCCCCGTTCGATTACTCTGAAACGCCCATGCACCATTACACTGTTCAGAACAAGCCTTTCCAACATGGCTTTATCTTCCGGAAGCATATCTCCCTTTTTCACGAATGGCAGAATAGCAATGGATTTCTCTTGTACAGAATTGTAGTTAAGCCCTTGGGTGTGGGTTGAAACAAATAAAGGCTGTTTCTCTTCATACGCTTTCTTGAGTACCTTCCGGCCCATCCAGAGTTTGATTTCGGCGGTTTCAGCCGTAGTATTCTTTGTTACAAAGCCATTTGCCAGAGTAATCACGCGGATCAGCGTTCTTCCATCCTGGTTGTAAGGCTTAAGTGTGTAGATGTAGCAATTGCTCTCGGGTGTTAATCCTAAATCTTTTCCATGAGCGGCTTTCACTCTGGAGATTCCTTCTTCTGACTGTTCAACAATTTCCTGGACCGGAATTTGAGCAGGAAAAACAGTGTTCAGATATCTGATCAAATAGGTTGAAACATTTACCTCAACCTTTTTTTGCACAATCTGTCTGCCTTCTTCAATCCATTTCTCACTGACACTTTTATTTCCCAGATCATATTCGTGCGATCCAGTTACCAGAATGATTTCCTGGGCACGCACCTCGCTGGTTTCGACATCATACAATTTTACAACAATGTCAATAACGGCTCTAAAATCGAGAAAGTCTCGTGCCGGTGAGTCGCCACCACCTTGCGTTTTAAAAGTATAGCTGCTCCGATACGACAGAAAATCAACACTCAGCAAATAGTTTACCCCCTGGCGATGCCCTTCGGATTTAATTTCTGACAAAACCGTCTGCCCTTCCTGTCGCTCTATATAAGAAAAGCGGCTACTTTTCTGTAGAGCTTTAATTATATGTGTATTGGCCTGTACGGCTAAGACTTCCGGAACATTTTTTTCATCGAAATAATAGGGCAACAATCCCAAACGAAACTTTTCTATTTGCTGCCCCGTCACCAGATGGGTCACCAGACAGGCTAGTAGATACAAATAACACTTTACTTGTTTCTTCATTTATGGTCAACTGTAGTACAAAATAGTTTCACTCCACTTTTTAGCTTTTCATTAATTACCTTACCACCCTCTTCTACAGTGCCAACTGAAAAAGAATCATTTTCTACTTCGGATACCCTTACCCGACCCACTGTCACCTCTCGCTCCACTTGTTTTTCATCCACTTGTTCGTATATTCTTTCTTTGACTAAAAATTCTTTTTTACGAGTTACCCCATTCTTACTCCCGGCTGCTATTAAAATTTTCCCAGCACCTTTTTTATCTTCTTCCAACACACGAACCACCTTAACCGGAGGCAGAGGAAAATATTTGTACAAAAACTGTTTATTTATATTTTTGATAATAAAGTATGTCAAATCTTCTTCGCTTAATGAGCCATTTTCATACAAATCAAAATTTATAACAGTTGTACCTAATACCTTCCCGGAGGACACATCGTATAACTTGACTGTTGCCATGCGCATATTGGGATCACCCACACCGCTTATAATGTATTGTGCCCCAATGCTTTCGCCTTGTTGAATAATTTTACCATCAATAAAGCTTTCAGATTTTTGTAATTCCCTCTCTCGCTCTATTATTTCCCACTGATCCCGTTCCAAAATGGTGAAGCGTTTATCTTTTATAAAAGCCATCGTTATATAGCTTTGGTAATTAGCTACCCACTGCTTGGCACGATCTGTATCGGGTCCCGCATTAGTAAACTTGATTATAACTACATTCTTTGATTCCTCTTGAGCATAAGCTGATATTATATTTATAAAAGCACAAAAAAGACAAAAGAAATATCTACCCATAAACATTCATAATTTGGTATTTATCCACAAAAGTAGATAAAGTAACAGATGGGTTCAAAAAGACAGTTTTGTAAGGGATGTATGAAATAGGTGCCTGAAAGAAACTAAAAAGCTGTTATCGAATAAAAACAGACACGATACATAAAACCTATGGCAGGTTGACAAGCCTGTTTGCTATCCTTTGGAGAAAAACTCAAGTAAACAAAAGTTATTCTGACAATTCTAAACCTAGCACAAGTATGTAGTTTTTTGAGCAATTATATTCAAAAAACTAGGAAAGCAATCTGCGTACAACACTATCACAACCATACGCATCTTGTCATTATGCAAACACAGCTTGAAAATAGTATGTATTGAAAGTAAAGAAGCCATCCGCTTTCAAAAGCGTTGTTTACTTCCCCAAATTATGCGTGAATACTATCTCCGTCTCCACATCCAGTACCAAAGCCCATAAATACACAATGCCGCCAGGGTTGAATAGATCAGAAAATTTCGCCGCCAGGCGGGAAGCATGAGCTCGCGATTTAATGCAGCAGAATTGGACCAGGCAATAAAGGCGTCGGCAATGGGTAATGCACCGAATAAGTACCGTTTCTGTCCATTCCAAGTTAGGCCTACGCCGAACCCTTCGATGCTGTTGCGCAAGCCAATGGCTGTTTCGGCTTCGTTATGAATGGCCATGGCCCGCTGTCCTACCACTGAGGCGGCACCACCAATTCCCCAGATGACCGGACCCGAATCAATGTCGCCGAGACCGATGTTTCCTTTGGGATATTCACGGATGCCGGGTAAACCCAAACGACTGTCCAGAAACAGTTCCTTATAATGCGTGAATTGTTCTTTGGCAAAAGCAGAATCGATTTCGGGTAAAAAACACTGCATGAGGCTTTGCGACGAACCACGGGCTCCGTCGATGGCATGGCCGGTCAGCGCATTTACATAATGCGGAATCAGATGCGTATGGGTGTCCAATCGTTGCCGGACTTTTGCCAGCCAGCGGGATACTATTTTCTGGTAACGTGGCGCAAACAATCGGTCGTGCATGGTAAGGGAAGTCATACACATCACCATATCTGCGGGCCAGGCGGCACTTCCATATGAAGTGGCAAACGGGGTTTCGCTATCGGCCACAAATTCGGCAATATTGGCACAACGTGTCTGAAATAACAGAATCTCCTGGGGCTTTCGGTCTTCTGGTGATTGCAACGATAGCTTTCTACCCAGAACCACATTGGTCCAGCCGGTGTAGAAAGCGCCGTATTCAATCTCCAGATATTCATTGAAAATTGCCTTTCCATCAGAAGACTGTATGCGACCTAACACCCAATCCATTTCCTGCAACGCTTCTTTGTAATAAGGTGACTGGGGCTTTACTCCTTTTACGGCATCATACCAGGTTAGGGCATACAAGGCATGAATGAACAGGAAACCTTCGGGATAGAGTTGTTGCATCTTCTCCCCTGCCTGGTTTTGGTGCAGTTCCTGTTTCAGGAAATACAACTGATGAATGACATCTTTATTTACAATGCCATAGTCTGTACTCTCATAGTCAGGCGAATAGCCTAACCGAATGTTGGTATACAATAGCAGAGTTACACAGATTCCCAGAAAAATTGAAAAGGTAATCTTAAAGAATTTTTTCATAGAAGTAAGGGCCTCCCCCAACCCCTCCCGTGGAGGGGAGAAAAGAAACCTCACCCTAAATCCCTCTCCTTCTGAGAGGGACTTTCAAAGTCGCGTAACTTGGCTCCCCTCATTGTAGGTAAGGTTTTTCAGTTTTAAAAGATACTATTTCGAACTATCAATACAAAACTCCCCTCCACGGGAGGGGCTGGGGGAGGCTTTTTAACAGAAAAATAATTCTAAAAAACAACCTTTTTTCAAAGAATCCTGTTAACTAGTATTATCTTTTTGAAATACTTTATTTTTTAATTTTTCATATTCAACACCTAATTCTCATGAAAAGAACAGCGTCAGCCGTTTGGAACGGCACTCTGAAAGAAGGCCAAGGCTCACTTACTACCCAAAGCGGCGTATTGGATAAGCAAATGTACTCGTTTAACACCCGTTTCGGGGAAGACGGTACCAAAGGAACCAATCCGGAAGAATTGATTGCCGCCGCACATGCCGGTTGTTTTACCATGGCTACGGGTGCCATGCTCAATGGTGAGGGATTTACTCCAGACGAACTAGCCACGGAAGCCATCCTGGATCTGCAGTTTGAAAACGGAGGATATGCCATCAAAGGGATTCACCTGAATATGACCGGAACCGTTCCTGGTATTACCGAAGAGAAGTTTCAGGAAATTGCCAATAACGCTAAGGCTAACTGCCCGGTTTCCAAAGCGTTGAGTGTACCCATTACATTGACAGCCAAATTAGGTGCTACCCAATCGGCCTAAAAATAGTATGTTTATAAAAGCAAAAACCCCGGCTTAAAGTCGGGGTTTTCTGTTTGGTCTCTCAACCCGATTTATTTTTTCAGTGAAATGGGCGTTTCCTTTTTCACTTCAGGTTTGGCTTTGTGTGCCTCGGCTCCGTGCGAATGCGAGATGTATGGTGCAATAACCAGCGCCACAATCGACATCAGCTTAATCAGAATATTCATCGATGGGCCGGAGGTATCTTTGAATGGATCACCTACTGTATCGCCGGTTACGGATGCTTTGTGCGGTTCTGATTTTTTGTAGAATGTTTCGGCCTTTCCGTTAACCACAATGACTGCTCCTTTTTCAAACGATTTCTTGGCGTTGTCCCAGGCGCCGCCGGCATTGTTCTGAAACATCCCCATCAAGACACCGCTCACGGTTGCACCGGCCAGGAAGCCGCCCAATGCTTCCGGACCGAAAATAAAGCCAATCACTAATGGCGAAATAAGCGCAATGGCCCCGGGAGCCACCATTTTCTGAATGGACGCTTGCGTAGAAATAGCAACGCATTTGTCGTACTCGGGTTTGGCTTTGCCTTCCATAATGCCTGGAATTTCGCGGAACTGGCGACGCACTTCCTCGACCATCGCCATGGCTGCCTGGCCCACGGCGCGAATCGCCAGCGAAGAGAAGATAAACGGAATCATACCGCCTACAAACAAACACGCGAGTACATCGGCTTTGTAAATATCGATACCTGTAATACCCGCAATTCCCACGAAGGCCGCAAACAATGCCAGCGAAGTCAGCGCCGCCGAGGCAATGGCAAACCCTTTTCCGGTAGCGGCCGTGGTATTTCCAACCGCATCCAGAATATCCGTTTTTTCACGTACTTCTTTCGGCAATTCGCTCATTTCGGCAATCCCTCCGGCGTTATCGGCAATTGGCCCAAAGGCATCAATCGCCAACTGCATAGCAGTGGTTGCCATCATACCGGCTGCGGCAATGGCAACCCCATACAAACCGGCCAGTTCATAGGAACCCCAGATACCCGCTGCCAGTACAATCATTGGCAGTGTAGTCGATTCCATCCCAACGGCCAAACCGCCAATAATGTTGGTTGCATGACCTGTCGAAGATTGCTGAATAATGGACTGTACGGGACGTTTGCCCATGGCGGTGTAGTATTCGGTGATCATGCTCATCAGCGTACCCACAACCAAACCCACGATAACCGCTCCAAACACACCCATTGAAGTAAACTGGTGTCCACGAAGTTCCATGTTGGCAGGCAATAGCCAGGTAATCAGGAAATATGACGCAATAGCGGTTAGCACAATCGATCCCCAGTTGCCTAAGTTCAGGGCATTTTGTACAGAACTGGTACTGGCCGAACTATCCGAAACGCGCACAAAGAATGTCCCCAGAATAGAAAAGATGATTCCGGTGCCGGCAATCAGCATGGGAAGCAGAATGGGCGACATTCCGCCAAAGTTGTCGTTCACAATGATTTCGCGGCCCAACACCATGGTTGATAGTACTGTAGCTACATACGAACCAAACAAATCGGCACCCATACCGGCTACGTCACCCACGTTGTCGCCTACGTTATCGGCAATGGTGGCCGGGTTGCGCGGATCATCTTCCGGAATACCGGCTTCTACTTTTCCCACAAGGTCGGCACCTACGTCGGCCGCTTTGGTGTAAATACCACCACCCACCCGGGCGAATAAGGCAATACTTTCGGCACCTAATGAAAATCCGGTTAATACTTCCAGTGCAATTTCCATGTTGGCAGGGTTCATAGCACCATTCGCATCTACGCCCCCAAACATCATGGCAAATACAATGAATAAAGTACTCAATCCCAATACAGCCAGACCTGCCACACCCATTCCCATTACCGAACCACCGGCAAACGAAACCGCCAATGCTTTGGACAAACTGGTACGGGCCGCCTGGGCGGTGCGTACGTTGGCTTTGGTAGCGATGCGCATGCCAATGAAACCAGCCAAAGCGGATAAAAAGGCGCCTATCAAAAAGGCAACTACGATGATCGGACTTGATTTTTCGCTATATACGCCCATCACACCCAACCCAATGGAGGCAATCACAGCATAAATGGTCAATACTCGCCATTCGGCACGCAGAAAGGCCATAGCGCCTTCTGCAATGTACCCGGCAATTTCAGTCATGCGGGCATCGCCAGCGTCTTGTTTTGTCACCCATGCCGAGCGGATAAAAGTAAAAAGCAGGCCTACAAGACCCAATAGAGGAACTAAGTAAATAATACTATTCATGAAAGAAAACGTTTATGGATTGGTGATAAAAAGCGATTTTGACTGAATTCGGAATTGGGAGGGCGGATTGCGGAATTTGAATCCGAGTCCATTCCTTTGTTGTATATTTTGTATTTACTGGCTAACTCGAAAATAGTATGGTTTGAAAAGGCAAAACCCCTGCCCCTAACCCCGGAGGAAACTTTTGCTCCCTCTCCACAGAAAAGCGTGTTTTACCTATTTCATCCTGTTAATCCCCTAAGCCTACGCATCAGGGTTCAGACAACTTCCACTCTCCGAAATCCGAATTCATTCTTTTTCTCAGCCGATGCGCAGGCCATTGGGTACGGGACGTTCCGGTTGCAACAGCGTTACTTCCTTGTTGTCGCCCACAACGCCAAGCATCAGGCATTCGGACATAAAATTGGCAATTTGTTTGGGCGGAAAATTCGTTACCGCAATTACCTGTTTCCCAATCAGTTGTTCTTTCTGGTAGAGTTGCGTAATCTGCGCCGAACTTTTCCGGATGCCCATTTCCCCAAAGTCAATCGTGAGCTGGTAGGCCGGATTGCGAGCTTTGGGAAAATCGCTCACTTCTTGTATGGTTCCTACTCGTATTTCCACTTTTTCAAAATCGTCCCAGGTGATCATAAATTTAACAGATAAGGCGTAGGAGTAAGTAGTTCATAATCAAATCGATTCCCTAAAATAGTATCTTTTTGAAACAAAAAACCCTCCTATCCCTGATTTTGAAGAAGCGGCGCAAAATAGAGAATTTGCTGAAAGAATTAAAAGAAAGGTTCTATTTTTTCCTAAAATATTACATATTTCAACCGAGCAAATTTTGGTCAATTCATGATCTGAACATAAAAAAACGACAATTCTGCGGCCGACTACCGGTCAACGCAAAATTATCGTTAAGCAAACAGTTCACTATGAGAAAGTTAGAAACTGCTTTTGCTAAAGCTGCTGCTTATTTCTCATTCCGTCTCCTTAGTTTACGGATGGAAGAAGAGTATCTTCTCCGAGAACATCTTTCAGTTCAATGGATTCGGAAGCGGCTTGCGGCTCGGCCAATGCAGGCTCGCCGACTGTGTATTCGCCATACACAATGAATCGGTCGGCTTCGATGGTTGTCTGTATCGATTCCTGCTTGATTTTGGAACCCGCAGGCAATTGCTGTTCCAACTGTTCAAAATCCACTTCAAACGTTGAAAGCGTAGCAGGACGCGTATTCAGTACATTTTCAGCACTGATGGACAAAGGATATTCCTTGACAAAAAAGTGTTTTCTCATGGGTATGGTTTGTTAGTAACCTGTCGTTGATAAGGCAAGCAAAAAACCATGCCCTTACTAGGTAACGGCAAAATACTTGGCCAGCACCCTGGAAATGGGCAACAATGCCAGCACAACAAGTCCGTAGAGAAGACCGGCAAAAGCCGCCGCAATAGCCGCATCCATGGCAATCAGCGCAATCACTCCCGCCTTGACGGCCATGCCAATGTTGCGCGGCTGCGGATCGCGATACGCCCGAATGAGTGGTGGAAAAATGAGGTAACAGAAAAAGGCCCAAAACGGCAGACTTTGCCAAACAGGTGTAGCCGTTAAAAATAGTATAGCCAGAATAGCCAAAACCACCACTCCATACAAAGCAAACGGCAAATAAAACGACTTTTTGCTTCCACCATGCACTTCTCCTCGACTTACGGATGTTATGGCTGCAATGTAAAGGATGGGAATAATTGCTAATACTAAATTGGCTTCTAATAGAGAAAGAATTTCTGTTTTCAGTGAAATAGAAGATATGATAAATCTTCCTACATAAGCTAGAAAAACCGTTGTTCCTAAAAAAAGATTCAGTCCCCGACAAAGTCCCATGTTTAATGGCCCCCAAGCTTTGTGTTTTCCGATCTTATTATATAATAAAGCAAAAAATGCAATTAGAATGGCAACAATACCACTTAAGGGTGAAACCAGAAAGGCAAATAGTATCCCTAACAAGAGCAAAACTCCACCCAGGATAGTTGCACCTTGCAAAGTTGCCCGGCCACTGGGAATAGGCCGTTCTGGGCGTTCAACCGCATCCAGTTTCGCATCAAACACATCATTAAACACCACTCCCCCACCATACAAGCCGACTGTAGATAATAACAATAAAGCTAGTAAGCTTCCAATATTTTCGAAAGAAAGCAGCAATAGTGTACTCTTAGCTAAAAGAGCCCGTATAAAAGCAGGTAGACTTTCCCCTCCTACAATTCTCACTCCTGTTACAGCACTATCCATATACGCTACAATTGGAAAAGATAATTCGACCGCAACTGCCACACCCGCCAAAATATCCGCCATAGCAGTGACAATATTGGCGGGGCGCATCAGTTGCAGGTAGGCAAAAAAACGAGATGATTTCAATGCTCAGGGGTTTTGTGTTTTCAAAAGATACTATTTTGTCTGAACCTTGATTCGTAGGATTTCAAGATTATCCTGATTGAAAAGCGAAAATTCGTGTTAATCCAATTAATCCCACAAATCAGGGTTTCGATTACTCGCCCATTTTCACGACTTTAAACTTCTCCCATTGCTGGCTGGCGTAGTCTTTCAGCGCGGCGGGAGCTTTCTGCAATGCCGGATCGAGGTTTTTCACAGGCTTTGTAAAATTGTATTCGTCAGTTATTTTTCCGTTGACCATCAGGATGGTATTGCCGCGAATGGCGTATTTCTGGCCGTTTTCAAGCAGCATCAGTTTCAGGTCGTCGGGGCTCACATCGCTGCGGCACCCAAGCGTGTACAGAAACGTCACTTCGCCCAAGCCGTCTTTGTCCTGATCGGTCACCGTCAGCGAATTGGGGACAAAGTCCAGCATTACATCAAAGGGACAGTCTTTCACAAAATCGTAAATCTGGCGAGAAAGTTTCCACACCCCGCCCTGATTGATGTAATGCAGCCCGTAGAGTTCCTTGGAACGGTTTTCTTCTTTCGAATCCCAGAGTTCCTTGGTTGCGGTCAGGATAATTACATTCTCTCCGTTTTTGTCTTTCCAACCCAAAGCTTGCACCGGTTCGCCTTTGTAAGTCAGTTTCTTAGCGGCCAGGTCGGCCTTGGTCAATTTCTGGGTAGTGATTGACTGGCTGAAGCCAACCGCTGAAATAAGAATAAAAAGAACGCCAAATAGGAATTTCATAGAAATAGTAGGTTTGGAAAAGTAAAAACCGGCTGTAAAAATAGAACAATAGACTACATAAAAAAACACCACTCGCAGCTGAGTGGTGTTCGATAGATTCGGCTTGAGCCGAATCTACTAGGCTTAGTTGGTCCAGTTCGGGAACGTGTTTTTCAGTTCATCGTCCAGCAGGTCGGCCCAGTATTCCATATCGGCAATGCAAGTAGCCAGTTCGTGGTAGTCGATGCCCCGGATGTCCCGTTCGTAAGTGGCATACACCCACTGGCTGCCGGGCATAATGGTCAGTTTTACACCCAGTTTGGAGTCGTTCAGCTCCAGCAGGTGGCGGTAAAACTTCAGCAAATCATTGGCAGGCACCTGCATCAGGGCCGAGAAAATGCGCAGGTAATCGCGTGAACTGCCATTCTGGAAAGTAATGGTCTGGATAAATACATCAATGTATGCCGAACCGATGCGCCAACGCCAGGTTCTTTTTTCAGCATTGAACACTTGTTCACGGGTCAGGCCAACCGATTCAGCGTATTGGTGAATCATTTCGGTCACTTTTTCGACCTGCGGGCTAACGGATGCGGGATTTGTACTCATGGCTTGGTTTTGTTTAAAAGTGGTAAAAGGATTGTATAGCAGAAATAATAAAAACAACTGAAACAAACACCTTACAAAGCCTTCATAACAACCCATTCACGACTTAGCTTCCGATTGGCAAGTTGCGTTTTTCATGACTTAGTCCAACTTTATCGCGAAAGGTAAACAAAAATTATCAGCTTAAAAACAATCAATCGGCAAGCAGGCGGGAAGAGAAAAACCCGAAAAATAACACTTCGCTTTTCTTTGTAAATGATTATTGTTTAGATTCGCACCGAACGCCAAGAATGGTTCCGGTTGGGCGTTTGCCCCAATTTTTGATTAGCATCTTGTTCCTTTTCAAAACCGGCCAGCCAGCAGGAGTTTTTCGATTTTTCATTCTTTCATTCTTAATTTTTCATTGACTGATGAACATCCACGAATATCAAGGCAAAGAAATTCTGAAAAGTTATGGTGTTCGGGTGCAGGAAGGCATTGTGGCCTATACACCTGATGAAGCAGTAGAAGCTGCCCGCCAGCTACAAGCGGCCGGTCTGTCAAAAGACGGCGTATATGTAGTAAAATCCCAAATTCATGCCGGTGGTCGTGGCAAAGGGAAAACCAAAAACAGTGGTCAGAATGGCGTAAAAGTTGCCATGTCGCTGGACCGGGTACGCGAAATCTCCAAAAACCTGATCGGTGACACCTTGGTAACCGAACAAACCGGCCCGGATGGAAAGAAAGTACACAAAGTATTGATTGCTCAGGATGTGTATTACGAAGGAGCTTCCAAGCCCAAAGAATACTACATGAGTATTTTGCTGGATCGTTCCAAGTCGTGCAACGTGATCGTAGCCAGTACCGAAGGGGGCATGGACATTGAAACGGTGGCCCACGATATGCCCGAAAAAATCTACAAGGAATTCATTGACCCGGTGATCGGTTTGCAGCCATTCCAGGCCCGCAAAGTAGCCTTTGCGTTGGGATTGGAAGGGGATGCGTTCAAAGAGATGGTAAAATTCGTAACGGCCCTGTACAAAGCCTACGTGGAAACCGACTCGGCGATGTTCGAAATCAACCCGGTTCTGAAAACCTCCGACAATAAGATCCTGGCCGTTGACGCCAAAGTAAACCTGGACGACAACGCCCTGTATCGCCATACCAACTACACCGATATGCGCGACCTAAACGAGGAAGATCCGTTGGAAATTGAAGCGAGCCAGTCGGGCCTGAACTACGTGAAACTGGACGGCAACGTAGGCTGTATGGTAAACGGTGCCGGACTAGCCATGGCCACCATGGACATCATCAAACTATCGGGTGGCGAGCCTGCCAACTTCCTCGACGTAGGTGGTGGAGCCAATGCCCAAACCGTGGAAGCCGGTTTCCGCATCATCCTGAAAGATCCGAACGTGAAAGCGATTCTGATCAACATCTTCGGGGGCATCGTTCGTTGCGACCGGGTGGCTAACGGTGTGGTGGAAGCCTACAAGAAAATCGGTGACATCAAAGTTCCGATCATTGTGCGTTTGCAAGGAACCAACGCCGAAGAGGGTGCCCGCATCATCGACGAATCGGGTCTGAAAGTATTCTCAGCGGTGCAGTTGAAAGACGCCGCCGCCCGTGTCAGCGATGTTTTGAAAAATGTGTAATTCCATTCTTCAGCATAGATCAAAACCTCCTCAGCATTGGGGAGGTTTTTGTTTTTTGTGGGATACTATTTCATCTTACTTAACAAGAACAATGTAACGTTCAATCTGCTTTGAACTGTCACAAGGTAACATAACAGTTGGGCTTTTCAGAAAAATGGTGTCTGTCCCACTTGAAATAGCTTTAAAGATGAATGCCGATTGGCTATTGCAACCATCACAATTCTTAGAAACTTCTTTTATCGTTTTAATATTTATAAAAGAGATATGGTTAAGTGTTTCTTTATTTGCCAAGCAATAATAACAACATGAATTGTTAGAAAAGTAAATTTCGAGTGTATCTCCCCGTGTTATTTCGTAATATTCTTTATTGTTAAACTGATTTCTTGAATTGCATGCCAGTAACAGAACTATTGTTAAAATCACTGAGATAGCTCTTCCAAATTTCATAAAAGTCCAGTTTTTACTTTTGCAAGGATACTATTTCGCCATCCGAGCCGTAGCTTCGGCAGGCAAACTCGTATTGCCTGACTGACTGGTCAGATTAAACTTGTGTTTGGTTACGTACCATTGTTCGCCCTGTTGCTTGAGTTCCGTTTCGTAGGTTCCTTCTACCGTCCAGAATTTCTCATCTATGTAATGATCGGCTTTGCCAAAATAAGTAGCCAAGGCACAGTCGGGATGCAGGCTTACTTTAAAATCAGACAGTTGATGGTGCGTCTTATCAAAACCCGGCAAAAAAGCGGCCCAACTGTCGGCAATTTGTTGCGATGTCAGTACTGCAGGGCTTCCACCTGCCATGGACGTGTAATCGAGCAGCACTTCGGGGGCCATGGCTTGCGTCACTTTTTTCCAATCCCGTTCGTCGGCACCGGCAAATACGGACGATACCACTTCAATGATTTTCTCAATTTCGTTTTCCATGGGTTTGTGTAATTTAAGAAGATAGAATCTTAGATAAGAAATCTACCAAAATCATTCAAGTCCAAATAAAAGTATTTCACCTGAAAAATAGTATCTTTTCAGACGCAAAAACCGCTCTTTCTCAGCAAATATGAGTTATAAATTCCTTTTCCTAAGTTTTCTCTTGGGCAGTAATCCCGTTTTTTCTATTGGCCAAAGTTTACAAAAACAACTTATAAATTTAAAGGAAGGAATCAATTCAGCAGAAATTATAAAATGTAAATCAGACTCAACTTTATTTATTGCACAATTAATAGCTATAGACGGTTGGGACGAGGAGCTTGCAGTTGTAAAATTTGTAAATGGAAAAATTCTCTGGCAAGCACAGTTTCAAAACTCAGAAGAGCTAGGCAGTCAGTCCATTCGATCTGCCAGACAAATCACACTCAAAGGTATTCCTAATCTACTCATTGAAGTGTTTGATGAAACTCATATGGGTAACGGCTTTTACTATTTATATAAGCTTTCTGGCAAACGTCTCATTCTTCTTGCGTCCACTTATGCCGTAGATGCGCACGAAGATGGAAGTATTAAGTTAGGAAACAATAAAACGACAAGCCAATTGTTGAAAGGATATCAATTGCAACCAAAATACACAGATGTGAATAAAGATGGCTTCGTAGATATTCTATTAACAGGTACGATTCAGATTGGAGAGGGAAACATGTTTATAAAGGAATATCCAGCACAAAAAGTATTGCTTTACAATCCAAAACAGAAAAAATTTATAGAAGATTTTAAACGTAGAAAAGGATTCAAACCTGATGACTTATAATTTGTAGGATTAATGAATAAACTATATGTCATAACCTTCTTCGCTTTTATCGTCGTTTCCTGTAGCCAAACTAGCAAACGACTTATCCTTGGAAAAGAAGTAGCCGAAAAAGAACTCAAAGAAGCGTTAAGCAATCAGACACAACACAATGTGGTTGACAACAAACGGTTGCTCCTCAGTGATGAAAAAACCGCTATCAGTGTCGCAGAACCCATTTTGTTCAGCATTTATGGAGAGTCGAACATAAAAGAGCAAAGACCTTATGAAAGCTATCTCATTGGCAATCACTGGGTAATCAAAGAGACATTGCTACAAGGATTTTTTGGAGGAACGTTTTTAATTATTCTGGATGCACGAAATGCTCAGGTGTTAAAGATCACACATGGAAAATAGAATGGGAGGTTTTCGATTTTTGCAGCATACTATTTTTATAGTGATGATCTGTTTCTTTTCTTCCTGTCAGAAAAAGAAATTTGACAAAGAAAAATGGGCAGAAATGGGTGATATCATGTCATTTCCAAATAGAGATGCCATGCTTGACGACTTACTTGAAAACCAAGACTTAAAGCAAAAATCCTATCTCCAAATTGTTGAATTACTTGGGAACCCGCAATTCAAGTTGGATTCGACAATGGAAATCGGCTATGCTATTGATGAGGATTATGGAACCGATATAGATCCTGTCTATGTAAAAACATTGGTTATTCAATTCGATCAAGACACGTTGGTTAGAGGTTTTAAAGTTGATGAATGGAGAAAATAGTTTGACGCTTTTCTATAAGAGAGCAATAAGAGGATAGCAACTGTATGAAAATAGCCAAAAGCACCTGATCAAAAAACGGCAGGTTTTTGCTTTTCAAACCCTATTATTTTCCCAAAACACCCACCTGCCCGAATTCACATTGGCAGAAAACCTTTATCTTGGGGCAGTCCATTTTCTCAGAATTGCCGCTATGAAACAGATTTCCCTTCATTTGCTGATCGGTGAAGCCGTACACCAGTCGGGCAACCGTGTGTTTTTCCCGTTGCACCTGCCCCATGTGGTGCGTCTCAATACATCACCGGAGCAACTGGCCCGGCAAGTTTCCAAAGCCATTCACGAAAAACTGCTCAAAAAGGGACTTTACAGCCAGATTCTGCAGTTTATTACCAAAGACGACCTGATGCACCAGCCCTTGACTGTTACGCTGGATGCCTCTCAGGATCAGCTTTTTCCTGAGTTGAAACTACCTTTCGACAGTTATTACTTTCAGAACGAATCCGGACAATTCATTGGATTTGTGCCTCTGCTCAGCCTGGAGTCGGCAGGCACTACGCTTGACGAGCTGATCCATCACCTGACCGAAAACATCCGCCTCGAATTCATCCGCAAAAAACGCCTGCAATCGGTCCGTTCCCTGCTCACCACCCAGTGGTATTCCGATCTCACACTGCACCGGGTTCCGGTCGATTTTCCGTTTTACACCCTTTCTGAAATTGAAAAAATGGCCGAGGCGGGCAAAGAACAGCTCCTGCCTGAAGTAGCCCAAAAAATGCAAGCTACCGCCGGAGACCTGATGGGGTTATCGCGGGAGTTGGAAAAGCTCATTCAGGCTCTCAAAGGATACAACCGCAGCAGTGTGCTGATCGTAGGCGATTCGGGCAAGGGAAAAACGGCTTTGGTTCGCGAATTTGTGGCGCTGCGCCACCAACACGGACTTGGGGGCACTTCGGTATGGGAAGCGTCGGCGGCGCAGTTGCTGCATCGGCTCACCGCTCAGGGTAGTTGGGAAGAATACCTGGCCTACGTATGCAACGAACTTCGCAACCGTGGCGACTTGCTGTATATCAGCAACTTATCCGAACTGTTTGAAGTAGGCCAGTATTCGGGTAACAACATGTCGTTTGCCGATTACCTGCGCGACTACATTGCACGCGGCGAAATCACCGTTATCAGCGAATGCACACCCGAAGAACTCGCCCAGATCGAACTGCGGTCTCCGGGATACGCAGCCCTGTTCACCCAGGTAAAGCTGGAAGAACTTTCCAGGGATACCATTCGGCAGATTGTGGTGCAGAAAGTTGAAAAACTGAGTCGTGCCCGAAAGATAACCCTTGACCCGGCCGCCATACTCGAAGTGTTGCGGTTGCAGCAATGGTACAGCCCGTATTCGGGGCTTCCCGGCAAAACCATCCGTTTCCTGAGTGCGGTACTGTCTGAGAGTGAGCCGGGTAGCCACCTGACCAAGTCCGATATGTACGTACGGTTTTGCCAGGAAACGGGCATGCCCGAGTTTATGATCAACCCAGATAGTCCGCTGGATGTGGCTGCCATGGAGGCGTTTTTTCAGCAGAACATCTACGGGCAGGAAGAAGCCATTGCCACCGTGCTGGATGTGTTGGTCTCCATCAAAGCGGCGGTGATCCGGCGAGGCAAACCGCTGGCGTCGTTGCTGTTTGTGGGCCCTACGGGAGTAGGCAAAACCGAAATGGCTAAAGTGCTGGCCGAGTTCATGTTTGGCAACCGCCAGAAGATGATTCGCTTTGACATGAGCGAATATGCGGATTACCAGTCCATTTTGCGGCTTACGGGCGATATGCACGCCAGCGGCGAAGGCTTGCTGACGGCAGCCGTCCGGCAAGAACCGTTTTCGGTCCTGCTTTTCGATGAATTGGAAAAAGTGCATCCGTCGTTTTATGATTTGCTGTTGCAGATCCTGGGCGAAGGTCGCCTGACAGATTCGCGGGGCCGGGTGGCCGATTTTTGCAGCACCATCATCATTCTCACATCCAACATCGGAGCCCGCAGCTACCAAACCGGTACCATCGGATTCATTGAAACCAAAGACCAGAAAGACGTAGCCACGGCGCATTTTACCAACGAAGTGCAGAATTTCTTCCGACCCGAACTCTTCAATCGCCTCGACCGTATCCTGGCGTTTTCGCCATTGGAGAAACGCGTGGTGCGTCTGATTGTAGACCGCGAAATGGAACTGGTCAAAAAGCGGGAAGGCATCAACAGCCGCAATCTGAGAATCGACGTTGACAGGTCGGTGTTGGATTACCTGGGTACGGAAGGCTACAACTGGGCCTACGGCGCACGGTTTCTGCAACGCACCATTCAGGAAAAGCTGGTGATTCCGCTGGCTGAACACCTCAACCAGTACGACTTTGAAACGCCGCTGGAAATTAGTATCTCCCAGCAAGGCAAAACCGTTGCCTTCCAGCTGGCCCGGCGGCACGAGATGAGCCTGGCCGAAAAAGCCATTTCCAAAACGGATGAGATCACCGTGGTTGAGTTTACCAACGAAGTGACACGCAACCGCCGAGCCACCACTACCATTCGCAATGGCAGTTACTATGCGCATTTTCTCAGTCGCCTCGACCAACTCGAACGTAAACTGCAAAAGCTGACAACCAAAAAGCAGGAAGAGAAATTCTGGCAAGACGAACCGCAAAGCAAGCGGTATTACGAACTAACCGGAATCCGCAATGCCTTTGATGAGGCCACTCGCCAGATTCAGCGCATCGAAAGCGAAAATTTCCTGCTGCTCAACGGATTGGATGTAGACATTGCCTCGCTGTATCCGGCTTTTCTAAGCTGGCACCAGCGTTTCCAGGAACTGAAAGTCAAGCTGGTGCAGATGGAAAACCCCGAACTGATGAAGTGCACCCTGTGCATTTACGGACACGCAGCCAACCTGTTTTCCATCGCCGACATTTACCTGAGCCTGAGCACGCAACGCGGGTTTAAAGTCCAGGCGTATCAGATCTGGCACAACAACCAGGAAATTCGCTTTACGGAAGACAGTTGGAAACGGTTTCAGCCCCATAATCTCTATGCCGACATCACCAAACAACCGTTTTTGTATCTACGCTATCCTTACAACGAGCCTTTGGATGACGATTACGCGTTGGTGGGTGTTGAAATCGAACTGACTGGAAACCTGCCGTTTTTGTATTTCAAAGGCGAAAGCGGGTATCATTTCTGGAAAACGCCTACGGGCGAAGAACGCAAATACCTGATCCAGCTTTCGGCACAGCCCTTCAACAAGTTTCAAACGCCGGGGGGCATTCACCGTAAAAATACCTTTGAGGGCCACAAAGCACGACGCCAGTATTCGGTCAAAGGATTTCAGGATCTGTCTTACGACGTTGTCACCACGTCTTCGCAACATGCCAAGGCATTGGCGGATATCCTGAAAAAGCAATTTGAACTGGCCGTTGACAAGTATTTGCTCTGAACGACCCAATAATCTGACAAAGCGTTACTGCCGGGTTTTGCAATTTTAAAAGATACTATTTTTGGGTCTTCTGATTCGGTAAAGCATGAATACCTTTTGGCTCTCTTGGGCAATTTTCACATTCTTCTCCGCTCCGATCCGCTTTGTTGATGAAAACGAGATCCGTTCACTCCATGCGTCAAAACCGGTAGTGGCACACGGAGCCATCATCCGCGGCGATACCAATCAGCGGCAACTGGCTCTGGTATTTACCGGTGACGAATTTGGCGAAGGAGGTCTGTTCATTGCCAAAACGTTATCACAAAAGCGTGTTAAAGCCTCTTTTTTCCTGACCGGCAATTTTTACCGGAATCCGGCTTTTCGGTCGGTCATACGAAAACTAAAAAAGGCCGGGCATTACCTGGGCTCGCATTCCGACAAGCACCTGTTGTATTGCGATTGGCAAAAGAGAGACAGCCTGCTAGTAAACCGTCAAGAATTTACCACCGATCTATCAAACGCTTATCGGGAATTGCAACAGTGGAAGATTGCCAAAAGTCAGGCCCCTTACTTTTTGCCTCCCTATGAGTGGTACAACGATACCATTGCCAGTTGGACACAACAGATGGGGTTGCAACTCATTAATTTTACGCCGGGCACGCGCAGCAACGCCGATTACACTTATCCTGAGATGGGCAGCCGGTATGTTTCCAGTGAACGCATATTGAAGTCGATACTCGATTATGCGCACCAGCAGCCTGCCGGTCTGAATGGATTTATCCTGCTGGTTCACATTGGCACCGACCCTCGGCGCAAAGACAAATTTTACCATTACCTGCCCCAACTGATTGACCAACTTCAGAAAGAAAACTATAACTTGGTGCCCATACCTGAGTTATTGAAGCCGTGACCTTTTGCCCTCTTTCTATGCATTCATTTGTTCGTTTATTTCTGCTCGTAATTATAGTATCTTTTTCAGGAGCAAAACCTCCCATTGCATCCACACAAGCCTGGATACGAATCAATCAGTTGGGCTATATGCCTGCCAGCGTGAAAGTTGCCGTTTGGTGCAGCAAAAAGAAAGAAACAATCCGGGAGTTTGAATTGGTAGATGCCCAAACCCGAAAAACGGTTTTCAAAGCCGCGGCCGGCAAGGCATGGGGCAAATACGGCCCTTTCACAGAAACGTATCGGCTGGATTTTTCAGCATACACTCAAGCGGGCAAGTATTATCTGCAGGTGGGCGAAGTACGTTCGCCTGAATTTCAGATCGGACGCGATGTGTACCAGGGCACAGCTGATTTTTGCTTGCGTTACATGCGTCAGCAGCGCACCGGCTTCAATCCGTTTCTCAAAGACAGTTGCCACACCCACGACGGCTACGTGCTGTATGGCACAGAAGCTGGACTGGCCGACAGCACTCACATGGATGTGGTAGGCGGCTGGCACGATGCAACGGATTATCTGCAATACGCCACTACCTCAGCCAATGCCACATACCACTTACTGATGGCCGACCGCGACTATCCAACGGTATTTGCCGACGTGAAGCAAGCCAATGGATTGGACGGAAAAAACAACCAGGCGGATGTCTTGGATGAAGCCCGTTGGGGGCTGGCGTGGCTCGAAAAGATGCATCCGAAACCCGATTGGATGTTTAACCAGATTGCAGATGACCGGGACCACATTTCCATGCGGCTGCCCGCACAAGACAGTCAGTATGGGCGCGGCTTTGAACGACCCGTGTACTTCATTGATGGAAAGCCCCAGCAGCAGGGCAAGCAGCTCAACCACACAACGGGTACTTCGTCGACTGCCGCCAAGTTCGCCAGTGCGTTTGCCTTGGGGGCTCAGCTTTATCAATCATCCGATCCAACGTATAGCCGTCATTTACAGGAAAAGTCCAAAACAGCCTTTGCCTATGCACTGAAAAAGCCCGGCGTAACACAGACTGTATCCGTAAAATCGCCTTACATCTATGCCGAAGACAATTGGGTGGACGACATGGAGCTGGCCGCCACTTGGCAAAAGCAATATTCTTTGGCCATGAAATATGCTGCCTCTGAACCGGTTACGCCATGGCTAGGAACAGACACAGCGGCTCACTACCAGTGGTATCCGTTCATCAACCTGGGGCATTATGAATTAGCCCGCCAAACTAACGGAAAAGACAAAGCGACTCTGATCCGATATTACAAAACCGGCATTGAAAAGGTATGGAGCAAAGCGAAACAGAATGCGTTTTACCGGGGCATTCCGTTTATATGGTGCAGCAACAACCTCACCGTTTCCTTTGCCATTCAGTGTTTGTGGTATCAGGAACTGACTGGAAGCCACGAATTTGACGCCCTGCAACAAGCTACCATTGACTGGCTGTTTGGCTGCAATCCCTGGGGCACCTCTATGGTATATGGCTTACCTGCCTGGGGCGATACACCCACCGATCCGCATGCCGCCTTTACACACCTATTACAGCAACCCATTGATGGCGGCTTGGTAGACGGGCCTGTATACGGAAAAATCTATAACAAGCTCATTGGCATTCAGTTGCACGAACCCGACGAGTATGCCGCCTTCCAGAGCGATCTGGTTGTCTACCATGACGATTACGGCGATTACAGCACCAACGAACCAACCATGGATGGCACGGCATCGCTGATTTACCTGTTAGCCGCCTTGGAAGCACAACCTGCGTTTAAGAAATAGAGAGGTTTTCCGGTTTTGCAGGATACTATTGGGTAACGCAATTTCCGCCTTTCCGGGCACGCCATCTTAAGGTGCATTCCAGACAGAATGCAGCCCACACTTTTGCGTCATTGCGAGCAGCGCGAAGCAATCCCCAAACAGCACACTCGGCAAAACAAATTATGCATTAATCCAATGAGATTGCTTCGCTTTGCTCGCAATGACGGAATGATAGGCAGGTTTTGAATTTTGAAAAGATATTATTTTAACACGACCTACGAATCCATAAGACTTAAGTTGTTCATAATCAATTATCAAGGCGAATTGCGAAGCAAGAGCCAATAAAAAGCGTAAGCCTCTTTCTTTGGCGAGGGCGGGTGGGCTTTTGCGGGCGGAAGCATTCAAAGAAAGTGCCCTTTTTGGTTACTTTTTGGGCAAGCAAAAAGTGACAAAGGCGATTATAGAGAGAAATCGCTGAATTTATAAACTCCATTACTTAAGCTAGTTTAGCAATCATTGCAACACTAGAAATATGCCCGAATCGCTTTAGGATAATCGGCAAAAGACACTTCGGGTTCGGCAATTTCCGGATGCCACCGTTTTTCCCACTCCCAACTGTAATAGCCCGAATAACCTCCCGCTTTCAGTGCATCAAAAGCTTCTTGCAGAGGTGTTTCGCCTTTGCCTAAAAATGTATATTCGGGCTTGCCATTCACAAGTCGGCCGTCTTTGATGTGCGTGTGGCGAATGTATTTTTTCAGCGCCTGATACACCTCTTTGGGCGATTCGTGCGTCACCGACCACATATTGAAAATATCCCAAACCAACCCGACATTCGGGTGCTCAGCCTGTTTCAGAATCTGCAACAATACATCCTTGTAAATCACTTCCCCGTGCGATTCGAGTAACACCGTCACATTTGCTTTCTGGGCATAATTTCCCAATTCCAGCAAGCCTTCGGCAATCAGGTTGAGCGTTTGTGCCCGGTCCTGGTCTTTGGGCAGGTCGTTGGGAAACACCCGCACATACGGGCACGCCAGTTCATGTGCTAGGTCAATGAACTGCCGGCCTTCGTCCAGGCTCTTTTTTCGCTGTGCAGCATCCATGTAATGCAGCGCCGTGGACGCCCCCAGATTGCATATTTTCAGATTGCGGTCTTTAAACTGTTTTCGGGTGTTGACAATTTGGGCAGGCGTGCTGAATTCGGGGCATTTGGGCAAAAACAGCTCATCGCCCAATCCCCGGATTTCAACGGCTTCGTAGCCTTCCGAAGATGCGGTTTGTAAAATTTGCGCCAGCGTCCATTTGGGACATCCCAAGGTAGAGAACGCCAGACGGGGTTTTGTCTTTTTCAGGGAAGTTTCCATAGCCGAAACAGTGGAAACCAATGCTGTTGAAAGGGCAACCGATGTTTTCAGAAAAGCTCTACGGGTAGTCATGTTAGCACAAGTTGAATGTTTCTTCAGTAAGGGTAAAAAGCATACTTAACTGCCGAATATAGCGAATGTCTGTCATTTTTGACCACAGATTGTAACAGATTTAACTGGTTAAGTACATTAGATGGCACCACGCTGGTCTGACACCGTATGTCTGACCGTAAACAAACGACTCGCAGAAGATTAAGAATTCAGCGTCATTGCGAGCAACGCGAAGCAATCTCCATACAGCAGGCTCGGTAAAAACGGTTACGAAAGGCTCGCGTACAGGTCAGCAGATTGCTTCACTTCGTTCGCAATGACGGAACGATGAGCAGGTTTTGCCTTTTCGAAACATACTATTCTCTGTCTATGTAAAACGGCTATTCTTCAAAGTTTAACTACTTATTCAGCGTTCAAGCGGCCTATGGCTATGCATTCATCCCATTTCTTTGTGGTTTCATCCCATTTTTTACTTTGGCACGCAGCACGTTTATAGTTTTGGTCAAAAATCAACGCTACTCATGGTTAAGCTCAACAAAATCCGGTTTTACGAAGCGATTTTTATATTTCTGGCTTCCCTTCTTTACTTGTTACGTAGCTGTTTTGAGGAGGAGCAGATCATCCGGCAGTTTATCAACGATGCCCGGGACCAAACCGGAATTGAGTATCTGCAAGAACAGATCGAAGAATACAACGACGTGTCCAATACCTACTTGCCCATTATCCTGTGTACGGTTTTTGTTGTAGCCGCCTGGTACGTATTTCATTACAAAGCGTTTGCCCGCTTGAAGGAAGGGCAGATGGATGAGAAAACGTTTATCTTTTTCCTAACCAGTATTCTTCTCACGGTTACAGGCGTTTTTATTCATCTGTACTTGCGGCGATATCCCGAATACTTTTATGACGATGCAAATACCATCATTGGCATGGGCTCGCATTCGCTCTTCCGGCAGCGGAATCTGTTTTCGGTCACGGTCGTTATTCTTACCCTAATCGGGTATTACGAATGCGTGGCTCAGCTCTTTTACTACATACACGCCAAACTTACCGCCGATTCTCGCGTCACTCAATCGTACCTCAGCTATTTCTTACTCATCTGCCTGATGGCAGTGATACTGGGCCTTGCATTGAAAGGGGAAGTGCCTCAATCGTTCTTCAATTTGCCCATGCAAAACATGGACAACCATCTGCTGCGTTTTCTTTTCTTTTCCCTGTCAATCGGGTTGGTCATATTCATTCTGCAACGGTTTTCCAACGACCAGCTTCTGCCGGCCATTCAGTATTCACACTGGGATCTGGCTGTGCAGCATGCCATTATTTACGTCATCAGTTGTCTGGCCGCGACTGCCGTAATCTGGATTGCCGCCCACGACTTTCGCTTGCAGGTTAGCCGGCAATCCTGGGAGATATTGGCAATTCTCCTGATTGTTCCGCTGGTCATTGTTTACCTGCGACAACTTTTTACCAAAGAAAACAGGCAATTGCAAACGCAGATTTCGCATAAATCGGCCGAGTTGGTATCGCTTCGCATGCAAATCAATCCGCATTTTCTGTTCAATGCCCTCAATACCCTGTATGCAGCCGCCCTGCGCGAAAACGCCGAAAAAACGTCTGACGGAATTCAGAAACTAGGAGACATGATGCGGTTTATGCTTCATGAGAACAACCAGGACCGGATTCCGCTCACCAAAGAAACGGAGTATCTGTACAACTACATTGCCATTCAGCAAATGCGTTTGGATCAGTCGCACGCCATCGAGGTTCGGGTAAACATTCAGCAACCCGAACATCCGATTTACATTGCACCCATGCTCCTGAATCCCTTTGTTGA
The DNA here is from genome assembly GCA_963520985.1 of uncultured Sphingobacteriales bacterium. Lineage (GTDB taxonomy): Bacteria > Bacteroidota > Bacteroidia > Cytophagales > 172606-1 > Xanthocytophaga. Next base: position 344,944 of record CAUQTA010000002.1, read on the forward strand.
AAATGCCTTTAAGCACGGCATCAGTTTTCGGCAACCTTCCTGGGTGTACATCACACTGACCATGGACGCCACACGGCTGTATTTTAAAGTACACAACTCCCTGCATCCCAAGCTGGAACAGGATCCGGAAGAAAACAAATCGGGCATTGGGCTTGAAAACGTGCGCAAGCGGCTGGAATTGCTGTATCCCAACCGACATACCCTGACCATTCAGCAATCCGGACAGGACTATTTTGCCTCGCTGGTGTTGCAATACGCGTAAACCCAAAAGTGTTTTTTTTATCAAAGGCAGATTTTCACACCGTGGTCTGTGGCATACAGACCGGAATCGGGGCAGGTCTGTGGCACACAGACCTGGGGTTCTGGAGGTTCTGGGACTACTCCTTTCAAAACAAAGAAGAACAGAAAAAAGGAGGTTTTTACTTTTTCAGAGATACTATTTCGCAATGTCAGTTGGCATGCTATTTCCGACTAACCATGCACTCAAACCATTTTAGATAAACTTACTATGAAAACCTATTTATTCGTTTGCTGGCTTGGATTGGCAATTCTGTCAGGTTACTACACCCTTATCCATGCGCAGACCGTAAAAAAACATTCATCCCAGACCCAAGACCAGATCAAGCAGGTAGAGCAAAACCTGGCGACCTGGGTGCAGATCGAAGGCAAACCCAACTGGACACTAGCCGAACGGATGCAACACTACCAGGTAAAAGGACTGAGCATTGCCGTCATCCAAAATTACCAGATTGTCTGGGCCAAAGGCTACGGATGGGCCGACACGGCTACCCAACGACCCGTTACCGAAACTACGCGATTTCAGGCGGCTTCACTCAGCAAGTCGCTGAATGCGGTAGGAAACCTGCTTTTGGTACAGAAAGGGCAGATTGATTTGAATGCCGACATCAATCGTTACCTGAAACGCTGGCAATTCCCATACGATTCTGTGGCTCACGGCAAATTCATCACACTCGGAAATCTGCTAAGCCATACGGCTGGACTTTCGGTGCACGGTTTTGCAGGCTATCCCGGTTCCACTCCGCGTCCTTCACTACTACAGGTTTTAGACGGTTTGCCACCTGCCAATTCGGAAGCCATTCGCTCCCTTGCACAACCCGGAACAAGACAGGAATATTCGGGCGGTGGTACTACTATCTCGCAACTTTTGGTAGAAGACCTAACGCGAAAACCGTATGAACAATACATGCAGGAGCAGGTACTCAAACCGCTGGGCATGACAAACAGCACTTTTGCACAGCCACCACCCGACAAGCTGAAAAACCAGCTTGCCACTGCCTACCGGTACGATGGCAAGTCGATTGGCAGTTTGTATCATGTGTACCCGGAACAGGCCGCGGCAGGTTTATGGACGACCCCAACCGACATGGCCCGGTTTGTAATCGAGATGCAATTGTCGCTGCAAGGGAAATCCAACAAAGTACTGTCGCAAAAAACGACGCGCCGCCTGCTTACACCGTACATACCCCGATACGATACCGCGCTGGGAACATTCATTTTCATGCGCGAAGGTAGCAATACCGCTTATTTTCAGCACAGCGGCCTCAACGAAGGGTTTTCCTGCGTATATTATGGCTCGGTAGAAGGTGGTGATGGGGTGGTAATCATGTGCAACTCAGACAATAGCGGCCTGATCCGGGAGGTTGCCAATAGTGTTGCGACAGTATATAAATGGAAGGATTTTTACAATCCGGTTGTGAAAAAAGCAATAAATCTGGATGCGACCCTTGCCGATGCTTATATTGGCTCGTATACCTGGAGTGAAGCTCACGAACAAACAATTCGCATTTACAAACAGGACGGAAAACTGATGTACCACAACAGTACGGCATCAACGCCCAGGGAAATGCATTTTACGGATAACAAAACGTTTTTTCTGGTGGAAATTCCCCAGAATAGCTATCAATTTGTGGTGGATGCCAACGGAAACGTTGATTACATAAAAGGCCAACGAAACGAAGATGAATGGAAACTAACCAAACAAAAGTAATTGATGAAGCTGACCGCCATAGCCATTGACGACGAACCCAGTGCCTTGGAAGTGGTTACCCGACATGCGTCCAAAGTGCCTTTTCTGGAGCTGCTTGCCACCTTTACCGATGCTTTCGAAGCCATTCCGTTTCTGCGCCAGCATCGCATCGACTTGCTGTTTCTCGACATCAAAATGCCGGATATCTCCGGGATTGAGTTTGTGCAGACACTTTCTAAAGTGCCCATGGTCGTTTTCACCACGGCCTATTCCGAATACGCTGTTCAGGGCTTTGAGCTGGACGCCATCGACTATCTGTTAAAACCGTTTTCGCTGGTGCGGTTTACTAAGTCGTGCACCAAAGCCCTGGAAATAAAGACCTTACGGGAAGGCGAATCGGACAAGTTTATTTTTGTCAAAACCGGTTATGAAGAAGAAAAAGTGCTGCTCGACGAAATTTTTTACATTGAGTCGGATGGCAACTACCTGATTTTCACTTTGAAAGGGCGCAAATTACTCAGTCGCCAAACCCTGACCGACATTCTGCAACTCCTGCCCGAAAGTGACTTTATTCGGGTGCATCGGTCTTACATCATTGCCATTTCCAAGATCGAAAAACTTTCCCGCCATCAGCTGGTTGTCGCCGACCATCCCATTCCCATCGGTGCGTCTTACGAAAACAGCCTGTCGCTCATCCGGGACCGTATTGGCGGCTAGGCAAGAAGTCGCCGAAAAGCAGTAGGGATGCCAAGAGAAAATAGTATCTTTTGAAATCGAAAAACCACTGTTAAGTTACGATTTTATGAAATTTGCATTCCTATGTCTTTTTGTTATTTTCGTTTCAGCTGCATATGCACAAACTCCGGAAAAAAACCTTGAAATAGCTTACAAAAAGAAGTCTGCCAGCTTGCTCAAGGAGTTTTTCAATCAATGGGCGCAAAATTCTTCTCCAATTACAAACATTGATTTGACCCAACTAAATGATACAGTAAAAAATGCCTATCAGGTTTTTACTGTATTTTACAAGCCTACCGATATCAATCGTATAGGTGGTTCTGAATGGGGAAAATCTATTTATACAGAAGTAGATTTTCTGATTGTTCAGAACTCTATTAAGATTTACTTTACGGAGAAAATACATTATAGTGACCAAGAAATAGAAGATCACGTAAGAAAGGTATTGAAAGCGAAAGATGATTCATCTCGTCAAGAGTTACTCCAAAAAGTAAACGGCAAACTATCCACTTTTGTAATTCGACGGTTTGGACCCGTCGTTTCAGAGCAGGCAATTTTTATAAAAGATTCAATAACGGATTTCAGGCCAATCATTGATTGTAATGGTAAAACACCGTTGTATCTGACACAGTCTTACAATAATCTCCTCAATGCGTTTCTTGGTAATACGCATATTCCATTTGGAACCGAAAATATCATGAATCCAGCCCGTTCTTCTGGAGAAAGTGAAAAACGAAAGAAGTTTTTAGAAAAGCAGATTAAAATATGGTACGGACATTGGGGTGGCTATTGGGAGCTTTATTCTTACCCTCAGGTTAGCCGAATTATTTTTGACAAATATATGCAGTATGCCAAAGTCGAATTTCGTATGGTCTATGAAGGAGGAGAGGCTATTCTAAAAAATAACAATGGCCATTGGGAATTACTTTCTGCACGTAGAACATGGATAGAATAGTATCTTTTCCCACACAAAAACCCCTGCTTTCTACCCACGGTTCTTTTATGGAAGACCTCATTGATTTGTTGCTTTCGCATACCTGGCTGGTAACCATTTTGTTTACCATCGCCATTTTTGCCAGCGTAGGCATTTGGCTCACCCCCCGATTTCAGCCCAACCGATTTCTCTTGCTCAAAGTCGTCATCAGCCTGGCGCTGCTAGGGCCTGCTTTTTACCTTATGTTTGGCCCGGCTGGCTATGCCGTTGATTTTACAGATGCGGACTTTTATGGCGACAAAGCCGTGGTACTGGAAGAACATTATTCGGGTGATGGTGACGGAGGATCGTATCAGGAAAACCGAATCTACGTGATTGACCTGACCACGGGCAAACGGCTACTTCGCAAATCGGTAGAATACACCAAATTGCTCTTTGTAAACGAACAGGGAGCCTTCGTGGATGAATACCAAAAAGGCGTACTGTTATACAACCTCACCGATTGGAAGGTGTTGAAAACATGGAACAAAGAAACGGGGTTTGAGCAATTTCCAGAGTTGCAGTCGGGCATCAATCAGATTTCGTCGTGGAACGGAAACTCGGCAACACAACATGTACTCCAGATTACAACTCAAAAAGGGCGGGTTTATTATTTCGATCTGCGAACCCAGCAACTCTCGGAAACGGCGCCTAAGCGAAACTACCAGTCTACCTTTAGCGACAGTTACCTCAATTTGCGCGAAGCCCCGGCAAAAGCGTATTATTCGTTTGTCCGCACTACCGGCGAAATCCTGCATTTGCAAATGCAGAAAACCAATGAGAGCAAACCTACCGAATTTGCTCAGGATTTTCTCGATCCCGACTTTGTGGCTTTCGACTCTGCACAAAACCTGTTCATTGTCAGGCATTTTGAAACTTTGGAACGCAAAACAATTCTACTCACAGCCTTCGATGCCGATTTGCATAAGAAATGGGAAGTGCATCAATCTGCGTTATTTCCAGCATTAGAGCCTCGAAATGACGCCAAAAATATAGTTCTATTTGTTGGCAAAAACCTGTGGGTATCGTTAGGAGGATTTACGGCTTTGTTAAAAGCTAAAAACGGAGAAGTGATTTGGGCAAATCGATTCTGACTTCATGTTTCGTTTTACTTAAAATAATTTAAGCGACACATCATCCATTCCAAAGCGAATTGCAAAGCAACAGCCAGTAAAAGGGTAGGCCTCTTTCTTTGGCGAGGGCGGGTTAGCCTTGTGGGCGGAAGCGTGCAAAGAAAGTGTCCTTTTTTGCCTACTTTCTTGGACAAGCAAAAAAGTAGGAGCAGGTTGAAAGAGAGATGGTTTGGGCTAGAAACCAATATTGTATAACATGCAACATGAATTAAAATAGTATCTTTCCAAACTTAAAAACCCCACTGTTTACCAACTCACATGAATTACCAATCCATTGCCCTGAGTTTTCTTTTGAGTAGCCTTTCCATTCTCACCATGGCACAAGACAAGCTGGTGAAAGACCTGGACTTTGATCAGAAGAACGACACGGTGTACGTAGACCGGGCAAAGTCTGTCATTGTATGCCGACTTTCGAGCCAGCAATTCAAAAAGATCACCAGCCAGGCCATCGAAATCCTGAATGAACAATCGGGTGTGAGTTCGTCTAAAAATGGATTCACGTTTTACAACGACTGGATGCGGGCCGGCTACAAAAACCAGTTTCGCTACGATGTCAAAGCCAAACGCATGCAACTGATTGGCATGAGTCGCTACGAATTTGGCAATGCCACCAACGACGGCAGCGGGGAATCGAGTGTAAACCTGCTTACCAACGATTACGTGGGCGATTGGAATTATTTTGACCAGAAGAAGGAAGAACTGGTGAAAATCCCAACCATCAAAACCAAACTGGCGCTGCCCAAAACGCACCTGGAAACCTTTGGCGAAAACACCTATTTTGGTTTTGCGGAAAAATGCGCCAATCTCTACGAAAAACACAAAGCCATTACCCAAAAATCCCGCTAAATTCCGGCATGCGTCCTATTCTTTATTTCTTTCTGTTGCTGACAAACCTGTTTTGCTATGCCAACATGGCTTCGCCCATTCGGCGAGGTACTGCCGCCAGCACACCCTTTTCCAGTCGGGACATTGACATTCTGAACGAAAAAATTTACCTGACCATTGACAAGAACTTTCAGAACGCCACGTATCAGATTACCTACACCATCCGTACCGATACCAGCGGCAAACAGATTCCACTGTTGTTTCACGCACAGGATTTTGGTGGCAACTTTTCCATCTGGGTTGATGACACGCAGGTCATGTTGCAAGATATTCCAGAAGAATATCTGTCAGTACTAGATAGTCCTTTTGAAAAATTTTCCGATGCCTTCATTGGCTCCGACCGAGGCAGCACATTCATTCACTGGGACGAAGAAACGGGCGACTATTACCGCCTCAACGACCTAAAATACGTTGAAGTAGACCTGTCCAAAGGCCAGCACACCATTCGAGTTACATACACAGCCACAGCATGGAAAGATGTTTCGGAATGGGTATCGGAATACAGTTTCCGGTATTCGCTTTCACCCGCCCAGTATTGGAAATCGTTTGGCACCCTCGACATTACTGTGGATGCGCGGGCTGTTGGTACTGCCTTTAATACAAACATAGGAAATCCGGTTACCGGCCAAACCAATGGAATAGCCACCTGGCACCTGACCAAACTTCCGGCTGAATATTGGAGTGTGACCTTTACACCCGCCATTTCTTCTACAGCAAAATTCCTGATTGCCGTTGATCCGTTTGGGCTTACGTTATTGGTGGCATTGGTTCTGGTTGGATTGCATCTGTGGGCAGTGTGGGCTTACCGCAGATCACATCTGCAAAAACGCTTTTCGTGGGTGGTCATTGCGGGCAGCATCATCATCCCGTTTGTGGTTCTGGTTTGCTACATGCTTTCGTACAACTTCATTGACATTGTCATTGGGCAAGCGGCGGGGCGTTACCATGGCTACACGTTTCTGGTCATTGCACTTTATCCGCTGCTGCTGATTGTGTACTGGCTGGGCATGTGGCTGACAGACCGCTACTGGAAACGAAAAAGTCTTAGTATCAAATAGTATCTTTTAAAATGGAAAAACCCACCCTAAGAAAGTGGGAACAGACTGATAACCTGGGGAAGTCATGATTTTGCTGGCTGCTGAACGTTGCTATTTTTTATACTTTACAAACCTGAATGCACCCATCGTATGAAAACCATTGCCTTGTTTCTCTCACTTGTAATTCCAGGTTTTTCCTTCGGGCAAACGGCGACCAACGAATCGTCAATGTATTTGGGACAACCCAAACCGGGTATGACTCCGGTTGTCTTCGCACCCAAACTTGTCTCGCTCCCCAATCGGTATGAATTCGGTTCGGTATTTTCCAGCAAGGGAGACGAGTTTTATTTTGCAGTGGATAGTGCGGGCAAAGCCGAAATCCGATTCATGAAATTACAGAATAATCAGTGGACCAAACCTGTGACGTTGCTCACAGACCCCGTGTTTAGCCACAATGACCCGATGTTGTCCGTGGATGAAAGCAAGTTGTTTTTCATCTCTGACAGCCCCCTGGACCAGTCGGGCAAGAAGAAAGACTACGACATCTGGTATGTGGAAAGAAAGGGAAACGGCTGGTCGGCACCTATCAATGCAGGCCCGGCAATCAATTCGCCGCAGAATGAGTACTATGTTTCTTTCTCCAAAAAGGGCACTCTGTATTTTTCATCCAACAGAACAGAAAAACCGGGACAGGCCGATAATTATACCATCTATGCAGCCCCTCTCAAAAGCACCAAGGATACAGACTTTAGCAAAGCACTTCCTTTATCCGATGCAATCAATACGCCTCACTACGAGGCCGATGTATATGTGGTCAGCGACGAATCGTACCTGATTTTCTGCGGAACGTGGCCTAGCGGCTATGGCGCTGGCGACCTATACATTAGTTTCAAAAAGCCAGACGGCACCTGGACAAAAGCCAAAAACATGGGCGAAATCATCAATACGCCCGGCCATGAATTGTGCCCGTTTATTAGTAGAGACGGTAAGTATTTGTTCTATACCAGTGGTCAGGATATTTACTGGGTAGACGCTCAGATAATCAACACCTTACGGTAGCCTGCTGAAAAGCTCAAGTGCAATTGCGAAATAGTATCTTTTAAAATGGCAAAACCTACATGCTTAATAATTCTAAACAGTCCTCATTATATGCGTCATTATCTCAAATGGCTTTGTCTTTTATCTGTAATAACAGCTTGTAAACAAGAAGAAAAAAAGGTTACACTTCAAATTAAATTCTTATCCTATTCAAAGGCTCATCTCATTCAGAAAGCAGACTATGTGCTTTTGATGAATAAGTCAATCACCAGTTCTTTCTTATGGGGTCTAAAAACACAGCAATTTCAAAATATCAAATTTCAACGTCCTGGCCTACTTGTATTAAAAGATGTTCCACAATCCATGCAGCACGTTAGTGTTAACCTCACTCTGGCAGGCAAATCCTATTTTGGTTACGCAGATCGATTAACTTTAGCCAATTCTGTGAATACAGTAGAGATACACATTCAACCCTCCATGATTCGGGCAGATGTTGAGTCTGTTCATTGAAAAGGAAAGTATTCTATCACAGGCCACCCACGGTCAAATGTAACAGCCTCTATTAAACCTCCTCCCCCCTTTCCTGTTCAAGCAAAACACTCAAATCCAAAACAACCATGCAAATCTCAAAATTACTCCTGCTTGGGCTAGTTGTAGCCCTATTTGCCTGCAACAAAACGGATGATCCCAAACCCGACCTACTTCCCGCCTACCGATGGCAGTACGACTTGGGAAACCCAATCGATGAGCAGCCTGGGCTGGAACGAAAGCGCCGTGCAGCCGCTGAAAGAGTACCTGACCGAGAAACACACCAAGTCGTTTATGATACTGGTCGATGGCAAAATCGTGATGGAGGAGTACTTTAACGGACATACGGCCGCCACTACCTGGCCCTGGAACAGTGCAGGAAAAATACTGGTCACAGCCGCTACGGGCATTGCGCAACAGGAAGGACTACTTGATATCAACACCTGTGCCACGCAATACCTGTTTTCTTTTCCAAGAATAAATAACATCTTTGCTTTGAAATGGAGGAACAGTAGCTTAATGGAAGAGCACCTACTTTGCAAGTAGGGGGTTGGAAGTTCGAGTCTTTCCTGTTCCGCAACGAAAACCGTAGTCAAATGGAAGACACCCGACTCCAGATCGGGAGGGTGCCAGTTCGAGTCTGGCCGGTTTTCGTTCTTTGCGTCACAGTCAAAATAGTATGTTTTCCAGAGCAAAAACCTGCCTATGAAAATACCCATTCAGGAATGGTGGCGCAGCTTATGGAACGAACCGAAATCGCCCGTAACTGATTTTGCCAATACCTCTGAACACACACCGATGGAACCCGCACTGATTTACGGCGATGCCGAAATGACCCAAAACCTGAAACGGCTCATTTCCTCTTACGAAAAAGCCAATGTGGAAATGGCTTTCCAGTTACTGAAAGGCAACGACCACGAATCGGTCAGGCATCTGCCCGAAAACCTGCCGTTCGAATCCAAGTACATTTGGCTGGTGGCTTGGTTTCAGTTGCCGCCTCCGTCGCATGGCTACTTTACCTTAAAGCTAAATCACTGCAATCTGGAGAAACTGCCGGCTACGATGGGCCATTGCCTTTCCTATATTATCACGCTGGATTTGGCGGACAATCAACTGGAAACCTTGCCTGATTCTATTTACCAGGCCGATACGCGCAACCGATACCGAACGTTTACGCTTAATCTTTCCCGAAATCGCTTTCAGGAGTTTTCCGAAAAACTCTGGCTGTGCGATGGATTAACGGAATTGTCTCTCAAGGAAAACCAGATTCCGCTTGTTCCGGACTTAGCCAATCCGCTGCCTTCACTCAAAATCCTTGCCTTAAGCAACAATCAGATTGCCTGGCTACCCGAAAACATTCACCTTCTGCCTAACCTTCAGTCTCTGGAGGTGCAGAACAATCAGTTGGAATACTTGCCCGCGAGCCTGGCAAGATGCAGGCAATTGATTCAGCTCAACCTGAGCAGCAATCAGTTTTCGACCTTTCCCAAGTCGTTACTGGATTGCGCTTCGCTAAAAAGCATTTCGTTTTACAACAACCGACTCACCTACCTGCCTGATCTGTATAATCCATGGCCCGAGCTGGAAGAGTTAAATCTAAGCTACAACCAACTGGACGTGCTCTGTATGGTGGAGTTGCCCAAATTGCGTCGGCTGTTTGTGGCTAACAATGCGCTTTCGCAATTGATGTTTCCTGCAGAAAGTCTTCCGCAATTGGAAAAATTACATTTGCATAGCAACCGTTTACAAACACTGCCCGAAACGATTGGCACGCTTAAAAAACTTCGCGAACTTCGTTTGTACAGCAATCAACTGATATCGCTACCCGAAAGCATCGGAAATCTGGAGAAACTACGCTACCTGAGCCTGGAAAAAAACCAACTCACCACCCTGCCCGATAGCATTCAAAATCTGAAGCAATTGAAACAACTCGACCTGCTTGGCAATCCCATATCCGAAAGTGAAAAGACCCGAATCCAGTCACTGCTGCCTCATGTACAAATTCGATTTTGAACGTGGATGGCAGTAAGCACAAAAACCTCCTTTGTCAACAGGGAGGTTTTTGCTTTTGAAAGGATACTATTTCAGCGGTTAGCTGTCAGCTTTTAGTGCTCAGCACCAGCCTATAAAAAGTACGAAGAACTCTTTCTTTGGCGAGGGACGGGCTGAATTTTGCGGGTGGAAGCATTCAAAGAAAGTGCCCTTTTGGCCTACTTTTTTGGGCATGCAAAAAACTAGGAGAACATCGGTAGAGAAATTTGTCATTTACTAGACTCTATAACTCACTTTATTTTATTGCAAATTCTCAGCCCATTTGGGTTTTTGAGCCAATACCTGTTGGTACACTGCGCAGCTTTCGGAGTGAGCACCCGGCAAGTAGCCAATGCTCATCAGAAATTCATTCACAATTTCGCCTCCGGTAAATCGAAACGTCTTTTTAAAAAGCTTAATCCACTGTTCCTTGGTTTTGGGATTATGTAGTTCCAGCCACTTTTCAAACGAGCCGTGTTGATTTTGCAGTGATACAATCGTTTTCGCATTTTCAATAGCCGCATTGACTTTCAATTTGTTACGAATAATGCCTGCATCCTGCATCAGTCGCTCCTGGTCCTGGGCGGTATAGGCGGCCACTTTTTCAATGTCGAAGTTGTCGTACGCTTTGCGAAACGATTTTTCTTTCTTGAGGATGGTTTCCCAACTCAAACCTGCTTGGTTAATTTCCATGATCAACCGACCAAACAGTTCATTGTCATCGTGGATGGGAAAGCCGTAGTGGTTGTCGTGGTAGGTTTTGTGCAAGGTCCGCCGCTCTGCGGGTTGCATGGTGTCAATGTGTAGGCAATAGGACATACGTAAGTGGGTTAAGGCAGACGGAATTTTCACAGATTTAAGATAGGCGTTGAGAACGGCAAATCCACGCATTCTCTAGGAAAACAAGCCAAAATTCTTGTTCTTGGTTCCCCGAAACTGACAGAAAAAATAGTATCTTTCAAAAAGTAAAAACCACCCGTTTTCCGTTCATCCGCTCATACAGACGTTCATCATTCCGCACGACAATAAGCCGTTTCATTCGGTTACTTATGTATTCCCTTTTCATTAATACGGGGAATTGCCTATTTTGCCGCTAAAATTCAATCACTTATGGACCTTCTTTCCGCACGTCATATTACCAAACGATACGCCAACCATACTGCCCTCAACGATGTCAGCATAACCATTCCCAAGGGATGCATATTCGGATTATTGGGGCCTAATGGGGCTGGCAAAACGTCCCTCATCCGGATTATCACCCAGATTACAGCTCCAGATGAAGGTGAAGTGTGGTTTGCCAATGAAAAACTGGCACCACGCCACATTGCCAAAATCGGCTACCTGCCCGAAGAACGCGGCCTGTACAAAAAAATGAAAGTTGGGGAGCAATTGCTTTACCTGGCCCAGCTGAAAGGGATGCAAAAGAAAGAAGCCACCGAGCGGCTCAAGGAATGGTTCGTGCGGTTTGACATCAAGGAGTGGTGGAACAAAAACGTGGAAGACCTCTCGAAGGGCATGCAGCAGAAAGTACAGTTTGTGGCAACGGTACTCCACGAACCCGAACTGCTGATTCTCGATGAGCCGTTTACGGGTTTTGACCCCGTCAATGCCAATCTGATCAAAGACGAAATTTTGCAACTGCGCAACAAGGGATGCACCATTATTTTCTCTACGCACCGCATGGAATCGGTGGAAGAAATGTGCGACTACATTGCCCTGATTCACCAGTCGCGCAAAATTCTGGATGGCCCTACCAAGCAAATCCGGCGACAATACCGATCTAACACGTATCTGATTGAAGGCGAAGGACAACTGGCCGAGTTACCCGCCGATTTTCAGACTGTCGAGTATAAATCACTGGAAGACAATCACTTTGCGGCAACCGTCCGAATTGCGCCGCACAGTACGCCCAATGAACTGATCCAGGTCTTATTGCCTCAGGCGCAGATTCATTCGTTTGCGGAGCACATACCATCCATGAACGAAATCTTCATTCGTAACGTCACCGGCGAACAAGCTCCGCTGCTAACGGCTGTCGAAAAATAGTATCTCTGAAAAACACAAAACCCCCAGTGGGTTTGCCTAACCCGTTTTTGTATGAAAGCCATTTTACTGATTATTGAACGCGAATACCTGGTGCGTGTCCGGAAAAAGTCATTCATCATCATGACCATTCTGGGGCCTATTCTGCTGGCCAGCATTTACATTATTCCCGCTTACCTGATGATGCGCGAAGGCGACAAACGCACCATTGCCGTCATTGACGAAAGCGGCCTTTTTACCAATAGCTTTGAAAACAACAAGAATATCAGCTTCATGCCCATTCAGATGTCGCTGACCGAAGCCAAAGAAAAAGTGCGGCAGGAAGCCTTTTATGCGGTGTTGTACATTCCCAAATCCATTACCGAAAAAGTGGATGGCCGCGCCGTCGAATTATTCTCCAAAAAAGGGGCCAGCATCGAGGTAGAGGATAAAGTGCAGGAAACCATCGAAAAGAAAATCCAGGATTTGAAACTGCGCCAAGCCAACATCGACACCGACCTGCTCAAGCAAATCGAGTCGTATGAAGTCAATGTAAACACGGCCAACCTGGAAGCGGAAAAAGAGCAGGAAAGCAACGTAATCGCCTCGTCCATTGTGGGTTACATTTCGGCGTTTATCATCTACATTTCCATTTTCCTGTATGGCGTGCAGGTGATGCGGGGCATTCTGGAAGAAAAAACCAACCGCATTGTCGAAGTAATGATTTCGTCGGTGAAGCCGTTCCAGCTGATGATGGGAAAAATCATCGGCATTGCGTTGGTGGGGCTCACGCAGTTTTTGCTGTGGCTGGCCCTGGGTTTTGGCATTACGGTAGGTACTGTTCAGATGCTGGGACTTAACCAAAAAACCATTATGGAACAGGTAGAATCCCGGCAGCCTGGAATTTCGAACAACCAGGAATTTTCCAAACTCAAGAAGGCACAGAACAAACCCAACATGCAGGCCAAAATTTACAAAGGCTTTTCAACCATCAATTTCCCTAAAATCATTTCGTTCTTGTTGTTCTACTTCCTGTTTGGCTACCTGATGTACAGCGCCTTGTTTGCGTCTGTGGGGGCCGCTTCGGATGCCGATACCGACACGCAACAGTTTATGTTCCCGATCAGCATTCCGCTGATTTTCTCGATTGTCATTGCCACTTACATCGTGCAGAATCCGGACAGCTCCATTGCATTCTGGACATCCATCATTCCGCTTACGTCGCCGATTATCATGCTCATTCGGCTGCCGTTCAATCCGCCCGCGTGGGAAATCGCCCTATCGATGGTGCTGCTGGTAGGCGGATTTCTGGGAACCACCTGGCTGGCTGCCCGCATTTACCGCGTGGGCATTCTGATGTATGGCAAAAAGGTGAGCTACAAGGAGTTATCCAAGTGGATCTTTTACAAAGGATAAAACCAAAAAACCGTCTACAAAAAGCATCCTGAGCCGCTGTAATTTAGAGTATAGGCAGAGATCGGTTGCCTGCGTTGCACAGATAGACCTGGCATGACTGGTAGTCATGCCAGGTCTGTTTTTCCCGGCTTCGCGTTACCTGACAACCGTAGCTTCCAGTTCCACTTTTAAGGTTTCAAACAGGCTTTTCACTTCCAGCAGCGTACTGGCCTGCTTCATGCCATGGGTTGTCACCCAATCCTGAAAAACATCAAAGCAGGTAAAAAGCTCAGCCGAGGAAGTAGTGAAGACGTTCAGCCGCACGATGTTTTTACATTCATAGCCAGCGGCCTGGATCACCTGTTCCAGGTTTTGGATGGCTTCGATCAGCTGCGTCCGCATGTCGGCGGCGCAGGATTGCCCGTCTGCACTAACAGCCGCTTGTCCTGCACAATACAGGGTTCCTTCGGTTTGTTTCACTTCAACGGCTTGCACGTAACTGCGTGCATCCTGCCATTGCCAGGGATTAATGATTCGTTTTTCCATGTGTTTCGTTGTGAATGAGTTACACCGCAGGCCTGCGGGTGAATAGCAAAATGTACGCCGCAAAGATCAATGCAGTGCCGCACAATTTTGTGTGACAAACCGCACAATTTCAAAAGGGCGTCTACCGGGAAAGTCGGCTCAGGGTTTCGCGCGAAATGCCCAGGTACGAAGCCAGCAGCGTTTTGGGCACGCGTTGAAACAACGAAGGATACCGGCTCAGCAACTGTTCGTAGCGTTGCTGAGCACTGGAGGTGAGAAAAGACAGGATGCGTTGCTGCGAACCAATGTGCCCGGCAATGGACTTTGCCAGGAAAAAATGCTCCATCTTCGGCAGGCTGCCGCACAGCGTTTGGTAGTCGGGCAGTGAAAGGCACAGCACCTGCGTATCCTCCAGGCACTGCAACGACAACGTGGCCCGGGTCTGTGTATAGAATGCCAGAAAATCGGTTTCCCACCAGTCTTCCATGGCAAAGGAAATAATGTGCTGTTTTCCCTGGTCATCATTATGTACCAGCATCACTAGCCCGGAAACCACAAAATAAACATGGAGAACAGCATCTTCTTCCCGAAAAAGAAACGTCCGTTTTTTGTAATTCCGCACACTGAAATGAGAAGACACCACAGCAAACTCTTCGTCGGTCAGCGGGACAATCTTCTCAATATGTTCTCTTAATTTTTCGTGCATAAAAATTCAAGCTGATAGTTTTCAGCTCCTGCACAAAAGTAGCAGAGTTCTTTTATTTGAAAAACAAAGCAGCCGTTTGCCTCTGGCGAGTGGCTGTTTCAATTTGATTATCAATGAAGAGTAAAAATAGTATCTTTGAAAAAGCAAAACCCGGCTATTCATAATCAACCGAAACAATGGGACTCGGGCGGCTTTCGGTGCCCTGCGCATCAATGGTCGTGATGCGGTAGCTGTACAGGTGGCCTTTGCTGACTGTATTGTCGGTAAAGTTTTGCATCGTTTGCGAAACCTTGGACAGCAACTGAAACAGCTGATTGTCCTGGGCTCTGTATACGCGAATTTCCTTGAGGTAACGGGTATCCAGACTGGTCCATTTCACTTTGATCGCCGTAGCTGATTTTTCGTAACCCAGCCGTTCGGGTAGTAATATCCGCTGCGTGGCGGTTTCGATAGTCACAGCGATGCCCGGTTTGCTTTGCTGACCGGTAGCATCGGTGGAGACAATGGAATACGAATAATTGGCCGCTGCAACGGTAGAATCGACAAATCGGTTGCCGCGGGCAGCCAACGGTTGCGGAGTGAGCAGTGTGTAGTCTATCTCGCCTTCTTTCTTTCGAAATACCTGATAGCCGAACACTTGTGGATTTTGCAGGGTCATGTTTTCCCACACCAGTTCCACTTTGCCATCCCGGTACACCGCTGCAATATCAGTGGGTGGTTTGAGTTCACTCACTGCATTTTCTACCCGAACAGCAACCGTATCCGATAAGGCACTTTTGTCGTAGGTATCACTTTCGGCTTTCAGGGCGTAATAATACGTTTCCGACGGTTCCAGGCGGGTGCTATCCCGAAAGGAGATTACCGATGCTGGAATGAATGCGGATAGTTGCAGAAACTCGCCCTGCATTCCTTTGCGACGGTACACATAGTAGCCTCGTGTAACCGCGTCGGAAGGTTGCCAGTGCAGTTCCACCTGATTGCGGCTAAGAGTGTACTCTACCTGGTGCGGCGCCAGGGGCACCGTATGCCCGGTGTAGCTGGCATGTATGGCACTGCTCTTCTGCCGGTTTCCGAACAAATCGGTAAATTCCAAACGGTAGAAATACAATTCGTTGGCCTCCTGAATGCCGCTGGTAGTAGCCGTATCGGCAGCATTGAAACTTCCTGCCAACGTAAACCCATTGTCCGGATCGGTGCTTCGGTACAGGCTCACGCTCTGAATCAGCGACGGATTGGAAAAACGCCAGCCAATGTGCAGGGCACGTTGCTGTTTCTCGGGAGTGGCGGCAAACCGAATCAGCGAAGGCGTCATCAACGGAGACACGTTGCTGGCTACGGCATACATGACAGCCGTATCCGTTTGCCCGAAAATGCTGCGCTGGCGAATCTGGTAGTGATAGCTGCTGTATTCGCGCAACGACGTATCGGTCATGCTTACGTATCGGTCTTTTCCCTGGCGGCTGGTGCCCAATTGCACCGACAAGGGTTTGTACGCATTGTTTTTCTCGGTAAACTGTTTGCGTTTCACCTGCCAGTCGACGTAATACAGCAAGGTAGGCGAGTACAGGAAATCGAGTCGGATGTTTTTCTGCAACGCGGTGTCTTTGACTAGTTGAAATTTCGGAAAGGCAAAATTGCCGGTGTAGGTGTAAGCCGTGCTCGATGCAACTGTTTTCTGGCTGCTCCGGATCTGATACTGATACGTTTGTCCGACTCGCACATCGGTATCCCAGTACGCCAGATTGAACACATAGGCCAGTTGCGGAATAAAGGCAATGATTCCAGCCAGTTGCGCTGGATTTTTCTGATAAGCACCCCACGCCTGCGTAACGTTTTTGTCGGAGGGCTGTGCGTAGCTGGCAAACACCGTCTTGGCAGCCGCAATTCTTTGCCGCAGTTCTTCCTGGGAACGCAACGGCGCCAGGGTAGCTATTTTCTGAAAATCAGCGTCGTTCTTTCCCTTCCGGTACACGTCAATTTCCTTTCCGATTAGCTCCGAATGATTGAATGCGACAAATATTCCCTTTGCACTCCCCTGCGTAGTGAGTGGCAAGCTGGGCTGCTGTGCCTGACAGATAACACACAATAAGCCCAACAGACAAGCCAACATAGGGGTTTTAGACAAACGATGTAAGACAGAAAACATGAGATAACAGGTTTTTGTATTGATAAAATGGGAGGGCCTCCCCCGGCCCCTCCCGTGGAGGGGAGTAAAAGGCCTCACCCCCAGCCCCTCTCCTCCAGAGAGGGGAGCTTTGATACGCGACCTTTAAAGTCCCTTCTCTGGAGGAGAAGGGATTTAGGGATGAGGTTTTGCACTTTCAAAACATACTATTTTGGATCACTGATTTATTTAACTGACAAAGTCAATCTCTCCTTTTGCGCCATTGCCAGACTGGCCGGTTTTGGCATTTGAAAAGATACTATTTTCCGCAATCCGCCCTACCCATTCCGAAATCAAACTGACTCCCCTCCTTCGGAGAGCTTGTCACGCCAGGGCCGGAGGAGGCCAATTAATACCCACTCTCCTTAAGTTTCTTGACTGGCATAGCATTGCCGCAATCGTCAAGCGTAAACCATACTTTCATCGCTTTGCTCAGGCTCGTGTCAGGATGGATGTCAAAATGAATCGATACGTGTCCATTGACGTCAAAACCTTCACAATGTTTAAAGCCGGTGATTCCGGTTGGGTCTTCAAGGCAGGCACCCAGGTAAAAGCTGCCCCCCACACTGCCACAGCCTTTCAGCGTCAGGCTTTTCAGCGTACTCACCAGACTTCCGGTACTGAGCCCCACCGACGGCGAAATGGATGTACCCAGATAGGTTTGTACGTCAAATGCCACCCCGCCTTTGACACCAATTCCCAGAATGGAGACCGCTGCCCCGATATCGGCATTCCCGTACCCGAATGATTCGGAAGAGACATCAAAGCGTGTCAGCGATTGGGCGTTGGCGTAGTAGCGCGACTCGTAGGAAAGGCCCGCCTTGGCATGCCCGCCGAAATCGGCCAGCCAGTCGGGCAGTTCTTTCAGTCCGGGAATATCGTCTTTGCCAAAGCTGATGTCGAGCACATCGGCGGCCAGCACCGTAGAGCCGTACATGCCTTTGATGCCGTTTTGCATAAATGCCGGTAATTCCTTGTGCACCGATAAACTCAGTATTTTTTCAATTTCGTTTCCTGAAAATGGCTGGGTATAATAACCAACTACGGAAACAACCTTGGCATCGAGTGGCAGCGGAATGCCCGCAGGAGCCAGCGTACCGGTGCCTTTGTTGAGTATCGCAATTCCGCTAGTGCCCACACTCATGGTCACATCGGCGGAGGTGACGTCAATGAGGCCCGTTTTGATCGGCACCGGCGGATTGACAAAGAAATTTCCGGTCAGTTCCTGCCGCGTAAAATCATAGAACAGACTCAGGCTTCCCATAGCCGTTTCCATGCCTTTGATGCCGACGGCCCCACTGGACGGATCGGTTTCGATGGCACCATTGACTTTCAGCACGAGGGTACGGTCTTTCTCTTCCGATTTGATCAGTTCAAAGCCGCCGGGACCCTCCGGCAATACGGTTTTCAGAGTTAGTTTGTCCCAATTGCTATCTGTCACCCGAATGCCGCTGCTGGCAATGCCCGGAATGATTTGCAGGTATTTTTTGTCCAATGGAAATTTTTGCTGTTCCAGAATCTCAATGTAGGTGTCAAATCCCTCTTTTGTCTTTTGGTGCAGCAACCGTCCCTGCAACGGAAACGATTTTCCGCTTTTGTCATCATACACCTTCAGCGTGCCTACGGCTGTAAACTTGTCGTTGGTCAGGCTTTGGGTAGAGGCCTGGTCGGTGGCTTGGAAGGAAACCTTGCCGGCCGTTTCCACATTGAAATACAAAGGCTTGAAATTGAGCACATTCTTGTTCCCACTTTTGGTAAATTGCAACTGACTGGAAATGCTGTTGCCGCCATTGCTCATGTTCGGGATTTTCATGCTGGCCTGCCCCACCATGGTAAAATAGTCGCTGCCCACATCGATGCTGTTGAGCTGAAACTGCAATACGCCTTTGAACGTGAGCGGCTTGGCGTCATAACCCGACAACTGTTGCTGGTTGTCCGAAAACAGGTTCATCGAACCGAACTCCAGTTTCTGCCCCTGTTGCAAGCCATCCAGTTTGGAAACTTGGGCGGCTTTGCCAGCCGGATTGAGCAAAGACAGTTTCCAGTGGGGTTTGTTATCGTGGTAGCAATTCGGATCGTACGAAAACTGAAACGTGGTTTTGGGCATCATTTCCAGCGGGGCAATGCCGCCCAGCGTCAAGGCAGCCGCGTCGGCCTGGTCCAGTTCCATTTTGTCGCCGATGAGCCGGTCGGGCTTGATAATCAGGTTTTTCAATCCCACACTGATCAGTCCGGTATTGACTACGGCTTTGGGCACCACAATGCCTCCGTTGTTTTTGTCGTAAGCCCAAGTGGCTGATGCATTGTTTTGAAAATAAGTAAAATCAATAAGCGAATTCTGGCCGGTGGCAACGGCTGGTTTCTGTGCCGATACCTTCCATTTTTCCAGTCCGAATGTCAGCTGATTTCCTCCCTCAAAAGGCAGAATGGTATTTGGCAGAATGGTAATGTAGCCCGCCTGCAACTTCAGATCGGCGGGCACCATGGTGGGGATGTTGGTGTGCAGCACAGTAAACAACCGCACCGAGTCGGCATAAACATACGACTTTTCAATGTCGCTTTCGGCTTTGAACTGATGTACTTTGTACTGCAGCGGCTCAAACGTTTTTCCATCCAGGAAGCTGTACTTGCTCTGGCCTACCCAGAATTTCTGTTTCGGATAGGTGTTTGCCTTCAACACCGTTACCATGGGGTTGGTTTTGCTGCTTCCCAGCGTGATGTCTCCTGATAACTGATAGGCTCCCTTGAACGAAGCCAGATCGAGCCGAACCTGTGCGTTCATGGCCGCTTTGCCGTCTTTGTCCCGGATGACTTTCAGTTTCGGATTGCCGTTCAGGGCTTCCACGGTAGCCTGCGCATTGCCCTGTAGCTTTTTGTATATCTGTACGGCCAGCTCATGTTGCTGGGTAATAATCGAACTCTCCTTCGGCACATGCGAGTCATAGACGGCCATGAGAACCGATGTATTGATGGTTCCCAACGGTGTGTTCTGACTAGTTGCGGAGGTAGCCGTATTGTTTTGGTTCGGGGCCGGATTGACTACAAAGGTTACATTCTTGAAGTCTAACCGGCTGTTGTTGAGAGCCGAAAAGTTAGGATTGTCGGGCAAATTGACAAAGCTTCCCGAAGCTTGGAACTGGTTATTGCCCAATTCCTTTATAGATTCCAGCTTGACTGGAAAGCCCCAGACCGAATTGACGGCAAAACCAGCGTAGGTTTTGAGTTGAAAAACGATACTGTTTTTTTTCTGCCCGGTGGGCCAGTTTACCGTCTGGCTGGTGGCGCTGTAGCTGCCGTTGGCGTCGGGTTCTTTGTAGACAAACACTTCCACTGCATTTTCCGATGCGGGAATGCCCGTCAGTGTACACATGCCTTTCTCGTCGGTGGTGGCTTCGGTGTAGTTTACGTTCTCGTTTTCCCAGCTGTTGTTGAGAGTCTTTATGTATACTTTCACTCCTTTTGACGGGTTTTGTTTTCCCCGGTAGGATTCGGTCACGGTCACATCGATGCTTTTACCCTGCTCCAGCACAACCATGTATTCAGACGGCTTTCTGGACACGGGAATGGCAATTTCGCCTTCCCAATGCGAAAAATTACTACCCGCTTCCGGCTTGACACTGACCCAAAACTTTTCGCCCGGACTTTCAAACACAAAATCGGCGGTTCCGCTGGCGTCGGTTTTCTTCTTCATGCCTTTCAGCGTAATGGTCGCATTGGCGATTTTCTGCTGTCCCTGAGCCGATTGTGTAGTGGCCTTGACCAGAAACTGAATGCGGTGCCGGCGACGGTAGACGATCAGCGTTCCGGCTTTGATGTTGGTCACACCGGCTTTGGGTACATCCACGGTGTAGGTTTCGGGAAAATACTCGTCAGACCGCGGATAGATTTTCAGGGCCAGCCCTTTGCCGCTACTGGCCGGAATGTCAAAATAACCGCCCGTGCCAAAGGTCTTATAAAAGGCCCCATCGGCAATCTGAACATCGCAGGTTAGGGTGTTGCCGTCTTCGTCGCGAATCAGTCCGGTGACACGCCCGGCCGGTTTGAGGCTGATTTCATTGGTTTGCAGCAACTGTCCCATTTGCAGCGGAAAATAGTTGCCGTTGTTGTACGTAAAATCCTGGTAGCCTTCCTTGTTGAAATACAGCATGTAATCGTACGGCTCAATGTCGGCAAAATCAAAATAGCCGTCTTTGTCCGTTGCCTGATAGCGGGCTTTCAGCGATTTTCCCAGCTTGGGCACTAGATACACCATTACACCGGCCAGTCCTTTGGTTTCTTCCACCACCTTACCCGCCACCCGCGGTTTTTTGGAAGACATCATCAGGCTGTTGTTGATGCGGTAGTAGCGGTATTCATTATTGAACAGTAAAAAAGGATTGAGCGGCGAAGGCAATACCTGCTGGTTGCTGCCCGATTCAGAGATAAACTCCAGGGCATCCTGTTTGGTGTACACGCCCACTTTGTCAGAGGTGTAGCTGTGTGCCATCAGCGAGTTGGAATTGTCATTGAACAGCCGAGTGATCGTGATCGAGCCGTCGGCACCGGTTTTTCCCAAGGCCACCACTCTTGAGATCTGGCTCATCGGATACGACTGGGAATAGTTGCCCATGTGCAGCGAGGCAATGGCCGTGGGCGGCAGGTTTTGTCCTTCATTGGCTGGCAAATGGTTATCCTGAGTTGATTTTACGCGAAACACTTCTACCGGAATACCCGAGATGGCCGCAAATCCACTTCCCCCGGCCTGGTTTTTCTCGTTGTCATTGACGGTGTACAATCGGGACTGAAAGGTTTTGACAATCGAAACCTGATCATACACATTGATGACATCGCCTGGCTGCGGAAAAATAAACAGCGAAGGCGTACAGTAATGCGGGCTTTCCACCACCAGAATGCAGGTGCGGTACAGCTTGGTTTTGTCGTATACCTCAACAAGTGGTTCGTCAAGCGAGTGGCCGTATATGTCATCTTTCGTTACTTTCTGGGTGACCAGAGTCATGGCCTTGCAGGTGTCAAGCATCGGAAAACTGAACGTAAATTCGCCGTTGTCCCCAGTATGCTTGCTGTCCAGCACCTTGCTGAGCGGCCCATTTTCAATGTTCTGGCCATTGAGCATGAAATCCAGGTCATAGCCGTTCTGCAGATCGGTCAGGATGCGCCAGCCATTGCCCGCGTCATACGAAACCAGACTGCCATAATTGCCGCTTCCTTTGAACGCATACACCTGCATGAGCGTCACCTTCACCTTTCGGAGCGGCCCAAACGTGGATTTGGGCTCAAGATAACTTTCGCTGAAGCAGGTTTCCCGGTCATTGTCTTTGGAAACCACCGTATGAAATTCTTTGAAGTTGCTTTTCTTCAGTTTAGCAAAAACATCGTCTTCTTTCCAGGGCGTATTGCCGGTGTATTTCTTGCTTTCGGGAAAAGGCTCCAGTTGGTAGTCTTCCGGGAATGCGTACACCAGCCGTCCTTTAACAGTTGTAAGCAGGTTAGTCATCCCCTGGATTTGGATCGGACTTTTCGAATTGTTCAACGGCTTGTCGGTGACGGCTTTGGCCAGCGGATTGGGTTCGTTAGCGGGGGGCGCCGCGTAGACAAAGGTCTGCACGGCACTGCGGCCTTCGTTTCGGAATACGGCCCGGCGCATTGGGTCGCGAGCAGTTACCATAATGGCGTATTTTCGACCGGGCACTAGCGGCGGGTCGGCCGGGCCGTACAACAGTGTGTTGCTGGTCACGGTTTTCTCAAAAAAAGCCGGGACTGTTGCCGACTGCATGGCCTGATTGGGATTCATGGTACCGACTACCTCCACCATCCGTACCGTAAACTCGGTGGATACCGGTGCCGAAGCCGGACGCGTCCAGGTAAATAGTATGTTTTGAACGGGCAAAACCGGCAGTTGCGCATCGGCAGCCGGAGAAATCAGGATGGGCGGCTCCAGGTTGGTGACCGGAAACGTATTGCTACAGGTTTCTTCGGATACCTGCAGGTTGGTGCGCGCCGCATCCACGGCATAGGCGCAAACCGTGTAATTGCCTTCGGGCAAACCGTCGTCGATCTGGGTGCGGCGGTAATTGATGCCTGTAAAAACCAGCTTACGGGCATCAAACAAATCCTGGATTTCACTCACCGACAGCAGGCGGCTTTCCAGCGAATTAAGCGTGATCACGCCCGAAGCGCCGCGGTCTTTGGCTACCACTTTTACGTTGTTGTCCAAGCCGTTAATGCTGCCTACCAGCCGGAAACTCTGCTCCTGCCGACTCAGGTTCATGATCTGCATCACCACCTGCTGCGGATGATCGGCGTAATAACTCACCGAAACCGGGTACGGCGGCGTGACGGTAATGACCAGCTTGATCGGCAGGGTTTGAGCCGCAACCGGACCAACGCCCGCCCAGCCCAGGAGCAAAAAAGCCAGCCAGTAAAGTGCAGAGGTACGAAGAAAAAACAGCGTTTTCATGAGTTTCGTGTTCGGTATTTTGACCCGTATTAACCGGGGTTTTGCCATTGAAAAAGATACTATTTTGCCAGCCGCGCATTTTCAGAAAGTGAATCCATAGCCCACATCGCCTCGCACTTCGGTGAACGCAGGATAGCCACCCGCCGCCTGTGATTCAGCGTTGCCCTGGTTATTGATGTAGTTGACATTCAGAGAGAAACTGTGCCGCTTAGCGGTTCGGTACGTGCCGGCCAGGCCGTTGGTGTAAAGCATCGTCCGGGCGTTGCCCTGTAAGTTTTGCAGCACCGAGCTGTTCAGCCGAAGGCTGAGTTTGTTGTTCAGGAAACTTTTGCCGGCTCCCAGTGTAAAGCCCTGGTTGCCGGAAGCGAGCAAGGCCATTTGCAGCCGCGTGTAATTGAGACTGGCTGACAGGCTAAGGCCCGAGCCCTGAAAACTGATCTGGTAAGTGAGGAAAGCGTTGGTTGACTGCACGTTACGGCTCTGGCTCAGCACACTCAAATCGTTGAGTGTCATGTAGTTGACCGAGAGTGTAAATACATGACTGCGGGCTGTGCCGGTGATGAAATAATGGGGCGTAAACGAGAAGTTCTGTGTAGTCTGGGCTACCCGCAACGAATCGTTAAACTTGAGGGCAACCGGAGTTTGCGAAGTGGCAAAGTTGCTGTACGATACATCTACGCCCAGACGGGCATTGAAGTTGACCGACGCATTGAGCGAACCGATCACCCGGCGGGCTGTGGCCTGTTTCTGTCCCGACAGATTGTCCCGCTGAATGCCCAGGCTGCCGTTGAAGCGGATTTTGCCCTGCCACAGCAAAGCCATCGGATTGATGGTGATGTTTTCCAGATCATTCTGAAAGAAGTAAGCCCCCATCGACTGGTAATTGGGATCAATGCGGCGGTATTGAAGGCTCAGTCCGTACTTTTTCTGCCGGTAACCCACACCAACCCGCAACGCCTTGTTGTTTTCGGTGCTGGCATTGACGGTCATCAGCGATGCCAGTACCGAAGGAATGTTAGCCACCGTGCTGTCAATGGCGATGCTGCTTTGGATATTCTTGGTGTAAATGCTCACCGCCCCTTCGGCTTCGACAAAGAAGAACTTCAGAAAGCCAACCCGACCACCCAGGCTCATCACCAGATTTTCGGCCGGGGTCACGGGCACAATGCCCAGCGTATCCTGGCCAATATTCTGATAATCAATGCTACCCACATCGTCTTTGGCTTTGATGAAACTAAACTCGACATGCGTGGTATCGGTGCCGTAGCCGATTTTACCAGCCATGCCCCGGCGGTTAAAAGCAATTGCCTGCAAGTCGCCCAGGTTCTGGTTGGCAACTACCGCCCGGTTGAGGCGGCCATACATCATGCCGATGTGCCATTTGCCGGGCCGCAGCTCAAAGCCG
Organism: uncultured Sphingobacteriales bacterium; assembly: GCA_963520985.1. Lineage (GTDB taxonomy): Bacteria > Bacteroidota > Bacteroidia > Cytophagales > 172606-1 > Xanthocytophaga. The sequence continues at coordinate 369,965 of CAUQTA010000002.1, forward strand.
CCGCCCAGCATGGTGTAGCCATCCAGCGTAAACGGTGAAAAAGACACATTGCGGTAGCCGCCATGCAGGGTTATCCATTTGTAACTGGGACTGAGGCCAAACTGATTGAAAGGCTGCCGGAAAGAACGCTCCTGCTCGGATACGATGAAAGTGACCGGTATGGAAATCCCATACAGGCTCAGCGTCGGCGACCCGGTGATCAGGTACGAAAAGGGTTGCCGACGATTGGCAATGCCGTCGGCATGGTAAAACATCCCCCGTACGTTGATTCCTCCATGAAATGTCACCGGTTTCTGATTGCCCAGGTTGGTCAGGTCCTGTGCCATCAGGCAGTATCCCAGGCAAAAAAACAGTACACTCAAATATCCTTTCATAGCGTCTCAGGCGGCAAGCGATGGATTAAATTTCGGTATAGGTCACCTTAAACTCACCATTGGTCACTTTGACTTCTTTTTTCTGGGTGTTGCTGTAGGTAGTGTAGCTGAAAGTTCCCGTTATGGTTTTGCCATCAAAGCCGGTCACCACCAGGCTGCCCGTTCTGCCGTTTTGGGTCACGTACGGAATCGGATTCTGAGAATTGGAATTGTCCGTGTAATGGCCTACGCTATTCTGATCAGCGTCGCCCAGGGCATACGTACCGGTTTTCTTCGGGAAATCCTGAACGGTAATGGCCAGCAGCTTCGTTGTACCGGTTCCGTAGATGAAAAGCTTGTTTTCGCTTTTGCTGAAAATGGCCGAGCCGCCGGTTGTACTTCCCGGTCCCGGTACGCCTCCCACGCTAAAGCTTTGCCCGTCGATCTGGGCTTTTACATACACATTCTGACCGGGATCTGTATTGTCAGAATCTTTTTTGCAACTGCACAAAACACTCAGAACCAACAGAATGGCAAATGATTGTTTCAGAAACATAGTCATGGTTGAAAATCGGGTTTTCATGGAACAGAATAATTAAGGTTTGTAATTGATATAGAAAGTACTGATGCTGCCATACACATATCCGTTAGCCGTTTTTGCATAGGCCCGGAAGGAATAATCGGTATTCTGAGGCACAGTCACATCCAGATTGAAGGCAAACGGAAAGCGGGAAGGCACGGGTGTTGTTTTTCGCACAACCGTCACGTTGCGGTCACCCACCTGAAAGCTTCGCCCGGCACTGGCCGTTGGCGCATAGCAAAAGCCGTACTCCTGAATGGCCAGCGATCCTCCCGAAGCAATGTTTCCAAATAAAGTTTCGATTCCTGCCGCATTGTCTTTGGTGGCCGACCGGTCGGTGGTAACCGTCGGACTCGCATACACCTGCACACTTACCGGACTTCCGTACGCTACGCCGTTGCCATTGCCCGCATACGCGCGAACGTAATAAATGCCCACTGGCAGGCGTATCAGCGAATAGGAAAACGCGAGGGGAAAGCTCCCCGCTGAAGTACCCGCATCCGTCGGGTTGTCGGCAATGGTCGGATTAGCATTTGTTACCGAGTAGCAAAAACCGTAACGGGTAATGGCCGATGCACCTGCCGACTGAATGGTGCCACTGGCGGTTACCGAACTGCCCGATTCGCTGTACACCACGCGGTCGGTAGTCACGGTTGGGGTTGCGACCAGAGTCGTAAACCGTTGCACGGCTCCGTAGCTGGTACCTACATTATTGGTGGCGTAAGCCCGTACGGCATAGACGGTATTCGGGTTCAGCCGACTCAGATTTCCGGTAAAGGCAAACGGAAAACTTCCCGGCACGGCGCCAACGATCAGTTTGCCATCGGATGTAGTGGGCGTTGCACTGGTAGCCGAATAGACGATGCCGTATTCGGTCACCGGAGCTGTACCCCCATTGGTGATGTTGCCCAACACGCTGGCCGAGCTATAGCTGATGTTAGTGACATTGATGGTTTGCACCGTGGGCGGAGCCGTTGCCGCGGCTACTGTACGGAAAGTCTGGGTGGAACCGTAACTGGTGCCAGCGCTGCTGCGGGCAAAAGCCCGCACATAGTGAGCGGTTCCGGCGGCCAGTCCGGTCAGGTTGCCCGTGAAATTGAATGGAAAACTTCCCGGAGCCGTGCTGCCCGAAGTCACCGTGGCATCGGCCGCTGTTGGATTGGGATTGGTGGCCGAGTAACAGAATCCGTATTGCACAATGCTGGCCGTACCGCCAGCCGTGAGGGTCCCGCTGGCCGTAGCCGAACTAGTGGTAATCGAAGTGGCTACCACGGCGTTGGTTTGTACGCTGGGGGGCGTAGTAATCGGTGTGGCGGTGGTGAAAGTCCGCACCACGCCGTAGCTGGTGCCCACGCTGTTAATGGCGAAAGTACGGACAAAGTAAGAAGTGCTTTGCGTCAATCCCGTTAAGCCGGCAGAAAAGGACAGCGGCAGCGTAGCCGGATCACTCGTTCCGGCTACCGCAACGGCATCGGTGATGGTGGGGCTGGCATTGGTTGTGGAGTAACACACGCCATAACGGGTCACGGGAGCAGTGCCTCGACTTGTCAGAGTGCCGTCGACAGTGGCGGCAGTAGCTGTAATGTTTACTACATTGTCGGTTTGAATGGTGGGAGCAGCCGTAGGCGCAGCAGTCGTTCTGAACGAAACCACTGAGCTATATGACGTTCCAATGGCATTGCTGGCAAAACTACGAACGTAATACGTGGTGTTATCGGTCAGTGAACTGAGTACTTGTGCATAGGCAAATGGCAAACTTCCGGTAATCGCCGTGCCGGTCACCAACGCTTTGTCTGATAAAGTAGGGTTGGCAGTGGTAGCTGAATAACAGATGCCATAAGCTGTGATGGGTGCGTTGCCGTCCGAAGTAAGGGTGGCCTTGGCATTGGCGCTGGTGGCGGCGATGCTTTCAATGGCATTGAGGGCGACACCAGGCAAGGTGCGGTTGTCGGGCACTGTGAACTGAACCACATCGTTGTTGTACGAAACGCCCTGCGCATTTTCGGCAAAAGCCCGCACATAATACCGTGTGGCACGTTTGAGCAAGGCGGTTGAAAGCTGAAAGACAAACGGAAACTGGGTGGGTTTTCCAGAAACAGCCACTACACTGTCATTTACGGTAGGCTGGGCCTTGGAAGCGGAAAACACAAATCCGTAACGAGTTACCGTATCTGAGCCTTGCGACGAAACAGTTCCGTAAAAACGGGCTGGCAGACTGCGGCCATTCACACTGTCGAGCTGTACGGCAGGTAGTGCGGGAACAAACAATACGGCGTAATCGGGCAAGGCCAGTTCGCCGGTCTGGTAACGACAAGCCGAAAAACCCATCCCCACCAAAAGAAGAACGCAAACAGAGTGTAGTGTTGGAAATAAATGACGATAACCGTCAAGGAGTTTCATAATAAGACGCTGGCTAGAATTTCCCTACTTTACAAAGGCAGGAGGCCTTTTCTTTCCTATTTCTTTTGTTTGGATTTTAAACTGAGATAAAATTAGAGATAGCAGAGTTGCCCCGAAAGACATGAACATGTGTATTTGCCAATACACAGGGCGGTTTTAACCTTTGAAAAGATACTATTTTCACACATGCTTCAGCAAAAAGGCAAGACCCGTCCGAAAGTCTTGCCTTTTTTACCCGGATTACCCGCATCAGCCTTCCGCACTGAACGATACCAGGTGAATGCGCCAACTGTTTTTTACCTTCTTCATGTAGAAAGCTACTGAAAGCAGGTTGTCTTCACTGTCTTCATACACGCAGTAGTGCAGTCCTTTTTCGGTATCCGAAGCGTCGTGGCATTCGGTCAGTTTGCGTTGTTTTCGAAAGATGGTGCTAAATAGCTTGTCCACGGATTCTTTGGTGGCTACCTGCAAGGCCTTTGTCCTGTTTTTGGTTCGCCAGGCCTCAAACAACGCTTTGGACGCTGTCTGTGGCGTAGCAAAAACGGGTTGCTGGGCCGAAGCAGATAGGGAAACGCCACCGTACAAGATGCTTAGCCAAACGATGCATTTTAACAAAACTGCTTTCATATCTTCCAAAAAAAATAGTATCCTGAAATAAGGCAAAACCTGCCTGTTTTACTGAGCAGTGTACGTAAGTTCATTGGTTACGTAATTCCATGCTCCATTGATGTAGCCGTCGGTTGCCTTGAACTTCAGGAGCAGCTTGGTATCGGACAATTCCAGAATCTCGGATTCATTGCCCAGCAAAAACCCAACGATGGCATTCTTGTTATCCGTGGTCATGGCCGGTATTCCGGTGAGTGTCAGCTTTTTACCATCTGCACTTACCTGCCATTGCAGACTAAGCTGCCCAACAGACATGGAACACACTTTGGCTCCTTCCGAATAGTTCGCATTCTGGTCATTGCTCAGCGTCAACACATTGTCCCCGTAACACGAACCCGCGTCCACCGAACGACCGTAGCCGTTGGTAGTCATTCCGGTCAGTTTCCAGGCTTTGCGGCTTCCTCCCGTTAACGTTTGTGCGGCCACTGAAACGCGCAGTTTGGGGTCAACTTTGAGGTTAGGATTGGTCAATTTGGGTTGCGAAGAAACCGCAGGTGATACCTGTGCATGCGCAAGGTGGGAGGCAAGTCCCAGCAAGCTGGCTACAATAAGTGATTTGATAGTCATGGTGGAGGAGAATAAATGAGTGATCAGATAAAGCACATTGACACGCAATGCAACAAAGTAAAGGCCGAAGCCGTCAGTATTCAAGACATGAACATGTGTATTTGCCCTCGGAAAATAGTATCCCCGGAAAAAGCAAAACCCGCCTGTCAGGGCGGGTTTTGCAAATATATCCATGTCATGGTAAGTCAAACCAGTTTGTTTCTCAAGGCTTTGGCTACGGCCTCGGAGCGCGAATGCACCTGCAGCTTTTCGTAGATCCGTTTGATGTAGCCTCGCACGGTATCAATGGCCATGGCGTATTTGTCGCCAATCATCTTGTAACTGAGTCCTTCCACCAGGCCGTTGAGTACCTGCGTTTCTTTTTCGGACAAATCAATTTTCTCGGATACCGACTGGTGAGAGACCCGCACCATCAGCATGACCTTGCGGGCAATTTCGGCACTCATCGACGAGCCTCCCCCGTGCACCTGCCGCAATGCCGCCAGTATGTTTTCAGGTTTTTCTCCCTTGAGCAGATAGCCCGACGCACCGGCCAAAATTGCTTCGAGGATCTTGTCATTGTCTTCCAGAACACTGAGCACAATCACCTGCACGTGTGCAAAGGCCGGCAGGGCTTTGAGCTTGCGGGTGCAGGTAATGCCGTCCATCTGCGGCATTTCAATGTCCATGAGCACTACCTGGGGTTGGGTTTGGGGCAATTCCCGCAGAAAATCGTGTCCGGAGCAGTAACTGCCGACACATTCGAAATCGTCGGAGAGTTGCAACATGAAAACCAATCCTTCGCGGTACGAATGGTTATCGTCCACAATGGCAACTCGTAATGGTGAACTGTTCATGGGTGAATTCGGTGAGAAAATAGTATCTTTTTTGAAGCCAAAACCTCCCCTTTACGAAAGTGGAAGTATCGTTGGACAAAGGAACACAATCCGTGGCTCTGCTGCGACACATAGCCATGTGTAATTGCCTGCATCAGGAAGAGATTTTAAAACTAAGCTTGATACGTGTTCCCTGTCCGGGCTTGGAATCAATGCTAAGCTTGCCACCCAACTCACTGGCTCTGGCCTGCATGTTGTTCAACCCGTTGCCCCGCTTGACACTGGCTGGCTCGAAGCCCACCCCGTCATCTGTTATTTCCATTGTGATCATTCCCTTGCTTTCCCGCAACTGCACCGTTACCGAACTGGCTTGGGCGTATTTGGCCGCGTTGTTGATCGCCTCCTTGAAAATCAGGTACATGAACTTGCGAATGTTCATGTCCAGTTGCGCCTGCGAAAGCGAATCATCGGCCAGGAACACAAACCGGATGTTGCGCGATTCGAGCAGCGGATTGGCAAACTCCTTCATCCGCACAATGGTGCGTTCCAGCACATCGTTGTCGGGCTTGATTGTCCAGATCAGGTCATTAATCGACGAAATGCTACCGTGGGCCTGCTGGCTGATGTTTTCCAGGATGGGCAAGGTACGTTCTTTCTCAGCCGTCTGGTTTTTCAGGAGCAGATCCGAATACAAGGCGATGCTGCTCAGGTTGGCCCCCAGTTCGTCGTGGAAGTCGGCCGCGATGCGGTTGCGGATCTGTTCCATTTCCAGCCGTTTACGCAACCGGTAGCGGCGGTAGCCTACCGTGCCCACCACCCCGCTCATCAAAAGACCGGAGATAAGCAGGAACACATTGCGCCGCTGCACGGCCAGCTCCAGTGACTGGGAACGGTTTTTCTCGTTGAGCAAGGCGATTTCCTGTTGCCGTTTTTCGGCTTCATACTGGGCCAGCAGCTGCTGGGTTTTGCCCGCCAGCTGCAAACGGAAAGTGGAATCTTTGGCTTTGGCAGCCTCTTTCATGAATTGAAGCGATTTTTCAAATTTCCCTACGTCACTGTACAGTTCCGAAAGTGCCATATGGGAAGTATACAACTGGTCCATGTTGCCCATTTCTTTGGCTAATGTCAGCGATTCCTCGTACTTTTTCTCTGCCAGGTCAAATTTCTGCATATCCCGGTACATCTCGCCCTGGTTATGCAGATTGACGCGCAGTGCTCCCGGCGACTCCAATTCACGCGAGAGTTTTTCACCTCGTAGCAGGTACCCTTCCGCTTCCTTGTACTTTCTATCGTTGGCGTACATTCGCCCCAGATTCACCAGCAGATCGGTTTGCAACAAGGCATACTTCGCCTTTTCGGCATGGTGAAGGCCTTGCTTGTAATAGGCAATTGCGGTATCGGGTTTGTTGATATTGTCATACAGGTTACCCAGCAGATTTTCGGTAATGGCCATGCTTTTGAAATCCTTATTCTGCTGACCGATTTTCAAGGCTCGCTGGTAATAGGGCAATGCCTTGTCGTAATACTGGTAAGCAGACATAATGTTGCCTATGCTCTGGTACTCACTGGTATTTTCCAGATGGTGTTTTTCTTGCAGTTTAATCGATTCCAGGCTGTATTTCATGGACATGTCCAGATAATCGAGTTTCTTATAGGCAGTGGCAACATTGCCCAGCGAGGCTATCTTAAGTATTGTTTTGAACTTCGCAGGATTTTTCTCGATCACCTGCTGGGCCTTTAGATATTGCTCCAGAGTAGTCGAATAGTCATTTTTGTGATAGGCCAAGGTTCCTGTCAGGAAAGGAATGTAGTAATCAATCGGGACATAGGCTTTTTGCTTTTCCCGGATGCGTGTCAGTTCTCCGATTAGGGAATCGGCCCGTTCGTATTCCCCTTTAATCATGTACTGAAAGCTGCAATCTTTCATGGAAATCACGTACAGTGTATCCATCGGCTGCGTATGCAGAAACCACTCGAGAGAGTCTAAGGATTTGGGAACAGAACGAGGCGCTTGAGCTTGCAGGATAGTCCCGATCCAAAAACAAGCTAGAATAAACGTAGATTTCACAAAGTTGATGATTTCTCAGAAATGGAGACTTCTTATCTTTCACTTATTAATGGTGATCAGAAGCCAAGGTAAATATATGGATTTTTTAGTCTCAGAATAGAACAAGCCAGAAGATTGATTTTACTCGTGCAATTTGTCAGAAAACACTAGCTTTTTACAGGCAAAAACCCCTTCTTCGAAATCTACCGTTTTCCTTTTCCTGCTAGTATGAAATACGTTTATGTAATCCTGTTTTTCATTGGGTTATGCAGTCTGCCAGCCTGCAAATCTTCCAAGAAAGAAACGCTTCTTGCCTCTCATACTTTTTACCAAGGCATTGTACTGCCAACCGATACACTGGGCATTGACCCAACCAAAGACACGCTGCTTACAGCTCCAAAAGGCACCAAACTCTTTCTCAAAGCCAATTCATTTGTATTGCCTGATGGTTCGCAGCCCAAAGGTCCTGTAAAACTGGTCATAAAAGAATGCTATTCCCTGACCGACTTTGTACAGGAAAACCTAAGCACAACTTCCGATGGCAAGCTGTTAAGCTCGGGCGGAATGCTGTATGTAGGAGCCACCGCCGATGGAAAAGAACTGGCTTTAGCCGAAGGGCAAAAGTATCTGGTGCATTTTCCCAAAGACACGACCGAGAAAAAACCGATGCAACTATTCTATGGCAAGCGAGACTCGACGGGTACTATGAATTGGGCGACAGACTCAGTTAGTAAAGATTCGTTAAAGCCTGCAATAGATACTTATGGCGAGTGGCATGGAAGCACATCATGGCCAGGGGATAGCATAGTTTATTGGCCAAGCAATTTTGCAGATACCGTAAAACATGGTCGTTTTTCGCAGTATATAACCCAAAACTTCCCTTATCAGGATTTGAATATATCAGAACAAAATCCCGAAAGGTATTTTTATGTTTGGTTCACGATTTTTGGAAATGGAAAGTATAAAATTTTTGAACTGGAAGAAGTATTCTGGCAGCAAAAGTCCAGAAAAGTTACTACTCCTTCCCTCATTCGTTTTCTCAATAATTTGCCCCGATTTAGTCCGTACCCTCATAAAGGACATGAAGCCGATGAAACCGGTGCAATTGGTGTTTACATTGCCGTTCGTCACCCATCCGTTTTCAATACAACTACCGACAAATACTTCACCGATCTGAAGGAAACATTTGGCAAAGAGAAAAACAGGGTAAAGGAAGCGATTCAGCTTCGGTATTACATCCTTGAATCCTCGCAACTGGGGTGGATTAATTGCGATTATTTCTGGAATACAGAAGCAGAAAAAGCCGACTTTGCAGTCAAAGTAGACCCGGATGCGCAGCCCAATGTAAAGCTTCTGTTTCCAAAACAGAACAGCATTATGAATGCAACACTGTGGGAAGATGACAAAATGATTTTCAGCAACATTCCGCTTAATCAGCCGGTAAAAATCATTGCCATTAAGTTTGACGGTACCAAGCCGCTTCTGGCAATTGCAAACACCCAAACCAGCAAAGCGGTTTTCGATAAACTAGACTACAAAGAGTTTACCTTGGCTGAACTGAAACAGCAGCTTTCGAAGTAAGACACCATACCGCCAAAATGACTGAAATTTCACTAAAAATCCGCAAAACATGCCATTTTTTCCGAAAATAAGGAAATGGTTTTCTATTTGTTAGGTATAGATGAGAAATCAGAAACAAAGAAATAGTATCTTTTAAAACATAAAAACCCCCAGGTTTATAACTTACTGAAACAAAACACGAAACACATCCAACTATGAATTTCAATAAATATACCGTCAAGTCTCAGGAAGTCATTCAGTTGGCTTCTGAGCTGGCACAGAGCAATGGACAGCAAGCCGTCGAAACGGGTCACTTGTTGCAGGCCATTTTGCAGTCAGACGAAAACCTGATTGGCTTTTTGCTGAAGAAATTAAACGTAAACCGCCCCACTCTCGAAACCCGACTCAAAGAGATCGTTCAGGCCTATCCGAAAGTGAGCGGTGGCAGCCCGTATCTGGGCAACGATGCCGCTGCGGCGTTGCAAAAAGCGGAAGGCATGCTCAAAGAATGGGGCGATGAATTTGTATCGGTAGAACACATTTTGCTCGGAATCTTTGCCGGCCGTGACCGCACCGCACAAGTACTCAAAGATGCGGGCGTAACCGAAAAAGCGCTGAAAAACGCCATCCTGGAACTGCGCGGCAACAGCAAAGTGACCGACCAGCACGCCGAAGGTAAATACCGTTCGCTGGAAAAATATTCGATCAACCTCACCGACCGTGCCCGTCACGGCAAAATAGATCCCGTGATTGGTCGTGACGAAGAGATTCGCAGGGTGTTGCAGATTTTGTCGCGCCGCACCAAAAACAACCCGATCATCCTCGGTGAACCCGGCGTTGGAAAAACCGCCATTGTGGAAGGCCTGGCCCAACGGATTGTGAACGGCGACGTTCCCGAAAACCTGAAATCAAAGTCTCTGGTATCGTTGGACATGGGTTTGCTGGTGGCAGGTGCCAAATACAAAGGCGAGTTTGAGGAACGTTTGAAATCAGTCATCAAGGAGGTGACCGATTCGAACGGCGAAATCATTCTCTTCATTGACGAGATTCACACGTTGATTGGCGCGGGTGGCGGAGGCGAAAGTGCCATGGATGCAGCCAACTTATTGAAACCGGCGCTGGCTCGCGGCGAACTGCACACCATTGGAGCCACCACGCTAAAAGAATACCAGAAATACGTAGAGAAAGACAAGGCGTTGGAGCGTCGTTTCCAGGCCGTTATGGTCGATGAACCTGATGTTGCCGATGCGATTTCGATCTTGCGGGGGATTAAGGAAAAATACGAACTGCACCACGGCGTACGGATTAAAGACGATGCCGTTATTGCCGCCGTCGAATTATCGAGCCGCTATATTTCCGAACGTTTTTTGCCCGACAAAGCCATTGACCTGATGGACGAAGCCGCCGCTAAAATGCGTATCGAGATGGATTCGATGCCCGAAGAACTCGACGAAATCAACCGCCGCATCATGCAGCTGGAGATTGAACGCGAGGCCATTCGCCGGGAAAATGACCGCGACAAAGAAGCCATTTTGTCCAAGGAACTGGCCGAACTCGGCGAACAACGCGACAGCCTGAAAGCCAAGTGGGAAAACGAAAAAGCGTTGATTGAAGAGATTCAGAAAGAGAAAGAAAACATTGAAAAATACAAACTCGAAGCTGAGCAGGCCGAACGGGCCGGTGACTACGGAAAGGTAGCGGAGATTCGGTATGGCCGCATTGTGGAAGTGCAGAAAAAGCTGGAAGACTTGCAACAGCAAGTGAAAAAGCAAGACCGCCCGCTCTTGAAAGAAGAGGTAACCTCAGAAGACATTGCCGAAGTGGTAGCCAAGTGGACGGGCATTCCGGTATCGAAAATGCTGCAAAGCGAACGCGACAAGCTGCTGCATCTGGAAGCCGAACTCGGCAAACGCATTGCCGGCCAGAGCGAAGCCATTGAAGCCGTAGCCGATGCAGTGCGCCGCAGCCGGGCCGGGTTACAAGACCCCAAACGCCCGATCGGTTCGTTTATCTTCCTGGGTACCACCGGGGTAGGTAAAACCGAAGTTGCCAAAGCGTTGGCTGAATACCTGTTTAACGACGAAAACGCGATGGTGCGGATTGACATGTCGGAGTACCAGGAGCGGCATTCGGTGAGCCGTCTGGTGGGTGCGCCTCCCGGATACGTGGGTTACGATGAAGGCGGTCAGCTGACCGAAGCCGTGCGTCGCAAACCCTATTCGGTGATTTTGCTCGATGAGATCGAAAAAGCTCACCCGGACACGTTTAACATTCTGTTGCAGGTGCTGGACGACGGTCGGCTGACGGACAACAAGGGCCGGGTGGCTAACTTCAAGAACACGATCATCATCATGACTTCCAACATGGGTTCGCACATTATCCAGGACAACTTCGAGAAAATCGAGGACTGGAACCGCGAACAGGTTATTGAAGATACCAAAGCCCAGGTGCTTGATTTGCTGAAGAAAACCATTCGTCCGGAATTTCTGAACCGGGTGGACGAAGTGGTGATGTTCCAGCCGCTGGCCAAAACCGAAATCCGCAAGATCGTGGACATACAGTTCCGCCAGATTCAGAAGCGCTTGGCCGAAACGGGCATTCATATTGAAGCGAATAACGAAGTGCTGGACATGCTCGGCGAAAAAGGTTTTGATCCGCAATTCGGGGCTCGTCCGCTGAAACGCGTGATGCAACGGATGATTCTCAACGAGTTGTCGAAAGACATTCTCGGCGGCAAGATCAACAAAGATGATGTGGTGGGCATGTTCTACGACGATGAAAGCGATTCCATCCGCTTCTTCAACGTGGAGAACATTCCGGTAGAGTAATTGGAAATAGTATATTTATAATTGGCAAAACCCCTCGGTTGTACTAACTGTGGGGTTTTTGCTTTTGGCAGATACTATTTTTTCTCTTATTTAAAAGGAATTTTCGTACAGTTACAGACCATCATTTTTACATAACTTTTTGAATTGAAAAACCTCTTTTAAAGTATCAAAGGTTAGTTATTATAAAAAATGAAAGACAAAATCAATCTGCTTTTCAAACCATTCGCCCTCACGTTTATAGGGTTAATATCTGGTTATTCCTTTCTAAACTGGTTACTCTGCATAAAGTTAGAAGTAGTACCTCTAAAAGAGATAGTTATAAACTTTGGCATTCCTATCACTCTAACAGGAATTACGTCTTGGATTTTACTAAGACCTCGATTTAAAATTCTTAATCTTGAAATAAAAAATGGAGACTTGAGAGACTTTTACAGTGTTATGGTTTGGTTACTATTGAGCATTCCGCTATTAATTGCTCAAGACTATGTTGCTTCAGCAACTGGTAAGCTAACAGAACTCAATTCTATTAATAACATTAATAATTCTCCATTAACCAAGTACTACAAACTACAGAGGTATTACATTAACAAAAAGTTTAGCGGGGTTCACTCAGCATTTGATGCGAGTGGCAAGCACAATGAGACTTTTAATATGCATATTTATGTGGCACTTCCCATTTTTGAAAAAGCAAGTGACACCAATGCTATTCAGCCTTTGGCCTGGTTAGGTATAGAATATAGAAAGAGTATAAGTAACCGACTGAAGCCAAATGAGAAAGAACAAGAATATCTGACTTTCGCCAATGAATGTCAAAAAAACTTTGACACAAAAAATGTTTCTGACTTTGTGTATTTAGATAGAATAAGGCATTCAGATGAAAGAGAAGGATTTATTGAAGCAATTAAAAACAATCGGGTTTATACACCAAATCAACTAGTTTTAACTCCTGTTAATAAACCATTTGAAGTACGGAATGGGAATGGTTTATTATGGATTTGGGGGTCTTCACTGGTTGGCTCAATCGTTTGGTTAATTATGATTTTGATTCCAAATATTGACGAAGAACATCTTAGCAGAATCAAAGAAGGAAGAGCAGACAAGGAAGCACAAGAAGACCTAAAAGATTTTGCAAATCTATTAAAACCCAAAGAGGGATACTTCATAACCCCGATCTTGATACACGCAAATGTTGGTATTTATTTACTCATGGTAATCTGCGGACTAGGCTTTCTATCATTCAAAGGACCTGAGCTCATTCAATGGGGAGCGAATTATGGCCCTTTAATCAAAGAGGGTGAGTGGTGGAGACTTGTGACGAGCACCTTTTTACATGGTGGATTGATGCATTTGTTAGCCAATATGTTTGGATTATTCTTTGTCGGAATTTTTCTTGAACCGATTTTAGGTAGAATAAAATATATGCTATTATACTTAGCAACAGGAATTCTGGCTAGTATTACAAGTATTTGGTGGCATGATGAACCAACTGTTAGCATTGGGGCATCGGGAGCAATTTTTGGACTTTACGGCGCTTTTATATTTCTGCTTTTGACAAAAATATTTCCTCCTGATTTTGCTAAATCTTTCTTACTAAGCACTGCACTATTTGTTGGCTTCAATTTACTTGTGGGCTTAACTGGCGGTGTAGATAATGCAGCACATATTGGTGGACTAATCAGTGGATTTCTTGTTGGAATAATCTTCTTTTTTACTCTTCAAAGAAGAGATGAAGTATTTAATGAATGATTGTTTGTTAGTCATAGCATGAGTCAAAATAGTATAGTTTCAGAAAGCAAAACCCCTCGGTTGTAATGACTGAGGGATTTTGTGTTTTTAGCAGGTACTACTTTTTTCAAAAACTTGAATACGACGGCCGGAGGTGCGCATCCGGCGAAAAATAGTATCATTAAAGAATTAAAAACCGGCTTACAAACAAAAAAGTGAGGTTTTACATTATTCCCTATATTTGATGTAAAGAGATGCCAAAAAATGTATCGCAAGTAGTTGAACAATCCGCAATGGCAACAAACAAGCAATGTTGTGAACATATCTTTCTGGCAGTCGCTTTCATTACCCAAGGGATTTCTAAAAGAACTTTGACAATGACTTACAATTTTTTTCATTCCCTGTGCCAATCCCTTTTCCTGTTGGCACTTTTGAATGCATGTGCACCTTCAAAACATTCATTGGCCGCGGATGAAAAAAACGGAGAGGAAATTTATGCCATCCGAAACGTGACCATCCTTCCCATGACCACGGCCAGTCAGCCGATCCAAAACGCTACGGTGGTGATTCAGCACAATAAGATCGCCTCTATCAATGGCTCCGTTCCGGCAAAAGCCAAAATCATTGAGGGAAAAGGGAAATGGCTCATGCCCGGCCTTATCGACATGCATGTGCACAACCTGGCCGACATTAACTTAAGTTCAAGCTACCCGACCAAAGGCGCTACCCTTTTTACGGATAACCAAGACTTTATGCTGCTGTACATTGCCAATGGGGTTACCACCGCATTTGAGTTAAGTGCCAGAACAGAACACTTTGGACAGCGAAATGAGATCATCAAGGGCAAGGTGATCGGTCCGCGCCTGGCCCTGGCGTTTTTGATAAATGGCGGAAATGATGGCAACTCTGCCAACACCCCGGAAGAAGGCAGGCAAACCGTTCGGATTGCAAAGGCGCAGGGGTATGAGTTCATCAAGGTTTACTCTGGGTTGACCGTTGAAACATTCAAAGCCATTGTGGAGGAAGCCCACCAACAGGGCATGAAAGTGGTAGGCCATATCCCCAACGCATTCAGAGGCCGATTAGAAGACGCGTTTTTGCCTCACTTCGACATGGTTGCTCATGCGGAAGAATTCGCCAAGCACAGCACGCAGTTCAGCGATGAGGATGTCCGGCGGTTTGCCACACTCGCGAAAGAAAATGGCACGTGGCTAACCCCGACGCTGATTACCATGGAGCGGATTGCGCAGCAAACCCACACGCTGGACAGCATCCGTACCATGCCTACCCTCAAATACGTGCATCCACTTATGCAAAGCAAATGGCTTTACTCCAACAATTATCACCGCGAAACAGATCCGAAACGCATTACCCGCATCGACAGCATGGCGGAGTTCCACCTACGGCTGGTAAACGCTTTCAGGCAAGCGGGTGTGCTCATTGTTGCAGGAACCGATGCCGGAGTGTCGGGAGTAGTCTGGGGTTTTTCGTTGCATGATGAGTTGGAACTTCTGGTCAAAGCCGGATTTACGCCGGAAGAAGCTCTGGCTTCAGCCACACGGCTACCCGCAGTGTGGCTGGGTATTGAAGATAAGATTGGTACGGTAGAAGTCGGAAAATATGCCGACCTGCTTTTGCTTGATGCCAACCCGTTGGAAAACATAAGCAACACCCGGAAAATAGCCGGTGTATTTGTGAACGGACGGTGGGTTAGCCGCAGGAAAATAGACAAAATGCTTTCTGATCTGGCAAAGAAAAACGCCACCAACGTAGGCACGGACAAATACGATTGGAAGAAGAGACGCGACTATTGAGGAATCTGTGCCTGAGATAATGTTGCTTCATGTAACGTTGTTATGCCGAAAATTCTCCTTTCCGGCTCGTTAACAGTTATTTTTGACCGACTTCAGGTTCCGGCTTCCGATACTCTGCACAACTCAAATCTTTTTTTAAAAAAAATAGTATGTTTTCAAACTGCAAAACCCTCCATTCTAAAACCGGGATTTTGTAATTTACCAGGGCATTCTAACTTGTCCCTATTTCAGGTTATCGCTCTCCAATATACCGGAACTTCCTATCTTTGAAAACCGAATTGTCTGTTGCGATTCTACCAACGGAAACTAGCCCGAGATACAGACAGTCCGCCGTTTCACTTCAATTACCGGAAAAGGAGCCTGCTCTGCGGCAATGGCAGCCCTTTCAAAACAAATACTTGCAATGACCCAAACACGAATAGAACTGACCAACAAACATCCCAACGACATCGCCGAAGACATACAGGCACTCGATATCCAGGAACAGCCCCTTAGTTTCCTGCTATTACCCGGTACCCTCAAAGGGCAGGTGTTTCCGTACCTGGATTCACCTACCCAGGAAACGATCTTGAAAAGCCTGGGCAGCGCAGAAATCGCGGAAGTACTGGGCAACATGCCGCCCGACGACCGGACACAGGTCTTTTCCAACTTTCCGGACACGGTAATCAAAGAAGCCGTCAATCTGCTGCCCGAACACGAACGTAAAATAGCCCTCTCACTGATCGGCTACGAAGAAGACACCGTTGGCCGGATCATGACACCCTATTACATCCAGGTAAAAAAACACTGGACGGTAGAGCAGACGTTGCGCCACATCAAACGCGTAGGCAAAAAGGCCGAGACGTTAAACTACATTTATGTGGTAAATGATGCGTTTCAGCTCATCGATGACATTCGCATTGGCAGCATTTTACTGGCCGACGAAACCCAATCCATCGCTTCCCTGATGGACAATCATTTTATCTGCCTCACCAGTACGCAACACAAAGAAGATGCGGTAGGCTATTTTGAAAAGTATGACCGCACCACCCTTCCCGTTATTTCGGAAAATGGCGTCTTGGTGGGCATCGTTACCGTAGATGACATTCTGGATGTAATGGAACGACGCGATACGGAAGACATTCAGAAGTTTGGCGGGTTAGAAGCCCTGGATCTCCCCTATACCAAAACCTCCATCCTGAAAATGGTACGAAAGCGGGCCGGCTGGCTGATCATCCTGTTCGTAGGCGAAATGTTTACCGCTTCGGCCATGGGCTATTTTGATGCCGAAATCGAAAAAGCCGTGGTGCTGGCCTTGTTTGTCCCGCTGATCATTTCCAGCGGAGGCAATAGCGGCTCGCAGGCGGCTACACTCATCATCCGGGCCATGGCCTTGCAGGAACTCACCTTAGGAAACTGGTGGTACGTAATGCGCAAAGAGCTGATTTCCGGCCTGATGCTGGGCCTCATACTAGGCAGCATCGGCATGCTGCGCATTTTCGTCTGGCAAGAAATCGGATTTTACGATTACGGTCCGTATTGGTTAACCATTGGCCTTACGGTAGCGGTCTCGCTGGTGTTCATCGTGTTATGGGGAACGCTATCCGGCTCCATGATTCCGTTCATTCTGAAGAAATTCAGGCTTGACCCGGCCACTTCCTCGGCTCCGTTTGTAGCCACGCTGGTAGATGTCACCGGGCTGATCATTTACTTTTCCGTTGCGGCGCTTTTTCTCAGTGGCAAGTTGCTTTGACAACACCTAGACCGGACGTTTTGTCATACAAAAACAATCAACAACTTAGCGGCAGATGAATCAAAAACAACCAGTAGGGTTGAAAAAGGTAAAACCTAAAATTCTATCAAGCATAATGCAATAACTTATTTTGTAAGAAAACAACACCAAGACCTGACACGAAAAGCGTATGCGGCTTTCATCGCACCAGACATTGATACCGCACTTGCGTTCTGTGACCGTTATTTTGCCAAGCACACAATGATGAGAATGACTAAAATCACGTTTCATCTACCGCAGAAAAAGCGGGATCACCCTGACGCACAAAATTCAGCCTCATCCCTCCTTCGGAGGGGGATGAGACAGTCCCGAACAATGACTACAAAGAATTCAGGAAATCCATATACAGCGCAACCCCTCTTTCAATCCATTCATCAGAAGAGTTTTGCTCTATTCCATAGTAAGCAAACAGTGGCTGGTAATCGGCTTTTATATACTCAAACGTAAGTTCAAAGGGACGGGTCAATTCGGCCAGTGTGTACTTGTATTTTTCGGATGGACGGTATTCTTCCTCATCTGCACCTAACGAAATAGCCAGGGCAATCTTCTTTCCCGAAACCTTGTAGCCACTTTTACTTCCGTAGGCCCAGCCGTAAGTCAACACTTCATCCAGCCATTTCTTAAAAAGTGGCGGACAATTAAACCAATAACAAGGAAACTGAAACACAATCTTGTCGTATTGCTCTATCCGCTTCTGCTCGGCTGTCACATCAATTTTTTCATCGGGATACGCTTCATACAACTGATGAACGACATAGTTGTCAGAATACTTGTTCAATTCTTCTATCCACCTTTTATTAACAACTGAACTTGCAATATCGGGATGGCTAACAATGACTAATGTTTTCATACTGATCAAAACTTAAAAAACTTACGGAAGCAAAACTAATGAGCCTGCCCGTAGTTTTGTACATTACCACCCAATTGTAATGTACTATAAAAAATGTAAGTAATGTCAAAAATCAAGGTAACCTCAACAAACTTTGCCAACAAGCAAGCATTGGCCGATGAATGTCCGGAAGTATATGCCGCCAACATCATCGGCGGGCAATGGGCTTTGGTGATATGCTCCTGGCTGATAAACGGAAAACTCAGATTTGGGGAATTGAAAAGGCTTCTGCCAAACATCACCGAACGAATGTTAACGTTGCAGCTACGAAAGCTGGAAGCCAGCAAAATCGTAAAGCGAACGGTATATGCTGAAGTTCCGCCACGGGTAGAATACGAACTTACTCCGATTGGCTATGAACTAAAACCTATTATCAAACAACTCGAAAAATGGGGTGAGAAACACAAAAATCTTAAGTAAATTGGGATCCATACTGCAAGTATTCAACCGCAGAAACCTGATTTACCGAGTTATAAAAGATAGAAGCAATTTACACTCTCAATCCATATGAATTGGGCAAAATATCTTTGGATTACTGGCTCTGTCGTGGCAGGGAGCCTGGGGTGCATTCATCTGTTACTCACATTCTTTAGTAACAAGTTCCAGCCACAGAACCCGCAGCTGATGGAAGAGATGAAAAAAGCAAGTCCGGTACTCTCTAACGACCTCATCATGTGGAAAGCCTGGATTGGCTTTAACGGAAGTCACAGCATGGGACTTATTTTTATGGCTGCAATCAACCTATTCATTGCCGTGAAATTCTTTCCGATAGTGCAAAAAAGCCACTTCTATTTTCTGCTAAACATGGCTACTATTGCCTTTTATGTCTTCCTGGCAGGCAAATACTGGTTCAGCAAGCCGCTCATCGGCGTATGCATTGTCTGTATCTGTTACGCGGCTTCGTATGCGTTGATATTAATCGACCCATAAATCGGAAGTTTTCAATCATGCGATACAAAACCTTCATACCAACGGAAGTCTTACGGCCTTACATTCGTCAGTTTGCCATTACAGAAAGTGCGACTGAAAACGAATACAAAGTTTTTCCCTCAACCGGATTGGTGATAGGTTTTCAATACCAGGGCCAGCTTTCCGCCATCTTCAACAATCAGACAACAATACTCACCACGGCGGGCATAACCGGGATTGCCGACAGCTACAAGTTGTTTCGGAACAGTGCCGACATTGGCACGGTGCTGGTGTATTTTACAGAAACAGGCTTCACACATTTTACCTCCCATCCTGCTCACGAACTCTTTAACCAAAGTCTTTCGCTGGATCATTTGTTTGACAAGAAAAAGGTAAGCGAAACAGAAGAACAACTGGCTGTTGCCAAAACCGACCAGCAACGCATTCGGGTAATAGAGCGGTTTTTCGCATCGCAACTCAAAGACATCCAGACCGACAGACTGATTGTAGAAGCCGTTAAAATCATTTACCAAACCCAGGGATTTATCCGCATCAGAGAACTCAACGAACGGCTGCACATTAGCCAGAGTCCGTTCGAGAAACGGTTCAGAAAAGTAGTGGGCACTACGCCCAAGAAATTTGCGTCCATTGTCCGTTTCAACACTGTACTCAACACTCTGGATCCCAACAAATCACTAGCCGATATCTGCTACGAAAATCATTTCTTTGACCAGGCGCATTTTATCAAGGATTTCAAGCACTATACCGGCGACACTCCCGAAAATTTTAAGCGGTCTGAGGCCGTAAAAAAATAGTAGGATTTCAAAGGGTAAAGCCGGCCAATATGTACCCCAGGCTTTAGCCTGTGACTGTCCGATAAAGCGTAATTTACAGGCTAAAGCCTGGGGTACATTTAACAGACAACCCTTCAGGAAAAGAAACGATTTTTTACAATCACAGGCCCTGCCAATTGCTGACCTTTGTATCAGATTCAATCAATCGTTTCACATGCTAAAGCACTCGAAAATGTTTACCACAGAACAAATCAGACAGGCCCACGGCAAAGTAAAATCAGGAGCCGACTTTCCGGCTTACATCCAGGAAATCAAGCAATTGGGCGTAACCTATTACGAAACACACGTTACCGATGGTCATACCGATTACTTCGGTGCAAATAATTACCAAATTACTTCTCCGTCAAAATATGATGCACTGATTGTTGCCGACACATGCAACACTGAACAGTTTAAAACCGACCTCAAAGCTCATCAGCAGGGAAAGAGTGATTACCCGACGTTTATCGAAACATGTGCCCAACTGGGTGTGGAAAAATGGGCCGTTTGCATGGAAAAAATGACGTGCACGTATTACGACAAACCGGGTACTGAAATTCTGACGGAAGCCATTCCTCACTAACAACAGAGGCATGCCACGTGTCTATCAGAAAGTCAGCTAACTTCACTCCTATCAGAACAAAGAATAGTATGTTTTCAAAATCAAAAACTGCTTCTGGTTCATCGGACAGACAAACGATAAGTATAGCAATTGCTTTTTGAATAAAAACAAATAATTAATGTAAACTATGGGGTATAGCTAACGCAAAATATTGATTTTCAGTGTTTCAGGCAATGTTCGAAGTACCAGCCTGATTGCTATAAGGAGAGTGTAGTCCACTCCAATCACGCTAGGTTGGGCAGGTGCGTTGGCCTCTTGCGCCAGCGAGGTTGGCCTGGGCCTTGCGGGCAGAAGCATTGGCGAAAGTGCCCTTTTTGGTTCCTTTTTGGGCAAGTAAAAAGGAACACACAGTACAAAAAGAGAAACGGTCGGTTAAATAAACCCCATAGCTCACGTTAATTAATTCAAGCTCAATTAAAGTGAACGTAAAAGCACCTACAATTACTGCCAAATGAAAGAACTGAAAGACTATATCCAATCATCCATTTTCGCTGATGAAAACGAGTTAGAGCTGTTTCTTTCCCGGTTTGAAGAGCGAACAATTAAGAAAGGTAAATTTATCCTCAGACAAGGACAGCTTTGCACGAATTACTTTTTTATAAAGGCGGGGGTTTTACGCATCTACTTTGACGCTAACGGCAAACAGGTTACCGGCTGGATAGCACTTGAAGGCGAGTTTTTCACGGAACTTTCCAGCCTGAAAAACCAACAACCCACTCACTTCAACATTCAGGCTCTCACCGATACCCACTTGCTTTTTATCTCAAATGCCAATATGGAAAGCCTGTATAAGCAATTTCCCAGGTGGCAGCAGTTTGGACGACACGTCTGGGAGACGGCCTTTTTGCGCATAGTGGATGGTATTCTCAGTTTTCAGACACTGACTGCAGAAGAAAGATACTTAAAGCTGATGAACCAAACGGATTTACTCCAAAACGTATCGCTAAAAGATCTTTCTTCGTTTCTGGGCATAACACCCACATCCCTAAGCCGGTTAAGGAAAAATATCACCTGAATCCGTTCTTGCCATTTGGCAATTTCAGGCGCCGGATTAATGATGAACTTTGCGTTACACTTTAACTCCCAGTAAAATGCAAAGCAAAACAGTTCGTCGATTGTTGTTATTTTCACTTTTTTTCCTGACTCATTGGTTTTTTGGAAATCTGTATGAAGAAATTGTATTAGCCCCCAACCAGCTGACCCATTCGTACGAAGCCCTAAAAAACTGGCAGCACTATTTTACCATTACAAATCAGATTTACTATTATGTTCCATTCACGCAAATAGCAGTATTGGTGGTCTGGTATGTCTATTTTAAGTCAACTGACACAGCAGAGAAACTGTTACTAAAGAAGGCAAGCATTTTCGGATTCCTCTCCATTGCCATTACCGTTGTGATTGTCACTCAGTTAAATGTGAAACTTTTTTTTGGCGATCTCAACCAATACAAGCAAGAATTATTTACACTTTCCGTAGTTTGGCTTATAGGTAATGCAATCAGACTTTATTTGGTTGGAAGTGCCGTGTACTATGTCTTTCAAGCCTTTCTTTTGCTACAGGTCAATCAGAAGGAACCCATGTCGCGTTAATTGCAACAGATCAGACACACCCGCCATCTCCGGTGACTCAAATTGCACGAATTCAAAGCCCTTCTGGAAATAATCGGGACTAGTCCGTTTGTGGAATTGTCAATGGAAAACCATACCGCCAATCCTGGTGA
Source organism: uncultured Sphingobacteriales bacterium (assembly GCA_963520985.1). GTDB lineage: Bacteria > Bacteroidota > Bacteroidia > Cytophagales > 172606-1 > Xanthocytophaga. The sequence continues at coordinate 392,064 of CAUQTA010000002.1, forward strand.
ATACTAGGGCGATTGGCTGGACGTCCACACGAAGACGTTGTCCCGTTCGCCCAAAAAGATTGGCGAACTTGCCCGAAAACCAAAAAGAATTGGCCGTTTAAACAAAGCAAATTCGGACGTCTGAACAAAGTCGCCCGGCTTTCTCCTCCCTACTTTTGTCTCAACAACAATAAACAACAGAAACATGAGACAAAACAATGATCAGGGAGCGTTGCAGAAGCCAATCGGTTCTGGATTTAACGCCACATCAACTGCCCGTGAAGTAATCCAAGGCATTGACCTTACCGGAAAAATCGCAATCGTAACCGGCGGCAACACCGGCATTGGGCTGGAAACCACCAAAACCCTGGCTGCTGCAGGAGCAACTGTAATCGTACCCGCCCGGGACCTTGAAAAAGCAACCCGCAACCTATACGGCATTGCCAATGTAGAACTGGAACCCATGGACCTGATGGACCCCGATGCCATGGATGCCTTTGCCGAAAAATTCCTCGACTCAGGCCGTCCGCTTCATTTGCTCATCAACAATGCGGGTATCATGTGGGTGCCGCTTCGCCGCGACAGCCGTGGCCTTGAGTCCCAATTGGCAACCAATTACCTGGCTCAGTTTCAACTTACGGCCAGGTTGTGGCCCGCACTTAAAAACGCCAGAGGGGCTCGAGTCATCAATGTTTCCTCACAAGGACACCAGTTTGCTCCTTTCCATTTTGAAGATCCGCATTTCTTGAGCCGAGAGTATGAAACGTTGCAAGCATACGGCCAATCCAAAACAGCGGTTAATTTATTCTCGCTCGGATTGGACAACCGGGGCAAAGCTTTCCAAGTTCGAACCTACGCAGTGCATCCGGGCTCGATTGGAGGAACCGAACTGGGCAGAGACGCCTCGCTGGAATTATTCCAACAAATGGGATTCTGCGATGCCGAAGGTAACCTATTGCCCGAAATAGCCGCCTCCCTCAAAACAGTTCCGCAAGGAGCCGCTACCACCGTTTGGTGTGCCACCAGTCCTCTATTGAATACGATTGGAGGCGTGTATTGCGAAGACAGCAACATTGCGCCCTTAGCTCCAGAAGCGGGTATATCCAACGGTGTGAAAGCATATTCACTAGATGCAACCCATGCCAAACGACTATGGAAATGGAGCGAAGAAGTAACCGGATTAGCCTTCAACGTTTAGTACTCGTCTGTCCGGATCAGAAGGGCAGGTTTTGGTCTGCTGAAACATACTATTTTGAAGAGGAAACGTAGGGATGACTGGCAGGTCTCTCCTGCGTTACACTCGTTTTTTAAAGAACGCTTTTGCTTTTCAATTGACTAGCGCTGTGTACTGTGCCTTTCGTAATCAACAAATTAACCCATTCTCTTCGTATGATTATTTCTATTTTTGTCTTACTGATTTCTTTCCTGAAAAGAAATAAAACGCAGCGCCCATGGACTACAAAGCAAAATACATAACCGATGACATTAAACTTTCCTGGTACGAAGACAAGTTTTTCAAATCGGATGTCCTGTTTGACCACCACATGCTAATCTGGTTTATTTCGGGCGAAACCAAGATCGTGCAAGCCCAGGCTACTTACTTTTTTACGAAAGGGGATATCTTTTTAATTCCGAAAAACCAGCTGGCAACCATTATCAACTATCCCAAAGACGGTCAGTCGCACAAAACGGTAGTGATGCACTTGTCTACGATGCGGCTAAGGGATTTTTACGCAAACCTGGAGGTAAAACCCAAACCATTGGCTTCGCCCAAAATCCTTTGCTACAACCAGCATCCGTTGCTGGAAAGCTGTCTTGCTTCGTTGATTCCCTATTTTGAGATGAAAGACCTGCCCGAGAACATTGCGTCGCTGAAAATTACCGAGGCCATCAGCATTCTCCGCACCATCGACAAAGGCATCGACGATGTGTTGGCGAATTTTGAAGAACCCGGCAAAATTGATCTGGTAAGCTACATGGAAAAGAACTTTATGTTTAACTTACCTCTCGAAAAATTCAGCTATCTGACGGGCCGCAGCCTGACAACGTTTAAGCGGGAATTTGGCAAGGCGTTCAACATGACGCCGCAACGCTGGCTTACCCAAAAGCGACTGGAACTGGCCCATTATCAATTTATGGAAAAGAAAAAGAAACCCATTGATGTGTGTTACGAAGTGGGCTTCGAGAATTTATCCCATTTTTCGCATGCCTTCAAAAAGCAGTTTGGGTACTCTCCCACCGAATTGACCGGCCGGCAAACTGCCAACCGGTAACAATCCGTTGCAGTAAAAGCGAACAAATTGACAACCTGATTTATAACCGCATTCCGATGGAGAACCCAGCACCAGTAACAAAACAAAACCTGAAACAGATCAGCGACAACATTGAGAAACAATACGATAATTTCGTGCTGGACACAATTAACAATCACTGCCTGCGGATGGCGGTGATGCACGGCGATTACCGCTGGCATTACCACGCCCACACCGACGAACTGTTTGTTGTCTTGGAAGGCGAGCTGACCATTGAGATCAAGGATCAGGATACCGTAATTCTGCAACCGGGCGATTTCCTAAAGATTCCGGCTGGCACGATTCACAAAACCAGCACTACCGTAAGAACCGTGAATCTGACCATTGAAAAAAACGAACAAGACACGGTCTTTCTGGATTGACCCAAAACCAAATAGTATCTTTTGAAAAGCCAAAACCCCACTGTTGGTAAAACAACCCGTGGGGTTTCTTTTTTCTGTAGAAAGAATTAAAGATGAACATGCAAAACAAAAAAGAATTATATTTATTATCGAAAACATCCCATAAACTACATCTATGAAATACTTCTGTACCCTTATGATTTTACTCTTGTTCGCAAGTTGTCGGAAAAACGCGGATTCGCCGGTGTATCCGGATTATTCGACAATCAAGATCAAGTCTATTGTTGGAAACGGGCAATCCTGGCAATTTACGTACACCAACAATCTGCTGGCAACCATCAACGGCGAAAAGCTGATTTACAAAAATGGAAAACTTCACTCATCCGTACGGGTGACTGCCGATACCACGTATATTGTTTTTAATGGTCCGCCAAAAGACTCGACCCAACAGGTTTATATCAAAAAAGCAAGTTACTCGTATGTGTGGGAAACCAACCAGTTGTTAAAAGTAATGGCCGATACGCTGCTCACCCAACAATACACCAATGGAAAGCTGACCAACGAATCACTAAACCTGAACATTCATCAGGCTTCTTTTTTCTACAATCAGCAACGCCTCGACTCGATGGCTAGTTTTTCTGCTGCAAACCCGGCGGATTATTCGCTTATCAGAGGCGCATTTGAGTATGATAATCAGGGAAACATCGCACAGGAAACGGGGCTGGCGTCCTTTACCAGTGGTATTCCTTATCCGGGCACTCCTACCCAGCTTAAAGTCAGCACCACGTATGAGTACGACAATCATCCCAATCCGTTTTACATTTTATACAAACAAATCGGGTTTCCATGGCGGGGCATCAATCAGTGTATTTCCAAAAATAACCCTGTAAAGACCAGCTTCACTACCTTAGGCTCTATCCCCCTGTCGGACCAGAAAACGATCCGTTACGAATACAACGGACAGGGCTTGCCCGTAAAAATGAGCTATGATGTCAGGTTGCTTTCCGGAGACAAACAAACCGTCTCTTACACAATCACTTATTATTGATTTTTTTAAGATTGGATGCAACCTTGTCTCGGCTTTGAGTGTCCTATGAGCAAAACACCTGACACATATGCGAAAACTTCTGTTAATTGGCCTTGTATTGGGCTTTGTTCAGTGCCAGAGTAATTCTGGTGTTGCTCCCAGCGACACGCTGGAAGGACGCTGGGTTTGGATACAGTCGACCGGAGGATTTGCGGGCACCACCAACACGCCTGCGTCCACCCACCAAACCATTGAGTTGGAGTTCACTACTGACCAGCACCAGCGGGTGTACATTGATGGCCAGCTGTCCTCTGATATGACGTATCACATCATTCGGGATACGAGCATCTCCACCGGCCAGCCCACCGATATGATTGAATACGACAGCAGTTCTCCGCGCAGTACGTATCGTTTTGACAAAGGAGATCTGATTCTGTTTGACGAATGCTATGACTGCTTCACCAGTATATACAGTCGCAAAACCACAGGAGCGGATTAGGTTGCAGCAAAATAGTATCTTCCAAAAACACAAAACCCCGTTCTGCAAAACGGGGTTTTGTGTTTTTGGAAAAAGCCCTAGCTTTGCCTGTTCTCAACTTGTCAGGCTTATGCGGCTTTTTCTGCTTACTCTCTTTTTTGCGGCTATTCTAACAAATGGCTGGTCGCAGGATTTTTCACTTTACCGAAAGGAATTGTTCATTCAAGGCAAAGACACCATGCGTTATCGCATTCTATGGCCCGACAACTACAAACCCACTCAAAAATACCCGCTCATTGTGGTGCTGCATGGCTCCGGCGAACGGGGCAATGACAACGAAACCCAACTGATCTGGGGCGGTTCGTTGTTTATGCAAGACAGCATACGCCGCAACTATCCGGCCATTGTCATTTTTCCGCAATGCCCGGCAGGCAAGCAATGGACCACTACCGAAGGCCGCTACGACAGCACGGCCGGTCGCAAAGTACACACCTACATGAGCGGCGTGAGCAACAAACCCGCGCAACTGGTCATTGCCATGATCGACCAACTGGTCAAGCGGAAGAAAGTAAATGCAAAACAGATTTACCTGGGCGGCATTTCGATGGGAGGCTTTGGAACGTATGTGCTGGCCGCCGAACGGCCCGATCTGTTTGCGGCCATCTTCCCGATCTGCGGAGGTGGCGAAACCAAGCTTGCCGAACGGTACAATTCGCACGCCAGTTGGTGGCTGTTTCACGGTGCCAATGATACAACAGTAGACCCCAAATTTTCGCGTAACTTCTATCAGGCGCTGCGTAGCCGCAATTTTGATGTCAAATACACCGAATACCCCGGTGTGAATCACAACAGTTGGATCAATGCCTTTCAGGAGCCTCAATTGTTATCCTGGATGTTCAGCCACACGTTGTATTGACCTTTAAACAAACGGAACAATGCAAATAGCAATCCTTAACTCACTCACAATAAATGCCTAAGGCGAAGTGCGCAGCACCAGCCAGAAAAAAGCGGGTGGGATCTTTCTTTGGCGAGGGGCGGGCTGGCTTTGAGCGGGGAAGCGTGCAAAGAAAAGGCAGATGAGAAGAGAAATGCTTTGGACTAAAAACCAACTTAGTCTCCAGCAAAAAGTAGTAACTGTCCGAGTCAAGTACCTTTGAAATAGTATCTTTTGAATTTACAAAACCTTGTCTATGAAAATCTTTAGTCTTTTACTTGTATTCATTTCCTTCGCTGCAATTGCTCAAAAACCCTGCAATTGCCTCTGTGCGGCCAACGAAACCAATGTGTATTCTTTTCAGACAACCAGCAAGAAAACCGTCTCGCTGTGCAAAGAGAAATCCGAAAAATACCTGGTGTATCGCTTTGGCACTCCCGAAAAAACCGAACTCCAATTTCCCGAACAACTCGACGAATCCAGCTGGAAAAAATTCACGTACCAGTTTTACATGCGGGGCGGCGGCCCACAAAATGCCGGGATGGATTTGAATTCGCTTTCCTTCACCAACAAAGATGTGAAATACGCTATCTATTCGGACTACACCAGTGAAGACAATGTCAACAGGACCGGAATTACGGTGATGCTAGCCAATGGCAAAATGGTAGACATCAAAGGCAGCCTGCCCACCCGCACCGGAAGCCTGGCTAACTTGCGTGACAATACTAAGATTGTGATTGAAGATTATTGAGAGTTAGCTAGCTCACATTGCATTATGCAAACTCAATATCAATGCTATCCAAATCGTCTTTTGGATAACCATATTTTTCAATCAACTCTTCAATGGTAAAAGTACACAGCTTTGGATTAATAAATAATTCCAAGGTTGTATCAAGATCATCGTATTTACCTCTTAAGTTTTCCGAAATAGATTCCGTTAAATAAATTGAAAAATGTGCCACTGACATACTGGCTTCTAACCAACGAGAATTAAAAGTAACTAGGTTTCGTACTAACCTTTTGTAATCGACTAATACGTGAAAAACAAAAGCCAATCCTGGCAAACGAATTTCTCTTGTTGGAAAAGAACTCTGATATATTTCTAAACTCTCTTTTACATATTCTATAGTATTTTCATACTGTTCTATATCTCTATCTTTGATGAATTCTCCGGATAAAAAAGATTGGATGGTTATCTCTTTGGGATCATCCGCAAAGAAAGCTTTCATCAAGGCTTCAATTTGTTGTAGCCTAATGTAACGTGGAGGATTTGATTGCAATGCTTCGTAATTCCATGCCTCTTTATCAGGAGTCATCTCTGTAAACTCAATTATTTTTTCAAGTAAATCAATTGCTGTATACCTATCTGTGTTTGTTTGCATAGTTGCTTTGTCATTCAATACCAAAAAGTTCTTTTTATACTCACCTCTCAAAGTCTCCTCCTACCAAAGCAGCATCGGGTCGTCTACTATGCGCAGGTTCTCGTTGAAGGTATCCAGGTGAGCCATGTCTTCGGCAGAGATTTGAAAATCGAACACATCAAAATTTTCCTGAATGCGTTTCAAGTTTGACGATTTGGGAATGGTGGACACACCGTGTTGCAGCATCCAGCGCAGCATAATCTGAGCGGGTGTTTTGTGGTATTTTTGCGCCAAGGCTACCAGCTTCGGGTCGGTCATGCGTTGGCCACGCACCAGTGGCGAATACGCCTGCAACACAACGCTTTGCTTGCGACATTCTTCCAGCAAATTCTCCAGATACAGATACGGGCTAAACTCGACCTGATTCACGACAGGAACCACTTCGGCATACCCAAGCAATTCCTTCAGAAAAGGCTCCAGGTAATTGGCAACACCAATGGCTCTTACCCGTTTGTCGGCGTACAGGGTTTCCAGCGCTTTCCAGGTTTGTTCTCGTTTGCCTTTGACGGGCCAGTGAATCAGGTACAAGTCAATGTAGTCACAATTCAATCGCTTCTCGCTGGCTTCAAAAGCCCGTAGCGTAGCATCGTATGCCTGATCTGAGTTGCCCACTTTGGTTGTGACAAACACCTCTTTTCTGGCAAGACCACTCTGACGGATGGCATTGCCTACTTCCCGTTCGTTTCTGTACATCGAAGCCGTATCTACCAACCGGTAGCCGGTTTCCAATGCCCAGCTTACCGCCTGTTCAGCTTCTTTGCCGTAGGCATCGTAAATTCCCAGGCCCAGCAAGGGCATTTCGATTCCATTGTTCAGTGTTGTTTTCAAAGGTTCGGTTTGCGTCATAGGAAATGGCAGGTTTTTACTTTCGGGAAGATACTATTTTTTCAGGTTTTAGCCGATATCTATTGGCTTGTAGCATTTTGAGCAAATTGCAAAGCACTATCCAGTCCAGAAGTACGTAGGGATCTTTGCCTAGTGAGGGGCGGGCTGGATAGCGGGCAGAAGCATTAGGCAAAGTGCCCTTTTTTCCTCTCACACAGGCTGGCTCTCAAACTCTCGTTTAAGCCCCTTTTTGGGCAAGCAAAAAGTGACAAAGGTGATTAGGAAGAGAAATCGTCAAAGATATTAAACCCCATAACGTACTCTATGCTGAAACGCGATAACGAGTAACTGCAAATATAAATCTTGCAGTTACTCGTTAGTACAGATCAGACTCTTAACTTTTTACCACTTTTCCAATCCTAGCAATTTCTTGCCCAATTCCGTTAATTCGGCAGTTTGGTAGCGGGTTTGTTCCCATTTGCGGGGGTCGCCGGGAAACGCGTAGCCTTCCGGAGCCACCCGGTCGCGCCAGGACCGGATTCGCCACTGCCGCAGTTCCTCGTCTTCTTCCTGGGCAGGCATCATGGAAATGTATTGGGCAATGCGCACTTTGTCTTTGGTCAGGTTGGGACGAATGCCGTGAGCCAGCAAACTGTTGAAGATCAACAAATCACCCGCTTCCATTTTCACTTTTGTCATGTCAAAACCGGTGACATCAGGCCTGAAGTGGTTTCTGTCTTCGGGTTGGGTTAGTTTCCAGGTATCGTAGGTGCGATACAGTTCGGGCACACACTGAAAGCCACCCATGTTTTCGTCGGTTTGGTCGGCCAGGGCCAGCACGCCCTGCACATTCACCGGTTTGGTTTCCGGATCGTAATCCCAGTGGATAAACCCTTTGAAGGGCTGATCGGGACGCACCGGAAAATTCAGATTGGCCCGGTCGATGGTCACCCACAGTTTTTCGGTGCCCCACACATCCACAAAGGCATCGTAAAGGCGCGGATACTGGCGGTTGTCCCATTCGTACGGATGATTGTAGAGTTCCACCATGCCACTGCCTATGAGTTCTTTCATGCGCATTTCGGCGCGAGGTTGCGTGTACCAGGTTGCGGGGTCATTGGGGTCTTTTTCTTCAAATTCCCAGATGAGCTTGGCTAACCGTTCGGCATTTTCTTTCGGAACGGCATTTTTCACAACCACGTAGCCGTTGTTAATCCAGCACTGCCAGTCTTCTTCTGACAAAACGCGTAGCGGCTTGCCGTTGGAACGGTCGTTGAGTTTTTCAACGCTGCTTTTGGCCGTAGAGGGATTGCCCGGAATGTCGGTGTGGGCGTTGTTGGGAACCATGGTAGGAGTCATGGTCGGAACCATCGTTTCTTGAGGTGTCATGGGATTTATAGTACAGGTTTTGGGTGTTAAAAAGATACTATTTTCTTCTCCTTCAGGATGTTACAAAGGTACAGGTACTACTACCTTAAAAACCACTCCTATACTCGCCACTTTTTGTTCTCTATTGATCTTTTAGCTATCTTGCTTCAAACAAAACGACAATTTCATACAAAAAAGACAGGTTTTAGCTTTTCCATTCCTACTAATTCTTCGCTTATGAAAGTTGTACTGGAAACCGTATTTCCGGATAGCGACAGTTCGTTTCGGGTATTTATGCCCCGCCTGCACGACTTGTTTTACTGGCATTACCATCCCGAATACGAGATTGTGTACATTGAAGGCACGGATGGCACGCGTCATATTGGCGACCATATTTCGCGTTACATCGGCAGTGACCTGGTGCTGATCGGCCCGTACATTCCGCACCTCAATTTTGATTACGGTGTCAAAACGGATTATGAAAAAGTAGTGGTGCAGATGAAGGAAGATTTTCTGGGCAAGGAGTTTCTGAGTTCGCCTGAACTGTCTGACATCCGGCAACTTTTTGAGAAGGCCCGCACGGGTTTGGCTTTTCATGGCAACACCAAACAACGCATTGGACAGAAGATGAAGGAACTTGTACACGTTCGGCATTTTCAGCAGTTGATGGGATTGCTGGAAATTTTTCAGGAACTGGCGTGTAGCACAGAGTATACTCAACTGAATGTCAAGTCGGTGGAGAGCCATTACAACCTGAAAGAGCAACAGCGTCTCAAACGCATCTACCATTACGTGGAAGAACACTACCAGCACACCATCAACATGCAGGAGATTGTTGATTTATGCAACCTGTCAAACGCAGCTTTTTGTCGGTATTTCAAAAAGATGACCCGCCTCACTTTCACTGAATTTCTGAATCAGTACCGTATTCACCAGGCCAAGAATCTGTTGTTGCAGGATTATACGGTTACGGAAGCGTGTTACGAAAGCGGCTTTGAAAATTTATCGTATTTCAACAAGACGTTTAAGAAGTTTGCGGGTGAAAATCCGATGCAGTTTAAGAAGCGGCACTTGGTTACATCATGAGTTAGAATAATTTAGGACTTATACTAGATTATTGAGTTTGTAATTACCAGGTTGGTTTTTAGTCCACTGCATTTCTCTTCCAAACCACTCGTTACTTTTTTTGCCTGCCCAAAAAAAGTAACCAAAAAAAGGGCACTTTGCTTAATGCTTCCGCCCACATGGCCAGCCCGCCCCTCGCTAAGCAAAGGAGCCAGCCCGATTTTTTATTTGCTCTTGCGTTGCAATTCGCCCTACAATCCTAAATGGTTATTCCTAAAAGCCAAGAGTTAATGAATAGCTAATAACCTGAAGTGCATGGCAATCTATTTAATCAATTAAAATCTGTTTCAACCTGTGGTCTAAAATAATATCTTCCCGAAAGTAAAAACCCTCCCTCCTCTACCAAAATCACACTTCACCCGCACAAACTTCCAATTCAGCCAACTGGCCTGTAGGCGACGGCGATTTTTTTTCGTAAACTTCTGGCATGAAATCAATCGTTACCCTTTTGGTATGGATAGGTATGGGTCTGATAGCCAGTGCCCAAACGTTTCCTTTGCTCGAACAGAATCCGTCCAGCATCCGGTGGAGTCAGTTGCAGACCCCTCATTTCCGGATTATTTATCCGCGGGGGTTTGACAGCACCGCCCGCTATACCGCCAATTTATTGCAAACCAACTACGAACCCGTTTCCGGGTCGCTGGGTCGGCAACCCCGGCGGCTTTCGGTGATTCTGCAAAACCAAACCACGATTTCCAATGGCTTTGTGACCCTGTTTCCACGCCGGTCCGAGTTTTTTACCACGCCACCACAAGATGCCACGCTGACGGGTGTCAATAACTGGCTGGGCTTGCTTTCAGTGCATGAATTCCGGCATGTGGTGCAGTACGACAAAATGCTCACCGGACTGACCAAAGGGGCTTACTGGCTGTTTGGAAACAATGCCCTGGGCTTTATCAGCATCAGTGTACCCAACTGGTTTTGGGAAGGTGATGCGGTGGGTACAGAAACGGCCCTGACTTCAGGTGGACGAGGTCGCATTCCGCGTTTTGACCTTGAATTCAGAACGCGGCTCCTGACCGGAGGTGAATTTTCGTATTCCAAAGCCTATTGCCGTTCGTACAAAGACTATGTTCCCAATCATTATGTGCTGGGCTATTTTCTGACTTCCTACCTGCGTCGTCACAACGAAGGCGATGTGTGGGGCAAAGTCCTGACGCGGCACTACAACTTTCCATTCGAACCCTTCTCGTTTTCAGGAGCCATTCGCAAGGAAACCGGACGCAGAGTAGAAACGATGTACCACGAATCGATGCGGGAACTGGCCGGACTGTGGCGCAACCAACTGAGCCAGCTCAATGAAACACCGGCCACGCTTTGGCCCGCGGCCCGTCATAAAGTAATGACCAATTACGAATTTCCGCAATACCTGGACGACAATACCCTTGTTTGCCGGAAATCGGGAATGGCTGACGTAGAGACATTTGTCTCGTTGCAACGACCATCGGGCGCTTCGCCAGATGCCAATGAAGAGAAATTATTCGTGCCGGGTATTGTGGAGTTTAACAGCCACATTTCCAATCCGAGCAATGGCATGCTGTCAGTGGCCGCCGGAAAAATCGTTTGGACCGAACATGAATTCGATCCCCGCTGGAGTGTACGCGACTATGCAATCATAAAGGTATTTGACATTGCTACCAGGAAACTTCATAAGATTACGCACAAAAGCAAACTCTTCGCCCCTTCCCTATCACCCGACGGAAAAACCCTTGTGACCGTAGAAGTTACGCCAAACAATGAATGCCGTTTGCAATTTCTGAATGCGGAAACAGGAGCCACGGAAAATTCGGACTGGCTAAATACCGGGGTTTTGGCTTCTCAAAAGATACTATTTCAAATGCCCCGTTTTTCAGCCGACGGAAATAAGGTAGTCGTGGTTGGACTGAACAGCGAAGGCAAAAAAATCCACGTATTTAACTTACAAGCCAAAACATCCCAGTCGTTTAGGTTTGGCGACGAAAATGTATCGCACCCGGTCATGCACGGCGATTACATCTATTACAACTCGCCGTTTACCGGAATTGACAACCTGTACGCCTTACAAGTGTCTACGGGCATCAGATACCAGATTACGTCGCGAAAATTCGGGGCATACAATCCAACCGTCTCGCCGGATGGTAAAGAACTGGCCTTCAACGATTTCACGCCGGATGGTTTTCGCATTGCCACCATGCCCAACGATCCTGCAACCTGGAAGCCATTGAATGAACTTCCCAATCGTACGGTTTCGTATTTCCGTCCGTTGCAGATGCAGGAAGGCGAGAAAAATTTACTCAAACTCACTGGCAATCAGTCGTATGCAGTAAAGCCATTCCGCAAGCTGACGCATTTGATCAATCCGTATAGTTGGGGACCGGTGGTGAGCAGCAACACCAGCGATTTCTTCCTGGGCATTTCGTCGCAGGATTTGTTGAGCACTACCGCCATTCAAACAGGAATTGGCTACGATGCCAACCAGAAAACGGCCAGCTACGTTGCCGATATCAGTTACCAGGGATTGTATCCGGTGCTGGACCTGAGTTTTTCGAGTGGCAGCCGCAATGGAAGCATCAAGGTTGACCGTCCAGCCCCCAAAACAGATACAACTGTAAGGGATACCTGGCGCGAAACCAACCTTTCGGGCGGAGTACGGTTGCCGTTTGTGCTCACGCATTCCCGTTTCAGAGAAAGCCTGAGTCTTTCGGCTTATGGCGGTCTTACGCAGGTTTCGGGATACGATTTGCCGGGACGGTATTACACCGAAATCAGTGACGGCACGCTTTATTCGATGCGTTACGCTGCTCTGTACAGCCGCTTGCACAAACAATCCCTGCGCGACGTTTTTCCACGCTGGGGGCAACAGATCAGCACGCAATTCCAGCACACCTTACCGGGCAGCGACTTTTCGGGCCAGCAATTTGCAACTCAGGCCAGTTTGTATTTTCCGGGGCTTGCCAAGCATCACGGCTTGCTGCTTCGGGGTAGTTACAAATACGAAGACGTTTCGGCTCAGAAAAACAGCTACCGTTTTGCCGCCCCTGTTTTGTTTGTGAGAGGTGAAAGCTACCTCACTTCGACTCATTACCTGGGAGCCCATGCCGATTATCGTTTCCCGATTTTCTATCCGGATCTGGCCATTGGTCGTTGGTTTTATTTACAACGTTTCAAAGGCAATCTTTTTGCGGATTACGGCTACATTGCAACGGGTGACAAAAGCCAATATTTATCTTCAGTAGGTTTGGATGTATCCGTTGATTTTAACTTTATGCGGCTATTGCCTCAACTAGAACTGGGTGTGCGTACCATCTATCTGCCGCAGTCGGGTGCGTGGGTAGTGCAACCGTTGGTGATTGATGTTGGGTTTTAGGAAATAGTTTCTTTTCGAAACAAAAAACCCCACCCTAAATCCCTCCCTAATGGGGAGGGACTTTTACAGTCGCTAAACAAACTCCCTTCCCCTAATGGGAGGACATCAAACGAAAGTTTGATGGGCCAGCTTCGTGTGTTGGCTTGAGGATGGGGGTTTCTTTTCACTCCCCTCTCTGGAGGAGAGGGGCTGGGGGTGAGGTTTTCACACCTATTTCACTACTACCTTTTTCACCTCGTTTCTGCCAAAGAATGTGGAAAAATACATCAATTCGGCGCGGGCCGGATTGACGGTATAAGTACCTGTGTATCGGGCCACCAAGTCAACGGTAAAGGTATACGTTCCTTTGTTGAGTTTGGTGCAGTAGATTGTTGTTTTATGACGGAAAGCTTCCCGATGCGTTTCGTTCCAGCGGTAGGTTTGCGTCTTTTCGTCATCATACGAGCAACCGGCCGGAATCGGAATTTCGACCAGTACATAATCGGCGTCTTTGGTTACGTTTACAGTTGCCTGCAAGGTTACTTTTTCGCCTTTCTTCAGCAACCGATCCGAACTCCCGAATCCTTTGAAAACGGTACTAACCACAAATTCCTTCTCTACTTTCTCTGGACGGCTGTTGTGAAACTGCTGGTAGCCCGTAATGTACACAGGCAGCGTGCCGGTTTTGCTCACCGTCAGGATACTAGTTGCGGCGGCTTCCATTTCAAAAGGAAACTCTTTGACGGTTTGGGTAGCAGCGCCGTTGGCAATCACTAATTCTGATTTGCGGATGGACGTTTCGGTTCCCAACACATCGGGCAAAATGGTTTCCAGAATCTGAGCCGACTCATAGGTATTGCGCCAATAACCGGTTTCGCGTTTCTCGAAGAAATAATTCCGAATCCGGCGCAATTCGTCTTCGTGGCCGCCTTGTGTTTTCAGAATCCGGTAGACCAGCAGTGTAGTTTGCACTTCGTTCAGATACGGATGATACGCACTGCGCCCCCAGTAACTGCTGCCGAACATCGTTTGCTGGCGGGTTTTGAAAATAGTATCCGTCGAAATGGCAAAACCCAACACTTGGCGCAATTCAATGCGTTGCAGGTATTGATACAACGTAGGTTTTACCGGTTCAATCACTTTGGTATAGCCCAGCTTGTTTTTCAGAATCACCGGCTTTTTCGGCACAAAAAACGTATCGAGTGTGGTTACATGTTTCTGAAAATCAACGGGAGCATTGAGTTTTTTGAGCAGTTTCAGCATACGCACCCGTTCGTCGAAGCTCGTCTTTGGCGAAGCCAATTGGTAGACCAGGTAGTTAGTCAACAAGTCGGTTTTGGGTGTAACGGCATAACCGGCTTCCTGCGCCTGAAGCAAGGCTTCGATGACATGGGTGGTTACCCAAACGACCGGTTGGTCTTCCTTCCACCAACCCCAGGTGCCTTCTTTCTGTTGCGTTTCTTCGAGTCGGCGAAGGGCTTTTCGAATGTCGGCCTCGTGCGTGAACGGCTTGGCGAGTTGCGTACGAATACGTTTGTCGGCCAGGTACAGCTTGATTTTCGAGGATGCCTGTTCGTTGCACAGATATTCGTACCGATGTACGTGTTCAATCTCCTCCAGCAAAATATCCAGTACCTGAGCCCGCGCGTAAATTTTGGCTTTGCCCAACGCCGGGTCAAACCGGAGCTGAACGGTGGTATCTTTTTCCAGGTTCCAGAACTGTCCTTTGGTTTCGATGGTGCCCACCGGAAACACGGGAATCGCACGCACTTCGCCATCGGTGTAGCCATTGGGCTGCTGCAGGAAATACTTGATTTTCAGCGAGTCTTGTGTGGGGGCAGTTACCATCAGCGAATCAATGGACGCGTTGACCACTTTTGCCTCACGTTGGGATACTATTTTTCCATCCATTTCAAACGCCGTTTGCATCGCCAGCGTATCCGGTGTGTAGTTCAATGCTTTGCCAATTACCTGCGTGCTGTCACCCTGTACCAGAAAACGCGGCACGGCCAGTGTAGCCGCCACCGACTTGTAAGCCCGGATAAATGCTTCCGTACTACCGGTTTGCTTTCGGTTACCGATGCCGATTACAAAGGTTCGCCAGTTGGTGATGTCGTCGGGAAACGTGGCATTGAAGGTGGCCTGTCCGTTTTTATCAGTGCGCAGTCGCGGCTGCCAGAATGCATAGTCCGAAAAACGACTCCGGATGGAACTGCCCGCCTGTGCCAATGCAGGAGGCGGGGTTTTGCGTTCAGGCAGGATACTATTTGGTTTGGAGGTGATCAGAATCACACCGTTAGCGGCCCGGGCTCCATACAAAGCCACTGCCGTTTCGTCTTTCAGCAATTCGGCAGAGGCAATGATAGCAGGGTCCACATCGGCCAAATCAAAGTAAGGCACCCCGTCAATCACAATCAAAGGCCGCTGACTGGCAGAGACATTTGCCACACCACGTATTCGGATCTGGCCACCATTTTGAGTGATAGTGACACCCGCTGCTTTTCCTTGCAAAGACGTGGAGACCGTTGACGTATAGCCTGTTATGCTACTCATTCTTTGCACTCCATAACCGGTAACTACTACCTCACTCAATGCCTGAATATCAGCCGTTAGTTGCACATCAATGACCGAACGGTTGTTTACAGCCATCTCTTCCGTTATGTAGCCAATAAACGAAAAATCCAATACACTGGAAGCATCTACATACAACTCGTAAAACCCATCCGCGTTGGTCGTTGTTCCTCTGGTAGTCCCTCGGATAGAGACACTTACGCCCGGCACTGGTGCTCCCGTTTCATCTAACACACGGCCTTGCACATGGTAACGGAACTGCCCCGATGGCGAACTCGACGGATATAATACTCGGGCAGAACTTTGCGGCTTGGATGATACTTTTGAAGTATCTGAAAGATTAGATGAAACCTTCAGCAACTCCTTGATCTTGGCCATTAACTGCCGACTGTAAGCGTCTTTTCGCTGCAACGAATTCCAGAACAATTGCCGGTAAGTGGTCGCATTCTTTTGAATTACAATATTCTCAATGGTCAGGTAACTGGAATCCGCCATGAGGGCAACGAGGCAATATGAACCTGCCTCCAAATCATAAAATGTGCGTCCGTAAGCTGGAGTGATGCGAAGAAAACCCGCTTTGCTGTTGTGGTACAGTGCATAATAACGAGTCCGTACCGTATCGTTTGCAATGCGTAATTCTAAGGTTCCTTTGCCAGCATGAGTTACCTGCGGATTATTGTAATACTCTGCTGGCACATACACCACGTTTTGCCGGGCTTTGGTCAGCGAATCAATTTCGTAAACCGTCCAGGCTTTTTCCTCAAACCGGGGTACTATTTTCTGCCAGCCATACAGGGACATTTTATCGTATCCTTTCCAGGTGCGCATTTTCAATAATTGGGGCTGGAAATCGTACTCAAAACCCGACTCAAAGGTGAAATCAGTGGAAAACGAATTTTTCCAGACAAACTGCGTGGGTTGCGGCTTAACAGGGCCAATAATCCGCGGCTGGCTGGAAACATCAGGCGCATTGAGTAAAAACAACTGCTTGTTCTGGCGTACATAAATGTAGTCGTTGCGCGTAAAATTCCACCGAACAGGCATGGTGTAGGCATTCAGTGTGGCTAGTTCGTTGGCCGATAGTTGGCTGGTTATCGTGTCGATACGGGTTTGTTGGCGAAGTTCCTTGCTGGCCGGGCGGGCAATGACTGGCGTTTTCTTAGCTTGATAAAAGCTAGCCGGGTCAATGCTGAGAATCAGCTTTTGATGCCGTTTCAGATAGACGCTGTCCAGCTTGATTGTCAGGGTACGCGTACGAATCTGTACGGAATGGTAGCCCGAATCGACATGAAAACTGTACCGCTGCCCCACGTCAGTCACCTGAAAGTAACGCGGTTCTGTGTCGATGAATAGCATGTAAATGGGCTCAATCACGCCGTTGATCACCACAAACGGGGCAATCTGCGTCATCAGGTTGGGCATGGGCAGGTAGTGGGTATACACGCCTGTTTTCGGGTACAGAAACTGAAAATAAGCGATGCTATCCAGCCCCATTTCCTGGTGCCAGCGTTGCCATTGCAGCTTTTTCTTGTTTTCGGTTTGGGACAGCTTTTCGAAATGAAAGGTATTGATCAGTTTCCGGTTGGCGTATCGCTTGCTGAATTCGGGAATGCGGGGCGTATGCAACTCCGTAAATTTGCGGGTTACGCCGTAGGCCGTCAAATCCACGTTCGAAACAGGTTTTCCCTGGTAATCCCGCACGTGGATCTGGATGGGAACGGTTTGTCCGGGCGACACGGTTTCCGGCGCCGAGGTTTCAATATTTAATTGTTTGGTATACAACGGAATGGAATATTCTTCTTCGTGCACCTCATTGTTCCAGATGTATTGCACCGAAACCGAGTAATTGTGTGTACGATGAGCCTTTTCCCGAAAATCCAGAGTTTGGGTACCGCTTCCTTTTTTCAGCAAAGTGTTTTTGTAATAAATGCTGTACCAGAAGGGTAATTTTCGCGGATTGGTCATTTGCACCCACACCGAATCGGCGGTGCGTCGGGTCGCTACCTGAAAGTTGGAGGAGAGGGTTTTGGCTTCCAGAAAGGTACTATCTTTCCCGCTTTTCAGCTCATAGAGTTGCACATACGGATTGAGTGGCTCCCGATAGGGCAATTGTACGCGATGCCTGCCGATAACCGAACCGGCACTGGTATAGGCACTGGTAACCAACTCGGCCTGATGCGGTTGCGACTGACCGGCTACCTGATACTCGGCCACTAGCGAATCATTTGCCATCTGCACCACCAGTTGCGCAGGTGCGTATTTTCGCTCAAAACCCTGGGTTTTGATGTGACGTTCGTTGTTGGCATTCAAAAAAACCGCCTCCAGTACAAAACTCATATTGGCGTTGTGCAACACCGAATCGGGAACCACAATGCGGGTCTCGCCGGTTGCCTCCATTTTTTGTTCGTAGCGCCACAGCGTATCGGCAACAATGATCTGCGTTGTATCAAACGCACCGGTCTGCTGGGGATACAATTTGAGCTGCACGCGGGCATCCATGACATCCAGGTCGTTTTCATCGGTGCCTTTCACAAACGCCGTCACATGTTCGCCTTGGGTGTATTCCTTTTTGGTGAGCCGAAGCGCGAAGGTGTTGGCTTTCAGTTCGTAATCTTCGTATTTGAATCGCTCACTTAAAAATATGTTGTAGTTCGACTGTAGGTCTATACTGTATTGAGAACCTAGTTTTAGTTTCAAACTATCATGCAGTACAAATGAGTACTCATAAAGACCTTTCTGATAAGGTATTAACCGGGTTAGTTTGATCGGCTTACCGCTGAAAGTGGTGTAATTCTGTAAATATACCTTCAATGATTTGCGAACTGGTTTTCCGTTTGCTTTCAATACCACTGCCTTAAACCGAACCGTATCCTGAGCCCGGTACCGGGGCTTGTTGAATACAATAAAACCCTGGTTCGGCTTGTTAAACTTTGGGGCTATTTTCTGTTCCCAGAAACGCACTGGATGCAACACATCATAGATCCATCCCTGCGGAGACCAGTAGCGAATGGAGGAATAAATCCGATAAAACGGACGGGTCACATATCCCAGTGGAATACCGAAGAAAACGCGACGCACAATTTTGGAAAATCGTTTGGCTTTGTACTGCGCCTTCACCGAATGATAGGATGTAAATCCCTGATACTCGACGGCCAGCAATCCGTGTTTATAGGTTTTGTTGAGGCGATATGCCTGGGTTTTGGCATCATAGGGGATACTATTTTTTTTCAGACGGACTTTGGCATCTGAGACCGCATTGCCCAGCGAATCGTGCAGGTGAATGACCAGGTCTCGATTGTTGTTCAATAGCTTCACTTGTAGTTTGCTAACGGACTGCAACCGATACACCAGTTGGTCTTCTTCGGCATGGGCCATCAGGTAGTGCCCCACCGGAAGCTGCCGCAGATACGGCTGCGACGTTGCAAACGAATCAATTACCGTATGAAAAAAGCTTTCCTTCACCGCCGAAAGATCTTTGCGATAAATGCTACGAGCCTCGGCGTTGGTGATCTGAAAAACGTAGGTGTAAAAGCTGGTTTTGCGGCTATGCACCAAGTCCTGCGAAAGTGCGGGAAGTGTCATAATAACCAGGAAAAGTAAGGTGTACAGTTTCTTCATACAGGCTTGCGGTTTGTATTCAGATGCCGCAAGCCTGTAATTTCCATAAGCGAAAGATAAAAAAACAGGTTACTCACAAAAATTTGTTTTTGTAATCGGTCAGTTTTTGCCGGGTAATCGGGCCGCCATGTCCCAGGTAAAAGGTGTGGCCGTTGTGCTGAAGCACTTTTTCGATGCTCGCCTTGAGTAGTAGTTTGTCATCGTGAAAAGGAGGATGTTTCAGGCGGGAACGAAACAGAATGCCACCCAGTAAAATACCCGACGAAGCCAAATCCATGATAACAGCATTGCCATCGTCCAAGAGTACCGAGAGCGAACCAGGCGTGTGGCCGGGCGTATGGATCAACTTTCCCGCAACGCCCCACTGGCGTAAGTCGTAGTCGTTTGAGCCGGTGAGTACAATATCCGGCTCACAGGGAGTAGCACGGGCACGCACCATTCTGCGTTTGAGTATGTTCCAATACAATCGGTTGGGCTTTAGCGTGTCGGCAAGCGTCAGGCCGGTACGCAAGGCACGGGCGTCTTTTTCATGCACCAGAACGGGAACCTTGAGTATGTGTTTGAGTTCGGCGGTACTGCCAAAATGGTCCAAGTGTCCATGGGTCACAATGATCAAACCAATGTCGTGACGGGAAATGCCTTCTTTTTCGATTTGTTTCAACAACCGGTCTTCGCTGTGCGGCACACCTGTATCGACCAGAATGTGTTTGTGTGAACCCCGAATCAAAAAGGCATTGATCATTCCCCACGGAAAAACAGAAAGTGGAATTATTCGCTGTTGCATACTTGTATCTTTTTGGATAGAAACTATGCAAAGGTGAATCAATCGGAGGAGAAAAATACTTGACAAATGTTAGGAAATCCGCTGCTTGCGAATGCGACTTAGCGATTCGGGTTTGATGCCTATGTAAGAGGCAATGTAGTGCAGGGGAACGCTTTGCAGCATTTCGGGCTGTTGGGCCAGCAGTTTCCGGTAACGTTTTTCGGCCGATAGCGACAGGATGTCTTTGGTGCGCTGCACACTCTGGCTAATTACTTTCTCATAAACCCGCTTGCAAAACTCGGCCCAGCGTGTGTTAGAATCGTATAATGCCTGATAATCAGTCTTTTCGATTTGCAACAGCGTGCAGGCGGTAATGCTTTTCACGGCATCGGTTGAGACAGTAGCCTGGGTAAAGCTTTGAAAAGCGGTGACAAAATTCCCGGCATTCAAAATCTGAGTAGTCACTTCTTCGCCATCTTCGACGTGGAAAACCCGCACAAAACCCTCTACGATGAAATACAGCTTTTGTGCAACCTCATTTTCAGACACCAACGTGGTGTTTCTTTTTGCCGCCATGGGTTTGAAGCGAATCCGGATGGCATCGGCTTCAGCATCGCTAAGCGCAACGTCCCGTCTGATGCACGAAAGCAGTAAGGAATGATCCATAATAGAAGTGCCCCCGCTTTGTCAGCAAAGCGGGGGTTTGTCAGTTCAAAAGATACTATTTTCCTACCGGAATCGGATGGCCTACGCTGCCGCTTGGCTCCAGAATCTGAAGCAGTTGTGCTACGGTAGGCGCAATATCCGTCACGTGCACTTCCTCGGTGATAGAACCGGCTTTCACAGAGCCACCATAGAAGATGATGGGAACATGAGTGTCATAGGAATAGAACGTGCCGTGTGTAGTGCCCTGCACCCTGCCTTCGAACCAGTTGGGTTCCAGCGCAATGTAAATGTCGCCGGAACGCTTGCGGTTAATGCCGTTTTTAATCAGCGTTATGTATTTTTCAGGCAGCATGGCATTGCCAATCTGATGCAGGTTGATCACATTGGCGATCCCCACTGTGGGTAACAGCATAGGGACAATTCTCCTGTAAACATCTTCTACGGACAAGCCTTTTTGCTGCAACAGCGTATGATTCAGATAGATCTGTTGATTGTAGTAATTGCGAATCCATTCGCCTTCACCCAGTTGGGTTGTCAGTTGCTTCTTGACTTCTGTCAATACTTTGCGGCTATCAAAAACGCCACTCGGAATGTGCAATTTGGTCATGTGGCCGGCCGCCGGAGCGACCCCGTGGTCGGCACTCAAAAATACCAGCACGTTTTCCTTGCCAATGTATCCATCCAGAAAAGTGAGCAATTCGGCAATGTCGCGGTCCAGGCGGATGTAGGTGTCTTCGGTCTCGATGGCATACGGCCCGTACTGATGCCCTACATAATCGGTAGATGAAAAACTCACGGCCAGAAAATCAGTGGCAGTTCCTTTGCCCAAGTTTTCGGCTTTCAGGGCGGCAATGGCAAAATCTTTGGTTAGGGTGTTGCCAAAAGGAGTGGAACGAATCAACTCGAAATCAGCGGTTTTCAGCTTGGGCAAGTCGTGCGGAAACGCCGAACTGGTTTCATTGCGGAACCGGCCTTCGTGCGGCTGGTCGTCATCGGTGGTGCTTTCGCTGTATTGAGCTGCATTGAGCAGCGGTGTCCATACTTGCGACAAATACTTGGTGGCCAGTTTCTGATTGTTAAACTGATTGACCCACTCGGGCAATTGCTTCATGTAATAGTCGCTGGTGATCCAGTTGCCACTGAACGAATCGAACCAATACGCCCCATTGGCCAGATGCCCACCCGGCAAAATGGCCCCGCGGTCTTTCAAGGCGATTCCGACAACTTTAGACTGCATGTTGTTCGACAGCCGCAACTGGTCGGTAATGGTGGTTGCCAGCAAGTTACGCGGCGACATCAGCCCGGCCTGCGATTCGCTGCCAACGGTGTGTACGGTGCTGTCTTCGGTGCAATACACGATTTTACCGGCTTTCTGGTCAAACCAGTCATTGCCCGCAATGCCGTGAATGGACGGAACCGAGCCCGTATAAATACAGGTATGTCCGGGAGCGGTATAAGTAGGTACGTAATTGTAGTGCGCGTTTTTGCAGTTAAACCCTTCGCGAACCAACCGGTTAAACCCACCGTCGGAATACTTGCTCTGGTAACGTATCAGAAAATCGTAACTCATTTGGTCTACCACAATGCCGACTACCAGTTTGGGGCGTTTGGAAGACGTGGAGGGGGCAACGGGGGTTTTTGCTTTTCTAGGGATACTATTTTGGGCTTGCAGCGAAAGCGTAAGCAAAAACAATAGCAGAATTTTTTTCATAATCGATTTTAGGTTTGATGCGGCAAGTTATTGAGAAATCACATGCCGCGATATGAATCTTTTGTTAAGAATATGGCGAGGCAGGTCAACATCAATTTGCCAAAGCAAACTTCTTCCCGGGCAAGGATTTGACCAACCCCTGCAATTCCAATGTCAGTAAGACAGATGCAATCTGATTAACAGGGATTTGCGACTGCCGGCTCAGGTCATCAATCAGCATGTCAGCATTTGTTTTGAGCAGTTGCAGAATCTGCCTTTCCTGTTCCGACAGCTCCGTACTGGTTTCCCACACAGGAGCCGCTTTTGTTTTGTCTTTCCTGGCGTTGGCTTCATTCCCCCACCCCATGAGGTATTCCAGGTCCGCAAAACCGGTATAAATGCTGGCCTGCAGGTTGCGGATCAGTTGATTGCAACCTGCCGAATAGGGTTGCTCCAGGCTACCCGGCACAGCCATGACATCGCGGTTGTAGTCATTGGCAATCTGAGCGGTAATCAGCGCACCGCCTTTGGCAGCCGCTTCTATTACAATCGTGAGATCGGCCATGCCAGCCACAATGCGGTTGCGGGTAGGAAAATGAGGTGCATCGGGCTGTACGCCAAACGGATATTCGGTGAGGATGCCACCATTCTCCAGCATTTGCGCAGCCGTATTTTTGTGCGCTGCCGGATAGATCACATCAATGCCACTCCCCAGCACGCCTACCGTGGGCACCAGATGCCGCACTGCCGCTTTGTGCGCTACAATATCAATTCCATAGGCTAGTCCGCTGACGACCAGTGTGTCCGGGTACCGCGATAACTCAGCCACCAGGTCTTCGGTCACTTTTTTGCCATAAGCCGTGGCATTGCGCGTACCCACGACGGCGATAATTTTTTGCGTATTCAGGTTTGCATTTCCTTTGTAATACAAAAGCAACGGGGCGTCGTGCAGATTTTTGAGTCGGGCAGGAAAATCGGGATGAGTAAAGAATAAAATCTGGACTTCCTGCTTGCGAGCCTGCTCCAACACAAAATCAGCCACAGAGAAACCTGCCTTGGAAAGCACACTTTCGGCTATCTTCTCTCCGATTCCGGGAATTTTCACCAGCTTCCGCTTGGGAGCCGCAAAAACCTCCTTTGCCGAGCCGCAGTAACTTATTAACTGTCGTGCTAATACCTTTCCGATGCCTGGAGTGAGACTAAGCGCGATCTGATTTAAAACTTCTTCTTCCATAACAAAAACCTGCAAAAATGACCATTTTCCGTACACAGGTTGCGGAAACAATTATTCTCGCCAAAAGAATTAATACTCTGACAATGAACCGTTACAATGCTTTCCGAAAAAAGATTCTGTGCAAATCCGGAAAAAACCTTTCGTGCGTACGCTTCTGTAACTTTTCTGAATTTATTCCCTCAGAAAATTTACGACCTTTCGAAAGCAAAATTGAGAAAATAATCTCAAACTAAAGCAATTCTCTTACCTACAAATAAACTCAAACTATGGAAGCACAACGCAAATCGCTGGAAGATCAACTCGCATCACTGGAAGCCCGTCTGGCGCAACTGGAAAAAGAACGTAAAGAATTGATGGACCGCAACGGGGAGCTGTTCGAATACTGCCGCCTAATGGACCGCAAGTATACGGCATCAGTACGTCGCGAACTAGGCTATCAGGAGATGTTGTACATGTTTAACAACCGCCATGCTTCCGAATTGCTGCAAGATTACATTGCCAAAGAATCGCTGAAAGTACAATATTCCAGTCATTACAATTACCGCAACAATTAAGCTCATTTTCTGCGGGTCAGGTTATCCAGACTAATTGATATTCGTTGTTTTCCATAAAAAATAGTAGCTGTGGGCAGGGCAAAACCTGCCTTTTTTTATTCCTTGGGTTTGGCATCCATCCGGTTGCTGATCTCTTTTAAAAACGACTTCAGTTTCTCCAGCGATTCAATCAGCGTTGCTTTGTCGGGCGGCTGATGGTTTTTGGCCCGAATCATATCTTTGGCTCCTTGCAAGGTATAGCCTTTCTCCTTTACCAGGTGATAAATCGTCTGGATGATTTCCAGGTCTTT
Organism: uncultured Sphingobacteriales bacterium; assembly: GCA_963520985.1. Classification (GTDB taxonomy): domain Bacteria; phylum Bacteroidota; class Bacteroidia; order Cytophagales; family 172606-1; genus Xanthocytophaga. The sequence goes on from CAUQTA010000002.1 coordinate 416,585, forward strand.
TTCGGTGTAGCGGCGGTCTCCTTTTTTGTTCTTCTTGGGTTTCAGCATCGGAAACTCGCTTTCCCAAAAACGGAGCATGGAAGTTGAAATGCTGAATTTCTCAGCCACTTCGCCGATGGTGTAATACATCTTCTTGATTTCGTCTGACATACAACGTATCCGTTTGCCGAGTCTGGCTTACCTGTCGGTTTATTTTCTGGCACAAAAAAGGGCGACCCAAAGGCCGCCCCTGTTTCTATGGGGTTTTTCGTTTTCCAAAGATATTATTTTCTGGCAGAAAACGATAAACGAAAATTCAATTATGACAACGACTGGTTTTCTACCGAAGCCAGTTCAAGCAGTTTCTGGTATTCGGCCGGTGTCAGGTCGTTGTAGAAGAAGTGGATCGGGTTTACTTTCTGTCCATTGTGCAACACTTCGTAATGCAAATGCGGTGATACCGATGTACCTGTGCTGCCCACATAGCCGATTAATTGCCCCCGCTTAATGTGCTGCCCTGCTTTCACGATGAATTTTTCCATGTGCGCGTATAAGGTGGTGTATCCATAGCCGTGGCTCACCTGCACTTCATTGCCGTAACCACCACTGTTGTGCACAGCCACACTGATTACGCCATCGCCGGTAGCATAGATAGGCGTGCCCCGCTGGCAGGCGAAATCGACGCCGGTGTGCATCTTCATTACTTTGTAGATGGGGTGCATACGCATGCCAAAACCAGAAGCCAGGCGTTTTAACTCTTTGTTGGATACCGGCTGAATGGCGGGAAGAGAGGCCAGCATCTTGGCTTTGCTGTTGACCAGCGTCACAATTTCGTCGTACGACTTGGTCTGGATGTACATTTGCTTTTTCAGCTTGTCAATTTTCTGGCGGGTATCCAGAATCAATTCTTCGTTTTTCAGGCCTTTTTCAAGAATTTCCTTGTAACGGTCGGCCCCACCGACACCGGCTTCACGCACCGCATCCGGAATGGGAGATGCTTCAAAAATAACCCGGTAGATATTGTCGTCACGTTCGCGCAGGGCCTCCAGCATGTGTGTCGATTTCTGTAACTCTTTGTTCATTACTTCATAGTACAGTTTCAATTCCTGATTTTCGCGAAGCATGGCTTCTTCGCGATCTGAACGAAAATAAGAGTTATACAAAGGCACAAGGGCTAGGGAAAAAAGGAAAGCTACTGAAGCAAATCCTAAAATATTGATGACTATATCGGTGGGTCTAATTCTGATACGTTCATATTTACACGTTTCCGTGTCGTAGTAGTACTTAATTCTTGCCATTCTTTCAGAAAATTGGGTTTAACTGCTAATTTTGTGGGCTGATGGTGTAAAAGCTGGTTCTCGGTTTTTTGAATAAAAAATACAGCAAATCCGGAATAGGATTTTTTTTATGGTAGGTTTCGCAAGATAGAAAGTTTCTGGAAATTACAAGTCTTCGTTATCCTTTCGAAACTTACATACGTAGCAGGCGGAGCGTATCCGAGCATTTTAGAACATATACAAACCTCTGATTTTCAGAATAGTATAAAAATCCAAAGCAAAACCTCTACAGAAAACAACCTAATCAAAAACTCAAATGCAAAGCAGTGAGGCAAAAATACAAACAGTTTTGTTCTGATTAAAAGGTACTATTTTTAGTCAATTTGTCGATAAAACGCATTGCTCCAGGCAGTTTTTCCGGGCCTGTAAAGCAACCGGAAACCGTTTTTTGTTAAAAGAATACTAACGATTATTATATTTTATGACTTCGCACGAAATCCGCAAGCAGTTCTTAGATTTTTTCCGATCCAAAGGTCACCTCATTGTGCCGTCGGCTCCGCTGGTGTTGAAAAATGACCCTACCCTGATGTTTACCAACTCAGGCATGGTGCAGTTCAAGGATTATTTCCTGGGCAACGGAGTGCCGCCATCCAAACGAATCGCCGATACGCAGAAATGCTTGCGGGTGAGCGGCAAGCACAACGACCTGGAAGACGTGGGTTTTGACGGCACGCACCACACCATGTTTGAAATGCTGGGCAACTGGTCGTTTGGCGATTACTTTAAGGAAGACGCCATCGCGTGGTCGTGGGAGTTACTCACCGACGTGCTCAAAATCCCGAAAGACCGCCTGTATGCGACCGTCTTCGGGGGTGACGAGAAAGAAAACCTGGCATCGGATGATGAGGCAAAGGAATTCTGGAAACGCTATTTGCCCGAAAACCAAATTCTATACGGCAACAAGAAAGACAACTTCTGGGAAATGGGCGACCAAGGCCCCTGCGGACCGTGCAGCGAAATCCACGTGGATTTGCGTTCGGATGCGGAACGGGCAGCGCTGCCAGGCGAAAATCTGGTAAACAAAGACCATCCCAAAGTAGTGGAGATCTGGAACAATGTATTCATGCAGTTTGAACGCAAATGGAATAGTGCCAAAGGCGGCTCACAAGCGTTAAGTGATTGGGAAAAAGAAAACATTACTAAACTTGATCCATCTGAATTTAAAAAATACAGAGGCGAAAAACTTACAGAAGTAACTCAATTAATTGAGTTGCCATCAAAGCATGTTGATACGGGGATGGGTTTTGAGCGGCTATGTATGGTACTTCAAGGAGTTGAATATACCTACGATACAGATGTATTTACACCTCTTATTCGCTTCATTGAAGATCATTCAGACAAAAAATATACTGGTACCTATGACCGTAAGAATCTGACAGATGTAGCCATTCGGGTAGTAGCAGATCACATTCGGGCAGTAGCTTTTGCTATAGCTGATGGGCAAAGACCTGATAATAATGGTGCTGGTTACGTTATTCGTCGCATTTTACGCCGAGCTGTGCGATATTATTACTCTTTTTTAGAAATTAAAGAGCCATTTTTACATAGACTTATTCCTCTCTTGGCGAATCAATTTGCAGATGTATTCCCAGAACTAGAATCTCAAGAAGAATCCGTTAGAAAGCTTATTCTTGAAGAAGAAAAGGCATTTCTAAAGACTTTAGATAATGGTCTAAAACGTCTGGATACAGTTGCAGTTAAAGATAACGTTTTAGATGGTGCAACTGCATTTATGTTAAACGATACGTATGGGTTTCCGATTGACTTGACCCGTCTTATTATGGCTGAAAAAGGAATAGATATAGACGAGGAAGGTTATGAAAAGGCTTTACAAGCACAGAAGATAGGAGGAAAATCCGATGCCGCAAAACAAGTAGGAGACTGGGTGGTATTAGACGATGCAACCAAAGTAACTTTTGTAGGGTATGACGACTTAGCAGTAACAAGTTCGAAAGTGCTGAAATACCGCATCACCAAAGACAAAAAGGGCGAACAGTATCAGATTGTATTAAGTCGCACGCCGTTCTATCCAGAAGGTGGTGGACAAATCGGCGATACGGGAACGTTGTCATTTGATGGCGAAACAGTGAAAGTAGTTGATACCAAGAAAGAAAATGACCTGGTGATTCATCTGGTGGATAAGCTACCCGAAAACATCCGGGCGGAAGTAACCGCGCAGGTAAACGAAACCAAACGCCACCTGACGGAAAACAACCACTCGGCTACACACCTGTTGCATGCGGCATTGCGCAAGGTATTGGGTACGCACGTAGCTCAGAAAGGCTCACTGGTGACGGAGAAATACCTGCGGTTCGACTTTTCGCACTTCGAGAAAATATCGGATGAGCAATTGGCTGAGATCGAACATATTGTAAACCAGAAAATTCGTGAGAATATTGCCTTGCAGGAAGACCGTTCCATTCCGATTGAAGAAGCGCGTAAAGCCGGAGCCATGATGCTGTTTGGCGAGAAATACGGCGATTCGGTTCGGATGATTACCTTCGACCCGTCGTACAGCCGCGAATTGTGCGGGGGCTGCCATGTATCTGCAACCGGCAAAATCGGTTTGCTAAAAATCACGTCGGAAGGTGCCGTAGCGGCCGGAGTTCGCCGGATTGAAGCCATCACCGCCGACGAAGCCGAAAGTTATGTGGACGAGCAGGAGCAATTGCTGCGCGACATCAAGGAATTGCTGAAAAATCCGAAAGATGTGAAGAAAGCCATTGCCGATTTGCTGGAAGAAAAAAGCAAACTGGCTAAGCAGGTCGAAGTGTTTGAAAATCAGCAGTTGCAAGTATTGAAAGAGGAATTGGTGAAGAAGGCGAAAATCATTAACGGTGTAACCGTAGTGGCCGAGAAAGTTTCTGTTCCATCTGCCGATGCATTAAGGCAATTGGCTTATGACCTGAAAGCTAAAATAGGCCAATCGTTTATTGTATTAGCGGCTGACATTCAAGGCAAACCACAAATTGCGGTTATGATTGAGGATGAAATCGCCAAGGCAAAAAGCCTGCATGCTGGCAATCTTGTGAAAGAGCTTGCCAAGGAAATCAAAGGTGGCGGCGGTGGTCAGCCTTTCTTCGCGACTGCCGGCGGCTCTGACGTCAGCGGCCTAGACCGGGTAATTGAAAAAGGCAAAGCGGTGATTGGTTAATCTTCTTGATGAATAATAACAGCAAAGGGGTAGTTCTGAAGATCTTCAGAACTACCCCTTTGCTGTATCTTAATCCCTCAAAAAATAGTATCTTTCAGGAAAGGAAAAGCGCCCATTATGAAAAGTTCTGAAGGACAGAGAGTGACCGAACAATACCGGCAACCAATGACCGAGGAAGAAGTCAAGGTGTTAAGGAATCAACTTAAAACATCTTTATATGTAGTTATTTTTGTCAGTATTTGCCTATGTACATGTATCGTCTTCTACGCTTCTCCTTTTTCACTAACACAGATTTTGCTACTGATTTTTGTAGTGGCATATACATATTGGGCACTAACCCCCAGCTCTTACGAAAACAGTCCCATTAAGAAAGACCTGGAGGCAGGAATAAAATTAGTAGTACAAGGCAAAATTGAAGCGAAACGGGAAGACTCTTCAGACCAAAAGTATTTTCTTACGTTACTCGGACATGAATTTGAGATCAGTTTAGAACAATGGCATCAAGTCAAAGTGAATCAATCCGTCGAAATTCATTTTGCACCAAAAAGTAGATATGTTTTTCAACTTTGCTCTTTACCTAGTTTGTAGAGAGTAGCAGAGGTTTTCACTTTTCAAGAGATACTATTTTATCATGGCAACTGAACTACGATTGTTGGTGATCCGAACGGGGCAATTGGAGGAAGTCAAGGCATTTTATGAACGATTAGGACTATCTTTCGAAGTCCACCAACACCCAGGCGGTGCCTTACACTACGCAGCTCAATTGGGATCAGCTACTTTTGAAATCTACCCATTGCTCAAATCCCAAACGGAACCCGATACCTCTACTCGCTTAGGCTTTGCCGTTGATCACTTTGAAGCATTTTTTCAAAGTCTTGACAGCAGTTCAATCCTTACATCTGCTCAATTTACCGAATGGGGCGAAATGGCGATAGTGAAAGAACCGGATGGGCGCAAAGTGGAAATTTATAGAAATGCATAATTCAAAATAGTATCACTTATTGTCAGCTCATTTTAACAGCATACATTGTTTAGCCTCCATACCAAATTTTCTTAAGTTTGTCTATTTCTTCACATTCCAGATAATAGATTTTGCCAGTATATGGTCCTCTATAGACAGGAGGATCAAAACCAAAGTAAATGAACCCTATTAAAGGGGTAAATCCTATCAGATAAGGCATTGCTTCAGCCCAATTATAATCAAAAAAGAAAAAATTGTAAAGTATAAATTTATCATTGCAACTCTGAAAGTTTGTTCTATAATCGGTGGTTCTTTTTGTGAGACTTGTCAAGAAAGTTGAATCAGGCATATCAACAAATAACAGACCATCTTGCAAAGATGTATCTTGAGCAGTATAAAGAACCTGACTTGCTTGAGTTATTAATGGATTTAGCATCACTCTTTCTGTCTTTAAACTATCTGACAGACTTCTATATAGAAGATTCTCTCCATTCAGTTTTAGTTCCAAGCCTAGAAACAATCTTCCAAAGGCAATAGAGGAATCAGTAAAAGAAAGTCTAAAATATCCATCTGTTGAATTAATCATAATTAACCCAATTCGATCATTATGATTTAAACCTCTTTGAGAATACCAGAGTGTATCCTGTGCATTAACCTGAGTAATACAGATAACAATAACCAGAAAGAATAAGCTTGTCTTTTTCATTATTTTTTTCTGATTGTCCTCTTTATTAGTAACATCATCAATAGTATCAGTATTGCCTGTCGTAAAACCTATTTCTACTGAAGTTTATAATTTGGCTCTCCCTCAGATTCAATACCCTGCCAGATTCAAACCCCAAGAATCATATATTTAGTTTTTTGTGTACTGACCAAAATGCTGTATCAGGAGAATAGTATCTTCCAAAAACACAAAACCCTGCCTTTTAAGGTGAGTGCTACTTTGCCATTTCCCGAATGTGGAACTCCTGAATCAGCGGATTTTTTTCGGGCGTTAAGGTAAAGCTGATCTGAATGTTGGCTTTTTCGCCTTCCATCACAAATGCACCTCGCAACTGATTTTCAGGCACAAAGGCGCCCACTTTTACGATTTTGCCTGCTTTGGCGTAAATCGCATCCGTTTGCTTTTGAAGCATTGGCAGTGGATTATCGGGAAAGAAGTTTTCGGCAAAAATACCGCTATTCGCTGCTTTCTTCCAGTCGGGAAGTAGAGCTACAATTTCACTTTTGCGTTTTTCCAAAATGGTCGACACAGGTAAGGTTCGCGGTTTTAACTCAGCCAAGGTAATCAGCGAATCCAACACCTGGGTGTTAATAACACTGGTAGGGGCATAGGTTACATTGCTGAAACACACCACTCCAATTCCGTACTCGGGCAAAAGGGTCCAGTTGCTGCCAAAGCCAGGCAAACCACCGCTGTGCCCAATCATCACCCGGTTTTGGCAATCTTTGCTCCAGCGCAACCCAAAATTGTAACCACTCACCATGGGGCATAGTCTTCCGCTAGGGTAGGTATACTGCGGACTCAGTGTGTTGATACGTCCCAGTTGGTGCATTTCACGCAAAGTGCTTCGCTTCACAATCTGATTATCAGCTCCATCACGGGGTGGCCAGGCTTGCAGATGCAATGCCATGTACCGGCCAAAATCTTCGATGCTGGTGAGCATACCGCCCATGGCCCCATACGAACCGTCGTGCAACAAGGCTTCGGGCAGCCACTGATTGTCCTGATACCGATAGCCAAGGGCGAGTTGCTGCGCAGGCACCTGGGTGTATTCCCAATAGGTGTTCTGCATTCCCAAAGGTTTCAAAATCGTTTCGGTAATGTATTGCTGATAAGGCTTACCTGATACTTTGGTGATAATGGCTCCCAGCAAGGCAAATCCCATGTTGCTGTATTCGTATGTCAGTCCGGGCACGCTGGAAAACGAAACACCGTCTTCGATGAATCTGAGCAATTCGGCATCGGTATCGGCAAGTTGCCGGTCGCCCCAGGGATTGTCTTCCGGAAAACCAGCCGAATGGGTGAGCAAATGCCGAACGGTGATGGGCGGCGCATCTTGCGTGAGATAGGTTAGTTTTTGCATCTGAGGCACATACTTTGCCGCCAGGTCGTCCAGACTAAGCTTGCCTTCGTCCCGAAGTTTGAGAATGGCCAATGCCGTAAAGCTTTTGGTCATAGAAGCAATCCGAAAAACCGATTTCGGGGTTACTGGAATCTTCTTTTCCAGTTGCGTGTATCCGGTAGTTCCAGTATAAATCAAATTGCCATCGACTACCAATCCGAATACAAATCCGGGAAAATGATTCTTATCCGCATACGCCTTATACACATTTTCTAAGGCTGGAATGGCTTTCTTGATTTTGGCTAGGCGTTCCGTATCTTCAAAATAAGGTGGCTGATAAGATTGTTGGGCAGAAATAGAAATGCTAATCAGCAGAATAAGTTGGGCAAGAAACCAATTGATTCTACAGGAACCGGTTTTTCTTGCAATAGCGAGAACATGCATAAGGCTGTATAGTTTGGGATAAGCGGCGGAGGACAAAATACGAAAAAACTCTTTCCATTTGGCATAGGATTCCAATGAGGCAGGTTTTACTAATTGAAAAGATAGTATTTTAACGTGAGTAATGGGATTTATTAAGTCCACAGGTTGCTCTTCTCAGCGATCTTCCTTTTCTTTTGCTTGTCCAAAAGAGGGCAAAACGAGAGTTTTGAGCCAGACTTGTGCGGCTGTAACAACAGAAAAAGACACTTTGCCTAATGCTTCCGCCCTCAAACCAACCCGCACCCCGCCAAAGAAAGAAGCCTACGCACTTTTTTCGCCGGCTGGTGCTGCGCACTGCGCCTTGAAAACGGATATTACAAAACAGTCAGTTCTGTTTTACCTTACTCGCGAATGTTCGTGAAGGTGTGATGGCCTCTTGCGCCAGCGAGGTTGGCCTAAGCCATGCGGGCAGAAGCATTGACTTCGTCGAATCTTCGATTTGGCGCAAGTGTCTTTTTTTGGTTACTTTTTTGGACAAGCAAAAAAGTGACACGCGTTATAAAAAGAAGAACGATAAAGTATTAGAAACAAGATTAAATAACGCGAAACTTGAGTTATTCCAGAAAGGTTAAAATAAGGCAGGGTTTTCATGTTTTGAAAGATACTATTTGTAAGCCTAAATCAATTTCTGTTGGATAAACTGCATGAATGCCGAACGGTATTTATCGCTGATGGGAAGGCGGGCATCGGCAATGCAAACGTGGTTGTCCTCAATTTTCTCGATAGCGGCTCCATTGACGATGTACGAATGATGGATGCGTTGAAAATCGGCAGGCAATACTTCTTCCAGTTCTTTCATACGTTTGTACAAAATCAGTTTGCCAGCAGTGGTAAACAACAGCACATACTCTTTCCATGCTTCAACATACAGAATGTCTTTGTACTCGACCCGTACAATCTGTTTGCCCGATTTGGTAAAGAAATAGTCTTCGGTTACGGTGGTTAGTTCTTCGGCCACATCGGGCCCGGCGGCCTGGCCTTGCAGCTTTAAAACCGCCTGCAAAAACCGCCGGAAAGGGATGGGTTTGAGTAGGTAATCCACCGCATTCTTCTCGTAGCTTTCCAGCGCATGTTCGGCATACGCAGTGGTAAATATGACTTTTTGTTGTGGTGGCAACAGCGCCGTTAGTTCCATTCCAGACAGACCGGGCATGTTGATGTCCAGAAACAACAGATCAACCGAATGGGTACGCAGATAGGCCAGGGCTTCCAGCGCATCGTAACAGGCGTGCGTTAGCTCCAGAAAAGAAATCTGCCCGATGTATTCTTTGAGCAGATTGACCGCGTTGGGCTCATCATCCACGATCAGGCAGGTGGTTTTCATATACTGGAATGCTTAAATTGGCTATAAAAAAGTCATTATCCGTGGTGATGGTGAGTACAAAATTATCTCCGTAAATCAACCGAAGCCGTTCCCTGAGGTTTTTCAGTCCAAACCCACTGGGTTTGGACGCTTGGACAGGAAGGTTAACCAGGCGATTTTGCACTGCAAAATTCAACTTTTCTTTTTGCTGAACCAGCGAAATAGTCACTTCGTTTTGGGTTTGGCGTTTGTCGATGCCATGTTTGAAGACATTCTCCACCAAAGGCATCAGCAACATAGGCGGCACCCAGGTCTCTGCTGGCACATCAATATGCATGGATACCTGCAACGGATGCCGCATCCGGATTTTTTCCAGCTCAATGTAATGCGTAATGAACTGGATTTCTTTGGCCAGAAGCACCACATCGTTGGGCGCAACATCAATAAAGTACCGCATCACTTGCGACAGTTTTTCGATCAGGCTCGCCGTGACCGGAGACTCTTTGTAAGCTTCGTAATAAATATTGTTGAGGGTATTGAACAAAAAATGCGGTTGTATCTGCGATTTCAAAAGATTCAGTTCCGTTTGATAATGGCGCACTTTGAGTTGTTCCTGTGTTTTGAGAAGCTGGAAGTAATTGAGTGCCAGCCGAAACACAAAACTGATGCACAAAATGAGAAAGGTGGAAAATCCCAGATAGGCTGCCATGGCAAAGCCATAATCAAAGAACTTTTCGTTCAGGACTTTGAAAAAAACGGCCCGGTACACCACCATCCGGAAGGCTACCACCGCCACAAAAAACGCAAGCAAGGCAACGACATACGTAACATATTTTCGCTTTTCGTACCATCGGGGAATGAGCCATAACGCATTGCCGTAAATGATCAGCAAATAAGACATCAGTGCCATGAAGGGGTTGAGCATGGCGATTTTCCACGGGTCCTGTGGCAGCATATACACCACACTGACTCCGTAAAAAAGTGCCCACCCGATTACCTGAATCCACGGTAAGGATATTTTCTTTAGAATTGGCTCCATGGCGAGTAACTACCTGACAGACAAATAGTATGTCTGGAAAAACAAAAACCTCCTGCTTCTGAATTCTGCAATTTTGAAAAGGAAAGCCTAAAAGTACGCAGATTACCATAACCTGCCACCCTACTTCAACATTCCGGCCGATTTGCTCAATAAGTAAGGCATTGGGACAACAACTGCCCCTTATGGAACAAAATGCCCCAGCGGTTAAGTCTTCCTGCCCATTGGTTGAATTTTATTGGCGGCCTGCCATCTGCTGGCGATTTTCGGAATCACTTATTTTTCCATTTAGCTATATACCTATGATTCGCACTACCTTACTCTGCCTTCTGCTCAGCTTCCTGTTGCAAACCGTTTGGGCACAAGTAGATACCGTCAACATTGCTTCTCATTCGTTGCAAATCAAGCAGTTACAGCCTTCCAAACGCCAGTACCTGGTGTATCTGAAACTTCCTCAGAAGAATAACCGCATCATGCGACTGTCGCAATGGACGCGTGAAGTGCGTTTTGAAAAGCGCAACAACCGGGAAGTGGTTGTCATTCAGCAGCGTTGGGATGGCGAGGATACGCTTTTCAACCGGACGCTGTATTCCATTTGTCAGAAAGAGAATTTTCAGCCCATGTATCATTTTGCGCACACGCTAAAAACGGGCACGGATGCATTTACGTTCTTGCCCGAAAAAATCGCAGGAACCGATACCGTTGCTCAAAACACCAAGAAAGATTTCCGATTGGCGGTGAAACAATTGCCTTTTAACTGGGAACTGGACCTGGAAACGTTTGAAATGCTGCCCTTGCAAGCGGGAAAACAGTTTGCCATCTGCTTTTATCATCCGGGCGGCTCCAAAGGTCCCGACTATTACCTGTACAAAGTAAATGGCAGCGAAAAACTGACCCTTAGTGGCGGCATCCAAGCCGATTGCTGGAAGCTGCGCATCGATTACGATGCGAAAAACTACGCCATCTTCTGGATTACGAAAAAACAACCTGAGGTGCTGAAAATGGAAGAGTTTTACAACGGCATCTATCGCTATAAAGTAAAGTTGTCCAATTCTATTTAATCAATCGGGGTTTTGCTCTTTTTGGATATACTATTTTTACTGTTAATACGGATCTGAAGGAGAGCATTTTACTGCACTTACATTCTTTACACAAAAAATGTTGTCAGGCGGAACTATGTTCATATTACAGGCACGCAATTCGTTACCGCAAACATCATCGAAATTCTTTGCTTTTCGCACCAATGTAAAGGAAACACTCGAATCTACAGCGATGGAATTGGGAAGGTTAGCAGCAATGACGTTATCCCAGGTTTTACCACCGTATTGCCAGGAAGAGCCGATGTTTGCATTTTGAGAACCAGACGAGTAAGTACGCCTTCAAAACGCATTCACGTATACTTGTAGTATAGTGATTGGGCTGTAATTAAATAAGCAAAAAACCCTGTGAGAATAGGCAGGGTTTTTACATTCTAAAACATACTATTTTTCAGCTTAAGGCAACTGGTACTGTTGAAAAAAATTCCAGAGCAAATCATTGGCATTGATAGCCGTTGAGGGCGTATCCCCTACTGCACTTCCTTTCAAGCCACCCGGCCAGGCGTGGCCGCCGTCTTTGGTCAGGTAAAAATCTATTTTTGCATTGTTGCTACACCCCGACCACTCAGTCAGTTTGTATTTGGTGTCATCGGTGAGCACCTTTGCGGGACTGGAGCAGGCATTGATGGCCGACCAAACAGTAAAAACCGAATCCAAGGGCGGAAAATACGCATCGGATACGCCTGAACCGTACCCACCCTGGTAAGGAACGTTGGTGTCTTTTTCTGAATGCATGTGCAGAATAGGTACCGGCCGCGACGGATTGCAGGGATTTTTGACCACCATGGTGCTTCCGTTCGGGGCAATAGCCGCTATTTTAGTCGAAAGCTCACACGCCAGCCGATACGACATCATGCCGCCATTGGAATGGCCCGTTGCGTATACTTTTTTGGGATTGATTTTGTAGGTGCTCACCAGCTTATCAATCAGGGTTGAGATAAACTTTACGTCGTCGATGTTATTTTCCTGCGCAAAGGCACAGCACCCGCCGGCATTCCAGGTGCGGGCTTTGAGCAAACCGGTACTCACAACCCCTTCTGGATAGACCACAATAAAACCGGCTTCATCGGCTTTGGTGGTCAGCAGCGAACTCGACTCAAACTGTTGAGCACTTCCGCCGCCCCCGTGCATGGCAATCACCAGGGCAAAATCGGACGATTCGTAATAGGTAGGCGGCAGGTTCAGAAGATAGGTTCGCACGCGATTATCAACGGTGATCGAATCGCTAAACCGGTAGTCGGTTTCCACAATGGGACTGTCTCGTTTGCAGCCCAGTATACTCAATAAACACCCCACCATCAGAATCATTATTCCCGAATAATATGTAGGTTTCCTGGCTAGTTTCGTCAATGATGCCATCCGCGTTTGTCGTTAATGATAAAAAGATTGTTCCGTTTCCTAAGATGGACAAATCGCACAAAGGTTTAATGGCCCATCAGACAACTTATTTCTTTATCGTTTTCGTCATGCCAATCTTTTATCCGGATGAACTACCGGCTAGTAGGCAGGTTAGGTAGCGGCTCCATTCATTTCCGTATTTCTGAGTGATTTTACTACTACGTAATATTGTTTACCAATAGCAAAAGACTCTCTACGGCGAATCTGTTTACTTTTGTATGCGGTAAACTCCACTTCCTGCACAAGTAAACCACGACCTGAATTTATCTCAACAATCAGCGTATCTGCCATTCATTCAGCGTCTTTATGTTATTCAACTCCTTTGAGTTTCTGGCTTTTTTTCTACCTATTACCTTAAGTGTTTATTTTATTCTGAATCACTACGGGCTAGACAAGCCTGGGAAAGTATGGCTGTTGGTATGTTCGCTCTTTTTTTACGGGTGGTGGAAACCCGTTTTCCTGCTGTTGATTTGCACCTCGATGGTGATCAACTACTTTGCCGGTCAAAAGCTCAACTACATCGAAAATCCGCGTACCCGAAAACTTTTTTACATCACTTGCCTAATGGGCAATCTGTCGGTCTTGCTTTATTACAAGTACACCAATTTTCTGGTCGACAACCTCAACCTGCTGCTTTCACACGATCTGATCATTGACAAAATCGCGCTGCCACTTGCCATTAGTTTCTTCACTTTTCAGAAGTTTGCATACATCACCGATAGCTACCGGGGCGAAACCAAAGGATATGATTTTCTGAATTTCTGTTTGTTTGTCGCGTTTTTCCCGCAACTGATTGCCGGTCCCATTGTGCATCACAAAGACATCATGCCGCAATTTCAGGACGCAGCCAAAAAACAATTCAACACAGATAACTTCACCAAAGGCTTGTACATCTTTTTGCTTGGCCTGATCAAAAAAATCGCTATTGCCGATACGTTTGCCCTGGTTGCCAATGCCGGTTATGGGGATGCCACTCACCTGTCGTTTGCCGATAGCTGGATCACCTCGGTTGCCTATGCCATCCAGTTGTATTTTGATTTCAGCGGCTATTCAGACATGGCCATCGGTGCCGGACTGCTATTCAACATTCAGCTTCCCATCAACTTCAACTCACCTTACAAGTCAACCAACCTACAGGATTTCTGGCGGCGCTGGCATATCACGCTGGGCAATTTTCTGCGTGAATACATTTACATTCCGCTGGGTGGCAACCGCAAAGGGGAACTATTGACATTGAACAACCTGATGGTCACGTTTATTGTGGGCGGCATCTGGCACGGAGCCAACTGGACGTTTCTGATCTGGGGATTTATGCATGGGTTTGGGTTAGTCATACATCGGCTCTGGCAAAAAACCAAGATCAAGATGCCCGATGCACTGGGGCTGCTCATTACACTGCTCTACGTCAACTTTGCGTGGGTGTTCTTCCGGGCTACTTCCGTGGCCGATGCGCTGGCCGTGCTGAAAAGCATGTTGGGTATGGGCAGTCAGGTCTATGCCGGTTCCAAAGTACTCACCGACATTTACTTATTCCCGACATTAATGGCGGGTGTCATTCTGTTGTTTTTGAAAAACCCGCCTCAACTGGCTAAAGATTTTCAATTTAACCGACAGCATCTGGCATACATGGTGGTTCTTACCCTCATCGGGTTGGTTTACCTGAACTCGATCACATCAAACGACTTCCTGTATTTCGACTTCTAATTTCCAGACTCTACGTATATGAACAGTAAACGATTTCTTTCACTCTATGCCGCTATTACTCTGGCACTGGTGTTTCTGATTGCAGGTATTAACTACCAGATTGACATTTACGGATTGTTTAAAGGCAAGAAAGAACGCAAGGTATACATCAACGAACGAACCTCGAAGTACCTGATGTCGTACCGGTACATTCCCGAAAACTTTGAAGGGTTTATCATCGGTCCTTCGTTGTCAGCCAACTTGAATCCGGCCGAAATCAAAGGATACAAGATTTACAATGCCAGCATCATGGGAGCCAACATTTCGGAACTCAGTTATCTGGTGGACAACATTGTCACCAAAGGAAACATGAAATTCGCCATCGTGTGCCTGGATCCGTACCTGACCAAAGACCACGGCAAGAAAAGCGCAAACATCACGACCGAAGAGTATTTCGGAGCTTTGGGTTCCACCAATTTGGTAAAAACCTATTTGCTGTACTTTGTTCGGCAGTATAACATTGCGCCTCACCGCTACGCGCCGGATATCTACAATACGGTGGGCTGGAATAACTTTGAACGTGAAACACACAACATCAATTCGCAGCGGGCCATTGAGGAAAAGCTGGTAAAACACCAACACGAACGTACGGAAATAGACCCGATAGCCTACAAAGAACTGAATCAGACGCTGATTAAACTTCGGAAAAACAACATTAAAATCATCGGCTATTTCAGTCCGGTACCGTACAAACTCTACCAGTTGGGAAAGGGCGATTATCAGAAATTTGAAAGCGAAATCCGGGCTTTGTTCACTTCCACTGATGTCGTTGTCAGCCTGAACGAAGAAAAATACCGCTCTGTAACCAATGATTACAAAACCTTCATCGATCATGGACATTTGAGTGCCCAGGGCCAGCGTTTCGTGCTGGAAGTACTGGAAGAACAACTCAAAAAGGCCGTTCCTCCCACAGGCAACGTCGCGAGCCGCTAAGAAAAATAGTATGGTTGAAAAACACAAAACCCCCGCCTTTATCGCCAGATGTTGAGGTAATGATAGAATGGACCGGGAGACGAACAACAATAATATCGGGTGTTTACTATACTCAGTTGTAGCGAAAGCTGGAATCCAGAAAGATGTGAATAATTAAAATAATTCGCAGCAAGTATAGTATGTATCTTCTTTCCAATGCTAATGCCTTTGTAGGCTCCTATATCCAAGAAAGCATATTTATCATTAACGGTTGCTCTGCCTACAATTCCGGTATTTCCCAACAGATTGATGAATAGCTTGGAAAATCCCACAATGGCTGAGTAACTCTTTGTAGTTACATTTTCAATCTGGGTACGTTGATAACTTGCTCCTACATCTACGGCAAAATTTCGTGGCAACTCGTTTGTGATTAGTATTCGCCCTTGATGAATGTAAAAGTCATTGTCGGGTAAATCATAGACGGTATAGGCCAACTGAAGATTATCTGGTTTCCAACTGTACTTATGGGTCAACTGCTTATGAAAAGCAATCTGGTAACCTGAGTTGGATTGGCTGTTCTTAAAATAGCGAAAATTAATGTTGGCATCTACATTTGTTTTTCCGATTGATTGTACCGATTTATTGACAATAAAACCGATAGGTGCATAATCAGCTAGTCCGAAATACCCAATATCTACTTCCGACTTGTAGTAATGATCTTTAAAATCGGCAAGAATTGTCGTATCTGCATCCAACTGAATAAAGACAGAATCAATGGCTTCATGAACAACTATTTCTTTGGAATAATAACCAACGTAACTGACAACAATTGTGGCAGGAATTTTCTGAGTAGTTAAAAAGAAATAGCCGCTTGTATCCGTTGTAGTATAATTGGCTGTGCCTTTCTCTCCAACAGAAGTACCCGATAAAACTTTGTTGGTTTTCGCATCCGTTACCACTCCCAAAAGCTTTATTTGTGCATGTACATCAAAGAAAGAAAGCCAGTAGATAGCTAACAAAATTATTTTCTTATCCAAACTCATAGTGTGTATATTATTTCTACCTTGTTGAGTCAGTTAGATGCCAAATTCCATAAACCCGATTTATAAATTCTCACATATTTTTTCGACTATGCTCAAACGCTTCCTATCGTATGAACCACTCTGGCCGGAAACTGGACTTGCATGCATCCGGATACTTACGGGCTGTTTTATGATTTATCACGGTTTTGATGTTTTTGACAAGCAGATCATGGCTGAGAATGCCAAATGGCTTACTGACATGAAGTTTCCTATGCCGGAACTGCTCGCCTATCTGGGCAAAGGCAGTGAGTGGATAGGCGGCATTTTATTTTCCATCGGTTTGTTTACCCGGCTAGCCAGTATTCTCGTTGCAATCACGATGCTGGTAATCGCTTTTGGGATGGGGCATGGGAAAATCTGGATGGATGACCAGCATCCGTTTCTCTTTGTGCTCTTGTTTTTGGTAACCTTCTTTACAGGAGCGGGGAAATGGAGTCTAGATTATTGCTTTTTTGGTCGA
Organism: uncultured Sphingobacteriales bacterium; assembly: GCA_963520985.1. Lineage (GTDB taxonomy): Bacteria > Bacteroidota > Bacteroidia > Cytophagales > 172606-1 > Xanthocytophaga. Next base: position 433,596 of record CAUQTA010000002.1, read on the forward strand.
AAAGACAAAGCCCCTTCACTCTGATTGTGAGGGGCTTTGTTGTTTTGGAGTAAAACAGCCGGTTATTTATACACCCGAATGTAATCCACTTCCATCTGAGCTTCTTTCACCGAATCATCTACCGGACCACCGAAATTGCCTCCCATGGCCACATTGAGAATGAAGAAAAAGTCGTGGTTAAAGGGAATCTTGCTGGAATTGACCACACTATGAATCAGCGTATTATCCGCATATATTTTGATAAACTCTTCTGACCACTCCAATGTGAAAATGTGAAAGCCTGTTGTAATGTTGTTCATCACTTTGGTGCCTCCATCCGCATTGCCACCCGAACGACCTGGATAGTGCAGCGTCCCATACACCTTGTTCAACTCTTTGCCTACGTGCTCCATGATGTCAATTTCGCCGCAGGCAGGCCAGCCCACCGTGCCAATGTCGCTACCCAGCATCCAGATGGCCGGCCAGGTGCCGACTCCGGTCGGAATTTTGGCTTTTACCTCCACTTTCCCATAAGTAAAATTGAACTTTCCTTGCGACTTGATCCGTGCCGAAGTAAAGGACTTCCCCTGGTAGTTTTCTCGTATCGCCTTGATTTTGAGCACGCCGCCCTGCACAATTACATTTTCCGGCCGGTCGGTGTAGTACTCCAGTTCGTTGTTGCCCCAGCCGCACACATTGGGGCAGCCATCCCCCAGGTCGTAGCCCCACACTTTGGAGTCGGGTGCTCCGTCTACATTAAACTCTTCGGCCCAGAACAATTTGGGTGGATCAACGGTAATGATTATGTCCACATTTTGGGAAACTGACAAATTTGCCGAACTGGTTGCGGTAATTTTTGCTTTGTACGTATGACTGCCAACGGTTGTGTATTTATACGTTAACACTCCCGCCGAAACACGTCTGGTAATTCCATTTCCCAGCTCAAAGTCATAATAAGCCGCATTGGTTGCGGTGGCCGTAAACGTGACTTCGCCGCTGCCATCGGTGCTAATGGTTGTTTGAACGGCCAGATTACTGGGTGGGACCTTTTCTTCTTTGCCTGACCCTTTGCACCCTAACGACAGCAATGAGGCAACCATAAGACAGACAAACATGTGTATATGTTTTTTCATAGAATAAATAGTGTTTTTTCAGACCAAACATACCACTTTTTCCACAATTGTTTGGCATCTATAGAATAAAAACAAAGCAACTGATCATTTCATCTTTTATGACTTTGTAAGATGAGTTATCTGATTTTTTGAACTAAAACCGTTATAATGGGCGGTCTTATGAACTTACGAAACCCATGAAATCGCTGAAAAAAAATCAGTAACCGGTAACAAAATGGCCTGTTTTTTATCATTTGTGATTCTTATGCCAACTATGGCGGCTGGGAGCAATACGGCGAACGGCTTGCTGATGAAGGAAGTGTGGATATTCCCGTCAAAGCTTCGCTTTTTCAGCTAACACGAGAATTTACGCCTGCCGGCATATCATTGCCTTGCGTCGCAAATAGGCTTTTGCATAGCCAAACCACCGGCAAACGGGAAGTTATGGTCGAACACCATTTCACTTTTCCCACAATCAGAGTGGTCGGTTTTTGTATTTTAAAAGATACTCTTTTCTGTATAAGCAGGTTTCAGCCAGACTACCAACGGCATTTTCTTTCAAAATCCCCGGGGCGAATCTGAGACCGCGGGTAGTAACTAAATCAATATTTTTCCAACTTCACCGTTTATTTTAACGAATTGAGAACTTTATTTTCCGATACATTTTTTTATTTTGTAGGAAAGAGATAAACTACAGCATGGCCATTTTAGTAAAAGCTCCGGAATTACCCTTTTTGGGAGGCATTGTGACCTGGTGGGAGAAGGAACCCGGACAAGAAGTACAGTTTGGAGATACCCTGGTTGAGATTCGCTCGGGAAGCGATGACCATCCGATAAAAGCCTATTTACCAGGGACTTTACTGCATATTTTTGCCAAAGCCGGCACCGAAGTAATGCCCGATGCACCGCTTGCCCTGATCGGCGAAAAAGACGAAAACATTGCGGAGTGGCTATCCATGGTTGCCGCGCCGGATCAGAGCATACCGGCTAGCACTGCGGTAGGTTCTGCTTTTTCCACAATGCCTGCTACCCCAAACGATGCTTCCGGCTTTACCACTCAACCCACAGACAATCAGTCCGGTTTTGAAGTTTCAAAAGATACTATTTCCGATGGCGCGGCCCCCTTTAGCAGCAGCGGCTCGTCCTTTACCACGCAGGAAACGGTGGGTTCTCCAGAGTTTCCGCCTCTACAGCCTGCCTTTACTCCAACCGACCACCTGACTACCGAACAAGCACATAACACTCAATCGTATGGCCGAGGCTTTGACAAATTTGTAAAAATGCGTCCTGTGCCTCAGCAAGGGGCTATGGGCGAATTGTTTTTTGCGACGCAGGCCATCAGTGGCCGCGAGGTCGTAATCAAACGCCTGAAACCTGAACGTCGCAACGACGCCAAAACCCGCGAGTATTTCATGCGTGAGATCAACCTGGGCACGGTGCTCCCTTATCATAAAAACATCATCACCATTCTGTATTCGGATGAAAACGAGAACGGGCCGTATTATGTCATGGAACGCATTAATGGCCATTCGTTGCAGCATCTGATTGACAATCAGCAGCTTCCTGCCGACAGACTACGTGATATTTACCTGGGGATACTGGAAGGGTTGCGCCACATACACGCCCACTGGATGGTGCACCGCGATCTGAAACCGATGAACATACTGGTAGATACCCAGATGTGGACGCCCAAAATCATCGACTTTGGTTTTGCCAAGCATCCTTCTTATCCCGACATCGATGTGTTTGACATGGGAACCGCCGGTTACATGGCTCCCGAGCAGCACGGCGACCAGAAAGATGTAACTTTTAAAGCCGATATCTATGCAATGGGCTGTGTGCTTTACAATATGCTCACCCGGGAGCATCCCCAAACGATGGATACGCCTAAAATAACGGATCCTCTGTATGCAACCCTGATTGCCAAAAGCACACAGACCAACCCAGCAGACCGCTATGCGTCGGTGCAGGAAATGATTGAGGCACTCAGCAAAAAGGGCGCAGATTCCGGGTTCACCACGCGCAAAGAAGCCACGGTGCCCAACGCCGCAACGGTTACGCCCAACCATTCGCTGGAAGACTTTAAAGCCTTCATCAACGAATGGGCCGTAGAAGCCGTTTCGTCGCCAGAGCCTTTGTCCAAAATGACGCTGAAACTGTTGCAGAAACAGGCCGAGACTGCCGGCATTAACTTTCAGCAATTAGAACCCGAACTAAGCGATTTTGTTGACCTTTACCAGGAAATCAAAGCCAGTGGCGAACTGACGGCCTTCAAAAAACGGAGCTTACAGGTGCAGGCTTCGCTGGTGTATATCTCTGAAGAAACCGTGGATCGGATTCTGCAGTCTTCCAATATTCCCGTTTCTCAACGTTTTTCCATCAAAACAACCGGAACCTTTCCGGTATATACAGCGATTAAGAAGACGTCTCGGCCAGCAGAGCAACCGGTCAGTTTGCCAGAGCCAGAATCGATTCTGCCCGTTATTTCCCAACCAGAAGAAGACATCCCTACGCAGTGGACCTACTATGCCCGGGCAGTAGGCTTGTTTGAGGCGTTTGAAGTAGATAAGCTGACCACAAGCATACAGGCTGATTCGTTGTTTGAGATCCAGCTTTCCGATGCCAGCAATGCCCGGTTTGTGATTGCCAATAATCAGGCGGCTCAGGATACCGCTTTGCAAAACAAACGATTTTACCTGCATCCGGCGTGTGTACTGGCCGAAGTAGAACCGGTGCAGACTCAAAAGATCACAACCTTACAGGCAGGTGTTTTACAGCGTAACGGCAACTTCTGGAAGATCATTGAAAAAGCCAAGATACGGATTGGCTGATTTTGAACAGGCTGGGTTTTGGCTTTGAAAAAGATACTATTTTACAGCAATCTTAATTGCTTGCCGTCAGATTCAATTGCCTGCGTTGAACTTTATCTAGCATTTGCAGAATTGATTTTTCAATGAATTCTTTCTCGGTAAAGGTAATCAGGTGCCCCCGGTTGGGAATCAACGTGATGTCCAGTGAAGGTGCGTTGACGAGTTTTTTGCGGGCAAACTGTGCATTACTCGGATAAATCAAGTCGTCTTCGGCGCCTTGAATGTAAGTCACCGGAATCTTAATCCGGTTCCAGAAAGGCAGCATCTGCTTGAGTTCCTTGTAATGCGACAGCTTTTCAGCGTTGGCCGAAACCAACGTACGGGGGACCATCCACTTGAGCGGCGGCACTTCCATTGGATAGGAAATGTCGTAAATTTTCTCTTCGCCGGGAGCCAGTGAAGGCCCCACCAGCACCAGGCCGTCTACCAGATGCGGATAATCCATGACCAGGCGGCTGGCAACCGAAGTTCCATACGAAGTACCCACCACCACCACCGGGTGGTTATTCACATGCATGCTATCGAGCAAAGTGGCAATGATCTTGGCCTGTTTCTGAATGGAAGTCAGCGGCTGCCCGAAACCCGAATACCCGTAACCAGGCCGGTCGACGGCAAACATGTGTGCCCGGCTCAGCAGAAGACTGTCAGACAGATAATCCTTGTAATAGCTCAGCGAGCTGGGCGCCCCATGGATAAACAACAACGTCGCGGAAGTATCTTTGCCAATGGAAATGTAGCGAATGTTGCGTCCTTCGGCTTTGAAGTGCGAAATCAGCGGGGTCAGACGTTTGGCTTTGAAGTAAGCGTAAATGTCTTCGGAAGTTTCCCGAAACTGAACCAGCTTATCCAGTAAAAGTGTGATTCCCAGTAAACAAATAAACGTAATACTCAATCGAATAATCCAACGCTTCATATAATAACTATCTTAATTCTTTTCTGTTCTTTCATGAGCCTTCTGTGTGTTTTTAACGTTAAACACCCAGGGTTTTGTTTCCATAAAATATACTATTTTGCAAATAGCATGCATTTACCCTGGTGATCGCATCAAATGGCTAGCGCTTCTCCCACGTCCAGTATTTTCAGCATCCCTTCAATGGCATTTTCCTTTTCCATTTCCACTAATATACGTCGGGGCTCGCCGAGCGGTTCGTCTGACAAATCAAAGGTTCCGTAGTGCATGGGAATCATGGTGCGGGCATGCATCTCCCGAAACCCTTTAACGGCATCTTCGGGAGCAATGTGATTGGCTCCCATAAACCAGCGTGGAGCAAAGGCCCCTACCCCAATGAGGCAATAGTCTATCTGCGGAAATAATTCGCCGGCCCGTTGCAGGTGTCCGCCATACCCGGTGTCGCCACTGAAATAAATGGTTTTGTTGCCTGCCTGGATCACATAGGCTCCCCAAAGCTGCGCATTGGTATCGGTGAGGCCTCGACGTGTCCAATGGCGCGAAGGCAGGTAAAATACCTTTAGCAAATTTGAGTCTGTATGATACTGCTGATACCAGCCTGCTTCCTGAATTTGTGTACTACGTGTCATCTTTTGCAGCAAAGGCGTCATTTTCAGGCCTGTCAGATAGGTGGCTTTTGGGTTTTGAGAAGATACTAATTGCAAACTCTTCGCATCGCAATGGTCGCGGTGATTGTGCGAAATCAAAACATAATCCAGGTTTTGCAATTTCTCCGTTGAAATCGGCAAAGAAGAACGCCGTTTGACCGGCCCTGCATTTCCCAAAACCGGGTCAATCAGCAGACTTACGCCATTGAGACGAATAAAAAAAGTGGCATGGCCTATCCATACAATCACATCGTCGCGGGTGCTCAAAAACGTCTCGTCACGGACAACGGGCATTTGCCACCGGTCTTTTTTCTTTTGCGTTTTGTACGGATTGGGCTCCGTTTGCCATTTGATCACGTCTTTCAGATAGGGCCAGAAGGGATATTCTTCATTGACAAACAACCCGTTCTTATCCAGCGGAGTGCCTTTCCACTGATCAGGAGGAAGAATGGTAGATAAATCGGGATTGGAAGTGTAAGCTACGGCCATCTGAACGTGAAAACTAACATTGGAACAAACTCTATTGGAGAAGACGCAATGGCTCGCAAAAAATTTTCCCAGGAAAAAAATATATCGCTATGGGTTTTGGCTTTTCATGAGGTACTATTTTTCAAAATCTCAGGTCGCCTTACATACGGATACACCAAAACTGGATTTTGCTAGCCTCAAAAATGCGGCGAGATGGCTGCAACTGTTTCTCCTACTTGAGAAGATAGTATCTTTTGAAATCGAAAAACCCCGACCTGGTTAGGAAAACAGGTTCCAGTTTATGGTTCCATAGTGCGCATACACCTTGCGGATTTCATCGCGAACTTCCATCAGTGCAAACCCCAGCAAATTGCTTCCCCGCCACAGATTCGGGTTGTGCGCCGCTGGCTGGTCTGCGGCCAGGCCAATTCCCCAAATGGCATCCAGCGGACTGGCTTCCACCAAAATGGCATTGCCAGTCGAGAGCAGAAAGTTGCGCAGTTGCTCGTTTTGACTGAACTTGTAATAGTTGCCCTGTAGCACAATGGAGTATTTGACTTTGTCCCAAAGCGATTGTTCAAATGGCCTGACTTGCTTGCCTAACCGTTGCATTTGGCCCGGGTCTGTAGATTCCATCACTAACGCTTCGGTGGCCGTATCTTCAAACAGACGCGCCTTCTCTGCCATCATGTATTGCTCTGCACACTGGTAAGTTTCTATATCAACTTCAAACACAGAGGGTTGCCATTGGCTCAGACAAGCGCTTGTTACCGATGCCGCATCAGGTTTCCAGAAACACACAAAACGCAGGTCTTCACCCGCATTGTAACTAGCGGTAATCTGCTCACGGGTATATTTCATTTCACCGTTTTTTTGCCAGAACCCTACCGTTTCGCATTCGTAGTCCGCTATGTCTTCAAACTCATAGTCTTCGTTGTAATATTCCCTCCAAAATACCGGATTGGGAAACAATTGCTGGTAATGACGGCATTCTGCTTCACTTAATGTGCCTAGCCATTCGCCCAGTTCCCATTTGTAACTTTCGCCATAGCCCATGCGCCAGCCTATGCTGTAAGGAGAAATTTCAGGGAAACGCAGCCACAGCGGCGGCATGGGGTTTTGCAAAGTAAATTGAGATGCCATAAAAACGAATAGAAAAGAGGCTGCAATCACGCAACAACCTGGCTGAAAGTTACAAAATACAAGGCAGAACTACGATTCATAGTTTCACAGATTGTGGCTTCTGGTTGCACAACACAATCCGGCTGGGTTTTATCAGAGAAGAGGGTTTTGTGTTTTCAGAAGATACTATTTGCAATAAATGCTAACAGGTTCTAAAAACGAAAAGCCTGTTTCGCGGATGACAAAACAGGCTTTTCAATGCAGCATCCATACTTACTCGCACACAATGCGTTCGTAGCGTTTTTCATCAAAAATCTGCTTTTGCACTTTTTTACCATTGCGGTCAATGTAGAAAATCAGGTACACGTCGGCATTGGAAATGTATTTTTCGGCCAGGTAAAACGGAATTTCGGCCGTACCTACGTTGCGCAGATCATCGTACTCAAAGTCGGCAATGACTCCGCGGGTGTTGCTGATGATGCCGTATTGCTTGTCGGCATACACCCGGATAATCACCTCTTTGTCATCCTTGCGGATGTATTTGAATTCTTCTATGGGCTTAAGGGTAAACTTCTTGTCTGCAATGTGATACAAATGCCAGGTATCGTCTTTTTTGACTAACGCAACTCCGTATTGCCAGTAGTGAATTTCGTCAAAAACAAAATCGGAAACCGGCTCGTTGTCAGCTGTAACAAAACCGTATTTTCCGCTTTTGGCGGTTACAAACAAGAGTGAATTATCGGTATAGGGCTTGATGAGGCGTTCATACTGAGGAGCCACATCAATTCCACGTGTCAGATTGAGCAATCCGAATTTTCCGTTCTTTAAGGTGCTGATAAACCCATTGTCGTAGTTTAGGGCATTGTAAAGCATAGGCAGAATCTGCTTTCCATTTCCATCTACCAGACCCCATTTCCCACCGGCTTCCACCGCAATGTAGTCGGGCGTCCACACTTCAATTTTGTTGTATTTGACAGGCAGTACAGAAGTTCCTTTAGCCGAAAGCAATCCCTGGTTGCCATTTTTGTCCTCTACCACAATCCACTTGCGGTTGGGCTGACCTTCCAGTTGCAACAGGTTGATTTTTGCGAAGTTGCCCAGTTTCAAAAAGACATCCGGCGCAAAAAAAGCATAGAAAACAGTACCTTTTTTAACGGCAAAACCCTCCTGCCCCAGCAGCATGACGGTATCGTAGTCAAACTTGAGCCGCGGAGAAATATTGGTTTTCCAGATGGCCCAGAAATCGCCCCGCCGGGCAGCGTAAAACGAATTGTTGCCGCGCACTTCGCTGAGGCTATCGGCGAGCAGCTTGCCTTTGCCGTCAAGCAACTGCTGGTACTGAGTATACTGCGCAATCCATCCAGACGACAACGGTTTTAACTGCGCCTGGATGGGTGTTACCACCGTCTGCAAGTCAGCGGAGATGATGCCTTCGTAGTCACCGATTTTTACGCGCAGGGCATCTTTGCGCACCCATTCTACGGCGTCGTACAAGTAGGATAAAACCGGAAACTTCTTTTGCAGCAACGCCTGGTTGTGTACAATGGCATACCGGCCGTTCTGGCGAAAAGCCACCAGTCCTTCTTCCAGGTACTTGATTTCGTCAAATTCAATTTCCGAAACTTTGCCTCCGTAAAAATTGGTCAATCCGTATTTGCCTTCCTGCTTTACCAGCAAGAAAGTTTCGTTGAGAATATCCACCTCATCGTACTGCACCGGCAATACCGAAAAACCGGCCTGGTGCCATACGCCTACTTTTCCATCCTGGGTTACTACTACCAATTCGCCTTCCAGGGGTTCAATGTTTTCAATGCCAAACCCGACAATCTCCCGTCCAGTTTTATTGACGGCGCCCAGCTTGCCCTGGCGGTACACCCGCATAATGTCTTCTTTGATACCATCGCAGAAGTAGTCGGTATCCACCGAATCATACTTGCTTTCAATCTGCAAACGGCCATTGGCATCCATAAACCCGTATTTGCCAGCCTCATCATCATATACCGGAAAATAGGCCAGCGGCTCCGTTTCGATGTGTTTCTGAATGTAGGCCTTATCAAAGAAATCGGGATAGGTTTTGAGAAAATTAGCGGCCGGATTGTCTTCCTGGCGGTAAAGCGAATAAATCCAGTACCAGGCCTGTTTTACAAACGGGCTGTGCGGGTATTTTTTGATGAAGTCATGATAGACCTGTCGGGTATGACTCAGGGTAGACAACTCGAACAAGCGTTGTTCGGCCTCGTTACGGTAAGGGCTGCTGGGCTGCACATCCAGAAAACGTTCATACGAAACAACCTCATCTTCTTTGGTCAGAAACTCAAACAGCAATAGCTCATACAATTGTTCGGCTTCTTTGGCCTGGCGGGCATCGGGATAGCTATCAAGAAACTTTTTGTAGCTTTTGTAGGTATTGATTCGCGAAGCTTCGGCGTAGGCGAGTTCATCGCGTTTTTCAATGGCTTGTGCTTTGTTGTCAGTATCCGGAAAACGATTGATAAACGATTGATAACCCAGTACGGAATTTTTTGACAAGGCAACTGCGTAAGCCAGGCTGTCTATCTCTCTGTGTCTGAGCTGAAAAGCTGCACTGTCAATGCCGGCTTTTTTCCAGCGGCGCAGCGTAGACCGCTCGGTTTGGGGCAATTCGGCAATGGCCAGGCGAATGTAAGCATAAGCCGAATCCAGGTAACTCTCATTTGAAATCGATGGGGTACGGGTCAGCGAAGCGGTAGGCTGCGCCGTCACAGGAGCATATCCCTGTAAAAAATACAGAGCGTATACGTATTTGGCTCCGGCATTCTTTGGCTCTTTGCGCAATATCTTATTCAAAGAAGTACGAACTTCTTCGGTATGCTTTTTCTGAAGTTTCTTCAGGGCTGATGTCACTCGGTCGGCACGGGCTTCCACAGAGAGGCACAAGCCAATAATCAGTATCCCTAAATAACAAAGGTAGTTCTTCACGTATCTAAAACTTTGATAATGAGGTAGTAAAAACCGCTCACACTTTAGCAGATGCAATATACGACACACGTAACCGCTTCTACCTAAATAAACGAACGGTTTTTCTGACTATGTAATAAAAACCGTTATTTTTTTAGTCAAAAACGGCCGAACAGAAACCTTTCCGCTCAATTTCAGGACCAACATTACCGACAGATCGACTAAACCTCTACCTGAATGCAAAGCGCATGGAAAATAGTATCTTTTATCAACGCAAAACCCCGGCCTTTATTCCTGGGTAAGAAAAGCCAATACCCGGTTCTCAGACCAGTAAGTGTTTTGCAGCGACTGATACATAAAGCCACAATGGCCTCCGGCGCGGGTCACCTCCAGCCATACGTTTGGCAGATGCTCTACCAACGACTGATCAAAACACTCAGGTGATAAAAACGGATCGTTGATGGCATTGACGATCAGGGTTGGAATGGCAATGGTTTTCAGAAAGCGTTTGGAACTGTTGATTGCATAATATTCATCCGCATCCCGGAATCCGTGCAAAGGAGCAGTATATACATTGTCAAAGGCTTTCAACGTACGAATGGTTTTCAGCGGAGTTATGTCCAAAGCGCCGGGCATTAACGCTGCTTTGCTGATAATCTTTTTGCGCAGGCTACGCAGAAAGCGTTGTTCGTAAATGAAGTTTTGCGGTTGGGATATCTTGACACTGCTCGTTGCCACATCCAGCGGTACGGAAAACACGACAGCCTTCCCGATTTTAAAAGACAGCGACTTTCCCTGTTCGCCCAGATACTTTAACGTAATATTGCCACCGGCACTGAAGCCCAGCATCAGAATGGATTCGTACTGTGGTTGCGATTGGAGCACGTGAGTGATTACAGTATGCAAATCGTCAGTAGCCCCGATGTGATAAAAGCGGCGCTGCTTGTTGGTTTCCCCACTGCAGCTTCGGTAATTCCAGGCCAGCACATCGTACCCGATTTCGTTTAAGGTCCGGGCCATCCCAGTTACATAAGGTCGCTTGCTATCCCCTTCCAGTCCGTGGCTGATGACAGCCAGTTTGCGAACAGGTGTTCCGGTGGTCGCGTAAGCCCAGTCCAGATCCAGAAAGTCATCGTCGGGAGTCGTTATCCGTTCCCGCACATACGTCACACCCGTTACTTTGCGCATTACTGCCGGGATGATCGTCTGCAGGTGTCCATTAAACAAATAGAAAGGCGACCGATAAGAGGTTTCGTTCAAATAAGGCATAAACGGAAGACAGGTTTAGAGGGCAAAAGTACCCAAATAATTTACTTCTCTGTTTTTAGCATCATGGCTACTAAACTGTTTTTGCTGGCTGCTACCAGAGAAAATAAAAAAACAGGTAGAATTCTTACATTTTTTGCGCGTATCCTATGGCAAGCTGCGGTTATGTTTTAAAACATGACCTGTATTTATTAAAATTTTCACATTGCTACGGTCACCATTGGATCATAAAGCGTATTTATAGTTGTTAGAGCAATCTTTATTTAACAAAATTTGTTCTTTAAAAAAGAATAATTTAACTTGTTAAAACAGGCTATTCAGCACAAAAAAGATACGCATTCACATCTATAAACTTACAGCGCAATATTTCAAGTACAAACAAATTTCACTCATTATCCAAAGCATCTAATATTGTATTCGTTCTACATCAACTCACAGGACTTTACAATTAAACTAATTTCACTATAACAATTATACGTATGAACAACAACAACAAAGGAGTGCTGGTAGCCAAACGTGCTGCTTACTCTGCTCTGATTATAGCTGGTGTAATTGGCTTATTCATGAGTTTGTCATACTGGCTCAACAACACTACCAGCCTCGACTGGCGGGTGTGGGCTTTTATCGGTTTCTGGGCAGTTGCCTTGGCAGTTGATACCATTCGTTTTGCCTCACGCAATACACTGTCGCACACCAGCATCCGCTATGGCGATTCAGAAACCGGGCAGGACCGTCTGGAGGCTATTTTGCAAGCCAGCGGATACGAAATGGATCATGTAGAAGGCGACAAGGTAATTTACACACCAACCATCTACGCCGGCACCATGAACCGTCCGGTGGTGGTTGACCGCAAATCGCGCCATGCAGTCATTGACGGACCTTCTTTTGTGATCAATCACCTGGAAGAACGCATCGAAAACCTGAATTACGTAGACATGTCGGTAGGTGAAGCCATGAGTGCACCACTGGGAACTTCTACCGAAGATTACAATGCCAAAGCGGGCCTAGGCTCTACCGGTGCCGAGTACGTGAATCCGAAAACCGCTTAATGCAGCGCCGTATTTTCACAAGTTAATTATACGTTAAAGTCCAATTCAATTCCCAAACCTGCCTCATTTACGGGGCAGGTTTTCTATTTTTCGGGCTTTTGGTTGCCTTATGCCTTTTGAAAAGAAAACCTGATAATTTGAACACAACACCCTGAATATCAATCCACTAAACCCCTTATCCATTACAAGTACTTCTTTATTTGCAGCAGATGGCATGATTCTTTAACCCAATTAGCACGAACCTATGTTTCAATTTTAACACTTAACTTAAATTACTATGACAACGACCAGCGAAAAAACAGTGTCAGTTTTAAATGACGTTTTGGAAATTCTGAACGACCGTGTAGAAGGTTACGAGAGAGCCATGAAAGACGTTGAATTTGAAGACGTTGACCTGAAAGCAATGTTTGCTAATTTGATTCACGAAAGTCGCAATTTCCGCAACGATATCATTCAGGAAGTACAATCTTTGGGTGGAGAAGCCGAAAAAGGAACAACCACTACTGGTCAGATCCACAAAGCATGGATGGATTTGAAAGCTGCTTTCACCGGCAAAGACCGTGAGGCTATTCTTAGCTCATGCGAGTTTGGTGACAATGCGGCTATAGATACCTACCGGGATGCGCTGGATGAAAAGGACTTGCCGGCTCATGTACGCAGCCTGCTCAGCAACCAGCTTAGCTACGTTCAGCGTACGCATGACACCATTAAACAGTATCTGCGTTCAGCTCAGGCTTCGCATTAATTCCAATAGAGCAATAAAAAAAGGGGCAAATGCCCCTTTTTTTATTGCTTATCAAATAACAAGTAGAAACAGGAACAATCTGAGTGTCTCTCTGTCTGATGCACCAGGTTCTGATCGGTTGAGATCCTGACTCGCTATCTTCTACAGAGAAAGAAAAATAGTATCTTTTCAAAACCAAAAACCCCTCTGCCAACAGTTACAGTACCTTACTCCCTCAATAAACAAAATGCGCACCATCAATGAGTTGCCTCAATCAATGCTACGCATCTGCTTTGCCTAAACGACATTTGTTTTTATAAGTAGCGCGACAATATAACCGCGTTAAGCTACTCGTTATCTGCACAGAGAATCGTTCTGTGCTTTTGCTTAGTTGCTGATTTCTTTAAGTCTACACACTAGCGGCACCTCTGATTACGGCTAATATCAGCGCAATCACAGCGATTACCAACAATACGTGAATAAGACCACCCAAGCTGAATGCAAAGAACCCTAGGGCCCATCCAATCAGCAAAATAACAGCAACAAGATATAATAAGCTTCTCATGGTTGAAAATGATTTTAGTGTACGGAAATAGTTGTGTCTGATATCGATTCAGAAATAACCATACCACTGCCAACCTGTTCCCGAAAAGGCTCTCACACCTCAAATTACAGATTTGAATACAGCTAAATGGGTCTTATTTTCCCCAATTCACCGGCATTCCGGTTGGTGACAGAATTTTAGTTACTAAAACCGGAATCTATACTACAGAAGCTATGCATATCAAGAAAATTACCCAAAACGTGTGGTTCTTATTAAAGAATACCGTCACTTCTTTCATGAACGACAACGCCATGAAACTCAGCGCTTCGCTGTCGTATTATACCGTGTTTTCACTGGCACCCTTGCTGGTAGTGGTGATTTCGCTGCTGGGCATTATTTATGGCAAAGATGCCATTGAAGGACAGATTTACGGACAGATCCATGAACTCATCGGCAAAAGTGCGGCCATACAGATCCAGGAAACCATTAAAAACATCAGTGTTTCTGGTGATAACACCGTAGGAGCAATCATCGGAATCGGTACGCTGATATTCAGTGCCACGGGAGTATTCATCGAAATTCAGGATTCGATTAACTCTGTCTGGTCTATTAAGGCCAAGCCCAAGCGAGGTTGGTTTAAATACCTGAAAAACCGTTTCTTGTCGTTTTCACTCATCATCAGTCTGGGCTTTCTGCTTTTAGTTTCGCTGGTTTTGAGTGCATTAATGGATTTGTTCAGCAAGCGACTGGAGCGAATCTTCTCTGATTTCACGGTTTACATTGCCTATGGCTTCAACTACCTGATTGTAATCGGGATCATTACCATCTTGTTTGCCATTATTTTTAAAGTACTGCCCGATGGCGAACTCCGCTGGAAAGATGCTCTTGTGGGTGCCGCCTTCACGGCTTTTCTTTTTATCATAGGAAAGTTTCTGATTAGCTTTTACCTGGGCAAATCTGATGTAGGCAGTACGTATGGCGCAGCAGGCTCGGTCATTATCATTCTGCTGTGGGTGTATTATTCTTCTATCATTCTCTTCTTTGGGGCCGAATTTACGAAGGTGTATGCCCGCTGTTACGGCCATCCCATTGAACCATCAGAGCATGCGGTATATGTTGTGAAGGAAGAGTCTGAACACAATACAAATGTGGAAGGCGGGATAGATATCAAAACGGAACAGGAAAAAGTAGAAACGACATAAGAAAATAGTATCTTTTAAAAATCAAAAACCCTCTTTCATAGAAAGAGGGTTTTTGATTGGCCAGGCCTGTAAATTTTAATTCAGGTTTTCGTTTCGGGGAAAGCAGATGGTAAACTTCGTACCTCGCCCATATTCCGACTCCACATCCACTGTAGCGCCGTGCGATTGCAGAATGTTAAGAGTAGCGGCCAGTCCCAGACCCATGCCATCCTGCTTGGTGGTAAAGTAAGGCTCAAACAAGTGCTGCAATTCTTCTTCTTTGATGCCCACACCATTGTCGGCTATGAAAGTATAACAATAATTGTCATTTACTTCAGTGCCTATGGTCAGTGTACCTACTTCATCGGGGACAGCTTCTATGGCATTGATAACGATGTTGAGCAAAGCAATGGTTACCTGCGATTTGTCTAGATTCAGGTCGCAGTCTATTTCTTCGTATTGCCTCACTACATTGATTTTCTTGAGTTGAGCCCGGTCTTTTGCCAGGTCTAGCGTTTCATCCAGCAACCGCTGTACCGAATACGTAGTTCGCTTCACATCGGTTGGCTTCAGCGAGTTTAACAAATCGGTGATCAAACCATTTACCCGATTTACATTCCGCTTGATGATTTCGGTATACAATGTAAACGAATCGTCTACTTCTACCAGTTCGGCTTCCAGCTGGTCCAGAGCCAGATTGATGTTGGTAAGCGGGTTACGGATTTCGTGACCCATTGTACGCACCAGACGGCCGCTTGCCGCCATCTTTTCGGCCAGTGTGGCATTGCGTTCCAGGCGTTTCTTCTCGGTAATATCATGGAGAGTGCCTTGTACGTTTTTACTTTTATCGTTCGAAGGCACGGCCAGCGAAAGCAGGCAAACGCGCTTTTTCAACGATTTTGTCTGAAGAATCACTTCCCACTCCACTACTTCCTTGCCTGTGTGCAACATTTCGCTCAGTTGGACCCGCGGGGTAATTTCGTCCATCAGTTCATAAATGGACATTTTTAGGAGTTCGGTTTGTGTATATCCCAGGATATGGTAACCTGCCGAGTTTACGTCCACAAAAATCCCGTTGTTATCCATCAGGAAAATGAAATCCTGTGACTGGTTAAAAATATTGCGGTACTTTCGTTCGCTTTCACGCAAGGCTCGCAGTGCCGACATCCGTTCGATGGAATACCGGATGCTGCGTTCCACTTTCTCACTATCCAGTTCGCTCTTAATCAGGTAGTCCATGGCACCCAGTTCGGTGGCCCGGCGATCTACCTCCGGGTTTCCTTTACCGGTCAGGAGAATGATAGCGGCATCCGGATCAATGGTTTTGGTTTCCTGGATGAGGTCAAGGCCGTTTTTGGCACCCAAGAAAAAGTCGTAAATGTAGATATCGTGGTTTTTCTCTGCTATTTTCTGTACAGCGTCTTGGTAGCGATACACCCAGGTAACAGCAAATTCCTGGTCAGGAATGCCATTGAGATAGTTCTTCATTAGCAAGTAATCGTCTTCATCATCATCTACCAGTAGTACCCGGATTGCTTCCATAGTTAAGAATAAGATTATGTCATTGATTGGATGTGTCTCAGAATGACTTTGCAGCTTGTTTTAATTTGGAAAATAGTATAGTTGTAAAAGGAAAAACCCCCTATTTATAAATAGCCTGATGCCAGCCTACTACCCCAGATTGTAGCTTTTCAATTTGTTATAAAGTGTCTTGCGATCAATGTCCAGAATTTTGGCAGCCTTGCTTTTGTTAAAGTTCACCTGCTTGAGTACATCCAGAATCATCTCATATTCAGCACCGTGCGCTACATCTTTCAGGCTGCTTTTTTTAGACAAAGCGTTCAAAGCCGACTCCGCTGACTCTTCCACGCTGACTGCCGCAGGCGTTGGCACGGGTGTAGCCGCTACCGGAGACGGTGAGTCGTCAAGAAACTGTAGCTTGGTGTAATTGGATATTTCAAAAGGAAGCGTGCGTGACTCAATCCAGTCACCATCGGTAAGTAAGGTGCTGCGCTTGATTACGTTTTTCAATTCGCGCAGGTTGCCTGGCCACGGGTACTTCATAAAGTTGGTAACCACATCCTCACTAAAGCCTTTCACATTCTTGCTCAACTCGCCGTTGGTAGTTTGCAAAAAGTAGTTGGCAAATACCATGATGTCTTCCTTCCGGTCACGAAGAGGCGGCACATCAATGCTAAACTCATTGAAACGGTAGAACAAATCTTCCCGAAACTTGCCCTGACGGCAAATGTCAATAAGACGTTCGTTACTGGCTACCACAATGCGTACATCCAGTGGAATTTCTTTGGTACTGCCAATGCGTTTCACTTTCCGTTCCTGCACTACCCGCAACAGCGACACCTGCACGTCGTAAGGCAAGTTAGCTACCTCATCCAAAAACAAGGTTCCGCCGTTGGCCTGCTCAAAATGCCCTATTTTGGTATTCAATGCTCCTGTAAACGAGCCTTTTTCGTGCCCAAACAACTCACTGTTAGCTAGATCGCGTGGAATGGCACCGCAGTCCATTGCTACAAAAGGTTGGTCTTTCCGCTTGCTGCGTTTGTGAATTTCGCGGGCAATGGCTTCTTTTCCCGAACCACTCTCGCCATACACAATTACGCTGTAATTGGTAGGAGCCACTAGGTCAATCTGCCGGTAAAGTTCTTTGGACGTAGGATCGTTCCCGAAAATAAACTCATTGTTGAATTTGAATGTCCTGAATGCTTTTGCCGGCTCGGCCGGTTCGGCTACTGGAGCCACCGTTTCTGCCTTAGCAACGGGCGTTGCCATGGGAGCCGCTAATTCGGCATTAGTTTTGGCATCTTCTAAGGCTTTGCGTACAGTCAGCAAGATCTCGTCAGGAAACAACGGCTTGGTTACATAGTCATATGCCCCCAAACGCATCACATCCACGGCAATCTTAATGTCTGAGTAGCCGGTAATTACAATTACGGGCACATGCGGATGTTTCTCTTTGATTTTGGAAAGAATCTCACCCCCGGTCATGTCTCCGAGTTTGAAGTCGGTCAGTACCAGATCCGGATGAAATGTCTGTAAAACCTGCAGACTATCTTTTCCATTGTTCGCCACCTGTACCTCAAACTGATGCTTGGCTAGAAACCTTTTGAGCAGCATACAGATGTCTAAATCGTCGTCTATTACCAAAATTTTGCTCATAACTCGTCTGTAATTATTCTGTAATTAGAAAGAATGGATAGCAAGCAGACAAAGTCTATGCTGACATACAACTACATGCTGGCACATAGCTATGTCAGTAGCCTCTATCTTATAAATTTATAAATGCCTGTCTGAGCAGGATGTATAGTCAAAAAATTTGTCCTGTATCAGGCCAATGAATACATCGTATCCAAACAACTCTGTTTTCAGATGAAAAGTTTGTAAAAAGCCAACGGCCCAAGCGTTAAAAAATGAGAGGGTTTTTGACTTTTCGCAGATACTATTTTCTTTTCAATTCCCGTTGTGAAAAGAGTACCTGTTTTTGATAGATCCGGACACGGCAAACTGCCGTTCTATGTGGATCAGATCCGCATTCTGGCTTTTCCCGTGTCGGTCCATTTCCGCAATTTGGCCGAAGGAATGTTGAGCTGGTCGCGGTATTTTACTACGGTGCGTCGCGCAATGTTGTATCCTTTGGCCTGCAGCAAATCTACTATTTCTTTGTCAGACAATGCATGATTCTTGTCTTCGTTTTCAATAATGTCGGCAATTAACTCCTTTACTTCCATCGTCGAGACCCGTTCGCCATCTTCCCGGATGGTTTTTTCGGTAAAGAGCTGTTTCAAAGGAATGATGCCGAAAGGCGTTTGTACGTAGCGGGTGCTGGTCACACGTGAAATCGTCGAAATATCCATGCCAATCATATCGGCTATGTCTTTGAGGATCATGGGTTTCAAAGACACAATCTCGCCGGTGAGGAAATATTCGTACTGCAATTGCAGAATCGCGTTCATCGTGCTCAGCATCGTGTTTTCGCGCTGCTGAATGGCATCGATAAACCAGCGAGCCGAGTCCACTTTGTTTTTAACAAAATGATAGGTGCTTTTGTCCGTTTTTGCTTTGCCCTGGGCGATGTCGAGCATGGCACGGCTCAGGCGAAGCTCGGGGGCGTTTTTGCTATTCAGAATAACGCGTATGCTGCCGTTTTCGTGTTGCAGAATAAAATCCGGAATGATGTATTCGTTCATGACAGCCGTAGTCATATCACTGTATACCGGTTTTGGCTGCAACGAGGCTACTATCTTCAACACTTCCTGCATCCGTTCGTATTCCAGCCCCATCAGTCGCAGAATGCGGTCATAGTTACCGGTTTCGATTTCGTGCATGTAGTCTTCTACCATGGTGCAGGCCAGCAATACGTTTTCATTCGTTTCCTTGCGCGACAGTTGTAGCAGCAAACATTCCTGCAAGTCGCGGGCTCCAATTCCCGGAGGATCCAGATGCTGGATCAGTTTGCGGCAGTTTTCTATTTCCGTTTCATCAATAAACGAATTAGTAGAAAACGAAATGTCATCGGCCAGATCCTCAGCGCTGTAACGCAGATAGCCGTCATCATCAATCGAGTCAATGATAAACTCGGTCACCTGACGCAGCCGTTCAGTCAATGGCAGATAATGAATCTGGTCTTTCAATTCTTCCCGAAACGATTGGGCCTGTATCACAGGTCGCGAATAATCTTCTTGGTCAGAGTAGTTATTAGCCTGCGTTTTATAGTTAGGCATGTCATCGTCCACTAGGTTATCCCAGTCATACAATTCCTCGGTTTCAGGTGCACCATCATAGCTTTCTTCTGCCTCAAACTCATCCGTAGGTGCTTCTGTCTCTTCAGACGCATTGGCGCCTTCTTCCAGGGCGGGGTTTTCTTCTAACTCTTTCTGAATTTGTTGTATAAGTTCATCGGATGACAAATGCAACAGATTCAGCATTTGAATATGGGTGGGAGCAATGCGTAATCCCTGTTTCTGAGCTTGGGTTTGTCTTAACATATTCTTACTAGGTTATTATAGTTCTGAAGGAAGGCAATTTGGTATAAGGGTATTACCAACTCTTGAGCCAAAAAAAATCAGCGAGTAAAAAAAGGGGAATCAATACACGTAAACCGCTCATATACAGGCAAATAAAAATTCCAATTTCTCTCTTGGCAAATACACGGATTAAGTATGTGTAGTGAATTGATGGACAGTCTCACAGGAAATTGTAGAAAAAAATACACAACTATGGGAGGTATTGCCCTACTCCACTGCAGGTGAGAACGTAAAGGCATTTCAGGCGACTGAAAAGCAAGGCAGCGAATACGGGCCGCTATAAGTCTAACCGATTCCGCAAAAAAGTAAATTTTGTTTTATATATACTTTCATGTAGATTTGTTTACGAAAATGCTTTTCCTAATGTCAGATTTCTGAATAGAACCACCGATCAAAATAGTAGGTTTTGCAAATGCAAAACTGACACTTGATTCAATTAGAAAGCGGCCAAATGAGCAAAACTTAAGCTCTCTGTCTGTCTCTCCTCTAGCGAAACCATTAGCCGAAAGCCCCGATATTTTCTAATCTACTTTGAACATTTTTTGAAAGTTTCTTTTTATGGCACCGTATATATTGGTTGCAGATGATGATGCAGATGATCGTTTTTTGTTAGAAAATGCTTTTCAGGAAGAAAGAGTTACCAACTCGGTGGTATTCTTTAAAGATGGGGTAGAGCTGATAGATCATCTGAACAAGAAGGTTACAGATGAAGAATTGCAGATTCCGGGGCTTATCTTGCTTGATTTGAATATGCCGCGCAAAGACGGACGACAGGTACTGCGGGAAATCAAGAATAATCCCCGTTTGCGGTATATTCCCGTATTGGTGTTTACCACCTCCGAAGCCGAAAAAGACATAGAGGAGTCCTATCAGCTGGGTGCTAATAGCTACATAGTAAAGCCCAACGATTACACAAAACTCACCGATTTGATACGGGCGATTCGTGATTTCTGGCTGGGCTCTGTTACTTTACCTCAAAAACCGGCAGCAAAGCACTTATAAAGTAGCGGCTGCATTCAGGCGGTTTTCTACCTGGCGCTGGTCTATTTTGTCAATCAGTTGTGTAGACCAATTTCCATAATTCTGATCAATGTATTTTGCTGCATAATGATTCGCAACAAAAGGAAGCACCAGGCGCGCAACTATAGATGTACGGCGGGGCAATACCAAATTAAGCAGCAAGAAAGAACCGATTCCGGCAGCATATTTAAGGGCTTCCTGGGTATTAGGGCTGCGCAAGACGTCTTTGGCTAGCTTCGAGGCTTTCATTTCGTCCTGTATTGTTTCGATATTATTTTTCAGCTGTTGCTTGTGCATCTCTGCTTCGGCCTCCAGTCTTTCTTTCTCCAAAATAATATCCTGTGTTGTTTCTATTTTACCTATCATGATTCCAGTGTTTTAAGAGTTTTTTCATAAGGGTTTGCTTAATTACCTTTTTGGTAACCAGGTACACGATTCCTGTAAGTAGTACAAATATCCCGGCAACTATAAAAAATCCAGCAGGAATATTGTCTAACTGTTGGCCTATCCACCAAGCCAGCCCGATACTCAAAAAAAGTACCACAAAGCCTGACAACGACCAAAGTAAAAACGAAAATACTGCGGTGGACACAGAACTGGCCAGCTTGTCAGAGGCATTCAGAAACAGCAAGTCGAGGCGAGTTTGTACATACGCCCCGACATGCTCTAATGAATCTTCTATTTTATCTTTTACTTCCATCACAGTATTGAGGAAAAAAGATCTTACATAGAAGAAGTTGTAGATTTAGCGCGATTTGCATAGGCAGAGCCTTCTTCAGCAGTCGTTTTTATTTTAGAGCCTGCTTTATCTACAGCGCTATTAAGTGAATCTTTGCCGTTGTTGATGGCTTTGACAACTTCGTCAGTCCACTCATTTAATGATTCGCCAATTTTTTTGCGCAAGCCACTGCCTTTATCAGGAGCGAAAAGCATTCCTATAACAGCTCCGGCAGCTGCTGAAGCGACAATTCCCAAGAATATTTTACTGTTGTTTGACATAGTTTTAGATATTTTAAAAATGTGTTATAAATACGCAGGGAAGGGTTAAAAAATAATGCCACTTTGCTAGTTTTCGGCCTAAAAGCTCTAAAAACAACCCACAGAAACAGAAAGTAAAACACTAAGTAACAGCTACTTACCTTTGGCATTTCTGCAATTAGCTTATTGCCTGAAACCATCTGCAGAAAGCCTTGGGCATTTTGTACTATGCACCGAAGAAGGCAGCAGATTGGGGAGGTTTCTCCGTAAAAAAAGATACTAATTGGTAAGTCAGCATCATTTTTCTACGATTTGGGGAATTTTGAAGAAATTGCCCGTGAGCAACACTTTGTAATGTATTCTGGTGGTGTCAGCAAAACCTGAAAGGAAAGATGTCCCATCGATGATTCCGTTTTTTGGCTGTTGCATCTTTATTTCTGCCGGATCTCTTTGCAATGTGTATACATAATCTGCCTGAAGCACTGTATTTTGGGGAACCATTTCTACATCAAATTCACATTCGGGCAATTTCTTTAATAGGTACAGACTCTGGCTATTTTCGCCTTTGGAAAAAACCGGGATAATTTCATTAAAAGCCTGACAAATTAGGGTATATCTGTTTTAGAAATAGATTTCACTTAGTTTTATTGTCGTTATCAGGATAAAAGTTGCTGAGCTGGCATGATTTTTATTTTAAACTGAGTAAGTAAAATACCGTATATTCCTTATACCCATGCAAAAGAAGGTCTTGATTGTAGAAGATGAAAGAGATATCTGCCTGCTTTTACAAAAATTACTCGTAAACGATTCAAATTTTGTGGAGTGTGCGTTTTCCCTTAACGAAGGCATTGAAAAAGTCTCGGCTCTGCAACCTGATTTTGTTCTACTGGACAACAATCTTCCTGACGGCCAAGGTGTCGATTACATCAGCAAGTTCAAAAGCAAACAAGACAACAATGGTCGCACTGTTATCATGATCAGTGCGATGCACAACCTGCGCGAAAAAGCCATTGAAGCAGGCGTTGACTGGTTTTTGGAAAAACCAATCAACATCATGACCATTCGCAATCTGCTGAAATAAGCTATCCGTTGCAGTGCACGTCTCGTTGCCGTTGCTCACAAACTAGTCAGCAGCTTCTTTACAATCAGTTCTGTTTCCGAAAGTTCTTCTGTAATTTCCGATCCCTCCTCGCTTTTTTCAAAGTAATCGACCAGCTTTCCTTTTTCGTAACATTCGAGTACATACGGATGAATGTAATACTTGCGGCAAACAGTACGGGTATTCCCCAACCGCTTGGCTACCGCGTCAATCACTTTAATGGTGTTCTTTTTGGCTTCGGCTTCCGACTCAAACTTTCCTAATTCACAGCATGTCCTGAAAGCCTGTAACGTACCAGCCCAGGTGCGAAAATCTTTGGCTGTAAAGCTGTCCTGCGTGATTTCTTTCAGATAAGCGTTGACATCGCCCGAGCCTATCGAATGCCGCTGGCCTTCTTTGTCGTAATACTGAAACAATTCGTAGCCCGGAATATCGCGGCATTGCTTAATGAGCCTACTGAGGCGTTTGCTTTTGAGAGAAACCTCGTGGTGTACGCCCTTCTTGCCTTTAAAAGTAAACAGTGTTTTGGCACCCTCAAACTGCACGTGTTTATCGCGTAGCGTAGTTAGTCCAAAAGAGCCATAAAGTTTCCGGTATTCCTCGTTGCCTATGCGAATATTGGTATACTCCAGCAGCCGGACCACCAATGCCAGCACCTTTCGGTAACTCAGGCCGGGCAAGGCCAGATCTTCGTTTACCTTGCGGCGAATAACAGGTAACTGTTCAATGAACGCATTCATGCGTTGAAATTTGGTTTCACTGCGTATGGCATTCCAGTCGGGGTGATAGCGGTATTGTTTGCGCCCCTTTTCGTCAATGCCCGTGGCCTGCAGGTGCCCATTGTTTTTTGGGCAAATCCAAACCTCTTTCCAGGCTGGCGGAATGACCAGGCTGTTGATCCGATCCAGTGTATTCTTGTCTTTGCAAGTTGTGCCGTCGGGTAGAATGTAAGAAAAAGAATCCCCCCTTTTTTTGCGAGAGATGCCGGGCGTCTGGTCGGAAGTATAGATAAGCCCCGCCTGCTGGGCAGAAAAAATGGGACTTGCGTCCCATTTTTTCGCTTTTTTTGTTCGTTTATTCATGGGAGTTCACTCCAACTAAATAGGATCAATTACTGATTCTTCTTTTTTGCTTCTTTCTCCTCCTGCTGCTGGCGATGCAAATCGCGCTGCCCTGCATCCTGCAAGTCGTTCAGCATTTCCCGGCTCAGCGGCTGGTTGGGACCATCATCAAGGCCATATCCTTCCTGGGTAGAGTTCTGAATCGGACGTTCATCGTCATTGGTGTATTCTAGATTGTCCTTGTTATCGGTCAATAAAGACGGATTGTTTTTCTGATCCGCATTCTCCGGATCCTGCCCGGGTTTGTTCTGAGGTGATGTTTCTCTGGTCGTATTCATAGTAGTTTGCTTTATAGTTTCTGAAATAAGCGGTCTTAAAAAAATAGTATCTTTTAAATACTCAAAACCTCTTTTGTACATAGTATACTAAAACAATGTGCCTTAATAGAAAAAACCTTGACAATCAATTAGATACCAATAACAACTTGCGTACTGAACGAGGTAGAAAATACCCATAAACGGGTATTTTATCCGTTGTCAGCAAATTCCGGATAGAGCGTCATTCCACCATCAATGAAGATCGTGGTGCCTTGTACATAGTCCGAGTCGTCAGAGGCGAGCCATACCGCCGCTTTACCAATGTCTTCGGGCATGCCAATGCGGCCATAGGGAATTAACTCCAACAGCTCTTTCTTGGCAGCCGGATCTGACCACACGCTGCGATTGATGGGCGTCTGGATGGCTCCCGGGCCCAGGTTATTGACGCGAATCTTATGGGGAGCCAATTCTTGAGCTATCGACTTCATAAACAACATGATACCTCCTTTGGAAGCAGCATAGTTGGCATGGCCTCCCCAAGGAATCACCTCATGTACCGAGCTCATAAAAATCAGTTTGCCAGCAGCACGCGAAAGGGATTCGTCTACACCCTGCCGGATAAACTCCCGGGCGGCCCGCCGGGCACACAAAAAAGCTCCCGTCAGGTTGACGCCAATTACTTTCTCCCATTCTTCCAGGCTCATGTCTACCAACTTATTGTCTTTCTGAATGCCTGAATTGCTGATCACGATATCAATCCGCTTAAACTCCTGGAGGGCCTGATCAAACAAGGCTTCTACTTCGGCCTCCTTGCTGACGTCGGCTTTCACCGCCACTGCCTTAACCCCCAATTGCCTGATTTCTTCGGCAACAGCCTCTCCCTCCTGCTGATTGCTGTGGTAATTGACCAATACATTTGCTCCGGCGGCTCCCAGTGCCAACGCCACTGCTTTGCCAATGCCTGAGCTGGAGCCAGTTACAATGGCCGATTGTCCCTTTAATTTATCATTCGTCATGGTTTGTCTGCAAATAAAAAGTCTTACTCCGGATGGGGTAACAACAGTTAAAAAAATAGTATCCTGGCCATAGGCAAAACCTCACGCCTGCCATACATCAAGGAAACCAGACAAGCCGCTGCGAGAATACGCGTCTGAGTTGTCCGAGGCGACGAAAAAGGATCTGTAGTCTGCTTTCCTTCAAATAGTTTCCTTTGGCAACGACACGTTGCAGCACGGTGCGATGGCGCAATAGCATTTCCCGAACCGACACAGGCAAAGCTGATAACTCCTGTAAGGCTTGCGTGTAAAGTTGCAAGGTCAGGTTTTCGCCGGTCAGGTATTTGTCGAGCACCTCATTTTTGCCGCTGCCGAACAGCACATCGGGCAGTGTACTCCAGATCCGCTGATACTGAGTCGGGATGGCCGTGTCTTCGGTTTCGGTGATATGCAGAGGATTAATGTTACCGGTGATTTCTTCGATCAGCATCTCGCCCATGCGGGTGTTTTCGGCAAAGAAGCTTTTAAACTCCGGGTCAATAGTGGCGTCAGCTGCCTTTCGATAGGCTTCTGTACGGTACATTTGTGCTAACAGCAGGCGATTGAGCAACGTGTGGTGCTGCTTGAGGTTTTCCATGAATGTAAACGTTTTTGAAGAGAAAATGTGTTGGTGTTGACCTTCAGAACTTTGCTAAATTTCTGGTGGTCGTCTCTGCTTCTGTAGAGACAAAAAATGTTCCGCCATACCTGGCCCGGGAAATCATTTTAAGAACAGGGGCTTGTTGGAATTTCACCTCAAAAGTGTGACCATAATTCCCCACATTACCGGCTCATGAAATAGCCGGATTTAAAAACTGTAGAACCTGTAATGCCGCATCAAATCAGAAAAGAAATGCAATTTGCTGTACCTTAGTAACAAAAACCGCATTTTATGGGTTAATTAAAGCTCGAATGTGTGTGATACGCATTTTGTCTGTACATGAGGTACTATTTTATAAATAATCTAAGAGAAAACGACCAGTCAAACCGTTTTCTTTATGTACAAAACAACTCTGAACGGATTTTCAACTATCATTGCGCTTGCTGGTAAGCATCGCATTACAAGGTAGACTTTTTCACTTTTTTGAGATACTATTTTTCACATTCGAAGTTTCCGTTTTTCGGTCTCTTCTCAAGCTAGTGAATTTCATCAGCTTCACTTATTACTGGTATACTTCTATGAAAAAAACAGGTAAAGGACCCGACTACACTTCCGACAAAAAATCAGTGAACCATTCGGAAGAGGTAAACATGAATAGCAAAAAAGGCTATAACGAAACCAACGAAGATGCTCCTGTCAATCCGAATGAGGCACAGAAACAAAAAGCCAAGCAGCAAAAGAAACAACTACCCTCAGCACCTGATACAAACTAATGGCCGATTCGCGCGTAATTACCGTTCTGAAAAAAACTGGCAAAGTAGGCTTATGGATTGTAGGCAGCCTGTTGGTGCTAATCCTGCTTTTGGTGCTGTCCCTGCAGTTACCTGCCGTACAAACCTATCTTACCTCCAAAGCAACCAACTACCTGGAAAACAAACTTAAAACCCGGGTAGAAGTAGGCGGCGTCAATGTGGCGTTTCCCAAAAAAATCGTATTGAGTGATGTCTACATTGAGGATCAGCAAAAAGATACGCTGCTGTTCAGCCATCGGCTGGCGGTCAATCTGGATATGTGGGGACTTACCCAGCACAGCATCGCCATCAACGGCATAGAGCTCGAAACCTTTACGGGACATATCAACCGCACCTTGCCCGACAGCAGCTTTAATTTTGATTACATTATAAACGCCTTTTCCGACTCAGTTACCGTTGCCAAAGAAGACACCACCAGCAAGCCCTGGCAGTTTACGATTGAAGATGTCTCGCTCAAAGATATTTATGTCACCTACAACGATGAAGTAAGCCAGCAAAATGCATTGGTACGGCTCGGTGATCTGGATCTGTCGTTTAAGGAACTGGACCTGAACAAATCCATTTACGCGGTAGACGAACTGTCGGTGGCTCACACCTTTTTGTCGTACAGCAGCCATGCACCTGCTACGCCCAATGCCGCTCAAACCAGCGAACCGGCCGACACCTCTTCTTCCGAATTGACAACTGGGCTTAACAAACTTTTACTGGAAGATGTGCACGTGGTGTATACCGACCAAACCGCGGGGCAAAACCTGAAAGCAGACATTGGCAAATCAGAGGTCAACGCCAATACGTTTGACATTACGGGTGCCGAAATTGACCTCAAAAATTTTTCACTGGAAAACTCCAGGATCAGCTACCAGCAGGCAGCGCAAAAACTGCCTGCTGCGCAACCCAAGCCTGCGGCTAGCACAGCCGCCTCCACCCCAGCCGACACGGCCACTTCCTGGAAAGTAAGCTTAGGAGAATTGTCGCTGGCAAACAACCAGTTGATTTACGACGACTTCAATAGCCCGACTCAAGCCGCAGGGATGGATTTTGCGCATTTGTTCGTTTCCAACCTGAAAGCCGAAGCCAAAGACATTCGCTATCAGGGAAATAGTATCCTGGCAAACATCAAAACCCTGCAAATGCGCGAAAAAAGCGGATTTCAGTTGCACGAGTTTCAAACCAACTTTCAGCTTACCGATCACCAGGCTCAGGCTACTGACATTCGCATCCGTACCAACCACAGTACGCTGGAAGGCAACCTGAAAGCCACCTTTCAGTCATTGGAAACACTGAGCCGCGATTACCCGGAAATGGGCATTGATGCGCAGATCAGCAAAGGCGAACTGGCTGTGCAGGATGCGTTGTATTTCCAACCGGATGTGTTGAAGCAATTGCCTGTCCGCATTCCAAATAGTACCGTTCTCAATCTCAAAACCTCCATTAAGGGAAAGGTGAATAACCTGGCTATTAACGAGTTGGAGGCCAGCACATTGAACAACACGCGCCTGAATGCCAACGGTCACATACGCAACCTGCCTGACATTGACCGCACTACCTTGCAAGTTAATATTCTGCCTTTTGAGACTTCTTCGCTAGACATACAGACGCTTTTTCCACCTAGCATGCTGCCCGCAAGCATTCGCATTCCGCAACACATTCAGCTTACCAGCAACTTTAGCGGGGCCGTTCATGATCTGGCCATGAAGTTGCAGTTACGCACTACGATGGGCAACATGCAGGCAAATGCGCATCTGAAAACCGTCAAAGACTTTTCGACCGGTTCGTACCAGGGCAAAGTGAGTACCGACAATCTGGCTTTGGGGCGGTTGCTGAAGCAGGAAAAAGACCTGGGCCACCTGACTGCCAGAGCCACCATCGAAGGCTCCGGCTTTTCAATAGAACAGATGCGCACCCAGATCATCGCCCGCATCCAGTCGGTTGACTACAAGAAATACACGTATCGCAACATCGCCATTGACGGACTGGCTCACCCTTCCCAGTTTGCCGCCAACATTTCGCTGGCTGATTCCAATCTCAATTTCACGGCCATTGGCAGTGCCGATTTTCGCAAAGAAGTGCCCAACTATGTTGCCGTAGTTGACCTGAAAAAAGCCGACTGGAAAAAGCTGAATCTGATGCAACGTGACCTGCAAACCCGGGCCCGGATTGTTGCCAACCTGGATGTCAAGTCGGCCGATGAAATCAATGGCAATGTGGACATCCGGCAGGTAGCCGTTGCCAGCAAAGGTAAAATCTATACCATCGATTCGCTGCTATATGCCTCCGTTCAAACCAGTAAAAAAACCGATATCAAGTTTGATTCGGATGTATTGTCGGGTTATTTCAGGGGCAGTGTGAATTGGAGTGGGTTGTACGGTGCCCTGGAACATCACCTGACCCGGTACTACGCCTTGCCCAACACGCCACCTTACAACGACAGTGAGCCGCAAAACTTTGAGTTTGAGCTTGACTTAAAAAACACGTCGGCCATAACCGAACTGTTCATGCCTGAACTGGACTCGCTGAAACCGGGCCGCATCCGGGGCGAATTTGACAGTCGGCGTGCCCAGCTTGACATTGTGGCGCAAATTTACCGGGTCAACTACGGCAGCATTCACGTAGACACGGCCGTGTTTCTGCTCGACTCTGACCCCAAACGCATGCGGGCCATTTTCACAGTCGAAAACATCCGGCAGTCCGATGTGCGTATTCGCAATTTGTCGTTTGCAGCCACTGCTGCTGAAAACAATCTTGTAACCGAACTGATACTCCGCGATTCGCTGAACAAACAAAAGTACCTGCTGGCGGGTAACTTCAACAGCTTGCCCAACAATGCGTATCAGTTTCATTTTTACCCAGATAGCATCAAGCTCAATTACAAACCGTGGCAGGTTTTGCCTTCCAACAACATCGTATTTTCCAAGCAAGGATTCACGCTGAAAGACCTGGTGTTCAGTGCCAATTCCCAGAAGTTTTCGCTTGCCAATGTCAACAACCAGCCGTCCAGCCTGAAGGCCAGCTTTGACAAGTTTCGCCTGGAGACACTGAGCGAAATGCTGCGGGCCGATACCAGCCTGGTAAGCGGCTTGCTCAATGGAGACATCAACATGTTCCGGCAAAAGAAAGACACCGTTTTCACGGCCAACATGACCATCGATTCACTGAGCTATACCGGCCAACTGGTCGGCAATCTGGCTGTGAATGCTGAACAGCGCCAAGCAAACCGGTTTGACGTGAAAGTAAACCTGACGGGCAATGACAACAGCCTGGCTGTCAATGGCTATTACCTAACCAAGGATGAAGCCAATCCACTGAACTTTGATGCAGACCTGCAACGGCTGAACCTGAAATCGTTCCAATCTTTTGCCAAAAGTCAATTGAAAGCGTTATCCGGCAATGCCACAGGTAAGTTTGCCATTCGCGGCTCTACGGCAAAGCCGTCTGTTAATGGCTCACTCACGTTTCAGTCGGCAGTAATCACTCCAACCCTACTCAACAGTCCGCTGAAGATCGATAACCAAACCCTGCAAATAGACAATGAAGGCATACATTTGCAACGCTTTACCATAAAAGACACCACCGGCAAAAACCTGGTGATAAACGGCAATGTGCTCACGCAGGACTTCTCTTATTACAAACTCCAGCTGCGGGTAAATGCTGACCGTTTTCAGGTGTTGAATACCACACAGCAAGACAACAGTTTGTATTACGGCAAACTCATTGCCAGCAGCACCATCAACATACGCGGCGATTCGTACAAACCCGTCATCAATGCTAGTGTCAAGGTAGAAGGCGGCAGCAATATAACGTACGTAGTACCGCAGTCAGAAGACGTAGTGGCAGGTCGCGACGGCATTGTGCGTTTTGTTGACGGCACCGAACAAGACCCTTTTATCCAGAACCTGAAATCGAAAGTGGCAAAAGATACCGCCAGTACCCAACTACGCGGCTATGAGTTGACCACTAATATTGAAATTGACTCTAACAGCACACTGAATGTGATCATTGACCCGGTGGCGGGCGACCGGCTTTCCATTAAAGGGGAAACCACGCTGAGCATGGGCATAGATCCCACCGGAAACATTGACCTGACGGGCCGCTACCAGGTGCAGAGCGGCACATACAACCTGTCGTTCTATGGCTTGGTGAAACGCGAGTTTTCGCTGGACCGCAACAGCAGCATTACCTGGTCGGGCAATCCGTACAATGCAGCACTGGACATACGGGCCATTTACCGGGTGGAAACACCTCCGGCGGATCTGATCAAAAACCAGGTGTCGGACCAACAACTCAATCTGGCCAAACAGCGATTGCCTTTTCTGGTTACCTTGTTCCTGAAAGGCAATCTGCTCAAACCCGAGATTAGCTTTAAACTGGACATGCCCGCTGACAAACAGAACGCAATCAATGGCATTGTGTATGCGGCCATTCAGGAGGTAAACACCCGCGAGTCGGACCTGAACAAACAGGTGTTTGCCTTATTCCTGTTGCAGCGTTTTGTGTCAGACAATCCGCTGGAAAGCACCGCCGGTGGAGGCATCGAGTCCAATGTGCGCACCAGTGTGAGCAAAATCCTGACCGACCAGCTAAACCAGCTTGCCAGCAAAGTGGAAGGCATTGAATTGCAGTTTGATGTCAATTCGTACGAAGACTATGCGTCGGGCAATGCCCAGGGGCGTACGCAGCTGGAATTGGGATTGTCCAAAAACCTATTTAATGACCGCATTGTAGTTAAGGTAAGCGGCAACATCAACCTGGAAGGCAATGCTACGTCGAGCCAGCAGGACATTTCCAATTTCATTGGCGACCTGCAGTTGGAATACAAACTAACCGAAGACGGACGGCTGCGCCTGCTAGGCTTTCGTCTGCGCGACTACGATGTCATCAGTGGTCAGATCGTACGCACAGGAGCCGGTGTGATTTTCGTACGCGACTACAACACATTCCGTGAACTGTTTACCAAAGCATTGGAAGAATAATGAAACACCTTTTATCCCAGATGGCATTTTTTACGAACCGGGGGGTTTTGAGTCCCCGGAAGATACTATTTTTCCAAAAGCATTTCTTTATTCTTTTGCTTCTTTGTGCCTCTGCCTGCACCGGCACCAAATTTATTCCGGAAGGCAAGTACCTGTATACCGGTGCCGACTTAAAGTTTAACACAAACGGTGGCATTCCTGAAAAAGACCGACTCACCACTGAGTTGGAAACTGTAATACGTCCTAAGCCCAACAGCAGTTACCTGGGCATGCGGCCTAGCGTATGGTTTTACTACATTGCCGGTGAACCAAAAAAGAAAAAAGGACTGCGCAATTTCATAAAAACAAAATTGGGCCGAAAACCGGTTTTTCTGGATGACGTACAAGTGGAACGGGTGACCCAAAACCTGAAAACAACGTTGCAGAACAACGGGTATTTTGAGGCAACGGTCGAAAGCGCCATTCAGCGCAAACAGAAAACTGCATCCATTACCTACACAGCGTCCATGATTTCTCCACCCTACCGGTTGCGCGAAATTCATTATGAACAACTTGACACGGTATACGGCCAGATTTCGACGGGATTGCCCAAGAAGAGCCTGCTCAAAAAGGGACAGATCTATCAACTTTCCTTAATGGAAAAGGAACTGACCCGAATTGCTGAGATTGTCCGTGACAGTGGATTTTACTATTTCGACGACAGCTACCTGATTTTCGATGCCGATAGTTCGGTAGGAAACCGACAGGTCGACTTGACGGTGGGCTTTGAAAATTTGCCAGATCAGGCCCGTAAAGTGTATCACCTGGATACGATTACCATCACCAATCAGTTTCAGCGGGCCCGCGACTCCGTAAGGCGTAATTACCAAACTGTAATGGTAGATGGCTATCGGTATCGTTTCCGGCACAACGATTTCCGTCCTAAAATCATCATCAACGCCATTAATCTGCAGAAAGACAGCCTGTACCGACGCATCAACCACGAACTGACGCTGAGCCGCCTGACCGACCTGGGCGTTTTTAAGTTTGTAAACGTGCAGTTTACGCCTCACAATGATAGCCTTCTGCGCGTACGGATTCAGCTTACACCATTGCTCAAAAAGTCGCTGCGCTTTGAGGCACAGATGAACTCTAAGTCCAACAACTTTGTGGGACCATCTATCACTGGTTCGTTTATCAACCGTAACTTTTTGCGGGGGGCCGAACTATTTCAGTTTCAGGTAAATGCGGCCTATGAGGTGCAAACCAGCAATCAGATCAAACAACCCGTCAACGCCATAGAGTTGGGCAGCGAGGCCAGCCTGACGATTCCCCGGTTTATCACGCCCATCCGCATTCCGTATTCGTCGCACCGGTACTTGCCCCAAACCAACATGAAGCTGGGCTTCCGGCTGCAAAACCGGGTCGATTATTTCCTGCTCAATTCGTTTAATGTGGCTTATGGCTATGTATGGCGCGAAACGGCCCAAAAAAACCACACGTTTTACCCGATAGACATTACCTACCTGCGCCTTGGCAATGTGTCACAAACCTTTCAGGAAGAGTTGGTCAACAAACCGTATCTGCAACGCAGCTTGCGCAATCAGTTTATTCTCGGCTCACGTTATAACTACACCTACAACTCGCAAACGGGTGAAACAGAAAAGAAACGCGACAAGTTTTACTTTAGCGGTACGGCCGATATTTCGGGAAATCTAGTGTATTTAGTACAGAGGATATTCAGGCCCCGTAGTAATAGTAACGAAAATCCCTACACCCTTTTTGAACAGCCCTATTCGCAATACACACGCCTGGATGTAGATGTCCGCTATTACCATGATGTCAGTAGCAACCAGCAGTTGGCTACCCGCCTGATTGTAGGCACGGGCTATGCCTATGGCAACAGCACTACCATGCCTTACATCAAACAATTCAGTTCGGGCGGCTCAAACAGCATCCGGGCCTTTCGGGCACGTTCGGTAGGCCCAGGATCATATGATTACCGCAATCAGACGCAAAACGACAATTTCTTCATTGACCAGACCGGCGATGTCAAACTGGAAGCCAATGCCGAATACCGCTTTGGATTGATCGGCTATTTGAAAGGAGCCGCTTTTGTGGATGCGGGCAATATCTGGCTATTAAAAAGCGACACCGCCCGCGTGGGTGGTGATTTTGAATGGGGCCGGTTTCACAAAGAGATCGCAGTCGGAACAGGCTTAGGCTTACGGCTCGACGCCAACTTTTTTGTGTTACGGCTCGATGCCGCTTTTCCTCTCCGGATTCCGTACCTGCCGGAAGGCAACCGGTGGGTGTTCAGTTCCATCAATCCTTTGGACCGTAACTGGCGCCGCAACAACCTGATTCTGAACATTGCTATTGGCTACCCATTCTAGCTGCATAACTCTGTCATGGGTTGACATTGCTATAATCTGGTAAGCATCTTTTGGGGCTCTCTGAGAAAAACCTCACCCCCAGCCCCTCTCGTTCTGAGAGGAGAGTTCGTTTCGCGAATCGAAAAGTTCCCCTACCGGAGTACAAAAATAAGGGTCTTCGGGCCGGATTTGGCTCATAGTAGGGTTTTGACTTTTCAAATCCTACTATTTTGTGATGGCACTTCTTCCTGGCAAGCAAAACAAACTCTACCTGTCTACGCCAGATTCAATCCTAGCCTATCGATTCCATTCAGACACGTAGTGTTAGACCCTGCGTGGTAGAAATCCTGTCAATCATATGAATCCTATAAATCACAGTTCAGACAAATTCCGCAATCAGCATTCCGCATTCTGAAAATAGTATCTTTTGAAAACAGAAAACCCCTGCCTGTTAGAGCAAGGGTTTTGAAAAGACACGGAGTGCCCACCTTCGTACATTCTCAGGATGGGATTGCTCAACTCGATGCGGATACGCACTACTATGGTCTCATTGATTTCTAGAAATAGAACCGCAATAGCCATAGTAGTGCAGTATCCGCTTAGTCAAGAGCAAGCTCATGATGCGTGGGTAAACTGTTAACATGGACGACGAAACATCGTCCGGATTGCAAGGTCTTATGGGTTGTTGCACTCCGATTGTCAGGTGTCAAAAATGCAAAGCAAATTTCAGAAATGCAATTTCCCGATGCAAAATATTTACACCTGTATAAATAAAAAATCCTGTAGCTGTTTTTAC
This sequence comes from uncultured Sphingobacteriales bacterium, assembly GCA_963520985.1. GTDB lineage: Bacteria > Bacteroidota > Bacteroidia > Cytophagales > 172606-1 > Xanthocytophaga. The sequence continues at coordinate 468,489 of CAUQTA010000002.1, forward strand.
GCAACCACAGGACTTTTCATGTTCACAAAATAGATCTTTCTCTTAAAACTGGAAACCTACATACAGTTGCAAAGCACTGTTTTTGTAGTTTTTGGTTAAGTCACCCGCCAGGCCTGATTTGCCGATTTCTCGCATGCCCATGTCGTAGCGTAAACCTACCTGAGCAGCATCGAAGTCCAAACCAATACCACCCGACAGACCCCAATCAAAGGTATTGAAATTATCACGGTTCAAGTCCGTAACGCCATTGATGGTACCATCGCTGTCAACATCTTTGATTTTAACGTCGGTCAGATAAGCAGCATACGGACCGGCGTGAATGTTGAATTTACCCAAACTCACACCAAACATCACGGGCAGCTGTGCATAACCCAATCCGAACTGGTATTTTCCAGAACCTTGTATAAAGTTGCTATACGTAGACTGAGCCCCTTTGCGGGTATATATCAACTCAGGCTGAACAAAAAGAACATCTTCAATAATGGGCAAGCGTGCATACAACCCGGCCTGAAAGCCTGGTTTTACATTGTTGTCGCTGATATCGTCACCTGAATAGAAATTTGACAGGTTTACACCACCCTTGATACCAAATTTTGCTGTACTTTGTGCATAGCTAGCTGTTGATGCGGCAATCAGGAGTAATAAGGCTACTCCCATGTAACGTAGTTTTTTCATAGTTAATTTGTAAGTGTACATTAAGTTGAAAAATAATCAGCTGAAAAATAGTCAGCAGATACTACATAGATTGCTTCAAATTCTGTTCCCACCTTGTTTTTGTCCTAAAACACGAGTTTGCCAACCTGTTGTTGCTGAAATAACTCCACAGAGCAAGTCGCATTTTCCACAGCTTTGAAATAGGCTCCGGCTTGCCTTCAGGAAACCTTTTCTTCTGTTAATTTCTGCTCTTTTTCCTTAGCTTCCTGATAGTCAGAGGCATCCGCTTCCAGTTGGTTATCCTTGGCCGCCTCATCGGGTTCATAACAGAAATGGGCCAGAATGGGGAAGTGGTCAGAGCCACAATTGGGCAGTCGGCTGATCTTTATCAGCTTGAAATGATAGGATACAAAAACATGGTCGAGAGGCCAGCGCAACAACCAGTATTTGGCATGGAAAGTATTGAACATGCCGCGGCCAATGCGCGGGTCGAGCAATCCGCTGATGCGCTGAAACAAGCGGGTGGTATGCGACCAGGCAACATCATTCAGGTCGCCGGCAACAATCACAGGCCGCGTTGCATCTTTGGTTCTTTTGGCTATCTGAATCAGTTCCACGTCGCGTTCGGTAGAACGGTCATTTTCGCCTGGTGCCGGTGGCCGCGGATGCACCCCGTGAAAATCGACAATGCGGCCGGAAGGTAACTGCAACTGCACATATACTGACGGAATATCGTCTTCTACCAAGAAATTGACTTCTTTATGTACTATAGGAAACCGCGAGTAAAAGAGCAACCCATACGTATTTTCCAAAGGGACGAGTACCTGGTTTTCGTAGGTTTGTTCCAACGAGTTCAATTGTTGGCGCCAATACTGATTGGTTTCGACGGCCATCACCACATCCGGATTGTGTTCACGCACCTGTTCCAGAAAATCGTTGCAGTGATTATTCTCCATAAACACATTGAAGATCATTAATTTTAAGTCATCGCCTCCCGATTGTCCTCTGCGGCTTGCAAGCACTTGATGCGAATGCAGCCGTGTGTAAGGCCGAATGCGATAAAGATGGTAAACCAGCGTAATGCCCGCCGTTGCCACAAAGCCCCAGTCGAGGGTGTTATGAATGGGATAAAGAAACAAATAGCAGCCTAGCGCAACAGCCAGTGGCACAGCCAGCTGCAAATGCGGGAAGTCGGTCACCCGAATCCACCAGGCTTCGTAGCGAATCAAGTGCATCCACGAAAGCACAATCAACAGAAAACCCAGAACAAGCAGAATAATTTGCATAGGAATTTAGAGAGTGGTAAAAAATTATCAGAAATCACTGAAACCAACACAGAGTCAATTCTCCTATTAGGTTACAGAAAAAAAACCAAGCCCATAACTGCGTTTGGGTACTATTCTTTACCTATTGCCAGTCAGTACCCTTTTTCAGAGGTTCAAAACCGGGAGGTTTTTGCTTTTTTGAGGATACTATTTCACAAAACTATTCATCATTTATTCTCAACCCTATGCCGTGGAATCATAAGAATTATCCAGAGTCCATGAAAAACCTCACTGCCGAGGTTCGGGACAAAGCTGTGGAAATAGCCAATTCGCTTTTGGAAAAAGGCTATGACGAAGGCAAAGCCATTGCCATTGCAACGGCCAAAGCCGAAGAATGGGCCGAAAACCGGCACATTGCCATAAAGAAATAATAGCAATGATTTTTGTTGTATACAAACCAAAAGGCCCTGCACAGTTCTGTGCAGGGCCTTTTGGTTATAAGTAAGAATTTAGAGCATAAGTCAATGGGTAAGCAACGTATGAGAAAAGTGTTGGGCAACAGTCTTATCCTTTTCGTGTTTTCATGTATTGAAATCCTACCATCGCCAAGCCTGTAAAACAATACATTAGGGCAATACTCTCTACAAAAATGGAATCCATATCAACAAAAATTTAAGTGAAACATTCAGATAGGTGCTCTTCCCAAAGTCAGGTCATCTATCTTTTCCAGCAATAGCTGTTGAAAATTCCATTCCTGTGTATTTTGCTTAAAATGACCCATTTATACGTATACAAATATCCCCAGTCTGCATAAAGCGATTCCTCAGTTTGGTAATGAAACAGACCACTTTGCCAAAAAGGCATGCTTTTTGACTAAGTCTTCTGCAGTAACAAATTTTTACAACCATGAAACGATCAAACATGAACTTAAAATCAATTCTTTCAGTAGCATTAGCAACTACGCTCTTGTTTAGTTGTAACACCATCCGTAACAACAAAAGAACAGCCATCGGAACCGGAGCGGGTGTAGCGGTAGGTGGCGCCTTAGGTGGGGTTTTGGGTAAAAAAGCCGGAAACACTGCCGGCGGCATCATCATCGGGGCGGCCATCGGAGGCGTAGCTGGTGCGGCAATTGGCAAATACATGGACAAACAAGCCGCTGAACTGGGTAAAGATTTGAAAAACGCGAAAGTGGAACGCGTAGGAGAAGGTATCAAAGTCACTTTTGACTCTGGCATCTTGTTCGACTTCAACTCATCCGAATTGAGTGAAGAGTCTAAAAAGAATATCCAGAACATGGCCGAAGTGGTAAAAAAATATCCGGATACCAACATCCTGATTGACGGCTATACCGATAACGTAGGTGCGGATGATTACAACCAGAAACTGTCTGAACGCCGGGCCAAATCGGTAAGCAAATACTTATCGAGCCTGAATGTAGGCTCTGCCCGTTTGGGAACCCGTGGATTTGGGGAGACTGAGCCGGTAGCTTCTAACGATAGCGATTCAGGTCGTCAGCAAAACCGTCGGGTAGAGGTAGCGATCTTTGCCAACGACAAATTGAAAAAAGACGCAGCAGATGGCTCGGTAAGCGGCTTGCGTTAATTCACAAAACCTTAACGTTAAAATCCTGCAAACACCCTGGCTTTGGCTGGGGTGTTTGTCTTTTAGGGGAAATGCTTTGAAGAGGCACGTTCAGAATTATGAAAATAGTATCCTTCAAAAAGCAAAAACCCCACTGTAAAACCGCCTCCGAATTTGAATTAATTCACTAACTGTGAGGCATTTGTTCGTTTTATGGCATGGTGTTTTTTGACTAGATATCCATCAATTCTATTTTTCACCTATTAATTTTAAAGCTATGCCGACGGATCAATATCCCAATCAATTTCCAAAACAATCGCAAGACAAACAGCCGGGACTGGAAACGGAAATGACCCCGCAGCCGGAAATAATCCGGGACGACTACCGGGGAAGTGGAAAACTGGAAGGCCAGGTGGCCCTCATTACGGGAGGAGACAGTGGCATTGGCAGAGCAGTAGCGGTTCATTTTGCCCGCGAAGGTGCCCATGTTGCTGTTGTATACCTGGATGAAAACGAAGATGCTCAAATTACCAGACAGTTGATTGAGGATGAAGGTCGGCGCTGCCTGCTGATAGCGGGTGATATTCGCGACGAAGGCTTTTGCCGCAATGCCGTGCAGCAAACCGTAGAGCAGCTGGGTAAGCTGGATATTCTGGTCAACAATGCGGCTGAGCAGCATCCTCAGGAAGAGATTCAGTCAATTGATCAAGCACAACTGACTGCTACCTTTGAGACCAATATCTTTTCCATGTTTTATCTGACCAAAGCCGCGCTGAATTTCATGGCCGACGGCAGCTGCATCATCAATACGTCTTCGGTAACAGCTTACAAAGGCAATCCGACTTTGCTCGACTATTCGTCTACCAAAGGAGCCATTGTGGCATTTACGCGGGCTCTCTCGCAAAACCTCGCCGAACGCAACATCCGGGTCAATGCTGTAGCTCCAGGGCCCATATGGACACCGCTAATTCCGTCTACGTTTGACCCTGAGAAAACGAGCAAATTTGGGCAAGATACTCCTCTAGGCCGAGCGGGCCAGCCTTCGGAAGTCGCCCCAGCCTATGTATTTCTGGCGTCCAAAGACAGCAGTTACATTACCGGTCAGGTCATTCACGTCAATGGAGGCTCAGTAGTAAACGGTTAAGTGCTTTTCACTTCAGTAGAAACCTGCCTGAATAAACCGGGCAGGTTTTCTGTTTTACTAGATTTGAGCGATTAGCTTTTCGCGTTTTGGCAAAGTGTCAGGCAAAAGCCAGCAAAAAACAAGGCAGAGTTCTTTGATTAGCTGCGGGCATACCCTATTCTGATTAGCCCTATAATCCGAGCGGTTTCCTCTGGCACACCATGGAATGCCTGATAGAAACGGGACCGAGTGAGCGAAAAGTGTCCAAACTACCAACACATCCACGGATAAGGGTATTGCTATTTAAAAAACAGACATTTGTCGTTTTTAAAGGCCGTTTCCATCAGCAAGTTGCAAACAGGTCACTCAGAACCGTTAGTCAATCTGCCACCTGGCTCGGTGAGTGCCTTGGTTTTTAGGTTAAGCTTCAGAAAAAATAGTAGGTTTCCAATCCAAAAAACCTGTTATTTTTGAAGTATTCGTTTGTTCCTCTTTTGCATCTGAAGAATCGCGCACGGGTGGTTGTTACTTCATTAGTTGGGGCCCGACCATTGGCCCGTTTGTCCTTTCTGACCCGCCAAATAGGGCATTCAGCGTTTTTTATTTGATATACCATTAGGTAGTGTCTACTTTTGGTGCGTATGGATGCTAGTGTTGCTTACCGGCTTACTTTTCCTCAGAAACTCTGGCTGGCTCTGAGTGTTTTCATTATTTACTGGCCTATTCGCCTGTATATCAACATTCCGGTGTGGGAATGGCGTATGCTGGCACGCAACTGGTTTTTCTGGATCATAGAGATTGCAATTACTGTCAGCTTTTTTACGTTCTGGCTTAGTTTTACAGAATGGCTGGAGCAGCAAATGGCGTTCTTATTTCGTCGCGGGTTTCGAACACGATTCACCATCTTAGGTCAAATCCTCACGTTTATTGTGGCAGTAGCGCTGGCGGTGGTGTTCAATACGGGTTTTCATCAGCTTTGGCGCTGGATAGATAACCGCCAGGAACAAACCGTTCCGAGATTGCCACCACCCAAACGCCCGGAAAGTGAAAAAGAACAGCGCCGCCGAGCTAACAACGGCATTATGGTCATTGCCATGCTTTCGGCTTTTTACCTGGCGGCTAACCGACGCAGTGCCCGCCAACTGGAAGAGTTGCGCGTCAAAGCCGAACAACTCAAACGAGAAGCCACGCAGGCCCAGTTTGCCGCTCTCAAAAATCAGGTAAATCCGCATTTTTTGTTCAATAGCCTCAGCATTTTGTCGTCGTTGGTAGAGGTAGACGCCCGCCTGTCGGTGCAGTTCATCAACCGGCTGTCCAAAGCGTACCGGTATATCCTGGAACAACGCGACTCCGAACGGGTAAGTCTGAAAACCGAACTTGATTTTCTGGATTCGTACACGTTTTTGCTCAACATTCGTTTTGATGGCAAACTGCAGGTGCAACAATACATAAACCCCGATGAAGCCTTGCGGTATGGCATTGCGCCGCTTACCTTGCAATTGCTCGTAGAGAATGTAGTGAAACACAACCAGATGTCGGCCGAAAAACCGCTGATTGTATCCATCTCCGTTGAAGATGAATACCTGATTGTGAGCAATCCGATTCAGCTTCGCCCGCAAGAGGAGACTTCTACGGGTCTGGGTCTTGAAAATATTGCCCATCGTTACCGGTTGCTTACCGAACGTTCCGTGTGGGCGGGAGCCTTGGGCGAATCATTTGTTGTCAAAATTCCCTTGTTAGTCTGACTGTTTGTATGAATGTGCTTATTGTAGAAGATGAAACCCTGACGGCCCGTCGGCTCAAAAATCTGTTGCAGGCGTACGATTCATCGATTGAGATTCTGGACTTGCTGCCTTCTGTTGCCAAAACGCTTCAGTGGTTTTCTGATCATGCGGCCAGTTCGCATCCCGACCTGATCTTTATGGATATCCATCTGGAAGACGATACAGCTTTCCGCATCATTGAGAAGCTCAAACTCACCATTCCCATCATTTTCACTACGGCGTATGACGAGTACACCCTGCAAGCCTTCAAAGCCAACAGTATAGACTATCTGCTCAAACCGCTGGACGAAGAGGAGCTCTACGCGGCCGTTGACAAATTCAAGAAACTGCGATTCAATCCGGCGCAGCCTTCTGATCTGAGCCATTTATTGGATTTAATAACCAAATCACAATCAGCAAGTTACAAAGACCGATTTATGGTAACCGTGGGTTCCAAGATCCGGAGTGTTGAAATTTCTCAGATTGCCTACTTCTTCTTTGAAGACAAGGCAACGTTTCTCACTACGAAAGAGGGCCAGCACCTTTCGGTAGATTACAGCCTGGACAAACTGGTAAGCATGCTGGATCCGCATTTGTTTTTTCGAGTCAACCGTTCATTTCTGGTTTCGATGGGTGCCATTCGCACCATTCACACGTATTCGGGTGGCAAACTGAAGTTAGACCTGGATCCAGTTCCCCGCCAGGAAGTATTTGTGAGTGGCGACAGGATTACCGATTTTAAAGTATGGCTTGGAAAATAGCTGATTTGCTTTACCTTTCTAAAAAAATGAAAAGCCTGCTTAGTTTGGTTAAGCAGGCTTTTCATTTTCCAAACATATTATTTGTTAATGTCCGCCGGGATGCCCTTTGTGATGATGATGGGTACTGTCACGGCCCACACTATCTTTGGGTGGTTTTACATGCAGGCTATCCATGTGATGCCGCACCGAATCCGGATGGTGCATCAACGAATCGCCGGGCCCATAATGGTGATGCGTGGAATCGCCTTTGTGGCAGGTACTGTCCTTTGAAGTGGTTGCCGTATCGGCACTGGTATTGGTACGGGCCGACGAAGAACTGTCGGCAGGTGACACCGAATTTGTTTCACAAGCAAACAACACTGAGCCGACAATGGCAAGGATCGCTCCAAACCGAGCAACTGAATGAATAGGGGTAGACATAACAACAGATAAGAAAGGTTTACAATAGATTGGCTTTACGAACAGAGTGAGTGGCTTCGGATTTACGAACAGAGTGAGTGGCTTCGGATTTTTCTGCTATAAGACATGGAGGAATGGAACGACTACTATTGTTTTCAAAAAAATATTCGTCCCAAAATAGTATGTTTATAAAACGAAAAACCCCGTAATCAAGCAGATTACAGGGTTCGTTGACACTTTATTGCACTGACTTATAATGACTTGATCTGAATATTACGCCATTTTACTTTGATGCCGCCTCCATCGTGAATCTGCAAGGCAATGGAGCCGTTGCTACCACCGATTTTTTCATCGTTTAGTGTAATCATCTCCTGTCCGTTCAGCCAAGTAGTTACTTGATTGCCCACTACCTTGATTTTCATCGTATTCCAGTCACCCATTTTTAGGGCTTTGTCTTTGTCCTCGGTCGGTTTGATGAGCCAACCCCGTCCGTACGATTCGTAAATGCCACCCGTGGAATGGCCCGGAGGGGCTACTTCGGCTTGCCAGCCAGTCACTTTGGTGCCTTCAATGCTGGAATGAAAAAACACGCCGCTGTTGCCATTGGCTTCCTGTTTGAATTCCAGTGAAATTTCGAAATCCTTGAATGACTGATCGGTTGCCAAATAGCCATACCCTTTATCGGGGCCGCTTTCGCAAATCAATTCACCGTTCTCCACAAACCACTTTTCGGTGCCGTACACCTTCCAGCCGGTGAGGTCTTTGCCGTTAAACAACGTTGTTTTTTTTCCTTTTTTGGGTTGTTGCGCCTGCACTACCAGCGTAGCAGAAAGCAGCAGAAACAGAAAAGCAATTCTGAAAATCTTCATAGAGAAAATAACTAAAATAGTATGTTTAGAAAATGAAAAACCTGCCTGCTTACAAATTACCTTTCCGGCATTCTTCGGCAGCGTAATTGGCGGCACGGGCTGTAATGGCCATGAATGTCAGTGAAGGATTTTGGGTTGACGTTGAGGTCATGCAGGCACCATCGGTCACGAACACGTTTTTGCAGGAATGCAGCTGATTCCACTTGTTCAAAAGCGATGTTTTCGGGTCTTTCCCCATGCGGATGCCACCCATCTCGTGAATATCCAGACCGGGAGCTTTGCTTGGCTTGTCGTGCGTCTGAATATTCAGGAATCCGGCTACGGTCAGCATTTCGGTCATTTGCTCATGAAAATCTTTGATCATTTTCTCGTCGTTGTCGTCATACCCAATCGACACGCGCAGCTGTGGAATGCCCCACGCATCTTTCAGATTGGAGTCCAGCGTCACGTAGCTTTCTTCTTTCGGAATCACCTCGCCCATCATGTGCGAACCCACTTTCCAACGGCCGTATTTTTTGGCTGTCAGGTTTTCCTTCAACGATTCGCCCATGCCCGACGTATCGGTGTCCATGGCCCGGTAACCGCTGAAACCAGCCGCGTAGCCCCGCAAAAAGTCGGTTTCCTGTTTGAACACATTGCGGAACCGCGGAATGTAACTTCCATTCGGACGGATTCCTTCGGTGGTCGTATCCTGAAAACCTTCGTATTCGGCGGTAATGGTGGTGCGGAAATTATGGAAAGCCATGTACTTGCCCAGCAATCCGTTGTCATTGCCTAGCCCTTTGGGGAACCGGCTGGAAGTGGAATTTAGCAGAATCAAGTTGCTGTTCAGGCAAGCCGCATTCACAAAAATAACCCGTGCGTAGTATTCGGTCATCTGCTTGGTATTGGCATCAATAACGCGTACCCCGGATGCTTTGCCTTTTTTCTCGTCATAAATAATGGAATGCACCACCGAATGCGGGCGAAGCGTCATTTTGCCGGTTTTGGCTGCCCAGGGCAACGTAGAGGCGTTGCTGCTGAAATACCCTCCGTACGGACATCCTCTTTGACACAGCGACCGGTTCTGGCACTGAGCCCTGCCTTGCTGGAAATGAATGGGTTGCGGCTGGGTCAGGTGCGCACAACGACCAATGATAATCGGGCGGGTTCCTTTGTAATGTTTCGCCATCTGGTCGCCAAAGTGCTTTTCGACACAGGCTTGCTCGTGCGGTGGCAGAAACTCACCGTCGGGCAATTGTTCCAATCCGTCTTTGTTGCCTGACACTCCGGCAAATATCTCCACGTGGCTGTACCACGGTGCCAGCTCCTTATAGGTAATGGGCCATTCCACCGCAAATCCGTCGCGGGCCGGGCCTTCAAAATCATATTGCGACCAGCGTTGCGTGCCGCGTGCCCACATCAGCGACTTCCCTCCCACCTGGTAACCGCGAATCCAGTCAAACGGCTTTTCCTGCACATACGGATGTTCGTTGTCTTTCACAAAGAAATGTGCGGCGTCTTCATTAAACGCATAGCAGCGACTCGCAATCGGGTTGGCATCGGTCACTGATTTGGGTAAACGGCCTCCGTGCTCAAATTCCCACGGTTGCATCATCGTAGTGGGATAATCGGTAATATGCTTCACATCACGTCCTCGTTCCAGCACCAGTGTTTTCAATCCTTTGTCGCACAGCTCTTTGGCCGCCCAGCCCCCACTGATTCCCGAACCGATCACAATGGCGTCAAAGGTGCGTTCCTTTACCGAATCTATATTCAGATAACTCATATTTGTTTTAGTAAATTACGTTGGATGAGACTAGATTTTTATTTTTTCAAGGGCACACAGCCATGGTAAAATCCGGGAGCCATGTTGTAATCCATCATATTGACCAGCACGTATTCCGAATTCATGTATCCCTGAATTGTAAGGCCCTTAATCATAGACACAAACTGCTTGGCCGCAGCATCCGATGAGGTTGACATGGCATTGAGCACCGCCAGCCGCTGCTTGGCGTCAGCAGCTACAAATGTTTTCTTGTACAGCTGATTAGCCGTTTGGTCGGCAAGAACAAGCCCTTGTTTCAGCGTATTCTGTGCCGATTCACCGTAGCAGTCCTTAATCATCCGCAACGCATATTGATGCACTTTCAGGCTTTTTGCTCCGGGTGTGCTGGTTTCAGGAATGATGGTTTCGACAACTTCGGCCAGCACAGCCTCTTGTTCGGCTGCCAAACCAGATACATGTCCAATGGATTCGGGTGTCCAACGGGTAGCCCAGGCAGGCAATGAAACCAGTCCACCCAGCGTTAGCGCTACGTTTTTGAGTGCCGAACGTCTCTGCATAGAAAATAAAAGATGATAGTTTGGTAAAAACTTGGATAGGTAGCCGCAGAAATCTTATATTTCAAAATCTGCTTTGATTGAAAAAATATTTTCTCATTTTTGTAAATAAAACTAAAAAAAGTAATTTTTCAATCATTTTATAGAAATAAATCTTGACAATCATACTATAAAGATAGTAAGACCAGATTAGACTAAACACAGATAAATGATAAGCGGTAGACAGACCAAGGTGAGAGAAATGCTGTAGCATGGAGACAAAACAGGCAGGTTTTGTGTTCTCCAGAGATACTATTCTGTTTATTATTCGAATTACCAACATTTAAATCCAACTATATCCAAATGTCAATCAAAGTACTAGTAGTAGGCTGCGGCAACATGGGAGCCTCGCATGCCATGGCTTACCAAACAACCGACGGTTTTGAAATTTGCGGCATCGTGTCAACTGGCAAAAGCAAAGAAGTGCTCAATGAACGGCTGGGCGGCGGTTATCCGTTGTTCAGCGATTACGCCGAAGCCCTGAAAGCCACCCAACCCGATGCCGTGTGCATTTCGACCTATCCTGACACGCATGAATCGTTTGCGTGCATGGCATTGGAAGCAGGTTGCCACGTATTCATCGAAAAACCTCTCGCCGATACCGTGGAAGGTGCGCAGCGAGTGGCCGCACTGGCGCATAAGACTGGCAAGAAAGTGGTAGTGGGTTACATCTTGCGTCACCATCCGTCTTGGGAAAAGTTTGTGGAGATTGCGCAGCAGATGGGCAAACCCCTGGTGATGCGCATGAACCTGAACCAGCAGAGCCACGGCTACATGTGGGACGTACACCGCAACCTGATGAAAAGCCTGAGCCCGATTGTAGACTGCGGTGTACATTACATTGACGTGATGTGCCAGATGACCCGTTCGAAACCGATGCAGGTCAACGCCATTGGTGCCCGCATGACCGAAGACATTCCAGCCGGCAATTACAACTATGGTCAGTTACAGATTCGGTTTGAAGACGGCTCGGTAGGTTGGTACGAAGCCGGTTGGGGTCCGATGATGAGCGAAACGGCCTTTTTTGTGAAAGACGTGATTGGGCCCAAAGGGTGTGTTTCGATTGTAGCCAAAGAAGCCAGCAAAACCGGCAAATCGGACAATGTGGATTCGCACACCAAAACCGAATCGTTGCGGGTGCATTATGCCGACATTGACGCTAAAAACGAATTTACCAAAACCGACGAATGGGTAGACGTTGCCGATGAGCCTGATCACCAGGAACTGTGCAACCGGGAGCAACGCTTTTTCCTGAAAGCCATCCAGGAAAACACGGACCTGACCGACCACCTTGAAGATGCGGTGAACAGCTTGCGCATCGCCTTCGCCTGCGACGAGTCGGTACGCACAGGCTTGCCCGTTCGTTTGTAAGGCAGGTTTTGCGTTTTCCAACCCTACTATTTTTTTGAACAAGTCATAAAAAAAGCTGGCACCAGAGCGCCAGCTTTTTTGTGCTAAAAATGGTTTGTTACTTAGGTTTAATCAATTAATGTGCAAGTAATTCAAAATCCAATAAAAATCCAATTTCACTTTTCATTCCTCTTTGTAATCCCACAGAGTATTAGAACTTTCTGCTTGCTCAGTCTTTGGCATAATCCAATTGTTCTTCGGTTGCTTTCTGTTTTTTATCCCGTGCGACACAAAACAACGAACAATTTACGGCTAGCAGTAAGAACATGTGCAGATAGCCCTCCAATGTGTTATGAAACACAAACATCCCCACAATCCAGATCGAAATTAGTATTGCTGACAATACTAGTAATACTCGGTGTAACATAGTTGTAATTAGTTGTCTTTCTTCTTTTTACGTTAGTTCCCATCAAAAAGATGGGTTCAATTGCTTTTTTTATAAGTTGTAAATACTTTTCGCGTTTAGATATCAAAATCACATGCCGCCTTGTTACGGGCCCAAAAACGGCTTTTTTACAGTTCAGTAGCGCTGATAGTGTGGAAAATGCTGGACAAGCAAGCGGACAAATTGGGCACAAAAAAAAGAGTTGGTAAATTTTACCAACTCTTTTCAGCGAAACCACCGTCTATTTTTAATCTAACCCACTCTAATCTTTATTGTCTTTTCCCGTCAAGTAAAAAGTATATTTCTACAAAATGGAATCTAATTAGAGAGAATGACTAATTTCATTCGTGCTTAAAGAGAAGAAAATCTCATGCCAATTTACAGAGGGGTATTTTAGGCTATCTTTTGCCTTATTTTTTGATTTTTTGTAGATTTTTTTACCCAAACTGTTACCCGACTGGACATTTTGGGCAATTCCCCAACCACAACAAACAAAAAACCTGCCCTTGAGAGGCAGGTTTTGGTATTTCAAAAGATACTATTTATCAACTCAGGACTTTCGCAACGGTATCGCCAATCAGTGCGGGTGATTCCACTACGTGCAGGCCACACTCGCGCATGATGCGCATTTTAGCGGCAGCGGTATCCTCTTCTCCACCCACAATGGCTCCCGCGTGGCCCATCCGGCGACCTTTCGGTGCGGTTTGTCCGGCAATGAAACCAATCACCGGTTTCTTATTTCCGTTTTCCTTGATCCATCGGGCAGCTTCCGGTTCATAGCTTCCTCCAATTTCTCCAATCATTACAATCGCCTCGGTCTCTGGGTCGTTCATCAGCATTTCCACCGCTTGCTTGGTAGACGTTCCAATGATAGGGTCACCACCGATGCCAATGGCAGTCGAAATCCCATAACCAGCCTTCACAATCTGGTCAGCCGCTTCGTACGTCAATGTACCTGATTTGGAAACAATGCCTACCTTGCCCGCTTTAAACACAAACCCTGGCATGATGCCCACTTTGGCTTCGCCTGGCGTAATCACCCCCGGACAGTTTGGCCCGATCAACACAATGCCTTTTTTCTTGATGAATTCTTTTACCGGAATCATGTCTTTTACCGGAATGCCCTCAGTAATGGTGATGATTACTTTGATACCGGCTTCAGCGGCTTCCATAATGGCGTCGGCTGCAAAAGCGGGAGGAACGAAGATAATAGATACATCGGCGCCGGTTTTTTCTACTGCCTCGCTAACGGTATTGAACACAGGACGTTCCAGATGCACAGAGCCGCCTTTGCCAGGAGTAACCCCACCCACTACATTGGTACCGTATTCAATCATTTGCTGGGCATGAAAGCTACCTTCTGAGCCAGTAAAACCTTGTACTATTATCTTGGAATTTTTATTGACTAAAACACTCATGTGACTTCGGCCGTGTTAAGGTTAAAATAAAATAGGAAGACGCGGCAAAAATAGGAGGAAAACGCAGAAGTAAAAATATTTACAGATAGAAAAGCAGAACAGGAGTCAACTTTTGCAAGCCTCCTCCCCTCTTTTCTGCTTACTTGTACGTTTACTTATTCGGCTTTTGCACAGCAATTTTCTACAAATCCTCTTACCTTCGTTTTTACGATTTCTTCATTTCTGGTTGATTACCGATGACACAGCAACTGATAGCCATACAAAGCAAAGGAGAAAAAGAACTTTCCAAGCTTCAGAAACAGTTTAACACCTATTCGCTCAAGGTTGAGACACTTAAAAAAGAGCTTCAGCACACCCACGATCTGCTGGATAAGGCGCGCCAGAAAGTAAATGCCGAGATTATTCCGCTGGAAAAGAAAAAGCTAGATGCCCGGGTTGACATTCTATGGGTGCTCGACCGGCAGCATGACTCAGGGGAACTCAAGAAACGGGACCGCGAAATGCTTGCTGCCTTTCTTGTGGAGCAAGCTTATGTGTTAATTGATCATTTTGGCAGAGAAGACCTGAAACCATTGGTTGAAAAACACGAAAACCAGTCGTTTGAAGAACTGGACCGCCAGCGCAAGGAACAAACCAGCGACAACCGGAAAAAAATGTTTGAACTATTCGGCATTGACATTGACGACGATACCGACCTGAGCGACGCTGAGGCATTTAAGGAAGCGTATCGAAAAAAAATAGAGCAAGATAACGAACAGCAAGCAACCCGACCGAAAACGCCCAAACAACTGGCAAAAGAAGAAAAGCTACGCCAGGAAGCCCAGAACATCACCAAGACCGTACAGAATGTGTACCGGCAACTGGTCAAGGAATTTCACCCGGACCGCGAGCAAAATAGTATCGAACGGGAACGCAAAACCCTCATCATGCAGCGCATTACGGAGGCTTATGAGAAAGACGATTTGTTTGAGCTCCTGCGCCTGCAACTGGAATACAAACAGAAAGACAGTGGTGACTTTGCCATCCTTCCCGACCAGCAGCTCAAATACTACAACAAACTGCTGAAAGAACAGGTGCAGGAGCTGGAAGCGGAACTTCGAGACTTGCAGCAAGGCAACAATCCTTTGCAGCCTAGCTTTTACCAGCTGTTTTGCATGCCTCCACAACAACTCGATGCCAATGTCAGAAAAGCGGCCACCGAGATAAAAAAGCAAATCAAAGCCTTGGCGGAAGAGAAAAAAGCATTTGAGAATCCCGAAAACACAAAGTTATTTCTCAACGAATACCGCATTATCCAGAAACGCGAAGCCAGGAATTCGTTTTTCGGCTTCGATTCCTGAGCGAACTAACAATAGGGAGGTTTTTGCTTTTAGAAAGATACTATTTTAAAAACCTGTCAAAATTTGAACAGCTTCATTCCTTGCCAAATGCATAGCGTTCCGTTAGAAAAAAAACTCTATCTCATTCACCTGCTTTGCTGAACTCGATGATGTATTCCGATGTGTATTCGCTTTTCTCAGGTAAGATGTTTTTCACAAACAAACGTGCTTTTCTGCCCAATCGCAAACACGTATTTTTGTCTTGGATGTCTTCGGGTGTATTCATAGGCTGTAACGAGGGATACCACAGGAAATAGCCCGGTTTGTCTACCAACAACTGGGGCTTTGACCAATCCTGCGACTGCATCGCTTTGCCTAAGTCAGGATGCGTATTGAACGAAATATAAATGCTGCTGCCCGCCCAGGAAGGGCCAACTGCTTTTGCCATCAGCATCACCCAGCAATTCAGATATGTATTCCAGCTTACCGAAGGCCCCCAGTAAAAACCGCCGCTAGGAGCGGAAGCGGGTCCACCACCCGCCGTTTTAGGAATCTGCAAGGACGCAATGGGTTTTCCCACCCCATCGTAAGGAGCATTGAATCCGCGTCCATCCCAGCGCAGGGCCTTGCCCAACGGATTGTCCAGATCAGCCAGCCGGATACGGGCGACACTGATGCATTGCCCACTCCATTCTTTCGTTGGGTCATACTTATTTTCATTATATACGCCCGGATAGCCGTATTCGCCATAAAACAGATACAGGTAATCACCACTGGCCACAGCCGAAGGGTCGCCAACGCCACCGGCAAAGGTTTTGGATGTATTGTGTGGCTTGAGAATCAGCCGGGGTTGGTTGTCTTCCAAAAACAAGCCTTTGTTTTCCCAACTTTTGCCACCATCGGTCGATTTCATGATTCCAATCCGGCAAACGGCGGCCGGTGAAGTGGGGCCTGTCAAGCCCTGCGGCCATTTTTCATTCTTATATCCTTTACCCGTTGTGGCATTGTAAGGAAGGGTTTGCGGGTAGTTTTCGTTGTGATAAACCGCGTACAACGTACGCCCCGATGCATCGGAAGGTGCCTGATAGACAGTTTCGAACCAGATAGCCCCATGGAGCCCGGCTTGATTTACGGGTGCATTTTCGGGCAGTTTGGGTTCGTGAAAGTCTTCCGCTTTGCTACTGAATACGGCTTCGGCATTGGGACCACTGGCATATTTCAAGTCCCGGGCATCGCCCCAAAGCGGATCTTCCCCGTATTTTCCTGGAAAGATCCGAAATGTATCTCCTACCCAAACCTCGGCCATGTTGCAATCGACAAACGAATTGAAGTAGATCTTTTCGGCAGATGTGAGTTGAAACGTCGGAGAGGTGGCTGCTTGGTTCTCCGGTGCAGAATCAGAAAACCAGGAAAATCCACAAATCGTCAGTAGTACACTGATTGTCATTCCAAATCGAGAAACGTTTGTTTGCATCGCATTATCTAGTTGAAGGAATATAAGTGTTCAAAAGTGACGTCAGACAAGTTACGTGTATCCCTATGAAAAATCAAGAATTTTGTAAGGTGTGTTACTGCTACCAATCATTGAAAACAACCCTATCTTTGCTGCATGAAGTTTTACCCCTTGCTCACCATTGGCGACTACCACACCAACCACTGCGAAGATTATTTTACCATTGTTCCCTTAGGTTCTGACCGCCATTTGTGCGCCGTGATGGATGGCTGCACCATGGGCAAAGACAGTTACTTTGCATCCACACTGGTGGGCAAGCTGCTGAAGAAAATTGCCAAAGAACGGAGTTATCAGCAATTCTATGAGAAGCTCCCCAAGCCTCCCATAGAAGATGAGTTGAAAAGCATTTTGCAGCAACTTTTTGCAGAAGTAAAAACACTGAAGAATCAGTTGTTTCTGGAAACCAATGACTTGCTAACCACCCTGATTCTGATGATACTTGACCGGGAGACCCAAACCGGAATCGTTTTTGCCATTGGAGACGGCGTGGTTTGCATCAATGGCAAACTAACCGTGTTTGAGCAAGACAACAAACCCGATTACCTGGCTTATCATTTGAATGAGTCGTTTGAAGAATGGTACAACAACAACCAGCATCAGAAACTACATATTGACTCAATACAGGATATCAGCATTGCGACAGATGGCATCGAAACGTTCGCGTCTGTTGCCGAAGCTCTTTCCCCAGAAGAAGCCAATCCCATGCACTGGCTTCTGATTGATGCTACACATGCCGACAGAATGAAATGCTAAGTGTAAAGCTGAAAACGCTGGAAAAGCAATTTGGTTTGAAACCAACGGATGATCTGGCGATTGTGAGGGTGCTAAACTAATCCAAAAAAATAGTATCTCCCAAATAGTATCTCCCAAAATGACAAAACCTGCCGATTGGTTTCGTAAAATACAACGGGCAGGTTTTGCGTTTTCAAAAGATACTATTCTCACCTATTACAAATCGCGCTTGGTATTTTTGGCGTTGAAGCCAAACGAAGCACCAAAACGCACGCCTTCCCGATTGGGAATCACGTAGGCATTAACAGGAATGTTGAGTTTGCCCGACCGGAACGACTTGCCAAATGCCAGCACAAAGCCACTGCGCCAATACAAGTCGCCCCGGCTATCGAGGCGGCGAATGAAATCGATTCCAGTAGTACCTTGCGGAAATTCTTCTTTCCGTACCCAGCTCCCATTCTGGTAAACCCCTTCACTTTCAGGTACAAAGCTGATCGATGGGCCAAAGGCAAACTCCCAACCGCTTTTGTTGCTACGCAGACCGTGCAAAATGGTCAGGCTGGGAAACAGCAATCCCTGGTCAATGCCCGTAACCAACGGAACAAACTCAAAAAGAGCCTGAAAGTTGCCTTCGTTGAGGTATTGGGTTTCAAACTGGTAGCCAAACTGAAACATGACCGGATTGGCGTCAAAGCCGCCTTCCGCACTGGGAGCCCGCATGTAATCGGCTAGTTTATCGGTAAATACGGTAAAGCCCATTCGCGGCCCGTCCAGCTTCAGTCGGCTGCGGTACGGATTGTTAATCGCATTGTCAAACGTCTCTTTTCTGGAAAGTTTCTGCACCAGATTTTCATCGTTTTCCAACCCGAAAAACTCCCGAATGCTGATTCGCACCATCGTTTGCATTTCCGTGGGCAGAAACAAATACTCCTTAATGTAAGACTTCTCCACCTTTTCGGTTGCCACATCAATCATGCGCAGGTTCACAACCAGAACTTCGCCCAGCTTTTCCACCGAACCGGTAAATAGTTTGTCCGACTTTATGATTTTTCCCACTTCCACCAGGCAAATTCGCCCGTAGCAATTGGCTACTTCCAGCTTGTTTTTCTCAATCAGATAGGCCACATCGTATTTATCCGTCACCTGAAATTTCTGTAGTTTGTCCAACTCAATCCGCACCAGATTTCCCATCTGTGCCGGGTCGTAGTCGATTCCCTTTGTATCAATATTCAGCACCGTAATCGACTGAGCCCATATCAATTGGCAACCGCCAAAAAGCATCATCAAAAGTGTTCGTGTTTTCATGCATTTGTGTGTTAAGTGAATGTAGAATTACTACAAACGTAAAGCACTGCACACAGGAACCGAAACGGCTTTCTCAGGCCGCATTTTGAGCAAATGCATTTTTTGCCAAAAAGCATCTTTCATTTCAAGCCAAGTGAGTTTCAGTTGCGAAAAATGCAACTCAAAATGGCTGATTAGGAAAAACTGCAAAAAGTTCTTTTCTTAGAACATAGCTTTCGCAAAAAATTCATGACCGTGTCGCATAACTTTCAGCAACAGTTTCTACAAAAAGTCAAAGCCCTTACTACAAATTCGGTGTCATTTGCCGATGAACTCGCCGAAGTATTGGAAATCAGTACCGATAGTGTGTATCGTCGGCTGCGGGGCGAAACCATACTGGGCCTGGACGAAGCCATTAAGATTTGCCGGCACTACAAACTGTCACTGGATAGCCTGGATACGGCGCATTCGGGGGTGGTTACGTTTCAGTACCAACTGCTCAACTCTACCACTAATTTCAATGAATACTGGCAAACCATCCTGACCGAACTCCAGCACATCCGGCAGGGAAACGGAACGCTGGTGTATGCTGCCGACGACATTCCGCTGTTTCACCATTTTCAGTTTCGGGAACATTCGGCCTTTAAGTTTTTTTGCTGGATGCGTTCCATTCTGAATATCGGCGATTTGGCTAATCAGAAGTTTTCCGTAGACAAAATCTCGCCGGATCTGCTGGATTTGGGCAAACGGATTTACGAAGTGTACTGCGGCATTTCGTCGGTGGAAATATGGACGGAAGAATCGGCTAACGCGACACTCAATCAGATTGAATATTACTGGGAATCGGGCTTGTTTGAAAAACCAGCCGAGGCCGTTATCATCTGCCAGCAACTGATTGACATGCTGTCACTTATTCAGGAACAAGCGGCACAAAAAAGCAAACGACAGCCTAATAATTTTGCGCTTTACCAAAGTGAATTACAACTGGGAAATAACTGTGTATTAGTGACATTGGGTACGCACAAACGGACGTACATTCGCCACCAAACGCTTAATACCATGCACACGACGCATCCCACTTTTTGTACGGAATCGGAAGCGTTTCTGCAAAGCCTGATGCAAAAGTCCATCCTGCTGAGTGGTGTTTCGGAAAAACAACGGCATCTGTTCTTCTCCAAAATCCAGCAGAAAGCGCATCGGGTACAGGACCGGATTAGTAAAATTATCATGTAATTGCTAGGCGTATGCATTCAGTCCGATCTTCACTTCTATTCAAGATTGTTACTTGTGCACTGGCCTCCATTGCTGTATGCAATACGGTTTTGTTTTTTCTGCTGGCATTCGTTCAAGGTGGTTTTGTCTCTCTTCATTCCATCGTGAATGTGTTCATGATTGGCTATGTGCCATTTTCACTTCTGATTGGCCTGGCAGCGGGATTTTGGTGGCAGAAAACAGAGCAGAAAGATTCCGCCCATTCTGACTTGCGGACGGCTTATTTGCAGGGCATCATTCGGTAGTGGCTGGCATTTGCCATTTCTATTTATGGTTTTGCCAAGATTTTGAAAACCCAATTCGCCTCTCCTGAATACATCCATGATCTGCCGGTGGGCGAATTGTCAGGCTTCGAACTCACCTGGTATTACTTCGGCTATTCGTATGCATTGGCCGTGATCATTGCTCTTTTTCAGATTGGTGGAAGCATGCTGTTGCTTTACCGGCGTACGACATTGGCAGGTGCCGTACTTTTATTTCCGGTATTAACCAACATCCTGTTTATCAACATCTTTTTCGAGATTTCTCCCGGTGCATTACTCAATGTAGTGGTGTACTTGGCTGGACTCAATTATCTTTTGTGGCTCAACTTTGCCCGGTTAAAAGCGGCTTTCTGGAATGTGACTCATAAGTTTCCAACCCTATCGCTGGGCTCGGTCAAACCCCTTCTCCGGCTGCTACCTATTGTGACAGCCTTCGCACTTCTCTATTTCCTGGTTGCAACTAACCGCTCCGATCAGGAATTAACGGGAACCTGGATTGTGGAACGGTTTGAACGAAACAATAAGATTATTCCGCTGGATGCAGGCTATCGGGATACCACCGTCATTTCGCGAATTTATTTTTCTAACCAATCCTGTGTATTTAATCCCAATCCTCATATCTATTGCCCACAGCAAGCGTTAAAAGGCAGCTATACGTTTGATAAAACGACCAATCGTTTCCGTTTCCAGTTCCGAAACCAATTTGGTAAACCAGACTCCTTAGTAGCAGATATTTCCCACCGAACAGACCATTACATGATACTGAAGGTAACCATGGGTAAAGACACCATTCGGTTGGAACTGAACAAACTAGCCCGCACAAGATAGGCCGGTTTTGCTTTTTTCGGAGATACTGTTTTATACAGGTAGATTCGGCTTTAGCCGAATGTTGCGCAAAAAATTGAAAAGCCTATCTCCAAATAAGCTCTCTGATTCAGCTAAAGCCAAATCTACCACTACTTTCACATCTTTACTTGGCCAATTCCAGCACTACGGCGGTTTTGGCCGGAATCCGGATACTATTCAAGTCGGCGTGTGTTTGTCCGGAAATAACATCGGTTCCGTGTGTAAAACCGGCCAGCCGTTCAGCAAAGCGTTTGGTGTCCAGCGTTTTTTCTTCATTTTTTCCGTTCAGAATCACCATCACCGACTCGGTGTTGGTATAACGAAAGTAGACATACACATTGTCATCCGGCAAAAAGTGCATCAGTTTTCCTTGGTGAATGACTGGTTTGGTCTTGCGCCAATCCAGGATTTTTTTCATAAACGCGTAAGCATCGTTCTGCGCCTGGCTTCGTCCGGCCTGAGTAAAGGCATTGGTGGCATCGCCCGGCCAGCCGCCCGGAAAGTCCTTTCGCACATTGGGATGCACGGCCCCATCACCATCCATCAGCAACTCGGTGCCATAGTAGATCTGCGGCGTACCACGGGTAGTCAGCAGCAAAGCAAGCCCCAGCTTAAACTTACCCATGTCGCGTCCGACACTCAGGAAAAACCGTGTCAGGTCGTGGTTATCCAGAAAGGTCAGGTTGTTATTGGCATTGGGATAGATAAAATCCTGTCCTAGAAGCATATACAGTCGGGTTAATCCGGTGTCCCAACCGCTTTCTTCGTTCAGTGCCTGTAACGCGGTAAAATAAAATGGAAAATCGGTTACCGATGTCAATTGCGTTTGGTAGCCATCCTTGCCCACAAAGCCTTTCTGCCAATAAGCCGTCATCGGGACCGAATTAATCCACGCCTCTCCCACCAGATTGAATCGCGGGTATTCGTCGGCAAGGGCTTTGGCATAGCGAGCCATAAAACTTTTGTCGGGATAAGGATACGTATCCATCCGGATGCCATCAATGCCTGCATATTCAATCCACCACAAACTATTCTGAATCAGGTAAGTGGCAAACTTCTCGTTGGCTTGATTCACATCCGGCATGGAAGGCACAAACCAGCCGTCCGTCATTTTCTTCAGGTCCGTTTCCGATACATACGGATCGGACGGCATACCCGTACGGTAATTGGTCAGTAGGGGTTCTTTGGCCTGTGAATCGTGAATCCAGCTTTTTTCGGGCAGGTCTTTCATCAGCCAGTGGTCTATGCCAATGTGATTGGCCACCATATCCTGAATCACTTTCAATCCCATTTGGTGGCTTTTGTTGATCATAGCCACATAGTCTTCGTTGCTGCCGAAGCGACGATCCACGCGGTACAAATCGGTAATGGCATAGCCGTGGTAACTTTCGTTGTGCTGGTTGTTTTCCAATACCGGATTGAGCCAAACGGCGGTCATGCCCAGGTCTTTGATGTAATCCAGATGATCGGAAATGCCTTTCAGATCGCCGCCATGCCGACCAAAGGGCTGGTCGCGGTGCGTGCCCTGGAACATGCCCGCAATGGAATCATTCTTAGTATCGCCATTGGCAAACCGGTCGGGCATGATGAGGTAAATCACATCCGCCGGACTAAAGCCCTGAATGCGATTGGGATCGGTGTTTTTTGCGCGCAGTTCGTAACTGTGTGTCAGTGACTTACGGCCTACTTTAAACACTACCGGAACTTTGCCGGCTTTTGCACTGGAAGCAATTTGCAGGTTCAGAAACAGAAAATTTGGGTTTTCCACTTTGTCTACGCCAGCCAGTGTTACGCCAGGATAGGCAAGGCTCACCGACGCCTGCGAAATATTGGGGCCATGCACCAAAATCTGTAGTGACGAGTTTTTCATGCCGGTCCACCAAAAAGCGGGCTCCACATGCGAAAGCGTAATTTTCTGAGCAACAGCAGGCAGTTGAAAAATAGTATATATCCAAAGGCCAAAAGCCAGGCGTAACAGTGGTTTCATGGGATTTATGGAGAGAAAGTATAGACAACAAAAATACAAATCATTCTTTCTTAAGCAACATTTATCCCTAAAAACAGCACATCGTACTAAATACTTATTTATATTGCCCCAAGCCGGTTTAAGCATCAGAAACCCAACAAATACAATCGTCCTAGAAAAGTAAGGCAGGGAGGTTTTGGCTTTTGAGAAGATACTATTTTTTTGGTTACGTTGTTTCTGGCTACCTATTGCAAAAGCACTGTTTTAGTCTCAATCCCTTGTTCCTTATTTTTATGAGCCGAACCAAAGTAGCCATTTTAGGAGCCGGTTTTATTGCCGACATCCATCTGGAATCGTATCACCGCTTTATTCCTGAAGCTGAGGTTGTTGCCGTTTATGCCCGCAATGCCGAAAAGGCCGAAGCTTTTGCCAAGAAACACCGTATTCCGCAGTGGTACAGCAACCTGGATGAAGTCATTACCCAATCGGGTTGTGAGGTTGTGGACATCTGTCTGCCTAATTTCTTGCATGCCGAAGCCACCATCAAAGCTGCCAACGCCAGAAAGCATATCATCATTGAAAAGCCCTTGGCCGTTACGTTGGAAGAATCCGATGAAATGATTGCCGTTTGCAAACAAAACGGTGTCAAACTCATGTATGCGGAGGAGTTGTGTTTTGCGCCCAAATACGAACGGGTGCGGCATCTGGTGAAAGAAGGCGCTGTGGGTGAGGTATATATGCTTAAGCAGTCGGAGAAGCATTCGGGGCCGCATTCCGACTGGTTTTATGATGTAAACCAATCGGGCGGCGGCGTATTGATGGACATGGGATGTCACGCCTTGGGCTGGTTTCGCTGGATGCTGGGCAATGCCAAGGTCGAAAGCGTGTTTGCCACCATGAATACGGTTTTTCACAAGGGACGCACCGTAGGCGAAGACAACAGTGTCGTCATTGTCGAGTTTGAAGGAGGCGTCACCTGCGTTGCCGAAGACAGTTGGGCCAAGCACGGCGGCATGGATGACAAGAGTGAAGTCTACGGCACAGGCGGCGTCATTTACGCCGATTTGTTTATGGGCAATGCGGCCTTGGCTTATAGTCGTCATGGGTATGGGTATGCCATGGAGAAAGCGGATACCACCCAAGGCTGGAGTTTTGCCGTATTTGAAGAAGTTTTCAATCAGGGTTATCCGCACGAACTGAAACATTTCATTGAATGTGTTCGTGAAGACAAGCAACCTTTGGTAACCGGAGAAGATGGCCGTAACGTACTGGAAATCATCTATGCGGCATATGCATCGGCGGGTACTGGTCAAAAAATAACCCTACCTTTTGCACCTAAAGTTGCTAAGCCCATCGACCTGTGGTTAAACGCCAAATAGATCTTTCCTACCTGATAACACAGCAAGCAGCTCAGTCTTTTTTCTCTGCTATCAAGTAATCGTTGCAGATGCTGTTAATGGTATTAACCGTGGAATTGATGGAACTGATGTATTTTTCGCTTCGTTTGAGGCGCATCAGATCCTGCACATCGGGCTCAATGAACCGAATGTAGTAATAGTGAAACCGGCTGAACAGCAACTCCTTGGAACTGGCACTAAGCGAAGCCATTTTGAGTCGGTTCAACAGAATGACAATTTGTATCAGCGTCCAATGGAGCGAGGTTGCATACTTTTCGTAGGTGTCATTTTTTACGTCAGGCGGAGCAACCCGAATGGTTTGAATGAATAACCGCAAGGAATAGATGCCTTTTTCGCGTCGCTCATCGCCAAACTCCAGCCGGTCAAAGTCTTCCTTCAACTCTTTGATGAGCATTTCCACGTTATTGTAATCTTCCCGTTCGCGGTTTTCCCGGTTCTGTTTTTTCAGCGCCCTCTTCTGAATTTCGTTCGCTTCGAGTTGTTGCTGAAACGAATAATACACCAGTATGGCCGCAATGAGACTAACGATGGGCGAGGTAATGCCACCGATGGTTTCGCCAATCTCGCCGGTGGTGGCATCAAACCGCATCCAGGTGTAGCGGGCTTTAATGGTAAACAAAAACGGCGCGATGATGGTGAGCAAAATGCCCCCAATGAGTACCGATAATACAAACGGATTGACGGTTCTCCGTTTCTTCTTTTTCTTCTTTTTGTTCTCTGGCAAAACAGGCATTGCTACGAATGTTTGGCAATACTTCCGAAAATAGTAGGTTTCAAAAGACAAAAAGCCCCTGGATCAGAAGGTTTTCACCTAAAAACAACCTGGATTTTTCCATGGGCTTTGATAGCTACATATTACTCATAAAAAAACGTAAGTAGAAATTTTGCAAAGGCTTATTTTATTGAGTATCAACTAGTAACTGAGTCAATGCGAATTAGTAACCACCACACCCAAAAATATAACTCTTTCTTTTTCAGCGAGGAGGAAAGTGCACATTGTAAGGGCAACATTACATAAGTGCCAAATCGGCTTCCTTTCACAGGTTTTGCCTACCGAGTCGGTGCTATATTGTGCAGTCAATTGGGCGGCTATTTTTCTTGTTTCCGGCCAATGCATGCGCATTTTCTTCCAATTAAACATACATCACTAATGCTTATCCGTTTTTTACGTCAGAATGTCTTGGTAATAGCGGCTGTGCTTGTTGCCGGCTTGATTTTCTGTTCGGCGCTAATGGTTTTTTACAATCGCCACAGCATGGCAGACAACAGCCAGATTAAAGAATTGTCGGGCAGAATTCTTAACAGTTCGACTGAAATCCAGTTGCAGGGTCTGGTTAATTATGACAAAAACCTGAGAGGGTACGGCATTTCGCCTACTGACAACTTCATTGGTCACATTAAATACAACGTAACCTCAACCCAATCGTCTGCCGATAGCCTGGCCAGCTTACTCCAGTATCAGAAAGCATCGATGCCGGTTCACAGTGCCAAGATTGATTCATTCCTGGTTGAGCTGAGTGCCGTTAAGGTGGCATTGAAAAACTACCATGACTTCGGGCAGTCGATGATGGAAATGATTCAGGCCGATAGCCTGGAAGATTTTCGCCAGGCACTGCAGGAAGACCGGGGGGCTCATACCTGGGGCATCTGGAATCATTTGCACAGTCAATTAGAGACGTTTGAAAACTCGGTGGCCCAAGCCGCCCAAAAGGAATATGACACCGCCGCCAGCCGCAACCTGTGGGTACAGGGGCTGCTATTGTTACTGGGCGTGCCTACGGTATTTGGAATCGTCCGAACCCTGCGCCGTCAGGAAAGAGGCCGAAAAAGCTTACTATTGCATCTTCAACAAACCAACCATCAGTACTTGTTTCACCCCGGTGCCGACCACGAAGTGACGCAGGAAAGCAAAATCGTGGAAGAATCCATTGATAACCTCAAACGGGCCGCCAACTTCATCACCCGCATTACGCAGGGCGAAGATGCCCAGTGGGACGGCATCACTTTGTCAAACCAGGAGTTGAATCAGAATACGCTGGTGGGCGAACTGATTAAAATGCAGCAGCGCATGAAACAAGTGAAGCGGGAAGACAGCCAGCGCAACTGGTCTAACGAAGGGCTGAACCTGATGGGCGAAATCCTGCGCAAAGAAACCGATCTGGCCAGCCTGACCAATACCATTCTGATCCAATTGGTCAAATACGTGAATGCCAATCAGGGTGCGTTGTTCCTGTTGCACGACGAGAATACCCAGCCCTACCTGGAATTGAAAGCCATGTATGCCTATAACCGCAAAAAATACCAGACGGCCCGCATCGAAATCGGCGAAGGCCTGGTGGGACAGGCCGTACTGGAAAAAGATACCGTCTATTTAACGGATGTTCCACAGGATTACCTCAAAATCACATCCGGGCTGGGGCTGGCCAATCCCAATTGCCTGTTGCTGGTGCCACTCAAAGTAAACGATGGCGTACAAGGAGTGATCGAATTGGCTTCGTTCGAAAAGCTGGAAGCCTACAAGGTATCGTTTATCGAAAAACTAGCCGAACAAATGGCTTCTGCCATCGTATCGGTACGCACCAATGAGAAAACGAAAAAGCTTTTGCAGGCTACCCAGGAGCAAGCCGAAGAGATGAAGTCGCAGGAGGAAGAAATGCGCCAGAACATGGAAGAACTGGCCGCCACCCAGGAAGAGATGCACCGCGTTTTGCGCGATGCCCAGAACCGGGAAGCCTTTACCTCTGATATCTTGAATGCAACTACTGATTCCATCATTGCCATTGACGCCAATTACAAGATTATTTCCTGCAACACAACGACTGTCAATACCTACAAGCAGTTTGGCCTTAACGTAGGCAAAGGTTTTGATATTTTCAACTTGTTTACCCCCGAACAAAGAGCAACCTACAAAGCCTATTATGACCGTGCTTTGCAAGGTGAACGCTTCGAAGCAACTGAACGCTATGTGTTCGGTGACCGGGAGCAGTTCTTCGTAATCGCTTATAGCCCGCTGCGCGACGAAGATGGCCTTATTATTGGAGCGGTAGTGTTTGGCAAAGATGTTACCGATATCATGCTTTCCAAGAAAAAAAGCGAAGAACTGCTGGAAGCTACCCAGGAGCAAGCCGAAGAAATGAAAGCCCAGGAAGAAGTATTGCGCCAAAGTATGGAAGAGCTGGCGACCATTCAGGAAGAACTACAACGCAAAGAGCAGGAATACCTGACACGTATTGCCGAACTGGAAGCCAGAATCGCTCAATGAAAATAATATCTTTTGAAAACGAAAAACCCCGGCCAGCGAAGTCGGGGTTTTTCGTTTTGCATGCCACGACTTGTTGTTCTAAGAATCAAAAGGATGTTTTTGGTTTTTGTATCTTTGCTTCCTTCAAGCCAAATTCTATCAAATGAGAGCCCTGGTTGCCACTTTCTATCTCTGGATACCGATTTATTTCTTACCCACATTGCTTGGGTATCGAAAATCACGCTGGAAACGCATTTTACTAGTCAATCTGCTTCTGGGCTGGACAGTGATCGGCTGGATCATGGCTTTGCTCTGGGCATTGCAACGCGACAGCCGCCCGGATGCATCGATAGAAGCCAATCAAAAAAAACTGTTCAGGGAATTGGATGAACTGCAACAACAGCTTGCCAGTGAGCAGCTTACCCAGGAGGAATACCAGGCCAAACGCAAAGAACTCCTTGCTAGGCAGGTTGACTAACTAAGCCTTTTGCATCCGGGAATGGTTGGTACCAGAAAATAGTATCGTTGAAAAACGAAAACCCTTGCACTTCCTAACCAAGCTTCTTGGAGCTAAGAAACCAACAACACTAAAGCAAATTTCAATAGAACGTACCCAAAAACCTGGTGTTATGACAAGACACACCTTCTCTCTGAAAGTTATTCGTGCCTTCAGGTAATCCAACTCATCTTCATTCATGGGTTGCATCCAGTCCTTTAACTCACCCGCAGAGGAAGTCACTCTCATACCAGGATTTCAAAAATATGCTCTAAGCTTCGGTTAGCATTTCATAGAATTTTTTTACGGCTTTCTTTTCATAGGCTTCTCTGAGAGAGATAATCCTAATCGTTCGCCTCATGTTTTCGCCGTCAATAGGAATAGCCACTACATCAGGATCGTTTACACTGGTTTCACTCAATATGGTATGCCAGTATCCTGTTTTTACCATTTCAAACAAAGTAGGTATGTCATTGATTTCCATGCAAATATTGGGAGTCAGACCTTTTTGACTGAATGATTCCTCAAAAAACTGTATGGTACTGTACCCGCTGAAAGGCAAAGCCAATGGCAGCCGGGCCACGTCCTCAAGTGAGATATTGGTTTCTTTGGCCAACGCCGATTTCTTGGCAGTCACCAGAACCATTGTTGATCTTAAAAGTGTCTGATATTTCAGATGAGGATCTTTCGCTTCTTCCTGAAATGTTAGAATAAAGTCAAATTGATGCAAATTAAGCCTTTCCAGAAGGTCTTTTGTGGTGCCAAATACCACTTTGATTTTGATATTCGGATACTGCTTTGCAAACGCGATCAATGTTTTGGCAAAAAGAATCCGCATTGAATAAATCACACCGATGGTGATTTTTCCCGTATTCAGATTTTTCAGATCCTGCAAAAGCAATACACCTTCATTCGCTTTGTTGATACTCTGCAAGGCATATTCGCTAAACAGTTGGCCTGCCTCGGTGAGTGTGATTCTTTTTCCAATGCGGTTAAACAGGGGAACCGTCAATTCCTCTTCCAGCTGCTTGATTTGTTGCGACAAGGTACTCTGGCTGATATTTAATGCCTTGGCAGCTTCCGTAAAGTTCAATAACTCTTTGGCTTTCAAAAAATAATTGAGTTGTCTTAATTCCATATTCTCAAATCGGTTTTTTCGATTGTTTCCATCGAAAAATAGCATTTTGCAAATTAAGGCATAGTTTGAATATTTGCATCGTACTGTTTCAGATTCACTCTTTTATCACTTAAACAAATGAACTATGAAATTTAAATTATTTGTACCGTTTTTCCTG
The DNA here is from genome assembly GCA_963520985.1 of uncultured Sphingobacteriales bacterium. Lineage (GTDB taxonomy): Bacteria > Bacteroidota > Bacteroidia > Cytophagales > 172606-1 > Xanthocytophaga. Next base: position 498,126 of record CAUQTA010000002.1, read on the forward strand.
TTAGTGACTTGCTTTGCAGCCTTTGGCCAGAAAAAGCAGAACAACGCCGTTGTTGAAAAGGGCTTAGTCAAAGTATCGGTTATGTACCCGTATGCAGAAGGCAAAACCTTTAACATGGAGTACTACGAAACCAAGCACATGCCAATGGTAGCAGGCTTTTTGGGATCAAATCTGGTTAAATACACCATTGAAAAAGGAATTGCCAGTGGTATTCCCAACCAACCCCTGCCTTTTATGGCTATCGGCACCTTTTACGTGAAAAGCCTAAGTGACTACCAGGCGGCTATCGGGCCCAATAGAGACGCCATTCGGGCAGATTTTGCCAATTACACCAACATCACTCCTGTCATTTTGGTTAGTGAGGTAATAAAGTAAGAGTAAGCGGTACCTCTCAGCAAAGTAGCAACCAACTTTCTGATCGGCTCGATGCGTTCATTCAGGTGAACACGTTGTCTGGATCGGTCCGCGGCAAGGTCCGCTCGAAAGTTGGAGAATACTAAACGGCCAAACCTGTAAAAACAAAAATTCTCCGGCGGAAACCACCGGAGAATTTCAGTAACAAACCACTTACAACCTAAATTTTTGTTTTTATATGTGCATCAGATGCTGGATCTGAGAATATGTCTGCTTAACTGATATTAGCTTGATTGATGATACAAAGATAAAGCATGGATGGCTTCCTGTAAAGTCACAAACTACTGATTATCATACATGTATGCTTTCTTTTGCCTTTTTGGATAAATACGCACCAACATGGCATAAAACGCTGACAAACAGCAGAATGAAAGGTGATTTTCCAAAAAATACCGGGTTTCGGTATGCAATCGATAGCCGTTTTTGATAGTGTCCTGTTTATTCTCACATCACTCTGTATGATGTACACTGCCGGACTTCTGACCATCGGCTGTGTTATTCTGTCTTTTTGTTTTTAACTACAATGTGTTCATCCTTTCCGGACAAGCATCTCCACTACGTTTGTGATCCTTTATTCCATTCTAACTTTTCTGACTGTCTAAGAAGTGTGATCAGACCCTGTTGAAAATAGTATCGTTGAAAAAGGCAAAACCTACCCCTTCGTTTTGCAATCGGGCTGTAAACTTACCGGTTCGGAAAAAGACGATTTAAACAATTCCCAGATAGATTCTCAGGCCTTTGCTCAAGTTTTTCAACACTCCTTTTTTCTAACCCGATAGGCAGAGTCAAGAAGAACCCTTCTTCAAACGATGACTGCAAAGCCGGATTATTTAACCAGATCCGACGGATAAAGTGCCGAATTGAACCTAAACTTTACACGATCAGCGAATAAAAGCAGATGCAACCGCAAATACACATGTTCATGTCTTGAACTGCCTTAGGTGAGCCTCTACTTTTGTGCAACATCCGCTAGCCGGTCGGGTTGTACTCTCTGGAAACACCGGACCTGTGAGCGGAGACTGTAGTAAGCATCAGGGGCGCAGTGTACAGAGCACAGATTAGGCAACATGAGTTGATACGATTAATTTCATCACCCTGCGTTGCCAGCTGCCATTGGCTGATAATCCTTATAAATTATTCAATTCCAATACTTTACTTATACGCTTTTACTTCATAATTCATTCAACCACAATTGCTATGTATCTTTCTGCCTTTGCTCGTTGGCGTATGTCCGCCTTTCTTTTGCTGTTCGTTCTTGCGGCGGCTTGTAAAAAAAACGATGGTCCCACTACGCCTGCAGTAAATACTGCCTGCCAGGTGAACCGTGAAGAAGATCAGGAGGATTATGTATTGTTCGAACATGATGCCGAGGGCAAAATAATCAAGTCCGCTTCTTACGATAAAACGAAGAACAATGCCCTGCAGTCTACCCTGTTTACCGATTACGTCGATGGAAAAGTAGAGAAAATCCGGATTTTTTATAACGGAAAAAGCTCCGGCACGCCCGACCTAACCGCTATGGCCACGACTGACGCCGCTGGCAAAATCCAAACGCTGACAGCTCCTTTTTTAGGTGGGGTTTCGTCTACTGCCACTTTTACTTATGCGGGTAATACGATTAGTAAAATCACACGCAATGATACTCAGTTTCGCTACGAATACGACAGCAACGGCAATCTGACCAAGATCTTTTACAAATTTGGAAGCCAACCCGAAGAATTAATTTCTGAGTATACCTACGATGACAACCCCAATCCACACCGTACCTACATAGCCCTGTTGGTATTTGCTGTAGTATTTGGAGATATCGCCGATGTGGTCAGTCCCAACAACCCCATCAGTTACAAATCCTACGATGGTAAAACGGTGAGTTCCTCCTCGGCATACGCTTACACTTACAACGACAAAGGATTTCCGCTCACAGTTAAACAGACCATCTCCGAATCGGGAAAAGCCGATCAGGTCATCAATTTTACCCTGCAGTACACCTGCAAATAACAGGATGACTGATAAGGTACTTCCCAATCAGAACTACTTAACGAGTGTGATTGGAGGCAATCACACTCATCAGTATGTGGGCCAGTTCGCTGGGAGTACCTACCAGATCAGGGTGATCTTTGGCAATGACTGAATAGGGCATGCTTTTAAACTCGGCTGTCTGCGGATGCTGCACCATCACCAGCCCGGCATAGTGTTCAATGGCTTTGACACCCTCTAACCCGTCTTGCCCTGTACCTGAGAGGATGATGCCAATGGTCCGGCGTCCAAACCCATCCGCTAGGGCAGCAAATCCAATATCAATCATGTGGTTGATCTTTTCTTCCTGATTACGGGCACTAAGCTGAAAAACTCCATCCTGAATGGATAGCTGCTGCCCGGGTGGCAATAGATAGGCGTGTTCGGCTTCAGGGACAGCGCCTTGCAAAACCCACTCAACCTTCAGCTGAGAATGCGGACTGAGAACCCTATCCAGATGGCTTGGCTGATCGCTAGGAAGATGAGCAATGATGACAAAACTGGCACCGGTAGGTGAAGGCAGATGGGACAGAAATTCCTGAAGGGAGGTTATCCCCCCAGCCGACAGGCCAATGCCCACTACATAAAAGGAGGAATCAGTTGGTTGCACAGAATCAGTAAGTTGTTAAGATTAATTAGTGCCAGGCCAGTAACCGATTTTAAGAACGGCTGGCATTTCAGCATAGGTATTATGCGCGATCAAACACAGAGTTAGATAAGTTAATCGAATAGATTGTTATTCGCTTACAAGATTACTCCTAATGATAAGGGGCAGCTAGCTGCGCTATGTATAGGTGACTGTTTAATGTGTCGACTCCGGGGTTTTTGCTTTTTCAAAGATACTATTTTCTCAGAGCTCTTCATCTGTCTTCCTGTAGGAATGGTAGCACAAACTGGTGGCTTTTCCAGACAGATACATCGCTGTAAATGCGCAAAGATCCGACAGAGCAGACACTGGAAATAAATTCAGGCACAACCCCGTAGTAGCGGGTAGTTTCACGGCTGCCCGATAATGTTAAAATGCACCAATGCGTTAAATATCCCGTCTTCATCCACTTCATCTGTGACGTAATCGGCAATGTGTTTAACATTCTCATTGGCATTACCCATGGCCACACCAATTGCGGTGTGCTCAAGCATGGCAATATCGTTGCCTCCGTCTCCAAAAGAGATCGTTTGTGACCGATCTATTCCATAATACTGGCAAAACACATCCACACCTACCTTTTTACTTTGCCCCGCCGGGTTGACATCAGCAAACAAAGGAGTCCAACGAGAAGCGACGCAGTTTGGCATCACCTTCGGCATAAACACCGATTCATCTTCCGGGCTGATAAAGATATTGGCCTGTAGTACGCCGTTTGTCTGGGTTTGCGAGTAGTGCACCAAAGGCGGAACAGGCAAGTTCAGGTGAGCATACATACCGGCAACTTCGGGCGTAACATCGTTGATCGACACGCCGTTTTCATACATGAGCGAAAAGCTTAAGGGATTTTCCTGCGCATAGTCAATCAATGCTTGTATGTCTTTGGGGTCAATCGCAGCCCGATACAGCACATTTCCATCCGGGGCAACACAACAACCTCCATTAAAAGTAATGTACCCATCAAAATTCAGATAGCGGATATGGTCAATCGCTTCTATCGAACGTCCTGTGGCTATAATGACCTTGATTCCTTTTTGCTGAAGTATTTCAATGGCTTTTTGGGTAGACTCCGGAACAGTGTGCGTCGTAAAACTAACAAGCGTACCGTCGATGTCGAAGAAAACAGCCTTGATTGCAGATGTTTCCTTTGATGAAGAATCGGATTGATAGGTTTGCATATTTTTGATTGTCTATGAAATAAAACCGCCAGCCACAGATACAAAGCTTTTACTAATCCACGGGGTATAGACCAAAACTAACGGCTAAAGTATCCTATCGGGCCAATAGCCAAAAGTGTTTCTGACAGCGAAGCAGTTGAGAAGGTAAACCTAAGGCTTTTTTTAAATTCTACATCCAGATCTTTGACCAATAATTAAATTTACTGTGAGTTATGAGAGTTTGTTGACTCTTGGATCTCACTCTATATGCTCCTTTTTTTTGTCTAAAAGAAAGGCAATGTTTTAAACTGCGCTTTAGGATGTTGATCATAACTAAATTTGGTGTCGGCAAGCCCTGTTACCCACATTAGTTTCAAGAGTACTAGTTCACGAATAGGTGAGATGCCAGACCGATCTGCTAAAATTAAGTTGAGTCCGTATTCAGAAGTTTGTTTGTCACAGCTGCAAATGCCAAAGCCAATCTTTTCGACCTGAAGGGGAAACTTACACAGGTAAGCCAATAAAATAAAGAAAAAAAGGCAGTTGGTGACTATAAAGTATCTTGGCATGCAACTTCTAGAAAGATCATATGCGTACATTATTTGCCAGTTTAGCCCATGTATTTCTTTTTTTTACCTATGGCTTTGCGCAGCATGCCAACAGGGCAGAATCAAACAAGTCGCAATCACGACAGATATTTGTTGAAAAATCCCATACGGCTCAGCCAGTAGCGTTTAAAAGGAACACCGTTGAGTCAGCAGTATACATCTATGACAGTAAGACTTCCAATCTCTATCATACTTCACCCAGTTGCAGGCTCCTGTCAAAGCATTCTCATAAAATAGTGAAACTTACGCGCAAAGAAGCCAGTCAATCTCTTATTCCTTGTAAGTGGTGTTATTAGAAATTACATCCATGTTGATAACAACCCTATCGTTATTATTGCCAGTGAAGAAATCTCCGGAGAATCACTCACTGTAGATAGCGGGCAATAGTAAGCGTGGTCAGCCCGGAGCCGCATCAAGCAAACCGCTACTACTAGCTCGTTAGATTTCCATTCAAAGAGCCCGTATCAATTTTCTTCCAAGAAGACAATTAGTTTGTAAAGCATCAAAAGGCTAATAGCAACAACCGAAAAGTAAATAATGCAGGCCTTAAACGTATAAAGATGATAGAAAGACAGCGCTTTGCGGTTTCGTAATCGAAAAGCCACAATGCCCATTACAATTGGGGATGCGAAAATCAAATAAATAATAGCCAGAGAAGCTAGCCCTGACCAAGGTAATAAAAGCGAAGTGAGAATAAGAACCAACAATGCTCCGTAGTTGGCAAAAACGACCAAGAGTTCAAGTATTGGAGGATCGGCAATTTGCTCTTGATTCATTTTTCTGACTAACTGTGCATAAAGCCATACTCCTGCCAACGGCAAGGCCAGGTAAACCAGGCTTGCGCCAAGCAGTGCAAACCAGAAGCCGTTATTTGCAGAATCCATCTGTTGAACGACGTCCTTTTATCACTCAAATCTAAACTTTTGTGAAAACAGGTTTAGGTTCTGAGCCTTGATGCTATTGCAAAGCAAGTAGCAGCAAGCGAGGTTTTTACTTTTTCAAGGATACTATTTTGATCCGGGAACCCTCTAAACAAATTCATACATCTTGATTGTCAGCCACAGGCAACTTTAACATAAGCTTTATTGCCTTAGTGACTCGCATTGACCTGCTCCTTTTGATAGGATTTCTGCTTTAAGAATACGGGTAATGACTACTAGAAGAATTTCAGGTTGTAATCCGGAAGCGATTTGTCCCTTACTGCAATGCACTTTCCAGATGCAGCAACTTAAATGCCGCCTCCTTGTATCGTTCCATGTGCTGCTGATACATATCCGGATCTTCAATCATACTCAGGAAATAATACGCACCATCTGCGATAACAAAAATAAGATCTGCCGTTCGGGCAGGATTTTCACAAACAATCAACTGTTGGTCTACGCAAGCCTGGATAAGATTTTCCAGCCATTGGCGTAGTAATAAGTGCAATTGCTGAAATTGCTGCTTGATGAGTTGATTCCGAAATATCAGGGCAAAACAATTGTAAAAGATGCTGTCATCAATGTAATTATTCCACTTGCGGGAGAAAATGTTGTTTAAAACATCAATTAATCTGTTCAAACTATCTGCATGCTCCGGTTCGGCCAGATAAATATTCTGATAGCCGGCAATGATAAAGTCGATCAGTCCTAACAACAATTCTTCCTTTGTTGAAAAATAGTGAACCACCAGACTTGGATGCATTTCTAGTTCTTTGGCGATCTTTCCGAAAGAAATATTTTCGATTCCTTCCCTTTTGGCTATCTGATAAAATGCCTCAATGATTTTTTTCTGCTGATCTTCTTTTAAGCTTTTTCTTCCCATTGATTGGACGTGTTTTCAAATAGATGGTGACAGACGGGTCTGCTTGTGTAATCGACTATGCACTAAGCGGTTAATACCCCAACGCAAGTGCAAGTCAGTAAGACAGCCCTTGTGTTGCCGATATATATTCTCGCCTGAATATAGGTAAAGTTAACGTAACAAATGGTAAAATTCCTTGCCATCAGACCGCTCCCGTACACTGTTTCCTAAACAGCAGAGCAGTTGCAAACGGCTGAACAGCCTGTTTTTTTACTACAAAAAGCCATAAACCAGAAACTACAAACTTAGGATACTTTTCCACTTGTCGTATATGTGAAAGCTGTGCTTAACTAAAAGATAAAAATAAATTGACTGAATGTTCAGTTTATTAATAGATGGGTAATCAAGGGGTAATATTGCCAGACTACTTTTGCGCAAACCCAAAAACAAACATGAAAACACTTTACCTATCTTTATTGACATTCTTGTTGTGTCCTATTCTGCTGGCGCAACAAAAGATTACAGGAACCGTCAAAGACGACCAGGGAGAAGCATTGATTGGTGCTTCTATTCAGGTAAAAGGAACCACAACCGGCACCCAGACCGACGCCAATGGAAATTACAGCATTGCTGTTACCGGAAAAGAAGTGGTACTGGTATTTTCCTACATTGGATTTGTCAGGCAGGAAATAGTGGTGGATGATCGCCAATCCATCGATGTATTACTGAAGAAAGATGCGTCCGAGCTGTCGGAAATTGTGGTGGTTGGGTATGGAACGCAAAAAAAAGTAAATCTTTCGGGTGCCGTTGATCAGGTGAGTGCCAAAGCACTGGCCAGTCGCCCTATCTCAAATACGGCTCAGGGGCTTCAGGGTATGGTACCCAACCTGAACATTGACTTCGGGTCAGGTGCGCCAGGGGCTGCAGCCAATATCAACATTCGTGGTATTACGTCTATCAACGGTGGTAATCCGCTGATTCTGATCGATGCCGTACCTTCTGACGCAGTTGAGTTAAATCGTCTGGCTCCACAGGATGTTGAATCTATCTCCGTTATCAAAGATGCCTCTGCGGCAGCCATCTATGGGGCCCGTGCCGCATTTGGTGTCATTCTGATCAAAACCAAAAGTGGCAGCCAGGAAGGAGTGAGTGTGAATTATTCCAACAACCTGTCTTTCAACAAGCCTACCGTTCTGCCCAACAAAATAACGGACCCTTACATTTACTCCCGGCTACTGGAATTGTCGACTAACAACACTCCCTGGGACAACGTAAACTACAGCGACCAATTCTATCAGTATGCCAAAGATCGTTCTGACGACCCTTCCATTGCGGGTGTACGCATCAATCCAAGCGATAATCGTTTGTGGGAATACATGGGCAATCGGGACTGGACGCGGTATTTCTTAAGTGACTATACTTTTTCTCAGGATCATGCACTATCCATCAGTGGTCGTTCCGGCAAAACACACTACTACATTTCTGGCAACTATAACCGTCAGAACGGCATTCTGAAAATAGCGGAAGATTATTTTGATCGCTATAGTTTGAGAAGCAAAGTAAATCACCAGGTCACCCATTGGCTCTCATTCGGCAACAACACCTATCTGACCTTCACCAACCGGCAAACTCCATCCAATTATTCCATACCCAGCATTTATAACCTGTTTCCTACCGATTACGATATCAACCCGGATGGAACCTGGGCCAATACAACCGTTGGTAGAACAGGGGCTCAGCTAACCCAGGGAGGAAAGGCTTCCGGGAAGTACTTCAGTCTTCAGACGCAGTTTAACGGTGAAATATCCCTTATCAAGGATGTACTCCGATTCAATGCCGATTTTACTTACCGAAGGGGTGCGACCGATTCAAGCTATTACCAGACTCCGTATAAGATCGGGTATGGCCCTGAGGATGTTCGTCAGCAAGGGGACAGCTATGCCGGAAAGTATACGCAGTTTGACAACTACACAGTCCTGAACACCTATGCTACATTTACACAGAAATGGAGCAGACACGAATTTACAGCGCTGGGCGGTTTTAACCAGGAGTACTTCCGCACGGAAGGCAACCAAACCAGACGGACTAATCTGATTTCCCCATCCTACCCTACCATAGGACTGGCAACCGGTGAACTTACCGCTGGACAGAGTATCAGTGACTGGGCTATTCGGGGTTGGTTCTACCGTTTAAACTACATTTTCAACGACAAGTACATCGTTGAGCTTAACGGCCGTTACGATGGCAGTTCCCGCTTCCCATCCAACAAACGGTATGGATTTTTCCCTTCGGCTTCCGCGGCATGGCGTGTAGATCAGGAAGCTTTCATGCAAGGGCTGCAACCTGTGCTGAGCAACTTCAAGTTGCGGGCTTCCTACGGATCACTCGGCAACCAGTCTGTATATAACTATGGATACATTTCTACACTAAATCCATCCCTATCGGGTTATCTGATTGGGGGAACGCTACCTCTTCAAGTATCAACTCCCGGCTTGGTAAGTCCTGATTATACTTGGGAAAAGGTTACCACTCTGAACGTAGGAACAGATATCGGTCTGTTTAACAACAAGATCAATGTGGCGTTCGACATCTATCAGCGTAACACTCGTGGGATGCTTACGCTAGGTCGCGATTTACCCGATGTACTGGGAGCAAATGAACCTAAGGAAAATGCAGCCGATCTGAGAAACCGGGGCTGGGAATTGTCTGTCAACTACCAGAACAGTTTCAAAACCGCCAAAGATCCTGTTACCTTCAGTGCCACCTTCATTCTGTCTGATAGCCGTTCAGTAATCACCAAGTTTGACAACCCGAACGAAAACTTTTCACAATACCGTAAAGGCATGCAACTGGGTGAAATCTGGGGATTGAAAAGTGATGGATTGTTTAAAACACAAGAGGAAATAGATGCATTGGATCAGTCATCCATCATTCCTTGGGATGCCTTGGCTATTGTTCCAGGCTGGCCTAAATACAAAGATCTCGACGGCAACAACGCCATTGAAACAGGTTTGACAGCCAAAGACCCTAAAGATCTGTCAATCATTGGTAATACATCTCCACGTTACCGCTTTGGTGTAGACCTGAATGCCAGTTGGAAAGGATTTGACGTTCGTGCATTCTTTCAGGGAGTAGCCAAACGGGATTATTATCCGCTTGATTATCTGTACTGGGGCTTTTATCAGCAACCCTATGCCGGCGGGTATGAACACTTGCTGGATTTCTACAGACCAAACAATGACAGCGAGACTGACATGGGCAAACATTCCCAATCATATATCGAGGCAGGCCTCGCCAATCAAAACCTGAATGCCAGATATCCGATAATGCAAGCATGGCTGGCCGATGTGAACCTGGGCACTACACCCGGAAATGCCAAAGGCCTGGCCATTCCGCAAACCGGCTACATGCTCAATGGCGCTTACCTGAGATTCAAAAACCTGACTGTCGGATACACACTGCCTTCTAGCTTCACGCAAAGATGGCACCTGGCTAATGTGCGTTTCTATGTGAGTGGGGAAAACCTCTATGAGTGGTCTGCTTTGAAGATGTTCTACGATCCGGAGGCAATCAATGCCAATGCGGGCATTGACCCTTCCAGCAACACCAACCGGAGCGGAAACGGATACGCCTATCCTTGGCAAAGAAGATACTCTTTCGGCTTGAATGTCACTTTCTAACTGAATAAAACCATGAAACGAATACATACATATATATTAAGTATGGGTATGGCAGCACTTAGCTTCTCTGCCTGTAAAAATGATTTTCTGGATCGCCAGCCTTCCACTTCCATTGGTAGTGACAATTTCTTCAATGGCGAACAAGACCTTAAGTTGTATGTCAATAACATGTACAACTTTCCAGGTTGGGGAATCTATAACGATGACCGGTCTACTGACAATGCGGCAACAACAGGTGCCACCGAAATCAAACTGCTGATGGGAGGAAATCCTACTGCCGCTGCATTTCCAGGCGGCTGGGATTGGGAACAGCTTCGCAGTGCAAACTATTTTCTGGCGAATTTCAGAAAAGCACCCTTGTCAGAGGATGTACTAAACCATTATGAAGGCCTGGCCCGCTTTTTCAGGGCTCAGTTTTATGTGGATAAAGTGAAACGGTATTCGGATGTTCCGTGGTATGATCAGGTGATCAATACCAACAATACCGAATTATTGATGAAGCAGCGGGATCCGCGTTCACTGGTAGTGGAAAAAATTCTGGAAGACTATGCCTTTGCCGCAGAACATGTGAACGAAACCTCAGAATCAGGAGCTGTTAATCGCTGGATCGTGAAGGCGTATCAGGCAAAGTTTGCTTTGTATGAAGGGACCTATCGAAGGTATCATACGGAATTGTCATTGGAGAGCACTGCCGCACAATTCCTGCAACTGGCAGCTGAGGTATCTAAAAACATTATGGACAGTGGCAAATACAAGCTATATACAACCGGAAGCCCAACACAGGATTACATGAATCTGTTTGTTCAACAAAACCTGAACGGCAATCCGGAAGTACTGCTGGCAACCTATAATGAGAATGGCATCCACAACAGTGGCTGGAATGAGACTGTATTTGGAAATTATGAGGTATCCCCGACCAAGGACTTGTTGCAGGATTACCTGATGGCGGATGGATCATACTACAGCAGCCAGCCAGGACATGCTACATTTCCGTTTGTGAAAGAATTTGAAAACCGGGATTCAAGATTAAGCCAGACGTATGCTTATCCGGGTTTTAACCTTTCAAACGTGGATACGTATTCACAAGGTGGTGGCCTGTATGTTCAGCAACTGGCCAAGAACTTCACAGGATACCATCAGATCAAAGGGTTTGTGAACGATCCCAGTGCTACAGTTCAGAACAACCTGGATATACCGGTATTGCGTTATGCTGAGATACTACTGACCTTCGCTGAAGCAAAAGCAGAACTGGGTACGCTTACCCAGGCAGATCTGGATGCCAGCATTAACCTGCTGCGTACTCGGGTAGGCATGCCTCCACTTTCGCTTACTCCTGCCGTCGATCCGGCACAGGAAGCAAAGTATCCAAACATACATACAGCTCAGCGGCCTGTTCTGCTGGAAATCCGCAGAGAACGCCGGATTGAAATGGCACTGGAAGGCTACCGTTACGATGATCTGATGCGCTGGAATGCTGGAAAACTATTGGAAAAAGAACAGGAAGGGATCTACTTTTCAGGCTTGGGTAAGCATGATCTTACAGGAGATGGGGTTCCCGATATCATTTTGCTCAATAACAGCGAATCCATTCCGGCAGTAAAGGAAAAGAATGCATTGGGTAAGGATTTCCTTTATTACCGAAGTGGTTCTATCGGACAGGATGCCGGCGTGTTTCTGAAAAACGGCACTTCCGGAACCGTCCAAACTTCTTCGGATAACGGTACATTTCAGGAGCCAAAGTATTATTATCGCCCGGTTCCTCAGAATCAGGTGTTGCTTAATCCTGATCTGAAGCAGATCTTTGGTTGGTAAATTAAGACGTACACTATTAAACCTATAGAAAATGCTCAAGAAATGCATTGCTGTTGCCATGTTGGTCTGTATGGCCAACCTGGCAATGGCACAAAAGAAAAAGGCTGTATTTGTGATTATTGATGGTGTTTCACGCGACATCCTGGATAAGGTATCAACGCCTTATCTGCATGAGATTGCCAAAGAAGGCGGCTTGATCAATGCCAATCAGGGCGGTGAACGGAACGGCTACACCCAAACGCCAACCATCTCTGCACCCGGATATACCAACGTGCTGACCGGTGTGTGGTTCAACAAACACAATGTGCCTGACAATGCCATCAAGGCTCCTAATTATCACTATCCCACCATCTTCCGCTTTTTTGAAAACCAGTACCCCGACAAACAAACCGCTGTATTTTCAAGCTGGGAAGATAACCGGACCAAGCTGATAGGCGAAGGATTGCCTCAGACCAATGGAATTAAAATCGATTATCACTTTGACGGTCTGGAGCTGGATACAGTGAACTATCCACATGACAAGCAACGAAAGTTTATGTCTGATATCGATCAGGCTGTTACCGATGAGGCAGCCCGTCATATTAAAGAAAACGGACCGGACCTGACCTGGGTATACCTGGAGTTTACTGATGACATGGGTCATATGTACGGGGATAGCGAAACCTATAATGATGCCGTCAAAGCAGCAGACAAACGCATCGGACAGCTCTGGGAAGCCATTAAGCTCAGGCAAAAACAGAACAAAGAAGAGTGGATGATCCTTGTCACTACCGATCATGGCCGCGATGCCCAAACCGGAAAAAACCATGGCGGTCAATCGGAACGGGAACGTGCCTCCTGGATTGTTACCAATGCAAAACCCTTAAACGCCTATGCAAAAGGATCACCTGTGAGTGTAGTGGATATTCTACCAACTCTTACCCGTTTTCTGGATGTTTCCTTGTCTGATGACCAACTTCGTGAACTGGATGGAGTACCGCTAACAGGTAAGGTATCACTGGCTCAACCCAAAGCTGTTAAAACAACCAAGACGCTGGATGTAAGCTGGAAGCCTATCGATACGGAAGGCAAGGTAAAGGTATGGATTACCCCTACCAATGGCTATAAAGAAACTGGAAAGTATGATACTTATACACTATTGGGTGAAGTACCCGTAAAAGACGGCAAATTTGGGATAGATTTGAGTAAAGTACCTGCTTCTGGTTTTTACAAAGTAGTGCTGGAAGGGAAATACAACACCGTAAATCGCTGGATTACTAACTAAACAGTCAAAGCCGTTCCATGCACCAGACCAATCTCAAACTTATCTTCGATATACTGGGTTGGTTTGGTGCATTTCTATTCCTGATAGCCTATTTTTTACTGATCATTAAAAAATGGACTTCTACCTCCTCCCTTTTTCATCTCTGTAATATTCTGGGTGGCATCCTGGTAGGTACCAGTGCCCTCTACGACATCTCCTATCCTTCTGCATTTATCAACATTACCTGGGCGCTGATTGCCTTATATGGCCTTTATCAGGATCAGATCTCAGATAGAGACTTCTGAAAGCAAGTAGTGGTAGAAAAATCCAGTAACATAGTAAGTTGATTTGAGCCAGGTTGTCAACAAAAAGCAGTTGAGGAAAAATAGTATGCGCTGAAAGCACAAAACCTCTCTGCATCTACTTTCATTTTCAGCTTAACCCAATTCGAATTGCTACAGTAAGTTCTCGATTACCTGTTGGGAATAAAACGCATCATCCTCTTTCGCCTGAACAGACAGAAAGATCAAAAAATAATATGTTTTGAAAATGAAAAACCGGCTCCTGATCAAGCCTGTAGAGAATCTTTAAACACATGATCTTTTCCCTTAGATTAAAAGTAAACTTCACCTGCTTGATTATCATTATAAAGTAACTCTATTGTCTCTCTGTTGACTACAAACTTTGTGCACAGGACATTTTGACACACTTGTTTAGTTTTGTGAGAGAAATCATTTTCGTCGGTACTTGAATGAGTTTGATTCTCTGATTTGACAGATCAGTAGTGTTCCCAGAGTATGTGAATACTACCTCCGAGATGCAGGGATGAATCAACCACTAGGGCAGGCACATTGTTTTAAGCAGTAACTATGCTTACTGATTTTATTTACATTAATGACTGCAGCCATGAGATCTCTGGAACAAACGCTGACTCCACAGCAATTCGAAATACTTTTGCACAAAGAAGACATCAAACTCGCCTTACGTAACTATCTGACTCACCTACTTGAATACAAGCAACTTCCCCAACAGGAAAATTCACTGGAAGTAATGCGCAAACGCTTTGTGTTGGAAAAAAAGCTTGAGGTGGCCCAAACCCTGCTAACCACTATACTGGCGGCTCACCATGAGTTGCATCTTGAGTATTCGCAAGAACAGGAAGAATCTGATCAAAGCATCATTTTTGTACTAAACAACTGGTCGGCATCCAATCTGGAACTATTAGTGGAAGTAGTCGATCACACTCCGGAAGTCGGCACAGAACGAACTCATCATCAGACCTCTTATTATTTCTGATTTGATCACTATCTCCGATCGTACCTGGCCAGTGACAATCAAAACTATTCTTGCGGATATAACAGCGGCAAAAACTGGACTGAAATAACGAGCTGTGTACAGCAGACGAATCAAAAATTCAGACGTAGATGAAACGAACTCAGTGTTACAAAAACCATACTCGTAACTTCAGCAAAGGGAGTTTGGTGGAATGTAAGGGACTCAAATAATTGATTTATATTTCCGCAAATATACTGATTATCAGATACTTAAAAAATCAAGCCTTCGATAAAAATTGTTGTTTTTTCGACAAACATTTTCCACTTATTTTCCACTTTTTTAATTAAATTTGATAGGACTTAAATCCTATCACTAATGAAAACATTTGGCATTGTTTTAAAAAAGAAGCATAAGACAGACAAAGAAGGATATTTGAACCTACGCATTACGGAAAATCAAAAATCTACTTTTAAAAGCCTAGGAATTAAGCTAAAAGAAACATACTGGAATGCAAGCAAGGGAAGAGTAAAACCCACAGATAAAGTTGCCTACAAACAATTAAATGATGAACTAGAAGCCATATTAAAGCAAGCAGAAAAGGATGGAGAAGTAAAAAATTCCTCTGCACAACCGCTTCCCCCTTCCAAGCCCACTAAAAAGCGTATAAAAACCAATGATAATACATTTGATGATTCCGGTAACACGGGGTTTGTTGAATACTTCCAAAATTTGATTAATGGAATTCAAAATGTTGGTTCTCAGAAAAAAACCAAGACATATCTTTATGGATTCACCGAATATTTGAAGTCAATCAATAAGATAGATATTTCACTAGGGGAAATTGATAAAAAGTTTGTCGGTAATCTTCAAGACTATCTAAAATCAACCCGGCAACCGAGCACAGTATTCCGGTATATGAAAGCCTACAAATCGGTTTTGAAGCAAGCTGTTGCTGCCGAATTAGTTTTCTACAAATATCATCCGTTTGCTGACTATAAATTTAAAGATGTTGAAGTGCGAGAAAAATATCTTACTAAAGACGAAGTAAATCGAATTATTGAATTTCATTCAACTAACAAATCATTACAGCATACCCGTAACAAATTTGTTTTCAGCATTTTCGCAAATGGCATGCGGATTTCGGATTTATTAACAATTCGTTTTGGCTCTTATCATAAGCAAGAATTAACGTATTGGATGTTCAAGACCAAGCAGAAAATGACACTTAAGATAACACAACCGCTAGCCATTGCTTTTGCTAATATTCTAATGGAACATCCTGTAAGTCAAACTCTTAAAGAATACAAAGAATACAAAGATTTTGAAGAACATTATCAAAATTATACAAACCACTTGACTGAATTACTAAAAACCAGACCTTTGAATTTCCCCAAAGCTTTGTTGGAATCATGGCAAAAGGTAAAGTATAGTGAAGGAGTTGCGGAAAGATTAGAAAGGCAGGAAAAAGGAATCAATGATGACCTACAACTTAAATATTATAAATTGTTAGTAGAAAGGCATACACATATCCTACTAGTAGAAATTGCCAGAAAGCATCCGAAGCAATTTATTATCCCCAATGAACTAGTTGTAGATAAGTTCGACAAGCTTGACTTAAAGCAGCAATACAACCAAATTCAAGCAAGAACAACTATCTACAACTCCAAGCTAAAAGATTTACAGCAAGTATTGGAAATCCCCACTACTCTAACTACACACCTTGCTCGTCACACTTACGCTTCACTGATGCTAACCGAAGCCAAAGCAGATGTATATTCAATTAGCAAGTCGCTGAATCATAAGAACTTAGCAATTACAGAAAGATATATGAAAAGATTTGACAAGGAAAAAACCGATAAAGCCAATGATGATTTAGCCAATCAATTTTAACAAGAACAATTTTGCAAGATTGGTTAATCCTGGGATGAATTTTCAAATAGTAGTTTCTTTCGTTACTAAACTTCCTGTTTGTATAACTAAAATATCTATATCTTTACCCACATAAGCACAGTTCCCAACGGATTCTCCCTGATAAAATAGGTATGGCGATTAAGAAATCAGAGTTGTACAGCTCTTTATGGAAAAGCTGTGACCAATTGCGTGGCGGCATGGATGCCTCCCAATACAAAGATTATGTATTGGTATTGTTGTTTGTCAAATACGTTTCGGATAAATATGCCAATGACCCGGATGGGCTTTTGGAAATTCCGGAGGGTGGAAGCTTTGCCGACATGGTTGCCTTGAAGGGGAAGCCCAACATTGGCGAAGGAATGAATCTGATTATTGCCAAATTGGCTGAAGCCAATGGATTGACGGGTGTAATTGACGTAGCCGATTTTGACGACCCCGATAAGCTGGGCACTGATAAAGAAATGGTGGAAAGGCTAAGTAATCTGGTCTCCATCTTTGAAGACAAAGGACTGGACTTTTCCAGTAATAAAGCCGATGGTGATGATATTTTGGGCGATGCGTATGAATACCTGATGCGTCACTTTGCCACTGAATCGGGCAAAAGTAAAGGTCAATTCTATACCCCTGCCGAAGTATCGCGGGTGCTGGCAAAAGTGGTGGGTGTGAATCAAGCAAAAAGCCAAGAACAGACCATTTACGACCCGACCTGTGGGTCAGGTTCTCTTTTATTAAAGGCGGCTTATGAAACCCCACGTGGCATCACCATTTACGGACAAGAGATGGACAATGCCACTGCCGCCCTTGCCAAAATGAACATGATTCTGCATAACAACCCTACCGCAGAAATCATACAGGGCAATACATTATCCAATCCCAAACATAAAAATAGTTCAGGCGGGCTGAAAACGTTTGATTTTATTGTTGCCAATCCGCCCTTTTCATCCAAGGCATGGAATAATGGCATTGAAACAGCCAATGACCCATACCACCGCTTTGCCTATGGAGTACCACCTGAAAAAAACGGTGACTATGCATTTTTGCTTCATATCATCACTTCGCTTAAAAGTACGGGTAAAGCAGCGGTAATTCTGCCACATGGAGTGTTATTCCGGGGCAATGCCGAAGCAGAGATACGAACTCGCCTTGTGCAGAAAGGCTTTATCAAAGGCATTATCGGTCTTCCCGCCAACTTGTTCTATGGTACGGGCATTCCTGCATGTGTCATTCTTATTGACAAAGAGAACGCCGATAACAGACAGGGTATTTTCATGATTGATGCCAGCAAAGGATTTATCAAAGATGGGAACAAGAACCGTTTGCGTGAGCAGGACATTCACAAGATTGTCGATGTATTTAATCGGGAGCTGGAAGTAGCAGGTTATTCTCGTATGATACCCAATGATGAGATTCAGGCAAATGAGTACAACCTGAATATTCCCCGATACATCGACAGCCAGGAAGCCGAAGATTTGCATGACATTGCAGCGCATTTGTTCGGCGGCATTCCCGACCATGATATTGATGGACTGTCAGCCTATTGGCAGGTCTATCCCTCTTTGAGAAGTACTTTATTCAAAACAACTCGTCCGGGGTATAGCCAATTGGCTATTGAGGCTGATACTATTAAGGAAGCGATTTTCTCACATCCTGAATTTGTAGCTTACACCGGGCTTCTACAAAAGACCCTTCAAGGCTGGTGTGAACGTTACACCCAAGAGTTGAAGGCTACCCCCGTAGGTGCCAATCCCAAGAAAATCATCTATGATATGGCAGAGTCGATTTTACAGGATTTTGCCGGAAAAAGCCTAGTGGACAACTACGATGTGTACCAGCATCTTCTCAATTACTGGAATGCAACCATGCAGGATGATTTGTACCAGATTACTGCTGATGGCTGGAAAATAGAAATTGTCCAGAAGAAAAAGGATGTATGGGAATGTGAACTGATACCTAAGCCGCTGGTGCTTAATCGTTATTTTCAAGCCGAACAAAATACAATTAACGAATTGGAATCCAATCGTGAAGATTTTGTTCGCCAGCGGGAAGAGCTGGAAGAAGAACACAGTGGAGAGGACGGGTTTTTGGAAGCTTACAAGAATGACAAAGGCAAAATAAACAAAGCCGATATTGCCAAACGCTACAAGGTACTTAAAAATGAAACACCCATGCTGGCTTTTGCCGGTAGTGATGACGCGGAAGTGGCGCCAGATGAACTATCCGTGATTGAAACCTATCTGAATCTGCTGGAGAAAGAAACACAAATCGACGCCAAGTTGAAAACTGCCCGCGCCACATTAGATAAGAAGCTGCTGGAAAAATATAAGAGTCTGACTATCAGCGAAATTCAGATACTGGTGGTAGAAGACAAATGGATGGGTGCCATTGGCGCCGATATTACTGGCGAACTCGAACGCATTAGCCAGCGACTTGCCCAACGTTTGCGCGAATTGGCAGACCGTTATTCCCAGCCTTTATCTGAATTGGAAGCAGATGTTGAACAATGGGAAGGCAAAGTGCGAAAACATCTTACCCAGATGGGCTTTTAGACTTACTCTTTATTAAACCCTAGTCATTTCTGTCGCAAATTTAGCAAACATTTGCGACAGAAATCACACAAAATACCACAACAATCAACTGAAATTCAATTTATTACAATTAATAAGAAAGCCAGCAGGGGCGCGCATTTATTCAGCCTAAATTTTAATTATTTCATACCATCTAGACTATAATCCAAGCAAGAGAGAATTCTCCATTATATTTAGTGGATTACAATTAGCCAGTAAAGATTTTCAAGAAATTAGTATTGGTTGAAAAGTTAAAACCTTCCGGTGATTCTTGTATTATGAGCAGTTATACCATTCCGCTTTTACCATTGCAGATGGAAATAGAAACCAAAGCCGTCTTGAAAAAGGTAGCAAACGCCCATAAGGCACTAGCTACTCTCAAAGGTGTGGTTACTACCATTCCCAATGAAAGCATTTTGATTAGTACGCTTTCACTTCAGGAAGCAAAAGACAGTTCAGCAATTGAAAATATTGTTACCACCCACGATGAGTTATTTCAAAGTGATGTGATTGCCAAACAGTTTGCCAGCATTGCCGCTAAAGAAGTGCATAGTTATGCTAATGCATTACGCAATGGCTTTGAGCAGGTACGTAAAACAGGTATTCTGACCAATAACTATATCTTACATATTCAACAAAGCATTGAATCCAATAATGCCGGGTTCCGAAAAGTGCCAGGAACAGCGTTGAAAAATGAACGTACCAACGAAGTAGTTTATACTCCACCACAACATCCGGATGAAATTGTTGCGCTAATGAATAATTTAGAGAGCTTTATCAATGATGATTCTATGTGTGATTGGGATGATTTGGTAAAAATGGCAGTAATCCATCATCAGTTTGAAAGTATTCATCCCTTTTATGATGGCAATGGACGTACCGGACGCATCATTAATATTTTGTATCTGGTTAAACAACAATTGCTTCAATTGCCAGTGCTGTATCTGAGTCGGTATATTAATCAATACAAAGGTGAATATTATCGTTTGTTACAACAAGTACGTACCGAAAACAACTGGGAGGCTTGGATACTATTTATACTTGAAGGAGTGGAGCAGACTTCTTACCAAACTATTGCATTGGTACAGGGGATTAAGAACCAGATGCAGGTATACAAAGAGAAAATGCGCAGAGACCTATCTAAGTTATATAGTCATGAACTACTCAATAACCTGTTTCGCCATCCATATACCAAAATTGAGTTTGTAATGAATGATGTACAGGTGACTCGACAAACAGCTTCTACCTATTTAAAGGCACTTGTAGGAGCAGATTTACTCAGCTTACATCGGGTGGGAAAGGAAAACTATTATATTAACGATGCCTTAGTACAACTATTTCTGAATGTACATTCACAGGCTAATACTTGAGTTCATATACCTGCATAGCTTCCTATGCATATGCACTAACATCTCAATGTATACTAACATGAGTTATAACATGTGTTAAACAATTGCATATTTTTTAACACATGTTATAACTCATGTTAAAAACTAGCATTTTTCTTAACATGACCATTAGAAGAAACACTACCTTCAAACCCAAATAGAACTGTATCCAGAACTATAGAACTATCTCCATCTAGTTGTTCTTTTGGAAACATTACTTCTTGATTAAATAGTATTTTTAAAAACCGAAAACCCTGCCATCTGGCTTTGTATATATGAATACCAGCGATAAGCTAACCAAACAAATACCTAAAGGATATAAACAAACAGAACTCGGAGCTATTCCTGAAGATTGGGATGTCAAGCAATTTGTGGAAGTTATGGATGGTTTTTCTAGTGGACAAACTCCCTACAGAGCCATAAAAGAATATTATACTGGAAATATTCCTTGGATAACAAGTGGAGAATTGAATTACAATATAATTACTAATACCCTTGAAAGAATAACAGAAAGTGCTGTTAAGGAGACTAATCTTAAAATAATTCCTAAAGGAACTTTTTTGATGGCAATAACAGGTTTGGAAGCAGCAGGTACCAGAGGAAGTTGCGCTATTACTGGTATAGAAGCTACTACGAATCAGTCTTGTATGGCGTTATACCCAAAGACAAATAAGTTAATAACAAGTTATTTATACCATTATTATGTGCAATACGGAGATGAGCTAGCTCTTAAATATTGTCAAGGCACTAAACAGCAGAGCTATACTGGTAGCATTGCAAAAAAATTACCCATTATATTGCCACCAACTGTTCAAGAGCAGCAAGCCATTGCCGAAGCCCTCAGCGATGCCGATGCCTTGATTAGCAGCTTAGACAAACTCATCGCCAAAAAGCGAGACATCAAGCAGGCAACCATGCAGCAACTACTCACTGGAACAACTCGCCTGCCCGGTTTCACAGGTGAGTGGGAGGTTAAGAAGTTAGGGGAAGTAGCAACATTTTCTGGGGGTGCTCAGCCTGATAGTTCCTTTTTCTCATCGACATCTAAAGAGGGATATATCAGACTAATCCAAATTCGAGATTATAAAACAAGTGACTTCATTACTTATATTCCAGAATCTCTTGCAAAAAAGAAGTGCAAAAAAGATGACATAATGATAGGAAGATATGGTCCTCCTATTTTTCAAATCTTGCGAGGATTAGAAGGTGCATACAATGTGGCTCTTATTAAAGCTATTCCTTCAAAGGATATAGATAAGGAGTACTTATACTACTTTTTAAAGCAAGATTCGTTGTTTGCCTTTATTGAAGCATTATCACAAAGGTCTTCAGGTCAAACAGGGGTTGATATGGATGGTCTTAAAAACTATCCTTTTCCGTATCCTCTTATTGAGGAACAACAAGCCATCACCCAAGTTCTTAGTGATATAGATGCCGAGATAAAAGCACTAGAAGCCAAAATTGAGAAGCAGAAAGCCCTCAAGCAAAGCATGATGCAAACGTTGCTTACAGGCAAAATACGGCTGGTAAAATAGTATCTTTCAGAAAGTAAAACCTCAGCCTACAGGCATGTTACACGTGACTCAGTAAAGCCATTGTCTTCCTATAGTTACTGGTAAATTGCCATAATTATTTGACCTAAGCAACAAACAAAGAATCATGACTTCAAATACGACGCTTAAGCAATATAATCTGGCTAAATATGCCGGGAAATATTATGTAAATGAAACATCTGACATAATAAAACAGCTGAACTCACAGGGCAAATCCGCACTGGTAGGAATACAGAATAAAAAAGGCACCTACACCATTATTGGAAGAAACCATGTTTATTATCTGACTGCTTCGGGGAAAAAGGGTAAAATGCCAAATGAGGAATTTACTGAAGAACTTCATGATAATGGTCGCCGTATAGGTACGGGGTGGTGGCAGTTTACATTTAGGTACAAAAACATTCTTTTGAGCAACACGGATAAAGTATGGTTACACAATTCTGACACTATGTTTTCTCTTTTGAGCATCCTGATTTGGATGAAAAAGAATAAATGGTAATCAACCACGTGCCACGCATGTCTAGGTAATGCGGGTCATGTCTCAAAACGTCAGATATGTTCTATAAGAACTGTAAACAGGTAGAGCGAACAAACATCAACTCCCTCTTTTTATTTATAGTGTAAAATTTAGAAAAGAAGCACTCTGCCAAAAGAGGATTATAAAGAAAAGGGTAAGTGCCAATCCGCAAATTAGTTAGGAAAACTTATCCCGGTAATAATCCACTTTAAAGCGGGCTACAGGTGTTGCAAAATCCGCATATTTTTCCTTTACATCCAAATACAACTTGGATTTGGAAATGCCTACATTGGCTGCTCCCGATGGTGAAAACAGAATGGTCAGTTTAATTTCTCTTCCAAAGACAACTTCAGGTAACAGGGCATCTTTCTTATTTTTAATTACTGCTGTAATAGGCAATTCCAGTATCTGTTCATAAAAAAGTCGAAACGCATTATTTTTACCAAATCCACTGGTAAAGAAGATTTCGGTTACCTGCGAACCTGCGATTTGTTGCTTGAGATGGGGATTTAACACAATGTTAATCAAGTGCACATCCAACGCCGAATTCTGCGTGCGGTCACATGTGGCAACCACGTCACTGATGGCAATTTTCCGATTGTCCAGAAAAGTCAGAATTTCTTTCAGTGTCAGTGGCTGTGGTAGCTCATTCGGAAAAGCCTCACTCAATATTTCCCAAATACTAGCTCTGTTTCCATAAAAAAACGGAATCACAAATCTCTCATGGTCGTGCGGGTGTATAGTACCCAGAATCAGCTTTTCAGAGTCGGATTTGAAAGGGTATTTCTCCAGGTACTGGTGAGTGGTTGTGGGCATATAACTTTGTTGCGATAATATACTTACATTAAAGTAGCCAAGTTATAGAATAATAAACCTATTGATAGGAATTTATCCAACATATGGAATAGATTTGCGTCCTAGCATATTTTAATGGACTTCCCATAACCTATATGATAGCCATACCCACACCAGAAAGTAACGGACTGATAGTATATTCCCACTTTATAAATCAAAAAGATATGAATACAGCAATCAATTTATGCGGGTAAGCTCAAAGGTTGGAACTTTTGCCAAAGACAGATAAATCTACTATTGTATTTGACGTTTTTGTCGGGTATGGGACCTGACCCAAATTTTGCTTCCTTGTTTATTTTTGTATCTACTCGATTTTAATGTTTTGAAATGACCCACTACGCCCCATGTTACTAAATCCGACTTCTTTACTATTCGTATTATGTCATCTAACAAATCAGTTTTAGACTTTGAAGTAATAGGGTAGATTTTTTGATTAGAAGTGGAATGTGGGACTGATGGATTATGAACCACTATTTTATCTGGATTGTCTGTAATGAGTTGATGAATAAATAAAGCAGAACTTAACGCCTTTAATGAGTGTGTTAAATTGAATTTTAAATCCTCCTCACTCAAACTATTTATATCATCATAATGCCATTTCTTATTTAAAACCGCTACACTTAAGTCTAGTAAATAGGTATTCTCTGCCTCCACTTCAAAACTGATGTATTGATATTGAACGGGCTTATTCATGTATGTGACTATCTCAGCAATCTCTCCATCAAAAGAAAAAAAAGCAACCATAGATGATGAAGTTACAAAAAACTTTATGATGGAATCCGTTTTGAATGCATGGGGATTATCCATCCTATCAGCATATAAATCTATTAATTGTTTAGCTTCTTCATTTAAATAATACCCCTTAGAACCAGAAAATGTCTTTGTCTTCTCATTAAAAGCCGGGAAAGCAGTACATTTTCCATTCAATTTGGCGATGGTTTTTATAACATCATATACATCGGTATTCAGTAGCTTCTTTATCATATGTATAATCGAGTTTCGCTTATTTACAATACTAATACATCAATTTAATTTGATTATCAGACAAATATGAGAGTTATACAATTGACAATCATATGGATTATACTTGTAATATTGCTAATGTTATATATCTATGTATTTACAATTTGCAAGTATTCTTAGAATTGCATTACAGAAAACAAATTAACATTAGTGCTATTATTCTACCTTTTTTAACATGATTAAAGTAGGACAAATTGAACGCCATACCCAGAATCGCTTGGTTCAGCTTTTTATAAAACAGCTTGGTTATCAATTCCTTGGACACTGGGAAGAACGGGAGGGCAATAGCAACCTGGAACCTGATATACTCAAAGCCTATCTGGCAAACAAAGGATATGACGAGAAAACCGTATCTAAAGCCCTCTTTGAATTTCAAAAAGCTGTGAGTAATATGACTCATGGGCTGTACGAAGCCAACCGACAGGTATACAACCTGCTTCGATATGGGGTAAAGGTAAAATCCGAAGTAGGAGAAAACACTCAAACCGTCTGGCTTATCAATTGGGAGCAGCCCGAGCAAAATCACTTTGGCATCGCCGAAGAAGTAACTATATGGCACAATCAAAATAACAAACGCCCCGATATTGTCTTATATGTCAATGGTATTGCTTTGGGAGTACTTGAACTTAAACGCAGCACTAGCTCGGTTCTGGAAGGTATCCGTCAGAATCTGGATAACCAGAAACCCGACTTTATTGAGCCTTTTTTCTCAACGGTTCAGCTCATAATGGCAGGAAACGATACGGAAGGGTTGCGTTATGGGGTTATCCAAACTCCTGAGAAATACTATTTATCATGGAAAGAAACTGATACCGCAACTACAGCATCTATTTCCACTGATTTGGACAGCCACATCCGGCAAATGTGCGAAAAACGCCGCTTTCTTACCCTGATTCATGATTTCATTGTCTATGACCGGGGCATTAAGAAGATGTGTCGTCCACACCAGTTTTTTGGTGTACAAGCTGCCCAGGATTATCTATTAGCTGGCGAAGGAGGTATTTTATGGCACACGCAAGGCTCCGGCAAAAGCTTGACTATGGTCTGGCTCACCCGGTGGATTCGCGAAAACATAGATGATTCACGGGTGCTTATCATCACAGACCGCACCGAACTGGATGCCCAGATTGAAAAAGTGTTTCAAGGGGTGAACGAAGACATTTACCGTACCCGCTCCGGTGAAGATTTACTCCATAAACTCAATCAGAAAGCCCCTTGGCTGATGTGTTCACTGATTCATAAATTTGGTAAACGTGAAGAAGCTGATTATGAACAGTACATTGAGGAAATAGAACAAAATTTGCCTCTTAATTTTTCACCACAAGGAAATATTTTCGTTTTCGTCGATGAGTGTCACCGGACTCAATCCGGTCAATTGCATCAAGCGATGAAAAAACTATTACCCAAAGCCATTTTCGTTGGTTTTACAGGTACGCCTCTCCTGAAAAAAGACAAACAAACCTCTCTTGAAAAGTTTGGTCGTTACATTCATACTTATAAATTCAATGAAGCGGTAGCTGATAATGTTGTGCTGGACTTGCGCTACGAAGCACGTGACATTGAACAGAAACTATCTTCATCCAAAAAAATTGACCAATGGTTCGATGCCAAGACCCGTGGCTTGACCGAGACTGCCCGCAATGAGTTGAAAAAGCGTTGGGGAACTATGCAGAAAATGTTTAGCTCCAAATCCAGGTTGGAAAAGATAGCGGCTGACATCATGCTCGATATGGAAGAAAAAGACCGTTTGCAAAATGGTCGGGGCAATGCCTTACTGGTAGCGGGCAGCATCTACCAAGCTTGTAAATACTACGAAATATTTCAGCGCAACGGATTTAAAAAATGCGCTATTATCACTTCTTATGTACCTTCCAGACAGGATATAAAAGGTGAAACCACTGACCTAGATACTGCAACCGAAAAGCTGGAACAATATGATATTTATCAGAAAATGCTCAATGGACGCACGGCGGAAGAATTTGAGAACGAAGTAAAAAAGAAATTTACTGATGAGCCCGCCCAAATGAAACTACTGATTGTAGTGGACAAGTTGCTCACCGGATTTGACGCACCATCTGCCACCTATCTCTACATTGACAAGAGTATGCAAGACCACGGCTTGTTTCAAGCCATTTGCCGGGTAAATCGCTTGGATGGAGAAGATAAGGAATACGGATATGTTGTTGATTACAAGGACTTGTTCAAAAGCTTGGAGAAATCCATCACCGATTATACCACAGAGGCTTTTGATGATTTCAGCAAGGAAGATGTAGCTGACCTTTTAACCAATCGGTTAGACAAAGCCCAGGAACGCTTAGATGAAACACTGGAAGCGGTCAAAGCCTTATGTGAACGTGTAGAAGCTCCTTTTGACAGCCCGGCTTATCTGAAGTATTTTTGCGGCTCTAATCCCCAAGAGGAAGAAAGCATTCGGAAACGGCAAGCTCTCTACAAACAAGTAAATGCATTGGTAAGGGCTTTCGCCAATGTTGCTAATGATTTGGAAGAAATAGGCTATACCCAAGAACAAGTGGAGAATCTACGCGAACAGGTCAAACACTACGAAAATGTAAAAGAGGAAGTCAAAATACACAGTGCCGATTACATTGATTTGAAAGCCTATGAACCTGCCATGCGGCATTTGATTGACACTTACATCAGTGCCGAAGAAAGCAGGGCACTATCTGCCTTTGATGACTTTACCCTCATTGATTTAATAGTCAAACGTGGCGCGGAAGGGTTACAGGCAATTCCCAAACGAATTAGAAAAAATAAAGAGTCAGTCGCCGAAACCATTGAAAACAATGTTCGTAAACTAATTATCAATGAACAAGCCAGTAACCCGGTCTATTATGCATCCATGTCAGAGTTGTTGGACAAACTGGTAAAAGAGCGAAAGGAAAATGCTGATAACTATGAAGAATATCTGGCAAAAATCATTGAGCTTACCCAACGGATAAAAGCGGAAAAACCCATTGTTGAGTATCCAAACTCACTTGACACCAAAGCCAAACGTGCCCTCTATGATAACTTGGAAAAAAACGTGACGCTGGCATTGGCACTCGATGAAGAAATATTATATACTAAGAAAGAAAACTGGCGTGAAAACCCACTGAAAGAAAAAGAGGTTAAGCGGGCTATTAAAAAATATATAACAGATACTGAAAAACTAGAGGCAATATTCAAGATAGTAAAGCAGCAAAGCGACTACTAATCACCTCTTTAAATGTTGGTGATAATTGCACCAATAACTAAAATCCAAGAACTATGCATCAAATAACCGTAGGCAGTTTAACAATAGATGTCATTAGGAAAAATATCAGGAATCTACATTTATCCGTGCACCCACCAGATGGTAAGGTTCGCATCGCCACTCCCCTAGCCATTACTGATGATTCGATTCGACTTTACATCATTGAAAAACTAGGTTGGATAAAAAAACACCAATCCCGCTTTCAATCTCAACGTCGCCAAACAAAACGCCAATACCAAGCCCGTGAAAGCCACTATTTCAGGGGAACACGCTATTTGCTTTATACCATTGAACAAGTAAAGTTTCCTCAGGTTGAGCTCCGGCAAAGAAACCGGATGTATTTGTATGCGGGAAAAAATGCTACGCCACAAAGATGCCAACAAATCCTTACTGATTGGTACAAGACACAGCTACAGGAACGTATCGCTCCACTCATGGATAAATGGCAATCAATATTGGGTGTCAATGCCAATAGTTGGCAAATTCGGAAAATGAAGACTCGTTGGGGAAGCTGTAACCCAGACAATGGACGTATATCGTTTAATACGGAGCTAATCAAAAAGCCGGAGCCTTGCGTGGAATATATTGTAGTCCACGAATTACTGCATTTAATTGAAAGGAGACACAACGAAAATTTTACGCAACTTTTAGATAATTATCTTCCCAATTGGCGATTGTATCGAGACCAATTGAATGCTTTTATCTTGTAACTTTTATCTACGTTCATTGAATGGGGTTAGACTTATAGTAAAGTCTTTAACTGAAAAAGTAAGTTATTCTTGTTGGGAAACCTCATTTGCGCAGCACGCTCTCTTTAATCTAACCTACTATCCACACATAATACTAATCTAAATTAATTACACAGGAAAAGTGCTTATAATTAGAATTACCTATCAGGAAAATAAGTTTTGGTGCTTTCCTACCATTGAATAACAATATTAACCACACTACTTATGTTATTCCAAATCTGAAAACCTCACATTCTTTATCAGGTTTTTTAACATTTCCCTGTCGGCATCTATAAACTTACTTCTCTTACCTTTTCTCATAAGTATACAATTGCCAATGAAGGGACGAAACCTGAGGTCGTATCCGATTTGCCATTGCTTTTTGTGTCCATCATTTATTAATGCTTCCTCACCAAAGAAAACTGTATAGTTTTCATCAAATGGCATGGACACAATTGATTGACAATCAATAAATAATTTCAGATTAGTTAAAAATGTGTCGTCTGTGTTGTATATGTCAAATACAATGAATTTAATATACTCAATTCTCACATTAACAAAAATGGCTTTTTTGTAAACGGGTGTATGTTGCATTGGGGTTTGCTTAGATGTAATTTTTTATTAAACCGGAAACGAGTTCTCGACTACAATACTCTGTTTTAGTCACGAATATAAACATAGCTACATTTCATCTTATCAAACTCTTATTAAAGCAAAAGAGAGCCATTAAAATTTAAAAGGGCAGTAATAAATAAGTTTTGACAAAGTACAGGATGATATATAGGTTGCTCATTCATTTTTCTCGGTTCCGCCGTTGAGCAACTTCCTCTCACACACATAATCATTCCAATCATTTGATAAATAAAGCTAGAAAAATGGGTTACAGGATATTAAGTATATACAGCACAGTATTGTAACCGCAGTTAAAACCGCATTTCCAGCCGATTAAAGCCATTTTCATAAAAATGGATTCCTCATTTTTTTAGTCAATCATACTAACAACGGTATTAGTATGATGAAGATATTTTATAGACAAAATCTATCAAGCCAGATATTTTTATAGACAAAAAAATATCTTATAAAATCCACCAACTTTTCTGCTGTTTTTATCTATAAGAAGAAAGAAGACATATAGTTTTTACTATATATATCTAAACTCATCTAATTATATGGAAGACAGACAGACACATAGTACCATCAGGGTAACAAAAGAAAATTGGTTAAAGATTAAGACAATTCAGGAAAGTTTATCTGCCGAATACGGCTTCAATGTAAGCAAAGAACAGGTAATGACCTTATTGGTCAATAAGTTTCAAACCAAAGCACAAAATACCTTTATCAAGTTTAAACAAAACAAGCCTATTTAATATGTTTTCATTCAGCCCACGAGTAAACAATAAGTATGTAAACAGATATGACTCTATTACACTGTCAGACTTGGTTACATTAACAAAGTCAGGATATTACCAGAAGATGTATCTAAACATATCTGCCAATCAGATTAAGTTTAGGTCTGCACCCACTGATTCGGCTAAGGATGCCATCAAGGTGATATCTCCATACATAATGCCTGCCGGTATTTTTAAGACAAAGACCGATAATGATATATTAACTTGTTCATGCGTAGCATTTGGTGATGCTGACAATGTACAGGTAAAGGATTATAATTATGTAAAGCAGGTTTTGACCAACAACCCCTATGTCATTTTTGTCAAAGAATCGATATCAGGCAATGGATTTCATTTTCTATTTCGTTATCAACAAACCGCTCAGGATATTACAGGAAAGAAGCAGGAATACAAGAATGCCATTGCCACCATGTATGATGTCTTGCGTCCCGAAATTGCCGATAAAGCCAAACTGGATGTAAAGGTAAATAATATTGGCAGGGCTATGATTCTTAGTTATGACCCTGACTGCTATTTTCAAAATGACAAAAAGTTCCTTAAACCGCTGGCAACCGCTATAGTAGTCAATGATAAAGTGCTAGAGGATGTATATAGCCCGGATAATTTTATCATAGACGACTTACTGAAACAGTCGAATGACACCCAAGAGATTTTTGACAATTGTGTAGAGTTGTTAAAAAGCAATGGGATTGAATGGTGCAATGGGAATCGGAATAATTTTTTAACCAGAATAGTGGCACTGTTAAGACCTTATCATATACCAGCAGAAGAAGTAACATCATTGGTATTGAATCATATCGCGGGGAAGTATACTTCAAGATACTATCCGGAATACATAAGAAAAACTTTACATACATTGGTAAATGACATCAATTATACCCCTGCTGAGTTCAAGTCAAGCCCCACAGCAAACGACTGTGTTTATTACAATAAATATGTGAGCGAGAAGATTGGTGAAATAGCAGAGTTTATCAACAAATCCGGTAAATTTTTAATTGTTACCGCCCAAACAGGAGCCGGAAAAACCACCATGATTACCGAACTTTTTCGGGATAAAAAAGTAGACATTATCATGCCTACCACCAGCTTGGTTCATCAACAAACAAATCTAACTAGAAAAACGGGAAGTGGGTTTCTTACCAAAGAAGAGATATATGCACAGTATTTTTGCACGACCTGGGCAAGTATTGGAAAATTAGAAGAAAGAGCAGCCAACATACTGATAATTGATGAAGGGCATGCAATGGTATGCGATGATTGGAAGTACGAGAATATCAAAGCAATACAAAAAAGATTTGATAGTTATGAGAAAGTAATCTTTTTAACCGGTACACCTGAACCGCTTTTGGGTCTGAAATTGCCAATACTTCAGTGCATCCCAATAAATAACCAACAAAAACAATATTCAATAATTACTACCCCGAATACCGATAGTGAATTATTTCTTTTTAGGGTCAGGGAAGAAAGGAATGCGCAGATGGTTTACTATAAAAATGATAAAAATGAACTGGATGCCATATATGATATCTTATCGAAAGAAGGTTATAAGGTCGCCTATATTTCCAGTGACAGGAAAGGAGAAGAAGAATATCAGAAAATTATTAATGAGCAGATGCTCACAGAATGTCAAGTGTTACTTACAACCTGTCTGATTCAGGCAGGTGTAAATATTCTGAATGCTGATTCTGACATTGAAATATATTTTGGCAAAGGTTGCCATGTAATAGATATCATTCAATTCAGTGCCCGATTCCGCAATCTACTACCAAAAGTATTTCTTATAACTTCCGGGAACCTAAATCGAACATTAGACTTGCAATGGCTATCAGCAGAAAGAATGAACCAGTTGAAGAATGATTGCGCTTTTTTAAATCTGGCAGAAAAGCAGATGGCAAAGAGGAGTACGGATGAATTGAATTATCAATACCGTTTAAGAGAGACAGAACAACGATACAAGGGCATATTCAAAAAGGCTGATGGATGGTATTTGGACAAGTTTTATTTGGAATCCCAATATTTTTCTGATTTGATACACAATTGCAATACAAACATGTATTATTTACAGCGTATCCTTTCCGCAAGCGGATGGAAATGTATTTCAATTGAAAGGATACTGGCAACGGATGATGAACAATTGAGAAATAGCAGAAAAAATGCGAGTGATAGAAAGCAAAAGGAATCCATAGGTTTTGTCTCATCCTTATTTAATATGCCGACTGAATCACTGTTTAACTTTGCTGGAAAGAATGAAATGGAAAGAGAATTGATAAGTAGGTTCAGAAAGCTTTCCGGTCATGACAAACCATTCAATCATGAGGATATCATTTCAAAAAGCAAGTATCAAGCTAAACTCATTCAATTTGCGGTTTTGGAAAACGAGAACATAGTCAAGTCTAATAAAATACAGAGTAACGAAAATGTAAAGGTATATACAGAAAACCAGTATTATCTAAATCTAAAACGTAAGCTCAAAGATGGTCATTATACTGGAAGTGAATTAAGAGCTATCTTAAGAGAGTGCAAGTTTGCCGATAAAAATATTAAAAATGTAATCGGTATTGTGTGGAAGATAGAGGATGCAGGTGTGAAAAAAGTAAATGGCAAGACTGAAAGAATTTATAGATTAGTAGAGCCTGTAACCGATAGTACATCTACTATTGGATTGAATGAGGTAGAGTGGCTTTTTCCTAAATGCCAGACAAATTGAAGAAAGTATAATCAAAGTCAAGAATATTATAAACTTGTCAATGACACCAAGAAAAAAAGGCACTTCAAAACGGAGTTCCTTTTTCTTGGTGTCATTAGTATTTCCATTTCTGAAATTTCATTTAAGCCATCATTTCATCAAACTATCATTCTGTTCAAAGTCTACTACCATTACCTTTTATATGACACTTCTGAAAGAATCAAGGGTACTGGATTGGCTACCACCCATTTCACGCCAAGCTCACAGATTCTATCACACATTCTAGAGGTATCACCTATTTTGAGCTTGATTTGCCTTACAAGTTCTTTTGCCTCCGTCAGCTCGTCAGAGGGAAGAGACTCTCCCTGAGCGATGAATGCAAGAAAGACATCTGCCATTTTTTTATAATCTCTATCCCAATTTATTCCCCCGTTACCCTCCAATTCATAGTCAATTCGTCCTGTAATCCGAATTACCTCCCCTTGTACGGTTTCCGCCCGACCTGTAGACGGTACCAGAAGATTCCAGAGCTCTTGGTGCTTCTCTTCCCAAGTTCCGGCATTTGTGATTATAAGAGAATTCCCATCATGCATTACTCTTTTAGCTACAGGCTCGACCTCAAATATCCGATAGAGCTCCTCTAATGCAGAACTAGTTTGGTCCAAATATTCTTTATTAAAATTCGCACGGTGAAGCTCAAAACCCTTGCCGATATCATTGACAAAAGTCTTCATCCTATTGGTTATCTCAACTCCAGCATTCAGATAGATTTTAGCAAGTTCAACCATATTGACAATATCCGTATTCCGACAGGTTTGCAAGGCTTCTTCTAAAGGGGTGTTGCCAGATGAATTGAGCGTATCTACGTTTGCCCCGTATTGGAGCAAAAGAGCTGTGTTCCCAACATTATGTGCACGGGCTGCTGCATGAAGGGGCGTACCCAACGAACTGCGTTTGTCATGAACACTCGCACCCAGTTCCAACAGGCTTTTGATATTTCCGTAAAAGCTCCGTGCCCGATTGTGAAGGGCAGTGTTACCCCATCGGTCGATAGCGTGCAAATCCGCGCCCTGTTCCACCAGCCATTTTGCCAGCAAGTGCGGACAGTTATCAAACGCTAGCGCGGTTACATTTCCATACCCTGTACGAGCATCCAGCTCGCATTGGTCAAATACTAATTTAAGCTCTTCCAGATTACTATTGCCCAGTAGCTGTTCAAAATCGTCGGGCAGTTTTTTCTTTTTCTTTGCCATTTTTTGGTATGAAAAACATCGGGTAGAGAAAACAAGATTTCGTAATCGTATTCTTCTACTTTGGAATAGCTTTGTTTTCAACTCATAGACTAAAACCACGCAAAATTCAAAGATGGATAACTCAAGTGCCTATGAAGAAAAGTGGAAAATGTTCTGAGCATATTATTTAATTCGGTTAAATCCCTCTTCATCATCGTATCCACGCTCCACCGAATTAATTTCCATTCTTTCCAGCATTTGCTTCAAGTCCTGCTTTGTAAAATACAATACATCGTCCTTGACGAAAAAGTCCTCTTTATGGAGTTGAGTGATAAATTTACTATACTCCAAGTTACTATGATATGCAGTAACTGTATCACTTGTTATGTTAGCGATTCTTAGAAAAAAATATCTAGTTGTGTTATTACTATCTATCCGAATTCTGTAAACATCTCCAACTGCTGGATTAGCAATAAATAATGCTTTCTCCTTTTGGGTGTTAAGATTTGCATTAATTAAAAATATAACTAGACCAACAAAAAGAATTAGAATGGTATAAAGATAGATGGGTGTTCTACTCTTCTTTTGGTATTCGTCTTGAATTTCGCTTGAAAAAAATGGTACACCACAGTCCTTGCATTTTATCTCCGCTCTCTTTTCGCCCAGTGCAAAAACCGGAATGAAATATAAGTGGAAATAATCTCTGTAAACGTTTATCTCATGGTTGAATGACCTACAGTTGATACAACTTTGTTGGTGATTAACATATTTTCTTATTCTGGCAGTTCGTTTGCCGTAGATTACAAACATGATAAAAGAGAAATTTCCGATTAGATATTTTTACTGAAATGGATTTTTATCTGATACTTGACCTAAACGTAAGTGTCGTTTATTCACATATTCATTTAGTGATATGTGATTAGGAATATTTAAGATTTTTGCAATTTTTCTGACGCTTAGACCAAGCTTAAGCAATTCTTTTATTCGGTCGGCATCTTTGTCATATTTACTTTTTTGGATTGTACCCGCTTTTTTGCCTAATGTGATACCATTCGCTTTTTTAGCAGCTAAAGATTCTCGGGTTCTGGAACTAATGAGGTCGCGTTCAAGCTCACTGAGTAAAGAGAACAGAGTGATTACAATCTTGGAACTCATATCCTGTTGTTTGATATCTAAATTTTGTTTTATGGCAATGAGTCTAACTTTTTTAGATACCAATTTATTGACTAACGCAATTACCGAAGACGTAGACCTTCCAAGACGGGACAATTCGGTAATAACCAATGTATCTCCCTCAGTCAATCTTTCTAGCAATTCATCTATTCGCCGCTCGCCTTCACTCTTCCGAGAAGACATAACTACCTCTATATAATCATCTATTTGCAAACACCGAGTACGTGCGTATTCAAGAATTTCATACTTCTGATTATTTGTCTCCTGACCGGTTGTAGAGACACGGATGTAACCAAGTGTTTTTGCCATAAAACCATATGTTCATATGTTCAGTCTTAATACTAAAACAGAGGTAAAAGTGAACACATTGTATAAGTCTTAAAACTAAAAAGACTATACATTCCATAGCCCTATAAATGGTCGTTAAGACTAAACATATTATCAGTTCATTTGAGGTTATAATAGCTCTT
>CAUQTA010000003.1:0-435516 GCA_963520985.1 uncultured Sphingobacteriales bacterium
CAAAAGCCCTTTCATTCTACATGAAAGGGCTTTTTGATTTTACAGCAGTGACTATATTATCTCTTAGAGCTTGATGGGTAGTTTTGTAACTGACAGATGTCTACTCAATTCAATATTTTATATACAAACAGAAAAGGCTATCAATCTGATAGCCTTTTCTGTTTGTAACTTTATTTTAATTAAGCGTATAATGGAAATTGTTTCATCCATTCTTGAATTTCAGTTTTGGAAACTTGAATATGAGCCTCATTAGCGTGGTTCATCAATACACTATCGATGTAATCAACGATACGGCGCATATCACCTTCCAACATACCACGGGTGGTAACGGCAGCAGTTCCAAAACGGATACCTGAAGTCACAAAAGGAGACTTGTCATCAAAAGGTACTGCATTCTTATTTGCAGTTATATGAACTTTATCCAACGTTTCCTGAGCAAGCTTACCAGTAAGTCCTTTGCTACGCAAATCAATCAACATAAGGTGATTGTCAGTACCGCCAGATATGATATCATAGCCCTTGTCTAAGAAAGATTGAGCCATCACTTTGGCATTTTTCTGAACCTGGACAGCATAATTGTAAAACTCTTCGCTTAATGCTTCACCATAAGCCACAGCTTTGGCTGCGATCACGTGTTCCAAAGGACCTCCTTGAGTGCCTGGAAATACACCGGAATCCAACAATTCAGACATCATACGGAGATTTCCTTTCGGGTTTTTGATTCCAAAAGGATTTTCAAAATCATGGCGTAGCATAATCATACCACCACGAGGCCCACGTAACGTTTTATGCGTAGTCGTTGTTACTACATGGCAATGTTCCAAAGGATCGTTTAGCAACCCTTTTGCAATCAATCCGGCTGGATGCGAAACATCAGCCAGAAGTACAGCTCCTACCTGATCCGCAATTTGACGCAGGCGTTGATAATCCCAATCACGCGAATAAGCAGAAGCACCACAGATAATCATTTTTGGTTTTTCGCGTACAGCAGTTTCTTCTACTTTGTCCCAATTGATTATCCCACTTTCTTTTTCTACTCCATAAAAGGTAGGACGATAGAGCTTTCCAGAAAAATTGACAGGCGAGCCATGGGTTAAGTGACCACCATGTGAAAGATCAAAACCTAAGATGGTATCACCTGCCTGAAGTGCAGCTAAGAAGACGGCAGCATTGGCTTGAGCTCCTGAGTGAGGCTGTACATTTACCCAACTAGCTTTAAAAAGTTCTTTTGCTCTGTCAATGGCAAGTTGCTCCACTTCATCTACCACTTCGCAGCCCCCGTAGTAACGCTTAGCAGGCAAACCTTCGGCATATTTGTTTGTCAACACACTCCCCATTGCCTGCATTACCTGAGGAGATACAAAGTTTTCAGAAGCAATCAGTTCAATGCCAGATTCCTGACGGTCTTTTTCCTTATTGATTAAGTCAAATACCTGAGTATCGCGAATGGTCTGGGTGAGAGTTGACATAAATATGTATGAAAAGGTGAATAATAAAATACACGGAAAATGAAAGTGCAAAGGTACAAGGTTTACTTTATAATAAAGAATAAAGCGGACAAAATTAGAATATAATGACTACAATAAACTCACTGAAAACGTATAAATTGACCATTATCTCTAGGTATAAATCAACGAGGTTTTTATGTTTAAAATCATACTATTTGTTAGTAGTTGTTTTATGATGTCACTGTCCCTGTTTTCTCAGCCTTCGGTTCAGGCAATTGTACATTTGAAGAAGGCAATAGAAGCAGAAATAGCACTTACCAAAGGCAACTTTGCTGTGGTGTTTCATTCTGTTTCAAAACCAGAGCTAGGTCTGACTGTTCATGAGAAGGAAATTTTCCATGCGGCCAGTACGATGAAAACACCCGTAATGATTGAGGTTTTTAATCAGGTGGAGGAAGGAAAATTTAAGCTTTCGGATTCAATACTTGTACAAAATTCATTTAAAAGCATTGTTGACGGAAGCCCTTACCAATTGAACATTTTAGATGACAGTGCAGATGGAATGTATGAACGAATAGGAGAAAAAATGACAGTGTGGCAGTTGGTCTATGAAATGATAACAGTCAGTAGCAACTTAGCTACGAACATTCTCATTGAAAAAGTAGGAGCTTCAAATGTAATGAATACCATGCACAAACTGGGAGCAAAGGATATTCGGGTATTGCGTGGAGTGGAAGACCAAAAGGCTTTTGACAAAGGCTGGAACAATGTGGTGACAGCCTTTGACTTAGCGTTGATTTTTGAAAAACTGGCTCGCGGGCAAGTAGTTAGTAGAGAAGCTAGTAATGAAATGATTCAGATCTTGAAAGAACAAAAATTCAATTCTATCATCCCGGCTCTATTACCTAAAGAAGTACAGGTTGCGCATAAAACAGGGGAGATAACGGGTGTGCGCCACGATACAGGAATCGTCTACTTGCCATCAGGCGAAAAATACGTGCTGGTTTTATTGTCAAAAAATCTGGAGAATCAGAAAGCAGGCGAAGAAACAATGGCTAAAATTTCCAAAATGGTTTATCAGTTTGTGATAAACCAAGGAAAATAATATGCTGCAACTAGGCAAAACCTCTCACCTATTTTGTTTGTAAGGATTGATACGTAACTTGCCGCAACGATACTTGCTTGCAACTCATCCTAACTATTCTTATATGTACCAAACTTTCTTATATCTGCACTCTTATTTACGCTGGGTGGTTTTGATTTTGGCAATCGTTGCCATTGTAAAATACGCCTCAGGACTATCAGGCAACAAAACGTTTACCGATGGAGACCGCAAAATTGGTCTGTTTTACATGATATCCATGGATGTGATGTTGCTGCTTGGCCTCATTCTATATTTTATCAGCCCTATCACCCAGGCGGCTTTTGACGATTTTGGTGCTGCCATGAAAGAAAAAGCTCTCCGATTCTGGGCTGTGGAGCATTTCCTGGGAATGATTATCGCGGTGGTACTCACTCATATCGGCTATAGCAAAATCAAAAAGCCTGCAGGCGGTAACAGCCGCTTTCGCATAGGATTGATTTTCTTTGGAATTGCTTTACTGGTCATGTTGCTTTCTATACCATGGCCTTTCCGCGAGATAATAGGTCGTCAATTATTTCCAATGTAAGATACAAAAACAAACCCCGCTTCATTAAGGCGGGGTTTGTTTTTACTTATGCACCAATAATCCTGTCCGTCATTCATGCAGAATACCGTTGAGGTTAAGTTGTGAAATGTAACTCAGATTTTCTTCCACAATGCTATCCGGTACAAAAATGAAACGCTTGTCATAAATCTGATCGTCAATGAAATAGCTGACCCAATATTCGCTGTTCAGTCCAAAAACTGACGGATGGATGGGCTCAATCATGGCTGCTTCGCCAGAGGGAACATCGCCCAGAAAGTGCCGCAAAATAGAAGTTCGGCGAGGTTCATCGTTCATTGTTCCGTATCCTTCGGATGTGACCAGTACGTTTTTAATAGGAACCGTATTGGTATTTATCAAGTATACAAACCAATCGGGATTTCCCTCGTCATTCGTTTTCCGCACAACGGCTATTTTTACATCTTTTACAGGCAGAAAAGGGATATCTTTTTTCATAGAATTCTTATTCGGGTGATAGACTAAAGTACAAATTTTCTGGCAAACTTCCGGTATCAATCTGACCAGTTACTAAAACAGTAATAAGCAAGATAAAATTCATGCCTTAAAAAAGTACAAAGACAGGTTTTGTCTATTTGAAAAATACTATTCTATGCCCAGCAAAAGTTTAATGGTTGCTAATGCTTCTTCTGCCCGTTGATAATGAAAGTTTTCGGGCAAGGCAACCTGATCAGAAGAAGCATTGCCTGTGACAACGCCTTTTTTTGCCTTTTCGCCGAGTTGTTTGCGTTCAGATGGGTCAAATTTCGAGAAGGTGCGCCGTAAAATAGGAAGCAATTCCATAAATTTTTCGTGCTCTAGCTCAAATACCCATTTATAAAGCAAATTCCACAAGACATTGTCGTAAAGCAAAATAGTACCACTTCCTTTCAAAAAACCCTCCACCCAACCCGCTGCATCTTTAGGTTCGGTACCTACAGACAATGCCAAACCAAACCGGCGTGCGGTTTCGGTTTCGTCAATGCGTTTTCCATCAAATAGCAGTCGGCATGTACAACCCAGAATAATGGGATTAATGCCATTTTTATCCAGGATGATGCCTAATGTCTGGTACCACAGTTGCTCAAGCTCCAAATTGTCAAGTAGCCGTACTGCCTCATCCGTTTTTCGGATGTACTCAAACATACGCATTGAGTTGTCGTCATCCAATCCGTAACAGGCATTGGGCAAGCCAATGCAAATACGCGTAAGCAACCCATTGACCAAGAGATTAATAGCCGAGAGATCGGTTTTGCGTACGTTGCCATAACGACTTACATCTACCAAAGGGCTCACTGCACCCATCAGTTCCAGAATATCGCTGGAAATGGTCGAAAGTTCACTGATGCGTTCCAGCAATTTTTCAATCACTGAAAACAACTCGGCCGGAATGGCTTGCTGAATGTAACCTGCTAGCTGAGTGATGGATTGCGTTTGTGTCGCCTGGTCAAGTAAGAACTTGGCGCAGGCTTCCTGCACCGTATTTCCCCAAAAGCCTTTCTCAATCAGTTCGATCTCCATCTCGGGCTTCCACTGGAGCCGCCAGCCTTCTTTGAAGGTTCCTTTGTTGGTAACACTGATTTTTTTTCCCCACCGAATTTCCAAAATTTCGAGTCGATGCAAAAACCGACTTCGGTTCAGGTCAAGGTCCTTGCGTAAATCCAGTTCATGCTCTTTGCTGGCTTCTACAATTTCAAGTCGACATTTTTTTCGTATCTCGTCAAAGTCAGACTGAATGGGTAGGCGAGGAAGTTCTTTGGGAACTTTGCCAATGATTGCTTTGCCTACGATCAATTCTTCTTCAACCAGTTTCAGCAAAATCTTGTCGCCAAAGCAAAGCACCGTTTGGGTGGCTTCGTTGAGTTCCATCAGGCCAGGCCGCGACAGATCACGCATCACAGCCAAAGCTTCTGACAACCGATATGCTTCGATCACGTGAGCCGTAGAAATGTCCATTTTCTTGTCGCGGAAAAGCCGGGCCACACGCGTAAGCCATCGAATGCCTTTGTCTTCTCCATGGTTCCAGAGGTGTTCGTACCAGCCGGGCGACACAATGCCTGCTCCGTAACCGGTAAACATGCCCAACCGCGTATTAGTCCATGGAATCCAGGTGCAGCTCACCTTAGTTGAAGGCAAGCCTTTCAGGTCTTTTGCATCTGCAGCAGCTATCTTCTTGTCATTGTAATTAATGAGAGCCGGACCATGCCAAGCACCACAAATAATGGCGCAGTTGGTAAAGCCTTCTTTTTCTGCCTCCCGAATCTGCTTTCGCATGTAAGCTTCCCGCAAATCGTCCCGCTCGGCCGACGGCATCGGCACGTGTTCGCGCAGCACATCCATGGTCATCATTACTCCTTCAAAGTGTTCGTGTGAAGCATCTTTGACGTATTTGTGCTCAAAGGTATGCTCCCACCAGAGTTCACCATCGTCATAGCCAGCAACCTCGGCTAAGTAACTTATCGGATCTTTTGGGTACTCCGATTGCAGAGGTTCAGTTTCTACTCCCATTTCGGGGGTTTCGCTGAGTTCTTCGGGGGTTTTGGCTTCGTCGGGGATACTATTTTCCTGAGCCTTGGCTTGTTGTTCGGCCTCCCATTCAAGGCGAGCCTTCTCGGCTTCCTCGCGTTTTTTTAGTTCAATTCCGAAGGTATGCGCCAACGGCAGGTCCATCATTCGCACCGGAATGTTGTTTTGCAACCCATACGTGATGGCTTGCCACTCGGGCGAGAATTTGGCGAATGGATAAAAAGTAGCTTGGGAAGGCTTATCGGTATTGTAACCCAGGATAGCTACCGGAGGTTTCAGGTCTTTGTGCGTCACCCATTCGATTACCTTGTCCAGTTCAGGAGGACCTTCCACCAGAATAATGTCGGGTTTGAGGGCAGTGAGCCGTTCAACAACGTTTTTG
Source organism: uncultured Sphingobacteriales bacterium (assembly GCA_963520985.1). Taxonomy (GTDB): domain Bacteria; phylum Bacteroidota; class Bacteroidia; order Cytophagales; family 172606-1; genus Xanthocytophaga. The sequence goes on from CAUQTA010000003.1 coordinate 6,042, forward strand.
GCAGAGCCCACACCGTGGTGCCTGATGCCGAGTATATGAAGCTCCATAGTTGGGCAGGCGATCAATAAAAATTATCCCGAAGGATGTGTACACAGATGGTTTTTGAGTTGGGAAAGATACTATTTTTTCGAAAAAACTCACTCAAAAATTGTCTGCAAGCTCATCCAGATCATCACCACCACTACTACCCAGCCCGCGATCTGTAGCCAGAGCGGATGCTTGTAATTGGGAAGTAGCGTATTTTTTGTGGCTGCAATCAGCATCACTCCCAAGGCCAAAGGCAAGATCAGCCCATTCAGATAACCCACAATCAGCAGGATTTTGGCTGGAGGCTGGCCCAGCATAATAAAAATAATAGCAGAGAAAATGATAAAACCAGCCGTAATCACAGATGCATTGGCTTCGAGTGTTGTATGAAAAGAACGGATAAAAGAGACAGACGTATAAGCAGCTCCCACCACCGAGGTAATGGCCGCACACCAAAGCACAATGCCAAAAATCTTGTAACCGACAACGCCGGTAGCTGCTTCAAAAATAGAGGCGGCTGGATTTGTCTTCGCAATCTCGATACCCGAAGCAACAACGCCGAAAGCCGCTAGATAAAGCAAAATCCGAATGACCGACGTTAACAAGATGCCTTGTGTGGCACTGCGGTCCACCTGTTTGATGGCGCCAGTCCCTTTGATACCTGCATCGAGCAGGCGATGACTGCCCGCAAACGTAATATATCCCCCTACGGTACCACCTACCAGTGTAACAATGGATTTGACATCGACTACATCCGGTAGAAAGCTATGATGCAATGCAGACACCAGGGGCGGCTTAGACTGAAATACTACGAACAGTATGAGGCCTAACATGACAAAGCCCAATGCCTTGGTAAAAAAGTCCATCGCTTTGCCCGCTTCTTTGACCATAAAGATAAAAATGGCAACACCTACACTCAGAAACGCTCCCAAACGAACATCCAGCCCGGTCAATACCTGTATTCCCAGACCCGCCCCAGCAATATTACCTACATTGAATGCCAGCCCACCTATCACTATCAACACTGACAATACGTAGCCTAAGCCCGGTAACAACCGATTGGCCAGTGTTTGTGCCTGCATTTCACTTACGGATACAATGCGCCAGATATTAAGCTGGGCCGCAATATCCAAAACAATGGAGGTCAGAATCACAAAGCCAAAACTGGCGCCTAATTGTTGCGTAAGGGCAGCCGTGTTGTTTAGAAATCCTGGCCCTACTGCTGAAGTGGCCATCAGAAAGGCCGCACCTAGCAACGCAGCGTTTTTTTTCATAAGTCATAGGGGAAAGATCAGCCTCTGCCAATCGGTGATCATAACTAAGTTCCATCTCACTCTACTACTGAAAATAGTATCTTTTCAAAGGTAAAAACCTAGACAGGACATATCTGTATATTATTTTCCTTTAAAGTGGTCGCAATGGATTGGGCAAAGGAAACCGCCTGAACTCCATCCCCATGAATGCAGATGGTATCGGCTTGAATGGCAACGGATTGACTGGCCGAAATAGAAACCCTGCCCTGCTGCACCATTTGCAATACTTGCCGTACCGATGCAGACGTATCTTCAATCAAGGCGTTCGGCTCGCTGCGTGGAGTCAAAGATCCGTCCGCCTGATAGGTACGGTCGGCGAAAACTTCACTGGCGGTGCGCAAACCTATTTTCTGGGCTTCTGCGATGAGACAGCTTCCTGACAAACCATAAAACACCAGCGAGTCGTCAAAATCCTTTACGGCCAGTGCAATGGCCTGTGCCAGCGCGGCATCTTTGGCGGCCATGTTGTACAAGGCACCATGCGGCTTTACATGATGCAGCTTTACCTGCGAAACCTTGGCAAAAGAAGCCAGCGCACCAATCTGATACACAACCAGATTGTAAATCTCGCTTGGCGAAAGCTGCATGTTGCGACGACCAAACCCCTGCAAATCAGCAAAGCCGGGATGTGCCCCAATCTCAACGTTTTTCCTTTTGGCAAGCTCAACGGTATGGCGCATGGTATCGGCATCACCCGCATGGAAACCGCACGCAATGTTAACCGAACTCACATAGTCCATCAGCAGTTCGTCGTTGCCTATTTTCCAGGCTCCGAAGCTTTCGCCCATATCGCAGTTTAAGTCAATGCTTTTCATGGAATCAAAAATTTGCTCTTCAAAATAGTATCTTTTGACGAGCAAAAACCTGCCTCACAAAAAATAGTTTTGCAGCTGCTGCTGGGCTGCGTACCGGATGCCGCTTTGTAGCCTGTGTTGACGTATCCACTGGTCCTCTGCTTCGCTTATGGAGCTCAATGAAAATTGTATCATTGAACCGGAGGTTTGCTGTGCCAGCGCCGAAAAACTTCCGTGTGTCACCGTACCAATGCGTGGATAGCCGCCCGTAGTCTGATGGTCGGCCATGAGCACAATCAGCTGACCGTCAGGCAAAAGCTGAATAGTTCCTTTGGTTACGGCTGAGGAAACCAGTTCTACGCCATTGATTCTTTCCAACGGCTGCCCGTTGAGGCGGTATCCCATTCGGTCACTTTGTGACGTAATCTTAAAAGCTTGAGTCAGAAAAGTTTCCCGGGCTTGTGGTGTCAATAAATCCCATTCGGGTCCGGCTATGATTTGGCAGGCTTCGCAGGAATACAGGTCCTTAACAACAGACGGCGCAATTTTCCAGGGCAACTTTACAATTCCGGTGGGTGGGGTTTTGCTTTTTCCAGCGATACTATTTTTGATTGGCACGACATCTCCTTTTTGCAAGGCGCGACCTTGAAAACCACCCGCTTCGGCTTTGAGGTGTGTGCTGATGCTGTCCAGCCAGGGCGTTGCAGCAAAGCCGCCACAAACTGCTAGATATAACCGGCAGCCTTTTGGCTTTCCGGAGGACACTATTCGGGTTCCGGCAGCAATCAGGTAAGGCCGCCAGTTTTCCAGCCTGGTTGTGTCTGCTTTCAGCTGAAAATCACTGCCTCCAAAAGCCAGTAATACATCTTGTTCTACCAAAAACTCCCCCATCGGAAAATGAAATTCCAGCACCCCTTCCGAAGCCGCATTGCCTACCAGGTAGTTGGTCAGTATGGCCGCTGTGCTATCCATTACCCCTGTCAGGTTAATGCCCAACTGCCGGAAACCCGTTCTGCCCAAATCTTGCAGCGTTGTCAATAGACCAGACTGTAGAATACGAATTCCCAAACGAAATAGTAATTAAACGTAAAAACTTGTGTTTTTTCTGTAATAGAGGAATTTAAAGTAGTGAGACAAAGAGGTATACTTTATCGAATCCGCAGTTCTTAATCCACGGAGCTTTGTATCTTGTCTAGTGTCTTTCTTCATCCATAATTCTCAAATTCGGCTTCTGTAATGGCATAAAACCGAACCTCATCACCTGTTTTCAGCAAGACAGGTTGCGTAGCTGTTTTATTGAAAAGCTTGAGCGGCGTACGGCCGATAATCTGCCAACCACCCGGCGACTGCAGCGGATACACTCCCGTTTGCCTGCCGGCAAGTCCTATACTACCGGCAGGCAATTGTGTGCGTGGCTGCGGCTTTCGGGGAACTGAAATGGAGGCGTCCATACCTCCCAGATAAGCAAAACCGGGCAAAAAACCCATCATGAATACCCGATAGGTAGCCGCAGTGTGCCGGGCAATGATTTCAGCCTTTGTCAATCCGGTATGCAGACAAACTTCGGCCCAATCTAAGCCAAATGCCTCACCGTAGCAAACAGGTACTTTTACGATACGGGAAGATACTATTTCGGTACCAACAGACAGTGTGTTTAACTGCTGAGCCAGAAAATGCGCTAAACCCTCAAAAGCCGAATCAAATGAAGAGAACTGCTTGCGTACAAGAAGCAAATCATAAAAAACGGCCAAAGAGCTATAGGCTGGAACTACTTCTATAAAACCAGGAAAGGGGTTTTCCTCCAGGTAGTGGGCCAAAGCTAACACCCGCTGATTCAGAGCTACATCTATCCGATTGCCAAAGTCAACCAAAACAGATGTTTCACTGAGCGGTACAATCCGAAATTCCTGTTTCATACTGAAGCAATCCACTGAGTCTTTTGCCGGATAATTTCTTTCTTTATTTATTTGTGGCTAATACCGACGCCTGAAAATCACAAAGCCCATTCCGCGCAAAGCGATCCAGAGGTGATTTACAAAATTGCCGAAAACCCCAAAATGTTTCTGCAGTACCAGATAGCGGTCTTTTAGCGAATTGCCGTGATTTTTACGCGAAAAACCGCCAGTCAGGTATCGCGACAGAATGCTTTGTGTATTGACGATTGTGCGGGCAGCTTGCAGGCAGCGTATTTCCCAATCCACATCGGAGCTATAGTGATGCAATAGATCGTATTCAGGAGCCATGCTACGCCGTACAATAAACGATTGGTGGCAAACAACCATACCAAACCGGAAATGCTTCCAGGTAAGCACTGCGGGTAATTGGTGCGGCGTTACCTCGCTTCGCAGGCCGAGGTCCTGTCCTGTACCATCAAAAAACAACGCATCACCGTAATAGACATCAGCATCGGGAGGGCACAATTCAAAAACATGTTTTAGTGTGTTGGCATCGTATAGTTTGTCACCTGCATTCATAAACCACACGTATTTGCCGCGCGCCGCCTTTAACCCTTTGTTCATTGCATCGTATAACCCGCTGTCAGGCTCTGAAACCCAGTAGGATAAATGAGATGCGTAGTTGCGGACAATAGCCAGTGTCCGGTCACTAGATCCTCCATCAATGATAATGTACTCATAGTTAGTAAATGATTGATGCACAATGCTTTGTATGGTAGATTCGAGCACTGCATCGGCATTGTAAGTGACTGTAATGAGAGATAGAAGTGGAGTATTAGACAAGGCAGGTTTAGGCTTAACGTGGGATACTATTTTGAAAAACGCTTGAAGCAAAAATAGAGTTTTCTGAAACCTCATGTTTACTAATGTCACTTTTTTATTATTAAAACAGCAATTCAGAAGCTGCTAATCCGGATTTTGTAAAAAAATACAAAGAAGCCGCAAAAGGGTTTGCAACAGTGATTGAAACAAGACGAGCAACTAAGTACCACAGTTGGCAATGATCAAATCAGTAGAATTTTACAAAGCTTCGAAGTTACTAATCAATCTTCGGATTTTTTGGCAAAAAACACGTGCTATGAAACGAAATTTATGGATAGTAGGCTGTTTGGCAGGAATGTTATCGTTAGGTTTTTATGTGAAACATACCCACACAGCGCAAGCATCGCTAAATGGCCTGTCGCACACCAAAGAGAAGACAGAGCTAGCCAAACTGGGTGGCGAACAACGAAAAGCTCGTTTGCAGAGAGGAGATACGTTGGTGCTGGAGCAGCAGCAATTGGCTTCCTTGTTGCCAACAAACCTGGTAGACTACCAGGCAAAGGGCAAACCCAGTAGCTCGGTAGTAAACATGATGGGTGACCGTTATACGGTGGTCGAACAAATTTACTTTAAAAACAATAAGCAAATCAAGCTGTCCATTGCAGATTACAATGCAGCATATACATTATACAATGTAGCGACAGCGCTGGTAGAAGCCGGCGTGACACTAGATACCGATGAACAGCAATGGCAGGAAATTCATCTGGGAATGAACGAAGTGAAAAGCTGGGAAATGTATGACAAGAAAGCAAAGCGAAATGTGATTACAATCAGCATAGCCGAGCGGTTTATTGTCACACTGGAAGCCGGTGAACAAAAAAGCGCGGAAGAAGTGAAAGAAGTGCTGAAAGAATTGCAATTACAAAATCTCTGCTGAGGTTTTGTAATTGCAAAACATACTATTTTGAGTAGCTATTGGAAGACCAGTGAAGGATGCTTTTTGTGAAAATCGGTAGCATCCTGGTATGCTTTGGCAATGGCTAATAGCTTGGCTTCACCAAACAACTGCCCCATAAAAGTAATACTCACCGGAGTTCCCTTATCGCTGAATCCATTGGGCAGTACCACACACGGGTGCCCGGTCAGGTTGGTAAGCGACAAATTTCCTCCCACATAGGTTGGCGTAATGTAGGCATCCAATCCCTTCAACTTTGCCGCCATCTGCTCGATCAGTAAGGTACGGATGCGATTGGCTTGCAAATATTCCACTGCCGGAATGAACCGCGCCGCCCGAAATACATTAGGCCATGCGTTTTTGATCTGCCTTACCATCAGGTCGTCTTTGTTAGTACGAGTCAGTTCATCAAAAGCCGCTGCGGATTCAACGGAAATAATCAGTGTGGCATCCTGGTAAGGAAGTTGTGGCAACTCCATCGGAATCAACTCAACGCCTAAGTCACGCAGTTTTTGCAGCGTTGCCTGATCAAAATTCCTGTTTGGATAATCGTTATCAAAAGCTTCTTTCAGATAGCCCATCCGGATTCCCTTGAGGGATGGAAGAGGCGCATAATTGAAAGAGGCGTCCCGCACAGTTGGATCCAATCCATCGATGCCTTGAATGGCATTGAATACAACGGCACAATCTTCGACTGTGCGGCACATAGGGCCGATTTTATCCATAGACCAACTCAACGCCATGGCGCCGTACCGACTTACCCGCCCAAACGTGGGCCGAAGACCTGTAATGCCACAGACGGTAGAGGGTGATACGATAGACCCCAGGGTTTCGGTGCCAATGGCAAACGGAACCAGGCCTGCCGAGATCGAGGCTCCCGAACCCGCCGACGAGCCGCTTGAGCCCTGAGAAAGATCCCAGGGATTACGGGTTTTGCCTCCAAACCACACATCGCCCCAGGCTAGTTCGCCCATAGTCAGTTTCGCTACTAGAACCGCCCCCGCCGCTTCCAGTTTTTTGATGACTGTGGCGTCTGTATCCAGTGTCTGATCTTTGTAGGGCACGGAACCCCAGGTGGTTTTGTAGCCTTTTTTCGCCAATAGATCCTTGGCTCCGTAAGGAATGCCATGCAGCAAGCCTTTGTATTTACCGGCTTTGATGTCGGTATCGGCTTGTTGGGCTTGTTTCAGAGCCAGTTCTTCTGTAAGGGTGATGACACATTCCAGCTTAGGTCCATATTTCCTTAAACGGTTTAGAAAAAATTGCGTAAGCTCTACGGACGTGATTTTGCGTGTGCGCAACAATTCCGCCAATTGGGTAACGGAATAAAACGCTAGCTCATCCCGATTATCGGGTAGAAGTATATTGCCCACCGGACTCGTTCTGAAGGGCTTCTTTTGCGTGTCGAAAACAAAGCCTTGTGGCAGGGGATTGAAATACAAGGACGGAGCCACGTTGTTTGGCAAAGCGACTTTTTGAAAGTTTTTGTAGTTCTTGCGACGGTTGGCAAGGTCATCCAACATAGAATCCCGTTCGGCAACGGTAAATTCGAGCCCAATCAAGTCAGAGGCCTGTGCAATCATTGCTGACGTAATGGGTTTGTCTTGCAACTGACGCGAGAAAAAGGCACCGGATAAAAAACTAACGCACACCAGAACTGCCAGCACCAGCCAGCGAGGAAGAGAAGATAATTTTTGCATGGTTATAAGAAAAAAAGCAAGCGGTTGGAAGTTACGGCTAAGATAACAGTTTACCTAACTCCATTTTTATCCATGCAGGGGTTTTTCATTTTAAAAAGATACTATTTTTCAGAATTGCAGCGAAACCGCACCCAGCGACAAACCTGCCGCCGAACCCGCCAGCAAAACCGTATCACCTTTCCCAATGCGGTTGCTTTTGTGCAATAGTTCAAGCCCCAGCGGAATAGAAGCCGAAATGCAGTTTCCGTATTCGGTCAGCGTCAGCACCATTTGGTCGAGTTGCAAATTGTACCGTCGCATAAACAATTCGTTTCCGATGCGACTGGTTTGGTGGGGAATAACAAAGTCGTAGTCAGAAACTGAGATATGGGTCTGCTGTTGGTAATCGGCCATAAATCCTTCCAGCTTTTCCAATGTAAGCTTAATCATTTGCTTGCCCTGCATCTGAAAATACAACAATTCCGGATTTACCTTTGGTCCAGGAGCCACAATGCCGCCCGCCGGAATTTTGGCCATATCGACACCCTGCGTGTAGTTTCGGAAAAGTGACTGAATGGGCACATATCCTTCCGCATCCGAACTTTCCAGAATCAGCGCTACCGCGGCATCGCCAAAAAGCGAATAGGTTTTGGCATCCTGCGGATTCAGGTTGCGAGACGCCAGCTCGGCATTGACGATGGCAACGCGTTTTGTATTCCGATGCTGCAAATACAGATGGGCGATGTCTAACGCATGAAGAAAACTCAGACAAGTAGAATCCACATCAAAGCAGGAAGCTTCGGCGGCTTGGGTGTCAAGTTCTTTTTTGATAAGAGCCGCATTAAAAGGAATCGGGTAGTCGTAAGAGGCACCAGCCGCAATCACCAAATCCAAATCGCCCAGTGACAAACCGGCAGCCTGCAAAGCTCGTCTTAATGCTTCGGCGCCCATAGTGGCCACGTTTTCATCCAACCGTGCCCAGTAACGGCTCTTCACGCCACTGTTTTTCTCAATCCATCCGGCAGGCAATTGCAGCCTCTCTTCCAAAAACGTAGAATCAACCTGGGTGCCGGGAAGGTATTTTTCAATAGACCGTATTTTAACTTTTTTCATGAAATAGGCGGGTTATCTTCCGGAACTTGCTTCCGCGGACAAAGGTAATGCCTTGCTGAAAACGAATGGTTATTTTGTTAATATTCCTGGAGGCAAGCAGTTCTTCAATGCCCTGTTGTATCTGTTGACTTATGCGTTCAAAATCAGTGGCTTCGCAATCAAGTTCAACACAAATCCGGTCCGGCGTTTCCTGTACCACCCGGTAGGTCCGGAAATCGTCCGTTCTTCGGGCAATCATTCGGCTCAGTAAGTCGGGATAAATCCGGCCCGCCACCTCTTCACCAAAAACCAATACATCGTTGGCGCGGCCTTCAATTCGTTCTAGTCCCGTAAACACTGACCCACACGGGCAGGGAGTTTCGCGTTCCAGCAACACATCGTCCAGTTCGTACCGGATAATGGGCTGGCTTGTCCGTGTAAAATCGGTGATGATGGGATGGAACCGCCGTTCGCCAATGTATTTTTTCTCGATTAATACGAAATCTTCGTTCAGGTGTAGGGTGCCGTGCGGGCAGGTAACACCTAGAAAACCTTCGGTGCATTGGTACACTTCGGTAAGGGGAAGCTGAAAAACCGATTGGATGTAAGCCGAATCTTCAGGAAACAATACTTCCGCAAACGAAATAAGTTGAATGGGTTTTATCAGCAATAAGCCTTTTTGCTGGTGGCTGGCTATGTCGAGCAAGACCGAAGGCTGAGCCGCAACGATATCCGGTTGGTAATGGGCCAGTTCGTCAATTAACTCGTCAATAGGTTTAAAGATGTCAAAATAACGAAACTCAAACAACGACGACCGGATGGAACCATACAAATTGCTGTTAGCACGCAGAAAGAAAGCAATTTTCTGTTTTTTGAACAACATCGGCCGAATCACTCGCGTCATTACCAAGGCAACCCATTGGGCACGTTCGGCCTCCGAAACGACAAACAAACCGCGTTTGCCGCTGGTACCCGTCGATAAGCCTACCGTCAGGTTGCCGTATTCAGGGGCAAAATCGCGGCTTTCTTCGGCCTGCAGCGCCAATTGCATGGCGTGTTCTTTCTTAACTCCTTGTGTATTAATGGCATCAAAGTGCTCCATGAATACTGCTTTATTAACAACCGGAAAGTCGGAAAGCGACTTTTGCGATTTTAACAAGGGCGCATAAAACGGTGAACGTGTCAGAATGTGCGTGAGAAACCGGGAAAGCTGCTGTTGCTGGTATTTTTCCAACTGTTGCCGCGTACGAAATCGCCGGGCCAGCCGAAACCGGAGCCAGTAATAGATAATTTTTAGTTTCATCGGGGCAGCGTTTCTGGGCAATGGGTAAATAGTATCTTTTCATCCGGAAAAACCTCGTGGTATTTTGCCAGCTTTTCGAAACTGGAAACATAGTCGCTCCAGCTGTCAAAAAACAAGTTGACAATTTTCCGGGGTAAAATCCGTTGCCGAAAAGTGTGAATGTTCCAAAACGCATCGCTGGCAAAAACTGTAACGCCGTCCTCGTGTACCACGCGAATGCCCAGCATGCCACGGGCATGGCCCGGTAACTCGATGAGCTGCAACAGGCCGTCAGCAAACAGGTCGTACATGACCAATCCAGATTGGGGTTCAGTATAAGATTGAACCAATCCTTCTAAGGTTTGGGTGCGTGAAAGAAGATCGTTAGGCAAAAGATCGGGCAAAATGCCTTTCTTAAGTGCTGCCCAGCCCGTTTTTTGGGTGGCTTCTTCCAGGGCCTTCTGACTACAGATAAAACGTGTCTTTGGGAAATCAATGAGGCCACCAATGTGGTCAGCATGAAAATGCGAAATGATAAGCGTCGCAATGCTTTCTGGCGCTATTCCCAAATTGGCCAATTGAGCTGACGCCGATTCTAATTCTGCAACCTGTACCGGGGTAGCCCATGCGTACAGCTTATAAGGCCACCGAGCCGTAGCCGTGTAAAAGCGAGTCGTGTAGCCTGTATCAAACAGAATGTTTCCCTGAGTAGGATGTTGCAGCAAGAGCCAGGTGGCATAAAAGCGTACGTGTGCCAATCGGGCCTGCCGATTTACAATATTGGCATTGGCCAGACAGTAACCCGACCGAAAAATCCGGAGTTTTACTTTTGTTTGTACCATGCCAGAAATTCATCAATGCCTTCTTTGGTTGTCTGGACGGGTTTGTACCCAAGTTTTTGCCGTGCCAGCGAATTGTCCATGGTCATAGATACTGCCAGAATGCCAATGCCATAGCGGGTAATGGGAGGCTCTTTCTCTGGATGCAACCAGCGATACCGCAGTTCGGTGATTGCCGCAAATGCCTTTACCAATCCGTAGGGCAGCTTTCGTGTGACAGGTTGCAAACCCAGTTGCCTCAGCACATAATTGATTTGTTCCCAGAGCTTTACGGGTTCATCATTGGTAATGTTATAGGCAATGCCTGTGGCTTCCGCAGCGGCTTCCAGTGCGCAAACAATAGCCTCGATGACATTGCGTACACACGTCAGATCCACTAGGTTGTTGCCATTGCCCAAAATACTCAGCTTTTTTTCCTGATAGGCTTTGATTACCCTGGGAAAAATAACGGTATCCTCGGCACCAATAATGGCTCTGGGGCGCAAAGCGATGGTTTGTAAAGTGGGACCATTGGCGCCTAATACCTGCTGTTCGGCTTGGTATTTAGTTTCGGCATAAGCATTGACCATGTGGGCTGGCAACGCATCCTGCTCGGTAATATTGAGCCGGTCGGTGTAATCAAAATAAATGCTGGGTGTCGAAATAAAGACAAATCGTTTTACGCCATTGGCCACCGCGGCCTCCAGCAAATTTTGTGTGACCTGCACATTGGCTTTCTCAAAATCTTCATATTTGCCCCAGGGCGACGACAAAGCAGCACAGTGTACAATGGCGTCGGCGTGCTGGAGAAGATTCTGGCAGAAGCCTTTGTCAGCCAGGTCGCCGGCGATGAATGTACACCCAGCCACTTCCAGTTCTGTTTTTTTTGTAGCCTTGCGGGAGGTACACAGCATCTGAGCAGCCGGATAAACAGACGGCAGGAATTTAGCCACTCGCCCGCCCAAGAAGCCAGAAGTGCCAGTAATTACTATCTTCTTATACTCTTTCAATAACATGTATAAATTAAAACTTTGCAAGATAAAAAATAGTATCTCCTGAAAACAAAAAACCCGCACCTTTCGATGGTGGCGGGTTTGGGTAAAGTGTATATACTGAAAACGACCGGATTTCTTACTGCTTATCGGGAAATGGAATGATTAGCTTTTCGCCACGTTCCGTACGGTCAGCCGTTTTTTTGTTGGCAGTCATGATCAGCGGTTTTGTTACATTGTATTTTTTTGCCACTACCGTCAGAATGTCGCCGGGACCAACCGTGTGAATGGCTTTGACTTTCACGTTCAGCCTGGTCACATCCGATTTGATGTCTTTATCCACGTCTTTGATCTGAGGATTGAGTGCCTTCAGCGTTTCATATTTCAGATTGTACCGGTTGGCAATGCCGCGGAACGTTTCACCCGCTTTGACCGTGTGCGAATAGGTTTCACCACCCGCAGGCGCTACGGCAGGTTTAGTTTCAGCGGGCTTCGGCGTTTCGGCAGGCTTGGGTTTTTCTTCGGCCTTTTTAGGGGCTTCCGGTTTTTTCTCTGTTACAACAGGTGTTACGGCTGGCGTGCTTTCTTCGGGCTCTTCAACGGCTTCTTCGGTAGCGGCAGGCTCACTGTCTGATGTATTGGCTTGTACAGTGGCTAGTTCTGAATTTGGCACCGAGTCGCTATTGATGTATTTCCAGCCGGCAATAAACAGCCCGATGGTAATGGCCGCAAGGCCGCAGAGAAGAATTAAAGCTAAGTCAGGTTTGGAAGAGGTTTTTTTCACGGAACTGGTAGAATTTGAATCCTGTGCGGAGTAAGAATCAGAGTAAGCAGCGGCAGTTTCTGCCAGAGGGGAGGTTTTGGCATTTTCAGCGATACTATTTTGCTCTATCGGTTCAGGTGTTTCAGATGCAAAGGCTGGCATTTCGGTATCTGCTACGGCAGACGTAGCTACAAAAGACTGCTCCGTGGCTTCAAAGGCAACCACCTGAACGGTAATGTTGTCGGCACCGCTGGCATTATTGGCCGTTTGCACGAGTCGTTCGGCCATGGCCTTTACCGACAAATCCTGCGAAAGAATCTGCCGGATGCCTTCGTCGGTCACAACGCCCGACAGCCCATCGCTGCAAAGCATAAATACATCTCCCGCATCAGGATAAATCAACACGTTTCCTATTTCAATTTCTACTTCGGCATCTACACCCAGCGCCTGGGTTAGTTCGTGACGGCGTGGATGGTCCAGGGCAGCTTGGGCAGTTATTTCTCCTTTGTCTACCAGTTGCTGTACATAGGTCTGGTCTTTGGTAAGGCGATGCAATATGCCATTGGCCAACCGGTACAGTCGGCTGTCACCCACGTGGGCATGATATACTAGCCCGTCGCGGATGAGCATAGTTACGCAGGTGGTACCCATGCCTTCAAGTTCGGGGCTTTGCTGGGCGGCTCCCAGTATTTTGCTGTTGGCATACAAAAAAGCCTGACGCAAGGCTTCAATCGGATTTTCGTAACGCTGATGTTCAAAAAAGATGCGCAGACTTTCTACGGCCATACGGGCGGCTGTTGCGCCTCCCAAATGCCCGCCCATGCCATCGGCAATGACAAAAATATCGCCATTGACGGTCTGAAACTGTCCAAAGTAATCTTCATTGATCTGACGGATTTTTCCGATATCCGTACAGCTACTCGCTTCAAATTCCGGTTGTAGTGCCATAAGAGAATGTACCTGTTTACTGAGATGCTTGTAAGTATTTGATTAGTTCGTACGTATCTAAGCTAAACAACGTTTAAGTATTTTACTAATTTCTTCGGCATGGGTGACTACCATCAAGTGCCCGCCTCCTTTTACCCGAACCGGATTTTTGATGTGTTTGATGGGCAGAATCCGGTCGTTGTCGCCGTGAATATGCATTAAATTTTCGATTTTTTGAAGCGATTCCCACTGCAAAATCTGACGAATTGCCCACTTGAGAAAGTATTGATCTGTTGTCTGTAAAATGTTTTTGAGTAACTGCTTGTGTGTCTGATTGCTAACGCCAAAAAAATAATAAGTGAAAAAAGTCGGCGTGTTCAATAGCCTTGCCGGAAGCAGTTTATCCAGGTTTAATTTTCCGAACCAGCGATACAGCAGGGGCAATTGATTTTTATTTTGAGCACTGGAAATCAGGATGATGGATTTGTAAGTCGTAAGCTGAGCTACCTGCTGTGCCACAATGCCCCCAAAAGAAACGCCGATAAAAATATTGTCACGGTCTTCTGCAATTTGTTCTTCTAACAAGCGCTTTGTGTACGTTTTCAATGTGTCACCGGGTTCGGGTAGATTCCACTCTATTACTTGCGTAGCAACGTTATCCCATTGCAAGTACTCAAATACCCTGTAATCTGCACCCAGGCCACTGAATAAGTAAATCATAGCACATAGTTGAAGGAATGTACAAAAATAGTATCTTTTGGAAAGCGAAAACCCCCAGACCAATTTTAAAAGAAAAAGCCCGAATGGTTCGGGCTTTTTCTTTTAAAATTGGTAGCGAAATCTATTTGAGTGCTTCATTGTAGAGGCGTTCGCGGGTCGGAATTGCCCACACAAAATCTTCGCTGGTATACGGATCACTACCTGCGGCACGTTCGCCTTTCGGAATTTCCACTTTCAGGCCGCGTAAATAGTCAATGCGGTCATTTTCGCCAAACATCTCAATCAGTCGTTCATCGTGAATCATTTCTTCGGTAATGGTAGCTGCCGTCACTTCCTGATACGGCCCTCCGACTTCGGTATCCCAAGCCCTTTTGCGTACCACATTCAGGTCGGCAGCGGCACCTGTTTTATCATTGGTTTTCATGCGGCAGATGGCGCGTGTCAAGTAGATCTCAGCCAAGCGGATAAGCGGAACATTGGTATTGAACAACTTTTCGCCTCGGTAGTACTTAAACGGCCAAATGGTAGTGATGGCACTTACTTCCTTGCGTTCATCAAACTGCTGCTCAGGTTTACGCTTCTTTTCCGGATAACGAACCATGAACAATTGCTGGAACCGCTTGTCACGTTTGGCAACTTCATTCACGACAGTATCCGCCGTAGGGTTAGTCATCCAGCCCAGTCGTTTGATGGTGCTGTTGCCCATATGCGTTTCCACCCAGCCGCATTTGCCCCAAGGCCCCGCCGAATGATTCAATACCGTCAAATGCAGCGGGGTTTGGCCAGTAGCATCGTAATAGGGTAAGTAAAAAATCACTTCTTTGGACCGAGCTAAGGTACTCGTCGAAAATGCTGCAATCGGATCTTCGCTTAAGTCGTACATGCCTTCGTTTTGGTCAATCAGAATATCGCATTCGGCTTTAGCTTTGTCGTATTCACCTCGCTGAAAATACGCACGGGCCAGCATTGCCGTAGCAGCAAATTGTGTTGCCCGTACCTGATAAGAGGGATGCATATTTTCCTCATATTTTTTAGGGAGCAGTTCTTTGGCTTTGGCAAAGTCGGCAACAATCAAATCATAGATTTCCTGAGTAGTGCCAATTTTCGGGTTTTTGGCCTCTTCTACCGACGTTGCGTAGGTGGTTGGCATCGGAAAATCAGGCGTAGAATTAGGGCTGCCAGGTACATACGCATGGCCAAAAGTAGTTGCCAGCAGGTAATACGCGTAGCCCCGGATAAAGTGCAACTCGCCAATAATCCGGTTCACGTTATTCTGGATGCTCTCCGTGCTTTCTCCCGGAAAGGGATTGCCTTCTTTGCTATTCACAAAATCAAGGGCATTGTTGGCACCGCCAATGGTTCTGTAAATCAGCAAAAATCCTTTGTCCGTGTATTTGTTAAATGTTTTGGTTTGCCGCCAATAGCCCCATTCGGCATTGCTCACCCAGTCCACATCGTCACCCATGCTGGTTTTCACGATGGTAATATCGACCCAGGGCATATTCCAACTGTCACCGTTGAAAAGCGAAGCGTATAAACCGATGGGAGCCCGTTCAAATTCTTCTGCATTGCTCCATGGTGTTTGCGGAGGCCGTTTCAATTCAAAAAACTCGTCAGAGCAGCTAGCCGATAACAATAACAATCCGGTTAACAGGATACTGGAAAATATCTTTTTCATAGGTATTCGATTTAATAGTCTTTAGAATCAGAAACGGGCCGAAACGCCCAAAATCAATGATTTCAGTTGCGGAATGGTAGCAGTATAGACATAGCCGGCGCCTTCAGGATCGAATCCTGGATACTTCGTGGAAGTCCAAAGGTTGGCACCCGAAACATATACCCGTAAGCCTTGCATGTAAATGTTTTTGGTTAGTACAGAAGGCAATGTATAGCCCAGCTGAATGTTGCGTAAACGGATGTAGTCTCCTTTGTACATTTCCCGGTTGTGGTTTTGCCATTCATCCCCAAAATCGGCAACCGCCTTGCCATCAATAATATACGTGTTGCCATACCGTAATTGAGGGTATTTGGCTACGTCGCCGGGATTGCGCCACGAATTGTCGATGATGTCTCTCAGGAAAGTTTTGGTTTCGCCCGGAACAGTTGCCATCTGGCGGTCATAGTCGAGGATGTAATTGCCGCCCGAGAACGAAAACATAAAGCTCAGATCAAATCCTTTGTATTGGAATGTGTTGGTCAATCCACCGTAGTACATAGGATCGGCGGACTTATCGTTCTGGTAAAATTTGTTTTCGGCAATGTTGGTTTTGGTAGCATAGGTAAGGCTGTCACCACCTTCTTTGTTTTTCAATCGTTGGGTAGCACCCGTTGCATCATATGTAGCTTTGTCGCGGGCATAGATCATCGGTACGCCGGTGGCAGGGTCCACTCCTGCGTAATCTGCAACGAACCATTCATAACGCTTATGACCGACTCGGGAAATAGTTGAGCCTGTAGGGATTCCCTTACCACTTTGATCAGCTGCTGGAGTCAATTGTTTAATGGTATTGCGGTTAAAGGAAATATTGAAATCGGTAGTCCATTTAAAGCCACCTTTGTCTAGGTTTACTGAATGCACTTCCAACTCCCAACCCGCATTGACCATATCGCCAATGTTACTCATGACTGTACTGGAATTTTCGTCATATACATTTCCTGGGAACGCACCTGAAGGACTGATTCCTGAAGAAACCGGAACAGGAGAAGGCAAAAGCATATTTTTAACATAGCGATGGTAGTAAGCCACCGAGCCATTGATGCGATTGTTCAGAAAGCCGTAGTCAATGCCAATGTCACTGCTACGGGTGCTTTCCCATTGTAAGGTGCTTGTAGGAATATTAGTTGGCATTGTGCCATTTACACCCAGTATGTCTTTGTCACCGTAGTAATAAGTTGAATTATATAATCTTGCATCCAAACTACCCAGAATGTTTTGGTTGCCGACCTGTCCGTAACTGCCACGTAGCTTTAAAAAGACAGCATTACTGATGGAGGACATAAAACTCTCCTCAGACAAAATCCAGCCAGCAGAAAAAGCTAGGAAAGTTTGCCAACGATTGGCTGCTGTGAATACCGAACTTCCATCGCGGCGAATGCTGAAGCCTGCCAGGTAGCGTTCATTAAATTTGTAATTCGCCCTTCCAAAATAAGACCGCAAGTATCGTTCGTTGCCAAGTCCACTATTAATGGATAATATACTAGCAGGGCTGCCAAGTTGCTGGTAACTGCCGTTTAGTCCTTGCCCAGCCATGGAACGACCGTAGTCGCTTTGCTTTACGTTTTCTGTGCCACCTACCAGATTAATAGCGTGTTTGCCCATGGCTCTGTCATAAGTAGCATATAGATTGTAATTCAGGGCTTTTAGGGTAATGGCTTCTTCGTAGGCATAAGAGGAAGGTTTCTGGGCACCGTCCAACCGTATTTCGCGGCTTTGCCAGAATACATTGCTACTTTGCAGCAGATCGAACGACAATTCGGAACGAATGGACAAGCCTTTGACAAAAGGAATCTGATAATTGGCAAATACCCCACCCAATCCGCGGTATTGCTCCAATTGGTCCTTTAAACTGGCCGGATCGGCAAAGGCGGCTGGGTTAGATCCCGCATACGCATTAAAGTATCGGTTCGGATTGTCAAGTTCACGTATTGGCATCCACGGCAGGGCCGAGGTTGTGACACTGTTTAAACCACCATTGGGACTGGAGCCGCCGCGGTAACTGGTATTCTGCATGCGGTTGTTATTGGTGTAGGCAAAACTAAGGCGGGCTCCTACTGTCAGGTTTTTAACAGGGCTAAAGTCAATATTAGCCCGGATAGACATCCGTTTCAGGTCGTTGTTGTTCTGCACGCCTTTGTCTTCGCGGTAATTGCCTGACAGATAGAAAGTTCCTTTTTCAAATCCCTGTGAGCTGGACAAATTGTAGTCCGAAAAGCGGCCGGTCCGGAAAATCTCGTCATACCAATTGGTATTGATTTGAGAAGCTTGCTCACGCGTCAATTTCGTAAAGGCATACGGAGATTGGCGGTAATAGTCATTCATGCTAAATTCTTTCTCCGAGTTTTTGTACATCTCGTCCACCACCTGAAACCATTCCTTTGTATTGACATAGCCTACATCTTCCGGTGTGCGGGTTAGGGTTGAAAATCCCGTCGAATAATTGAACGTTGTACTTCCCTGGCCTTTTTTACCTGATTTGGTGGTTACCAGAATAACACCGTTGGAGGCCCGGGAACCATAAATAGCCGTAGCCGCCGCATCTTTCAGTACTTGAATGCTCTCAATGTCATTGGGATTGATCAGCGTCATGGGGCTCTGACCAGTGGTGCCATCGCTGCGACCTACAGCATAATTGTAAATAGGCATTCCGTCTACGATCCATAGGGGATCGGTGCCCGCAAAAATGGAACTCGTACCCCTGATTTTTATGGTGGAAGGCGCACCTGGCACACCTCCATTGGTTTGTACCGAAACACCGGCAGCCATGCCTTGCAAACCCGAATCGAAGGAAGCCGTAGAACGAAGCTTGATATCGTCGCCATTAACGGTGGCAATGGAACCGATAACATCGCGTTTTTTCTGGGTACCGTAGCCTACCACCACCACTTCGCCCAGAGACTGTACGTCAGCAGTCAGAACCACAGTGCCGCTATTGGCATCATTCACCGAAAGTTCTTTTATGAGATAGCCAATGAAGGAAAACACAATAATGGAATTTTCGTCCGGAGCATTGAGCAAGTAACCTCCGTTGGCATCGGTGGTGGTGCCGATGGTGGTGCCTTTTACGGTTACACTTACACCAGGCAGTGCTTCCCCTTCTTCGGATGTCACACGACCTTTGATTGGAATGGCTACCAGAACGGTTTTAGTCAACGAGGCATTGATGGAGTTGGGAAGCGTGTTTCCCAAGGCATTTTCCAGTTCGCCGTAGCCGATTCCCTTTAAGGACGACTCGGCGTTTGCCTTGGAGGGGGACTTTTCATAAATGACAAAATCCTTTTCTTCCAGCTTTTCAAACGTAAGGCTTAATGGTTGCAGAAGCTTCTTCAGCCTTTCTTCCAACCCTTCCGTTTTGTGTCGGTTAAGTACTTTGTAATCAACCATTTTGTCTTTCAACAAATCGACATTGTAGCTGATGTCTACCTGATAAGCCGCTTCAAGTTGGTGCAGGGCTTCGATCAGTGAAACTTTTTTCTCTTGCAGAGGAACTGAGTTAGCCTGTGGCAGGAATGCATTTGTCTGCGAGCTGGCGTGTAGGGGCAACGCTATACCAGAGAGTACCACAACCCCGATATAATGTATAAGTTTTCGCATACGATAAGAGAATTAGAAAATTGGGTAAGGAATAGAAAGATTTTCAGTGTGTTAGGTTAGTTGGTGTCTGGCTTTTCGATTTGCACCAGCGAATCACTGCGCGTTATCTTCAGGTGAAAGGCTTTGGCAAGTTTCCTCAGTAGCAAATCGGTATCATGGGTAGCTACCGAGCCCGAGAATACCAGGTTTTCAAAGGCTGGGTCGCTAAACTGCAATCGGACTCCCTGGGTATCTTCCATGATTTCGGCAATTTCGCGTAAAGTCGATTCGTGAAATATCAACCGGTTTTGTGTCCAAGAAGTGTAGTTTTGCGGATTTACGGTTTTTTTAACGGATTTTTCAGACGCTTTGCTGTATTCGACCATGTCTCCCGGCTGCATCGTAATCGTCGAATCCATGCGGTTCTGTTGCACATGCAAGGCTACTTTGCCCTCTTTCAATACTACTTTGGCCCGTTGCCGACGTGTGTTGACGTTAAACTTGGTGCCCAGCACTTCGACAGTAAGTTCAGGTGTATGCACCACGAAATGCGCCGCCGTAGGGAGTTTTTTTACTTCAAAAAAAGCCTCTCCTTCCAGCCATACTTCCCGGATCGAATCGGTCAGGAGGGTTTTGCTGTACTTGACCGACGAGTTGGCGTTGAGTGTCAGCAACGTGCCGTCGGGCAGGGTAGTGGTGCGTATCTGGGAGGTTTTGGTTGTCAAAAAGATACTATTTTCCGCGCGGATCGTGTAGAATAAAACGCCCGCCGCTGCCGCAATCAAGAGTAGCAATCCGGCAGCAATGCGAAACAAACGCATTTGCAGAAAAGGGGAATGCATTTCTACAGACTCCTCCTGGGTATTGGCATCTATCACGCGCCATAGGGTCTGGATTTCGACAGGTGAAAGACGTTGTTCCTCAAACCGGATGGACAGAACCAGTTGGCGAGCCTTGGCAACCACTTCCTCTTTTTCAGGATGCTGCAAAAGCCAGTGATTCCAGAATTGGGTGATTGACGGATCAGGAAAATTCACCCAACGGATGAAGTCGTCATCGGTGGCAAAATCTTCGGCTTTAAAGTTGGAATAATCGCTCATAAAGAATGGTGGTAGCGGTGCTTTTTATCAAAAGCAGCAGACTTTCGATTTCTACTCAAAATATTTTAACTTTTTCTTAAAATATTTAAAGTGTGCCTGTCGACCGGAAATCAGGGGCGAATCAAAGGCAGAGATACGAGAGGAAGAAAATGAGAATTTCGGCGGGGAAATATTTTTTGATAGCAGACAAGCCCTGGGAAATGAGATTGTAAACCGATTGTTCATTAATCGCCATCAGAGAAGCGATTTCGGCATTGGCTAGTCCTTCGTAATATTTCAAAAACAATGCTTCACGCTGGCGTTGGGTAAGCCTATCCATCGCTTTCTGTAACAGTGAGTGCTGACGGGTAGTGGTTTGGGTATCAATGATGGCTTCTTCGGGCGAAGAAACCTGTAAAAAAGGATTGGTAGTCTCTTTGTCATCATTCAGAATGTGTGACGAACGGGAGAGGTATCTCGTAATTTTGCGTCGGGTGCAGGAATACAAATAATATTTGACTGAGGAAGTATGGGAAAGAGTCTGACGGCTTTTCCAAAGTTCAATGAACAAATCCTGAATGGCATCGCGTACCAGTTCTCGGTTTGGCGTAATTTTCAGACCATACGCATACAGCTTGTTCACATAAGCCGTATACAAGGTTGAAAACGCTTGCCGGTCGCCTTCCTTAAATGCATTCCAAAGCCATTGATCTTCAAGGGTGCTTGTTTCATGATGCTGGCTTTCTTTGGCTCCTTCTTCCATACACGGCAAATCAATTACAATCCGGATTCTGACAAATAGTTATTGGAGATATACTATAGGCAAAAATAGGAATAAATAATTATAAAATTATATTTTTTAGGTGTAGCCTGCCTTGTTAAAACTAAAAAAACATTTGTTTTATTGTGATCAGAATGGAAAATAGTATCCTAGAAGAAAGCAAAACCTGCCCATTTGTTGGAAAAATAGTTCGTTAACTTTTGATTAACTAATTATTTAGTTATAATTGCGTTTTTTCATTTGATCATTTCCTGCTATGAAAATCTGTTTGTGGATTTGCTGGTTTGTATCGGTTACTGGCTATGCGCAATTACCTGGAGTGGTGAGGTCACTCGAAAGCCTGAAGCAAACCAATCGTCCGGATACGGTGCGGATTATCAACCTGAGTAGTTACAAAAAAGGAAATCTGACGAAATTCCCCAAAGAGATTTTGCTTTGTAAGAATGTGGAAGAGTTGCTGATTACGAATCAGCAGATTCAGGCGGTTCCTCCATGGGTTTTTAAACTGAAGTTGCTCAAAAAGCTGGATTTAAGTGGAAACCCCATTTTGCCACAGCAATTCAGATGCAAACGAAACCATCATGTGGAAATGCTTGCATTAGCCCAGTGTGGCTTACAACAGTTTCCTCGGCAACTCCGAAAGAATAAAGCGTTAAGCCAAATTGTACTGAACAACAACTCCCTCTCAAAATTCCCGAAAGAGCTGTGCCGCCTGAAAAAATTACATGTCATCGGCTTGTACCACAATCAGATTACTGCACTGCCGAGACAGCTAAAACAACTCAAATCGCTGAATCAGATTGACTTGTACTACAATCAGTTTGAGGAATTTCCACTGGTCCTTTGCCAGATGGCTAGCTTGAAAGTGATTGCGTTGTCATATAACCAACTGGAACGGGTACCGGAAGAGGTAGCTCAATTGGCGCAGCTGCAGGAAATTTACTTGCGGGGCAATCGATTAACGTCGCTGCCCGAAAACTTAAAGCAACTTTCGTCGGTAACGGGCCTGTATGCGAGTGAAAACGCCTTTACAGCCATTCCTTCGGTAGTGTTTGCCATGAAAAGCCTGAAAGAACTGGATGTGTCAGCAAACCGGATTAAACAACTTTCGGATAATTTGCTAGAACTGACGGATTTGCAAACCGTATTTCTGGGAAGCAACCCATTGGTGTATCCCAATTACCAGGAATACAGCCGATTGATTGAGCGGATGAAACAAAGAGGCGTTACCGTTTACGAATAGGCATCGCTTTTACTTTTTCGCAAATTCGGCTACCTTACCCCCATGAATGCAAACGTAGCCAAACTCTATCAGATTGCGCAAAAGCCGCAACGCCTCATCATTGGCCTTATGTCCGGCACTTCACTGGATGGTCTGGATGTGGCCCTATGCCGGTTTACAGGAAACGGAACCGAAACCCAGACCGAAGTGCTGGCTTTTGAAACAGTCAGCTACACCGCCGAAATCAAAGAAAACATTCGTACGGTTTTTTCCAAGAAACTGATAGACCTGGAAATGCTCACGCTTCTGAATGCCTGGATAGGGCGGCTACACGCCACGATGATTCTGGAATGTCTGCAGAAATGGAACTATACGCCCCATGAAATAGACCTGATTGCTAGCCACGGGCAAACCATTTACCATGCGCCGCTTAGTTTGCATAAAAACGCTGCATTTCCGAATGCAACGCTGCAGATCGGCGACGGAGACCACATTGCCGTGCAAACAGGCATTATAACCCTAAGCGATTTTCGGCAAAAACACATTGCTGCCGGTGGCGAAGGAGCTCCGCTGGCCGTGTATGGCGATTACCTGCTTTTTTCGGCGGCAGGCGAAGACCGCATTATGCTGAACATGGGCGGTATTTCCAATTTTACCTATTTGGCGGGTGATCTGGATGCCTCCAAAATGTTTTCGACGGATGTGGGGCCGGGCAATACACTGATTGACGCCTACATGCGAACTTATTACAACCAGCCATTTGATGAAAACGGAAAAGTTGCCTCATCGGGTAATGTAAATCAAGCACTGCTGACGGCCTTACTGGCACATCCGTTTTTTGACTTGCCTTTTCCTAAAACCACTGGTCCTGAATTATTCAGCACCTCCTATGTCCAACGAGCTCAGGAACAGTCGGATACGCAAAGCCTGTCTTCGGCGGATGTGATTGCAACCTTGACCCGATTCTCTGCCAAGGGAATTGCCAAAGCTGTAAACCAGGGTTTTACTGCTACCAAGCCTACTATTTACATGAGTGGTGGCGGCATGCACAATCCGGTTTTGGTAGGGCATTTGCAACAACTTTTGCCAGAGGCGGTGTTTAAAACCACGGACGACCTGCACATACTGCCCGATGCCAAAGAAGCCGTATTGTTTGCGGTGTTAGCTAACGAAGCTGTTGCCGGAGGCAATGTGAATTTTGGCAATCGGCCGGTTATTCCCTCCATTACCATGGGGAAAGTCTCATTTCCGGCCTGAAAAAATAGTACCTTTCAAAGCAACAAAACCCCACCATCGGGGAGGTTCTGTTGCTATAAATAGTGCGAAGCCTTCAATCTAAGGCTTCCTAAATCTTAGGTATACAACTGATAATCAGACGAATTGGTTTACAAGCGAAAGCCAAAACTTTCCCGGTCCGGACGGCGAGCTACAAAAATCATCCGGTCAGAAGTCGCTTCGTCAAAAGGCTTGAGTGAGTAATCGCCAAAGACGTGCACCAGTTCGAGATCGGCCACATCGAAGTAATGCAGAAACGTACTGCAAGGAATGGCTTTTACGCGTTCCTGAAACTGGAAAGTTTGACCTTTGTCCGCAAACTCAATGTCTTTGATGATGAATCCGCTTTCGAGCCGTTTCCGAAATTCAAACTGAATGCCATCTATTTCCTTGACCGTATGCGGCTTCAGGTTTTCGACTATTTTACTTGTATTGAAAAAATCAAGTATCAGGTAACCGCCTTTTTTTAAGGCTTCCGTAACCGTACAAATGGCGTTGATGTTTTCGCCTTCGGTTTCAAAATAGCCAAAACTCGTGTACAGATTGAGCACATAGCAAAACTTGTTGCGCACATACGGCCGACGCATATCGTGTACCTGAAAGTGCAACCGGCTGTTTTCAAACTGTTTGGCATAGGTAATGTTGTCAGGGGCGATGTCGATGCCCGTTACATCAAACCCCTTGGAATTGAGATACACCGAGTGGCGGCCCCGGCCGCAGGCCAGGTCCAGAAAGTGATCTTCATAAGTAAAGGGGAAAAAAGCCTGCAGATTGTCGATCAGGCAATGCGCCTCGGCATCATCGTGATTTTTGTATAAAATGTGGTAATACGGAGAATTGAACCATTCACTAAACCATTCGCGTTTGGCCGATTTACTCGAAGCCCCATGTTTTGATTCCATAATAACCCAGTTGCTTATAAAATATCCGGCTTGTGTCGCAAGGACTTTCCGAAGAAAAATAGTATCTTTTTTAAGATCAAAACCCACTTGCGTGTCTGAATCGGCTAATCCGAGAGACAACTGCTAAACCGCCCTTACAAAGAAACAATTCCGCAAAGGTGATGGTTTTCGCTGGAAAAGAAATTAGGCTGTTCCAATTTTTTTTAGTATTTTCGTGACGTGTCCGAATGTACTTATTTTTTGCGAATTCCTTGATTTTAACTTCCCCGCAGTCTTATATTTCCTCCCGATTGCATTCCCGCACACATTTGTTTTGAGCTTCAGAAAATAGTATCTTCCAAGACCTCAAAACCTCCGTTCATCTGTAACTACTAATTGACAACATACATGCGTAAAGACTATTTGAAAGGTGATGCCGACAACCTCACCCCGACGGAAAAGGAAATCGAAAAAGCCTTGCGTCCGGTTAGTTTTGAAGACTTTGCCGGCCAGGACAAGGTGCTCGAAAACCTTCGCGTATTTGTGCAGGCCGCCCGCCAGCGTGGTGAGGCGCTAGACCACGTATTGCTTCACGGCCCTCCAGGGTTGGGAAAAACCACCCTGTCACTGATTATTGCCAACGAACTGCAGTCGGGCATTAAGATGACCTCGGGCCCGGTGCTTGACAAACCCAGCGACCTGGCCGGTTTGTTGACGAACCTGAGTGAAAACGACGTATTGTTCATTGACGAGATTCACCGACTCAATCCGGTGGTGGAAGAGTACCTGTACTCGGCCATGGAAGATTACAAGATTGACATTCTGCTGGATAGCGGCCCCAATGCCCGTTCAGTGCAAATTGGCCTGAATCCGTTTACATTGGTAGGCGCCACCACCCGCGCCGGTTTGCTTACTTCGCCGCTGCGGGCCCGTTTCAGCATCAATGCCCGTCTGGAGTATTACAATGCCAAGTTGCTGACAACCATTGTGTTGCGTTCATCCGATTTGCTCAATACACCCATTGACGAAGAAGCCGCTTACGAAATTGCCCGCCGGAGCCGCGGTACGCCACGCATTGCCAACAACCTGCTGCGCCGTACCCGCGATTTTGCCCAGGTAAAAGGAACTGGCAAGATTACGGTAGACATTGCCGAAATGGCCCTGAACGCACTGGATGTGGATCAGCACGGACTGGACGACATGGATAACCGGATTCTGACTACGATTATCGAGAAGTTCAAAGGTGGTCCGGTGGGATTATCTACCATTGCCACTGCCTGCGGCGATGAAGCCGAAACGATTGAAGAAGTATACGAGCCGTTCCTGATTCAGGAAGGCTACATCAAACGAACCTCGCGTGGCCGCGAAGCCACCGAACTCGCTTACCGGCATTTGGGCATCACCCCACCCGCCGGACAGGTGAAGGGATTGTTTGAATGATGCTTCCCAACCAAACCTTACAAGGTCTTTCAAGACCTTGTAAGGTTTTTGTCTTTTAAATAGATACTATTTTCAAGAACATTCTTTACCCGAATTTGTGTTGAGAACATACACCACCAAAGAAAATAGCATGGACGTGTCAGAAAATAAAAGTCACTGGGAAACTGTTTACGAAACCAAAAGTCCGGAACAGGTAAGCTGGACGCAGGAAGTACCCCAAACTTCCCTGGATTTCATTCATTCCTTTGGGTTGGATAAATCAGCCCGGATTATCGACATTGGTGGGGGAGACAGCAAATTGGTAGACTACCTGCTGGACGAAGGTTTTGAAAACCTGACCGTACTGGACATATTGGCCAATGCCCTGGATAAAGCGAAAAAACGACTGTGCGAAAAAGCCAATAAAGTCCACTGGATTGTCAGCGATGTGACCAGCTACGTACCTGATGCGGCTTTTGACGTATGGCACGACCGGGCTGCATTTCATTTTCTCACTACACCCGAGCAAATCACAAAATACCTGGACACTGCCCGAAAAGCCGTCAAAGGCTATTTGGTAATGGGTACTTTTTCCACCAACGGACCTACCAAATGCAGCGGCTTGCCCATTCAGCAATACACCGAGGCCACGTTAGTTTCACAGTTAGAAAATGGATTTGACAAGCTGAAATGCATTACAGAAGACCATACCACGCCTTTTGCTACCATACAAAACTTTTTATTTTGTAGCTTTAAGCGGCTTGATAACTGAGTTAATAGTACTAACATATGACAGAAGCGGAATTTTGGGAATTGATTGAAAAGTCCAAGCAAAGAAGCAAGGGTGATCCTGTAATTCAGATTCGGTTATTGACAGAATGGTTAGTCGAAAAGGGAGAAGAGGCAGTTTTCGATTTTGATGCCTATCGGTCAAGATTTACAAATTTAGCCCATACCTCAGAACTTTGGTGTTCAGTCAACATTTATATGGGATTTTGCTCTGATGATAGCTTTGATTATTTTAAAGCTTGGTTGGTGGCTCAAGGCAAGGAGGCATATACAAACCACGTAGAAAACCCAGATAGTCTTTTGAATATTTTTCTGGAAAATAGAAGTATTAAGGGTGGGGAGGATTTTCTTTGTATACCTTATGAAGCCTATGAAAAACTAACAGGTAAAGAAGATATAGAAGATTATGAAGATGCCTATCACAGTAATTTGGAAATCCCTGCCTTTCCCCAAATAGATCTTGATTGGATTGAAAATGAAGAAAGAATGAGAGAACTTTGTCCAAACATTTATAACATGTTCAGGAAAAACCCTAACTCTAGTTATTTATGAAACTCCACATACTCCCTTTCGGTGCTTTAACCGATGTACTTACTCCTGCCGGTTTTGACTTTTCGACAGATTCTATTTCTACCGTGCAAGAATTGCATCAATACCTAACGGCAACGTATCCGGCTGTGGCTCAGCAGAAATTTCGCTATGCCGTCAATCAGGAATTGGTAGAGGATACCCATTCTCTGCAAGACGGGGATGAGATCGCTTTGTTGCCACCGTTTTCGGGTGGATAATAGGCAATTTTGAATGAGTGAATGATCGAATAGTAGGGTTTTGCCTTCTGTAGAGATACTATTTTTTTTCACTCATTTTATCATTCTAAATTCAACATCGACTATGGAACGATATCTGCGACACATTCTGCTACCCGAAATCGGATGGGAAGGCCAGGAAAAACTTCGCCAGGCTCGTGTACTGGTCGTTGGCGCCGGTGGCCTGGGCTGTCCGGTACTTCAATACCTGGTCGCTGCCGGAGTGGGTAGCATTGGCATTGTCGACCACGATGTAGTTTCGCTTTCCAATTTGCAACGGCAGGTGTTGTATACTACCGAGTCAGTCGGCCGACTCAAAGTAGAAGCTGCTCGTGATGTGCTTTTGGCTCAGAATTCGGAAGTATCTGTTCAGGTTTATCCCGAAAAGTTTAACCATGAAAATGCGGATGAATTACTTTCCTCTTACGACATTCTAATTGATTGTACCGATAACCTGAAAGCACGCTATCTAATTAACGATGTCTGTGTGCAGGCCGACAAGCCCTTTGTGTATGGCTCCATTCATCGGTTTGAAGGCCAGGTAGCGGTGTTTAACTACCAAGGTGGACCAACCTACCGCTGCCTGTTTGACGAAGGCTCGACCGAGCCGCCCAATTGTGCCGAAGTAGGAGTTCTAGGTGTATTGCCCGGCATTATCGGTACCTATCAGGCATTGGAGGTAATCAAGTTAATTACGGGTATTGGTGAACCTTTGTCGGGTAAGCTGCTGATGGTGAACACCTTATACAATACCCATCGTATCATTAAAATCAAACGCCGCATACAGGTAATAACCCTGGATGATGTTCGGGCAATGATAGAGCACGAACAAAAACTTGGACAAGATACTATGTGGTACCTCGATTCCCAGGGCGAGTTCCGAAAACCGCTATCACCGCAATTAACTCAATGGCTAAAAGATCCGTATGTGTTGTTTGTAGATGTACGTGAGCAGATTATCGAAAATAGTATCTTTCCCAAAGACAAAACCCTGCATGTGCCGCTTAGCCAACTAGCGGGCTACACCGACGACTTGCCACAGGATAAAACATTAGTAATCTTCTGTCAGTCGGGCCGTGTGAGTAGCCTGGCCGTGCAGCTATTAACGCAGCAATATGGATTTGTGAATGTGGAGAATCTGGATGGAGGCGTGAATGGAATTAATCTTAAATAAGAACACTCTGATGGGTTTAGATCTTTATCATTGCATACCTGTCCCAAGAAATGATGCACCTGTTGAGGAAATGATATACTTTACATTAAAAGAGCTGACTCATAATCCTGCATTCATTCAAAAGTACTATGAGTTAATTACAGATAGAGAAGAAATAGACGAAGACGAGAATTCCTATTTTACAAAAGGTATCTACTTCAAAGAAATTGGCTATCAGCCAAGTGGAATGAAGAAAGAGTTTTTTCAAGATTTTCAGGACAGTTACCCTTATTTTTATAAATCAGATGTAGTAAAAGCCAGCAGGTATTTGGTTACATCCTGGGGTAGAGTCCCTAAAGATTTAAGGCTAAACTTTCAAGCAAACTTCATCGACAATTTTAAAGAAGGAGAAAGTATTTTCTTTGCCAGTTGGTAAAATATAGGTTTTCACAAAACCAAACATACTATTTTGCATCATGCAAACCACAAAGAAACCCAAGCAACTCTTCTTACAGGGTCCCATTCAGCCCGATTTCGTGGCCGATTCCATCGCCAAGCACAGCACCAAAACCAACATTGGGGCCCACGCTATTTTTTTGGGTCAGGTGCGGGCCGATGCCAAAGACGGCAAGCAGGTTGCCAGCATTCATTACACCGCCTATGCCCCCATGGCTGAACAGATCATGGCCGACATGCGCGAATCGTTTTTCGCCAAATACGACGACATGACCTGCCTGCACATTTACCACAGCCTCGGAGAAGTAAAAGTCGGTGAAATCTCGCTGTTTGTCTTTGTATCGTGTCGGCACCGCAAGCAATCGTTTGACGCCCTAGAACACATTGTGGATGAACTCAAAGCCAAATTGCCAGTCTGGAAACAGGAGTTTTACGAGGATACATCGTACCGGTGGGTATAACAGGCAGGTTTTACCTTTCAAAAACATATTGTTTTTAGTTAATCACTACTTACTTTTTAACCTAACCAGTTCATTTTTATGCAATTAGTAAAACTAGGAAATAGCGATGTATACATTACACCCATTGCGTTTGGCGCCTGGGCGGCTGGTGGTTGGATGTGGGGTGGCAACGATTACAACGAATCGGTCGGAGCCATTCGCCGTTCCGTGGAATTAGGCATCACCACTATTGATACTGCACCTGTTTATGGCTTTGGCCTTAGCGAAAAAATTGTGGGAGATGCCATTCGTTCGTTCAAACGCGAAGAAGTACAAATCTTGACCAAATACGGATTAAGTTGGGATAACACGCAAGGAGAATTCTATTTTGACAGTGCCGATGCCGACGGCAATCCCGTGAAAATATACAAATACGCGGGCAAAGAAAGCGTCATCCGCGAATGTGAACAAAGCCTTAAACGCCTTGGCACCGATTACATCGACTTGCTGCAAATTCACTGGCCCGACCCTACTACACCCATTGAAGAAACCATGGAAGCCGTGGCGCAACTGCTAAAAGAAGGCAAAATCCGGGCGGCAGGCGTTTCCAATTACAATGTAGCCCAGATGGAAGCGGCCCAGAAAGTGGTGGCATTGGCATCCAATCAGGTGCCTTACAGCATGGTAAAGCGCGACATTGAGAAGGAAATCGTGCCTTATTGCGTAGAAAACAATGTGGGAATATTGGCCTACAGTCCATTGCAGCGAGGATTGCTTACCGGCAAAATAACGCCCGACTACACATTTGCTGCGGGTGACCATCGGCCTACCACACCGCATTTCAAGCCCGAAAACATTCGGCGTACCAATGCTTTTCTGGAAAAATTAAAACCACTGGCAGCTGAGAAAAATGCCACATTGAGCCAACTGGTCATTCAATGGACGCTGCATCAGCCCGGCATTACCTGTGCCTTAGTGGGAGCCCGCAATGCACAGCAGACCGAACAAAATGCGGCCGCTGCACAGGTTGTTCTCTCTTTGGAAGAAGTCGCTTTTATCAACGGTGAACTCGCCAAATTAGACTTGACCCACTAAGGGTACTGTATTTATAAGCAAAACCCCGATAAGCGATCAACTGCTTATCGGGGTTTGCTTGTTTCCGGGATACTATTTTATTCCAACTGCATTTCTGACTGGTACGGTTCCAAGGCTGCTTTTTGCCGCTCCCAATGCTCTATGTCTTCTGCATTTCCGTATTCAATTAGGCGGTTCAGGCGGTCTCTTTCATAATTCACCCTCCGAAATTTTTCTTCCGCTTCTTTACTCAAATGGGTTGTGGTAGAAACCCCCTCGGGTAGGGGGTTTTCTCCCAGGGCTTGCCATGTAGGAATGCCATAGCAGGTAGTGAGCACAAGAATGAAGCAAATCATCAAATACCCGGCTCGGTGTAGAATGTCTTTCATCACTGTTTTACATTGGTTGGTAATTCTGCATAAAAAAATATACCTACCTGACCGCTGTTATTCAGCACGTTAGAGCTGCTTGAGGAGGATTCTCTACAGGCAGCTGCCACAGTTGGTTATGCAAAAATTTCCCGGTTGGCAGTAAAATGGGGGATAAAAACAGCAGAGAGAAGCCATTTCTGTGGAGGAATACTTTTTTAGCACTTAGCAGTATTGTTGAACAAACTACAATTACTTAACCTAAAAAACGAATAATTATGAAACTGAAGTTCTTATCCATAATGGCCCTTGGCGGACTGTTGTTTGCCTGCGACCCAACTCCTAACCGGGAGGATACCAAAGAAACAACCGAAGACCAGAACGAAGAACGCATCGAAGCAACTTCATCTGGCAATGTAGCCGATAAGAAAGAAGACGATGCCGAATTTTTAGTTGAAGCCGCCAGTGGTGGCATGCTGGAAGTTCAGCTTGCCAACCTGGCGCTTCAAAAAGCTTCATCACCACAAGTGAAAGAATTTGCCCGGATGATGATAGAAGACCACGGCAAAGCTAACAACGAACTGAAAGCGTTGGCAGCTTCTAAAAACGTTACTTTACCAACTGCCCTGATTGATAAGCATCAGAAAATCTTAAATGATCTGCAGAATGAAAAAGGAGCGGATTTTGACAAAAAATATGTCAACGAAATGGTTTCTGATCACAAAGACGACGTAGATGAGTTTGAAGAAGAATCTAAAGACGCAAATGATCCGGATGTAAGAGCATTTGCGGCCAAAACATTGCCTACCCTTAAAAAGCACCTGCAACACATCGAACAGATGGATGACCGGATGTAATCAGGATACCATTCCAGACACAAAAGCCCGTCTTTACATAAAGACGGGCTTTTGTTATATGTATATATAGCCGGTTTTTGACTTTGAAAAAGATACTATTTTCACTCAAGTTGCATGTTTGTTACCGACTTCATGAAATTCGCTTCTGCTTATTAGCTTCTATTCTGAGTGGCAATTAGAGCTACGACAATTTTCGGAGATACTATTACTGGTAGTGTATGTTAAGCGAGTTATTGAATTAGAAAAGTATAAAAAATGCCGACAACGATTTCTCGTGTCGGCTGAAAAAATAGCCAAATCAGATTTAATTCTTTGAGAGTATAGTTTCGATATCGTACATAAATCCTGTGAACATAGAATGTCGACAGCCCGATACAGGCAATAGATGGCCTTTCTCACTGCTTAACCGCGAAAATTGCGCGGCCATGTCGTCAAACAACTCGTTGATGTCTAAGTTAGGGTACTGGCTTGCAAAACAGAGCAGATCAAAGTGCTTGGACAAAAAATTGGGTATGAACAAAAGCCACGTACATTTTTCGTCCATTACCGTTTCCTGTACCAAAAAATAGACATGAAAACTACCTTTATCGTATAGTACTAAACTTGAGATATTTGCTTGATCCTGGCAAAAAACATCCGTTTCTGGGGCCAATCCTGGATTCTGAAAAAGCCATTCAGCAATCTGGTCTTGGTTTTCACAAGCATAATAGCCCTCCTGTACTTCATACATATCCAGAGATTTATTACAGACAGCCATGTGAATAAATAAAATAAAGTGATACAATACTTTTTCTACTTAAAAAAGTATGCCAGATAAGAATAATCCTATTTGCAGACAAACCTTGAATCAACAAGATTGTGAATAGTAGATTTCAATAATGAATTGTCTGTCAGTAGACTAGAAAAAAGGTTGGTTTTTTTGAAAATCACACATTCGTTAATGGATCTAAGAAGTGCTTGTAGAGAGTATTGACGCTGAAAATAAGGAGTAAATTCTACAGTTATCAAAAAAATACATACCTAAATGGCTTGTGTATATAAATAAACGTTGGTTCTGTTCATTCACGGAACCAACGTTTGCTGAAGGGGATTTTGTTAGTGACTATCCTTCGTCTGCGCGAAAATCAGGAAAAAGTATGTGGTTATGAAATTACTCAGAAGGTGAAACAATTAACCGCTGACCGGTTAAAAATCATAGAAAGGAGCCTGTATACGGCGTTGCACAAACTGGAAGCAGAGGGCCTACTCACAACTGAAACCCAGATCGTGGATGGGTGGGCTCGCAAATACTATTCTCTTACCAAAGAAGGAAACACCAGTCGGCAAACCGGGTAGCGGAAATGGCAGGTTTTCTCCGAAATTTACATACTATTTTGAATCTGAAGCTTGCCTGAGAATACCTTCAAAACAATGAACTATTTTTTTATGAAACTGACTTCCGTACAAATCCAATCGATTAACCAATAGCTCCTTGCCAGTGTCTAATACCAGAAGCTGTTAAACGAAATGACGACATTCGATTTTTGCTTTTTGAAACATACTATTTTGGCGCGGCTCCAGATTTCCGGATCCACTTGTCTCTTAACTGAGTTTGCGATTGTTGTGCAAACTTTTATGCAGACATGTGCAGTTACTTTCTAAAAACTTTTTCAACTTTGGCGTTTGAAAAGACAACTCCAGCCGGCTTTTTGTCTTAACGCTTCAACCACAAGATTGCCTCTGAACACAGCTTCTATGTCAGCACCTTCCGAGACCACCCAGCAAGATGCCTATGCGGTTCTGCGCAACAAAGAATTTAGGCTTTTTGTAGCAATGCGGTTCTTTCTAACCTTGGGCATTCAGATTCAGAGCACAGTGGTGGGCTGGCAAATTTATGCCATGACCAAAGAGCCTTTCTCGCTGGGCATGATCGGCCTTGCCGAGGCCATTCCCTTTATGAGTGTGATCTTGTATGGTGGGCACCTGGCCGATCTGCATAGCCGCCGCAAGCTTATTATTTATACCTTACTGGGGTATCTGTGTGGGGCAGGCATGTTGTTCTTGTTTACATTGCGCCCTTCCGATTTTCTGGAGCATTACGGAACATTCCCCATCTATGCCGTTATTTTCATGACAGGCATTGCCCGTGGATTCAGTGGACCGGCTGTGAGTTCGTTTATGCCACAACTGGTGCAGCGCAGCCAGTATGCCAATGCCTCTACCTGGAACACGACTTTCTGGCAAATTGCCGCCGTATCAGGGCCCGCCTTGGGTGGGTTGATTTATGCGTTTTCGCAACAGTGGTTACCCAAACTATTTTCCCCAGACGATCCCCAAACACCTTTTAACTATGGTACCGTAGTGGCTTACGGCCTAGTGGTGGTGCTGGTAATTATGGCAATTGTTTGTGTGTCATTTATCGCGCCTAAGCCTGTCGCACATAGCGGCAACCAGGAGACGCTGCGCCAGCGGTTGGGGGCAGGGCTGCGTTTTGTATTCAACAACCAGATTATCCTGGGTGCCTTGACATTGGATATGTTTGCCGTTTTTTTTGGTGGGGCCGTAGCTATGTTACCCGTATTTGTGGAAACCATACTTAAAGCCAGCCCTGGCGATATCGGAATTTTGCAGGATGGGGCCATCCGGCTGGGCTTGCTTCGGGCTTCTCCTTCCGTTGGAGCAGCCGTGATGGGGTTGGTATTGGCCCATCGCCCGCCTGTATACAACACTGGTCGCAAACTGTTTGCTTATGTGGCCGGATTTGGCATTTGCATGATCCTTTTTGCCATATCTGAGAATTTCTACGTATCTTTCCTCCTGCTCACTGTCAGTGGTGCTTTGGACGCCATGAGTGTAGTGATACGGGGTACCATTCTGCAAATTATGATTCCGAACGACATGAGGGGCCGGGTTTCGTCGGTTAACAGCATTTTTGTGGGGTCTTCCAATGAAATAGGCCAGTTTGAATCGGGTTTGGCTGCCAAATTGCTGGGCTTGGTTCCGTCGGTTATTTTTGGAGGTGCCATGACACTGGCTGTAGTGGGAGTGATGACGCGGGCAGCAGTTAAACTACGCGATTTTGAACTGGCAAAGTTTGTGGCAAAAGAAGAGAATTCATAACTGTCAATCAGCCTTTATTCCCTTTTACTTGAATGGATTCGTCTCTATGGAAGCATTTTTTTAGAGACGCTACAACGCACTGAAAATTCATTAGATACGTAATCACTAACCCAATTTACTCTTTTGAAAGCCTGCGTGCGATTATGAAAGGGGTTTTTACTTTCGCCAGGATACTGTTTTTTGGGTTACTCACTGGCGCAGTTCCGGTTCTGGGAGCCGATCGTCCCATTGTGCTCACACGGGCTCAGGAAGCCCTTATTCTTCGCCATTCAGTCTCGTATTTCCAGGATTCAACTCACTCACTTACCCTGGCCGATATACAAAAAGCTGCGTATACAGCACGTTTCATTCCTTTTCCCGACGTCAAAATGCCGGATTTGGGCTCTACAGCCTCGGCCATCTGGATGCGTTTTACGGTAATCAATCAAACCCGCAAAGAGTGGGCACTGGAAATAAGCAATCCGTTGCTCGAAGAAGTTGTTTTTTACAAAACGGCAAACGGAAAACTGCTGGATGAGCGGCACGCCGGTTTTTTCTATCCGAAAGCTAAACGCGACGTGGAGAGCAATTTTTACATATTCTCCCTGTTCGACCCTGACCGGCCTTCACCAGATACGCTGACATGCTACATTCGGGTGGTCAATAGCATGCCCATGCAGTTTCCCATGCAGATAGCTACCATCCATAGCCTATATGAGGAAAATCACCCGATTGATGTTGCCAACGGCATTTACATCGGAATTGTGGGGGTAATGATTCTCTACAACTTGTTTTTGTATGCCAGCGTACGCGACAAAACGTATGTGTTTTATGTTGCCTATGTATTTTTTTCGGGTATAGTCATTGTCGATTTTCAAGGGTATTTTTTCGATCTGGTCTGGCGTCATAGTTTCATGGATTGGCTGCCTGTCATAGATTATGTACCTGTCATGCTGGCCAATGTGTTTGGGGTTTTGTTTGCCTGGCATTTCCTGGATACGCCTACGCATACGCCCCGCATGCACAAAGGCATACGAATATTGCTGGCAAGCAGTGTAGGAGTGATGCTTTTAGGGGCTATTGGTACAGTTTTTCAGCTGAACCGGTATAAGGTCTGGTGCGAAATTGCCATTCAGGCGGTTGTGTTTTGCTCATCTATGTACATGTTGGGTGTGGGTACGTTACTCTTGTCCCGAAAAAAGCGTCCGGCATTGTTTTATGTATTGGCATGGACCATATTCCTGATCAGTACGGCTATTTTCATTTTGCAGATAGATGGTTTTTTACCAAACAATTTCCTGACCGAGCACGCCATTCAGATAGGCTCGGCTATAGAAACCCTGCTGCTTTCGCTGGCCTTGGCCGACCGCATCAATATTTACAAAAGAGAACGCGAAAACGCTCAGAGCCAGTACATTGCACAACTACAAGAAAACGAACAGGTTCGCACACGCATTGCCCGGGATCTGCACGACGACATCGGTTCGACACTAAGCAGCATTGCCATCCTGAGTCAGGTAGCCAAGCAACAATCGCAGAAAGCAGTTACTCCGACAGAAATTCTGGAAAAGATCAGCAACAGCGCGCAAAAGATGATGGATTCGATGCACGATATTGTATGGACTACCCAGCCCGCCAATGATTCGCTGAATAGTGTAGCGGTGCGGATGCGCGAATTTGCCGCCGAAGTACTCGAAGCTAAAAACATTCATTACCAGATACAGGTAGACGAATCGTTGCTCGATGTAAAACTGCCTACCAAACGGCACTATGACTTTTACATGATATTTAAGGAGGCTATCAACAACGCCGCCAAATACTCGGAAGCCACAAAACTACTCGTTCAGGTGCACCGCATGAACGGGAGCCTCAACCTGCAGATTCGGGATAATGGTATCGGGTTCAATCAAAACACAGAAAAATCGGGTAACGGACTCAAGAACATGCACAAGCGGGCTCAGCAACTCGAAGGTGAATTGCATATCTACTCTAAACCCGGCGAAGGAACGTTCATCAAAGTGACGCTCCCCATCACCCAATGATGTGATAGGTTTGTAAAACAGAGATAGCTACTTTTGCAATACGACAAACCCGTAAGCTATGGATAAAAAATAGTGTTCCATCAGTTGGTCAAGTCTTGCCGTTTTATTTTCTGTTTTAGGAATACTAGTGTTTTTTGCTATGTCGATTCGCATTGTTATATACGAAGATAATCAGGATTTGAGAGACAGCCTTGCCGTATTGCTCAGAGGCACTGAAGGAATCGAGTTGTTAGATGCCTTTGCAAACTGTGAACATATCTATGCCCAAATGAGCCAGCTGCAGCCTGACCTTGTGCTTATGGATATTGATATGCCCATTGCCAATGGACTAACGGGTTTGAAAACCATAAAGAAGCACTTTCCGGCAGTAAATGTACTCATGCTTACTGTATTTGAAGACAATGAATACATTTTTGACTCTATCTGTGCAGGGGCCGTCGGGTATTTATTGAAGAAAACACCACCCGCCCGCCTGATTGATGCCATTCATGATGCACAGAGTGGTGGTGCTCCTATGACATCAAGCATTGCACGCAAGGTACTGCAGATGTTTCCTCAGGTACCTCCCAGAAGTGGCTCGGACCAGCCGCATAACCTCACAGACCGGGAGCAAGAGATACTGGCCTTGCTAGTAAAGGGTAATAGCTACAAGATGATAGCCGCTGCCTGCACCATAAGCCTGGATACAGTGCGTAGTCACATTAAAAAGATTTACGAAAAGCTTCAGGTTCATTCCCAGACGGAAGCAGTAGCCAAGGCCATCCAACAGCGACTGGTTTAGAAGGGTAAACCGTTCAATTCGTGCCTACAGAGCGTAAGTTTATTTTGAAGTGACAAGGGGTTTTGCCTTTTCAAAAGGTACTATTTTTTGCGGTTGTTTCTCTCCAAAGCAACCTTTCCCTGATTCCAGAACTTGGCATTGCTAGAACTTCCTCTCAATCCATAGTTTGCGTCTCTCACCAAAAGGGAAAAATTTATTACATTTGGTTTTCTGCTCTAAGAATTGTTTTTGGTGTCAAAAAGATAATTGTATCACCCAATCATGTGATTGACAATCACTGTTTTTTTCCATTTTTTTGTACGATCTGAGTTGTGGTAAAGACAAAGTGTATGAATATACCGGCCCAGAATAGTACTCTGCCAAAAAGCAATTAGGGAAAAAAATAAAAAAAACTTACATAGTCTTGGTTACATTTCATAGGCCAACGACCACTAAACCACACAGTTTATTTACTCAAACACTCAACTTACTCTAAGCAGAATCATGACCAGCACACAACACTCAGCGGTTACCGCAGAACCAGAAGGGGCTACAAGCAGCAATTTGCAGTATTGGGACCAGTTTTATGTGACTCACCGAAGTGAATTTTTAAAATGGGCGTATAAAAATTATCATCTGATGCCTGAAGAGGCAATAGATATCTATCAGGATGCCATTGTGATCCTTTATGAAAATGCAACCAGTGGCAAGCTGGACCATTTGCAATGCAGCATCAAAACGTATTTCTTCGGCATTACCAAAAATCTGATCAGTACCTATTTGAAAAAGAAAATCAAGGAAAAAGAGAAATACGAAAAACTCCCCGATAACATACAGATTCTGGAGGGGCTTGCGATTGCGGAACGAAGCAACGACTGGATGGAATATTCGCTGGAAGTGGTCGGAGAGTCGATCAAGAAATTGTCGAGCAAAGGACAGGCTATCTTGCATTTATTCTATTTTGAAAAAATGTCGCTCAAAGAAATCACACAGGTGCTGGGCTACAAAAGTGAAGACGTTGTAAAAACAACCAAAATGCGCTACATGAAGATTTTGAGAGAAATAATAGAGGCCGATATGCAGTATTCGTCCTGAAAGAGCGAATAGAGCCAGAGTGGAAGTGAAAAAATTCGTCGAAAACACCGCACTCAATTATAGTTACAATTAAGGTTTTTTATTACATTTGGTAGCTTAAGCGAAAGGTAAGACCTAGCGTTTAGCTACCTTTTTGTTTTTTTAATCACTAAAACACAACTGTTTGCTCATGAACATCTTAGAATAAAAAGGTTGTTTTCGCATATATGACAAAACGCTTTTATTTTATGCTTTTTTATGGCAAAAGTTACATACTCCTCTTGAAAGGTATCAATTCTTAGAAGCTTAAAAATTGGAATTAGTAGTTAGGGCGGGCACTCCAGCAATGAAAAAAATAGACACACTTAGTTGCATACTGGCTTTTTTAATCTTTTCTGCTAAGCTTTCTGCACAAGAAATAACCAATATCCGGGCAGAAACCAGAGGAAACCTTGTCATTATCCAATATGATTTGGCAAGCCGGATAGCAGGTCAGTTATTTGAAGTCAACGTGTTCAGTTCGCACAATTCCATGCAAGAGCCACTGGTCTATGTGCGGGGCGATGTCGGCATGAACGTGGTTCCAGGTCGTAACAAACGCATCGAATGGGGAGCTAAAAAAGAAATTGGTGTATTTGATGGACAGTTGAGCCTGAAGCTGGAAGCCAAGCTGGTGTTTTCGCCCATGATTGTAAAAACACCCAGAGAAGATACCTACATACGGCGGGGTCGTAATTATGAGATTACCTGGGACGGAGGCGTGGAGCAGGAAAACCTGCAACTGGAACTTTGGAAAGACAGTACGCTCAGTTTTATCATCAACCGGGTGCCCAATGCCGGAAAATATACCTGGGAACTGCCCATGACACTGGCCCCGGCATCAACGTACAAGATTCGGCTGATGAGTGTAGCTGCTCCTTCCAATTTTGACTTTAGCGAACCGTTTGAGATCAGAAGAAAAATACCCATGGCGGCTAAACTGGCACCTGTAGCTATTATCGTTGGAGCGGGTACCTGGCTGCTTATAAACGCACTGACTGAACCCGAAGAAAAGCCATTGCCTCCACCCGATGGAGTGCCGGGTAATAAATGACAGGCAAGTTGTCACATATACCGCATTGAACACCGAGGTTTCTGCTTTTGAAAAGATACTATTTTGGAAAATCGACCGTAGCAAATTTCTAGGGATACCAACTGCAGATCTTGGTCAGTAAGAGGAACCGACTAATCACAAAAAGCACTCTGTTTTTTCATCTACTCAGACTTAGAATAACAATCTCCATAATTTAGTTAGCCTTTTGCCGCAGCTATGAAAAATACTTTACTTAGCCTATTCATTTGTTTATTGAGTTCTGGCCTGGCTTTTGCCCAGGCTCCTGTTATAAGTTTATATGGTCCGGCCAATGGTGCAACAAACGTAGCGACGAGTTCTGACCTGACTTTTGTTTTCTCGAAAAAAGTACAGAAGGGCAGTGGCAACATTGTCATTCGCAACGGATCAGCCATTATCGAAACCATTGCTGTCACCAGCCCGGCCGTCAGCATCAGCAATGACAGTTTGATCCGGATCAATCCGGTCAACGACTTTCCCTCTTCGGCCAATATCGCCGTGTCGCTCGAAAACGGAACCTTTGAGGATCTGAGCGGTGAAAAGTTTACTGGCAACGCATCGCTGCCCTGGACCTTTCGCGTGGCCGATGTGATTGTCCCAACACTGATCGCCAACAGTTATAGCCCGGCCAACGGGGCGACCAATGTAGCTTCCACGACAAACCTGACCTTTCGTTTTTCCGAGAAGATCCGAAAAGGCAATGGCAATATCATTATCAAAAACGGAAATCCCACTTTAGAAACAATTGCCGTTACAAGCAATAGAGTGGTAATCACAAATGACAGTGTGATTACTATTGATCCCGTCAATGCCTTTCCGTCCTCGGCTAATATCTCCATTAGTATTCATACCAATACGTTTGAAGATTTAAGCGGCAATAGATTTGAAGGCAATGATTCATCTCCTTGGACGTTTCGTGCATTAGATGCAACGCCTCCAACAGTCAATACTTATGCTCCAACCAATGGGTCTACAAATGTGCTTGTAAGCCAAAACCTGGTTCTGACATTTGATGAGCCCATGCAGAAGGGCACTGCTGGAAAAGTAATCTTTTATGATGGTGCCGACAAGCTTGATAGCCTGGACATCACATCTGCAAACATTACCATAAACGCCAATCAGGTAACCATTAATCCTGTACAGGATTTACCTGCCGGAAAAACAATTTCCGTCCAGATAACGGCCGGGGCACTAGAGAGTACAACTGCGGTGGCATTTCCGGGTATTCTGAGTAACACAACCTGGAGCTTTACTACCGATGGCACGGCACCTACAGTGAGTCTCTTTACTCCGGCACCTGGCACTGCCAATGTACCTGTAAATGATAGTTTGCAACTCAGTTTCAGCGAAAAGATAAAAAAAGGAACGGGAAGCATTGTTATCCGCAATGGCTCTACTGTACTGGAAACCATTGCGATCAATTCATCTTTGGTAAGAATTGTGGGCGATAGCACACAAGTTATAATAAAGCCAGTCAACAACTTTCCTTCCGCCACTACGATAACGGTTGACATTGGAAATGGGGTGTTTCGTGACTTATCCAACAACCCTTATGCCGGTACAACAACCGAATGGAACTTTACCACAAAAGATACTACTCCGCCCAATTGGCTAAGCTTTGTACCTGCAAATGGTGCAACAAATGTGCGCCGTACCGACAATTTAATCGTTCGGTTTAGCGAGAAAGTAAAGAGAGGCTCAGCAGGCACCATCACCATTCAGAACAATGGATTAGATATTGAGACTATATCGGTAGCCACTGCCGCCGCTGGTGTAATTAGCATTGCAGATAGCATTGTGACTATCAATCCCGCAAACAATCTGCCTTCGGCGGGTAACATCAGTGTTGTTCTTTCTGCTGATGCTTTTGAGGACCTAGCAGGAAATAGTTACGGCGGCAATAT
Source organism: uncultured Sphingobacteriales bacterium (assembly GCA_963520985.1). Taxonomy (GTDB): domain Bacteria; phylum Bacteroidota; class Bacteroidia; order Cytophagales; family 172606-1; genus Xanthocytophaga. Next base: position 47,980 of record CAUQTA010000003.1, read on the forward strand.
TCCAGCCCATCCATGGACCTTTAAAGTAGAAGACATTACGCCGTTGATTGTAGCAACTAGTTATAGCCCGGCAAATGGAGCGGCAAACGTAAGCACGACTTCTGATCTGACTTTTGTTTTCTCGAAAAAAGTACAGAAGGGCAGTGGCAACATTGTCATTCGCAACGGATCAGCCATTATCGAAACCATTGCTGTCACCAGCCCGGCCGTCAGCATCAGCAATGACAGTTTGATCCGGATCAATCCGGTCAACGACTTTCCCTCTTCGGCCAATATCGCCGTGTCGCTCGAAAACGGAACCTTTGAGGATCTGAGCGGTGAAAAGTTTACTGGCAACGCATCGCTGCCCTGGACCTTTCGCGTGGCCGATGTTGTTCCACCAACGCTGATTGCCAATAGTTACATTCCTGCCAATGGTGCCACCAATGTATCCGCTACCGCAAATATAAGTTTGCGTTTTTCGGAAAAAATAAGAAAGGGAAGTGGCAACATTATAATCCGGAATGGAGCCGCTGTATTAGAAACAATTGCGGTTGGCAATGCGCGGGTCACTATTACAAATGACAGTCTGGTTACTATTAACCCAGCTAACGACTTTCCGTCGTCTGCCAACATTTCTGTTACGATTAATGCCAATACTTTTGAAGATTTTGGCGGCAACAGTTTTGCAGGAAACAGCACCTCGCCTTTGTCCTTTCAGGTTGCCGATATCATTCCGCCTACGTTGGTAGCCAATAGCTATGTTCCGGCGACAGGTTCTACAAATGTTTTGGCAAATGTTGATCTGACATTCCGTTTGTCTGAAAAAGTACAGAAGGGCAGTGGCAACATTGTCATTCGCAACGGATCAGTCATTATCGAAACCATTGCTGTCACCAGCCCGGCCGTCAGCATCAGCAATGACAGTTTGATCCGGATCAATCCGGTCAACGACTTTCCCTCTTCGGCCAATATCGCCGTGTCGCTCGAAAACGGAACGTTCGAGGATCTGAGTGGAAATAAGTTCGCCGGAAACACTTCTACGTCCTGGACATTTAAAGTAGTAGATTTCCTGTCACCTACGGTGAATGCCTATAATCCTACTGATGAGGCCACTGGCGTATTGCCTGGAGCAAAGTTGCAGCTGATATTCAGTGAAAAAGTAAAAAAAGGGGCGAATGGTACGATTACCATTGACAAAGGGGCCATCAGTCAGGGAATTCCCATCAACAGTTCGGCTATTTCCGTTGCCGACAGCATTGTAACCATTACGCCGCCCACAGGGCTACCGGTTAATAGCTACATAAGCATTCAGGTTACTTCCGGAGCCTTTCTGGATCTGGCAAATAACCCGTATGCAGGCATTGCCGACACAACTACCTGGAATTTCAGAACGGTTACAGATAACAATGCGCCAACTTACACCGATCTACAACCTAAGGATAATGCAACTCAAGTGGCTGCTGATGCCAAATTGGTTATTACGTTTAGTGAAAAAGTGGTTAAGCAGCCTGGAGGTGCTATTTTACTGATTTCTTCGACAGGGGCAACTCAAAACATTCCCGTTAGCGGTTCCAATGTGGTGATTAGCGGTCCAAACAGCGATATCGTTACCATTACCCCTCCACAAACCTTTCCGTCAGGGGCCGATATGTATGTGCTGGTTCTGCCCAACTCATTTGCCGATGAGGCAGGCAATGGTTTTGCCGGAATTACAGATGCTTCAAACTGGAATTTCAAAGTCATTGACAATGTGCCGCCAACAGTGGGTTCCAAAACACCTGACAACGGGACTACGGGCGTTTCCGCTTATACGAATCTGGTGGTTACTTTTAGTGAGGCCATTAAGGCAGGAACCGGCAACATTACCATTAGCCAGGGTGCAGGTAACCCTACCTTAACGATTAACATAACGGATGGCCAGCGGGTTATTTTTAATGGAAACACCTTGGCTATTTCTTTGCCTTCACCTTTGGTTTCAGGAGCCAGGGTTTCGGTCCAGACTCCGGGAAGTGCCATTGCCGATCTGGCTGGAAACGCATTCAGTGGCATTGCCGCCAATACCTGGACCTTCACCGTGGCTGATACACAAGCTCCGGTGGTAGCGAATAACGGACTTGACCCGGCCGACAATGCAACCAATGTGAACCGTACAAAAGTGTTACGGATTACTTTCAATGAAAATGTAAAAAAAGGCAATGGTTCTATCCTGATTTCAGAAAATGGAACCATTAGTACGCTGGCCGTATCCAATGCCAATGTCGCAGTAAACAACAATGTAGTTTCTATCAATTATGCTGCTATTAAATCAGGCGGTTTTGCTTCAGGTGCGGACGTATTCGTATTGATTCCTTATGGTGCTTTTGCCGATTCAACCGGAAATTTCTTTCAGGGAATTGCCAATCCAACCGACTGGAACTTTACCGTTGCTGATGATTCTAAGCCAACTGTGACTCAGACATCACCTGCCAATGGAACCAACAATCCATCGACTACCAACCTGGTGGTTACTTTTAGTGAGGCCATTAAGGCGGGAACCGGAGCCAATAACCGAATCCGAATTTATCAAGTAGGCGAAACCAATCCGCTCGAAACCATTGCGGCAAACAATACAGGCAAAGTATTGATAACCGATAAGACGGTTACCATACAAAACAATCCACTCCCTACTTCCGGCGTGGAAATATACATTACGATAGATGCGGGTGCCTTTGTTGACAATTCTGGAAATGCATTTGATGGATATATTACAGAGACACAATGGCGGTTTAAAGTAGCGGATACGAGGAAGCCGGCAATTGCCGCATTGAGTCCGACCAACGGAAAAACAAGTGTTAAGGTAAACGAACCTCTCATAATTACGTTTGATGAAACAATCCGAAAAGGAAGTGTCGGCAAAGTCCTTATCTTCTCTGACAAAGTAGCACCACAAACCATTGAGTTAAATCAGATCTCTGTACCGGTTAATTCGAAAATGGCGACCATTGCCCATGCCGATTTTGAATCCAACGACAATGTGTACATTCTGATATTTCCCGGCACCTTTACCGATGTGGCAGGCAACAGTTTTGATGGGATAACAGATGACCAAACCTGGCGATTCTCAACCGCTGATATCACTGCGCCACAAGTGTCAACTTTAGCACCTGACAAAGGTTCCAGTGGTGTTGCATTGGGTACCACACTTACCATTGCCTTTAACGAAGAAATCCAGAAAACCGGTAATGGAACCATTCGTATTTACCGTGCGAATACAGATGCGCTGCTGCAGACCATTGATGTGGCCGATACGCTTGTAAAATTGATTTCGAAGCAATCCGTACAGATTAAGTTGAAAAGCAACCTACCTACGGCTACTACGGTGTATGTACAAATAGATAGTGCGGCTTTTGCAGATGTAGACGGCAACCGATTCAAGGGGTTCTACGGCAAAACGGATTGGAGCTTTACAACCGTTGACTTAAATGCTCCCAGGATTTCGACCTACCTTCCAGACCTTGAAGCAACTAATCAACCCACCAATACGAATCTAACCTTTACGTTTGATAAAGACATTCAGAAAGGAACCGGGAACATTCGTTTGAAAGTAACCGGTATAACCAACGAGGTAGTGATTGCTGTTACCGATGCTGCGGTTGCCATTCGCAACGACAGGCGAACTGTGGATGTAATCTTGTCAAGCTATTTTCCGAATGGCATTCCTTCTGGAGCTACGGTAAGCATAACCATGGACAATGGTACTTTCACAGACTTAGCCAATGGAAACAAGTTTGCGGGTATAAGCACTTCCAATGCCTGGACCTTTACCGTGAACGATGTGGTGCCGCCCGAATTGGTTATGGAAACAGTCACGCCTGCCGACAATTCGACCAACATTTCGGTCAACACAATTCTCAGGCTTACCTTTTCGGAGTCGGTAAAAGCAGGAACCGGCAAATTGTCCATTTACCAGGTTGGCAATGCCACACCTGTTGCGACTTTAAATGCCACCCAGGGAAGCGGCCTTCCTGGCAAAACGATTACGTATACGCTTGCTCAGGCATTGCCTTCCGAAGCTAATTTGTACATTCTGATTGATAACAAAGCCTTTGCCGATCTGGCCAATCTGCCTTTTGCGGGCATCTCTAACCCCGATACCTGGAATTTCAGAACGGCTGACATTAATGCTCCACTTGTGCAAACGTATTCTCCACAGCCTAAAAGAACCGATGTGCCGGTGAGCCAGGCCTTGGTACTTACATTTAGCGAAGAAGTGAAGAAAGGAGCGGATGGCAGCATTACCGTTAATAACGGAGGAGAGGTACAACAGATTAACATTAACGATGCTACGTTTGATAGAGTCAATAAAACCGTGACCTTCAACCGAAATTTTCAGTTCAAATCGGGCAAACAAGTATATGTACTCATACCTGCGGGTTTGATAACCGATGTCGCAGGAAACGCATTTGCTGGCATAAGCAATGAAACTGTGTGGACATTTACTGCCATAGACAATGAACCCCCTAAAGTGGCACAGCTTTCGCCAACGATAGATGCTACAGGCGTGCAACCCAATGCTAAACTCAGTATAACCTTCAGCGAAGGGATCAAACAAGGCAGTGGAACCATCTTTATTTCTCAACAGGGAAGCATTACTTTACCTGATCCTACGGTTACCATTACTAATAATGGTAAAACGGTAAACATCCCGAGTTCCGATTTTGCAGCGGGCAAAGTTACTGTTATTGTTCCGGCTGGTGCCTTTACCGACTCGACAGGCAATGCTTCACCTGCCATTAATAACTGGTCATTTACAGTTGCTGATGTGGATGCACCAAAAGTCACAGCTACCACCCCAATTTCCGGTGCGTCAGCGGTAAATCCGAATGTAACGATTCTGGTTACTTTTAGTGAAGTCATCCGTAAAAAAGCGGGTACAATCACCATCACTCCACAAGGGGGAACCGCCCAAAGAATAGATGTAACCTCAAGTCGGGTAAGCCTACTGGGACAAGCCAATAATGCAACTTCTATTTCCATTCAGTTGGTGGAAAGTTTGCCTTCTGGTTCATTAGTAACTGTTTCGATTCCTGCAGGAACATTTGTGGATGTAGAGAACAATCCGTCTGTTGCGCATCTGTGGAGCTTTAGAGTAGCAGATGTATTGCCACCCACCATCAGTAACCTATCTCCTAAAGATGACACTACCCAGGTAGGCCGCACTAGTGCACTTGTAATCACTTTCAGTGAACCAGTAGTAAGAGGAACCGGCGATGTGACTATTTATATAAACGATGTATTGACGTATACACTACCTGTACAACGTCTTGTTCCTGCTGCTAATTCGGTTACCATAGTGGCAGACGATAGTTGGCCCTCCAACGCCAGAGTGGAAGTGAGAATGCCGGAAGGAATATTCAAAGATGCCAGCGGCAATCCATTTGCAGGTATCAAGGCAACTGAATGGAATTTTACCATTGAGGATTACATTTTCCCAACCATTACCGATTTTTCACCGCAAAATCCACCCGATGCCCCTATCAGTGCCAACATTACACTTACCTTCAGTGAACCAGTCAAAACAGGTACAGGCAGTATTATTCTAAAGCCCAGTGTCGGTGCTCAACAGACCATTGCAGTTACGGATGTCGGCAAGGTAAGGATAGTAGGCAATGTGGTAACGATCAATCCATCTGATTTCTCTTCCAATGCGTTGGTGGAGGTTACCATTCCGGCAGGTGCCTTTGCCGATCTGGCTGGCAATGCCATACAAGCCGAGAAAAAATGGAGCTTTAATGTGGTAGATACCGAGATACCTTCCGTGTTTCCTTTCTCACCACTTGACGACTCGACCAATGTGCCTGTGGATAAGAAACTACAAATGGTGTTCAATAAAGAAATAAAGAAAAATACGGGCACAATTAGTATCGTTGTAAATGGCAAAACCTACCCCATTGCGGTTACCAGTGCAGCGGTTACCATTTCCAGTGACAGAAAAGTAGTAACCATTGATCCGTTTTCTACCGACTTGCCCAGTTTCCCTTCTGAAGCCGCCGTGTATGTAACCATGCCTTCTGGCGTTTTTGTTGATTTGAGCAGCAGTGCCAACAGATATCCTGGCATATCCAGCCCCAATACCTGGAATTTTACCATTGCTGACATCATAGCTCCGGATGTACAAACGTATGACCCAGGTATCCAAGCTGTTAATGTACCTGTAGATAAAGAGATTGTACTGACAATGAAAGAAAGTGTGCGTATCCGCACTCAAACCGATACGATAACCATCAGTCAGTCGACAGGTGCAGTGGAAAAAATAGCTGTGACCGATGCCCGAGTTAGACTTACCAATAATGGGAAGGAAATCCGGATTTCACATACCAAACCTTTTGATTCGGAAGCAACCGTAACAGTAAGAATTCCCGCCACAGCGTTTGAAGACTTTTCAAGAAATCAACTGGTCAGAACCATTTCCTGGACTTTCAAAGCGATTGACAACATTCGCCCTGAAGTGTCACGAACCTCGCCGGTAACTAATCAGACAAGAGTAGCGACTACCTCGCCTTTGATTATTGTATTTAAAGAACGCGTAACCAAGCTGACAGGTAGTATTGTATTAACTGAAGCAAACAGCCAAGGTGGAAGTGGAACACAGACTTTATCGGTAACAAGTGATTCTGTCAGAATTGTTACAATCAATGAGAATGGAAAAGATGTATCGCAAGTCACCATTCTACACAAACCATTTATTTCGGGTGCTACAGTAAGTGTCCTTATGTTTGATAATGTTTTTGCAGATTTGGCGGGAAATACATTTGCAGGATTTGTAGATGCGAACAGCTGGAAATTTGTAGTCTCTGATATTTCTTTGCCAGAAATTGCAAATACATCACCTATCGATGATGCTACTAAAGTTTCGCCAACCACAGATTTGATAATAAACTTCACTGAACCGATGAAACGTGGGACAGGTAGTATCAACCTGATTTTCTCATCTACTCTACCAATAAATGTGTCGGAAAAGAGTCAGGTGATTATGGAAGATGGTGCTACTTCCGTTACGATTCGGCCCGGATTCCCATTACCTTCGAATGAACGAATAACGGTTAACATCACCAAAGGCGCATTTACCGATTTGGAAGGAAACCCGTTTGAACTGACCGATAATGCGAAATGGAATTTTACCATTGCCGATGTTGTCAATCCGGAACTGGCTGTCAATGGATATGACCCTGCTCCCGGTTCTTCCAACGTACCACAGGACAAAATACTAGGATTGACATTCAAAAAACCGGTGGTTCCCGGCAGCGGGTTTATCCGCATATTCCAGCAGAACAATTCGACACCGCTGGTAAGCATCGATGTGAATGATGCCAACAAAGTAAAGATAGACAATGCCAACAATCGAATTATCCGTATTACGCCAGGTACTTCCTTACCATCGGGAGTGTCTCTGTATGTGACTGTTGATGCCGGTGGCTTTGTCGATTTGAGCGGAAATGACTTCCTGGGCGTTGGAGTAAATGTGTGGAACTTCACCGTTCAGGATGTAACCCCTCCACGGATTACTAATACTACACCAGCCAACAATGTGCAAAATGTTGACCCAAGCACACCGTTAATTGCCACATTCAGTGAGGTGGTCAAAGCCGTAGCGGACAAACGAATTTATGTGGTTGTAAATGGAGTGGTGAGAGACAGTATTCTGGCTACGGCTACCCAGTTGGCCAATACAAACGACATAACCCGGGTAACTATTCCGGTTCGTTCCTTCAACTCGGAAGATAAAGTATACATACGCATTCCTGCCGGAGCCTTCGTTGATGTGGTAGGAAATCCGTTTGCCGGGTATAGCACCGCTGCAGACTGGAATTTTACCATTGCCGATGTGACTGCACCGACAGCATCCAATTTTACTCCAAAAGACAAAAGTACCTACATCAAAGTAGATACCATATTAACACTTACTTTTAACGAGCCTATCAGGAAAGGAGCCGGATTTTTCATTCTGATTAACGAAGTCAATACTACGACAGGCAATAATACCCGTTCTATTTCGGTTGAAGATCCCGCTATCACCATTTTGCCGAATCAGCGAACCGTTCAGATTGTACCTCCCGGTGGGCTTCCTTATCGAAGTAAAATCTTAATCCAGATCCCAAAAGGTGCATTTACCGACTATGCGAATAATGCATTTGCCGGAGTGGGCATAGACACTACAACGCCCCAATGGAGTTTTACAACCGTACCTCCACCTGACTTTGATCCGCCAAAAGTGCAAGCATTTTCACCACTTGATGAAGCAGTGGATGTGCCTGTGACCAGTGAGCTTGCCATTACTTTCAACGAACCGGTGTTTGTGGGTACTGGAACCATTACATTATCGTATGCCTCCACCGACCGGCCCGATAACATTCAGACGTTTGCGACCATACCGATAAATGACGCTGAAAAGGTGCGTTTCCAAAACAACAGTACTACGGGTGCATATACCGTTAAGTTTAAATCTACCGGCAATCTTCCGGCTAATTCCAACGTATCTGTGCAGATTACCAACGGGGCCATTGTGGATAGTGTAGGCAATAAATATGCTGGAATTGCCAACATATCGGATTGGAATTTCCTTACTTCAGATCCTTCAGATACCGTAGCACCTTTAGTACAAGTATTTGATCCTCTGGATGGCGCTTCCAATGTAGCGGTAAGTAAAAACTTTAGGCTTGTGTTTAATGAACCTATGCGGCTTGGCAAGGGCAACATCATCATTGATGACAATGGGGAGAAACGCATCATCCCGATTAACAGCACCCAGGTAAGTCTGTCAGGTACGGTATTGACGATAAATCCTGACAAAGACCTGGCACCTGGAGCTAACGTGAATATTCAAATACCAGCCGAAGCGTTAACCGATCGTGCGGGAAATCGTTTTCAACAGGAAAACGGGAAACAGGGTATTCCTGACCCGCAGGACTGGAACTTTAGCACGGCTAACCATCCTGTGCTGGATCCGTTGCAATTGGAAAGCCGTACGCCAGAGCAAGGTACCATTGTAAAAGCCAATACCAGTCAGGTGATGCTGAAGTTTAACCGAAAAATGAAAATATATGAAGGGAATATTCTGGTAAAACAAAACAATGCCGTAACCACATTGAATGCCCTTAGCTCGGCAGTAAGCATTGACCCAACCGATTCTAGTAAAATTCACATTGATTTTCCATCGGGGTTCCAGGCGGGTGCTACCATTAGCATTGTTATTCCAACCAGTGTTTTCGTAGATATCTATGACAACAGCTTTGAAGGCTTCCCGGAAAGCAGCCCGTGGCAGTTTACCATAGAAGACAAAGAACCACCTGTCGTGACCAACTATTACCCCAAACAAGGGGCAACAGGAGTGTACAAGAATACAAACCTGATTCTGGAATTCAGTGAACCGATCAAAATCGTGAAAGGCGATGTGAATATAAGCATCGTGGGTGCAGGTAACGCAAAAAACATTCCTCTTAGCAGTAGCGAAGTTCGCGTATACAACAATATCCTGGAAGTAAACCCTGGCATTGACTTGGCTTATGTACCTGATGAATGGGTAAGCATCCAAGTGGCACCAGGCGGGTTGGCCGATTTATCCAATAATGCATTTGGAGGAATTACGGATGACATTACATGGCGTTTCAAGGTAGGCAACTTTATTGACAACACTGCCCCTCAATTGCAGGTGGATGCCTACGATCCGGCACCAAATAAAAAAGGGGTGGATAACGAGGCTACGCTGCGCATAAAATTTGACGAAGCGATTCAAAAAGGAAAGGGAGCGGTCAAATTGGTCATTGATGACATTACTACCACAATAGATGTCACCAATTCACAAATCAGCATCAATGACAAAGAATTCATTATTAAACCAACATCACCATTTCCGTATCTGGCAAGGGTGTACGTGCTGATTGACAGTAGTGCAATCACCGACTTGGCTAATAATAAATTCAAAGGAATTTACAATTCGTCGGAATGGAGCTTTACCATTGAGCAAGAAGCTCCTGTTAGCTTAACCCTGCCAACACCAGCTGAACTGGAGGTAGCTGACACCCTGCCTCTACAAGACCTAACCGCCACTCTCAGTGAGCGGCGTCCGGGGGTAACTGCCAAGTTTTATTACCGGGGCATCACCACACCCGACGATACCACTTGGCAGGTACAGTCACTGGCGCTGAAAGGACTATCCTATACAGCCACACTGAGTCGGGAGCAAATTGCTTCAGATCCGATAGGAATTGAATATTATTATCAACTCGAATTTGACAGTACCATCAATACCAATCCGGTGCGGTACAGCACACAGTATCTTTACCGTTATCATACCGGACATGGGCAGTTTATTGCGGGACTTAAAGCAGGTAGTGAAGTATCCAACTATTACATTCTGTCAGTACCTCTGGAACTCCAAAAAAGTGATGTAAGCCTAGTATTTGGAGATGACCTGCAAATCTACGACATAAAGAAATGGCGCATATTCCACTTTGACGAAGATAAACAGGAAAATGTGGAATATCAGTCTGGGCTAGCCAACATTGAACCGGGCAAAGGATACTGGTTCATTACCCGCAACCAAAAAGCACTGGATACGTTGGATACCGGAGAAGGTTCAGCAGTAAAACGCAACCGGACCAATCCGTTTTCGGTGTTCCTGACCAAAGGATGGAACCAAATTGGCAATCCGTACAATTTTAATGTTTCCTGGGACGACGTAGTGGCGGCCAACCCAGGACTGGACAGTGTAGTGTTGCAAACATACGAAGGTCAGTACCGTTACGCAACTGCCTTACCTAAGTTCAGAGGAGGATTTGTGTTTGTAAATAATGACATTCGCATTCAGATACCAACTACCCAGCGCAAAACCCTGAATGGTGGCCGGACCAGTGATGAAAAAACGATTTTTAACGAAGGCTCATTGTGGGAAATCAACTTTGGGTTGCAAGCCAAAGAAACATCCTATAACTTGGCTGGTCTAGGAATGCACACTTTTGCACAAACAAGCAAAGACCGTTATGACCAGATTGCGCTGCCTCGCTTGCCGCAACATCTGGATATCCGGTTTGAACATCCCGAATATTTTGCCAAGTATTTTGCCAAAGACATGGTACCTGTGCAAGACAATTACACGTGGGAATTTACGGCCAGTTCGGGATTCGATGCGCAAAACGTTACTCTGAACTGGATGACAAAACTTCCGGAGGTTTCAGGTAAGCAGTGGATACTATTTGATGTTCAGCAAAACCGTGCTATTGATTTGACACTACAAACCGAATACAAATTCTGGTTGGATAAGTCAAATCTGTTCCGACTCTATTACGGATCACCTGAGTACATACAGGAACACATGAAGCCTGAATTTGGGTCTTTGGGGCAGATTTATCCAAACCCATTCCATGAATCCACTACCATTCCGTTTGCCCTGGCTAAATCGGAGCAGTCGTATCAGGTAAAAGTTGACATTTATACATTGACCGGCGTTAAAATAGCCACCCTGGCAGAAGGAACTTTCGGTGATGGATTGCACGAAGTAACCTGGAATGGCCGCGCATTTGATGGAAGCCGGGTTGCAGCGGGTTTGTACGTGTGCGAATTGCAGGTAACAGGAGCCAGTGGCCGGGCTACTTATCGTAAAAAAGTGATTGTCCAATAGGTAGGTTTTTACGTTTGCAGAGATACTATTTTCTTTGTGAAAGCACAACGCATTTTTTGAATCAGACCATATTGAATGAAGACTATGAGCAACCTAGTGGAAACACTATTGTGTATGAAGCGTTATTGTTTGTTTGTTTTACTGGTAGTTGCATCTGTACATGTACTTCGTGCCCAAACGGTGAGCGGCCAAATAGATGGCGTGAGTGTACAGGTGGGTAAAGAACGCCCAGCCGGTAAACCTGCACTGGCCTACAGCAACATTGCCTACAAAGATGAAAACAACAATCAGCTACTCGAAGCCTGGGAAAAAGCAACCATTAGCTTTACCATCAAAAACCTAGGAAAAGGGCCTTCGCAAAACCTGTTTATCTCTGCCGAAACCGGCAATGCCAACGAAATCAAAGGATTGGTCTATCCCCTTGTAGTGCGCATCGATTCGATGGTGCCCGGAAAAGAAGCCACCGTTGTGGTTCCGGTAGAGGGTAGCCTGACTTTGTCGGCGGGAATTGCCAACGTTACCGTAATGATTCGCGAAGAATTTGAGTATGACCCCGACGAAATTACGCTGGATGTCACCACCGACGAGTTTAAAGCACCAAAGTTGCAAATAACTGCCTATCGGTTAGATGCCGAGCAACAAATCAATACGCCTGCGGTTCCTGTTAAGCTTAAAGTAGTGGTCCAAAACAAAGGCCAGGGGCCCGGCGCCGATGTGCGTCTGGATTTTTATTTGCCGGAATATGCCAAACCCATCGATAGGCCCGCTTATGTGCTCAATAACATCAACCCTACTGAAACGCGCACCATTGAATTTCATTTTTCCATTCCTCCTGACAAGCTGGTCCAAGAAATTCCGGTGCGGGCTGTCATCATTGAACGACATCAGAAATACGGGATGAATACGGTACTTAAACTGAGAATTAACTACATGTCTGGAAACAGAAAATAACAGATGTCTCGTTGCTCCTTGAGATGAGAGATTGTAGTAAGAAAAAGTTTTTTTGAAAAGAATAATCATAACTTTGATACTGAAACAAGACAACTTGTCGTTTTTTATGCATTTGAGGATATTTCAGAACAGGTAAGAGGTAGATCTGATTTTCTGAAAAATTTTATTTATTATACATAACTTTTGTATTTTTAGTAGCTTTGTCGATTCAACCAACCTACAAATAGCGAGCCGCGCCTCATTTTTACTTCTATGAAAAATGTGTACTTATTTGGGATTATTCTAGTGCTTTCATCCGCTTGCAGCACCATCAAAGAATCGGACGATTACCGGAAGCTGGCTATGGAGAAATCTAATTTGGAAGAGCAAATCCGTTTGAGAGATAAGGAAATCGAAGATGTTACCGGGTCTATCAGTAAAATTGATAGCAACTTGATGAAAATATCAGAACATGTTGAAGTGATGGATGGGATAAAACTGCGGGAATTGATCAAAAAACCAGGCGAAATTGATTTGATGATTACCGAAATCGGAGATTATGTGGAGCAGAACAACAAGATGATCACGGCTTTGGAGAAGAAAGTGCAAGAATCCACTACAATCAATTCTAATTTGAAGGGATTGATCGCGATGAAAAACCAGCAGGTAGAGGATAAACAGAAGCAGATTAATGAATTACTGGCATCTATTGAGAAGATGCAAAATGATTTCAATAATGAAATAGGCAAAAGAGATACATTGATTGCCAGAGTACGCAATCAGATTAATGAAACTGAAACTGCCTTGGCAAATAAAGAGGAACAAGTAAAACTGGGAGAAGAGAAGCTTAACACTGCCTTTGTTACATTTGGTACAAAACAAGAGCTTTCTCAAAAAGGAGTATTGCAATCGGGTAGTAAAGTGCAGATTAGCAACCAGTTAGAAGGTAATGCAAGCTTTAAGCCAACCAACATTCAAACCACCGATGAAGTAGATTTGGGAGTAACCAAACGCCAGAAAGTGGCGACGTCGCATCCAACAGATTCGTATTATTTTGTCAAGACAGACGGCCGTTCGTTTTTGAAAATTGTAGATAAGGAAAAATTCTGGAGTGTATCCAAATACCTGGTAGTAGTGATTGACAACTAAAAAAAACGGGCGGTAAAGCTAACTTCTTTACCGCCCGAATAGAATCTGCTACAACGTAAAAACCCCTATACGCCGTAGGCAGTCATAACCAAAGTCCTTCCCGAAGCGGCATCGCGGTGCTCGCACAAATAGATTCCCTGCCAGATTCCCAGATTTAGTTTTCCATTGGTGATAGGCACCGATACCGAACTTCCTAGCAGCGAGGCTTTGAGGTGAGCCGGCATATCGTCATCCCCTTCGTAGTCGTGTTTGTAATAAGGTGCATTTTCGGGTGCCATTACATTAAAATGAGACTCAAAATCAGCACGAACGGTAGGGTCCGCATTTTCATTGATTGTAAGACTAGCCGACGTATGTTGAATGAACACATGCAGCAAGCCAACGTTGATTTGTCGGATGTCAGGAAACTCGCGCAAAATAGTATTGGTAATCAGATGAAAACCCCGGCTTTGGGCAGTCAGGGTTATTTTTTTCTGGAAAAAACGCATAAGCTGTAAGTATACATATACAAATGAGGGGTTTTCTACTTTGGAGCGATACTATTTTTGCAAGCCTTACCAATCAAAATCCCGCACTTCTACTTTGTCATCAATGCGTTTGAGTAAACGTATCTTTTGATTAAAAACATCCAGATACCAGTTGGTTTGTTCATCAAATTCTGCGATAAGTTGCTTATCGTCACCGCTTTTTCGGAAAGTCCACAGTGTGTTTTTCTTGGTTGTCTTGGACTGGACGCATACAAACAGCCTGTCGATAAGTTCGCGTTGCGGAATCAAATGACTGTTCTGGACATGACTACTTGACCGATTGAACTCAATTTGCTGATAGGTTTCTTTCCATGATTCTTCAAACAACAAGTGAGTAATTACTAAATCAGCCTGAGCAGTTTCAAACAAATAACGGGTAGTACCCAAACCAATGTCATAAATGGCAATGTTGTGTGTTTCAGCAGAATCACTTTTAAACAGGTTGCCGCTTTTTTTGGAAGTAAGGATGGAAATATACAACCGATTGAACTGCCGGTCATATACTTCGGTGTTGTGTTGGGATTGGTACCCGTATTTAATCGACATAGCGGAAAGTTAATGGGTTAATTTGACTATAAGGCAATGTGTTAATGATATAGGAACTGGATTGGAACTGGATTGACTTTTCTTAATTAAGCGCATTTTCAAGTTTGAACACCCACGCATAATTGCAAGGCAATGTAGCCGGAGAAATCGCCGGGGCAGTAAGAGCTACTTTGTTGCCGGTAAAGGCAGCATTGACGGTGCCGTTAAAGCCCAGCATGCTTATTTTAGTCGGAAGTTTAATACCTTCCACTTCCACAGGTTGTTCAGGCCATTTAGTACAGATTACATACAAATCCTTGCCTTTGGTAGTGTAAAATACATTTGGAGTTTTCTTGGGTGTAGTTTTCCACATACGGGTATTATAAATAGCATCGCCATTTACTTTTAGCCAGCTACCCATGTCTTTGAGGCGTTGCTGCATGATAACCGGAATGCGGCCGTCGGCGGTTGGTCCGATGTTTAGCAGCAAGTTGCCTCCGCGTGCTACTTTATCAATAAGCATGTGTACCAGTTGTTCAGAGCTGGAATAATCTTCCAGGTTTTCGTTGCGATTATAGCCAAACGATGAACCAATGCCTCGGCATTCTTCCCAACAACGAGCCAACGAACCTTCTTTTAATTCCGCTTCGTGAACCAAGTCATACTCCGTGGTGAAAATACCGCCGTGTTTGCTGCGGGTTTCTTTGCCCCAGCGGTCATTGACAACCACGTCGTTTTTCACAGGCGATTCGTTGTATAACCAGGCCAAAAACTGGGTGCTTTTCCAGGTTTCGCTGGGATGATCCCACTCGCCGTCTGTCCACACAATATCGGGGTTGTAGCGAGTGACCAAATCTCTCAGTTGAGGCATCATGTGTTCATCCACGTAGCGGTTCACATCTTGCTTGTAAAGGGGATTGAACCATTCGTACAATGAGTAATAATACCCCATACGCAGCCCTTTGGCTTTTACCGACTTGATCAGATCACCAGCCAAGTCGCGGTGCGGACCCACATCGGCCGCATTCCAGTTCCAGGATTGGGCACTGGGCCACAACGTAAACCCTTCGTGGTGCTTCGATGTCAGCACCACATATTTGGCACCAGCCTCGTCAAACACCTTGGCCCAGTCGTCAGGTTGAAACATTTCGGCAGTAAAGTCGTTCACAAAGTCCTGGTACTTAAAATCCTTGCCATAATGCGTTTCGTGAAATTTGGCAAACAACGGCTGCACTTTCGATTTCGGATCGAGCAACCGCCACCAGTACCATTCGGCATAACAGTCGTAAATACTTGCCCCGTCTTTAGGCAATGGCCCCCACGCAGGTACCGAAAACAAACCCCAATGGATAAAAATACCAAACTTGGCGTCTTCAAACCAAGCTGGAATCGGGCGACTGTCGATAGATGCCCAGTTGGCCTGGTATTTTTCGGTAGCGGCAGGCTGGGTTGTTTTGGCCTTTTTCTGTTGAGCCATGGTCAATGGGGCTGTAAGTAGCAGAGCCAGAAGTAGATACTTTTTCATGGGAATGCAAATCAGATGTAAATGCGATAAGGTTACCAAATAATACAAATTTGGGGACAAATAGAAATCTGACACCCGAGGTTTTGCGATTTTAAAACATACTATTTGCCATTTTGTGATGAAAGAGTGGCGCCGTTCTGAAAGCTTGTGTGTAAGGGGCCTTCTGATTTTTAGGAGGTTTCGCACAAAATAGTATCTTGCAACAAAGCAAAACCTCCTGTCTATGTATTTACTCTTTCCCGGTCGGCACCAGTTATTGACCAATTTTCAGTTCAATTACCTGTATCGCATTGCACAGGCTGGCGTAGCGCAAGAACCCGATGTAAACGGACAATGGCTGGGGGCCGATTTCGGTCCGGTGGAAGCCATTATTTTTGCCGTTACCTCGGCCAATCATAGCCACACGCGCCGCAATCCGCTGCCGTTTCATTTGCGCGTCATTCAGATCGAGGATTTTTCGGATGGTTTGCCGGTGCCTTCGTATGTGTTTGGGATTGATGAAGTGGGAGCCTTGGACAACTTTGCCGATTACACGCTGAAACGGATTCGCCATGAAAGCGAAGGATTGTTTGAGCTCACGCCGCAAAACACGGTGGTTGTGTGTTCCACGCCGGTCATGCAGATGTACGAGAAATTGGGTTTTCGTGTATTACCTGCCGAATTGACTGACAGAGCGACCCAGATATTTGGAACAGAACTACCTTGGGATTTGGTAGAACGCATTGCGGATGCCGATAGCAACTGGCTGGCTGACAGACACTTGCTGGAATACATGCATCCGGCCTCGTATTCGGTATGGAAAAAATACCGCCTCGGCGAGAAAGTGCAACTGCTGTTTCGTGACAAGATCATTAGCGATGACGGAGACATTACCACCACCCGCGATTACAACAGCTACGTGCGGCAAATGGACGAAATTGCCGAGTTGAAATACCAGGAAACCGCTGCTTACGTTCGTCCGGGTCGGATTGGCGACATTGGCTGTGCCGTGGGTTCTTGGATAAAACTGGCTTGCCAAGAGCCATTACTCCGCGAATCTGATTTTTACGGCATCGAAGTAGCCCGGCATTTGTTTGACGTATGCCAGCAACGCAAGCACAACGGCGAGTTTGGCAATCCGTTTGTGTTTTTCGCTCAGAAAAATGCGGTTACGGGGCTGGTTTTCGAGAAGCAATCCATGCACACCATCAACACATCCTCGCTGACACACGAAATAGAATCATATGGAAGCCGCGCTGACTTGCTGGCGTTCATCAAAAATCGGTATGCTGAACTGGCTCTGGGCGGCATCTGGATTAACCGCGATGTGGTGGGGCCTGAGAATCCGGACGAGATCATCTACATGCGATTGGATACAACCGATGGCCGTAGCGATGACTGGGAGCAAGACTTCACAGACCGTGATGAACTTTCGGCGTACTTACAAGGCCTTTCCACACAGGCCCGGTTCCGCCGATTTGCCAGCGATTTTCGGCGAAAAGAGAAAGAACCGTTGATCCACGAATGGGTGCAAGTCGACGATGATGTATTGGTAAAGTTAACGCTGCGCAATGCCTGCGAATTTGCCCTGAAAAAAGATTACACCGATAACTGGCAAAGCGAAATGCACGAAAAATTCTGCTTCTGGACTTACGCCGACTGGGTAAGCCAAATGGAGTCGGCAGGATTTACCGTCTTACCGCAATCCAATGCCTATACCAACGACTGGATTGTGAAGAACCGATTGGAAGGCAAGGTGGGTTTTTATCGTTTGCAGGATACTATTTTGGAGCCGATGAATTTTCCGGTAACCCACATGTTGCTTCTTGCTGAAAAGAGAATTTTGTAAAAAAGCTCCAAATATACATTTGGAGCTTCAAAAAGCAGTTGCTAAATAATGGTAATCTCCTGTGCCGATTTTGGCGGATTGCTGACTTTGGGCAAGGTGACAATTAATACACCGTCCTCTTGACGGGCATTGACACCGTCGGTATCTACCTGGCCATTCAGAGCGATTACCCGCTCAAAGTTCTTGATGGGATATTCCTGTCTGCGGAAATTTGGTGCATTGGCCTCGTCAATTTCCCGCGTTCCGGTAATATACAGCAGATCGTCCGTCACCGAAACTTTGATATTTTCTTTCGCAAATCCCAGTGCATAGACATGTACTTCGTAATGCGTGTCGTTTTCGATGATATTGATAGGCACATTGTACTTGGGTCGGCGCAACGGACCTCCCCAATAACCTTTGTTCATTTGTCCCCGCAACGGATGATCAAATGCGGAGAAGGTGTGGCCGCAACCTCGTGTGCCAGCTGCCCGGTGATGAGTTCTAAACATAACTAGTTAAGTAATTGGTTACTAGCGATTAGATATAAGTGATGACAACAAATAGATCGTTTGGCGTGTTGCGAATAGCTCATACCGAACAGCTAGTAGCCTGGTTTTAAGGTTTGGGTTGATTTGGTACTTCATTGGGTTTTTCGTGCGGTTGGTTTTCAGGTCTGTACCAGCCGCGGTGTTCTTCCGAATGATGATGCTTGTGCCACTGACCCGCATCAGCGTAGCAATGACCGTAGCCATGGCGGCCCCAATGGCGTGGACCGACAAAGGCCGATAAACTGGCAAACGTGACCGCCGCAACGGCGAAGGCAATCAGAAATCTTGAGCTTCGTTTCATAGTTATACAGGTAAGGATAAATGATTTTGTAAAAGGGAGGTTTTGCCTCTCAGGAAGATACTAGTTGGCTTCGGGCTGCGGAGTAGCCGTATGCGCATTTGGATAACATCTCGGTCCGTATTGTTGCTTAAAAGCGGCATATTCCTCATCACTCATAGTACGGATGTAGTCCATATAACCCGCCTGAAAGCCGCCTCGGTGCCAGCCACGGCCCCAGCGCCTTCCCGCAAAAAGACGAAAAACGGCTCCGATAATCAGAAAGAATACCAACGCCCTTAACAGAAAGAAAGGGGCAAAGAAGAGTGCCAGCCCTGCCAACACGCCAAACGCAATGGATTTAAACACTTGTGCAGTCATTTTCTTAGTTGTTTTGAATTGTAAAGAATTGCTTACAGAATAGAAGACGCAGCACATTGGAAATTACTTTATCTGCTTTACATATTTTTTTGATCTGTATTGGCAATAAAAAAAGGCTCGTTACAAACGAACCTTTACTTATCTTTTCAGAAATGTTATTCACAGCGTTTTCGCCATTGTTCTTTGAAGCGAGCCCGTTCCTCGTCACTCATGTTCATCCACTTCTGGCGCAAACCAGCCCGATTAGCAAACGGAGGACGATTGGGGCGACCTTTGGAATGAAAGCCACCAAAAAGAATCTTGCACAAGACAAACAACCCCAAAGCTTGCCAGTAGTTCAACATGCCTACATGAAGCAAATCGGGCAAAATGGCATTCCAGAGAGACATAACCACCCAACCCACCAAGGCCAGTACGCCTATAATCAGAAATGGGATGAAAATTCGGAATTTATGTTTGCCACGGTACATAGTTTTATAATCACGCATATGTTTTTTATTAGAAATTTAGAAAATCGTTGTACAAAGATTGTAATCGCTTACGCAAATGCTTTACCGCATAGCCTTTGCGCGAGATAATGGTTTTCAGATTTTCGCCGGTCTGGTCAGCAATTTCCTGCAAGGTTTTGTCTTCGAGTTCGTTCCAGACGAAGACTTGTCGCTGGTTTTCGGGCAATTCTTCCAAAGCCACAAACAATTCGCGCCAGAACACTTCCCGAATGTATTCCGTTTCCGGGCTTTTATCGTCCGTCATCAAAATATCCATGACGTTAAATTCGCCGTCATCGTTCTCAAACGTCAGGCTATCCAGCGAATCAGGTGTCTTTTTACGGTAGCGGTCAATGATTTTGTTACGAGCCACCTGAAATAACCATCCACTCATTTGCTCAATTTCGTCAACATTAACCACATTGCTCAGCTGAAACCACACATCCTGCAAAATATCTTCCGCATCCTCATCCGATTTCACCCGCCCGCGAATGAAGCCAAACAGACGCTTTCCGTAGTCTTTTACGGTCTGGGCCAGGTTGTGACGGGATTTCTCAGTCATAGATATGTGTACGGAATCTTCCATTTGGGGAGGAAGACGACATTCCCGGCATTTTACTTTAAGCTAACGGAAAAATAATTGGGCTTTTAAAATAGTATCTTTTGGAATGGCAAAACCTCCCTGTCAAAAACGGATAACAAAGCGTAACATATAATAACAAGCTCCTGCAAAAAGCAGGCTATCAAACCGGTCAAGAATGCCCCCGTGACCAGGCAAAAGCTGGCTGTAATCTTTTATGCAGGCAAGTCGCTTGAGGTAAGACGCAAGCACATCGCCCGCCAGAGCAAAAACGCTTGTGAAAAACCCAAAGAGAAGTGCCTGTAGCACAGAAATTTGAATCCAATGATGTGCTAAAACAGCGGCACAAAGTGTGAACAGTAAACCACCCAGCAATCCTTCCCGCGTTTTGCCCGGACTGATTGTGGGTACAAGGGAATGCTTTCCCAGTAATTGTCCGGTAATCTGGCTGAAACCGTCAAACGTGAACACCTGAAAATAAATAAAGAGTAGAAAAGAAGTATCAAAGCCCGAAAAACCAATAAAGCCAGCCGCTACCCATCCATATATAAGCAATACCCAGAACAGACGTTTGGTTGATAAATGCGTAACCGACAAAGTAGCACGACCCACTTCAAATGCGCCAATGCTTACTATCAGGCAGGCCATAGCCCGAAAATAACCCAGGAAAATGCTTGCCAACACCAACCCGACGATAAGAATATAGGTAGCGTATTTGAGCCAGCGTTGAGAGCGAGTAGTGGTGTCAACTTTTCGGCTGGCCATAGCCATGCCTAGAGCACCAATAACCAGTTCCAGCAGCATGTATCCAAAAATCGGGTGCGGCATAGTTTACAAAATAGTATCGATTGGAGAGGCAAAATCTGCCCGTTTGCTAGTGTAAAGACTTCTCTTTCAATAACCAGTACAAGCCTTTTACATTGCTTTGCGGTTCTTTCAGCCACAGGATAATGAGGATTTCTTCTAGACAAGCAACTGTTCCCCAAATCAACGCCAGATAGTATAGCCACGGATAAAAGCCGAATAGAAACAACATAACAATAAAACCGCCTTGCAGATAGCCTGTAATCTTAAAAAGATATGTGTGCAAACCGATGAGCCCTCTGAACTTAAAGAACACAATCATATACGACAACAACCAAGCAACGAAAAATACAAGCAACATGAATGCATGAGGCTCAAGCAGCGGCCATTTGAACACATAAATAGCCCAAAACGCCAGAATGAATGTTCCCAGATCGGCCCAGGAATCAAGCTTCGTGCCTATCTGTGTCTGCATGTGGAAGGTGCGGGCAATCCAGCCATCGAGAATGTCGGTAACCAGACTGATGGTAATGAAAATGGCAAAGAGCCTTTCCTGTTCTGTACCAATCAAGTAGGAAATGAAGGGAAAAACAAGAATACGATACAGCGACAATAAGTTTGGGATTGTCCAGAAGGTTTCCTTCATGTTGGTTTGGTCCGTAGGCAGATGTTTGGGCTGAAAATACATAAAAACACACAGCAACATCGACAGATTTATGAGAAACCTGGAAAATACGCTACCTTTGCGGCACAATTTCAATTAGTATCTTTCCAAGAGGTAAAACCTTCCTAATCGTCACATACATGCAACTAATCGATGGTAAAAAAATAGGCGAAGAAATTCGCCGCGAAATCGCAGCAGAAGTACTCAAAGTGAAAGAACAAAACGGCAAAATTCCGTATCTGGTAGCGGTGCTGGTAGGCAATGACGGCGGAAGCGAGACCTACGTGAGCCATAAAGTAAAAGCATGCGAAGAAGTGGGTTTCCAGTCGGCGGTGTATCGCTATCCGGATACCATTTCAGAAGACGAACTGCTAAACGTAGTAGAGTCGATTAACAACGATCTAGAGGTTGACGGACTCATTGTGCAGTTGCCGCTACCCAAACACATCTCCGCCGATAAAGTAACCGAAAAGATTCTGCCTGAGAAAGACGTAGACGGTTTCCATCCGGCAAACATTGGTCGCATGGTCAAAGGTTGGGATTGCTACCTTCCGGCTACGCCCAACGGCATTGTCGAGTTGATTCGCCGCAGTGGCATCTCCACCGCCGGCAAACATTGCGTGGTAATTGGCCGCAGCCAGATTGTGGGCTTGCCGATGAGCATTCTGATGCAGCGCAACCAGGAACCCGGCAACTGTACGGTAACCATCTGTCATAGCCGCACGGAAAACATGAAGGAAATTACGCTACAAGCCGATATCCTGATTGCCGCCATCGGCAAACCCGGCTTTGTAACCGGCGATATGGTAAAAGAGGGCGCCGTAGTCATTGATGTAGGTACTACGCGAGTAGCCGATGCCAGCAAAAAATCAGGTTTTGCTCTCAAAGGCGATGTATTGTTTGAGGAAGTAGCTCCCAAGGCTAGTTTTATCACGCCGGTTCCGGGTGGTGTAGGCCCCATGACAATCGTAAGCCTGTTGCAAAATACGCTGAAAGCTTCGAAAGTGAAGTAGTGAACCGGCAAGCAATACGAATGAATGGAAAATTGTTATTGAGATATTTTCTAGTGGTATTTTTGATAAACTCATTTTCCATTTCCTGCAATTCTGCCAGTGATGGAGTTGATACTATTGGTTTTCCTTTTGTTTTTTATCAATCATTTAGTGGTAAATCAAAGCATCCTGAGTTATTAAACTGGTTTCGATTTGACTTATTTATGCTGGATTTAATAATCTGTCTAACAGTTACTATCGGTTTACATCAATTATATAAATATTTAGTTCGTAAATAAGCACACATTTCTGGGAGCGAACATTCTTTAGCAGTCTACTGTTCTTCTCTTTAGATAGTGTATAAAAAACTAATATGTTAGAAACAACCCAAACCCACCCTGCTTCTGGTACAGAACGACAAGTAACCCACTTGCCGTTGATGGAGGCATTTTACACCATTCAGGGTGAAGGGTTTCATCAGGGGCGAGCTGCGTATTTTATCCGGCTGGGTGGCTGCGATGTGGGTTGTGTGTGGTGCGATGTGAAAGAAAGCTGGGATGCATCGGCACACCCGATGGTATCCGTAGAGACGATAGTCGTTGAGGCACAACAATTTCCAGGCCGTTTGGCTGTAATTACCGGTGGCGAACCGTTGATGTACAACCTTGATTACCTGACGGAGTCGCTGCAAAAAAGTGGTTTTCAGACCAATATCGAAACATCGGGAGTGTATCCGGTTACCGGTCATTGGGATTGGATCTGCTTTTCGCCTAAAAAGTTCAAGGCAGCTCATCCTGATATTTTTGACAAGGCCCACGAACTGAAGGTGATTGTGTACAACAAATCCGATTTTCAGTTTGCTGAAGAATACGCGGCCAAAGTGCATTCGGGTTGTCAGTTGTTTTTGCAGCCCGAGTGGAGCAAATCGGCACAGATGTTGCCACTGATTATTGACTATGTCAAAGCGCACCCGCAATGGCGAGTATCCCTGCAAACCCACAAATACATGGATATTCCCTAATCAATATTGAGTAAAGAATGATAGAATGAGTGAATAGGGCAGGTTTTTGCTTTTTGAAAGGTACTATTTTTTAAATCCGCTATCCACCTTCCCAATTCCTAAAGCATCCTATCATTCTTTACTCAAAATTGAAAATGGGCTTGTAAGAAAAGGTTGTAAATAAATTTGTGTAACTGGCATCTCTGTTGTAGTATTTCCGTAAAAATAGAATCCAAAGCGTTATTGATCTGATATTTACGTTTTTATAGTTAGATACATAAAAGGTATAACGCATCACCTGCCCATTCATTTTTGCCATGAGAAATACACAACAACGAATTATACTGCCACTTTTCTTCTTTTTTCAGATACTATTTTCTACCGTTTCGGCACAGCCCACCAGCCCTCCCATCAATCCCAAAGCGCGGCTGCTGTACGAACAATCGCAGCAGTATATCCTCGAACGCAAGTTCGACCAGGCACTGTCGGCATTGCAAAAAGCCATTGAACGCGAGCCCACCTATGCCGAAGCCCACTTCCGGTTAGGTAATGTTTACGAGCTAAAATCACAGGTGGAACGCACTGAAAACTATGCCGATCTGAGTCGCCAGGAATACGAAAAAGCCATTGAACTGAAACCCAAAAATCCGTCCTTCATAGCTGCCTACAGCATTCTGGGCGAATCATATCTGCGTAAGGCTGATTATGCTAAAGCCAAAGAATACTACCAGCGTTTCTTGGAGATGAAGCCGCCCAAACAGGCCCAGGTAACCCAGGCCATGCAACAGATTGCCAACTGCGACTTTGCGGTAGAGGCCATGCAGCATCCATTGTCCTACAAGGCGGGCCCAATGCCTAAAGAACTGAACAAGTTTGCGTTGCAATATTTCCCTGTGCTTACCGCCGACCAGCAAACGATTTTCTTTACGGCCCGGGCGGGTCTGGACTCCCGTAGCGACGAAAACATTTACGTAGCTACCCGCAAAGGCAACGATTGGAACGAACCTGCACCCCTTTCGGACAAGATCAATACTGTTGAAAATGAAGGTACCTGTACCATATCGGCGGATGGCCGTACTCTGGTATTCACCAATTGCGATGGTCGCCAAAGCTTCGGAAGTTGCGATTTGTATGTGTCTTACAAAGTAGGCACCGAATGGACCGAGCCGCTGAACCTAGGAAATAAGATCAATTCGCCCTTCTGGGAATCGCAGCCGTCGCTTTCCGCCGATGGGCGTACCTTGTATTTTACTTCGGATCGCCGGGGAGGCTATGGCAAACGCGATATATGGGTAAGCAAGCTCGGCGAAGACGGTTTGTGGGGTGTAGCCGCCAACTTGGGCACCACCATCAATACGCCCGACGATGACCTTTCGCCGTTTATTCACGTAAACGGCAAGACCCTGTTTTTCTCTTCCAAAGGCCACATCGGCATGGGTGGATTTGATTTGTTTTCTGCCGAACTGGAGCAAGGAAAATGGTCGGTTGCCAAAAATCTCGGTTATCCGATTAACAATCAGGACGATCAGGTTTCGTTGTTCGTCTCAGCCGATGGCAAAAAAGGCTATTTTGCTCACGAAGAACGCCAAGGCAACAAATACGTCAGCAGTATTCTTTACGAATTTGATTTTCCAGAAGAAATTGCTGTAAAGCATAAAAGCAATTACCTGAAAGGCACCGTTTACGATTCAAAAACTAAGAAGCCACTTGAAGCTCGTATCGAACTTTTCAACCTGAATGGTGGCGAGTTGGAAACTGTCATGCGGTCAGACCGTAAAGATGGCTCCTATCTTACCATCCTTACCGAAGGAGATTCGTATGCGTTATACATCAATCGTGACGGATACTTGTTCAAAAGCCTCTACTTTGACTACACCGGCAGTAAGAACAACGAACCCCTGGTGATGGACATTTACCTGCAACCCATTGAAAAAGGAGCCAAAGACATATTGAATAACCTGTTCTTCGAAACCGGAAAATGGGAACTGGAAGGCAAATCGAAAACCGAAATGGATAAGCTGATTTCGCTGATGAAAACCACCAATGCGTTGCGCATTGAAATATCGGGCCACACTGATGATGTGGGCAAAGACAGCGACAACATGGAACTTTCCCTCAAACGGGCCAAAAGTGTGTACGACTACCTGGTCAAAGCGGGCGTGGAAGCCAATCGGCTAACCTATGTAGGCTATGGCGAAACCCAGTTTGCGGTGCCTAACACCTCCGAGAAAAACCGTCAGCTTAATCGCCGCATCGAATTCAAAGTATTGTAATTTCAAAATAGTATCGCTGAAAAAGGAAAAACCGGAGGCTGATTGGTAGGAGATCAGCCTCCGGTTTTTGTTCTTTTTCTTGCAAAAGGTTGCGTATCAGCTTATTCTCTCATTCACAAATCAACCCGTTTACATAACATGAGTTACGATGTGTCACTTTATCGTGTGGAAGTGAAATCCAGACAAAGAAACTACGAAGGAGAAGACTTTTTCGAAAATCCGGCTAATCTGCTTGCCTTTACACCCGAACAAAAACAGACCCTGGAAACACGCCTGGCTAATTACGGGTATGTGCCTACAAAAATAGAAGCAGACCAAACGCATTATTCGCACAAAAAATACAAGGAGATTTCTGTCCTCTTCACCGATTTTGCGGTGTATTTTCAGTCGGGTTTTACCGAACAGGGCATTTTTGAGATATCCATGACCGCATCCGAGTTTACAGATACGGATGAATTTGCCAAATACGACCCGCAAAATGACGGATGGGAAGAATTCTGAAGTCGTTTCGTGAATTTTCTGAGAGCTAGGTTGCCTGAAGAGTAACCTTAATCAAAAACACAACTTATTGGTAATCTGTTGGTTGTCGGGTTTTGAAATCCCAAGAGATACTATTTTGCCGGATGGATGGTTTGTCTAAGTTTACAAAAACTTACGTTGTAAAAACCACCTGACTCTTGTATGGTTACTTAGCTGAATAGCCTCTATTTTTGAACCAATTGATTAGATCACTTTATGTAGTCGCAAGACTTTCGAAAACCCTGTATTCTATGGATGCAGGGTTTTTTGCATTATGCAAAAAACGAATTAAACGTGCTTGCCGTTGCGTTTGTAAAGTGCTTTGGTGTCTTTGTTCTTGGGAGGGCGACAATGCGGAGTATACTCCGTGATACACGACGATAGGACAAAACAGACCGTACATGCCAATAATATGGATTTCATGGGATTAGATTGAATGTAAGTGGAAAGCAGAGTTTGTAAATTACAAACGTTTTCCGAATAAAAATGTTGTGCGGACGGATATTTTTATGGCAGTATAATTCTAACAGTATTTCTCACTTTGCTACTAATGAGAACAGTACCAACAATAGTTGCAATGGCGAGCCAAGTGATACGAAATGCATAGAAGACAGCCCGGAATAAGAACAGGCAACAATTCAGATTCTTTTTTGCTTGGTTCCTTGCTGGACAGCGAGGAGCTTTGGAACGGAAATCGCTTTGAGCCATTCCAAAATCGTGATTATTTGCTTTTCTTTGCAGGTATTTCCACTATAAAACGAACTGCATTGAAATTACGCATAGGACAAGGATACGATGTACACATACTGATGGAAGGTATTCCCTTGGTCTTGGGAGGTGTACAGATACCCCACACCCACGGGCTCAAAAGCCATTCGGACGGCGATGCACTTACGCATGCCCTTTGTGATGCGTTGCTGGGGGCACTGAGTTTACGTGACATCGGCTACCATTTTTCGGACAAAGACCCGGCAAACAAAGGCCGAAACAGCCTGGAGTTTCTGAAAATTGTAATGGAAATGATTCGGAAAGAGAGTTACGAAATCAGCAACATAGATGTGACCGTAGTGCTGGAAGCTCCCAAGGTAAACCCGCATGTGCCGGCGATGAAAAAGGCCTTGTGCGAAACCATGGCCATTCGGGAAGAAGACCTTTCCATCAAAGCTACCACTTCAGAAGCGGTTGGGTTTGTGGGGCGTCGGGAAGGAATCGCTGTATTTGCGGTGGCCCTGCTGTACAAAATCGACAATCATACGGGCATCTGACCCGCCGCTAAGTCGTGGATTTGAGCAAAGGTTTCGGATTGGCTGAATACATATTCCTGGCTTAACCGTTTCATCCATTCAATCCGTCTCTATCTGCAGCTCAAAATAGTATCTTTCAAAAAGCAAAAACCGCCTAGTTTTGTAACATTCGTTTCATTCCAAACCATTCCTTTCGAATTCCGAAATTTCATTATGTCTCAGCCTTCCCTTCCCAAAGGTACGCGTGATTTTGGCCCGCAGCAGATGGCAAAGCGTACGTTTATTTTTGATACCATTAAATCTGTGTTTCAGCGGTTTGGATTCCAACCCCTGGAAACGCCTGCCATGGAAAACCTGTCTGTACTGATGGGTAAATATGGTGACGAAGGCGACCAGTTGTTGTTCAAGATATTGAATAGTGCCCTACATGAGCGAAAAGAAAATGACAAAATAGAGATAAAAGCCGCCTTTGATAAGATACTTCAACAATCTTACACCTCTGACCGTATTACTGAGCGGGGATTAAGATATGATTTGACAGTTCCTTTTGCCCGTTATGTTGTTATGAATCGGCACGAAATCGTGTTCCCCTTCAAAAGGTATCAGATTCAACCGGTTTGGCGCGGCGATAAACCCAATAGGGGACGCTACCGGGAGTTTTATCAGTGCGATGCCGACGTGGTGGGTACCAACTCGTTACTTTGTGAGGCTGAAATCGTATTAATGCTCAATCAGGTATTCAAGCAGCTTGGTTTAACGGATTTTACCATCAAGATCAACAACCGGAAAATCCTGACAGGCATTGCCGAAACAGTGGGAGCTACCGGCAAAGAAGGCGATCTGGCAGTGGCAATAGACAAACTGGACAAGATTGGCAAGGAAAAAGTAGAAGCCGAATTGCACCAACGCGGATTCACTACCGAGGCTATTGAGAAACTACAGCCATTTTTTGCCATGCAGGGCGATTTTTCGCAGCAAGTTGTTCTATTAAAAGAGTTGTTTCAAAGCAGCGAAACCGGACAAAAAGGATTACAGGAATTAGAAGAAGTGTTTGAGCGGGTTAGCGACTTTGGTCTGGCAGATACGCACCTGGAGTTTGATGTGACACTGGCCCGTGGCCTATCGTATTACACTGGCGCCATTTTTGAAGTAAAAGCAGGCGGGGTTTCCATTGGCAGCATTAGCGGCGGTGGCCGTTACGACAACCTAACGGGTGCTTTTGGCGTACCCGGCTTCTCGGGTGTCGGTATTTCGTTTGGCGTTGACCGCATTTATGATGTAATGGAAGAGCTGGGTTTGTTTCCTGAAAACAATGCCATTTCTACTCGGTTGTTGATTACCTGTTTCGATTTGGCTACACAAAAGTATGCTTTGCCGGTTTTGCAAAAAATAAGAGATGCCGGCATCAATGCTGAGATCTACCCGGATGCAGTGAAAGTAAAAAAGCAGTTTGAATACGCAGACCGCAAACAAATCCCGTTTGTCGTCGTTATCGGTTCAAACGAGATGGAAACCGGAAACCTGATGCTTAAAAATATGATTACCGGCGAACAGCAGCCATTGCCTCTGGATAAAATTATCGAAACCGTTTTATACACAGACAAATAGTCATTGCGTTCTAATCATATATCCTTGTTTTGAGTGGAAAACCCATATTTGCAGACACTATGGGCTTTTTCATTTTTAAAAGATACTATTTTAACTAATTATTCTCAATGATAAGTGCCCTTAACATACGAAATAGTCAGACAAACCGGAAATGGGTTTGTTTTTTCATCGCATTGTTCACGGCATCCTTCACCTATGCGCAATCTCCCTGTTTCAACGTCATCGGCGCTGATCCCAATGCTACGTTAATCCGTGGATGCGTGCCTTTTACCATTACCCTTGATGATGCCTGCACAGCCGGTGGAACCCAGATTAAATACACGTACGGAGACAGCGCCGTGGGTATCAATGCGGGAATCGTCACCAAAACACATACTTACACCAGGCCCGGCCTGTACAGCATTACTCAATATGGCAACTTTGCAAATGGCGGCAGTTCGTTGGAGAAAAATAATTACATTGAAGTACTACCCGTACCAGAACCGGACTTTGCGGTAAGTACCTGTGCCGGCAGGGAAGTGGCACTGCAAATCACCAATTCCGGATACGATAGCTATGTCATCGATTGGGGTGACGGTACTGGTGCACAAGCCGCACCATCTCCCGGTTTGTATCGGCACACCTACGTCAATGTCAATCCGCGGAATGTAACTGTAGCGGGCCGTTACAATGGGACCAACTGCGGAGGCAGCAAATCGCTGGTAGTTAATCCGGTAGCAAGCCTATCTAAGCCCATTCTGGTTAGCCTGACCACGCTTGGCAATGCATCGGCTGAGATCCGTTTCCAAGCCGAAGCCGGAATATTATACCACGTTGAAAAACGCAACGAGACCACCAACACTTACAGTGAAGTAATTGTATTGACGAGTACAACCACAGGTGTGGTGGGGCAACGGCTCAATGACGCCCAACCGGCTACGTACCGAGTTACTACGGTAGACAATTGCGGGAATGCCGTCCCTTCCGATGAGATCAGCAGCATACTGATCGGGGGCACGGCTGATAACGGCAGAAACCTCGTTTCCTGGCAAACCTATCCGGTGGCCACCTTCCTGAAGAGCACGCTTAACCGCAACAGTCAGCCGATCAAAGAAAACACGCTGGCCATTGTAAGCAGCTACACGGACGCAGAGGTTATTTGTGGAGAGACATATTGCTATCAGTTGCAAATTGATTTTAATGGGAGCGGCGCAAAATCCATTTCAAATAGTGCTTGTGTCAATGCTGTTTCTTCGGATGTTCCTCCACCCATCCAGAATGTGAGCGCCACAGTTGTTGATAACAAAGTAGTATTGACCTGGGATGCACCCAATGGCAATGCTTCTGTACGGGAGTTTGTCGTATCGCGTTCCAGTGACGGAGGAGCTTATGCTAGCATCGCACGGATTACCGGAAACCAATACACTGACGAGGATAGTCGGCTGGATATCAGCAGGCAATGCTACAAAGTGAGTTATTTTGACAAATGCGGCAACTCTTCTGATAACTCAAACGAAACATGTCCAGTGTTTTTAAAAGTTCAGCAAATTACCGATCCGGGCAACGAAGGCTACCAGCTTACCTGGACGCCTTACAGCCAGTGGGCTTCGGGAGTACAAAGCTATGAGATAGAGAAATTGCGCAGCAACAATACGGTTATTGAAGCGCAAAGCTCCAATGGCAACGAGCTTTTCTTTCCTTACGACACAATCAATCAGCTTCTTCGTTTTCGGGTGAGGGCCATCGGCGAAGGAGGAATAAGCGAGTCGAACATCGTGGAAATTCGGCAAGATGTACGCGTTTTTGCTCCCGAAGCATTTACCCCAAATGGAGACGGTTTTAATGACCGGTTTGAGGTGAGAGGACTGTTTGTCAAAAAATACAAAATTACCATTTACAATCGCTGGGGCGAGGCCGTCTATGGCTCGGAGAAAATGGATGCGGGCTGGGACGGACGGAACAATCGTTACACGGCACTTACAGGAACCTACACCTATTCGATTCGCATTGAAGACCAGATTGACCGGGTGGTTGTTAAGAAAGGTTCTATCCTGGTGATTCGTGATTAGGATGCAGGCCGGTTTTTCACTCCAAAACGATACTATTTAGAAACAAAGGAAATCGATACGATGGGAACCCTGCGCGAGTGTTACAACTCGTACTTCCGGCGGTTATTCAATCACTTCCAGCAGGGTCTGAAAGGCAACATACTTTCCTCTGTAGTGGGCATCGTGTTCGGCGCGCAACGAATGGGCGTATTTTTTTTCGTAGGTTTCATAGTCTTCCATGGTTGCAAAGAAGTATTGAAACGAATAAGTGGTTCCGCCGTTGTCTATCTCGGTAAGTAATCTTAGTATTTTTGTATCTACAAAAAGCCCGGTCAACAGAATATTCGGGATGTGATGTTCACGCATCCACTGTAGCCATTCTTCATGTACATCATTCTCAATGTTAATCGTAACGTTGTATAAAATCATGCGTTTGGAGTGTTTAATCGGCACCGGGTATGAGCCCGCAGGTAACAAATGAATTAGAATGCCGAAAAATAGAAACATTTTGCGGAAAAAAATGTTCGTATGGAAAAATAATCTGTTTTTTTATCGGCAAAACCGCTACCACTCTCCCTCAGCCTTATATAATGAATAACCCGCATTCCAATTCTTTAAATTCTTCTTTTCTAACCTTTTGGCAATCGCCGCTGGCTTATTCTCTAAGTGTGGCTCTGCTGGTAGCGATGCACATTGCTGGCTTGGTGGGGCTAGCTTGGCCGGTTACCAAATCCTTGTTTTTAGCCCTCATTCCCTTTCATCTGATCACGACGGCTGTTGTTGTTCTTTTGCTGCATTCGGTGTTTGATCGTTCCTTCTTTCTTTTTTGTCTCATTGCCTTCGGGGTAGGTTTTGGAATAGAGGTACTGGGCGTAAAGACGGGGCAAATTTTTGGCAGCTATCACTACGGTCCGTCACTGGGCTGGAAGCTATGGGAAGTGCCGCTGGTCATTGGCTGCAACTGGCTTACCTTGATTTATTGCACTGGCATAATGGCCGAAAAGTGGTTGAAGGTTAATGTCCTAAAGCCCATATTGGGTGCCTTGCTGATGGTCGCTATCGATGTATGGATTGAACCCGTCGCCATACATCTGGATTTCTGGCAATGGCAGAATAACCTGGTACCTCTTCAGAACTACATAGGCTGGTTTGTGGTTTCGCTGGTGTTGCAGGTTTGTTTTCGCTACTTGGTTACAGCCAAACACAACCCTATGGCTACGGTTGTGTATCTGACACAATTTGTATTTTTTATGGGTTTTCATCTGTTATTATACTGGTACTAACTGCTTGTGTGGCAGGGTGGGTTTTTACTCTTTAAAAGATACTATTTTGGAAAGGCTGATTTATCTGCACTCTCCAAAACAAATGAAGCACAGAGGTGTTATTGATTAAGCTACTGGCAGAGAACCTGTTTTAATCTACAACGTATAGATACCGTTTCGTCTGGAAAACTGTTAAACCGATGGGTGTATATTCAATCAAAGACTTAGAGAATATTTCTGGAATAAAGGCACATACACTGCGCATCTGGGAGCAGCGCTACAACATCATTACTCCTAAGCGTACCGATACAAACATCCGATATTACGATGAGCAGGACCTGAAGCTTGTACTCAATATTTCTGTGTTACAGGAACATGGCTATAAAATTTCGAAAATAGCCGCCATGACGCCTGACTGGATGCACAAACAGGTGCTCGAACTCAGTGATACAGGCATGCGGCACGCCGATCAGATTCAGAACCTGACCGTGGCAATGCTGGATCTGGAAGAGGAGCGATTTGAAAAAATCCTTACCAAATGCACCTTTCAGATGGGTTTTGAGCAAACCATGATGCAGGTTATATTTCCGTTTCTGACAAAGATTGGCGTTTTGTGGCAGACGGGGGCTATCAATCCGGCTCACGAACATTTTATTTCGCACCTGATTCGGCAAAAACTCATCGTAGCCACTGACGGGCAGCTGGCCAACTATCAGGCGGCAACCAAATACATGCTTTTTTTGCCGGACGGTGAGCTGCATGAGATAAGTCTTCTTTTTGCCAACTATCTGTTGCGCACCCGAAAACAACGTGTTATTTACCTAGGGCAGTGCTTACCCTTCCGGGATATTGAGAGTGTGTATGCTATACACAGGCCGCAGTATCTATTTACGATTATTACTTCTGTGCCTGGTGCCGATGAGGTACAAGCCTACATAAATAAACTTGCTGAGGCATTTCCGGAAGTAACCATACTGATTTCGGGTTACCAGATTATTTCACGGGATATCTATGCTCCTGAAAATGTGATAGTTATCCGCAAGATTCAGGATTTGATTGCCTTTGTGGAAAAACGTAACTAAAGTCAGTTAAGTGTCTTGTATTTGGTTTGTGTCAAACAGGAATTTGCGTATAATTCGCTGGTAGATAATCGCTTGGAATACGATGTCCTACCAACGTACAGCTGAAACTTATATAATAAAAAAGCGATTAAGAATGCGTATTCTTAATCGCTTTTTTGTTAGGCTACCAGTAGATCAACCAGCGCATTGAGTTTGGCATCCATTTCTTCGGCAATGTACTGCCCTAATTCTTTCAACGCCTGGATGTTACCTACCGAGGCATCGTCGGTTTCGGGTTTGATGTCAATGCCCAGCTTGGGGTTGATACGCACATACTGACCGGCTACATCAACAGCACTAAATATCTCCTGTAGCTGGTAGTCTACTACATCGGCAGAGGCCGAGGAAGCAATATCGATCAACGGACGAGACCAGGAGGCGAGCCCCCAGTTTTTGGCATCATCAAACTCGTAGTGAAGTTTAGATTTCCCCGTTCCTAACGAAAAAATGACCATTCCATTGGCAGAAACGCCCTTGTTCGGGTTGCTGGGATGATTGAATACCTTGCGGGCTTCTGCATACGCGCAAAGCGTCGGGTTTGATGCAAAAATGCCGCCATCAATCAACGGGTAACTTACGCCGGAAAGCGACTGAACCCTTTTGCATTCAAAAAAAGTAGGAACGGCTGCTGTGGCACGGGCAATGTCGCGTACCCAGAAATCTTCCGACGGTTTCAGTGCCGTATGCTGTGTAAAGAAGTGAGGCTCGCGCCGGGTAATGTCGTATGTCGGTATCAGACAGGGCTTTAGCAAATGGCTCAGCTGCAAATCATCAAAATATTCTTTGAGTAGTTTTTCAAGCCCGTACGACGAATATTTTTCATCAATCAGACCACCTACCGAAAGTAACTTATGGTCAAAGGTTTCTTCAAATATCTTTTTGCCGTACCGCAGAAAAATATCTGCCACTTGTTGGGCCGAGAAACGGGCGGTCTGGTTTTGTGGTTTGATGGGGCTCAGGTAGGCACATGCCATGATGCCACCGCTGCCACTGCCTGCTATTAAATCAAAATAATCGATTAACCGTGTTTCGGAACGGCCGGTTTTCGTTTTGAGTTTCTCTTCCAGAATGGTCAGGATCTGACCGGGAATAATGCTACGGATTCCGCCGCCATCAATAGAAAGAATGCGAACAAACTTGCCGGTGGGTTTTTTCATAAGGTATAAAATCGAAACAAACGGTTTTGTATGATACAGGGTTTTGACCTTTTCAAAGATACTATTTTGTTCGGTTAATAAATATAATTGTACGATTATGAGCAAGTTAAGGGTTGTAAGATTTGCCCGCCAGATGTAAGATTATCAGTGATTGTAGGAATGGTAGAAAGCAAGGTGCTTGAAAAAATAGTATCCCGCAAAAAGAAAAAACCCAGACTTAGTAGCCTGGGCTTTTTGATAAAAAATCACTTTTTAACACCTGTATTTTTAAATATTATAGTTGCACACGGTTTACTACTTGTCCGGCTGCTTTAACTTCAAAAGTAAGATTGGAAACTTTCAGTTTGCTCAAATCATAGGTGCGGATAAAGCTACCTTTCTGAGTCAACACTTCTGAATGAACAGCACTGCCAAACTGGTCGTATACGGTTACCTCTACGGCGTCGGCAGTATTACCGATCAGACGCAATTGGTATTTGTTGTTTTCCAACGGTTTGATTTCGGCTTTACGTACCGCGTTAATAACGGTAGTATTGTAAGCTACAGACAATTCTGTTTTGCCACTGGCGTCTGTTACAGTTACTGAGTAGCTGCCTTCCGGCATTCCTGAGAAATTATAAGGACGGATAAAGCCTTTTGTGTTCAGGATTTCGTCTTTAAATACTACGTTATCGTTTTTGTCTTTAATGGTAACCGTTACGATGCCTGACTTAGCGTTGTTATACACCAGATTGTAAACATTGGCACGGCTTGACGACGTTACCTCTACTTTCGCAGCTCCTTTCGCATTATCCAAATTATCAGAAGCGAACACTGACGCATTAACAGCTACTGCTAACACGGCTAAGATGATTGACTTTTTCATAGTTTTGATGATTTAATGGTTTTTAAGTTTTTTATTTTATATGATATTGGTTTGACTTTCTGTTTTTGAACGATACAAAGGTAATAGGGCGATTTCCTAAAAAAAATATAATTCAGGCTCAAAAGGGGGGTGGTAATGAAAAGCACAAAAGTTGAACAGGTGGTGAGGAAAAGTAATATGATCAAATTGGAAAAATACTATTTTATCTGAATGGGCGAGTAGGGCGTAAAGTCTTTTTATAGCGAAATATGACGTATTTAGTGATTCTGGAGCCTTGGTAGAGTACAATGTTTTTAGAAAGAAAGTCAAATTTTGTACTTTGATTCTTGACTTATTTTCAGATAAAAATAGGATTTTGCTAAGTTTTTCACATTTCAGTGAAATTTAGATAACATTCGAATAATACTAAATTTTTATATGGATACAGAGTCTGAAATTTTTTTTGACCAGATGAGAATACATGTAATTTGGATGTAAGAATTTTGAGAAAAATAACACTTTTTATACTAAATTTGACAGGCAAGAGCAAAGGAATAGCATACCTGCGAAATGCTTAACTATGGTTAAAGCGTTGATTTTCAATGGTTTGTCTTCAATTTGTTGGCGCGAGATCTGCAATAATCAGATGTAAGAATTAAATGCGAGAGATCGGTTTTTATTTCATCAAACTTTGTGGCCTGATAGAAATAAAACTTGAAAAAGGCAAAATTAACCTTGCATAGCCTTCAGATTCCTGATCAGGCTGGCAAAAACCTGATCAATCTGTTCGGGAGTAAAGTCGGGGGAGAGTTGAATTTGCAGGCTTATCTGGATGGAAGGAGGAAACGTTGGATTCGCAACCGGCAAGGAAATGGCTTCTGGCTGCTGGGTGGTTGCATTTTTAGAAACTGAAAAATCCGTTATGGAAGGTTGTTTTTCTTCCGCAAATAGTGTGGGTTGGTCTATTTTATTAAGAGGACGTGTCTTGCTTTCTTTGTGCTTGGTAGAAGTATCGGTTTGGATTTTTCCATTCCGGGATTCGCCGGGAATGGTCGCTTCGCAGAGCATCAGGTAGAAGGCCGCCATTTTCCGGGCTGAAGCCTCGCCAACGCGCGCCTTGTTTTTAAACCAGTTTTCCACTTTTGTGCGGTCTGCTGGGTCAATTACGGCGTCGTTCAGCTCTTGCGGGTACACGGCTTGCCGAATGGTATCACATACTTCCGCATATCGTTCGTCATCACGCCAGTCGTAAGCGAGATCGGTGGGCTTGCCGTCATCGTCAATGAAACCAATAGCCCGCAGGGGTGGAATGACGTTGGTGCGGGCCGAATCCTCTCCCATTTCAAAATGCATGGCCAGGAATCCGGGTGTAATTTTAATATTCGGATTGCTCTGAAATTTTTTGCGCAATGCCCACCAGTTGGTTACCGATAGTTTAGGATAGGAAATTTCACTTGCCATGATAGAAATAGGCTGCTTGACCTGCGAAAGTAGAACATAAGGGTTTTTACGGTTTGAAAGATACTATTTTATTTTGGTTATCAGTAGGGTTTTGCCCAAATAGCTGTCTGTTTAGCCTACCAACCGAGTCAATTAGCCATGTTCAACCGGTACCTTACTGTCTAAAGATCAGTTCATTCGTGTTAATGGTAAACTCCGTTCCGTCCGATTGCTTGTAGGTAATGGTGAAGGTGTGCTTTTTGTTGGTTTCAGGAGCCTTGGTAAATAGAAGCGTGTAGAACTGGACCGGCTGTGGGTTAGTAGCCAGGTAAGCATCTAAGCCTTGAACAGCATCTATATCAGAACTTAGGTAATCCTTGATGCGTATTTTCAGAATATCAGCTAGGTTGCTTCCTGCCGGATGGGAAGTATCATAATCGGCCGAACTCACAACTTTGAATGCTGTGATCGTCTCTTTTGATCCCTTGTAACCTGGAGGAATCGGAGAACACGCCATGAGAGATCCAGATCCGGTCACTTTGGTATAATAACTGGCCATTCCCGACAATTTAATTCCGGCTTTGTAATAAAACAGACTATCGGTGGAAAATATTTGAAGTTCCGATACGCTGGTATACCCATTATAGATGGTCGAATCGAGCCGCACTATTTGTGGTTCCCAGCCGGTAATCTTGTAATAAGGCTTGGACTCTAAATCTTCTCCACAGCAAGAAGCTGAATTGCAACATCCGGCTACCAGTACGGGTGCAACAGAAATAGAAATGGCTAAAACTAAGATCTGAACAGTTTTCATAAGTAGGAAATGGTATACTCACAAGACCCGCATTCGTGTAAAAACGTTGCATGGGTTTTGCTTTTTGTGAAGATACTATTTCTCAGATGTCCAACTTATAGAAATCGGATTGGTGGCGTTTTTTTAATGACTTCCAGCTTGTCAGATTGTTTATAGCGGATAGTGAAGACATGTTCTTTGCTTGCATCGGGAGCTTTGGCAAAAACGAATGTGTATGATCTGGCTGGAGAAGGGCTATCGTTGAGATAAGTAACTAAGCTTTGTCCGGATATTCCATCAAGGGTTTCGTAATAGGTTCGTATATAGACAGTAAGCATATTATTCAAAATACTTCCAGCCGGATGTTGACTGTCAACGTCCTGATCGCTGGTCACTTCAAAGGTGGTAATTGTATCCTTGGAACCCTCATAGCCACTGGGTGTAGGACTAGAGCAGGATAAAGCCATTAAACTGCCATAGTTTGGAGTGCAATAAGAATAAAAGTCAACTTCAGCCGTTAGTCGAATTCCTACCCTGTAATAGGGTAGAGAAAGCGTACTGTCTATCTTGGTCTCCTCTATTTTAATGTATCCATTAGGCGAGACAGAATCAATACGGATTAGGTCTGTTGCCCAGTCTGTTATTCTATAAAAAGGATGAACGGGTTCATCACTCCTATCGCGACAACAATTGCTAAGCAAAACAGGCCCCAGTGAAAATAGAGCTCCTAAAAGAACAAGCCGAACTGTCATAATATTTACCGCTTAAAGATTAACTCATTAGTAGTATTGATAAACTCTTGACCATCAGACTGCTTGTAAGTAATGGTAAAAGTGTGCTTTTTGCCTAACTCAGGCGCTTTAGTGAATAATAACGTGTAAAACTGAGCAGGTTGCGGACTTGAAGATAGATACGCATTCAGTTCTTGTCTCTCATTCAGTTCTGCACGTATGTAATTCTTGATTCTTATTTTCAGAATATCAGCTAGGTTGCTTCCTGCCGGATGGGAATTGTCAAAACTGGCATTGCTTACAATCGTGAGGGACGTTATCCTCTCTTTTGCTCCATTATAGCCACTAGGCACAGGATCGCAGGCCATTAAAGAACCAAAACCTGCTAGAATGGTAGAGTAATAACTAACGTGAGAGGAAAGGGTAATTCCTGCTTTGTAGTAAAATAAGCTATCTATCGGGAATATTTCAATCTCAGATGTATTGGTGTAACCGTTGGTGGTAGTAGAATCAAGCCGCACTATCTTGGAATCCCAGCCAGTAACTTTGTAATAGGGATAAGAGGTTAGGTCTTCGCCACAACAAGAGTCACGACAGCAACCGGCTACCAAGATAGGAAAAATGGAAGCACAAAAGGCTAAGAATAGAATTTTGATGGTTTTCATGGGTTGAGCGGATAACTATTGTCAGGACACACATTCGTGTAAAAACGTTGCATGGTTTTGACTTTTATAGGGATACTATTTTCGTTTTGAGTTGCCGAAGATGGAAAACAACCCGCCACCGCCCACCAGATTGGGCACATACTCGGTAAGCTGGCTGGCATGGCGTACCGTTTCGACGGTATAAAACGCATTGGGATTGTAGGTGCAGATAATGTTCAGAAGCTCTGGCAGGTCGTGCCGATTGATAACCGAGAAAATCAGCTTTACATTTTCGCGTTTGCCTTCGCCTTCTACAAACGTAAATCCAAACTTAGATTCACGAAGCTTGGCAATCAGTTCGGGCACTTCGCGTCGGGTAATTACCTGCACCACCACTTTGCCCAAAGCCAGCCGTTCTTCGATGGTCATTCCTACAAAAATGCCTGTGGCAAAGCCGGAGGCGTATCCCACATAGCAGGCAAAATTATCGAGGTTTTTCATGATGGTACTGATGGCAAGCAGCCACAGCAACGACTCGAAAATGCCCAATACCGGAGCCAGCTTGCGTTTACCGCTCACCACAAATATCTGCCGCATGGTAGACAACGACACATCACAAACGCGGGACGAGAAAATAACAAAGGGAAGAACAAACCAATGGTAGGAATGCGAAGAAATACCGAAAAGATGCGTAAAAAATTCTTCCATAGTATATAGGCTGGTAGTGATAAGCAAATATACAGGGTTGCAAAAGCGAATGCACTCACTTTCACAACTTTTTCAAAATAGTATCTTTTCCAAAGTAAAAACCGGCTAATGCAATCCTATCTTTTCTTTGCAGGCATCACACAAATCCATCTGGGCGTTGTCAATGGTTTTTATTGACTCAACGGCATCGGTCATGAAGCATTTCTTATTGAAGCAATGGGGCAAGCCAAACATATGGCCCAACTCGTGTAATGTCACTTTCTGGGCTCTTTCCTCAAAGCGCGCCCCATTACCTCTAAGACGAAACGTGGAGACGACACCCGCTGGGCCTTTCAGATATGCCAGGCCCATTATGCCCCAGTCGGTGTAGCGTTCCTTAGGCTCCAAGATCCTGCCCCAATCATCAGTTTTCGTAGTGGAAATATCAAAATCCATAAAACCCAATACATAATCCGTCGTAGCGGGTTTGGTCTCTTTCAGGTAGTGAATAATGGAATCAGCGCGATAACGAGGCGATTTGATGTTGACGAAGTGTGATTTGGGAATGGGTTTTGCCTTGGCGATGATGGCATTTACGCCATAATACTTTTGAATGGTTTTCTGAAGCTTTTGGGTGAGTGGGGCGTTGTACTTTCCCAGTGGTTGTAAAACAACGGTAGTCTGCTTGTCAACTTTTGAGCCGCAGGCAATTCCAAGACAAAAAACAGCTAGAACTAACAGTTGATAAACCATTGGTAACTTTAGAAAATAGTATGTTTTGGGAAGAAAAAACTCTACTCCCATCGGGTGCCAATCCATTGATTTAAGGAGATAAGGCCGATATATCTGGAGTCCATAGAATTATCACGATTGTCGCCTAAAACAAAAAAATGCGATTGAGGTATAACTAGCGGGCCAAAATTATCCTTATTCCAGGGTTGCCCATGCTTTTTTTCAATTAGCTCATCAGGCTCTGTGAAAGGTGTAATTCTCCGTTTTGCGGGAAGATGCTGAGCAACGACTATTTTTTCCTCAATCAACACGATTGTAGAGTCGCCTAGCCGGTAGGACAGATCATCATTGATGATTTTTTTGTTTTTTAGTGATAAAGCAATTCCTGTAGGGATGCTGTATACACGTTTCAAATTCAAATTTATATCAAAGTTTTTCCCATTGATATAAACAACACCATCCTTAATCAATAAAGTATCGCCGCCAATAGCGCAAATTCTGTGAATATATATTTCATTACTCACACTATCGGGCCGATAAAATATAAAATCACCACGCTTCGGGTCTTTCAGATTTGAACCCATGATCATAGAACCGGTAGAAATTGTTGGCTCATTGACGCTAGTGGAAGCGTGATAGGTTTGAATAACGCCCGTCCAACGCACCACTCCCCAAATAACTACTAAAGCCACAAATGCTATTGAAGTGTAGATGATAGCAAAAGTAATTTTTCTGGTCAACCCTTCTGGAATTTAATATTATATAATGTATCTACATTAACGATGCAATACCAATTAAAATAGTATGGCTGGACAGTGAGAAACCTCACTGTCTGATAATTTAATCACAATTACTTAAACAGCCTGACAAATAATTCGTCCAGACGCGAAACGGCATGCACATGAATGTCAAAATTTTCAACATTCAAGCCTTTGACATTGTACTTGGAAATGTAAATTTCCTTGAAACCCAGTTTGGCTGCCTCGGCAATGCGGTTCTCAATGCGGTTTACGGCGCGTACTTCGCCACCCAGGCCCACTTCGGCGGCAAAGCATATTTTGGGCGAGATAGTAATGTCTTCGTAAGATGACACAATGGACGCACATACTGCCAAGTCGATAGCCGGATCTTCTACCTTCAGCCCACCGGCAATGTTCAGAAACACGTCTTGCGTTCCTAGTTTGAATCCGCCGCGTTTTTCCAAAACGGCCAGCAACATTTGCAAGCGTTTGGTATCGAAACCGGTACTGCTGCGCTGCGGAGTGCCATACGTGGCCGGGCTCACCAGCGACTGAATTTCAATGAGCAACGGACGGTTGCCTTCCAGCATGGCTCCTATGGTAATGCCGCTGAGCTCTTCGTCGCGCTGGGAAATGAGTATCTCCGACGGATTGGAAACCTCCCGCAAGCCGTTGCCGATCATCTCATAAATGCCTAACTCCGAGGTGCTGCCAAACCGGTTTTTGGTAGTACGCAAGATGCGATAGGCAAGGTGCCGGTCGCCTTCAAATTGTAGTACCGTATCCACCATGTGTTCCAGCACCTTGGGGCCAGCCAGTGTGCCTTCTTTGGTAATGTGACCAATCATGAATACCGGAGTGCCGCTTTCTTTGGCGTATTTCATGAATTCCGTCGCGCATTCTCGTACCTGACTCACACTGCCCGCCCCCGATTCGATGTAAGTAGATTGCAGGGTTTGAATCGAATCCACAATCAATACATCGGGTTCCAGTTCGGATACTTGTTTGAATATATTCTGCGTATTGGTTTCGGTGAGGATAAAACAATTGTCGCCAATGGTACCCAGTCGTTCAGCTCGCATCTTTATCTGCTGTTCGCTCTCTTCACCTGACACATACAACACCCGCATGGAAAGACTAACCGCAATCTGAAGCATCAAGGTAGACTTGCCAATACCCGGTTCGCCACCAATCAGCACCAGTGAGCCGGGCACAATGCCTCCACCCAGCACGCGGTTCAGTTCTTTGTCGCGGGTAGGGATGCGGTGTTCTTCTGTATAATTAATTTCGGTGAGAGCCCTTGGCCGGGATAGCATTTTGGTGTTGCCGCTGGGGCGCCACGACCCTTTGTCTGACTTTTCTTCTTTCTGAACGATTTCTTCTACGAAGGTATTCCATTCGCCGCAAGAGGGACATTTGCCTAGCCATTTGGGCGATTGATGTCCGCAATTCTGGCAATAATAAATAGTGCGTGCTTTAGCCAATGTAATCTATATCTAATGTATTTGACCTTAAATTAAGGCTGAGAAAATGCTAATTTGCTAGCGATGACCTTAGTGTAAAGATACAACAGAATTGTGGATTTTGCTAGATTCGCTCACCTCTAAGGGGTGGGGTTTTGCCTTTCGTGGAGATACTATTTTGCATTTAGAGGAAAATAAAAATCCCCTACAAGAGAAATCCTGTAGGGGATTGGAGCAGTAAGATTATTCTTTCGGTTTGCCTTCGGGATGTTTGTGTTCAGATCCTTTGGGCATGTCTTTCTTCTTTGTTTGGTAGTCTTTCCACTGTTGTGGCGTGAGAATGGATTTCAACTTCAATTCTTTTTCGGCTTGCCATTGTTCCATTTTCTTTTGGTCTTCAGCGGATGGTTTCTTCATCTGTCTATCTTCTGGTTTGCCACTTGGTTTTTCGGATGGCTTCTCTTTTGGCGATTCAGGCCGCATTTTTCCTGCATATTCCTTGTTCAGTGCCGTTACTTTGGCATATTGATCATCGGTCAGTTTCAGGTTTTGTTTCATCCAGTCGCTTTCTTTGTCCATTCGGTTTTCTTGTCCTTGCGGGTGACCTTTCTTGTCAGACTTGTTACTGCCACCCGATGATTGACCGAAGCTGATTGTGGTAGCCAGCACACACAGGGCTGCTAGCAGGAGTTGTTTCTTCAATGAGAATTTCATGTTTGTATCGTTTAATTGAGTTTAAAAATTGCCTTGCTAAAAGAGCAATTCCTACTCTAAATAACGGAAACGCGCGTTAGGAGACTAGCCCAATAGCCTAAGAATAGACCGTAGCCAAAAATGTGTAGACCAAAAGAGGAAAAGCAGAGAGCAAATAGGTAAACCAAATGGCTCAACAAAATAGTATCGATTAGCAAGGCAAAACCTGCCGCTTTTACAAAAGACGTTAAAATAAGAGCACTTCCTACTTTTGATCATGCCAGATGATCAAAAGTAGGAAGTGCTCTTATCCAGTTGTGAGAAGTTACTCTAAATCAATTGCTTCAGGAATGGAATAGCGGCCCCACTTGCCCGCCACTGTGCCATTTTTAAGGTACAGAACACCCGGATCGGTACGAACCATGGTTTTAAGCACCGTATTGTCGGTAAAGAAATAAGGCGCGGCCAGCTGGTATTCGTGTCGGTATTCTTCGAGTACATTGCCGTCGGTAGCCGTCAAAATCATCGGTTCTATGGATTTTCCTTTCAGGCCATGAATCAATTCGCTGATTTTTTGCAATTCGCCATCACTGGCAGCTTTTACATCCCGAATCACAATGACCAGTTTGTTGCCCGTAAAAATCTGTGGTGTCACATCTTGTCCATCGGGGTCAGTTACCGAAAAGTCGGTTATCTTGGGTCGCACCCCTTTTACGATTAATGTGGGCTCAGATGTTTGGGTAATT
The DNA here is from genome assembly GCA_963520985.1 of uncultured Sphingobacteriales bacterium. Lineage (GTDB taxonomy): Bacteria > Bacteroidota > Bacteroidia > Cytophagales > 172606-1 > Xanthocytophaga. The sequence goes on from CAUQTA010000003.1 coordinate 92,542, forward strand.
TGCCAGGTAGTGTCTTTCCAGATTTCTGTCGAAATGTATTCTTTGTCAGAAAGCGTTTTGCTTTGGCCCGATTTGGTGTTTTTCAATGTGTAAGTAACTTCAAACACATCGCTTTGGGCACCCGGAGGCAATTTCATGTTATTGGCAATGCTATCGCCCACTTTGTACGGCAGAAAATCGATAGGGGGCAGGTACAAAATGGCGTAAATACCGATGAATGTACACAGAACGGTGGTGACCAATACGTATCTGCCTGTCTGGCGCGACTCGTTACTGCTCAATTTGTTGCGCTGAAGCAGTAGAATCAGAATCAAAACGAGCAACAAGACGTCCTTGCTAAACGACTGCCAGGGCGAAAGCTTGATGGCGTCGCCGAAGCACCCGCAATCGGTTACTTTGTTGTAATAGGCTGAGTAAAAGGTAAGAAACGTGAAAAATACAATGATGCCCAGCAGCACCCATAAGGTAGTTTTGAGGCGGTACCGAAGCAACAGCGCAACCCCCAGTACTACTTCCAGTACGCACAAAATCACGGCCAGCACCAAAGCCGCCGGAATAAGCGTATGGAAGAAACCCGCTGCCCAGGAAAAATCTTCGGCAAAAACCTCGAAATATTCTTCCAGCTTGATTTTGGTACCAACCGGGTCGTTGAGTTTGATCAGACCGGAAAAAATGAACAGGACCCCAACAAATAGTCGGATCAGATTACGCAGTAGTTTCATGGGTAAGGAGACGCCTGTGCTGTACTTCTTTCAAAGCAATTCGCACAGGCAGGTTTTAGCTTTTGCCAAGATACTATTTTTACAGATTCTTTTGCTAGGCAAACTTTCTTGTAGATGCAGGATTACTTTTTAATCTTTATTTTTTCGCCAATCGAGACAGCCGGAGTGGTTTTTCCGTTCCATTCCTGCAACTGCTCTACCGTTACTCCGTGACCCTTCGCAATTTTGTACAGCGTATCGCCGGGTTGCACTTCGTATTCAATAACACGCGAAGTTGTTGGAGATACAGGGGTAACTTTGGTCGAATCGATGGCTGACTGTGAAGCGGACTTAACGATTAATCGCTGTCCTACTTTTACCGCATCCCGTTCAGATAAATTGTTCCATAACCGCAACTCTGCCACTGTAACGCCATACTTGCGACTGATGGAATACAGTGTTTCGCCAATCTGCACGGCATGCTCTGTTGGTGCCGCTGTTGCCGGAGCCGTTGAGACAGGGGTTTTGGGTGTTGCAGGAATACTATTTACAGTGGTGTTTTCTTCGCCTACAACTAGCTTTTGCCCGATGGAAATTCCGGCCGTTTCGCTCAGATTGTTCCATTGGCGTAACTGTGCCACGGTTACATTATACTGCCGGGCAATGGAATATAGGGTTTCGCCTGCCTGCACCTGATGAGCCTTCAACATGGTAAGTTCTTCTGTTTTAGGCGTTTCTACAACTACAGGTGGGATACTGATTGGTTTTGGAGCTGGCGTTGTATCTACTGTTGCAGCTATAGTAACCGGCGGGTTCGTCTGCGGGACAGGCACAATTTTGGGCTCCGTCACCGGTTTTTGGGAATCCAATGTGGTAGATGGTTGCTTTACCACATCATCCACTGGTTTCACAGGTGCTTTTACCACGGGTTTCTGCGATGGTTTTTCTCCAGGCCGAGGCACATTGCGAATTTCAACGGGTTTGTCCGAAGGGCGTTGGAAACGCAACCATAACACACGTCCGTGTTCAATTTTTTCCCCATCGGCAATTCGGTTTTTATCTTTTAGCTTCTGCAAACGCAAGCCATATTTCTGCGAAACTTGCCAAAGTGTTTCACCTTCCACAAACGTGTGAAAGTGCAATTTGCCTTTATTCTTCTTCTTTTTAAGGTAATAAACCTGATTAGGAATAATGGCGTCTGTAGCGGCTAAGTCGTTGTAGCGCAAAAACTTCTCTACCGAAATTCTTCCTTTTTCTGCCAGCGTGGTCACGTTGTCATTGGTACGTGCCTGAATGCCGGGCCGCCCGTTGATTTGATAGAAAATGGTTTCTTTCTTCTTCAATAGCGGATACTTGCTGCTTTGCTTGGCATCCGCTTCCACATCGTAATTGTATTCGTAATTGAACTGAATCGGTGCCTTGGCCGGAACATTGACTTTCGCCGCAATCACCTCCGCTTGTCCTCCGGCTACTGGCGCCAAAACGATATAGGGCTTGTCTTCCGGAATGCGGCGACTACTCAGCCACTTGTTATACTGGGCCAGGTTTTCTTCCGAAATGTTTAAGCTGCTGGCAATGTCCGAGAATTTTTGTCCAGCAGTACACGGGTATTCGAGCAAAGCCAGTGTAGCCGCTCCCGAACTTGTAGCCCGGTCAAAGGCAATGCGATGGGCCAGAAATTTGAGTACATACCAATGCGTGTCTTTGTTGATTTCCATGCGGTTGGCCCCTTTGTCACCTTCCCCAATCAATGCTCTGGCACCACCCAAGCCCGTATTATAGGCCATCAGCGAATAAATCCAGTTATCGAAGAAGAAATTGTGGCGTTTCAGATAACGGGCCGCCGCACGGGTTGATGATACTACGTGTTTGCGTTCATCCACATCGCCATTCACCATCAGGCCCATTTCCAGTGCCGTTTCTTTTTTAAACTGCCAGAAACCGACTGCATTGGAAGTAGAAACCGCATCGGCAATCAAATCACTTTCCTGAATGGCGAGGTATTTGAATTCATTGGGAACACCTTCTTCGGCTAACACCCGTTCGATCAACGGGAAATACATGCGGATGCGGTCAATTTTGGCATCGGCGTATTTGCTCGGCTTGCTGAGGCGGTCCACATCATCGCTGATTTTGGAACGTACATTGTCTTTGATGTGCAGGCGCATACCCGCAAAATCGAGATGCTCAGGAATATCGGCGGCCTTGCTATGATTAAAAGTGGAAAAAAAGACGAGGAAACAAAGAAGTGCAAAATACGTTTTGGAATGTAGGTTCATGGCTCGTAATTCGGACTTCGGTGGAAGTTGGCAGGGGTTTTTCATTCGCAAAAGATACTATTTGTAGCTGGTTTTGCTTTGTTAACGACAAAGATAGGGCCATTCTGATAAAAAAGTACCAAAATCGAGGACTTATCTATTTCTGCAAATTCGAAAAACAAACTAATATCTCACAAAAAGACAAAACCCACCACTACAGTTTACGCACTACCATGAGTCCGTCGCGTATGGGAAAAAGCACATTTTCGACGTGCGGATCATTCTGAATCATGGCGTTAAAATCGAGCATTGCCTGCAAATCTTTGTCGCGTTTGGCGGTGTCATCGGCTACTTTTCCACTCCACAACACGTTGTCGGCAATGATAAATCCACCTTGCCGCACTTGGGGCATTACCAATTGGTAATACTTAGCGTAATTGATTTTATCCGCGTCGATAAACACCAAATCCCAGGTTTCAGTCAGTGTAGGGATGATTTCTAACGCATTGCCTATCTGATACCGAATCTTGTTATCCAAGCCTGCTTTTGCAAAATAGCCCCGCACACGGTCTTCCAGTTCTTCGTTGATATCCAGCGTGTAAAGCAGTCCGTCATCCGCTAAGCCTTCGGCCAGGCAAAGAGCCGAATAACCGGTGTATGTGCCAATTTCCAGAATGCGACGTGGACGCAATAGTTGCATTAACATGGCGAGCACACGCCCTTGCAAATGCCCCGACAGCATACGCGGCATAAGCACTTGCGTATGCGTTTCGCGGTTAACGTGTTGCAGCAACGTAGATTCGGGCGAGGTATGTGCCTCTACGTAGTCGGCCAGCGGTTTAGGTAAAAAATCCATTGTTATACACTAGAAAAATAGAATAAGGCTCAACGTTATAAGCTGATCCAGAGTTTTTCTAAATAATTCACGTTGCGCATTTGGCGATGTTAATTCCAACCGTATTGATTTCTCCCTTTGTGGCTGCCTTTCTTTCTTTGCTTGTCCAAAGAAAGAAACAAAGAAAAGACACTTTCTTTGAATGCTGCCCCGCGCAAAATCCAACCCGCACCTCGCCAAAGAAAGAACCTCGCACTCTTTTTTATTGGCTCTTGCTTCGCAATTCGCCCAAATGCTGAAAGCTAATACCTTGCAACCTGAATGAAATAGTATGTTTGCAAATGCCAAAACCGGCCTATTCTTCTTCAGGCAAGTAGAGCAACTCACTCCACTGGCTTTCGTCCAGCATTTCGTTAGCTAAGTCGCGAAGCTGCTCGGCAGACGTACTGCGAATCTGCGCAAAAATTTCGGGCAGCGTATCTATTCGGTCAATATCGAGCAGGCTTTTGCCCATCATCAGCATAAAACTCAGGTTGCTTTCTTCCGACATCGCCAATTGTCCCATCAGTTGTTCCTTGGCCGTATGCAATTGCAGAGTTCCCATTTTCTTGTCGCGCAGCAACTTCAACTCCTTATTGATCAGCGACAAGCTTTTTTGCAACTGCTTCTGCTCAGTACCGAAGTAAATCGCCATCAAACCCGTTTCCAGAAACGGCGAATAACTGGCTTCTACCGAATACACAAACCCGTATTTCTCGCGCAATGCCAGATTGAGCCGCGAGTTCATGCCGGGCCCACCCAATATGTTGATCAGCATGTAAAAAGGCAACCGGTTGGGATCGGTAATGGAATAACTGGTGCGGCCAATGGCGCATTGGGCTTGCGTAACGGAGCGGTGACGGGTAATGCGCTGTGGCGTAAAATGCAAAAACGGCTCGCGTTTTCGCTCAGACGTATATACCGGAATATGAGCTAAGTATTTCTCGGCCAGTTTCTTGACTTTGCTAAACGGAATATTGCCTACAGAAGAGAAAATAACCCGTGACGTATTCAGGTTTTCAGCAATGAATTTTTTGAAATCTTCCCGATGGAAAGACCGTACACTTTCGTTGGTGCCCAGAATGTTAAAGCCAAGCGGGTGGTTGGGAAAGACAACGGCATCAAACTCGTCTTGAATCGAATCTTCGGGCGAATCGTAATACATCGCCATTTCTTCCAGGATCACATTTCGTTCGCGTTCTATTTGCTTTTCAGGAAACACCGAGTCAAACGTAATGTCGGCCAACAGTTCAAATGCCTTCTCGTAGTGGTTATCCAGTACAGAAGCGTGAAATGAAATTTTCTCCTTGGTCGTAAAGGCGTTCAATTCGCCGCCTACCGCCTCCAATCGATTGAGAATGTGAAAAGACTTGCGTTTTTTGGTGCCTTTAAAGGCCATGTGTTCCCAAAAGTGGGCAATGCCTTGCTGATGAGGCTTTTCGTCGCGGCTGCCAATGTCTAACGTAAAACCGCAGTGGGCTATTTTGGTGTGAGTCACTTGCTTGTGAACCACCCGAATGCCATTAGACAAAATATAACTATCGTATTCTTCCATGTATCGGTACTCTTGCTGCAAAGATAAGAGTTTTCGGGTCTGATTAGGTGTGTTTTCAAAACGCAATCTGTCAACAAAAAGTTTTATCTGAAAAATAGTACCTTTGAAACCGTCAAAACCTCTACCCTTAATGGGATAGGGGGTTTTCGCTTTTTCAACGATACTATTTTTCCGGTAATGTTATTTGCTGCTCACTGTCTTAATCTGAATTGACAATATGCCTTCGTTTCTCATAATTCAAACTGCATTTATTGGCGATGTCATTCTGTCGACTGGGGTCGTGGAAAAATTGCGGATGCACTACCCGGATGCTCGCATCGATTTTATGGTGCGCAAAGGCAATGAAAGCGTACTGAAAGGACATCCTTCCATTCATACGTTGTATGTATGGAACAAGCAGGGCGGCAAGTACAAGAATCTTTGGACGTTGTGGCAACAGGTACGAAAACAGAAATATGATTATGTCATCAATCTGCAACGTTATGCTACTACCGGGTGGTTTACGGTTTTTTCAGGAGCCCAAACCACCATTGGTTTTGACAAAAACCCGTTGTCTCGGTTTTTTACCAAGGCAGTGCCACACAGGTTTGATGGCAAGCATGAAATCGAACGCAATCATGCGCTGATCCAAGAATTGACCGATGCAACTGCTGCCCGGCCTCGCCTTTACCCAACCGCTGCAGATTACGAACTCGTATCCATTTACAAGCAAAAACCTTATGTATGCATTGCCCCAACATCGGTGTGGTTTACCAAGCAGTTTCCTGCCGAAAAATGGGTGCAACTCATTCAGCAATTGGCCGATAGATACATCATTTATCTGTTAGGAGCACCAGCCGATTACAACATTTGCCAGCAGATAAGTGAAAGCACTACGCCCAGTCGGGTTATAAATGTAGCCGGAAAATTGTCATTGCTGGTATCGGCTGCGTTGATGCGCGATGCGGTGATGAATTATGTAAACGATTCGGCACCCATGCACCTGGCTTCAAGCATGAATGCACCTGTGTGTGCGGTATATTGCTCTACGGTTCCTGCTTTCGGCTACGGTCCGTTGTCAGACCAGTCGTTTGTGGTAGAAAAAAAGGAGCCACTTGCTTGTCGGCCTTGCGGCTTACATGGGCATAAAGCCTGTCCACAAGGCCATTTCAAATGCGCCTATGACATTGAGCTAGAACAATTGATGTTGATCTGATTTGTGGGATTGACTCTTACGATGCTTCTGGCAATTCCTATTTGTCGGTGACAGGTTTTTGCCTTTGAGAAGATACTATTTTTGGATAAAAAGAAATTTATCAGGTCAATCTGATACTTCCACGAATCATCAGTCAGATTACTTTAATTCCAGCTTCTCACACGATTTTTCGGCAGCGGCCTGTTCGGCTTTTTTCTTGCTGTAGCCGCTTCCGGTAGCAAATGGCTCGCCATCAATGATTACTTGGGCAATGAACTCTTTGTTATGAATGGCTCCACGCTCCTCCAAAATTTCAAAATGCACTTTTTTGTTGGCCCGTTGAGCCCACTCAATCATGATGCTTTTGAAATTCTGATTGTTCTGAACTATGTTTTCCAGATCAAAATGCGGCTTGATAAGCCGTTTAATGATGAATTTACGTGAAAAATTGAAACCTTTGTCCAGATAGATGGCTCCAACCACCGCTTCCAGCGCATCGCCATACATCGACTTGTGTGTCAATGCCGTGCGGCGCTGACCGTCAAATACTACCAGGCGGTTCAAACCGATTTTTTTGGCTACGATATTAAGCGATTCGCGATTGACAATGCGCGAACGGATCTCAGTAAGAAAGCCTTCTTCTTTAAATGGGAATTTTTTGAATAGGAAATCAGCGATCACGGCTCCCAGAATGGCATCGCCCAGGTATTCAAGTCGTTCGTTTGATTCGCGAAAACCGTCTGATTTGATTTCTTTGGCAGCCGAAGTATGTTGAAGTGCCAGTTTGTATAGGTACAGATTGCTTGGGCGGCTACCAGTAATTTGTTTGATAGCCTTTATCAGTTTTTTGTCTTCAGTTGAGGAGATTTTGAAAAAATGCGTAACAAAACCTAAAGCAGAAGGCACAATCTAAGCTGTTAGATGAGATAAATAAGAGATAAGAATCAGACAGATAGGGGATTTATTCCCAAATACATATACAAATATAAACAAGTTTATACGAAACCTGCTACAAATAATACAATAAAAGTTAGAAGCAACGGCAAAGATTGCAACAAAAAACGCTACTGATTAGATTTTCTGGAAAATGATGGAACAGTTATGCCCTCCAAAGCCAAAGGTATTGCTGAGTACAATGTCGATTTTGCGCTGCTGGGCTTTATTAAACGTAAAGTTAAGTTTGCCGTCCAGCGCTTCATCATCCATAAAGTGGTTGATGGTAGGAGGAACTGTCTGATGCTGAATGGATAACACAGAAGCTACTGCCTCAATTGCCCCAGCCGCGCCCAACAAGTGACCTGTCATGGATTTGGTAGAGCTGATATTGATTTTGTAGGCATGTTCGCCAAACATTTTTTGAATAGCCAGAATTTCCTGCGGATCGCCAATGGGAGTAGAGGTGCCGTGCGTATTGATGTAATCAATGTCCTCCGGTTTCAGATTGGCATCGGAAAGTGCGTTGCGCATGACATTGTGTGCACCCAATCCTTCCGGATGTGGAGCGGTAATGTGGTATGCGTCTGAAGACATGCCGCCACCAACCAGCTCGGCATAGATTTTAGCACCCCGAGCTTTGGCATGTTCGTATTCTTCCAGAATCAAGCAGCCGGCTCCTTCGCCCAACACAAAGCCGTCGCGGTCTTTGTCATACGGGCGAGACGCCGTTTCAGGAGAATCATTGCGTTCTGAAAGGGCTTTCATGGCATTAAAACCGCCAATACCGGCTTCGGTTACAGCGGCTTCGGACCCACCTGTGATGGCGATATCCATTTTGCCAAGCCGAATGTAATTGAACGAGTCGACAATGGCGTTGGTAGCCGATGCGCAGGCAGATACAGTAACGTAGCTCGGCCCACGAAAACCGTAGCGGATCGAGATGTAGCCGGCACTGAGGTCAGCAATCATCTTGGTAATGAAGAAGGGACTAAACCGAGGAGTTCCATCGCCGGTGGCAAACCCCGAGACTTCATCCTGAAAGGAACGTAGCCCTCCAATCCCTGATCCCCAGATCACGCCTGCTTTATCAACATTGATAGCAGCAATATCAATACCTGAATCTTTGATAGCCTCTTCGGCTACGACCATGGCATATTGCGTGAATGGGTCCATGCGACGGGCTTCTTTGCGGTCTAAAAACTGCTCAGGATCAAAGTTTTTCACTTCGCAGGCAAATTTAGTGCGAAATTTCTCCGCATTAAATTTGGTAATAGGAGCAGCTCCACTTACTCCGTTAGCTAATCCGTTCCAATATTCAGAAACCGTGTTACCTATCGGAGTAAGTGCGCCTAAACCCGTAACGACTACTCGTCTTAATTGCATAGATTTTGGGGAATTCGCAGGTGCGAATCGGGAATCTAAAAGAGGGGTAAAAAAATTATTTTACGTTGGCTTCCAGGTAAGATACAGCTTGGCCAACAGTAGCAATGTTTTCGGCTTGGTCGTCAGGAATGGAGATGCCGAATTCCTTTTCGAATTCCATGATCAGTTCGACAGTGTCTAGAGAGTCAGCGCCTAAATCATTTGTAAAACTGGCGTCAGTGGTAACTTCAGACTCTTCAACACCCAACTTCTCGATGATGATTTTTTTTACTTTTTCTGCTATTTCTGACATTTTTTTGGATTTTAATAGTGAAAACTTGCTGCAAAGAAATGAATTTCAATCTATATTGTCAAACAATTTTTTCTGCATAAAATAATCTTACAACCCTGCAAAGCTTCTTCCTGAGGCAAACTACTCAGGGTTTTGGTATGTCTTTTGACCTAAGGCTTGCCCATTCTGAAAACAGCGAGCATATTTGCATGAAGTATTTTTTGCCTTTTTCCTGCTTTTTTCAAAAAAACTAAGCAGCTTTGCAAGCCTGTTTTCAAAGCATAGAGTCTTTGGCATTTTGGCGAAATTTGCCAAATAAACATACACACCTTAGGTTTTTGATGGTAAAAAGATATTATTTTGCTTTCTCAGATGAACTACCTGTACAATAGCAGTGGGTGAAAAATAGTATCGAATTCAACTACGGAAGCGGGCTTTTTAACTAGCTAAGTACATACGAACACATTTTGATATAAATAATAATTTGAACCAGAAACGGTAACCCAAAAACGATTAATCATCAATCATGAACATTCCTTTTAATAAGACCAAAGTTATTGCCACGGTTGGTCCGGCATCCAATACCAAAGAAAGATTATTGCAGTTGATTCAGGCTGGCGTAGATGTGTTTCGGCTTAATTTTTCGCATGGCAGTCACGAAGACCATCTGAAAGTAATTCAGTTTGTGAGAGAATTGAATCAGGAACACAAATTGAGCATTGCCTTGTTGCAAGATTTGCAAGGACCTAAAATCCGTACGCGTGAAGTAGAAAACAATGGTGTTGAGCTACGTGCGGGAAGCCAACTGGTTATTACCACCGAAAAAATCATTGGAACCAGTGAGCGAATCAGCACCACGTATGTAGAAATGGCCGATGACGTGAAACTAGGCGAACGGATTTTGTTGGATGATGGCAAACTGGAATTGCGTGTAACAGATCTTCGTAAAGAGGGTGAGTTCAAAGAAGTAGTGACTGAAGTGGTTTATGGTGGCATTCTGAAATCGAAAAAAGGAATAAATCTACCCAATACAAACGTTTCGATTCCCGCATTGACCGAAAAAGACCGTGAAGACTTATTGTTTGGCCTGGAGCACAACGTGGACTGGATAGCGTTATCATTCGTGCGGACGGCCGAAGAGGTATTGGAGATGAAAGAAATCATCAAATCCAAAGGCAGGACATGCAGGGTTGTTTCTAAAATTGAGAAACCTGAAGCCATTACCAATATTGACGCCATCATTGCTGCCAGTGACGCGGTCATGATTGCCCGTGGTGACTTGGGGGTAGAAGTTCCTGCCGAGGAGGTTCCGATGATTCAGAAAATGATTGCTGATAAATGCAACAAAGCCGCCAAGCCCGTAATCGTAGCCACTCAGATGCTCGAAAGCATGATCACCAGTCCGCGGCCTACCCGTGCCGAAACCAGTGACATCGCCAATGCGGTTATTGATGGTGCCGACACGGTAATGCTAAGTGCTGAAACGGCTTCGGGTATGTATCCGGTTGAGGCAGTCCGTTCGATGACTGAAACCATTCGCCAAGTAGAAGAACGGGCCAACATTTATTACAAAAACCACGCGTATGCCCAACAGGTACACGACCAGAATTTCTATAGCAACAATGTAGTGGTAAGTGCTTGCCGCCTGGCTCGCGATACCGATGCCAAAGCCTTGGTGGGATTGACTATGTCTGGCTATACGGCGCTTCGCATTTCGAGTCACCGCCCAAAATCGCAGATATTTGTCTTCACGTTCGATGAAACACTTCTGAATACATTAAGTTTGGTGTGGGGTGTGCGGGCCTATTATTACGACAATTCTAAGAGTACCGACGAGATATTTGAGGATATTAAAGAAATACTGGTGCGTGATGGCCACGTGAAAGAAGGCGATGTGATTGTAAACACCGGAAGCATTCCGGTAAGCCGAAACCGCCATACCAACATGCTGAAATTAAGCATTGTGTAAATTATATAAGCTGTATCAACAAGGGCTGCATTTCTGATTGCAGCCCTTGTTGATACAAAATAGTATCCTCCCAACGTTTAAAACCTCCGTACCGATTTCTTGTACTTAGCTTGTCTCCATTTTTAGATTGGCAGCTTTTTTGCTAACAAAAAATAGCATTTTAATCAGATTATTTTGACTAACACCTAAAAAATTAGTAAACCAATGACATTTACTCGTAGAGACTTTCTGAAATTATCAGGAGCAGCTGCATTGTCAACATTGGCAATGCCTTATGTACAAGCTGCGAACATCAAGAATATTGGTATTCAACTGTATACCCTTCGCGATGTAATTGCCAAAGACACCAAAAACGTGCTGACCCAGTTGTCCAAAGCTGGATACAAGGAACTGGAAGCCTATGGCATTGATAGCGGTAATTTCTTTGGCACCAAAGCGGCTGAATTCAAGAAAATGGTAACCGACCTGGGTATGAAAACCATCGGGTCGCATGCTTCTCCTGATGTAAAGTTTGACAAAGATGTGAAAGCAGGTTTGGATGTTGTAGCGCCAAACTGGAAGAAAGCCGTAGCAACAGCCAAAGAAGGCGGTCTGACCTATATTACCTGCCCGTGGTGGAAAGAAGAGTATCGTAAATCGGCGGAAGACTACAAAAAATCAGCGGCCATCATCAATATGCTCGGTGAGTATGCAGTACAGCAGGGATTGAAGTTTACGTACCACAATCACGACTTCGAATTTAAAAAGCAGGGAAGTTCGGACTTTTACGATATCTTGCTAAAAGACACCAATCCGAAAATCGTTAATTTCGAAATGGATTTGTATTGGGTGGTTGCGGCCGGAAAAAATCCGGATGATTATTTTACCAAGTATCCCGGTCGTTTTCATCAGGTACACGTAAAAGACATGAGCAAAGCGGATAAGACCAAAAACACCGAAGTTGGAAAAGGCTCAATCAACTTTGCCAATATCTTTAAAATGGCTCCGAAGGCAGGAATCAAACATTATTTTGTTGAGCAGGAAAACAACTATTCGCCTGATCCAGTGGCTAGTGCCAAGTTATCGGCTACCTATCTGAAGTCGTTCAATTTCTAATCGGATAAGATCTAAAGAAAACAGCCCTGATGTTTACTTATCAGGGCTGTTTTCTTTTTGTTTAAGCTTCTTTTTTCTCTTTCTTTTTAGAAGCTGTCTTTTTCGGCTCTTCGGTAGTGGCCTCGGTAGCTTCTTGTTTCTTGCCTTTTTTAGGTTTAGCTTCTTCAGTTGCCGTTTCTTCCGCTTTGGACTCTTCTGCTACAGGAGCCGGTTTTTCCAAAACATCAGGAGCGTATTCCTGTATGATGCCAAACCAGTTTACCAATTTCTTAATGTCTGAAACATAAACTCGTTCACGATCATAGTCAGGCACCGCTTTTTCCATAAAAGCCACCAGTTCGGCAGTATCTGATTTGCCACTTACCGGCAGTGTGTTTTTGCCATAACTATCCTGAAGCGTGTATAATACATCTTGTAGAGGTGTACTACCATCTGAAGTATTGGTATATACTGATATTTCGGATAATAAAGATAAGCGATGCTGAGGGCCGACAATCAAGCGGGTTTTTTGCTTATCCAACGATTCCAGAATCATGCCTGTGCGGGTGGGCTTTACAACTTTGAACAAACCACCTTTTCCCGAAACTGTAACGATCTCTTTTAATTCCATGATAATCAGATAATTAATTTAATAGTCGATAAATAATGCAGTGTGCTCGCTTTTACAAACCCGGAAAAATAGTATCCCTGAAGATCTGAAAACCCTACTACCCGAGGCCATAAAATGAAACATCTCTAAAATGAGGCCACAAAGATGTGAAAAAGAAAAATAGTAGCAAAAAGAAAGCCAAAAGCATTGCATACTTTTGGCTTTGACGAGTTAGCTGTACTGATTGCGCATCTGTTTTAATTGCCGCCAGGCTTAGGCAAGGCAAACTTTACCGGTAGACCCACATCCATGCGGTAGCCGGGTGCTTTAAACTTGAGCTGGCTCACTACCCGCATGGCCTCTGCGCCACAACCTCCACCAATTTCCTTTACCAACTTCTGGTTGGCAATTTTTCCATCGGCTTCTAATACAAAATTGATCAGACATTCGCCTTGAATGCGGTTTCTGAGGGCAGTAGGCGGGTATTGAATCATTTTCTGGATATCGGCCAGCAATTTGTCCTGACCACCCTCATAATATTCGGCTGCCGGAATCACACGTTTGGTGGCGGGTGCCTGCGCAAACAGGCCAAGTGTACTAAACATAGCTAGTAATACAAACAAAACTTTCAGTTTCATGGGTGTAAAAGAAATTAAATAAACAATAGACTTACAGATACGAACGATTGTAATTGCAAAGTGGCTCGATTTGCGTTGGTAGATACGGATTTTGGGATTTATGTGATTGCTTTTTAGCGGCAAAAATGTGACTAATTATTACAAGCACAAGAACTAGCCGCATTCCACTTTATTTGTAGCAGTTACCTAACGAAAGTCTCTCAAAACTTGTTGTTTCCCACCTGTTCATTGCCAGACAGGATCTTCCTAATGAGTGAATGTGCGAGGTTTTGGTTTAAGAAAAGATACTATTTTTCCCAAGGGATATACGTCAATCCGTGGATTCAGGTTGCCAGTTTTTGTTTAAGTCGTCAATAAATTCCAGTATTTCCTCTTTGCCCGCTTTTGATACCACTGAGGTCGCAAAGGAAAGGGGCATTTCTTCCCAGTAATCCAGCATTTTGGACGCGTATTCCTGCAATAAAGCCTGGGTACGGGTTTTGGATTGCTTGTCGGTTTTGGTAAAAATAATGACAAAGGGGAGTTCGGTTTCGCCCAGCCACTGCATAAATTCCAGATCGTTTTTCTGGACGGTATGCCGTGAATCAATCAGCACGAAAATACAATTCAGGTTAGTCCGGTTTTTCAGATAATCTTTGATCATCTTCTCCCATTTCTCCCGCTCTTTCTGGCTGGATTTTGCATAACCATATCCTGGCAAATCGACCAGAAACCATTCTTCGTTAATGAGAAAGTGATTGATTAGCTGAGTTTTACCGGGTGTTTGCGACGTTTTGGCAAGTGTGGGTTTTCCAGTCAGCATATTGATCAGAGACGATTTGCCTACGTTCGAACGCCCGATAAAGGCGTATTCAGGTTTAGTGGGAGGCGGGCATTTGGTATAGTCACTGTTGCTTTGTAAAAAATTCGCTGTTTGTATTTTCATGAGTTTGCTTTTGATTAATAAGTAGCTAGGATCAAGCCTTGGAGGTTTTGCCTGTGTGGGGCATACTATTCTGTAAAAAGCCGAGGTAAATGTCCGATTTTCCCTCAAAAACCCTGCAAGCCTGTATTTTTTTCCAAAAATAGAAAATCCCTCCCGATTTGCGTGAGTTGCCTACGTAAACTTACATAGCTTTCCTTGTGGCAAACTTTGGCTCTGAATGCTCTTGTGTAGTATTTATTTACATTTGTTTGGTGCTGAATGAGTTGAGTCTCACGATTAGAGTCTTTTTGAAAAGTTTATGAGAAAAGTAGTACTGATAGGTTTATTCATGGCAATTGCTCTGACCGTGCAGGCACAGTCGGCAAAGAAACTGTTTAAAGAGGCAGAAGGATATTTCTATGAAAAAATGTATGGGCAAGCCTTGGATTTTTACCTGCAAGGTTTAAAACTGGATTCAGAGAATCCCAAAGCCAACTTTAACACAGGCATCTGTTATCTGGAAACAGCCTACAAAGAGAAATCGTTGCCATATCTGAAAAAAGCCCAACGCTTAAAGCCCGATATCCATGAACAACTATTGGTGTTTCTTGGAGAAGCATACCAGTACAATCATCAGTTTGCGGAAGCCATCCAGCAGTACGAAGAATTTTTGAAAAAGGCCGAGAAGAACAGTTCTGTTACGGCTTATGTAAACCGGCACATTTATGAATGCAACAACGGCATTCGCTACATGAAAGAGCCTGTAAAAGCAATCATCACCAACATCGGGCCGGTTATCAATTCGAAAGATTCCGATTTTGCACCAGTCATTTCTGCCGATGAAACAATACTCGTGTTTACATCGCGTCGCGAAGGATCTACCGGAGAAGAGCTGTCACCCGAAGACGGTCAGTTTTATGAAGACATGTATATCTCGTATAAAGCTAACGGCAATTGGACACCGCCCCGCAACCTGAAAGAGATCAACACCAGCCAGCATGACGCCTGTGTGGCGCTGTCACCTGATGGCAAGCAACTTTTTATTTACAAAGACAAAAACGGGGGCGACTTGTATTTTTCAAACTTTGACGCGATAAACAACATCTGGTCAAAGCCCGAAAGTCTGGGATCGAATGTAAATACCAAGGATTATGAGACGTCTATCTCGATGACTGCCGATGGCAACATCATTTATTTCTCGAGCAACAGACCCGGTGGTTCCGGCGGATTGGATATTTATATGAGCAAGAAAACAGCCGATGGCAAATGGGGGACCGCCGTTAACCTGGGGCCCACCATTAACACTACCTACGACGAAGATGCTCCATTCATTCATGCCGATGGGCATACGTTGTATTTCAGTTCGCGTGGCCATGCGGGTATGGGCAACTACGACATTTACCGGAGCGAATTAAAGGACGACGGAACCTGGAGTACACCGGAGAATCTGGGTTATCCGATTAATACGGCTGACCAGGATATCTACTTTGTATTGTCTGCCGACAACAAACACGGTTACTATGCTTCAGCCAAAGAAGGCGGAAAAGGAGAAAAGGACATTTACATCATTTCAATGCCGCCCCGTAAAACCATCGATGTGGCTACCGAAATTAAAACAGTGCAGATCAAGACGACTGCTCCTGTGATTAAAACGGTGGAAATGAAGCAGAAAGAAACGGCCGAAATCCAGTCGAACGCCACTATTGTAAGGGGCAAGGTGATTGACGCCGAAACCAAGCAGCCACTCGTTGCCGATATCGTGCTGGTAGACAACTCGACGGCCGAGCAACTGGAAGACCAAAAAACAGATTCGACAGGTGCTTTCAATACGTTCATGCCCTCAGGTAAAAACTACAACTTCTCTGCTCAGAAAGAAGGGTATTTGTTTCATTCCGAGAACTTTGACATTCCGCAGGCGCATGGATTCCAGCAACTGGATATCGTTATTGAGCTGAAAAAGATTGATGTGGGTTCAAAGATCGTGTTGCGTAACATTTTCTTTGACTTTGACAAAGCAACCCTGCGCAAAGAATCAACGGCCGAACTGGAAAACCTGCTCGAAATCATGCAGGAGATGCCGAAGCTGAAAATCGAAATTTCGGGCCATACAGATAACAAAGGAAGTGCGGAATACAATAAAAGCTTGTCGGCTAAGCGGGCTAAAGCAGTAGTGGATTACCTGATTGCCAAAGGCATTGACGCCAGCCGGATGCGTTCAGCTGGATATGGCAAGGATCGGCCGATGGCTACTAACGATACCGATGAAGGTCGGCAGCTGAATCGACGTACCGAATTCGAAATCATTGGGAAATGACAAAAAAGGTCCCATCAATTAAGAGAATCCGTCAAATAAAAATAGTATCTAAAAATTAGACAAAACCCTGTCCTTACAGAACTGAACGCAGGGGATTCCAGCGAAGGAATAGAAAACTAGTTAATGCTTATGAAAAAGTTTTATACGTATTTCTTATGGCTTGCAGTAGGGCTGCTGAGTGAAAGCGCGTTACAGGCACAAACCGCCGATGCAGACCTGGTAGCAGAAGGTGATGCCGCTTATAATATCGGCGGTAAAATGCTGGCTTTGGAAACCTACGAACTTGCCCTGAAAGCCAATCCGAACAACCTTCGGGCTAACTTTATGGCTGGGAAATGTATTCTGGAAACGGTAGACAAAGGTCGAGCCAGCAAGTACCTGCTCAAGGCGTATGAGCTGGATTCTAAAGTAAGCAAGGATATTCTATTTCTGATCGGCGAATCGTACCACCTGGGTTTTAAGTTTGACGAAGCTGTAGAGTATTACCAAAAATATGCAAAAGAACTAAAAGCTGCAGGTCTGAAAACCACCGAAGCAAAAAATGCATTGGCTAAAACTGAAAAGCGGATTCAGGAATGCGAAAATGCCCGGAAGTTTACTGCGGATCCCAATGCCTATCAGAGTGCCAATGTGGGTGAGTCCATTAACTCTATTTATCCGGACTACGGCGTAGCTGTTAACAAAGATGAAACCATGATGGTGTTCACCTCCCGCCGCGAAGGATCTACGGGTATTGGTAACGTGGACAAAGACTTACAGTTTTTCGAAGATATTTACATTTCTTATTTCAAAGACGGTGCCTGGCTGCCTGCCCAAAATATGGGCTCAACCATCAACACCGAATACCATGATGCAAGTATCGGCTTGTCACCTGACGGAAGAACCCTCTTCTTGTATAAAGATGAAAACGGTGGCGATATCTATGTATCCGAAATGAAAGACGACAGCACCTGGACCGAACCCCATCCGGTAGATGGTCAGGTTAATTCGCCTCACAATGAAAACTCTATTTCAATTTCGGCCGATGGAAATACCATGTATTTTACCAGTGACCGTCCTGGTGGGCTTGGAGGCATTGACATATGGGTTTGTAAGAAAGACAAAAAAGGCCGTTGGGGAAAACCTGAAAACATTGGAGCCCCAATCAACACGCCTAACAATGAAGACGGTCCATTTATCGACTATGACAACAAAACGTTGTATTTCAGTTCGAATGCTCACGAAGGAATGGGTGGCTACGATGTTTTTGTATCGGAGTTAGATAGTGCAACTGGAAAATGGAAAGAACCTGTCAATATCGGTTATCCGATCAGCACACCGGACAACGACATTTACTTTGTAAAATCAGGAGATAGCAAATACGGCTACTATGCCTCCGTAAAGGACGACGGCCTAGGCGAGAAGGATATTTACAAAGTATTGCTGCCTGAAGATCGCCGCACCTACGAACAACTGAAAACCAAGCCGGTAAAGAAAAATCCTGATATAGTAGCCAAGAACATTGACATCAAAACACCGGAAGAACCAAAAGTTGTAGAAACCAAAGCTACTCAATCGGTTAAACTACAGGTTCGCATATTGGCAGATGGTAAGAAATCATTGAATGTAGGAAGCATCGTGGTCAAGGGCAAAACCGATGGTGTCGTGGTAGGCATTACGAAAGTAGCAACAGGCATTTATCAGTGTACCTTTACGAATAGTGCTCCTCAAGATTACATAGTTTCTGTCGAACAAGATGGCTACATGTTTGCCAACCTGGAGGTAAGCGTTCCTGCCATGAGTGAAGCCGAACAGCTTATACGCCGGGATGTGAAATTGGAAAAGCTGAAAGTGGGTTATGTATCGGTACTGCACAATATCTATTTTGAGTTCAACCGGACCAATTTCAAAATGAATTCGTATAAGGAGTTGAACAAACTGGCACGTTTGCTGAAAGAAAATCCTTCGTATCGGGTTGAGATTGCCGGACATACCGATAACATTGGTTCTGATGAATACAACCAGGAACTGTCGCATAAAAGAGCGGTGGCTGTAGTAAATTATCTGATTAAACATGGAGTAGACGCCAGCCGCCTGACGGCGCAAGGATATGGCGAAACCCAGCCCATGGCTACCAATGACGACGAAAAAGAAGGACGCGAACTGAACCGCCGTACCGAATTCCGGATCATCGGTGATGGAGCGACTAAGCCTACTTCACCAACCAATATCAGCACTACTGATTTCTAAAAGCAAAAACCCCTTACAAGAGGGGTTTTTGCTTTTATGAGGATACAATTCTATACTTTCAGAGAAGCGATAATTTTTTGCATAGCTTCTTCCTGCTTTTTCATTTCCTGCAACAAACACATTTGTGTTCGGCAGCGGTCTAAATTTTGACCAGGGCGGTGGGTTTTGTAATAGACATCGCCCTGCAGGTAATCCGTCAGAAAGCGGATGCCCATAATGTATGTCATCAAATGTCCACCAAATAGCAGGTTTTCACGTTCGATGGACGTTATCCACGGACCTACTTCGGTCCAATACCCTACGGTTAAGGCTTCAAATATAGGCATACGCACCTGCACCTTGCTCAGGTCGGTTTCGTCTTCGGCGGCTGGGCTCAGGAATGTCCGCATCATATCGCCGAAATCGTAGAGTAATGTGCCCGGCATTACCGTATCGAGGTCAATGGCACATACGCCTTGGCCGGTCACAGCATGCATCAATACATTACTGATCTTAGTGTCGTTGTGCACAATACGCCAGGGAATGGCTTTTTGCTCTAACAGAGATACTATTTTGCTGGCAATGTAACTCTGCGATTGGAAAAAGTCTATCTCGTCCGCCGCATGCTGGATTCGTTCGGCTAAACCGTTCTTTACAGCCGCGTCAAAGTTACTGCGCCGCCAGGCCGCATTATGAAAATCAGGAATAGTTTCTGCCAGTTCGGTAGCAGGCAAATCCTGTAGCGTGCGTACAAAAAAGCCAAACATACGTGCCGCTTCATAGGCTTGGGCTGTAGTCTGTACTTCTTCTATGGAAATAGTATCTGCTATGTACGTAAAAACCCGCCAGTAATTGCCCGCCTCGTCCTTATGAAAGGTATTCCCATCCTGCGTAAGGACCAATTCTGGAATCTGAGCCGTTAACTGATGTTCTTGAAAATATGCTAGCTGATGCTGCGTCACTTTGCGGATATTTTCCATGACAGCTTCTGGGTGCCTGAACACCTGGCGATTGACGCGCTGTAGAATGTACTTGTTCGATTCGCAGGTAATTAAATATGTATCATGAATATGCCCTGAGTGCAAGGTATGAAACGACTGAACCTTGCTGGCAAGTAAAAACTGCGAAACATCAACGATAGGTAGAATAGGAGTAGGCAAGAGAACAATAAATTGGGTATGACATGCGTATACTAGGACAAGGTGTACAGAGGGGGAGAATGCGCGAACAAGCTGTCAATAATTTATGTCAACTCATTCATTTTTTATCTAAAGAAATATTTTTTTATCATAAATCTTATACTTTTACTCATAAAATTCGTACAAGTTCGTATTGGTCTTGGCTGTTATGCCAAATGGTTCATTTTTGATAATATTTTTTCACCCAAATGTAAACGTAGCTATGAACGAAAACACCAAAAATGTTATTCAAGGATTTTTGATAGGTGCTGCGGCTGGAATTGTAGCCGGACTTTTATTGGCTCCTGGTAGCGGCAAAGACACGCGCAAAAAAATTGCTGACTCGGCAAAAGATCTATCCGATAAGTTTGGTACTGAGTTTGAAGATGCTCTAAGCAAACTTTCAAACTTTACAGAGTCTACGCTCTCCAATCTCAAAAATGTGAAAAACGAAAAAATCTCCAGCAACTAGGAGATTTGCGTCACGGTTAAACAAAAAACCTCTTGCCGAACAGACGAGAGGTTTTTTATTTTTCAAAGATACTATTTTTTAGAAAGACTTAATGATATCAATAAAGTCGCGTGATTTCAGTGAAGCGCCACCAATCAGACCTCCGTCTACGTCAGGTTGCGAAAACAGCTCACGTGCGTTACCCGGATTGGCGCTACCGCCATATAAAATACTGGTAGCATCGGCAACGGCTTGCCCGTAATGGCTGGCAATGTGGTTGCGGAGCTTGGCGTGCATTTCCTGAGCTTGTGCTGAAGTAGCCGTTTTACCGGTTCCAATGGCCCAGATGGGTTCGTAGGCAATCACCACTTTGCCAAACTGTTCCGGCGTGAGGTGAAACAAACTTTCGGTTAACTGGCTACACACCAAATCAAAATGTATTCCTGATTCGCGTTGTTCTAGCGTTTCGCCACAGCAAAAAATAGGTTTCATACTGCTTTCCAGCACCGCATTCACCTTGTCGCGAAGCAATTCATTGCTTTCGGCAAAATATTGTCTGCGTTCACTATGGCCCAGAATAACATACTGTGTTCCAATAGACTGTAGCATGGGGGCAGAGATTTCGCCGGTAAACGCGCCTGAAGCTTTCTGATGGCAATTTTGTGCGCCCAAGGCAATGTTCTTCTGATTCTCAAGAAGCTTGCCTACCGAAGCAAGGTACACAAAGGGCACACACAGTACCGCTTGCGCATCGCCTTGCACTTCGTCACGCACTATGTTTACAATCTCCGAAGTTAAGGCCAGGGCTTCTTCACGAGTTTTGTTCATCTTCCAGTTTCCGGCTACAATCTTTTGTCGCATATACGTATTTCTGAATAAGTTAGTAATAAAAACAACAGAATAGAGGCGCAAATATAAACGGCTTTTCCTAAATCTTTGGACACAAAAGGGTTTTTGCTTACAAAAAGATACTATTTTTGTTGAATAGCCTTTGTTAAATCAGCATCTTTTGCCCACCAATCAACAAACCCTGCATGAAAAAACACCTCTACCTTTTTACTTTTCTGGGGATACTATTTTGTATGAATAGTTTTGCTCAGACGGGCGGTTCTACGTTTGTCCGTGACAATTACCAGAAATACGAATACCAGATACCCATGCGCGATGGTACCAAGCTCTTTACCGTCGTATATGTTCCTAAAGATGCGTCTGCCACGCGCACATATCCCATGCTCATGCAGCGGACATGTTATTCGGTAGCTCCTTACGGCCCTGATGCATATGCCCAACAGATTAGCCCGTCCAAAACCATGATGACAGAAAAATACATCGTTGTGTATCAGGATGTGAGAGGGCGTTACATGAGTGAAGGCCAATGGACCAACATGACTCCGCATATTCCCAAAAAGGATCCAAAAAAAGACAAATCCATCGACGAAGCCTCTGATACCTACGATACCATTGACTGGCTGATCAAGAATGTGAAGTTTAACAACGGCCGGGTAGGGCAATGGGGCATTTCGTATCCAGGGTTTTACACCATTGCGGGTGCCTTGTCGCAGCATCCGGCCTTGAAAGCATCGGCTCCACAGGCCCCCGTATCTGATTTCTTCTTCGACGATTTCCATCACAATGGTGCTTTCACAGAAGAATATTTCATGGCTTACCCAGTGTTTGGTATCCAGCATCCCAAGCCTACCACCGAGCACTGGTGGGAAAGCGAAATGGTTGCCGATCCCGGCAGCCGCGATGGGTACGATTACTATCTGAAGCTGGGCCCTTTGAAAAACGGGAACAAGTATTATCCGAACAATTTCTTCTGGCAAGAAACAGTAGAGCATCCCAACTACGACGATTTCTGGCAAAAGCGAAGCATCGTTCCCCATTTGCAAGGAGTGAAACATGCCATACTTACCGTAGGAGGTTGGTTTGATGCCGAAGATCTATACGGTCCATTGACAATCTATAAAACGCTGGAGAAAAATAATCCAGGTACATTCAATGTGCTCACCATGGGACCGTTTGGGCACGGTCGCTGGTCGCGCGAAACGGGGCATACACTGCATGGCGATATTTATTTTGGCGATAGCATAGCCACGTTTTATCAGCGTGAAATAGAAGCCAAGTTTTTCCGCCATTTTCTGAAAGAAAAAGGAGATGGTAAAGTGGATTTGCCCGAAGCGTGGCTTTTCGATACCGGAAAAAAGGAATACCGGAAATTTGACAAATATCCTTCGCCTGCTGCACAGAAAGTAAATTTCTATTTTCAGGAAGGTGGGAAACTGGCCAACACCGAACCGTCTGGCGCTGAATCTTTTTCAGAATACATTTCTGACCCGATGAAACCGGTTCCATCCAGCAAAGACGAAAGTGAAATGTCTGGCTTTACTCCCTTTCTCTATATGTCAGGTGATCAACGATTTGCCGCCAGTCGCCCGGATGTGCTTGTGTTTCAGACGGATGTGCTGGATAAAGACATTACATTGGGCGGCGAAATCATGGCGAAACTCAAAATCAGTACCACCGGTTCGGATGCCGACTTTATGGTAAAGCTGATTGATGTATATCCTGAAACGGAACCCAACCATGCATACATGCCAAACAAAAATGTATTACTGGCAAGCTATCAGCAAATGGTTCGGAGCGAAATTATGCGTGCCCGTTTTCGAAACAGTTTCTCGAAACCTCAACCTCTGACACCCAACCAGATTACGGCAGTGGATTTCAGATTACAAGATGTGCTACACACCTTCAAAAAAGGGCATCGCATCATGTTTCAGGTACAAAGCACCTGTTTTCCATTATTTGATCGTAATCCGCAAAAGTATGTGGAAAACATATATAAGGCCGACTCCGCTGATTTTATAAAGGCTACGCAGCGTGTCTATCACCAAAAAGGCAATGCCAGTGCGATAGAGGTGCAGGTGATAGATTAAGGGGAGGTTTTTTCATTTGCAAGGATACTATTTTACCGGCTTTGAAAAGCGGCTCTGCTGTTATTCCAAAGCCGGTTTTTTATGACTCCCGATTGGGAAGTTCGATGGTAAATTCGGTAAATGCCCCTTCTGAAGAGATTACGCGGATGTCTCCTCCCATTTTGATTGCCGCCTCTTTGGCGATGTAAAGCCCTAAACCTGAACCTTGAACCGCATGATTGGCCCGGTAAAACATGTCAAATATCTGCTTAATGTGTTCAGAAGGGATGCCTACCCCATTGTCACGTATTTTTAACAGGGCGCTTTCTGCTGACACTTTGCAGGAGATGTGTATCCAGGGGTTAGTTTCTTGGGGTCTCTGATACCGGAATGCGTTTGAGATAATGTTATTCAGAATTACGCGCAGCCGATACCGGTCATTGGCAAAAGTATGGTCTTGCTGTACGGTTACCGCTACTTCTACCCGGGCGGCGCCTTCCATGTATAAGTACTGTTGCACGGCTTCCTGAATCTCCTGTTCAAAATCGATGACATCTTTTTTTACCTCAAATTGATTGCTGTAAGAGTAATCCAGAATGTCACCGATAAAATGATCCAGCCGACGTAGGTTCCGTTCCATAACCAGATTGTATTCCTGCATTTCCTGCAAATCCTTCTCATCTTTCATCAGCTCTACCAGTCCCAGCGCCGAAGCGACCGGAGCCCGTAAATCGTGGCTGATGCTGTATACAAACTGATCGAGGCCCTGATTTACCGAATGCAAGTTTTCGTTCTGAAAGCGAAGCTGCTGTTCGGAGAGGCGCAATTGCTTTTCACTGGCTAGATTTGTGACCACTACTTCGTACACAAAAAACTGGCAAACAAATATCACCAATGTGGCATTCAATGTATAGATCAGGGCTTGTGTTTCGGATGTAACGCCGGGCAGTAGTGCGGTGGGACGAAAGAATGTGAGTATTAGCAGAAAAATAGTAGGATGCAGCAAATGAAAACCCAGCTGCAGCGTCTTGCGGTAGTCAATGAAAAAAGGAATGGCAATGAGTATAGGAAAATAGTACAGGTAATCACCTCCTGCTGCGCCCTCCAGCAAAGAGACAATAAACAAAAGCAAACTGATGGAAAACGTAATCAGATTAGCCGCCACTGTAAGATAACCTTTGCGGTTGAGGTAAATCCCTGCGCCAAAGCAAAGGCTCATGCAAAAGAGAATAGCCAAAACCGGCCATGTTGATTGGTAGATGGGTATGATTGGAAGAGTACTGAAAAGCAGCACTACCAGACATACCCAGGAAATAATCTCTATGAATCGTTTCCTGCGCGTTTGCACAATGGCCCGGTGATCTTCAATAAAGAAATTCATAGCTATGGGGTTATTGCCAAAAATAACCTTCTCGTCTATAAGATAGGTGATCCTGAGTTGTCTTTATATCTCCTGCGTATGTTTTTCTTTTAAAAAGTGCAGGGCAAGGTATACAAGATACAAATGTGCTTTGCCATTTTGTACGTGGGCCAATCTCTTTGAGTAAACAACGGCCACGACACAAAGTTTTTTCTGGCAGAAAAATAGTATGGATATAAAAGCCAGAACCCCCTTTATCCGGCTTACATGAGCTGCCTACGCATAAGAAGCTACTTTCAGTTGATAATTCTCTTCGACAACCGTTAATCCACACAGGCGCAGCACTTCCCGGATCGGCTCGGTGCGGTTGTTAAAATACTCGTACAGCAGGGGAATGATTTTCTGGTTAAAGATGTCGGGCAGGTTGGTGAGGTCTTTGTTAATGAAATAAGAATGCCCTATGACAAAATCGACGCCTTTTCGTTCGCGGATCTGGTCGTTAAGTGTCTTTAAGAGGGAAGCAAATTCAGGAATAACCTCGTAATCGGGATACATGGGTATAAACGTAAAGCGCCTACGCAAGGCTATGTCCAGCAATGCGATGGACTTGTCGGCGGTATTCATGGTGCCGATGATGTACAGATTGGAAGGCACAGCAAACCGTTCGCCAGAAGGCAGCGTAACCATCAGCGGATTTTCATTGCCGAGTCGTTTGTCTTCTTCCAGCAAGGTGATCAGTTCGCCAAAAACCCGCGAAATGTTGGCCCGGTTAATTTCGTCAATAACCAAAACAAAGTTTCGGAGGCGGTCTTCTGACTTGGCGTGTTTGAGGCTTTTCTCAAATTTTCGCATGGCCTGTACAACAGCCTCATAGTAAGGCCGATTGATGGCTTCGCGGATTTCTTTGCCGTAAAAGCTCTCCCGAAGTTTGTGCAGATACAATTGCCTTTCTTCTTCCCGAACTGCATCACGAAGCGTACGGCGCCTGTACTTGAGCGTGGTATCGCCTACTTCGTAAATGATCATGCTTTTAAACTGACCTCCCGGATTTTGCAAAGAAATTTCCACTTCTTCCGTTTCTCGGTTCATGCTTTCCATCAGCATCTGGTCCAGCAATGTCTCAAAAGGCAGTGTGGGTCGGTTAATGGTGCGTCGGTAAGCTTCGTAATTGGCTTTGGCCTGGTCGGCTATTCGTTTGAAAACACCGTCGTTGAGGCGAAAATGCAGATTGTCTACATGACGATGGGTGTCGGGGCGCAGCCCTTGTACAAACTCTTCGTAGGAGAAGCTTTGGTGAAATGTGATAAACTCAATCTGCTCCTGTTCACGGTATTGCTCGTATCGTTTCTGTACATCGGCACGGCTTTCGGCCTGTATAGCGGCAATGGTTTTACCTTCTATAATGGCAATGGCATAATTGACGGTTTGGTAGGTTTTGCCCGTGCCCGGCGGGCCGTACAGAATCTGATTTAGCGGAAATTTTTGTGCCGGGCTTACGGTAGTATAAATAGTATCTTTTTCTTCGACCAAACTGCCGGCTTCGGCCACCGATTCATTTTCGTACAAAGCGGCTATTTTTTCAAGTCTGACATACGCACCGTACGGAAACCGTTCGGCCGCATCCGGAAAAACAGCAACCAGTTCATCAATTTCAAAAAAAAGCTCGTGCATGGGATCGTATACATGCGTGCTACGTCCGGAGCGGTACAGCGGGCCAAAGTAATACTTGCAAGCCGCCGTCAGCGAAAACAACTTATTTTGCTGATACCGCCTCATAAACTCTGTTTTCAGCGGTTCGGGCAGCGTTAACGCTTCACCAACACCCGTTGCCATTTGCACCCGAGGCTCTTCATTGTCAAACAAAAGAAGCAACGGTTTGTATTCTCCTTCGGATGTTTTAAAAAATATATGGAGCCGAGCCTGCGGATGTAATCTGAGATGGTTTTGGAGATGTTGCCAGAATTTTTTGTGCCGGATGCTCATTAAAAAGTGAATGATTGCAGATTATTCAGGATTCTTTCTTTCAAAAATGCACTTTTTTAAGCAATTATTCAGTAACAGCCCCTCAAACTTTTAACGCAGCCCGAAAGGTTGCATTTTCAGGCAGGGGCCGAAGTCAGGTAACTCACCATTAACCTGGCGGTTTGCTGAGAAGCACCCGGTTGTCCCATCAGTTCATCGATTCGGGCATAGCCTGCCACTTGTGCCTCTCGTTCAAATGTTCCCGGTAGCGTTTTTTTGAGCTCAAGCATCGCATTTTGTGGCGTTAGCTCATCCTGAATCAGTTCCTTCACAACCGGCGCATCGGCAATCAGATTGACCAGCGAAATGTATTTTACCCGAATCAACTGTTTCACTATCTGGTAAGTAACACCGCTGGTGCGATAACACACTACTTGTGGCACATGAAACAGAGCCGTTTCCAAGGTTGCCGTTCCACTGGTCACCATAGCCGAAGTGGCTTTAGCCAGCAAATCATATGACTGCTCATACACCACCTGGACGGACAGGCTAGCATTTTGTCGGAAAGAGGCAATCAGGTCATCGTACAGGCTTCGTGGCAAATTGGAGACACCTGCAATAACAAACTGATAGCTAGCCGTTTCTGTGTCCAGCAGTTGCGCTGCCTGCAGCATAACCGTGAGCATTTTTTCTACTTCCTGGTGGCGGCTACCTGGTAGCAGGGCGATGATGGGTTGGGCAGAGAGGGCATTTTTCTGTAAGAAATCGGACGCAGGTTTAAACGCTGCAATCTCATCCAGCAGGGGGTTGCCTACATAATCTACTTCATAATCGTATTTCTGAAAGAAATCTTTCTCAAAAGGAAAAATGACAAACAACCTATCCACATTGGCTTTGATTTTATAGGCGCGTTTCTGGTTCCATGCCCATACCTTCGGCGAAATGTAGTAAAATGTACGGATGCCGTGTTGTTTGCAAAACTTGGCAATGCGCATGTTAAAACCCGCATAATCGACCAGAATCACTACATCGGGCTGCCAGCTGAGGATGTCTTCCTGACATTTTTTCAGAAAACCCCGGATGGTTCGCAGGTTTTTCACTACTTCCCAAAAACCCATGAATGCCATGTCGCGGTAATGCTTTACCAGATCGGCTCCGGCGGCCTGCATCTGGTCGCCGCCCCAAGCCCGAAAAACCGCTTGCGGATCTTCCTGTTGAATGGCGTTGATCAGATTGGCGGCATGCAAATCGCCCGAACGTTCGCCCGCAATGACATAATATTTCATTTCTCAGATTGAGTGGTTGGAAAATAATAGGATTCAGGAACCAAAAACCTGCCTTCGGCACAAAGTGTATTGGGAGCAACATTTAACTATTCGCCGTAGTACTCAACAAAATTTTTGGGCGTTTCGATGAGTAGCAACTTGTGGAGTTTGGCCTGAGGTGCGGCTTTTTCAATAGCTGGAGCCAGTATTTTCCAGATTTCTTCTATAAACACCTCACAGCTAGCCATCTTGCCTTGCATAAATTCAACGTCCAGGTTGAGGTTTTTATGATCTACCTCATCAATAATCAGTTCTTTTACCAACAGGCCCAGCTTCTTCATGTCCATCACAAAGCCTGTGTCGGGGTCAGGGCGACCTTTGACGGTAACTACTAACTCAAAATTATGACCGTGAAAATACTCATTGGCACAGGGACCGAATACTTCCTCGTTTTTTTCCTGGGTCCAGTTGGGATTGTACAATTTGTGAGCAGCATTAAAGTGCTCTTTGCGCGAAATATAGATCATTGTTTGTAGAACTTTCTGCTTCCATTCCGAGCCGACTTTTGTCGTTCTCCGGCATACTATTTTAAGAACCAAAATCCTTTAAAAGAAGATTTCAGTGCATCTGCAAAAATAACAGCTTCGGTAGCGGAAAGCAAAAATACGCTTATTTACTTGATAAAGTTCTATTTTTTACTGGTATTGTGTTGTGGTCTGTTTGGTTTTTTTATTGTAGATTTGCAATTGCCTTAGGGAAAACTACGCACTTTTTTTAAAGAAATACGTATTTCTTTGGAATAATAACCAGTTGAGTCGTCCAGTTTTATACGCCAATCGTTTCGTGTGCTGCATTAATTTTTAGTTCCTAACCTTCAAAAAACACTATTGCATGATTATCGTAACGGGAGCCGCAGGCTTTATCGGCAGTTGCCTGATAAGCCGCCTGAATGCCGATAATTTTAATTACATTATTGCCGTGGACGACTTTTCCAATGCCGAAAAGAATCGTAACCTGGAAAATAAGAAGATTAAAGAATATGTTGACCGGGACGTGTTTTTTGAGTGGCTGGATGTGAATTACGAGGAAGTAGAGTTTATTTTCCATATCGGAGCCCGCACCGATACCACCGAATTTGACTATGCCATCTTTGACAAGCTCAACATCAGCTATTCCAAGCAGATATGGCAACGCTGCTACGAATACCAGATCCCGCTAGTGTATGCCTCTTCTGCGGCTACCTATGGGCTGGGTGAGTTAGGTTATGATGATAATGAAGCCCTGATCTCGCAGCTAAAACCCTTGAACCCCTACGGAGAATCGAAGAACGAGTTTGACAAATGGGTGTTACAGCAACCGCAAAAACCATTTTTTTGGGCTGGACTGAAGTTTTTCAACGTGTATGGTCCCAACGAATACCACAAAGGTCGTATGGCATCAGTTATTATGCACGCCTACAACCAGATTTGCCGTACTTCTAAAATGAAACTGTTCCGGTCGCACAATCCTGAGTTTAGGGATGGGGAGCAGATGCGTGACTTTATTTACGTGAAAGATTTGATAGAGGTTTGCTTGTATCTGATGCATTCGCGCCGCGATTCGGGCATCTACAATCTGGGGAGTGGAAAAGCCCGCACCTTTCTGGATCTGGCAACAAATACGTTTGCCGCTCTTAATCTTACGCCTGACATTGAGTTTGTGGACACCCCGGCCGATATTCGCGACAAATACCAGTATTATACACAAGCCAACATGACCAAGTTGCGCTCCATCGGATACAACCTGCCCTTTCACAGTTTGGAAGAAGGCATTGCCGATTATGTAACCAACTACCTGGTACCCAACAAGTATTATTAAAAATAGTATCTTTCAAAAATGAAAAACCCTCATGCTGGTTATGAGGGTTTTTGTTTTAGGATCGTTGCTTGCGTTCTTCTTTGCGTTGCTGCTTCTCGCGTTTCTTCAGGTCGTCCATTAATTTATCAGCTTCCTTGTGCTGGTCCGATTTCCTTTGAGAACGTTTCAGGGCTACTTCCAGGTATTTTTTTGCCTCCGGGAGGTTCTCTTCTTTCAGGTAAATCCGGCCTAAGGCAACCAATGCACTGTGGTAATAGGCACTTTCGTAGGCTTTGGAGAGCTCAGAGTACACTACCGCTTTTTTGTAATACGACTTGGCTTGCTCCACATCTTTGTTCAAGTGATAGCGGATGTACCCCAGGTAATAACTGGCATAACGCCCACTTACCGCTTCGTAGCCCGGCATTTGCTTGTCTATCTTCTCCAGAATAACCAGCGACTCCCGCTCCACTTCCGGAATGCGGCCCTGGGCATAGGCACTGCGGGCATAGTAACGGTGAAAATAAGCATTGTCAGGAAAGGTTTCGTGCAGGTATTTGGCGAGTTCAAAGGCTTTCTGCAACTGGTTTTCTTCCCCATAAATCCGCATCAGGTGATACTGGGCTTCGGTACGGGTGTAGAAAGCATTGTTGGCCACTTCCTTCAGTTGCCGGATACCATCTTCCTTGTTTCCCTTGGGAAACAGCCAGAGAATGGTTTTCAGTGCCGGATAGTTTTCCGGAATCCAATCGCGGTAATAGTTGTAAAGCCCGTCTCCAAACAAAAACTCCGGACTCAGGTCGCCTTTTGAGCGGGACTTTTCAAGGTATTTCAATGCATTTCGTGACGCCCAAGCAGCTTTTGTCCATTCTTTGCGGTCAGAGTACAACCGGCCTTTAAAGGCATACGCCGCTGCCAGGAAGAACGAAGCTTCAATATTGTTTTCATCGGCATCATAAAGTTTTTCTGCTTTTACCAAAGCCGTATCCATATACGCTGTAAAGGTATTATCGTATTGCTGGTCGTCTTCATTGGGCATAATTTTCCACCAGGTGCTGAGTCCCATCAGAAAATAGGGGAGCGGATGTTCGGGATATTTGAACTTGAACCAGCGAAACTCAGACTCTGCCTGATCAAATTTGAAATTATACATATTGTTGACCGCCCGGGTAGATACCACCTGCATATCCATGTTTTCGAGCAGGATTGGTGGATTGGTCGCATTTTGGGCAATAAGAGAAACAGAGCACAAACAGAAGGCAAAAACAAGCAAATATTTTAGCATGGCATAATTTTTATAATTACTCAACGCAATAATCGTACTACAAGTATACGGATAAAAAGCAGGATTACTGTGATGTAATATTTGTAATAAATTCTCTGACTTTTAGTGCGGTTTTTAAATAAAGTCAACCTTTTATGTTTACTTTTTACTTAGTTTTTTCACTAACAAAGAAGCTGATTATCTGTTAGTTACAAAATAGTGTTTTGAATGTTTAAACAATTTAGTTACTTTTACACCCACAAAAGGAACTAATGCTTACAATGTAATAATCATTGCAGTTTTTTTGTGAATCAACTTTTTCTATTTATGCGTAGTAAATTAACCAATGAGATTTCAATTGCAGCCAATGTGGTTTTTGGCCGTTCGGGCTCGATAGAAACGCTGCAAAAATCTCTTTCCGTAGCAACCACGCAGAAGCCTTTTCGTCCTAATTTCAGCTTGTGGGCGGCTCGTTCATACAAGCCTTTAACAGTTTTCTTGCTGGCTCTGGTTGTTCTGCTTTTATGTTATGTGAAGGTAGGAGCAGAAATAATGAGCATAGCGCAATCTGCTACTATCATAGGTGCAGCCTGTGTGATCATAAGCATTCTGTTAAGCCCTGAGTGGACCAAAGAGGCAGTTGCCAAAATAGCTCACTATTCATTGGCTATTCCTCAGCACATTTCAGCCAGCCGGGCTTTCTCTCATACAGGAAGTGTAATGGTTGGGCTGGCCGGTCTGATACTGGCTTATGCAAATCATCACAGCCAGTTTGTATGGACGATCTATCCGACATTATCCTTGTTGGGTGGGTTTGCCTTGGGTGGTTCGCTGATTATGCTTCTTGTAAACACAATGGATAAAGAAGAAGCTTCTTCTCCATCTAAAACGGAAGCCATAAAAAGAGCGGCTCAACTAGGGGTTATTCCCGAAAGGCTGGATGTATTGGCTGGAGCTGTGGTTGCGGGTGTACTTTTAGGTACAACCTTAGTCGAAATTAACACATCCAATTTAGCGGAAGATCGCTTGGCGGCAGGCATTGTATGGCTGCCCGCTGTGCTGGCCTGGTGTGGTGTGGGGGCATCGCTTCTGATGCGTCAAATACTGAAAAACCTGGATTTGCCGGCCACGATCAAGCGAATAATGAGTGTGTTTGTCATGCTTATTGTTTCCTATGTGCTGGTAAGCACACTGATGCCTTCCTACTGGGTAATTGAAGGTCAGGAAAAACTTTCTTCAGAGATATTCCTGGCGGCCGGTTTAGGAGTCATCGGTGGTTTTATGCTTTTAGAAGCCGATCACGGTTACAAATGGCTGCGTACACAGTATTATGCCTGGGTATTGCAAAAGCCTACCAAAGAAGCCTGGTATATGCGTCCGTTCCGGCACCTGTTCCGGGTGGTTTGCCTTACCATTCCGGTGGTGCTGGTAGCATGGTTCCTGAAACAAGCGTTTGATCACGTAGGTTTGTATGGAATTATCATTGCAGCCGTAGCTTTATTGTCTAATCTGAATGTACAGTTCACATTCAGCAAAAAGATTTCTTTTTAAGTTTTTCATCCATTTATAACGAAAATGTTCTGACTTCTTTTCATAAAGAGTCTGGGCATCTTCACAAGCTTTATTCAGCCAGTCTGAATCTTTTCCTTGGTTGTAAAACCAAAACACTATAAAAAAGCATTAGATACATTCCTTTTGTGAAATAGCGGACAGAATTATTTGTCCGCTATTTTTATTTTTGCTCCTTCATCACCATACCTGATAGCTCATGGTTCAGATCAAAGACAAGCAGTTTGAAGTATACCTTTCTGAAAGTCAGATAAATAATCGCGTAGAAGAATTAGCCCGGCAGTTAAACGAAGCCTATGCAGAAAAAGAACCGCTGTTCATTGCCATTTTGAACGGCTCATTTATGTTTGCCGCCGACCTGATGAAGAAAGTATCGGTTGCATGTCATATTTCCTTCATTCGGGTGAGTTCGTACGAGGCTACCCATAGCACCGGGAAAGTGATGCAACTCATTGGCTTGCAGGAGGATATTGCCAACCGGCATGTTGTTATTGTTGAAGACATCGTTGACACTGCCCTCACCATGTCGCACTTGGTGGAGCAGCTTCAGCAACTGCGGCCTGCTTCACTCCAGATTGTAACCCTGCTTTGCAAGCGGGAGGCCATGCAAAGACAAATAGATTTAAAATACGTGGGTTTTGATATTCCCAATGCTTTTGTTGTGGGATATGGCCTGGATTATGATGGATTGGGCCGCAACCTGCCCGACTTGTACGTGCTCAAAGAAGGCGAATAAAATAGTACCTTTTTCAAAGGCAAAACCTGCTGCATCCGGATGGCGGTATGCTTCTTCCGTCTTGTTTTTTGCGTATCTTTGAGTCAGGTTTCCGACACTGAAAGATAGTATTTGCGTACTGCCGCATTCAGAGTCATTTCCGGCCACTCATCTATACTTAACCACCTACATGCAGCTACATCAGTTAGAGATCAAAGGTTTTAAGAGCTTTGCCGATAAGATTCTTATTAATTTTGATAACGGAATTACGGGGATTGTTGGGCCAAACGGCTGCGGAAAGTCAAATGTAGTGGATGCCATCCGATGGGTCCTGGGCGAGCAAAAAACCAAAAACCTGCGGTCTGAGAAGATGGAGAATGTCATCTTCAATGGCACCAAGCGCCGCAAACCCCTCCAGATGGCCGAAGTTTCCCTTACGTTCAACAATACCAAAAACATTCTTCCCACCGAGTATTCGCAGGTAACCATTACCCGTCGCTATTACCGCGTTGGCGAAAGCGAATACCTGCTCAACGGCGTGCCGTGCCGTCTCAAAGACATCAACAACCTGTTCATGGACACGGGCATTGGCCCGGACAGCTACGCCATTATTGAGCTAAAGATGGTAGACGACCTGCTCAACGACAAAGACAACTCGCGTCGTGGTTTGTTTGAAGAAGCTGCCGGAATTTCAAAGTTCAAGATCCGCAAAAAAGAAACGCTCCGAAAGCTGGAAGATACCGACGGCGACCTGGAGCGGGTGGAAGATCTGCTGCACGAGATTACCAAAAACATGAAGTCGCTGGAGCGTCAGGCCCGTCAGGCGGAAGAGTATTACCAGATCAAAAACAAATACAAAAGCTACAGCGTGGCGCTGGCGCACCAAACGGTAAACCGGTTTCAGGAAACGCTTGATAAGCTGAAAGGCCAGTTGGATGCCGAAAACGAGAAACGCATCAAAGTGCAGGTCGAAATTGCCCAGAAAGACGCGGGAGTGGAAAAGTCAAAAGCCGATTTGCTGAACAAAGAAAAACTGCTGGCCTCACGTCAGAAAACCCTCAATGAACACGTAAACCAGATCAGGCAGCACGAAAGCGAGAAAAAGATTAAGAATGAGCGGCTTAAATTCCTGACCGACAAGGCACAGTCATTGCGCAGTCAGATTGCGGAAGGGCAGCGGCAAAAATCGGAAGCCGAACAAAACATCATGCGCCTGAATGGTGAGAAACAGGGCATTGACAAGCAAACCCAAGAACTGGAGGTGCGTGTAGACGAGCTCAAAAGTGAGTACGATGCCCAGAAGATAGCAACCGCCGAATTGCAGCAACAGCTTACCAGCAAAAATACAGCTTTCCGGCAGTTGCAGGACGAATTGTATTCACTGACGAAGTCGCTGGAAATCAAGCAGGTGCAGATTTCTACCATTAAGCAAGAGTTGGAGAAAACCACATCAGACAACGAGTCGCAATCGGCCGATCTGGATTCGCTGGCCGAAGCTTTGGGCGAAGCCAATGCCAACTTGGGCGAGAAAATGGATGAATTGCAGCGGGTGCAGCAGGAGCTGGAAGGACTGCAAGAGCAACTGGAAACGCTGGATGCCGATGCCGAAACCACCCGGCAGGAAATTACAGCAGCTCAGCGCCAACTTGATGCCCGCCAAAACGAGTACAATCTGACCAAATCAATGGTAGACAGCCTGGAAGGATTTCCAGAAGCAGTGCAGTTTTTGAGCAAGAATCCAAAGTGGGACAAAAAAACACCATTGGTTTCGGACATCATTGCCTGTCCGGACGAATACCGCGTGGCTTTGGAAAATTACCTGGAAGCGGTATTGAACTATTACGTAGTTGAAACCACCGAAACGGCTTTTTCGGCCATCAATCTGCTTAGTGAAGCCGGACAGGGGAAGGCCAATTTTTTTATTCTCGAAAAACTGCAAAATAGTACCTACAAAAAGCCCGAAACCTCACTGCTTCCCAAAGACGCGGTGGCTGTACTGGACGTGGCCGAATACGATGGCCGCTACCAGAAACTGGCTGAACACTTGTTGGGCCATGTATTCATTGTGCCTGACCATCAGGTGGGTTTTGCTCATTCGGAAGATACTATTCTCATTACCCAGAGCGGAAAAATGATTCGCCGCCCAACAAGTATTTCGGGTGGATCAGTAGGTTTGTTTGAAGGCAAGCGGATTGGCCGGGCTAAGAATCTGGAAAAACTGCAAAAAGAGATTGATGCGCTGCGGCATTCCATTGAAAAAATCACTGCGAAACAACGTGAGCAAAAGACGGTTAGAGAAGAATTGACAATCCGGAAAAATAGTATCCAGGGCCGGGTGCAAACCCTGCAAGTGGAAATCAATGAGTGGAACCGCCAGCAGATAGCCCTGAAAACCAAGCAGGAACAACTGACATTAATGCTCCGCAATCAGTCGCTGCGGAGGGAAGACTTTCTGAGCCAGCTAGAAACGCTCAACGAAGAGTTAACCACCAAGCAACCCCAAACTGAAGAAAAACACAGAACCGTTCGGGATCTGGAACGCCAGATTATGGATTTGAACGAGGAACTGGTTTTGCAAAACGAGCAGAATTCCGTGAAATCCAATGCCTACAATACCGAGAATATTCGCCTGATTCAGCAACAGAACCGGCTGAGTACCATGGAGCAGGAAATCCGGTTTTACGAAGATACGTTGAAAAACAGCCAGTTCCGTCTGCAGACCAACCAAAACGAACTGGAACGCACCGAAACCGATATCAGCACCCTGACTGAAGCCGAAGAAGTGGGCGATGAAGAGCTGGTGGAAATGTACAAAGAAAAAGAGGCGATAGAAGCGGGCCTGAACGAAGCCGAACGCGACTACTACGCCACACGGGGCGAAATCGACAAGAACGAAAAAGAAGTGCGTGACCTGACACGGCAACGCGAATTGTCGGATAGCCTGACGCTGGAACTGCAGGGAAAGCGCAACGAGGTTCAGATGCAGATAACCGCCGTCAAGGACCGGCTTTCGGTGGAGTTCAGCATTAACCTGGATGCAACCGATGAAATGCATGACGCCGATTTTACGGGCAATCTGGATTTTGAGAATGCCAGTGCTACACAAGAAGACAGTGCAGCCGCTCAGGTAACTGCCGAGCCGGAAAATAGTATCCAGAAAAAGTCAAAAACCTCGGCCACAGTGACTAAGTGGAGCATGGCCGATGCCCGTACGCTGTTTGGCGAACGAGAAGACGAATTGCGTACGCGTGCCAGTGAGTTAAAGGCTCGGCTAGACAGGCTGGGCCCGATAAACCCCATGGCATTGGAGGCGTACGAAGAAATCAAACAACGGTTCGATTTTATCAATGGTCAAAAAAACGATTTGCTAAACGCCAAAAATTCACTGCTGGCTACCATTTCTGAGATTGACACCGTAGCCCGCGAAACCTTCATGGCTGCTTTTGCTACCATTCGCGAGCACTTTATCCGCGTATTCCGTTCGCTGTTTTCCGACGAAGATACCTGCGATCTGAAACTGGTTAATCCGGAAAACCCGCTTGACTCGCCGATTGACATCATTGCCAAGCCCAAAGGCAAACGGCCGTTGACAATAAACCAGCTTTCGGGCGGCGAAAAAACGCTGACGGCTATTTCCCTGTTATTTGCGATTTACCTGCTCAAGCCGGCTCCGTTTTGTATCTTCGATGAAGTAGATGCGCCATTGGATGATGCCAATATTGACAAGTTCAACAACATCATCCGTAAGTTTGCTGCCGAGTCGCAGTTTATCATTGTGACGCACAACAAACGCACCATGGCTTCTACCGATGTGATTTACGGCATCACCCAAACCGAAGACGATACAGGCGTATCGAAAGTAGTTCCGGTGGATTTGCGGGCTTTGGCCTAATCACGATTGCAACATCAATGAGGTGTCATTCTATGAAAATGGCCAGATGAATCATACAAGCCAGCTAATTATAAACCCTAATAAGTGGTTATCAGTCAGACTGTTTAAATTTTTTCTATGAGAAACCTTACCTACCTTTTCGTTAGTATTTTACTGTTGGGAGCTTGCAATCAGAAGGAATCCGCCGACAAGCCCCATGTTGCCATTACCGGGATTAACAATTCCCTAAAACCCGGCGACGATTTTTTCACGTATGCCAACGGCATCTGGTACGACACCGCCCAGATACCGCCCTCTCAATCGGGTGTGGGTTCCTATTCCTTTCTGAACTATCCGCAACGCATTCGCATGCAGGGCATTTTGGATAGCATTTCAAAAAGCACTAACTCAGCAGGCAGTATTGAACAGAAAGTGGGCGATTTTTATCTGTCAGGAATGGATACCGCTACCATTAACAAACGCGGTTACGAACCGATCAAGCCCATACTGGCACGTATTGATGCCATTACCGACGTGCCTTCGCTATTGAAATTTGTAGCCGAGGAACAAAAAGTAGGCGATGGCTCCATCATTGGGCTGAATGTGGAGCCCGATGCCAAACGAAGTTCGGTGAATATTACCGTACTATCGCAAACAGGAATTGGGTTGCCCGAAAGAGACTATTATTTCAGAACCGACACTGCCACACTGGCCATTCAGAAGGCGTATACCGACTACCTGGCTACGTTATTTAAACTCACGGGGACAGATGCTGCCACTGCCGCAAAGAATGCAGAAGTGGTTTACAAACTAGAGAAACAACTGGCCGCTTCACACAAAACCAACATCGAGCGGCGCGATGTGCAGGCCAATTACCACAAGTTGGCCGTTTCGTCTATTGCCAAAAAACAACCCAATATCGGCTGGCCTACTCTATTAAGCGACTTGGGAGTTAAGGCAGACTCAGTTAACGTGGAGCAACCGGCGTATTATGACAAGCTGAATGCCTTGCTGAAATCCGTACCGGTTGCAGATTGGAAAATCTATTTGAAAGCCAATTCCATCAGCACGTTTGCCAACATCCTTAGCAAACCCTTTGTGGATGCTTCGTTTGAGTATGTCAAAAAGCTGACCGGCCAAGCCGTGCGGAAACCGCGTGCCGAAGAAATGACGCAAGCTGTAGACCAATCACTGGGCGATGCGCTGGCTCAACTCTATGTGAAAAAGTATTTTCCGGAAGAAGCCAAAAAACGGATGGAAGTACTGGTGGATAACCTCGAAAAAGCGTTTGAAGCCCGCATCAGCAAACTGGATTGGATGAGTGACTCTACCAAGGCAAAAGCCAAAGAGAAGCTGTATGCCTTTACTGAAAAAATCGGATATCCTACCAAATGGCGCGATTATTCGAAAGTAGAAGTAAATAAAGCGACTTATTTTGAAAATGTGTTGTCAGCCAATAAAAACGACTACCTCTACAGCTTAGCCAAAGTAGGCAAACCCGTCGACCGTACCGAGTGGTATACAACTCCGCCTACGGTAACGGCTTACAATAATCCACCCTTAAACGAGATCGTGTTTCCGGCGGGCATCCTGCAACCACCGTATTTTGACATGAATGCCGATGATGCACTCAATTATGGCGGTATTGGAATGGTAATCGGCCATGAAATCACCCATTCGTTTGACGATCAAGGTGCGCAATACGACAAAGAAGGCAACGTGAAAAACTGGTGGACAACCACGGATTATGATAAATTCAAGGCAAAGACCCAACAGGTGATTGACCAATACAACCTGTTTACCGTGCTGGATTCGGTTCATGTGAAAGGAGCCCTAACAGTAGGCGAGAATACGGCAGACATTGCCGGAGTAGCCATTGCTTATGATGCGTTCAAACTTACCAAGCAAGGCCAGGACACCACCAAAGTAGACGGTTTTACACCCGATCAGCGGTTTTTCATCTCCGTTGCCCGCATCTGGCGCGTGAAGACAACCGATGAGTTTTTGCGGATGTACATCAACACCAACCCGCACTCTCCAGCCAAATGGCGTGTGAACGGTCCTCTGATGAATTTTACACCGTTCTATCAGGCATTCAATGTGCAGCCCGGCGATAAGATGTACAAACCGGAAAAAGACCGGATCACGGTTTGGTAAGGAACCAGACGCATTGCTAAATAAACAAGAAAGCCTCCAACCTTGGAGGCTTTCTTGTTTTAACGACAGATGGTTTGTCAGGTGGGTTTTTCGTTTTTTCAAGATACTATTTTTACCGAGAAGCTAGGATTAGTCTATGTGTTAATTCTTTCCGTTGCTAATTAGATCGAGTGCAAATCTGAACTGCGTATCTTGGCCACTGAGAGCATCTTCCAGCTTATCCGGCACATAGTAATCGGGTCTTACACCGTAGTTTCTGCCTTGGCTGGTGGTATTTAATTTGCTTTTCTGCAAAGGCATTTGCACTGACAAATCGGCGTGGGGTAGCGTAAATTGCGCCAGTTGATGTCCGCAGACGTATTCATAATTTCCATTCGGGTTTTCTCCAATCAATATGCCTATTTTGTAATGATCGACCATTGCCAAAAACAACGTGGTTGCTGAAGCGCATTTGGCGTTCATTAGAAAGTATACGTGTTCCTTAAAAGCATCCGGTCTTGGCTTGTGCTTTTTGTAGAGGTCCATGTGTCTGACTACTAACTTTCCTTGTTGGCACTTAAGTGAACTTTTGGATATCTTGAAGTTTGTAGGATTTCGCAGTTCGCTTGCCGTAGTTACCGTTTGTGTCTTAAGTTGCGAATAGGCAATAGGTGCAAATGAGGCGGGAATGAAATACCGCAATAGTTCGGATGCTATTCTGGGATTGCCACCACTGTTGTCTCTTAAGTCTACTATCAGATGTTTGACTTGTTTTTCTTTCATTTCAGTAAAAGCCTTGCGATATAGTTTTGATACATCTTTTCCGGCAAAGCTACTGATCTTGAAGTAAGCAATACTATCCGAATGATAGTGCAAACGAAACGGTTGCTGTCCGATGCTCCAATGAGGAAAAGCTTTCTCCGGATAAGGATTCACAATTCCTTTTACATGGAAGGCAAGTATGGTTTCGGAAGAGGGAGGCTGGTAAGTGATATCAAATTCAGACTTGTCGTCCAAGAAATACGAATAACCCATGGCAAAGTTGAATCCGCGATTGAAGATGGATCCGGCAAAATCAGTT
The DNA here is from genome assembly GCA_963520985.1 of uncultured Sphingobacteriales bacterium. GTDB lineage: Bacteria > Bacteroidota > Bacteroidia > Cytophagales > 172606-1 > Xanthocytophaga. Next base: position 133,014 of record CAUQTA010000003.1, read on the forward strand.
TCCGTGCCGGTTGCAAAATTAGCTTTTGTCCGGATTTCCGATAAGATCGTTTCCATGCTTTGCCCATTGATTGAGAGCAGTTCTGATCCGCGGGGCATGGCGGCTTCGTTTGTATGGTATGAGTCAATGAAGGCTCGGTTCTGGATTACAAAAATCTGAAAAGGCAGAATCTGCTTTTGTGTCTGATGTGCCTTCTCCAACACCTGAGAAGGAGTAATATAGGTATGCTCCTCATGAATGCTTACGATGAGTGGGCTTATCAAACGGTAGAAAGCAAACTGCGAAAGACTATCTTTGATGGACTGCCGGGATTCTTCAATGTGTTTGTACCAAGCTTCTTTTGGATTGTGTTCATGCAAAAAAGGGTGTGCTTCTTCTAACACATTTACCAATGCCTCAATATCTCCCTTCATTTCCTGGGGACTTAATTTTCTTTCAAGCGGAGATTCCACTAGTACTGCATTCGCTTTCTTTTGTGCACTGGCATCAAAAGCAAGCAATAGTAAGACGATCAATGCCAGTGCCTTGCCCAAAGTATATTTTTTATCTGAATATAAGTGATATCTCGTAAATAGGCCGTTTTATACACTTTCTAAGCAAATATACCAATCGTTAGATTGTTAACAAAGGACGAGTCTGATTTTTGCAACTTATTGATGATCAGTGAATTGGTTGTTTTATTGTTTTATTTGACTTATACCGCCAACAGGTATGCCCATTATATATTGTCAATGACAAAGAGCCATACATAATGGGCCTTTCTTCACAAAAGGAGGTTTTGCGTTTTTTCAGGATACTATTTTTCCTGGTATTCCAGCAGCTCGCCCGGCTGGCAGTCGAGTGCTTTGCATAGAACTTCTAGCGTAGAAAACCGTACTGCTTTGGCTTTTCCGGTTTTAAGAATTGAAAGGTTTGCCAATGTCAAATCCACTTTTTCAGAAAGTTCATTCAATGACATCTTGCGTTTGGCTATTACCACGTCGAGGTTTACAACAATGGGTATGAGTTAGACAGTTAATTCATTTTCGGTTTGGATTTCGATGCCTCTCTTAAAAATCTGGGCAATGACAAAAAGTGTGACACCCATAAACAACCATACATCGGCCCCGTCCAGGTGCAGAGAATGACTACCAGGCATTCGTACTCCCTGTTTCACCAGCCATTCGGTATACTTAATGCCCCAATGTGAGAAAAAGCCTATCCCTAAAGCCAGATAGGATGCATTGAAAATAAAACGCCCCATTTCTTTGTTAAACGGATGAGACAAATCTACCTTCTTATCGTGTAAAATCTTTACGATCAGATAAAACATAGCGGCCTTCAGTACCGCACAATGCTCATCAGCAACGTTTCTACAAAGAAATAGCCCTGATCACAAGCATACAGAGCCGACAGATCCACTTGTTGCCAGAGTTTATGGGTGTCAACTGGATTGCGCAGCATAGCAAAAGCCGCATTAACCAGAAAGGCGCCTGATTCAATACAGATTCCTACAAACAGTATCCAGGAAAGAATGTAGAGGAGTTTCAGAATTTGCGTTGTACCGATTTTAATTTCCATAATTGTGCGTGTTGATGTTTATTTCTGAATAAATAAATTGGCAAAGGCTGTAACCGTAAGGTTGGGTTTTGCGTTAGGAAATGATACTATTTACACCACGGGATTTGTTTATTGGTCTGTCTTCCAGAATGGGAAGCTTAAAAAATAGTAAACCGGCATGTTTACTTTTAAGCTGTTTTTGGAATACTAGCATATAAATTTGTCTATTTAATCAAACCACACAACTATGAAAAAATGGATGCTTATCTGGATAAGCTGCCTGTGCTGGGCCAGCCGGGTCTTTGCTCAGGATTTTGCTTCGATAAGGGAATATTCCTTTGGTACAAAAGAAGATTACAAGAAAGCCGAAGAAAAGGTGTTGGAGTGTAGCCATTACCTGACCACCACACCACTCAAAAAGCCGGACCCCAACCGATTGTGTGCCGTTCAATTTTTGCTCCGCTGGATGGAGGGTACACCTGACTACAACTTTGCGCTGGACGAAATGGCCATAAAGCTTTCCAAAACCAATAACGATTTGCTGGGAGTTTATGTGGCGGGCATGGCAAACTATGCCATTCAGTACCCGGACGCAGCCCGAGATACTAAGGTTTTACAGTTTCAGGCCATTGACGCATTGCTCGATTATTGCAAAAAAAGCGAAAACAACACAAAGCCTGACAAAGAACTCCGACAGATGATGGCCGCCAAACGCAAAGGCAAATTGAAAGAGTACCTTAACCTCTAGTTTTTATAAAGCGGCCTTGCCGTGAAGGCAGGTTTTTGATTTTTTAAAGATACTATTTCTATGATTGCCTGCCTGGATGTAGACTACCGTGACGACCATGCCGCCGTAGCCTGCCTGTTGTTTGAACACTGGACTGACGAAACCGAAAGCCAACAGCTTATCAAACGGATTGATGAGGTCGCTCCCTACATTTCGGGTGAGTTTTACAAACGGGAATTGCCCTGTTTGCTCGCTGTGCTAGAGCCGATTCAGGATTCGTTGCAATGCATCGTAATCGATGGCTATGTGTATCTGTCGGATACCAGAAAAGGACTGGGAAGATATCTGTTTGAGGCATTGGGCGAGAAAATTCCTGTTATTGGCGTGGCCAAAACACGTTTTCATGAAGCTCCTGCGGTAGCTGTCATGCGTGGCAATAGCCAGAATGCACTACAGGTTACAGCTGCCGGGCTGGATGTGCAAACCGCCAGCCAGTACATTTGCCAAATGCGCGGCGAATTTCGGCTGCCTACGCTTCTCAAAAAAGTAGATCGGCTTTGCCGCGATGCCGTTTTTAATGGGTAATCTTCGTGACCGAAATAAATAAGCGGCCCTGTTTGGGAAATAGTATCTTCCCAAACAGAAAAACCCTACCTTGCATCCATTCTGATGTACTGAACTAGAAGCTTTGATTCCTGAATTTTCTTCATGGCCGAACTTCAAATCTATAACACGTTTATTCCGGTTGGCAAAGTTGTTTCTATCAAGATTCCCATTTCGCGGTTGCCTTCTCACACCCTCATCGACTTGCCGGTGTTTGTGTACCGTGGCAAAGCCGACGGTCCCGGACTGCTGCTCACAGCGGGCATTCACGGTGACGAAATCAATGGAATCGAGATTGTACGGCGACTGATAGATGAAAACAGCCTGATGCCCGACGCCGGGCTGGTCATCGCCATCCCGCTGGTAAACGTATACGGCTTTATTTTCAACTCGCGCAACCTGCCCGATGGCAAAGACCTGAATCGGTGCTTTCCGGGCTCGGCCAATGGCTCACTGGCCAATCGGCTGGCGCACATTCTCATGCACGAAATTTTGCCGCATGTACAGTACGGCATTGATTTCCATACGGGTGGCGACCGCATTGCTAATTTTCCTCAGATCCGCTGCAACCTCGACCATGCCAAAAGCAGGGAGCTGGCTTCGGCTTTTGGCCCGCCTTTCATTGTTAACACCGAACTGATCGAGAAATCGTTTCGGAAAGAAGCCATGAAAGCAGGCAAAACCATTCTGGTGTTTGAAGGTGGCGAATCGCTGCGCCTCGATGAAGTGGCTATTAATGAAGGCAAGGCGGGGGTGCGGCGGGTCATGGAGTTTCTGAAAATGCGTACCTTTCAGGAAAAACGGCACATACCTGTCAGTGTTAAAACAACCACCTGGATGCGGACCAAAGATTCGGGTATCTTTAACTCGTTTGTCGAGTCAGGAACAAAAGTAAGTAAAAATCAACCACTTGCTTCCATCACCGATCCGTATGGCGAGTCTCACGTCATTCTCAAAAGTCCCCACGACGGCTACATCATTGGCATCAACTACATGCCCGTTGTCAATGCGGGTGATGCACTCATTCACGTAGGCAAATAGTATGTCTGGATTGGATAAAACCTCCTGTGCCGATTACAACTTCCGGAAAATCTTGGGAAAATCGTCGATGACGACATTGAGTTGAAGCACATGGTTCATATCCGTGTTTTTCGAACCGTCTGCCAGTCTTTTTTGAGGCACAATCTGATTCACATACCCTACTTCGAAGCGAAATTCTGGACTGGCCTTATAACCTAACCCCGCATAAAGCCGATTCTGGTCAAATATCTTTTCATGGAGGATGTTATGCCCGACTCCCAGCATGATTTCGTTACTTGAAACAAAATAAAGTGTTTGCGCCTCCATTTTAAAATGATTCAACGGTACAAAAATCCGTGTCATATACCGGAAACGACCTTTCCGTGTATCCGAATCCAGGAAATTAGAGTAATAGTCTTTCCCCTGGGAGCCGTCTGTGAGCAGTTTATTCCCAAAAAAGCGGAACTCATAACGCAAACGCTGTTCCAGAATCACCCGACCCAACGGATATGCCATCAATGCCTGTGTTGTGATGCGCATCTCCGGTTCAAACGTGGTGCGTTTATCGCCACTGGGCCGCCAGGTGCCCCACCAGCCCAGTGGCGAAAGCGAAAGCCGCAAGTGCTTGTTGGCCTGGTAGCTAACCCAAGGCCGTACTACCTGCTGGTAGGCCTGAGTGAAAATGCCCGTATGGGTATCAGAAACATGATTGAAAGTCATCTGTGTCCTGGTATCCTCCGAAATGCCTTGGCGGCGGTATTGATAATCCAGTTGATACCTGAACTTGCCCTTAATCTTTCCCGAAATAACCGTTTCGGTCCAGAACATCTGGTTGTGATTGGTGTGCTGAGCCTGAGCGGAAACAGAAATGCAACAAATCAGTAATAAAAAGTAGAAAAGTCTATGTAAGTTAATAGAAAGATAATGATAGGACATGGAAGTGAAAACCCGATTAGACGTAAAACGGTGCATTTTGTAATGCAAAGCTAAATACTAAATATTACTTAATCATGAATACAATGTGTCTTCAATGTTAATTTATAGGTATATGTACTCAACCTACAGCGATTTTAGTAACAATCAGGTAATAGTACTTTATTCACCAAGAAGAATAGACGAAAAAAGGACTGTAAAAGCAGGAAGAAATGGAGAAAGTAATGTTTACGTTAATGAATAATTAAGAAAAATTAACCTAACCGAATGCTCCCTAAGAGAAAATCAAAATTAAGGCATCTGGACAGATTATCTGCTGCTGGTGTCCCTATGGCTAAGGATCAGGCAAATTCAATACATAAAATCTTATATTATCCGAATATTAACAAATTGTTAAGCAAATTTTAATACAATACTATGTAGTGCTAAAATAGTTGTATATTTGTAGTGGAGAAATATCGAAGCCGTTACAGTATCATCTATTACAAATAGTTAATTACTTAATACAATGACCCCTTCGATTTCGAATGAACCAAAAGAAGAAAGCACTAAGAATACAGCACCCAAAACTAAAACGCCAAAAACCAAGTCGGTTGAGAAAGTAGAGGCGCCATCAGCAAAAAAGCAATTGATTCAAGCCATTGCCGGTAAAATTGTAGAAGTTGCAAGGATTAGTGCAGCAGGCAAGAATTTAGCAAAAGACAAAGCTGGTAAATCAATTAACTGGAAAAAAATCACCGAAAAAGCTGCTAAGAAAGCTGCAAAGCAATTGAAAAAATCCGTAGCAGAAAGCACAAAATAAGCAGTGGTAGTCAACACAGTCGCCCCATGAAATTGTGAACTGAGCACAACTTCATGGGGCGAAATAGTATCTTTCCAAAAGCCAAAACCGGCTACTTTACTGCAACTACTTTCTTGTCGTTAGTATCCAGATTTATTTTCACCAACTGGTGATTGTTGGTATCAGTTACCCACAGGTCTTTGCCTACAAACAAGATTCCGTTCGGCTCGTTAAGACCAGCCACAAGTGTGGTAACCCGATTTTTGGCTAGGTCAAACACTTTTATTTTACCATTGTAGGTATCGGCAATGTAAATCTTGTCGTCCTGATGCGCAATGCCAACGGCGTGTTGCAGCAACGCATGGTCCGGGTCGCCATCTTTGTCGCCAAAGTCGAACAGTCCCTTGCCCAGCGGAGTGAGTACGGTTTGCGCTGTCAGATCAATAGCCCGAATGGCACTGGCCTCTGGGTCAGCAACGTATAAGGTATTCCCTATTTTGGTAAGCCCGCTGGGCTGATTGAAAGCACTTTCGCGCAAGGTTCCATCGTGCAGTGCCTCACGGCCACTGCCCGCAAACCGGCGCACCTGGTTGGTTTGCAAATTCATCCGCAATACCTGATGGTTTCCGGCATTGGCGATGTACAGGTTGTCTCCATCAATGAGCAAATCCCAGGGACTATTTGGTTTTACGTCCTGATTCCAGGTTTCCTCATTGTAATAATAGCCCATCTTTCCGTCACCTGACACGGTAGTTACCTGACGTGTTTTCAGATTGGCAAGCCGAATGGAGTTGTTTTTGGTATCGGCAATGTAAAGCACGTCTTCTTTCAGAGCCAGCCCGTGGGGTTCGTAAAAAGTAGCCGTGGCAAAATCACCATTGGCAAAGCCTTCTTTTCCCGTACCGATGGTCTCCAGAATTTTGCCTTCCTTATTGATTTTTAATAGGCGGTTATTGCCACTGTCGGCCAGCCAAAGGTTGCCTTCCGGATCGGCAATCAGTTTGGAAGGGAAACGCAACAGAGAAGCCGTTTTTTCCTTGTCTTTTTCCAACTGGAATGACAATTTTTTGTGGTCGATCTTGTCTTTGTACTGCGCAATGAGCTTATCAATGCTCTCTTTGACAGGCTGATATACTCCTTCGCCGGCGCGCTGACCCACTACTTTGCCATCCGGCGAAATCAACACAACAGTAGGCCAGGCGTGAATGGCATACTGTTCCCAAACGGTGTAATCGGCATCATTCACTACGGGGTGTTCGATGCCAAACTTAAGAATGGCTTTGCGAATGTTAGCGTTGGTTTTCTCCGAATCGAACTTGGCCGAATGGACTCCAATTACCACCAGCTCGTTGGGATATTCTTTTTCGAGTCGCTTCAAATCGGGAATGATGTGCTGGCAGTTGATGCAGCCGAACGTCCAGAAGTCGAGCAGCACGATTTTGCCGCGGAAATCTTTCAGCGTAAAGCTACGGTCGGTATTGAGCCAGCCATAAGACGTATTGATCTCGGGAGCATTGACGGCGGCACTAAGCATAGGCGGAGTGGGAGTAGTTTTTGTTTCAGTCTTGGTTTGTCCCTGACAGCTTACTAACGTATAAAGTATCAATAGGGTAGCTAACCAGTGGTAAGTGGGGGTTTTCATGGCAGAAAAGATAGTATTTTGTTCGTAAGATTTGCTGGTAAGTAGCAAGACATCAGAAGACAGGCGGCTTTAGACAAAAGCAAATACCCTTCCGGTTTGTTTCGCTACATACCTAAATACTTACGATTTCTTCCGCCGTTTGGGTTTGATTTGCCCGGCAGTTTCTCGTTTGGCCTCATCAATACAGGCGTTGATCTCGAAACCCAGCAGTATGATAAAGGACAGCAAAAAGAACCAGAGCATCAGACCAATTAGTGTTCCAATGGAGCCGTACAGTCGGTTGTACGAAGCAAAATTGCTGATATAGAACGAGAACAAATGCGTAACTACAATGCTGAGAATGGCCGCAAGGATAGAGCCCGTCGAAAAAAAGCGCCACCGCTTATGAATGGCCGGGCCCCAGTAATAGATAATGGAAATGGCAATGAAAAACAATGCAAACGTAACCCCATACTGCAGGCTGGAAATCAGAAACACAGATGTATCATTGTTAAACAACCCCCATATGTCGTGCTTTACCAGCCAAGCCAGCACTACATTGCCTACAATGATAACCACCACCGCAATTACCAGAGCAAACACCAGCAAAGCGGTCAGTCCGATGGCAATCAGGCGAGTCTGAAGAAATTTGCGGCGGTCAATGGTGCGGTAAGCCCGGTTAAAAGCTCCCATCAGCGACATCATGCCGTTGGTGGCCGCATAAAAAGCCAGTACAAAACCCAGCGAAAGCAACCCGCTACGGGGCCTACTCACAATGTCAATGATGGTAGTGGATAATTCATAGTAGATACTGGCCGGTAGCACTTGTCCCAGCAAATCCAGGATCTTTTTGTCAAAATTATCAACCGGAATGTAAGGAATCAGCGTAAAGAGAAAAATCAGCGTTGGAAATACCGACAGTGTAAAGCTAAAGGCCACTGCGTTGGCACTAGGCACCAAATCGTCTTTGTCAATTTCAATGACCACTTTTTTGATTACCAACCACAAGGGCGTTTTTTTATCCCGCAAATGAATGCGTGACAGCCACCACTTGATGGGAATAAAGCGGCGGAACCACCATATTTTTTGCCTGTTTAGAAACCGGTTTGCTTTAGCTTTCATAGCTTAAAGTAAGGCAATAAAAAAAACATTGCCAAAGCACACAAGCCCTGGCAATGTTTTACAGAAGTAATAAATCGTTGCTTTTATTTTTTCACCAAAGTGCTGCCTGTTACACGAACATTTCCAGTGATGGTAACCGTTTTGCTGTCATCAATGGCTTCTATGGCGTCACCATTGTGCGTGACATCAAACGTAAGTCCATTATCCATGATGGAAACATTACCAGCTACAATTTTCTCAGTTGGTTTGGTTTGTTGGGTTACAGATATAATGTAAGTAGTGCCTACATTGCTGCTTACAGTGCCAGTGTAGGTACGTTCAAAATTAGGCGTACCCTTTGCCATAATGGTGGCATTGTTTCCAGTTATTGAAACGGTTACGTCAGCATTTAGCAGATCGCCCAATTGCGTGGTAGGGCTGGTAACACTAACGTCCAAGTTTCCATTAAATGTACCTAGGTTTTTTGCTTTTGGTTCATCATCTTTCTTACAGGCAGTAAAGGCAAGTAGCAAAAATGCCATAGTTAGTTGGCTCAAATACTTCATTTTTAGGTCAATTTTAAAAGTGAGTAAACAAATCTAACTTCTCTGTACGGGTATCAACAGACAAAAGTTTCAATCGGTCAGGATTGAGCAGATAAGAATGGCCTTAGCTTTTCGGTGAGAAGAGTAGGAGCTTTACAGATTTTATTGGTTTGCTTGGCGATGAATACCAGGGTAGTTTCGCCTGAATTGAGGAGCGTTTCTTCCTCATTATAAATCTCATAGCTAAAAGTCATGCGTACGGTTGGTAGGCTTTTGATAAACACCCGAATGGTAAGTAAATCGTCGTATTTGGCCGGTTGATGATAGCGAGAATTATGTTCATAAACTGGTAACATTACGCCTGATTCTTCCAGCTTTTTGTAACTGAATCCTAAGCTGCGCAATGCTTCCACGCGACCTATCTCGTAATAACGGGCATAATTTCCGTAATAGACATAACCCATCTGGTCGGTATCGGCATAGCAAACGCGTATTTTCTCTTCGTGAATGTACATGGTTTTGATTTCGGAATTCGGAAGGCGGATTTTGGTTTGTTTAACGCGCAAAAATAGTATCTTTTTCCAAACCAAAACCTCACCAATCTGAAATGTGATCCACTCCAAAAATAAGCATGGCATGTCTGTAAGACATGCCATGAGAAATTCTTCTGAAATTAGCTTTCCGCTCGCAGTACTTCCAATGGCGGACGAGAAAGCACTTCGCGACTATTGAACAAACCAATCAGAATGGTAAGCACCGCTACCGAGAGGGCTACCACACCCAGCGGCATATATACTGGCACAAACGGCGTTTCAAAAACATATTTGGCTAATATCCACGTACTTACCAGCGACATCAGAATGCCTGCCAATGCGGCTAACAATCCTAAAAACAGGTATTCGATAGAGGTGATGAGCAGAATTTGTCGGCGGCTGGCACCAATGGTACGAAGCAACACACTTTCTTGAATACGCTGGTATTTGCTGATGATCACCGAACTAGCCAACACCAGTAATCCCGTAAGAATGCTAAACAAGGCCATAAAGCGAATGACAAACGAAATTTTACCCAGTATCTCGTCCAAAGTCTTCAAGATCAGTCCCAGATCAATGGCCGATACATTGGGAAACTGCATAACCAGTTCTTGTTGAAATCGCGCTGCGGTTTGGTTGTCAGGCGTACGGGTAACCAACACGTGAAACTGTGGCGCTTGCTCTAACACACCACTCGGAAACACAATCAGGAAATTGGTCTGTACCCGGTTCCAATCTACCTCACGGGTACTGCCCACCACCGTTTTCATGATGGCTCCCTGTACATTGAAAGTAAGCTGATCACCCAATTTTAGCTTAAGTCGCTTGGCATAGGGTTCTTCCAGCGAAACAAAGATGGTATCGGTAGGAGAGGGGGTTTTTCGTAATTTTCCAGATACTATTTTTTCGGACGCAATCACCGAATCGCGGTAAGTAACCCGGTATTCACGCGTCAGAGCCCATTCCGGAATGTTGGCCGCCGTATCTTTCTGAATTGCCTCTATGCTGCGGCCATTGATTTCGGCTAGCCGCATGGTTACCACCGGCACCTGCTGAATGACCGGAAACTTGTATTTGTCGACTAGCTGATTGACCTGCTGTTTCTGATTGGGCTGAATGTCAAACAAGACCATGTTGGGCTGATTACCGCTACCCGAAAGAGAGAGTTGACTAAGCAGCTGCGTTTGCGTCAGATAAAGCGTAGCAATCAGAAACGTGCCCAGCCCGATGGAGGTAATCAACACCAATGTTTGATTCTGAGGCCGATACAAATTAGCCAATCCCTGGCGCCAAACATAGCTCCACGAAACCGGAAAAAACCGACGCACAACCCACATCAACCCATACCCCACACCCGCCAAAATGGCAAACGCCACAAACATACCCACCGTAAAGCCCACTGCCAATACCCAATCCCGGCTTTGCAGGTAGGCAAATGCCGCGACAAATAGTAGGATTCCAACATACAAAACCCACCGCCAAGGATCACGGGCGGAGGTATCTTCTTCGTAAGAGGAACGCAAGGTACGTAACGGCGAAATGCGACGGATAATCAGCAGCGGCAGCAAGGCAAATAAAACAGCCATGAGCAACCCAATACCAATGCCTTGCAAAATGGCGGGCCAAGACAAACTCAAATCCACTTGTACCGGCAGAAAATCGCCCAGTACTTCGGGTAGAATGAATTGAATGGCTGAACCCAAAGCTGCTCCCAAAATGGCCCCCAACAATCCCATGACCGATGTTTGAATCAGAAAAATCAGAAACGTTTGCCAGCCTTTGGCGCCCAGGCAACACAAGACCGCCACCGAAGCAATCTTTTCCTTAATATACAAATGTACGGCACTGGCAACCCCCACACAGCCCAGCAATAAGGCCACGAATCCGACCAGGTTCAGAAATTTGGTGAGGTCTTTAAAAGCACGTCCGGTATTTTCTTTCCGGCTGGCGATGGTGTCAAAGTTAATCCCTTGCTTGTTGAGCCATTGTTCGTTGGTTTCGGCCCATTTTTCGGCAGCGGCTGGCGTTGCAAACTGGTAATAAAACCGATAGCCAACCCGGCTTCCACGCTGCAACAGATTGGTGGCTTCCAGAAATTCCTTGGGAATATATACCGTAGGAGCCACTGTAGTGGAAAAGGCGGTTTGACCCGGAATTTTATTGACCCGTCCTTCTATATAGAAAGTAACGTCTCCAATCTTAACCGAATCGCCGGGCTGCACGCCAAACTGCACCAGCAAGGCATCGTCGACCAGGGCATGGCGAATGTGTTGCTGGTTGGCTCGCTGAATGGTAGTAGAAGCCGTGGCCGGAACCGTTTCTATGCTGCCATAATAAGGAAATTCGCCAGTCAATGCTTTTACCTGCACCAGCCGGGTGCCGCTGTTTCGCGGAAACAACACCATGGACGCAAACCCCACTTCTTCCGAACGGCGTTTGCCTAGCTTGCGAAACACCTTTTGCGTTGAATCCGGAATGGGCTTGTTGGATGACAGCACCAGATCGGCCCCAATCAATTCTTTGGCTTGGTCGTTGATGCTCATCGACAAATTGTCTGAAAATGATTGAATGGCTACCAACGCCGCTATGCCCAAGACAATGGCCGACATAAAAAGCAATAACCGCTGCCGACTTTTTCGGCTGTCGCGCCAAGCCATATCAACTAACCAACGAAACATATAGGTATGAGATTAAAAAATGCTAGACGATTGATGAAATTATTTATTGTGGTGCGGTTACTTCCATTTTTGGATTTTCGCGCAGGGAGATGCCGGTTTTTGGGTTGAGAAAGATACTATTTAAATCGGCAACATGCATGAGGCATGCAACAAACGGCGTTTGCTTTGTACAAGCGGCAAGAAGATGGAATTGCTTCTGAAACGTAATTCACCCGCCTGCATTTTTTCACGGGAATTTTCGGAGTCTGCAACGGGATGTACTTTCTCGACGTTGGAAGCAGACAAAGGCTTCATCGCTTACGTGAGAACCACTGATTGGAATGCAAAATCCCTCCTATGCGCATAGGAGGGATTTTTACTTTTCAAAAGATATTATTTCAGCACGTCGTTTAATTCTGCGGCGGGGGCATTTTGGTTGATGTCCAGTTGACCAGTTGCCATTTGCCTTTGCGTTTCAGGTAAACGACCGTGTATATCAGCGTGTTTGCCCCGATTTTCACCCGTCCGGTACCAATGGCGGTTGTACCCAAGGGTTGCACATTCAGCTCTTCCAGCGTCAAGTCCTGGTAGTTCCATTTGCCCGAAACCGTGTTTTTGATGTAATCGGTTTTGCCTTCCCGCAATCCACTGGAGTGTGTGTAAATCACATCATCCGCATAAATCTCGTTCAGTGTTTTTTCGTCCTTGTTGGTTTGAGCCGTAAAGCGTCGTTTTTCCAGCGATTTGATTATGTCTTCCGTTTTTTCCTGCGCCGAAACCATCAGGCCAAACATGCCTAAAACAGCTGTTAGCAAAAGAGTTTTCATAGGTAAGTGGTGTTAAAAATGGAAAAATCAATTTCTTTCAATCGGTTTTATTAATGCGAAATGCATACTCTGATGCACGGAAATAGTATGTTTCTAAAAGGCAAAACCTCGATTACAAAATTACTTTTTGCATGCGTGGTACAAGGAAATGCATCACCAGCCAAGCTAATAAATACGCGCCACTGCAAACGGCGAACATAATGTAATAAGCCACTTCGATCTGATCAATGCTGCGGTAATAGACAAACATGTTTTTCTGCACCAGTTGTGAGAGCATAATGCCACCCAATGCCCCAAAGGTACCCCCGATTCCGGTTACCGAAGCCGTTGCTTTCTTAGGGAACATATCCGAAACGGTGGTGAATATATTGGCACTCCACGCCTGATGCGCTGCCGCGGCAATCCCGATTACCAGAACGGCCAGCCACATGTTGACTCCTCCCAACACCTGCGCAAATACAATTGGAATCACAAAGAGAGCGTATATAAACATAGATGTTTTGCGAGCCCGAAATACTGGCCATCCTTTGTTGATGAAATTGAGGGGCAGCCATCCGCCGCCAATGCTTCCGACGGTTGAAATGGTATACACCAAAGCCACGGGAATGGATACCTGCGTACCCGTCAGGTGGTATTCACTTTCCAGAAAGTCGGGCAACCAGAACAGGTAAAACCACCAGATGGGATCGGTGAGAAGTTTGCCCAGCGCAAAAGCCCAGGTTTGCCGGAAGGAAAGCAACCGGAACCACGAATACCTGGGCTGAGGTTCGTCAGGAGACGTTTCCACTTCGTCTTTATCTGAATGAATGTATTCGTATTCGGCAGCTGATAGCCGTTTGCTTTTGTCTGGCGTATCGTAATAAATGTACCACAAGATCAGCCAGACAATTCCTAAAACGCCGGTAATGATGAACGCCCATTGCCAGCCATATTCGGCTGCTATGAAAGGAACCGTGAGTGGAGTAATAACCGCACCAATGTTGGTGCCGGAGTTAAATAGTCCGGTAGCTAGAGCCCGTTCTTTTTTGGGAAACCACTCGGATGTTGTTTTGATGGCCGAAGGAAAGTTACCTGCTTCGGTGAGCCCCAAAAATGCCCGTACAACGCCAAAACCCAACACGCTGTTGACAAACGCATGGGCAATCCCAGCCAAACTCCACAGGGTAGTCGAAACCGCATAACCCATCTTGGTACCCAACTTGTCCACAATGCGACCCGCTATCAGCATACCGAAGGCATAAAACAATTTGAATGCGATTTCGATATTGGCATAATCGGCATCGTTCCAATTCATTTCCTCCGACAAGGTCGACTTCAGAAAGCTGATGGTTTGGCGGTCCAGGTAGTTAATGGTGGTGGCAAAAAAGACTAAAGCGCAGATGGTCCAGCGGTAATTTCCTATTTTTTGGGTCATGAACGTGTAGCTTTAACAAACTGTAACAACGATTTTATTTTGTCAGCCAACTGGCTGGTATCTACAGAAGCACCAAAGAGTTGCGATCCCAAACCTGCCGCCAGGATACCCGAGCCAAACCATTCCTGCAAGCTTTTTTCGGTAGGTTCCACGCCACCTGTTACCATCAGTTGGGCATCGGCCATGGGGCCCTTAATGGCCTTGATAAACGCAGGCCCCAGCACATTGCCTGGAAACACTTTCACTACCTGCGCCCCTAATTCGCGGGCAGCGTAGATTTCATTTAAAGTCGCACCCGCAGGTAGCCACGGAATGTTGTGTTTGTGGCAAATTTCGGCTACGGCAGCTGTGGTTACCGGTTGTACTACAAAATCGGCCCCGGCTTTTATGAAATATTCGGCTTCTTCGGCTCTGTAAATGGTACCAATACCCAGCAACATTCCCGGGCATTGCTCAGTTACAAATGATTTCAGTAACGGAAAAATTTCGCGAGCCTTCTCCCCCCGATTGGTGTATTCAAACACGCGCATTCCGCCATCGTAGCAAGCTTTTAGAATAGACTGTACATAACCGGGATCGGGATGATAAAAAACGGGAACTAAAGGCGATTCTTGGAGTACGTAAATTATATCTTTAGGAGCAGAAAGCGACATATCAATAAAAGAAAAAATAAACTGAGATAAGGTATATTTTTAATAATAGACAATAAGGCCAGGGTTTTACCTCTTTAAAGGATACTATTTTTGAATAAAGCCATCGTTACGCCTTCATCGGATAATCGGATAACCAACATACAAAGCTACTAGTCAATCGCTTATGGCCATCCGGAAAGTGTCAAACTACCGAACCAACCGGCCCGATGTGTCTCCGTGCATTACTTGTTCTATCTCGCCAACTGTTAACAGGTTCACATCTGCTTCCACAGTATGTTTCAATGCCGAAGCCGCTACGGCAAATGTCAATGCGTCTTGCATGGTGGTATAGTGTAGCGACCCATAGATAAAGCCAGCCATGAACGCATCACCACCACCGATGCGGTCCACAATCGGATTGATCTCATACACAGGCGTTTCCAGATACTCTTTTCCGTCAAACGAAATTCCTTTGAGCCGATTATGCGATGCACTCAGCACTTCACGGCGGGTCGTAACCACCTGCTTCACATTCGGAAAACGGTTCATCACCTGTGAGGCAATAGATACAAACGTATTGCTGGCCGAGGAATCGGGTACGATGCCAAAAATATCGCTGGCATCCTGTTCGGCACACACAATCACGTCACAACCTGAAACCAAGTCGGGCATGATTTCCTGTACCGTTTTGCCATACTGCCAAAGATTCTTGCGGTAATTGACATCCGCTGAAACTTTAACACCCAGTTTTCGGGCTGCCTTGATGGCATCCGCACAGGCTTGAGCCGCCGTTTCCGAAATGGCCGGCGTAATGCCCGTCCAGTGAAACCACTGGGCATCTTTCAAGATCTCTTCCCAGTCAAACCACTCCGGTTTCAGATTGGCAAATGCCGAATCAAAACGGTCATAAATAATGCGACTTGGCCGCATGGACGCTCCCACTTCCAAGAAATACATGCCCAATCGCTGCCCTTTAAACACCATGTCTTTGGTTTCGACGCCGTATTTGCGGTAATAAGCCGCCGCCGCATGTCCCAGATCGTTTTCAGGGAAACACGTAACGTGACTAGCCGGAACTCCCATGTACGCCAGTGCCCCCGCCACATTGGCTTCCCCGCCGCCGTAAGTTACATTAAGTTGAGACGCTTGAGTAAATCGGGCATTTTGCGGGGTTGCCAGCCGCATCATTATTTCACCAAAGGTTACAGTTTTTTTCATGTACAAGACAATCGATTGGTTCTGAGAATCTACCAGGAGGTTTTACTGATTGTAAATATAGTATTTTGTCGTTCGGTGGCGAAATTAGATGCCATTTCTACCGGTTTCTTTGTGAATTTTGACAAAATACGAATTAAAACGGTCAGCAAATTTCGTATTGCCGATTTTCCTAGCAGTCAATTACTCAAAACTGAAAGTATTCTTTGGCATTGTTGTAACAAATGTTTTGAACCATCTGCCCAATCCATTCGATGTCGTTGGGCAGTTCGCCATTTTCAATGTCGTTGCCCAGCATGTTGCACAAAATCCGGCGGAAATACTCGTGGCGAGGAAACGACAGAAAACTCCGCGAATCGGTAAGCATGCCAATGAACCGGCTCAGCAGCCCCATATTAGACAAGGTATTCATCTGTTTTTCCATGCCGTCTTTCTGGTCCATAAACCACCAGCCCGACCCAAACTGAATCTTACCCGCCATGGAACCATCGTTGAAATTGCCCAGCATGGTAGCCATCACTTCGTTGTCGCGAGGATTCAGGTTGTACAAAATGGTTTTGGCCAATTGATTGGAGCTATCCAGCGTACTCAGAAACTTGGCCAGAGAACGCGCCTGGTCAAAATCGCCGATGGAATCCCATCCGGTATCGGGGCCCAGGGTTTTCAGCATGCGTGCGTTGTTGTTGCGTAAGGCTCCCAGGTGATATTGCTGTGTCCAACCTTTTTCCCAGTCCCATTGGGCAAAATACACCAGCATCGCCGACTTGAATTTCAGCTTTTCCGTATGCGACAATTCTTCGCCCCCGCGAATCTTGGTGAAAATGGTTTTTATCTCGGCTTCCGTATAGTCTTCTGCATAAATCTGCTCCAAGCCATGATCCGATACCTTGCAACCCATGCTGGCAAAGAAATCGTGACGTTGTTTCAATGCCTCCAGGTATTGGTCAAGCGTAGAGATGGACGTATTGGTAACCGCCTCAACCTTAGCGACATAGTCATTAAATGTCTTCGCATTGTCAACGGCCATGGCTTTATCCGGGCGAAAGGCGGGCAATACCTTCACTTCAAAGCCGCTTTGGGCAATGGCTTTGTGAAATTCCAGCGAATCAACGGGGTCATCAGTAGTGCAAGCTACTTTCACGTTCATTTTCCTGAGCAAACTCTGCACCGTATATTCCGGAGTATTGAGTAAATCGCTACAGGTTTTGTAAATCAACTCAGCTGTTTTGGGATTCAGAATATCGGTTATCCCGAAATACCGCTGCAATTCCAGGTGCGTCCAGTGATACAACGGATTCCGCATAGTGTAGGGCACCGTTTCGGCCCATTTCTCAAACTTGGCGTAATCCGACTGATTGCCCGTGCAATAACTTTCGTCCACGCCATTGGTCCGCATGGCCCGCCACTTGTAGTGGTCGCCGTATAGCCATATTTGCGTCAGGTTCCCAAAAGTTTTGTTTTCTGCAATTTCCTGTGGAGGCAAGTGGTTGTGGTAATCGATAATGGGCATTGACTTGGCAAAATCGTGGTACAGTTTGCGGGCTGAGTCCGTTTGCAACAGAAAGTCTTCGTCTAAGAAATTTTTCATACAGGAGTGAAATAGGGCAACGCGAGAAAATAGTATGTTTTAAAAAGCAAAAACCTGGGGGTAACTTGATGCGACTAAGAAACAACGTTTTTAGGAAAAAACGAAAACAGCACCTTTTGCATACCCGAAACCGTCATCTGACGAACGTACTCGTTCACTTTGTCGGCAAAGCCCGGAAGCGTGGTCAGGTCGTGCTCCCATAGGTTTTTGTTGCGCAACACCGTTTCCACCAGCTGATCCGGCGATACCGATTTCCAGGTTTCGTAGAAATAAGCCGCATGACTATCGTGAATGGGATACGCTTGCCCGTTCATTTCACCATAATACGTATTGTTTTCGTGCTTTACGGGTTTGGTAAACAGCAGATAGGCTGCAAAGCCCAACGAAATGTACTCTGGAGGAACACTAAAGTTTTTGTAATACTGCAGCAACACCGGAATGTTCCGCATGATCATTTTGGACGTATACTCCATGGTAATGTTGATCCAGCGATGCTCGATATACGGATTGCGGAAGCGGTCAAGTACCTGCATGCCAAACCGTTGGATGTTTTTCTCGGGAATCGGGTAGGGAATGCTGGGGCCAATTTCGCCAAGCATCAGATTGCTGATAAACGCCGACATGTTTTCGTCTTGCATGGCTTCTTTTACCGTGGCAAAACCCGCCAAGAAGGCCAGACCACAGCTAAGTGTATGCGTGCCATTGAGCATGCGAAGTTTCAATTCACGGAAAATCTCAATGTCCGGTTCCACAATCACGCCTTCGTCGGCTTGCTCAAACGACAAAATTTCTTTGATGCGCGCATCGCCTTCAATAGCCCACAACCGGTACACTTCCGACATGGTCATCAGATTGTCGGTGTAGCCCAGTTTTTGTGCCGTTTTTTCGCGCGTTTTTTCGTCGGGTTTTCCCGGGACAATCCGGTCTACCAGTGAATTACAGAACGTATTCGAGTTTTCGATCCAATCGATGAATTCCGTTTCCAGGTTGTTGCGGTGAGCGAGTTCAAACAGAATGGATTCCAACTTTTTGCCGTTATTCGGAATCAGTTCGGTAGGAATGATTATCATTCCTTTGTCAGAGTCGCCATTGAAAGCCTGAAAACGCGCATACAAGAAAGCCAATAACTTGCCGGGAAACGACACCGGAGGATTTTGCCGAATATCGTCCTGTACCAATTGAATGCCTACCTCAGTGGTGTTTGAAATGATGATTTGCATTTCGGTACTTTTGGCGCATTCCAGAATGGATTCCCATTGTGTTTTGGCGGAAAGAACCCGACTAATTGCCGAACAAACGGTATTGCTTTCCACTTGGGTGCCGTTGTCAATACCTCTGACACACAACGTATACAGGCTGTCTTGCCGGTCAAAAGCAGCGGTATCGCCCGAGTCAGTCGACTTTACCACAACAATACGCCCGTTAAAAATGCCTTGGCGGTTTGCCTTATTGATCAGGTAATCAGGTAATCCTCTCAATAAAACTCCCGTGCCAAATTGCAGCACTTTTTCGGGTAATTCGAGCATGGATGGAGTTGGTATCATCACTTCCGTATTTTGTTCGAGAGAGGGGAGTAATTTTCTGGATAATTCTTCCATAGAGAATAGGAGTTAAGATTTTGTCCGTTTGCGTTACTTCTGTGTTTTGCGGGTCAGTAGCCACTCGGCCCAGTTTTTGGCGGCTTTAAAGTTTTCCAAATCGGGCGGCAGTTTGCGGCCGTTCAGGTATTCGTTGTAAATCCAGGGATCGCCCAGTACAAACACGGTCCCTTTGCCTAGGTTGGAGGTCGCCATGATCACATCGCCACCTTCTTTGAGCACGGCCGTAGCCGGTGATTTGACCGACAAGGTCACCAGCTCTTTCACATAGATTTTCCTGGCATCTTTGAAAATGGGATGCTTGCCCGAAAGCTTAAAAGTGCCTTGTTCGTATTGGTCGTTCTTGACCATGTTGCGGTTTTTGCCCGTAAATTCGATTCCGAATGCCTTGGCCAGTTCATTGAAATGCGTGATTTCCGAGTTTGCCGTATCATTGGCGAGCAGTACCAGTGTGCCGCCATCCGAAACCCATTGTTTGATGGCGGCAATGTGTTGCGCTTCAACAAAATTGGGGTTAGGTGTTTCTTTTTTCGTATCGGGATCCACAATGATGTACACATTCGCGTTTTTCAGATTTTCGGTAGACGGAGCCGCCGAAAGAGCGGCTGTTGTCGCGCCAAAATCATTGAATATAGAACCCAGAAACGAATAGCCCGAATCAAAGTGATCGGTCCAGAGATAATGGAATGGTACGCCATTGCGCGATTCGTTGTTAAAGTAATTGTCGACCACGACCCGCTGGCCTTTGCCAATGGATAGTTTGTCGAGCATGTCCATTTCAACGCAAGCCTGCATAAACGGACCAATCGCTTTCAGATCGTCATTCCGGGTCGGTTCTTTGATGTAATACTCATACGTGCCATCACGATACGGATTACCACCCAGCCCTGCCCCGCCCACTGCTTTGGTGTAATGTACCGTGCCTTGCGCATCGGTTTCGATAAAGGTTTTGACCAGACCCGCAAAACCTTTTTTCACTGCAGGCAAATAGTTATCAGAGATATAACCCCGGCGCAGTGCCTTGGCTAACCCGTATACAAACATGGCTGATCCCGACGATTCGAGGTAGTTGCCGGGCTGGCCACCCTTGTCGGTTACTTGCCACCATACACCCGATGTCGCATCCTGATGGGCAATGACTGCGGTTGCCAGTCGATTTAAGATGGCAAGGAGTTCGGGTCTTCTTGGATGGTTTTCGGGAAAATAATCCAATACGTCGACTAATCCCATGATGTACCAGCCCATGGCGCGGCTCCAGAATTCGGGCGATTGACCGCTGGTTTTATCCGCCCATTGTTGCAGATGACTTTCGTCCCAGCCGTGTTTCAGCAAACCCGACTTTTCATCGCGACTGTATTTTTCCATCCACGCAAACTGATTGGCTATGTCATCAAAATCTTCGGTGCGGCCCGTCATTTGGGCGTATTGCGCATAAAAAGGCTCCACCATATACAGGCCGTCGAGCCACATCTGGGTTGGATAACGGAGCTTGTGCCAGAAGCCGCCAACGCGGTTGCGCGGTTGCCACGAAATTTGTTTGCGCAGGGTTTCCACGGCGGTTTTGTATTTGGCTTCACCCCGCAACTGGTACAAACTCAGCAACTGGCGCCCCGGAGGAATATTATCACTGTTGTACTCCTCCATATTGTAAGTGCGTATCTTGCCATCTTCACCAATGAATTTGTCGATGATGTGCTGAATGTATTTCTGATAGCGGATATCGCCGGTGGTCCGCCACAGGCGTTCAAATCCCATCAGCACCACTCCGATTTCGTAATTCCAGTTGGCGGGACGGTTATTCAGCGGCACCATACTTTCTTTTACTTCATTTGGGTCGGTTTGCTTGTTTTGCGCTACGTGGCTCATATACCGCATTACCACCATGGAGTCGGGGTATTGCTTCATGATGGTACTGGCCATTTTCTCGGCCCACACACAGTTTTGAGCCATACCCCCTGCCGGAAAAACGAGTAACAGTAAGAGAGATAAGTGTTTTTTCATAGAGTGATAGGTGCAAACTGTGATGGATAAATCCTTACCCTGGCCTTCTCTTCTATTGACTTGCATGAACCCCTTCAGCATGTTTGTTCTATATCCGAAAAAGACCTGGGGTAAGGAATGAGGGTGTTTGGTATGGGTTTGAGAGACAACTGAAATCGTTAGAATTTGAGAAAATCTTCGCGCATCGGTGTGAAAACATCCACCAATACGCCGTCTTCCAGACAGACGGCCCCGTGCACAACGTCGGGAGGAATGTAATACACATCGCCTTGTTTCAGCACCTGGGCCGTGCCATCAATGGTGATTTCAAACGCACCGCTTTCCACGTAACTCATCTGCGTGTGGTAATGATGGTGCAGCGTGCCCACTCCGTCTTTCTCAAAGGCCACTTTCACCATCATCAGTTCGGGACTGTAAGTCATGATCTTGCGTCGGATCTTCGGGTCAACTACTTCCCAGGCAACATCCTGGTCTTTGATAAATACATTCGGTTGGTTGTGAGTGGTCATGGTCGGGGGTTTTGGCTTTTGCAGGGATACTATTTTTTCTGAATCACTTTGGCCGATACTTTTTCGCCCAGTTCGATTTCTTTCTTGGCCTTTGTGCCATCGGTATTGAGCAGTCGAATGTTTTTGGAACGGTCACCGGTAATTTTGACCAGCAAGTCGGCATCCGGCGGATACTGAATATGGTCCAATACCAGTTGCTGGCTGTTCTGAATCTGCATCACGGTTTTTTCCTGAGACAACAGCGTTACATTTTTAAGCTGAACCCCATCTGCTTCTACACACACCAGCCCTTTTTTGCTCTGCAGCGTAGCGTCTTCAATCACGATATCGCGAACATTCATTTCGGGCAAGCCTCGTATCAAAATGGCCGTTTCGGCTCCTTTGCAAACCACGTTGCGTACATAAAAATCCCGGAACTGCGGCGTGCCTTCATTAAGAGGTTTGGCTTCCATGGCGGGTAAGTCGTTTTTGTCGCCGGGTTGCGGTACGGGATCTTTGGCCATGTAATACATGTCAAACAAGATGGCTTCACCCGCGATCTTGGTCATTTGGACATTGTTGATGTATATTTTCTCGACTACACCCCCACGACCACGGGTGGTTTTAAATCTAAGTCCTACGTCGGTACCCATGAAGTTGCAATTGGAAACAAACAGGTTGCGTGCTCCGCCTGACATTTCGCTGCCGATCACAAAGCCACCATGCGCATGATACACCGTAGAGTTGCGTACAATCACATTTTCGGTGGGCACACCCCGTTTGCGTCCTTCTTCGTCACGGCCCGATTTGATGCAAATACCATCATCGCCTACATCAAAAGTGCAGTCTTCAATAAGCCCATACCGGCACGATTCCAAATCAACGCCGTCGCCATTCTGTGCATACCAGGGATTTTTAACGGTTAGGTTTCTCAGCGTAATGTGCTCACACAGAAGCGGATGCAGACACCAGGCCGGTGAGTTTTGAAAGGTGACACCTTCTAACAGAACGCGTTTGCAATTGGTGAATACCAGCAGATTAGGGCGAAGAAAATCTTTGATGGTGTTGAGGTCTTTCACTCCGTTATCGGCACCGATGACGCCCGCTTTGGGCGTAAGCGACCCTTTGAGCGAACTTTCGGAAGGATACCAGGTATTTTTATCCTCTGACAATACGCCACCTGACGCCAGCAGTTTTTGCCATTGGCCTTCGGTGAGTTTCGATTTTTTCACCGCCCGCCAGGCATCCCCGGCGCCATCTATGATTCCCTGACCGGTGATGGCAATGTTTTCCAAGTCCACACCCGAGATTGGCTGTTGGCAACGCATAGCTGGCAGGCCTTCCCAGTTGGTTTTGATCAGTGGGTATTGATTGAAATCGGTTGTAAATTGCAAAATCGCTCCCTTTGCCAGATGCAAATTGATGTTGCTTTTAAATACAACAGGCCCGGTTAGCCATAATCCCTGCGGAATCAGCACCGTGCCACCGCCCGCTGTGGCGCAATTCTCAATGGCTTTCCGAATCGCTTCCGTATTTAAGGTTTGCCCGTCGGCTTTGGCGCCATAAGCCAAAATGTTGAATGTATCTTTGCGAAAGGCCGGCTGCTGAATGGTAGGCAACTCGTACGCGTATTTCTCAGGGGAAAACCTTTGTAAATACGTTGCCAGAGGCAAATTTTGGCTACGGATGGCGTCAGCTACCAACGCTGCCATCAGAGAAGCTCCATAAGGAGAGAAATGCGTATCGTCGATTTTTTTTTCGGGAAATTTGGCATAGATACCGCCTTCCAAATGCATGAATAGTTGCTTGGAGCCTTCCACGCCATGTTTTACGATCACTTCCCGGCTGCTGGCGTGCAAGTCAATCAAGGGGACTTTCAACTCTTTGGCTACTACCTTTACTACTGCCGGGTATTCGCCGTGCTGATCTACAAAATTGCCTTGCTCGTCAAACTTCCGGCGCATAACCGGTGTAAGCAGTATAGGCAATCCTCCTTTGGCACGGGTTTCATTAACGTACCGAATCAGGTTTTGCTTGTAGTCGGTTTGGGGAGCCGCATACCGGCTGGTATCCGTGATTTTCTGGTCGTTGTGTCCAAACTGAATCAGCACCCAATCGCCTTTGCTAAGTTGCGAATGCACCTTTTCCCAATGACCCAACGTACGAAAACTCTTGGTGCTTCTCCCATTCACTGCATGATTCTGAACTTCAACCGCATTGGTAAAAAAGGAAGGGAAAACCATGCCCCAGCCGGTTTCAGGCGCATCGCTGGGCAGTTTGTTGGCTATGGTCGAATCGCCGATCAGGAAAATGCGCACTTCTTTCTCCTTTGTCAGGAAAATCGACATTCCCGAAAAGAAAAAGAGCCAGAGTGTGAGAAGCAGTTTCATCGGTAGCAAGGGCTTGAGTTTGTTTACAACAATTCGCCAACGGCAACACCATCCATATCGGTAAAGACTTGGTTTTCACCCGCCATTCCCCAGATAAAGGCATAGCTGGACGTACCACAACCTGAGTGTATAGACCAAGGCGGCGAGATAATGGCCTGGTGATTGGCCGTCCATACGTGACGCGTTTCAGTAGGCTCGCCCATCAGGTGCAAGACCCGCTGATTTTCAGGGATGTCAAAGTAGCAGTATACTTCCATGCGGCGGTCATGCGTGTGGGGAGGCATGGTATTCCAAACACTTCCGTTTTGCAACACGGTTAAGCCCATTACCAACTGGCAACTCAAAATGCCATCCAGGTGAATGTATTTGTAAATGGTGCGTTGATTGGCCGTTTCTACCGCGCCTAAGTTTACCGGATTGGCTTCTTCTTTGGTGAGTACGCGAGTAGGATACGACTGATGCGCGGGAGACGAAAGCCAGAAAAACTTGGCCGGATTAAGGGCCGAAACACTCTTGAACTCAACTGATTGAACGCCTTTGCCCGCATAAATGCAATCCATTTTATCAATGTCGTAAACGATTCCATCAACAACCACTTGTCCTTTGCCACCCACGTTGATGATCCCAATTTCGCGGCGTTCCAGAAAGAAATTAGCTTTCAGCCCTTCCGGATTGGGTAATGCCAACGTTTGAGCCACCGGCGCGGCTCCTCCCACAATCACCCGGTCGTAATGCGAATACACAAAGTGAATCTGGTCATTTTCAAAAAGCGTTTCAATCAGAAATGTATCGCGCAATTGTTGCGTAGTAAAAGTGGAGACTTCCTTAGGACTGTTCTGGTGTCTGATTTCCATAAAAATAGGGTTGGGAAAAATAGTATCTTTGAAAATGTAAAAACCTGCTAGTGAGTAGCTTAACGACCCATCCAGCCACCGTCAACGGTGAGAATGGTGCCGTGGACGTAATCAGAAGCAGCCGATGCCAGAAACACCGCCGGGCCTTTGAAATCATCGATTTCCCCCCAGCGGGCGGCCGGAATGCGGTCCAGGATGGATTTGCTGCGAACCGGATCGTTGCGCAAGGCTTCGGTGTTGTCGGTAGCGATGTAACCCGGCGCAATGGCGTTTACATTGACTCCTTTGCTGGCCCATTCGTTGGCCAGGGCTTTGGTTAGGCTGGCAATGGCCCCTTTGCTGGCGGCATAGCCCGGTACGTTGATACCTCCCTGAAAACTGAGCAGCGAAGCCGTAAACACAATCTTTCCGGAGCCGCGGGCCACCATCTCTTTCCCGATTTCGCGCGAAAGAATAAACTGCGAATCCAGGTTAATATTCAATACCTTGTCCCAATAGTCATCCGAGTGTTCGGCGGCTGGCTGACGCAGGATGGTTCCCGCGTTGTTAAAGAGAATATCAATGATCGGAAAATCGGATTTGACTTGTTTGATAAAGGCATACAGCGAATCCCGGTCCGAGAAATCGGCTTGGTAAGCCTTGAAGTTGCGGCCAAGTTGCTTAACTGCTTTTTCTATCTCGCTGTTTTCCAGCGGAATGCTTCGGGAAACCCCAATGATATCGGCACCGGCTTCGGCTAGTGCCGTCGCAATTCCTCGCCCAATGCCTTTGTCGCTGCCGGTTACTAGAGCTACTTTTCCGGTAAGGTCAAAAAGAGAGTTTGCGGGCATATCGGGTTAGCGTTAAGTGGCAATTGAATTTTTCTGATAGCGGTAGAACGTAATAAGAAACGTGTTCGGGAGAAAGACAATCAATGGTAGATGGCTTTATATAAACAAACAAATAATTAATTTTATTTTTTTACGCAAACGTTCCCGATAACGATTGCAAAAACACCAGCGTGCCTTAATGCCCTCTAGTGACTGGCCAATTTGTGTGGCTCACCGGGCGTCTCCGGTTTGATAGATTCAATTATCTTTTTGCACTTATCAAAGTTTCCATTACTTTTAATGATCTAAATTCTGTATATTAGAACACCCGGGTTTTGCGATTCGCCGAGATACTATTTTTCAAAGTCTAATCTGACACAGTGCAAACCGTTACCATAAAAGACATAGCCAAGGCATTGAACCTCTCTACCTCTACTGTTTCCAGAGCATTGCGGGGAAGTCATGAGATCAACACAGAAACCAAGCGGTTGGTATTGGAATATGCCGAGAAGCTGAATTACCGCCCCAACCCCATTGCGCTGAGCCTGAAAGAAAGCCGCAGCCGGGCCATTGGAGTAATTGTGCCCGAAATCGACAATAATTTTTTCTCGCAAGCCATCAATGGCATTGAAGCCATTGCCTACAACCGGGGCTACCACGTGATGATTTTTCAAAGCCAGGAGTCGTATGAGCGGGAAGTGGTGAATGTAGAGCACATGGTGGCCCGTAAAGTGGATGGTATATTGATTTCGCTTTCGGGATACACCGCCGACATTGCCCATTTGAAAGAACCCTACGAAAGTGGCATGCCGCTGGTATTTTTTGACCGGTTTACCGACCAGATTGCCACGCACACGGTAATTGCAGATAATTTCGACGGGGCTTACCAAGCAACCAAGCACCTGATCAAATCGGGGCGAAAGCGAATCGCTTTACTTACCAGCCTGGAATGGTTGTCAATTACGCAGGAACGCATGGGAGGGTATAAGGCGGCTTTGCAGGAAGAGGGCATTCCCATCGATAAGTCTTTGATTCGGCATTGCGGGTTTTCACACGAAGAATTGTTGGAGAACGTCGATAAGCTGTTGGCTTTAGACCCACCACCCGATGCCTGCTTTACCACCAGTGACCGCCTGGCACTGAGTTCTTTGACGATTCTAAAGGAGAAAAAAATCCGGATACCCGAGCAGATTTCTTTCATTGGATTTACCAATGTCAAGATTGCCCATTTGATCGATCCTCCGCTGACTACCGTAGTTCAACCTGCCTTCGAAATAGGCCAGACAGCCGCCGAACTGCTCTTTGATCTGATCGAGGAAAAGCAAAAAGCTACCCCATTTAAGCATGTAAAACTGCCTACCACACTTCATGTGCGAAGCTCTTCTTGAATGCCTCCCCCAGCCCCTCCCGTGGAGGGGAGCTTTTTAAGTTCATTTCAAAATAGTATGATTTAGAAAGGTAAAATCCCCATTAAAGTGATTACAAGTCCCCTCCACGGGAGGGGATTTAGGGGAGGCCAAATAGTATCTTTCCAAAAGCGAAAACCCCTGTATTGGCTTTGCTCCAGCCGGTTCCTTGTGTAATCTGCATTTTCTTGCCTATATTGGATACCAACAACCATGTCAAACCATTACATCCTTTTCACATGCGATATCTTCTACTTCTCTTGGGCATTTGCATTGGCTCTGCCGCATATGCGCAAAAAGTACCTGCCAACGCCAAGCTAAAAACGCAGGCCATCAGCGACATACAGGCACAGCACGATGCCTACAAAAAAATAGCACTGCAAATCTGGAACTACGCCGAAGTCGGATACAAAGAAAAAGAAAGCTCGGCTCTGTTGCAGAAAACCCTAACTGACAATGGATTTTCGGTGCAAGCGGGCGTTGCTGACATTCCTACCGCTTTTGTGGCAACGTACGGGAGCGGCAAACCGGTAATCGGGATTCTGGCCGAATACGACGCACTGCCAGGCTTGGCACAGGATTCAGTCCCGGAAAGAAAACCCATTGCGGGCAAATCTGCTGGTCATGGCTGCGGCCATCATTTGTTTGGAACCGCTTCTGTAGCTGCCGGAATCGAACTAAAGAAATTGATTGAACAAAAGAAATTTGCCGGAACCATCAAAGTATTTGGAACACCCGCCGAAGAAGGTGGTTCGGGCAAAGTATACATGGTGCGTGAAGGATTGTTTAACGACGTGGATGCGGTGATACATTGGCATCCCGGTTCGATGAACTCGGTTTCGCTAGGTTCGTCACTAGCCAACATTTCCGCCAAATTCCGGTTCAAAGGTATCTCGGCACATGCTGCCGCCTCTCCCGAAAGAGGCCGGTCGGCATTGGATGGAGTCGAAGCCATGGACAACATGGTGAATATGATGCGTGAACACATTCCGTCTACTACGCGTATTCATTACGTGATTACCAGCGGTGGCAAGGCTCCCAATGTGGTGCCCGATTATGCCGAGGTATATTACTACGTGCGTCACCCGAATCGGGATGTGGTGCGCAGCGTGTTTGACCGAGTAGTAAAAGCAGCCAACGGAGCAGCCATGGGAACCGAAACCAAAATGGAATACGAAATTACGGGCGGTGTCTACGAAATTCTGAACAACAAGGCATTGGCCGAAGTAATGTACAAAAACCTGCAAACGGTGGGAGGCGTTACGTATACACCTACCGAAGTGGCATTTGCCAAAAAGCTGCAAACCTCGTTTGATTACCAAGTACCCCCCATTGAAGAGGCGGCTAGAGTGGAACCGTTGCGCGAGGAAAAAGACGTGCTGGCGGGAGGCTCAACCGATGTAGCCGATGTAAGCTGGACTGTACCGACGGTTGGGCTTTCAACCGCTACGTGGGTGCCAGGAACTCCAGCGCATAGCTGGCAAGCCGTAGCGTGTGGCGGCACCGATATTGGAGCCAAAGGCATGATTGCCGCGGCCAAAACCATGGCTCTTACCGGAATAGATTTTTTTACAACGCCCGCCTTGCTGCAAAAAGCCAAAGATGAATTTAACAAAGCCCGTGGCAGAGATTTTAAATATGACCCGTTGGTTGGTAATCGCAAACCAGCCCTGAACTATCGGGATTAATTTTGCAAATAGTATGTTTTTTCAACGCAAAACCTCGCCTAATAAGTGGGGTTTTGTGGTTTTAGAGGGTAGTATTTGGTTTGACAATCAGATAACAAAGAAAAATAAATCTTTACTTTGTATGTATGGAAGAAAAAAACCTTTACATAATAGCAGGCTGTAACGGTGCAGGAAAAACCACTGCGTCTTTTACCATTTTACCTGAATTTTTGGATTGCAAAGAGTTTATAAATGCTGACGAAATTGCCAAGGGATTGTCGCCGTTTCAGCCTGAAAAAGTTGCCTTTGAATCGGGAAGAATCATGCTGAATCGAATAGATGAACTTTTCAAAAAACAGGAAACCTTTGCATTTGAAACAACTTTGGCCACCAAAACTTATCGGCAAAAGATCCTGAATGCTAGAAGTGAAGGCTATCATACAACTTTGTTATTTTTCTGGCTTAAAAGTTCGGAACTTGCTAAAGAACGGGTGAAAATCAGAGTAAAAGAAGGCGGGCATAATATTCCTGAAGCAGTAATTGAAAGAAGGTATTTGAATGGAATTGTCAATTTGTTTGAAATTTATCTTTCTATTGTAGATCAGGCATTGATATTTGATAATTCAGAAGGCAATCATAAGTTGATCGCTGAGAAAAATCTGAATGAGGATATAAGAATTTATCATCAGGAAAAATTCGACGAATTAAAAGACTATTATGACAAAAGAAACTAATCTGGAGAGACGCAATAAGATCTTAAAAGGGCTTGAATTGGCTTACGAAAGAATGGTAGAATTTAAGCGGAAAAATAACAGCGAGATTGTGATTATTCAGGAGAATAAGATTGTAAAGATAAAGCCTTGATTACTAGATATTCTTTTCAAGATCAAGTTTTAGTAGAAAGAATTGAATCAAATTTTCCTTTTACAATCAGAAACTATTTTATGGAAAATGGTCTGTGGCGGCATCTATCCAAAAACAAGCAACTATACAATGCCATTACCCATTCAAGTGCCCAACCCTTGCCACGAAGATTGGCAAAAAATGATTCCTGAAGAAAAAGGCCGCCATTGCCTGTCGTGTCAGAAAACGGTGGTTGATTTCATCCAAATGACCGATGCCGAAATACTATCTTTTTTCCAGCAAAAACCTACCAGTGTCTGTGGTCGCTTTCGACACGAGCAACTTACACCCAAGCCGATAACAGAAACCAAACATCTTTCTCGCTGGAAGATGTATCTGCTGGCAATCTCTGCGACATTAGCCATGAAAACCCTGCTGGCCGAAACCACCAAAGCCCAAACTCCTGTAGAGCAACACGAACCACAAATACCACCTCTGCGGGTAGGAACGGTTGCCTATGTGCGTGATGAAGAGAAATTTACTATTGCGGGTAAAGTAATTGATTCTGAGACGAAAGAACCTATCCCTGGTGTGTCAATTGCGATTAAAGGAACGACTCAAGGAATTACAACCAATAGGAATGGAGAGTTTCAACTGGCACTATTGAAAAAAGGAGATATACTAGTCGTAAGCTTCTTTGGTTTTTTAACACAAGAGTATAAAGCTCTGTCAGAACAATCTTTATTTATAGAAATGAAGCCTGACATAATAGCTTTGTCAAGCATGGTTGTATTAGGCTATGGGGAAGTATATACTAATAAACCTTTACCAATAAACACTAAGAAATTACCACTACACAAACGCATTTGGTACTCAATTCAATCCTGGTTTCAATAATTTCCGCATTGTAGCGTTAATCATAGAAATTCTACATCCATGCGGTTTTCGGTTTCCAGAAGATACTATTTTGTCCTAATCTTGCTCCAGGTTGTCTGCTTTGCATTTGCTTTTCGCAACCGGCAGGCCCGGCAACTGGCAGTAGCTGTCAAGAAAAACCTAGCGCCGATTGCCATTGATTCACAGGCGGTAAATCTAAAGCCCAAAGGCAGCTATGAGGTGCAGCGACAGAAAGTGGGCAGTGCACAAGCTAAGTTGCGGCAAAAGTATTTGCAAGCCGCTACTCCCGCTGCCAAGCAGCAAGTTTTGGATTCGGCACGCAACTATCTGCAAGAAGCCGTTGTGAATCAATTGATACCGCATTGGTATGGCACACCGTGGAACTTTGAAGGCTATTCCGAAACGCCCCAGAAAGGACACATTGCCTGCGGCTATTTCGTATCTACGCTGCTCAATCATGCCGGAATGAAAATCAACCGGTTTAAGATGGCGCAGCAAAGTCCCGAAAACGAAATTCGTACGCTGCATCAACAACCTCAAGCTATTGATTTTCATGCAACCAGCGTAGCGGCATTTGAAGATTCGGTACGGACAAACTTACGCGAAGGATTGTATATTTTCGGCCTCAGCAACCACGTCGGATTCATGCTTTACCACAAAAACGCCATTTACTTTATTCATTCCAGTGGCTACTTCCCTGATTTTAAAGTAGTAATTGAGCCTGCTGCCGCAAGTCCGGTGTTAGGCTTCCCGCAAGATTGCCTGCTGGGAGCCATTACGCCTAATGATGCCTTGGTAAAACAATGGTTGCTGGGCGAAAACGTAGTGGTGCAAAACTAGCGGTAAGCTTCAGTTACTAGTATGTTGTAAAGGCGAAACTAACCAAATTGGCTCCCATGCGGAGGGCTTGCTGACGTTTTTCTTCGGGGTCGTTGTGCACGGCCTGATCTTCCCAGCCATTGCCTAAGTCACATTCGTAACTGTAAAAACACACCAGTCGGCCTTCATAGAAAATGCCAAAACCTTGTGGCGCTTTGCCGTCGTGTTCGTGCACTTTGGGTAGCCCTTTGGGAAAGTCGAATTTCTGATGATAAATCGGGTGGTTAAACGGAATCTCTACGAAATTGAGTTCGGGAAACACTTTTTTCATCTCCAGGCGGATAAATTTATCCAGGCCATAGTTGTCATCTACATGCAGGAATCCGCCTCCAATTAGGTATTTGCGCAGGTTTTTGGCTTCGGCATCCGAAAACACGACATTGCCGTGACCCGTCATGTGCACAAACGGATATGAAAACAACTCGGCACTGCCTACCTCAACCACTTCTTCGTCAGGAGAAAGATTCAGTTTTAGGTTCTGATTGCAGAAATTAATCAGGTTCGGCAACGACGTTTTGTTCGAATACCAGTCGCCGCCGCCATTGTATTTCAGCTTGGCAATTTTCAGGACAGGCTGCTGGGCTACGGCCGAAAATAGTATCGCTACAAAAGCCAAAACCCCCAGAGAAATTTTTATGCGCATATTGATTGGTTTACTTCTGATTCACAATGTTTAAAATATGGCAAGCCGCCATTGCTGCTGTTTCGGTGCGAAGCCGACTTTCTCCCAAGCTAACGGGTTGAAATCCGTGAAGCAAAGCCAATTCTACTTCCTTCGGTGAGAAATCGCCTTCCGGACCAATGAGCATGCAGTAGCTGAGGCCGGGCTTTGCCAGTTCTGAAAGATAGTATTTTTTCTCATTATCCAGATACCCAATAAATTTCTGCTCAGCCGTTTGATTAGTAACGAATTTGTCAAACGAAATCATATCCCTAATTTCGGGCAAGTACATTTTTAACGACTGTTTCATGGCCGAAACCGCGATTTTCTCCAATCGGTCGGTTTTGAAATGCTTTCGTTCAGAGCGGTCACACTGAATGAAACTAATTACATCAACACCCAGTTCCACGCATTTTTCCACCAGCCATTCCGTCCGGTCGGGGTTTTTGGTGGGAGCCACCGCCATGTGTATTTTGTAATCGCGTTTGCCCATTTCCGATTGGGTTTGCTGCACCTGAAACCGGGGTTTTTTCAAATCGGAAGATACTATTTTGGTCACATACAGATTGCCTTTACCGTCGGTTATGTGAATCAGCGAACCCAATTCCAGTCGCAACACTTTTAACGCATGGCGAGCTTCTTCATCCGGTAATATGGGTTGGTCAGGCGTAAAATCAGGAGCATAAAAAAGTTGCACAGGCACAAACGAATTGGTTGAGAAGCCAAAGGTACAATTTTCGGAAAATAAAAACCTCACCCCCAGCCCCTCTCCTACAGAGAGGGGAACTTTGATACGCGAATTGAAAGTCCCTTCTCAGAAGGAGAAGGGATTTAGGGATGAGGTTCTTTCTAAAAACGAAAACCCTGCTTTGCAAAGCAGGGTTTTCTATTTTCTCCCCTCCACGGGAGGGATTGGGGGAGTCTCTTTTAAAACTCGTACCCTAAGGTAAATTTAAATGCGCGGTTATACGTATTGAAACTTTGGTTGGCATCTATCCGCTGAAAACCGTAATCGTAAGCAGCCATAACGTTGACGCCATTGTCAAACTTGTACCCAAGGCCAGCCACGCCGCTGAAATCCCATTTCTGGAATCCTTTGTTGATGTCAAAGGTGCGGTTTAAAGCCGAGAATCCCAGCACACTGGCCCGCACATCGAGCTTATTGTCAACTAAGTAAGACACTTGTGGACCGGCAAAAACGTGAAATCCTTTGGCTAAATAAACTTTGGCAAGCACCGGCATTTCAATGTAATGCGACTGTACCCGAAAACGGGCATTGGCATTGAGCAGATCAAAAATTCCGCCTTCGCCGGTGAGCCGTCCATTGAGTTCGGCACCTTTCAGGGAATACTGCACGCCCGGCTCGATGGCAAAACGGTCGCCAAACTGGAAGGAGGTGTACACACCCGCATGGTAACCAAATTTGGATTGAGTGGAAACGGAACCATTGGTAGCATCGAGCAGATTGCCCAGACTTTGAACAGATTCACCTTGCCAACTGGAAAGATTGGCACCTGCCCGAATACCGTATTTCACCTGAACTTGTGCGTGAGAATACCCCAAGGCAAACAGAAGAGCAACGAAGGTAAAAGCAATTTTTTTCATAGTTGTAGTAGCGTAAGAAGCTTGTGGTTAATGATTGATACACTCCTAAGCGAAAGGCGTGCCAAAATCTGTTTCTGCTTGCCAGGTTTTTTGTTTTAAGGAGATACTATTTTGATTATCAGTGATTTGTAATTCGATTTTGAGCCAAATGAATCCTTTTGCTATATTGAATCACTTTTTGGAACAACTATGAAACTTCGCTCTGCCTTTGTTCTCCTTTGCCTATTGCTAGTAGGCTTCGTCTTTTTCTGCAACTGGTTGGTCAATCGCACCAGCGATCCGTATCTTTATTCTGACACGGCAAAGGTGGCGCACCATCGGGTAGGATTGGTGTTGGGAACTTCCGAAAAACTGGGCAGCGGAAAGCCAAATCCGTATTTCTCGTATCGCATTGCTGCCGCTGTAGAACTCTACAAAAGCGGTAAAGTGGATTACCTACTGCTTAGTGGAGATAACAGCCAGAAGAGCTACAACGAACCCGAAGACATGAAGGCTGCACTGATAGCCAAGGGCATACCGGCCAGCAAGATTTACCTGGATTTTGCCGGATTTCGCACCTTAGATTCGGTAGTTCGGGCTAAAGAAATATTCGGGCAAGATTCATTCATTGTCATTTCGCAACGATTCCATAACCAACGGGCCGTTTTTCTGGCTCGCCAAAAGGGCATTGATGCTGTTGCGTACAATGCGCGTGATGTCTACGGAACAGATGGAACCTGGACCCACGCCCGCGAAATGCTGGCTCGCGTCAAAGTATTCATTGATTTGTACATGGGCAAGGAACCGCATTTCTTGGGTGAGAAAGTCAAGATTGGGTAAATAAATGGAGAGGTCTTGACTATGGAGAAGATACTATTTTTATCGGCCTTAAATCAGTTGATTGAGTTTTACATATTGCAGCAACATAATGGTTTTGCCGTCTTTGATTTCACCCGTTTGCATCATTTGCCAGGCAGTTTCAAAATCCAGTTCCAGCACTTCAATATTTTCCTGTTCGTGATCAATGCCGCCGCCTTCGCTTATTTTTTGGGTTTTGTCGTATTCGGCCACGAAAAAATAAAGAATCTCCGTTACCGAGCCGGGCGACATATAGGCTTCATATACTTTTTTCACATCTTTTACCCGAAAACCCGTTTCCTCTTCCGTTTCCCGGTGAATGCACTCTTCCGGGTTGTCGCGGTCTAGCAGGCCTGCACAAGCTTCAATTAGCATTCCGGTGGCATTGCCGTTAATGTACGTCGGCAGTCGAAATTGACGAGTCAGGATCACCGTTTTTTGTGCCGGATTGTATAACAAGATAGTAGCGCCATTGCCGCGGTCATATGCCTCGCGCGACTGCGTTTGCCATACACCGTCTTTTTGCTGAATGTCAAACGTTACTTTTTTGAGAGTGTACCAATTGTTCGATAAAATTTCGGTTTTTTGAATTTGAACTAAGTTATGCATATTTGATTATCTTTGATAATTATCGATTATATTTGATCAAAATTAAAAAAGAAGAATGAGCTTTCAAAACCGCAAACAGAAAATTCTTCAACTCGTTGACGAAAAGGGCGAAGTGGATGTAAAGGAACTGGCAACCTCCTTAGCTATTTCGGAAATCACCATTCGGCGCGATTTGCTGCAATTGGCTGCCGATGGGCTGCTTTACCGCACACACGGCGGTGCCATGAAACTTAGTCTGGCTACACAACCTGTGACATTTGCGAACAAAACGGCCAGAAATGCCGAGCAAAAAGACCGGATTTGTAGCCGTGCGGCACAGGAAATTCAGGAAGGTGAAGTGATTTTTATGGATTGCGGCAGCACCGTTTTTCGGCTTTGTCCATTTATCAGAAATAAGCGGATTAAGGTGATTACCAATTCGTTGCCCGTAGTGTATGAACTGATGAATACGCAGGTTTCGCTAAACCTGATCGGTGGTGAACTGGACATGGAACGACAAGCCATTCACGGCCGCATTGCCGAAGAGCACATTGCCCGATACCGTGCTGACCGGGCTTTTATAGGCGTAGATGGCATTTCTCCCGAAAACGGCCTGAGTGCCTTTAGTGAGAAAGAAGCCGGAATCACCCTGGCCCTGGCTGCACAGGCGGCCCATACCTACCTGCTTTGCGATGCAAGCAAGCTGGGGAAAGACAAGTACCTGCAATTTTCCGGATTGGAAATCATCCATACCTTGATTACCAATGCCACGCCTCTGGAAGGCGAAGATTACGAGCAAAAAGGCATTAAAGTGTTTTACGTATAAGTGAATTTGTTGTAAATGAAGTAGTTATAAAATTGCTGGATTTGTTAGGTTGTAAGGTTTTCGACTAAAGTAACTGGTAGCTGTAAACCGGATTTCATTAGTTTGTACTCCTAACCCAACTACGCTGACTATGAAAGAAATCGCCAGAAACGCACACTATGCAATTGTAATTGATGAAGCCAAGAATCGGGTGTACCTGTCCATTTTTGGCTATTGGAGAAATGCAGAATCTGTTGCCAATTACATACCCGACTGGAACAAAACAATAAAGTTACTCAAACCGGGTTTTACGCTGCTCACCGATCTGTCGACGATGTTGACCCATCCGGCAGAAGTGACACATATTCACAGGCAGGCACAGGAACTGATTACGGAAAAAGGATTGCGTTTCACAGCCGAAATAAAACCCAAAGATTCGGTGACGGCCTTTCAGTTGACCAAAGTAGCCAAGCAAAGCCAGATGCCCGTAAAACAATTTACTACTTCTGCCGAGGCAGAATCCTATTTGGATTCGCTGATCTAAAAATAGAGCCTTTTAAAAAATAGTAGGTTTTGCTTTAGAAAAACCTACTATTTTTTGAGAATTAGCTAGTTTGCTTGTTCAGCTATTCATAATTTCTTCAATCTCTTCGGCTTCAACCGGAATGGTTGCCATCAGGTCCACATTATCTGTTTCAGTAATCAGAATGTTGTTTTCCAAACGGATTCCGAGTCCTTCTTCGCGAATGTAAATGCCTGGTTCGCAGGTAAATACCATGCCGGGCTCAAAACGACGGTACTTGCTGCCCACGTCGTGTACATCCAAGCCTAGGAAATGCGATGTGCCGTGCATGAAATATTTTTTGTAAAGCGGACTATCCGGGTTTTGTTTGGCTACATCGTGTTTGTCGAGCAGGCCAATGCCAATCAGTTCGCTTTCCATTATCTTGCCTACTTCCTTGTGGTATTCATCCCATACGTTTCCGGTTACCAACAGTTTGGTCGCTTCTCTCATTACCCGCAATACGGCATCGTACACTTGGCGCTGGCGAGGCGTAAACCGCCCACTCACCGGAATGCTGCGCGTCATATCAGAAGCATAATTGGCATACCCTGCCGCTACATCCAGCAGAATCACGTCGCCCGCATTGCAAGGCTGATTGTTCTCGACATAATGCAGCACACAGGCATTGGCTCCGGAGGCAATAATCGGCGGATAGGCGAAGTTACCCCGATTCCGTAGAAATTCGTGCGAAAACTCCGCTTCAATCTCGTATTCGGTCACACCCGGTTTTACGAATTTCAGTACCCGGCGAAATCCTTTTTCGGTAATGTCGCAGGCATGTTGAATTAGATCCACTTCCAGTTGCGATTTAATGGCACGCAGTTGGTGCATCAGAGGAGCCACCCGAAAGTAATTGTGCAATGGAAAGTGTTCTTTGCAATATTGAATAAACCGGGCATCGCGGGTTTGCAGTTCTATTACGGCACGAGTGTGTTCGTTGGTGTTGAGGTACACATTTTCGCAGTCGGCAAATAGTATCTGCAACATGGGCAAAAACAGGCTGGTCCACTGAATGTTTGCAATGCCCGATGTTGCCGTTGCCTGCGGCTTGGTGAGCTTGGCTCCTTCCCAGATGGCGATGTGTTCGCTGGTTTCACGGACAAAGGCAATTTCCCGAAACCTGGGGTCTGGAAAATCGGGAGCTATTACCAGAATGGTCTCCTCCTGATCAAGACCCGACAGGTAAAACAGGTCGTTGTTCTGCCGAAAACCCATGGTGCCATCGGCGTTGGTGGGCATCACATCATTGGAGTGAAAGATGGCAATGCTTTTGGGTTTCAGAAGTTTTGCAAAATTTTCTCTATTTTTAATAAATAGTTGTTTGTCGATGGGCAGGTATTTCATAGAGCTATAGAAATAAGGATATGGTTTTTAACAAAAATTCGTTGTATTTACAAACAATGTCAGTCAAGGGACGCGTTATTTACAGGAATACGGTTTTAGAAGCCTAAACTCCTATCTTTGTTGGTGCAAAATCTCCGTTTCGCTGCAACTAATGAAATAATTCCCAACGAACCTATGGCAAAAAAGCACATAATCACATTAAATCACAAGCTCATTTTGTGGTAAAGCCATGAATTGAGTTAAAATCACTTTTGAATCCTTTTACGCATGAGCAACCCATCTTTCCGATTGTTTTTTGCATTTGCCTGCACCTTCTGGCTGGCAACCCACACACAGGCACAGCAGAAATACTGGATTACCTTTAGAGACAAGCCCGCCGCTGAACGAGTCGTTTGGGTGTCGGCACAAGCCGTTCAGAACCGACAAGCCCAAGGACTGCCCGTGAGCCAGCCAACCGATAGCCCTGTGAGCAAATACTATCTCCAGCAATTGAAAAACTTGGGCATTAAACCACAGGTAGTTTCCAAATGGCTCAATGCCGCATCGGCTTACCTGACTGACTCTCAGATTGAAAATTTGAAACAGCTTTCGTTTGTAGCACGGATAAATCCCATCGATACGCGTATCCGGATTTGCAGCACCGACGGTAGCCAAATGACTCCTGAAAATTACAGTACCGTACTGAACCAGATTGGTGCGAAAGCTTTCACAGAGGAAGGACTGACCGGGAAAGGAGTAAAAGTAGGCATTATAGATGTGGGTTTTTACGGCGTGGCAACCAATGCCTCCTTGCAACATGTTCGGGAGGAGCAACGCATCAAAGACACCAAAGATTTCGTGAATCCGGATCGGTTGGACAGCTTTTTCGCGATGGAAACGCACTCCGATTACCACGGTGCAGAAGTGATGCAATTGATTGGCGGCTACAATGAAACACAGAAAATGGAGTTTGGCATGGCTACTGGCGCTACTTTTTACCTGGCCCGTACTGACCACGGAGTACGCGAAACCCGCACGGAAGAAGACAACTGGATTGCCGCTGTGGAACGGATGGATAGCCTGGGCGTGCGGCTGATCAATACGTCGCTGGGATACGCCACGGGTTTTACCAATTCAAAGGAAAACTACAAACCCGCTGAAATGGATGGGAAAACCAGTAAAATCAGCCAGGCCGCGCAGATTGCCGCTGACCAAAAAGGTATACTGATTGTCGTATCGGCGGGCAACGAAGGCGACGATTCGGGTTGGCGCATCATTTCTACACCGGCTGATGCCAAAGGCGTATTGTCGATTGGCGCTACCAAAGCCAAATCGCGCGACCGGATCAGTTACAGCAGCATTGGTCCGGATTTTTTGCCTTACCTGAAACCCAATGTTTCGTGTTTTTCGCCCAATGGCACTTCGTTTTCAGCTCCTGTGATTACCGGACTGGCGGCCTGCCTAATGGAAAAAAATCCCAAGCTGACTAACAAGCAATTGATGCATATCATTGAAAAATCGGCGCATTTGTATCCGTATGGCAATAACTATATAGGCTACGGAGTGCCCGATGCCCGCAAGGCGTTGCAGTTGTTACAAGATTCTACGCTGACACTCAACA
This sequence comes from uncultured Sphingobacteriales bacterium, assembly GCA_963520985.1. GTDB lineage: Bacteria > Bacteroidota > Bacteroidia > Cytophagales > 172606-1 > Xanthocytophaga. Next base: position 172,587 of record CAUQTA010000003.1, read on the forward strand.
CCACAAGGCAGGTAAAAGCAAAACACAATGTCTATGAATTGGCCGCTTCAGGAACCGATGCCGAACGGGCGGTGGTCTTTCATAAGAAAAATGACCGCATTGTGATCAAACAGGAGGTGCTTGCGGTGGTAGAAGGCAAAGTAAATTTACGCCGGAATCCTGATGAAAAGCGAACAACAGTAGACTTAGGCAACGAAGTAGTAGAAATTACCTGGGAAGACAAAAAATAAAATAGTATCCCTGAAAAAGTAAAAACCTGCCCAGATTACTCAGGCAGGTTTTTACTTTTTTAAACACTCATTTCGCCCCGGATGGGAATAGGTAATTGTTGATGCCAGTTGGTAGTAGTTTCTTTGCCGAGCAAATACATCAGCTTGGTAACGGCTGCTTCGGTGGTGATGTCGCTGCCACTGATTACCCCAATGTCAAGTAATTGTTTGCTAGTTGAGTATCTACCCTGCAACACCTGTCCGCCCATGCATTGCGATACATTGAAAATGGTAAGTCCGCGTTTGATTGCATCAGACAGGCTGTGAATAAACCAGGTTTCGGTAGGGGCGTTGCCCGAGCCATAGGTTTCCATCACTAAGGCTTGCAAATCATAGGCTTGCAAAATACTTTCCACCACATACCGACTGATGCCCGGAAACAGTTTCAGAACGGCAACCCGGTCATCCATACGCGGCTGAACCGTTAGCTGGCTATTGACCTGATAAGGCTGAATCAATGCGGGCCGGTACTCAATGGCAATGCCAGCTTCGGCCAGGGTAGGGTAGTTTTCGGAATAAAAAGCATCAAACTGGGTACTTTCCACTTTTTTGGCCCGGTTGCCTCGCAGCAACCGACTATGAAAATAAATGCAAACTTCGGGTACCTGCGGTTCGCCTTTTTCGTTTTTGGCCGAAGCAATCTCCAGCGCCGTAATCAGGTTTTCGCGGGCATCCGTCCGGATGGAACCAATCGGCAACTGAGCTCCTGTGAAAATAACGGGCTTGTTCAGGCCTTCCAGTAAAAAACTCAGTGCAGAAGCACTGTAAGCCATGGTATCGGTGCCGTGCAAAATCACAAAGCCATCGTATTTGCTATAATTTTCGGAGATGATTCCCGCCCATTGCAACCAGTGTGCAGGCGTTACATTCGACGAATCGATGGGCTGATCTAACGCAATGACGGTGAGAGTAAAATCGAAACGATCTATTTCCGGCAGGTTTTCGACAATCAGCTTAAAGTCAAACGGTTTCAGTTGGCCGCTGTTATTGTAAACCATCCCCAAGGTGCCGCCTGTATAAATCATCAGGATGGAAGAACCCGTTTTGGCTGGCGTGTGGATTCGCGTAGTTACGTACATAATCGAATGAAGTTCTCAGGATGGAAATGCAATCATTAGCCACAAAGGTAACATCAGAATGCCATCACTCAAGAGGCGATAGGCATAATGCGGGCGAAAAACAGCCGGAAAATGAGTGATGACTGCCAGCACCAGGGCAATAACCAGCAGAGTACCCCAACTAAACAGGTCGAAAATAGTATAGTTGTGGAAGGCAAAACCCAAGCCCGTAGCCAGCACATTGGCCAAACTCAGGACTTTCAGAAAAAGGTGTAACGGTGCGGCACTTTGTTGCTGCATCAGAGAGGCCATGTATTGGTGGGCGTCTTCGTCCGTTTCGTACCACGATAACAGCATGGCCTGCTGCAAAATAATGACACCAAAAGCACCGCCAGCCAGCCAGTCGGTAAGTCGCAAGGATCGGGCCTGAACGGCCATACCACCCCAAACACCCACCGTATACAACAGGGCTACCCAGCCTTCTTTGAAAAAATAAGGAAGCTTGAAAAAATGAGTAACAGAAAGGTAAGCGATAAGCAGAACACCTAATGCTACACCAAACCGAATGACAGACAAGGGCAAGCGAGTAAAGGCAAGCCATGCCGTAGGAAACAGCAAAGCAGCACAGATCAACAGTAAAGTAGATCTGTGCTGCTTATGAAATTGATGACGCGAACTCAACAACACAGGCTTGCGGTAGGCATCCAGCAGATGGTCTAGGGTATAAATGAGCCATACACTGCTGCCTAATACAAAATAATGCGTCCACCGAGGCGAAATATGCATTTGCCGTGCAAACATCGCACTACACCCGATGGCTCCAGCCACGACATCCAGACTCAGAATGCTGGCTTTTTCATATAAAAAAGATACTATTTTCAATGGGCTCTCACTAAAACGAAAGCGGCAAGAAACAAAGAAATGCGAAAACCCTACCTACTTTTACTCAAAAATTATTGCCGACGAATGCGAGATTTGCCCATACATTCAGTGTAAGGTGACAGTTCAGAGCCTGACCAACCTGAGAACCACTTTCTATCTGTATCGCTGAAAATAGCATCTCTTAAAACATTAAAACCTGCACTAGGCGGCCTGCTGCAAGGGATCTTGATTCAGCAGGTTTTGCATTGATTGGTAGAGTTGAGGAGCTTCAATGTGCATCTCCTTCGGGTTTTCGAAGAAAGTTTCCACCGCTACTGCAAACAGTTCGGCGATGTTTGTACCGGCATATTTGCGCAAAATGGATTCTTCGCCTTCCTGTATGCGGCGGTATTCGTATTTGGCCTGAAGAAAAAATTCCTTGACATATTCTGGCTTCAGGAAATCTTCGCCATACTGCCGGTTTTCGAGCAGAAGGGCATGAGCCATTTCGTGTAAGCCGACATTGAGTGAGTCGTTGGGATAAAAGTACCCTTCCACAAAGTGCCTCCACGAAAGCACGATGATGCCTCCGGCATTTACTTCGCCTACGTGATAATCTCTGTTAATGAAGGAGTAATACTCGTCCGGATAAAGGATGATGGTATTGAAATGGGAAAGATACACCGGTGACAAACCAAAAGTTAGCTGTACCGCGCAGGCAGCCACCAACACCTTCATTTCGGAGGTGATTACCAGCTTTCCGCGTGACACAAATTCTTTTTCTTCCAGAAAGTCTGCAACGCGGCGGTTAAATTCCGCTTTTCGGTCGGTTGTGAGTGTGCGGTAATAGGCAAAATGCTTTTCCAGTACCTGATCATTAAAATTTAATCTTTCCAGCTTTGCTTTCTGCTTCTCGGTGATTTTCCAGAAAATCAGAAGAAATGCACTAATTCCAATAGCAATGATAAATAACATGGCAGTGAATCACAAAGTTGAAAATCGGCTATATAAACATGAATCGGGCAGAAAGTAACAATTCAGTTGTGTGGGTAGATGCTGTAAAAATAAAAAAGGTAAGCGTTTGATGACACTTACCCCCTTTGCAAATAGTATGTTTGAAGTAATAAAAACCGGCTTTAGCTGATTCCGCCAAACTGACGCAAAAAACGCACATCGTTTTCGCTGAACAAACGAAGGTCGCGCACCTGATAAAGCAGGTTGGTAATCCGTTCGATTCCCATTCCAAACGCGAATCCGGTGTATTTTTCTGGGTCAATGCCGCAATTAGCCAGCACGTTGGGGTCTACCATGCCCGAGCCGAGAATTTCAACCCAACCGGTATGCTTGCACATCTGGCAGCCGTCACCTTTGCAGATCAGACACGAAATGTCCATTTCGGCACTGGGTTCGGTAAATGGGAAATACGATGCCCGGAAACGCACCTTCACATCGTTGCCAAACATCTCTTTTACAAAGTAATAAAGGGTGTTTTTCAAATCACGGAAACTCACATCTGTGTTGATGTATAATCCTTCCACCTGATGGAAAAAGCAGTGCGCCCTGGCCGAAATGGCTTCATTGCGATAGACGCGTCCGGGCATAATGGCCCGGATAGGCGGCTTTTTGTTTTCCATAAGCCGTACCTGCACGCCGGATGTATGGGTCCGTAAGAGTACATCATCCGCCGGATTGTCCGTTTTCTTGATAAAGAACGTATCCTGCATTTCGCGCGCCGGATGATTCTCGGCAAAATTCAACGCCGCAAAGTTGTGCCAGTCATCTTCAATTTCAGGACCATCGGCTACTGAAAATCCCATGCGCCCAAATATCTCGATAATGCGGCTACGTACCAGCATCAACGGGTGAGCCGAACCCAGTTCGTTGGGGTAAACCGGAAGTGTTAAATCAACAGGGGCAGCTTGTTGTGACGAAAGTGATTGTTCTTCAATCCAAGTCTGCTTTTCCTTGAATTTGCTTTCTGCCAGGTTTTTCAGGGTGTTTAATTCGGCGCCCATAGCACGGCGATCTTCGGCCGGAATGGTTTTCATGCCTTCAAACAACTCCGCAATCACGCTTTTGCGGCTGATATAGGCCATGCGGAATTGTTCGAGTTGTTCGGCTGAGTCGATTTGTGCGGTTTCTATCTGCGCACGAATGTCCTTAATACGGTCTAACATGTAATCAAAAAATTATTTCAGGTGTGCAAAGATAACAGTCCGTTGACAAATAGTATCTTTTTACTCGCAAAAACCTCCAGATTGGCCTGTGGATAAAAGTTGCAAAGCGTTGTTTTTTAACAGATAATATCTTTATTTTGCGTCCCTTTGTGTATAAAAACCAAAGTGATGCTCGTTTTCTCTAGAGAATGGTATCTTTTGAAACAGCAAAACCTCGTATTTAATTCGTTTTAATCACCTATTTCAATTGTCAAAGAATGGCAGTAATTGGTAAAATCAGAGAAAAAGCAGGCTGGGCAATCGGCTTGATTGCATTAGGGTTAGGTCTTTTCATTGTTGGCGGTGACCTTATCGGCAGAGGGCGTTTTGGTGGCAATGACGCCGAAATTGGCGAAATTGCCGGTCACAGCATTGATGCCAAAGATTTTGAAGCTCAGGTAGAGCAGATAAAGGCACAACTAGCCATGCAAGGCCAACAAGTAACCGATCAGCAAACGCAACAGATTCGCGAACAAGTTTGGCAAGACATGATTTTTCGGTATGCGTATGAGCCTCAGTTTGAAGCACTGGGCATAACAATGACTCCCGAAGAACGGGAAGACATGATTATCGGGGACAACATTGCACCTGCCATCCGCCAGACCTCTATTTTCCAGAATCCGGCCACGGGCCAGTTCGACAAAGCCCTGCTAAACCGTTACCTGGATTACATCGAGTCGGATACGGCCCGCCCGCAAGACAAAATGCTTTGGAACAATTTTGCGGTAAATCAATTGCCTCAGATGCGTCTGCGTGAGAAATACGACAACCTGCTGCGTAACTCGCTGTATGTAACCCAGGCCGAAGCCCAACGGGAATACGAAGCCCAAACTGCCAAAGCGGATGCCAAATATGTGTACATTCCGTATTACTCCATTCCGGACTCGACCATCAAAGTCAGTGACGAGGAGTTAACGGCTTACCTGAGTGCACACAAAGACAAATACAAAGGCGAAGAAACCCGTAGCCTGGAATACGTGGCGTTTCCGGTATTGCCTTCTACCAAAGACAGCGCTGATCTGAAAGCCGATCTGATTGATTTGGCCAAACAGCTTGCCGTTGCGCCCAATGATTCTTCTTTTGCCGTAGCTGAATCGGAAATAGAGGTGCCTGGGAACGGCGGATACCAAGTAATTGGACAATTGCCACAAGAAATTCAAAGCAACATTTCTACTCTCATTCCTGGTTCAATGAATGGTCCTTTCCAGGATGGTGGTGAATACTACATTTTCAAATACGACGGATCGAAAGACGATACCATTCCTTCGCTGCGTGCCAGCAATCTTTTGATCAATGCCCAAAAAGGCGCTCCTGATTCGGTAAGAGCCGAAGCGAAGAAGAAAGCCGAAGAGGTCCTAAAGCAGATTCAGGGTGGTGCCAGCTTTGAAGCATTGGCTCAGCAGTACAACACGGATGCTACGCGCCAAACCGGTGGCGATCTGGGATGGTTCTCAAAAACCGGCCAAATGGTGAAGCCTTTTGAAGATGCGGCTTTTAGTTTTAATGGAACCGGTGTGATTCCTCGTGTGATTGAAACCGATTACGGTTACCACATCATCAAAATCACCCAGCCTAAAACGTACAAAAAATACAAAGTGGCTGTAATTCGCAAAGCCATTACACCAAGCCAGGCCACTCGCGATGAGGTGTACCGTAAAGCCAGTATTTTTGCCAGCCAGGTAAACAATGTGGCTTCCTTTAAAGAAGCAGTTAAGAAAGACCCGACCCTTTCGGCATATACCGCCGATCGGATTCCTCCTCAGGCCACCAGCATCAATACTCTGACCCAGGCCCGTGAAATTGTGCAGTGGGGATACAACGAAGAACGCAAAGTAGGAGATGTATCTAAAGAAGTATTTGCCTTGAACGAACCCGACCAGTATGTAGTAGCGGTTTTGACCGGAAAGAGTGCCAAAGGTTCTCCTTCGGTAGATGCGTACCGGGCTGAAATTACTAGCAAAGTACGTAATCAGAAAAAGGCTGACCAGATCGTGAGCAAGCTGGGCAACGCATCGGGTACGTTGGAATCTATTGCTGAAAAATACGGTGCTCAGGCTCAGGTGCTTACCGGAACAGATATTACCATGGGTTCTAATTCACTGCCAAGCGTAGGATTGGAGCCTGCGGCCTTAGGCGAAGTCATTGGATTGAAGCCAGGAAAGCGCAGCAAGCCTATCAAAGGCGATAATGGAGTACTGATTGTGGAGTCTACCAACCAAACACCTGCTCCACAGATTGCGGATTACACGCAGTACAAAAACCAATTGAAGCAAAACAAGAGCTTCTCAGTGACGTATCTGGCCGGTGAAGCCATCAAAGAGAAGTCGAACATTGAAGACGAACGATACAAATTCTATTAAGAAAAATAGTATCTTTTGAAAAACCAAAACCCAGCCTTTATCAGGTTGGGTTTTTTATTGGCCTAAAGTACGAAATGTTAAATTTTTATAAAAGAGCTTGTTAACAACAACAAACTTGGGCATGCGACGTTTTTTTAATCAATAGAGTCATTTAGAGACGTGAAAGGGCTCTTGTTCAGTTATGAAAAAGAACCGGCTCTGTCGGTTCTTTTTTCAAAAAATAAATTCAGGCACACATTTTGCTAAAGAAAAATCAGAGTTGAAGGTTACTTTTTTACCATGCCTTCATTAATGCATAACAGACATTCCACTTACTACAACTATGATTCCTACAATTGCTATCGTTTCTTTTATTTTGGTCAATGGGTTTATCTTATTAGACAAACGCACCAGTAAGAGCATATCTAATCCAACCGATAGTAGTCCTTATTAAAGGATGAACTAAGTACTCATTCTGTTATTTTTGAGAAGTAAAAAGCCCTGCAATTTTTTGTTTCAGGGCTTTTTTGTATCCGTAACTGTTCAGAGACGCAAGACATTCGTTTGATTACTCGGGCCACACACCCATCGTATTCCCAAAAATTCCAATACTCATAACGATGGTGCATGCAAAAATAAAGATTGCAGTACTAAAGCTGAACAACCTATTTGGATTGCGCTGAGCATGCAGATAGAGGTTGTTTTTTCTAACAGTAAAGATCTGTATCATAAAAGCGGAAGATATGGCCTGTTGTGCGAAGGTTGATCCCGGATATATATCCATGATATTATACAGAGGGCCTTCTCATCGTTTGCCTCCTATGCCTGGTGCAACGGGTACGCTTTGTTGGCCGAAGTTGGAAGCTGTGATAGAGAAACGACAGGTGCCGTAAGGGAATCTATGTAGCATCTCGTAGGTTTTCGAGCTTCTTATCTTCATATACTTACCTAATGTGGATACGTTCAGTCTCTTATACGACATGAATGATCTGAGCCAGACATAATAATTGGCATCCCACAAATGGTTGGCAATCGGGAAAGGTAATTAAACCCGTTTTTCTAACCATATACCCTCCTTTGGGCTGAAAGCCTGAAAAATGGCTATTGCGATTGTTTCAGTCGGTGACAATGTCCAGGGCGAGTTCACAAATCTCCAGCAATTCCATTGACGAGTGAGCCGACAGGGTCTGTTTCCTGAGTTGCTCAAGCGACTGGCGCAGGCTCTGGGACATTTTCTTTTTCAGAAACACGTCCAGGGCCATGACGATGAACTGTTTTACCTTCTCAAGCTGTTCGGCGGCAGGTAAGCGGGAAGTAGTGGATTGGCCCGCCTCCCGGTCAATCAGATTAATCATCACCTGGGCATAGGCCCCGTTCTTGTCGGTCTGCCGGCCGTGGGCGCGGCGAAGCAGGGTTTCGTATTTGATTGCCAAATTAGTTGAATGTGCCATCTGGGTAGGTATTGATTAACTGTTATTGTATTGAGTAATGCCGGTTATTGGTGTGCAATATGGGTCAATCAAGCAGCTTGAACCCTCATGCCATCTTTTGTCGCTGGAAGTACCTGATTGTAGCCAACTACCCTTGTAGCTGAATTAACCCTCGAAGGTAACCAAATTCTGATAATCAAATAGGGCTGATTCTATAAAAAGCGGCTGTACGGGACAATTCAACTGACAGAAAATCATACTGACTGATGATTACACAATTTCTTGCCTGATGAAAGGAGATTGCCGTGATTGTTCGGTAAAACCTTGACCGGCTAAGGATACTTTGGCTGCCTTGGACACCTGGTAAACAACTGCTTATCGCCGCCTAGCTCAATGGGGAACAAGCAGTGGCTCATCGTGAGTTTACAACTCATTTACTGAAAAGACAATTCTTCCATCTTTAATAACTAACAATACCTTAGAGATGACTTTTTTGAAATCGTTTCGATATCCCACAAATACAGCCAGGTCTGCATGCGCATCGGAGGAGGCACAAAGAGCAGTTTCATCCCTATTGGGCAAAAAAGAGAAGAAGATTCCGCTCTTTTTTGCCCTTGTCAACGACAAGGCCCAGCTAATCGCTAATCAGACAATGCAACAGTCTTATGCCCAGAACAGGCTTTACAGGACCAGCATGTCGTAGACGACCACCTTTTCCCAAAGGTGAGCGCAGCTTTCCACAAAGGCTTTGTGAACCGGGTGAACCTGGTAAGCATCCTGAGCGGCGACGCTGTCAAAATACATCAGTTCCGAGACATGATAAGTGTTGTCAACCACATCCCTTTTTTCCGTTGATGCCGGTGTGCCTATCAGAAGTTGTTTTACCTGTGCAATGTTTTTCAGCGTTTGCAGGCCTTTGATTAATTGGTTTCGGTCTTTTTCAGAGTCAGGGTTTTTGAGCCAGAAAAAAACATGATGGATTACCTTCGAAGGCTTATCTGCATCTGTCATAGGGTAGGCAACTTCAGCAGAGGCCACAACCGGTGAGACGGCCAACAGGGAAGCGGCGGTCAGGAATTCTCGACGTTTGTAAGATTTCATAATCGGGGTGTATTTAACTGGGACTGATTTAATTGAAATGAACTCAACTGAAATTATTGAGATGAAACGTTGACTGGATTGGAAAAGATCCCTATTGAAAAAAAACAGCATATTCTGGAGGTAAGCTGGCGAGTGGTCTGATTTGAATGTTTCGGTAAAACACTTCAGCCGCTTCACTTTGCAACTGTATTCTTCCACTGTCGAGTGGGACCTGCCTGCCGTCCGTTTGTACGGCGCGCGAGTTTTTCAACACCATTACAACCTTTCCGTTTACAATGTGAAGGCTTTTTCCTTCAAAGCAAACCAGTTCAAGCGTATTCCATTGTCCGGAAGGGCTTTCGTGATTTTCAGAACGCATGCAATAGTAGTTGCCTTGCTTGCTGAACGGGCTAAAAGGCTGTTTTGGATCGGCCACGCAATTCATCGCCCCTTCAGAAGGGAAGGAACGTATGTCGATTGCCGAATTGGCCTGACACCAGAAATCACCCATGTGGCCTTCCATGATCTGAAACTCCTGAGAAAGCATCCACGAACGCCAGTATTCAACCCCTGCCTCACCCTGGGAATGATATAAAATGCCTGAATCCCGCAACTTATCCTCTCTGGGCTGATATTTTTTCATACCCCATTTGACCTGAAGCTTCAGATGGTAGTTCTTATAGGATTTGCGTGTGAACAGGCAACCGTAGATTTCCCCGCTGACACGCAAGACCGGCCCGCCCGCCTGATCCGATACCGAGAATACATGTGTGGAATCCTGGTTGTATCCGACCGGCCTGATGGCAGCTCCCAAGGAATCTTTCGGTACATTTCCATTATAATCCGGCCGGTGACGGTAGCTCAAATACGTTTCCCATTGGGAAAGGTCCTTGTCCAGAAGTGAAACCCACGTTTCTTTCTTGTCCTGTGGTTTTCGCATCGAGCAAAGCAGCCCAACAGCCGACAAAGGCAGTAAAACGACGATCCAAAGGGCTCTTGAGCCAATCAAGGACTGCGCTGTAAACAGTAATATACGCTTCATGCTTCGGATAGGTTTGGTGAAGGGATTGATCACTACACTGCAAAAATACCCGGCTATATCTACTTAGCAGTTGTACAAATCAAACAACTATCGGTACATTTACAATTCCATCGGCTTATCAAATAGTAGCTTATGAAAAGATACGTACTGCATGCCCCCTTCAACATCTATCACTTCGAAAGTCAGCAGTGGGCCCATTCGGTACACAAGCATACCTACTTTGAGATCATCTTCATCCTTAAGGGAAGCGGTATACACAGCATCAATGGAAATTCATTTCCTTATGCGGACGGGGATGTATTTCTTTTGGGACCGGAGGATTACCACTATTTTGAAATCGATGAGCTGACCGAATTCTGTTTCATCCGCTTCAATGAGTCTTTCCAGAAGGATTACCTGACAAATAGCAAAAACAATTCTGACAGGTACAAACCCCAGAAGCAACTTATCCAGGCACTGCTGTATACTTCCTCTCAAAGTAGGGGTTCGATTATTGCTGACAAACAGGAAAAACAAAAACTACATCAGTTGCTGGCAATTCTGGAAAATGAATACGAAAACCAGCAATTACAATACTTTGAACCGCTCCGCGACAGTCTGATGCAAATCATGATGATCATTCTTTCTCGAAACCTGCTGGGACAAACAACCAGACCAGAGTCATCAAGTTCGGATAAAGTCAAGGGTGAAGGAATAAGACCACAAATGAACGAATCACTCGAAGCCTTACTGCTCTACATTCGGCAGCATATCTACCAACCCAGGCTGCTCACTTTACAAAACCTGGCAAAAGAATTCAACTACGCTCCAGCCTATATCAGTAACTTTTTCAAAAAAAAGACGGGACAGTCAATTAAACACTACATTGTCAGTCACAAAATCAAACTCATTGAGGCTCGCCTGATTTACAGTGACCTGTCCGTCGGACAGATTGCAGACCAATTCGGTTATAGTGATGAAAGCCATCTTTGCAAGCAGTTCAAAAAGTATGCAGGCGTGAGTCCGACCACCTTCCGGAAAAGGAATTAAAAGCGGCTGTATATATAGAATAGGTGATACATGGCCAATTTGAAAACAATTTTGCCGTGTTTAAAGCATATCCCTGATCACCGTACTTTGTCGATTCTCCACATGCAACGATGGCGGATCGGCTGACTTTTGATCGTCAAATTTAGTATTAACCAGGTAAGCTTTCCGAGCAAATTTCAGGTAACTCTTGGTTTTTCTGAGGATACCAAAAGCTGAAAATCAGAAACATCCTCTACTAAGGCCTCTCAATAGTTTTGATCCATTGCCATCATTTCTGCTTTTTTACAAAACCTTTCAAGAAAAGAGGCGTAAAAAAGCAGAAAGATGCAACGTAGATTACCATAAAAAATGGCAGTTTACAGATACGGATTGGATGATAAAGTGTTAAAACTGTTCTGATTGGTTTCAATTCGAGTTATAGAAAGTCTATTATTAAATTGCAAGTATGCTACTGAACCGGCGAATCTCCATTGGGTATTTTATTAATCTGATCAAATACGACATATTCATCATTCTGGTTTATAGCAGCTTTTCTCTGATTGTTCATCATTACAAATACCTCCATGCCATATCCATTCCGATTTCGGTAACGGCAATCATCGGTACCTTGATTTCATTGCTGCTCGCATTCCGAATCTCACAGTCTTATGAGCGTTGGTGGGAAGCACGTATCATATGGGGAAGCATTGTCAATGACAGTCGAACCTTTATTCGTCAGGTCAAGCAATTTCTGCCCGCCGACGGTTCAGCCCAGCAACCTATCGGCAGTTTTAAGGATCGGCAGATTATCTGGGCATACGCCCTGGGGGAATCTTTGCGAAAACTGCCTTTTTCGGAACAAGTGGCTACTTACCTGGATACTCACAAACTGCAAAGCAGCAATGTGCCTAATTTACTGCTGGAAAAGCATTCGGAAGAATTACAATCGGTAAGCACCTATTATCAATTGGATGCCAACAAACAAGTTCAACTTGATTCTACCTTGCTGCGGTTAACCGAGGCAATGGGTAAGTGTGAACGCATCAAAAATACCGTCTTTCCAAAATCTTACAGTGTATTGATTCATTTTATCATTTATGTTTTTATGACCTCGCTGCCGTTTGGCCTGGAAGAGGTAGGTGACATACCTGAGATAATCGTAACCATACTGATTCCCTTGCTTTTCATCATGATTGAGAAGAGTGCCATTCTCATGCAAGACCCCTTTGAGAACCGTCCTACAGATACACCAGTAACAGCCATTGCGATCACAATTGAAAACAACCTCAATGAAATGACTGGCACAGCGGCTATGCAAAAGTATGTGGATGATACCAACTATTATGTAATGTAGTGGCCAGCTTCCAATTTAAAATGGGCTGCAAGGTCGGGACTTTTGCATTTGTTGGAGATACTATTTTTCAACGCTATGCTGTTGTTGATCCTCTCATACATTTCCTTCTGATGTACGGTACTCTACTGGCTATGAGCCAAAGCGAACATACGGCTATCCAAAGATAACATTCAGGCTTACGCTTTCACACCAAGCGTTGACTATATAGGTCGGTTTCGTTCCTGAGAAAGATACTATTTTATCCCGCATAAATAGTTGCACCTAAGCTCTTGGTTTGTCATGAACAATGAGGTATTGCCTTTTAAAAAGATACTATTTCTAGCTACATCAAAAATGAAAGAACGGTTTGCTTTCAAAATCCTAACCGGATTGGTAAGTCTATGAAAAGACTTTTTTGAATGTCCTCTCCTAGTTCATTCTAAAGTAAGTAGTAACAACTGCGCACTTCATAATTATTTTTTCTTCACACTAACTTAAAATGCAACACTATTGCATTTTAAGTTAGGAGTCCTATATTTGCAACATTATTGCAAATAAGATAAAACTGCTTGTCAATGCTATTCTTCAGGCGTTAATGGAAGCCATGTTATCAAACCACCCAAACTAAAATAAAAATGAAGTGTAAACATTTACTCCCCCTCCTTTTCGTTCTTCTAGTATCCAGCCAAAGTTTTGCTCAGTTTAGTCTCAAAGGAACCATTAAAGATCCGCAAAATCAGCCGGTGATAGGTGCCAGCCTCCGGCTGATTTCCGGAACAGAGCGCAAAGGAACTTTAAGCGACAACAGAGGTAATTTTGAATTCAATCAGCTCAGCGATTCGTCTTATGCATTGACTGTCAGCTCGGTTGGGTTTCAGACGTATCAGTTGCAGATCAGACCCGCCCAGAGTGCAGAGCCCCTGCAAATAACCCTACAGCCTTCTGACATACTTCTGCAAAATGTGGAGGTAATCGGTCGGGCCAGAAAAGACTACACTTCCGACTATAGTTTTTCGGCTACGAAGATTGCCATCAAAAACAAAGAATTGCCTCAGGCATTGAGTACCGTTACCAAAGAACTCATCGCTGACCGGGGCGCCTTCCAACTGGCCGATGCGGTCAAGATTGCCAGCGGGGTTTCTCCGTCCAGTTTTTACAATCAATACAACATTCGCGGCATCAGCCAGAACGAAGAAGGCCAGATTATCAATGGCATGCGTACCCGTCAGTATTATTTCCTGCAACCGCTTACCACCAACATTGAGCGGGTAGAAGTGCTGAAAGGCCCGGCTTCGGTTACATTTTCGAGTGTAGATCCGGGTGGTAGCATCAATATGGTTACCAAAAAGCCGCTAACCGAAAATCACCGGGAGGTGAGCCTGACGGCAGGAAGCTTTAGTACGCTGAGGGGTGCCTTGGATTTTACCGGCCCGTTGAACGAGTCCAAAACATTGCTGTACCGCATCAATGGTGCCTATCAGGAAGCCCGTTCGTACCGTGATCTGGTAGGCAACAAGTCGGTGCTGATCTCTCCGTCGTTTACCTACCTGCCCAGCAGCAAAACCGCTATCAATACCGAGCTTATCTTCTCAAACCTGACCGGCAACCTGGACCGCGGCCAACCCGTTTTTGGCGCAGTAGTCGGCAAAACCAACCTCAACAGCACGCCCATCAGCTTGAATCTGGGGGCTCCCGGCGATTTCTTCCGGTCAAAAGAATTGATTCTGATGGCCAACCTGTCGCATCGGTTTACCGACAAAATCAGTTTCAACACATCATACATGAAACAAACCTGGACTGAAGACTTGCAGGAGCACCGCACCACCAACGCCTTTGCCAAAGATACCTCAGGCGCCGATGTTACGAGCCTGGTAGGAATGCAGTTTGTGCAGCGCCAGCAAATCTGGAACACCGACAACCTGAATGCTTATCTGAATTTTAACTTTGACCTGGGTAAAACATCGCACAAGCTGCTGGTCGGCTACGATTGGCAGGGTTGGCGCAAGCAAAAAGGAAGCGGACAGAATGCGGCTCGTGGCTTCTTACTAAAAGACGGTACCGTAGCCGGCAGTTTTGTAAAGGCCAATGTGGCCAACTACCAAACCATAAAAGTTGGAGAAACTGTGTTGCCCCGGCCCAATGTTACCTATTTTGACCTGAACAACCCCACTTATACCATACGAAATATCAATGACTACACCATGAACAGCCGGGTAGCGATACCGTCGGCATTGACGACCACGCATGCGATTTATGTTCAGGAACAGATCAAGCTGGGCAGGTTTTCGGCCTTGCTGAGTTTACGCAATGAATGGTTTGAAGACATTACGAACTATCAGGCACCCAACGAGGCCTCGTTTACCAATACCGCTCTGATTCCGCGCATTGGCATTACCTACGAAATCAGCCGTAGTATGAATGTGTATGGAACTTACCTGGAAGGCTACCAGCCGCAATCCAATACCGTAACGCTGATGCCCAATACGGGTAATTTCGTTTGGACCGCCCAGTCAGCCGCCCAGTTTAAGCCGCTCATCAGCGACCTGAAGGAGTTGGGCATGAAAGCCGAATTGTTTGGCAAACGATTCACCCTGAATGCGGCGGTTTACGAGATCAATCAGAAAAACATATTGATGAATGCCAATGACCCCGCCCAGCCCGATTTGCTGGTGCAGCGTGGCGCCGACCGTAGCCGTGGCTTTGAGATGGATCTGGCCGGATATATCTTGCCCAACTGGCAAATCAACGCCTCTTATAGTTTCATTGATGCCAAAATTTTGATGGATGCCAATGAAGATCTGGTGGGGCAGCGCAAAGAGAATACCCCACGGCACAGCGGCAACCTCTGGACCCGCTATAATTTTGGCGAAACTTCCCCGCTGAAAGATTTGGGCATTGGCGCGGGAATGAATGCACAGGGCAGCCGCATTCCGTGGTTTAGCCGGGCATTTGAAGTACCTGCCTATGCCACAGTTGATGCCGCCGTGTATTACAATCCCAGCAAGAGCAATGTGCAGGTATCCCTGAACGTCAACAACCTTTTTGACAAAACCTACTGGATTGGTGCGCAAAACTATACCCGTCTGTTTCCGGGTGCTCCACGGAATTTCATTCTAACGGCTAGCTATCGGTTTTAGTCAAGGCGATGAATGATGTGTAAAGGACAGGTTTTTGCTTTTGCAGGGATACTATTTTCTGAGAAGGCAAAACCTGGCCGTTTAATTATCCCAAGCAATCACATTTCGTGAGCGAAGAGACACAGAAAGGTTTTCAAAATAGTATATTCTAAAACAGAAAAACCCCCGGTTTGTTGATCGGCAATACTCGCAGAAATAGCTGTGCCAGGTTTGGCAGGTCAATAAATGTAACCGGTTAGATACCCAGACAAAGAAACTACAGTGCCTAACCACGCTAAGACATGGGCTTGATATGTACATCAATAAAATAAGAAAGATTCATCGCTATTTAGGGTTGTTTCTGGGAGTACAGTTTCTTTTTTGGACAGTTGGCGGCCTGTATTTTAGCTGGACTGATATTCGTAAGATTAAGGGGTTTCACTTACTTATCAAGCCCCTTCCTATTGCTCTTGACCATGATTACAGTTCTTTGAACGCTGCTTTTAATGTATTCAGACAAACGTTTCCCTCAGCCAGGGTTACTGATGTTGCTATCGTTGCTGTCCGGGATGCGTGCTACTATCGATGCATTTTTGAAAATGATACGCAAGTAAAGGCTTGTCTGATACATACAAAAACGAATCAGTTGAGAGCAGAAATCACCGAAGAGGAGGCGATCTGGGTTGCCAGCCAACGGCTTAGCAAAGCCGCTCAGGTAGTAGCTGTGCAAAAGCTGAACAGTGAAAAAGATGATATTGCTTACAGAGGCAGACCGTTTCCGGCTTATGCAATAAAATACGATTATCCGCTGAATACTACCGCCTATGTCGCTGCTCAATATGCCAGTGTAGAGGCGCTTCGCAGCAACGAATGGAAATTCTATGATATCCTTTGGATGCTGCACATTATGGATTATGGCGAAAGGAAAGATTTTAATAATACGCTGTTACGCATCTTCTCTGCTTTGGGAGTGGCGACAACCCTTTCGGGCTTTGCTCTTTATATAGTCACCAATAAGCACTACAGAAGGTGGAAGAAAAAACATAAAGCTAATGAGACTAAAACCCATTAAACTACTCTCAAAACAAGTATACAGGAGCCTGCTCAAAAATTCCAGTACGCGCTGGCTCATCGCAATTTTCAATGCGTTGCTGTTTTTTGCCTTGCTGGCGGGATATTACAACCTGACCCATCAGCAAGAAACCAGCAAGCATTATAGCCACGAGGTGCGTGAACGCTGGGAAAGCCGCCCCGACAAACATCCGCACCGCATGGCCCACTACGGCTATGTGGCTTTCCGCCAGCGTTTTCCGCTCAGCTTTTTTGATTTCGGGATGGATAGCTATCTGGGCAATGCGGTTTTTCTGGAAGCGCACCGTCAGAATACGGTTAATTTCTCAGAGGCCAGCTTGTCTAATGGCCTTTTGCGATTCGGGGAGATTTCGGCGGGAATGATTCTGCAACTGCTGTTTCCGTTGCTGATTTTCTTCTGGGGATTTGACCTGATCGCCCGCGAACGGGAACACGGTACACTTCGCATTTTGCTGACACAAGGCGTCAGCTGGCCCGAGCTTATTCTGGGCAAATCGCTTGGTTTGTTTTATCTGGTAGCCAGCATTGTTGCGCCGGCAGTAGTGCTGGGATTTATCTTGCTACTATTCAATGCGTTTTCCCATCAAAACCCGCAAGCCTATCTTCGGTATTTCCTGTTGATTCTCGGCTACCTGATCTACTTTTTCGTGTTGGCGTTGCTGGCCGTGCTGGTGTCGGCAAAGGCGAGATCTTCCAAATCAGCACTGATTCAGCTCATTGGTTTCTGGTTGTTTTTTACGCTGATGCTACCCAAAGTATCGCAGGTGGCAGGGCAGGCTATTTTTCCAGCGCCGTCAAAAATTGAGTTTGACACCACCGTCGAACAACAACTGATCCGGCAAGGCGACAGCCATAATCCCAACGATCCGCACTTCAAAGCGTTAAAAGATTCCCTACTGGCCGCTCACGGGGTGGATTCGACGCACAAATTGCCTTTTAACTATGGCGGCTATGTAATGGCCGAAGGCGAAAGACTCAGCGCGGAAACTTACAAGGAGCATCAGGCAAAACTGGTGGAAACCTACCGGAAACAACAAAATGTGGTACGCCTGATGTCCTTTGTCAATCCATACATAGGCATTAAAAATCTTTCGATGGCACTGGCCGGAACCGACTACGCGGCTTACAACGATTTTGCGACCCAGGCCGAGGACTACCGCTACCAACTGGCACAAACCATGAACCAGTTGCAGATTAAGCACATCGGTAACAACACCAAGTCTTCGGCCAATAAGCAATCCATCATCAGTCGGAAATACTGGGCTGCGTTTCCCGATTTCACTTATCGTTTCCTGGCTTTCGGTCAGGTTTTCAAACATGAAATACTCTCTGTATTATCCCTGATGGTGTGGCTAGTGGGTCTTTTGGTTTTGGTAAACTACGCAACTAAACAATTAAAAGCTTTTTGAAATGACGGCATTATTGATCAAAAACTTTCTGCGTTCGAGGGGCTTGCTTACCGGCCTTCTGATCCTGTTTGTTTCGGGACTTGTGAGTCTTCACATCGGAAAGCGTTTTCTGGAGAAGAACAACGAGATCATCGAAAAAACAGCTCATTTCCAACAGGAAAGCATTGCCCGCAACGTGGAATTTCACCCCAAAGAAATTGGGTTGCTGCTGTACTATGTGCGTTTCGGTCTGGTAAATCAGATGCCAAACCTGACCGGGCTCGCCATTGGACAAAGAGACGTGAACCCTTCACTGCAAAGTGTGACCATTCGCAATCTGCAAGAACAAAAATATACTTCTGATTTGATGAATCCCATGTATCAGCTACTGGGCAACCTGGATTTTAGTTTTGTTCTGATCTACTTTTTCCCGCTTATTATCATCGCCTTTTGTTTCAATCTGATTTCCGAAGAAAAAGAAGAAGGCACCTGGAGTCTGGTGGTGAGTCAATCCGGCAATCCGTTGAAAATGCTGCGGGTCAAAATCCTGATCCGGTACGTAAGTGTAGCGGTGGTGTTGATGCTGTTATTAATTATTGCGAAATTTTACCTGAGCATTTCCATTGATGCTGCCTTTGTCGCCTTCGGGCTTACTGCCATTCTTTACATTAGCTTTTGGTTTGCCGTGGGCTGGCTCATCGCCAGTTTTCACAGACCCTCAAGCCAGAATGCTTTGATTTCGCTGTTGTTGTGGGTGATGCTTACCCTGGTAGTGCCGGCCCTGATCAACGCCCTCACCGTCAATCTGTATCCGGTACCCGAGGCATTCAGTACCGTACTCGAAAGTCGGGATGGCTATCACAACCAATGGGACGAGCCCAAAGAGCCTACCATTGCCCGGTTTCACAGACATTATCCGCAGTTTAGTCAATACCAGCATCCGCAAGACAAAGATTTTAGCTGGCTGTGGTATTACGCCATGCAGCAAATGGGCGATGACCAAGCCGCTGCGCAGGCTCAATCGCTCAGAGAAAAGCTTCAGAAACGGAATACGTTCAGCAGCCGTGCAGGTATGTTCTTTCCGGCCATTCATACCCAACTGAGCCTCAATGCCCTGAGCCTTTCAGATATGGACAACTACCAGCATTTCATGGCACGGCTCGAAGAGTTCCACGAACAAAAACGACTGTACTTCTACCCGAAAATTTTCACTGAATTGCCAGTGGCTAACGAAAACTGGAAGGCAGTTGGATTGGAATATTTTAAAGACGAAGCAAATGTGAACTGGATAAAAATACTGCTGCCCCTGCTGACCATCAGTGCTGTGTGTCTCGCCTGGGCACGCGTAAACTTTAAGAAAATATAAAATCTATCATTGAAACTATGTTAACGGCTACCAACCTTACCAAAACTTACGGCACGCAAACGGCTCTCAATCAGCTGAATCTTACCATCGAGACGGGCGAGATTTTCGCTTTGCTCGGGCAGAACGGCGTCGGTAAAACCACCACCATTAACTGCTTTCTGGGATTTATCGAGCCTACCAGTGGGCATGCCAGCATCAACGGAGTTGTAGTGGCTGACCAACCCCTTGAAACCAAAAAATACCTGGCCTACATTCCGGAAACGGTTATACTCTACCCCAACCTGACGGGCATCGAAAACCTGGCGTTTTTTTCGTCACTGGCTGGTTTTTCGTATTCTACGGAGGAATTAGGTTCACTTCTGAGCAAAGCAGGTTTGCAACAAACAGCCCATCAGCAGCGGGTGGGAGGCTACTCGAAGGGGATGCGCCAGAAGGTAGGCATTGCCATTGCCGTAGCCAAAAAAGCCAAAGCCCTCCTGCTCGACGAGCCCACCAGCGGCCTCGACCCCAAAGCTTCCAATGAGTTCTCCCAACTATTGAAAGAACTGGCACAAAACGGCACTGCCATCCTGATGGCCACCCACGACATTTTCAGAGCCAAAGAAGTGGCCAACCGCATTGGCATTATGAAAGAAGGCAATCTGGTATCGGTGATCGATGCCGCGGATATTTCTGCCAATGAGCTGGAAGAGTTGTATTTACAAACCGTGTAGCATATCTAACTAATTCAAATTGCATACTCAGGAAGAGAGATTGCTGGGCCAGGTTTGATCAGAAAGTCATTAAAGTATTCATGTTATTTTAGTATATAGCACTTGCGGTATCAAATTCTGTTTGTATGCATCTTGCCAAAAACTATTGTTCTCTACTCAAAAGCTTCTTTATATGGTTGATCTGCACCGGTTCGGTATTTTCACAAACCAAGAATCCTAAGGCTACTTTGGTCAGTCAGGGTTTTATTCTTAACAATCCTCCTTTTGCCGCCTGTCATGCGTCTACCATCGTCAGTCTTCCTGATAAAAGCCTGCTGGCGGCCTGGTTTGGCGGTGCCTACGAAAGCAGTCCGGATGTTTGTATCTGGATTGCACGTAAAGAAAAGAATCAGTGGCGTAAGCCCGAAAAAGTTGCGGATGGCATTATCAATGATACGCTTCGTTACCCCTGCTGGAACCCCGTGTTGTTCCGATCCAATGCTGGCAAACTGTTCCTGTTTTACAAAGTCGGCAAGTCGCCACGCGAGTGGTGGGGTATGGTAAAATACTCAAGCGATAACGGCCAAACATGGTCGGCGGCAGAAAAGCTACCGGATGGCATGCTGGGACCCATTAAAAATAAGCCCGAACAACTACCAAACGGGGATATTCTGTATCCGTCCAGCAGCGAAAGTCTGGACGAAAAAGTATGGAGCATTCATCTAGAGAAAACCGATAGTGAAGGCAAAAACTGGCAGAAAATTTCTATTGACTGCGACACCTTCGGAGTGATTCAGCCCAGCATTCTGGTGCATGCTGACAAACGTTTGCAACTGATTTGTCGTAGTCGTCAGAATAAAATTGTGCAGACATGGTCTGGTGACAATGGCGTTAGTTGGGCCCCTTTATCTACCCTTGATTTACCAAATCCGAACTCTGGTACAGATGCCGTAACCCTGCGCAACGGCACTCATGTGTTGGTATACAATCCTTTGGTAAAAGGCGAAACCTGGTCTAATGGCCGCTACAAACTTAATGTAGCGGTTTCCAAAGATGGCATTCATTGGGCAGATGTTTATAAACTGGAAAATGAAACCAAAGGCGAGTTCAGCTATCCAGCTGTGATTCAGAGCGCAGATGGACTAGTGCATATTACCTATACCCATCAACGGAAAAACATTAAGCATGTGGTATTAAAGATGGATTAGCGAAATGGCAGATTAACAACTTTTTAACTTGAGAGAAAATAGTATCTTTCAGAAGCACAAAACCCCTGTCTTTACAGACAAGGGTTTCTACTTTTTAGACCTTTCAATTTTATTCAACAGCCAGCACATTTGAAATGGAATAGGAAGCGAACCAACATTTGCTGTAAAAGCTTATGCAATAAGCTGTTGAATCCATTTGTTTTTGGACAGACTCAACAAGTAGACAAACCCCGCCGAAAAACAAAGCACTACCACAAAAAACAAGGTATTGTGCTCATTCACCTTTACCTGCAGTTTTTCCAGTATCCGGTAACAAACATCCAAAAACAAGGCGTGGCTGCAATAAATGCCAACACTGAGCATGCGAAACGTTTTCGAGTAAGGCTGCAAAAATGTAAAGTACAATTTGCGCATCAGTAAAAACAGGAATGTGACCAAAGGCACCAGAAACAGATACATGTTGTATTCGAGGGGCAGCTGGTTGTATTCAAGCAGCAGGACTTCTGCCAGATAAAGCACACCACAAACGCCAATGCAGGTCACTAATCTTTTTTTGGAAAAACGGGGCTGGTACCAGGCAATTACAGCGCCTAGCGCAACAAAGATGGCCCCAAAAAAGACCAGTGTACGCATGGCATCAAAATAATGCAGAAAGAAGGCGTAGTTCTGGTAAAGTAATGTGTTTTTGGGTAGTAGCCCAAAATAAGAGTCACCTAGAATGCCAATCACGTAAAGCAAAATGCATACTGCCAGCAAAGTGCGAAACCGATTCACTTCTACAAAAAAATACACCAGCAAGGTAGAGTAAATCAGGGAGGGCAAGTACCAGAAGTGAAAATGAGAGCCGATCACAAAAAACTGCCGCAGATAGGTGAAAAAGACTTGCTTGATGCTAGGAGTCTCTTTGTAAAGATAATACAAATCATAAGGCATGTAAATCAGACTCCACAATAAATACAATTGAAAGATTCGCAACAGAAAAGAACCCAATGCCTTTCTTTTTTGCTTAATGGTTGACAAGGAAAGTACTTTATCGGTAAAGAAGTAACCCGAACTGATAAAAAAGAAGGGCACAGCAATGCGGGTGAGTATGTTCTCCATTACAAACCCTAACCGTGGATCGATATCATAAAAGGGACGCGTATGAATAGAAACAACCAGAATGGCAGCCAGAAACTTCATCAGGTCTATACCGGCATAGGTACGGGTAACAGGAGGCGAAAGGGTGGTCGTACCTGAAAGGGTGGTTTGCATGGAAAGAAGGATATGTTTTTTCCTTAATTTTCTTTCTTGACTAAAGGTAAGCATTCTTTGCCTAGAAGATAGGAAGGCCATTCGTATCAAGACTATAAACAAAACTATGTCAATGTAAAAAAGGAATGATTTTACTTTGGCAAACAGTTGATTTAGGGTCAACTTTTTCAGCACAAGTCAGGGTTGATCAGGACAGCTGGCTGCCAAGTCCGAATACGATCGGGTGCCCGGGACGGAAGCCCGTACCAGCGGGATCAGAGGATCTGGCATGCGTTAAAGCGGGGCGGGAGATAATTCCCGCCCGTCTATGCAAAAGAGCTTTAAAACATACTTTTTTAAACTCTTTTGTTAGTGCTTTTTTGTTAGCATTATCTGGCACTAGCCGTTTGAAATTTTCCCTGTTGCTTTAGTGCAACCTTCACCAATAAGATAAGTACTGGTACTTCGATGAGCGGTCCAACCACCGCTGCAAAAGCCACACCGGAATCAATGCCAAAGACAGCAATGGCAACGGCAATACCCAGTTCAAAGTTGTTTCCCGCCGCTGTGAAAGCCAGTGAAGTGGATTTGGCATAATTGGCTCCCGCTTTTTTAGACAAGTAGAAGGCAGAAGAGAACATGATCACAAAATAGGCAATTAGCGGCAGGGCAATACGGACTACATCCAACGGTATCTGTACGATCAGATGGCCTTTGTAAGAGAACATGACCACAATGGTAAACAGCAAGGCTACCAAAGTAATCGGGCTGATCCTGGGAATGAAGATGGTGTTGTACCACTCTTTCCCTTTGGCTTTTACTAAAAGGTAACGAGTTAGCAGACCGGCCAGAAAGGGGATGCCTAGGTAAACAAACACACTTTGGGCAAGCTGGCTAATGCTCACATCCACCTGTACACCTTTCACGCCAAAAACAGGCGGCAGTACGGTTACAAAAATATAGGCATACACACTGTAGAATAGCACTTGAAAGATGCTGTTGAATGCAATCAGACCTGCTACGTATTCAGTGTCTCCCTTGGCCAGATCATTCCATACAATAACCATGGCGATGCAGCGGGCAATACCGATCATAATCAGACCAATCATGTAATCGGGTTTGTCGGGCAAAAGCAGTACTGCCAAACCAAACATAAGAACCGGTCCAATGATCCAATTTTGAATCAAAGACAAGCCTAGCACTTTGGTGTTTTTAAAGACTTTGCCCAACTCTTCGTATTTTACCTTAGCCAAAGGGGGATACATCATCGCAATCAGCCCGATAGCCAGTGGTACATTGGTTGTACCTACTTGAAACTGATTAATAAAACTAGGCGCACTGGGAAGCAAATACCCAATAACTACTCCTAAACCCATTGCCAAAAAAATCCAAAGGGTTAGGTAACGGTCTAGGAAAGAAAGCTTTTTAACCGCTTTGATAACGTTAAATTTCGTACAGGGGGATTGACTATTTGTAGGTTGGCTATCGGCAAGGGTTGTTTTCATGTGGGTAAAGGATTAGTTGGATAAGAGTCTTCCGCTATATCGATTATGGCTATATAGTCGGTACAATTCTGCTGAATGCATAAAAAATTTCCCGGCCAATCTGCCGTGTACGTTCATCGTATTTCGCCTCTTCCTGCGCTGTACCGTCAAATGCCTTGGGATCATCAAAAGGAAGGGAAATGCGGGTTGCTCCCGGTATGAACGGACAGTTTTCATCGGCATGGGTACAGGTCATTACTGCTCCAAAGCCGGTGGTCGGATTGCCCTGTTGATCATAGACTTTGGAAAAAGCCAACATGGGCTGC
Source organism: uncultured Sphingobacteriales bacterium (assembly GCA_963520985.1). Taxonomy (GTDB): domain Bacteria; phylum Bacteroidota; class Bacteroidia; order Cytophagales; family 172606-1; genus Xanthocytophaga. Next base: position 197,128 of record CAUQTA010000003.1, read on the forward strand.
GCTTCAGACGAAAATTTTACCAGATAGACTGGGTTGTCCGAGCGGCTCGGGTCAGTGTCAAGAGCAACTTCGAAACCTGCCTTTTCTACTGCTTTGACGGCCCTGGGATTAAACGCAGTGGCTTCTGTACCCCCCGAATAAGTTTTTATGTTGGCTATATTGTAATAATGAGCGGCCGTCTGTGCCCACAACTGCGAAAGGTGACTACGCCGGGAATTATGAGTACAGATAAAAGTCAGTTCAATGGGTTTGCCGTCACCTTGATGAACTTGTATATACTGGGTGAGTTTGGCCAACAACTCTTTTCTCTCGGGTGAAATCTGATTAAACTCGGTAAGGAGCATTTCCACGTAGGATTGCAAAGGTGAAAGAAGTTTAGGACCAACTACAGAAGAATTCATTTGAGTTAAGTATTTGATAAACAATAAAGTACTGATAAATAATAAGGTATTAATAGGTTCAATTTATAATTAAACCTATTTGTACCAGTAGTTGCTTTGCAATTAGATTTTGACAAATCTGGATAAATCAGAATATTGGTTTGATGGCTCTGCTGGTATGGGCAGTAGCTCATCATTTAATTCTGCCTTGGACTTTTCTTCCTGGTAATGATCGGCAATCGCATTCTGAGCGGTCTGGAAGATCCAGGAGCGAAGATTGGAAATGCCTGCTTTTCCACAGGAGAATTCATAGCGTTGGCAATAGGTGTAAATCTTGAAAAAGATGTTTTGTAATACGTCTTTGGCTACATCCGGATCCGAGATCCATTTACGGACATAGTTCTTCAAGGGGGTTCGATAGTCTTTCCAGAAGCGGGGAGTTTGATAAGGACTATACATAAAAGATTATAGGAAAAAAATGAAAATATGGAATTGAATTATTGTAATATTGCGATAGAAAAAGCCCGAAAAAAAACCTGATAAATAAGGGGTATATTATTTATGTGATAACAGGTTTTAACGGCAACAGCTTTTTGTACTCGCATACGAAGCAAACAAAGTATTTGCCAGATCTTTGACCTGATTCCAAACAGACTCATTTATGCAGTAACATACACTCGTACCCTCGATTTCACCTTTGATCAAACCTGCATTCTTTAGTTCCTTCAAATGCTGGGATACCGTTGCCTGTGCCAGTGGCAATTCGTCTACAATATCACCGCAGATACAGGCGTTTTTTTTAATCAGTACTTGTAAGATCGCAATACGAGCTGGGTGTGCCAATGCCTTGAAGATGGCAGCCAGCTGATTTTGTTCTATTGTAAAATGCTCGGTTTTACTCAGTCCCATAATAACTTTATCAATCCTTATTTTTATTGCAATATTACGATAAATAGATAAGTGACACAAACATCAGAAAGAAATTTATTTTCCATCCAAACACGGCCGGTTCGCTTGGTTGTAATTGACAAAGACTTGCTTTTTGATTAAGTCAACGCAGAATCGTTTATCGACCAGATCTGCCAAGACATCAATACCTAAAACGGCTTCAATATCCCGGATGCCACTATTGCGCACTAACAGCCTCAGGGCCATTTATTTGCTTTCCGGCTTGCAGCCAGCATAGGTGTACTGATTCTGTTTCCACACGAGTGACACAGAAAGCTCTGTTTTCCTGTCTTTTTATACTTCATAGCTCATCATACATTTCAGACTACTAGTAGATTTATCTTACTTATATGCTGACTATAAGGACTTTAATGAGTTTATGTCACAGAATATAGCTCATTAAATGTCTGGCAATCAAAAAAGATCCTTTGGATTTTTCATTGTGGGTTATCAATAACGCCTATACAAGGGATATCAGGATGCAAATCACTATCGCCTAGTGTCCATGTAATTAAAAAGCCCCAAAACTATGCGTTTTGGGGCTTTTTCGTGGAGCTGGAGGGATTCGAACCCTCGTCCGGACAAGGAAACCGTCGGGCCTTCTACATGCTTATCGACTGGTTAGTTGTCGGGCTTATGCAAGGTAGTCGCACCCCGCACATAAACCTTAGATACTGATACGACTTACAGCGCGTAACCTTACTGCAAGCGACACGACATGATGATGCCCCGATTGCTCCCTCTGCAGTGTGTGAAGAGAGCGGGACACATGCTACTTAATTCTTAATTAAGCGGCAAGGGCAAAATTAGATTCGCCAATTAGAGTTTGGAAGAATTTTTAACAGGAGGTTCTCCCAACTCCCGGCATGCTTACCCGCAGCCTGCGCAAGCCGTCAAAACCGGTCAGCCCCAGATACGGTATTTTTCATATACTGTTACAAATTTTGTATTTTTTTAGTTTCATTCCCAATAGAAAAGAATATTTATTGTGTTTGTCACCTGTTTTGATCCACTGAAAACAAGAACTTGTCCGTTAAAAACATTAGCATAATTCCCGTCGCGAACATTTAGCGATAGCAAACAATCGTAAAATAATATACTTGGAATTGATAAAACCTCCTTTGATAGAATGCTTTATCTGACGATTCGCAATTTTTATCTACTATTTCGAGAGGTTTGTCTAAAATTTTTGTACAGCTAAAATCAACCCGCTATTTTAGCATCGTAAGAAATAACAGATAGTAGTTCTAAACTAAGATTTATTATCTCGTTTTTCTTTCCATAGCTGGTTGAAGGATCTTGGGGGTAAGACTGGCGTCTCTCGCCGTCTTCCCCAGGTATCTTTAAAAAAGGTCCTCAACACCCAGTTCTTTGCCCATCCTCCTGCCAAATTCAGCAATTTTCGGTTTTTCATCGCTTTTTCCCAGAAACCAAACCCGGTTTTCTCAATTTTATCATTTAGCCCCATATCCACACTTTGCTTGCGATTAAGGAGCAATAGGTTGTGAATGTCGATGCGTACCGGACAAACCGAACTACAGGCACCACACAGCGAACTGGCATAACTTAAATGCTTGAATTCGGGCATGCCAACCAAGTGAGGCGTAATCACGGAGCCAATTGGGCCGCTGTAGGTAGATTCGTATGTGTGACCACCAATGTTGCGATACACCGGACAAGCATTTAAACAAGCTCCGCACCGGATGCAATTTAGTGCCTGGCGTTTGTCTGGCTCGGCTAATAAGTTGGTACGGCCATTATCTAGTAAGATCACATACATTTCTTCAGGGCCGTCCGTTTCATCCATCTGACGCGGACCGGTAACCACTGTACTATAAGCAGTTACTTGCTGACCGGTGCCACTGGTGGCAAGCAATGGCCAGAATAAATCGAGGTCGTGAATGCTTGGAATCATCTTTTCGATGCCCACAATGGCAATGTGCGTTTTGGGGAATCCTACCGAAAGTCGTGCGTTTCCTTCGTTTTCGGTTAGGGCTATTCCACCCACATCTGCAACCAGAAAATTGGCACCGGTAATTCCGACCTGAGCTTCCGTATATTTTTCGCGAAGAATGCGGCGGGCTACCAGCGTTAGTTCCTGAGGATCGTCGGTTTTGGCAATTTTCAGCTTCTCTACAAACACATCCGAAATGTCATAGCGGCTCATGTGCATCACTGGCGTAACGATGTGGTAGGGCTTTTGACCGGAAAGCTGACAGATGTACTCTCCCAAATCGGTTTCCACGGGTTCAATGCCATGGCCTTCCAAAAATTCATTCAGGTGAATTTCCTCCGTTACCATTGATTTTGATTTTACAACCAGCTTGGCTCTTTTCTTTTCGAAAATGGCCAGAATCTCACGTAGGGCTTCGTCCTTGTTTTCGGCCCAGATTACCCGGCCGCCTCTTTTCTTAAAGTTTTCTTCCCACTGCAACAAATATTTGTCCAGATTCTCGATGGTTTGAGTTTTGATATGAGCAGCACGGCTACGCGCAAGTTCGTGGTCGCTGTATTGCGTAAGCCCCACCTGAACCGCATTGTTATACTTGCCCATGTTGTAATTGATGGTCTGCCGATGTTTTAAATCAAAGGCTTTCTTCTCGGCTGTCTGCTGAAACGTTTCGGCAATGGGATTCATATGCAGGGGTTTTTGGTTTTTTGAGAGATACTATTTATCTGTCTGAACTGTAATAACTTCAAAACAAGCAGTTATTTCTGATAAACAATCCTGTAGTTACAGGGTGTCTTTAGTGCGTTGGCCGTTTACCAAACGCCAGATGTGCAGCGGATTGGTATTTTGCAATTCAGCAGGAAGCAGGAACTCCGGAAAATCCTGAAAACTAACCGGCCTCACAAACCGGAAAATGGCTGCTGTACCCACCGAGGTGCTCCGCGAATCGGTAGTAGCCGGATACGGCCCTCCGTGGGTCATGGCATGGGCTACTTCCACTCCGGTAGGATATCCGTTGATGATCAGTCGACCCACTTTCTGAGTCAGAATCTGGACCAATTCGGTATATTCTTTCAAGTCATCGTCGGTACCATGAATGGTGGCCGTCAGATGGCCTTGTAAACTCTGTGCCAGTTGCAACAGTTGCTCTTTGGTATTGGCTGTCACATGCAACGAAGATGGCCCGAAGACTTCTTCCAGCAAGCCCGGATTGTCAATGGCGGCCTGGGCGGATGTTTCCATCAAATAGGCTGATACCTCGGTGGGTGCAGCGCTTTCGTGACTGCCCGCCAACACATTCACATCCGGGTTCATGCTCAGGTGCTCGATGCCTTTCCGATACGTTTCTTTAATGACAGGCGTTAGCATCACCCCGCTGGGCACTTTTTCAATGGCCGATGACAACGCCTCGCTAAATTCGGCACTTGCCGGAGAGGTTTCCGTGACAATCACACCCGGATTGGTGCAAAATTGCCCAACACCCAAGGTAATGGAACCTGCCAAGGCTGTTGAAATAGTATCTTTTTTCTGCGCCAAAGCCCGGGGCAGTATGAAAACCGGATTGGTGCTCCCCATTTCGGCATACACCGGAATAGGCTGAGGACGCCGCACGGCAGCATCATACAGGGCTTTGCCACCGCGCAACGAACCTGTAAAACCAACGGCCTGTATCAAAGGATGTTTTACCAAAGCCATACCCGGTTCGTGAGTAAGCCCGTGAACCATCGAAAATACGCCTTCGGGCATTTGGCAGGCTTGCGCTGCTTTTATGATAGCCGCTCCAACCAATTCACAAGTGGCCGGGTGAGCCGGATGGGCCTTAAAAACCACCGTACATCCTGCCGCCAATGCTGAAACGGTATCTCCACCGGCTACCGAAAACGCCAACGGAAAGTTGCTGGCACCGAATACGGCTACCGGACCTAGCGGAATTTGCATTTGCCGCAAGTCGGGTTTGGGAGCAGGCTGTCGGTCGGGCTGTGCGGTATCAATGCGGGCATCGACCCAGGAACCTTCGCGCAGCATTTCGGCAAACAGTTTCAATTGGCCTACGGTTCGGCCGCGCTCTCCCTGAAGCCGGGCCAGGGGAAGAGCCGTTTCTAGTGATGCTGTCTCAATGAGCTCGTCACCAATAGCCAGTATTTCTTCCGCGATTTTTTCCAGAAAAGCGGCTTTTTCCTGGCCGGTTTTGGCGCGGTATGTGGCAAAAGCATCTGAAGCTTTTTGTACGGCTGTGTCTACTTCGTGAGTGGTAGCTTCATAAAAAACAGGGGAAAGGGCTTCGTTCGTTTTAGGGTTAATACCTGTAAAACTTTGCGTGCCTTGTTTGGATTGGCTGTATCCGATCAATTGCTGGCCAGTTAGTGACATGGTTGTGAGGGTTTTTCGTGTTCCAAAGATACTATTTTCAGAAGTGATTCTGGCAATGAATTTTGAAGGATAGTAGAGAAAGCTGAATCACTTGACGCTATAAAATTCTAAAAAAATCTGATAATCTGGTTCTTTAACCGGTTTTGATTCCATTTTTTATAGTATTTTTCCGTGTGCTATTCGAAAGCAAAATGGTTAGCACACAGAAAAATACTTCATTACCAATTGTTCGCAACCTTTTATTGTTTTTTCATGAAGAAATCTGCATTTGTGTTTTTTATGACGGGGCTTCTATTGGTCTCTGCTCATACTGTTTTTGCCCAGAAATCGGAAGATCTGTTTGTGCCCCTAGAAATCCAGAAAGCCTACGTCAAATCGACCCGTAGCAAAGATGGCAAACCGGGACCCAATTACTGGCAAAACCGCTCCGATTATAAAATCACGGTGGAAATGGAGCCAGCTTCTCGCTTGCTAAAAGGAGAAGAGACCGTGACTTATTACAACAACAGCAACGATACATTAACGCAGATAGTCGTCCGATTGTATCCCAACATTTTCAAAAAAGGAGCCGCGCGTGACGAAGATGTGAATCCGGGTGATGTGACAGAGGGCGTGACGATCAGTACCCTACAGATAAACGACAAAGCGGTTGAGTTAAATTCAGGCGGAGGCCGGTCGGCTGTGCGTTATACAACCACCAATGCGTTTATTCGCTTGGCGCAGCCTTTGTTTCCAAAAAACAGCGTAAAACTTGCCATCAACTGGAGTTACAATGTACCTGCCAAAACCCACATTCGGGAAGGAATGTACGGCGAAAACACCTTTATGATTGCCTACTGGTATCCGCAAATTGCCGTATATGACGACATTGACGGTTGGGACCGGCTGGAATACGGTGCCCAGACTGAGTTTTACAACGACTTCTGCAACTTTGATGTAACGGTAAGAGTGCCGCAGAATTTCCTGGCCTGGGGTACGGGTGTTTGGCAAAACCCTGAACAGGTGCTTACACCGACCTTCCTGACGCGTTATCAGAACTCAAAGAAATCAGAGGAGATTGCCCACATCGTCACTGCCGATGATTGGAAAAAAGGCGGGATTACTCAATCAAAAAGCCAACTGACTTACCAATTCAAAGCCGAAAACGTGCCCGATTTTGCTTTTGCCATCAGTAGCCGCTATCTCTGGGATGCGACCAGTGCCCAAGTGGAATCTTCCGGACGCCGCACGGCCATCAGTGCTGTTTACGATGCCAATTCCAAGGATTTTTACGAAGTGGCTCGTTTTGCCAAGCAATCCGTTGAGTACTTTTCAACGCAAATGCCAGGCATTCCTTATCCCTATCCCAACCTGACGGTTTTCAATGGTTCGGGTGGTATGGAGTTTCCCATGTTCGTAAACGATGGCTCTTATCCACTGGAAGAAGCCGCTGAGGTAACCGCCCACGAGATTGCCCATACTTACATGCCTTTTTACATGGGCATCAATGAACGTAAATATGCCTGGATGGACGAAGGGTTTGCCCAGTTCTTGCCCAACGGCATTCCTTTCAAGATTGGCGAAAACACCTTTTATCCACAGCAAACCAATGCGTTGTATCTTGCCAGCGTAGGCGGCCGCGAAATGGAAATGCCTATGATGATACCCAGCAACCTGCTCGACAATCAGTTGTCTTACGGGTTTTCTTCCTACTTCCGTCCTGCGCTGGCGTATGCAACCCTGGAAAACATGCTGGGCAAAGACAAGTTCAAGCAAGTGCTCAACGAATACATGCGCCGCTGGAACGGCAAGCATCCTATGCCTTACGATTTCTTCTTCAGTTTCAATGACGCGGCCAAAGAAGATCTGACGTGGTTCTGGAAACCGTGGTTCTTTGAAAGAGGCTATGCCGATCTGGGAATTAAGAAAGTAGAAACCGGAAAAGTGACCAAAATAACCATTGCCCAAAACGGCCAATTGCCCGTGCCCATAGTGGTAACGGTTACCTTTACCGATGGCTCTACGGATGTGCACCAGGAAACGGCCCGTGTGTGGCAAAGTGGTGCCAAAGAATATGCAATCACTAAAAAATACACCAAGCCCATACAGAAAGTAGTAGTGGGCGATTTGCAGGTGCCGGATGTGAATGGCCGCGACAATATATATGTAGTGAAATAAGAAAGAGGGGGTTTTGCCTTGCGCAGGGATACTATTTGGTAACCTGCGCAAGGCTTTGATTTTGAGAGATCTATGGAAAAAATAGCAATAACCATCTTGTCCGGATTCTTGGGCTCTGGAAAAACGAGTTTTCTGAATCACATCATCCGCACCAACGAAGGCCGCAAAATTGCCATCATTGAAAACGAATTTGGCGAAATCAGCATTGACAGCGAATTGGTCATCAGCACCAAAGAAAATATCTACGAACTGGCCAACGGCTGCGTGTGCTGCTCGCTGAATACCGAATTGCTGGAAACCATTCTGAAGCTACGCGACCAGCACTTTGACCACGTGATTCTGGAAACAACGGGCATTGCCGATCCCGGGCAGGTAGCTGCCACGTTTCTCTATAATGAAGACATTCAGAATCAAATCACCATCAACGCCATTATTACTCTCGTTGATACCAAGCAGATTGTGAGGCAGTTAGAAACATTAGCGGAAGTGCACAAACAAATTGGATTTGCCGATGTGTTGATATTGAATAAATTGGATTTGGTCAGTGATGCCGAAAAGCAACAAGCCAGAGAGGTTTTGCAAAACCTGAACACGGAAGCGTTGATTTACGAAGCCGACCACGGACAGGTTTCTGTCAAAAACTTGTTTTCCCTCAATCGGGGTGCCAGTTCGCATGTATTGCATGCCTCTTTTGTAGACAGCACACCTACTTCTGCCAAACATTCAGGAATCGTAAGTTACAGTTTTATCATCAAAGAACCCCTGGCCGACAGCAAACTTTCGCCTTGGCTCATGGCGTTGCTGTTTTTGAGTGGCAGCGAAATATACCGCATCAAAGGCATTATCAACCTGGAAAATGAAAATCGGCGGTATATCTTTCAGACAGTCGGCCAACAGTACATGCACAGTTTTGGGGAGCAATGGAGCAGCCCGGAAGAACGCGTTTCTAAACTGGTTTTTATCGGTCGCAACCTAAACCGCCAGCAGTTGGCTACCGGCTTGTATAGTTGCGTGGCCGGAGCCGAAAATTCCAGAGTCGGTTCGTTTCTGCGTATCTAAACAGGCAGGGTTTTTGCGGAAAAAAAGATACTATTTTTTGGAGGAGGCGCCGGCTAAAATGCTTACCTTAAAACTGTCACACACCTTTTACGCAAAATCGATACAGGTATGGAATTCATGAACGGCGCCGATTTCTGGAACACCATTATTTTACTGGGTGCTTTGCAAGGCTTTATTTTGAGCGTCTTGGTATGGAAAAATCGAAGTACCCACACTCCCGCTCATCGGTTGCTGGCATGCCTTATTTTTCTGTTGGCTCTTGCCTGTACCAATCTTTACATTTCCGAGTCGGGTATTGAAGATGAATACGCCATTCTGCAAGTTGTACAACAATTGCTTCCTCTGATTGTGGTCATGCCTGTTGGGCCGCTTGTTTACTTTTACGTAGCCTCACTAAGCGATCCTGCCTTTCGTTTGCAGAAAAAACACAGCTTGCACTTTGTTCCCGTGGTTCTTGACCTGTTTCCCAAATTAGTAGTTTGGGTGTTGTTGGTGGGATTAGTCGCCCAATGGATTGAGCCATCTGAAAGTGATTCCTGGGGGAATTTCATAGATACTTACAATACCTATGCAGACATTCCGCGCTGGTTTTCAATCACGTTTTACCTCATTCTTGCCAAAAAGCTGTTGCACCGTGTTGGTATTCCTGCCTCAACTGCTAGTTTGCCAGACTCGCAGCGAAAGTGGCTCCATCAGTTTGTCAATGCCTTTCTGATTTTTCAAGGCATTTGGCTCCTGTTCCTGATTCCGTATGTGATTCCGTCCATGCACGGTAGCCTGCTCGAAAATGCGAGTTATTACCCCATTTACATTCCGTTGGCTATTCTGGTGTATTGGCTCGGCTTTAAGGGATATTTACAGTCAAGATTAACGGCATCCACTAAAAATACACTTGTAGAAGAAAACTCCGAATCTTCCAAGAATCTCAATGGGGCAGCTGCATTTTCAACAGAAGAAGCGAGTGAATACATTGACTTGCTGAAAAAGGCAATGGAAGACGGTAAACTATATCGCGAGCCGGCTTTGCAATTGCAAACCGTGTCTACACATACCGGAATTCCGCAGAAAACCATCTCCTATGTGTTGAACAATCACCTCCGGAAAAGTTTCAATGAATTTGTAAACGAATACCGGCTCGCGGAAGTCAAAACGCGTTTGCTGGAAGGCGGCGACACACATCTGACCATTGCGGGGCTTGCCTTGGAATGCGGATTCAATTCGCAGGCAACCTTTCAGCGAGCCTTTAAAAACAGCTTAGGGGTTTCTCCCAGAGAATTTGTGTCGTTGCAATCGCATCAATCGGCCTGAAAGTAGTTATCAAATCCGGATTTGAGTAGATTTCATGTGATAATTTTGATTGTATTGCTGCACACAATCAACGCAACAACATGAAAACACAACACCTATCTTCATTTTTTCTATCCGTTTTTTTCTTCGCCCTTTCATTCGTAACTGTCTTTGCTCAGGAAGAAATTCTTACCCTGACAGGTCAGGTAACGGATTACCAGACCAAAAAGCCCATTGCCTATGCTAATGTAGGCATCTTGGGCAAAAGCATTGGAACGGTGACCAATGCGGAGGGGAATTTCATTTTTAAAATCCCCGCTTCCTATGGCCAGGATAGCCTGAAAATATCCAAAGTGGGCTATCAGTCTGTCACGAAATCCATTGCCAGTGTGCGGGGTCAGGCAATTCGCGTAGCCTTGCAGGAAGCATCCGTGCAACTGCCCGAAATACAGGTAAATGCCAAAGGCCTCACCGGGTTGGAAATTATCAAAAAAGCTGTGGCTGCCATTCCAATTAACTATGATACGGCGGCCACCCAAGTGTTGGCTTTTTACCAGGAAGTCATTCAACTGGATACTTTTCGAATCAACCATCTTGAATCGGTACTAGAAGCAACCTACCCATCCCATGCGGAAGACGTTCGGCTAAAAACGTTGAAGGAACGCCGGAAAAAGTCGGATAATCCAATCACCCGGGATGCGCAGTTTCATCGCTTCTTGCAATTGAATGAGGGACCTAAATACGCTCTCCGGAATGGGAATATGATTGGTTTTTATCAGAAGATGCATAAACATTCTTTTCTGAACAGCCGCAATTTCAAATATTATGACTTTGTGCTTCAGGGCATTGTGCCTGACCGCCAACGGAGCAGTTACCTGATTCTCATTCAGCCAAAAAAGAAAAACGGAAAGGCTCCAGTGGTAGGAAAGATATACATAGATGTGCGATCCTTGGCTTTTACGCAGTGGGAATTTGAACTAACCTCCAAAGGCATTGATATAGAGAACAGCCACAATTTTGTGCTCAAAAGCATTGGCAGAATGATCATGAAGGCTAGTTTGAAGCTGTCTGCCGGAAAGGAGTTGCTGCATTTTGATCAGTATCAAGGCAAATGGTATCTGAAAGACGTGCAACGCCATTTCGAAGCGAATGTAAACAGCAAAAGCCGTAACCTGGAAAACAGTCTCTGGAAAACGGATCTGCTCTTAACCGTTACCGATATTGCCAACTTGCATAACGCAACCAGAAAAGACGCAAAGATTTACACCTCTGCCGATTCACTAAGCCAGAAACTGGACAACGCCGATTTCTGGGGTAATTTCAACGTGATTCAATCTACAATGGATGATACGCTGGGAACATTTGAGCAGAAAGTCGATTCAGTGCCGACGAAAAAAATGAGCAATGCTGAGCCCGCCAAACCCTCTAACCGGGAAAATGGCTTTACCCGGGCCGATACCTTGCGGGGCAAACTTACGCCTTTGCGCACCTGCTATGACGTGACTTTTTACGATCTGGCTGTGGATGTGGATATTGACCGTAAATTCATTGCAGGAAGCAATAAAATCCGCTTCAAAGTGGAACAACCCTTTACTCGCATGCAGGTTGATTTGTATGCCAATATGCAGATTCATCAGATTGTGTACAAAGGCAATCGGTTGCCGTATACGCGGGAATACAATGCCGTATTTGTACAATTTCCTGAGATTATGTCTGTTGGTACGGAACAGGAAATTACCATTGACTATTCCGGATATCCCAAAGAACCAAATCGGGCGATTTCGATGGATGGGGGTTTTTTGTGGGAAAAAGATACTAATGGAAATCCTTGGGTACAGGTGGTGTGTCAAGGATCGGGAGCGAGCTTGTGGTGGCCGACCAAAGATCATTTGTCGGATGAGCCCGACAGTGTGCGCATTGCGGTGACCGTACCCACTGGTTTGATGGAAATCTCCAATGGTAGGTTGCAAAAGACAACACAGTTGCCCAACCAGAAAACACGGTATGAGTGGTTTGTCAGTTATCCGATCAATAACTACAATGTAACGCTAAACATCGGGAAGTACGCCCATTTGCACGACACGTATGTCAACTCTTCGGATACGTTAACCGTTGATTTTTATGTAATGCCTGCCAATCTGGAGAAAGGCAACGTGCTATTTGGGAAAATAAAGCCTATGCTGGCTAGCCTGGAAAAAGAGTACGGAAAATACCCCTTTCCCCGCGATGGCTTTAAGTTGATGGAATCTCTGCATGCGATGGAGCACCAGAGTGCGGTTTCGTTCGGAAAAATGCCGCAAGATGATATAGAGCACCTGAAAGTAGCACCCGTAAGTCTGATATGGCATGAGGTGGCGCACGAATGGTGGGGAAATCAGGTGAGTTGCAAAGACCTGGCCGATATGTGGATTCACGAGTCGTTTGCCACCTATGCGGAGAGCATTCCGCTGAGGGAGGCTTTCGGCAAAAGAGGTGAAGATGAATACATGGAAAGCTTGGCCGATGGTGTCATTGGCAAAGAGCCCATTGTGGGTGTATATGACGTAAATCACATTCATTACAACATTGGCGATATGTACAACAAAGGCGCCTTGGTGTTGTATACCTTCAAAAATGTACTCACCAACGAGGGCTGCTGGGCGGAGATTTTGCGGGGCATTCAGCAGCAATTTCGCAACAAAACCGTTTCTACAAAGGACATTATCCAGTACATCAACACCACCACGCAGTCGGACTACACCTATTTTTTTGAGCAGTACCTTTACCATAGTGCCATTCCTACGCTTGCAGTAAAATACCAGTTAAAAGGAAAAACAATGGTTCTTTCCTACAAGTGGATAGCCGATGTGGCAACTTTCCGGATGCCGATTCGGGTCACTACTGCCAAAGAGAAGTTTTCGTTTATTTATCCCACCACTCAGTGGCAAACCATCAGCTTGACGAATATGGAACCGGATGATTTTGAAGTGGATGATACGCGATTTTTTGTAGAGGTGAACGAAGAGGAACTGTAATGGAAACCGAACCTGGGGTTTTGTGTTTTTCAATCATACTATTTTGTATCAGGCATTTAACCAGTTTCGCAGCACGGCCGGGTCGTCGCTGATTTTGCCGATAATCCGGTACGCCGACTTTTTGAGAATGCCCGCATCCAAAGCAGTTTCACTGATTACACAAAAAGGATACGCACCGCTGGCGTGTACAAAGCGTACACCTGCATTGTCGTATACCAGAAACCCGGTATGATTGTCGAGGCCAACCAAGTAGAGCCCTTTGCCCGATTGCCTGATTTTTTGGACAAACTCGTCGATGGGACGGTTGCTAAAACGCTGAATATACGACTCATTCACCAAGCTGCGAATCATCTTTTCGGAAGGCATCTGTGCCAAAGCAACCCGGTTAATATCAAGGCCGGCATCGCGTAAAACGGTAGTGACGAAATAACCGCACGCAATGGAGCCGCGACCGGGTCTTTGGGTAGTACCATTGAATGACCAGAAGGTTCCGTACCAATGCGGAAACAGACGATTATTTACGGTTTGAACAAAGGCCTTTTTCACTTGGTCGCGGCTGGCATTTTCGTGTGCCAATGCGCTGCGTTTTCGCTGAATGGCTTGCAATTCCTTCTGATATTTCTCCGGCGTATTGTGCAGCCAATGCTCCCGTATACGCCAGGGGGAATACCACACAAATAGAATACATACCGAGAGACTAATTAGCAAGGGAATCAGATTCTTGTTTTTCATAAACGGATGGCAATTCTATTTGCCAAAATATATAGAAACGACGCAAGGCTCAATTACTTTTGTTCGTTATTATCCTATAGTGACAAAAAGGAATATTGTGATTGTTTCGGATTATTAATGAGGTAGGTTTTGCCTTTGGGAAAGATACTATTTTGTCTATCATCCCGAAGGGATCTTCCCAAATGCGGCTGTGTTTCCATCTAAAAAGGCCGTGAGTTTACGCGACGTTTTTCTGCCAAAAGACACCGCTATCCAAAAATCCTAGACAATCTCATTAAAAAGTTGGACATGTAAAGATAGAGTTTTCAATAGGTACATTAACTTTGATAGAAGTATATACACGTTTTTTTGCTTGGAAAGAACTGCCGGAAATCTCTTCCACAAAGGCAAACCATACACCATTTACCTGCCGGTAATCCGAATAGTAAGTCTGAGGTCCATCTGAACCATTGGTATATCGGGTTTGGTGCATAACTAACCAATAAGACTTCTGATTGATGTAGAATAAATCGTAGGATTTCTCTTCCTTAATGAGTTTGATTACAAAACAATCCTGTCCATCAATTGAGATGTCATCCATGAGCGAAATTTTGTAACCATTTTCTTTATAAGATACCAGTTTATTAATGAAATTAAGCGATTCAGACGACTTTACGCCTCTTATCTCTCTCAGTTGATAGCTGGTATCTCTGCCTAAAAGGTTTTTTTGAGCTAAGCATACCACCCCTCCTAGTAAACATACCTTAGTCAGAATATTCGAAGCACTGTCCACCAGAATATACAGCCCTAGGTTAGGTTTTGCCCTATAGTTCGTTTGGACTTGTTTTATTTCATTGGTCCATTGCGAACAGAATGTTTCAATAGCGGCAATATTTTTGTGTCCACCCAGTGCATTAATGTATTTTGAGTAAATTTCCTCAGCGGTGGATGCTCTTGCTCGGGTTTGAGCCGTCAAGGACACGTGTGCACCTGTCGTCAGGAAAAAAAGTACATACAGATATACACTACAGGCACTCATCGGAAAGAAAGTTAGAAACATGTCTAAATGTCGATTCCTAATCAGAATTGCATTACTAAAGATAATTCAAGAATAAATAAACAGCAAAGGCGACCTTTGGATCGCCTTTGCTGTTTATTTAATGTCCTTCCCAACTCAGATTACGTCCAGCCTTCACGGTATTGGCGACGAACAAACTGATTGGCAACATCAAAATTGGTGATTTTCATATTGGCTCCATCCCAGGCGAGTTTTTTACGTCCCGGAAAATTGAAACCATTGTTCTGATTCGGTTCGCGATACAAGAAAGAACGCACCGCCAGGTTACCCATCAGAACGATTTCGGTAAGCGGTCCGGCTTCTGCAAACGCAGAGCTGGTGTAGGTGCCATGGCCTTTCTTGCAGGCTTTCACCCACTGCTGCTGATGTCCATTGGTCTCGCCTTCTACCAGGGCACGCTTGGGCTCGGGCAATACATAGTTTTCAAATTTGGACGTTGGAAACAGTTTGGGCTTTTCTCCGAATAATTCGGCGGCTAGTATGCCACCTGTTCCAATGAAAAGCAGTCCTCCATCCACACGAGCAAACACTTTTTCGTAATCACAGCCCTCAGGCAAGGCCGGACGAATGCCCCCGTCATACCACGACAGGCTGATTTCTTTGTGTTGCTGCCCGTTCGGATTTGGAAACTTCAAATGGATAGAAGAAGAAGGCGGACACACATCATCAAAAAAAGCTTCTTTGAAGAAATCGGCGTAAATCTGACCCACCGAACACTCTACTGATGTCGGGTAGCCCAGCTTCAAGGCCCGGAAAGGCACATCCATAAAGTGACAGCCCATATCGCCTAAGGCACCGGTACCAAAATCCCAGTAACCACGCCAGCGGAAGGGCATGTAGGCTTCGTGGTATTCGCGGAAAGGCGCTGTACCTAACCACAAATTCCAGTCTACTTCCGATGGGACCGGTTGTTTTTCGCCTTTGTCTTTGGGCGATTTGACACCTTGCGGCCACACCGGGCGGTTTGTCCATACTTCTACCGTATGAACTTCGCCAATGGCTCCCGACTGAATGATGGCTTCGGTGATGCGGGTGCCTTTGCCGCTGCTCCCCTGATTGCCCATCTGGGTTACCACTTTGTATTTCTTTGCGGCTTCCGTCAGTTGGCGGGCCTCCCAAATATCGTGGGTTAAGGGTTTTTCTACATATACATGCTTGCCCATTTGCATGGCAGCCATGGCAATGGGATAGTGCATATGATCGGGAGTGGTTACAATCACTGCATCGATCCGCTTGCCTTCTTTGGCGAGCATTTGCCGGAAATCGCGGTAATAAGGGGCTTTGGGAAATTTTTCGCGGTATTTTTTTGCCTGGCGGTCATCCACATCGCACAAGGCTACTAGGTTGTCGGTGCCGTTGTTGTACGCTTGCTGAATGTTAAAGTCGGCTTTGCCCCCGCACCCGATGGCGGCAATGTTTAATTTGTCCGAAGGAGGCACAAAACCTTTGCCTAAAACATGGCGCGGCACAATGGAAAAGGCGGCTGCTGCCAGTGAACTTTGTTTTAGAAACGAACGGCGCGAGTTGTGGTCTGGTTTTTTCATGTAAATCAGATTAAACTTTTTCTTTGGATTGTTTTATTTCTTCAGGGCGACAATTTAAGGTATGGAGTAAGAAATGAATCACAAAATGTCAGATGCTAAAACAAATTAGCCAATCAGAGAATTGTCCAGCCGGAAAAAGTGAAAAATACGGGCTCATCGGTTTTTTCAGGAAAGGGCTACGTTTCGAAAGAGTTAGCGCAGAGTAACATTCTGCTAAAGGTGAAAATAGTATGTTTCAGAAACAAAAAACCTCCTGATTTTATTGTCAGGAGGTTTAGATATTAAGAGACTAAAACAGTTGTCAGCGATTTGAGAATCTCGTAGCCATCGGTATTGCCGAGAGCCTCTTCGGAGGCTCGTTCGGGGTGAGGCATCATGCCAAACACATTTCGCTGTGCGTTGCAGATACCGGCAATGTTTTCCAGCGAGCCGTTCGGATTGGCGTCCGGAGTAACCTGCCCGTTTTCGTCACAATAACGGAACAGGATCTGGTCATTTTCATGCAGTTGCCGTAGGGTGGCTTCGTCGGCGAAATAACGGCCTTCGCCATGTGCTATCGGAATTCGGTACGCTTTGTTGAAATCAAGTCCGGCCGTCAAGGGAGCCGTTTTGGATTCCGCTTTCAGGTATATGTTTTTGCAACTGTATTTCTGGTTGCTGTTGCGCAAAAGCACGCCTGGCAGCAGATGCGCCTCGGCAAGTATCTGAAAACCATTGCAGATACCCATTACAAAACCCCCGTCATTGGCATGAGCAATCACCTTGTCCATGATGGGTGAAAAACGGGCAATGGCGCCGGTGCGCAGGTAATCGCCATACGAAAATCCACCGGGCAGTATGATGCAGTCGCACTGCTGCAGATCAGTGTCTTTGTGCCATAGTTTCACAACGGGCTGGCCCAATACATCACCTATCACATGTACGGCATCGTCATCACAATTGGAACCCGGAAAAACAACTACTCCAAATTTCATAGATTATATGGAAGAAAATAGTATCGGAAAAAGAATAAAAAGTTCGGTATGTAAAATTAGTCATTTTTTAAGTTTTGCCCGCTTTTGAGCCAATAATTTTCTTGTTTGAGATTTTTGGAGAAAAAAACATTACTTTGTAATCTCTGCTATTGTTTTCAATTGAGGTGATGAAACCTATAAACTTGATTTGCGTATGCTAAAATCCATGACTGGCTTTGGGATGGCCAAAGCGGCCAATGCCAACATCAGTGTGAGTGTCGAGATCCGTTCGCTGAACTCAAAATCGATGGATGTCAATTTGCGACTTCCTAAGAATTTTTCAGATAAAGAGCTGGAAATCAGAAATTTGCTTAACCAGATACTGGAACGGGGCAAGGTCAACGTGTCGGTGGATGTGCAGGTAGTAGGCGAAGTAAAACCCCGCGTTACGGTCAATGTCCCTCTGGTGAAGGCCTATTGCCAGCAATTGCGGCTAGCCGCTGCCGAGGCCAGTGTGCCCGAAGACGATGTTTTCCGGCTGGCCATGCAACTGCCCGACGCGTATGTTTACGATACGGCCCCGGATGAGAACGCTGCCAAAGATTGGGAGCTGATCCAGGAAACGTTTAAGCAGGCAACGCAGGCTTGTGATGAATTTCGGGCAAAAGAAGGTGGTGAGCTAGCCCGCAAACTAACGGAGTACATCCGGAAAATCAGCACGAATCTGGCTTCCATTGCGGCCCATGATCCGGAGCGGCTGCAAAACATCCGGACTCGCATCCGGGAACGCATCGCCGAAATTACCAGCGATGAGCATTTTGATGCCAATCGTTTTGAACAGGAAATGATTTATTATATCGAAAAACTCGATATCAGTGAAGAAAAAGTAAGGCTGGGATTGCATCTCGACCATTTTCTGCAAGTGCTCAACAGCGATGAAACACCCGGCAAAAAGCTGAATTTCATCAGTCAGGAGATAGGTCGCGAAATCAATACCATAGGCTCAAAGGCAAATGATGCGGTCATTCAGCGGTTTGTAGTGGAAATGAAAGACGAACTGGAAAAAATCAAAGAACAATCGCTGAACATTCTGTAAACGCATAGCCTGGGGTTTTTACTTTTTGGAAGATACTATTTTTTCGTTGCGGACTTACCACCTGCAACGATTGCTTTTACCACTTACCCGATAAGATTTTAAGAGTAGTTTCCCAAAAGAGTTCTTTCAAACTCCAGCTATGCATTTTTCTACAGGTAAGGCGGAGCCATTTTATTGGCTTCTGGTATGTATTGTTTCGATCGGATATGCAAGCGGGCAGTCTCCAACCACACGAATTACTCCCGAATCGGTCCAGTTGCCTTACCTTGAATACCTGGTCAAAGCACAGATTGACAGCATCCGCAAAACACGCGAACTGCCATCGCTGGTGAGTGACAGCAGCCTGTACGTATCGGCCAAAGACCACGTGCAATACTTGTCAGAAGAACCCGTTACCACGCCCTACCAAAAGCATTCCAATAAGAAAACAGCCCAGGACCGGGCTTATTTTCACGGAGCCCGCAACTACCTGACCGAAGAAAACATCCTGTCGTTTAAACTGGCAGACACCTACCAGGCTACGGCTCGGCGCATTGCCAGTGCATGGGCCAAATCGAACAAGTACATGCGCAACATCGAAAACACCGACTTCCAGGTGACGGGTGTCGCCATAGTGCCTCATCAGAAAAACGGTAACTTTATTGTCGTTCAGGACTTTGCCCGGGTGCTGTGGCGTTACTCTTTTTACACCAACCGCCGCATGTTTCCTTATGATACCGTGCGTAGCCGCAGCGAACAGTGGTTTTCACAGTCGTCGGGCAAGAAAGAAAAGCTTCCCTGGAAACTGAAGCACCTAGATTACAAGCAAACAAAGAAAAACTCGATCTGGACGGCCTTTCGCAGCGAAAAACTTCAGTTGCTTTCCGACTATACCAATCAGATTATCTTTGCCCGTAGCGTAACGCCCCTGCAGTTGCTGCATTCGATGAAAAACCGCCGCGATGGAATCGCCGTTGAACTGGTCAATTTCAAATCGTATCAGTGCGGCAGTTCGGATTATTACAAAACCTTGGGTCGGCGTACGGGATCATCGTCTGTGAATGGAAAAGTACTGCAGCCTGTGTACAAAAAAGAATTGTTGAGCAGCCTGCGCAAGCAAAAACGGGAATTTAACCGCGACAAATCCAAACAGCTGCGCAAACTCTGGCTAGCCCATTCGGCCAAAGCCAAGCGGGAAAAAGAAAAGATAAAAAAAGAAACCTGGAAACCTGAATTTACCTCGGTGCCGGTAGGCAACATGCTCAAAGTAGATTCGAACGGATACATTGTTGCCAACTTTTTGCTCCTGCACAAAAAACGCATCATTGGAGCGGTGCACTACACCGATATTTGCGGCGACCTTAACTTTACCGATTCGGTTGCTTTCGAAACCCGGTTCTCAGACCATCAGCTTAGTTTTAAACCGGACGACAAATTCTTTGATTTCAGGGTTCCGTTCGAACGCAACAGCATCCGCCCCGATCACAAGTCTATGCTGGCCATCCGCGATACGTTGAAAAATTACCAGATCGACAACATCCGAATCGATGCGTATGCGTCGGTAGAAGGTGTGGGCGGCATGAACGAGCAACTGTACAAATCACGTGCTGACAGCATTGTGGGATATCTGAAAAAATACATTGACGACAATACCAATATTGAAGTGCGCACCAGCGAAAACTGGACATTGCTCTATGACCAACTTGAAAACTCGGCCTATTCGGCCTGGAAAGACTGGCCCGTAGACCAGATCAAGCAGGAATTGCAGAAACCGGAGGTGCTCAAAGCCTGGGAGCAAAACCTGAACGAGCAGCGCAAGGCACAGGTGCGTCTGGCAACTCATTTGCAGGTACGCGATACCCTGGAGTACATTCGCCAGCATTACAAGGTATCTAATCCGATACAGGCAGCGGCTTTGCAGAATTTCTACTACCGCCAGTGGAAACAGGGTAGCCTTCCCGCCGATTCGCTGTTTTCGGTTCAGTATCCGGCTACGGCTCAGTACAGCGACCTGAAATTTAACCAGATGCTGCTGGACTACCAGTTAAACCACAATTCGTGGACGGCCCAGCAGTGGCAAACCCACTGGGAAATGATCAAGACTGCATTGGCTGTCAGAAACACAGGCATTGAAATGAAGTATTATGCCGTTGCGTTCATGCTTTCCGAATGGGAGTTTGCAAAGGAGCAAAACTACTCTGCCGACCAGATCCTGAAGCTAATAGATGGAGTGGTGCATACCGAAAAGTACAAAACACTGGACAAGAAGCTGAAATCCATGTTTTACCTGAAAGCCTTGCCTTACTACCAGCAGGAAGGCAACTACCGCAAACTGAAAGAAGGCGTGCAGTATTTGTTTGCGTATTACCGCGATAAGCCAGAGATAATCGGCAACAACGAACGTTCGCTGAGCCTGGCTAATTACATGATTGAAATGGAGGCATTTAAATATGCCATCCAGGTATTGGATACGTATCTGAAGAAAACCGGTTTTGACGAAGACATTTACATGCAATATCTGAAACTGGTGTTTGTGCATCCCGATTACCAGAAAAACCGCACTTATACGCGTTTGCTGGTTGAGGCTGCTCAGAAATTGCCGCATGCCAAGTGGTGCGATTTATTTATTGGCGAGTGTCGTATTAATTTTCAGGTATTTGACGATGAACAGTTGCGTAACCTGTACTGCGAAAAATGCGTAGGAATGGGCAACGAAGCGAATCAAACTACGAAATAAAAGCTTACATTTGACAGTATGATTTACTAATGAATACGTTACGGTTGAACAACGACTTGGCTGTGGCATTAAGTTAGTGCTCAATTGGTAGCATCTTTCATGCAAATCTTATTTTTTGGATCCGAAACAGCAACTCAACCATGGCACTTCCCATCAATCAAACCGCTTTAAGCCAGTACGCAGACACATTTGCCAAACATACCTGTGACACTTTTTTCGCTGAGAAAGATACTATTTCAGGTCAGGATATGGTTTCGTTTACCACGATACCGCAGGTTAATTACCTGATTCTGTTTAGATTGTTTAATAGCTGGCAACAGGAAGCGGCCCGGTTGCAAAGCCCTTATTTCGACTACTCGCAAGAAGATGTAAAAGCAGCACTGGCACAACTGATGAATACGCTGTCGCAGCACATTCAGGTAAAGCGCGATGCCTTTGAGGCCTTGGTGTCAGGGTCTGCCGCCAGTGCGTTAAAGCTGATTCTAACGCCTCGCGAACAACTCATTGGATTGCTTCGCGACATTGACTTTCAGCCGCTCACGTTACAGCGTTTGCGGGAACACATGCGTTATTTGCGTGTAAACCGTGCTTTTTGGGAAGCCATGCTGACGCAACTGGAGGCTACCGGCCTCCAGGCAGACGAAGTGGTTCCGCTGGATAAAGCCATTGCCGTATTGGATGACGTACTGGAATCGGGAAACACTATCCCTGAAGAAGCCGAAACCTACCTGTCGCAATTTGCAGCCTATGTGCCACTGCAACGCGAAGACCTGGAGAAGCCGGAAGAGATCATAGAAGAACAAAAACCAGAACCCAAAGCCGAGTCACCCAAATCTTTCTTCGATTCGCTGCCCGACGACTTTCCGGTAATGGAGAAAATTGTGGAAGAAAAACCGATACCCACGCCGATAAGTATACCCCAACCTGAAAAAATACCGCCCGTTGCCAAAGAGCCCGTTACTTTCAAAGCCGTAGACGAACCCAATATTTCTGTTTCGTCGCCCGAATTACCGCCGGTTGCCATGAATGTCATTCCCGAAATCAAGGCAGAAGATGTAAAAGTAGACATCGAGCAGTTTGCTAAGGCTGCCAACAAGCCGTTGGTTACGGTGCTGTCAGTAAAGAAAAAATCAGAAGAACTGACCCTGAATGATACCCTGAATCGCGACCAGACCACACTAAACGATTCTCTGCGCAAGGAAGAAAGCACATTTATCGAAAAAGCACAAAACCAGCCGATCACCAGCCTGAAAGAGGCGCTGAATCTCAATCAGAAATACTATTTTATCAATAGCCTCTTTGGTGGAGATAATATTGCCTTTGCACAAGCCATTTATGAATTGGAACAGGCCACTGACCTGCCTTCCGCCATGCGGTTACTGGAAGTGAAGTATGCACATTCGTTGGGCTGGGATCTGGAAAGCGAAGAGTACAAAGAGTTTGTAGACGTGATTGAACGCAAGTTTGCGAGCTAGGTTTTGGCGTTTTTCGAGATACTATTTTTATTTTCAGTGGCTGATAAAAGATATCACAAGGGTATAGGCGATTACACTTTGGCAGGCCTTTACCTACTCACTTCTCGCGTATGTCTGTAATCACCAGTTCTAAAGAAACTTGGGAAATGTTCAGACGCCTGATACGCGAATGGCATGAAGTCGATCTAACTTGGCAAGTAAGTGACTATGATGAGCCATTGGCCGAGTTAGAAGCCAGCATAGGAATGTCTTTGCCTGCTTCGTTTCGGGAATGGTACTGCTTTTTGCAAGCAATGCTCAAAACCGATCAATGGATATTCAGAGACAGTTACAGCATCAAATTTGACGAGGGAATCCAGGCGTTGACTTTGCTGATTCAGGGTGAGTCGGATTATTACTGGGCTGTCAAAAAAGAAAACTTGTCCTTGCCAGATCCGCCGGTAGACGGCTATCTGCTGGATTATGAGGTTAAGCCGGTGGCATTTAGCTGGGACAAGGGATGGAGTTCTCGCCTGAGTTGGTTTGCCATAAAGTACATCTTGGATTATCAAGACCTGTTTACTGGCACAGGAGGATACAATTCGTGGAATTTTGATAAGGCATCTGCCCTGGCAGACTTTACAGATGCGTTTGGCCCTCCGGCACGGATAGAGGATTATCTGGTGTTCGAATTACCTGGCGTGCTTGCCTGTATCACTGATAAGCAGATGTTTAGTGATGCTGCCACTTTGTCTGTTCATTATAAACTTCAGCCTGTGCAATTGCCGGCTCCGGTGATTCACTATTTTCGGTATTGTTACTCTTACAGCGGTCCACAACTTTCGCCCAGATAACTAGCTGATTTTCTTCTTCTATTTCTAGAGGTTGTCTGAGATTTGTATCTGACTGTCTTCCTGCGCAATGGCTCTGGCTTCCTATGGAGCGTTACTGAAAATAGTATCCTTGAAAAGGTCAAAACCTCCCTGCAAGTTACTCTTGCAAACAAACACATCCTCTGTTGGTGGCTCGCAGAAAGCACAATGAAATTTTTTGTAAAATTTTCTTTTAATCTATAGTAAACTTATAGAGATAGATGTATATTGCACAAATTTTTTAACCTATCGTATCACACTTGAAAGAAAATAACATGTTAGTAGCAGAAGAAACGGTGATTGCCAAACCCGAACGCAAAAGCAAACGTGTGTTTGTCATTGCCTCTATCGTTGTCGCTACTTTTTTACTGGGCCTGGTTCTGTACCATAATGATACTACATGGCACCTCATACAGCCTTACGCTTCTCAACTGCTGACACAGGAAATGTTGTTTTTCATGCTGGTAGGCTTTGTGGCGCAAATGATTGACGGCGCTTTGGGTATGGCCTATGGCATCAGTAGCACTTCTTTCCTGCTAGGGTTAGGAATTCCTCCGGCGTTGGCGAGTAGCAGTGTACACGTTTCGGAGGTGTTTACGTCAGGCATTTCAGGATTGTCGCACCTGAAGATGGGCAATGTGAACAAGCGGCTTTTTCAGCGGCTGGTATTGCCGGGCATGGTAGGTGCCGTAGCCGGAGCGTATATCCTGACCAGCATTGATGGAAAAGTAATCAAGCCTTACATTGCGGCTTATTTGCTGGTGATGGGCGTTATCGTATTGCGTAAGGCGTTTCGCACACCTGCCGCGCCGCGTGACGAGAAGACACTGGCACCCTTGGCCTTGTTTGGCGGGTTTATGGATGCGGTAGGCGGCGGTGGATGGGGGCCCATTGTGGCGTCAACGTTACTGAGCAAAGGGCACAACCCACGGTATGCCATTGGGTCGGTAAACTTAGCTGAGTTCTTCATTGCTTTGGCGGGAGCCATTACGTTTGTAACCATGATTGGCACGGGCAACTGGCAAATCATTGCCGGATTGGTGCTGGGCGGTAGTGTGGCAGCTCCGTTTGCAGCCTATCTGTGCCGTAAATTCTCAACCCGTACACTGATGATTATGGTGGGCATCTTGATTATTGGTTTAAGTATTCGTACATTGGTAATGACATTCTTTTAGTCTATTTTAACTAGTGAAACCGCCAGAAACGTTTGCAGTACCTGCAAACGTTTTCTTTTTTATAGCCGGGTTTTCACCATTCTCAGCATACTATTTTTCCCGAACCTTCTTTACTTTTTTCTCCTGATTCTGGCAATTGGTTGTTATCTTTGAAGCCATTCTCGATGCAGTGCTTAATGAATTGTGACATTTTAACTCTTTTATTCTGATATGCCCGTTTGGTATCAAGCAGCTATTCGCTATCAACAACCCGACGAAAAGGGAAAAAGCAAAACCATCAGTGAAGTGTATCTGGTTGACGCTGTGTCGTATACCGACGCCGAAGCGCGCATTTACAATGCCGTTGCCAGCAACCTCGCCGACTTCTTTTTATCCAAGCTAACGCGGATGCGTTTGAGTGAAGTGTTTTTTGTGGAAGAAGGCGCCGAAACCTGGTTTAAGATAAAGGTTCAGTACATCACTTTTGACGAAAAGACGCAGAAAGAGAAGAAAGTGCCTTACAACATGCTCATCAATGCACCTGACCCCCGCGAAGCGTATGACCTGATGAAAGAACGCCTGGGCAAAGTGCAGGATTATGTGATTACCGATGTAAACATCACCAACATTCTGGAAGTAATTCCGTACGAAAAAGAAGATGATCCGTTGAAAGGCGGTAATTTCCGTCCGCTGGCCGAAGTGCAAGCCGAACGCGAAAGCCAGGAAGCCTGAGAAATAGTATCTTTTCCAAACAAAAAAGCCCTGATGTCTGTCATCAGGGCTTTTTTGTTTCCCTGCTCATGGGTTGTTTTTAACAATTCATGTAGTGTTTATGACACTAGATACCAATTGCGATTTGTATAAAGCCCTGAAATGTAGTGTTTTGTATCAACAATAAAACAAAAAGTAATTCTTTCCTACTTATCCAAACAACTACACTACACTATGAAAACGTTTCAAATTTTCCGTCCCTTGGTGCTATGCCTTATGCTGGGTGCCGCATTGTTAAGTTCTTGTAAAAAGAATGGCAAAGATCCCGAGCCTGACCGCAACAAGTTTTTAGGCAATTATGCCTTGCAGGAAACCTGCACCGGCAACCCGGACGATTACAACATTTCGGTAACTGCGGGCGACGCAGCCGATGAAATAACCATCAAAGACCTGTATTTTCCGGGCATTGTAGCCAAAGCTACCGTTTCGGGCAGTTCCATCACCATTCCATCGCAAGACTTTGGTGGCCACTACCAGGGCGAACCGGTCACCATTACGTTGAGCGGCAGCGGCACCCTGGATGACAGCAAACTTTCAATCAGCTACAAAACAACCATCACCGGCCTGGGCAGCGACAACTGTACCGCCATAGCCACCAAAAAGTAATTTTTCAACAACCCACTTCTACCAGCTAACCTACCCAGCCCCGTAAGGCTGGGTTTTGCGTTTTGAAATAGTCAGAACCTTGATTCGTGGGATTAAAAGGATTTGCTCACAATGACGGACCGATTGGCAGGTTTTGCCTTTTCCAATCCTACTATTTTTTGAGCAAACGAGTTTGATGCATAGAATATTGATAGTCAATTAATTGCAATCCGATTTTGCTATTAGCTTACAACTAACTACTAACATCTTTTTACTTATTTTCATTTCTATTTAATTTTTTTTGAAATAGCTGTAACAATTCTTGTCCTTACGTATCTTCTTAGTAGATAAGGCACTACACATGGATTTGCATCGATTTAAATCACACGTTTTACCCAGCAAAAACAAACTCTACCGGTTTGCCAAGCGGTTTTTGGGCAGTGCTGCCGATGCAGAAGATATTGTGCAAGACGTATTTATGCGGCTGTGGGACATCCGGGAGCGGCTTGACACCTACCATAGCGTGGAAGCGTTGGCGATGCAGATAACCAAAAACATGTGTCTGGGGCAGCTTCGGTCTAAGAAGAACCAGAATTCGCCGTTGGACGAATACCGGGACTACGCCGAAACCCGAACCGAATCGCACTTGCCCGACAAGCGGTATGAGTTGCAGGATACCAAGCGCCTGGTAGAACGTGTAATTGAGCAATTGCCTGATATGCAACGTATTGTATTGCAGCTTCGTGATATTGAAGAATACGAACTGGAAGAAATTGCCGAAATCATTCAACGTGACGAAGCCTACGTGCGAGTAAACCTGTGTCGTGCCCGGAAAAAACTTCGCGAAACCTTAATGCAATTGAATATTCATGGAAGCTATTGAAGAATTATTGGAAAAGTACTGGGAAGGTGAAACGACGGTAGCCGAAGAACGGAAATTAAAGGAATATTTTACTACTACCCAGCCGTTGCCCCCTCATCTGGAAGTGTACCGTAGCCAGTTTGCCGTGTATGCCGACTGGCAGCAGGAAGAAACGCTCACCGATGCCTTTGATGCCAAACTCGAAAAAAGACTGAAACCGGCGGCAAAAGTAATCGAGTTTCGTCCGGTGCATTATTGGGCGGCGGGGATTGCCGCAGGACTTGCTTTGTTTTTCATCGGCTTTTTCTCCGGCAGCCAACTGCGCGGTGACACAACGCAACTTGCCTCTTTGCAAAGCCAAATGACAGAGTTGCGACAAAATGTAGTAATGTCTCAGCTAAAGCAACCATCGGCCAGTGAACGCATCAAAGGGGTGAATTTTGTGTATCAGATGGAAGCTAAAAGTCCGGAAGTGATTGACGCACTGATTGAAACATTGAATAACGACGAAAATTCAAACGTGCGACTGGCCGCTGCCAATGCGCTGTTTACTTTCAAAGAAGACAATACCGCGCGTCAAGCCTTAATTCAGTCGATCCAGACACAATCAGACCCTTCGGTAAAGATTGCCCTGATCAACATCATGATTGCCCTCAAAGACAAAAAGGCCAAGCCTGTCATTGAGGAGTTCCTTAAAAAAGAACCCATTCCGCAACAGATCAAAGAAAGTATTCGCCACGAGCTGAAAGCAATCTAACTCCTGAAAATAATATCTTTTTTAACCCTAAAACTAAAACCCCGGCATTGTCATGATTCGGATGTGTACTTTCTATTACCCTAATTTATCTACTACAACTATGCAAAAACAACTTTTAGTACTGGTATTCTTTGCGTTTTCATTACTGGCAAAGGCGCAAGATTTCAAATACGATGTCAAGTCGGCAACCAAAGTAAAGATCAACACCATTCACGGTTCGGTTGCCATCGAAGGCCATTCGGGAAAGGAAATCATAATCTCAGGTACCAAGTGTAGCCAGGACGAAGACGCGCAAGGACTGCGGTTGGTATCGGGCAACGGACTGACTGACAATACCAACGGCTATTGCATCAACATTCAGGAAAGCGAAGGAACGGTTGTGATCCGGGGCGTATCCAATAAAAATCAGAATGTAAAGATTCTCATTCCGGAACGCATGACCGTCAAAGTTCAGTCGAAAGGATGGGTAGCCAAAGACATTACAGTGAACAACATCAAATCGGAGCTGGAAATCACCAGCGAATACGCACCCGTTTCACTTACCAACGTCACAGGGCCGGTAGTGCTTAATGCAACGTATGGCAAGGTAAGGGCGGTTTTCGCCAAGCTGAATCAGGAAAAACCGATCTCGATGGTGGCTACTTACAACAACCTAGATGTGACGCTGGAGCCGGACACCAAAGCCAACCTGCGCATGGAATCGAGTTACGGCGATATATACACGGATTTTGACATAAAATCGCCCGCTGGCAGTGGGGATGAACTCGAAAAGATCAGCAGTCATAGTGTGGCTGGCGCCATTAATGGAGGAGGAGTGGAAATACACCTGGAATCGCCTTACAAAAATGTATTCCTGCGCCGCCGGAAATAAACCAACAACCTTATCTTACTCCAAACCTGGTTTGCTATGAAACTATTCGTATTCCTGCTATTCACTTGGATAAGTTTGTGCCCGGTGATGGCACAGAAAAAAGTGTCCCAAGCTATTCCGTATTCGGCGGGCAAAGAAATCTACCTGAACCTGAAGTTTGCTTCGGATATTGTGATAAAAACGTGGGACAAAAACGAGATTTCGTTTAATGCCGATGTCAATATCAACAGTAATGCCAATAACGATAACTTTGTGGTAGAAGTAAAACCCTCTGATACCCAGCTGGAAATAAAGTCGGTGATCAAGAACTTGAAAGAAATTGCCAAAGAACAAAGCTCCGCTTCGGATGGCAAATCGGGAAATTACTACGGCGGAAATGGTTTCTGGGACGATGAAAGTCATGTGTATATCAATTCAGGAGCCCGAGTTTCCATTGATATCGATTACGAAATCTACGTGCCTGCCAATGCCAGTATACGCCTCAAAACCATCAGTGGCAATGTGATTTCAGAGTATACGAAAGGAAAATACACCCTCGAAACCATCAGTGGTAAAATAGATCTGCGTTTACCAGCAACTACCCGATGCAATTTTGGTGTGAAAACCATCAGCGGCGATGTCTATACTGATTTAAGTTTTGAACTTCCCAAATCCAATGACGACGGGCTGAGCCGGGTAGGGGGGAAGTA
This sequence comes from uncultured Sphingobacteriales bacterium, assembly GCA_963520985.1. Lineage (GTDB taxonomy): Bacteria > Bacteroidota > Bacteroidia > Cytophagales > 172606-1 > Xanthocytophaga. Next base: position 226,407 of record CAUQTA010000003.1, read on the forward strand.
TGAGTCAGAACTGCGCTTGAACGGAGGAGGCGAAATGGTAACGTTGAAAACCATCAGTGGCGACATCTTCCTGCGCAAAAAGAAGTAAGGGCCTGCAACGATTTTGTATTAAGAAAACCGCCCATTTCATAAGATGAGATGGGCGGTTTTTTATTTTGAAAAGATACTATTTTTACTGGGCCGTATAGCTGATTACCAAGCTTTTGGTATCCCCGTCGTCGGTGTTGTTGGAGAGTTTGGCGGGCTCCAGCGTAATTTGCTCACTGGCGGTAAGTTGTTTCACGGGTTTTTCCCAGTGCGTCATTACTTTCAGGTTGTCAGGCTTGGTGCCTTTCAGCATTTCTACCACCAGCATATCGTCTTCATGAATGTAAAATGCATCGGTGTACAGGTTTTCAATCGTTTTATCGGCCGGAATCAGCTTCGATTCGTACAGAACTTTGTCTTTTGACCGAATGCGCCAGGCCACATCGCCGGTATTGGCTTCTTTGAGCTTGATGTTGGCAATACCCACCGACACAAAACGCAATTTGCTGCGGTCGATCTGGTATTGAATGGACGAAATGCTTTCGCCTACAGCCACTTTATTCGTTGCATTCGAAACCTGTGCCGATACCCGGAACGGCAATGGTTTTTCCTCAATTTTGTTTAGCGATGTGTAAGGCAAGAACAACCGAACGGCACCTCTCGGTTGGTTTAGCTCATACGAAACCGCCGTTTTGGAATTGGCATTGATGCGTTTCACGGCTTCGTTTATCAAAGTCATTTTACGGAAAAGTTCAGTGGCTTTGCTGTCTTTTCCACCATCGGTTACCTCCAGGTATTTTTGTTCTTTCGTGTCGAAATATAGGTTTGGCAACGCGTAAGGCAGCGAGAGTGTGGCTCCGTTTACACCCGCTACCACAGTGTCCTTGAGTTTGAGCACGGTAGGCAATACCGCCTCCCGAATGGTCTGGATGGTCAGGTCTTGCTTGGCTTCTTCGCGGGCAATGACATATGGGTTGTTGGCCAAGTGAACCTGCAAGGCGAAACGTTTGGAAGGCTGCTGACGTACGTCGGGATCTTGCAACAAAATCTGATATGCCGGATAAAACACCTCCATTTTACCTGAAGTAGCCGATTTGCTCAACGTCAGCACACCGCTAGTATCCAGCTTAGCCTGGCCGCTGATCACTTTGCCATTGTAAATGGTAACCGTTTCGTCTGCATTGCGCGCCTGGTAACTAAGCCAGGCGGTAAGCGGCGGTAACGTAGCCCCTACAGTCGCTTTGTAATCAAATGAAATGCTGGTACCAGCCACACCTTCGTGGGTCGCAAACGGATTGACTTTGAAAGACGACAATTGCACGGCGGGAATTTTGTATTTCTCAATGCCCAGCGTAATGTCCAGCGCGTTGTTTTTCAGGGAAAAGGTTTTGGTTGCCTTGGTATCAAACACCCATTCGCCGGTGAGAGCAGCTGCATTATCGAATGCAGGCAGCGGTTTGTTGTCTTTGGTACGCAACAACCGGGGCTTGTTAAGTTTGATAAGACCGGTTTCGATGCTTTTCTGGATTTTGAGGCGAATCACATCCCCTTCGCAATACGTAAATTGCAAGGCGTCTTTTACATCGACATTCGCAAAAGAGGCGATGTCTTTGGTTTCTTTGCTAGAACCCGGCAAGGCAAAAATATCCTGTTCCAGTTGGCCTACTTCGGTGCGTTTTCCGGCTTTGTCGATGACGGCTATTTGCTGGGGTTGCAGGGTTACGGCATACGTGGCGGGTTTGTTAATGGTTACTTTCTGGGTGTGGATGTTCTCAAACCGGCCCGCTTTGGCATTGTACGCATTTAAGGCAAATGTAACCGTGCTGCTACCTTCGGGAAGTGACGTATGCGTGAACGGAATGAATAATTCAATGCCTGTGTTTCGCAAACCCTGCGCCTTGTTCTGCGGCATCAGAATGGTTTCGTCGGCAAAATGCACCGCCGTATATTTGTTCTGTTTTTTGTAGTTGGCAAAGTCATACGCCTGATACACAGGCTCGTTACTGGCATCGGTTATTCCCGCATAGAAAGTCATCCGCACCTTGCCCTGCTGATCTTTCATGCCATTGTATTCGGCATCGGAAATGGGGAATTCACAACTGAACAGCACGGCAATGCCCCGGATGCCTTCTTTGGTTGCGTTGGGGTCTACATTGATTTTATAAACATTGAATTTTTTGTTGGCCGGATTAACTACCTGAGCCTGAGAAACAGCACACAGAAGCACAAGAAAAATAGCCGGAAAAAGAAATTTACGCATGGATATCACAGAATAGTGTAACAAAAAATGTCATAACCACAGTTTGAACAGATTTATCGGATTGAACAGAAGCCATACGAACAATCCGTATAATGGCCCGCTTTTCTGCCAAACAGGACCGACTCCGCATCCAGATCAGTACGATCAAATCCGCCCAATCCTTAAAAGCTATTTTAATCAGTGGTCTAAAATAGTATCTTTTCAAAACGAAAAACTCGGTAATCTATTGTCTAAGGTTTCAGTCGGGCAACAATAATCCCGGTTTGTCCCGCATTTTTCATCAGGTATTGGGCCAAAGGCAAGGTACTGATGGCAACCTGCTTCTGGTCGGAGGAGGCGTGTAACAGATGAATTTTTCCTTTCTGCAAAACGGCCATACCGACATGAACCACATCCAATCCTTTTATGCCGGTAGTCATGGCAATGATGTCACCTTCCCGCAGTTGCGATTCTATTTTACTTACCTCTGCTTTCGGAATATAAAACAACGAACGGGTATTGAGTTGTTTTTCAACGGCCTGCAATTCGGCAAGGTTGCGTTTGTCGGACAGTTGTGCATAGGCTTGTGGGTGAGTGGTCATGAAATTCAGCGTTTTTTCATACGGTTTGCCGCCTAATTGCCGGGTAATGTCTTCCAGTTCGCCACGCTGGGCTTTGTCGTACATCCATTCGGTGAGGTAATGCAGCCTGGCCGCATACAGGTCACTGCGGCCATTGCGGTAGCGAATCTGAATCAATTGATGACAATAATCGCCAAAACCGGAATTTTCGGCGGGTAGCAAACGGGCCAGCGTCAATGCTGTTTCCAGAAACGTAGTGCAATCAAATGCCCGCAGGTTCACAACCAATTTTTCATCGGAACCGGTTTCCAGCGTCTTAGCTTCGTAGGGTTTCCCCAGAAACAACTTGCCAACAGCCACCAGGCGCTGAGGCAATGGTTTTGCTATCAATGAGTCGTTTTGAGTGAGAATTTGCCGGATGGCTTCTTTGTCGGCGGGCTGCACCACCATGGGAAACTGAGCCGTAGCCGGTAAAAGCCAACCACTAAAACCCAACGCCAAAATCCAGAAACAGAGGTTTTTCATCCAAAAAAGATACTATTTTCTGATACGAATGTAGAACTAACCCAAACGAATTTCAACTTTTCATTCACAAAATTGCCCAGAGCTACTCGATTTGCTTGCAACCATTTGCAAATGTCGGGTGTCCTAATGAAACAGTTTAAAAGGCTACAATGTAGTGTTACCCCTACACAAACGCATTATTAATATCAAAAAATACATCTATGAAAAGATTTACAAACCTGCTTTTTTGTATCATTCTTATGAGTGCATGTAAAAAAGATGACATAACTAAGAATAACGAAGCCATTTGCTTTCAAACTACTGTCATAAATACGAATAGTCAAGACGTATTTTCATCCGTTTTCTTTCTTAATGGAAAAGAAGGTTTCGTAACAGATTACAAAGGTGGCATCTATAAAACAACCGACTCTGCCAGAACCTGGACTGCCTTAAACTCGACGACAAGCTCACCAATACGGGACATTTATTTTAGTGATACAAACAATGGCATTGCTGTTGGTGGAGAAGATCCATGTTATGAAACAGGATGTACATCTGGTGGCTTTATTCTAAAGACTCAAAATGGTGGTCAAACCTGGAAGAATGTATTGACACCTATAAACAAAGGCGCAATACGAGCTATTCATTTCATTACTAATTCACTTGGATTTTGCGTTGGCGATGGTGCAGTTTATAAAACAACAGATGGCGGACAGAATTGGACTGAAAATCCAATAGCTAATATGGGTGGAGACTTTACGAAGATAGAATTTAGTGATACCCAAAATGGCTTTATAATTAGCGGTAGAGATATTCTAAAAACTACTGATGGAGGCAGTTCATGGCATCTTACAAGTCCGGATAAAAGTAAAGAATCAATCTATTACTCATTGGCTGCCACCAATGAAACCGTCTATGTTGCAGGACAAGGTAAAGTACTGAAATCGAATGATAACGGTGCGAGTTGGACAGAACTTGCAAATTCGCCAACTGATATTTATGCTATCCATTTCACAGATCAGAAGGTTGGCTATGCTTTTGGCCGGGGCAATTATTCCGGAGGTGATTTTGGAATGCCATACGGTTCAATGTATTGTACAGACAATGGCGGTAACTCGTGGAGTGGAAATGGAAACTTTACAGAGTTGAGTACAATAAGCGCGGTTTCATTTCCGACAAATAAAATAGGGTATGCAATAAGTAGGAATAAAGTGGTAAAAATTGTTATCAACTAGACCTATACTACCTCTGGTTATGCAAGTTGCATTGAACAAACATCTTGCCCTATGAAAAGAAAATATCTCATTTTATTGGTTTTTATATTAGCCATCAGTGCGTGCACGAAAGAGCTGGATTCCAGAATGAATTTGCCGCCTACAGACGATGAATTGATGATTCGGAGTGGCATCAGTTACACCGAATGCATGGGCTATTGCACCGCCGAACTTACCATAACCCACTCCTTTTCCACTCTCAAACGCATCAGCAACAACGGCCAGAAAATTCAGGCTACCACATGGCCGACTCCAGAAGAAACCTGGCAGAAACTGCTTGCCCAGATCGACACGCAACAACTGTCACGGTTGCCCGTATACGTCACTTGTCAGAATTGCACCAATGCAAGCACCGAATGGCTCGAAATCCAGCATGACCGTAAAGTTTTCCAGACCAACTTCAGCTCACTGGATACCATTCCTGCCATTGCGCCTCTACTGCAACAATTGCATCCGATGTATACCCAAAAGCAGCCGAACACCCACGAATAGGTTTCTGACTGAATAAATAAAGTTTTATAGGTGTTTTTACCGTTTTTTATCGGTTAAATAACGGTTTTTCTCTAAAAAACGTCGCCGATACATGATTTTTTAGATAAATTCACCGTCGTTTTTATAATCCTCCTTGTTATGAAGCTAGTGTCGGTGGTAATCTGGCTATTTGTGTTTGGTCAGAGCTTGGTTTTTCAATCGCCCAAGTGGCAAAAATTATTTGACGGACAAACCCTGAAAGGCTGGCATACCCTGCCCGGCGGGCAATGGACGGTAAAAGAGGGCGCACTGATCGGCAAGAATGAGAAGAGTGATGCCCGCCACGGTTTGTTGGTGACCGATAAAAACTACAAGAATTTCGTTGTTCGCATGAAATACAAGGCAATCAAGGGCAACAGCGGTTTTTACTTCAGAATACAGGAAACCGGTGATGTAGTAGGTGTAAAAGGACTGCAGGCCGAAATAGACCCCGACAAAGATGCGGGCGGCCTCTATGAAACCAACGGCAGAGCGTGGGTAGTGCAACCCAAACCCAGCGATGTGAAAACCTGGTACAAGCCCAACGAGTGGAACGAAATGATGATCACAGCTCAGGAGGGCGACATTGTCGTTACTGTCAATGGACAAGTAAGTGCTCAACTGACCAACGATCCCGGCTTGCGGGAAGGGCACTTTGCTTTGCAACTGCACGGTGGGCAGGACGTGGAGGTCATGTTCCGTGACATTCAAATCATGGAAAAATAGTATCTTTCCCAGAAGGAAAACCTACTCCTTTTCCCATTGGCGAGAACTTCGTCCTTTGGTGCGAGATACTTTGTAGTGCCGTTTCTGTGCCAGTTGGAGCATTTTTCTGCGAAGCAGCCTGGGATAGAAACAATGCATTACCATCCAATGACGGCTGTGTTTGGGCATAATGCCAATCTGGCTCAGTACATCGTATGTGGCAGCAGCACAACGCATTCCTATAAAAGCATAGTCATAAGGCGGAAATTTACGGTAATCATCGTGAATTTGAGTAAGTTGCTCGTATTGAGTAGCAGTAACGGGTATCGCAAGGGAAGTGTATTGCATCCCGGTGGTGTCATGGAACCAATCCGGGAACGGCTGTGCACTGAAGCAGCTGTGAAAATGCTTATGCCTGCCAAACACATGAAATTTTCCTCTGGGTCCAAAGCCAATTACCTCATTTTCAACTTCAATGCTTACATGACCACCATGCAGGCCGCCAAAATAGTTCTTTTCTACAAACCGGTACTCTTTCCTGGGCTTGGAACCATATAAAAAATGGACCTTGATGGTTTTCATGCTATCAGGAAGTTGATATTGACTTTTAACCTCAAAGAAGCTAAGTAACATCAGAAAGACGAACAGCCGCATACGGTTCTCAAAAAAATAGTATCTTTTATTTAATCAAAACCTGCCCTTACCTGGTTGTATGAATAAAGATGCCTGTTCACTCAGAAAGTTTTACTGAGGCAGGTACATTATTTTATTGGTATTCCGGCGACACATTAATTTTTCTGCATGAGTTTTCGTATACTTTTTCCTGTAGATTCCAAACAACCTGTAGTCACGTTTTCGGTATTCGAATTTCCTCGGCAAAAACGCTGGTGGGCCTTGGGCCAGATGGGCCGCTCCAGTTTGTTGCAAGCCGCCCCGCCCGAATTGCTTTTCGGAAAAATGCTGGGTAGCGGCCAAGGCGGGTTTAGCATGAAACCGGATTTTTCGCGTTATGCCATGCTGGGTTCCTGGCAGTCGGCTGAGGCAGCTACACACTTTTTTCAGTCGGAGGCCATGCAGGAATACTTAGGTCATACACAAGAAAACTATACGTTGCAGATGGTGCCGCTGCAATCACATGGAAAATGGAACAAGACCAATCCGTTTGCCGAGGTCTACAAACTCCCTACGCCCGACTTGCCTCTGGTCGTGCTTACCCGGGCTACCATCCGGCTGCGGCGTCTCCCCGAGTTCTGGCGCAATGTGCCCAAAGCCCAGCAAGCCATTCAGAATTCGGCTGGGCTGCTTTTCTCGATGGGAGTGGGCGAGCTGCCGCTGGTGCAACAGGCCACGGTAAGCATCTGGGAAAACGCAGAGGCCATCCGGCAATTTGCTTACCAGCAAACCTTTCACAAAGAGATCGTCAGGCAAACCCGTCAGCGCAACTGGTACAGTGAAGATTTGTTTGCCCGGTTTGTTCCCGTTGCCACACAGGGCACGTATCAGGGAAAAGATATTTTGGAAGCATACTTAAAAAAGTAATACTTTTAAGCAAAAAAGTCGCTTTTGTATGACCTTCCACTTTTGCTTTTTACAAAGGATAATTCTCTTTTTAGTTTTGGTCGTTGCCGTTGCTTGTCGCGGCAAAGAAACCTATCCGGGCGAGGCCGACGATTTGGCCATTGCCGAAAAACATTGCCAGTCGTGCCACCAACTACCCACGCCTGGTTTGGTTGACAAGGCCACCTGGCAGAGTTACGTTTTTCCTAAAATGGGCCCTATGCTGGGTATCGATTCGTTTGAAGGAAAGGCCTACAAACAGGAGAAAGGCTTGCTCAATTCTTATTTGTTTCCCGAGCAGCCCCTGGTGACTGAACAGGAGTGGAAAGCCATTATCCGGTATTATAGCACACTGGCACCCGATACGCTGCCACCACAGGAAAAGCATGCCCCCATACAGATTGCATTGAACAGATTTAAAGTGCATACTCCTGAATTTTCATATGACAATCCGGCCCTTTCGCTGGTAAAGATAGATTCTTCTACCGGAAAGATTTACTTTGGCGCTGCCGAGCAGGGCGTTTTGTCCTACACCGACAAAGACTTAAAACAAGTAACATCACGCCAAGTGGGCGTTGGACCCGTACAACTCGACAAACAAGGCGACGCGTTTCGGTTGCTGACCATGGGCAATTTTCATCCTTCCGATTTTACGTCGGGGCAAGTGCAGTATTTTGCTTCGGACACCAGCCGTTCCGAACTGGTGTTAGATGCCCTGAGCCGCCCCACACATGTGGCCTACGGCGATTTGAACGGCGATGGAAAAGAAGATTTGCTGGTATGTGGGTTTGGCTATTACACAGGCAAGCTAAGCTGGTTTGAAAAGACAAAACGGGTGCCCTATATGCCACAGCCTGGCTACGAGGAACATGTACTGGATGCCAATGCCGGCGCCATACAAGCGGCCATCCGCGACTTCAATGGCGACAACAAACCCGATGTGCTGGTACTGATGGCGCAAGGCAACGAAGGCTTTGATCTATATCTGAATGCTGGCGAAGGCAAGTTTCAGGCGCCGCAACGATTGTTGCAGTTTTCGCCTTCGTTTGGGTCAAATTCGTTTCAACTGGTTGATTTTGATAACGATGGGCGAATGGATATCGTTGCCACCAATGGCGACAATGGCGATTACAAGCAGATTATGAAAAATTACCATGGTGTTCGCGTTTATCTCAACAACGGCAATTACCACTTTACTGAGCAATACTTTTATCCCGTCAATGGCATCGTCAAAGCCATACCCGCCGATTTTGACAATGATGGCGATCTGGACATTGCCACCATTTCGTATTTCCCCGACTATGAACATACGCCTCAGGAAAGCTTTGTGTATCTGGAAAACAAAGGCAACTTCCAGTTTACTGCCTCCACTTTTCCTGAGTTTGATATGGGTCGCTGGCAGGTAATGGATGCTGGAGACGTTGACCACGATGGCGATCTGGATCTGGTATTAGGGTCGTGTGTGCTGTCTATCTATCCGGTGCCTGATGCGTTTGCACAAAAGTGGAAGAAATTGCAATACCCGTTTATCCTGCTCGAAAATACCACCCAAACAGGCTTGTAAAATGTGGGGTTTTGTGTTTTGAAATCATACTATTTTTCCAACAATCCCTGCATTTAGGCATTGCCTTTCGCGGGTTTTCTTATTTTTGCGCATTCTTTCACTTATTCTTCCTTCTATGGAAATCATCAGGCAGCTCATTGACTTCATTTTACACATCGATAAACACCTGGCCGAGATCATTCGTGACTACGGCACGCTTACCTACATCATTCTGTTTGTTATCATCTTTGTTGAAACTGGTCTGGTTGTCATGCCGTTTTTGCCGGGCGATTCGCTGTTGTTTGCCGCGGGAGCCTTTGCGGCGCTTTCCAGCAACCAGGATCTTAACATCTGGTATCTGCTGCCGCTGTTGTTTGTAGCTGCCTTTCTGGGCGATACCGTCAACTATATGATAGGCAAAGCCATTGGACCACGGGCCTTCAGCGGCAAAGTAAAATTCTTGAAAAAAGAATACCTGGACCAAACGCAGGCTTTTTTTGACAAACACGGCGGCAAGTCCATCATCTATGCGCGGTTTGTACCCATTGTACGCACCTTTGCACCTTTTGTGGCCGGGGTGGGCAGCATGAACTACGGAAAGTTTATCTCCTTTAACATCATTGGCGGCCTCATCTGGGTACTTGGGCTGACGCTGGCCGGGTATTTCTTTGGCACCATTCCCATCATTCGCGATAACTTTGAAACAGTTGTCATCGGAATTATCCTGATCTCGATATTGCCACCCATTATCCAGTACCTGCGGCACCGGTTTTCAAAAAAAGCTGCCTGATCGTGTTTACTTGATTGTTTGTTCACTTACCAATCCGTATAAAAAGTCATTTCCATGCGCATTTTCGGGCTTATCGGTTATCCACTGGGGCATTCGTTTTCCAAAAAATATTTTACTGAAAAGTTTGCAAAAGAAGGCATTGCCAATGCCGCTTACGAACTTTTTCCGTTGGAAAACATCGAGTTGTTTCCGGAGCTGCTGGCAAACCAGCCCATTCTGCGGGGCATCAATGTGACCATTCCGTACAAAGAGCAAGTGATACCGTACCTGACCCGGCTCGACCCCGCGGCCCAGCGCATCGGTGCGGTAAACGTGATCAAACGCGAGGCCGACGGCTCTACTACCGGTTACAATTCAGATTACTTTGGCTTTAAGTCGACGCTGGAAGGCTTTCTGCAAAAATACTATGTTGCCGAAGGCAAAAACCTCCGCAAGCTCAAAGCCCTGATTCTCGGCACCGGCGGTGCCAGCAAAGCGGTCAGAATAGCCCTGGAAGACATGGATATTGAATACGTATACGTGTCGCGGCGCGGTGGCGAAGGTGTATACAGCTATGATGACCTAACCGAACGGGCCATGGAAAAGCATCTGCTGATCATCAATACAACGCCTTTGGGCATGTATCCTGAGGTGGATGTATTTCCGCCGCTCCCTTACGAGTGGCTCACCGCTGATCATTTGTTGTACGACTTGGTATACAATCCCGAGCAGACCATGTTTTTGCAGAAGGGTGCTGAACGCGGAGCCAAAACCTTCGGAGGCTTGCCGATGCTGCATGCCCAGGCTGAGAAGTCGTGGGAAATCTGGAATACTGCCACTAACCCATAAGCCAGAAAACCCTGCAACTGCTAGCTTTTGTGTACAAGGGTTTTGGGTTTTTCAAGGATACTATTTTGTTTGGGATTGGTTTCCTAATGAAATAATATTGAAGGTAACTTTGGAAGATTGAGAGCACCGGGCCAGACTTACTAAGCCGCAAAATTGCTTCCAAAAAACGCATACGTTTTGATTTATAAGTAACTGTGAATGAGTAATTCTGTTGAAAAAGTGGTTTCTGGTAATCCTGCTGCGAATTTTACGGGTTCACCGCAACCGTTTTTTTCCGTTATCATACCCACCTACAACAGAGCTTCATTCTTGCCCCGAACGCTCCAGTCAGTATTGGCCCAAACCTATCCGCATTTTGAAATCCTTGTAGTAGACGACGGCAGCACCGACAACACTGAGGCCGTCATGCAGGAGTGGATAGGCGAAAAGGTGCAGTATCACAAAAAAGCCAATGCCGAGCGGGCTGCAGCTCGCAATTACGGCACCAAGCACAGCCGCGGCGACTACATTACCTTCCTCGACTCAGACGATTTGTTGTATCCAAACTACCTGCAAAATGCGGTGGAGAGCCTGGCGCATTACCAAAATCCGCCATTTTTGCATTTGGGCTATGAAGTGACCGATAAGTATCTGAACGCCAAAGTTCGAATCAACACGCTTCTGTCTGATGACATTTCCATGTTTGTCAAAGGAAATCCGCTGAGCTGCATGGGGGTTTTTCTCCGAAGAGATGTGGCGCAGGAATTTCTGTTCAACGAAGACCGGCAACTTTCGGGTTCTGAAGACTGGGAACTGTGGATTCGGATTGCGGCTCATGTTGGCATAAAAACCGATAATCGGATTGGGGCGGCTCTTATTGATCACGACAGCCGCAGTGTGCAGCATTTCAGCCGCGAAAAACTGGTGGCACGCAAAGAGCTGGTGTTAAAATACGCATTTGCCGATGCAAGGGTGCAGGAAAAATTCGGACGGCACAAATCGCAGATAGAGGCTTACTGGGATTCGTACATTGCCTTGCACTTGGTGCTGAGCCGCCATTATGGCAAAGGAATGCAGTTCTGGCTGCAATCGGCTATCCACTATCCAAAATCGATATTGGAGCGACGTACGCTGGCTATTTTCAAACATGTGCTCACAGGACCTTTCCGCAAATAGTATCTTTTTGTAAGCCAAAACCTCGGCAGCTCATTCTGTACGGTTCGCCCCGCCTGGGCTACGCTTTACCTCTGACGGCATTTCTGAAAACAGCTTTTCTGTGCACCTTCGAAGCAAGTTTTACACAAACCCTTCGAAACAATGAGAAAGTTATTTTCTACTCTGTCCTTCTTTTTAATTGTGAGTGGCAACTTGGCATTCGCACAGATTGCCACTCAGACCGTTCGCGGTAAAATCACCGATGCGGCCTCCAAGTCGCCCGTTGTAGGAGCTGCCATTATGATTGTCGGCTCCGAACCTCCCATTGGGGTTAGTAGTGATGCCGACGGTAATTTTCGCTTGTCCAAGGTAAACGTTGGCCGCGTGAGCCTGAAAATCACCTACGTAGGCTACGAAGACCTGTTCATCAAAGACATCGTGGTCAATGCAGGCAAAGAACCCATTCTGGACCTGAGCATGACCGAAAGCCTGCATACCCTCAATGAAGTAACCGTTACCTACAAACGCACCGAAGACGCCCGCGTAACCAACAACGAAATGACCACCCTCAGTGCGCGGCCGTTTAACCCATCCGAAACGCTGAAATACGCCGGCAGCCTGGGTGATCCTTCTCGTATGGCGGCCAACTTTGCCGGTGTAAGCGGAGCCAACGATGCCCGCAACGACATTGTGGTGCGGGGCAATTCGCCTTCTTCGTTGCTGTGGCGTTTGGATGGTGTAAATATTCCCAATCCCAACCATTTCAGTGCCATTGGCACTACGGGCGGGCCGGTGTCTATGCTCAATGCCAACCTGCTGGCAAAATCTGATTTCCTTTCGGGTGCCTTCCCGGCCGAGTATGCCAATGCTTTGGGTTCAGTGTTTGACTTGCGGTTGAGGAAGGGCAACGATGAGAAAAACGAGTTTCTGTTGCAAAGCGGCTTCAATGGACTCGAAGTAGGCGCCGAAGGTCCGTATTCCAAAAAGTCGAAAGCTTCGTACCTGATCAACTACCGGTATTCGTTTGTGGCATTGATGGAAAGCTTAGGGTTTAAAATTGCCGGAGCTCCTTATTATCAAGACTTTACATTTAAAACCGACATACCGGTAGGCAAAAAAGGAACCCTGACCGCCTGGACCATCGGTGGCAAGAGCAACGTGAACTTTTACGGCAAGGATGTGGACACCGAAGGCGATGCCTACGGCGATGAGAACGAAAACACGCGCGTAAAATTCTCGACGGGCATTGTCGCAGTGTCGTATGAGCATCGCTTTAACAACCGTACCTACGGCAAGATTACTTTTTCCGGATCAAGGAGTACGCAAAACTACCAGGGTGACACGGTGATATACGACGGCGAAGGCTCAAAAGAAGTGTTGCAGGAAATCCAAACCAATGCCGCTGAATTTATCAACAAAAAGCTATCGGCACATGCGTACCTGAGCCACAAGATCAGTGCAAAAGACAAAATTGTGGGTGGTGTTATTACGGATCTGAGCCAGTTTGAACTTGCCAACAAAGAAGTATATCCGGCAGAAAAGCTGTTTCTGAATACCAACGGAAACACGATGCTTTTGCAAGGCTACGCCCAATGGAAGCACCGCTTCAATGAAAAACTGACCATGAACGCCGGTTTGAGCGGATTGCATTACCAACTTAACAACAAAAGTGCCCTGGAACCACGACTGGGATTCAATTATGTATTGACTCCCGCCAGCTCGCTGAATGTTGCCTACGGCTTGCACAGCAACCTGCAACCGATCAATGTGTACTTTTATCAGTCGCAGCTAGCCAATGGAAACTATCGGCAAACCAACAAAGACTTAGGGTTTACGCGCAGTCACCATTTTGTGGTAGGTTACGAACGGAGCCTGACCGAAAACCTGCGGCTGAAAGTGGAAAGCTATTACCAATCGTTGTATAACGTACCTGTGGAGCAACGCCCAAGCTATTACTCCATCCTGACCGAAGGAGCCAACTTTAACCCCATCAGTGTCGATAGCCTGGTCAATACCGGTACGGGGCGCAACTACGGATTGGAAGTTACCCTCGAAAAATATTTTTCCAACAATTATTACTTTCTGGTCACCGGTTCCTTCTTCGACTCCAAATATAAAGGCAGTGACGGCATTGAACGCAACACGCCCTTTAACAGCAAATATGTGCTAAACCTGCTGGCCGGAAAAGAGTTTCACATTGGCCGGAAAGACAATGTGCTCACCATCAACTGGAAGCTGACAACCGCCGGTGGCCGCTACATTCAGGTGGTCGATTTGGCCCGGTCGGCAGCGTCTCATTCGACGGTATTTGACGAAGGTGAGGCATATACCCGGCAGCAAGCCGCCTATTTCCGTACCGATGTCAAAATCGGCTTCAAGATGAACCGCAAACGGGCCACACACGAACTGGCTATTGACTTGCAAAATGTTACCAATCATCAGAATATATTTCAGCAGGCATATAACCCGCGTACCAATCGCATTGGTACCGCGTATCAGCAAGGCTTTTTACCTGTTCCGTTTTATCGGCTCACTTTCTAAACAAAATATTAGGATTTGAAAAGGTAAAACCCTGAGTTACAGAAATAAGCCTTAGGACTTTTGCGAATAAAACCGGTAGGCACCAAACGCAATGGGCAAGCCAATGCATACAATCAGAATGGACATGTTGACTACCACGCGTGTAAGGGTAATGGGTGCGGACTGCACCTGGCTCATCGGAAGGACGAGCAGTTCGGTTACGCACCATGCCACTGCACCAATCAGGAAAGCGTTAACCCAGGGGTTGGGCAAAAAGGAGCGAATGTAAGGATACAGTAAAAAGAAACACAAGGTACACGCAAACGCAATGATGAAATGAAAAAGCAAGCCCCAAGCCATCATGGCATTACTTCCGGTAAAAGCTGCCGACCCGAAAATGCCACTGGCCACGTAGCGCAACACCCGCTCGGGAGTGATACCCGCCCGAAGGTAAGCATTAGTGAAGGCCGCCAAAATATCCAGCGTTCCGGCAAGTAGGGTAGTGAGTAAAACGGTTTTCCACATACGGATGAATTGTAAAAGGTCACCCAAAAATAACAAAATACCTGAGTCTCAAAATAGTATCTTTTAAAAGATAAAAACCTCATTGTCAATCAACCATACACTACTATGAACACCATCAAAACTATTGCGGTAGTAGGCGCCACGGGTCATCTGGCCCTGCCGGTTATCAAAGAAATGCTCAACAAAGGCTACCAGGTAAAAGCCGTAGTGCGTAATCCGGAAAAAGCGCGTGTGTTATTGCCTTCGTCGGTAGAAATTGTGAAGGCCCAACTCACCGATGTGGCTTCCCTTGCCATGGCGTTTCGCAAAGTGGATGCGGTTTACATCAATCTTTCCATGGAGATAACCCGCACCGATTTGCCTTTTAACACCGAAAAAGAAGGCGTGCAAAACATTGTGGAGGCGGCATCGCTGAATGGTGTGCAGCAGCTGCTGAAAATCGGTGCGTTAAGTTCCTATCCGGGGGCCACATACGTAAAAGAGAACATCGCCCAAAACCTGATTCGCAAGCAAGGCCATCAGATCATCGAGCAGTCGGGCATTCCGTTTACCATTTTTCACCCCAGCTCATTCATAGATGGGCTCTTCTGGCAAATGAATGCCAAAAAGCAGGTGCGTTGGGTAGGCAAGCCGGTTGCTTTTTACTGGACCAACACCATCGACTATGCCCGGCAGGTGGTGGCTGCACTTGGCAATGCAAAAGCCCTGAACCGGCACTATGCCATTCAGGGAGCCGAAAAAATGACGTATGCCGATCTGGAAAAGCGCCTTAAAGTTAGCTTTCATCCCGATTTCCAGATTCAGTCAACCCCAGTCGGAATGATCAGATTCCTGGGCTGGTTTAACAAGAACATGAAATTCTTAGGCGAATTGTTTGGCTATTTTGAACGGAATCCGGAAACTCTTTACGGTGAACAAGCCTGGAACGACCTGGCAAAACCGATTATTTCGGTAGAAGAACTGGGTGTCGTGTACCAGAAAGAACTGGCGGTGAGCAAATAGATCGAGGTTTTTGTCTTTGCAAACCTACTATTTTGTATTTTAGAGCCCATTGGGAAATTGATACTGACATGACAACAACAAAAGATTTTGTAGTGCTGGATGATCGCAAGGTGAGATGGGTAGGGATTCCCGTTGTGGCCTTTATCATGCACTTAGTTTCCCATGATCTGGAGAAGGATACGATGAGTGTTGCTTCTTTTTTTGAAGGATGGGGTATCTCTTTCGTCTTTACTTTTTTATACTGGCAGGGCAACCGCTGGATCTGGGCGCAACTGGCGTATCGTTATCCGCACTATTCGCAAACCCGTATGCGGCTTATCATGCTGTTTTTCAGCTGTTTGGTGTATAGTTTGTGCATTTCTATCGGGGGCGACTACCTAGTATCCGCTTTGTTGGGACATGACTGTCCGTTCGATTCGCTGGTCGACAGTTGCCTGACGGGGCTGGTGCCTACGTTTCTGGTGTTGCTCATTTACGAAAGCGTTTTCTTCTTCGAATCCTGGAAAGCCAATGTGAAGAAAACCGAAGCCCTGGCCCGTGAAAACGTACAGTCGCAATTGGAAACGCTTAAAAATCAGCTCGATCCACATTTCCTGTTCAATAGTTTGAATACGCTGGCTGCCTTGATTGACGAAGCCAACACACCTGCTCAGGAGTATCTGGACCGCCTGGCTGATGTGTATCGCTATGTGCTGGTGAGTCGCGAAAAAAACACGGTAACACTGGAAGAAGAGATGGATTTTGTGGATGCGTATATTTATTTGAATAAAGTGCGTTTCCGTGAAAACCTGCAAATAGAGAAAGAGTTGCCCGCCGCTGTATACCATCAACAGGTGGCTCCGCTGAGTTTGCAGATGCTGGTCGAAAACGCCATCAAACACAATATTGTATCGAAGGAAAAGCCGCTGAAAATCCGCATTGCACAAGTTGGCGAAAACTACCTCACCATTGAGAACAACATGCAGGAGAAAGTAACCTTTGAAAAATCGACAAAAGTAGGCCTGCAAAACATCCGGAACCGGTACCGTTTGCTTACCGATCTGCCCATTGAAATCAATACGGATGAGAATTCTTTCCGGGTTCGGATTCCGTTGCTGCAACCCTCATGAAAACCCTGATCATTGAAGACGAATATCCGGCCGCTGAACGGCTCGCAAAACTGATACGCACCGTTGATTCGCGCATGGAGATAGTTGGTGTGCTGGATAGCATTGAGGCTGCCGGAAAGTGGCTGCTCTCTGAGCCCTTACCCGACTTGATTTTCTCCGACATTCAACTTTCGGATGGGCTGAGCTTTCAGATTTTTGAACGGTTTTCTGTAAAGACGCCAATCATCTTCACCACCTCTTACGACGAATACGCCATCAAAGCGTTTAAAGTCAAGAGCATTGATTATTTGCTCAAGCCTATCAAGTTGCATGAACTGGAAACGGCCATTGGTAAATTCCGGGAAATGCAAAAGTCGTTTTCGCCCGTTGATTATGCCCTCAAAATAGAATCGCTGCTGGATGCACTACCCGTAACCAATAGCAAAAAATACAAGACGCGTTTTCTGGTGAAGCATCACGACCAACTGGTACCCGTAACGCAGAATGAGATTGCGTACTTTGTAACGGCCAACGAAATGGTGTGTATGGTGCGCACCGATGGCAAACAATTTCTAGTCGATCATACCCTGGAAGAACTCGAAAAGCTGCTGGATCCACACTATTTCTTCCGGCTTAACCGACAGTTTGTTGCCGCCTTGCCAGCCATTATAAAAATACATACGTATTTCAACGGCAAGCTGAAACTGGAACTAAAACCCGAAACGCCACACGAGGTGCTGGTCAGTCGCGAAAAAGCCCAGACGTTCAAAGAATGGATGGAAGGATAACGCACAAAATAGTATCTTTCAAAAGATGAAAACCCCCGTTCCTCATCGTTCTCTAACGCCAATGACCGCCAGCATCCGGCCCGAACGTTTGCCTTCTTTGCGGTATGAGAAATAATGCTCATTGTCAGCGACTGTGCAGAACGGTGAGACCTCAATCTGCGATTCAGGAATACCCCAATCGAGCAGTTGGAAGGCATTGGCTTGTTTCAAATCCACGAAAAACTTGTTTTTCTCTGCGTCAAATCGCTTGAAACGGCCTTCAAAATGGTCGGCAACATCGGCGTCTACCTCAAAGCTGCACTCACTGATGCAGGTGCCTACGTATGCGTAGCAGTCGGCAGACTGCGTGCCAAATTGCTGCTGCATGGCTTGCAAGGTTTTGGTCACTAGCTTCAGCGTGGTACCTTTCCAACCCGCATGGATAGCCGCAACCGCCTCATGCGCAGCATCATAAATCAGAATGGGCGTGCAGTCGGCAACCGATACGGCTACAAACACATTCTTTTGGATTGTCACAAACGCATCAAATTGATCGTAGTTGCCCGGTTGGTCTGCCACCCGGATATGGTCTCCGTGAACCTGAAAGCCCAGAGCTACTTCCTCCGGTTCAATACCCAGGTATTGAAAAAAACGTTTTCGGTTTTCCAGTACATTGTCACGTTCGTCACCCGACGATAATCCCAGATTCAGTAGATGAAAAGGCACCGGGCTCACCCCGCCGTACCGCGTGCTTTGGGCTGCAATCACATTGGGAAACGGAGAAAATACAACGGGTATTTGTGGCTGAATGACTGTGGTTTTATTCACGATTTTGTAAAATAACAACTTGTTAGGTATGTGGCGATTTATTGCTTTGCGATTTGCCGCACTGGCACCTTTGTGGTAAATAAATTATACTATTTCCCAGCGGCCATTGGCGTCTTTGGCATACGAAAGTCCGTTGCTCATAACGTGTATTTCGCGGCCATTCTCGTCTATCATTGCTTTTTGCTCATATACCCGTATGCCATTGTTGTTACGGGTAAGATAAACAATCAATGCGGCCATGGTTGGGGCCACATCGGATAGCCACTGGTCGTCGCCTTCTCTAATAAATGCTTGGCTCATAAATCTTTTTGTAAAAATTAACGTATAAGTATAAAAGTTATATCGTTTTGTGGGTGGTTTTCGGATGTTGGCAAGATACTATTTTTACAGGATGATTTATATTAAAGAGCACAGTTGTCGCAAAACGCGAGGAAACTTAATGTTGTATCTGATGTTATTTTTTAATTGAAGAAATGACTATTCTAGGTAATAGTAATATATTCGTATAAAAACTATTTTTTATGGAAAAGATAGAGATGAAAAATTTAAGTAGTATAAGTGTGAAATTTTTTTGTGCAACTCATCTTAGAAGTTAGGGCTTGCGTACCTTATTCTTTACCCTGCCGTCTGTTGAGGTCTCATACTTATTGATGCGTGTGCTTTTTTTGTGAACAGATGGGAGGCGTCAGAAATTTTTGATATTTTTTACATATCTTTGAAATCAAGCAAACAACCGTATTGTGGAGTTGCGGATCTAGTAACTTGTCTACCCCTCATACATGCCACTGAAAGCAAAAGAAAGTGTTCTGATAGCTAGTTCTAACGAACAGGAAGCTACCACTTGGGTCAATTATTTGGCTAACGAGGGGTCGCCATTCCTGACGGCTACAGCCTCTACTGGCCCAATGGTTTTTCAGTACCTGGAGAAAGCAGAAAAGCTTCCAGTGTTGATTGTGTTGGATATAGAATTGGCAAGAGCAGAAGAGTTTATTTTATTGAAAAAACTCAAAAGCGAACCAAGATATCAGGTTATTCCGGTGGTCGTGATTGGTACTTTAAATGATTCAGCCGATCTCAATCAATGCTATGGGTTGCAGGCCAATGCGTGTCTGATAAAACCCGCATCAGAAAATGAGTTAAAAACCTTGATTGAAAAAACGAAGAAATTTTGGCTGGTGATGTCGGCAAGCCCGGTCTCAGGTCCTCG
Organism: uncultured Sphingobacteriales bacterium; assembly: GCA_963520985.1. Classification (GTDB taxonomy): domain Bacteria; phylum Bacteroidota; class Bacteroidia; order Cytophagales; family 172606-1; genus Xanthocytophaga. The sequence continues at coordinate 246,036 of CAUQTA010000003.1, forward strand.
GCACAATTAAGCCCAAAGACTTACACCAGGGTCAGCGCCTGACGCAGCTTTTCTTCAATAACGGGCTTAATCCAGAATTCCCTCACCATTTTATAGTCTTCCGCTTTTCGGCGGTCTCCTTCCAGTTCGTCGGCGGTTACAAAAAACATGCGTATGTTTTTCAGGAAAGGATTCTGAATGCTTTCTTCCTGCAATGCCCGCAACCTGTCAATCACTTCCCAAGCCTTTTCTTTGATAGACGGCATGTAAATGTTTAGAAAAATGACTTCAGGAAAGGCATCTTCGTCCAGTTGGTCTTCCAGATACGACAGAGCCATATCGGCATTCAGAAAGCTAATTAGCTTGAGAGAAGGGTTGATTTTGTTTAGTAATTGAACCAAATGCAAATGCGAAGTCAGGTCATCGTCAATCAGACAGATTTGAGGGGAGGTTGTAGTTTCTAATGATACAGACATGACAGATTCAATTTTACACCAAATATAAAACGTATTTGCTGAATAGACAACAATACGGAAATCTAGTTTGCACAACCAAACCAATTGGAAATGAGCAATATTATAGAAAAAATGAACCAGTATTAGCCGAAACTCCTTTGATTTTAGAAAAAAACCTGCCCGTAAGAGAAAGAACAGGCAGGTTTTGGTTTCTGAAAAGATACTATTCTATAAGGTAGCTTGTCTTTCTTCTTCCGTCAGGTAGCTTTCCAGCGGCTCGCAGGCACACACCAGATTCCGGTCACCATAGGCACTGTCGATACGGCTTACCGTTGGCCAGAACTTTGCCGCTTTTACGTATGATAGCGGATACACGGCTTTTTCACGGCTATACGGACGATCCCAGTTTTCGACCAGTACTACCGCAGCGGTATGAGGTGCGTGTTTCAGCACGTTGTTTTGTTTGTCGGCTTTGCCCTCCTCCACTTCCCGAATTTCTTCTCGAATGGCAATCATCGCCTCACAAAAGCGATCCAATTCTTCTTTCGGCTCGCTTTCGGTTGGTTCAATCATCAACGTACCCGCAACCGGGAACGAAACCGTTGGTGCGTGGAAACCATAATCCATCAAGCGTTTGGCAATGTCTTCTACCTCAATGCCAAAGTTTTTGAAAGCCCGGCAGTCGATGATCATCTCGTGCGCACAGCGGCCATTCACATTGGTATAAAGTACCGGATAATGTTGCTCCAAATGGGCTTTGATGTAATTGGCATTCAAAATAGCCGCTTTGGTAGCTTCGGTAAGTCCTTCGCCTCCCATCATGGCAATGTAAGCATACGAAATGGGCAGAATGGAGGCACTGCCCCAGGGAGCTGCCGAAACGGCATGAATGGCTTGGTCGCCACCGGTTTTTACTACTGCATGTCCAGGTAAGAACGGAGCCAAGTGATCCGCCACGCCGATAGGTCCCATGCCAGGGCCGCCGCCGCCGTGCGGAATGCAGAATGTTTTGTGCAGGTTCAGGTGACACACGTCGGCACCAATGGTTGCCGGGCTGGTAAGGCCCACCTGTGCATTCATGTTGGCACCGTCCATGTATACTTGTCCACCATATTGGTGAATCAGATCGCAGATTTCGCGAATGTTTTCTTCAAATACACCATGCGTAGACGGATAGGTTACCATCAGTGAAGACAACGTGTCCTTGTATTGTTCGGCTTTGGCTTTCAAATCAGCAAAGTCGATGTATCCTTTTTCGTCGGTCTTAACAACCACCACTTTCATCCCGGCCATTACCGCACTAGCCGGGTTGGTTCCATGAGCTGATGCGGGAATCAGGGCTACGTCCCGGTGACTGTCGCCACGGCTTAGGTGATAGGCCCGGATAACCAACAATCCGGCATATTCGCCTTGCGCACCGGAATTGGGCTGCAGCGACATGGCGGCAAAGCCGGTAATTTCGCACAGCCAGTTGTTCAAATCGTTGAACAATTCCTGGTAGCCATCGGTTTGATTTACAGGAGCAAACGGGTGCAGACTACCAAATTCGGGCCACGTAACCGGAATCATCTCGGTGGTGGCATTGAGTTTCATGGTGCAGCTTCCCAGCGAAATCATCGAGTGAGCAAGTGACAAATCTTTGTTTTCCAGCGACTTCAAATACCGCAACATTTCGTGTTCCGAATGGTGTGTATTGAAAACGGGATGGGTTAAGTAAGAAGATTTACGGGCAAGAACTTCCGGGTAACTCAAGGAAATAGACTCGGCCAGCGGCGACAAGTCAATGTGATTGGCGGCGCCAATGCCATCGGCTACGACGGCAATAATCTGCTGAACATCGGCTACAGTCGTGGTTTCATCCAGTGAAATCGAAACCAGATTATCAGCAGTATAGCGGAAATTGATGTGGGAGGTTTCGGCTTTTTTGCGGATACTATTTTGCTGACTGGTTTGGAAGGTAATGGTGTCAAAGTAATAATCGTTGACAATGGCAACGCCGATTTTTTCCAGTCCTTTGGCTAGCAATTGAGTCAATCCGTGAGTTCGTTCGGCAATGGCACGGAGGCCAGCCGCTCCGTGATACACCGCATAGCTACTTGCCATTACTGACAAAAGTACCTGCGCCGTACAAATGTTAGACGTGGCTTTTTCGCGGCGAATGTGTTGCTCGCGGGTTTGCAGGGCCATGCGCAATGCCCGATTGCCCTGTGCATCAACCGAAACCCCGATGATACGGCCCGGAATCTGGCGTTTGTACTCTTCGCGGGTAGCAAAAAAGGCGGCGTGTGGGCCACCGTATCCCATTGGAACACCAAACCGTTGTGCGGAGCCTACCACTACATCAGCCCCCATTTCGCCGGGAGGCGTTAGCAGCGTCAAAGACAGCAAGTCAGTGGCTACGGTAACAAAAATATCCAACTCGTGAGCGGCCGAAATGAAGCTGGTGTAATCGCTGGCGGTTCCGTTGGCAGCCGGGTATTGCAGCAATACGCCAAAAATATCGGTATTGGTTAAGTCAATTTTGGTGTGGTCGGCTACCTGAATGGTAATTCCGAGTGGCTCCGCACGCGTCATTAGCAAGTCGATGGTTTGCGGAAATGCCTGTTCAGATACCACAAACGTTTTGGCATTTTTGCGACTTCCTTTGCGCATGCTATACAACATGTGCAATGCCTCGGCAGCGGCTGTGGCTTCATCTAATAGGGACGCATTGGCAATCTCCATTCCGGTCAGGTCAATGACTACCGTCTGGAAATTGAGCAAGGCTTCCAGGCGGCCTTGGGCAATCTCCGCCTGATAGGGTGTGTAAGCGGTATACCAACCCGGATTTTCCAGGATATTCCGCAAAATAACCGGAGGCGTAATGGTATTGTAATAGCCTAAGCCAATGTATGATTTGTTGATTTGATTCTTTTGGGCGAGTTTCTTAAAGTCGTTGATGAACTGGTATTCGCTTTTGGGAGCGGGCAACTGAAGCGGCTTTTTCAGACGGATTGATGCAGGAATGGTCTGAGAAATAAGCTCGTCCACCGAACTGACACCGATGGCCTTGAGCATTTCTGCCTTTTGAACCTCGTCTGGACCGATATGCCGGGAAGCAAATACTTCTGAATGCTGCAAATTGATTTTCATTTGGTGATGAATAGACGTTAAAAGAGATAGAGAGTCTTTGACGATACAAGCCGGATGGATATCGGCAGCCTGTAATTGTGTCGCAAAGATAGAGAGAAATTTGTTACTCTTCTAACGGTTGGGCAGGGCAGAAGGTTCGGGTTTTGGCTTTTTGGAAGATACTATTTCTAAAGTGGAAGAAACTCTGCCGAGAGTACAATTTTATCCTGGCAGAGTCGGTATTCATGGTATTTTTTTCTGGGTCGAAAGATTGTCAGACAGGCCTTATACTCTCCAGGGACCAGTAATAGCCAGAGTAAGTCCGGCATGCTGAATGTTGACAAAATACGTACTGCCATCGGGTGAGAACACACCACCCGCAAATTCGGATGGATAGCCTGCATTTTCGGCTAGCCTGTAAAACTCGCCCCGTGGCGTAATGCCCACCACATACGGATGCGAATCGTCTTCGCATACAATCAGGTCGCCCCAGGGAGCAATGGTGAGATTGTCGCAGCTTTTGACCACTTCCGTATTGTTTGGCTCAACAAAAAGCTCCAGTTTGCCCGGTTCGTCTTTTTCACGGCTAGTGCCTTCATAGGGGCTGGGCACATAACGGAATATCTGCCCTTTGGAATTGTCGCCGCCGTTGGTGCAGGCAAAATACGCTTCGTTGTTGCCAAACCACATGCCTTCGCCACGGGCAAAACGAGCCGCTCCTTTGTCGAAGCCCCGCAGACGCAAATCGTTCTCGGGTGCTTCAATGTTATCCAGGTCCAGCCACTCCACCGATACGAGTTTGTTCACGGGAAGTTTGGGCGTGGTCAGGTTGCTCCAGTTGCGGGTATCCCGGCTTTTTTCGCCGCGAATAGCCAACGCCTGCAACTTGCCGCCTTTGCTCAGCTGGCCTTTCTTATTGGGAATGAACCGGTAAATCAGGCCAGCCGAATCGTCTTCGGTCAAATACACAATGCCGGTCTTGGGGTCCACGCAAACCGCTTCGTGATTAAAGCGGCCCATGGCCTTTAACGGCAGCGGATTTACCAAACCGGGTTTGGTAGAAGCTGGTACCTCAAATACGTAGCCGTGGTCTTTTTCGGCCGTTTCACCCATACGGCTTACGTCTTCTTCGCAGGTAAGCCAGCTGCCCCACGGCGTTGGCCCGCCTGCGCAGTTGCGGTTGGTTCCGGCCAGGCTCAGGTATTGCGTTTCTACTTCCTGGGTGCGGTGGTTATACACCAGTGTAGATGTACCGCCTAAGGATGGTAATTTTCCTTTGCCAAAATCATAAAACGATTCCTTGGGAATTTTGTTAAGCAACTCATTCGATTCGCCGAAGGCACCTTCACTTAACTCATGCGCACTGATCTCGTGATTACGGATCAGAATGGTGCGGTCTTTATCGGCTTTAAACGTTGCCATTCCGTCTCCCTTGCCAGGAACCAGAAAACCATCAGTCATCGAGTCACCTTGCTTGGAGATGACCTTATACGAAAATCCTTTGGGCAGATTTAAAATGCCTTTCGGGTCGGGCAGCAAATCGCCGTAACCGGCACGCGAGGGAATAGGCTTGCTATAAGCAGAGAACCGATGCAGCCCCAAGAATCCAAGGCTGGCAATGCCTGCCACCTGTAAAAATTGCCGCCTGCCTACGTGTGCGCCTGTTCCGGTAAATGTTGCCATGAAGGAAAGTTGTAAAGTGGTTTGATTCTTCAAATGTAACACTTGCACATTACCAGAATAGCAGCAGAGAGTTAATTTATTGTTAAAAACAAAGCCACCCTCAAGGGTGGCTTCGCGTAAGTTCTAAGAAAAGAATCTATAAAATACTAGGAAAAATCAGGGCAAAACCTGCCGGTATTATCTGTGCTGATTGGGATTGATGATGTTAGACTGCTTGCTGATGGCCATCAACTGCTTCATGGTTTTTTCCATGCCCTCCGTTGATCCATCCAGGAAGATGACGTTGCCTTTGCCTTGCTCGGCAAAGTTTTTCACCGATTCGGTCCACATGGAGAATAGAATGAACGAGGCGTCCAGTTCGGCTTCCTGCATTTCTTTGGCGGCACTGGCCATCCCTTTGGCCACTTCTTCGCGGAACAGAGCCACACCCTGGCCACGCAATTGAGCGGCGATCTTTTCGGCTTCGGCCGCAATTTTAATGGCATTGCCTTCTGCCTCGGCCGATTTTGTCTTGGTAATCAACAATGCCTGACCTTCGTTTTCTGCAGCAGCACGCAAATTGTGCGAAGCCACTACCTGCGCCATTGAACGCATGATTACTTCGTCAAAAGTGATGTCGTTTAGCTGAAGGTCCATCAGGTGATAACCCCAGTCTTCCAGGGTATTGTCAATTTGATCCTTTACGTGGTGCACAATTTCGGTACGTAGTGACAGGATCTCGGCTTGCTTTTTGGTCGCTACAAAACTACGGATAGAGCCTTCGATGGTACGAATCAATGCCTGCATAAAGTTGCGTTCGTCCATAAACTTGAAGGCTACGTTTTTGATGGTTTCTTCGTTTGGATTCAATACCGAATAGACCAGCATGGCCTTGAAATTAACATTCGCCTGATCGGAAGTAACGGCTTGGAAATCAAGTTCTACAGAGCGGTTTTGAATGGATATGCGTTTGAAAACCACTTCCAGAAACGGAATTTTGAAGTTAAGACCCGGCAGCATGACCCGGCGGTATTTGCCAAACATGGTAATAACAGCGACTGTGCCCTGACGAACGGTCACAAAGCCGCTGAAAATAAAGAGAACAACAAAAACAAGGAAAATAATCGCAATAACATCCATAAAATTGAGTGAGTGAGGTGATAGATTTGAGTGTGTGTTTGGGTAGTATTTTGATAGTGAGGTTTTTATCTGCGAAAAGATACTATTTTCTTGTTAATGATGAAACTTTGCAAAAGTAACTGGAGGTAAGGTTTAGGCGGGTTTTATCATTTTAGTATGCGCAATACCCGCCTCGTCAAAGATCTCGCCGATGGGTTCAAAGCCGAACTTGGCGTACAGCGGCATGGCGGTTAGTTGGGCGTGCAGGTAAAGCAACTTGCCTGCCGATTGCGGTTGGTTGGCTATGTCGTCGAGTAGTGCTTGCACCAGGGCCGAGCCTACCTTTTTGCTGCGGAATTCGGGCAATACGCAGAAACGCTCCAGTTTTATACCGTTAGTAGTGTATCGCCATCGGGCAGTACCACAAGGGACATGGTCGTACAAAGCCAGGAAGTGACGCGAACTGTCTTCAAACTCGTCGAATTCTTCGTCTTCCTCTACCTTCTGTTCGTCCACAAATACTTTTTTCCGGATGTCAAATGATTCCTTTAGGCGTTTGGGTGTGTCAATCCATTCAACAGTGAGCATACGTTACTTGATTAGGCCAATGAAAGTTAAACAGAAGCTATCCTCAAAATGTATAAAAACTAGAGTAATGCCAAGGATACGGATTGTTGTTGACTTTTGCATTTATTTTTGTCCGAATCTTACATTTTTTCGTTGATTATGAATCTATTACTACTTGCTTTGCGTAAGCATCTTTTTGGGTACGGTTTTTTATGTATAGATTCTATAGCATACCAGAAATACCATCTTTTCAAAATCGAAAGACCGTTGGCCTAGCCGGACACGTGCCGCAATGCAAGCTACGTTATGGAAGGTTTATTACATGTGTTAGCAGGCTGTAGGAGCCGTGTGCTTAACCCCTGGCAACAAAGCATGCGTATAATTTTAACTGTCTTGTAATCAGTATAAAGCTTTGCATTAGGTAAAAAGGCGGGATTACAGATAAGGCGAGTTTTTATTTTTTATTGATAACCCAAAGTTGAAAATGAGTTTATTACGTACAACGCAATTGGCAGTGTTGCTCTTTTTCTTATCGGCGACAGGCTTTGCCAACCATCCTATTCACGGCACAGCTTTGTTTCAAAATCCAGTGGTAACGTTTGGCGAGCCCATCCTATACGTTAGCGAAACCCAGACAGAGCTCAAAGCCGATGTTTCAGACGATGGTTCCATCGCCAAGCTGGAATGGAGGCAGATTTCCGGCCCTTCGATTGCCAAGCTCACCAACGCCGATCAACTGACTGTACAAGTTTCCAGCTTGAAGGCAGGCGCCTATGTGTTTGCATTGACGGCCACGGATAACGAAGGCAACACCGGTTCGGCGGAGGTGGAAGTACGGGTGAGTTCGTCGCCGGGTGGGGCGTTTGTGCTGGTTCCGAAGAAAATTTTTACGCCCAACAATGACGGTTTTAACGACACCTGGGACATTGTAAATCTGAATACCAAACCCAACTACACGGTCATCATCATGGATACGAAAGGCCGTAAGGTGCTCGAAAAGACCAACTTTGCCTCGGACGTAGTTTGGGAAGGTGCCGGTGCTGGCTACGGTGCTTACTATTATGTCATCAAAGACGAGAACCAGAAAGAGGTGCGCACCGGAAGTTTTTCGCTTTTGCAATAAGAGGGTTTTTACTTTTTAAAAGATACTATTTTTTTGATTGTCCAGACTTTATGAGAAAGTTATATTCCTTGTTCCTATTTTTTGGATTGCTCAATACGGTGCAGGCGCAGAATATACCGCCTTATGTGCATTCGTTCAGCAACTTGTACCTCGAAAACGGAGCGGCTGCCGGGATGAACGGCTATCCGGCAATTTTCCTGAGCTTCCACCGCCAGCAGATCGGCAACATTGAGAATCCGCCGGAGCATGCATCCATTTCGTTTCATACGCCGTTTCGGCAGGGCCAGTATGCCTTCGGGGCCAATGTTTCGTATTTCCGCCAGGCCATTCAGCAAACCACCAACGCCTACATCACCTTTGCGCGCCGTCTCGATTTTGGTAAGGAAAATTACCTTCAGGTAGGCATTTCCGGAGGGTTCTTCTACAATTCGATCTATACCGCCGACCTGACCGACGACGAACTGGCTGATCCGCTATTGGCAGCTATCAATAAAAAATACCGTCCCGATGTACGTCTAGGGGGCATTTACCAATACAAAAACCTGCAGTTAGGCGTTTCACTGCCTCGCTTGGCACCCTCTTCTACGGTTGGCGTCGATGGGCAGCGAGTCAGCAAAGGATTCAAGCCCTTGCAAAACTATACGCTCAGTGCATCGTATCGCATCAATGCCACTCCCGATCTGGTGGTGTACCCGATGGTGCTTTACCGGCAGTACGAATACGAATCCAAACCGTTTGTTGAAGTAAACACTACTGTAAACTATAAGGACGGCTATTGGGTAGGGGCGGCTTATCGGCAGAATTACGGCATGTTTTTCATGGCTGGCTTCAAAGCGTTCAACAAAGTGAGCTTTGGTTATTCGTACAAGGCGGCCAACAAGGCTGTATCAGGCTATGGCAATCCGGCTCATGAAATTCAGTTTGGCATTCACCTGGGCAAAAAGCAAGAACCCATTCGCACGTTACCGGCCTTTACCCAATTGAACACCCGCACCATTCGTGTAACACCGGCTAAGATCGATACGGCCATTCGGGTTGAAATTGGTTACAAGATTTTGAGCCGTCCAAAACACCCGATGGAAATGGAGCCCGGTAATTATGTGATTGTAGGTTCGTTCCGGGTGGAACAAAATGCGAAAAACTACCAGAATACAGTGACTAAGAGCGGAAGACAGGCTTATCTGGGCTTTAACTCGGTGAAGCAGTTGTATTACGTATACATCTTTACGGATAATGATATCGACAAAGCCCGCGAAGAGGTGCTCAAAACCCGCCGCGAAAAACAATACGAAAAGGCGTGGATATTTAAGATTACGGAGAAGGAAAACTAATTTGAATTGGGAATCAGGAGTTTGGATTAAAAATCTGCTAATAGCTTAAATTGTCTGAAACTCTCTTGATTTGCAAAAGCCCATCTTTACGTAGATGGGCTTTTTACTTTTTGAAAGATACTATTTGTCTGACCCGTGATGCGTGGAATTATTGGATGGATGGGATGAAAATGTAGAACACGCTTTAGCTTGTTCTTATGATCTTGCTCAGATATTGTAGTACAACCGTTGGGCTACTCAAGTTCATTGCTTTGAGCCGAGCCTTTCAAGTAGCACAGAAAGAAGTTAATCAATTACCAGTCGGCGGGTTTGGGTTTCATCGGCAGTGCGTATTCGCACGGCATAAATCCCTCTGGCCAGCACACCAGGTTTGATGCGTAACCGATCACTGGCAGTCTGGAAAAATGTTTCTGAAATAACCGTACTGCCTACTTGATTGATTACATCAACGGTTACATCGCGTAAGCCTTTTAGCAGCACTTTCACGATAAGTTCATCAGAGCCTGTGCCCTGCAAAGGATTGGGATAGATGGTTACTGTCAGATTTTCGGATTCGGGCAGAGGTGCTGTATTGTATTCCACCATCTTTTTGCGGCGTGGGCTCAATTCCAGTGTTTGCCAGATTCGTTCTTTCTGTCCTTCGGTAAAGATATTCATGCAACGGTCTGGCGTGTAATCCATGTAATTCTCAATCATATTGCGAACAGGAGTTACAGTACAAGTAGAAAATACATCTGTACAGCTGACATCCGTTGTTTCGTTGGCATCCTCTATTTGCGGAGTATCATCAATGTAATCATTCCCGCAACGTGTATCGCCCCAGGTATGCAACAAGCCTAGCCAATGTCCCACTTCATGAGTGGTAGTTCTGCCACCGTTGTATACTCTACTGGCAACGGTGCCGCCCGTACCAAAATACCGATAGTCAATCATAACGCCGTCACTGTTTTCTGCTCCATTGACAGGGTCTAAGCCTGGCAATCCGGTACCATCCGGAAACTGTGTATAGCCTAAATATTGGCCAGACATTATCGTTACCCAGATATTCAGGTATCGGTCGGTAGCCACGCTGGCAATTTGTGCCAGGGCCGCCATATCGCCGGGACTATAGCTGGCTTTGGTACTGTAATGCCGGGTAATGTCGACTAGTTTAAAGTCGATACCTACATCCGCACCAACCGGATCATTGTTGTAACCGGGCGTGCCTTGCTTGCGGCGAAAGTCATTATTCAGAATCTCAATCTGTGATTGGATCTGAGCATCCGAAATATTGGAATTGTTGCTGCCGCCAATGGTGCCGCTGGAGTTGTTATGCACTACATGAACCACCACCGGAATGGTGAGCATCAGAGCTTGCTGGTCGGTGGTGCCTTGCGTGCGTGCGGCTTGTTTGCGTTGCTGGATCAACTGTTCGAGGTGTTCGCGGCTTTTGCGGTAAGCAGGGTCTTGTGCTTTTCGCAGCGAATCATAATAGGCAGTGGCACATCGGCGAAGCGGTTCCTGGGCAGAGGCAGGAATACAGAGGGCTATTCCCCAAAAAACAACGAGCCAGCCAAGGGGTTTCATACAAAGCGGATTCAAATAAAAGCCAAAAGTTATAGCAGTGAGCAGCATAGGATTGAACGTATGCGCCCACTGCTAAAAATACAAGTAAATTATACTTCTTTTTCTACTTTGTCATATGCCTCAATAATGGCCTTAACCAATCGGTGGCGCACCACATCTTTGGCATCCAGTTCCACAAAGCCAATTCCGTTCACATTGCGTAAAATGTGCAAGGCTTCACTGAGTCCCGATTTCTGGCGGTTAGGCAAATCGACCTGCGACTGGTCACCGGTGATGATTACCTTCGAATTGGGGCCCATACGTGTCAGAAACATCTTGATCTGCATGGGCGTGGTATTCTGGGCTTCGTCCAGCAAAATAAACGCATCGTGCAGTGTACGCCCACGCATATACGCCAACGGAGCGATTTCAATGACCCGACTTTCGAGGTATTGCTTCAGCTTTTCGGGGGGAATCATATCGTCCAGCGCATCGTAAATGGGCCGCAAATACGGATCGATTTTCTCCTTCAGGTCACCTGGCAAAAATCCCAGATTTTCTCCCGCTTCCACTGCCGGACGTGTAATGATGATCTTGCGAACCTCCTTGTTTTTCAATGCTCTTACGGCCATCGCTACCGAAATGTAGGTTTTGCCCGTTCCGGCAGGGCCCAGTGCAAACACCAGGTCATGCTCCAGTACAGAGGCTACCAGCTTTTTCTGATTGGCTGTTTTGGCTTTGATGATCAAGCCTTTGGTACCGTATACCAGAATGTCATTGTCTAAAGGCAAACGGGTTGGATGCGCCTCCTCTTCCTGATGAATGTAGTTCTGAATACTTTCCTGGGTCAGATGCCCGTATTTATGGTAATGTTCTACTAGCGAATTGAGTATGTCACTGATTTTAAGGATTTCGGGGGTTGTACCCTTGATACGAATTTCGTTGCCTCTGGAAACGATGCGGCTATTCGGAAATGCTGCCGCTACTTCTTTGATGTTTGCATTTTCAACTCCCAGAAAATCAATCAGGGAGACGTCTTCCAATGTGATTATCTTTTCTACCAAACGCTTCAGTTACTTTGAGTGAATAAAAATTTAAATTCTCTTGTGAAAAATGGGATTATTTTGAGTTAGTTTGTAAAAATACGTAAATCGTTTTTGATTACCAACACGTAAGCACAACACAGCAAACAAATGATTTGTTCATGTCCGTTCCCAAATCAAGCTGTTGCTTTTGGTAAATATAGACAAACCGGCCACAGATTGCTACCACTGATCTAACTTCTTTTCTATGCAAGTATTTACTTACCGCGATTACGAAACGCTTTCGGCGTTTGCCGCCGGAAAAATAGTATCTTTTGTGAAGCAAAAACCCCGGGCTGTTTTGTGCGTAGGCTCGGGTGATACTCCGGTGGGTACTTACCGCAATCTCGTCAAGCAACAGCGTGAAGGTTCGGTTGATTTCAGCCGGTGCGTTTTTATCGGGCTCGACGAGTGGGTGGGCATGGACGCTTCGGACGAAGGAAGTTGCCAGTATTCGTTGGCTCACGAATTGTTTATTCCGCTCAATGCGCCTGCGGAGAACGTCCATCTGTTCAATGCCAAAGCCGCTGATCTGCAAGCCGAATGCCGCAAGATTGACAACGTAATTGAAGCCCACGGCGGCATCGACCTGATGATTGTAGGTGTGGGAATGAACGGCCACATTGCCCTCAACGAACCCGGTACGCCGTTTACCCTATATTCGCATGTGGTAAACCTGGATGAGATAACCGTACAGGTGGGGCAGAAATATTTTTCCCGGCAAACGCCACTTACACAAGGCATTACCATAGGATTGCAACACTTGATGAATAGCAAAGAAGTATTGTTGCTGGCCAATGGCAAACGCAAAGCACCAGTTGTTCAGCGGGCATTGGAAGGATTGGTCACCGAGCAATTTCCGGCCAGTATAGTTCAGAAACACGCTAACGCCTGGGTTTTACTCGATGAAGGCGCCGCTTCGGAACTGAGTATCTGAGAATATCGCGTATCCGCTTACCTCGAATTAATTTTGACTGGGCGGGTTTTTCTTCTGGAAAAGATACTATTTTTACTTGTAACAACACCATTCCACTTATTTCTCAATACAGTTTTATTATGATACGTCGCGATTTTGTTAAAAAAGGCCTGGCCGCTGCTGGTGTGGCCGGTATGGGCTTTATAACCCAACAGGCACTGGCCGATGATACGCCGCTACCCGCCAAAAATAAATTCAATCTCAACTATGCACCACACTTTGGGATGTTTGAAAACATGGCAGGCAAAGATTTGTTTGACCAGCTCAAAGTCATGTCAGATCTTGGCTTTACGGCCCTGGAAGACAACGGCATGATGGGTCGCAATCCTGACATTCAATCCAAAATAGGCGAAACCATGGCGAAACTGGGCATGACCATGGGCGTGTTTGTCATCGACGGTGGCGATAACTGGAAGGTATCATTGGCAACCGGCAAGCAGGAATTCAAAGAAACATTTCTCAAAACCTGCCGCACAGCCGTGGAAGTTGCCAAGCGTTGCAATGCCAAATGGGCTACCGTGGTGCCTGGCTATTTTGAGCGTCATCTACCTATTGGTGTACAAACCGGCCATGTGATTGATGCTTTGCGTGCCGGGGCCGAAATTCTGGAACCCAGCGGATTGGTGATGGTGCTGGAGCCGTTGAGTGACAACCCGGATTTGTTTCTGCGTACTTCCGACCAAACGTACATGATTTGCCGGGCAGTGAATAGCCCTTCGTGTAAAATCCTGTTTGACATGTACCACATGCAGCGCAACGAAGGCGACATCATTGCCAATCTGGACCGCACTTGGAGCGAGATTGCCTACCTGCAAATCGGTGACAATCCGGGCCGGAAAGAACCAACATCGGGCGAAATGAACTACAAGAATATATTCAAACACATCTACGACAAAGGCTGGAAAGGCATATTGGGAATGGAGCACGGCAACGCCAAACCGGGGCGTGAAGGTGAAGTCGCCTTGTTCAATGCCTATGTGGAAACGGATAGTTTTTTGCCTAAACCCGCCGCCGCAACTACCGGGAAAACCAAAGGAAAAAAATAAAATTATCTTGTAAAATAGTATCTTTCCAAGAGCAAAAACCTCCCTGTTGAACCAGGGAGGTTTTTTTGTGCACACAAAGTTACTAACTTGCATCTTTCCTCTGAAAACTATGCTAATACGAATAGACCAATCCTTGTTGGATCAACTGACTGATAAAGCGCGCACCGCGCCTCGTCAGCGCATGAATCATAACTTTCACCAAGCTCCTGAAGATTTGCTGAATCGCATGCTGAATGCCATGGAGCCGGGTACGTATGTACGGCCCCACAAGCACGAGAATCCGGATAAACGGGAAGCGTTTTTGTTGTTACGCGGCCGCATGCTGGTTGTTTCCTTTGACGATGCCGGTGCGATTACCGATTGGATTGAATTGAACCCGGCTACCGGAAATTTTGGATTGGAAGTAACGCCACGCACCTATCACACTCTGATTCCGCTAGAATCAGGCTCGGTACTTTACGAATTGAAAGACGGCCCCTACGATCCGCAGAATGACAAACAGTTTGCACCGTGGGCTCCTGCCGAAGGCTCACCCGAAGCGGCGGCTTATGTGCAAAACCTGCTCAGCCAGATTGAAAGCCGATAAGGAGAGTAATTTAGCTTTTAGGTATTCGCTATTGGTTTTTAGCATTTCTACTTTTGCAGGTTATATGTAAAATGGATGACACTCTCGGCAGTTCCGCCGGTGGCCCGGTAAAATTCAAGGGCATGTTGATCTTCTAAGTCGGCTTGTACAAATACTTCTGGTATGCCCAAAGCTGTGCAATATTCCTGCAATGCGTTCAGTAGTTTTCTTCCAATTCCTTTGCGTTGAAATTGCGTTTGTACCGCCAAATCAAAAATGTAAACCAAGCTCGAAGCAAAATAAGTGGAAGGCAGCAGGTGGGCGGTAAGTCCGCCAATGACTGCTTTGTTTTGGAGAGCCACTAAAAAAACAAGCGTTTTTTCGTTGAGCAACGTTTGCAGATAAGCCCTTTCCGGTTTTTTGAAATCGTTCATTTCAAAAACAATCTCATATACATCGATTAAGGCACTGAGCTTGTCCACATCTGTAGCGGTCAGTTTTTGTATGCTTACATCCATAAGGCAGCAGCAAGTTAGTTGCGTTTCATATCATATCGGTCCATGCCGGGTGCATACCCATCCTCACTAATTTTCTCTATTCCGAAACCGTATTTCTGAAAGAACGGATAGCTGAATTGAGTGGTATCCAAAGCAATGGGAATTTTCGGATAAAGCTCTTTTATTTTTTCGAACCGGTATTCAAACAGTTGCTTGCCAAATCCTTTTCTGTGGTAAGGCTGGGCAATGAAACCCCAGGCAAGAACAACCTGTTTGAGATCCGGATCATATCCAAAGCTGCCTGCTCCGATGAGTTTACCTGCTGTGAGCACAACGTAATAGAAACTGTCATCCTGCGGTTTTCCAATTTATCCAGCCAGTTTTCATATTGCGCTATTTCAGCCAAGGCAAAGTAGTGAGGCACATTGGTATGAAAGGCCGCCAGGCAATCCGAACGATCCGATGGATGGTAGTCGCGAATGGACATCGCTTCCGTCTATTTGTTTACGGCTTGTTGTTCACGGATTTCGCGCAAAATTTCGGCTCCGCCTGCTTGTAAAACCAACTCTGCTAGTTGATAGCCCAATGCCTCGGAATTGGTCGAATGTTGTTGCAGCGTTTGCTTTACCAGCCGCGTCCCATCCAAGCTTATGATACCTGCATGAAGTGTAATAGTATCGGAAGACGCATCAAAACCTGCCAATCCAAACGAAGGAATGCTGCACCCTCCTTGTAGTCGGTTCAAAAATGCCCGTTCAGTACGCAAGGCTTTTTCGGTATCCATATGGTTTACCAATTCACGGATTTTTTCACGTTTGCCAGCATCCAGACTCACTGCCGATTCAATAGCAACACTGCCTTGTCCTACTGCGGGTGTAAATTCATCTGTAGGCAGATAGGCAACAATGTGCTCGTCGTAGTTCATGCGATGCACTCCCGCATAAGCCAACAGCAAGGCATCGCACTGGCCTTCCTGCAATTTCCGCATCCGGGTTTGCAGGTTGCCCCGCATGTCTACTGTTTTCAGATGCGAGTAATAATGCCTTATCATGGCAATGCGTCTGGTCGATGAAGTGCCGATGACCCATTCCTGACCGTCGGTGATGGAAATATCTTTGCGAAAACTGACCAGCACATCATTGACACGTTCACGTTCGGTAAAGGCAATTATTTCCAGTCCGTTCGGTAATTCCGAAGGCAAGTCTTTGGCGCTGTGTACGGCTATATCGATGCGGTGGTTGTATAAGGCTTCTTCCAGCTCGGCGGTAAAAACACCTTTGCTGCCAATTTTGGACAATGACCGGTCCAGAATCTTATCTCCCTGAGTCTCAATGGTAATGATTTCAGTAGATAATCCACCTTTTTGCAGCAAATCAGCTACGTGATGGGCTTGCCACAAGGCCAGTGCACTGCCGCGGGTTCCGATGCGAATTACGTTTTCCATACAATTCTATTTGTTGCGAAGTTAACGCTTCTTTTGGGTTCAAAGGTTTCCTTTGTCGTTTTTTTGCGAAATTCTCTGTTACTCAAGCGGGTGGGTTTTGCCAATCGAAAGTCTACTATTTTTTGTAAAGCAAAGCGATTGGATCTGGAATCAAAATTAGGAGATACTACATTATTTATTTTTGCGTTAGAGAATAATAGTTAGAATAAAATATGCTAATTTTGCAGGCAAATAAAGTAAAAAGTTATTAAATTCGCATTTTATCCCTAAAAAATCATATATTTACATTCATATACAAAATTTTATTTTTTCCTGACATGGCTTTCAAACTTGACCAGATTGACCGTAAAATCCTTGAAATTCTACAGGCCAATGCTAAAATTACCAACGCCCAGCTATCCAAAGAAGTCGGACTTTCGCCTGCTCCTACACTGGAACGTGTAAAAAAACTGGAAACCGCCGGTCTTATCCGCAGTTACCATGCCCAGTTGGATACTGAAAAAATCGGGTTGGGTGTTACTACGTTTGTGCAGGTAACCCTGGTAGGGCACCGCAAATCGTATATTGATGCCTTTGTACGCAAAATCAGCGATATTGACGAAATCATTGAATGCCATCACATTACCGGAAGTGGCGACTTTCTGCTGAAAGTAATTACCAGAGATATTCCTTCGTACCAGAAACTGATGCTGGAAAAAATAAATGAAATTGAAGAAGTAGACAGCACCCAGTCCATGGTGATTTTGTCTACGTTTAAAAACAGCAAAGTGCTTCCGGTGCCTGCCGACAAGTAGAACAGATTTGCCATGGCTTTTTAGTTCTTTTGAGAAGACGCATTTAAAGCTGACTTGACGTAAAACGGAAGAGCCTATAAAAATAAAAAGCCGCATGTCAACACATGCGGCTTTTTATTTGCGTTAATATCTTACATCGCACTCAAGAATGCTACTACCAGCAGGAAGTCAATTATACCTAAGATCAAACCGACAATGGCAAAGCCCTTGCCTTTAAAGCGTTCCGGATATTTGCCTATCTTGACTAAGCCTATGATGCCCAGAATGGCAGCCGCTACACCGAAGGGAATACCGCCGATAAAAAGACCAACCAGTCCAAAAATGAAACTCAATAAAGCTGCAGTGTTGGTTTTTCTGTCATCTTTTGCGTGCGTATTGTTTTTTTTGTCAAACTTTGCAGTGTTCTTTGTCAGTTGTTTTACAATCTGCTTTGGGGTAATTTTTAACTCAGAAGGCTGTTTATACGCTGGTGGTGGCGTTGCGATTATTTTTTTGTCGCTATCCGCAGAAGCTTCTACCGCTTCATCCAGTTCGGCAGGCTGTAGCGGGGTTGCCTCTGTTACCTGTGCCGCCGCTACCTGGCTTACAATTGTGTCAGAATAACTTTGCTGGTTTGGATGGTGATTTTGACTAGTGGGGGCATTGTGTAACAAAGAATAGGAAGGCTTGGCACAGCTGCTCAGAGCGAAAACTACTACCAGTAGTAAAACTAAGTTTTTCATGTTTTGTGTTATTTTGAGTGTAGTTTGGGTGGGAAATAAATCATTGCAATTGACGTATTTTTACCAGTGTGTGCAAACGCTAATCTGCCTAATTATTACATTTTACCCGAGCCAAAAGCCGCGTTTATTTCCTGATACTCATAGAATAAAAGAAAAATAACTGTCTGATTGTCCTAGCTAAAAATGAGCAACCAAGAACCCCAACCCTGGAAGATTATCTCTTCCGAATACATTGCGCAAGAGCCCTGGTTTACTGTTCGCAAAGAACGCGTCGAAATGCCCAATGGAAGTCAGATAGGTTCGTATTACGTTTCCGAATTTCCCGATTGGGTCAATGTCATTGCCGTTACCAAAGAAAAACAACTGCTTATGGTGAGGCAGTACCGGCACGGCATTGCACGGGTAAGCTATGAATTGTGCGCCGGTGTATGCGACCCCACCGATGCAACGCCCATGGACGGAGCCAAACGCGAATTGCTGGAAGAAACCGGCTACGGCGGCGGCACCTGGCAAGAGTGGATGGTGGTTTGTCCCAATCCGAGCATTCAGACCAATTTTACGCATTGCTTTCTGGCAACCGATGTGGAGTGGCAGCAAAATCCGGAATTGGAACATACGGAAGAGATTTCGGTACACTTGCTGTCTGTTGACGAAGTGAAGGAGCTGCTGAACCGGAATGAGATTTTGCAGGCGTTAATGGCAGCTCCGTTGTGGAAATATATGGCCGTCTATGGCTAATCAATTCGCAAGAGTGTGTAACTTGACACGCAGATATTCACCCAAAATCATTTTCACCTATGACTTCCTATAAATCCATCAGCTTGTTGCTTTGTGTTGTGGCAGCGGCTGTTTTTTTTGCTTTCCGGCCTTCCTCAAACGTTAAGAAAGAATGGACGAAATTGTTTGATGGCAAGACTCTCACCGGCTGGAAAGCCGCCGAAAATCCGGCAACCTTCAGCGTACAAGACGGTGCCATTGTGGTATTTGGCCCACGGGCTCATTTGTTTTACGAAGGGGCGGTAGGCAACCACGATTTCAAAAACTTCGAATTCAAGGCCAAAGTCATGACGATGCCCGGCTCCAACTCGGGAATATTCATTCACACAGCTTATCAGCAAGATGGCTGGCCCGCTCAGGGATACGAAATTCAGGTAAACCAATCGCATACCGACTGGCGAAAAACGGGCAGCGTGTACTCATTTCAGGATGTGAAAGAAGTATTTGTGAAAGACAACGAATGGTACACCGAACACATCATTGTGCAAGGCAAAAAGGTGACTGTCAAGATCAATGACAAAGTGATTAACGAGTACACCGAGCCCGATGACATCAGCGACCGTACGGGTGGCAATGCGGCGCATCACCTGAGCCATGGTACCATAGCCTTGCAAGGTCATGATCCTAAAAGCAAAGTGATGTACAAGGACATCATGATCAAGGTATTGCCCGATTAATCAATTCAAGTTGCATAGTGTATCAACTAAGGCAAAGTGCGCAGCACCAGCAAGTGAAAAAGAGCGAAAGCCTCTTTCTTTGGCGAGGGGCGGGCTGGTTTTTGCGGGCGGAAGCATTCAAAGAAAGAGTCCTTTTTGGTTCCTTTTTGGACAAGCAAAAAGGAACAGGTGACACAAATAGAACAATGATAAAGTTTTAAAAACCCGCTATTCACATTGAAATAGTATCTCCAAAAAAGCAAAAACCTGCCTCTCCTAGAACAGCAGGTATGCAGTAAAATACCTGACCGGAATTTTTACTGCATACCTGCTGTTTTGTTTTATACCTTGCCGCAAATTTGTTTTGTATGAAATCTCCCCACCAAGAAAACCTGAATTTCCAGAAAGTCATTGCCGTAGTAGGGATAAGCCTTTTTGTTGTGAAGGTAATTGCCTGGTACTTAACCAATTCTGTGGCGATACTAACCGATGCGCTGGAAAGTACCATCAATGTGTTGAGCGGCTTTGTGGGTTTGTACAGCTTGTATCTTTCGGCCCAGCCCCGCGACGAAAACCATCCCTACGGACATGGGAAAGTAGAGTTTGTATCGGCCGCCATTGAAGGAACCTTGATTTCCGTAGCCGGACTGATCATCATTTACGAAGCCATTCAGAACCTGCGGGAACCCCATGCCATTGGGCAGCTCGATTATGGGATTATTCTGGTGAGCATTACGGCCCTTGTCAACTATGGCATTGGGTACATGGCTGTGCAGCGGGGCAAGAAAAACAATTCGCTGGCTTTGATTGCCAGTGGAAAACATTTGCAGTCCGATACGTATTCAACCGTAGGCATTGTCATTGGCTTGGTTTTGCTGTATTTTACTAACCTTCCCTGGCTCGACAGTGTGGTGGCGCTGGTGTTTGCCTTCGTGATTTTGTACACGGGTTACAACATCATTCGTGGTTCGCTGGCGGGCATTATGGACGAAGCCGACGAAGAACTGCTGGAAAAGGTAGTGGCGCTATTGCAGCAGTCGCGCCGACCCAACTGGGTGGATCTGCACAACCTGCGCATAATCAAGTACGGCGGCACGCTGCATCTCGACTGCCACCTGACGCTGCCCTGGTACCTGAACTTACGCGAGTCGCACGACGAAGTGAAGTCGCTGGAAAACCTGATCAGAGACAACTTCGGCGAAAGTGTGGAGATGTTTGTGCATGTAGATCCGTGCGAGGATTTTTCGTGTTACCTGTGTACCAAAACCAATTGCTCGGTACGGCAACACGCCTTCGAAAGACGTTTTGACTGGACGCTGGACAGTGTGCGTAGCAATAAGAAGCACCGCGTGAACTAGTGGGGTTTTAATACTTGAAAAGCTACTATTTTTCAAACTGGCTCTTATAATCAGTTATCTACATCTTTAATAACCGGACGACCATCATTTAAGCGTTTTTCATACGTAACCTTAAATTTCCTCAAATCGGGTTTGTAGCGTCGTTTGCGTTTTCGTTCGTAGTCATAAATAAGCTGTCCCAACTGGTATAAAAACGGATGCGCCACGCTGTCGTATTCGTAGGCGTTGTCGTTCAAGATGTCATCACGGTTGACGTAAATCGTAGCCGACAGCATGTATTCCACCTTATTTTCAAAATCAGCCACGTACGACGCATCCGTCATAAATCCATACGCCCAGCCTACCTTGTTGAATACCCGAACGTGTGGTGGCAACGCCCGATGCAAACTATCGTTGAAGAAAAACTTTGCGTAGCTGTCGTGATATTGCGTAGAGTCGTATTTGGGATAATTGGTTTCGCCAGGAAACTGCGACAAATACTGATGCAAAAAAGCGTAATCGGCGGCGGTAAGCTGAAACCTTTGGTTTGTTGGTACGGATTCCGGAAATAAAGCCGATTGCAAAATCTGCTGTAAATTGCTAAGCGACAGATTGTTGCGCGTTGTAAAGTCAAACGGCTCACGAATCAAACTGTCCCGACTGTTCAGATAGCCCTTTCCAATCAAAATCTTTCTCCTAAAATCAAATGCATCGGTATTGTAGGCAGGTGGTTGCTGATAGAGCAGTTTGCCATCTGAGCCCAGAAAGCGAATGGCATTGGTATGGCGGTTTTCATCGGGCGTGAGTCGCACAAACCGATGCGTAATGCGTGCACCCCGGTAGCCTTTCTCATGCAACTTCCGGTTAATGGTTTGCTGCCCGACAAACTCATACAGCCGGTTATAGGCGTCGTTGTCGCTGACCAGAAACATCTTCCCGATAAAATGCGCCACCGACGGATAGTAATTTTCCGATGTGCTATCGGTCCATTCGCGGGTTTGTCCCGCATGGCTGCTGTCAATCTGCATCGGCGTGGTTTTCGTTACACCGGCTTGAATATAATGTTCGGTATTCAGCTTTTCCAGGGCAAGCAGTGCAAGTGGCAGTTTTACCGTCGATGCCGGATTGAAATAAAGCGTGCTATCGAAATGAAAATAATAGTGGCGGAACGACGGCTTGTTTTGCTTGTCTCGGTTGATTTGCGTGTAAATGATCTGCAACCGATATTCTTCCGGATGTTGAACCACCTGCTGCACAATACTATTGGGTGAGGCTGATAACAGTTTTTTCAGCAGCGCATCTGTTTTGCTTTGAGCATGGGTTAACTGTGAAACCAGGAAAACGGTCAGCCAGAAATACTTAGATTGGTGGTTTTGCATGAAAAAGTGAGGTTGCCGGGTTTTTGCCTCACAAAAGATACTATTTTCCAGTGCAATTAAAAACCCCCTCCAAGTAGAGGGGGCTGAAATGCAAGAATTAAATAGCGTCGGAAAGACTGGTGAACGTAAAATCGCGAATCTTCATCGGCGGCACCATGTAGTTGATGTCCGATTCGGTACTGACCACCCGTTCGGGCTTGCCCAACGCTTCCAGGTTATTCAGCATGATAATCGGGCTTTCATTAAAGCGGAAGTTTTTGATCGGATATTTGATCTGTCCGTTTTCGATGTAGAACGTACCATCGCGCGTCAAACCTGTCAGCAGCAACGTCTGTGGATCCACCGACCGGATGTACCACAGCTTCGTTACCAGAATGCCTTTCTCGGTACCTTTGATCAGCTCTTCCAGACTAGCCGTACCACCTTCCATAATCACGTTGGTAGGTTGCGGAATCGCTTTCACGCCTTTTTGCTTGGCCCAATAGCGGGAATACATTAGGTTTTTCACTACGCCTTTGTCAATCCAGGTCATTTTTTCCTGAGCTTGTCCGTCGCCTGCCCAAGGTGAGGATGGTAACTCAGCGTACGTCGGGTCTGAATAAATGGAGACCCGATTGTCTACGATTTTTTCGTTCAGTTTGGTTTTGCCACCCGGTTTGCTCATTGAGGATCGGCCTTCGTCGGCGCTACGGGCATCCAGGTCAAAATACAGGTTTTCGAGCAATACTGCCGCCGCTGTAGGTTCCAGAATCACGGTGTATTTGCCGGGTTCTATGGCTTTGGCACCTACCGAGCCGGTAGATTTCTGAATGGCTATGTTGGTAGCTGCCACCGTATCCAGGCTTTTGAAATCGCTGTAACCGCGAGCAATGTATCCGGAACCCATACCATCCTGCGTACGGATTGTCAATGAGAAGTTGACATTGGTACTGGGATAGTAGGCAAACAGCCCTTTGGAGTTCATCATGGCCGAATAGCCTTTGCGGTCTTCCATGAAGCCGGCCGCAACCAGGTTTTTATCGCGCGATAATTGAAGGCTTTTAGCAACTGCTTCGGCACGCGTATCGGGTGTCACACTGGCAGTTGAGTCAAAATACCCGTTGCTTTTCAAATACTGTTGCGGTTCCAGCACACCCATGTACTCTGGATTTTCGGGAGCGAGTTTGGCTAACTCCTCTGACCGGCGCACTACTTTTTCGAGTGAGGCATCGTCAAATTCGTCAATGGTGGCAACGCCTACTTTCTTGCCAAAAGCCGATTGTACCACTAAGTTTTTGTTAATCAGCGAACCGCTTGTCGAGACGGCATTGCGGGCATACCGAATGTTCCCGCGTTCTTCGCCCAAGATATTGACTTCACATTCATCAGCTTTGGAATAGCTCAGCACTTTTTTGAGCAGTTCCCGCGCCTCTGATTCAGATAATATGACTGGCATGTGTTTCGAGAATTTAAGTGAATAAGTTGGCCTTCCTAAATCCCCTCACGTGGAGAGGAGTTGTATAGGCGTATTTCAAAATAGTATGTTTCAAAAAGGCAAAACCTCCATTAAAGTGATTGTAAGTCCCCTCCACGGGAGGGGATTTAGGGGAGGCCTAGATCTTACGAGCTGTATTAATGACGTTTACACCATTGAAACGAGCCGTAGAACTGCCATGCGACACCGCACTGGATTGTGACGGTTGTCCTTTGCCATCAAAGAAGGAACCGCCGAGTCGGTAATCTTTCTCGTCACACACTTTCACGCACGAGTTCCAGAATTCCTGGGTGTTCGACTGGTAGGCTACGTCTTTCAGCATGCCCACAATCTTGCCATCTTTGATTTCGTAGAAAAGCTGTCCGCCAAACTGGAAATTGTACCGTTGCTGATCAATTGAAAACGAACCATCACCGATAATGTAAATTCCTTTTTTCACGTCTTTTATCATATCGGCAACCGAAAGTGGAGCTTTGCCAGGGGATAAAGACACGTTAGGCATACGCTGAAACTGGACCGAAGACCAGGAGTCAGCATAGCAGCAGCCGTGTGATTCATTTTCGCCGATGATTTTTACCTGATCGCGAATGGCCTGGTAGTTGACCAAGATACCATCTTTCACTAAATCCCAGCGTTTGGTTTTCACGCCTTCGTCGTCATACCCGACAGCCCCCAACGAACCGGGTTGCAACTTATCCGCCACCAGATTCACTTGCGGACTACCGTATTTGAAATTCTTGCTCTGCCACTTATCCAATGTAGCGAAGGAAGTTCCGGCAAAGTTGGCTTCGTAACCCAATACACGGTCCAGTTCGAGCGGGTGGCCTACCGATTCGTGGATGGTAAGCCACAAGTGCGACGGGTCGAGGATCAGATCGTATTTTCCGGCTTCTACCGACTTGGCTGTCAGTTTGGCTTTGGCTTGCTTGGCTGCTGCAATGATGTCTTCCACCATGTCATAGCCTTTATTATAACGAGTGGTAATACCGGTGACCTTGTCTTTGGGGTTGGTTTGGAGGTATTCGTATCCCATGCCCATGGGAGCACTCAATGACTGACGTGTTTCAAATTTGCCCGATTTCGGATCGATGGTCGTAACGTTGAATACCGGCCAGATGCGGTGAATATCCTGGTCGATGTAGGAGCCATCGGTAGAGGCGAAGTATTTCTGTTCGTTTACTAAAAACAACACCGAATTGACGTAATTCGCGCCGTTTTTCATGCCTTCGGCATTTACGTGAAGCAGCAAATCCACCTTTTCTTTGATGGGCACTTCGAAGGCGTTTTTCTGAATAGGCGCTTTCCAACTTACTTCTCCGAAGCCTTTTTGCGGTGCTAACTGTACGGGTTCTTTCAACAGTCGGGCATTGGCTTTGGCAATGGCAACGGCTTGTTCGGCTGCTTTTGCGGTTTCGGCTTCGCTTTTGGCATCAACTACCGCGGCAAATCCCCAGCAGCCATCGGCAATTACCCGCACACCCACACCATACGATTCGGTGTTGACAATGTTTTGCACCTTGTCTTCGCGAGTGGTAACAAATTGGTTCAGGTAACGGCCAATGCGGATATCGGCATACGAGGCGCCTTTCGATTTGGCGGCGTTCAACGCAGCGTCGGCCAGGCGTTTCTTAATGGCCACATCCATTGGCGATTCCAGAAATGCTTCGGGTGATACCGTGCGTCCCATCCCCGGAATGTTAGGCAGCATGAATGCGCCTGCGCCCATTCCGGCAAGTTGAATAAAATCTCTTCGATTCAAAGTAAAGTCCTCCTTGGTTTTTAGTGAGTTTAGGTGTAACAGTTTAGAAAATAGAAAACAGGTGTTGATTTTTCTATCTCAAGATAGGAATTCAGGCAATCAATTTATACAGGAAGGCCTAAATCTGAATGGCTTTTTTTTGAACGGCCAGATTTTAGGAAAAATGGTAGACTAAAATAGATTAACGGAATGTTACGGTGGTCATTTTCAAAAGAGGGGGTTTTCGCTTTTGGAAAGATACTATTTGGCCTCCCCTAAAGAACCCCCATCCCCAACCCTTCCCCCGCTAGGGGAAGAGAGTTAGACTCGCGAATCAGAAAGTCCCTCCCTAACGGGGAGAGATTTAGGGTGGGGTTCATTGCTAAGAACTTCACCTACTCATAATTTTAAGCACTTTGAACCTGTCCTGTAACCTGCAAAGTGTGGTTGGTATCTAATAGGCTAAATTCTACAAATTCACGTTGTACGAAATATTTTCCAAGGCGAATTGCGCAGCAACAGCCAGTAAAAGTGCGTAGGGTTCTCTTTGCTTAGCGAGGGGCGGGATGGCCTTGAGCAGGGCAGCATTAAGCAAAGTGTCTTTTTTTGGTTACTTTTTTGGACAAGCAAAAAAGTAACGGGTGGTTGGGAAGAGAAATGTGAAAGTATTGGAAAAGTATCACATAACACGCAACTTGAGTTACTAGATAAAGGCAATGAAACAAAGCACTACATTCGAACACTTTATCCTGTGGGCATTTGTCATCCTGTGTGGCATTGAAGTGGGAGCCGGCTTATACGAGATTCGCGTCATTCAGCCCTTGATTCTTCACTCGCCGCCCGAATCGGTGTGGAAGTTCAGCGAGTTACGCAGCCAGTATCCCGAATTTGCCATCAATCCGGGCTTTCGCTTCTGGAAATACACCTCGCCGTTTATTTTATTGCTTGCCATTGCGTTTTTGGTTCGTTCTTTTATGACTATCAAACGCCAGCAGATGAGTTTTCTGGCTATTTCCTTCATTGTAGTGATTTGCTTTCTTACCACATTGTTTTATTTTGCCCCTACCACCGGAATCATCATGGATAGCAAAAAACTGGGATTATCGGCGGAAGAAACCGTACGCGTTGTCACTTTATGGACCAGCCTGAACTGGGTGCGTCTGTTGTTTTACAGCAGCGCCTGGATTCTTGCTTTGCGACTATTGGTATGCAAGCCAGCCGTACCTGCACTGACAAAATAGTATCTTTTTGAAAGCAAAAACCTGCCCATGCAAATATTGTACTTTTCTGCGAAAGAGTTGATTCATTGAAAAGTGCAAAAGTTTTAGTCCGCCACTCATCCCATTTATCATCCGATTATCACAACAAAGTACAATTGCGAATGTGTCAATCTGGCATTTGTACCATTTTTTTCCTATACTACGGTTTAAGTTCATAGATATACCTCATCAACCTAAACCAATCAATAGTGAAAAGAAGAGATTTTATTCAGGTAGCCGGACTAGGACTAGGCGGGCTGGTAATGCCTATTCCTATCTTTGGTCATTCGGTCGATCCGCAGGTTTTTCTGGATGCACCCATGGATGTGGCCCAGAAAAAACAACTGGCTGATGTAGCCCTAAACACCGCCAAAACCAACGGAGCCAGTTACGCAGATGTGCGTATTGGGCGTTACCTCAACCAGTTCATTACCACCCGTGAAGACAAAGTCCAGAACATCGTCAACAGTGAGTCGTTCGGCGTAGGCATTCGCGTGCTGATAAACGGCACCTGGGGATTTGCCTCAACATCAGACGTAACCACTGCCGGCGTTGCCAAAGCCACCCAACAGGCGTCGGCCATTGCCAAAGCAAATTCCCGCTTGCAGAAAGAACCCGTGCAGTTGGCTCCTCAAAAAGGCTTCGGAGAAGTAAGTTGGAAAACCCCCATTCAGAAAAACGCTTTTGAAGTACCCATTTCCGAGAAAGTAGACCTGATGTTGAGTGCCAATGCGGCCGCTCTGAAAAACGGCGCCAACTTTGTGAACTCCGCTCTATTCTTTATTAACGAGCAAAAATACTTCGCCTCTACCGATGGTTCCTACATCGACCAGGATATTCACCGCATCTGGCCTAACTTTACTGTAACGGCTACCGATGCCAAAACAGGTACCTTCAAAACCCGCGATGCATTGAGTGCTCCTATGGGCATGGGATACGAGTATTTGATGGGTAAAGGCGCCGGAAAAATTGCCGGTCCCACTGGAACCGGACTTTCTCTATATAAGAACTCGTACGATTTATTGGAAGATTCCATCGCCGCCGCCAAACATGCCAAGGAGAAAATCTCGGCCAAATCCGTGGAGCCGGGTAAATATACCCTAATCTTGGAACCCAATCACCTGGGCTTGACCATTCACGAATCGGTGGGCCACCCACTCGAACTTGACCGGGTATTGGGCTACGAAGCCAATTACGCCGGAACTTCCTTTGCGACTCTGGACAAATGGAAAACCAAAAAATTCAATTATGGTAGCCCAGCCGTAAACATATTTGCCGACAAGCAGCAACCTGGCTCTCTAGGCGCTGTGGGTTATGACGACGAAGGCGTCAAAACCAAACGCTGGGATTTGATAAAAGACGGCGTATTGGTGAATTACGAAGCCATCCGTGACCAAGTACATGTGCTGGGTGAAACCGAATCGCAAGGTTGCTGCTACGCCGATAGCTGGTCTTCGGTTCAGTTCCAACGCATGCCTAACGTGTCGCTGGCTCCTGGAAAAGAGAAATGTTCTGTAAACGATCTGATCAAAGACGTAGAGAAGGGAATTTACATTGCCGGTCGGGGTTCGTTCTCGATTGACCAGCAGCGGTACAACTTCCAGTTCGGTGGACAATTATTTTACGAAATCAAAGCTGGAAAGATTGTAGGCATGCTCAACGATGTGGCGTATCAATCGAACACCCAGGAATTCTGGAATTCGTGCAAAAAAGTATGCGACGAAAGCGATTACCGGTTGTTTGGCTCCTTCTTCGATGGAAAAGGGCAGCCTTCGCAAATCAGTGCCGTATCGCATGGCAGTTCTACGGCTCGTTTTGATGGCGTAAACGTCATTAACACGGCTCGTAAGATATAAAGACGCAGAACCCCACCCTAAATCCCTCCCCACTAGGGAGGGACTTTCTGATTCGCAAATCTTACTCCCTTCCCCTAGTGGGGGAAGGGCTGGGGATAGGGGTTCCTTATCGTATGTCCTTTGCTAATCAACCATTTAAATCTTCCTTTTTCATGAATATATTATCCAAAGAAGAAGCGCAGAAGCTTCTGAGCAAAGTACTGAGCTTTTCCAAAGCCGACGAATGTACCGTAAACCTGAACGGCAGCCACGGAGGCAACATTCGCTATGCCCGCAATACAGTATCAACCAGCGGCGAAGAAAACAACATGACCCTGACCGTACAATCGTCGTTCGGGAAGCGCAGCGGTACGGCCAGCATCAACGAATTTGATGAGGCGTCGCTGGCAAAAGTGGTGAAACGGGCCGAAGAACTGGCCAAACTGGCTCCCGAAAACCCCGAATACATGGGAATATTGGGTCCGCAGACCTACGCCGAATCCAAAGCGTATTTTGATAGTACAGCCAAAATTGATCCTGAATTTCGTGCCAAAGTTGCTGAAGACAGCATCATTCCCGCTTCGCAGAAAGACGTGACTGCGGCCGGATTCTTGGAGCATTCGTCGGGTTTTTCTTCCATGATGAACTCCAAAGGGCTATTGGGCTACCACACCCAAAGCGATTTGAATTTTACCGTTACCATGCGTACCAACGACGGGTTGGGTTCGGGATGGGTAACGCGTGACTTTAACGACGCCTCCAAACTAGATTCGGCGCAGGCTTCGAATGTTGCCATTCAGAAAGCGATCAGTTCGCGCACTGCCAAAGCCATTGAGCCGGGCAAGTACACTGTAATCCTGGAGCCTGCGGCAGCCGTTGACCTGATCGAAAACATGATGCGGAGTTTCAATGCCCGCAATGCCGACGAAGGCCGCAGCTTTTTGTCGAAAAAAGGAGGAGGCAATAAAGTAAATGAAAAATTGCTGGACGAACGGGTAACCATTTACTCCGATCCGTTGAATGCCGAAGTGCCTACTGCTGCCTGGTCTGGCGATGGGTTGGCCCGCAAACGCACCGAATGGATTCAGAAAGGCGTGGTAAAAAACATGGCTTATGACCGTTTCTGGGCGCAGAAAAAAGGGACCGAACCGGTGGCATTTCCGTCTAACATCATCATGGAAGGTGGCACCAACAGCCTGGAAGATCTGATCAAAGGCACTGAAAAGGGAATTCTGGTGACTCGTTTCTGGTACATCCGCTTTGTTGACCCGCAAACATTGTTGTACACTGGTCTTACACGTGACGGTACGTTCTACATCGAAAACGGACAGATCAAATATCCGGTAAAGAATTTCCGCTTCAATGAAAGTCCGGTCATTATGCTCAACAACCTGGAAGCATTGGGCAAGCCGCAGCGGGTAAACGGCAATCTGATTCCACCGATGAAGATTCGCGACTTTACCTTTACCAGCTTATCTGACGCGGTATAAAAGCCTCCCCCAACCCCTCCAAAGGAGGGGAGTTTTTATCTATGATAGAATCAAATAGGTGAGGTTTTATGTTTTTTGAAGATACTATTTTGAACAATACGAATCAAAACTCCCCCTCCACGGGAGGGGGTTGGGGGGAGGCCGGCCTCTTTTTCTTTACGCGTTTGCAATACACTTCGGGCGACTGGAATACCGACCAGCGGATGCCGTCCAATTTGCTCAATTCGCTGATTGAGTATACGACCATTCCCGTAGAAACCGAGGAAAAAGTAGTGGCATTGTCAGAAAAGGCTATTTTCTCATCGCCGTTTTGCTACCTGAGCGGTCACAAGCTGGTGGAGTTCACCAAGCAGGAAAAGGAAAATTTCAAAGCCTATGTGCAGCGGGGCGGATTTGTGTTTGTCGATGACTGCAACCATGACATTGACGGGTTGTTTGCCAAATCGTTTGAACGCCAGATGGAAGAATTATTCGGAGCCAATGCGCTGAAGAAATTGCCGAACAATCACCCGTTGTATTCCAGCTTTTTCCATTTTGAAGACGGTCCACCGGCTACCAGTGTGGAACTCAACGGCTGGGGCGACGATTTGGTGCACGACTACCTGAAAGCCATCGAAATCAAAGGGCGAATCGGTGTATTGTACAGCAACAAAGACTACGGCTGCGAGTGGGATTATGATTACCGAAACAAGCGTTTTCTAGCGAAAGACAATACGCGTTTTGGCGTCAATATCATCGTGCATGCTTTGACGAGGTGAGGGGCTTCCCCTAAATCCCCTCCCGTGGAGGGGACTTGCAATCACTTCGATGGGGTTTTGCCTTTTGAAAACATACTATTTTACACTACCAATAAAAACTCCCCTCCACGGGAGGGGCTGGGGGAGGCCCTTAACCATACAAAATGACATCGACAACTGACGTACAAGAACTGCAACAAAAGCTTTCGTTACTGAAGAAAGAAATTGCCAAAGCCGTTATCGGGCAAGATGAAACCGTAGAGCAGTTGCTCATTGCCCTGCTGGCTGGCGGGCATGCCTTGCTGGAAGGCGTTCCGGGACTGGGAAAAACCTTGCTGGTTCGTTCGGTAGCCGATGCGCTGCATCTTGACTATCGGCGCATTCAGTTCACCCCCGATTTGATGCCTTCCGATATCGTGGGCACGTCTATTTTGGAGGAAGATGATGCCGGCAAACGACATTTCAAGTTTATCCCAGGCCCACTGTTTTCCAATATCGTACTGGCCGACGAAATTAACCGGACACCTCCCAAAACCCAGGCGGCATTGCTGGAAGCCATGCAGGAAAAATCGGTGACTTACGCCGGTGAAACCTACAAAATGCAGGCTCCGTATTTTATTCTTGCTACCCAAAACCCACTGGAGCAGGCCGGTACGTTTCCATTGCCCGAAGCTCAGCTCGACCGTTTCTTGCTGTACATTCGCATGGAGTATCCGGAAGCGGCCGACGAAATGGAAGTATTGCGTCAAACCACCGGCAGTCGCCAGGCAACGCTGACGGCGGTTTTGACTCGACAAGAAGTGTTGGATTTGCAGAAATGGACTCGCGAGGTTGCCATTCACGATGACCTGCTCGACTGGATTAACCGACTGATTCGGGCAACCCGACCCGGTGACACTAGTCCGGAAGAGATAAAACAATGGGTACAATGGGGTGCCGGGACCCGTGCCGGACAAGCCCTGGTGGTATGTGCCAAAGCCCGTGCTTTGATGAAAGGACGCTATGCCGTCACTCCCGAAGACATTACCGCTTTGGCCAAACCCATTTTGCGCCACCGCATTTTGCTCAATTTCAAAGCCGAAGCCGATGGCATTTCCGCCGATCAGGTCATTGAGGCATTGCTAGCAAAGGTGAAGCCTGTAAAGGGGTAGGTTTTTCATTTTAAAAACATACTATTCCAGACGTAGTTGGAAAAGAACACATAACCTGATGAGTAGTGCCAAAGAAAAAAAGAATGCTACCAGCGGAAGGTCCAAAGCAGATTGGTTTACACCCGATGAGCTGCACAGCCTGAAAGGACTGGAATGGCTGGCCCGCAAAGTGGCTCACGAAGCCATCTCGGGTGCTCATGCGGCCTTGCGCCTCGGCCAGGGAACCGATTTTAGTCAATACCGAACCTATATGCCGGGCGATGATTTGCGTCGCATCGACTGGAAAATTTATGCCCGCACCGATCGGTTGTTCCTCAAAGAATCGGAACTGGAAAGTCGTACGCGGTGGTATGGGTTGCTCGATGCCAGTGCCAGCATGACCTACCAAGAATCCGGAATCAGTAAGTGGCAGTATGCCAAGGTGTTGTGGGCAGCTATCGCCTTTTTGGCAAAGCAGCAAGGCGACTCGGATGGATTGGCCCTGATCAATGACCAGCATCTGTATCACTTGCCACCCCGCGCCGGAATGGAAAATGCCCGTATGCAACTCTTATTCGAAACGCCCGCGTCGGGCAAGTGGCCTGCGTCCATTCATTTACCTTTGCAACAATCGGGTTTTCAGCACAAGTTCATTCTCATTACCGACCTGTATGAGCAAACCGAAGAATTAGGCGCGTTTATCCGAAACCTGTTGCCGGCTCGCAACGAAGTGGTGGTTTTTCACCTGATGGGAAAACAGGAACTCACGCTGGATTTTGGCGGCATTACGACTTTTCAGGATGCTGAAACCGGCCAGCAAATTGAGACGGATACCCGGCAGGTGCGTGCCGAATACCAAAAGAAAGCCGAAGAATTTGTACAGGAATCGCGGAATCAGATTTTAAAGTGGGGAGCCCGTTATCATTTGTGTCAACTCCCTGAGTCGCCCGTTACTGTCTTACGGGAGTTTTTAAGAGGGTAACACTCGATTCGTTGATTATCAGATTCCAAATGAAAAATAGTATCGTTTAAAAAGTAAAAACCTCGTCTCTACCACAATGTGGCAAGTCATACATCCGGGTTATTGGTGGGCAGCGGGAGCTTTGCTTTTGCCGATTGTCATTCATCTTTACAACCGGCGTTCTTCCAAAGTGAAGCAGTTGGGAACGTTGCGTTGGCTGAAAGAAGTGCAGCCCGCCCAAGCTAATTTTCGCCGCATTCAGCAGTGGCCGCTGTTGGTAATTCGCCTGTTGCTGGTGATTTTGGTGGTGTTGCTATTGGTGCAACTCTATTGGGATGCGGCAAAACCGGAACGTGCCAAAAAACTAAGTATCCTGATCCTGATTCATCCGCAGGCTGGCGATACCATTCAATTCAGACAACTGGCCAATGGCTGGAAAAGCGATTCGGTGCAAGTGCGGTGGTTGACACCCAATTTTCCGGTAGTTACAGAAAATGTCCCAACTGCATATGCTCCCATTTGGTCGCTGGTAGCTGATGCCGCCCGTCAATTTCCTGCCGATAGCATCCATTTCATTGCGCCCAATCGGGCCGATTATTTTGCAGGAAAGCAACCTGCGTTGGCTTCCGCAATATCGTGGGAACTGACCGATTGGAAACGCGACACAACTCGTTTGCTGCAAGTAGTAGCCAATGATAAAGAACCGGAGCTGCTCTGGTTCCAGTCGGGCAGTGAACGAACAGAAACCGCCTGGAAATCAGCCAAAACGAATGCTTCCTCGCTGCAATGGCAACCACAGTCGGTAACGGTTACCAATGGCAAAACGTCCTATCCGGTTCCGATACAGCAATCTGATACGCTTATCATTTTCGCACAATACGAGGCTAGCCAACAAGACGAATGGAAGCTGTTGCAAACGGGTTTGCAGGCATTGGGCAGCTACCATCGGGTGCCCCTGCAATTTACTCAGAATGCGCAGAGGACTCATTGGGCCATTTCACTTAATCAGAAACCGATAAAAGCAGATTCCGCTTTGTTGTTTATTGACTACAAACCTATGGAAACAACAGCCTGGCTGGAACCCGCCAAAACCGATAGTCTGATTATGCGCAAGTCGCTAACCATGCAGCACATATTGGATGGCGGATTGCTGGAAGCGTTACGGCCTTATGTGCTTGCCTTCAAATCGCGAAAGGCCATCGCACCAGAAGTGGATTTTCGAAAGGTAGACTTGACTCAGGGAACCACTAGAAGGCTGGCAACTGCGAATGTTTCTCCTGTTGCCACCAAACCCGCCGAAAACACACGTAGGTGGTTGGGAATCATTACACTTGTATTCGTAGCAATTGAACGTTTATGGCCGAAACAAACACGATAAATCAGAACGCAACCCGCATCTGGAAACGCTTGTATGGGCAGTACCTGCTGGGCTATGCCTTGCAATGTGTATCGTTATTTGGGGCGGTTTGGCTCTTCTCAGCGATACTATTTCAAATTGCGTCAATTCCCAATGCGATGTATGCCGGAGCTTTTTGTGGCTTGGGAGCCGGATTGTTCTGGTTTTTTCAAAACAGATCAAAATTTACAGAGCAGGCGTTGGTTAACCGACTTAATCACCAATATGAATGGCTGGAATACAGTACCCAATTGCTACACGAAACCCCTGCCGACACGCTGCCATTGTTGCAAAAGCAGCGTGTGGAGCAGATTCTGATCGAACGTCAGCAAAACCTTTCGGCTTGGCCTGATATACGCAAAGCGATCTTGTTTTTTGTGGCCGCAGGAATTGCTTATGCTGCTTTT
Source organism: uncultured Sphingobacteriales bacterium (assembly GCA_963520985.1). Lineage (GTDB taxonomy): Bacteria > Bacteroidota > Bacteroidia > Cytophagales > 172606-1 > Xanthocytophaga. The sequence continues at coordinate 280,630 of CAUQTA010000003.1, forward strand.
TCCTTCTGGAGTCCGAAACATTCTGAAACGGCTTCAGCGAATATTTCCGAATCTGAATTGCCTAAAATTGCACCCGCATTAGTCGAAAAACTTCCTACTATAAAGTCGTTACAAGTGCGTGTGCAGCCGCCAGCGTACACCCATTTGGCTTCCTGGAACGCCAAAGAAATATCTTTAGAAGCACCTGAACAGTCTCAGATTCAGTGGAAATGCCAGCTTGATAAGACTGCTGATGTTTTTCAAATAATCTGGAATGGAAAAGACACGAGCCAGATTCGATCAACGGATGCCGCAACTTATACCTGGCAAAAAGCATTGACGACCTCCACCTTCTACCAAATCCGCTATGGACTAAAGGACGATTGGTTCCTGAGCCCAGTGTATACGCTTCACGCCATTGATGACCAAGCTCCGGTTATTACCGTCCAAAAGCCCGGCCCATATACATTGGTTTTGTACGGAGTAAAACCGGAAATACAAACGCAACTCACCCTGACCGATGACTATGGATTGGCCCAAGCTCGGTTGGTGGCTACAGTAAGTCGCGGCAGTGGAGAATCGGTAAAGTTTCGGGAAGTGCAATTGCCTTTTGCAGAAGCCATTTCGGGAAAGAAGACGATACAGCTAGGCAAACGGCTTGATTTCCTGAATCTGAAAATGGAACCGGGCGATGAATTGTATTTCTATGCCGAAACCTGGGATCAAGCCAATCCGGTACAGAAAAGCCGTTCGGACACCTATTTTGTGCAATGGGAAGACACTACCTCGCAGAAAACATCGGTGATGGCAGGCATCTCACTTGACAATATGCCCGCTTATTTTCGCAGCCAACGCCAGATCATCATTGATACCGAAAAATTGATTGCGGAGAAAAAAGGGCTGACTGCCAATGCCTTCAAAGAACGCAGTAACGAACTGGGCGTCGATCAGAAAGTATTGCGGTTGCGGTATGGGCAGTTTTTGGGCGAAGAGTTTGAGACCAACATTGGCGGTGAACACGAGCATCACGAAGAAGGCGAGGAGCATGAAGAAGATGCTCACGAAAAAACGCTAGAACAACTGCATGACCACGGCAAAGAAAGCCAGAATCCGGCTGTGTTCGGGCAATTGGGCGATATGCTTAATGGCTATGAACACCGCCATGATGCAGGTGAGATTGCCACTTTTTTTGATGAAACCATGAAAGCGCAACTCAAAGCGGCATTGGCACAAATGTGGGAATCGGAACTGCGGCTGCGGACTATGCGACCCGAAGAGGCGCTGCCTTACGAATACAAAGCGTTGGAGCTGATCAAAAACCTGCAACAGAAAAGCAGGGTGTACGTAGAGCGGGTTGGGTTTAAGCCGCCCCCCTTAAAACCTGCCGAAAAGCGCTTGACGGGTGAATTGGACGAGGTAAAAGGCTCGAAACGTACCTGGGATGCACCGGCTCTAGAAAACGCCTATCCGCATCTGAGACAGGCGATTTCCGTTTTGGAAAAATTTCATAATCGCACTGGCTACAAGCCTACCGCGGCGGAAAGACAAACACTGGAAAAAGCCAGTGGCGAACTCGCCGCCATCATTCTGCAACAACCCGGCATTCGGGCTACCACTTTAAACGAATTGCGTCAGTTGCTGAGCGGACAAACGTTGACCGCCAATCAAATTGCACAGATTCAGCGACAGTTTGTCCGTTTATTGCCTGCAGAATCAGCAAAGCCCGGAGCTACCGCCCAAACGCGCGAACCTGAATTGAACCTTTTCATCGACAAACTTAACCGATAAACCATGCAGTGGAGTCAGTTTCCGGCTTTTGAAACAACCCTGATCGCTTCGTTGGCTTTCTTGATCTGGATAAGCTATTTGACCTCCGTCTGGAAAAAACTTTCCGGAGCAGAGTTGGGATTGCGAGCCGGTTTGTTGGCGGTAGCTTTGGTTTGTTTGTATGGCATCATCTGTAAACCGCAATCTGTTGCCAATCAACCGGCAGGAAAAGCCTTGGTATTGACCGAGCCGGTTTCCTCAATTCCGGATTCGCTGCCGGTTTATTCGCTTTTTCCTTTACCAAACAAGAATACGGAATACATTCCGGATTTATCTTCCTTGGAACGCAATCATCCCGAGATTGAGCAGGTATACATTGCCGGACGAGATGTGGAGCCGGAAGAAATAGTATCGCTGAAAAGGCTAAAACCCCTCTTACTGGATGGTTTGCCCCCGCAAGGATTTCACTGGCTGACTTACGATGACATGCTGAATGAAGGTGAGCCATTACTCATTAGTGGAAGCTATTACAATGCCTCAGCAGACAGTGTAAAAATCAGGTTGCTCACTACGGAAGGCCCTCAGGATTCGGTGGCAATGGGAGCAGGAAAGCAGACATTTGCATTAAAAGGTTATCCGAAAACGGCTGGTAATTTTTTGGCAACAATTCAAATAAAAACGGCAAGCCAAACCCGTAGCGAATCCGTTCCGTTTCAGGTTGCGCCCAAAGAGTCGTTACGCATTGCAATGCTTCAGGCGTTTCCCTCTTTTGAAGCCAATTACCTGAAAGACTGGTTGGCAACGCAAAAACACCAGGTGCAGGCACAAGCACAGGTAAGCAAGCAAGCGTTGGCTGCCCAGCAAATTAATATCGACGCAAAAGACAAAATCCCCACCTTGCTGTCGACTCAAACCTTGGCAAAGACAGATTTGCTGATACTGGACGAAGAAAGTTTGAAACGACTATCAGCAACTCAGCAAGCCCAAGTGAAAAACGCTGTGAATCAGGGACTAGGGATACTGATACTTCCTCAAAACCAATGGTTACAGAATCCGACGATACTAAGCCAGCGATTTGCATTGCGTACCACGGGCGTGCGGCAGTTTGTGCCTGCTTTGGCAAATACCCAAAAGACAGCTACCGAAGCGGAAAAATATCCGTATGCTTTTGGTTCGGACCCATTGCAAATCAGTGTGTTACAAAGCCGTACATACGAAAGCTTGGTAGCGTTTCGGCCTTTGGGTAACGGACGGGTAGGTGCCGAACTAGCTACCAATACATTTACCTGGTTATTGAACGACGACGAAGCAACGTACAGTACGTTTTGGACGGAACTGATTCAGGCATTAAGTCGCCGCAAGCAACAGTCTTCATTGCATGTCCAGGGATTGCCCTATTTATGGAAAGATTATGCGGGTGGCCTTCAAGGCCCTGATTCGTTGACAGACGCGATTACAGTGCGTTATCCCTCAGGCCAAAAACAGACCATTTGGCCAAAAATTGACGCTGCGCAGGGAGTAGTTTACCCAGTGCGCCCCTTGGAAACAGGTTGGGCAGAAGTGTTTGCAGGCACTGATACCACACATAAACAGTCTATTTACATGCAACCCAACACTGCCTGGAAAGACTTGCGACAAACTGCCTTCTGGCGAGCCAATCAACAAGTTCATTCTTCTGTAGCTGCAAATACTGCAACTATTGCTGTTCCCAAAGAAATTCCGTTGATTTGGTTTTTTATTCCCTTCCTTACTTCACTTGGAACACTTTGGTGGCGCGAAAAAGTACAGAAGGCGTGAAAAATTAGTATCCCTGAAAAAACCAAAACCTCTATGCCTGATTGTTGGGCTTTGCCTTCTTCGATTTGAATTTTTTACGGAACGGCTTTTTCTTAAACGGCGTTTTAGGTCGTGCAGCTGGCTGATACACAGGTCCTTCGCCAAGTTCAACAGGCATAGGCATTTTCTCCACTTCACGATCCATCAGTCGCTCAATGGAAGCAAATTTACGCTGATCCTTTTCATTGATAAACGTAATGGCCGTGCCGGTGGTAGCGGCGCGGGCCGTGCGGCCAATCCGGTGAATGTAATCTTCTGGGTCGTGCGGCGCGTTGAAATTGATTACCAGGCTAATCCCTTCCACATCAATGCCGCGCGAAAGAATATCTGTTCCAATTAAGATAGCAAGGGTTTTGTTTTTAAAATCGCGCAGAATTTCTTCTCGTTCTTTCTGTTCCAAATCCGAATGAAACGCCTTTGCCTGTAAGCCCATTTTACGCACTTCATAGTCCAGCTTTTTGACATCTTCCTTGGTTGAGGCAAAAATAATAATGCTGCTATACTGCTCGTCTTTCAAGATTTGTTTCAGGAGCGGTAACTTTTGCTGCTCAAAAACCGAGTAGGCTTGCTGGCGAATGCCTTCGGCCGGTTGGGCAATGGCAATGTTGACTTGTGCGGGATCGTTCAGAATGGTATTGGCAAGCGTACGGATTTTGGGAGGCATGGTGGCCGAAAACAGCAGGGTTTGCCGTTGCTTGGGCAGATAGCTGATAATCCGCAGAATATCTTCATAAAAACCCATGTCGAGCATGCGGTCGGCCTCATCAAGAATCAGATGCTGCAACTGGCTGAAATTGACCGTACCCATCTGTAAAAGTGCTATCAGTCGGCCGGGTGTGGCTATGATGACATCGCTGCCTTCGAGCATGGCCTTTTGTTGCTGATTCCAGGCAGCGCCGTCACCACCGCCATACACAGGTATGGAGCTCACACCCGTAAAATAGGCTAAGCCTTCTACCTGCTGGTCTATCTGAGTGGCTAATTCGCGCGTAGGAGCCAGAATCAACGTATTCAAATGGCGCTTTTCTTCCGGCGCGTTGATAATCTTATGCAGAATGGGAAGCAGATAGGCTGCAGTTTTGCCAGTACCGGTTTGGGCACAGGCAATCAAGTCCTTGTTATCTAAAACTAACGGAATGCTTTGTTGTTGGATGGGCGTAGGTGTTGTGTATCCCATCGCTGACAGCCCTTCCAGTAAGTGGGCGTCAAAGTTAAAGTCTTGAAATGTCAATGTATTAATGTGTTGAGAATGAAATTTCTAAATGAATCCGGTTATCTACCGATACGGGTCTTAATAACTCAAAGATAGCATATTAGGGCGAACGGTGCTAATATACCTTATCCGCTGCTCACAAACAGGGCACGGCTTTAACAGAAAACAGTATCTTTTACAAAGGCAAAACCTGCCTAAAATAGCTGTAATTGGGAAAGTAGCGTTTCATTCAGGGGTTTTTCAATGTATTGTTTCACCAACGGATATTCGGTTGAACGAAGCTTGTCCAAAGGAGAATTGGAGGAAGTCAGCATGTAAATACGCAGTTTTCCGCGCCATACATCGGCAGGTTTATCAGCCAGCAACTCCTGAAGCCGGTCCAGAAAAGCCCACCCACCCATAATGGGCATGTCAATATCAAGAAAGATGGATTCCGGAAGTTCAGACCACTGTTCGCCCAAAACAATGTCGCGCAAATAATCCAGAGCCGTATCCGCTGCAGAAAAAGACAGCAAACGAGCACGCACCGGGAGCCGATTGTCTAGAAAATGATTGAGTATTTTTTGATTGACTAGATGCGAAACATTGTCGTCATCAATCAGATATACAATAGGTATGCTCATTGTTGCCGGTTATCAGGCAACAAAAATAACACAATATTGGATATTATGGAAGGGATATGTGGAATTACTGACAAAGTAAAGCCTTAACGTTCAGGACATTTTTTGCAGCGTTTGCCTTTTTTGTATTTTTTGCAGCACTTTTTAAAAATACAGTCGGTAGTATCTGTCCAGTGTTTGGGAGTGATAGCATTACAGCTTGTTTCGCAGGCGGTAGTTTCCATAAGTACGTTTTCTCTGATAATGAAACGTGGGTTACAGCTGATTGATGAGTCAATTGTTCCTTTAAGGCCTACAAAAGTAAAGGGTATTTCAGAAACCTGCAATATTTATTTAGATTATTTCTAAATAAACTCGGTTTTAAGAATCAAATAGAGGACTTCTTTAGGCAGAATGGAGGGGATTGACTTTTAAAAGATACTATTTTTCATTTGAAATCAGAAAACGTGTCGTGCAATCTGGCAAAGAGTCGTCATACAAATTTATAGGAGAGCCGTACGCAGCTTAGCTCAGCGCAGTCATTTTAGCAACCGTTTCTTTGGTAAGAGGCTTGATCAGATAATCTTTAATAAACGGAAAGTTGCGGGCCTGGGCACGGTCCTGATGCGAATCGGAAGAGGACAAGATGTAGATCTGAAGCCAGTCGGGAGGAGTGCCCGCCTGTTTGGTAAACTCACTGAGCCATTCCCAACCGGTAAGGTAAGGCATATTCAGATCCAGCAGCAGCAGTGTAGGTTTGGGTTTGTCAAGTCCGGCAATGATTTCTTTGAGAGCTAGGCGAGGATCTATGAAACTAACAATCTCGGCATTGGAAATCTGGCTTTTAATAAAACGGTTGTGAATTAAGTGGAACAACTCATCGTCGTCTATCAGGAAGAATCGGATACTCTTGCTTGAAGAGTCAGGTTGAGTTTCGGAACCAGATAAAGAATTCATTCGGTGATGCTCAAATAAGTAGAAAAACTAATGGTAAACGCTTGCAAAAATAGCACAAATTTAATGGATATTACGCCTAGAGTAAATAAATATCCTGCTAGCCATGTAGTTGTAGATATTTACATGGCAAAATTTACAAAAAATATTTATTTCGTACTGCTACGGATTGGCGACGTTCCTGAATAATGCATGGATGGTATCTCTACCACTGCTTCTGTAAATTTGCCAGCTTCCGAATGGATGTGAATATTGCCTCCTATCTTTTGCAGTGACTCCCGGGTAATGTACAAGCCAAGCCCTGTTCCAGGATTGGTTTGTGGAAGCTGATTGCCCGCCCGGTAAAACATCTCAAAAATATGAGACTGATCTTCTTGCGCAATGCCAATGCCATTGTCTTTGATGGTCAGAATCGCCTTAGCCTGGGTTGCCTGACACGAAATACCCACCCATTTGGCTGCCTGGGCGGGGTTCTGATACCGGAACGCATTGGAAATCAGGTTGTTTAACACCAGCCGCAAACGATACGTATCGGTAAAAAACTCGGAAGATTGCCGAAAGTCTGTCGTAACCGTCACTTCTGGGTAGAGTGTCTGCGATTGGTTTAGTGTTGAGGCTATTTCTTTTTCGAAGGAAATCGGTTCGGGCTTTACTTCATACCGTGCATTGTGCGAATAAGCCAGAATATCACTTATCAGGGAATCAATCCGTTGCAGATTCTGAATCATAATGCTGTTGTACTTCTGAATCTCATCCAATTCCTGTTCGTCTTTGATGATGTCACCCAGACCCATTGCCGAAGCCAGCGGAGCCCGCAATTCATGACTGATGCTATAGACAAAGCGGTCCAGCTCTTTGTTGGTTTTTACCAGCTCGTCATTGCGCGAGTGTAGCAGTTTCTTGGATGAAAGAAGCTGGTAGGTATTTTCTGAATTGTGCGAAACAATCTGATAGGCAAAAAACTGACATAAAAAAACGACAAACCCAAAATTGAATATAGTGTATAGGTCCTGAAAATCAGAAGAATAACCCGAGAGTTGAGGTGGGAAATCACCGAAATTGATAAAAAGGGAAAAAAGGGTGGGATGTAAAATATGTACAATTAACTGGTAAGTGCTGTTGCAGTTAATCAGATAGGGAATAACCACAATAAGTGGCAGGAAGTAGAGATGACTGCCCGTACCTTTGCCTTGCAACAGACAGATGTAAAACAGAAGAGTGCTAACTGTAAGGGATAAAACATTTCCGGCAATGATAACGTGTTTCCGTGCATTAAAAAAAAGAATAAGGCATAAACACGCAAAAAATCCTCCGAGCGGATAGAGTACAATCCAAGCCTTGTAGTAAATGGCTGGCAATGAAGCTAGTATCAATACTGCCAGGCACACCCAGGCTATGCTGGCCAAAAATTCCTGTTGTCTTTCTAACTCTACCTTTGATAATTCCTTGAGGTTATTGCCTAGATACCAGGATTTAAAAAAGGCTTTGGGTGCCATGAGTCAGGTGAAAAGATAAAAACGAAAGATGATAACTGGTTTACAGTAGTATGTGAGAAGTTTTTTGGAAACAGGCATAATACACAAAACTAAACCTATAAAATACCTCGGACAGCGTAAAAATAGAGGGATAAAAATAAATCAACAAGTGAAAGGGATTTTAAATATTACGCATAAATTACACGTATCTGCATGTATTGGCAACCATGTAATAGAAAAAAGGCATGTGTAAGTGCGGGTTTTGGCTTTTTAAAAGATACTATTTTGTGTACAAAGAATGCGGTTATCATGTCAAAAGTATGTAGGCTCATAAAGTAAAAAGTACACTCCATGAGTTTAGAAGCTACCAATATTGGTCAGAGGGATGTCCTGACTCTATTTTCTTGTTCTTTTGTCTGGTAGCTTGTCACACAAATTCGGACTTGATAGCCCGGTACAGGCGAACGTATTTCTCAAAAATCTGCTGATAGAGTGCATGCTTTATCGCATCGGGGTTGGCCTCCTGAAGAATGTCGGGTTGCAGGGTGTGGGCCATCCAGTTTTCCGAAGGGTCAAGGGCTTTCCAGCCTACCAGAGTTGCACCGTATCCTGAACTTTCTACCGTTTCGGTTACAACCGTTTTTTTGCCGTATACATCAGCTAAAAGCTGTACAATAAATGCCGATTTTGCTGAGCCGCCACTGACATACAAGGTTTCCAATTCAGGGAATTGTTCCAACAATGCTTTTCCCGTATGGTAAATCGCCAACGCGATGCCCTCAAAGGTTGCTCTGACAAAATGGGCCCGGCTATGCTGAATGCGAATGCCAAAATACACTCCTTTGGCGTAGGCATCAAAAATAGGAGCCCGTTCGCCCAGTAAATAAGGCAAAAACAGCAAACCCTCCGCACCGGCAGGAACGGACTCGGCTAGTTGAACTACTTCTTCAAAACTGGCAATTTCCGGAAAAAAGTTTTTGTGTATCCATTCGGCAACGATGCCGCCATTGTTCATGCCGCCACCGGCAATGTACAGGTCAGGAGTGAGTACATAACAAAAGGTGCGCATCTGAGTGTCAGTCCAAGGCTTATCAATGCCGGTCCGCACGGCCCCGCTGGTGCCAATCGTTACCGAAAGCCTATCCGGGACCAGGGCTCCGGCCCCTACGTTGGCCAGGCAACCGTCACTGGCACCCATTACTAAGGGAACATCTGACCCAATGCCTAACAGTTGAGCTTGTGCCGGGAGGCAATGTACGGTATGAAAGATAGAAACCAACGTGGCCAGCTGAGTTGGCGCAATGCCCGCCGTTTGCAAAGACATCGCATTCCAGTCGAAGGAGTGAATGTCAAATAATCCCGTAGCGGAGGCGATGGAATGATCTACCAGAAACTGGCCGGTAAGCTGAAACAAGACGTATTCTTTGATGCCAATAAATTTATGCGTTTGCTTTATCAGTTCGGATTGGTGCTGTCGCATCCATAGAAGTTTGGCCAGAGGAGTCATCGCATGGATCGGGGTGCCCGTAGCCTGATAGATAGCCATTCCGTTTTCGGTTTTTTGCAATTCGCTGGCTACATCCGCTGCCCGGTTATCGGCCCAGATGATGAGTTGGGTAAGCGGCTTGCCCTCCGTGTCTACGGCCATCAGGCTGTGCATGGCTGCACTGAAACTCAATCCCTGCAACTGTCCTTGTGGTTGCGCAGCCGCCTCTACGATTTGGACCGCTTCTACGACGGCTTGCAAAATTTCGTCCGGATTTTGCTCACTCCAGTCGGGCTGAGGATGCTGGATGGCGTATCCCTTGTGGTGTTGGGCAAGTATTTGTCCGTCTTTGGTGAAGGCAATGGCTTTGGTACTGGTGGTGCCAATGTCGACACCGATAAAATAGTGGGTTGTAGGATTCATGGAAGTAGGCAGTGGTCTTCGTCTAATTTCCGGTAAATAAAATAGTATGTTTTGAAATGCCAAAACCTCCCTCATTCTTTTACGGCTGGCCATAGGCAGCGGCCGGTTTTACTCATTCAAAAGGTACTATTTTGTTGCAATTGAGTAATGGCCTGACCGATAGCCCTGAAATTCATTTGGTTAATAAAAATTTTCATCGAAAAAAAAGGCATTCGCTTTCAAAAGCCCTTTTTATTTTCTTTTTTGAATTATCCTTTACAACAAACAAAACTCGATTTTTTATGAAAAAAAGATTACTACGTTGCCTGGGAAGTTTCTTCCTGGCTGCTCTTTTCTGTGCTCCATTGCAAGCACAAATTGTGGGAAATCCCACTCCGCCAACGCCCGTTTTGGAAAATCCGCCCGCTAAGCCTACTGGCAAGATAGATCCGGCACTGATCGAACTGAAATCCGAATTTGAACAGGGAGCCCGGCTCAAAAGCGGACGGAGTGGGTTCCAGTCAGACAATCCTTTGCTGCAAATTACGGATGGCAAGGTAGTGGTAGACATCGTGTCACAGACCCCCGATAACGAAGGCTTGAAAAAGACCCTGGAAGCTGCCGGAATGAAAATCACCGGTGCCTTTGGGCGGGTGATTTCAGGCATCATTCCCATCGAATCCATTGACAAGCTCAATTCCATTGCGGCATTGCGCTACGCCAAGCCTGCTTTCAAGCCCAGCACCAATGTAGGTGTCGTAACTAGCCAGGGCGACAGTGCCATGCGTTCTAGCATCATCAAACGAAAACTGGGAGTGGACGGCCTTGGTGTTAAGATCGGGGTGCTTTCGGACAGCTACAACAACCTAGGCGGAGCCGCCACAGGTGTAGCCAAAGGCGACTTGCCGGGTCCTGGCAATCCCGATTATTACTCTACGCCTGTGCAGGTGATTGAGGATTTGCCATCCGGAGGAAGTGACGAAGGCCGTGCCATGCTGGAAATCGTGCACGATGTGGCTCCCGGTGCCAATCTGGCTTTTCATACTGCCTTTACAGGTCAGGCAGGTTTTGCCAATGGCATCATCAGGCTGGCCAATGCCGGTTGCAACACCATCGTGGACGATGTGATTTACTTTGCCGAGCCTTTCTTCCAGGATGGCATCATCGCGCAGGCAGTTGATCTGGTCAATCAGAACGGGGTCAATTATTTTTCATCGGCAGGCAACCAGGGGCGTGCTTCCTACGAAAGTCCGTACCGACCCTCTAACGTAGAATACCTGGGGGCAGGTAACGGCACAGCCCACAATTTCAGTAATCCGTGGGAGACGGCCCGTTACGCACAACCGATTTTCATTCCAACAGGAGGGCAGTTTTTGTGCTCCTTTCAGTGGGACAATTCTTTCTTTTCAGCTTCCGGTGTACCCGCCCAAACGGATATGGACATTTACCTGCTCAATCCGGCAGGACAGATCATTGCGGCTGGTGCCAGTGACAACCTCGCCAGTGGCGATCCGGTAGAAGTATTTGCATATACAAACAGCAGTACTACCAATCAGACGTTTTACCTGGTCATTCTCAACTATGCAGGTCCTAACCCGACACGGCTCAAGTACATCAACTTTGGCAGCGGCTCGTTTTATCTGACCACTCCATCCATTCCAGGTATCCTGAGTTCCACGCTGGTAGGGCATGCCAACGCCGAAGGGGCCATTGCCGTTGGCGCTTCGGCCTTCTTCAACACGCCTGAGTTTGGCGTGAATCCGGCGGTTATCAATGGTTTTTCGGCACTGGGCGGCACACCCATTCTGCGTACCAAAACCGGGCAGCCTACCTACACCGTGCGTACCAAACCCGAACTGGTGGGCCCTGATGGCGGTAACACGTCGTTCTTTACATCTGATATTGCTGAGGACGCTGATAACTTCCCTAACTTTTTCGGTACTTCGGCAGCGGCTCCACATGTGGCGGCTGTTACTGCGCTGATGCGCGAAGCACACCGCCAACCGTACCTGGTGCCGCAAACCTATAAAGGCGTGCTAATCAATACGGCTCGCGATATGGACGACCCCAATACGCCTCAGTTTGATTATGGATTTGATTACCGCACGGGCTTTGGGTTTGTAAATGCCGAAGCGGCCGTAAAAACGCTGTCGTGGACTCCTGCTTACATACAGAACCTGAAAGTATCAGCCGAGTGTTCTGACAATCCTGCCGTGAAACGCTGGAAGATCTCCAATCCAAACTATTTTGAAGTGCGGGTAACCTGGGAAATCCACAAAAGCAACGTAAAAGGATACGTCATTGCTCGCCTCGGTGGTGATACCTACTTCGAAACTCCAACGGCTGAAGGTCACAACAACGTGATTATTACTTGGGTAGATGACAAAGGCAAAGAGAAGAAACACACCGCATCGGCCAGTGCTGCTAACTGCAAAGGTGCCCGCACCAGTGACCAGATCCTGGCTGCAACAGATTCTTTCGAAATGCTGACAGCCTATCCCAATCCGTCGGAAGGCCAGTTTAACCTGCTTTTCCTTGGAAATGAGAATCCGCAGCCCATCCACGTAAAGATGTTCGATGCCAAAGGCCAGCAAGTCTACAACCAGCAGCACGCCCTGGAAGCCAACAATAGCCAGATCGGCATTGAGGTAAAATCGCTGCCGGCCGGCTTGTATCTGTTGCAGGCAACCCAAGGCGCGAAAACACAGACAGTTAAGATTATCAAGCGATAAACCAAATAGTACTTTTTGAAAAGGCAAAACCCCGGCATCTAGATGCCGGGGTTTTGTTTTGGGCTATCGGGTGTGATAATTGTTACGTCTCTGGTCAGGTAGATTCAGCTTCGCCGAATCTACCGGTTAAAATCTGTTTCAGGTATTTCAATCCATAGGATATGGCTTCTGAACCAAAAAAATCACGCAAGTTTGACTATTCGCTGGACTTTGAGAAGACGGATTTTCGCCAGCATCCCGAACTGTACCGCGTAGGTGTGGGCGAGCAGGGTGTATTGCTAGTAGAACCCTACAAATCGGAGATTTTGCCGCACTGGCGTTTCCGGACGGTGGAAATTGCCCGGCAGTCGGCACAAAAAATCTACGAACTGTTTGAAGATTACCTGAAGCAGCATGATTTTGTTGGGGCCGATATGGCCCGTAAATTTCTGCAAATGGGCCATACCCGGGCCCGACGGTATGCCAACTACAAAGGTGGCCGCAAATACCAGCAATCGCACGAAAAAGACACGGAAGCGTTGTCCTATCCCTATTCGAGCGGAAGCAAATACAAAGGCAATGAATTGAATAATCGCCAGGAGGATGCGAATACCAGCGAAAAGGCGCAGGCTGCCGCCATTTTTAAAGACTACTGGTTTCGGGCCAAAGACCATCCGGAATACATTCGGCAGAAGGAAAACTTTAACGCCAGTTTGAAATAGTATGTTTCCAAAAGGCAAATCCCACTAATTGTTAGGCCGTTGTTGTAAGGGGTCAGAAACGACTCATCTACAATTGCATTGGCGCGAGGCTCTGCCGCGTGACGACTATTGGAAGGCCTCTGGCCTATTTCTAATTTAAATGCAATGCAACTGGAATGAAATAGTATCGTTGAAAAAGCCAAAACCTCCGACTGACTTTTAACAAAACGTGAGTTATGGATTGGTTTTCTTCCAAAGCTTTACCTTTTCTGTATTTGCATCCTCTTTTCTTTCTTTGCTTGTCTAAAGAAAGAAACAAAGAAAAGACACTTTGCCCAATGCTGCTGCCCGCAAGGCCATCGCCAACCTCGCTTGACAAAGAGGCGTGCGCACCTTCCCTATCTGCCACGATTGGACTTCTCTCTCTTGACAGCAATCCGGTTCGTGCTTAGCAATATAAACAGCAGCTACTTAAACTCTGATAATCAGGTTCTTGAAAAGAGACTATTCATAATTCACGTTAACAAAACGATTTTAGGTAGACTTATCCTCTATTTTTACCAGATACCACTTTCCCTCTTTTTGCTCAAAGTAATACGCAATCTGGATGCCATTGTCAATTCCTTGGCGCTGGTAAATGCGAAAAGGCGGCTGTTTGCGATATTGTACGGCAAACGCATCTGTTTCACGTTTCGCTGCGGCAGCATCTTTTGAGAAATCTTCAAACTCCCAATCCTGTTTCTGAATGATTTGCTCGGTTTGGGTATCGTCTATCTCCCACACATGAATCGTTAGAGGAAACGCAATTCGTTCCTGTTGAAAAACAGAATCGCGGCTGAACTGACCGAAAAAAGTTTCAAACGTTTCTTGCGTTGTGGCCACCGTGGTTTCCTGCTTCGGGTCTTCCGTGCATTGCGTACAAAGCAGCAAACACACCATCCAAATAAAAGGCATTGATCGGATATACATAAAACTACTATATTGAGAAAAAGTTACTTATTAAAGAATGAAAATTAATGCAACAGATTGAATAGATTCAGGAAAATGGAAATCAAATGTACTTAAATCTAATTTTTAACTATGAAAAAAGAAGTAGTATTATTTTGTTTAATCTGCATTTGTCAGGCGGTTTATTCACAAAGCGAAAAGCTGGAGCTGGGTGTGCAATTGAGCAATCCGGTTCGGGATACGCAAGTGGGTTGGTTTGATATTGACAACGAGTCTCTTGACGGGTTTGATGTTAAAGACCGTTCGTTTGCACTGGGCCTCCTGGCTACGTATCCTTACAAAGACGCCACCTTGCGTTTACGCCTCGGTTGGACCCGCATCAATATTTACGAAGGGTTTGATAATCCCATTGTCACAAAGGATTTTACGCATGATCGTTGGGCTACGGGCAAACAGAACAAATGGCACATTGCGCCAGGCATCACTTGGGAGATTTTACAGAAAAATAAACTTGTCATCTATACCGGATTGGAACTGCCTTTTTCGCTGCATCGCCGCTTTTACCTGCACGACAAATCCCTGTTTTGGGACATAGACAAAAACCTGCAGGATGGTAGTTATGATTACACGCATGTTCTGCGCACGGGTTTCACGGTAGGCCTTGGTGCATTGGCGGGATTCAAATTTCAGGTTTCACGGCAACTGGCCCTTTCAACCGAATTTGCACCCGGCTTGTTTGTGAGCCGAAGAGGCGGAAAGAAACGATTCATCAACCATTTGTCTGGCGAGGCATTTGACGATAGCAGCGATAAGTTAAATGCCCTCACTTTTTATGAACAACGGTTTTCTTTTGGTATCTCCTATCGGTTGAAAACTAGAAAATAGTATCTTTTCCAATCCTAAAACCTCCCGTTGTTTTCTTTTGTGTATGTTTGGCTTTGGAGTTAGTATTGCAACTCGTAAAGGGAAATCGGTTTATCTCATTTTGACCAAACAAAAACGCTTTGGAAGGGCTTCTCACCACACTGATTGATGTAACGGGCACATTTGCCTTTGCCGTGAGTGGCATACGGCTAGCCTCCGGCAAGCAAATCGACTGGTTTGGTGCGTACATCATCGGATTGGTTACAGCCACTGGCGGCGGAACGGTGCGCGATGTCTTGCTGGATGTGACACCGTTCTGGATGCTGGACGGAAAATATTTCCTGATCACGGTTGTGGCGTTGGTGGCTGCTTTGTTTTTGAAAGACAACGTGTTCCGGTGGAAAAACACGCTATTTATGTTTGACGCGGTGGGCCTGGGTTTGTTTACGATTGTTGGCATTAGCAAAAGCCTTGATGCAAACCTTCCCTTTTGGGTTTGCATTGTAATGGGAGCCATCACCGGATCGGTGGGTGGCGTGATCCGGGATATTCTGTTGAATGAAGTGCCGCTGTTGCTGCGAAAAGACATTTATGCGCTGGCCTGTGTTGCCGGTGGCGTGGTTTATTTTGTGTGCCTTCAGTTTCATCTTACCACCGCCGCAACCGAAGGGATTGCCGCATTGACAGTCATTGCAGCCCGAATAATTGCCATAAAATTTCACATTCATCTGCCTGTATTAAATTCGATCAAGGCTGAAGCAGACGACTCGGAAAATAAGACCTGATTGTAATCACACCCGTTTCTTGTTACCCGTTGCATCAGACGATTGCTACTCATATGAAAATCAGTGAACAGACAGGGCATCTCCAGGATTGGATTACTCAACAATGGGTTAAAATTACCGGACGTAGATTTAATCCTCAGGTAGATGTTTGGTTAGTTGGTCCAATTGGCGATACGGATGTTATCAAAGACAAGTTTTTTCGCAACTTGGCGGATAAAGATAATTTAGAAATAAAGGAAAATCAGGTAAATACAGGATTACTGGAAACTTTTGATGATTTACAGCTCTCAGCAGAGGAGAAAAACCGGATTAATCCCAAAATTGTAGATTTCTATCAGAAAACGTCCAACTACAATTTCGAAGTATGGTCTGAGTGGAATGGATTCTTTAAGCCATTCGGCTGGCTTTTGTCGATTCTATTTAGCAAGCGGCTGCATCAACTTAACCTTCCCCTTGGTTCTCTTCAGTCGGCCAAAGGCCTTCAGAGTACTATCGTACAGCTGATCGACAAGTCTACTCGGAAAATAAAATGGACAGTTTGGTTCAGGATTCTCAAGAGTACAAATCGTGTAATCTATTCAGGGGTTTACACAACCTGTAACCTGCCGAACGAAGCAAACAAGTATTTGAAAGTAGTGTTTCCGCTTCCAAATGGAAATGCAACAGTGATCATGCGACGAGAAATTTTATCAAACGGCGCACTCAAATTAAGCTCTGACGGAAAAAAAATTGGACAAAATGGTTTCTATTTTACTTTAACAGATCACAAAGGAAAATTCTGGGCTCGGTTTGTCAGTTCAATGCACGAATGGATAATTGTATATGAAGACGAAGAAAATGTGCTTAGGGCTGATCACAATCTGTATTTTTATGGGTTGCCATTTCTTAAATTACACTATAAAATGACTCTAAAGTCGACAAATTATGCGAATACTGCTCTAAATGAAAAGTTATGAGTTAGCAGACATTATATCAAAAATAGTATCTCCCAAAAAGGAAAAACCTCCTACATTTTAGCAATACAGGAGGTTTAAAATTAGTGCGCTTCGAGCCAGTTGGTGCCGATGCCCATGCCTACTTCCATCGGAACGGCGAGTGGCAGGGCGTTTTTCATCAGCTCCTCAATTTTGGGTTTTACAAAGTCCAGCTCGTCGCGGTGGGCGTCGAAGACCAATTCATCATGCACCTGCAAAATCATACGGGTTTGCAGCTTTTCCTTTTTCAGAAATTCGTGAATCCGAATCATGGCCAGCTTGATAATGTCGGCGGCGGTTCCTTGCAGTGGCGCATTTACGGCGTTGCGTTCGGCAAAGCCCCGGTCGGTTTGGTTGGCTGAGTTGATGTCGCGCAGATAACGGCGACGGCCCAGCACGGTTTCGGCATATTCCTTTGCCTGCGCCTTGACAATCGAGTCGTCGATAAACTGTTTCACCTGCGGAAACTCCTGAAAATACGCCTCGATGATTTCGGCGGCTTCGCGACGCGGAATGTTGAGGCGCTGCGACAAACCGAAAGCTGAAATTCCGTAAATAATGCCAAAGTTGATGGTTTTGGCTTTGCGGCGCATGTCGGCGTTTACCTCTTCCAAAGGCACTTTAAACACTTTGCTAGCCGTAGAAGCATGAATGTCGCGGCCGTTGCGGAAGGCGTCAATCATGGTGGGGTCGCCACTGAAAGCGGCCATAAGGCGCAACTCAATTTGCGAATAATCGGCCGACAGGATAACGTGTTTGTCGTCCACGGGTACAAACGCCTTCCGGATTTCGCGTCCCCGTTCGGTGCGAATTGGAATGTTTTGCAGGTTCGGGTTGGTCGAACTGAGCCGCCCCGTCGACGTAACCGCCTGATTGAACGAGGTATGCACCCGACCGTCTTTGTCGCAGATCAGCAGTGGCAGTGCGTCAATATACGTTGACTTGAGTTTTTGCAATTCGCGGTAATCCAGAATGTTGCGGATTATGTCGTGGTTGGCTTCCAGTTTGGAAAGCACTTCTTCACCCGTTGCATATTGACCGGTTTTGGTTTTCTTTGCCCCGGGATCGAGCTTGAGTTTGTCAAACAAAATTTCGCCTAATTGTTTGGGAGAATTGATGTTAAAACTCTGCCCGGCCAGTTCAAATATTTTCTCTTCCAGTCCTTTCAAGTCACTTTCCAGCGTATTCGATAGTTCTTTCAGTGCGCCTACGTCAATCCGTACGCCGGCCCGTTCAATGTCGGCAAGTACCGGCACCAACGGAATTTCCACTTCTTTAAACAATTTTTCCAACTGGTCGGCTTGTAGCTTCTTGATAAAAATATCGTAGAGTTGCAACGTGACGTCGGCGTCTTCACCCGCGTATTCCGCCACTTTTGCCACTTCCACTTCACGCATGGTTAGCTGGTTTTTGCCTTTCTTGCCGATCAGCGTTTCAATCGATACCGGCGAATAATTCAGGTAATTCTCCGCCAGAATATCCATGTTGTGGCGGCCTTCCGGTTCGATCAGGTAATGAGCCAGCATGGTATCAAACAATTCGCCTTGCACTTCCACGCCGTAGTTTTTGAGCACAATCAGATCGTATTTAATATTTTGTCCGATTTTGCGGGTTGACGGATTTTCCAGAACCGCGCGGAATTCTTCCACAATCTTCTGTGCTTCTGTCTGATCAGCAGGAACCGGCACGTAATAGGCTTCGTGCGGGTAATAGCTGAACGCCAACCCCACCAACTCAGCCACAATGGCATCTATACTGGTGGTTTCGGTATCAAAACAAAAAGCTTCCTGCTGGCCCAGGTGATGAATCAGTGACTGACGCAATTCGGGTGTATCAATAAGATGGTACTGATGTACAATATCGGCAATGGTTTGTTTGTCAGTAGTATAGGCAAAGGAATCTTCCTGTGTCTCTAGTTCAGCCGTTTTGGTCGTTGCTCCAAACATATCCAACTGGCCACCGGCCGTTGCTTTGGCTTTCGGTGCTTTGGCGGATATGGAAGCGGCCGTAATGGTATCGTCGCCGAAAAGTTTTTTCTTGATGGTCCGGAACTCCAGTTCATCCAGCAGCTTCAGCAATTCTTCCTTGTTCGATTCCCGGCAGCAGAATGTATCGGCGTCAAACTCAACCGGAACATTGATGTCAATCACTGCCAGTTCGCGTGAGAGACGAGCTTTGTCGGCATGTTGCTTTACCAGTTCCTGTTGTTTGCCTTTCAGCTTGTCTACATTGACAATCATGTTTTCGATGGTCCCGAACTCGGCAATCAGCTTTTGGGCCGATTTTTCGCCAATGCCCGGAATGCCCGGAATGTTGTCTACCGCATCGCCTTGCAAGCCCAGAATTTCGACGACCTGGTCGATGCGGTCAATTCCCCACCGGTTCAGCACTTCCGGAATGCCCCATACTTCGGTGGCATTGCCCATAAAGGCGGGCTTGTATAAGAAAATATGCTCCTCTACCAGTTGCCCGTAGTCTTTGTCGGGCGTCATCATGTACACGTCAAAATCTTCCTTCACCGCCTTTTTGGCAATGGTCCCAATGATGTCATCCGCCTCAAACCCTTCCTTTACCAGTACCGGAATGTTCATGGCCTCCAGTAGTTTCTTGGTATAGGGAATGGCTACTGTGATGTCTTCGGGTTGTGCCTGCCTTTGTGCTTTGTAATTGGCATCCATCTGATGGCGAAAGGTGGGAGCCGCCGTATCGTAAGCCACTGCAATGTGGGTGGGTTTCTCTTTTCTCAAGACATCGAGCACCACGTTCATGAACCCCATGATCGAACCGGTATTGAGGCCTTTGGACGTAATGCGCGGATTTTTACCAAAGGCAAAATGAGCCCGGTAGATCAGTGCCATCGCATCGAGCAAAAACAATTTTTTTTGGGACATAACAGATTGTATTTCTTAAAAATGGGCGTTTCAAACAAAAGTTTACGAATTGCCTGAGAATACTGACCGTGCGGTTTTCCGGTTTCCGAACCTACTATTCCTTAACCGGAAAAGCTGCTCCTCAAAGCTAGGCATATCTGAGCAAAAAAGTGATAACAAATGGAAATTATGCAGGTGGCAAAGGAGGGTTTTGGGTTTGGAAACGATACTATTCGGGAAAAGCACACCATTTGAATACGCCGGTATCTGCGCCATTTGTCTACTGGTAAACAACCAATTGGATGAGAAGGTTTCGTGTTTCTCCGTTCCTGCAAATGCACTGCTTACCAATCAACCTTTGGGGCTATCGGTTTCGTGAACACACCCAGGCCGCTTAGCTACTTTGTTGCAAAAAGCTTTTGACCCAAAACATACTTAATGCGAATGGATAAACGAAAACGCGAATTGTGCGTCAGGCAGTTAAGATGCCTTTCTTGCGTGGGTTTCGACGGCAAACTGTTACTGCTGCAAAATATTTTGCCCGTCTGCGATTTACTTCTGCCCTTTTTTGTAATAAAACGATGAATCGGCTGCTTAAGCGAAACACCTCAATCAAGCAGTTTGCGAAGTGAATTTTACGCTTCTTGTTATCAAAGAAGCCAAGCCTCCCGAAAAACCGACCCAGTTGAGAAACAAGTTGATACGCTGGAGCACAGCTTAACCACACCCGATGCTCCGCAACCAGATTATGGATGAATTTACTTTGAAACGGAAAATGTTTGTTCAACTTTCGACGCGCGTACAGCGAATGGCCCATCTTGCCGCGCTGTATCAGACCAGCGGCGAACAACCCGTGGAACGGCTGCAACTGACAGGCGTGCTCGTCAGCTGTTCGGGTGTGTTGGAATACTATCCCGTTGCCATTGCCGATAAGGCAATGATTCTGGAACAGTTGGAATTGCTCAGAACCTTGGTGGAGAACCGCTGGCCCCTGGATAGGTCGCGCAGTTGGCTTGCTGCCAGGGAGCGAGGCATTCAGCCAGTTCCGTCGGGCGAGGAATCCGGTTTTTCGGAGATCCCGACAATGGGGGTCAATCCGTTAAACCCGGAAAACAAGAAAGATAACCAATCCGGATTTACCACGCGGCATTGGCTGGAGTTGATGCACCAAACACAGTTGACCATCAGCTACATTCTGGAGTTGCCGCCCGTTTAATCGGCTTGCCAATGAATTGCCTGTTTGGCAAACCGATTGAGGTGGGGCGGGGTTTTTACTTTTTAAAAGATACTATTTTACCGGCAAGGCCTAATCCGTTTCTTCCAGCGAAAAAATCTCTTCCACGGGTTTGCCAAACACACGGGCGATTTTCAGGGCGAGCACCGTTGACGGAACGTATTTATTCGATTCCATCGCGTTGATCGTTTGCCGTGATACCTGAATCAGTTCGGCTAGTTCGGCTTGTGTGATGTTTTTAATTGCCCGCTCAATCCGAAGGGTATTCTTCATGTCAAGGATCCTTTCATTTTTCGTTTTTCAAGCCACATAATCAGGTTAAAACGCACGATAAAGAAGAGCAGAGTCGTGAATAGATTGTAGACCAGTGCATCTAAAAATGCGAAGTCATATAAAAACAAAATGGCTAGTACGATAAGCGCCGTATTCAAATACACACTCCACAGCAAAGATTCTAACCGAATGCGGCTTATTCGTTCGTCTTCAATCTTTTCCTTGGAGAAGGCAGTGAGTATCAATCCGATGATCATACCCACACTCATCATTTCATCGGCAAACTCTTCCAACTGAGTCAGAAAACGATTCATAAATAAAAAGAAGCTGTTCGATTGGTCGGCTGATTCTGAAATAAGTTGTAGAATATGCAATAACAAAAAGAAAATGAGAATTACCCAGCCAAATGGCTTGAAACGATGTGGAAGTAATAAATGAGATGGCATAGTTACAGGAAGTTGAGATGTAAAATAAACTTTACAATTGTAAAAAATATAATACATGATGTAAAGTATTTTTTACAATTATTTTCAAAAAAAATCCATGCAGATAACTCGTGCATGGAAAGCTGGGGTTTTGATCTTTTTTAGGATACTATTTCTTGAAACGCAAGAAGAAAGATATTAAATATTAGGCAAGCCTTTGAGAGCTAGTAATTTACAAATCATCAAAATACACTTTCATTTTGTCATAACTACTCACGGAAAATCCATCAACTTGTAACCTGCAACTTTGCAACCTGTAACTTTTCTATTTACCCGAGTCGCTGCCGAACCACTTCGTAAATCATGACGCCCGCGGCCACTGATACATTGAGTGAGGCAATTTGCCCGATTTGCGGAATTCTGGCAATCACATCAGCCTTGCGAATAAGTTCGTTGGAAATGCCATCTTCTTCCGAGCCCAGTATGATTGCCGTAGGTCCCGCCAGATCAGCTTGGTAAAGCATATTCTCAGCTTTCTCAGTACAGGCCACCACCTGCAGGCCCGATTCCTGGAGCAGGGTAACGGCCCGGATCAGACTTTCTTCCCGGCACACTGGAATGAAACTCAGTGCACCTGATGATGTTTTCACGGCATCGGCATTGATTTGGGCGGCGCCTTTGGTTGGAATCACAATGGCGTGCACACCGGCGCATTCGGCGGTGCGGGCAATGGCGCCAAAATTGCGAACATCCGTCACCCGGTCCAGAATGAGAATTAGTGGGGTCTGGCCTTGTTCGTACACATTGCTAACCACATTGTGAAGCTGGGCATAGTTGACCGCCGATACGAAAGCAATCACACCCTGGTGGTTTTTTCGGGTAATCCGGTCGAGGCGTTCTTTGGGAACACGCGAAACGGGAACCCGGTATTCATGGGCTGTCTGGAGCAATTCGGCCAGATTGCCTGCCGCTCCTAAATCGCGCTGTACCAGCAGTTTATCTATCTCTTTGCCTGCCCGAATGGTTTCGATCACGGCGTGAATGCCAAAAACGCTGTCTTTGTTCAAGGTGTGGGAATTAAAATGAAAGATGGCACAAAGGTAGGAAAAAATGTCAGAACCGCAGATCTACACGGATTTAATGGATAAAACAGAATGTAGAATACGCTTTAGCTTGTTCAGGTATTTATCAGTGTTAAACAAAAAAGGCGAACCTATATTCGCCTTTCAAAATCTATTTTAGGTTACATGCTCTATAGAAAAAAGCTTGTAAAAACACTCATGGTAACGCATGGCTTATCAATTAACCTGAAATCTTGCAACCTGCACCCTTTTTATTCCACCACGCCTTTTCGCCATTCTTCCACTACCGGATACCAGATGGGTTCATATTCAACATAACGGACCAGTTCAAACACATCTTCACTAAACGAATTGGGTCGACGCATAAACGTAAAATTAATCTCAGAGAAATTGGCGTTCTGGGTGTATGTCCACACTTCCTTGTCGCGCAGGCGGGTTACCTGGTCGGGTTGGCCCAGCACAATGTAAATCATGCCCATATCCGTTTTCCAGCCTTCTTTGTAATTGGTAAACAGCCGGTTGGCGGTAGTTACCCGGCGGTAATAAGCCCGGATGCTGCGCTTGGCGCGAGTCTCACTGTTGCTGGTGAGCCGCATCCAATAGGTATCCAGTGTTTTTTTAGGCGCTGTCGTGGTTTGCAATTCTTTCAGCTCGTTTTTAGTGCTGATGTAAATCAGTGGCTGCACCAGATCTTCCGGATGGGTATAGCGCGGGTAGCGTTTGTCGCCTACCCAAATGCTCACACCCGTGCTTTGTGTGGTGTCTTCCTGAAAAAAATACAAACCGGGTTTTTTCAATGAAAACGGTTGGTTGGTAGAAACCGAAAACAAACTGTCACTGGCCAACGTACGCGATACGGGTCGGCTGCCGGTTCCCATTGGCGAAGGAGCCGGTTCAAATTCGTGGTTATAATACTGCACTACCATGGCCCGGTTGCTCCGGTTCAGATCCATGATTTTCAGGGTATCTTCGGCAGTGGCAAAGTTGTGAACCATGGGATATTCGCCATACTGGTCAAAAATGCCATATGAATCGCTCAGACGGGCGGCTTTAAAGCGTAACGGCACATCATGCAATATCTTTCGTGACAAAGTGATGTTGTTGATTTCGAGCAACAGCAAAGCCGACGGAATCTGTAGCAGCGGTACGTCAAAGCTGAATAGAAAGCGGCTGCCATCCAACTGGTCCACGTCTTCTGCCGTCAGGCGAACGTTTTTCCGTTGCAGTACGTCACGGCTGTTGTATTCGGGCAATATGGCATAATTGATGATAAACTCGCTGGCAAACCGCTGAGGATTCATGGCCTGGTAGTTGCCCAGAATCTGCGCCTCGACATACACCCGAACCAACGTATCTTTTATGAGGGTTTTGGTTCTGGGAACGATACTAATTTCTTCCGATACAATGGGCTTGTTGGGATTGCTGATGGGCCGGGATGGCGGACGAGAACACCCGGCGGCTAGCAGCAACACGAAAATCCCTAAAAAATAACAGTACTTCATGAAACCGATTCTGTTAAAGATATTTTGTAAATGTAATTGCTAAGTTTTGAGAACGAAATCCTGCGGGTTGCGTAAAATTCTGTAGCTTTGCAAACAGTAAGCTAAAAGTAACTAGATTTTCAGAAACTCGTTCAGGAATTTTAGTAAAAAATAATACCTTTCTAAACAACGAAATCCCGGTTGGTTTATTTTTGATAACAGATTTTATCCATTTTTACGTTTATCAGAAATAGCTACCTATGGGTATTTATCTTATTGTTTGTCAGCTTATCGCACATTATTGTATATGGAACTGATTAATCCCATTTATACCGACCCTGCCAAAGTAGCCGAGCTGGCTGCTGAATTTCAGACGTCATTGCCCTACAAACACTTGATTCTGGATAACTTTCTGAAACCAGAAGTTGCCGATACACTTTACACCCAATTCCCGTCGGTAGAGAAATTGACCAAGCACTGGAAGGGTATGAATGAGAACAAATCGGAAGGCTCTAATTTCTCTGATTTCGATCCTGTTTTTGCGCAGGTACGTGCCGAAATTATGTCACCTGAATTTGCCAAATGGATGGCAACTGTTACCGGAATCGAAGGCGTTTTTGTGACGGACGACAGCCTGGGCACGGGACTGCACCAGGGCGGTGACGGTAGTTTTCTGGATGTACATGTGGATTTTAACATTCACAATACCAAAGATGTATACCGCCGCCTCAACATGCTCATTTATCTGAACAAGAACTGGAAGGATGAGTATGGCGGAGGCATGGAGATGTGGAATGCGGACATGACCAAAATGGAAAAGATGGTGATGCCCCTGCTGAACCGTTGTTTGATTTTTGAAACCAGTGAAATTTCGTATCACGGGTATTCCAAAATCACATTACCTCCCGGCGAAACACGGAAATCGTTCTATACCTATTTCTACACGCCTATCACCAATCGGGAAATTCTCAGTCAGTACCACGACACTATTTTCAAACCCAAACCAGGCGATAGTACGCTGAAAAAGGTGAGTACAAACACCAAAGAAACTCTCAAAAACTTTATAAAAGGACAACTTAAGAGAGCCGGAGTGAAATTTTAAATTCGGATTTGGGAATGCTACAATAGGGCAGGTTTTGGTGTTTTGAAAGATACTATTTTCCACAATCCGCTCTTCCCATTCCGAATTCATTTATCATTCCGAATTCTCAAATCCGAAGTCCGAATTCACTATGTCTTTCAGTACAACAGAAATAACGTCACACGAAATTGTTTCGGATAACCCGATTCACCAACGGTTATTGTTCGCTTACGAAGAGGCTACCAACTTAACCGAAGGTCAGTTGTTGGAAGTCGGTTGCGGTGTGGGGCGTGGCATTGCCATTTTATCCAAACATTGCGAGCAATACACGGGCATTGATAAAAACGAAAAGCTGATTGCGCAACTGCAACAGTCTTTTCCAAAAGCAAAGTTTGTCTATCAGAACGTGCCTCCACTGAAAGACATTCCAACCGACTCGTACGATTGCGTGGTGGCTTTTCAGGTGATTGAACACATCGAAAACGACGATCTGTTTATCAAAGAGTTGCGACGGGTGCTGAAAAACAAAGGCCAACTGATCATTACCACACCAAACATCAAACGTTCGCTAACGCGCAATCCCTGGCACGTACGCGAATATACCGCTCAGCAGTTGTCGGCCCTGATGAAGCGCCATTTTACCAAATTGCGTACCTATGGCGTACAAGGCAATGAGAAAGTGGAAGCCTACATGGAGCAGAACAAGAAGGCCGTTGAGAAAATAACCCGTTACGATGTGCTGAACCTCCAATACCGATTGCCACGGGCCTTGCTGCAGATTCCGTATGACATCCTGAACCGGATGAACCGCAAAAAACTGATGAACAGCAACACGGGTTTGGTAAATGAAATTCAACATACCGATTATTACCTGAACGAAGACGT
The DNA here is from genome assembly GCA_963520985.1 of uncultured Sphingobacteriales bacterium. Classification (GTDB taxonomy): domain Bacteria; phylum Bacteroidota; class Bacteroidia; order Cytophagales; family 172606-1; genus Xanthocytophaga. The sequence continues at coordinate 306,655 of CAUQTA010000003.1, forward strand.
AGAAAACTGCCTGGATTTCTTTTACGTTGCCGAAAAATGTGACTGCTAAGCTTTTCAAAATAGTATATTCCCAGAAGCAAAAACCTCCTACCTGTTGGGAGGTTTTTGCTTTTTACTACATTTAGGCATAATACATTCAGGTAGCCACTTAACCATTGCAAGAACTTGGCTTTTATCAGCAAAAAGAAACGCATTTACCCAATCAATTCGGCTTTACGCGAATACTTAGTAAAGTATGGACGGGAAATTCAGTTGCCGATTCATTACGAAGACGTTGCCCAATACGACAACGCCATTACTCTGTACGACAAAGAAGGCAGAGATACGCTTTGGGAAACGGTTTTTTACCCGCCTCAGCGCATTGATGAAATTTACCGTGGGCTCAAAGTCATGTATGCCGAGCTTAAAATTGGGGGCGATTTGTCGGTGACCCGTCACCTTACCGTTGATCGGGTGGATGTGTGCATTTATGCGAATACGATGCCTTTTCGGGTACGGATTGTGAATACGCTCAACGACAACTTTGACTATTTCTACATTAAGCGAGCCGATGCTTCCCGCATTTACGGCCTGGAATTGGAGCATATTTTGTCGCCCAACCGCATCAGCTACATCAGCAGTGGCGATACCATTGTGGAAGAGCACATTGCGGGCATTCCGGGCAATCAGTTCATTGCCCATCATGTGAAGGATAAGAGCCTGAACAGCACCCGGTTGGTCAAAGAGTTTGTGAAATTCAATGAGCGGTGTTTCGTTCGGTTGCTGGGCGACATGCACAGCAGCAATTTCGTAATTATTATAACGCAGGATTTTGACGAAATTCACTACCGCATCCGGGCCATTGATTTTGACCAGCAAAGCTACGAAGGCCGCAAAACAGTGTTCTTGCCTCAATATTTCAAACAGAACAATCCCATCATTGCCTTAGGCCAGAACCGGCTTTCGCCTGAGAGTGTGCACCAGTACCAGTCCGAAGAAAAATCCATGATTGCCAGCCGATTGAACACCACCGGAAACCGGATCTTTGCCCTAACGGACGTAATGGCCGAAGATTCAATTGCCCCGCACGAGAACGTGATGAATCTGCGCAACCAACTGGCCGAGCATTACCAAAACAGTATCTTTTATTCATGCCAAACCATGGGCGATATTGTCAAGGAAAGTTTGCGATTGGTGCTACGTGAAGTGGAAGAGTACCACCGAAAAATACGGTAATAGGGTTTTAACTTATACAGAAGACCATTTTTAGTAGAACTTTTTTCTTTTTGGTTCCTGACACTTTAAAGCTTGCAGTGGTATGGTTTTTTAGTGAATAATCTACGGCACAACGATTTACGTGCCGCATCAATTATTTATCACTTACACCCTATATTACATGGCAACTTACAATGAAAACCAATATGGCTCCTCGTCGACGGCCCAGCGCGGCCTGCTGACGGCCACATTCAAAGACCGCGACAGTGCAGAAAGAGCCTACGAATCGCTCCGCCAAAGAGGCTATACCAGCGATGACATAAACCTTATGATGTCGGACGAAACCCGCCAGCGGCATTTTGGCGATACTAAAAATCACGATACCCATAAAGATACGGATCTGGGAAACAAGGCCCTGGAAGGTGCCGGGGCAGGTTCGGCCATCGGTGGCACACTGGGTGCCATTGCCGGAGCAATTGCGGCCATTGGCACATCACTTGCTATCCCTGGCCTAGGCTTGGTAATAGCAGGTCCGTTAGCCGCTGCCCTGGCTGGTGCCGGCGCGGGTGGCCTCACCGGCGGATTGCTAGGGGCTCTGATTGGGGCCGGCATTCCGGAAGAACGCGCCAAAGTCTACGAAACCAGTATCAAAGAAGGCAACATCGTGATGGGTGTGCATCCACGAACCGACGAAGATGCCCGCTACCTGGAACAGGAATGGCGTAAATACGACGCGCAGAATGTGCATTATTAAGTCTTTCTAATTGAAGTATGAAAAAGGTGGTGAATGTGTATTCACCACCTTTTTTGTTAGGGCGGTTTTGCCTTTCATAGAGATACTATTTTACTCCCGATAACTTTTTTAAAAAATAGTTTACATTCCGGAACGTTTGTTCCGAAATTCTGTTGTGTGTATATGGAACAATCGTTCCGGAATAATTTTTTAATTCTAACACACGACATGAAAAAGTTAACAAACAAAGTGGCTCTGGTTACCGGAGCTTCCAAAGGAATTGGAGCAGGCATTGCCAAAAGTCTGGCTGCTGAGGGTGCTGCCGTTGTTGTCAATTACGCTTCGGCCAAAGAAGGTGCCGAGCAAGTAGTTGCCGAAATCGTAACGAATGGAGGCAAAGCCATCGCCATCAAAGGCGATATCTCTCAACCGGCCGATGTCGAAAATCTTTTCGCACAAGCTAAGCAAGCCTTTGGCGATGTTGACATTCTGGTCAACAATGCCGGCGTTTACCAATTTGGGGCCATAGAAGACATCACTGTTGAGGAGTTTAATCGCCAGTTTAACACCAATGTACTCGGGTTGTTGTTAGTAACCCAAGGTGCTGTAAAAAGCTTTGGCGACAAAGGTGGCAGCATCATTAACATTGGCTCAACAGTAACCCGCATCACTCCTCCCGGAAGTTCCATTTACACCGCCACCAAAGGTGCCGTAGATTCCATCACGCAGGTATTGTCTAAAGAGCTGGGCCCTAAAAAAATTCGGGTCAATGCCATCAATCCCGGCATGGTAGAAACCGAAGGCACTCACAGTGCAGGATTTATCGGAAGCGATTTTCATCACAATGCGGTAAAAACCACCCCGCTTGGTCGCATTGGCCAGCCGAACGACATTGCTCCCATCGCTGTATTTTTAGCTTCTGACGATTCGGGTTGGCTAACCGGCGAAACAATCATTGCCAGTGGCGGAGTGCGGTAAATCTATTTTAACTTCCATCTGGTAGAGCAATTTGGCTCAAAGTATGGGAAGTTTTGAGGACGATGGTCCATTTAACCCCAAAAATGAATAGCTTTGCTCATTAACTGAATGGGCAAAGCTATTTTTGTTATGGCAAGAACGAAGGATTTTGATCAGGATGAAGTATTGGCTAAGGCGGCAGTCCTTTTCTGGAACAAGGGCTACAATGGGACTTCTATGCAGGAACTGGTTGATTACCTGGGAATCAGTCGGTCAAGTCTCTATGACACTTATGGCGACAAACACAGCCTTTACCTGAAAGCACTGGAATATTATCAGCATACGGCCGGTAACGAGATGTGCAGCCTTATCAAGCAGGCGAACTCAGTAAGAGAAGCCATTAAAAAATTGCTCGAATACACCGTGAACCAATTAGTAGGCGATGCGGAACACAAAGGTTGTTTTATGGTAAACGCCGAAGTGGAAGTTGCCACGCACGATGCTGAGGTGAAGGATATTGTTTGCAAAAACGAGCAGCAAATCAGTGAAGTTTTCCACAATCTGATCGAAAAAGGACAGCAAAGCGGTGAGATTACCCAAAAACAAGATGCCACCGCCCTAACCCGTTTCATTCTCAATAACATAAAGGGAATGCGTGTGTCGGCTAAGTCAATCGCAGACCGCCACTATTTTGCCGATATCATCAATACCACCTTGCTGGCCTTGGATTAACCGCATCGGCTTCCCCTTTTTAGTCGCGTTATCCTGAAACTGCGTCCCGTACAGTCGGCTATGCTCTGATTGGCAGGGGTTTGGTCATTGTCTGGGATACTATTTTTACAAAGGCTTTTGTGTGAGAAGAAAACTTTTCTTCGAAAAAATCAGTTATTCTTATACCTGATTTCCGAAAAGCTTTTTAAGTTGTCTACAATCCAATGCCGAAAGGCAGACGCTAACAAATAGTATCTTTTCAAAACCAAAAAACACGGCAAATCAGTTATTTTTAAATTGACCAATGCAAGCCCAACCCTTGCACCTTCCTTTTCGCTTTTCTCTTGATTCTTTTACGTTTATATTACTGTTAAGCTATGTTAGGTTATCGTTTTTCGAAATACACGCCACCGCCCAACGAAGGCAAACCCAGCTTTGAAAACCTGTTGAAAATGTTCATGCAGTTGCTTACCATTACGGCAGGCGACGTGCAGGAAGCGTTGGATTGGATGAATAGCCTGGACCGCCAGTATGGAATCACGGATGATGACTACGGTATGGGCGATTTCATTCAGGATCTGCAGGACAAAGGTTACATTACCGACAAAACCCCCGACGGACAATTTGAAATCACGGCCAAAAGTGAGCAGAAAATCAGACAGAGTGCGCTGGAGGAAATTTTCGGAAAACTGAAAAAGAACAAAACTGGCAATCACCATACCCCTTACCAGGGAACGGGCGATGAACTGGGCTCGGATATCCGCGATTACGAATTCGGCGATTCGGTGGAACAGATTTCCATGCTCGAATCGATCAAGAATGCGCAGATCAATCACGGTTATACTGAAGATTTCATGCTGACCGAGCGGGATTTGGAAGTGGTGGATACTGAGTTTAAGTCGCAGACATCGACGGTGCTGATGATCGATATCTCGCATTCGATGATTTTGTACGGCGAAGACCGCATCACACCCGCCAAGAAAGTGGCCATGGCCCTAGCCGAGCTCATTACGACCAAATACCCCAAAGATACCCTGGATATCATTGTGTTTGGCAACGATGCCTGGCAGGTGACCATCAAGGATTTACCGTATTTGCAAGTTGGGCCGTATCACACCAATACGGTGGCGGGCCTGGAGCTGGCAATGGACTTACTGCGCCGACGTAAAAACAAGAACAAACAGATCTTTATGATTACCGATGGCAAACCGACTTGTTTAAAAGAAGGCATTCGGTATTACAAAAACAGCTTCGGGCTTGATAAAAAAATTCTGACCAAAACACTGACACTGGCTGCTCAGGCGCGTCGCATTAAGATTCCGATCACAACATTTATGGTTGCTTCCGATCCGTATTTGCAGCAATTTGTCCGTGAGTTTACACAGGTAAACCAAGGTCGGGCGTATTACAGCAGCCTGAAAGGCCTGGGCAATATGCTCTTCGAAGATTTTCAGCGCAATCGCCGCAAAACCCTGTAAGGCCGGTTTTGCCTTTAAAAAAGATACTATTTCAATGCCTGCACTGGAACGAAGCATTACAATTGCCGCTACCAAAGAAGAATTGTTTGACCTGTCGCAAAATTATTCTTTGAGGTTGCAATGGGACCCTTACCTGCGGGTGGCTCAGGTGGAAAATGACGCTACGCCTGCGGTGGGTGTACGTGTCTATTGCGAAAGCAAAAAACGAATCGGGATGTGGGTGGAATACATCACCTACAAACGGCCTGATTTTACGGCAATGAAAATAGACCGATGGGCCGTTTTTATTTAAGCAGTTTGCGGGCAGCTGGCGGTTTGAACAAGTAGACGAAACGCATACACAAGTTCGATTTCGCTACAATTACGAGTGTTGGGGAGGAAAATGGGTAAACAAGCTGCTTTCACCGATTGTGCGGAAATTGTTGGATCACGACATAAAAATTCGTCTTCAAGGGTTGAAAGATGCTGTTGAGAATACATCTATCTTAAAAATGCTTTAGAGGTTTTGCCTTTACAAAACATACTATTTCTGAATAACAAGGACAGATTGAAAATCTGTTTCCTTTGCCAAGTTCACTATCATTGTAAACCTTAACTAAATCAATGAATTACAATCAACTAACGTCCGACCAGAAGTTAAAAATCAAAAATATTGGAGAACTGAAAGCAACCGGATACCAACCCAAATCCATCAAGCAGGAATTGCGCGACAGCCTGATTGCCAAGCTTAAGAAAAAGGAGGAAGTGTTTCCGGGCATCTGGGGATACGAAGAAACCGTTATTCCGGACATTGAGCGGGCCATTCTGTCCATGCACCACATTAACCTGTTGGGGTTGCGGGGGCAGGCAAAAACCCGTATTGCCCGCATGATGGTCAATTTGCTGGATGAATACATTCCGGTAGTGAAAGGTTCGGAACTGAACGATGATCCGTTGCAGCCGCTTTCACGATTCGCCAAGGATTTTGTTGCCGAACATGGTGACCAAACGCCCATTGAATGGCTGCATCGTGATGAACGGTATACCGAAAAACTGGCTACGCCCGATGTATCGGTTGCTGATTTGATTGGTGACGCTGACCCCATTAAGGCCGCTACCATGAAGCTACCTTATTCCGACGAACGGGTAGTTCACTTTGGTCTTATTCCACGTTCGCACCGCGGTATTTTTGTCATCAACGAATTGCCCGATTTGCAGGCGCGTATCCAGGTTTCGCTTTTCAATATTTTACAGGAAGGCGATATTCAGATTCGGGGCTTTAAAATTCGTCTTCCGTTGGATATTCAATTTGTCTTTACCGCTAACCCAGAGGACTACACCAACCGCGGTAGCATTGTAACGCCGCTCAAAGACCGGATTGACAGCCAGATCATTACACACTATCCGAAAAACATTGAGATTGGCAAACGCATCACCAAGCAGGAAGCCATTGTGAAAGACGGGCAGAAAGTGGTGAAAATGCACGAAATCATGGCCGATTTGATAGAGCAAGTAGCCGTGGAAGCCCGCAGCAGCGAATATGTGGATGCGAAAAGCGGGGTTTCGGCCCGTTTAACCATTTCGGCCTACGAAAACCTGCTCAGTGCTGCTGAACGCAGGTCGTTGATTAATGGCGAAAAACAAACGTCGGTGCGGGTAGGCGACTTGTGGGGCGTAGTACCAGCCATTACTGGTAAGGTAGAACTGGTATACGAAGGTGAACAGGAGGGACCGCAGATTGTAGCTCAAAACCTGATTGGCAAAGCCGTCCGGACGTTATTCCTAAACTATTTTCCCGATCCGGAAAAGGCCAAAAAGCAAAAAGCCAACGGTGCCAACCCGTACCGGTCCATCACCGATTGGTTTGGTGAAGGCAACACCCTGGATCTGATGAACGATATGTCGAATCAAGAGTACCGCAATTCGTTGCTGGGAGTGAAAGGGTTGAAGGAACTGGTGAAGGAAAAACACAGCGGCCTCAGCGAAGAAGAACAACTCTTCATGATGGAATTTGCGTTGCACGGATTGGCCGAGTATTCCCAGATCAGCAAAAACGGACTTACTGCCGGTTTACAGTTTAAAGATTTGCTGAGCAGCATGTTTAGTGGTTCCAATTTCGGCAAAGACGATTTTGATGAGGATGATGACGAAGATTACGGCCGCAAGCGGAAATATTAATCCTCTGCATTTTGCTCAGCCTTGATAAAATGAAAAACCCCGACCTGTACAGGCGGGGGTTTTTCATTTCTAAAACATACTATTTTCTGTTAAGGCATGGTACCAAATACATAATCCCACAGGGGTGATGACACACCAAATGCTTTGTCTCCGTCTTTGTAATGGTGCATGCTGTGATTGAGCCACAAGAGACGAAACGCGTTTTTAGGCGGCGGATATGCATGGGTAATGTAATGAACAAACAGGTAGCCTGCATAGCCCAAGACAAAACCGGGCAAAAAGGCAAACGCATACTTGTTCATAATCGTATAGGTAAGGCCCAGCAGCACCAACGCCAGCGTAATGCTGATGATCGGCGGCATTGCCAGCCGTTCCTTGTCTTTAGGATACTCGTGATGCACACCATGCATGGTATACTGTATTTTGGCGCGGAATTTTGTATGCGTACTCATGTGAAACACATACCGATGCATTACGTATTCGGTAAAGGTAAAAAGCAGCAGTCCCGTAAAAAACAGAACGCCAATCAGGTAATAGGGCAGCTGCGCCATGGTGAATGCATAGACAAGGAGCCCAATAGAGAAAATTACAAAAATAGTAATCGGTACAGCAATGTGGGTGCGGGTCAGGCGTTCAAGTAATGGGTTTTCAAAAAGTTGTTTTCTACCCGAATTTTTAGGTTTGGATTTAGTAAGGGTTTGTTGCTGTGTTTCCATATGCTCAGTTGTTAAAATGGCAGTGTGGTTTATCAATGAAAGATTAAAAAGTTAACTAAAAATATAATGCCTCTGAATAAGCAATTGTTAGAGGAGAAACAGAATGAAGAGACACTTATGAAAAACGTCGTTTTCATAGGGTGTACTCATTTTTTTGTAGACGGTGTGTTTGGAAAACGACTTGGACAACAGGGTAGCCCAAAGAAATCACATTCCTGATTAAAATGCAATTTATTTTTCAGTAACTGTGAGCAGGTTTGAAGCCTTGCTTTCTTCTATAATCCGCTGATAATAGGTTTCGTACCGCGGCAAAATGGTTGAAATATCAAATTCGGCAGCCCGTTCTTTTGCCTGTGTTTTAAACTTTGGTAGGTTATCGTCCTGCAAAATGAACAATGCATTTTTTACCATGTCATCCACATCCCCAACATTGCTCAAAAATCCGGATACGCCGTTGACGTTAAGCTCAGGCAAACCACCCGTGTTGGAAGAAATAACCGGTACTTCGCAGGCCATAGCCTCCAGTGCCGCCAATCCGAAACTTTCTTTTTCAGAAGGCATCAGAAACAAGTCACAAACAGAGAGTACTTCTTCAATGGCCTCAAGTTTGCCCAAAAAACGCACATCATCCGAAATGCCCAATTGCCGACACATTTTCTCAATAAACGCCCGTTCGGGGCCATCACCTACCAGAAGCAGTTTACTCGGGATCTGTTTGTGCACTTCGGCAAATACCCGCACCACATCGTCCATTCGCTTCACCTTGCGAAAGTTAGACGTGTGAATCAATATTTTTTCGTTGTGTGGTGCAATGGCAGTCTTAAAGTGCTCTTTTTTCTGTTTGCGAAAACGTTCCAGATCAATGAAGTTAGGAATAACCTCTATTTCACGCCGAATCTCAAACTGCTTGTAGGTATCTTTGCGGAGATCGGCAGAAACGGCTGTTACTCCATCCGATTCGTTGATGCTGAAGGTAACCACAGGTTCAAAGGAAGTATCTTTGCCCACCAGCGTAATATCCGTTCCATGCAGCGTGGTAACAACAGGAATATGAATGCCGTACGTTTTCAGAATCTGCTTTGCCATGTAGGCTGCCGACGCATGCGGAATGGCGTAGTGTACATGCAACAAATCCAGCTTTTCGTAGCGAACTACATTGACCATCTTGCTAGCCAGTGCCAACTCATAAGGTGCATATTGGAAAAGCGGATACGTGGGAATGGTAACCTCGTGGTAGTAGACATTCTCATTAAAAAAGTCAAGTCGTGCGGGTTGGGTATAGGTGATAAAATGCACTTGATGCCCTTCTTTCGCCAGAGCTTTGCCCAATTCTGTAGCAACTACTCCGCTACCACCAAATGTAGGATAACAAACGATTCCAATTTTCATTTGAAAAAATAAAAATATTATGTATAAAGACAACGATTAAAGACAAAAAAAGTTCGATGTTGGTTATGAAGAATTCGTAATGACTGCCACTGATCTGATAATCTTTAGATTACCACTAGAATTGCAGCAAAAACTGCGCCGTAAAATAGTATCTTTTTATTTCCGAAAACCCGGCTGTGTTCCATCTGCGGATGGATTCAGCTAAGTTGATGAGCGGGAGAAATCGTCGGAAGGAAAATGTGTAAGCAGTGCAAGAACGCAATTGTTAAAATTTGGTTTTCAGCACCAATTTTTAACAGCCAGCAGAGAGAAAGCAAGCGATGCGGGTAAAGCAGAAATACCCGTTCTGCAGGCAAGAAACCATACAACGGATTAATGGCGGGAGCTTTTCGAATCGGCATGTCCCAGCGGTTTTTCGGGAAAAGCCTTGTCGCGGATGAGTTGCTTCAGTTCTTTGGGTTCGGGGAAATAGCCCGTTACCTTACGATCAAACACGATTTCCTCATTCAGAAGAATCAGGTAACGTCCTGCTACCTCACTGGGTTTCAATGTCACTTGGCCTAGTTCATCGGCAAAGGTGGTCAGCAATTCCTGCGCCATCCACGCAGCCCGCAAAAGCCAGCCACACTTGGGGCAATATTCAATGGTGACAGTGGGTTTCATATTTCTTCAGTAAAAAAAGCTGAAAACAAAAATAGTATCTTTTTTCGGAACAAAACCCGGCTGCCAACAGCTATTTCACGATCATTGTTTGATACTGGCTGTTTGGGCTGGAGCATTTACAATGGATTTGTAGACCCAATCCTGAATCCGCTTCCGTATGCCATAGCGCGCCAGCTTGTTATTGTCCGGATTCGGATATACCCGGTTAGACAGGAAGATGTAAACCAGATTTTCGTCCGGATCTACCCACACAATGGTGCCCGTAAAGCCGGTATGGCCAAAGGAGTTTCTGGATGCATATTCGGATACTTGGCCACCACCATCGCTACGGGGTTTGTCCCAGCCGAGGCCTCGCCGGTTCCCTTTGTTATAAGCTTTGGTAAAGGTAGGCAGTGTGTTATCCATAAAATAACGCCGCCCGCCGTAATACCCCTTCTGCAGATTCATTTGCATGAGCATAGCCAAGTCATTAGCGGTACCAAACAGGCCTGCATGACCGGCCACGCCACCCATCATGGCTGCGCCCTGGTCGTGTACGGTGCCCCGGATAAGGCTACGCCGGAAGAACATGTCGCGTTCCGTGGGAGCAATGCACTCTTGCCCATACGCACAGAGAGGATTGAAGAGCAGTTCATCGGCCCCCAGCGGGTCGTAGAAGTTTTGTTTTAAGAATTGATCAATGGGTTGGTTCAGTAAGCGTTCCGCGATTTTGTGCAACATGTAGAAGCTTACATCACTGTATTCGAAATTGTATTTTTCTTGGAAAGCAGGCTTGCGTAACAATCGCGACTCAATGGTCCAGTGCCAGATGGAATCACGTAAGGAAGATGAGCCATACATGCCTGGTGTAACTTCGGTTGAATATTTGTCGCTTTTTTCTGGGCTGTAATAATCTGGTAACCAGCCTTGTCTTGTAATGGTGCGGTCCCAGTGCGACTGAAAAGCCACCAAACCAGCCTGGTGCATCAGCACATCGCGCACCAGAATGTTTTCTTTGTTGGTACCGACGAGTTCAGGTAAATATTTCGAGACTTGCTCATTTACATCCAGCAAACCACGTTCATGTAAAAACATAATGGCCTGTAAGGTAGCCGATACTTTGGTTACCGAAGCTAAGTCATAGATAGTATGCGTGGTTACCGGCTCCAGTGTGTCATAAGTCATATAACCGTACGCTTTATCAAAAATCACTTTGCCATCTTTGGCCACCAGTACCTGGCATCCTGGCATGGTATGGTCTTCAATGGCCCGCAGGCAGATGTTGTCGATCACACGTAGAGTTTGGCTCTTCATACCAACGCGTTCCGGGATGGAATAGCCCAGCCGCCCGATGGAAGGTGTAATGATGCCCGTACCTGCTTTTAATGTCTCACTGGCAGCTACCGGCAAGCGACCCGTAGCGCCCACTGCACCAAACAAAACCTGTGGTACCAGTCGCCGGGTAATCTCATTGTCTTCGTAAGCACATAGCAGGGTATTTACCTTTTCAAAGTATTTCAAGCTGTAGGGATTTCCGAAAACGGCTACCACAACGTTGGTTCTGGTGCGGAGCCGGTCGATTAACAGACGTGAGGTGGAGCGGATGCCGTATGCTTTGGAAGGGGAATTGTTCAGGTCATGCAGGCTGATGATGACTACTTTATAATGAGCCAGTCGTTTGATCATAGCCTGAATAGCCGCTTCAGTAGTGTCTTTGTCGGCAATGGCATAGTTGGCGACCGATGCATAGTTGCCAATTGTAGTCTGGAACGTATTTCCCTGAGGCAAGCCAATGGTTACACAGGCATAGGTAGTGGTATCCAGATGCACAAAAGGAACCAGATTTGGCGTATTTTTTACCAGAGTGATGGCCTGCTCATAAAGTTCCTCATTGATTGACTGCGTCTGAGCGTTATTCAGATCTGTAACCAGGTTTTCGGTTTCAATGCGTCTGCGTTCGTGTAAGCCTGCCCAGTATTTGGTTGCCAGTATTTTTTTCACGCGTGTATCCACATCGTTTTGAAGTGAGTTTTTACCGCGCAGTGCTTTTTTGATTCGGGAAACAGCTTCCGGAACGTTTTCCGGAAACAACAGCACGTCGTTGCCCGCCTGCAACGCCAGTACTTCAATGTCGCCAGGTTTGTAGTTTTTGGTTACCGCCTTCATGTTCAGCGCATCGGTAAATACCAAGCCGGGAAAGCCAATCTGCTCTTTGAGCAAGTCGGTAACGATGGGTTTTGACAAGGTAGAAGGTACTATTTTTCCTTTCTCAAACGAAGGTACAGCAATGTGACCCACCATCAGGCCGCGCAACGTATCCTGAATCAGGCGGCGAAACGGAAACAACTCCTGCTCTTCCAGTTGCTCCAGCGTTTTATTGAGAACAGGCAGTGACTGATGCGAATCGACATCGGTATCGCCATGGCCCGGAAAATGCTTGGCTACGGCCAGTACGCTATTGCTTTGGAAGCCACGCATGTAGGCGACACCTTTGGCCGCTACGTTGAGTTTGTCTTCCCCGAAAGACCGATAGCCAATAACGGGATTCTGCGGATTGCTATTGATGTCTACTACGGGTGCAAAATTGATGTGCACACCCAGCCGTTTGCACTGGCGGGCCATATCGGCACCCATCCGCATGATGGTTTCGTTGCTGCGAATGGCACCCAGCGTCATCGCATACGGAAAGGCAGAAGTGCTATCAAGCCGCATGGATAGGCCCCACTCGGCATCTATCCCAATGAGCAGCGGTACTTTGGCCAGTGACTGGTAATGATTGGTGAGACTAGCCTGCGCCAGTGGATTGCCCTGAAAGAAAATGATGCCACCTACGTGATAATTGCGCACCAGAGCCTCAATGCCTGCTACATCGGCCCGGGCACTATCCGAATAGGCCGCTACCATAAACAGCTGCCCAATCCGCTCATCCGGAGTGAGTGATTGAAAGACACTATCTACCCATTGGCGCTCTTTTTCGCTGTAGGGAATTTGGGGCTTTATGTAATCCTTTCTTTTAGTAGTTGCTGAAAATAGTATCAGAACAGGAAGCAAAACCACCAGCAGTATTTTATTCAAAAAAACAGGCTCCAATGCCTTCACTTTCGGGAATTTTAAATGCACAGATGCGGTTCTGGGTAATGTAATCAGCACGACGATTCTGGACTTGTAAACGGTGAAAGGATAAGAAAGTTTCGGCTGAAAGCAGTTATGATATAAAGGTTACAAAAAGCATTCCGAAAAATCGGATTTTTTCTATTTATTCTACTGCTGCTAAACGATTTAGTACAGGTACCAAAGACCAATAGTTTTGGTAAAAAAACTTTTCATTTTCGTTTTGAATCATTAACGCAAAAATAGCGTTTTTTAATGAAAATCGTGCAAGGTAACCAGTCTTCTGTTTAAAATTGCTAAGAGCCATGTATGATATTTGGCTAAAAATTAGCTTCCGATTCAAAAAATCTCAGTATCAGCCACTAAGCATGTAAAGTTTTTTTGTTCGGTTTTAACTTTCAGGTTCTTTTTTTACTACCAAAAATTATGCGCATTTTTGCATAACAGACGTGGATTATGATTTGCGATTTTCTAAGAATGATTGAAAAAAGGAAAGCAATCTGTTTCCGGCAAAAAGCCAAAAAGCGGACATCTCTGCAGGCAAATTTCACTCATCGTCTTGCAAATTAACCATTGTAATCAGACACGGATTCCACCTCTTATGAACAATATTATCCAGCTATTACCCGACTCCATTGCCAATCAGATTGCGGCAGGTGAAGTAGTGCAGCGGCCTGCTTCGGTAGTGAAAGAGCTTTTGGAAAACTCGGTGGATGCACACGCCAAAACCATCCAGCTGATTGTGAAGGATGCGGGGCGTACCTCTATTCAGGTGGTGGATGACGGGATGGGGATGTCGGAAACCGATGCGCGAATGTGCTTTGAACGCCATGCCACTTCCAAAATCCGGCAAGCCAACGATTTGTTTGCCATCCGGACCATGGGGTTTCGTGGAGAAGCGATGGCATCCATTGCCGCGGTAGCACAGGTAGAAATGCGTACCCGCCAGCAGGGTAGCGAATGGGGCACACTCATTCGCATGGAGGCTTCTGAGTTAAAAACACAGGAGCCTGTAAGCACACCCGTAGGAACCTGGATCAATGTGAAAAATCTGTTTTATAATGTGCCCGCCCGGCGCAATTTCTTGCGGTCCAATGCGGTAGAAATGCGTCACATTCTGGATGAGTTCCAGCACATTGCACTGGCTCATCCCGAAATTTCATTCTCTCTTTATCAGAACGACCTGGAAACGTATAATCTGCCTGCCGGAAAACTGAGCCAGCGGATTGTGAACCTGTTTGGCAAATCGTATCGTGACCAGCTTATTGCCTGTCAGGAAAGCACCGATTATGTAGCGATTACCGGATATTTGGGTAAGCCGGAATTTTCGAAAAAAACGCGTGGTGAGCAGTTTTTCTTCGTCAACAACCGGTATGTGCGGCACAACTACCTGCACCACGCCATTATGACGGCGTATGAGGGACTGCTGCCTGATGAAAGTTTTCCGTTCTATACGCTTTTTATCGAGATCGATCCGGCTCACATCGACATCAATGTGCACCCGACCAAGACCGAAATCAAGTTTGATGACGAACGGGCCATCTATGCTGTAGTGCAGTCGGCTGTGCGTAAGTCGTTGGGCATGCACCACTTGTCGCCCAGTCTCGATTTTGATCAGAGCACGCAGTTTATGTTTGCCAGCCCCTTGGAGAACGCATCGAAGCAAGGGGGTTTTTCATTGCCACAGGATACTATTTTTAATAAAGTTACTCCAGCCAGCGGGGGTGGAAACAAATCGAACATCAGTGTCATTACCATCGAAAGCGACATTCGCCGGCAAAACAATCAAAAAAACTGGACGGCACTGTACAAAGATTTCCAGGAAACGTTTCCGTCTGAGAATATCCAGCAGGAAGAGCCTGAGTCAGAACAGATCGTGCTCACGCTGGAAAGCAAAGTGAACCGCCTGCCCGGCGACCCGCTGCCAAATGCCACCGAACGGACCGAAAACGAAGGCATGGCTTACCAGATGCACAATGGCTACATTGTGTCGCAGGTATCCAACGGAATGATGCTGATTGACCAGCGGGCTGCCCATGAACGCATTTTGTACGAAAAGTTTTTGAATACCCTCAGCAAACGCAACGCTACCAGCCAGCAGATTTTGTTTCCAAAAGTAGTGGAGTTCAATCCGGCAGATTTTGAATTGGTGATGGAGATTGCCGATGAAATCAAAAACCTGGGTTTTGAAATAGGCATATTGGGCCGCAATACCGTGGCGGTGCAAGGCATACCCGCCGACGTGCCCGATGGCAACGAAAAAGAATTACTCGAAGGATTGATTGAGCAGTTTAAATGGCATCAGGCCGAACTGAATCTGGGGCGGCGCGAAAACATTGCCCGATCCCTGGCAAAACGGTCGGCCATCCGGCATGGGCACAAACTTACCGCTACCGAAATGCAAAACCTGATTGCCCAACTGTTTGCTTCGTCTAATCCGAATTATACTCCAGATGGCACGCCTACGCTGGTGATTCTGACGTTGGATAAGATTGGCAGTTTTTTTACAAAATAACCCGCCCCGCCACACAGAATCGGGTACGGGTTTTTTATTTCAAAAAGATACTATTTTATTTACAAAACGGTTGGCTGGTCCAACCGTTTTGTTTCTATCCGGTTTTTACTGTTTATACTCATGGGATTGTCACTTACGCCAATGGTAAGAAATCTCTTACTGGCAACCATACTTTTTTTTCTGTTACAGCAGGTATTTGCACAGCTAACGCCTGTCTTTGCATTGTATTCCTTTTTGTCGCCTTATTTTCATGCCTATCAACTGGTTAGCTACATATTTTTGCATGCAGATATCATGCATATTTTCAGCAATATGTTTGGTCTGATCATATTTGGGCCTATGCTGGAGCGGGTATGGGGAGCAAACCGATTTCTAGTGTTCTACCTGATTACTGGCATTGGTGCGGCTTTGATTCACAATGGCATCAGCTATTACGAAATATCACAGATGCAGCAAGCTGCCAACGATTTTATGATGAATCCGACAGCATCCAATCTTTCTCATTTTGCCAATGATTATGAACGCATGTTGTCGTATCAGGTAAAGCCGGAATTTTTGAGCCTGTTTGAGAAAGACCCTGCCAATGTAGAATACATACAGGCTGGCAAACGTTTTGTAAGTCAGGGGCTCGATGAGTTTATTAACAACCCGCAGGCATATACAATTGGTGCTTCAGGTTCCATATTTGGCGTAATGGCAGCCTTTGCCCTGCTTTTTCCTAATACCGAGCTATTATTTTTGTTTTTTCCATTTCCCATCAAAGCAAAGTATTTTGTACTTTTGTATGGCTTTATTGAATATTATTCGGGTATCCAGCGGGCCGCCGGTGACAATGTGGCCCACTTTGCCCACTTAGGTGGCATGTTATTTGGTTTCATATTGGTAAAACTCTGGGGTAACAACCGACAACGTTTTTACTGACCGAAAAAAAGGATGGAGTGGCATAGGTTTTTCTGATTCGGAAGATACTAGTCGGGTAAAGAAAGTAGGATGTATACATCGGTTGCGCCTGTTTTCTTGCTTTGTTTGATAAAAAAATTGTATTGTTGCAGCTACGCACTTTTGTACAGCAAGTATGACCGGCATTGTTGATGATTTTAAGAATGCATTTCGCAAGCAAAACAACGGATTGGTGCAGATTATTCTCATCAATGTAGTGGTGTTTTTGCTGATGGTGACCGTCTGGGGAGTGTTTAAACTCTCCGGAAGAGAAATGTATTTTCAGTATGTAGAATACGCCCTTTATCTGCCGGGTGGGCTTATGTCATTTATCACCCATCCATGGACCTTGTTTACGTACTTTTTTGTACATGATCTGGGCGATATTTTTCATATTCTCTTTAACATGCTCTTTCTGTATTGGTTTGGCAAGCTTATCGACGAATACCTGGGTAGCCGCCGACTCGTCAATCTCTACATATTGGGCGGCATTGCGGGTGGCATTGCTTATCTGCTTTTGTGTTACCTGGCTCCTGGCTTTGCCGGTGGCTATCTGATAGGTGCTTCGGGAGCTGTATTTGCGATAGTAGTAGGAGCGGCCACGCTAATGCCTAATTATACGTTCTTCCTGTTTTTGCTCGGCCCCGTCCGAATCAAATACATCGCTGCTTTTTATGTCCTTTCCAACTACATCAGTCTGGTTATGGGAGCTTCTAATATGGGCGGCACTGTAGCGCACTTGGGTGGTGCTTTGATGGGTTTCGTATTTATTAGCCAGTTGAACCGGGGCAACGACCTGGGGCGGCCGATCACCCGTTTCACCGAATGGGTAAAAAGCCTGTTTCAGGGCAAACCCAAAATGAAAGTTACCTACCGCACTACCGCTACCGTAAACGCAAAAACCACCACGCCTACCTACAGCGGCATGCCTGATGATGATGAAATCGACGCCATTCTCGACAAAATCAACAAGTCGGGCTATGAAAGCCTAACCAAAGAAGAAAAACAAAAACTTTTCCGCGCCAGCCAGAAAAACTAAAACGGCATTGGTTTTCGTTTAGTCTGTATCTATGCAATACAGAGGTTTTGTTATTTCTGCCAATACTATTTTTTCGACACCTACAAAGTAGTGTGCTGTTAATCTGAGGTGACAAGTAAACAACTATGGACTTCGCCGCAATGAAAGCCTTGGTTAAGCAGGGCGAAGGAATGCAAATTGAATTTAAGCTAAAGGCTGCTCATCCGGATAAAATTGTGCGGGAGATTGTCGCTTTTGCCAATTCGCAGGGTGGAACTTTGCTGGTAGGCATCAGTGACGACAAGCAAATCAAAGGGGTAAAGTTTGTAGACGAAGAAGAATACATTCTTACCAAAGCCATTGCCACCTATTGTTTTCCTGCAATACTCTATCAGATTTATCGCATCCCGCTGGGAGAAGAACGCCACGTGCTGGCCCTGTTTATTCCACCCAGCGACCAGAAGCCCCACTATGTATTGCACGATTTCCAGAATCAGATAGGGAAGGCCTACATTCGGGTTGCCGACAAAAGCATACAAGCCAGCAAAGAAGTGCGTGAAATACTGAAGGGCGAACGAAAGCAACGCAACATTCGCTTCCATTATGGGGATAAGGAAAAACTGCTGATGCAGTATCTGGGTGACAATCAGAAAATTACCGTAAGTCAATTCATGGAACTGGCCCAGATTCCCCGTCAGATCGCCTCCCGCACTCTGGTGTTGCTGGTGTTGGCTCATGTGCTGAAAATCCGCCCTCTTGAAACGGAAGATGAGTTTATTGCCGTTGAGTAGTTTTTTAAAATTTCTAAAATAATTTGGTGTGGTAACTGCTCAATTCGCTGCGATTTTTGTCTTTTTCTTACTTCTTTGCAATTCAATTCTTTTTAACTCTAAAAAAGAAGAAGGGGCCTGCATAGAAGGCTTCCTAAGATTGTGAGTGACAGTTACTTGTTACCAGACAGCCGCAATTCTGTATGTAGTAAATCCAATACTTTCCCTTACGGATCTTCTTTGCAACTACGCACGAACACTCCTAACCTTACATTCGGCTTAACCGGGCTCTTTGGAAAACGCATAGGTAACCGGGAACTTTGTATGAATAAGCGTAGCCACCGATATTGCTTTTATAATTTGAAGAGCTAACGCTTTGACAATCTTCACGTTTCCACCTTATTATCAAAGAGCAATGAACAGGCAATGGGTTTTTCATTTGTGGGGGATACTATTTCTTTGCACCGTTATCAGTGAGTATGGCTTGGGGCAGACTACCAAACCGGCTGCCAAACCTCCTGTGCGAGCCGCTGCCAAGCCTGCTAGAAAAGCAGCGAAAGCTGAGCAACCGAAGTTTACCCATGCCGACAGTTTACGTGGCTACCTAAGCCCGCAAAGGAGTTGCTACGATGTATTTTTTTATCATCTGAACCTCCGCGTGACACCCAAAGACAGCAGCATTGCAGGGTATAACATAGTGGCTTACCGCGCAGAAAAAGATTTCAAAACCTTTCAGCTTGACCTTTATAAGAACTTGGCTATCAGTGCAATTACACATCACGGGCAGCCCCTTGAATTTCAGCGTGAAGAAAATGCGGTTTTTGTCACTTTCCCTGAAGCCCAACCCAAGGGTACGCTTGATTCCATTGTGGTTCACTATGCCGGAAAGCCCCGCGTTGCAAAAAATGCCCCTTGGGACGGTGGTTTTGTGTGGACCAAAGATATGGTAGGCAAGCCCTGGATAGCTGTGGCTTGCGAAGGTGCCGGAGCCAGCTTGTGGTGGCCGTGCAAAGACCATCTTTCCGATGAACCGGATAGCATGTACATCAGCGTAGAAGTACCCAATGATTTGCAGTGCATCAGCAACGGAAACCTGAAAAAAATGGCGTATCTCAAAGGCGGTTATTCGCGGTTCGACTGGCGGGTGCACTATCCCATCAACACATACAATGTTACGCTCAATATCGGCAATTATGAGCAGATGAACGAAACGTATACGTCTACCGATGGAAAACGCCTGGCTTTGGATTATTACATCATGCCGTATAGCCGGGGCAAAGCCGAAAAACAGTTCAAGCAGGTGAAACCCATGCTTGCCATTTATGAAAAATATTTCGGCAAGTATCCGTTCTGGAATGATGGCTATGCCCTGGTCGAGACGCCTTACCTGGGTATGGAGCACCAGAGTGCCATTGCCTACGGAAACGATTACCTGCCTGGCTACAAAGGCAAAGACCTGTCGGGCGTGGGATTGCCGTTCGATTACATCATCATTCACGAAACGGCCCACGAATACTGGGGAAACAACGTGAGCATGGCCGATCATGGTGAAATGTGGATCAGCGAATCGTTTTGCACCTATGCTGAATCCATTTATGTAGAGGAAACCTATGGCAAGGAAACAGCCTTGAAATACCTGCAAGGACAATCCAAATTGATTGAAAATACCGAACCCATGATTGGTCCTTTAAATGTTAATTTTGAAGACTACAAAACTACCGATATCTACTTTAAAGGAGCCAACATGTTGCATACCCTGCGCAATGTGATTGACAATGATTCGCTGTGGTTTGGCATTTTGAAAGGATTGCAGCACGACTTCCGGCTGAAACAAGTGCATACGCAGGACATTACTGATTACATCACTCAGAAAAGTGGCAAGAACCTGACTCCCATCTTTGAGCAATACCTGAAACACCTGGTACCGCCAACGCTCAACTGTGTGTTGACCCAAAATGGCAAGAAAGAAGTAGAGTTGCGGGTGAAATGGACTGCTGACGTAAAAGACTTTGCCATGCCAGTAAAGATTGCGATTGAGAAAGACAAAGAAGAGAAATGGATCTACCAAACCATAGAGCCTACCACTGAATGGCAGGTGCTGACACTCACCGGCAAAACGGGAGATTTCAAAGTAGCTACTGATTTATTCTACATCCAAACCGACATTCAGGGAAAAGTAGCAGACGCAAAATAAAAAATAGCTAAAAAATACCGTCCAATTATTTTTATTGCTATATTTGCAGCCCGTTTTTGTGGACGATCTAAAGCAAGATAGAAATAGTATCGTTTGAAGAGCAAAAACCCCGCTTTTGTAACTAAGTATTTTAACAATAAAATTATGAAACAAGATATTCATCCTGACTATCACCTAGTTGTGTTCTGGGATCAGCAAGCCGATTACAAATTCCTGACCCGCTCAACCATGACATCCAAAGAAACCATCCAGTGGGAAGATGGCAATAGCTACCCGGTAATCAAGATTGAGGTTAGCTCAGAGTCGCATCCATTCTATACCGGCAAAAATGTACTGGTAGATACTGCAGGCCGTATCGAAAAATTCAACAGACGTTACGGAAAGCAGCAGCAACAACAATAATCTGCAGCTTTTGCTACAAAATAGAAAACCTCGGCTTTACCCAGTCGAGGTTTTTTGGTTTAGGATTTAATGTGATTTGTAGTATTAGAATTGGATATCCGTTGATTTGACAAACGGAATACCCGCTTGTTTGGCTGCCGCGTAAATAGGGTCGCCTAGTGCACTAAAACCCGGCACATCTGACATGACATCTTCAATGATGACGAATTTTTGAGCCAATACCGGCGCGTAGTGCATCACTTGTTTCAGACTCGTGGCCACACAATGCGATTTGGCCTCGCCGCACAAATAGATGCGGTCATAGTGCAGCAGATCGTTGATAAACTGAGCATTGAGTTGGGTTACCGGAGCATTTTCTATTGGAATCTGCGCCTGGAAGATGCCAAAATGCTCGGTCAATGGATGGGTTCCCTTTTCGATGGTGTGGTATTCCTTGCCGGTATGGGCAAATTGGCGCAACGCCTCCAGCAAGGAATCGTCCAGAGCGGCACCCCGCGAACCATGCAAGCAGTGCTCAGGCCAGATGCAATGCGTAAACTCGCCCTGAGCCTCTAGCTTTTGCAAATAGCTAAGCACTTTCTCGGCTTCAAACTGTGGAACCCATTTGCCCGCTTGCACATCTGCAGCGGTAATAAGCGTAAATGGAGCAGGCACATTGCCAGCCGCATCCTTCCAGAAAGACGGATGCGAAATGTCATTGACCGGATGTGTATCTAAGGTTGCGTAAATGGCATCAATTTTATGCGTATTTTGGCTGATCAACTGGCTGAGCCGCTGAATGTCTTCCTGGGCACCGGGAACATACAACGTCCCTGCCGGGTGGCAGAAATCATACTGGGCGTCAATAATCAAAAATGCAGTTTTCATGAACGTATAGATAAAAAAGGGTAGAAAAAGACGAAAGAATACTTACGATCACAAAGTAAGTGTATTTTTTACAATAAGTAAAATTTTATTAAAATTATTTTTAGGCAGGTTTTCCAATTCAAAAAGATACTATTTTGGATACCTCTAATTGGATACACAAACGATCATGGCAAAGGAAAAGATTGAAAAGATTGTCAATATAAAAAACAAACGGGCTTCGTTTGAATACCAGTTTTTGGATACATACGTGACGGGCATCATGCTTACTGGCACCGAGATTAAGTCTATCCGGCAGCAGAAAGTGAGCTTACAGGATGCTTATTGCTATTTTGACCGCAATGAACTGTATATCAAGAACATGAACATTGCCAAATACGACGAAGGTACGTACTACAACCACGACCCGTTGCGTGAACGCAAGTTGCTACTCAAACGAATGGAGCTTCGCAAGCTGGAAAACAAACTCGATGACGGGCTGACCATTGTGCCGCTACGATTGTTCATCAATGACCGGGGGCTAGCCAAAATGGAGATCGCCTTAGCAAAAGGGAAAAAGCTGTACGACAAACGCGAAGACATCAAAGCCCGCGACGTAGCCCGCGAAATGCAACGCGAACGGTAAATTGATGCGTTGATGAATGGATGTATACCGACAATTTTGCAAAGTAACTGGCGATATGTTTTGAAAGTGAAAACCTCACCCTAAATCCCTCTCCTTTTGAGAGGGACTTGACAGTCGCGAATCTTAACTCTCCTCTCAGAAGGAGAGGGGCTGGGGGTGAGGTAAAATCCAGCATTCTTTGCCTTGCGTAGGTTTTTAAAAAATCTTCCCCAATGAAAACGATCATGAATCTGCCGGTTTTGGTTTTTCTTGCCATACTATTTTTATCCTGTACTTCTTCCAATTCGCCAACTCCCATGTCTGACAAACCCGATTCTACGGTTAACGAACTAACTTTTTTGTCGCTGGGCGATTCGTATACCATTGGGGAAAGCGTGCCTGAGAAAGACCGCTGGAGTGTGCAACTGGCTGGCATGTTGCGCGACAAAGGCGTAAAAATCAAGAGTCCGGATATCATTGCCCGTACCGGCTGGACTACCGCCGAACTCACCGAAGCTATCAAAGGCAGTGGAAATGCCAAGACCTACGACTTGGTATCACTACTGATTGGCGTAAACAACCAGTACCGCGGCCAAAGCACTGAACGCTACCGCACCGAATTACAAAACTTGCTCCAAACCGCCATTCGCTTTGCCAAAGGCAATAAAAACCATGTGTTTGTCCTTTCCATCCCCGACTGGGGCGTGACTCCTTTTGCCAAAGGTCGCGACCAGAAACAAATTGCCGCCGAGATTGACGCTTTCAATGCAGTGTATAAGGCGGAATGCGAAAAAGCCGGCGTAGCTTATATTGATATTACCCCATCTTCGCGAACCGCCAAAAACGATGTGTCGCTAATCGCTTCTGACGATCTACACTTTTCGGGTAAAATGTACCAGCAATGGGCGGAACAAGCGTTGCCTGTGGTGGAGAAATTGTTGAAATAGTTTTTTTTATCCTAATATCAACGTAATAGAATTTTAATTGTGAAACAGAATTTGACAATTTTGCTTCTTCTAATTACGCTAACCCATGTTGTTGGTCGAAATAATAATATCAAGCCAACATATTCATTTGATGGGTCAATTACCACTGATAAGCCACAAACTTTAAAGGTGAGTATGAGCTTTTTTATTTTTCCAGATTCTTCAATTCTTGGATCATATTATTACAAACATTCAAGTGGTTCTTTAAAACTTACAGGGAAATTAAATTCCGATAATTCCTTGTTCCTCATTGAGCAAGATGACAAAAAAAATATTACAGGCTACTTTTGTGGCTTGTTAACTCCAAATCAAAGAATTGTATTGGGGAAGTGGCTCTCACCACAAGGTGATAAAGTTTTCAATTTCTTATTAAATAGGTTAGAAGAAAAATCTCATTGGGAATATGTATGGAAAAACAGAGATCTTTATGAATATAAAGATTTACAAATTGCTCTTAGGGAGAGTGATAAAGTGTTAAGTATTGATGTTGCAAGTCAAGGTCTCGCTAGGTTACCTAGAGAAATGGGGAAATTAAAAAATATAGTATCAATTAGTTTACTGGGAAATAACTTTACTTCTTTCCCAACAATTTTGAGTCATCTCATCACCTTGAATGAGATATCTTTATGTTCTAATCATATAAGATCAGTTGGAAAAGAAATAGGACAATTGAGAAGCTTAAGAATTCTAATTATGAATATGAATGAGCTTACTGAATTACCTAAAGAAATTGGTGAATTAACAAACTTATTATACCTGGATATAAGTACAAATAAACTCACGCATTTACCAGAGGAAATAAAGTATCTAACCAACTTGCAAGAATTACATATTAACGGAAATGCTTTGGATGAAAAAGAGAAGCGAAGGATCAGAAAATTACTTCCAAATTGTGAAATAACTTTTTAGAAGAAGAATAAGAATTCAAACCACAGGCATGTTCATAGACGCCTGTGGTTTTTTATTGTAAAAATAGTATCTTCCGCCTTGCCAAAACCTAACCATCAACAACTTCATGAGAAAAATTCTACTCCTCTTTTGGTGTTTTCCACTTTTCTTTTCAGTACAGGCGCAGGAAAAAATTTCGCTGGCCTATTACCTTCCGCAAACCATTTCCTACGATCCGCAGATTCCAACGCCCGAAGCCTTTTTTAGCTGGCAGGTAGGCGAGTGGCATGCATCGCATGACCAACTGGTGAGTTACGTTCGGGAAATAGACCGCATTTCCGAGCGGATGACCTTGGAAATTTATGCCCGAGGGTACGAAGGCCGTCCATCCGTACTGCTGACGGTAACCGGAGCCGCCAACCGGGCCAAGTTGGATAACATCAAGGCCGATCACCTGAAACTTTCGGATGCTTCGCAATCCAGCTCGCTGGATGTGTCCAAAATGCCTGCTGTGGTTTGGATTGGGGCCAGCGTACATGGCAACGAACCCAGTGGTGCCAACGCCATGTTGCTCTTGACGTATTACCTGGCTGCTGCTCAGGGCCCTTCCATTGACTCGTTGCTCAACGAAACCGTATTGCTGGTTGACCCGGCCTTTAATCCGGATGGGTTGCAGCGGTTTGCCCATTGGGCCAATACCAACAAAAGCAAGACATTGGTTACCGACGTGGATAGCCGTGAATTTACCGAAACCTGGCCCGGAGGCCGTTTCAATCACTACGGTTTTGACTTGAATCGCGATTGGTTGTATGTGCAACACCCTGAAAGCAAGGGGCGAGCAGCAAAGTTTCAGGAATGGAAACCCAATATCCTTACTGATCACCACGAAATGGGCAGCAACAGCTCGTTTTTTTTCCAGCCAGGCGTGCAAAGTCGGGTGCATCCGCTCACGCCCAAAATCAACCAGGAACTGACCAAGAAAATAGGAAATTTTCACGCCGCCGCACTGGACAAGATCGGTTCGATGTATTTCACCGAAGAAAACTACGACGATTTTTATTACGGCAAAGGCTCCACCTATCCCGATGTGCAGGGCTGTGTGGGCATCCTGTTTGAGCAAGCCAGTTCGCGTGGACATGCCCGCGAAACCGACAATGGCATCCTTACGTTTGCGTTCACCATTCGCAATCAGTTTACGACCATGCTGTCGACAATGGCCGCCGCCCGTGCTTTGCGCGTCGATTTGCTCAACTACCAGCGCGATTTCTACAAAAGTGTAGCCAGCGAAAGCAAAGGTGCCGCTGGCTATGTATTTGGTAGTGCCCACGACAAAGCTCGTAATTATGAAATGCTTCGCATCTTGTTGCAACAAAAAGTGGCGGTGTATCCGGTAAAAAATAGTATCTCTGTCGATGGCAAAACCTTCGCTCCCGAAACTTCCTATTTTATTCCGGGCAACCAGCCTCAATACCGTTTGGTGAAATCCATGTTTGAAAAACGAACCACGTTTGAAGACAGTTTATTTTATGATATTTCAGCCTTTTCATTGCCACTGGCTTTTAATATGCCGTTTGCCGAAACCAAAGCGGCCGTCAGTACCGGCGACAAACTTACCGAAGTGGCTTTTCCGGAAGGGAAAGTGAGCGGCGATGCCACTGCCTACGGCTATGTGTTTGCCTGGGATAATTACTACGCGCCACGAACTGTAAACGAACTGCTCAAAAAAGGCTATCAGGTGCGGGTGGCAACCAAGCCGTTTTCGTCCGTGGTACAAGGCAAAACGTTGTCGTTTGATTTTGGTACCATTATGCTTCCAGTTGGACTGCAATCCAAGCCCAAAGAAGAAATTCTGGCTGATTTGCAAGCCCTCTCCAAACGCGACGGACTGGAAATTACCAGTGTTGCTACCGGACTAACTCCCAGCGGAATTGATTTTGGGAGCAGCAATTTTGTTCCTATTGCCCTGCCCAAAATCATGATGCCGGTCGGCACAGGCGTTTCGCCTAACGATGCCGGTGAAGTGTGGCACCTGCTCGACCAGCGGTTTAACATGCCGCCCACCTTAGTCGATTTGAGCTACATCAATCGCGTCGATTTCTGGAAATACAATACCATTGTATTGTCAGGCGGGAATTATAATAATTTGAATGTCAGTACTTTGAAACGTTGGATACAGGATGGCGGAACCTTGGTGCTTCTGACCGATGCCATTCCTTGGGCTGTTTCCAATGGATTGGCTTCCGTAAAGTTCAAAAAAGCACCAGCCGATACAGCAGGAAGCAAACCCTACGTATTTTTGGACGAATACAGCCGGGCTCAGGAAATTGTTGGCAGCATTTTTCAGATGCGTCTGGATCGTACTCATCCACTGGCATATGGCTACAAAGAAGAGCAAATCCCGGTTTTTAAAGACAATACCATCTTTATCGAAAAGCCGAAAAATCCGTATGCTACGCCAGGCCAGTACACCGCTAATCCCTTGCTGAGTGGATACATTTCGAAACCTAATCTGAGACAACTCGCCAACTCCGCTTCAGTCGTGGTGAATCAAATGGGTAGTGGAAAAGTAATCCTGTTGGCCGACAATCCTAATTTTCGGGCATTCTGGTACGGCACTAACAAGCTGTTTCTAAATTCCTTGTTCTTTGGGCGCATCATCAACAACCAAGCTGCTGTGCGGGTTGAAGAGTAGCCTCCCCAGCCCCTCCCGTGGAGGGGAGTGAAATAAACCTGATCCCTAAATCCCTTCTCCTCCAGAGAAGGGACTTGACTTTCGCGAAACAAACACCCCTCTCCTTGGGAGAGGGGTCGGGGGTGAGGCCTGTTCCCCCTCCACGGGAGGGGCTGGGGAGGCCTTTCCATTTCAACAAAAAAGATACTATTTTTGGCAGCTCATTTAAAAAAACATCCTTTTTCGATAATTCATCCATGCAGCTTGCCAACCAACAGTACCAGATTCAGGGCCTTAACGTAACCGATATTTGTCAGCAATTCGGAACTCCATTGTATGTGTACGACGGCGATGTCATTGTCCGTCAGATCAACAACCTCAAAAGTGCGTTTAGCAACGTTCCATTACGCATCAAATTCGCCTGCAAGGCGCTGACCAATATTTCGGTTTTGAAACTGATGCAGACCCAGGGCATTGGCATTGATGCGGTATCGGTGGCCGAAGCCCGGCAGGCATTGATGGCGGGTTTTCAGCCCAAAGACATTACGTTTACGTCCAATGGCGTTGATTTTTCGGAAATTCAGGAAGCGGTAGAATTGGGCATCAGCATCAATGTTGACAACCTGCCCACACTGGAACAATTCGGTAAAACGTTTGGAAACACCATTCCGTGTTGCATTCGGTTGAAGCCAAACATTCGGGCAGGCGGAAATGCGAAAATTCAGGTTGGGCATGAACATTCCAAATTCGGGGTCCCATTGGCGCAATTGCCTGATGTACAGGCTTTGGTGAAAAAATACAACATCGTCATCAACGGGTTGCACATCCATTCCGGCTCGGATATTCTTGATCCAGAAGCGTTTATTCAGGGGGCCAACGTGTTGTTTACCGTTGCCAAAGATTTTCGCGATTTGCAGTTTATCGACTTTGGGGGCGGTTTTAAAGTAGCATACAAAGAAGGCGACAAAACCACCAATATGCCCGAACTGGGAGCCAAACTTTCGGCGGCCTTTCAGGATTTTTGTAAAGAATACGGTCGGCAGTTGGAAATGTGGTTTGAGCCGGGCAAGTACCTGGTGAGTGAAAGCGGAATCTTGCTGGTAAAGGCAAATCAGGTGAAAGAAACGCCTTCCATTACGTTTGTTCAGGTCAATTCGGGGCTCAATCACCTGATTCGCCCGATGATGTACGATGCCTATCACGAAATTGTAAATGTCTCAAACCCAACAGGTGAACTGAAAACCTACGACGTGGTTGGCTTCATCTGCGAGACCGATACCTTGGGGTCAGATCGTAAGTTGAATGAAGTGCGTGCTAACGATGTGCTGGCTTTGCGCAATGCCGGCGCCTACGGATTTACGATGAGCAGCCAATACAACGCGCGTTTCCGTCCGGCCGAAGTGCTGGTTTACAAAGGCGAAGCCAAGCTCATTCGTCAACGCGAAACGATGGAAGACATCCTCCGCAATCAGATTCTGGTGGATTTATAGAATTGGCGGGGTTTTGTCTTTTCAACAGATACTATTTTCCACCTTAGTCCTGCATGTACAACTATGGGTGCCGATCTTGGGTTAAGTTGTTTTTACAAAGACACCAAACAGCGTGTAAATAATGAAGGCATAGATCTTCCGTTTTTTGAGGAATATGCCGATGAAACGTTTGGAAGACAGCTGCTTGCGGGTTTTAAACTGAATCCGGATGCATTGGATTTTGTCTTTAATGCCAATGGCATGCTTTACGAAGAACCCCCGGATGAATTGGAGGAAGAGTGGCAAATGCTCACAGCAGAAGAACGGAAAGAAGCAAGAGAGAAATATGCGAAAGAGCTAGCCAAAACGGCTATATACTATGAGCCTACACCCATCATAGAACTTGTGGATGAGCTCATCGATAGCTTTCCCGCTGACCAAGATTATTTGCTGGAGTTAAAGAACCTTCTGCTGAAATGTAAGGCAAATCAATGGGTGGTTCAGGCTGAGTGGTGTTGATTTCAAGAAACAAGCAATAGGTTTTACACTTTTCAGAGATACTATTTTCATGCAAGAACCTGTTACAACGCTTTTCCGCCCGGTGGCGCAGAAGGAACTGGATTTAATCGAACAGTCGGGATGGAAGAAATTTCCACCAAGATTGCCCGAGCAGCCTATTTTTTATCCAGTGACAAACGTGGAATATGCCCGCCAGATCACCGTTGACTGGAATGTGCCTGCGTATGGCACCGGTTACGTAACCCAGTTTGACGTGAAGAGCGACTATTTGAAAAAGTTTGAAGTTCAGAATGTAGGTGGCAAAGGATATGACGAATTGTGGATTCCTGCCGAAGAACTGGATGAATTTAACCGGAACATTGTTGGCCTCATCCAAGTGATTGAGCGTTACAGAAATACAAAATAGTATCGTTGGAAACGACAAAACCTCCTTCCTTGTAAAACGAGATATTCCACCAGAGTATCTCGTTTTTTGTTGAGTTTTATTTTTGAAAAATCGCAAGAAATGCAAAGTGGTTGGCAAGAAGTGCAAAGGGTTTAGTGTGGCATCTTGTTAGGTTTGTGCCAGTACAAATCGGCACATTTATGATTCTTTTGGAAAGCGTAACGAAAACATTTCAAACCACTGACAATTCTTTTACGGCACTTCGCAATGTGTCCTTGCAGATAGCCACTAGCGAATACGTGGCTATCATGGGTAAGTCGGGCAGCGGCAAATCGACGTTGCTCAATATAGTTACGGGCATTGACCACCCTACGCAAGGAACGGTTAGTATTAATAATCAGACCCTTAGCCAATTCAATGAGAGCCAGCTGGCTCAGTGGCGCGGAAAGAACATTGGTATCGTGTTCCAGTTCTTTCAGTTGATTCCAACTCTTACTGTTCAGGAAAACATCTTGCTGGCCATGGAGTTTGTCAACGTGATTCCCAAACCGGAACGCAAAACCCGAGCCTTGCAACTGTTGACGCAAGTGGGCATTGCTGATCAGGCACTTAAATTGCCTGCGGCGCTTTCGGGTGGGCAACAGCAACGGGCCGCCATTGCTAGGGCTTTGGCCAATGACCCGCCCCTGTTGGTTGCCGATGAGCCTACCGGCAATCTGGATAGCAAATCAGCCGATTCCATCCGAGGAATTTTTCGCGAATTAGCCAAAGCTGGAAAAACGGTAGTGGTTGTAACACACGAAAAGGAAACGGCGAAGCTCTACGACCGGGTTGTGTTACTAGCCGACGGAGAAGTTATGTCAGAACAAAAAACGGCGATTTCTCTATGAGCATCCAGTTCAAAAAAGCCATTCAGGATTTATGCACCAGTCCGAAGCGAACCCTTACCGTCGTGTTTGCCCTGCTGCTAGGCATATGGGGAGTCGGCACAGTCGTTATTTCATACGCCATTTTAACGCGCGATCTGCAAGCCAATTACTTACAAACCTTGCCTGCCCAAGCCACTTTCCGGTCAGAGGATTTTAGCAGACTGGATGAAAAAAGTTTGGCTCATTTACCCGAAGTAGAAGTCGCTGAATTTCGCGATTTTTCGCTGCATCGCATCGAAGTTCGTCCCAATGTCTGGATTCCGTTGTGGCTATACGGGATAGAGGATTTCAATAACATCAAGCTGGCAAAAATTTTCCATCAGGAAGGACTGCCAATCCCGGCAAAAGGAACCGTGTGGATGGAGCGGGATGGAAGACATGTTTCGTATCTGGGAACAGATTCGGTAGCAAATGTTCGGATTGAAAATCAGTCGATTAAGCTGGCCATTAGTGGAATTTGTTTTGACCCAGGGCAAGCCCCAGCTACACAGGATGCGTTTATTTACGCCTACACTGATACGCAAACATATCAACAAATCACCCGCCAACCGATTCGCAATCGACTTATCGTGCGGTTTTCAAATGTGCATTCTACGCAAGAAGTGGAACGAAAAGCAGAACAACTTACCAGTTTCTTTCAGAAAAAAGGCATTCGGAT
Organism: uncultured Sphingobacteriales bacterium; assembly: GCA_963520985.1. Classification (GTDB taxonomy): domain Bacteria; phylum Bacteroidota; class Bacteroidia; order Cytophagales; family 172606-1; genus Xanthocytophaga. The sequence goes on from CAUQTA010000003.1 coordinate 337,554, forward strand.
ACAGGCGGTAAACATTCCTAAGTTTAACGAACATCCGCACCAATGGCAGCTTAACACGTTGTTATTTCTGATCGGAACCATTGGGTTACTGGCTTTTTTAATGGGGGCGGTACTGGTGTCGCAATTGATGCGTTCCATATTGATCAGTCAGATCCGGCAAATTGGGGTGATGAAAGCCATTGGTGCTTCACGTAAGCAGATTTTCCGAATGTACATCCTCATGCTTTTGCTGATCGGCGCTTTAGCCGGAATCTTAGCCATTCCACTGGCATCGGCGTCGGGACAGGCATTTGCTGCTTTCGTGGCTGGCAAACTTAATTTTGATATTCTGACAACATCGGTTCCATGGTCCATCTATGGATATCTGTTGGCTGCCAGTCTGTTATTGCCCGTGCTATTGTCTTTGGCAACTGTCTGGAAAGGCACGCGTACTTCGGTTCAGGAAGCGTTGACCGACTACGGCATTTCTGAGCAATACAGTTTTTCGGGCAATCATTTTCTTTCACGATGGAATCTGCCCGATTCATTGGTGCTGGCCAGTCGCAATGCATTGCGCAACAAACGCCGGTTGGCGGTTACCATACTCACCATGGCGCTGGGTGTGGCCATATTTGATACGGGTTTCAATGTGCGGCAGTCGCTCTGGAATTTGCTGCAAGCCCAGAAAGACGAACTGAACTACGACATTCAAGTGGCATTAAACAAACCGACCACTCGTAAAGAAGCCCTGGCGCCGTTTCAAAACCTAGCTAATCTGAAAAACATTGAAGTTTGGGTAGGTGGGCGAGGGGAAATCCAATCGAAAGTAGTGGCTAACAGCAATGGTGCCGGCATTGTGGCAGTACCCTGGAAAACACAGCGATTGCGACTAAAAATGATTCAAGGAAGATGGATACAGCAAAACACTGATACGGAAATCGTACTGAATCAGCAGGCATGGGCATTGTACAACCATCCGCAGTTGGGAGACCGTTTGACACTAACCATCGGAGATAAAACAGTTAATGTGAAGCTAGTTGGAATTGCCGAGCAGTTTGACAAAGCCAAGGTGTATATGGATATCGAGCAGTACGACGCCTTAGCTAATCCGAGCCATGCCGTTAACACGCTGGTGGTAGTAGCCAAAAACAATTCGTTTCCGGAAGTGATGGCCCTGAAAAAAGAGATGGAGAAGTCGATTGCAGCATCCAATCTGGATGTGGCTTACGTCATGTCGCAGGCCGAACGGGTGTACATCATTTACGCCCATCTCAACATCATTCTCTACACCATTGTCATTCTGTCGTTTCTGGTACTGACAGTGAGTGCAGTAGGTATGGCCTCTGCCACCGGAATTAACATATGGGAACGTACCCGCGAAATTGGAATCATGCGCGCCATCGGGGCGACACCTGCCCAAATCTATCGGTTGTTTGTGTGGGAAGGGCTGTTAGTGAGCATGGTTAGCATCATTCTGGGTTTACTTCTTTCGTATCCACTGAGCCAGGTGGCGGCCGTTTTCTTTGGCGATTTGATGCTGGGCAAAAATTCGGTGCTGGAATATGCTTTCAGTCCGCTGGGTTTTGTGGTTACACTGGTTACCACGCTGGTTTTTGGCTGGTTAGCGAGCCGCATTCCGGCACGTGGCGCCATCCGAATTTCGACTCGTGAGGCATTGGCTTACGAATAGGGAGGTTTTTCATTGTCCAGAGATACTATTTTGTTTATATTCATATGTGTAGATAAGCGGCGTTTCGCTGCTTAAATGGAAGCGGGAGGTTTTGAGTTTTTAAAAGATACTATTTTGAAAAGAGATTGGTATGGTTCCCAGAGAAGTGCCCAAAGAATACAAAACCAAGCTGGATGCAGTGGTCAATTACATTCTGCAAAACCTGAATGGCGATTTGTCGTTGGAAACACTGGCCAAAGAAGCCAGCTATTCGCCGTTTCACTTGCAACGGCTTTTCAAGCAGGCCATGGGAATCTCGCCCAAGCAATACATTGTGCGGATACGATTGGAAACGGCTGCTCACTATTTACTGGCTTTTCAGCACAAAACCGTTACCGAAGTAGCCTATGATTGCGGCTTCTCGTCGCCCTCCGTTTTTGCCCGGGCATTCAAAGGCTATTTTGGTTTATCTGCTGAGCAAATGCGGGAAAACTCGCACCAGAATCAATTGATCATTCGCAAGGATTCGTTTCACTTAAAGGGAATGATTCATGACAAGAAGATAACCTACCAACACGGCGATCAGAAACGGGTATTGCAGGTAGAAGTGAGAAAAATAGCTCCGATCCCGATTGTATTTCAGAACACCCAGTTGAAAGACACCGTGCAAATTCAAGAAGCATTCAAGGACATCATCCGGTTTGCGGAGGCGCACGACATCCTGACGGAAGAATCGCGTTTGGTGGGCGTTTTGTATCCGACGCAAGACCGGTACAGTGCCGCCGTTACGCTGTCTCCCGACCAGAAAGTGCCGCAAAGAAGAGAAACGATTATGCTAAGTGGCGGGAAATATGCGGTATTTAAAGTAAAAGGCACCATTGTGGACATGTTTCAGGCACTGCGTGTATTTCATGACCACTGGCTACCTGAAAGCGGCTATAAGATTACGGAACTGTTTGGTTTTGAGTTTTTTACGAAAAATCCGGCTTTGGCCGACTATGCCAATCTGGAAAGAGAACTTCACATTCCGATAGGTGCTGTTTAGAACCGAACCAATTGTTTCCAGGTGCCTTTGATGCGGTTGTATTTCAGGGTGCTGGGCAGGGCTTTCCACCAGTATTTGTTCAGCTCAACTGCAAACGAAGGCTGCATGTAACAGTTAATGGCACAGCCTTCGCAACCCGGCAACCTACCTTCCAGCGCCACCAGTTTTTGCACCTTCTCCGATTGATAGAGTTCGTACAGATTGTTTTCAATGGGTAACGACTCTATTCCCAAATGATAACAGGGCAACACCAATTTGTTTTCAGGAGAAATGACAAGGGTGGTACTTCCTGCCCGACATATCGGATTATCCACGTGATTGCCACCATCGCGACGGAGCTGGATAAAGGCGTCGTTGAGGTAAACGTTCTTTTGCTTGCTCCAGTTTGTCAAGGCATTCAACGTTTGTTCCGACAACGGTTGTCCGGTGGATACATCGTTGTATTCAAATACCGGATTGAGAATCAGCAGCAGATCGTTGGGCAGACAAATATTTTTCCACAAGGCCTCTATCTGGTGCACATTGTGTTCAAACACCGTAAACAGAATGTCGGGTTTTTCGCCGAGTTGGCGGGCTATCTGAATGGATTCCATCACGAAATCAAAACAGGCTACTCCGCGCGAAGCGTCGTGTTCGGCTTTGTGAGGTGAATCCAGCGAAAAGTGCAGCATGTCAATCAACCCGCGCAACGGATGGGCTTGTTTGGGATACAGCAGGCCGTTGGTAGTCACCGTAGTGATGAACCCCAGAGACTTTGCCAATCGAAGTATTTCGGGTAATTGCCGGTGCAACAAGGGCTCTCCACCTGTAAAGTCAATCACCTTGACACCAAGCCGTTTCAGTGCCAGCAGATTCGCGTGAATATTCTTAAGAGTTGCATACGGCGAAGGGCGTTCCCAAATGTCGCAAAAACCACATGATGCATTGCACCGGTAGGTTAGGTAGTAATTGCACAATATGGGATGGCGGACTAATCGCATGCCTTCAACTTTCCGGGGTTATTTGCAGACTCATCAATGAATGACCAAACTTAGGCAAACTTTCTCAGAAATGTAAGCCGGAATGAATACTGCCGGTTTTGCCATTGCAAAAGATACTATTTTAATTTTCTGCGTATCTTTCCGCCACACAGTGCACCATAGAATGAATCAAGCTATCGGAAAAGTACTATTTTTTGCATTCATATTTGGAAATGGGTTGCTTCTTATGGCACAGCCCAATCCGCAGGAATACCGAGCCTTACAAAACAAATACAAAGCTGCCCGTACCGACTCGGCCCGCATATTCATACTGACCGACATGGCGTGGCTTTACCGCAAATACGATAAGGCGCAGGCGTTGGGGTTCTGTACACAAGCGCTAAAGCAAGCGGAAAAAATCGAATATGACGAAGGCATTGGCTTTGCCAAAATGGCGATGGGCAATGTGTATAATTACCACGCCAACTATGATTCGGCACTCAGTTGTTACCGGTATGCCATTCCGTATTTTGAGAAAATCTCATTCGAAACTACCCGGAATCACCGGCTCGGACAGATTTACTACAACTTAGCCCAATCGCTACAGGAAGTAAATCAATCCGCAGAAGCCATACAGGCGTTGAATAACGCAGCCCGGTTTTATCAATTGTCCCAAGACAAAGCCCAGCTTTCGAATGTCTACATCGACATTGCTAATCTGTACGAAACCAACAAGCAATACAAAGAAGCCCTATTTTACGGTGAAAAGGCGCTGACAGCGGCTACACAGGTACAAGATACCACAACGATTTGTTCAGTGATGAACGACTTGGGCAACATTTACCTGGCATTGAATACCCAAACAAAGAATGCTACGTATCTGGCCAAAGCCAAAGCCGATTTTTTGCGAACCTATCGCATCCTGCAACATAATCCGGAAGCTGATACGGACGGACTCATTACCCCGACCATTCTGGCAAACTTGGGCGATTGTTTGCTGCGGGAAGAGAAGTATGACAGTGCCATCTATTTTCTGAATGAAAGCAACAGGCTTGCGTCTAAAATCCAGTACAAATGGGTGGAGGGCTACAACTACATGTACCTGGGCGAAATAGCCCACAAACGCCAGCAACTGAAAACTGCCACAGACTACTTTGAAAAAGCGCTGGGCTATCGGAAAGACTATGGCAACGAATTCACGATGGATCTGTATCAACGGCTGACCAAGCTGGAAACCGATAAACGTAATTTTGCCAAGGCCCTGGAATACCAGCAGTTGTATCAGCAGGATTATGAACAGGTGCGCGATGCCGAACAAAGCCGCGCCATCAATGAAATACAAACACGCTATGAAACGCACGAAAAAGAACGCCAGATACAGGACTTGCAACGCGACAACCGGCAAAAAAAGCAGTACTTGACGGGAGTAGTCATTCTGGCTCTGCTGGCTGTGGCACTGGCAGTTGCCATTGGATGGCTCTATCATTTTCGTCGCAAGGTTTTTCGTCAGCGGGAACATCTGTTGCACGAAGAGAAAGAGAAAGTGGAACTGGAACGGCAGATTGAGGAGAAGGCAAAAGAAAAAGCACAGCTTCAGCAGCAACTGACCGAAAAAGAAAACCAGCGGATTCAGGAGGAGATACAACTGCAAGCCACCATTCATAGCTTGAAACAGGATCAGCTTCAGCGTGAGATTGACTACAAACAACGCGAACTCACGACCAGTGTAATGCAACTGGAAAAGAAAAACGAATTGCTGTTGACACTGAAAAACGAATTGCAGCAAGTGCCTGCTGCCACCGAAAAACCCATTCGAAACCTGAATCGCCTCATTGACCAGAGCCTGGATATCGAGGATGACTTCGAACGGTTTACCACTCATTTTGAAAATGTGCATCCCCGGTTTTTTCACAGACTCCAGAGCCTGACCGAGCAGTCGTTGTCGGCCCTGGATCAGAAATACTGCGCCTACCTGCGCATGCAACTGAGCACCAAAGAAATTGCGAACCTTTTGAACATCGAGCCCAAAAGCGTGCGGATGGCCCAGTACCGGATCAAGAAGAAACTGGGGCTCACCGAAGAAAATGACCTAAAAGAATTTCTCCATCAGTTGTAATCCGAAAATCTGCCACTAAACGCAAAACCCCGGCCTGTTGAGGCAGGGGTTTTGCGTTTTCAAAACATACTATTTTGCCTCCTATGTTGTCTATGACTAACTTCTTAACAAAGCCGTTTCTTCCAATGGTTGATTTTAAGTGGCTGATTATGAGTGTGTAATTTTCTTGTAGTCATTTTGTAGACACTCAAAAATAGACGGTGTCCAATGCCTTGCCGTATCATTGCCACATGTTTCACCCAAACCATTTTTACTATTCTATGAAAACATTTGTGGCTTCCGTTGCTTTGAAAGCGACCTTTTTTGCAGCTCTTTTGATGCTGGTTGCATTCACTTCCTGTAGTAACGACAAAGACGATCCTGCACCGGGCGTGGTTGAGTTGCCCTCAGAGGTAATCGGCGTTTTTACGGGGAACCTTTCGTATACCGGCAGCAACGGCACCATTGTGAGCAATGAAGACGGCACGGCTACTGTTACCAAAACCGGCGACAAAACCTATTCCATTGCATTCAGCGATGGTGTGGCAAGCATCACCAACCTGAAATTTAAAAAATCTTCAGACAACGCATATGCGAGTGTAGGCGAAAACGGCAGTATTTCGGGCATGACCTTGTCGGCTAGCGACTTGAATGTGGGAGTGACCGCTAACGGCAGCATCTGGGGATTTGCAGGCAGCAAGTAAATCTACCGGTAAGGCAACCTCAAAAGGTTGCCTTACAATACTTAATCCGCATAAAATAACTAAACAACCTACAACTAAAACAAACCATGAAAGCATACCTTTTGCATTCGCTGCTGATACTATTTTGTGTAACAGTTCAGGCCCAGACCAATCCGATTCTGGGGCAGTACGAAAGCCAGTTTAACCAAGGCATTACAACATCCGATGATGTGGTAGTTACCCGCGACCCGCAGTCGAACAAGAAAATATGGATCAGCGGAATTTTAAACGAAGGAAAGCTGTATGCGATTCTTTCGCTGAAGAATGAAGACAGGCAACAATACACCATCCCCAAACAGACCGTAAACGGCAAAGCCATTCGCGAGGGAATTATCAATTTCAGTTTTGATGAGGACGAAGAAGTGTATACCATCCATATCAGCAACGACCCGAAAGCAAACCCTACCAATGTGTCGGTAAGCAGTAAAGGAGTTTCTGTTACCGATGCCGACGGAGAAGATGTAGTACAGGTGAAGAGCAATGGCAATGTAAAAGTAGACGCCGATGGAAATAAAGTGAGTACAGGCAAAGGCGGCAATGTAACGGCTTCGACCGGAGCTAAATCGCCGTATTTTACCTATGTGGGTACAAAGCCTGTAAATTAAAAATGCTCTAACTCAAAAAAGCTCCCACAGGAGCTTTTTTGAGTTAGAGAAAAGGATCGTTTACAATAACTCATTCGCCAGGTTGGCAAGTTCTGACCGTTCGCCGCGTTCCAAGGTAATGTGTGCATACAGTTTGTGGTCTTTTACCCGATCTATCAGGTAGCTGAGTCCATTGCTTTGCGTATCCAGATACGGCGTATCAATCTGATACACATCGCCAGTGAATACAATTTTGGTGTTTTCGCCGGCACGCGTAATGATGGTTTTCACTTCGTGCGGCGTCAGGTTCTGGGCTTCGTCCACGATGAAGATGACATTGGAAAGGCTGCGACCCCGAATATAGGCCAGCGGCATGATTTGCAGCGTTTCTTTCATGAGCATTTCCTGAATCTGGTTCCAGTATCGGTCGCCTTCCTCAAACTGGCTCTGAATAAACTTCAGGTTATCCCAAAGCGGTTCCATGTACGGATTCAGTTTCGACTTCACATCACCGGGCAAGTAGCCAATGTCTTTGTTACTGAGAGGTACAATGGGCCGAGCCAAAAAAATCTGGCGGTAATGTTTGCGCATTTCCAGGGCACTAGCCAAGGCCAGCAAGGTTTTACCTGTTCCGGCCACACCCTGGATCGTCAACAGCTTAATGTCGCGGTTCAGGATGGCATCAATGGCGAAGGTTTGCTCGGCGTTGCGCGGCCGGATGCCGTACACTTCCCGTTTTTCTACTTTTTCAATCGTATCTTCCAGCGGATTGTAGCACGCCAACACCGAGTTGCGTTCGCTTTTCAGAATATAGAAATGGTTTTTGCGGGGCTTTCCTTTCTTCATGACATCGCTTAGTTGGCAAACACCTTCTTCATGCAGCTTGGTTATGATTTCCGAAGGAATGTCGTTCAGCACCGTTTTGCCGGTATATAGGCTATCTACGTTTTTGATTTTGCCCGTTTCGTAATCTTCCGCCGGCAAATTCAGCGCTTTGGCTTTCAGACGCAGGTTAATGTCTTTGGTTACCATAATCACCTTGCTGTCAGGGCATTCTTCCTGCATGGCAAGAGCCGCGTTCAAAATTCGGTGGTCGGCCTTCTTCTCATCAAACACCACTTCGGCATCCAGGGTGCTGCGGGAACTCATCTGTACTTTAAACTTTCCCTTGGCGGTTCCCTCCAGCGGTATCCAATCCTGAAGTTTGTTCTCGCCCGAAATCTTGTCTATAAACCGAATAAACTCACGCGCCTCAAAGTTTTTGGTATCGTTTCCTTTCTTAAAATTATCTAGTTCTTCCAGTACGGTAATGGGAATGACAACATCATGTTCCTGAAAATTCTTAACGGCATTGTGGTCATACAGAATGACGGAGGTGTCTAATACAAAAATTTTCTTTTCGCTTTTTTTCGATTTAGCCATAGGTGCATCTGTTAAGAGTTTTCAATGATAAAAGTTGCGCGGGCTGACAAAATAGTAGGTTTCCACACCGAAAAACCACCCAGTTGCATGACCGAAGCGACTGCGATTCCGGGATTGTCAACGACCTAAAGTTAGATGTTGCCGGGAGAAATCATAACGTTGCCACAAATTATTTTCACTGATTTGCAAACCGGCTGAAAATGAACCCAAAAGGCTGCATGAAAAAATAGTAGCCTGACAAATACCCAAACCCAGGTGTGGCAAAGAGGGCTGGTGGAGTAGGAAAGTGGTTTTGAAATCAGCCAAATAAAAGGCAACTTGCGGGTAGTACACATCTGACAAACAAAAATAGTATCCTCCACAAATGAAAAACCTCTTGCTTTGGTCTGCTGGTTTGGCAATGATCGCCCTGCCCGTAGCTGCCCAAAAAACGACCACTGACAAATCGGTGGAATACGCCAATACCATTACTGCTTCCGAAATGCAAAAGCATTTGCGTATTCTGGCTTCGGACAGCCTGCAAGGCCGCGAAACCGGCGAGCCCGGACAGAAAATGGCCGCCGATTACATTGCCGAGCAATTTTTCAATGACCACCTGAAGCCCATCATGAAGCACGAGGGTGAGGATACCTTTTATCAGCACTTCGATCTGGTGCGTAGAGGCTGGGGCGAAGTGTATGTGGAAACCGGAGCCCGGCGGCAGGAATTTCTGAAAGATTTTTACTTATTAGGCTCTATCAACGTGCCTCAGCAAACGGATGTGGAAGTGGTGTTTGGGGGCTACGGCATTGAGTCGGATAAGTATTCGGACTACAAGAATCTGGATGTGAAAAACAAGGCGGTGTTGTTGCTGAGTGGCGAGCCGAAAGACAAGAAAGGCAATTTTCTGGTAACCGGAACCGACAAAGCGTCGGATTGGGGAACGGAATGGCGCAAAAAAGTGACTCTGGCACGCGAGAAAGGCGCTGCGTATGTGTTTGTAATGCAACCCGAAGAAATGAAAGTAGGCACGTTTGTGGCCAATTACCGCGGCTACCTGACTACCCCACGTTTGATACTGAAATACAAAGACAATCCGGCGCAGAACAATGCGACCATCTTTGTTTCCAAAGACATGGCATTGGATATGTTTGGCATTTCGGACGGGAAACTGGCCAAATGGAAACGCCGGGTTGCCAAAAAACGGGCACCCAAACCGTTTGGCAATGCCACCGTTTCGCTGAAATTTGAGAACAAAGAACAAATCGTAGAGTCGGAAAACGTGTTGGGGTTAATAGAAGGAACCGACAAGAAAGACGAAGTGGTAGTGGTGACGGCGCATTACGACCACGTAGGTGTGATAAACGGACAAATCCACAATGGTGCTGACGACGATGGCAGCGGCACCGTAGCCGTGTTGGAAATTGCCCAGGCGTTTGCCGAAGCCAAACGCAACGGAGATGGACCGCGCCGCAGCATGTTGTTTATGACCGTGGCCGGAGAAGAAAAAGGCTTGCTGGGTTCCGAGTTTTACACGGATCATCCGGCGATACCGCTGCAAAACACTGTGTGCGACCTGAATATTGACATGATTGGCCGCATTGATCCTGACCATGCCGGCAATCCCAATTACATTTACCTGATCGGTTCCGACAAGCTTTCCAGCGAGTTGCACGCCATTAGTGAAGCGGCAAATCAGAAATACAGTCAGTTGGCACTGGATTACAAATACAATGATCCTAACGACCCGAATCGATTCTATTACCGTTCCGATCACTACAACTTTGCCCGTTACAAAGTGCCGGTTATTTTCTACTTCAACGGCACGCACGAAGATTACCACAAGCCTACCGATGACATTGAAAAGATCAACTTTGCCAAGATGGAGAAAATCGCCCGGCTGGTGTTTCATACCGCATGGGAAGTAGCCAACCGCGAAACCCGCATCAAAGTGGACAGCAACAAAAAGTAAGCAGGAAGGAAGAGAAAAGAAGAAAGAGTAAAGACGATTTGCTGAGAATCTGACAAAATAGTATCCCCGAAAAAGCAAAAACCCGCACTGTACAAACAGTGCGGGTTTTTGTTTACGTAACCTGTTTGTGGAATTAGGAATGCTTTTGAATCCATATAAACAGAAGTGGCGTTGGGTAGAATTTGCAGGATTATCATACATGTCCTTTGTTAATTGTATGAAACACCTAAGTTTACAGCCAATGCGTTCATTTAAAATTGGTTAACTGTTGTCTGTTAACCAATTTTCAGAACAAAACTCCTGAGTAGTGTTTGAGAAAATAGTATCTTTTTAAGTTACCAAACCCCCGTGCTATGTTTTACAGGCTCATTGCAATCAGCGTATTAACATCATTTTTTACATTTTTTGGTTACTCACAAACAAAAACCTCTATGCCGTCTTATGATTATAACAAGGCCTGGAAACAGGTAATGGAATTTGAAGGAAAAGGATTGCCCGAATCAGCACTTAAAGTTGTCAACGAAATTTACCAGAAAGCCAAAGCCGAAAACAATTCGGCGCAGGTAGTAAAAGCCACTATTCACCAGTTTAAATTTACTGATTACAAAGAAGAGAACGCCTTTGTTCAGAATATCAACTCACTGAAAAAAGAACTGCAGACGGCGCAGGTGCCCGTAAAGCCGTTGCTGCATTCGATGCTGGCCGAAATGTACTGGAACTACTACCAGAACAACCGCTGGCGATTCCGGAACCGCACCGAAACCGTTAATTTTGACAACAACGACATCGAAACCTGGACCTTGGACAAACTGGTGCAGGAAACGTTTGCCGAACACCAAGCGGCTTTGCTCAATGCCGAAGAGACCAAAAAAGTAAAGATTGACGTGTATGAGCCTGTGTTGTATGCAGGTAACGAAAAAGGTCGTGTGTTAAGGCCTACTTTGTTTGATTTTCTGGCGCAACGGGCGTTGGTATTTTACATCGGTGAAGAGCCCCAAATCACCAAACCCGCTTATTCGTTTACCATCAACTCGGCCGATTACCTGAAAGATGCCGATTCGTTTATCAGCCTCAAACTGAACTCAAAAGACACGCTTTCGCAGCAGTTTCATGCCTTGCAGGTATATCAGGACTTAATGCGGTTTCATGCCAACGAACCGGAACTGCTGGTGCAACTGGACCTGGAACGATTGGGATTTGTGAAATCGCATCTGACACTGGCCAATAAAAACGATGTATATCTGGCTGCATTACAGGCACTGGAAGAAAAATCCATAAAGACGCCATCTTCTACCTTGGTAACGCATGCCATTGCCCAGGTGTGGGTAGAAAAAGGAAGCTTGTACAAACCGCTGCAATCAGATGAACACAAACTGGACTTGGTTAAAGCCTATGAGATCTGCGAAGCTGGCAAAAAACGCTTCCCTGATTCGCCGGGAGCGGCTTATTGCCACAACCTGCAAGTTTCGCTGGAACAAAAAATAGTATCCGCCAAAATCGAAAAAGTCAACCCTGTGAATGAGGCATTTCGGGCATTGGTAAACTACAAGAACATCAGTTCGTTGCACTGGCGGATCATTAAAATTACGCGCGAAGAGGTGCTTGCCCAACGGCGTAAATGGGTTAACAACTACAATGTGGACCGCGAAGAAAAGTTTGTGGAATGGCTGGCTTCGCTTCCAGCGGTGAAGAGCGGGAACTATACCCTACCCGACGACAAAGATTATCAGAATCACAGTGCGGAGGTAAAACTGGATGCCGTAGTGGAAGGTGAGTATGCCGTATTGTTCAGCCACAAACCCAATTTTGCGTCCAGCAATAACGGCGTTGCGTATGCCTTTACCACCATTTCGAATTTGAGTTACGTGCACCGCAATCTGGATAACGGCACCACGGAATTGTATGTGTTGCACCGCCAGACTGGCGAACCCATTGGTGGCGTGCAAGGACAGGTGTACGTACGGAAGTATAACTCCAAGGAATCGCGATACGTTTTTAATAAGGAAGGTGTGTTTACCTCTGATGCACAGGGTCGTATGGCTATTCCGTATCGTGGAACCAAGAATTATGATGACCGTAGCTTCTTTGTCGAGTTTACATCGGGCAAAGACAAACTGAGCATGCGCGACATTGACGACCAGGATTATTACGGAACCTTGTTGTATCAGTATCCGCAGACGAAGCCCGAAAAACACACCCAAGCGATTTTATTCCTGGACCGGGCCATTTATCGTCCGGGGCAGACGCTGTATTACAAAGGAATCGTTTTTGACAGCGATGGTCGCACGTCCGCCATTCGACCCAAATACACTACAACCGTTGCTTTTTACGATGTAAATGGCCAGGTAGTAGGCGAACAACTGGTCACTACCAATGAGTACGGCACGTTTAGTGGTACATTCACGACGCCAACCAAAGGATTGATGGGACAAATGTATCTGGATGTGAGCGGATTGGGTTCTGTTTACTTTTCAGTGGAGGAATACAAGCGGCCTAAGTTCGAAGTGAAGTTCAATCCGGTAAAAGGGTCATTCCGGTTGGGCGAGACAATCCCGGCGGAAGGTGTGGCGCAGGCCTATTCCGGTGCGAACATCGACGGAGCCAAAGTAGCGTATCGGGTGGTGCGTACCGCCCGCTTTCCGATGTGGTGGTGGTATTGGCGCGGCTATTACCCAACCTCACCCGAAATGGAAATCCTGAGTGGAACCACCCAAACCGATGCGGCGGGTAAGTTCCAGATTCCGTTTACTGCCATTCCCGACGAATCCATTGACCGCAGCAGCGAGCCCACGTTTGATTACCGCGTCTTTGCCGATGTGACCGACATCAATGGCGAAACCCACAGTTCGGAAACAACCGTTAGCGTAGGATACAAAGCCCTGGCAATTGATGTGACCACGTTGGATATTGACAAGGCAGAGCTGACAGAGAAAAAATGGAGCGTGTTTACCACCAATCTGGCTGGTCAAGCGGAACCTGCGAAAGTAGCGCTTAAAATATGGAAGCTGAAAACGCCTACCCGCACATTCCGTGAACGGCTTTGGGAGCAGCCCGACAAGCACATCTATTCGCAGGAAGAGTTTTATAAGTTTTTTCCGCACGATAGCTATGCCGACGAGAATAACTCTTTCAAATGGGCCAAGGAAAAAGAAGTGTTTTCGATTGAGGTAAATACCGAGAAGGAAAAGGAATTTGTGATTGCCAACCTGAAAAACTGGGATTTGGGCAAATATCAACTGGAGGCGACTTCCAAAGACAAATACGGCCAGGATGTGAAGCAGGTGGAATACTTCACCGTCATGAATTCACGCGGAAAGGAACTGGCCTATCCTCAGTTGCTGGAAGTGCACGATTTGAAAATAGTATCGGAGCCAGGTGAAAAAGCCGCCCTTGTCATCGGCTCATCAGCTGATCGGGTGAAGATGCTTTACGAAATAGAACAGGACGGCAAAATCATTGCCCAGGAATGGGTGACGCTGAAAAACGAACAACGTTTGTTTGAAATCCCCATCAAGGAAGAATACCGGGGCAACATTGGACTGCACTACAGCTTCATTAAAAACAGCCGCTGGTATCATGGAAACACTACCCTGGTGGTTCCGTATACCAACAAGCAATTGAAAGTTGATTTCGAAACGTTTCGCGACAAACTGCAACCCGGCCAGCAGGAACAATGGAAACTGAAAATTTCGGGATACAAAGCCGACAAGGTGATGGCCGAAATGGTGGCGACGCTGTACGATGCTTCGCTGGATGTATTCCGGGCCAATTATTGGGGAGCCAGTTTCTTTGGTAGTACATATGCACACCTCAACTGGCAAAGTCAGAACGGCTTTGGGATGGAAGATTTTCGCTTGCACCAGAAAAGCTGGAGTCGCGATGATTACAAATCGACCGATAGCCCGAGTTATGACAACCTGAACTGGTTTGGCTATTACTTTGGTAATTATGGCCGTAACCGTCTTTACCGAAAAAGTGCCTTACGCGGTGGAATCATGGAAGATGCGGTAATGATGGAAAGTGCAGCTGCTCCTGTGATGAGTAAAGAAATGGCCGAAGAAGAATTGGCTAAGCCCGGAGCACCTAAAGCAAAGAAATCTGCCTTGGCAGATTCCGTAGCGGCTGATGATGAAGATGGAGCAAAGGGTTTTTCAAAATCAGTCAAAGATACAGACAAACCAAAAGAGGTTGACTTGTCAACGGTAAAAGTGCGGACTAACTTCAATGAAACGGCTTTCTTCTATCCGCATTTGCAGACCAACGAAAAAGGCGAAATCATTGTCAACTTCACCATTCCCGAAGCCCTCACTCGCTGGAAGATGCTGGGTTTTGCCCACACCAAAGAGTTGCAGTCAGGCACGGCTTACAAGGAACTGGTTACCCAGAAAGACCTGATGGTAGTGCCTAACCAGCCGCGTTTTTTCCGGGAAAATGACAAAATGCAGTTCTCCGTGAAGATCACCAGTCTGGCCGATAAGGACTTGTCGGGAGTAGCCCAGCTGGAATTTTTCGATGCACTTACCATGCAGCCCGTCAATTTGCTGACTGCCAAAAAAGAAAACGCGCGCAATTTTTCACTGAAAGCAAAGCAAAGCACTAACCTGGAGTGGAGCATTGAAATTCCGGAAGGCATTCAGGCGATTTCGTACAAGGTGGTTGCCAAAGCCGGTGATTTTTCGGATGGTGAATCCATGGTTTTGCCCGTGGTTACCAATCGGACGTTGGTAACGGAAACGTTGCCGTTACCGATTCGGGGCAAGCAAACCAAGCAGTTCACACTGGACAAGATGGTAAATAATACCTCCAAAACATTAAAAACCCACCGGTTTACCTTGGAGTTTACGTCAAATCCGGCCTGGTATGCTGTGCAGGCGTTGCCTTATCTGATGGAATATCCGTATGAATGTGTAGAGCAAACGTTTTCACGTTTTTATGCCAACAGCATTGCGTCGCACATTGCCAACTCCAATCCGAAAATCAAGCGGGTGTTTGATACTTGGAAAAACTACCAACCCGATGCCTTGCTGTCGAATCTGGAGAAAAATCAGGAGTTGAAAAGTGCCTTGCTCGAAGAAACGCCTTGGGTGCTCAATGCCAAAGACGAATCGCAACGAAAACGCAATGTGGCCCTGCTTTTTGACCTTAACCGCATGGCCGACGAGCAAGAACGTGCCTTGGATAAAGTAGCCAAAGCTCAGCTTTCCAGTGGCGGCTTCTCGTGGTTCCCGGGCTTGCCTGAAGATGCCTACATGACACAGCACATTGTGGCAGGTCTGGGCCATCTGGATGTTCTGGGCGTAAAATCGGTTCGGAGTGATTCCCGTACCTGGGAAATGACCCAGAAAGCCGTTGGGTATATGGATTATTACCTGAACAAGCAATACCAATACCTGAAAGCCGAAGCCAAAAAAGGACATATTAAGCTGGAAGAAAAGCACATTGGCTATTTTGAATACCACTATTTGTACACGCGCAGCTATTTCAAAGATGTGGAAGTGAGCAGTTCGTACAAGGAGGCGTTCAATTACTTCCTGGGTCAGGCCAAGAAATACTGGCTTAACCAGAATACCTACATGGAAGGCATGGTGGCGTTGGCCTTGCATCGTTTTGGTGACAAAACTGTTCCGGCGGCTATCATCAAATCGCTGAACGAACGTTCGCTGAAATCGGAAGAGATGGGGATGTATTGGAAAAACGAATACGGCTATTACTGGTATCAGGCTCCTATTGAAACCCACGCTTTGCTGATTGAAGTATACGATGAAGTTGCCAACGACCAGAAGGCAGTGGAAGAATTGAAAGTTTGGCTGTTAAAACAAAAGCAAACGCAAGATTGGAAAACCACCAAAGCAACTGCTGAAGCTTGTTACGCCTTGCTGCGTCGTGGAACCGATGCCCTGGCCGATGACCGACTGGTAGAAGTGACACTGGGTAGCGAGAAAGTGAATCCACTGCAACGTGAAGATACCAAAGTGGAAGCCGGAACGGGTTATTTCAAAATGGCATGGACGGGAGCTGAGGTAAAACCTGAAATGGGTAAAATCACCGTGACTAAACCGACCGATGGTGTAGCCTGGGGAGCCGTATACTGGCAGTACTTTGAGCAATTGGACAAAATCACGCCTGCCGAAACACCGTTGAAACTGAAAAAGCAGCTTTTCTTGCAGCAGAACAGTGACCGCGGACCTGTGATTACGCCGATCACCGATAAAACCGAATTGAAAGTAGGCGATCTGGTGAAAGTCCGCATTGAACTACGCGTGGACCGCAACATGGAATACGTACACCTGAAAGACATGCGTGCTTCTGGTCTGGAACCGGTAGAAACCTTGTCGCAGAGCAAGTACCAGGATGGATTGTGGTATTACGAAAGTCCGCGCGACTTGGCTACCAACTTCTTCATGGGCTATTTGCCGAAAGGAACCTATGTGTTTGAATATCCGCTGCGTGTTTCGCAGAAAGGTAATTTCTCTAACGGCATCAGCACCATCCAGTCAATGTACGCCCCCGAATTCAGCAGCCATTCGGAAGGAGTACGAATCAATGTGGAGAAATAAGTCTAAACCGCGGATTGAAACGGATTTTATAGATGAAACAGATGGCGTAGGGGCAATCATAAGGATTGTCTCTACGCCATCCTGATGTTTAGAGGTGAGCCTCATGTTTCTGATAGATACCTAGTGACAGATCTGTGTGCTTATCAAACCACTTATTGAACCAGATTAATCAATTAAAATCCGTCTCAATCTACGGTCAGAAATAGTATCTTTCAAAAAGCAAAAACCCCGATGCAAATCGGGGTTTTTGCTTTAAGCGGCGTTGGGTAGGTAGCCTTTGGCTTGTAAACCTTCCCGAACTTTCTGCTTAATGATGCGTTGCTGTGCTTTGTTTTTTATTTCCTGTAAGTCAATCTCGTGCAGTTCGTCTTTTACCCACAAATGTACCACAAACATACTCATATCTGCTTTCTGGATTTCGGCCCAATTGTAAATTCTGGGAGCGGAGAAAACGGAAAATTTATAGCTGATCCGTTCGTCGCCGATCTGAAAAAAAGTGCCTAAAGGAAGCTGGAAGATATTCTTACTTTTGTAAAGCAAGCCAGCCGTCGCCGCCACCGCTAGCAAGAGTAGGGCATTCATAAAGGAGAATAGCAAGTAAATATCTTCCTGGGAAAAGCCGATAATCAGCATAAAAACGAATCCGATTCCAAACAAAATACTGATGACCAGTAAGATGGTGCGTTCCTTTCTGGATGGGGTAACCTGGTGGTAATGGTCCAGATTGACATAAAATTTTTCCATGTAGTTATGACTTCTGCCCTGCAAGATACAGTTTTTTTTAGTTAGCAATTTTCACATTTCTGAATAATATTTTATGAGAAACAATGGGCAGTTTGTACCTTTCTGACGATACTATTTTAGTGAACAAATAAGCTGGGGCATACATTACTTTTCTCTGTTTTTTCGTATCAATAGAAGAGTCCATTTCTCACCTGCTACAAATCATACTACTGATAATGAATAATTTAAAACAAATTACAATTGCCGAAAATGAACTGATTTCACTTGAACAACACTTTCCGCTACACCTGGACGATGCCACGCTAAAAAAAAGATCGGAGGCATTGCCCATCTTCATGAACGACAATCTGTTCAATATCAAACGGTATTTTTTTCTGCGTTTCGGGAAATTATTCAATGTACAGGCGTTCTATGATACCGATAGCGAAAAACTGAATCAATGGCTACGCAAAGAGTACAAAGACTCACTGGAATCGATATATACCTATAAAAGCGAAGCATTGAGTGTGCAGAAAAAGTCGGATGTGGAAACCATCTTCGTTTTTCACAATGAGATGATTATTCTGCTCAATGAGTATGAGCTGTTGCTTTTGCATTCGGATGCCTCTCAAACGGTTTCGGCCTTGACCCAGCGGCTACCCGAATTTGTGCGCAAACACGTTCAGCGTGAAATCTATATTTTGACAGGAAGCGATTATTTAAGGCTTAATCCGGTGAAGGTAAATCCTACTAAGCTCAACATTCATACGCATTACAACGATGATTTTGATCCCATTCACAAGGTGGTTTTAAAGCGGCTGAATAAGAAAAATGACAAAGGGTTGGTTCTGTTGCATGGATTGCCCGGAACCGGTAAAACCACCTACCTGCGGTATTTGGTGGGCAAAGTGAGCAAGAAAGTCGTGTTTCTGCCACCTGAGTTAGCCGTAAACATAGCCCGTCCTGATTTTATGGAATTACTGCTTGATAATCCCAATTCGATACTGGTGATTGAAGATGCGGAAAATATCATTACGGACCGTTCGCAAACCCAAAGCTCAGCCATCTCAACTTTACTCAATCTGTCCGATGGCCTGTTGTCTGACTGTCTGAATATTCAGATTATCTGCACGTTTAATACGCCGTTGTCTTCTGTAGATAGTGCCCTGCTACGTAAAGGCCGCTTAATTGCCAAATATGAATTTGGCGAACTCTCCCAGGAAAAGTCCCAGAAGCTTTCCCAATCCTTGCATTTCAATACATTGATTACCAAGCCCATGCGTCTTTGTGATATTTACAATCAGGAAGACTTGGCGTTTGAGCCATCCAAAGCAAAAATCGGCTTTCATTAAAGTGTTATTTTGTGCTGTGCCAGACACGCTGGGGCGAATAGCCGAATGTATGGGTATTCGACGAATAAATTTTACATCTCTGCTTGCTTTGCATTTTTCAAAACCATACCTTTGCAGTCCTATTTTTGAAAGCATAGGTTTTTGCCTACTTTACGATACTATTTTAACTCATGGATCATTTAAGTTACAAAACAGTTTCGGCTAATAAAGCTACTGTACAAAAAGGTTGGGTAGTGATTGACGCCGATTCACAAGTGTTGGGACGGCTGGCTAGTGAGGCTGCCAAAATCATTCGCGGCAAAAACAAGCCGAGTTTTACACCACACGTTGACTGTGGCGACAATGTTATCATTATCAATGCCGAGAAAGTTCGCTTGACTGGCAACAAAATGAATGACAAAGTGTACATCCGTCACACGGGTCACCCAGGTGGACAGCGTTTCAAAACTCCGCGCGAGATGATGCAAAAGAATCCTGCGAAAGTATTGGAACTGGCTATCCGTGGGATGCTTCCTAAAAATCGTTTGGGTCGTAGATTGTTTACAAACTTGTACGTATACAGCGGGTCTGAGCACCCACACGAGGCACAGCAGCCTAAAGAAGTTAAAGTTGGTAAATAAGCGGGAGCTGTTTACACACGCATCAATTTCGAATCAACGAAAACATACTAACAAATAAAACGAAATGGAAGTGGTTAATACCATTGGTCGAAGAAAAACCTCAGTTGCTCGCGTTTACCTGCAACCTGGCAAAGGCGATATCACTGTAAATGCCCGCGATTTCAAAGAATATTTTCATACCGAAGTATTGCAAACCATCGTTAACCAGCCTTTTGCTACAGTTCAAGGATTGGGCAACTACGATGTGAAAGCAAACGTAAAAGGTGGTGGAACAACCGGACAAGCAGAAGCATTGCGTATGGCTATTGCCCGTGCGTTGTGCGAAGTAAGTGCTGAGTTTCGTCCTGCTTTGAAAAAAGAAGGCTACCTGACTCGTGACCCACGGATGGTTGAACGTAAGAAATACGGTCGTCGTAAGGCTCGTCGTAGATTCCAGTTCAGTAAGCGTTAATCCAACGATATCCTCATTCAAATTATCTGTACAATGTCCGATCGGACATTGTACAGATAATTTTAGTTGTTATTTATATTTCTATTCTCACCCTGCATGAGTGGAGGCTTACAGAGACCGATGCTTTGCTTATGCGTTAAAATCCCTTAAATGGCTCAATTACAATACAAAGACCTACTGGATGCAGGTGTGCATTTTGGTCACCTTACCCGCAAGTGGGATCCACGGATGGCTCCATACATTTTCATGGAGAAAAACGGAATCCACATTCTTGATCTCAACAAAACGCTGGCTTGCTTAGACGATGCTACCAACGCCGTTCGTCAGATGGTGCGTTCAGGTCGCAAAGTGATGTTCGTTGCCACTAAGAAGCAAGCACAAGAAGTAGTATCAGAAGAAGCAAAACGCCTGAAAATGCCTTACGTTACCGAACGTTGGTTGGGTGGTATGCTAACAAACTTTGCCACAATCCGGAAGTCATTGAAAAAGATGTCTTCATTGGAGAAAATGGTGAAAGATGAGTCCTATCAAAGCATCGCAAAACGCGAACGTTTGATGTTATCTCGCGAAAAAGATAAATTGGAGAAAGTATTGGGTGGTTTGGTTGATTTGACTCGCCTTCCCGCTGCTTTATTCATCGTGGACGTAAAACGCGAACACATCGCTATCGCAGAAGCTCGCCGCTTGGGTATTCCTGTTATTGCTATGTGCGATACCAACTCAAACCCGAATTTGGTTGATTTCCCGATTCCGGCTAACGACGATGCCTTCAAATCCATCTCTCTAATTACTTCAGCCATTGGCAAAGCCATCGAAGAAGGCTTGATGGAGCGTAAGAAAGACAAAGACGATCAAAAACTACAAGAAGAGGAAGATACAAAACGCGCTGTAGATGAAGCACCTTCTGAAGCCGCTACTGTTGACACAGACAAGGCAGAAGGTTAATCAAAAGCCCTGAAGTTATACTGAAGTGTCATTTGATACATACATCTACCCGAAAATTGAACATTGACTCCTCAGTGTTCAATTTTTTTTAGCTACCTATTCCAATCGAAATAGCGGATAATAGATTAACTATTTCTTAACGGAGTAAAATTCATTGATTACAAGCAGGTTTTTTACTTTGCAGCGATACTGATTGGGTATTGCTGATTTTCAGAAACTTAGCTTATTAACTTTTCACACATAACTACCCAGATTGATTATGGCAATTACTGCACAAGAAGTGAACAAACTACGGCAAATGACCGGAATGGGAATGATGGATTGCAAACAAGCCCTGACCGAAGCCGAAGGAGATTTTGACAAAGCGATTGAAATTTTACGTAAAAAAGGAGAAAAAATCTCTTTGAAACGCGCTGATAACGAAACCAAAGAAGGCGTTGTATTTATACAGACCAATGCTGACCAGACAGAAGCGGCTATCTTCGGATTGGCTTGCGAGACGGAATCAGTAGCTAAAAACGCTGAGTTTTTGTCGTTAGGACAACGAATTATGGATATCGCTACATCTTCTAAGCCTGCTACCAAAGAAGAATTGGTTGGTTCTAATATTGATGGCCGCCCCGTTCAGGAGCACATCACCGAACTGACTGGTAAAATTGGTGAGAAAGTTGACGTAGTGGGTTATGCCCTTGTAACAGGAGAGAAAATAATCAGTTACTTGCACAGCAACAGCAAAATTGGTGTGTTGGTAGCGTTGAAAAACGTGAATGGTGCTGAAGTTGCAGATGCTGGGAAAGACGTAGCCATGCAAATTGCCGCCATGAAACCCGTTGCATTGGACAAAGATGCTGTTCCTGCGGATGTAGTAGAGAAAGAAATCGAGATCGGGAAAGAGCAGGCCCGCAACGAAGGCAAACCAGATGCCATGTTGGAAAAAATTGCAATGGGCCGTTTGAATAAATTCTTCAAAGAAAACACGTTGTTGAACCAAGAGTTTATCAAAGATAACTCTAAAACCATCTCACAAATGCTGGATGGTATCAGCAAAGGCCTAACTGTATCGGCTTTCCAACGCGTACAAATCGGGTAATTAAAAATAGTATCGTTTATAAACCTGAAACCACCTGTTCATCTACAGGTGGTTTTGTTTTTTACTGATCTGTTACTTCACCATTCTGATCAATGGCTGAAGGAGTTTTCGCACTAGGTGTTTCAATCTATCGGACTCTTCAATCCGGCGTGCAAGTATGGGTGATACCGTATAGTAGAGTTTTACAAGCAATGTTCCAGAATAAGTGGTTAGCAGCTTCTCATCTCTGAAGTTTCGTAATACTAAAACTTCCGGCGCGTCGTAACTACCATAGCAAGCCGTGGCAATGAAACATTTTCCTAAGTTGGTTCCTGCCATATTATCTGTGTTTTCGATTCTCCCATTCTGATGGTAGCGACACAATTCATCAATGTAATCCTTGCTTTCTTTGAGTCCTTCACCCGTGGTATCTTTATACAATTTTATTGCCTCCAACTTCCTGTTTTGCTGACAAAGATTGATAAGCTGCTTGTCAAAAGTAGTGTCGGCAGCATTTTGCTTTACACTACTGATATCATGTGCATAGCCGACATTTTCATATCTTTCACACAAATCCTCTACATAATCTTTACTCTCTTTCAACCCTAATCCTGTCGTATCTTTGCAGAGTTTTACTGCTTCCAATTTTTTACCTTGTTTACAAAGACTGAGAAGTTGCGCATCTAATGCAGGAGTTGACGAGTTCATAAGTAATCAGTAGAGAGGTTTTTGATTGTTGGGAAATGCTATTTTTCGAGAGATCTCAATTGAGTTTGCAAGTTATTCATCTTTTGAGTTACCAGAAGATCAAACCGGTTAGGCTGGGAGTTGGAAACTATACTCAACAGGTCGAATGCCAGTCTGATCGATTGCTGACGTTGGGAGAGGTCTGTTGCAAAGTGAGTCGCATGTATGGTTAGTATATCTGCCAGGTATTCAACTTTCTTCCATTTTTCCGTTTCGCTCCCCGTCACAGAGTCAAACAAGGCCTGACTTGAGTGATTCAATAACTCTGTGACAGAGATTGACTTTCCGAAAATTTTCTCCGTAGCCAGGTTCAGTTGCTCAGAAGCGGCGGTTTGCTTGTTTTCTTCAATCAAACCTTTCAGCTTCGCAATGATTTCTCCTATTTGTTCCAGCATGCGCAGTATATAGTCTTTCTGGTAAGCCATACTAGGGGAGGTTTTGCTAGTTGTAGAGATACTATTTTAGCGGCTGCACACCTTTTTAAAACTGCAATTGACGCAGATTTTCACATTGGTGGTGCGTTCAAAGGGTTGTTCGGGGTTGAGAATATTGAAAATTAGCTTTTTCAAATACTCTTCCGAATGCTTCACAAACGATTCTGGCGTACCTTCGCCCATCTGCAGATGATCTTCCAGTAAGCCATCTTTCAAATTGCGGAAGGAGTAAATGCCTGCTACCAGTTGGCTTTGCGCTACCGGAACGTGGCGGTCGGATAGTTGAATGCCCTTGTCCTGGTCAATGCGTTTGGCAACGATGTATTTGTACAACCACAACTGCCGCACTTTGCCTGCTTCAATGTCCTCCAAAATCAATGTTTCCTGTTCGGAGCCAGCTGACTTCAAGTGTTTCTTTTCCACCTTGCCTGTTTTGTAATCAATCACCCGCACTTTGTCGCCGGTCTTGTCGATGCGGTCAATTTTGCCAGTGAGCTTCACCGCTACCGGATCGCCATTGACAAACGTCTGGAAATCAGCGGTCATTTCTTTTTCCAAGCCCAATATTTCGACGGGAAAGACATTGTCTTCGGCCTGTTGGAGCAAGAAATTATGGATCAACCGCACCGCTACTTTGTACATCACATGATTGTAACCGCTTTCGATGCTGTAATCAGGGTAAGAGTTTTCAAATTCGAGCTTGACCCGTTCTTCCAGCTGGGGCAATAGCTTCTCCATGTCTTCTTTCTGAATGGCGATTTTGGCTTCTGCCATTTCTTTGTCCAGGCTTTCGAGGGTTTTGTGTACCAGATCGCCAAACTTGCCGGCATCCAGCGTTTCGCCAACTTCCTCTTCAATGCGGAGGTTTAGCACATGTGCCAGATAGTATTTCAGCGAACACTCAATAAACGTATTGATGTGTGTCGGATACAAACCTTTGGCAAACGACTCGCGAATCTTAGTTAAGATAGGCTCTGTCTTTTTAACCTCGTATTCGAGAAGCACATCGCTGATGTCATTTTCAGAAACCTGCACCACCGGATAATGCAGTTGAATGTTGGGATTGTATCGAACCAATTCATTTTCAATCTGCTGAATAAAACGGCTTTTTTCGCTTTTATTGGCATCAGACGGAAGCGTATACAACAGGTAAATGGATTGGGAACGTTGCAACAATCGGTAAAAGTGATAGCTCATAACGGCTTCCTGCGTGCGATAGGTAGGCAAGCCAAACTGCATGCTGGCATCAAACGGAATCAACGACTGCTGCTTCTTACCTTGAGGAAGCGTGTTTTCATTAGCCGATAACAAAATCAACGTATCAAAATCCAACGTGCGGGTTTCGAGCATACCCATGATCTGCAAGTCGCTGACCGGTTCGCCGCTGAACGGAATTTTGGTTTGGCGGAATAATTCGTTGAGAAACAGCCGAAACGACCGCAGCGATAACTTCTCGGCTTTAGGACGAGACGCCCGGTCACGCATGATGTCGTCGAGGCGCTGCGTCATCTGCCGGAACAGATACAGGTATTCAATTTCCAGCGCATCTTTCCGGTCCTGATACACTTGGCGCAGATGCTCAATTAATTCATAAAAACATTGCAGTGCCTGTTGCGATTCGCCGTTCCAAGGGGTAAACAACGTTACGAAAAACGGCTGGTTTTCAGCTAAGGCAATAAGTTCTTCAGAAGTGAAAAAGACTTTGTTGTAAAAGGAAATCTGATACAGAATATTGTAAATGATGCTCTTGCCCTCAATGCCTTCCGCTTCCCGCTGGCGTTGCAGCAAGTAATCATACTGCCGGATGAACGGATGAGTGAGCACTTTGGTCACATACCGATGGCTGAGCTTCAGGTTTTTCTGGCCGTTTCGTTTTTCCAGGTAGGTCAGGTGATGCAACTCAAACAGGGCCTCTACCAGGGTGTACAAACCGGAATTTTTCAACGATAGCCCCATTGTTACGTTAAAGTCCTTGATCTCAGCAGGCAACGTGTTGAGCAATGGCATCAGCAAGTTTTCATCGGGCAGCACAATGGCGGTCATGCTGGCTGTCGATTCCTCCTCTATATCATTGAAGTCCAGTTGAATTTGCCCGTTTGACTTTACACTTTGGCGCGCCAATAACTCCTGCCGGTAAATGTGCATGGCTACCCGTGCCTGAATGCTCACATTGGGCACACCTATGATGTAAATGTCTTTGGGTTGGCGCAGCAGGTCGTTGGTTTGCCATTGCCACTCGCCAAAATTGCCGCTATTGCGGTATTGCCGTAGCGTATCACCTGCTTTTACGTTCGGATTGGCATCCATGTAATAGTCATCGGTATCCCAAAGCACTTCTCCCTTGCCTTTCTTGACTAACTGCGAAAAAATCTGCTCTTCCGATTGGCTGAGGGCGTTGAACCCGATGAAAATGCATTTGTGCATGGATTCATTCTCAAGCAGCAAATCCATGTCTTCTGCAATGCGCCGATACAGCATGCCCCGGTAGCCTTTGCCTTGTTCGCGCAGCCGTTCTTTGAGCCGCTGATATACATTTTCCAGGTTGTTCCACAACTTAAAGTAATTGGGTAGCGCTTCCGTCGTGGAGGCAATGGTGCGGCCTTCGGGCATGTCGGGTTGCCAGCGTTCAATGGTTTTGGCTTCAGACAAATATTCAAACAGCTGAGCCGTATCGATCAGATATTGGTCAATGTGATCAAAATCCTGCAAAAGCGTGTAGGCCCAAGAGGTAAACCGGTCAAACTGAATGTTAGGATCGGTTTCGCGACAGGTATCAAACAGAAGCCAGATAAGCTGGATAGGGTCAATGAGTTCGGCATCGGCGGTTTGAGCAATAAAGTCGTCGATGGGCTGGATGTTGGGCGACCATACGGGTTGGTCGGCTTGCAGCGCCAAAGTGCGTTTGAAAAAATAACACGCCCGATTGGTTGGCAATACAATCGTAATCCGCTCTAAGTCAGATTGGTACTTGTTAAAAATATATTCAGCAGATTGTTCGAGAAACGTTTTGTTCATTATCCTCACCCTCGTCCCTTCTTTTTCATGGTTGCAGTGGAAGGGCTTTTTGCTTTTGACTACGTCGAATCTTTGATTTCTAAAGATACTATTTTTTGGCCGCTTTGGTTTGCCAACAGCCTACAAAATTAGAGCTTATTGGTGAGATTGCTTCACGTTTGGTTTGAAAATTAACGAAAGAAAATAGTATCTCTCAAAACTCCGAAACCTCCTGTCTTACGACACACTCTTCGGATATTTCTTTTTCAAATACTCAAAATACCGCTTGAAGTCTGAGTTAAACTTAGTCCGAAACTCGTCGGCAAATTGATTCTGCTTGGCCCGGTAGCGGATGTAATCCATGAAAAACGTATTGTTGGGCAATGGGCCATCCCAACCCAACGGACTCGGCTTGCCATCAATGGTAAGTGTGTCCGCCGAGTGAATAATCTGCCCGATCAACCGGTATTTAAGCGTGTCCTTTTGAGCTTTGGGTTGTTGCGAAGCGAAGGTTTTGTACAGGCTATCCAGTTGCCGGGCACCACGCAACACGTGTGAGTAATACTTTTCACGGTATACTTTGTTGCCTTCGTAGCGTTTGTATTCCGGTGAATCCTTGCCATATTTGTGAACAAGGAATAATTTAGCTCCTTCGTCGCCCACAAAATCGGCCAGGTTTTCGTTGTACTCCACATTGTCTTTGATAAACAGCGTGCCGTGCGTGAGTTCGTGAATAATCAGATTGGCGAGCCGTCCGGGTGGACGATACAGCATACTGCTTAGAATCGGGTCTTTAAACCAACCCAGCGTGCTCCAGCCAGCCACAGTACCGATGTCCGTATCCAATTCTTTTTCTTTCCAGATTTTCTCTTCGGTAACCGCTTTGGTCGAGTCAAAAAAACCTTTGTAGGGCACGCTGCCTAACATCGGAAACTCCCATTGATGCGGCTTGAGTTCGTAAGGCTCGCAGGCGGTGACTACCCACAGAATGGGTTTTCCCTGCTGATCATAAATGGTCGTGTAATTATCCGATTCCTGAATGCCCAGCGAATCAATGGCAAACCGACGAATCTCCTGAATCAGGGTGAGTTTGGCTTTGAGCGAATCGGGAAACGAGTTGTCCTGCATCACTTCTGCCACTGGGCGGGCATTCCGTATCACATGCAGCTGACCCTGTAGCTGGCCTAGACCATAAACGACTAATTTGAAATTCCAGCAGATAAGAATTAACAATATCAATAAAATGCCTAAACCTACGCGTTTGAAAATCCGTTTCACAACTAAAATTTATTTAATGACTAAGGGTTTTCCTCCTGAAAAGATAGTATTTTTGAATAACAAACTCAGCGTTTTTGCAAATAGGTTAAAATCACAGTTCTACGCAAAAAAGTTTTTTAAATAATAAAATTACTTCGTCTTTTGAATTTTTATACGAGTTTTTTATAATTGATATAGTATATTGATTATCAATTAGTTAAATCAATATTGTATCTTATTTAAAATCGGATAAAATATATTTTAATTATTTTAATGATATTTTTTATTATTTAAAATAATGTGTATATTGCATCCGAATTAAGCATCTTTCACGATTAAAAGACATAATCCCAATGGCTGAAAAAGACAAGTCAACCGACGACAAACTATCAAAATTAAAAGCCCTACAAACGACCATTGAGAAACTGGATAAGGCCTATGGCAAAGGCACGGTGATGAAGTTGAGTGAGAATAAAATCATGGACATCGCCACCATTTCTACCGGTTCCATTGGTCTTGACATTGCATTGGGCATCAGCGGCGTACCCCGCGGCCGGATTGTTGAAATCTTCGGTCCGGAATCGTCAGGTAAAACCACGCTTACGATGCACTGCATCGCTGAGGCACAAAAAGCGGGCGGTTTGGCGGCTTTCATCGATGCCGAGCACGCATTTGACCGTATATATGCCGAAAAACTTGGAATTGACGTAAGCAACTTATACATAGCCCAACCTGATAACGGCGAACAGGCGCTTGAAATTGCCGAAAACCTGATTAGTTCTGGTGCTATCGACATTATTGTTATTGACTCGGTGGCGGCGTTGGTGCCTCGCGGAGAGTTGGAAGGTGAAATGGGTGATAGCAAAATGGGTTTGCAGGCTCGTTTGATGTCGCAGGCTTTGCGTAAACTTACCGGAACCATCAACAAAACCAATTGCTGCTGTATTTTCATCAACCAGCTTCGCGACAAAATCGGTGTGATGTTTGGTAGCCCTGAAACCACTACCGGTGGTAATGCCTTGAAATTCTATTCATCTGTTCGCTTGGATATCCGCCGAATTGGCCAAATCAAAGAGGGAGCCGACAATGTGGTGGGTAACCGTACCAAAGTGAAGGTGGTGAAAAACAAACTTGCACCTCCGTTCAAAATCGTTGAGTTTGACATTATGTACGGTGAAGGAATTTCGAAAATTGGCGAAATCATTGACTTGGGCGTCGAGCTGAACATTATCGGTAAGTCCGGCTCTTGGTTCTCTTACGAAGGCAGCAAAATCGGCCAAGGCCGTGATGCGGTGAAGAAAATGCTGGAAGACAATCCGGAATTGGCTGTAGAAATCGAAGCCAAAATTCGCAAGCGTTTCAAGGAAGGTGCTGATGTTCCTGTAGAGCCATTGACACCTGAAGAAGCAAAAGAAGCTGTAGAATCAGAAGTATAATTAATAGTTGAATATTCTCATTTGAAAAAGCGTAGCCCCCAGGTTACGCTTTTTTTATTTCAGTGGTTTCTAAAGTTGAATACTTATAAAATTATAAAAGCAAAACGGATAAACACTGTTTAATCAATTGCAGTAAAGAGAGGTTAATTAGCTTTCAAAAGAGTTGGCAAGAGCATTTTATGAAATATAACCAGATTTAATCAAATCATTCTCATCTGTTATTTCATGCGATACACCATCGGTAATTACCATATTCTTATCCGTGATTTGTAGAACGTCTGCAAAATAATGATCTGTAATGATCATTCCCTTTTTGGGTTTCAAGCTCACTAAAAGATCTTTGATAATCTCCTTGTAAAGGGGAGCAATCATTGAGAAAGGTTTATCCAATAAAAGAAAAGGGTGATCAAGATGTGTAATCAACAGAATTTCCAGGTATCTCAATTCGCCCTTGGAAAGCGTACCTGCTCGTTTTTCTTCCAGGTGGGTTACTCCGGGAGCGTAAAATAATTGATTTTGTTTGTCACCATCGGAAAAGTATAGCGGGATAATATCGACCTATATTATAATAGAAGTAATACTGATTGTTATGCATTTGCTTGTAAATCACAAGACCCATAATCATTCCTGTTGTAACAAAACAGAAAATGCCCTTGAATATTTCAGAGGTGATTATGCCCAACACGATCGAAAAGGCTACGTTGTATCTGGTAACGTCAACGTAATATTTCCATAAAGCTCTATTCATTTCCACTCAACCTTATTTTGCCTAGTGTGGCAGTATCCTCACAAATCGTGCCGTTTGAAGCTAGGTATTAGTATCGCAGTATATACAATAAATGCAAATTCCTGACTCAGGCTTGTAAATGCTTTTGATTATCAATGACTACCAAATTTTTGAAGCACATCACACACCTTTTCCAACATAGAATCATCAAAGTCTAGATGCGTAACCATGCGGATTTGTTTTTTGGAAAAAGCGGAAGCTAAGATCTGATTTTCTTTCAAATAATGGAGCAATTGCTGCGTAACATCGGCGGAAGGCAAAGTGAAAATAACAATGTTTGTAAAAACCGGAATTACCTCGTCAACAAAGGGCAAGGTTTCCAATGTCTTCGCCAAAATACTGGCTCGCTTGTGATCCTCTTTGAGGCGTGAGATATGATTATCCAATGCATGGATTCCGGCGGCTGCCAGATAACCCGCTTGTCGCATACCGCCCCCAAATACTTTTCGAACTCGTCGGGCCTTGGCAATCAGGACTTTGCTACCGAGCAAAACCGAACCTACCGGAGCTCCTAAGCCTTTGGACAAGCAGACCGAAATAGTATCAAACTGATTGCCTAAACCTGCCGGATTTTCGCCTGTTTCAACCAAGGCGTTAAAAATGCGGGCTCCGTCCAGATGAAGTGGTATGTTGTTTTGCTTGCACACGGTGCTGATTTCGGCTATTTGTGCAGAAGTGTAATAACAGCCTCCGCCTTTGTTAACGGTATTTTCGATAGCAACCAGGGCCGTTCGTGGAAAATGCACATCATCCGAATTGATGTTTTCACTAACCTCTTGGGCGGTAAAAATGCCTCGCTGCCCATGTAGCAGCCGCACCGATGCCCCGGAATTAAAAGCAATGCCGCCTCCTTCGTAATTGTAAATATGAGCCAGCCGGTCACAAATCACTTCATCACCTGGCTGGGTATGAACTTTAATGGCAATCTGGTTGGTCATCGTGCCCGACGGACAAAACAAGCCGGCTTCCATGCCAAACAGTTGTGCCGTTTTGATTTCCAGGACATTTACGGTTGGGTCTTCGCCATATACATCATCACCAACAGAGGCGGCAAACATGGCTTCCCGCATGGCAGCGGTGGGACGAGTAACGGTATCACTGCGAAGATCAATCAGTTGTGGCATGTTTTGGGCAGGTTTTGTGTTCTAAAAAGATACTAGTTGAAGTCCGTTTCAAATCTGCATCGGAACTACATAATTATTTTTTACTTTTGTTGATTCAATGTTAGTAAAAAAACGAGTATGAAAATTTCTTTAAACTGGTTAAAGCAATACATCGACCTGCCAGAGTCGCCCAATGATATAGAAAAACTCCTTACCCGGTCGGGCCTGGAAGTAGAATTTATTGAAGAAGTACAATCCATTCCGGGCGGTTTGCGTGGCTTTGTGGTTGGAGAAGTGCTTACCTGCGAACGGTTTGAAGTGAAAGACAAGAAGCTGAGCCTGACCACCGTAGACATTGGGGTCGAAACTCCATCGACCATTGTTTGCGGAGCGGCCAATGTGGATGCGGGACAAAAAGTAATCGTAGCCACACTTGGCACTACCTTATATGACAAAGAAGGAAAGCCATCCTTTACTATTGACAAACGCAAAGTATACGGACATCCTTCGGAAGGAATGATTTGCGCGGAAGACGAAATCGGCATCGGTACATCACACGACGGCATTTTGGTGCTGGACACCGATTTGCCGAATGGCACGCCTGCCGCCAAGTATTTCAACATTGAGCCCGACTACATTTTCGAAATCGGATTAACGCCCAACCGGGCCGATGCCGCTTCGCATATAGGCGTAGCCCGCGACTTACGGGCATTGCTCGACCGGCCGTTGCAGATGCCATCCGTGGCCGGTTTTGCTGCAAAAAAAGATACTATTTTAGTTGATGTCAAAATAGAAAATACCGAAGCATGTCCACGGTTTTGTGGTGTTTCCATTGATGGCGTCAAAATCGGACCGTCACCCGAGTGGTTGCGCAAACGCCTTGAGTCCATCGGTCTGAATCCGATTAACAACGTAGTCGATATTACCAATTTTATCTGCCACGAACTGGGCCAACCGATGCATGCCTACGATGCCGACCAACTGGCAGGCAATCAGATCATTGTGAAAACGCTGCCAGCCGGAACGTCATTTACAACGCTTGATAAAGTGGAACGTAAACTAGCTGTCACTGATCTGATGATTTGCGATTCTGAAAAACCAGTAGGCATTGCCGGGATAATGGGCGGGCTGCATTCGGGCATCAAAGACACTACTACGCGCGTATTTCTGGAAGTTGCTTATTTCTCAGCCGATTGGATTCGCAAGACAGGTCAACGCCATGGCTTGAAAACCGACGCCTCTTTCCGGTTTGAACGCGGCACCGATCCGAATCTGAAACTATACACACTACAACGCGCCGCACTGCTGATTCAGGAAGTCGCCGGAGGTGAGATTGTTTCTTCTGTAACGGATGTGTACCCGCAGCCTATTGGCAATTTTGAGTTTTCGGTTACCTACAAAAACATCAATCGGTTGATTGGTAAAGAATTGGGTGCCGAGTACATTCAGAAAACCTTGAAAGCGCTGGACATTGAAATTTCGAATGCGACTGCAGAAGGATTTGATGTCTCTGTTCCGCCGTATCGGGTAGATGTGCAGCGGGAAGCCGATATTGTGGAAGAGATCTTGCGGATTTACGGGATTGACAACATCGAACTTTCGGACAATCTGAATACCGATTTTCTGGCCCAATTCCCTGAGCCTGATCCAAATACCTTGCAGGCAAAGATTACGTCGCTGCTGGCAGGCAAAGGGTTTCACGAAATCCTGACCAATTCGCTGACCAAACCAATCTATGCGCAGCAGTTTCCAGCGATAACTAACGGCGAAAGCGTGGAAATTCTCAACTATTTGAGTGAAGACCTGAAGGTAATGCGGCAGTCGTTGGTGTTTTCGGGCTTGGAAGTATTGGCATACAACATCAATCGCCGCCAGAAAGACCTGAAAGCCTTTGAGTTTGGCAAGATCTATTATAAAAAAGACGAAAAATACGTTGAAAAGAAACGGCTGGCCATTTACCTGACCGGCGACCAGCATACCGAAAGCTGGCAGAGCAAAAGTCAGGCGGTTGCGTTTCATGATCTGGCTGCCGCCGTGCAGCAATTGTTGCATCGCATGCAAGTGAAGAGCTTTGAGAGCGTGGAAACTGAAAACGGCCTGTTTTCGTACGGATTGAGCTATCAGGTAAACAAACGTGAAATAGTATCGCTGGGATTGCTAAAACCTGCCGTTACCAAAGCGACCGAAATCAAAACACCGGTTTTCTATGCCGATGTGGATTGGGACTATCTGCTCAAGCAATACAGCCCGAAAGTGGTGTTTGCCGAGATTCCGAAATTCCCGGAAGTTCGTCGTGATCTGTCGCTGGTGATTGATAAACATCTGTCATTCAGAGAAATAAAAGCATTGGCAGAGCGTACCGAACGAAAATTGTTGAAAGCCGTAAACGTATTTGACGTATACGAAGGCGAGAACCTGGGCGAAGGCAAAAAATCGTATTCGGTAAGCTTTACCTTGCAAGACGAAACCCAAACCCTGACCGATGCTGTGATTGATAAGACCATGCAGCGACTTATTCAGTTGTATGAACGCGAGCTAGGTGCGGTGATCCGGAAATAAGAATGAGAGGCCCGTCCACAAATGGGAGGTTTTTCGTTTGAAAAAGATACTATTTCAACTCCAAACTAATTCCCCTGCGGGGGCTACGGTGTAATGGAATTCAAAGAACTGATTGCGCAGTTTGAGCAGATTGAGAAACGCCTGCTGGAAGTTCTGGCCGAGCGGAACGACCTGCGCCGTCAGTTGACAGATAGTAATGAGGAAAGAGAATTGCTTCGTAACCGTGTGAAAGAACAGGGAGATTACATAAAAAAACTACAAAAAAAGCAAGAATCTCTCCAAAACAATTTTCAAAAACAATTTAATATTACTAAAATTGTACATTCAATAGGCGCTGATGGAAAAGAAACCGCTAAATTGAAGGAAAAAATAGAAGAATATATACAAGATATTGATAAATGTATTGCGTATCTGAGTCAGCCGTAGTGCAGCATGGATGATATAATTTCGATAAAAATAAAGATTTTAGATAAAGAATATCCCTTGCGTATTCCGGCTTCGGAAGAAGAGCTGTATCGCTCTGCTGGAAAAGAACTCAATGACCGTTGTCGGGAACTACGGGAGAACTATCAAAACCGGGCTGACAAGCAGGATATACTTTCGATGGTGAGCTTTGTGGCCATGGTTGAAAAGGCAAAGCTGGAACAGGAAAAAAACGCACTACAAGATACGGTCAATCAGAAAATCGGGTCGTTGCACAAACTCTTCGATTCTACACAGTAATTTACTTCTATTCTATTCTTCCCCAAGGCAAAATCTACATCCGCCTGTAAATTGTAATCTAAGCAGATAGGATTGCACACATCCTGCTGTTGGTTTAATTATTCATTATTCATATTTACAAGGGCGAAAACAATGTCTGATAAAACTTTTCTGATTATCTCACTCATAGCTGAGTTAATCGTAGGTGTCATCGTCTGGTTTGTTATGTTTCGTATATTCTCGCGCAAGTTTACGCAACGACGCGAGCAGGAAATTGATGATAAGTCGCGTTTGATTATCAAAGAAGCCGAGATCCAGGCCGAAACCATCAAGAAAGATAAAATACTGCAAGCCAAAGAAGAGTTTCTGAGGCTGAGAACCGAATTTGAGGAAGAATCAAACAAGAAAAAGCAGATCATCATCAGCAACGAAGGCAAGCTGAAGCAGCGCGAGCAGAATCTGGTACAGCGTGAACAAACGGTAGCCAAAGCCTTGGAGCAAGCCAAACGCAAGGAAGATGAGGTGGACAAAGTAAAACAGGATTTGACGGAGCAACTGGAACTTGCCAGCAAGAAACGCGATGAAGCAGAGAAAATGCGTGCTTCGCAAATTGATCAGTTGGAGAAAATTGCCAACCTGAAAGCCGAAGATGCTCGCAATCAGTTGATTGAAACGCTGAAAAGCGAAGCCGAATCCAAAGCGTCTACCTATGTGAAAAACATCGTGGAAGAGGCAAAACTGACGGCTACCAAAGAGGCAAAGAAAATCGTGATCGAAACCATTCAGCGTACAGCGGCTGAGCAAGCCATTGAAAACGCGGTTTCGGTATTCAACATCGAGTCAGACGATATCAAAGGAAAAATCATTGGTCGTGAAGGACGTAACATTCGCGCATTGGAAGCCGCAACCGGTGTCGAAATCATTGTAGACGATACGCCGGAAGCCATCATCATTTCCGGTTTCGACCCGGTTCGTCGCGAAATTGCCCGCCTTTCGCTGCACCGCTTGGTGCAGGATGGCCGCATCCACCCGGCCCGTATCGAGGAGATTGTCACCAAAACGACTAAAAGCATTGAAGAGGAGATCGTGGAGATCGGCGAACGGACTGTGATTGACCTGGGCATTCACGGCCTGCACCCGGAACTGGTGCGCATGATTGGCCGGATGCGTTTCCGGTCTTCGTATGGACAGAATCTGTTGCAACACTCGCGCGAAGTAGCCAAGCTGTGTGCAACCATGGCAGCTGAACTAGGGCTGAATGCGAAGATGGCCAAACGTGCCGGATTGTTGCATGACATTGGCAAAGTATGGCCCGATGAACCGGAATTGCCACACGCGATTTTGGGTATGGAACTGGCGCAGAAATACAAAGAACATCCCGAAGTATGCAATGCCATTGGTGCTCACCACGACGAAATTGAGATGACATCCATGATTTCGCCTATCATTCAGGCATGTGATGCCATTTCGGGTTCTCGTCCGGGAGCTCGCCGCGAGGTAATGGAGTCGTACATCAAACGATTGAAAGAGCTGGAAGAACTGGCCGTAAGTTTTGACGGGGTTCAGAAGTGCTTTGCCATTCAGGCTGGTCGTGAGTTGCGGGTGATGGTAGATGCGGAAAATGTGACCGACGACAAAGCAAACAACCTATCGTTTGAGATCGCACAGAAAATCGAGAAAGACATGCAATACCCCGGACAGATCAAAGTAACAGTGATCCGGGAGATGCGTTCGGTGAATTACGCGAAATAGTATCTTTTTAAATGTGAAAACCGCCCTGCTTCCAACTCGAAGCAGGGCGGTTTTTTTATGCATTTTCGCCAAAAAATCCATAAAACTTAATATTGGCAAAACATACCGCATGGCCAATTCTTTTATCTTTACCAAAAATTCGACAGACGTAAACAACCAACTTATGACCAAACAATTACTCTCTGGCAGAGCAATGGCACTTTGCCTCTCTCTGTGGTTTTGTTGCGCGGCGGCCTGGGCACAAATCCCCATTCAGGCTGTAAACTCTCCTTACACGCAAGATTTCAACACGTTAGCCAATACCGGCACCAGCAATGTACTTCCTAGCGGATGGGTACTGACGGAAACCGGAACCAGTGCGTCTGCCGATGGTTTGTATGCGGCCGGAACCGGTTCCAGCAATGCGGGCAATGCCTACAGCTTTGGTGCGGCTGGTTCTACCGACAGGGCCTTGGGCGGATTGCTTTCGGGGACACTTACGCCTACTTTTGGAGCAGGCTTTGTCAATAATACCAGCAGCACGCTTACCTCTATTGCGATTACCTATACCGGCGAAGAATGGCGATTGGGAACCACTGCCCGTGCCGATAGCTTGCTTTTTCAATACAGCACCAACGCGACTTCGCTGGCTACTGGTAGCTGGACGGGAGTCCCATCCTTAAACTTTGGTTCACCGTTTACAACAACTGTAGGAGCCGTAGATGGAAACGCAGCGGCAAATCGCCAGGCGTTGACAGCCACTATCTCAGGACTTTCATTAGCTCCAGGGGCTACTTTCTGGATTCGCTGGAATGATTACAATGCATCCGGTGCCGATGATGGATTAGCCGTAGACGACTTCTCTCTGACTGCCTTTGGGGAAACTTCTACTCCGGTGCCAACCTTGACTGTCACACCAACTACGCTAAATTTCGGAGAACTTTCCGGCAGTGCCAGTGCAGTGAAAACGGTTATCTTAATGGGCGAAAATTTGACCAATGAAGTTTCGGCTATCAGCAATGGGGCAGGTTTTTCGATTTCAAAGGATAGTATTTTGTTTGATAGTGTATTGACATTCACTACTGCTGACTTAACTTCTTCAAAGAAAATCTTTGTTAAGTTTGCTCCGGCTGCATTCGGTGCTAGCAATGGCAACGTGACATTGACAAGTACCGGTGCTGTAACCCAAACGGTAACGTTGAGCGGCGCGGCTGTCAATCCATTTGAACAAAACTTTAACACCTGTGCCACCGCACTTCCCGGTGGCTGGACCCAATACAGCAGCGTAGGTGCCCAAACCTGGGCTTGTACCACCTTCGGTCGCACAGGCAATGCCGTACAGATCAACGGATTTTCGGGAAGTGCTTTGGAAAATGTAGATTGGTTGATTTCTCCCGCACTGGATTTAACCGGATTTACTTATCCGCTTCTTTCTTACTGGACCCGTACTCGTTTCAATGGACCTGAGTTGAAATTGCTGGTATCGACTGATTATTCTGGCTCCGGAGACCCTTCTTTGGCTACATGGACCGAATTGAACGGACAATTCCCATTGATTAACTCCGATGTCTGGACGGAAGCGAGCAATGTAAATCTGGTTGATTTCAAACAGGCCAACGTGCACATTGCCTTTTTGTATACTTCTTCGCCAAGTGCTGAAGCTGCCCGCTGGACAGTTGATGATTTTACCCTCATCAACTCGTCTACAACGCCGCCACCGCGTTTGACAACTTCCATTACGCCATTGACCGATTTGTATTTTGAGTCAGCCGTGAATGTGCCCTCTGCCAGCAAGTCCATTTCAGTAACTTTATCCAATGCTACTGAAAACCTGACCGTGAGTGTACCGGCACCTTTTCAGATTTCAAAAGATACTATTTCATTTGCGTCAACGGTTACATTTACCGTAGCAGAATTAGCGGCTGCACAAACACTTTTCATTCGCAGCTTGCCTACTACCGAAGGAGCATTTGCGGGAAAACTTACGTTTACGAGTGGGACTATCTCTTCAATCCAGGGATACATGACGGCTTCATCAATCAGCAAGGACAAAACCTTTGACGTGGTGACGATGAATGTGGAATGGTTTGGACACCCAAGCAACGGTCCCTCGAATAACGCATTGCAGGCGACGAATCTGGTGACATTGATCAATCGCCTGGATGCCGATGTATTTACTTTCCAGGAAATATCGGATATCAATTTGTTTGCCAATAGTGTAGCCGCTCAATTGCCTGGTTATCAGTACGTGTATTCAACCTACGTTTCTAATCCGGAAACCAGCGACCCGTATGCGCAAAAGTTGGTGATTTTGTACAAGACCGCCACTGTTACCAAACTGAGTGCCAAAGCCTTGCTGACGGGTGTGGATGTAAACAACCTTCCAAATTATCCAGATCCGGACCCTACGCGTTTCTGGGCCAGTGGGCGGTTACCTTTTGTGATGGATGCCAACGTAACCATCAACGGCATCAGCAAACGCATTGCCATTGTGAACATTCATGCACGTGCCAATTCAGGTGCCGATGTTAGTCGCTATGCCATGCGCGCCTACGATGTAAAAGTGCTGAAAGACACATTGGATGCTTATTACGCCAATGTGCCCGTGTTGATTCAGGGTGATTACAACGATGATGTCGATTCCACGGTGGCTCCGATTCCGTCGCCCTTGATTTCATCGTATCAACCGTATTCATTGGACACGGCTAATTACAAAATTGCGACACGGGTGTTGAGCGATGCGGGTTTGCGTTCCTACATCACTGAAGCCAACGTGATTGACCACATTACCATGACCAATGAATTGTTTGACGTGCACTTGGCCGGTTCAACCCGCATTGATTACGCTTCCAATTACATTCCGGACTACCTCAATACATTGTCGGACCATTTGCCATCTACCACCCGATTCAAGTTTTACCAGGCTCCGACAGTGGCAATCACAAAGCCATTGGCTGATACTACGATACTGAAAGGAAACAATGTGGTAATCAATGCCACTGCTACGGATGTGGATGGCCCTGTAGCCAGAGTGGAGTTTTACAGCAACGGCGCGTTGGTTGGTACTGATTATACCAGTCCTTACAGCTACACCTTTACGCAACCAGCAGAAGGCACTTATTCAGTGATTGCCCAAGCGTTTGATCAAGACAATTTGTCGGCCATTTCCGATTCGGTACGGATCAAGGTAGTGGAAGAAGGCATTCAAGGCCCCGCTTGTGCGACAGTAGGCAAGCCGTATGTTTACGAAATTTTCACTGATGCATCCTCTGTCAAATCGATCAATTGGTGGGTAAATGGCAATGCAACCATTGTAAAAGATCCATCCAATAGTCGCAAAGCAACCATTACGTTTATTTCGGCGAGCAGTTCATCGCTTACTGTGTCAGCAGGGGTAAATTACACCAAAACGCCTTGGTACAAGCAATTTAACAAAGCGGTGAAAATTGGCGGATGCGAGCCTATAGACAGTTCGTTGGTCATTGGCGTTGCGGGTCCGGCGTGTGCTACTGCCGGTCAGGCCTATGAATATGTATTGACTACCAATCCATCTCTGCCAGTGAAGAGTGTGAGCTGGTGGGTAAGTGGCAGTGCGACCATCAAAGTGGATCCGGCCAATGCCAAAAGAGCAATCATTACCTTTAGCCAATACAACAAGAAGCCGGTACAAGTCTATGCCGGAGTGAATTACACAACCGGACCTTGGTACGAACAATTCAGCAAGAATGTACAGGTAGGCAACTGCAATGCAACGGCACGTACATCTGCCGAGTTGGGTAATGAAACCGCCATTACGGCTTATCCGAACCCAACGTATCAGAAAGTAACCATTTCACTGGGCAACCAGTTGGCAGATGCAGTTAGTCTGAAAGTGTACGATGGGCTAGGCAAAGAATGTATGGTATCAAAACGGAATGTGGCTACCAATGAAGTCGAAATAGATTTACACAATCTGGCCTCCGGTCTATATTTGTTGCGCGTTCAGTCGGCTGACAAAACCGATGTGCTGCGCATTGTGAAGAAATAAAGTTGCTTTAAGCTCGAACACAAAAGCCATTGGATTGTCCAATGGCTTTTGTGTTTATAAAAAAGTAGAAAGCTACTAGCATTTAATAATTAGCTAGCGGGCTGGTTTTGCCTTTTCAGAAGATACTCTTTTTTCGTTTTTATTTTTTGTCCTTCCATAGAGATTTGCGCGCATTTACAGTGATGTATTCATCTGGAAAAGCGGCTATGTTGTGCGAGTATATCTGCCAAAGGGCATTTCAATTTGTAATCCTACACACACTGAAACCGTTTAATCTGCTTAGATAAACTAAATTTGTTTTCATCGGTGTTCCCAGATAGTATCTTATAAAAAGCAAAAACCTCCTTTCTTTGGGTTGGTTATTTCCAACCGCCGCCTACACTGCGGTACAGGTCAATTAGCGAAAAGAACTGGTTACGTTTGGTGGTTGCCAATTCCAGTTCGGCTTCCAATACACTGCGCTGAGCAGTCACTACTTCCAGGTAAGATGCATATCCGGTTACGTATAAGTCTTTGGAAGTGACCACGGCGTTTTCGAGCATGGTTACTTCCTGTTTGCGCAAATCGTACATACGCTGATAATTTTCAAGTCCTCGCAGGTGAGTTATCACTTCCTGGTAACCCGACAAAATGGCTCTCTGATAATTGTAGAAAGACTCCAATTGTACCGCAGAAGCCTGGGTATAATTGCTTTTCAGAACATTCCGATTGAACACCGGACCAACCAAACCGCCTAACACACCGTAAGCCAACGAGCCTGGATTGAACAGTACCGATGCATCGAAGGCATTGTAGCCGATGTAAGGGCTAATGGTAAGCGATGGAAAGAAAGCGGCGCGCATGGCGGCGACATCCGCTTGCGAGGCTTTAAGCTCCAGTTCAAATTGCTGAATGTCTGGTCGCCGACGCAACAAGTGAGATGGAATGCCTGCCTGTGCCGATGCCGGTAGTTGTTGTTCATTGATGGCACTGCCACGAGAAATGGGCTGCGGAAAACGGCCTAGCAGGAAATTAAGCTGGTTTTCGTTGACCACAATATCCTGCTGAATGGCAATGCCCAGGCTGCGCGTTCCAAGAAGCTGTGCCGAGGCTTGTTGCACGGCCAGTTCGGTGGCCCGCCCTGCTTCTTTTTGCGCTGTAATGGTTTCTACCGCAATTTCCTGTAACTGAATGTTTTTGCGGATAATTTCCAGTTCATAGTCGTTGGTGAGCAAGGTATAATAAAGCGAGGCAATCTGCGATACCAACTGGGTAACCACTGCCTGACGACCCTTTTGGCTGGCTAGAAAGCGATAGTAAGCTGCTTTTTTCTGATTGCGTAATTTGCCCCATACGTCAATCTCCCAGCTGCTGCGTAAACCCAGAAAATAATCCGGTGTCGGATTGGGAATCTTTTTTTTGCCGTCAATATTAGGCGACAGGTTAGTGTCAAAGTTGCCTACACCGTTCATCGTATATTCGCCATAGCGGTCTACACCGGCGGTTGCCGCAACGTTTAAGGAAGGCAGAAATGCTCCGCGACTGATCCGAAAGTTGGCCTGGGCGATCTGCACACGCTGAGCGGCCATTTTGATGTCTAGATTATTCTGCAATGCGCTGTCGATCAGGCGAGTAAGAGCTGGATCGCTGAAAAATGTTGACCAAGGCATATCGCCAATACTGGTGGTATCACTTGCCCCTGTAAACGTACCGGGTGGTTGCAAGGAGGCAGGTGACTGGGAAGGCAAAAAAGATTTACAACTACTGAATGCAATAGCAATGGATACAAAGAAGTACGTTATATTTCTGAACATAATGAATGCGGCTATGGAGGGTTTTGAGCTTTGAAAAGATACTATTTTACAAAGCTGCTGCAGTTACTCTTCTGCAGCAGCTTCTGATGCGGTCTTTAAAACCGGCTTTTTGGATTGGAATTTTTCGGCCAGCGAGGCAAAAAGTACATATAGGCCCGGAATCAGGAAGATTCCAAAGATAGTTCCGATCAGCATACCTCCGGCGGCGGCCGTACCGATGGAGCGGTTTCCTAAGGCACCTGCACCCGATGCGATACAAAGTGGAATCAGACCGGCAACAAAGGCAAACGAGGTCATTAAGATCGGACGCAGACGTGTCGCTGCTCCTTCAATGGCCGATTGTAATACGGTGTGCCCTTCCTGACGACGCTGAACGGCAAACTCCACAATCAGAATGGCGTTTTTACCCAGCAACCCAATCAGCATGACTAATGCCACCTGCGCATAAATGTTATTCTGCAATCCTAAAAGCTGTAATGACAGAAAGGCGCCAAATATACCCGTAGGCAAAGACAAAATAACCGGCAGTGGCAGCAAGAAGCTTTCGTACTGAGCGGCAAGCAACAAATACACAAATATCAGACAGATGATGAATATGTAAACGGCCTGGTTTCCGGACAGGATTTCCTCCCGCGTCATGCCTGACCATTCGTAGCCGTATCCCTTGGGCAATTTCTCGGCGGCTACTCGTTGCACAGCTGCAATGGCATCGCCACTACTGTAGCCGGAAGCCGCATCGCCGTTAATCATGGCCGATGTGTACATGTTATAGCGGGTAAGCTGCTCCGGTCCGTACACGCGTTCCAATTTGATAAAGGTAGAGAAGGGTACCATCTCCCCGTCTTTGTTCTTGAGATACAGCTTCAGAATGTCTTCCGGTTTTTCGCGGTACTGCGGCGAAGCTTGCACCATTACCTTGTACATCTGCCCGAACCGGATGAAGTTAGAGGCATAGTAGCTTCCCATAAAGGTTTGCAGCGTACTCATCGCCTGATCGATGGTGATTCCCTTTTTAGCTGCCATTTCCTGATCGACGTGAATCAGGTATTGCGGAAAATTGGCATCAAAGCTGGAGAATGCACTGCTGATTTCGGGAGCCTGCCGCAAGGCTTCAATGAATTTATTGGACACTTCGGCCGTTTCCTGTAGCGATTCACCGGCGGTGCGGTTTAGCAACCGCAGCTCAAAGCCACTGGAGTTACCAAAACCGGGTACCGTAGGAGGAGGGAAAAACTGAATGTCGGCATCCTGTATTTTTCGGGTTCTTTCTTCTATTTCCGTAATCAGTTGCTGTACCGTTTCCTTACGCTGATCCCAGGATTTCAGGTTAATCATCGCCATTCCATAGGAAGCGCCTGCTGCTTCGGTCAGCAAGCTGTAGCCTGCCAGCGAGGAGTACGATTCTACGGCAGGCAAGTCTTTAATGGCTTTCTGTATGTTATCCAGTACACGTTCGGTGCGTTCTACGGTGGCCCCAGCCGGGGTGGTTACGTTTACATAGATCATCCCCTGGTCTTCGGTAGGAATGAAGCCAGCCGGCAGAAGAGCGCTAACACCCCAGGTGGCAATGAAGAAAAATACCAGCAACCCTACTGTGATCAGTCTACGTCCGGCTATTGCCGCTACACCCCGACGGTATTTATTTTCCAGTGACTGGTATCCTTTATTAAAACCACCAAAGAAACGGCTGAGCAATCCTTTTTTGTGATCGCTGTGTGTGTTTTTGAGCATAATGGCACACAGCGCCGGAGTGAGACTTACTGCATTAATGCCTGAAATGACAATGGATATGGCCAATGTCAATGAAAACTGGCGGTAAAAGATACCCACCGGACCACTCATGAACGCTACCGGAATAAACACCGCCGACATAACCAACGTAATGGCGATGATGGCACTGGAAATCTCCCGCATGGCTGCAAAAGTAGCCTCCTTAGCCGACATGTGTTGTTCGGCCATCTTGGTATGGACCGCCTCAACCACCACAATGGCGTTGTCTACCACAATACCAATGGCAAGCACCAACGCAAACAACGTGAGTAAATTGATGGAAAAACCCATCAGATCCATGAAGAAGAGTGTTCCCACCAGAGAAACGGGTACGGCCAATGCTGGAATTAAAGTAGAGCGGAAGTCTTGAAGGAAAATGAACACAACAACAAACACGAGCAAGCAGGCTTCGACCAGTGTGCGTAACACTTCATGAATGGAGGCATCCAGGAATCGGGATACATCGTAGGAAATGTTGTAGGTCATTTTAGGCGGAAACGAAATTTCTTTCAGCTCAGCCATGCGTTTTTTTACATTGTCAATCACCTCCTTGGCATTGGAACCCGGCCGTTGCTTGATCATGATCGAAGCCGAATACCGCCCGTCTGTTTTGGAGGCCATGCTGTAGTCCATCGAGCCAAACTCCACATCGGCCACATCGCGTAACCTTAACACAGAGCCATCGGCATCAGACCGGATGACAATGTTTTTGTACTGCTCAGGTTCGTAAAACTTGCCTGTGTAACGCAATACATATTGCAACGGTTGGCTCCCTTTGCCAGAGCTTTCCCCGGCTTTTCCGGGGGCTGCTTCTACGTTCTGGCTGCGAATGGTTTCAATTACTTCATCCGTCGAAACTTCATAGGCTGCCATACGGTCGGGCTTGAGCCATATGCGCATGGAATATTCCCGTGAACCCATAATCTCGCAGAAGCCAACACCGTCAATGCGTTTAAGCTCTTTGAGAACATTGATGTCAGCAAAGTTATAGATAAATTTTTCGCCGGTAGTGCTGTCTTCACTCATGATGTTCAGGTACATGAGCATACTGTTCACTTCTTTTTCGGTAGCCACACCCGCCTTGATCACTTCTTCGGGAAGCTCATCAATAACTGTCTGGACGCGGTTTTGCACGTTTACAGCTGCTAGGTCGGGGTCGGTGCCTACTTCAAAAAAGACCTGAATCAGTGTGGTTCCGTTGTTACTGGTTACCGAAGTCATATAGGTCATCCCAGGTACGCCATTAATGGCTCTTTCCAGGGGAGTGGCTACCGCTTTGGTGCACACTTCGGCATTGGCACCCGTATATTTGGCCGTTACGGTAACTGAGGGAGGGACAATTTCGGGAAATTGCGTAATGGGCAATGTAAACAACGACAAAACTCCCAGCATCACAATCAACAGTGATATAACCAGTGA
Organism: uncultured Sphingobacteriales bacterium; assembly: GCA_963520985.1. Classification (GTDB taxonomy): domain Bacteria; phylum Bacteroidota; class Bacteroidia; order Cytophagales; family 172606-1; genus Xanthocytophaga. The sequence continues at coordinate 382,477 of CAUQTA010000003.1, forward strand.
GAGTACGGGTCGGCGTATAAAAATATCAAACATAATTTACCTCCGGTTTGGTTAGTAATGAAAACAGGAGGTCTTACCAGAGGCGCTGCATTCCAACGAATGCAGTAAGTTGCAGATACCGTTTAGTTACATTTATAATGAAATTCCTTTAACTCATATTTTGTAGGAAATAGTTAGCAACTGTAGTAATAGTAATGTTTTAATAAAGGCTAATAGTATCTTTTTGTCTGGTAAAACCTCCCCATGAGATAGAAGAGAACGAATGGCTTATTGATTGCTGATCAGTAAGCTATCCATGGCTATAAATTCAGGTACGATCTGGCTGCCTTCTTTGATATTCTGGATACCTTCATACACAATCTGGTCGCCAGGTTTAAGTCCCGAATCAACAATGTAAAAATGTGAAAACCGTGTTTTCGGTTTAAACTCCCTCATCTTAACTTTGTTTTGGGCATCTACTAAGTATACATAATTTTTGTCCTGAATCTCGAATACAGCTTTTTGTGGAACCATGAGGGCATCTTCCACGCCGTTTTCAAGACTTACTTTGCCGGTAGAGCCGTGCTTCAGCATTTTGTCGGGATTGGGAAAACGGGCCCGGAAAGCAATGGAACCTGTAGCTTCGTCAAACTCGCCTTCCATGGTTTCAATCTTCCCTTTGTGGGCATACCCTGAGCCATCGGCCAGAATCAGTTTGACGTTGGCATTGGGTTGGCTGTTGTCTTTTTGCTTTTTCTTGAAATATTGAAGGTATTCATTCTCAGATACGTGGAAGTAGGCATACACTGAGCCAATGTCAGAAACAGTGGTTAGCAAGGTGCCATCTTCAATCAGGCTGCCGACTTTGAGCGGAATGCGGTCGATGATGCCATCAAATGGCGAACAGATGTGCGTATAGGACAGCTTGAGCTCGACATTGGAATAGGTAGAGCGGGCTTCTTCAATGCGAGCCTGCGCCGCTGCTACCTTGGCATTAACTACTTCCAGTTCGGTGGCTGAAATTACTTTTTTGTCTACCAATATCTTAACGCGACTGGCTTCCAGTTCCTGTGTTTTGGCTTCAGCAATGGCACTGTTCAGATTGGCTTTGGACTTGGCGAGTTCGGCTTTGTATTCGGCATCATTGATACGAAAAAGAGGTTGGCCTTTCTTTACTTCCTGGCCTTCATCCACCAGTATTTTTTCGAGATATCCTGGCACCCGGGCCCTGATTTCAACATTACGGACAGCCTGTATATCGGTTACATACTCATTATTGAGCAGTGTATCTCTGGTAACTAGCTTGGTTACTGGCAATATTTCTTTTACAGTGCTGTCGGCTTGTCCATTGGCTGTGCAACCCGTTATTCCTACGGCTACAGCAGACGAAGCGACTATCGCGACAATCCATATGTGTGCTTTCATATTGTACTTATTTTATACGATTAACTAAGAGTTGATCTGCCTAATATAAAAATATAAGAGCAGATGTGAAAAATTATATACCAAAAAACTGAAAATTCATCAAAAAACGATAGGTGTATATTGAAATAGTTCAACTAATATGCTTTTTATATAAACTTTACAATGAAATTTGTTAAAATTGAAATATTGATTATTGAAGAATGAATTGTACTTTATTTGATAATGGCTGTATAGCAAAAACGCCTCGGTAGTTTAATTACCGAGGCGTTTTTGCTACATTTTATGGAATCAGTGCGCAATACCACATTCTTTGCAGAATTTTTTCTTACCCGGTCGGTGTTTTTTAGGTTTGTGCTTGTGCCCAAAATAACTCGGATCGTTGTAGCGAGGATCGGTTTCCATGTCATGGGACATTTTGCGGTATTTCTTCGCATTGGCTTCCTGCAAATCCTGAGCCCGCTTCATACCCTCGGCGGCGGTAGAAAATTTCTTCTTGCTAAACTTCATCTCTGAAGAAAAAACGCCTGATTCGCGGGAGGCGCCTTTGGCAGAAGCTACATCGGTAGAAGACGCCTTCTCTTTCTCGTTTTTATGTTTCTTTTTGCGAGACTGTGCGTAACTCTCATTAGATACCAACATACAGCCAAATACAAATAACACAAGCAGGAATCTCAACATAAATATTAGCGATTAGGGATTGAAGCGATGAAAGTGATTTGTTTTGGTAGGCAAAACCGGTTGCTTATACTAATAACTCAAAAAGCGGGTTTTGATTGTGTGGAATATACTATTTTTTGTATGAGCGAGCTAGTCTTTAATGCGAAAAATACAGAAAGAGGGGCATTCAAATCGCCATAATGGAATGAATGCCGACTAATTTACACCGAAAGGTGCCAGCTAAAAGTTGGCAGCAGATTCACAAAATAGAGCGTAAGCACCAAATGACTTTTTACGCTGACCTAAGGATTTTTGTGCGATTTACGAAACCGGATGGTTCAATGGCAAACAACTGACAAATTCCAATAAACGAAAAACCCCGACTGATAAGGCCGGGGTTTTTCGTTTTCAAAAGATACTATTTTATATGGCAAATTCCTGAATCGGAGTCGTTTCGTGTAGCTCTTCTATAAAGCCCACACCCACGGTGTTATTGGTGCCTGGATCGATAAAGATGAATCCGCCATTGGCTTTGTTTTCCGCAAACGTATCCGCAAATATCGGATGTGCCAGCTTAATGGACAGCAGGGCAATGTCGTTGAGCCGGAGCTGTACGGCACTTACGTGCTCCAATGTATCGGGAACCACAACATGCTGAACCGCGTCTACTTTTGCTTTTACTAACTGATTGCCATGCTGCAGCCAGTATACTTTTCCGGTAGCCAGCGGCTCATGAGCCATCCAGCATACGTGGGCTTCGATGTACTTGGCAGCAATTGGTTCACTGCCTTTTTTTACCAGCATATTGCCCCGACTGATGTCCACGTCGTCGGCGAGTAGCAGCGTAACCGATTCTTTGGCGTGTGCTTCAGTAAGTTTTGTTTCAAATTTTTGAATGCTTTTGACGGTGGAAGTCTGCTCGGAAGGCAATACAGTAACTGTATCGCCTACACTGAAAACGCCGCTGCTGATTTTTCCGGCATAGCCGCGGTAATCGTGAAACTCGTCGGTACGGGGACGAACTACATACTGCACTGGCATACGGGCCGGCAATTCGGTATTTTCTTCTTCAATGGTGGTGTCTTCCAGTTCTTGCAGCAACGTTTTGCCTACATACCACGGCATCCGCTCCGAAGCTTTGACGATGTTGTCACCGTGCAGGCTGCATACCGGAATGAAATCAATCTGCTGGCCTTCGTATTTGATCTTCTCTGCAAAGGCATAGAAGTCAGAAACGATGTTGGAGAAAACGTCCTGCGAGAAATTGACCAGATCCATTTTGTTGATACACACCAGCACTTTAGGAATGCGCAGCAAAGTGGAAATGAAAAAGTGGCGATAGGTTTGCTCCACTACGCCATGGCGCGAATCGATCAGGATAATGGAAACCTGAGCGGTAGAAGCTCCCGTAACCATGTTGCGGGTATACTCTACGTGGCCCGGACTGTCGGCAATGATGTATTTGCGCTTAGGCGTGGAAAAATAAACGTGTGCCACATCAATGGTGATGCCTTGTTCACGTTCAGCTATCAGCCCATCCGTTAAAAGCGACAGGTCTACAAAATCCAGTCCTTTGCGTTGGCTCGATGCCGCAATGGCTTCCAGCTTGTCTTGCGGAATAGAGTGAGTATCAAACAATAAACGTCCTATGAGTGTGCTTTTGCCGTCATCTACGCTTCCGGCAGTATTGAGTCGTAAAATATCCATTGTGATGCAATGCTGAGTGAGAGCAATGTTGAATGATTGAACGATGGAGTGATTGAATTTTGAAATGGGAAGAGCGGATTGTGGAAAATAGTATCTTTCTAAAGACCAAAACCTGCCGTTAATTTATCATTCAATTACTCCATCATTCAAAATGGGTTAGAAATATCCTTCTTGTTTGCGTTTTTCCATGGCGGCTTCGCTACGCTTGTCATCAATGCGGGCACCGCGTTCAGAGATTACCGCACTCAGAATTTCGTCGATGATGCCATCAATGTTATCGGCATAGGATTCCACCGCAGCGGTACAGGTCATGTCGCCTACCGTGCGAAAACGCACGACGCGGCGCTGCACTACCTCGTCGGCAGTGGTATGTAGAAATTCGGAGTGTGGCCATATCATGCCGTCCCGCTCAATGATGTTTCGTTCGTGGGCGTAGTAAATCGATGGAATACCAATGCCTTCTTCACGGATGTAATTCCACACGTCCAGTTCGGTCCAGTTGCTGATCGGAAAAATCCGGACGTTTTCACCCACGTTTATTTTGCCGTTCAGAATGTCAAACAGTTCAGGGCGCTGGCGTTTGGCATCCCACTGACCAAACTCATCGCGTACCGAGAAAATGCGTTCTTTGGCGCGTGCTTTCTCTTCATCGCGGCGGGCTCCGCCAATGCAGGCGTCCAGCTTCAGCTCTTCTATGGCATCGAGCAAGGTTACCGTTTGCAAGGCATTGCGGCTGGCGTATTTGCCGGTTTCCTCTTTTACTTTACCCTGGTTAATGCTATCCTGCACATACCGCACCACCATGTTCAGGTGCAGTTCTTTTGCTAACTGATCACGGAATTCCAACGTTTCCGGGAAATTGTGACCTGTGTCAATATGCAGCAATGGAAACGGAATACGAGCCGGATAAAATGCTTTTTGCGCCAAACGAACCAACGTAATGGAATCTTTGCCCCCTGAAAAAAGTAGAGCAGGACGCTCAAACTGAGCCGCTACTTCGCGAATGATGTAGATGGCTTCGTCTTCTAACTGACGCGGAAATTTTCTTTTGAATGATGCACTCATACGTACACTGAGTAAATGAGCAAATAATTAAGTAGGTTTTTGCCTTCTGGCAGATACTATTTTATCAGGCTGGACGAAGCCGCCGATGGAATTTCGCTGGATGACGACTCGTGTAATCCGCATTCTTTGTGCGACGACTCCCACCACCAGCGGCCAGCCCGCAAATCTTCGCCCGGTTCGATGGCCCGGGTGCAAGGTGCGCAGCCAATGCTTTTAAATCCTTTGTTATACAATCGATTGTAAGGAACGCGGTTTTTATCAATGTATTCTTCAATCTCTTCCAGGCTCCATAGGATCAGCGGATTGTATTTGGTCAGTTGGTTGCCTTCGTCCCACTCAAGCAGGTGCATATTCTGGCGGTTTTCCGACTGGCCGCCGCGCAAACCCGTAATCCAGATTTTCACACCTTGCAGAGCCCGCTTCAAGGGTTCTATCTTACGGATGAAGCAGCACTCTTTCCGGTTGGCTACCGAATCATAAAAGCTATACGGTCCTTTTTCAGTCAGCAGTTTCTGAACCGCATCCTTATCCGGAAAATACACTTCAATGGGCTGCTTGTATTTGCCAAGCGTTTCGTAGTATGTCTGGTAGGTTTCTTCAAACATCCGACCGGTGTCTAATGTAAAAACACGGACAGCTAACTGATTGCGGAAAATAATGTCAGTAAGTACTTGATCTTCGTGGCCAAACGAGGTTGAAAAGGCCACTTGACCCGGATACATTTCGGTAAGTGCACGGATGGCATCTGCAATGGATTTTTCCTCAATCCTGCTTAGTAGGTTATCTATCTCCGTTTGCATATAAAAATTAGGAAAAGTATCTGCGAATGTAGCATATAATCTATGGATTTAATAGAGATTATAAATATTTTTTGCAAATTCTGAGTAATCCCCTACTAAAACTATTTTTTGTACTATTTGAAGAGTAGGAATCTACTCTTCTACTGCAAAAGCAAAAGTAGAAACACAAAGTTGGATTCCGTTCCATTACTCAAATATTCTAAGAATGGGGAAGGGAAAGATTTTCGTGGAGAGAGTCGAGCAGCCTGCCTTGGCTGCATTGCAGTACGCGGGCCGGATGCGACTGCAGAAACGCATGGTTGTGAGTAGCCATGAGCACGGAGGTTCCGCTTTTATTAATACTAAAAAACAACTGCAGAATGCCTTCCGCCACTTCCGGATCCAGATTGCCCGTGGGTTCATCGGCAAGTAACAAGAGCGGTTCGTTGAGCAACGCACGAGCTACCACTACGCGTTGCTGCTCTCCACCCGAAAGCTGGTGAGGCATTTTGTTGTCTACCGACCCCAACCCTACTTGCATGAGTACTTCGGCAATCCGTTTTTTCATTTTGGCACGGTCATGCCAGCCAGTGGCTTTCATTACAAACATGAGATTTGCCGATACTGTGCGGTCAAAAAATAACTGAAAGTCCTGAAAGACAATACCCAATTTCCTACGCAGGTAAGGAATATCCCGATTTTGGAGGTTGTGCAACTCAAAATCAGCGAGTTGGACGGTACCTGTTTCCAGCGGCAAATCGGCATAGAGTGTTTTAAGAAGAGATGTTTTCCCGCTACCTGTGCGACCGATCAGATACACAAATTCTCCCTTGTTGATAGAGAAATTGACATCGCTAAGGACAGTTCGGTCGGCCTGGACAATCTGCGCATCTTTAACCTGAACAATAGGAGCGTCTGAAAACATGGGATTACAAGAAGGAGTGAAAGGGTTTGTGCAGCGGTTAGTGAAACAGGCAGGTTTTGGTTAATGCCGACATAGTATTTTCTTTTGTGCACTTACCTGCAGCACCCGCCTCACAAACTGGAACCTTTAAATTGTCAAAGGCTGGAGCTTGCCGAAAGGCAATTCCCGAATCACGTTTTCCAGTTCGGTTTCTTTGCCTGCCAGTCCGTATTTTTCCAGATTCTTGAGTGGTCTGTCGGCCCGGAAATAAGCAATCAGCACAAACTTCTCATCACGGAGCTGAATGTAATCCGGAATTTTTGCCTTGCCTTTGACTTTAATAATATACATACAAATGGATTGTTTAGCGTTTACCAATCCCCGTCTTTTCAGTAACTCCTTGTTAAAGGCGAGGTTTTCGCTTTTTGAAAGATACTATTTTGGCAGGAATCGGTAAACCTAAAACGAGCAAAAGAAAATTAACCGTTTCCTTTTTTGTAGTCAGCCAGGAATTTTTCCAAACCTGAATCGGTCAATGGGTGTTTCAACAGGGCCAGAATGGCGCTAAGCGGACCCGTCATCACATCGGCACCCAGTTCGGCGCATTTGATGATGTGCATCGGGTGGCGTACCGAAGCAGCCAGGATTTCGGTTTCGTAGCCGTAGTTCTGATAAATGGTTACGATGCTTTCGATCAGAGCCAAACCATCGGTAGCTACATCATCCAGACGGCCAATGAACGGTGATACGTACGAAGCACCAGCTTTGGCGGCCAAAAGGGCCTGTCCGGCTGAGAATACCAGCGTGCAGTTGGTACGGATGCCTTTGTTGGTAAAGTATTTGATGGCTTTCACACCGTCTTTGATCATCGGAATTTTCACAACGATTTTCTCGTCGATTTCGGCCAGTTCTTCGCCTTCCCTTACCATGTTTTCAAAATCCGTAGCGATTACCTCGGCACTTACGTTGTTATCAACGATATCGCAAATGGCTTTGTAATGGGCCAGAATGTTGTTTTTGCCGGTAATGCCTTCTTTGGCCATCAGTGAAGGATTAGTGGTTACGCCGTCAAGTACGCCCAAATCATGTGCTTCACGAATCTCGTTCAGGTTAGCCGTGTCAATAAAAAATTTCATTGGAATGGATAAGTTAAGGTTTTAGAGAATATGTGTGTAAATGTAACATCGATTGATGAAGTCAGTTACTGTTGGTTTGACAATTACAGAGGGCAAAGGTAGAAAACCCAATTTTGAAAGAAAAGAAAAACCCGCAACGTTTCCGAAAAACCTTGCGGGTTGCATAAAAAAGCAAGCCGAGTATCGCACCGCTACAACCACCTACCCTTGCTGCGGTCAAGCCCTGGGGGAGTTCAGCAGGAGCTGGTCGTACCGACTTGCGGGTGCAAATGTACAAAAATTTTTGATTGTCAAAACAACTGCCTAAGAAATTGTTAAATTCTATCGAATCAGCCGCCGCAACGGCTCTATACAGGTCATTACTTGCGTTTCCGGTGGCTACGCATTTCCTTGCGGCGCTGGCGTTCTCCCTTTTTAGTTCCAGGGCAGCCGCAATCTTTGTTTTTCTTGTGGCCGTTGTCGTTGCTTTTCATGAATCCGAACGGATCGGGTGTTTTTCGGGCATCGGCTATGGCTACTGTGCGTGCATTGTCCTGCATGTAGGCATTGGTGGATTTATTTTTCTTGTTGCTCTTGCTCTGTGCCGAAGATGTGCCACTGACAAATGCCATAGCAATCAGTGCTATCCCTATGTAATTACGTAAATTCATAGCTTGTAAAATAGTATCTTTTGAAAATGGAAAACCTGCCTGAGAACAGTAAAAGTATTGGATAACAACTACTCGTACTATAATACCCTAGAAATGAGTTTAGTAATTTAAGCAAATTAATACAGAAACTGCCAAAATGTGACTTGAAAGTAAAACGAAAATCATGTAAGATATTTTATTGTAACAAAGAATATTTATTTTTAGCCAACTAAAAACCAAACCATTCCTCTGAAGAAACCCTCTACCTCGTGAAAAATCTCTTTCGTAAAAAACAAATCGGACAAATATTAACTGACCTCAGCAACCGCGAGCAACAACAGGGTGGTTTGCACCGTGTCTTAAAACTAACCGACTTGGTGTCGTTTGGAATTGCGGCCATTATCGGGGCCGGTATTTTCAGCACCATTGGCAATGCCAGCTTTAACGGTGGCCCGGCGGTAGCTTTGCTGTTTGTCTTTATTGCCATTGCCTGTGCGTTTACCGGATTGTGCTATGCCCAGTTTGCCGCAACGGTGCCCGTCAGTGGCAGTGCCTATACCTATGCCTATGTGTCGTTTGGCGAAGTCTTTGCCTGGATCATCGGTTGGGCACTGATTCTGGAATACGCGGTTTCAAACATGGTGGTAGCCATTGGCTGGTCGGGTTACTTTACCGAGATGCTCGAACGGTTTGGCATGGCTATGCCCGAATACTTTGCCACCGATTACGTAACGGCCCACAATGCGTTTTTGGAATATCAGGCTGCCGTTCAGGCGGGGACGCTTAAAGAATTGTCGGCGGAAGTGATTAAGCAGAAAGAAGCTTATGAAAACGCACCGCTGCTGGGCGGTATCAGAGTGCTCATGAACATTCCGGCTTTTGTCGTAACGGCATTCATTACGGCACTGGTTTACATTGGCATCAAAGAATCCCGGAATACCGGGAATCTGCTGGTGATATTTAAAATCATTGTGATACTGGTGGTTATTGTAACAGGCGCCTTTTTCATTGATAGCGGCAATTGGAAACCCTTTGCGCCCAATGGAGTAGGCGGGGTGTTGCTAAGTGTATCGGCTGTGTTTTTCGCCTTTATCGGTTTCGATTCCATTTCGACCACAGCCGAAGAATGCGAAAATCCCCAGCGCGATTTGCCGCGAGCCATGATTTATGCCCTGGTGATCTGTACCGTTTTGTACGTGTTGATTGCCCTGGTTCTAACCGGAATGGTGAACTACAGAGAACTGCGTGTGGATGATCCGTTGGCGTATGTGTTTGGAAACCTGGCTCAGAAAACCACAGGTTCGGTGCAGTCCTTTTTGAACATGATGGGCAGCATCATTGCCGTGAGTGCCGTAGTGGCTATTACCAGTGCGTTGCTGGCGTATCAGGTGGGGCAGCCCCGCATCTGGATGACGATGAGTCGCGATGGTTTGCTCTGGAAAAAGTTCTCCACCATTCATCCCAAATTCAAAACACCTTCATTTGCGACTATCGTAACGGGTTTGCTGGTGGGCATTCCTTCGTTGTTTCTGAATATGCAGTTTGTAACCGACCTGACCAGTGTGGGTACTTTGTTTGCCTTTATCATTGTTTGTGCCGGCGTTTTGTATTTGGATAATCAGGCACTGAGTGAAAATGCCAAGTTTAAAGTGCCTTACATTGATGGCCAATTTATCGTAGGTGCGTTGTTGATCATCGCTTTGGGCTTCACTATCTGGAAGCTCGGTTTCATGGAAACCATTCAGGAACGTCCATTATTGGTTGTTTTCTGGATTGCGTGGCTGGGACTAGCCATTCAGAGTTACCGCAAGCATTTTTCACTGATTCCAGTGCTGGGCATTCTGACTAATTTGTATTTGATGACCGAGCTAGGCGTTTCCAACTGGCTGATATTCATTGTTTGGCTGGCTATCGGGCTTGTGATTTACTTCCTGTACGGCTATCGGAATAGCAAACTAGCCAAGCAGCAAACTGCCTAATAACAGTTTGTCTGAAAACATAAAAAGCGATTCACTATGAATCGCTTTTTTGTTATAATGTGTTTCGTGAATTTAGTCAATGTATCTTCTACGTTGAAGCCAAGGCAAATTGCGAAGCAAGAGCGAGTAGAAAAGTACGTAAGGTTCTTTCTTTGGCGAGGGGCGGGCTGGGTTTGCGTGCGGAAGCGTGCAAAGAAAGTGTCTTTTCTTTGTTACTTTCTTTGGACAAGCAAAGAAAGTAAGATGCCACAAAGAGAAATCTGACAAAGTTTTATAAACCCTCTATGCATTTTAAAATAGTATCTTTTCAAAAGCAAAAAGTGCCCTATCTTTTGCAATGGCTAACCGAAGAAATGTAGCCCCGATTTATTACTTGTAAAACCGAGAGTTTGTATTTTCATTATAATAAGATTAACTTGGATATTCCAAATTCAATAATCGTTCCCGCTGAGCAAAAAAATGCACAGATACAAAAAACTTCTTTGGATAGTAGGTGCCGGAGGAATTGTGACATTCGTCTTATTTCAACTTTTTCCTCAGGAAAAAGTTGATTTTAATGCCCAGGTGCGTCCGATTATCAATACAAAATGCATTTCGTGCCACGGAGGGGTGAAAGAAAGCGCAGGTTTCAGTTTGTTTTCGCGTGAAGATGCTCTGAAACCCACCAAATCGGGCAAGCCCGCCATTGTGCCTGGCGACCCGAACGAAAGCGAATTCATGCGCAGGCTTACCATTCATGATGAAGAGGAACGCATGCCCTATCATGCCGAGCCGCTCAAACCGGAAGAAATCGAGATTCTGCGAAAATGGATCAAGCAAGGAGCCAACTGGCAGGACCACTGGGCTTATTTGAAACCCATTAAGCCGGAAATTCCGAAACTGGACACGGCTTGGGGAAACAATGCCATTGACAAGTTTGTGCTCGCCAAGCTGCAAAAGGAAGGTTTGCAGCCTTCGCCCAAGGCTGACAAAGCTACGTTACTGCGGCGATTGAGCCTGGATTTGATCGGGTTGCCACCCACCGAAAAAGAACTTCAGGCTTTTGAAGCGGATACCTCGGCCAAAGCGTATGAAACCCAAGTAGACCGATTGCTGGCTTCGCCGCAATTTGGCGAACGTTGGGCCGCCATGTGGCTCGATTTGGCCCGTTACGCCGATAGCCGGGGCTATGAAAAAGATTCCCCACGCGACATCTGGAAATACCGCGATTATGTGATCAATTCGTTCAATCAGGATAAGCCGTTCGATCAGTTTACAATTGAGCAGTTGGCAGGCGATTTGTTACCCGCGCCAACCGATGACCAGTTGATCGCCACGGCCTATCACCGCAATACGACCAACAACGACGAAGGCGGCACCGACGACGAGGAGTTCCGGACTACGGCCATCCTGGACCGGGTGAGCAATACCTGGGAAGTGTGGCAAGGCACTACTATGGCCTGTGTCCAGTGCCATTCGCACCCATATGATCCGGTGCGGCACGAAGAGTATTACAACTCCCTGGCGTTTTTCAACAACACCCGCGACGAAGATGTCCCCGATGAATCGCCGACATTGATTTCGTACAAACCCAGCGACGAAGCCGGACTAAATAGTATCAGAAATTGGATCAAAACCCAGCTGCCCGACCAACAGGCTCAAGCGTATCTGCCCGAAATGATGCGACTTCTGCGGCTGAGTGAACCCAAAATTCATCCGCATTCACTGGATTCGTTAACCAATGCCGCTCTGATGGATGGCAAATGGATGGGCATTGGACACAAAGGATTCGCCCGATTGAAGAATGTGGATCTGACCGGCAAGCGGCATCTGCTGATGCTGGCAGGCTATGGCGACAAGGATTGTTGGCTCGAAATCCGGAAAGACAGACTGGATGGTGAAATCATTGCAACCGTAAAAGCACCCGGCGAAAAAGGCGTTTGGGGAGGCAAGCAGACGCTGATTGACATAGCTCCCACACAGGGCAAACATACATTGTATTTTATCGTCTATAATCCAAACGCCAAAAATCCGCAGGATTATGGGGTATCTTTTCACTGGCTTCATTTTACAAACCCGTTGCCTGGTTTTGAAAAGCCAGGTTTTGCCGTTGTAAAAGATACTATTCTGGCACTCTTGAATCGGAAGGAATTGGAACGCACGCCTGTGATGCTCGAAAATCCGCAAGCGTTTCACCGAAAAAGCTTTGTATTTGTGCGCGGCAACTGGCTTACTAAAGGTCAGGAAGTAAAGCCTGCCACGCCCAAGTTTATGGCGAGTTTTGCCAATTACCCCAAAAACCGGCTCGGATTAGCCAAGTGGCTGGTAAGCAAGGAAAACCCGCTGACAGCTCGCGTTGCCGTTAATCGGTTCTGGGAGCAACTGTTCGGCATGGGCATCGTCGAAACCCTCGAAGATTTCGGTTCGCAGGGCATCAAACCCACTCACCCGGAGTTGCTCGATTACTTGGCCGTTACCTTTCGTGACGATTACAAATGGAAGGTAAAAAAGCTGTTGAAACTGCTGGTGATGTCGGCTACGTATCAGCAATCTTCCAAAGTGACTCCCACCCATCTGGCCAAAGACCCCGCTAACCATTACCTGGCTCGGGGGCCAAGGGTACGCCTCACCGCTGAGCAGGTTCGGGACCAGACCTTGGCCATCGGCGGATTACTGAGCCTGAAAATGCACGGAAAAAGCGTGATGCCGCCGCAGCCGGATGGTGTTTGGCAAGTGGTGTACAGCGGCGTGGAATGGAAAACCAGCAAAGGCGAGGATGCGTACCGACGGGCTCTGTACACCTTCTGGCGGCGTTCCGTGCCCTATCCTTCCCTAATGACGTTTGATGCGGCTGGTCGGGAAATCTGTGTTTCGCGGCGCATTCGCACCAACACGCCCTTACAGGCATTGGTAACGCTCAATGATACCGTTTACATCACCGCCGCCCGCGGCCTGGCTTCTCAAATGAATCACATGAGTGGCAGTCTGCAACAACAACTGAATGCCGGTTATCGGTTGGCTTTGCTCAAGAATGCCAAACCGACAACGCTCCAAATCCTACAGGACTTGTACAAAAAAGCGGATGTGTATTATCAGGAAAATCCAGGTGAAGCTTTCAAAATGATAGGGGAGAAATCAATTGCTAAGGCTAAAGTGGTTCAGGCTGTTTCTTTGAGTAAAGAGAGTCCGACCGAAATTCGCCACAAAGCCTGCTTGACAGTAGTTGCCAATGCGATTATGAACCTGGATGAGTTTGTGATGAAAGAATAATTATATATGAACCGTTTGATATCTGGGGTTTTACTATTAATTGGAATACTATTTCTGATAGAGTCTTGCCATAATGAGCAAAGGATAGTAAACTTTACTCACTTTAATTTTCGTGTTGACGATAAATATAATCTAGTAGAGGATAGTTTGTCTGTCAAACTTATCAATGGCATGGACACACTATGTATACAAGAAGGCTGGAATCAAGAATGGAAATTTAAATATGACATCTTGTACTGGGCTTACCAACACGATACAATAGGCTTTACGAAGTCACCACTGATAGAAACGGATTCTATTCCTGAAAAATATTATGGTCACAACGTTAGTTACCAACAAACAGGGACTCTTTTTGAAAGAAAAGCTTATCCGGATGGTTCGGGATTTACAGACATACATATGGAAAACAAATTAACAAACTGGTCAATTCGGATTTATGGCAAGAACTTATCGCAGGAAACGATACAGGTTGCCCAACAGATAGCATCTTCTGTGGTGTATGAAGATGATGCTCCGGTTGAAATCTTGTCTGTGAAGATGGACGATTGCCAAGGTCCTGGGATAGAGATCGTTGGTCAGGATTCATTGACGGGAAAACACATACATGAGAGATACTCAAAGATGACTATTAAACCTCAGATGAATGGAAAACTCTTGATCAATTTAGAATCACAATATCCGTGTTGTACGGTCCGGACAATTCGAATGAGTGTACAGGAAGATGAAATTCATTTTATAGATGAACAAGTCTCTGATAGTCGATTAGAATATCGTATTGATAAAGGTATTCATTTCTTAATTAGAGAATGTCGTTGTACCTGTACCTATTGCCATAATCTGATTATAGATGGTATTGTAAATGCGACAAAATACCAGTATTTCTTTAATGAAGCAGCTCTACTCCCTGTAAAATCAAAAGATTCTCAAACGCTTAATTTTCAGGTAGCCGATCAAAAATAGTATCCCTGGAAAAACCAAAACCCAGGCTTTTACAAAACTACATATATGGACTTATTCAACGAAGCCATTCAGCGGCAAGCCGAATACATGACCCGTCGGCATTTTCTGGGCACCTGTGCCACCGGCTTAGGTGCCATGGCATTAGGCTCATTGACTGGGTGTTTTTCGGACAAGAAGCCAGTAACACAGGAGCATGCGGGGATTTTACGCGATTTGTCCAAGCCGTTTGCTTCCATGCCGCCGCACTTTGCACCCAAAGCCAAGCGGGTTATTTTCCTGCATATGGCGGGTGCCCCTTCGCAGCTTGAATTATTTGACTACAAGCCTGAACTTCAAAAGCTGGATGGGATGCTGTGCCCCCAATCGTTGCTGGAAGGCAAGCGGTTTGCCTTTATCAAAGGGGTGCCCAAAATGCTGGGGCCGCAGGCGCAGTTCAGGCAGCATGGACAGTCAGGTGCCTGGGTTTCGGAACATTTGCCCGAATTTGCCAAGATGGCCGACGAGGTTAGTTTTTTGAAAGCCATGCACACCGACCAGTTCAATCACGCACCGGCACAATTACTGATCCAGACGGGGCATGCCCGGTTGGGGCGACCGAGTATGGGAGCCTGGGTAACCTACGGATTGGGCTCTGAAAACGAGAACTTGCCCGGATTTATTGTGCTCTTATCAGGAGGCAAATCGCCCGATGCCGGGAAGGCAGGGTATGGAAGCGGCTTTCTGCCAACCGTTTACCAGGGTGTGGAATGCCGCAGCAAAGGCGAACCTGTGTTGTATGTCGAGAATCCCGAAGGTATGAACCGCGATTTGCGTAAAGCCTCGCTGGATGCCATCAACCAGATCAATCAACTGCAACACCAGGAAACCGGTGACCCGGAAACCATTTCGCGCATTTCACAATACGAAATGGCATTCAAGATGCAGGTTTCCGTACCGGAAGTGATGAACATCAACGACGAACCCCAGTGGATACACGACATGTACGGCACTCAGCCAGGCAAATCGTCTTTCGCTAACAACTGCCTGTTAGCTAGAAGGTTAGTGGAGCGAGGAGTCCGCTTTGTGCAGCTTTTCGACTGGGGATGGGATTCGCATGGCAACGACCCGACCAACGCGTTGGACAAAGGCTTTTCCACGCTGTGCAAAAACATCGATACGCCCATCTCGGCATTGTTGAAAGATTTGAAGATGAGAGGTTTACTAGATGAAACGCTGGTGGTTTGGGGAGCTGAATTTGGCCGGACTCCCATGCAGGAAAACCGGGAAGGCAAACAGATGGAATTCAAAGGGCGCGACCACCACACCGAAGCCTTTACCGTTTGGATGGCTGGCGGTGGTGTGAAACAAGGGTATTCGCACGGCGAAACCGACGAAATCGGCTATTACGGCATCAAAGACCGAACCGACATTTACGACCTGCAGGCGACCATTCTGCATTGCCTTGGGTTTAATCACGAAAAGCTAACCTATCCGTTTCAAGGCCGTAATTTCCGCTTGACCGATGTGCACGGCAAAGTGATCCAGAAAGTATTGGCGTAAAATAGTATGATTGAAAAAGCGAAAACCTCCTAATCCACTTCATAATCAATGCTATTAGTTATCTTATTGCAAGCCGAATCTGTGCCGGAATGGGTGTTGTTTCTGGGCCGGTTTCATCCGCTGATTGTGCATTTGCCCATCGGCATTTTGATCATTGCCGCATTGATTGAGTTTTTTGCCCGTTCGCCCAGACTAAAAGCATTACAGGAAGCCAATCAGTTCGTGCTTTTCTGGGGGGCGCTTACAGCTACGTTTGCCTGTTTGTTTGGTTACATGCTTTCGCAGAGTGGTGGCTATGAGGAAGATGCGTTGGATACCCACGCGTGGTTAGGCTATCTGGTGGCGGGTACGGCCTGGATATCTTATTTTCTAAAGCGCAGCCAAACCCGAATTCTGCATAAAGCATACAAACCGGTGTTCATCACTTCTGTTTTACTCATTTTCGGAGCGGGGCACTATGGCGGCAATCTTACCCACGGTTCTGACTACCTGACGCAATACATGCCCGCTTCGCTGCGAACAGTGGCCGGATTACTGCCTAAGAAAGAAAAAGCGACTCCCAAGAAAATCACCGACATCAACCGGGCTTTAGTATACGCAGATCTGGTGCAACCGACTCTGGAGCAAACGTGCGTCAATTGCCACAATGCCGAAAAACAGAAAGGTGAGTTGCGGATGGATACCCCGGAGCTATTACTCAAAGGCGGTGAAAACGGACCCGCATTGGTTGCCGGCAATGCCGAGATCAGCGAAATGCTCAAACGCATCCACCTGCCGGTGGAAGACGACGACCACATGCCTCCAAAAGGCAAGCCGCAACCCACCGCCCAGCAAATAGCTCTACTCACCTGGTGGATTAACCAAGGCGCACCTTTTGACCGAAAAGTCTCGGAGCTGACTATAAATGAAGAGATTAAGCCCGTTTTGACATCTTTTGCCCAAGGCAATTCTTCGGAGAGCGAACAAAAACCGGAAAATGAGTTGCTGAGCCTGAAAGTTTCCAAAGCCAACGACAAAGTCTTGACGGATTTACGTGCCCGGAACGTGATGGTAATGCCGATAGCCCAGAATAATAACCTGTTGGAAGTCAGCTTTGTGAACGCCAAAACCTTTGGCGACAACAACGTGGCACTGCTTTCGCCCGTAGCTGAGCAAACAGTATGGCTCAAACTGGGCAATACCCAAGTGGGCGACAAAACCCTGGCCGCGTTGAGTACATTTAAAAACCTGATTCGGCTTCACCTGGAATACACCAACGTGACCGATGCCGGGTTGAAAAATCTGAAAAACGTGCAACAACTGACGTATCTAAACCTGATTGGTACGGCCATTACCGACCAGGGTTTGAGGGAGTTGGGCTCGTTGAAAAACCTGAAATCGCTGTACTTGTGGCAAACCAAAGTAACCCCAACTGCCGTGGCCGATCTCCAGAAGGCTTTACCCAACACCGAAATCAACACGGGAATGGATGAAGCAAAAACGGCCTCGACCAAACTGGTTTCCCAATCAAAGTAAAATAAAAATAGTATCCTGCAAAAAGCAAAAACCTGCCCTTCGGTGTAAAGAATTGATTCCGAACTGCTTGCTACTTCCAGAATACAATTGCTATCTTTGTCAGTTACGATAAAAAGCGAATTGTATTTCTGTTTTCCCGATTGAAAAGACCGGCATGATTAAACCCATAAGACCGCTGTTGTTGCTTCTGTATGTTGCTGTGATTCTGGCGATTGCATTGTTTCTTCTTCCTTCCGAATTTCGTATTGCCAATCTGTTATCCGTTCGGTCGTTTTCGGTCAAGAGCCTGTTTGAAAAACCGCAGGATTCGTACGCCGATATTTCCAAGATTACCGGACAGTTGTCGGAAGCCGATTCGGTTATTGCCGAACCCGTTGCACCCACCATTGCCAATGAAAAAATAGATACTCAGAAAACCGTTCTGGATACGGTAAAAGCCGTACAGATTCCGGTTGAAAGTAAATACCGTCTTCAGTTTGCAGAAGACGATTCTACGGCGTTGAACAAGTTTTTCATGGCTCTGCGCGAGTTGTCATCTACGCAACTGGTGCGGGTGCTGCATTACGGCGATTCGCAGATTGAGGGCGACCGGATTTCGTCGTACCTGCGCAATCGGCTCCAGCAGCGTTTTGGCGGATGTGGTGTAGGCATGGTGCCTTTGCTGGACGTGGTAGGCAGCCGCATGTCAATAGCCCAATACTCGGATCCGGAGTGGCAAAAACTTTTTGCGTATAGCAATGGATTCAAGAAATCACAAGTCGACAGTTACGGGGTGATGGGTGCCGCCTTTAAGTACGGCGAATCGGCGAAAGCCTTCCGGGAAAGTTACTTTCCGATGAAGATAGACACCATCCGCGATACCGCGCAACATGCCATTTATGTGCCGCGAAAGGTGCCGGGTGCGTTGGTTTCCTATGCTGAGTTGCGGCGCGGCTACCCGCACGACAAACAGGCGCAGGTGATCAAGTTGCTTTATCGCAATCCGCAGGCTCCGTTTCAGGTGGCGTTTCAGGAAAACTTTGATAGCCTGGAAAAGGTACGCATTGACACCAGTTCGCAATTTAAAGTCTATACTCACCGCCTTAAGAAAGACTTTGACAAACTGACTCTTACCTTTAGCGGGCCGAGCCCCGAATTGTACGCTGCCTCGCTGGATTGCGACCGAGGCGTAGCGATTGACAACATTCCGTTTCGGGGAAGTTCAGGCACCGATTTTACCCGCATGAATTCGGCAGTGTTAGGCACGCAAATCAAAGCGTTGAATGTCAGGCTGATCATTCTGCAATTCGGCGTAAACATTGTGCCGTACGTGCAGAAAGATTATTCCTATTACGAACACGCCCTATACAACCAGCTGAAGCTTTTCAAGCAATTGGCTCCGGATGCCGCACTGCTGGTGATTGGCGTTTCCGATATGTCGCGCCGCGAAAGCAGCGCCTACGTTTCGTATCCCAACATTGAGGCCATACGCGATGCCCAACGCAAAGCGGCATTTCGGGCCGGTGCGGCTTTCTGGGATACATATGTGGCCATGGGTGGCAAAAACTCAATGCCTAGCTGGGCGTTTGCCAAACCAGCACTTGCCAAGCAGGATTTTATTCACTTTACTCCCAAAGGAGCCATGATTATCAGCGAAATGCTTTACAAGGCACTGATTAACGAGTACGAAAAATACCGGACGGCGGCCTCTGCTGTGGTGCAGTAAACGCCTGGAAAAATAGTATCTTTTCCAAGGCCAAAACCCTGCCACCATTTGCGGGAAAGAAATTTTTGGTCTTCAAAAAATAAAAACCGCTGTTTTGGTCGTTTCAGGCGTTTGTCCACCAAAAAACGTGAGATTTCAGTTGCACGGAAAGGGTTTTTGCCGTAATTTTCAGATTTTGCGACGCACTTGCCCTAACCAAACATGAACGTTTCGACTTCCGAACCCTTTCAAATTGTTTATTCCATATACCAGCACGAATATTTAGGTTATTTATTCGAAAGTTTTGTTGTACAGCTTAATGAAAAAGGAAATCTTACGTTAAAATGCCAGAATATCTCTTCTAAAAATGCCGATGAATTTTCGGCGGGCCTGGATGAAACCGATTTTCAGATCATTGAATTGACGGATTCGATCCAGCAGGATGTGATTTACCGGAAATTCAATAACAAAAAAATCTCCATTACCGATTTCTTTCTCAAAACCTACGACTCCAAAAAAGGCGATAAAGACCTGCAACAAGCCATTGAAAATTACGTGGACGCTCAGAAATCCAAGATTTTGGAGCGGCTGAGTAACAAAATGCTTTTCATTATGGGTAGCGATGGCAATCCTACCTGGAAACAGCTCGACTTGCTATCTGAAAAAGCAACCGTACTGTTTCATTTTCGCCGCACCGAAACCGAAACGGTGTATTTTCCTACCATCAAGTACGCAGGCGATAAAGTTAATTTTCAGTTTCAGAATGCCTTTATCGTTTGTGACGAGCCCGCGTGGATGGTGCTGCACGACAAGCTCTACAGTTTTGCCAAAGAAGTGGACGGCAAAAAACTGCGTCCCTTTCTAAACCGTAGCAACATCATCATTCCAAAAAGCGTCGAAGAAACCTACTATCAAAAGTTTGTGGCTCCGCTGATTGCCTCTTTTGACGTATACGCCAAAGGATTCGAGATCCAGTCGGAAGGTTATTTGCCGAAGCCTCTGTTGATAATGACTGAGTTTCAGTCGGCAAAACAAGCAGCGCTGTCGTTGTTTGATGAGAGCAATGTGGCCGTTGAGGATGAAGAGGATAGCGATAGCCAGATTTTGTTTGACCTTTCGTTCCGGTATGGCAAGGCTACCTTCAAATCGTCGGATACGGGTGCTCCGGTGAGCGTGAGTCTGGAAAAAACCAACGATTCGTATATATTTCACCGCATACGCCGCAAACCCAATCTGGAAGCCGAAAGCATTGAGTTTCTGAAACAAACGGGCCTGGAATTGAAGCATGGCCGATTGGCGATGTCCAAAGCCGCGGCATTTTCGTGGCTGCACGACCACGCCGATCTGATTCGCGAGTCGGGGTTTGAAATGCAGCAAAACACCCACAATGGCAAACGGTATTTCATCGGCAACAGTAGCATTAGCATTCAGATCAACGAAAACCGCGACTGGTTTGATATTTACGCTACCGTGAAGTTTGGAACGTATGAAATTCCGTTCATCAAGCTGCGTCACATGATTCTGCACAAAAAACGGGAGTTTACGTTGCCTAACGGTGAAATCGCCGTCATTCCGGAAGTGTGGCTGAGCCAGTATTCCGAACTGATCGCTTTCTCCGAAAATCACGATGGGGGCGATGAAGTGAGCATACGCAAACACCATTTGGCACTGGTTGAGGAACTAAACCGCGAAAACCTGGCTCAGGTAACGATCAGCAATAAACTGGAGCGGCTGCGTAATTTTGAACACCTGGAAGACCAGCCTATGCCCGAAGGTTTTATGGGCGAGTTGCGTCCTTACCAGAAAGCGGGATATAACTGGATGCATTTCCTGAAAAAATACGGATTTGGCGGCTGCCTGGCCGATGACATGGGCCTCGGAAAAACCAGCCAGGCATTGGCCATGCTGCAATCCCAGCAAGAAGCCAACCCAACGCAACCTTCACTGGTGATTGTGCCCACTTCACTGGTGTACAACTGGGAACTGGAAGCCCGTAAGTTTACGCCCAACCTGCGGGTGTTTACGTACATCGGCACGCAACGCGACAAGAATACCGAGCAGTTTAACAACTACGATGTCATCATCACCTCATATGGCATCGTACGGATTGACATTGAATTTTTGAAGAAATATTTCTTCAACTATGTGATTCTGGACGAGTCGCAAGCCATCAAAAATCCGGGTAGCAACGTGGCTAAAGCCGTGCGCGAATTGTATTGCCGCCATCGGTTGGTACTTACCGGAACACCCATCGAAAACAGCACACTCGATCTTTGGTCACAGATGACATTTGTCAATCCGGGATTGCTGGGCAATGAGCAGTTTTTCAAAAACGAGTTTCTGACACCCATTGAAAAACGCAGCGATGAGAAAAAACTGCAACGGCTGCACACCATCATTCGCCCGTTTATCTTGCGGCGACATAAGTCGCAGGTTGCCAAAGATTTACCCGAAAAAATAGAGCATATCCAGTATTGTGACATGGAGCCCGAGCAGGAAACCGCTTACGAGGAAGCCAAGTCGTATTTCCGCAACAAGATTCTGGAAAACCTGGACGACAAATCCATGGGCAAATCGCAGTTGCTGCTGATCCAGGGGCTAACCAAGTTGCGGCAACTGGCCAATCACCCCAAAATGGTGGATCCGGAATACACCGATGGATCCGGAAAGCTGAAAGACGTGCTGCACCGCCTGGAAACGGGTATTGGTGAAAATCATAAGATATTGATTTTTAGTCAGTTTGTAAAGCACCTGAACATCATTCGGCATCATCTGGACAAGATGGACATTACCTATGCGTACCTGGATGGCCAGACCAAAGACCGCCGCGGCCAGGTGGAATTGTTTCAGGAAAACGACGACATACCTGTATTTTTGATTTCCTTGAAAGCGGGTGGGCTGGGCCTGAACCTGACTGCCGCCGATTATGTGTTTATTCTGGACCCTTGGTGGAACCCGGCTGTGGAGGCACAGGCCATTGACCGGGCACACCGCATTGGGCAGCAGCAGACGGTATTCACCTATAAATTCATTACAAAGAACACCGTAGAAGAAAAAATACTAGCTTTACAACAACACAAACTCCGGCTGGCGGGCGATCTGGTTACCACCGAGGAATCGTTTGTGAAGTCGCTTAGCAAAGAAGATATTTTGACTTTACTGGATTAGCTGGGTTTTTGATAAAGAAAAGATACTATTTTGAGTGAGACGGATTTAGGAGTAACGGGACGGAAGAACATTTTGTGGGTTTTGGCTTTTCAAGACCTACTATTTTTTAGAAACACCTATAAATCACTTTTACCACTTCATTTAAAATCAGGCTGCATGAAAAAAGTCTTGTCCCAGTTTGCGCCACTTTTTGGGTTGATCTTCGTCTTCCTTCTGTTTGTAGTGCTTTCCCCCAGTTCCTTTTACTCGTTTGACAACGTCCGTACCATTCTCACGCAAACCGTCATTGTCGGCATTGCGGCTCTGGGGATGACATTCGTGATTATTTCGGGAGGCATTGATTTGAGTGTGGGTTCGCAAATTGCGTTAGGTACGGTGGTGATTGCAGTTGTCTTAAAAGCTTTCCTGCCCGCTGATGTCGCTGATGTGGCTGCCCTGCAGGCTACCGGCGGCCAAACGCTGATAGCGGCCATTGCGGCCATTCTGGTGTGTGCGTTCTGTGGCTTTGCAGCGGGCGGGCTTACCTCGCGGCTCAACATTGTGCCGTTTATCATTACGCTGGGAACCATGCAAATAGCCCGCGGCGCGGCCAAATGGCTGGGCAATGAACAAACCGTTGCCACGCCCCAAAATGGCATGCAAAACCTGACCATGGTATTTCCGGAGCCCGAGTGGCTTCTGTTTGCGCCGGGTGTGTGGATTATGTTTTTGCTTTTCATTGCCACCCATGTTATTCTCAGGTATACGGTTTTTGGCCGGTATGTGTTTGCCATCGGTTCCAACGAAAAAACGGCCCGTCTGTGTGGCATCAATGTGCCTGTGTACCGCGTTGCCATTTATTCGTTCAATTCGGTATTTGTCGGCATCGCTTCCATAATGCAATACAGCAACCTGCAGGTAGGCGACCCAACCGCCGCCGTAGGCATGGAACTCGACATCATTGCGGCGGTGGTGATTGGGGGCGGCTCGCTGAATGGAGGCGAAGGCAGCGCCATGGGAACCATTATAGGCGCATTATTAATTGCAGTGTTACGCAATGGCTGCCAGCAGTTGGGCGTTCCTAATTTTGTGCAGGAAATCATCATCGGGGCTATTATCATCGGGGCCGTAGGAATGGACAAGCTCAAGCACCGCTTGAATGCGTAGTGAGCAATGTGATGAATTAGATAAATGCAATCAGAAACTCGACGACCAGTGCTAGGCTTCAGTCAAAAAATAGTACCTTTATAGAACTCAAAACCCCGATAACCTACTGAAAACTATCTGTCTTTACTTAATATATTTGAATCAATGACCTCAAGATTAGAAGAATTGTACCTGGAAGGGGAGCAAGCCATTAAAAACGGTGATTTTGTAGAAGCCATACACAAACTGGAAGAAATGCTGTCGGAAGATCCGCAGTCGTGCCGGGCGCATAACTCGTTGGGATGGCTGTACAAAACACAACTCGACGAATACGAACGTGCCGAAATGCACTATAAAATGTGCCTCAAATATGCCCCAAACTATCCGCATGCTTACTGGAATTATGTATATTTGCTTACTGACCTGGAGCGCCATGCGGAAGCCATGGAACTGATGGAAAAAGCGTTGACGGTACCCTCTGTAGATAAACCGGCTGTACACAACCGCATTGGTATATTGCATGAATTGCAGGGAAGTTACGATGCGGCCATTGCGAGTTACAAAAAGGCGATTCGGCTTTCGTTAAGCAGTGACTTTATTGAAGATTGCAAACGCAACATAGAGCGGTGTGAATACAAAATGACTTTGTAAGGACAAATGAAGAGTGTCTGGTACAGAAATTTATGCTTTTTTGTCAGGCACTCTCCTGATTCAGGCATATGAGTAGCGAAAAAGAAAAATCTTGTTGAGACATGCTTAGTATCAAAACTTTTTATGAGTTTTCTTGTTGAAAGAAATAAGTATTTTTTATAAATTTCATTTTTCATTGCGACTAACTAAGGCAGAATCTCCTTGTAGCGAAACAATTGTTTTTTGATCAGACAATTCCATTCGCTGCAAGCCGTACAAAACAGATTTTTCACATTCTATATCACGGAGGGAAGTGATTATGACAGGGCCCAAACTTTTACTGCTATTTATTATATGCTTTGTAGCTTTTACATGGGTGTTATTTCGAGCGTTGCGCAAAAGTTATTTTCCACCGAACAACGATGATGATGGTGGCACGCCTGTAGACGCCGTTTTCCCGACGTTTGATCCTCCCAGCGGACACGGCCTGGACGACTGGCTGGTAGACCGGCAACCCATTGATCGCGAAATGCCCAGAAAACCCATTCCCTCCAAAAGAGTATAAGAATCGTATCTGTACCCCGACGCTATTTACAGCATCGGGGTTTTTTATTAAAAAAAGATACTATTTTTGAATCTTATTAGGCATTCTATAGTTTACATTAATCGGAACTAGTTAGTCGCTAATAGCTAGTTGTTTTTAGAGTGAAACATTCTGAAAACCAACAGTTAGCAGCAACAGCTAATCTCTCATTTAACTTTCTGTTTCCAAAAGATGAAAATTGTCAAAGTTGGATTAGTACAAAATACCTGCACTGCCGACCCGCAGGAAAACATGCAAAAAGCCATAGAGGGTATTCGGAAAGCTGCGGCCCAAGGTGCACAAATTATTTGCCTGCAGGAGTTGTTTCTTTCGCTGTATTTCTGTGATGTAGAAGACTACAACAACTTCAAACTGGCCGAAGCCATTCCGGGCCCGTCTACACAAGAGCTTGGACCGCTGGCAAAAGAATTGAATGTGGTTATTGTGGCTTCATTGTTTGAAAAACGTGCCGAAGGCTTGTACCACAATACCGCCGCCGTGATTGATGCGGATGGCACCTATCTGGGCAAATACCGCAAAATGCACATACCCGACGATCCGGGCTATTACGAGAAATTTTACTTTACTCCGGGCGACTTGGGTTACAAAGTGTTTGACACCAAATATGCCAAGATTGGTGTACTGGTGTGCTGGGATCAGTGGTACCCTGAGGCTGCCCGCATTACAGCATTGATGGGAGCCGAAATGCTGGTGTATCCAACGGCTATTGGCTGGGCGGGTACTCAGGATCAGGCAACAAACGACGAACAATATGGCGCCTGGCAAACCATTCAGCGTAGCCACGCGGTTGCCAATGGCATACACGTTGTTTCCGTAAACCGAACCGGAGTAGAGGCAGGTATGCAGTTTTGGGGTGGCTCATTCATTGCCAATCCGTTTGGACGGGTACTGTATCAGGCACCGCACCTGACCGAAGAAGTGCATGTGGAAGAAATCAATCTTTCAAAAACGGATTATTACCGCACGCACTGGCCATTTATGCGTGACCGCCGGATTGATTCGTATTCGCCGGTAACCAAACGATACATAGACGCAGAGTCATAAATTTACCAGACACAAAACCCCGGCTTGCAAGGCCGGGGTTTTGTGTTTTTTAAAGATACTATTTTTTACTGGAATCAAGTGTTGTGCTTGTAATCCGTCTGTACTTTTATCACCATGTCACTCAGGATGTTGTCTAGCTCCTGAGTAGCCCGGCCCAGCAACGTAATGATTTCGCCATTAAACGGATTGGTGTAATCCTCAAAATCGAACAGGCTGACGAGCCCTAAAATGGAGGCTACCGGACGGCGAAAAATATGCGAACTGACATCGGCAATTTCTTCGAGGATCTGCTTTTGCTGGCGCAGTTCTATTTCCTCCAGTTTGCGTTGGGTAATGTCTTGCACCGTGCCTGAAAAAGAGGTGACCTTCTCCGAAGCATCTCTGATAACCGTGCTGAGTTCATGCAGGTACCGGATTTGCCCGTCTGCCCTGACAATCCGGTATTCAATATCAAGTCCGTCTACATGAAATTGATGAGCCTTGATAAAATCTTCACGGTCTTCAGGATGAATGTAAATAATAAAATTCTGCAGTGTGGGTTCGGTCATGAACGGTTTATCCGGAATACCGAAAATGGAAA
The DNA here is from genome assembly GCA_963520985.1 of uncultured Sphingobacteriales bacterium. Taxonomy (GTDB): domain Bacteria; phylum Bacteroidota; class Bacteroidia; order Cytophagales; family 172606-1; genus Xanthocytophaga. The sequence goes on from CAUQTA010000003.1 coordinate 408,835, forward strand.
GTATTTCTTCTGAAACGTACAGTTTCCGCGACGCAATTTCCCAATCCCAATTGCCCAAGCCTGCCAGTCGCTGAGCGTTTTTCAATCTTAACTGGGTTATTTCCAATTGCTTGTTCAGTTTAAGGGCATTCTGTAACGATTCCCGTACGTCCGCTTCGCTGGCCAGTAGCTTTTCTACCAGCTGGATTATCTCCATCTCTTGTTCTTTGCTCTGTGTTAAGTCATTTTGAATGACCAGAAAATGATTTATTCCGCCCTCTTCATTCTTTACCGGAATCACAAATGTGTCCGTCCAGCAGATGCTGTCGTTTTGAGCCTTTAGCCGCAACTCGCCTCGCCAGATATGTCCCAGATGAGCCTGATTTAGAATGTCATCAAAATAGTGAGCCGGATAAAAATCGGGAATGAAAGTGCGGAAATTCTGATTTTTCAACTCCGATTTTTCGTACTGCAACCGGGTGATAAAATTACGGTTGGCAAAAAAGATATTTCCTTGCAGGTCAAGGGCCAACAACATAAAAGCGGCACTTACCGCATAGCGGAAATTGTTCAGATCCTCATTGAGCTGCTTGATTTTGCGGTCAGCAGCAAGCTTTTCGGTTACATCCCGGGCCACCACCAGGCGTGCAGGGCGGCCTTGATGTGCAAAGGAATGGCTGTTGATTTCGGCATAGATGGTTTTGCCCGCTTTATTGATGTGTCGCCAGATCCCCCGTTTGTTTGACGAACGGCTGTCTTTTTGGGTGAGTTCTACATCCTGTTTCAACTTTGCCTGTTCGTCTTTGGAACGAATATCCAGAGCAGTCATTGATAAAAATTCTTCCCGGCTGTATCCGTAATGTTCAATGGCAGCATTGTTTACCGCCAGGAACTCAAAGGTTTCCGTATCGAAGAGCCACATCGGATGCGGGTTGTAGTCAAATAAGTAACGGTAGGTTTGTTCCGATTGCAGGAGCAGTTCTTCCAGGTTTTTGCGTGTCGTGATGTCTTCTACCACGCCCTCGGTGCGTGCCGGTTTTCCTTTTTTGTCAAATACTATTTTCCGACGGTCGCTTATCCACTTCAGGTTACCCTTTTGAGTGACGATGCGGTATTCCATCTCTATGGGCTGGCCCTTCAATGCCAGCTCACTGCCTTTGGCTTCCAATTCTCTGTCTTCTGCATAAACGGTTTGTTTCCAGAGTTGTTCATCATTCAAAAAATCGGTCAAAGGCCGTTCGTGAATATCGCTCAACACTGAATTTGAATAAATGTATTCGTGCCGTGCCCAGTCATAGGCCCACGCCCCTATTTTTGCCGAAGCCAAAATGGTATTTAACAGCTCAAAATAGTTTTGTTCGTCCATTGTGCAAGACCACTTATACGGTATTTGAGTATTCGTTAAAAAACAGGTGCCAATTATACAAGTGTAATTAAAAAATAAATTAATTCATTTTCGCTAGTGAGAAAAGTTTTTCGGTGACGCACGTTCTATTTATTAAAAAAACATGTGAAAACCGCTAAACTATAAAACTGTTTTTAAATTCATTTTTTGGGTAGAAAGGTAGATCCCTGATTTTTGATTGGTGTGGAATCTGAGAGAAAAAGAGGAAGAAGTAACAGCAGCTTAGGGCAACGACCTGCAATTCACAGCCTGACACAGACTGAATTGCTTGGGAGAATTCAGAACGTTAGAGTTCAAGTAGGAGGTGATTTATTGCTGTTTCAGTAACGGGGCCTTGATTGTTACACGAATATGTATATTTTGCCGATCCAGTTAGGTTAAGTCATGCCTTGTGGTTCATTTACACTTTTTTATGAAAAAAAATGTCCTGCCCCTCCTCCTGTTTATCTGCCTGATTCTAACTCTCTGCCCGATCATTTACGGACAGACTCCCGTAGATTGGAAAGGCTACCAGAAAAAGAACGGCATAGTGGTAACGCAAACCGCAAACAAATTGCAGATAAGCTGGCCAACACAAGCCAGAGAAAAGGCAACAATAGTCCTTAACCTTAATCCAGCGCAACCTCTGTTTACCAGCCTTCAGGTATCACAGCAGGGCGTATTAAAAGAAATCGCCAGTGACCTGGATCCGGCTTTTGTGCTCACCGTTGGCAAACGCGACCTGATCTCGCAAAACGGCTGGAATATCTTTTTTGATAAAACCAATAAATTGCCCCACCAGTCCTACGCCATTGCCTTTGAAAAGCGAAAGGCCGCTGTCCAAAGCGTTGGTTCACGAACAGTCATCCGGATAGGAGAGGTCAATGCGGCAACCTTCAAGGGGGCCATTGAGATTACCGTCTACAAGGGCAGTCCCTTGTTCAATGTCGCTGCCGTAATGAGTACCGAAGCCGATTCCACCGCCATTCTGTATGATGCGGGGTTAACTACGAAAAAAAACGTTTGGGATAATCTTTTCTGGTCCGATACCGAAGACAAAATCCAGCATACCGGAGCAGATCTGACACAAGTTGCTAAAACCCAGTCCGTCAAGTACCGCACCCTTATCGGGCAAGGAAAGGTGGGTAGTCTAGCTGTATTTCCGGCCCCTCATCAATACTTCTATCCACTGGACGAAGCCTTTAACCTGAATTTTACCTGGTATGGACGTAATTACCGCGAGTTAATTCCTGAATTTGGCATCGGCATCCGGCAGGATCTGATGGGAGATAACCGCTGGGTACCCTGGGTCAATGCCCCTCCCAAAACCCAGCAGCGATTAAACTTTTTTTGCCTGTTAAGTCCCAGCGAGCCAGCTCAGGCACTGGAAGAAGTAAAGAAATTTACCCATGGTGACTCGTATTTGCCCCTGCCGGGTTACAAAACCCTCTCAAGTCATTTTCACAATGAGTTTGTGATGAGTGTGATGCTGGCTGGAAAAACAGTGCCGCAGACGCCTAACTTTGTCAACGTCTTTAAACGCAGTGGCATTGACATTGTTCACCTGGCCGAATTTCATTACACCGCTCATCCCAAAGGCCCGGATAGCCTTCGGCTGCTGGAACTGAAAACCCTGCACGAAATGTGTAAACGCTGGTCATCAGAGGATTTTTTGTTGCTGCCTGGTGAGGAACCGAATGAGTTTTTTGGCGGTCACTGGCTTAGTTTCTTTCCCAAGCCGGTCAACTGGATTATGGCCCGCAAGCCCGGTATGCCCTTTGTCACTGACGACCCGCAATTTGGTAAGGTCTATCGCATTGCCGACAAAGCAGACATGCTCAAACTACTGGAAGCAGAAAACGGCCTGGCCTGGACGGCCCATGCCCGTACGAAAGGTTCTACCGGGTATCCGGATAAGTACAAGGACGAAGATTTTTATAAATCGGACCATTTCTTTGGAGCCGCCTGGAAAAACATACCCTCAGACCTGTCGGAGCCCCGGCTTAGTCGGCGGGTCTTGGATCTGATGGATGACATGGCCAACTGGGGATATAAAAAACATGTCATTGCCGAAGCGGACTTGTTTACCGTGGAGCCGGAGAATGAAATGTATGCCCACCTGAATGTAAACTACTTGCAAATGAGTCAGCTACCCGATTACAGCCAAGGCTGGCAACCGGTACTGGATGCCATGCGGCAGGGCAAGTTTTTCGTCTCCACTGGAGAGGTGTTGCTTCCTTTCTTTGCTGTTAATGGAAAAGGACCGGGTGAAACTGTTACGTTAGCACAGGATGGCAAAGCTACCCTTGTGCTGGAAGTGGATTGGACGTTTCCGTTAACATTTGTTGAAATTATCTCCGGTGATGGAAAGCAGGTTTTTCGGCAACGAATTGATCTGACTCATACGAAACCTTTTGACAGGCAGAAGTTTACATTTAAGACAAACTTGAAAGATCGGAAGTGGGTAAGAGTTGAAATCTGGGATGCAGCAGTAAACGGCGCCTTCACCCAACAGGTATGGCTCGACAAGTGATTTCAGGGTGAGCCACTCCAAAGAGTAGTATGTTCCAGACTACATGGGCATTTGGCAGTTAAGGGCGAAGAGCTGGATAAGAGCCTGTAAAAAGACACTAAAGAGGCGGGTTTCTGAAAGCCAGAGCCTTTTAGTTGATAAATCCATTTTATTAATGAACAATAATGAGTTGGCTACCAAGCCACATTACCCAATATTAGATGGCCTTCGCGGGGTTGCAGCCATCATCGTTATAACCTTCCACCTGACCGAGCCCTTAGCCACTGGTCATTTGGATAATCTGGTCAATCACGGTTACCTGGCTGTCGATTTTTTCTTTTTATTATCCGGTTTTGTGATCGGCTATGCGTATGACAACCGATGGAATCAAATGACCGTTGGCAGTTTTTTCAAACGCCGTATCGAACGTCTCCAACCCATGGTAGTTCTGGGTATGACCCTCGGCGCTATCGGATTCTATTTTACTGATTCTACGATCTGGCCGCTCATTCATACCGTTCCTGTGTGGAAAATGCTGCTGGTGATGCTGATTGGCTATACAATTCTACCTGTTCCCCTATCGCTTGATATACGTGGCTGGCAGGAGATGCACCCACTGAACAGCGTTGCCTGGTCATTGTTTTTTGAATACATTGCCAACATTCTCTATGCCATCGGGATTCGGAAATTTTCCAAAACGGCACTGGGTATCTGGGTGGGCATGGCTGCCCTTGCACTGGCACATCTGGCAATCACAAACGGCGACGTCAGTGGCGGCTGGACATTGAATGGGGAACAGGTACGCATAGGGCTGACGCGTACCCTATACCCTTTCTTTGCCGGTTTGTTACTTTCACGTGTAACGAAGCCTACCCAAATTAAAAATGCCTTTTTATGGTGCAGCCTTTTAGTGGCTATTGTACTGTATATGCCGCGCATTGGCGGTGCTGAACACGTTTGGATGAACGGAGTCTATGAATCCGCTTGCATCATCATTGTTTTTCCGCTTATTGTCTACCTGGGTGCCAGTGGCGTTATACAAACTCAACGAGAGAAAAAAATATGCAAGTTCTTAGGTGAAATATCTTATCCGCTTTACCTGGTACATTATCCGCTGGTCTATTTTTACGTGGCCTGGATCAGCAATCACAAAGGCATAACATTTGAGCAGGCTTGGCCCTATGCATTGCTCATATTGATAGGTAGCATCGTTTTGGCGTATGTGGCATTGAAATGGTACGATGAGCCAGTCCGCAAATGGTTGCGCAAAAAGCTGGCATAGCATAGGATCGGAAGCACCTTGCCGTAGCTTCATGTATGCTATTGTCTTATTTCTTGCTGAACCAAACTAAAACGTTCTTTTTAGTAGATAATAGACTCTGTTTAATTGAAAAGCTTATCAAATTTGAAAAAGCAAGTGAGCCGGCGAAAGAGCAGCAATTAGAATAAAGGCTTTGTATAGACTAGAGGTCATAAAAAAGCCCGAAAGAATACATCATTCGGGCTAATATCAGCTTTTGGGCGGAGAGAGAGGGATTCGAACCCCCGGAACCTCACGGTTCAACGGTTTTCAAGACCGCCGCAATCGACCACTCTGCCATCTCTCCGGGGGCAAAAGTACGAATATGGAAATTCCCAACAAACTTTTCCGAAAAAAAATCTGAAAGTTTCTGGTTTTGGCTCCCTGACCTATCAGGTTGCATTCCTGAAAACTTTGGGTAGCCATTGTTTTTTTCCAGAAAACTCTGCCCATCTTTGCAGGCGTTTAGAGAACGAGTTGTCAAATCTACCTTTTGAAAATAGTATAGATTAATTGCCCAAAACCCGGCTATGGCAAAACCCAAGACTTATTTCATTACCGCCATTGGCACCGATTCGGGAAAGACCCTGGTGAGTGCCATTGTGACGCAGGCATTGCAGGCAGATTATTGGAAACCGATTCAGGCCGGTCTTCCCCGTGATACCGAAACAGTAAGGCAGCTGGTACAAAATCCGGTTACCCGGTTTCATACAGAAGCCTATTTATTGCAAAATTCTCTGTCGCCGCATGCGGCAGCCCGTAGGGAAGGTGTTGAGATTGAGCTGGCAAAAATTACCCTTCCTCCAACACCAAACACACTGGTGATAGAAGGAGCCGGAGGAGTACTGGTGCCCATTAACAACCAGGAGTTTGTCATAGACATTGCACAGACCCTGAATGCAGACGTAATTTTGGTGGCCAATATTTACCTGGGAAGCATCAATCATACGTTATTAACCGTGAATGAACTGGCTCGGCGGGGCGTTTTGGTAACGGGCATTGTTTTCAACGGCCCTTCTAACAACGATACCGAACAGATCATACTAAAACACAGCGGATACACAAAACTGCTGCATGTCTATCCGGAAGCGGAAATAACCCCCGCCATAGTGAACAACTATGCAAAGCAGCTGAGGGAGAATTTGCAGTAGGTGGAAAGTAAAAACGCATTGTCCGATCATCTATGACAAAAGTAACAGATCATCTTATACCTGTGGTGACGGCCGATTGGAAAGAACGCGACCAGCAAGCCATCTGGCATCCTTTTACGCCTTTGGCCGACGCCAGCAAAATAGTACCGCTGACAGGAGCAAAAGGGTGCTACCTGCATACGGCGGATGGCCGAAGAATTCTGGATGCCATCGGGTCGTGGTGGGTCAATCTGCATGGGCATTCCAACGAATACATTGCAGCTGCGATTGCTACACAAGCTCGCACCTTGGAACACGTTATTTTCGCAGGGTTTACGCATGAACCGGCCATTGTTTTAGCGGAGCGGCTATTGCAGATTTTACCCGAAGGAATGTCTAAAATTTTTTACTCAGACAATGGGAGCACATCCGTGGAAGTGGCCCTGAAAATGGCATTCCAGTATTGGCATAACCAGGGTGTGGCAAAGCATAAAATCATTGCGCTGGAGGGTAGTTACCACGGCGACACGTTTGGGGCTATGGCAGTAGGCGAACGGGGCGCTTTCACGGCACCGTTCCATCCGTTTTTGTTTGACGTTGAATTTATCGATGTGTTTGATCCGGCTGTAGTGGCTTCGTTTTCGCAACGAGTGCAATCAGGAGACGTAGCTGCATTTATATACGAACCCCTGATACAAGGTGCCGCTGGCATGCGGATGTATCCGGCTGAACGGCTGAACCAGCTGCTGCACAGTGCCAAAGAAAATCAGGTGCTTTGCATTGCCGATGAGGTGATGACCGGTTTTGGGCGTACCGGAAAATTATTCGCTTCGGATCATTGTCCGGTCAAGCCCGATATCATCTGCCTGTCCAAAGGACTTACCGGAGGGGCATTGCCTTTAGGAGTAACTGCCTGCACAGCTGACGTACAGTTGCCTTACCACCATTCCGATTTGCTCAAAACATTCTTTCATGGGCATTCCTTCACCGCCAATCCGCTGGCGTGTGCCGCAGCCAATGCAAGCCTGGATCTGCTTTTGTCGGATGCCTGCCAGAATAGTATCGCCGCCATTGCCAAAAGCCATGCTGCTTTTGCTGGGCGCATTGCTTCACATGAGTCGGTACTGCAAGTAAGGCAAACGGGCATTGTTCTTGCTCTGGAGATCAAAACCAATGCGCACACTTCTTATTTCAACGAAGTGCGCAACAGCCTTTACGATTACTTTCTGAGTCGTAATTTGTTGCTGCGTCCCTTGGGCAATATCCTCTATCTGATGCCGCCGTATGTGATCACGCAAGAGGAATTAGAATGGATTTACGAAGAAATAGAAGTATTATTGAATAAAATGTTGACAAACGAGTAAGGGAGCAGTGAACCAAAACGGAAGTTTGTTTTTACGGATTCCACGTTGTAGAATCTTATCTTTCCTCCGGCATTTTTTGTTTCACCCCTTAATAGCCAAACCGGGAATGGATTTTAATACACACCTGCAGGGATTGTTCAGAGTTGCGAGGGTTTTTCTCCTCTGGGAGATACTATTTTGCTTGCCGGGAATGGCCCAGCAAATAGCTTCTCCTTTGCCGCAGCCTCCTTTTCAGTGGCAGGATTTTAACGTACAGAAACGACACACCAGCCTCAAAGCCAACAGTCTGGTCATTGATACGGCCAGCATCCGTCCTTTTCGGGCTCAGCCGGGCAAAGGCGCCGTGCGGCAAAGTTTCCAAAATGCGGTCTTATCGGGCCAGCCGCAGGTCTATCCGTTTGAGTATCAATACGAAGTACGGTTTTCGCCCGACAAAAGATACTATTTGGCGTACCGCTACGACTACAGCCAGCCCGAATTGTGGGTGCACGGAAAAATCTTGTCAGACAACTACAAAACGCAGCAGTCGTTCTCATTGCCCATTGACAACGGGTCTGTTGTACATGGCTATTGGATTGACAATCAGGCAAATGTGTACGGCATCTACACCGATGCCGAAGATGCCGTATATGTAATGCGTTACCAACCGGCCACCCAGGATGCCAGCTGGCTAGAAATCGGTGCCGATGCTGCACGGCGCAATCGGTTTGTGCCGGTTTTAGGGTCTAATGGAATACTATTTTTAGCTAATGTAGTTGAAGATGCCTATGCGCATTGGAAAGGGATTGTGTTTACCACCTTTGATTTTACGCACCAAGAGATAAAGGATATTTACTTTTTTTCAGCAGACGAACTCCAGGAAAAATTAAGCAAAAAGATGCCTGCCGGGCGTTACGAGATTCTGGATTTTACGGTGACAGGCTCAACGATGACAGTGATGGTGCAGAAAGTGGGCATTCAGGCCAACCGGTACATCTATGATCCGTTTGCGGTAAACCATCCGTTGGGGTGGGCGGCACGCAAGCAACAGGTACAGTATGGCGAACGGATTACCCTAACGATTACTACTGACCACAAGGTGACGCAGCAAAAAATAGAAGATATTTTACAGACAAAAGAGTTGTAACCAGTTGCAGGTTACAAATATTTCGAGCAAATTAGATGGTTGGAGCCATCAACCAGGCAAGTTACCAAGCGATTCTTTTACTATCCGTATACAATCAATTTGACGCGTCTCATGCATACGTTTTACCGTTATTTCTTCCTTTTCCTAGTGGCAGGCTCGTATTCGTGGGCTCAGACTCAAACCAAACTTACTGATAAGGATGTAGATGAAATCAAGAGTAAAGCCAAAAACAACATTGCCGATCTGGAAAACCTGATGAATTTCATCTCGTTTAATTCGGCCAGCACCACCGAGGTGCAGAATGTAATCGAACGGAGCTTTACAGCTTCCTCCAACAGCCACTTGTTTTTCAACCGGAAAGTAGTCATTGAAGATGACCTCACGCCCGGTTTTAATAAAGACAATACCAAAGACCTGGAAGTGGAAAAATACCTGACCACCCTGGATGTATACTACGAAAAGACTTCCGACCCTACCATTCACTTCAACAACATCCAGGTGTCCAATGTCAAAAAGAAAGATTACTTGTATGTGAAGGTGCTCTATGAGAGTGTGTTTGATGGAAAATACAAAAAATCATCGGTGAAATATACTCCCAAACAGCGGATGGCCATCATCCGGGCCGACAAGATTGACTATAGCTGGCAAACCCGTATCATCGGCATTACCTACTATGATCCGTTCAAGCCCATCACCTCTACCGAAAACGATGTGGTGGTGATCAATACCAATCCTTATGCCGACGAAAAGCAACCCGATCTGTCATACAATAAGAACGAAATCAAACCCGAAAGACAAACCGAACAACGTCCGTTTAACGTAGGCGTAAAGATAGGGATTAACAGTTCGGTGTGGGTAGGTACGGCTTCGGCGCCTTACGAATTGCAAGGACGATTCGGGGGAGTATTTGGTGTTTATGCTCGGTATTACGGCAAAAAATACAACCACATTGGTTTCGGAATGGATTTACTGTACATAGGAAAAGGAGCAAAGATATACCGGAATGCGCTGGTTCAACCCTATACCGATGATTATAACTTTAGTTACATTGAAGTGCCGTTGTTTGTCAATATTTTTATTCTCGGAAAAGATGGTTTCAAACCTTACATTAACCTGGGCTATGCACCGGCGTTTCTGATCAGTGCCAAAGTTACCCGTGAAGAAACCGGCGAAAGTCTGGATCAGAAGCAATATTTTAACGGATACGATGGCAATGTTATTCTGGGGGCCGGGCTTGACTTTAAAGTGTCTGCACGCAACCGGATGACGCTGGATTTTCGGTTTAATGTAGGCACTTCCAATCTATTGAAGGCAGACCAGTACGCGTTTCCACAAGTAGAGCCCGATCAGATTTCGCAAGGTGGTTTCAGCATCTCACTAGGCTATGCCTTTGGATTGTAAAAAATAGTATCCCTGCAAAAGCCAAAACCTGCCGGTTACCACCGTGCAGGTTTTTCGATTTTTAACCCTAACTTTGCCGCCAATCCAATCGCCGACGTATGATTGCCTTTCTCTTTTTTCTGGTATTCTTGCTGGTATACATGGTGTTTGCGGTCTATGCCGAACGCAAGATTTCCGCCTTTATCCAGGATCGTCTCGGGCCCACCGAGATTGGCCCGTACGGTGCTTTTCAGACGCTGGCCGATCTGGTGAAACTTTTGCAGAAAGAAGACATTGTACCTGAGAAAGCCGACAAGTGGGTGTTTATGGCTGCTCCGGCTGTGATTTTTACGGCCATTTTTGCGGGCTTTGCCGTTATGCCGGTGACACCTACATTGCAGGGCTCGGGCGTGGCGGTTGGCGTTTTTTATCTGCTCACCATCATTTCGGTTGACATTGTCGGTTTGATGGCTGCCGGATGGAGTAGCAATAACAAATATTCGCTTTTAGGTGCCATGCGTTCCGTTGCCCAGATTGTCTCCTACGAAATTCCGGTGGGCTTGTCGGTATTGTGCGTAGTCGTTTTCTGCCAGACACTTGACTTACAGGAAATCTGCTACCAGCAGGGTATTTATGCCAATTCCTTTTCATCGGAAAACGAGCCTGTAAAATACTATCTTTTTGAAAGCCAAAACCTGGGCATCGACATCACCAATATGGGCGGTTTCTTACAGTGGAATGTCATCCGGATGCCGCTTTTCTTTCTGGTGTACGTCATCTTTTTTATCGCGACGCTGGCCGAGGCCAACCGGGCTCCGTTTGACATTCCGGAAGCTGAGTCAGAACTGGTTGGTGGGTTTCACACTGAATATTCCGGTTTCCGGTGGGCGTTACTGTTTCTGGCCGAATACGGAATGATGCTTTTGGTGAGTTTTCTGGGAGCAGTTCTGTTTTTTGGAGGCTGGAACACGCCTTTTCCCAATATGGGCTCGGTCAGGCTGGCCGACTGGACCAGCGGGTTGCCCGGCACCGGGTATGGCACTGTTACGGGAGCTTTCTGGATCATTCTGAAGGCATTAGTTGGCGTTTTTCTGCAAATGTGGGTTCGCTGGACTTACCCGCGCCTGCGCGTGGACCAACTGATGCATTTGTGCTGGAAAGTGCTGACGCCTGCTTCATTGCTGCTTTTGTTTTTGTCCGCACTCTGGAAACTGATTTTGTAAATCGGGCAATAGCTACTGTTGCACGACAACAAAAACCTGTAAACTTATCCTTACAGGTTTTTGTTTTTTAACTACTTTTGCCCGCAAAGGAATGTGTGAAAGAGAGAAATAACGGGGAGTTATATGCAAAAAAAACCAACTGATTCTTACTGGGGAGGCATCCGGCACGGCATTGTGTCGTCATGGCAGGGATTGAAGTTGTCACTGAAACATCTGTGGCAGGCCCGGCACCGACGTACGCCCATCGGTGTGGCTGATGCAGACTATTTCAAGCAGCAGACGGGAATTGTAACGCTCACCTATCCATATGAGTCGCTACCCGTGCCTGACAACGGGCGTTACCGGCTGCACAACGAAATGGAAGACTGCATTGTGTGTGACAAATGCGCCGAGATTTGCCCGGTCAACTGCATCGAAATAGAAGCGGTAAAATCACCGGAAGAAATCCGTAAGACCTCCGATGGACACTCGGTGCGGCTGTATGCGGCCAAGTTTGACATAGACATGGCCAAATGCTGTTTTTGCGGCTTGTGTACCACGGTATGCCCTACCGAATGCCTGACCATGACCAAAACCTACGATTTCAGTGAATTTGACATCCGGGATATGAACTACCACTTTTCGGATTTGTCGCCGGTGCAGGCTACCGAAAAACGCCAGGCTTACGACGAATTCCAGGCGGCAAAGCAACAAGCCAAAACCACGGCTCAGCCCGAAACACTTGCCCTGCCAACAGTTACCGAAAATAGTACCTCCGAAAAAGATAAAACCCAGACGACTCCGGGCAAGCCCGTAATGAAAAAACCGGCTATGAAGCCTGTTATCAAAACGCCTCCCGCCGAACCGCCAGTTAGTGAGGAAACGTTCAATGTAGAAGAAACGGAACCTCAATTACCTGAAATAAAACCGGAAGAAACCTCGACTGAGCTACCTAAACCGGTTTCTAAAAAACCGGTAATGCGGCCCGTCATACGCAAGAAACCCGAAGAGTAACGCCAGAGTAGTCTACAGTCGCGCCTGGTAGGCATAGACATGGCATGCCTGGTAGGCATGCCATGTCTATGTTTACTAGCCGGGTTTTTCCTTTTTGAAAGATAGTATTTTTACCATGCAAACTCTTGGTTTGCAGCCTGCCATCTTTTTTCTTTGCTCTTTCTTCTTTATCCTTAACCTTTTGCCTGTGACGATTGCCTTTTATTGTTTTGCGGCACTTACGGTATTATCAGCCCTGGCATTGCTTTGGACCCGGCAGCTTCTTTATTCGGCATTTGCCCTTTTGTTTACCTTTCTGGGCGTTGCGGGGTTGTATGTGTTGGCCGGTGCCGATTTTGTAGCCATTGTCCAGATTATGATCTATGTAGGTGGCGTATTGGTGCTGCTTTTGTTTGGCATTATGCTCACCAACCGGCACGGAGTAGAGAAATCGCCGGTTTCGGGTAGCATCAACCGTTGGACGGGGCTATTGGCAGCCGGCGGACTTTTTGCCATCTTTTTCATCGCTTTTCTGAAGGCAAACATTGCCTTTGAGCCACCTTCCCTATCCGATACACAACCTTCGTCCATCAAAGCCATTGGTATCAGCTTGATGACTTATCACCTGCTTCCCTTTGAGATTGCCGGTGTGCTGCTGATGGTCGCACTGATGGGTGCTGCCTACATTGCCGGAAAACGCGCCTGATTTAGTGTAACAACAGCTTTACTACCAGGCTATCGGTGCACTCTTCGAGTAGTTGCTGATTGGTTTTCTGCAAAACCGGATGCCTGAAATCAGGAGCAATTTCGGCTAGCGGGACCAGAACAAATCGCCGTTGCGCAATGCGCGGATGAGGCACCTCCAGATCGGGTTCGTTGATTATCAGATCGTTGATGTATAAAATGTCAATGTCAATCGGACGGGCTTCCCAGCGGATGCGTCGCTGCCGACCCAGGGTTTTCTCGATTTGGTGGATACTATTCAGTATTTCTGCCGGACTGGCTATTGCACTCACTTTCACCACTTGATTCCAGTAATTGGGCTGGTCGGTTACGCCCCAGGGTTCAGTCTCGTAAACGGATGATTGCTTTTCAACCGGGCCGATCTCTTTCGCAATCCCCTGAATGGCCTGGACTAGATTGGCCGCTCTGTCGCCCAAATTAGTTCCCAGCAATAGATACATAGTATTTGCCATTGATGTAAAAGTGACGCATTGACGAAAACAGTTTGCGTAATTTTAACGTTAGTTAAGATGATAGTAAAAATAGCACCGACTTAGGTTAGAAGGCTCATTTTGCTATTTTTACGCGCCTTATTTACAAATTTAACTTTAAGAATCTTCTATGTTGCAATTTCTGAAATATGTGCTGGCGACCCTCATCGGTCTGGTGATTTTTTCACTGCTGGCATTTTTTATTTTTCTAGGCTTCATCTCCATTGCCTCTTCCGGCGATAAGGTGACTGTAAAAGAAAACTCGGTACTGAAACTTAAGTTTGACCGGCCCATCGTGGAGCGGAGCCGTAGCAATGATGCCCTTGCTGAACTAGCCAATTCACTGGGTGGTACGCCCAATGCCGTCGGGCTTATCCAGATTCGCCAGGCCATTGCCGATGCCAAAAACGATGACAACATCAAAGGCATTTACCTGGAACCCGATATGTATGCCGCCACAGCGGGCTATCCGACACTGGAGGAAATCAGAGAAGCCCTAGTCGACTTCAAAAAATCGAAAAAGTTTATCATTGCGTATGGTGAGTATTACACCGAAAAAAGCCTGTACCTGGCCTCGGTTGCCGACAAGATTTACCTGAATCCGGAAGGTGTGGTGGAATGGAACGGCCTGAATGCAAGTGTCACTTTCCTGAAAGGGACACTTGACAAACTGGGTGTGAAAGCGGAAGTATTCAAAGTGGGTGATTACAAAAGTGCGGTGGAGCCTTTTCTGCGCCAGGACATGAGTGAGCCCAGCCGCGAACAAACCCGTTCGTTTTTAACTTCCATTCAGTCAAACCTGTTAAAAACAGTCGGCGATGCGCGGGGAGTGTCCGTTCCCGAATTGCAAAACCTGGCCGATTCGCTGACCATTCGGGAGCCTGAAGATGCAAAAAAATACAAGCTGGTGAGCCATATCGGCTACTACGACGAAGTAGAATCGGAACTTAAGAAAGAATTGAAACTGGACGGAAAGAAAAAAGTAGAGTTTATTTCGCTATCCAAATATGAAAAAGCAGGCAACCGCGAAAAATCGGAACAAGGCAGCAACGACAACCGCATTGCGGTAATCATTGCCTCCGGTGAAATCAACGGGGGCGACGGCAACGACGAAACCATCGGCTCTGAAGGAATTGCCAAAGCCCTGCGCAAAGCCCGCGAAGACGATAAAATCAAAGCCGTGGTGTTACGTATCAACTCGCCGGGTGGCAGCAGCCTGGCCTCCGATGTGATGTGGCGCGAAATCCAGCTGACCAAGCAAAAGAAACCCGTAGTGGCTTCCATGTCTGACTACGCGGCTTCGGGGGGCTACTATATGGCTATGGGTTGCGACAAGATTGTGGCGCATCCTACTACACTGACGGGCTCCATTGGGGTGTTTGGCTTGTGGTTTAACGTAAAAGATTTGCTCAACGACAAACTGGGCGTCACCATTGACGGCGTAAAAACCAACAGCTATTCCGACATTGGATTGCCTACCCGCAACATGTCTGACTATGAACGCCAGTGGTTTCAGAAGCGGACCGAAAGCGTCTACGAAGATTTTACGGGCAAAGTAGCCAAAGGCCGGAAAATGGACATAGATGCCGTGAAGAAAATAGCTTCGGGCCGGGTATGGACTGGCGAGCAAGCCAAACAAAACGGACTAGTAGATGAACTGGGCGGCCTGGAAGATGCCATTGACATTGCGGCCAAATTAGCCAAAATCAAAGGCGATGATTACCGGTTGCGTTACTTGCCCGAACAAAAGCCTTTGTTTGAAGAATGGTTTGGTGATACCCAGGAATCGATGCAAACCAAAGCCATGGAGAAAAACGCCGGTATGCTGGCTCCTTATATTCGCGACATTCAGCGCATTAAAAGCTGGCAAGGATTGCAAACCCGTTTGCCGTTTGAGTTGGAAATTCGCTGAGAAGTAGTCAGAGGCAAGACAAAAGATATGAGACAAAAGACAACTTGCTGAATGGCAGAAACTAATAAGTGAGTGAAATATACCTCCATTTTGTCTTTGTACTTAAAACGAAAAACCCTGTCCTCGAAGACAGGGTTTTTCGTTTTTGAAAGATACTATTTTGCTGAAAGTATCAGGACAATTCTTTGGTTTTCAATTACACGCGGGGCAAAAACCGGATGGCAACCAGCGTGTAATCGTCCTGCTGCTCGGAACTGCCACAGAAATGGCGGAAATACTCCCAGAACGACTCGATAAACTGAGCCGTGGAAAGGCTGGTATGTGTATCGGTAAACGTGATGAGGCGCTGCTCGCCAAACTCTTCGCCATCGGCGTTGCGCGCCTCCAGTATGCCATCGGTATACAAAACCAGCCAGTCGCCCGGATGATAGGTGTGCGTCTTGGTAGCCACGTGATTGATGTAGTCGGGGCGACGCAATAAGCCCAATCCCATGCCTTTGTTTTGCAACAGTTCGGCCTTTTGCAAATGATTGTTGTAATAGATAGACGGGCAGTGGCCTCCGCGGGCATGATGAATCACGCTTTTCTCGTTGTCAATCATAAATACACTGGCCGTAATAAACTGATCTTTGTCCAGGCAGCGGCTGAGAGCACTGTTGGCAAGAGCCAAAAAGCGGTGCGGTGGCGGATGCAACTCAACCAGGCTATGAAAGATGCCTTTCATCTGCGCCATGTGAAAGGCCGCTGAGGTGCCCTTTCCCGAAACATCGCCAATCACCACGATGGTGCGATGGTCCGAAATCTGGAAGTAGTCGTAATAATCGCCACCTACTTCATCCCCGGATTGCGAGAAAGCACTGATTTCGAAGTATTCGTTTCCGGCAAAATGTGAGGGCAACAGCTTTTGCTGCACCTTGCGGGCAATATTCAGTGATTCCTGGTACCGTTCGTTTTCAATTACTTTCGATACCAGCCGGAAGTTTTCAATGGCCACACCCGTCATGCGGGCAAAGGTGCCTATCAGCTCCACATTTTCGCTGGTAAATCCGTCTTTTTCGGTTTTGAGCAACCCCAGTGTGCCGTGCATCTTGTCCTGAAAGATCAGTGGTACCAGCATAACCGACTGATAATTAACCGCACTTGCCAGGCCGTTCAGTAATCCTTTGCGGATGTTCTCCTTAATGGGCATTTGAGCGGTGTATTTCAGCTCTTTTATTATTTTCTGCTCAATGGCCAATGCACGTTGCTGGTGGATGTTTTTGGTGAGTACATTGGTAATCTGCCGATCTTCATTGGCTACCACTAGCCAGGCTGCATCGGCATCGGTGGCGCGGCTGGTGCTTTCGAGCAGGGTTTCGTATACCTGGGTTTCATTTTCCTTAGCCTGGAAAGTCTGCGTCAGCCGCTGAAAGTCAAGCAATTCTTCTATTTTTTGTTCAAAGACAACCGATGTGGGCAAATTGAAGAGCAAAACCGCAAATGCCAGCACGCTATAACCGCCTACAAACACAAATAACGCCAGAATGTAAACGCTGTGAATGAGGTTGGTCACGATCTGCGGATCTTTGGCGTAGCTGCTCAGGTTCCAGAAGAAATAGGCACAAAAGAGTCCGATGAGAAAAGTGAGCAGGATGGCTTTCCATTTGTCTCGCACATCCAGATAAGCCACCCACTTGAGATTGAAGGCAGTAACGATGCCAAACAGGCCCATTGGGATGAGGATGACGTAAAAGAAGGCGTCGGATGAGTCGAGCTGGAAAAAATTAAAAAAGAGCGTCGCTAGCAGTGTATACTCAAATATTTGCCAGGTAAGGCCCAGCCGCCGCGACCGTTGGTAGAGGACAAATTTCTTCCAGACAAAAAACGTTTGCGTAAGAAAAATGGTGACCAGCCCGATGTGAAAATGATAAAAGAGAAGCACAAGCTGCGCCGACCGGGCATGGAGAAACTGGTCAATCAGAAAGTCGGCAAAGCGAAATACTAGCGAAATAAGCACCAAAACCCAGGCAACGTCGACCAGCTTGACCAGTTGGTCTACAAAGGTGCCGCTGGTGGTTTCGTCGGAGTGGGTACGGAAATAAAAGAAAATCAGCACCAGAAACAGATTGAGCAGCAAACCGCGAACGGCTACGGGTACTCCGAACGTCGTTGTATGACCTTGCAACAGGGTAATTAAATTAAGCCCCAACAGCAGCAACCAGCTGACAATGTTGACCGAAACAACAATCCGAATGATATTATCGCGTGAAAGCATAATCTAATTAAGTAGATTTGGTAAGCCGAAAGTTCAGTTTACCTATCTGTATTTTCTCAGAACCAAGTTGCAAATTTCCATATATGACACAGAATTACAAAAAATCAGCACGATTTTGTAATCATGCTGATTTTTCGGCTAAAAAGGCTGAGTAATTTGATCAGAATCCGATTTCTTAATGTTGCCTCTCTTCGAACAACTCACCTGTTAACGGGAAATGCCATCCCATAGTATGTATGTCTCCCTTGAAGCCTTCCTTTTGATACGGGATCGAAGGGATTTTGCTTCTGAAAAAAGTACTATTTCTGCCGACTCATTTATCAGCAGTGAGGCCTTTCCAGTCATCGGAACGGAAGGGCGACGCGGGTAAGTCAGCCGTATTGTACAGGTTGCAGCCCTCGGGATTATCGGCCCAAGCATAACGTACAGCTACTGGATTAGGGACTGACTCACTCCAAACCACTACCTGATCGCCTTCGATACGGGCTTTGGCCCAGTAAAATTTCTTATCCGCACCGGCAATGGCAAATCCTTTTAGTTCACCGTTTTTGGCTACCAGCCCCTTGCCTAGGTTTGTAAAATTTACACGGATTTTGTCACCTTCTGTCTGGTATGAAAAATAAAGCGGCCCCATGTGCGCAATGTCTTCGCCGTAAGCCACTTTGCGGGCAACGTAGGAGAGCCGTTTGCCAACGTCCAGTTTGTTTTTAGGGTGAATGTCGCCCGCTTCGCCGATGTCGATGATGCAGGCCATACCCGTCACCGGCAGGTCTAGCGTCATGGTTTGGGCTTCGCGGAGTTCGGCCCATTCGCTGTCAACGGGTTCCGATTGCACTTTCATGTAGTTGGCCAATTGAACAAACAGAAACGGGAATTCGCCCTGTTGCCAGCGGTTGCGCCAATCGGTAATCATGGTCGGGAACAACCGGCGGTATTCATAAGCCCGGCCAGCATTGGATTCGCCCTGGTACCAGATCACGCCTTTGATGCCATACGGAATGAGTGGTGCAATCATGCCATTGAACAGCAGTGAAGGATGATTGGGAGACGCATTGCTCTGCGGGTTTTTGGCATTGAGCGAAAGCTTGTATTGCCAGGAGCCGTTTAGGGCTATTTTCTTGTTGTTTATTTCCAGTTCCAACGGTTTCTCCTGTCCCCACAAACCGCCTCCTCCCCCTGTATCCACCACTCGAACGGCTATTACGTTTTTGCCCGGTTTTACCAAGCCGCCTTTTACTTTGTAATTTCGTTCGAGGCTATAGCCATCGGTAGCACCTACTTTCACTCCGTTAAAATACGTAATGTCATTGTCGTCGATGGGGCCTAGATGCAGAATTAGGTCTTTGCCAGCATCCTCTTTTTCAATGGTCACTTCTTTGCGAAGCCACACAATGCCATCCACGTTTTCCAACTCGGTTTTGCTCCAGTCGCTAGGTTGGTTCATGGTTTTCCAACTGGCCGTGTTTAAGTTCGTTTTCATCCAGGTTTTGAGGCCAATGTCTTTGGTTTTCAGCGCCTTTTGGTAGTCGGCAAAGAGTTTGTCCATGTTTTGTTCGCCGGGTTGCGCTGTTTTTTTCCATTCGTCGTATTCGCTTAGGTAGTTCGGAAACGTTTGCAAGGCTTCCAGACTGGTCCAGGCTTGGGCTACGGTGCCGCCCCAGTTGGAAGACACAAGCCCGATGGGAACGTGCAGTTTGTCGTACAGATCTTTGGCGAAGAAATAGCCTACCGCCGAAAAGCTTGGCGTATTTTCAGGATTGGCCGGTTTCCAGCCGCTGGTTTGTACATCCGTTTGTGGCGTAAGCGACTGGCTGTTGATGATTTTGATGTGGCGGATATTCGGATTGGTAGATGCGGCAATTTCGGCGTCGTACTTGTGATTGAGCATGTTCATTCGCCATTCCATGTTCGATTGTCCCGAGCAAATCCATACTTCGCCAATCAGGACATCCTTGATCTGAATCTGATTTCGGCCATTGATAGTGAGTATATAAGGCCCGCCAGCCGGAGCCGCATCCAGGTATACCATCCACTTGCCCGTATTGTCAGGCTTGATGGTGTAGGTTTTGTCAAGCCAGGTAACGGTGATTTGCTCATTAAAATCGGCCCAGCCCCAAACGGCATTGCGGATGTTGCGTTGCAACACCATGCCGTCTGAAAACAAGGGCGCAAGCTTGACATTGGCAAACGTGAGTTGATACAAACAAAAGAGAATAAAAGACAAGGAAAGCTTTTTCATGCAAGAAGAAGTGGGAATAAAACAAAAAAATAGAACAGTCTAAAGTATTTCAATTATAGACTGTATCCAAGAAATAATAGGGAATTTTGAGTAAAAACCTATCGGCGGCGGGCGGCCTGTTGTTGCATGCCTTCGTTGTAGCACCGCCGGCAACGCGCCTCGTAACTTTCCGTTTCACCAAGCATCACTTTTTCCTGGGAAAGATTGAGGCGAAACGAATAGGATGCCACACTGCCGCAAACCGCACAGATGGCATGCACTTTGGTCACAAATTCGGCAACGGCCATCAACGCGGGTAGGCACCCAAAAGGACGACCCTGAAAATCCATGTCGAGACCGGCGGCAATGACGCGTTTGCCGCTGTTGGCCAAGGTAACGCATACTTCTACCAGGCTTTCGTCAAAAAACTGGGCTTCGTCAATGCCTACCACTTCACAGTCGCCGGTCCACAGAAAAATCTCTTGCGGAGTATTGATCGGCGTACTTCGGATGGAAGTGGCATTGTGCGAAACCACATCGATGTCGTGATAGCGGGTGTCTATGGCAGGTTTGAAAATCTCGACACGCTGGCGAGCAATGGAGGCGCGGTTTAGCCGACGGATGAGTTCTTCGGTTTTGCCCGAAAACATAGACCCACAAATCACTTCAATCCAGCCGGTGGTGCGGAGGTTTTTATCGCGGTGGTATTTGCCAAGATGGGGTTCGATAAACATGCCCGAAAGTTACGAAAAATCGAGACAGGAGAAAGACTGAACAAGTTAAGATGGCAGGTTTTGGCTTTTTCACAGATACTATTTTGTGGGTGCGAAAATGGAATGGTTTTTGGAAGGAAAGCCGCAAACACCTATTCCCTATGAAAACTATTTTACTTTTTGTGGCAGGCCTGCTGAGTCTAATTCCTGCCTATTCGCAAGTGATTGTACTTGGAAAAAATCTATCCGCTAATAATGACGTGGCTTACATCAAAGTTTCCATTCGCCAAGAGCGGGAAGACGGCCTGAATGTAATCCGTGCCACGGTCGATTTTGGTCAGGAGAATTTCTTTCTGTCGCAGGACGAGTCCATGATCCAAACTCCAGAAGGCAAACTGAAGGATTTTAAAAGTGACATGGATGTATTCAACTTTTTGCATCGAAACGGCTGGGAATACGTGAATTCCTGGCAGCATTACTTTGGTGCCGAGCCCAACAGCCATGGCTCTGGGGAAGCGTATCAGTACCATCTTTTCAGAAAAAAGCTGCGCTGAAGTTTTTACTTGTAGAAAGATACTATTTTAGTGCAGCATTTGTTTTATCTCTTTTAACCTATCTTCGCATGAAACGAATTACAATTTTCTTATGGGTAGTCTTTAGTTTTGCCCTTGTTTTTTCTTCTTACGGCCAATCTTCCAAAAAAAGTATGTCATCCAAAGTATTACGCCACGTGGTTCTGTTTAAGTTTAAAGACGGCACCACTCCCGAACAAATCAAAAAAGTAGAAGATGCCTTTGCAGGGCTTCCTTCTAAGATCAAGGAAATCAAAGGATTCGAATTCGGTACGAACAACAGTCCCGAAGGTCTTTCGCAAGGCTATACCCATTGTTTCTTCGTGACCTTTGCTTCCGAAAAAGACCGTGACGCGTATCTGCCTCATCCGGCTCACAAAGAATTTGGTGCGGTTCTGGGACCATACCTAGATAAAGTGTGTGTGGTGGATTATTGGGCACAGCCTTAAAAAACAATCAGACAGAGTAGGCCATACCTGCTCTGTCTGATTTCTTAAACAGTACATTCTACTAAAAAACATGATTCAGCCGCCGTTTTTGCGCAAAGGAAGCAAAGTAGGCTTGGTATCGCCAGCCAAGATAGTATCGCGCGAAAGTGTAAAACCGGCACTTGCCATTCTGAAAGACTGGGGATTGAAAGTGGTAACGGGAAAATACGCGTTTGCACAGCATTTTCAATTTGCCGGAACTGACGCTCAGCGCACCCAGGATTTGCAACGCATGCTTGACGATCCGGAAATCGAAGCCATTTTTTGCATACGAGGCGGCTACGGCACTACGCGTATTCTGGATAACCTGGATTTTACGGCATTCTTGCAGCATCCCAAATGGATTATTGGCTACAGCGACATTACGGTGCTGCATTTGCACGTGCATCGGCTGGGAGTGCAGAGCATTCATGCCACCATGCCATTGCTGTTTGCCCGCGATACAGAGCAGTCGCTTTTGAGTTTGAAAAACCTACTATTTGGTCCGGCATTGCAGCCCTATTCCATTCAGCCACAAACACTGCCGCCAAACCGGATAGGAAAGGCTACCGGCCAGCTGATTGGCGGAAATTTGTCAATGATTGTAAGTTGCATAGGTACAGCTTCGGACGCGGATTTGTCCGGCAAAATTCTGTTTCTGGAAGACATTGACGAATATCTCTACCACATCGACCGGATGATGGTGCAACTCAAGCGAGCAGGCAAGTTGCGCAATCTCGCTGGGCTTATTGTCGGTCATTTTACGGCTATGAAAGACAACGAAAATCCGTTTGGCAAGACGGCGGATGAAATCATCCTGGATGCCGTAAACGAATACGATTACCCGGTTTGTTTCGGCTTCCCGGTTGGGCACGAACCCGAAAACTGGGCACTAGTCTGTGGCAGCGAAGTGCAACTGACCGTAACCAAGAAATCTGCTTTGCTGGAAGTGTCTAGTAATCAATTGGTTGCCTGATTATTCTTTCCTCATTTATTACATGGATACATCCACTACCCACGTACTTACCAAAGACGAACGATTGATGCAGAAAGAAATGATACAGATGTATCATGACGGCAAAACTACACAAGAAGTTGTTCGGCGGATTATCAGCAAAGATATTGAGCCGGCTCGGGCAGACTATCTAGCGGAAAAATTTCGGGAGGACTACGACTTTTTGATTCATTCAAAAAAGCGCAAAGCTCGTGCCGGTTCTGAAACCAACATAATCGTTGGCACCATCCTACTGGCAGGAGGCGTATTAATGACTCTGCTTACCTACACTGTTTCTCAACGAGGAGGACTGATCTTTTACGGAGCCATTCTGGTCGGGGCTGGATTTCTTATCAAAGGTTTTATTGATAAGAATCAAAAGTCAAAGGCAGTCAACTAGTATCTTTTCAAATGCGAAAACCGGCCTCGTCGTTTAATCCGTAATTCCGAATAATTTCAGCGCATTCTGGGTAGTGGCATTGGCTACCTCCAATACGGACGTCTGTTTCAGATCGGCTATGCGTTGGGCTACTAACGGAATGTAGCTGGTTTCGTTGCGTTTGCCACGATGAGGCACCGGGGCCAGGTACGGACTGTCAGTTTCCAATACCAGGTGTTCCATATCCACAAACGGAATCACTTTGTCCAGGCCGCCATTTTTAAAGGTACTCACACCACCAATGCCAAGCTTAAACCCGAGGTCAATCACTTGCCGGGCATCTTCCAAGCTGCCCGTGAAACAATGAAAAATCCCCGTCAGGTTTTCGGTGCCGATTTCCTTGAGCAAGTCCACCGTATCCTGAAACGAATCGCGGCAGTGAATCACAATCGGTAAGTGGTATTGCTTAGCCCAGCCCACCTGTATGCGAAACGCTTCTTTTTGCTGTTCTACAAACTCCGTAGACCAATAATAGTCGAGTCCAATTTCGCCGATGGCAACGAATTTGCGTTGGCTGAGCCAGTCTTCGGCAATTTGCAGTTCTTTCTCAAAGTCCGCTTCTATGCTGCACGGATGCACGCCCATCATGGCGTAACATTGGCAGGGATAGGCATCTTCGAGGTCAAGCATTCCTTCAATGGATTGGCTATCGACATTGGGCATAAAAATCCGCGTAACACCCAAGGCAAACGTGCGTTTGAGCATGGCTTCGCGGTCATTGTTAAATTGTTCGCTGTAAATATGGGCGTGGGTGTCAACAAATTGCATTTTGTAAAATAGTATCTTTTTAAAATCAAAAACCTACCTGATAACCGCATCCGTCTTAAAATCATTCATAAGAACGACCTTTCCAGACGGTTTTAGTTGGCAAATAGTAATAAAGTAAGGTAGCCACCAGGCTGAAATAGGAATACAAAGGAAACAGCCACAAGTATTTGTACAAATGGCTAATTTTCAATTGCCGTAGGCCTTTCACTGTCAGAATGATTTGCACAAGAGCAAATCCCAGCCCGATACATACTGCAATAAACGGCCGAAAAACAACCCATGCTAACAAGAATGCTAAAAGCAACAGAGGCGTAAGCAGCAGCAGACGGGCTATGCCTCGGAGTTGCAAGGCGCCATACGTCCAGCGTTTTCGTTGGTGCAGCCACGCCTTCAGTGTCGGGATCGGCAAGGTCAGAGCCAGCGTTTCGGGCTGGTACGTTTGGCGAAATTCGTAGCCGCGATCTATCACTTCTCGAAACAACTGGAAATCTTCCGTAATTGAAAACGGGATGCGTTCATATCCACCCGTGGCTTCGTAACTTTCGCGCGTGATGAGCATGTTGTTGCCCATCGCTGTTACAGGAATCCGTTTCTTTGCGAGCCAGTGAATCAAAAACAGAGCATACACCCATTCCAACGCCTGCAGTCCTGCCCAGGTGCTTGTCGCTTGCGGAACGGTAACTCCCGTAACAATGCCAACGTTGGGCTCACACATACGCGTCATATTTGTAATCCATTGTGCGGGCACACAAACGTCGGCATCGGTAATGAATAAAAATTGTCCCGTTGCCCGGCGTGCCAGTTGTGCCAATACGTTGGCTTTGCCACGGGCTTGCCCCAGAGTATCGGTAATGCGGATGAGGTGAAATTGCGGTCTCTGATTGATAAACTCTTTCACCTGCTCGTAAGTGGCGTCACTCGAATCGTCATCGCCAATCCAAACTTCCATCTGATCTTCCGGAAAATCCAATGCTTCGATGGATTGCAGGCAGGAAAGAATGGTGTTTTCTTCGTTACGGGCGGCAATCAGAATCGAAATCATAATTAAATAAGAGGGTAGGGGCAAAGGTAGGCATTTTTAAGGAAGAAGATAGACTTAGTGCTTCTCAGTCTTGCAGAGGGGTTTTGGGATTTCAAAAGATACTATTTTGGAATTGCTTCGCTCAGGTCTTTCTCGAATGTAAGCCGCAACGATGCTTGGGCACCCAGATTCCTTTTAAAACGCATCAGTCCATAATTGGGTTTGCCGTTTTCGGTTGCTATGCCCAAATCAAGCATACAATAGCCTTCCCGCCTGGCAAGGTTATACAATTCAACTGTGAGCATCACCATGGGGCTGTAATTCAGGTAGTGTTCATTGTCGGCAGGATAAAAGTTATATAAAATCTGGCTGTTGATGCGTACGGTGACCGTCAGGGCTGTAATCGTCTCTCCATCCCGAATGGTAAAAACGCGATAGACACCTGGCAGATTGACAAACAGTTGCTGGAAGTCTTTTAAGGCCAGTGACATAGGAAACCCTTTGCGACTACGGGCTTTGGCAATAAACGCATAAACCTCTGTGAGATTGGGTGTGTGTGCTTCGGCAAATGCAAAGCCTGCTTTGCGGCATTTTTGTAACCGCCTTTTTTCCGATGCGTGTAGCTGCGGTTCCAGGGAAACAGTGCCAATCGGGATGTGGTAGTTTAGTTCGGAGCGGTCAATGCGGTATCCATGGTAAAGCAGAAGAGACGTTACCTGTTGATAGACCTCGTTGTCATAAGCAAACGGAGCATTGGTGAGGCGAAGACGTGTAATTCCTTGCGACTGCAAAAAACGATGAACTTTTGCCAGAAAGATATCAAGCATTTCTGCATTTAGTGAAGCCACCGTTTCGATGCCCCCAAAAGTAGCCCGATACGGACTAACCGCCTCAGATTGATTTGCGGATATATGCAATAAAATCACAGCGCACTTCTGCTGCTCATCCCACAGTTCAAAACTCAGCAAAGATGCAGAGGGTTGTTGCAGAAGAAACGCAACCTGATTGAATAAAAATTTGCCACTTGAGCTAACAGGCTCATTTACAGTATTTTTTATTTGGAACGTATAGCGTGGGTTGATGGAGTCAGTTTCTATCATAGAGTAAAAGCTTCCACAGAAGTGTGTATTTTTTGCAACATTTTTGCGGGTATTAAAATATGATTAAAAATAATTCGATCAAAAATGTGCAAAAAACCGCATAAAATCACATGCTTTCATTCGTATATTTGAGAATAAATAGAAGGGAGAAAATGGGTAGAGAGTTAAAAAACCATGCCTAACTGACTGACAGACAGAAGTGATTGGCTTAAGGCTTGGTTGTGAGGTTCTTTTTGTAGAAGGCGAAAAAACTTACATAACCTCCAAGTAAACTTGGTTAAATGCCTGTAACCCACATTTTTATTAATACGTATTCCCCCTCAACAATCAAGCCCGATTTCGATGAGTTGTCTGTTTTGTAGTTATGAACAACTCTATTTTTCGACCAATTCACACCAAAGATTGGATACCAAATCGGGTAACGGGAAAAGAAAGTTTATATAAGAAGGTTAATTTACATGGTTATGCGAGATTGTACTAAGCGGTTGAGACGTATATTTTTTACTGTATTTGCTTTTGCTCTATATTTTATTACTGTCAACACCTACGGTACGGATTATTATGTAAGTGTGAGCGGCTCGGACGGCAACGACGGCTCGCAGGCCAAACCCTACCGGACCATCGCCAAAGCCGCCGCCTC